>CAVWSG010000004.1:0-731616 GCA_963757745.1 uncultured delta proteobacterium
CTCACGTCTCGGGCCGCGCAGGCGATTCACGCCAGCGAGCCGATGTTCATCATCGGCTCCACGCTCGCTTACATCGGGCGGCTCAAGGCGTCGTTCGGCGGCATCGCCGCCGACTCGCCCGAGGAGGCGGAGGCCCTCATGACCGACCTGGCAAAGATCAAGCTGCCGGCGCAGTTCGAGGCCGTGCAGCTCCAACTGCCGCGGGTGAAGCGACGGTGACAGGCTCGGCTCGGCAGGTGGATGCGCGCCTCACGTTCGTCATCTTGGCCGTCCAGGAAGGGTTCCGCACCTCGACGTCAGCGGTCATCGAGACAGCTGATGGTCGCCCGAAGGGCAGGCATGACGCGTCGGCGAGCCTGGGCGCCTGCGCCTACGGTTGCCGGGTCGGCCAGACCTCGACCGCACCACCCGCCACCGCGCAAGGCGTCTTCGCCACGAGCGCAACCGCCTCCTCCAGATTCTCCGCCTCGACGAGGCCGAAGCCGACGGGGGCGCACTCGCGCGGGCGAAGGGCCCGGGCGTCGTCGTCACGTTGCCGTTCCGCGTCCGCACGGTCGTTGCGGGCCGGAGCGCCGCGACGAGTCGCCTGTGGTTCGCCAAAACGGCCGCCAAGCCGAGAATCGTTGACGATTTCCCCGACGCCGGCACCCTTCCGCCCTTCCATGTCGACTCCTCTCGGCGACGGAGTTCGCAGCACTCCTCTCTGGGTTCCGCTCTCGGCGGGGACTCGTATCTCGAGACCTCGCCCTGCGGCGGCGGTTCGGCGTCGCCCTCCAGAAGCGCCCGGCCAATGATCCGTTCGGCGGACCGGGCGTCTCTGGATGGTGCTCCGACGCTGTGGTACGGATGGGCGGTCTGGTCGGTCGATGCGTGAAGCCGGAGTACCGTGGTCTGGTTGGCACCGGGCGGCTTCGCGCTCTACTGGAGGTGGCTCTCCAGCGGGACGACGTCCGGTCGGCCCGCCGTTGGCCCAGCAGGTGCAGAACTCGTTCGGAGAATGGCGAGCGAGAACGGATGGGGGCTCAGGATCGATGGAGAATCGGTGAAGCTCGGGTTGCCAAGGTCTCCGAGCGCACCGTCTCGCGCTACATGCGACGAGCACCGCCGTCGAGCGGGAGTACCGAGCAGAGCTGGCTCACCTTCTTGCGGAACCACAGGGAGGAATCTGTCGTTGGAATGGACTTCTTCGTGGTCCCGACCACGACGTTTCGCCTGTCTACGTGTTGGTTCACGATTCGTCATTCGCGGCGAGAGGTCGACCCGCTGGAGCGTCACGGGAAAGCCTGCACCGTCGTCGTGCGTGGTCCAGCGACTGCGGGATGCCTCCCGTTCGACGAGGCCGGTTCGCCGCTCGAGGTACCTGTTGTTCGACCGGGACGCGATCTGTCTGCGGCGGAGGTGGTCAGACGCGGCCACTTCGATCGCGCGCTGGACCCACGCGAACGAGCTGACCGGAGCCCCTGGCAGAAACGGAGTGGCCGAGCGCTTTGTCGTCGGGAGCGACTCGGCGCGAGTTGCTCGACCACGCCATCGTCTTCGGCGACCGGCACCTGCGGCGCTCCTTCGCGAGGTACGTGGCCTACTGTCGGCGGGATCGGACGCATCTCGGGATCGACGAAGACGCCGCCGCTGACCCGTCCGGTGGAGGGGCGCCCCCGCAGAGTCGTCGTAGTCCACCACGCCCTGCGGCGGGTCGGTGGCCTGCACCACCGGTACTGTTGGCAGGCGGCCGCGTCAGTTGAGGCCGTCCACGGCGCGAACCACCGAGCTGTCGCGGCCAAGGATCCCAAGGCGCGATGGCGTCCGCCGGACTGCCCATCGTGACGGCGACCGAGGTCCTCGGTGTGCGCCCGGGTCGTCTGGGCCTTCCCGCGTGACTCCATGGCGCCCGAAGACCAGTCGCAGTCTTCGTCGCTGCGATCCTCGTCTTCCATGCCGAATCGGATCCTGGCGAGCGACAGGCGTCCGCTTTGTCCCCCGCCGAGCTGCGGGCCTGGGTTGTCCAGCGTGGCGCGGCGCTGCAGGTACGCCGGCGATAAACTTCCTTCTCATCCGCGCAAGTGGCGCGCCCGGGAGATCCTCATGGGGTCCACGTTCCGTCGGGGAAGCGTCTGGTGGGTGAAGTACCGTGGCGCGGACTGGCGAGGTGCGTCGCGAGTCGACGCCCGCGCGCACGGGCTCGGAGGCGAAGGTGTTCCTCCGGGAGATTGAGGAGCGCGTCTTCCGGCAACAGCGCCGCCTTGAGCCGATGACGCTCAACCCGGACGGCTGGACGCTCGGCGACCTGATGCGGTGGTGGCTGGAGCAGTACTCGACGCGCTCATCGGGGCCACGTGCAGCAACAAGGGAACGGTCCGCTGCCCAGATTCTCTCGGAGCGCCGCTCGCGGACGAAGAAAGCTCGAGCACGTGAAGCGGGGCGACGTCGAGGCACTCCTCGTCGGACGAAAGAGCGCGAGGGGCTCTCTCTCTCTAGACGGTGAACCACATCCGCTGCGTTCCTTGTCCGCGCCTACAACCGCGCGAGGAAGGCCGACAAGTGGATAGGGCGGGAACCCGGCCGAGGAGGACGGACACGCGGCGCGGTGCCCGAGCGCGATCGTCGAGCATCCTCACGGCGGACGAGGTGCTGCCCGTTCTTCGCAGCGCTCGCGCCCGAGCAGCGGCCAATCTTCGCCGGCCGCAATCCTCACGGGCCTCCGCAAGGGCGAGAAGCTGTGCGGCCTCCGCAAGGACTGACCTCGACCTGGCGCGGGGGTTGCCTCTTCCGTCCGCCACAGCGTACGACCGGCCGTTCCCGAAGAGCAAGACCAGCGCGTGGTGCGCGTGCCAGAGGAGCTCGTGCCGTTCCTCGAGCACGCGGTCGAGACGTTCGCCCGGCCCATGGCTGTTCCCGGACACCAGACGGTGCGATGCGGACGAGGACCTGGCAGCCGGAGGACATCCTCCGCCGAGCGTTGAAGCGCGCCGGCATCGTGACCGGTTACGTCCACAAGTGCCGGCGGAAGGGGTGCGGGCACGAAGAGTCGGCACCCTGACGCCGAGCCGCACGACGTGCCCGAGCTGCAGGATGAAGCTCTGGCCGAAGGGGCAGGTCCGGGAGCATCCGATTTCACGACATGAGGCACACCCACGCCTCGGTGCTCCTCATGCTCGGCGCGAACCTCGTCTCGGTGCAGAAGCTGCTCGGCCACTCGGACCCGAAGATCACCGAGCGTCGGTACGGGCACATGCTCCCCGAGTTCATGTCGGCCGAGGTGAACCGTCTCCGCTTCGGCCTCGACCAGCTCGCGCCCACTGGCAGCGCTTCGCAGGACTTCGCAGCGCCTGGCTCGCGGCTGGGCACAATCTGGACACAGTCAGCTGCGCCTGAAGCGGAAGAGGCCGGGACCCCCCGGATTTCTCCGAGCAATCCCGGCCTCTTAGTTGGCGGGGTGTACGGGACTCGAACCCGTGGCCTCCGGCGTGACAGGCCGGCGCTGGGCCGCAGGAGCGCACCGTGGAACGGCGGCATATTCCACTTGACGGCCCCGCGAGGCATACTGCACCATGTCCGGCGTGCGTGGCCGCAAGGGGATGCCGCCCGGGAGCACAACGTTCGGAGGACCGAAATGGAACCCACAGTTCCGAGCAGGCTGTCGCGGACCGTCGAGACGCGTCCCGTCCGCTCGGCGACGACGGATGTGGAACGCCGACGACGTCTCGCGCTTCCTCAGCGTCTCGCGGTCGATGGTCTACAAGCTCCAGCAGGTGGGAGACCTGCCATCGCTGCGCATCGGCGCGTGCGTCCGGTTCGAGCCCGCCGTCGTGAGGGCGTTCGCGCGAGGCGAGCTTCGGGGTCGCCCGGACGGGGGCGTCGTCTTCCTGAAGCCGCGCGGGCGACGCTGAGGTCGGATACAGGCGTTATGGGGTGAGGCCATGGGCAGCGAGTACCAGCGCGACGGGAAGTGGGTCGTCTGCTGGAAGGACGCCGGGGGACGCTGGCACGAGAAGCGCACGACGTGCGCGACAGGGCGGCAGCACGCCGGCTGTGCGAGGATCTCGAGCGCCAGGCCGAACGGCAACACCTCGGGCTCGAGCCTTGCCCACTGACCTGCCGCAGGGCACGCTCGGCGAGCTGATGGACTGGTACTGGAGCCGGCACGGGCCGAAGCTCCGGTCGAAGACGCTCCGCTTCACGCTCGACAAGCACGTGCGCCCGAAGCTCGGCCAGCTGCAGCTCTCCGACGTCACGGCCGACTGCGTGGACGAGCTGCTCACCCGGAAGCGCGAGGAGATCTCGCGCGGAGACACACAACAGAATCGTCTCCCGCCTGCGACAGATGTTCGAGCTCGCGCGAAGCCGGGCGTCGGGCTGTGGCGCGGGACGAACCCGATCGTCGCCGTCGAGCGGCGCCGAACTCCGAAGCGGCTCCCGACGACGCTCAACGCCGAGGAGGTCCCGCTGCTCCTCGCCGAGCTGGACGGACAGGACCGGGACGTCATCGCGACCGCCCTCTACACGGCGATGCGGAAGGGCGAGGTCGGGGGGCTCCTCAAGACCGACCTCAATCTCGCAGACGGCGTCATCGAGCTGCAGCGCTGCTGGGACGGACCGGCGACGAAGGATGGGAAGCCGCTCCTCGTGCCCATCGCGCCCAGCCTTCGCCCGTATCTCGAGGCGGCGCTAAAGGCGAGCGGCTCTCAGTTCCTGTTCCCGGCGGCCGGCGGTGGGATGCAGCGCCCCGACGTGAAGTGGGACGTGAAGCTGCGCCGGGCGCTCGCGCGGGCCGGGATCGTGGTGGGGTTCGAGCACCGGTGCCGGCGGAAGGGCTGCGGGTTCAAGGAGCGGCGATCGACGTCCGAGGCGTCGCGCTGCCCTCGCTGCGAGTTCAGGCTCTACGCGAAGCCCATCCCGCGACACGTCCGCTTTCACGACCTGCGGCACACGACCGCGACGCTCCTGCTCAAGGAGGGCGTCACGCTGGCCGTGGTCTCCAAGCTCTTGCGGCACTCCGACCCGGCGATCACTCTCGGTACCTACGGGCACCTCGACGTCGAGGACCTGCGTCAGGCCGTGGACCGGCTGCCCTTCGGTGCCGCCAACGCCCCGGTGTCCGACCGCGACGAGCCCGATTCGGTCCCGCGATTTGGCGCGCCGGTGGCGCGGAATTCGCGGAGAGCCAAAAACGAAGGCCGCGACGCGTCGGAAATCCCGAGCAACGTCGCGGCCTTCAGAGAGTCGGGGCGACTGGATTTGAACCAGCGACCACTTGCACCCCAAGCAAGTGCGCTACCAGGCTGCGCTACGCCCCGGGGTACGACAGGGAGGCGATAGGTAACATCGCCGCGGAGGGGGGTCAACAGCCGCAGCGGCCGGGCCCGGGGTGTCCTGCCGACTCCGGCACGATGCATTCGCCGGGCCCTCGCCCGTCCGCGTGGCTTCCGAGGGGTCCACACCTCGAAGCACAGCGACCCGGTGGTGGTGAGAGGCGCGGAAGGCTGGGGAAGGTGCGCATCCTGATGCTCCCACAGATGCGCGTCGAGCGGGCCCCGCTCACCTCACCAGCGCGGACACCCGCTTGAACTCCGGGGTGCCGCACACTTGCAACAGGTCGAAGAGGGCGGTCTCGGCCGTGGTGATGGTGGCTCCGAGCGCGCGCATGGCCTCGAGGCCGATGCGGCGGTGCTCGTCGGTGCGGCTCGTCACGGCATCGGCGCAGACGTGCACCTCGTATCCGCGCTCGACGAGAATCGCGGGTGGTGAGGAGCACGCAGACGTGGGTCTCGACGCCGCCGATGAGCACCTGGCGCCGCCCGGTCTTCTCGAGCGCTGCGGGGAAAGCGGGGTCGGCGCAGCAGGAAAAGCTCATCTTCTCGAGCGGGGGCTGGGGCAACAGCTCCCGCAGATCGGGCAGGGTGGGGCCGAGCCCCCTCGGATACTGCTCGGTGGCGAGCACGGGAAGGCCGAGCTCCTTCGCGCCGAGGAGGAGCGCGCGGCAGTACTTCTCGACGGCCTGGAGATTCCACATGGCCGGGGCGAGGCGCTCCTGGACGTCGACGAGGAGCACGCAGGCCGTGGCGCGGTCGAGGCGATGGCTGGCGGGAGGCATGTCCCCCTTGCGTAAGAGGCTCCGCCCCTGGATGCATCGCCGCCATCGCCGCAGACAACGGGCGGCGTCCGCCGCCAGCTGCCGCGTCGAGGGCGTTCGACTGAACCGGGCAGCGCGTCTTAGATCGCGTATCCCGCGGCGCCCGCCGCAGCCGCGGCCTCGGGATCGATGGCGACATCGACGCAGTACACCGTGCCCGAGGCGAAGGCGCGCTCGAGCGCGGGCTCGAGCTCCGCAGGGTCGTCCACGTGCTCGCCCTTGCCGCCGAGCGCCTCGACCACCCGGTCGTAGCGAACCGGGGCGAGGCGAGTGGCCGGGGCGTGCGGGTCGCCGTACATGCTTCGCTGAGGTACCCGGATCTGCCCCCAGGCGGCGTCGTTCCCCACCACCACCACCATCGGCAGGCCGAAGCGCACGGCGGTCTCGTAGTCCATGCCGTTCAGGCCGAAGGCGCCGTCGCCCTGGATGACGCACACCGGCCGCTCGGGGGCGAGGAGCTTCGCCGCGATGGCGAAGGGCGCTCCCACCCCCAGGCAGCCGAGCGGTCCGGGGTCGAGCCAGCGGCCGGGGCGGGGGACCCGCAGCACCTTCGCCGCCACCGCCACCACGTTGCCGCCGTCGCCGACATAGGTCACGTCCTCGCGGCCAGCGACGCGATCGATGGCCTTCGCCAGCCGGAAGTGGTGGATCGGCTGGGCGCCGCTCTCCTCGAAGCCGCGCTGCCGCATCGCACGCTTCTGCTCCGACGCGCGGAGCGCCGGGAGCCAGCCGGGCTCGCCCCAGGTGGCGGCGCCCGCCTCGGCGGCCAGCGCCGAGAGGACGCTCCGCGAATCGCCCACGATCCCCACCTCGACCGGCCGGTTCCGGCCGATCTCGGAGGCGTCGATGTCGACCTGTACCACGCGTGAACCCTCTGCGAAGGCGGGGGAAGCACCGTACCCCACCCGGAAGTCGAGGGGCGTGCCCACCACCAGCACCACGTCGGCGCGCGACAGCGCCTCCTTGCGCGCGGCCTGCAGGAACGAGGGGTGCTCGGGTGGGAGGCTCCCTCGCCCCATGCCGTTCAGGAACACCGGCACGCGCGTCCTCGAGGCGAGCATCTCCAGCGCCTCCGCCGCACCGTCCCACCACACCGAGGAGCCGGCGAGCAGTACCGGCCGCTCTGCCCTCTCGAGCAGCGCCGCCGCCGCCTCGATGAGCTCCGGGTCGCCGGGGCTCCGCGCGCTGGTCCGGTAGTGCGTCGTGCCGTCGGCGAGCGCCTCGTCGGCGCCGTTCGAGAGGACGTCCCAGGGAATCTCCAGGAACACCGGACCCGGCCGCCCGGCCCGGGCCACCCGGAACGCCTTCGCGAGAAAGCTCGGGACGAGCTCGGGCGAGGGCACCCGCTCCGACCACTTGGTGATGCCCGCGAAGAGCTGCGTCTGCGGCAGCTCCTGCAGCGCACCGCGCCCCTGGTTGAAGGTGGGGGCGGCCCCGCCCAGGACGAGGAGCGGCACGCCCGCCGCCCAGGCGTTGGCCACCGCGGTGACCGTCCCGGTGACGCCCGGTCCGGCCGTGACCACGCACGCGCCGAGCCGCCGGGTGAGCCGCGCCCATGCGTCGGCGGCGTGCGCCGCGGCCTGTTCGTGCCGGGTATCGACGAGCCGCACGCCCTCGTCCACGCACCCCGCGTAGATGGGCGCGATGTGCAGCCCGGAGAGCGTGAAGAGGGTGTCCACCCCCTCGCGGCGCAGCATGCGCGCCACGAGGTGCCCTCCGCTGACGTTGCCCATGCCTCACCCCCGTTCGAAGAAAACGACGATGCCCCGGTCGCCGCTCGGGCGCACGGGGCATTCGGGGGAGGGGCGCAGCGGCCCCGCGGCGCCGAAGCTCGTTCTACTTGCGAAAGCGCGACAGGCTCGCCGGGAGATCCGCGAGCGGAGGAAAGGTCTTGTCGGGGTGGATGGCGGGGAGCCGGCCGTAGAGCTGCTCCTCCGTCTCCGGGTTCGCAGGGTCGGGGACGCAGCAGTCGACCGGGCAGACGGAGGCGCAGGCCTCCTCGTCGTGGAAGCCCACGCACTCGGTGCAAAGCTTCGGATCGATGACGTAGACATCCTCGCCCTGGCTGATGGCGCTGTTCGGGCACTCTGGCTCGCAGGCGCCGCAGTTGATGCATTCTTCGGTGATCGTGGTGGCCATTTTTTGGGTTCTCTCCCTCACCCGCTTGCACTGGAACCCGTCGCCCTGAACAGACAGGACCGCGCTCCCGCGGAGGAGCCGTTCTTATCCCGCCCGGGGGGCCATGAAGTCAAGGCTGCGCACGGCCCGGCGGCCCCTCGCCCGTCCCCGCGCCCGCCCATCCGTTCCGCTCGACGATCGCCTATGGTGCGGCTCGCGACCGTTCCGGCGCTGGAGCCGCCGGCCGAGGGGTGCGCCATCGGTCGCAGGTTCCTCACGACAGAGCTGCGGAGCGCATGACGAAACCCTACGACCCCAAGGACTTCTACTACCGGCGCGCCAAGGCCCAGGGGCTCCGAGCCCGCTCGGCCTACAAGATTGAGGAGATCGTGGCGCGGCATCGCCTGCTCGCGGCGGGACAGTCCGTGCTCGACCTCGGCGCCGCGCCGGGCGGCTTCCTGCAGGTGCTCGCCGCCCTGGTGGGCGAGAAGGGCGCGGTGGTGGGCGTGGACCTCGAGGCCATCCGCGGCCTCGGTAAACCTTGGGTGAAGACGGCGGTGGTGGACCTCCTCGCCCCCGACGCGCTCGACCGGATCCGCGCGCTCCACCCCGGACCCTTCGATCTCGTGACGAGCGACATGGCGCCGAGGACCACCGGGGTGAAGGTGACCGACGAGGCGCGCTCGCTGGAACTCTGCCGGACCGCGCTCTCCGTGGCGGGTGAGGTGCTGAAGCGCGGCGGGAACTTTGTCGCCAAGGTCTTCATGGGCGGCGACTTCGGCCTCTTCCGCCGCGAGGTCGAGGCGCACTTCGGCGAGGTGCTGGTGGCGCGGCCGCAGGCCACGCGCGAGCGCTCGTTCGAGGTGTACGTGGTGGGGCGCGGCCGGCGAGCTGGCTGACCACTCGCCCGCCGGTCCATTCCCACGAGCGCCCGACACCGCTCCCGCCTCGATGAAGATGGCGGCCCGGATCCCGCAGCGTCGCACGTCCGGGCCCAGCGTCGGCGCCCGGGACTGGGCAACCGATCGGTATCGACGGCACGGCACCACGGAGGGGCGACGCCGCGCGAGCAGGGCCGGGCGCCCGCCTTCATTCCCCGCCCCGCTGCGGGTACATTCGGCGCTCCGATGACCGACCACGCTTCTCGACGAGCTCACCGCCCGCGGCTTCCTACACGACGTGACGCCGGGGCTCGCCGCCCGCCTCACGACCGACCCCGGCATCGTGGGCTACGTGGGGTTCGATCCCACCGCCGACTCGCTCCACGTGGGGAACCTGGTGCCGGTGATGGGGCTCGCCTGGTTGCAGCGCTTCGGTGGCACGCCCATCGTCCTCATGGGGGGCGGCACCGGGATGGTGGGCGACCCCAGCGGAAAGCGCGCCGAGCGGCCCATGCTCTCGGTGGAGCAGATCGACCACCACGTGGCCTGCCAGCGCGCCCAGCTCGAGCGCTGCCTCTCGTTCGAGGGCGCGAACGCGGCGCGGCTGCGCAACAACGCCGACTGGCTGCGCCCGCTGGGCCTCATGGAGTTCTTGCGCGACGCGGGCAAGCACTTCACCATCAACTACATGCTGCAGAAGGACTCGGTGAGGAGCCGGATGGACACCGGCATGTCGTTCACCGAGTTCAGCTACATGCTCATCCAGGCCTACGACTTCTGGCACCTGTGGAAGACGGAGGGCTGCGAGCTGCAGCTCGGCGGCAGCGATCAGTGGGGCAACATCACCGCGGGCACCGAGCTCCTCTCGCGGAAGGAGGGGGTGAGCGCGCACGGCCTCGTCCTGCCGCTCCTCACCACCGCCACCGGCGCCAAGTTCGGGAAGAGCGAGGAGGGCGCGGTCTACCTCGACCCGAAGAAGACCTCGCCCTACAAGTTCTACCAGTACTGGCTCAACGCCGACGACCGCGACGTGGAGCGGTGGCTCGAGTTCTTCACCTTCCTCTCGCTCGAGGAGATTGCCGCCGCCATGGCCGAGCACGGCCGGGACCCGGGCCAGCGCGCCGCCCAGCGCCGCCTGGCGGCCGAGCTCACGACCCGCATCCATGGGGCCGAGGTGACGGAGAGCGTGGTGGCCGCGAGCAGGCTGCTCTTCGGCGGCGCCGACCTGCGCGAGGCCGGCCCGTCGGTCTTCGAGGTGCTGGCGGGCGAGATCCCCACCGTGCGCGTCGCGCGAGGCGAGCTCTCGGGGCTGCCGGTGGTGGACGCGCTCATTCGCGCAGGCCTGGCGTCATCGAAGGGCGATGCCCGGCGCGGCATCCAGGGGCGAGGCTTCTCGGTGAACGGCGAGGTGGTGCCCGGCCCCGAGGCGCGCCTCGGGGCCGACGAGCTCCTCGGCGGCGGTTACGTGCTCCTGCAAAAGGGCCGCAAGAACTACGCCCTGCTCACGATCGCCACACCTTGAGGCGCGTCACTCCGGCATCCGCTCCTGTACGCGGGTGATCGAGCGGGCGCGGCCGGTGGCGTCGTCGATCTCGATCACCACCCCCTGTGCGTAGACCTCGCGCTTGGCCGGCTCGAACTGGACCGGACGCTGGGTGAGGAATCGCTGGAGCACCAGCTCCTTCTTCACCCCGATGACCGAGTCCCACGGGCCGCACATGCCCACGTCGGTGATGAAGGCGGTGCCGCCGGAGAGCACCCGCTCGTCGGCGGTCTGGATGTGGGTGTGGGTGCCCACCACCGCCGACACCCGGCCGTCGAGGAAGTGGCCGAGCGCGTTCTTCTCGCTCGTCGCCTCGCAGTGCACGTCGACCAGGATGGCGGTGACGCCCTCGGCGCGCAGGGCCGCCACCTCTCGCTCGGCGGCGCGAAAAGGGTCCTCCAGCGTCTTCATGAAGACGCGCCCCTCCACGTTCACCACCCCGAGCCGCCGTCCGTCGGGCGTCGAGGCGATGCCGCTCCCCTTGCCGGGGGCATCGGGATAGTTGGCGGGACGGAGCTGCCGGCAGCCCGGCCGAGAGAGGTAGGGCACGATCTCGCGCTTCGACCAGACGTGATTGCCCCCGGTGAGGAGGTTCACCTCGCAGGCGAGGAGCTCGTCGGCGGCTTCCGGGGTGACGCCCACGCCGGAGGCGGCGTTCTCGGAGTTGGCCACCACCAGGTCGATGCCGTGCCGGGCGATGAGCTTCGGCACGAAGTGGCGAACGGCCTGGCGGCCGGGCTTTCCGAACACGTCGCCGAGAAAGAGGATCTTCATGGTTGCATCGACTCCGGCGTAGCACCGAACGGGCGCGCCGCTGGCAGATGGGGCGTTCCGTGGGCGGCAGGGGTGCGCATCCATGCTCGCGAAGGGGGTCGCCGTCAACCCGTCACGGCGCGCGCTCCTCGAGATGGGGGCGCGCGCGCCGGCGAAAGAGATGGATCCGCGACTCCGTGACGAGGAGGTCGAGCGGCACGTCGTGCTCCTCCACCGGCACCGGTAGCACCTGCACCTCGAAGGCGAGCCCTACCGCGAGGGCCGAAGAAGGCAGGGCCGCCAGGGTCGCGTCGTAGTGGCCCGCCCCGCGCCCGAGCCGGTGCCCCTCGCCGTCGAAGGCGACTCCCGGAACGAAGAGGAGCTCCAGCTCTGCGGCGGGAAGAGGTTCGCAGCTGGCGAGCGGCTCACGGATGCCACGCTGGACCGCCACCAGCTCACGCTCGGCGCACACCACGAAGTCGAGCGCGCGGGAGGCGGGCGAGATCCTGGGGAAGGCCACCCGCTTGCCCGCAGCGCGGGCCGCCAGGGCGATGGCCCCCGTGTCGACCTCGGCGCCAGCGGGTGCGTAGAGCGCCACCGTCCGGGCACGCCGAAACGCCAGGAGCGAGGTGGCCCTGGAGGCGATGTGCTGGGAGAGCAGCAGACGCTCGACCGAGGGAAGCGCCGAGCGCGCGGCGAGAACGGACCGTCGAACTTCCGATTTCAACTCACCGGCCTGGCCCGTGAGAGGGCGGGGCTCCACATCGGGCCCGAGATGCGAGTCGCTGCTCGACCGCGGCAGCGTGGGAGCAGCGAGCGGGGTGGATGTGCGAGAACAAAAAAACCCCCCGCTGTGGCCGTGTGGCTCGGTTGCTTGGACCTGTATTTCTACAGGTGGGGCACCCGTGATCCCGTCGCCCGTAGGCTTCTCCCTCGAAGCATGGGAGCTTGCTCATGGAGACGAGCGGGCGCTCCTCTTTTTCAAAGTCGGCCCAAACGACGCGAAGCCAAAACACGAACCCGGCAGGGGGCAAATCCACAGAAGCGTTTCAAAGAGCCGGCCGCGATGCGGCTATAGAGCCGCAACCGACCGGAATCATTTAGAATCTTATGAAATGGTAGCGACCGGTATCGCGGATGTCAAGGCAGATGAAGGGGCTGCGACCGATCGAGGCCCGGCGCAATGGGGGTAAGGTCGTACACGGCATGAGCCTCCTCGACTACGCGGTGGAAGAGCGCATCGGGAGTGGCGGCTTCGCCGAGGTGCACCTGGCCCGGGTGCGCGCTGGCCCCCTGGCCGGATCGACCGTGGTGGTGAAGCGTCTCCTGTCGTCGGCCTGCGACGCGGAGTCCGTGGCCCTCCTGCTCCGAGAGGCTCGTCTCGCGTCCCGGCTGCATCACCCCGGGGTCGTGGAGGTGCTCGAGACCGGGCAGCACGAGGGGAGGCCCTACCTCGTCCTCGAGCACGTGGACGGCCCGGATCTCGCCCGGCTGCTCGCGAGGGTGAAAGCCCGCAGGATCGAGCTGCCCGCCGCCTTCGCGGCCTTCATCGTGCGGCGAGCCGCGGAGGCGCTCCAGGCGGCGCACTCGGCGCGCGGAGCGGACGGCCGCCTCCTCGGACTCGTGCACTGTGACGTCTCGCCCTCCAACATCCTCGTTTCCCGCACCGGCGAGGTGAAGGTGACCGACTTCGGGGTGGCGCGCGTGGCGGGGGCGCTCGGGCGCGGGCGCGCCCTCGGGAAGGTGCGCTACCTCGCGCCGGAGATCCTGCGCGGCGAGCCCGTCGATGCGCGCACCGACGTCTTTGGCCTCGGTGCGGTGCTCTTCGAGCTCCTCACCGGGAGAGCGGCCTTCGAGGGCGACGAGCTGGAGCGCCTGGTGGCGGAGATCGTGGGTGGTTCCAGACGCCCCCCCTCCGCGCTCCGGGCGATTCCGCCGGGGTTCGACGAGCTGACGCTGCGGGCACTCGCCATCTCGCCCGACGGCCGCTTCGAGACGGCAGACGCGATGGCGCGGGCGCTCGCTGCCGCCTGCGAGGGGGCCGACGAGCTCGCCATCGCCGCCCTGGTGCGGGCGTTCGACTGAATGCGGGCAGGCGGCCGATCAGAGCTCGACGAGCGGCTTGCCACGGCGCGACCTCACGCCCATGGCGCGCAGGAGCTCCTGGACGAGCTCCGTCTCGAGCCGCTTTCTCGCGGCGGCGGAGAGCTCGCGCACGCCGATGCGCGCGCCGGCCATGGAGCCGTGGCCGCCGGCCGATCCGCCGCGCTCCTCGATCACGTCGCGGATGAGCCGGCCGGCGTTCACGCGCCGGTCGTTGGTCCGGAGCGAGAAGTAGAGGTCGCCCTCGTGCTCGCCATAGGCGAGCGACCACTTGACGCCCTCGAGGTACATGAACCGCTCCGCCATCTCGGCCACCATGTCCGGGGCGTAGAGGGTGCCCACGTCGCAGACCACCGCGTGGCCGAAGACGAGCGCCCGCTCGATGGCGGTGTGGTAGAGGCGAAAGTACTGCGCGGGGAGGCGCGGGTGCTCGATCTCCGCCAGCGCCTCCTTGTCCACCATGGGAAACAGCCACAGGTAGGCATCGACATCGGCGGACGTCGTCTGGCGGCCGAGGTCGCGGGTGTCGGCCTTGATGCCGTAGTAGAGGGCGGTGGCGATTTCGGCAGGCATGGTGAGGCCGCTCGCCCGGAAGTACTCCACCACCAGCGTGCTGGTGGCGCCGATGGAGCGGCCCACGTCGGCGATGGGGGCGAGGCGCGTCTCGGGGCGCTCGGGGTGGTGGTCGATGACCACGTCGGGGAAGTGGCAGGCGGGGAGCGAGTGATTCCCCTGCTCGGGCTGCGTGTCGACCATGCAGATGAGGTCGTCCTCGCGAAAGACCACCCGTGAGATGGGCACCACCGGCAGCTTCAGCACCCGCACCAGCGCCCGGTTCTCGGCGCGCCCCACGATGCCGCCATAGGCCACCACCGCCTGCAGCCCGGCCAGCCGGTGGAGGATGTGGGCGAGCGCCACCGCCGAGGCCATGGAGTCGGGGTCGGGGTTGTCGTGGGTGAGCACGACGGCGCGGCCGTGCCCCCTGGCGTGGGCCACCAGCCGATCGAGGAGCTCGGGCCGGGTCTCGTTCTTCCTCCGCGGATGAAGCACCGGTACCCGCGGCGGCTGAACCAGCATGGTGCGCGGTGGGCTCGAGGGAGGGTGCGACATGCGGGCGGCGGCCTTCATCGTACCAGGGAACGGAGCACCGCGAGGTTCTCCGCGAAGCGCAGCTCGGTCTCGAGAAAGCCCGGCACCTTCGCGAAGCGCGGGTCGTTCACCAGGCGCCGGAACGGCTCGAGGCCGAGGGTGCCCTCACCGATGTGCTCGTGGCGGTCGACCCGGCTCCCGCGGGCCTTCTTGGAGTCGTTGAGGTGGAAGCACTCCACGTGCGAGAGGCCCACCGTGCGGTCGAGCTCCTCGAAGGTGGCGGCGTAGCCCTCGTCGCTCGTGAGGTCGTAGCCGGCGGCGTGCAGGTGGCAGCTGTCGACGCAGAAGCCGACCCGGCCTCTCACCGATCGTGGAACCGCCGCGCGCAGCGCCGCGAGCTGCTCGAAGCGCCAGCCCAGGGCGGAACCCTGCCCGGCGGTGGTCTCGGCGAGGAGCCTCGCCTTGCCGGGAGAGCGCTCCAGAGCATCGGCCATTCCCTCGGCCACCACCCGGAGCCCCTCGCGCTCGTCCGGGTGGCTGCCCGGGTGAAAGATGAGCCAGCGCACCCCGAGCTGCTCGCACCGGGCCAGCTCGTCGGTGAGCGCCGCCAGGCTCTTTTCCCGGATGGCGGCGTCCTGGCTGCAGAGGTTCACGAGGTAGGTGGAGTGGGCCGCCACCGGAAATCCGGTGCGCCTGGACTCGCCGCGGAAGCGCTCGACCTCCTCCGGGGCGAAAGGCTTCGCCGCCCACCCTCGGACGTTGCGCACGAAGATCTGCAGGCACGCGGCGCCATCCGCCTCGGCGCGCGCGAAGGCGGTCGAGACACCGCCAGAGACCGCCTCGTGCGCGCCCAGGATCATGCAGATGATGCGCGTTCAGGCGCGCCGCATGCGGGCAGCGATGCCCAGCCGCAGGAGCTTTTCCGCGTTGGCGAGGCCGTTCGCCATCGATTCCATCATCAGCTCGCGAAGGCTGGTCTCCGGCTGCTTCAGCGACTCGTAGTACCGCTGCCGGTCGATGGTGTGGATGATGCACGGCAGGTGCCCGGCCTGCAGCAGGATGAGGTTCGCGAGCAGCCGCGCGATCTTTCCCGAGCCCTCGGTATACGGGTAGATCTGCATGAAGCTGTGCTGCAGCTTCGAGGCCTTGTGAATGGGGTGGGCCGCCTTGAAGTCGGCCGACTCACACCAGTCGAGGAGCTTCGCCAGGTGGCCGGCGATCCGCGCAGGCTGATCGATGTCGTGGAAGTAAGCCCGGTGGAGGGGGATCTCCTTGCGCAGCTCGGCGGTGGCGCGAGCCTCGATTCCCGTGTGGATGGCCTCGTAGAGGCGCTTCACCAGCGCCATGTTGATCTTCGACTTCCGGGAGGAGGCCTCGGCGCGGATGATGTCGATGGCCGCCTTCATGTTGCGGACGTCCCGGAAGGTGCTGAGCGACGAGGCCTCGGCTACCGGGGTCTGGGCGAGCGCGAGCTCGAGCTCCTGACCGCTGAACACCACGCCTTCCAGCGCGTTCTCGTGATAGACCCAGGAGAGCTCGTACTTCTTGCGAAAATCGTTCTCAACCGGGCTCGGAGCGTCGCGGAGCAGGTCGATCGAGATCCTCGTTGCGGTCTTCCAGGTCGAGATAACGGCTCCGCATGGGCTCCTCTTCGGCTCTAGCCGCGCGGCGCCGCCGGAGAGAGCGCTCACGCAAGCTGCTGAATTTACCTACATTTCATGACTCGCCGGCCGACGCAACTTAGCCGAGCGACTCCTGACCCGTCAACCGAAGTTTCGGGCATGGCAGCCTACCCCAGGGCTCGAGAGCCCTGATCACGGCAGGTTATCGGCGCTCCGCCCTCGCGGCGGTCACCCGTAGGGGGTGAGCCACTCCTGGTACCGAGGCTCTTCGCCCCGCACCGCGCGGAAGTAGGCCTCCTGGACCGCCTTGGTGACCGGTCCCGGCCGACCCGCCCCGATGCGCCGCCCGTCCACCTCCCTCACCGGTGTCACCTCGGCCGCGGTGCCGGTGAGGAAGAGCTCGTCGGCGATGTACATGGTGTCGCGCGTGAACTTCTGCTCGACGAGCGGGATGGAGCGGTCGCGCGCGATGCGCATCACGCAGTCTCGGGTGATGCCGGCCAGCACCGGCGAGGAGAGGGGAGGGGTGAAGATGGTGCCGTCCTTCACGATGTAGATGTTCTCGCCCGAGCCCTCGGCCACGTAGCCATCGGTGTCGAGGAGGATGGCCTCGTCGAAGCCGGACAGCGTGGCCTCGCGGTTGGCGAGGAAGGAGTTCACGTATTGTCCGCTCACCTTGGCGCGGACCATGTTCACGTTGACGTGCAGCCGGGTGAACGACGAGACCTTGGCGCGAATGCCCTTGGCGAGGCCCTCGTCGGAGAGGTAGGCGCCCCAGGGCCAGGTGGCGATCGAGACGCGCACCGGGTTCACCGCACCGACGCCCATCGCGCCGTCGCCGAAGAAGGCGAGCGGGCGGATGTAGCCCTCGGGCTGCCCGTTGGCCTCCAGCGTGTCCACGCAGGCCTCGGCGAGCCGCTCGGGCGTGAAGGGGATCTCCATCAGGATGATGTGGGCCGAGTCGAACAGACGCCGGATGTGCTCGCGGAGCCGGAAGACGGCGGAGCCGCCCCCGGTGGTGCGGTAGGCGCGCACGCCCTCGAACACTCCCACGCCGTAATGAAGGGCGTGGGTGAGCACCGGCACCCGCGCCTCGTCCCAGGGAACGAGCTTGCCGTCGAGCCACATCTTCTCGGCCTTGATCATGTGCGCTTCCCCTTGTCGCGGTGAGTGAAAGCTCGCACGAGCCGGGCGTGAGGCCCGGTCACCGCTTCCCCGCCCCCGGACGGGCCGAGAACCATGGCAAGAATCGCCGCGCCGGTCAACGCGCCGGAGCGCCTGCCGCCGCCACCGGCTCGAGCACGCGCACCGGGAGCACCATGGTGTTCAGGCCGGCGAACTGGAGCCGCCGCTGGAGCTGGAACGCCCGTCGATGAAGCCGGCCAGGGCGGCCGCGAAGAGCAGCGCCGCCTCGGTGCCGAGCGCCAGCCAGACGCACCCGGTGCTGCACGGGGAGCGTGCAGCGGAAGGCGCTCGCCGCTCGCCGACCACTCGTGGCATCTTCTCGGGCGATGCCCGACCCTTCCCCCCGCCTGCCGGAACCCCGGCGGCGCCCGCCGTCTCCGAAGAGCCCTCCCCGGAGCCGGTGGAGGCGCAGCATGGACCCGCCGCGGAGCCGCGGGGCCGGGCGCTCGTCGCGCTCAGCCTCGGGGCGCTCGGGGTCGTCTACGGCGACATCGGCACGAGCCCGCTCTACGCCATCAAGGAGTGCTTCACCGGGCGAGCACGGGGTGGTGCCCACCCCCGCCAACATCTACGGGGTGCTGTCGCTCGTCTTCTGGGCCATCACCTTCGTCGTCACCTTCAAGTACCTGGTCTTCGTCATGCGGGCCGACAACCGCGGGGAGGGAGGCATCCTCGCCCTGGTGGCGCTGGTGGGGCAGCGCGAGACCACCCAGCACGGGCGGAAGGTGCTGCTGCTGCTCGGGCTCTTCGGCGCGGCGCTCCTCTATGGCGATGGCGTCATCACCCCGGCCATCAGCGTGCTCTCCGCGGTGGAGGGGGTGGCGGTGGCCGCGCCGGCGCTCCACGCGCTGGTGGTGCCCGGCACCGTGGTCATCCTGCTGCTCCTCTTCCTCTTCCAGAAGCGCGGCACCGGCATGGTGGGCGCCGTCTTCGGGCCGGTGATGGCGCTGTGGTTCCTCTGCATCGCCGCCACCGGGGTGCGCGGCCTCCTCTACGCCCCCCGCATCCTGGGCGCGCTCTCGCCCCACCACGCCGTGCTCTTCTTCCTCCACAACCGGCTGCACGGCTTCCTGGTGCTCGGAGCGGTGGTGCTGGCCATCACCGGTGGTGAAGCGCTCTACGCCGACATGGGCCACTTCGGGAAGAAGCCCATCCGCGCCGCCTGGTTCGCGGTGGCGCTGCCCGCCCTGCTCCTCAACTACTTCGGCCAGGGCGCCACGCTCCTCTACGCCCCCGAGTCGGCCCGGAACCCCTTCTACCTCATGGCGCCGGGGTGGGCCCTCTACCCGCTGGTGGCCATCGCCACCGCCGCCGCCATCGTGGCCTCCCAGGCGCTCATCAGCGGCGCCTTCTCGCTCACCAACCAGGCGGTGCAGCTCGGCTACTCGCCGCGCGTCACCATCCGCCACACCTCCAGCACCGAGTACGGCCAGATCTACATCCCGGAGGTGAACTGGGCGCGTCGGGGCCGCCTGCGTGGCCCTGGTGCTCGGGTTCCGCTCCTCGTCGGCGCTGGCCTCCGCCTACGGCATCGCCGTCACCGGCACCATGACCATCACCACGCTGCTCTTTCACCGGGTGATGCGCGACCGCTGGAGCTGGCCTCGCTGGCGCGCCACGCCGCTCACCGCCCTCTTCCTGGCGGTCGACGCCGCCTTCTTCTCGGCCAACGCCGTGAAGATCGAGGGCGGCGGCTGGTTCCCGCTGGCCGCCGCGCTGGTGGTGTTCACCCTCATGTCGACCTGGAAGCGTGGCCGGGCGGCGCTCGCCAAGCAGGTGGGCACGAGCGCCCTCTCGCTGGACGTGTTCATCCCCGGGCTGGCCCAGCACCCGCCGCCCAGGGTGCCCGGCACCGCCATCTTCATGACCTCGCAGACCGACGGCGTGCCCCCGGTGCTGCTCCACCACCTGAAGCACAACAAGGTGCTTCACCAGCGGGTGGTGCTGGTCTCGGTCGTCACCGAGGCGGTGCCGTCGGTCCCGGGCTGGGAGCGGGTGGAGACGCGCTCCCTCGGTGAGGGCTTCCACCAGGTGATCGCGAGGTACGGGTTCATGGAGTCGCCCGACGTCCCGGCGCTTCTCGCCTCGCTGCCGAAGAACGCCATCCCCGGCCCGCGAATCGAGACCGTGCCGCTCGAGACCACCTACTACCTCGGCCGCGAGACCCTGCTCCCCACCGGCCCCGCCCGCATGGCCGCCTGGCGCAAGCGCCTCTTCATCATGATGGCGCGCAACGCCCAGACCGCCAGCTCCTTCTTCAAGCTCCCGCCGAACCGCGTCGTGGAGATGGGTGCCCAGATACAGCTCTGACCGCCGCGGTGGCGGACCTCGACAGGTGTGTCGACGCGACGCGGTCGACGCGGGGCCGGTCGCGGGATCCGGCGAAAGGTCCCTACCGAAGCCGCGCACCCGCAGACCCCGGTCGCCGCGGTGCGCCCCGCGTTCCCCGTGCACGCGACGAGCTGCTCGAGCGAACCTGCTGTACTGGCCTTCAGCGGACTGACGGTGAAGGTGAGCGAGTTCTCGTCGCGTGCTCCCCGCGAACCGAGTCGCGCACCGTGGCCACGCGAGCCCCAGGCGCGGCGCAGGTCAGGACCGAGCCCGGAGCCCCGCGCTCCGGCCTCTCCGCACCACCCGCTCACCGCACGACCTCGTTGAATGCCGCCCGGACCTCCCCCGTCACCCGCGCGTACTCCGCCATGAGCGCGCTCCGCCGGATCGTCGCCGAGGTGGCCCAGGCGCCGGGCGAGCTGGGTGAGGGCGGGCCCGCCGCGCGGCAGGTGATCGACCGTGTAGTCGTGCACGATGCGGAGCCGGAGGTCGAGTCGCCGCAGGAACTCGTAGCCGCCCGAGAGCGCCCGGTAGGTGGGCTCGCGCAGGATGCCCGCCTCCCGCAGCCGGTCGAGCGCCGCGGGGGTGGAGGTGGTGCGGAGCGCCGGGTGGGCGTGGCCGTGGGCGAGCTGCAGGAACTGCGTGGCGAACTCCACGTCGATGAGGCCCCCCCTCCCGCTCTTCGGGTTCGGTCCGCGCTCCGCCTCCTTGCCGAGCTCGCTCTCGATGCGGTCACGCATGCGCCCGATCTCGGCCGCCAGCGCCGCGCCGTCGCCAGGGGGGCTCCAGAGCACCGGCCCCAGCACCCGCTCGCGCACCTCCTCGAAAAGAGCCGCGTCACCCGCCACGAAGCCGCGCGCGGAGCAGCGCCTGCCGCTCCCAGAGCTGGCTCGTGACGCCGGTCTCGCCGCCGAGGTGGTAGCGCGCGAAGCCCTCCACGCTGGTGACGAGCGCGCCCTGGTTGCCCGAGGGGCGCAGGCGGGTGTCGGCCTTGTAGAGCACCCCCTCGCGAAGCGGGAGCTGCAGGAAGGAGAGCAGCCGCTGCGCGAGGCGGGCGTACAGAGCATGCTCCTCCCCGGTGGATGCAGCGCGGGCGAGCGCAGGGTCAGCCGGATGAGGCTGACCCGTGGCGAGCGGGGGGCCCGGGGGGCCCGGCGGCCGTGAGGCGGGTCCCCCGGAGTAGAGAAACACCAGGTCGACGTCGGAGTGGTAGCCGATCTCCCGCCCGCCGAGCTTCCCCATGCCCACGACGCACAGCCGCCCCGGCGGGAGGCGGCCCCGCGCCGCGGCCTCCTCCTCGGCGAGCGCCAGGCACCGCTCGAGGCAGCTTTGCGCCAGCGCCGTGAGCTGCCCCATCACCTCCTGGAGCGGGAGCGTGCCGGCGATGTCGTGGATGGCGATGCGCAGGACCTCCTCGTCCTTGTAGCGCCTCAGCTTCCCGAGTGTGAGCTCCACCCGCGCATCGAGCGCGCCGGGGTCGTCCTCGCCTCCGGCCGGCGCGGCGCCGAGCCGCTCGTCGAGCTCCCGCCGGAAGGTCGAGCGTGTCCTTCGCCAGGATCACGGCGTCCTCGCGCAGCAGCGCGTCGAGCAGCTCCGGGTGGCGGAGAAAGCGCTTGGAGAGGAAGTCGGAGCTGCCGAAGAGCGAGAGGAGGAGGCGCGCCACCCGGCGCTGCTGGGCCAGCAGCTCGGAAGTAGGGGCCGGCGTCGGAGAGGGCCGAGGCGAAGTCGGCCAGGAAGCCCAGCGCCTGGTCCGGATCGGGCGTGGCCAGTGCCTCGGCGAGGAGCGCCACCGCCGCCGCCGGGATCGCCGCCGTGCGAGAAGGGCGTCCGGCGGCGGCCCAGCGTCTCGAGCGAGGCGAGGGCGCGGTCGGGATCGACGAAGCCGCGCGCGAGGGCGATCTCGGCGCGGCGCGGAGACGTCCACCTGGGGATCGGCGAGCGAGCGACAGCTCGGGGTCGAGCTTCACCTCGCCCGCCCCCGTGCCCGAGGAGGTCCTGGAAGAGGGCGGCCACGCGGCCGCGGTGCCCGGCCAGCGCCGCGTCGAAACGCTCCGAGCGAGGCGAACCCCATGGCGCGCGCGAGGCCGAGGCGCTCCTCGGCCGGGGGCAAGACGTGGGTCTGGCGGCCGTCCACCATCTGCACCCGGTGCTCGGCGCGGCGCAGGAAGAGGTAGGCGTCGGCGAGCGCGTCGCGGTCCCGGGCCGGCACGACCCCGGCGAAGAGGAGCCGGTCGAGCGCCGGCAGCACCGCCCGCTCCCGCAGCTCGCGCTCCTGGCCGCCGTGGAGGAGCTGCAGCGCGGAGGCGAAGAACTCCACCTCGCGGATGCCGCCGCGCCCCAGCTTCAGGTTGGAGTCGCCCTCGGCCCCGGCGCGCGCGTCGATGCGCGCCTTCATGGCCTGGATCTCGGTGAGGACCTAGAGGTCGAGCGAGCCGCCGCCAGACGAAGGGCTCGAGCAGCGAAAGCAGCTCCTCGCCCACCGCCAGGTCACCCGCCGCGGCGCGCGCCTTGACCAGCGCGTTGCGCTCCCAGGAGCGGCCGAACGACTGGTAGTAGAGCTCTGCGGCGCGCACGCTGTTCACGATGGGTCCGCTCCGGCCGTCCGGGCGGAGGTTCAGGTCGACCCGGAAGACGAAGCCGTCCTCGGTGGCGAGCGCAATGGACTCGGTGACGAGCTCGGCCAGCCGGGCGTAGTAGGCGAAGTGCGTGGTCAGCTCGCGCTCACCGGAGGTGACCCCGTCGGCGCCGTACACGTAGAGGAGGTCGACGTCGGACGAGAAGTTGAGCTCCACCGCACCCAGCTTCCCCATGGCGATGGCGCAGAAGCCGGCGCCCGAAGGGCGCGTTCTCGAGGCCGGCGGGTGCGCCGTGACGCGCGCGCAACCGCCGCTCGTGAAAGCGGATGGCGGCGTCGATGCTCGCGGTGCCGAGCGCGGACAGCTCGCTCGTCACCTCGCGCATGGGCGCCCGGCGGAGGTCGCGGAGCGCGATGCGCGCCACCTCGCGAACGCGCAGCCGTCGCAGGAGCCGGTAGAAGCCGGCCACGTCCTCGGGGTCGAGCCGCGCGCCCTGCCGCTCGAGCAGGACGCCGCAGCTCCGGCTCGGTGCGGGCCCGCGAGAGGCGCGGGGAGCGGGCGGTGCGGCGCAGGAGAAGGGGATCGCGGGCGAGCAGCGCCGCCACCATCCGCGAGGCGCCGCAGAGCTGCGCCAGCGCCGAGAGGAGGTCGGGCTCGGAGCGGCAGGCCCCCCGCGGCGTCGGCGAAGCGGTCGGCGCCGGCGAGCGCGAGGTCGGGGTCGGCGGCGAGCTGGCACGCTTCCTCGAGCGCGTCCGCCCGCGCCGGCGAGCGCTCGCGCAGCCGCGTCAGGCGCTCGAGCGCGCCGGGGGCGCGCAGCGGCGCCGGCGGGGGGCCGGGCGGAGGAGCGCCGGCGCTGGTCATGGCCGCGCTCTCCCGGGCCGATCTCGACCCACCCAGCGCGGCCATGGGCCTGGAGCTCGGCGCCTGCGGCACCGTGGCCGAGCCGGGCGGAGCCGATCCCGAGCCGCTCCGCCGGCCACGCGTCGAGCCCCGGCACCTGCGGCGCCCCCACCGCGCGCGCTCGACCGAGCTGGGAAGCGCCATCACTCGTCCGGCTCGACCGCGCGCCCGGCCCGGGAGAGCCCGTGCTGCCGGATCTTCTTGTGGAGGTTGGTCCGCTCGACCCCCAGCGCCTGCGCCGCCTGGGTGATGTTCCAGTCGTGCTCCTCGAGCTTCGGAGGATGTAGTCGCGCTCCACCAGGTCGCGTAGCTCGCGCAGCGGGACCTCGCCGTAGCGCGAGAGGTCGGCCGCCGCCCCACCCTCCGGCGGCGGCCGGGACGCGCGGGGCCCGATGTCGTCGCGGGACGTCGGCGAGCGGTGATGCGCTCGCCGCTCATGATGGCCATCCGCTCGCAGACGTTGCGCAGCTCGCGCACGTTGCCGGGCCAGGCGAGGACAGCGAGCCGCGCGTACACCGCCTCGTCGACGGGCTTCGGGCGCATGCCGTTCTCCCGGGTGGCCAGCTGCAGGAAGCGCTCGGCGAGCAGCGGGACGTCCTCGAGCCGCTCCCGCAGCGGCGGCGCGCGGAGCGGCACCACGTTGAGGCGGAAGAAGAGGTCCTCGCGGAAGCGGCCCTCGGCGCGCCTCCGCCGGCAGGTCCTTGTTGGTGGCGGCGATCACCCGCACGTCCACCGTGAAGGCGCGCTCCGAGCCGACGCGGGTGATCTCGCCCGGTCTGCAGCGCGCGCAGCACCTTGGCCTGCGCGGCGAGGCTCATGTCGCCGATCTCGTCGAGGAAGCAGCGTGCCGCCGTGCGCCAGCTCGAACTGGCCGCGCCGCCGCGCGTCCGGCGCCCGTGAAGGCGCCCTTCTCGTGGCCGAAGAGCTCGCTCTCGATGAGCTCCGAGGGGATGGCGGCGCAGTTCACCTTCACGAAGGGGCCGCGCCGGACCTCTTGGACTGGCGGTGGACTGCGTGGGCGATGAGCTCCTTGCCCGGTGCCCGACTCGCCGGTCATCAGCACCCGCCCCTGGGTGGGCGCCACCTTGGCGATCTCTGGCCCGGAGCCGCTCCATGGCCGGGCTCGTCGCCCAGCATCTCGTCGCCGAAGCGCCGCTCGCGGGCGGAGAGGTCCTTCACCCGCTCCTCCAGCGATGCGGCGGGCCAGGGCGTTGCGCACGCTGACCAGCACGCGCTCGCGGTCGAGGGGCTTCTAGAAGAAGTCGACCGCGCCGCGCTTCATGGCCTCCACCACGTCCGAGCGTCTCGGCGTGGCCGCAGATGACGATGACCGGGCAGGTCGCGCCACAGCTCGCGGGCGCGCGCGAGAGCAGCGCCAGCCCGTCCATGCCGGGCAGGCGCACGTCGAAGAGCGCCCAGGTCGACCGGCTCGGCCTCGAGGAGCTTGAGCGCCTCCTCGGCGCTCTCGGCCTCGGCCACGGTGAGCCCTCCGGCTCCAGCACCATGCGCAGGGTGCGGCGGATGTTCTTCTCGTCGTCGACGACGAGGATGCTCTGCCGGGCGGCGTCCATCGGCGGCCGGGAGATGCTCAGGACTTCCGGTGAACGGCGAACGGGGAGAAGGCCTGCTGGGTGGGCATGAGCTCCAGCCGGTTCACGTTGACGTGCGGTGGAAGGGTCACGCACCAGGCCACCGCCTCGGCGATGTCGCCGGCGGTGAGCGGCTGCATCCCCTGGTAGACCGCCCGCGCCTTCTCCGCGTCCTCGAGGCGCACCAGCCGAGAACTCGGTCTCGGCCATGGCCGGGCTCGATCACCGTGACGCGGAGCGGGCGTCCCCAGCAGGTCCGCCTTGAGGTTCAGGGTGAACTGGCGGACGAAGGCCTTGGTGGCGCCGTAGACGTTTCCGCCCGGATAGGGATAGGTGCCGGCCACCGAGCCGATGTTCACGACGTGGCCGCGCCCCCGCTCGATCATCCCCGGCAAGACCGCCCGGGTGAGGCTCACCAGGCCGAGGCAGTTGGTGTCGATCATCGTCTCCCAGTCGTCGAGGTCGGCCTCGGGCGCCTGGCTCCATCCCCAGCGCCAGCCCGGCGTTGTTCACCAGCACGTCGACCCTGGACAAGCCGGCGTGGCAGCGCCGCCAGGGCGGCCGCCACCGCCGCGCGGTCGCGCACGTCGAGGACCACCGGCAGCACGCGGTCGCCGAGCTCGGCCGCCAGCGCGTCGAGGCGCTCCTGGCGGCGGCCGCAGGCGATGACCCGCGCCCCCATTCCGGCGAGGCGGGCGGCGGTGGCGCGGCCGAAGCCGGAGGTGGCGCCGGTGACGAGGGCGATGCCCTGGAGCGAGCGGTCCATGGGACGCGAGCTTAAGGCCCGTCGGCCGGGGAGGCCACGCCGGATTCACCCGCGCCGGCCGCGAGCGGGAGCGCGATGGCGAACGAGGCTCCGCCGCCCGGCCGGGCGCCCGCGGCGATCTCGCCGCCGTGCTGGAGCACGATCTTCTTCACGATGGCGAGGCCGAGGCCGGTGCCGTCTACACGTGTGGTGAAATAGGGGTCGAAGATGCGCTCGCGGAGCTCGGAGGGGATGCCGGGGCCCTCGTCCGTCACCGTGAGCACCGCCCGCTCGCCGGGCCCGCGCCACCCCGAGGTGGACCACCGCGCGGGCCGGGCGGGCCGCCTCGATCGCGTTCGCCACCAGGTTCACCACCGCCCGGCGGAGGAGGGCCCGGTCGACGCTCACCGGGCAGGGGCCGCCTCGCGCGACGGCCACCTCGGCCTCGGCCGCGAGCTGGGGGCTCGTCCGGACGAGCTCCTCGACGAACTCGCCCAGCTCCGCCGGCTCGGGCCGCACCTCGGGCAGCTTGGCGAAGCTGGAGAACTCCTCCACCAGCCGCTGCAGCGTGGCGATCTCCTCGCGAACGATCTCGCCCGACTCGGCGAGGAGCGCCGCGAAGGCCGGGTCGTCTCCCGGGGCGCTCCGGTGGCGCGCCTCCAGCTGCTGGAAGGCGAGCTGGATGGGGGTGAGCGGGTTCTTGATCTCGTGGGCGAGCCTGCGCGCCACGTCCTGCCAGCCGGAGATCTTCTCCAGGTAGACGATGCGGTCGCGGCCCATCCTTCACCTCCTCCACCATGCGGTTGAAGGCGCGGGCCAGGGCCGCCACCTCGTCGCGCGCGCGGCCCGGCGCCACCCGCACGCCCAGGTCGCCTCGCGCGAGCTGCCGCACCGCGCGCACGAGCTCGGAGAGCCGGCGCGTGGTCCGGCGGGCCACCAGCGCGCCGGCCAGGCCGGCGGCCAGCGCCCACGCCGCGAGCAGGGCGGCGAAGGCGCGCACGTAGGAGCGCTGGATGTCGGCGCGGAGCGCCTCGGCGCCGTGGTAGGCCTCGGCGAGGTCGCGCGCCTCGGAGAGGTCGGCGAAGAAGCGCGCCTCCACCGCGAAGGTGCAGGAGAGGGCGGCGCCCTTCGGCAGCCCGCGCCGCGCGGCGCCCGGGATGGCCAGCGACGCCTCCGCCGGGCGCCACTCGCCCTCCTCCTCGGGCTCGCTGGCCTCGGCCTCGGCCACCACCTCGCCCTCACCGTCGAGCACCGCCGCCCGCCGCAGCCGGGGCGTGTGGGCCACCGCGTCCTGGAGGAAGCTGGTCAGGCGGGCGCGGTCGAGGCGCAGCGGCATGCGCTGCACCAGGCCCTGCGCCTGCTCGGCGTAGAGCTGCTTGCGGGCCTGGAAGAGATCCCCGTAGAGGGCCGGGGTGGCCTCCAGGCGGGCCACCACCCGGGGATTCAGGGCGAGGGCAAGGTTCTCCCGGGTGAGGGTGCGGGCGAGCCACAGCGCAGCGAGGAGCGGCACCACCGCGGCGAGCACCAGCGCCGCGGCGATTCTTGAGCTCGAAGCGCGAGGGGCGCAGGAAGCGCAGCTTGCTCCTGGCCCTGGCCTTCCGCGAAGCCGGCGCCAGAGCCGCTCCAGCGCCTTCACCCTCCGGCGGGGGGAGCACGCCGCGCGCCCCCGGCCTCACCGGAGCTCCTGCCGGGTGAAAGGAGCGGAGCGGAGAAGGCGAACCACCGCGCCCGGGTCGGCCCCGCGCAGGAGGTAGCTGGCCATGGCGCCCAGCACGCTGCGTGAAGGTGCGCTGCCGCGCCCGGCGGCGGCCGGGTTGGCGAGGAGCTCGCGCGTGCGCTGCAGGAGCTCCTGCGAGACCGGGTTCAGCTCGAGGCGAGCGGCGACCACCCAGCGCTCGTCGCCCAGCGCGCCGGCCGGCCCGAGGTCGAGGCCGCGCACCTCCGAGAGGAAGGAGCGCAGCTCGTCGTAGGAGCGGAAGACGTACGAGCGGCCCTCGAGGGGTGCGGAGGTCCTTCACGGTGACGCCGTAGCTCTCCTCCCAGACGTCGTACAGCACGTCGATCTCTCGCGCGTCGAGCGCCAGCGGATCTCCGCCGCCCTCCGGCCGGATCGAGGTGTGGAGCACGAGGACGTTGGTGAGCCCGTTGGAGAGGCGCCGGCGCAGCTCCGGGTCGAGGACCGGCCGGAGGTGGAGGGTGGCGTCGATCCGGCCCTGGCGAAGGCCCAGCTCGACGCCGAGCGGCTCCTCGGCGCGCACCCCGGGCGAGGCGGCCAGCGCCGCGAGCAGCGCGAGGAGGAGATGTGCCCCCGCGCGGCGCCGCGCGGCCTGTCCGGGTCGAGCAGCGCGGGCCACGATCCTCACAGGAAGTTGTCCAGCGCATAGCCCAGGGAGACGTTGAAGCTCCCGATGGGCGTGTCGAGGCGCAGGGCCACCTCGGCCGAGAAGGGCGAGGAGGAGGCGGGCGTCCGCCCCGCCTTGGCGCGGGCCATGGTGGTGAGCCAGCGGGCGCCCAGGGCGAGGTAGCCCCGGTGGAAGAAGGCGCCCTCGCCCCAGAGCGGCACCGCGTATTCGGCGCCCAGCATGGCGAGGTAGGCGTCGTACCGGTGGTCGGTGGAGAAGTTCAGCTCCAGGGCCCGGCCGAGTGCCGGACCCACGGTGAAGTAGGACCAGTCGGCCGGGTAGAAGCGCTCGAAGAATGGCGCGTCGCCCTGGACCGCTCCGGCGGCGCCGAGGAGCTTCAGCGCGTGCCCGGAGGGGAGGAGGTGGTTCGTCTCGGCCTGCAGGAGGTAGCGGCTGTACTCGTAGTCGCCGCCCAGCGCCTCGGTGCCGAGCACCAGGCCGAGGTTGAGCCGCGTGCCGGCGGTGGCCAGGAAGAGGTCGTTGCGCGTGTCGCGATCGTAGGAGGCGGTGAAGGCGGTGAGGTAGGAGCGGCCCGGCCGGACGAAGGGCGCGTCGCCATCACCCAGGGTGAAGGAGCCGTCGAGCGCCGTCGCGTCCACCCGCTCCACCCGCAGGCCTGCCTGGAGCCGCTCGAAGGTGCCCGGGCGGAACCCGAAGGTCGCCTCGCCGCCCAGGCGCTCGTAGCGGAGGCGGGGCGCGTCTTCCCACCGGTTTCTCCAGCCGTCGCACTCGGGGTCCTCGCAGAGGAGCTCCTCGCCGCGCAGGAAGAGTCCGGTGAGGCCGGCCACCAGGCGAACGCCGCCGAGGGAGAGCTCGGGGTCGGCGACGGTGCCCCGCAGCGCGAAGCGCGCCGGGGTGAGGGGCCTGCCCGTGCCGGTGCCGCCGTAGACGAACGCGCCGGCCACCACCAGGCCGCGCCCCAGGAAGTTCCCCTCCGAGAGCCCGAGACCGCCGTACAGGGGCTGGGGGGGCGTGGAGCCGAGCCACAGGTCGGAGACGACCAGGGTGTTCCGCTCGGTCACCTCGACCACCAGCACGACGAGCCCACGCTCGCTCCCGCGCTCGACCCGCGTCTCCACCCGCGAGAACCACCCGAGCTGGAGCAGCCTCAGGCGGGCGAGCAGCACCGCCCGCTCGTCGAGCACCTCGCCCTCCACCATGTCGAGGCGCCCGCGCACCTCGCTCTCGCGCGTGCGGGTGAGGCCGTCGATGCGGATGCGCTCGAGGACGTAGCGGCGGCTGACCGGGGGCGAAGCCGCGGCCTCTGGCCCGGCTTCGGGCTCGCTCACGGAGCGCTCGGGCGACGCCGCCGCGGCGGGGGCCGGGTCGAGGGCGAGGAGCGCGCTCGCGGCGGCGAGGGCTGCGAAGGTTCCAAAGGAGACCGGCATGCGCGCCGATTCTAACCCTTCGGGCGGGCGAGCTCGCCCCAGGCGGCTCGCGCCTCCTCGTCGAAGGGGTCGGCGGCGAGCGCCGCCTCGAGGGCCTTCAAGGCAGCCTCCGCGTTTCCGAGGCGGTTCGCCATCCTGGCCCGCGCGAGCTGGCGCGCGGCCTCGGAGGCTCGCTCGGGTTGCGCGGAGAGGAGCGCCGTCCGGCGAGCCGCGAGCACGGCGGCGGGTACCCCCGCCGTGATGCATCGGCTCACCCCTCCGAAGTTTCCGTGGCGGGCGTCGAACATGAGGCGCTCGGCAGGGGTGCCGAGGAGGGTCCGCGCCGCGTCGAGCCGGACCAGGAGCTCGGCGACCCTGGTCGTCTGGTCGACCGGTGAGAGCGCAGGCCGGAGCGCCTCCACGGTGCTGCGGAGGGCGCTGGCGGCGGCATGCACTTCCGCGAATCCTGCGTCGAGCGGGAGCGCGAGGAGCGCGTAGGGCCCGGAGGCGGCGCTTCGCTCCAGGGCCGCGAGCTGCGCCTCGGACCCCTCGCGTCCGAGCGGCACGCCGCCGGGTGGCGGCTGCGGCGGCGCCGCCGTCTCGGCGCCGAACAGGGCCGCGAGCCCCACCTCGTCCTCGCGCTCGATCCCGCGGAGCTGCACGGCGAAGCCAGCGGCCATGCCCCACCTCGCCGCATCCCCGGGAGAGACGTGGCGAACGACCTCTCCGCGCAGCGCGAGTGCGCCTCGCGGGCTCTCGCCCGAGAGGCGAACGCTGGCGAGGAGCGGAGGGGGAGGGGCCTCGCCACGCAGGAAGAGACCGCCGCGCGTGACGAGGCGCGCTGGCCACTGAGAGGCGCGGCCTCCCTCCCAGGTGACGGTGAGCAGGGGCCCCTGCGGCGCGCTGCTCGCGGGAGGGACCGGCGGGGAGGTGGCCTCGCCCGGGCCCTCCCCCACCCGCGCCCCGGCCCGAACCGCCTCGAGGGCGGAGGCCAGTGCCCGCATGTCCTGGAACCGATCCTCCGGCCTCTTCTTCAGGGCGCGGAGAACGAGCGCCTCGAAGGCGGGCGGCATGGAGGGGACGAGCTGCCTGGGCGGCCGCGGGGGGCGCTGAAGCTGTGCGAGCAGCACCTGCGCCACGGCCTCGCCCACGAAGGGGAGCTGGCCGGTGCCGAGCTGGTAGGCGAGGACGCCCAGCGCGTAGACGTCGGTGCGGGCGTCGGCGAGGCCGTGCTCCACCTGCTCCGGGGCCATGTACTCGGGGGTGCCCACCAGGATCCCCGCGCCGGTCGGCTGGCCCGTCCCCTCCTCGCGCGAAAGCAGCTTGGCGATGCCGAAGTCCATCAGCTTCACGAAGTGGCGGTGGCCGCGGCGGTCGACGAGGAAGACGTTCTCGGGCTTGAGGTCGCGGTGGATGACGCCGGCCGCGTGGGCAGCGCGCAGGGCGTCGGCGAGCTGGAGGAGGATGTCGAGGGCGTCGTCGAGCGCGAGCGGCCCGGAGCGCAAGAGGTCGGAGAGGTGCCGGCCCTCCAGGTACTCCATGACGATGGCGTAGCGCTGGCCGGGGAGGGGCACGAGGTCGTGGATGGCGACGATGTTCTCGTGGCCCACCAGGTTCACCGCCCGCGCCTCGTCGTGGAAGCGCCTCACCAGCGCCGGGCTGGCGCTCATCGACTCGTGCAGGAACTTCACCGCCACCTTGCTGCCGATGACCGGATGGGAGGCGAGATAGACCGAGCCCATGCCCCCGCGCCCCAGCAGCCGCTCTACGCGGAAGCTGCCGACCGTGATACCCAGCAAGGGATCGGCGGGGAAATGGGCCATGCGCGTGCCGGCGACACTAGTGCCGCGCCCCTCCCCTGTCGACGGGCGGGAGCCGCCAGCGCGCGCGGCCCGTTCTGCCCAGGAGCGGGCTCGTGCGCGGGTCGCGCGCACGGCCGAACCGGAAGGGTCGCGCCGTGGGCGGGGCGCCCGGCTACAGCTTGGCTTGAACACCTTGACGCCCTGCGGCGGCGCTGCTTCAAAGGGAGCCATGGCGGACTTCAAGAACATGACCGTGGCCACGCTCCGTGAATTCGCGAGGAAGCTGGTGGGGCGCGGCCACTCCCGGCTGAGGACCAAGCGCGAGCTCATCGAGGCGCTGGAGGCCGCCCAGCGCAGGGTCTCGGCGGCCGCCGACAAGGCGACGAGCAGCTTGAAGGAGGCCACCGGACGGCTCGCCACCGCCGCTCACGAGGCGACCGACCGCGTCACCGAGGCCACGGATGAAGCCGCCGGAAAGGTGCGGCAGGTCACCGGCTGCGTCGCGTCGGCGACCGAGGAGGCGGCCGGGCGCTTTCGGGAGGTCACCCAGCGGGCGGTGCACGCCGCCGAGGAGACCGCCGGCCGGGTGCGCGAGATGGCCGAGAAGGCCGCCCGGGCCACCGAGGAGGTGGTGGAGGCGGTGCTGGGAGGAAAGGGGCGGAAGGGGCGCGCGCGCAAGGGAACGCCTTCGAAGCCGGATTCGGCCGAGAAGGGAGCGGACGCCGCTGCCCCGACCGGGACACCACCGGTGATCCCCGCCGCGAAGGCCGCTCCGGTTCCGCCGGCCGGCGAGCCTAGCCCTCAGCCCGCGAGCGGCTCACCGCCTCCGGCGCCCCCGGCCGCGAAGGTGCCCCCCGTCATCCCGGCTGCGCGCCGGGGCCCGGAAGACCTTCCCGCCGCCCCGGCCCTCTCGAGGGGCGACGAACCGGAGCAGCCCCGCCTCACCTCGGGTGACACCTCCCAGCCGCCGCGCCTCACCGCCGGAGCCGCACCGGAGAAGATCCTCTTGCCGCCGGGGGAGGTTTCCGAGACACCCCTCCTCACGGCCGGGAGCGCAGTGGCGCCGCCCGTCAGGACCGGGGCGGGGGCGGCCGCTGGCTCGCGCGGCCGAACGGCTGGCCGGCGCCTGGTGCGGAAGCCGCCGCCGCCCGGGGTGTACGACGAGGCGCTGGGGGAGCTCCCGGAGGGCTACGCCGACGACCTTCTCATGGTCATCCCGCGCGACCCGCAGACGCTCTTCCTTTACTGGGACCACGCCGCCGAGACCCTGGAGCGCGCCCGCGCCTGCATCCCCGGCGCGACGCCGCAGGTTTGGCTGTTCGAGCGCGGGGCGGATGGCGTGTGGCGGCGGGCGCGCACGCTCGACTTCGACCTGTCGTCTCGCAGCTTCTACATCCACGACCTTCGACCCGGGCACCTCTACCGCGCCGAGATCCACCTCGTCTCGCCGGAGGGGGAAGAGAGGCTCCTGCCCTCGCGCTCGAACGACATGGCCCTCCCGGTCTACGGCCCCTCGCCGGTGGTCGACGATCGCTACATGAAGGTGCTCTGGAGCGAACCCGTGCAGGAGGTGCTGCGCGAGGCGCGCGCCTCCATTCCCTACGCCGACGCGTTCCGCACCGAGCTTCGGGATCAGCTGGCGAGCCTCTCGGAGGGATGGTCGCTCCCGGTGAACACGACCTCGACTTCGGGGGCAGGACCGGGTGGGCGGCCCTTGGAGGCCGGGGCGGGGGGCCAGGCCGGGGCGAGGCCGTTCTCGCCGGCCGGGCCGTGGCCGCGGCCCGAATCTCCCGAGGTCCACCCCACCTCTCCGCGCCAAGCCTGGCAGGCTTCCGGGAGCGGACGGGGGCGCGCGTGAAGCCTCCGGACACTCCGGACGTGGTGCTCGCGCCTCCCGGGCTGGGATTCCTCTCGCTCCACCTCCACGCCCACCTGCCCTTCGTCCGGCACCCGGAGGCGGAGGAGTTCCTGGAGGAAGACTGGCTCTACGAAGCCATCGGCGAGACCTACCTGCCTCTCCTCCGGGCGTTCGACCGCGTCGCCGACGAGGGGCTCCCCTTCCGCATCTCCCTCACCATGTCGCCGCCGCTCGTCGCCATGCTGCGGGACGACCTCCTCATGAGCCGCTACGTCACGCGCCTGGGCCGCATGCGGGAGCTGGCGGAGCGCGAGGTACACCGCACCCGGAACGACGCGACCTTCCACCCGCTCGCCCTCCACTACCAGAGCGAGTTCGCCGAGCTGGAACGCCTCTTCGTCGACACCTACCGGGGCGATCTCGTGGCGGCCTTTCGCCGGCTGGAGGAGGCTGGCCACCTCGAGCTCTGCACGAGCGGCGCCACCCACGGCTTCCTCCCGCTCATGCAGATGTACCCGGAGGCCGTGCGCGCCCAGCTCGCGGTGGCCGTCGCCCACCACCGGCGCCACTTCGGGAAGGACCCGGGGGGCATCTGGCTCCCCGAGTGCGGCTACTACCCCGGGCTCGACCGGCTCCTCGCCGAGCAGGGGCTCCGCTACTTCTTCGTCGACGCGCACGGCGTCACCGACGCCTCACCGCGGCCGCGCTTCGGCGTCTACGCACCGATCTTCACCCCGAGTGGACCGGCCGCCTTCGGGCGCGATCCGGAGTCCTCGATGCAGGTGTGGAGCGCCGAGCGCGGCTACCCGGGCGACCCCGACTACCGCGAGTTCTACCGCGACATCGGCTGGGACCTGCCGGTCGAGGACGTGCGCGACTTCATCCAGCCAGACGGGGAGCGGAAGAGCCTCGGCATCAAGTACTTCAGGATCACCGGGGGCACGGCCCACAAGCAGGCGTACGACCCCTTCCGCGCGCGGGAGCGGGCGGCCGCCCACGTCGCCCACTTCATGTGGAACCGCGAGCGCCAGCTCGAGCGGCTCGCCGCCGGCATGGGGGAGACCCGCCCGATCGTGGTGGCCCCCTACGACGCCGAGCTGTACGGCCACTGGTGGCACGAGGGGCCCACCTTCCTCGAGCTGCTCATCCGCAAGGTGGCGACGGAGGAGCGCACCTTCGCCCTCGCCACCCCGGGCGACTACCTCCGCGCGCGCTCAGAGCATCAGGTGGCGAGCCCCCCGCTCAGCTCCTGGGGCGAGGGGGGCTACGGCGGGGTCTGGCTCGACGGCTCCAACGACTGGATCTACCGCCACCTCCACAAGGCCGCCGAGCGCATGATCGCCCTCGCCCGCGACTTCCCCGAGGCCGAGGGGCTCATGCGCCGCGCGCTGGATCAGGCCGCCCGCGAGCTCCTCCTCGCCCAGTCCAGCGACTGGGCCTTCATCATGAAGACCGGCACCATGGTGGAGTACGCCACCCGGCGCACCCAGGAGCACCTCCTCCGCTTCACCCGGCTGCACGACCAGCTCCGCGCCGGCGCGCTCGACGAGCGGTGGCTCGAGTTCGTGGAGGGCAAGGACAACATCTTTCCCGAGATCGACTGGCGGGTGTACCGGCCCCGGCCGAGTGCCGGGCCCTTCGAGCTGGCGAGCGGGACCGAGGGCGCGAGCTCGGCCGACGGCGATGCGCTCGTCGCCGAGGAGGCGCCGGGCGGCGAGGCCGAGCCCCTCCCCGAGGAGGTCAGGGCGCCGATGGTCGCGCCCTCGCTCGAGGAGACGCTGGCCGCGGCTGCCTCGCTCCCGGGCGCCGAGCCGGAGGCGCAGGTGCCGCGCGCTGCGCATCCCCACCCCGCCCCGGCCGCGACCGAAGGTGAAGGCGCCACAGCGAGGTCGCCCTCGCCGCCGCCGGCCGGCAAGGCGCCGAATTGACCCCCCCCGGCGGCCCGGTTACCTTCGCGGGCCGCCGCGGCGGCGGGGAGGCGAGATGCCCGAGGAGCTGGGACATACCGAGCGCGAGATCATCGCCCAGCGCGTCCGCAAGGCGGACGAGCTGCGGCGGCGCGGCGTCGATCCCTACGGGAACGGGCAGCTCCCGCGCCACCTCGCCGCCGACCTCTCCTCCCGCTACGGTGAAGCCGCCGCCGAGGCCATCGCCGGGGAGCCGGGAAACTGGTCCATCGCCGGTCGCGTGCTCGCCATCCGCAGCTTCGGCAAGGCGGCCTTCCTGAAGGTGCGCGACCGCTCCGGCGAGCTGCAGGTCTGGGTGAAGCGCGACAAGGTGGGGGAGAAGTCCTTCGAGGACTTCAAGCTGCTCGACGTGGGCGACATCGTCTTCGCGGAGGGGCCGGCCACCCGCACCAAGACCGGCGAGCTCACGCTGGAGGCGAACCGGTTCACCGTCGTCACCAAAGCCATCCGGCCGCTCCCCGAGAAGTGGCACGGCCTCTCCGACATCGAGGAGCGCTACCGGCGCCGCTACCTCGACCTCATCGCCACGCCCGGCGTCCGCGAGACCTTCCAGAAGCGCGCGCGCCTCGTCAGCACCCTGCGGCGCTTCCTCGACGAGCGCGGCTACCTGGAGGTGGAGACCCCGACGCTCCACAAGCCGGAGGAGGCTGGCGGCGCGGCGGCCCGGCCCTTCGCCACCCACCACAACGCGCTCGACCTCGACCTCAAGCTGCGCATCGCCACCGAGCTGCACCTGAAGCGCCTCGTGGTGGGCGGGCTGGAGCGCGTCTACGAGGTGGGCCGCATCTGGCGCAACGAGGGCATCGACCGCCGCCACAACCCCGAGTTCACCACCGTCGAGCTCTACCAGGCCTACGCCACCCACGAAGACCTCATGGCGCTCACCGAGGAGCTCATGCACCGGCTGGCGCTCGAGGTGACCGGCGGCGCCACCGTGAGCTTCCAGGGCGAGGCCATCGACTTCACCCCGCCTTACCCTCGCGTCTCGATGCTGGAGGCCGGGGCGCGGGCGCTGGGTCTCTCGGCCGAGGCGGCCCTCTCCGGCCAGGGCCTCGCCGAGGCGGTGGCGCGCGCCGCCTCGCGCGAGAACGACGCCGAGGGGGCGTGGAAGCTGGAGCAGGCCGCCCGGCGCTCGCCGGGCGAGGCCATTGCGGTGGCCTTCGAGGTCTTCGGCGAGCGCGAGCTCCCCCGCGACCGCCCCGCCTTCGTGGTCGACTTCCCGCTCGAGGTGAGCCCGCTCTCGCGCCGGCGCGACGCCGATGGCCGGCTGGTCGACCGCTTCGAGCTCTTCGCCGCCGGGATGGAGCTGGCGAACGCCTTCAGCGAGCTCAACGACCCGGTCGATCAGCGCGCGCGCTTCGAGGCGCAGGTGAAGGCGCGGGCGGCGGGCGACGAGGAGGCCATGCCCTACGACGAGGACTTCGTGCGCGCCCTCGAGCACGGCATGCCGCCCACCGCGGGCGAGGGCATCGGCATCGACCGGCTGGCCATGCTCCTCACCGACTCACCCTCCATCCGCGACGTCATCCTCTTCCCCCTGCTGAAGTCGAGGGAAGGCTGACCGGCCCCCGGGCGCCTCTTTCGGTCCCACCCTTGAGAGCCCAGGCGCCAGCCCTGCTGCCTCCGCCGAGCGAACCCGGCCCGTCCCCGCGCGGCGCCCGGGTGGCTCCGGCCTTCTCCGGCTCGACCTTCGCCCTCGCGCTCGCCAGCGTGCTGCTCGCCCCGCTGGTGGCGGGCTTCGGGGAGGTGCTCCTCTCCGACCGCCTGGGCCTCGCAGGCGGCCTGGCCACGCTCCTCGCCCTCCTTGCGGCCGCGGGGGTGGCGCTCGCGGGTGGCCTCCTCGGCGCCGCGGTGGGGCGGCGGGTGGGCTTCTTCGAGATCGCCGCCGCCACCCTCATCTTGCTCGGCCTGCTCCTCGGACCGGTGCTGCTCGCCTTGCCGCGCCTCTCCGGGAGCGGGCTCGCGGTGGCCTCCTGGGAGTCGCAGGGGGCGCTGGTGGTGGTGCTCGGGCTCACCCTCACCGGGCTCCTCGCCGGCACCTGCGCCTTCGCAGGCGCCTCGCTGGGCTTCCTGCTCTTCGGCTCCGGCCGCCTCGACCCCTCGCTGTCGTACGAGCTCTTCGTCGCGAAGAGCCACCTGCGCCTCTCCTGGCGCACGCTGCTCGGCCTCTTCCTCATGGTGGTGACGGGCCTCGTGCCCGGCCTGCTCTTCGCCATGATCTGGTCGTTCCGCAAGGAGCGCGCCGAGCGGCGCTCGCTGCGGCGGGGAGAGCTCACCTTCCGCCCGAAGATGCCGGCCACGCTGCTCATGACCCTCATCTCCATTGGCGGGGTGGCCATCGGCGTCTGGACGCTCACCGTGGTGCTCTCGGTGATGAGCGGCTTCGAGGGCGATCTCAAGGCGAAGATCCTCGGCACCAACGCCCATGGCATCGTCATGAAGTACGGGCAGGACGACTTCACCGAGTGGCGAGACGTGCGGGGCGAGGTGCTCTCGGTGCCGGGCGTCACGGGGGCCACGCCCTTCGTCTACGCGGAGGTGATGCTCTCGGCCGGGCAGAACCTCACCGGCGCCGTGCTGAAGGGCATCGACCCGGCCACCGTGGGCACGGTGACCCACCTGCCGCAGGACGTGGTGGAGGGGGGTGGGAGGCTGGAGTGGCTCGACCGCCCCGGCGACATCCCGCCTCCCGGGCCGCGCCCGGGGCCGGACGACTTCTTCGAGGGCCCGCTGCCCCGCGGCGGGGAGGAGGGGGACGGGACCGGGTGGACGAAGCCGCGCGAGGTGGAGCAGCCCTCCGCGCCGGCCCCAGCCGCCGCGGCCCCGGGTGCGGGCGGCAGGCCCATGCCAGGCATCGCCATCGGCCGCGAGATGGCGCGCTCCCTCCGCGTGGGGGTGGGCGACGTGGTGAACCTCGTCTCTCCCCTCGGCGACCTCGGGCCCGCCGGCCCGCAGCCGAAGAGCCGCTCTTTCCGGGTGGCGGCCGTGCTCTACACCGGCATGTACGAGTACGACTCCAAGTTCGCCTACATCCAGCTCGCCGAGGCGCAGCGCTTTTTCGGGACGGGCGGCTCGGTCACCGGGCTCGAGCTCTCGGTCCAGAACGTCGACGAGGCGCGCGCCGTCCTGAAGCGCGTCCTCACCCGGCTGGAGGGCTACCCCTACCGCGTGCGCGACTGGGGCCAGCTCAACCGGAACCTCTTCTCGGCGCTGCAGATGGAGAAGCTGGTGATGGCGGTCATCCTCGGCTTCATCGTGCTGGTGGCGAGCTTCATCATCGTGGCCACCCTGATCATGCAGGTGCTCGACAAGCGGCGCGAGATCGCGGTCTTGAAGTCCATGGGCGCGGGCGAGCCGAGCGTGATGAAGATCTTCGTCGCGGAGGGGGTGATCATCGGCCTGGTGGGCACGCTCTTCGGCCTCATCCTCGGCCTCGGCACCTGCCTCGTCATCGACAAGGTGGGAATCCCGCTCGACCCCGACGTCTACTACATCTCCAACCTGCCGGTGCGCGTCGACGCGGTGGAGTTCGTGCTGGTGGCGCTCCTCGCGGTGGCGCTCAGCTACCTCGCCACCATCTACCCCGCCAGCAAGGCCTCGCGGCTGGAGCCGGTGGAAGGGCTCCGGAGCGAGTGATGGAGGGAGCTCTCGACGAGGCGCCAGGGGCGCGCTTCCCCGCCGATGACGGCGCGCTCCTCGTGGTGCGGGGCCTGGTGAAGACCTACCTCATGGCGCCCGAGCGGCCTGGCGACGCGCCTCGCCGGGTGGAGGTGCTGCGAGGGGTCGACCTCGCCATCCACCGCGGCGAGCGGGTGGCGCTCACCGGACCCTCCGGCTCGGGGAAGAGCACCTTCCTCAACGTGGTGGGGGCGCTCGACCACCCCACCTCGGGGGAGGTGCTCTTCGAGGGCGAGCCCGTCTTCGCGCGCCGGGCCGCCGGCCTCGCCCTCTTCCGCAACGAGACGGTGGGCTTCATCTTCCAGAGCCACCACCTCCTGCCCGAGCTCACCGCGCTGGAGAACGCCATGATGCCGGCGCTCATCCGGCGGGCACCCCGCGGCGAGGCGCGCCGCGCCGCCCTGGAGATGCTGGAGCGGGTGGGCCTCGCCGCGCGCGCCAGCCACAAGCCGGGCGAGCTCTCCGGGGGCGAGCAGCAGCGGGTGGCGCTGGCGAGGGCGCTCTGCCTCAGGCCCCGGCTCCTCCTCGCCGACGAGCCCACCGGCAACCTCGACCCGGCCACCGCCGAGGGCATCCACGGCGTCCTCGACGACCTCAACGCCGAGCTCGACATCACCATGATCATCGTCACCCACAACGAATCGCTGGCCGAGCGGCTGCCGCGGCGCCTCCGCCTGGCGGCCGGCAAGCTGGCCTAGCGTGCACCGAGCGCGCTGCCGCGGCGGCGATGAGCCTTGCTGTGCCGCGCCCCTCTGAAATACATTGCGCCCCCTCGTGAAGCGGTTCCTCCTGGGCTGGGCGCTCGCCCTCCTCCTCGTCCACGCCTCCGCCTTCGCGGCCGAAGGTGCGGTCGTGGGTGGCGTGGCGGTGGAGGGCAACCGCAGGGTGGACGAGGACGCGGTGCGCGCCGCCATCGCCACCAAGGAGGGGCAGCCGCTCGACCCGCGTAAGCTCGACGACGACCTCCAGGCGGTGATGAAGCTCGGCTTCTTCTCCGACGTGGTCATCGAGGAGCGGGGCGACCCCGAGAGGCCCGAGGTGGTCTTCCGGGTGGTCGAGAAGCCCACCGTGCGCGAGGTGTCGGTGGTCGGGAACGCGCAGATCTCGGCCGACGACCTCAAGGACGCCATCGAGGTGAAGCCGTGGACCGCCCTCGACCCCGGCGCGGTGAAGAAGAGCGTCAAGAAGATCCAGGACAAGTACGTCGAGAAGGGTTACTTCCTCGCCGAGGTGAGCTCGCGGGTGGAGGGGGCCGCCGACGGACAGGTCTCGGTCTTCTTCGACGTGAACGAGCGCGCCAAGGTGCAGGTGAGCGAGATCCGCTTCATCGGCAACACCCACGTCCCGCGGAGCGAGCTCACGGCGGTGATGTCCACCCAGGAGGGCAGCTACCTCTCGTTCCTCACCAGCGCCGGCAACTACCGCGAGGACGTCTTCCAGCGCGACCTGCAGGACATCAACTTCGTCTACGGCGACAAGGGTTACATCTACGCCAAGGTGGAGAAGCCGGCCATCGCCCTCAGCCCCGACAAGCGCTACCTCTACATCACCCTGCGCATCGACGAGGGCGAGCAGTACCGGGTGGGGGAGATCGACTTCTGCGGCGACCTCCTCCACGAGAAGGAGGAGCTACGGCAGCTGATCAAGGTGCAGCAAGGGCGACATCTTCGCCCGCTCCAAGGTGGGCAAGGACCTCCTGGCCGTGGCCGACCTCTACCGCGACGAAGGGTACGCCTACGCCAACGTGAACCCGGAGACGCGGGTCGACCCGGCCACCCGCATCGTCGACCTCACCTACGTGGTCGACCCCGGCAAGAAGGTCCGCTTCGAGCGCATCGAGATCTCCGGCAACTCCAAGACACGCGACAAGGTCATCCGCCGCGAGCTGCGCGTCTACGAGGGCGAGCTCTTCGACGCGTCGGCGCTCAACACCTCCAAGGCGCGGGTCACCGCCCTCGGCTACTTCGAGACGGTGGACATCAAGACCGAGCGGGCAGCGCCGACGACCGCATGGTGGTCCGGGTGGTGGTGAAGGAGAAGTCGACCGGCACCTTCCAGGTCGGCGCGGGCTTCTCCTCCTACGAGAACTTCATCCTCACCGGCCAGATCTCGCAGAACAACTTCTTCGGCTGGGGCCAGACGCTCTCGCTCGCGGTGCCAGTACTCCTCCATCCGGCAGCTCGGGCAGATCCAGTTCGTCGAGCCCTACTTCCTCGACACGAAGTGGACCTTCGCCTTCGACCTCTACGCGACGCAGGGTCGTTCTCAGACCTTCACGCGGCGCGCGGTCGGCGGCGTCGATCACCTGGGGCTACGAGCTCTCCGGCCTCGCGCACTGGCTGCCGTGGACGGCGAAGCTGGAGGACATGCGCGCTCTTCGGCACCTACACCAACGAGTACGTGAAGGTGACGCCGAACGGGCTCGACATCACCAACCTCTACAAGCGCTTTCGCTCCGGCACCACGAGCTCGCTGCGCCTGTCGCTCCAGTGGGACAAGCGCGACAACCGGCTCTTCCCCACCAAGCGGCTTCTACGGCCAGATCTCGGCTGAGCTGGCGCCCCCGTTCCTGGCGCCGGAGGCGCTCTTCGGGAATCGCGTGAATCTGTTCACGCGTTACACGCTTCGACGGCCGCGGCTACTACCACCTCTGGCCTCGGCCTCGTGGCCCGGGCCAAGCTCGCCGCCTGGGCTACATCGCGGGCTGGGACGACGAGCACCCGGGTGCCCGATCTCCGAGCTCTACTACCTGGGCGGCATCAACTCGGTGCGAGGCTACCGGCTCCTCTCCCTCGCGCCCATCACCAAGGTCGTCGGCGGCGGCGCCCCCACGACGCCGCCCTCTACGACTTCACGGCGGCGGCAACAAGCAGCTCACCTTGAACCTCGAGCTCGAGGTCCCCATCGTCGAGAAGGTCGGCATCCGCGGGGTGGTCTTCTTCGACATGGGCAACACCTTCGCGCCAGGGCTCCTGGAGCGACCCGGAGGTCTCCCTCGGCCTCTACAAGTCGTGGGGCTTCGGCATCCGCTGGTTCAGCCCCATCGGGCCGCTGCGCTTCGAGTGGGGCTTCCCGCTCGACCGCCGGTTCGACAGCTTCACCCGCAGCTACATCGACAGCGCCATCGACTTCCAGTTCACCATCGGCAACTTCTTCTGAACCCGAGCGAACGAGCACGCCATGCACCGTCCCACCCTCCCAACCCTGGCCGTCCTCTCCGCCGCCGTCGCCGGCCTCCTCCTCGCCGCGCCGGCCCGGGCCGAGCAGAGGATCGGCTACGTCGACCTGCAGCGCGCCCTGAACGAGGTGGAGGAGGGGAAGGCGGCCAAGGCCGCCCTCAAGGCGGAGTTCGACTCGAAGCAGAAGCTCCTCGACGAGAAGAAGACGGAGTTCGAGAAGCTGCGCGGCGACTTCGAGAAGCAGGCCTCGCTGATGAGCGAGGACGCGCGCCGGCAGAAGCAGGGCGAGCTGGAGAAGAAGGGGCAGGAGCTGCAGGGCTTCTTCATGCAGCAGCAGAAGGAGCTCTCCGAGCGCGAGCGCGAGACGACGCGCGGCATCTTCACCAAGATGTCGGCGGTGGTGCGCGAGATCGCCGAGGCCGAGGGAGTGAGCGTGGTCCTGCAGTCGGAGGCGCTGGTGTACGGAGCGCCCTCGCTCGACCTCACCAACGAGCTGGTCCGCAAGTACAACGATCGCCACAAGGGCGGGGCTGCGACGCCCGCGGTAGCGCCGGCGGGCGAGAAGAAGCCGGCGCCAGCGGCCGAGAAGAAGTCCGCCCCGGCCAAGGGCGGAAAGAAGGAGGGCAAGTGACCTTCACGCTGGCGGCGCTCGCGGCCCACGTGGGCGGCGAGGTCGTCGGCGACGGCGCGCTGGAGCTGGGCCGGGTGGCGCCCCTCGAGGAGGCGGGCCCGCGAGACCTGTCGTTCCTCTCCAACCGCAAGTACCGGCGCGCATTCGAGGCGTCGAGGGCTGGGGCGGTGCTGGTCGAGCCCGAGGAGGAGGCACCCCCCGGGCGCACGCTCCTCCGAGCGAAGAATGCCTACCTGGCCTTCGCCCGCATCGCCACGCTCTTTCACCCTCCGGCCGAGGCGGTGCCCGGGCTCTCACCCCACGCCGTGGTGCAGCCTGGCGCCAGGGTGGACCCCACCGCGCAGGTGATGGCCCTCGCCTACGTGGGGGAGGGCGCGAACATCGGGCCTCGCTGCATCCTCCACCCATCCTCCTGCGTCGGCCCTGGAGCGACGCTCGGCGAGGGGTGCGTGCTGTGGCCGGGCGCGGTGGTGCGCGACGGGTGCACCCTGGGAAAGAGGGTGGTGCTGGAGCCCGGTTGCGTGGTGGGTGCCGATGGCTACGGCTTCGCCTTCGATCCGGTGGGCCAGGACGGCTCCGGGCCGCACCACCACAAGGTGCCGCAGACGGGCTCGGTGGTGATCGAGGACGACGTGGAGCTCGGCGCGAACGCTTGCGTCGACCGCGCCACCCTCGGCGAGACGCGCATCGGCCGCGGGGTGAAGGTCGACAACCTGGTACAGATCGCCCACAACGTGGAGGTGGGGCCGCTCTCGCTCCTGGTGGCGCAGGTCGGCATCGCCGGCTCGTCCAGGCTGGGAGCGGGCGTGGTGGCGGCCGGCCAGGTGGGGATCGCCGGGCACCTCTCCATAGGCGACGGCGCCAAGCTCCTCGCGCAGTCTGGGGTGATGAACGACGTGCCGCCGGGAGCGATGGTCATGGGCTCGCCCGCCCGCCCGCGGAGCGACCTCCTCCGCATCGAGGCCGCCCTCTCCAGGCTGCCGGAGCTGGTGAAGCGGGTGCGCGAGCTGGAGAAGAAGCTCGCGGCACTGGAAGCCCCGACGCGCTAGAGAAGGGCCCGCGCACCAGCGCACACCCAGCTCGGAGGACACGTGGCCGACCCCATCCTGAACGTGCAGCAGATCATGGAGCTCCTGCCGCACCGCCCCCCCTTCCTCCTCGTCGACCGGGTGGTGGAGCTCGAGGCCGGGAAGCGGGTGGTGGGGGTGAAGGGCGTCACCATGAACGAGCCCTTCTTCGTGGGCCACTTCCCCGGCGCGCCGGTGATGCCCGGCGTGCTCATCCTGGAGGCGCTGGCGCAATGCTCGGCGCTCATGGCGCTGCAGGGCGTTCCCGCCGAGCAGCGCGCGGGCAAGATCATCTACTTCATGTCGATCGACGGGGCCAAGTTCAGGAAGCCCGTGGTGCCGGGCGACCGGCTGGAGCTTCACTGCGAGATGATCCGCAACAAGGGCACGCTCATCAAGACGCGGGGCGAGGCCAAGGTGGAGGGCCAGGTGGTGGCCGAGGGCGAGTTCATGGCCATGATGGCCGAGGCGAAGCGGTAGAGCCGGCGATGTCCATCCACCCCACCGCCGTCGTGGCGGCCGGCGCCGAGCTCCACCCGAGCTGTGAGGTGGGCCCGTTCGCCGTCATCGGGCCCCGGGTGCGGATGGGGCCGGAGAACGTGGTCGGCGCCCACGCGGTCCTCGACGGCGACACCACCTTCGGCGCGGGCAATCGGATCTTCCCCCACGCCTGCATCGGCGGCATCCCGCAGGACCTCAAGTACGCCGGCGAGCACACCCGCCTCGAGATCGGCGACCGGAATCAGTTCCGCGAGTTCACCACCGCGCACACCGGGACGGCAGGCGGCGGCGGGGTCACCCGCATCGGCAGCGGCTGCCTCTTCATGGCGAGCAGCCACGTGGCCCACGACTGCCAGGTGGGCGACGGCTGCATCCTCGCCAACTCGGTGGCGCTGGCCGGCCACGTCACCCTGGGTGACCACGCCATCCTGGGCGGGCTCACCGGCGTGCACCAGTTCACCCGCGTCGGCCGTTTCGCCTTCGCCGCGGGCGGCGCGGTGATCGTGCAGGACGTGGCGCCGTACTGCGTGGTGCAGGGCGACCGGGCCAAGGTGGTGGGCGTGAACACCGTGGGCCTGGGCCGCCACGGCTTCGGGGAGGAGCAGCTGGCAAGGGTGAAGGAGGCGCACCGGCTGGTCTTCCGCCGCGGGCTGCCGCTCGAGGAGGCCTGCGCCAGGCTGCGCGAGCTCTCCGGCGCGCCCGAGAATCGCGGCGCTGCTCGCCTTCCTGGAGGGTGTCGGCGAGCGCGGGCTGACGCGGTGACTCCATCCACGATCGGACGGCCGTGAGCACCATCGGTCTCATCGCCGGGGGTGGACGCTTCCCGCTCCTCTTCGCCGAGAGCGCGCGGCGCGCTGGCCACCGCGTGGTGGTGGCGGCCTTCGTGCACCAGGCGCTGCCGGAGCTGGAGCGCGAGGTCGACGCGATCACCTGGGTGAAGCTGGGCCAGTTCGGCAAGGTGGCGGCGGCGCTCCGGCAGGGCGGGGCCACCTCCTCGGTGATGCTCGGCTCGCTCGCCAAGGCGCGCTTCTTCCGCGACGCCTGGCTCGACGCCGCCGGGCTGGCGGTGGTGGCGCGGGTGGCGGTGCGGAGCGACGACTCGCTCCTGCGAGCGGTGGCCGACTGGCTCGCCGGCGAGGGACTGCCGGTGGTCGACCCCGCGCCCTACCTCGCCGACCGGCTCGCCCCCGAGGGCGTGCTGGGCCGGCACGCGCCCACCGAGGAGGAGTGGGCCGACGCCCGGTACGGCCTCGAGCTGGCGCGCGGCATCGGCCGGCTCGACCTCGGACAGACGGTGGTGGTGAAGGACCGCGCGGCGCTGGCGGTGGAGGCCATCGAGGGCACCGACGCCTGCATCCGCCGGGGCGGGGCGCTGGCCGAGGGCGCGGTGGTGGCGAAGGCGGTGAAGCCGCAGCAGGACCGCCGCTTCGACCTCCCGGCGGTGGGGCCCGACACCCTGGAGGCGATGCGCGAGGTGCAGGCGCGGGTGCTGGCGGTGGAGGCGGGGTCCACGCTGGTCATGGACCGCGAGGAGCTGGTGCGGCGCGCCGACAAGGCGCGCATCGCGGTGGTGGGCCTGCGGCCGTGAGCGGGGCCGGAGTGGGCTGGGCCCGCGACGTGCCAGGCGGCGTCGAGCTCCAGCTCCTCGTTCAGCCTCGCGCCTCGCGCACGCGGGTGGTTGGCGAGCAGGAGGGGCGCCTCAAGCTCCAGCTCGCCGCCCCGCCGGTGGACGGCGAGGCGAACGCCGCCCTCCTCGCCTTCCTGGCGGCGACGCTCGGTGTGAAGAAGGCCGAGGTGACCCTGCTCCGAGGGGAGACGGGTCGCCGGAAGTCGGTGCGGGTGGGTGGGGTGAGCGCGGGCGAGGCCGTCGCGGGGCTCGGGCGGGAGGGCCGCCCGGATCGCAGCGACTGAGGCGCGGGCTCGAGGGTGGGCCCGCCAGGTCCACGGCGGCGGCCCTTCGCTCCGGTCAGGGCCCGCTCCTCGGAGCCCAGAAGCCGTTTTCGAGCACCTCCCGTGCATCGAGGTGGTATCGTCGGTCTTCACGAGGAGCGTGGGGCGTGGGCGAGCTGCGCACACCGATCGGCAACGTCGATGCGTCCTGGCTCCGGATGGACGAGCCGGCGAACCTCATGGTGGTGACCGGCGTCCTGGTGTTCGGGGCGCCGGTGGAGCAGGAGCGCATCCGCCAGCTCGTCGCCGAGCGACTGCTCCGCTTCGACCGCTTCCGGCAGCGCGCGGTGCGCCCCTTTGCCGGCGTCGGGACGCCTGCCTGGGAACACGACCCGGACTTCTCCCTCGACCACCACCTCACCATCGCCGAGCTCGACGCGCCCGGCGACGAGGGCGCCCTGCAGGGGTTCGTGAGCCGGCTCCTCAGCCGCGCCTTCCACCCCGGACGGCCGCTCTGGGAGCTGCACTTCCTGCCGCGCTACGAGGGGGGCTCGGCGCTGGTGGTGCGCATCCACCACTGCATCGGCGACGGGCTCGCGCTCGTCCACGTGCTCCTCACCCTGGCCGATGGCGAGCCCGCCGCCGACATTCCCGGCAAGCCCCACCTGCCCCGGGCGCGCTTCTGGACGGGTCTCGGCCCCCGGCTCGTGCGCGCCGGCCGGGCGCTGCGCGGCTCGCCCGGCCAGCTCGCGCGGGAGGCGCGGGCGCTCCTCGCCGACCCCGGCCGCCTGCGCCGCGGCGGGGCGCTGGTGGCCGGCCACCTGGGATCACTGGCGAGCATCCTGCTCCTCCCCTCCGACCCGGCCACCCACCTCAAGGGTCCACTCGCGGTGGACAAGCGGGTGGCGTGGTCGCGGCCCTACCGCCTCGACGACTTCAAGGCCATCGGCCGGCTCACCGGCTCCACGGTGAACGACGTGCTGATGGCGGCGCTGGCCGGCGGGCTGCGCCGCTACCTCCTCGAGCACGGCGAGGTCCCTCCTGGCTTCGGCGTGCGCGGCGTGGTGCCGGTGAACCTCCGCCGCCCAGGGGAGGCGCACCTGCTCGGCAACCGGTTCGGCCTGGTGTTCCTCGGCTTGCCGCTCGGCCTGGAGGACGCGCTGGAGCGGCTCTTCGAGATCCGCAAGCGCATGCAGGCGCTCAAGAGCTCGCCGCAGGCGGTCGCCGTCTTCGAGCTGCTCTGGGCCCTCGGCCCCGCGCCGCAGCGGCTCTTCGACCTGGCGGTCCGCATCTTCGGTGCCAAGGCGACCATGGTGGTGACCAACGTGGCCGGCCCGCGCAGCCCCATCTCCATCGCCGGCTCGCCGCTGCGCCAGGCCATGTTCTGGGTGCCTTCCGCCGGGCGGCTGGGCCTCGGCGTGAGCCTGCTCAGCTACGCCGGCCAGGTGTGGCTGGGCGTGCAGAGCGATGCCGGCCTCATCCCGGATCCGGACCGCATCCTGGCCTGCTTCGGCGACGAGGTGCAGACGCTCCTCGGGCTTCTCGCCGAGGTCGGGGAGGCCGCCGGAGGGTGAGGCCCGCCGGCCCTCCGGGCGCCGGAATGAGGGACGAAGGGGGAGAATCCGTGAAGATTCCTCAGATGCTGCTCCGGCAGCTCTACACCGTCGGCTCGCTCACCAACGCTCCGGACGGGCTCCGCTTCAGCATGAAGAACCGTCTCGCCGACGTGACCCTCACCCGCATCGTGGGGGTGAAGGCCGGCCCGCTGGAGCTCTCGCCCGACCACCTGGAGCTCGACCTCGGCGACGGCCGGTGGCTCCCAGCCACCCGCGTCTCCTCCGAGCACCCCGAGCGCTTCATCCTGCGCCAGGTGGCCCACCTCCGCTCCCCTGGGCAGGCGCTCCCCGACGGCGCCCACGAGCTGGAGATCGTGCTCGAGGTCGAGAGCCTCGGCACGGTAGCGGTGAGGGTGAAGGACCGGGTGGCCCCCGCCGAGCCGCCCCGCCGCCGCGCCATTCCCCACGACCGCGAGGACGACTACCAGCCAGCCATCGTGGCCGAGCGGCGCCGCTTCGTGGAGGAGTTCACCGGCGCCCGCCTCCAGCACCTCACCAAAGACGCCTGCGACCCGCAGCTCACCCGTGGGAACATCGAGAACTTCACCGGCTTCGCGCAGGTGCCGGTGGGATTCGCCGGGCCCATCCTCGTCCACGGCGAGCACGCGCGCGGCGAGTTCCTCGTGCCGCTCGCCACCACCGAGGGGACGCTGGTCGCCTCCTATAGCCGCGGCATGAAGGCGCTGAACCTCTCGGGAGGGGTCACCTGCACCGTGCAGGCCGACCACATGCAGCGCGCGCCGGTCTTCATCTTCGACTCGGCGCGCGAGGCGCGCGCCTTCTGCGGCTTCGTCGACGCCCACATGGACGAGATTCGGCTTGCCGCCGAGGCCACCACCCGCGTCGGCAAGCTGGAGCAGATCGAGACCTACCTGGCGAGCAAGTTCGCCTACCTCCGCTTCAACTTCACCACCGGAGACGCGGCCGGCCAGAACATGGTGGGCAAGGCCACCTACGCCGCCTGCTCGTGGATCCTGGAGCACGAGCCCAACGTCCGCCGCTTCTACCTCGAGGCGAACCTGGCCACCGACAAGAAGGCCTCGCAGGTGAACCTCATGCGGACGCGCGGCAAGCGCGTCACCGCCGAGTGCATCGTCCGTCGCTCGGTGCTGACCGAGGTGCTGCGGGTGGAGCCGGAGAGCCTGGCCTACCACTGGGGGGTGGCCAACGTCGGGTCGATCCTCTCCGGGGCCAACAACAACGGGCTCCACTCGCCGAACGCCATCGCCGCCATGTTCATCGCCACCGGGCAGGACGTGGCCAACGTGGCCGAGGGCTCGGCCGGCATCGTCTACGCCGAGCTCACCCCCGAGCGCGACCTCTACCTCTCGATGACCATCCCTTCACTCATCGTCGCCACCCACGGCGGCGGCACGAGCCTGCCCACCCAGCGCGAGTGCCTGGAGGCCCTGGGCTGCTTCGGCAAGGGCAAGGTGAACAAGCTCGCCGAGATCGTGGCCGGCACGGTGCTCGCCGGCGAGCTCTCCCTCGCTGCCGCCATCTCCTCGCTGGAGTGGGTCTCGTCACATGAGAAGTATGGGAGGAACCGGTGAGGTATGCTGTCTCTCTCTCCGGGCTACGTCTTCGTCTTCAGCGGTCGGAAGGAACAGGGGTCTGAGGCGGTGAGGAGAGCGGTTCAGGTCTCCCGCGTGCCCCAAGCGCTCTCTCAGCACGGCCCAAGCCTCACCGTCGTTCATGTTGAAACCTTGGAAGCACCATTCGATGGAGCGTTGACGCTATGCCCGTCTGGCGCCGCGCCGCCGGAGCCCCTCCCGCCGGCGTCTACGACGAGATTGTCTCCGAGGACCTCGAGCAGCGCCTCGCGGCGCTCGAGGAGACGCACGCGATCGAGATGGCGGACGTCAGGAGGGACTCGGACGTCGACGAGCAGCTCGTCACGCTGATCCGCGATGCGGCCCGCATCGCCATCGAGGCGAGAGTCGACGCCAGGCAGAAGGTCGCCGTCGCCCGCGAGTTGCTGATCCGCCTCAACGAGGAGGGGCATTTCCGCCCTGGTGAGACCGTGCTGCGCGAGCGCATCCTGCGAGGGGTTTCGCCGCTCGTACCGGGGGGAAGGGCTTCGAGCGGCCGACCCCGCGGCTCATTGCTCTCCTCGGGCCTCATCACCAACGCCCATGGCGAGAGCGTCCTCTCCCACCTCGCGAGCGAGTTCGCGAGCGCTGACCGCATCGACCTCCTCTGCTCGTTCATCAAGCTCTCCGGCCTCGACAAGTTTCGGCCGCTCCTCGAGCGGCACCGTGCCCTGGGTCGTCCGCTGCGCGTGCTCACGACCACCTACATGCGCGCAACCGAGGTGAAGGCCATTCAACTCCTGCACCATCTCGGCGCCGAAGTGCGGGTGTCCTATGACGATATGTCGACGCGCCTCCATGCGAAGGCGTGGCTCTTCCACCGGCGGACCGAATACTCAACCTCTTACGTCGGCTCCTCGAACCTCTCACACGCCGCCCAGACGGAGGGCCTCGAGTGGAACGTCCGGATCGCGCAAGCGGACCAGCCGCGGTGTTCGAGGAGATGCGCGACGTCTTCGAGAGCTACTGGGTCGATGCCGACCGCTTCGAGCCCTTCGATGGCACCGACGCCAAGACGCAACGCCTCGAGCGCGCGCTCTCCAGCAGGTGCCGGTCGCTGGCTTCCTTGCGTTCGATCTCGACCCGAAGGCGTGGCAGGCGCCGATTCTGCGGGAGCTGCAACTCGCCCGGGCTGCGGGTCGGTCAAAGAATTTGGTCGTGGCCGCGACCGGCACCGGCAAGACGCTCATCGCGGCCTTCGACTACGAATCGTTGTTCCGCGCCGGGCAGGTCGACTCGCTGCTCTTCGTCGCGCACCGCAAGGAGATCCTCGACCAGTCGCGCGCGTCGTTCCGTCAGGTCCTGAGCCGGCCGCACTTTGGTGAGCTCTGGGTCGATGGGATGTGCCCCGAGGCAGGGCGGCATGTCTTCGCATCGATCCAGAGCCTTGCGTCCAAGGGAATCACGCCCCGAGCCTTCGATCACGTGATCGTGGACGAGGTGCACCACGCCGCCGCGAAGAGCTACGTCGCGCTCCTCGACCGGCTGTCCCCGAAGCAGCTCGTCGGCCTCACCGCCACGCCCGAGCGCGCCGACCTGCGCGAGTACGAGCAACACTTTCCGCGACCCTACATCGGCAACCTGCGCGTCTGGGACGCGATCGAGCAGCAGGTCCTGGTCCCGTTCCGTTACTTCGTCCTCGATGTCGATGGGCTCGACCTCTCCGATGTGCGCTGGAATGGCGGATACGTCGAGGCGGACCTCTCGGAGCGCCTCATAGGCGCGCAGGAGCTGTGGGTCCACACCGTCGCCCGGGCCATCAGGGATCGTATCGCGCGGCCGGAGGAAATCCGTGCGCTCGCGTTCTGCGTGGACACGGCGCACGCACGCGTGGTCGCGGAGCGCCTGTCCGGCATGGGGCTTTCCGCGCGGGCACTCACCTACGACACTCTGAAAGCGGAACGCGACTGTGCCAAGGGTGACCTCGCACGTGGGAAGGTCCAGGTGCTATGCGTCGTCGACCTCTTCAACGAGGGCGTCGACATTCCCGACGTGAATACGTTGTTCCTGTTCAGGCCCACCGAGAGCAGCACGGTGTTCTTGCAGCAGCTCGGTCGCGGCCTGCGGCGGACGCGGCACAAGGATATCCTCACCGTCCTCGACGTCACCGGGCGGCAGCACCCGAGCTTCCGTTTCGATCGACACCTGCGCGAGCTGCTCGGACACACGCCACGGGAGCTGCGCGAGTTCATCGAGAAGGGTTTCGGCCGGCTGCCATCCGGCTGCGTGCTGCAGTTCGAGGAGCGCGCGCAAAGGGACATCCTCGACCGCGTGAAGCGTGCGATTCCATCGACGCTCGACGGTCTGCGCGCGCTCCTCGGCGCACACCGCGACGCCGGCTGGGGCCTCGCGGAGTTTCTTCGCGAGACCGAGGTGGATCCGCTGGACCTCTATCGGGCTGGGCGATGCTGGACGTCGCTGCGGGCCGAGGTCGGGCTCGGGGTGCTCCCGCGGGACGAGGAGGGGGAGGCGCTGGCGAACGTCCAGAAGCTGCTCCACGTCAGCGACCCATGCCGCCTCGAGGCGTGGCGCCGATTCGTCGAGGCGGAGCCGCCGGAGACGACAGCCGATCGCCGGATCGCTGCGATGCTGTTCGTCGTGCTCTATGGCAAGTTCGAGGCGGCAAGGCTCGACGAGCTCTGGGCTCGGTGGGCTTTGCACGGCGCCCTTCGCGACGAGGTGCGACAGCTGGTTCCCGTGCTGGAACAGCGCGCCGACGCGCTCCCCCGGTCCGGCGTGCTCGAGTCGGAGATCCCGCTCGTCATTCACGGACGCTATCTCGACGTCGAGTTGAGCGCCGCCTTCGATGCGACCACGAGTCGGGAGGGGAGGTTCAGAAACTTCTTCACGGGCGTCGAGACGGTCTGTGGTGGGCGCTATGACCTTCTGCTGGTCACGCTCGACAAGGGTGACCAGAAGCACGAGCACCTCCAATACGCGGACTTTCCTTTGAGCGAGAAGCTGTTCCAGTGGCAGTCGCAGTCTCGGACGCGGGCCGACAGCGAGGGTGGCCTGCGGCACCTCCAGCCCTCCGAACGCGGCGTCACGCCGCTGCTGTTTGTCCGCGAGACGAAGAAGGACGCGCGCGGCGTCACGAGCGCGTTCCGTTTCCTCGGCCCAGTTCTTCCGCATTCGCACCGCGGCGAGCGGCCGGTCACCATCGAGTGGAGGCTTTTTACCCCGCTCCGGCCCGAGTGGCTGCGGAGGTGGAGCAACGTGGCGTAGCAGACGCGCGGTTGCGACTTCCGGGCCGAGATGGGGCGTGCTTGCCGACGCCCGCGTTGCCTTCGGGCAACCTCCATCTCCCGGGCGCCAGCCGGGCGGTGAGAGTATCGTCGGCCGGCCGTCGCGACAGGAGGTGCCGCCTTGAAGAAGCTCATCAACCGGCCCGAGGACGTGGTGAAGGAAGCGCTGCAAGGCTTTGCTGCCGCGCACCGGGACCTCGTGCGGGTGAACGCCGAGCCGGCCTACGTGGCGCGGGCCGGTGGGGCGGTGCCGGGGAAGGTGGCGCTCGTCTCGGGCGGCGGCTCGGGGCACGAGCCGCTCCACGCGGGTTTCGTGGGGCTGGGCATGCTCGACGCGGCCTGCCCGGGGGCGGTCTTCACCTCGCCCACCCCGGATCAAATCCTGGCCGCCTCGCAGGCGGCGAACGGCGGCGCGGGGATCCTCCAGCTCGTGAAGAACTACACCGGCGACGTGCTCAACTTCGAGCTCGCGGCCGAGCTGGCGCGCGAGGAAGGCCTCGCCCTCGAGGCGGTGCTGGTGAACGACGACGTGGCGGTGAAGGACAGCCTCTACACCAGCGGCCGCCGCGGGGTGGCGGCGACGCTGCTCGTGGAGAAGCTGGCCGGCGCGGCGGCCGAGGAGCGGCGGCCGCTGGCGGAGGTGGCCGAGATCGCACGAAGGGTGAACGCGGCCAGCCGGTCCATGGGGCTGGCGCTCACCTCCTGCACCGTGCCGGAGGCGGGCCGGCCCACCTTCGCGCTCGGCGAGGAGGAGGTGGAGCTGGGCATCGGCATCCACGGCGAGCCGGGACGCACCCGCCGGGCCATGGCCAGCGCGTCCGAGCTGGCGGAGCTCCTCGCCGGGCCGGTGCTGGAGGATCTCCCCTTCCGGCGCGGCGACGAGGTGCTGGCGCTGGTGAACGGCATGGGCGGGACGCCGCTCCTCGAGCTCTACCTCATGTTCGGGGAGCTCGCGCGCATCCTCGAGGGCCGCGGCCTCACGGTCGCGCGCAGCCTGGTGGGCTCCTACGTCACCTCGCTGGAGATGGCGGGCTGCTCCTTCACCCTCCTCAGGCTCGACGGCGAGCTCGCGCGCCTGTGGGACGCGCCGGTGCGCACCGCCGCCCTGCGCTGGGGTGCCCCGTGAGCGTCACTCCCGATTCGGTGGTGGCGTGGCTGCGCTCCGCCGCGGATAGCGTTGCGAGGGAGAGGGAGCACCTCACCGAGCTCGATGCGGCCATCGGCGACGCTGACCACGGGGCGAACATGGACCGCGGTCTGAAGGCGGTGGTGGCGAAGCTGCCCGACCCGCCGCCGGCCGACGTGGGCGCGCTCCTCGGGCTCGCCGGCATGACCCTAGTTTCCACGGTGGGCGGCGCGAGCGGCGCGCTCTACGGGACCATGTTCCTCGAGCTGGCCCGCGCGTCTGCGGGAAAGGCCACGCTCTCGCCCGAGGAGTGGGCGGCCGCGCTGGAGAGGGGCCTCGAGGGCCTCGTCGCGCGGGGGAAGGCTCAGCGCGGCGACAAGACCATGGTCGACGCCCTGTCACCGGCCGTGGAGGCGCTCCAGGCGGCGCTCGCCGCCGGCCGGCCTTTCCCAGATGCGCTCGGTGCGGCGGCGCGAGCCGCGCGCCAGGGAGCCCTGGCCACCGTGCCCCTCGTCGCCCGCAAGGGCCGGGCGAGCTACCTCGGGGAGCGAAGCGCCGGCCACCAGGACCCCGGGGCGACCTCGGCCGCGCTCCTCCTCGAGGCGGCCGCGGCGACACTGGCGGGTGGCGCCTGAGGGCGCCAGAGCCGTGAATCGGGGCGCGCATGATGGCGTGAAGGAGCACCTGGAGGGAGGGGCGTGAGGGCATGGTAGGCCTCGTGGTGGTCTCCCACAGCGCCGGCCTGGCGGCGGGCATCGGCGAGCTGGTGCGCGGGCTCGGCGGCGAGTCCATCCCCTTCCGCGCGGTGGGCGGGCTCGACCTGCCGGGCCAGCCCCTCGGCACCGACGCCGCCGCGGTGCAACGCGCCATCGAGGAGGTCTGGTCGCCCGATGGCGTCCTGGTGCTCGCCGACCTCGGCAGCGCGGTGCTCTCGGCCGAGCTGGCGAAGGACCTCCTCGGCGAGGGGCAGGCCGAGAGGGTGCTCGTATGCGATGCGCCGCTGGTGGAGGGGGCGGTGGCCGCCGCCGTGCTCATTGGCCTGGGTGGCTCGCTCGCGGAGGTGGCGGCCGAGGCCCGCGCATCGCTCGGGCCGAAGCGGGAGCAGCTCCAGGCCCAGGGTCCGGCTGCGGCCCCTCACCGTCAGGAAGCGGCCGAGCGGTCTGCGCCCGCCGACGTGGCAGAGGCGGCGCCTCTCACCCTGCGCTTCGCCTTGACCAACCGTCACGGCCTCCACGCCCGGCCGGTGGCGAGGCTCGTCCGCGCGCTGGCGACCCATCCCGAGGTGGAGGTGCGGTTGGCCGACCTCACCAGCGGCAGGGGGCCGGTGGACGCGCGGAGCTTCACCGCGGTGGCCACCTTGGGCGCCCTCTCCGGGCACGAGCTCGAGCTCACGGCGCGTGGTCCCGGCTCCGCGGCTGCGCTGGAGGCTGTGAAGCGGCTCGCCGACGCGGGGTTCGGTGACCGCGACGAGCCCTCGTCCCGTGGTGGAGCCGCCTCACGAGGCGCTGGAACACCTTCCAGCGACGAGGGGCGGCTGAGCGCGGGATCTGCGGCCGGCGCGACCGCGCCAGTCGTCCTCCGCGGCACGCCCGCCGCACCGGGGGTCGCGCTCGGCCCGGCGCGACGCGTCGCGCGCCATCGACCCCTCGGAGCAGGGCCAGCCGCCTCGGGTCCCGTCGCGCCCGTTGCCCCGGAGGCGGAACGCGGCGAACGAGCGCTCGCCGCGGCCTGCGACCGGGCGCGGGCCCGCCTCGCGGCGCAGCAGAAGGAGCTCGCCGGCCGCGCCGGCCCGGAGGCGGCCGCCCTGCTCGACGCGCAGCTCCTCCTGCTCGACGATCTGGCGCTCCTCGCCCCAGCGCGAGCGGACCAGCGCGAGGGTGCGACAGCCGACGGGGCCTGGAGGCGCGCGGTGGAGGCCGCCGTCGCCTCCTTCGAGGCGCTCGCCGACCCCTACCAGCGCGGGCGCTCCGCGGACGTGAGGGCGCTCGGCGAGCTCGTCCTGGCGGAGATCCACGGCCCTTCGCCCGCGAGCGTGGACGAGACCCCGAGGCGGGTTGCGCCGCAGCGCTCGCCCATCTCCGGCCCCGGCATCGCGGTGGCGCGCGACGTCACGCCGGTGGAGGTGGCGCGGCTGGAGGCGCTGGGCGCGGCCGGCCTGGCCCTCGCGGAGGGCGCCCCCACCTCGCACGCCGCGATCCTGGCCCGCACCCTGGGTGTACCGATGGTCACCGGCCTCGGCGAGGCGCTCCTCGACCTCCCCGAATCGACGCCGCTCGGCCTCGACGGCGACGCCGGCCTCCTCTGGCCGGCGCCAGCGCCCGGAGGTGGCGGCCGGCCTGGAAAGCCGCTTTCGCGTCGGACGCGAGGAGCGAAGGGCGGCGCGAGAGGCCGCGGCGGCGCCCGCGGAGACGCTCGACGGGCGGCGGGTGGAGGTGGTGGCCAACATCGGCTCGCCGGAGGACGCGCGGGCGGCCGTGCTGAATGGCGCCGAGGGGGTGGGGGTGTTCCGCACCGAGCTCCTCTTCCTCGACCGCGCGGAGGCGCCCGATGAGGACGAGCAGCACGCGCTCTACCTCGCCGCCGCCGAGGCGCTGGGCGGGCGTCCACTCACCGTGCGGACGCTCGACGCCGGCGGGGACAAGCCGCTGCCCTACCTGCACCTCGCGCACGAGGCGAACCCCTACCTGGGCGAGCGCGCCCTGCGGCTCTGCCTCGCGCGGCCCGCGCTCTTCAAGGTGCAGCTCCGCGCCATCCTGCGCGTCGCGGCGCGTCACCCGGTGAGGATCCTCTTTCCCATGGTGGCCACGCTCTCCGAGTGGCGCGCCGCCGTGGCGCTGCTGGTCGAGGCGCGGCGAGAGCTGCGCGACCGCGGGGTGCCGGCGCCGGAGCGCGTGCCGCTCGGGGCGATGGTGGAGATCCCCTCGGCCGCGCTCGGCGCCGGGCTCCTCGCCGCCGAGGCCGACTTCCTCTCCATCGGCACGAACGACCTCGCGCAGTATACCCTCGCCGCCGAGCGCGGCAACGCGCGGGTGGCGAGGCTCCTCGATGCGCTGCACCCGGCGGTGCTCGAGCTGGTGCGGCGCACCGTCGAGGCAGGTCACAGCGCCGGCAAGCCGGTGGCGGTGTGCGGCGAGCTGGCCGCGGACCCGGAGGCGCTGGCCGTGCTCGTGGGCCTCGGGGTGGACGAGCTCTCGCTCGGCGGCCCTGCCATCCCGCGGATGAAGGCTGCGATCCGCTCGCTCCACGCCGGCGAATGCGAGGCGCTGGCGGAGCGCGCGCTGCGGCTCGAGGGGGCGGAGGCCGTGCGCGCCCTGGTGGCGGCAACCGGCGGAGCTCCCTGATAAACTGTCCCGCTCACCGGACATGACCGAGCCCCTCGAGACCCGTCCCTTCCTCGCCGCCTGCCGAAGGCAGCCGGTCGACCGCGTTCCCATCTGGCTCATGCGCCAGGCGGGCCGTTACCAGGAGAGCTACCGCGCGGTGCGGCGCGAGGTCGGCTTCCTGGAGCTGTGCCGCACGCCGGAGCTGGTGGCGAAGGTGACGCTCGCGCCCATCGACGAGCTCGGCCTCGACGCGGCCATCCTCTTCTCCGACATCCTCATCGGGCTGCCCGCCATGGGGCTCGACCTCTCCTTCGAGAAGGGCGAGAAGGGGAGCGGGCAGGGCGGCCCGCGCATCGGGAACCCGCTCCGCTCGCGCGCCGACGTCGACCGCCTGCGCCTCCCCGACCCCGCGCGCGACCTCGGCTTCGTGGGCGACGCGGTCCGAGCCACCCGGCGCGCCCTGGCAGGGAGGGTGCCGCTCATCGGCTTCGCGGGCGGCCCCTTCACCGTGGGGAGCTACGCGGTGGAGGGCGGGCGGCAGGGCTTCACCCGGCTGAAGCTCCTCTTGCACGAGGATCCGGCTTGCGCCCACGCGCTCTTCGACAAGCTCGCCCGGACCGCCGTCGACCAGCTCGCCGCGCAGATCGCAGCGGGCGCCGAGGCGGTGCAGCTCTTCGAGAGCTGGCTCGGCGAGCTCTCGCGCGAGGACCTCGAGGCCTTCAGCTTCCCCTACCTCGCGCGCATTGCCGAGGAGCTGCGCCCCACCGGCGTGCCGCTCCTCTTCTTCGCCACTGGTGTCTCCACTCACCTCGCGCCCATCGGCCGGCTCGGCTTCGACGTGGTCTCGGTCGACTGGCGCATTCCCCTCGCCGAGGCGCGCGCCGCGCTGCCCGCCGAGGTCGCGCTGCAAGGAAACCTCGACCCGGTGTTGCTCCTCGCCCCGCGCGAGGCGCTCCTCGCCCGGGCGGCGGCGATGCTCGCGGCGGTGGGCCACGCCCCCGGCTACGTCTTCAACCTGGGGCACGGCATCCTCCCCTCCACGCCGCCCGAGAACGTGAGGGCGCTGGTGGAGGCGGTCCACGCCTTCCGTCCCCGCGGAGCGGCCCACCCGTGATGCAGATCCCCTCGCCAGCGCTCATCGAGAAGTACGACCGGTCCGGCCCGCGCTACACGAGCTACCCCACCGCGCCAGAGTGGTCGCCCGCCCTCGACGCTGGCCGGTGGGCGCAGCACCTCGAGCGGGCCGACGCCGACGGTGGGCCGCTCTCCGTCTACGTGCACCTGCCCTTCTGCCAGGAGATGTGCCGCTTCTGCGGCTGCAACGTGGTGGCCACCCGCGACCACTCGAGGGCCGACGGCTACCTCGACCTCCTCGAGAAGGAGGTGGCGCTCGTCGCCGCCCTTCTGCCACACCGCCGGGAGGTGTCGCAGCTCCATTGGGGCGGCGGCACGCCCACCTTCCTCGACGTGGCGCAGCTCCGGCGCTGCCACGCGCTGCTCACCCGCCACCTCCGCCTCGCGCCCGACGCCGAGCTCGCCATCGAGGTGGATCCCGCGGTGACGAGCGAGGAGCAGATCGCCGCCCTCTCGGCGCTCGGCTTCAACCGCATCTCCATGGGCGTGCAGGACTTCGACCCGCGCGTGCAGCAGGCGGTGGGGCGAATCCAGAGCGAGGCGGAGACGGCGGCGCTGGTCGCGGCGGCGCGGCGCCACGGTTTTCGCAGCGTGAACCTCGACCTCATCTACGGCCTCCCGTTCCAGACGCCGGAGAGCTGGCGACGCACCCTGGAGCGCATCCTCGCCATCCGCCCCGACCGGCTGGCGGTGTTCGGCTTCGCCTACGTGCCGTGGGCGAAGCCCCACCAGAAGCTCCTCCCGGAGGACGCGCTGCCGGCGCGCGAGGCGCGGGTGGAGCTCTTCCTCTCGGCGGTGGAGACGCTCTCCGCCGCGGGCTACCGCCTCATCGGGCTCGACCACTTCGCGCTCGCCGAGGACGAGCTGGCCCGGGCGCAGGCGGACGGCACGCTCACCAGGAACTTCCAGGGCTACACCGTGCGTCCGGCCGCGGACACCCTCGCCTTCGGCGTCTCGGCCATCTCCGACGCTGGCGGCGCCTACGCCCAGAACGCCCACAAGCTGAAGGAGTGGGCCGACCGGGTGAGCGCGGGCTCGCTCCCCACCGAGCGTGGCGCGGCGGTGTCCGAGGACGACGTCCTGCGCCGCTGGGCCATCAACCAGGTGATGTGCCTCCTCCGCCTCGACCTCGCCGAGGCCGAGCGGCGTTTCGGACCCGCCGCCCGCGAGGCGCTCGCCGCCTCCCTGGAGAAGGGCCCGAGCGCCGGCGTGGCCGAGCTGGTGGACGACGGCCTCGTCGCCTTCGACGGCACGCTCCTGCGGGTGCTGCCCCTCGGGCAGCTCCTCGTGCGCAACGTGGCCATGCTCCTCGACGCCTACCTCCCGCGCCGCGCCGGGCAACCCTCGACCTTTTCCCGAACCGTCTAGAGATGAGCCCCCGGACCCCGCCAGAGGATCCGCCGATCGACCGCGGGGAGGCGCTGACCTCCTCCGCCCTGGAATCGCTCGCCGAGGAGTGGCGGGAGGAGCCGCGCGCCGGAAGCGAGACGTCGGAGGTCGCCAGCGAGGTGGTGAAGGGCGACCGGACCGCCGTGTTCCTCCTGAACCTGGGCGGCCCCCGCAGCCTCGGCGAGGTGGAGCCTTACCTCTACGAGCTCTTCCTCGACGTGCTGCCGAAGGGGCTTGGCCCGCTCAAGCGGCCGCTCGCCTGGGCCATCGCCAGGGGGCGCGCCCCGTCGTCGGTGAGGAAGTACGCTCTCATCGGCGGGCGCTCGCCGCTCGTCGAGCGCACCGAGGAGCAGGGGCGCGCGCTCGCGGAGGTGCTCGGGCCGAAGTTCACCGTCCACCTCGCCATGCGCTGCGGCCACCCGAACACCGCCGAGGCGGTGGTGGAGGCGCTCGCTGCGGGGGCCACCCGGGCGGTGGCGCTGCCGCTCTACCCTCAGTGGGCGAACGCCACCACCAGGAGCTCACTCGAAGAGGTGCGGCGCCGCTGGCCTTCGGAGAGGCCGCTCGCCGAGGTGTGCACCTGGCACGACCACCCCGGCTGGCTCGACGCCTCGGCCGCCACCCTGCGCGAGGCGCTGGACGCGATCCCGCCGCCGCTCCGCGACCGGCGCCTCGTCGTCTTCAGCGCGCACGGCCTCCCCATGAGCGAGATTCGCAAGGGCGACCCCTACCCCACCTATGTGGAGGCCTCGGCGCGCGGTACCGCGGAGCGCTGTGGCCTCGTGCCCGGCGAGTGGCGGCTCACCTACCAGAGCCGGGTCGGGCCGCTCCCCTGGCTCGGACCGGACACCGAGGCCTTCCTGAGGGCGAACGCCCGCGAGCGGGCGGTGGTGGGGGTGCCCATCGCCTTCGTCTCCGAGCACCTGGAGACGCTCTACGACCTCGACATCGTGGCGCGGAAGGCCGCCCTGGAGGGCGGGGCTGCCCACTACGGCCGGGCGCGCGCGGTGGGCACGCACCCCCAGCTCATCGCCGCGCTGGCCGCCCTCGTTCGCGATGCGCTCCCCCACGCGCAGACGAGGGCCGCGTGACGTGAAGCCCTCCGCGAAGCTCCAGCCGGGCGAGACGGGCGACCTCTTCGCGCCCCGCGAGCGCGCGCCGCTCGGCGTGGGTGAGCTCACCAGGCTCCTGCGCGCGCAGGTGGAGCCGCGCTTCAAGGACCTGTGGGTGGCCGGCGAGGTGTCGAACTTCCGGCGCCAGGCGAGCGGGCACCTCTACTTCGCGCTCAAGGACGACGAGGCGTGCATCGGCGCGGTGCTCTGGGCGTCGCAGGCGCGGCGCCTCCCCTTCGCCGTCGAGGAGGGGCTCGAGGTCGTCGCCCGCGGGTTCGTCGAGATCTACCCGCCCCACGGCAAGTATCAGCTCGTGGTGCAGGAGCTCTCGCCGCGTGGCGAGGGGGCGCAGGCGCTGGCCCTGAAGCAGGTGAAGGAGCGGCTCCAGCGCGACGGGCTGCTCGACCCCGAGCGAAAGCGGCCGCTGCCCGCGCTGCCACGCCGGGTGGGGGTCGCCACCAGCACCACCGGCGCTGCGCTCCGCGACTTCCTCCGGGTGCTGCACGGGCGCTTCCCCAACCTGCCGGTGCTGGTGGCGCACTGCCGGGTGCAGGGGGAGGGCGCGGCGAACCAGGTGGTGTCGGGTGTGCGGGCGCTCGTGCGGGCGGGCTGCGACGTCATCGTGGTCACCCGCGGCGGCGGCTCCAAGGACGACCTCGTCGCCTTCGACGACGAGCGCCTGGCGCGCGCGCTCGCGGCCTGCCCGGTGCCGGTGGTGAGCGCGGTGGGTCACGAGACCGACGTCACGGTGGCCGACCTGGTGGCCGACGCCCGCGCCGCCACCCCCACCCACGCCGCGCAGCTCGTGGCGCCGGTGAAGGAGGAGCTCTCCGCCCGGCTCGCCGCGCTCCGTGCGCGGCTCCGCCGGGCCGCCGCCGAGGCCGTCACCTCGCGCCGGCGCGAGCTGCGCGCGCTCTCGGCCGGCGTCGCCGAGCCGAAGCACGCCCTCGCCCAGCAGCGCCACCGCCTCGACGACCTCCTCCGCCGGGCCGAGTCGGCCGCCCGGGCCGGCGCCCGCGGCCGCCGCACTCGCCTCGATGCGCAGCGTGGCGCGCTGGCGAGGATGGAGCCGCGCGCCCGCCTGCGGGCGCTCCTGCGGCGCACCGAGGAGGCGACGCGCCGGCTCGGCCGGTGGCAGGGATCGGCGCTGCCCCGCGAGCGGCTGCGGCTCGAGCGCCTGCGCTCGCGCCTCGAGCCCGCCAACGTGGCCCGGCTCCTCCAGCGCGGCTTCGCGCTGGTGCTCTCGGAGGGGCGGCTCGTCACCTCGAGCGCCGGCGCCGGCCCCGGCGACGAGGTGCGGCTGGCGCTCGCCGAGGGGTGGCTCGACGCCAGGGTCACCGCGCGGGACGAGGGCTCCGACCCCCTCCCTGGACGCACTGCCGTCTCGTAGCGCCGCAGCCGGGCAGACCGTAGAATGTCCCTGCCATGCAGCCACTCAAAGCCCACCCGCCCCGCGCTCCGCCTCGCGGCAGACTGTGCTCCCCGGCCAGCCTGGGGTAGGATCCACGCGTGGCGATGAACGCGAGCGAGGAGACGCCGGCGGCTGGCCCGGCCGCGCAGGCCGGGACCGGTGCGGATCCTGTGCCCGAGGCCTATGACGCGGTGGTCACCCGGCTGGAGCGGGTGGTGGGAGAGCTCGAGGGGGGAGGCCTCAGCCTGGAGGGCTCCATCGAGAAGTTCGCCGAGGGGGTACGGCTCTCGCGCGACGCCACCCGCAAGCTCGACGAGGCCGAGCGGCGCATCGAGCAGCTCGTCCGCAGCGCCGATGGCTCCGAGGTGGCGGTGCCGCTCGAGGTCGAGCCGGGCAAGCGTGGGTGAGGGCAGAGCGGAAGGCCGGGCTCGGGCCGAGAGCGTGAGAACCATGGACGAGAGCGCGCAGAAGCCGAAGGTGATCATCGTCGACGACGACCGCGACACGCGGGAGATGCTGACCCTCGCGCTCGAGCTGGAGGGCTTCGAGGTGAGCCAGGCGGCGAACGGCCTCCGGCTCATCTCGGCCATGCACGTCGACCGGCCGGACGTCATCCTCCTCGACGTGATGATGAGCTGGATCGATGGCTTCGAGCTGTGCCGGGCCATCAAGAAGAACGACCTCTTCCAGGACATCCCGGTCGTCTTCATCTCGGCGCGCAAGAGCACCGAGGACGAGCGCGCCGGCCTGGAGGCGGGCGCCATCGACTACTTCACGAAGCCGCTCGACATGGACCAGCTCATCGCCCGACTTCGCGAGAATCCTCGCCGAGCGCGCCGCCACCGCGGCCCGCGCCTGATGGCCCCACCACTCTCCGCGGGCGATCAGCTCGCCGCGGTCGCGCGCCGGGTGGATGCAGCGCTCGCCGGGCTCGCCCGTGAGCTGGAGGCCGCGGCAGCGGAGGGCGGCCCGGCCCGGCTCCATCAGGCCATCTCCTACGCGCTCGCCGGGGGCGGAAAGCGGCTTCGCCCCGCGCTGGTGCTCGCCGCCTGCGAGGCGCTCGGCGGCGACACCGGCGAGAGCAGCCTCGCCATGCGCTTCGCCGTGAGCCTGGAGCTCGTCCACGGCTACTCGCTCGTCCACGACGACCTGCCCTGCATGGACGACGACGACCTCAGGCGAGGCCGGCCCACGCTCCACCGCGCCTTCGACGAGGCGGCGGCGGTGCTGGTGGGGGATGGGCTGCAGACGCTCGCCTTCCGCCACCTGCTCTCCGGGCCCGAGCCGCGCGCGGCCAGGCTGGCAGCGCTGCTCGCGGAGGCCGCCTTCCGCATGGTGGAGGGACAGGCGCTCGATCTCGCCGCGGAGCACCGCGCCCTCTCCGAGTCCGAGATTCTGGAGCTCATGGCGCGCAAGACCGGCGCCCTGCTCGCCGCCGCGGTCGACGGCGGCGCGCTCGCCGCCACCGGTGAGGGAGATGCCTTGTCTGGGGTGGGGGCGCGGGTCGGGCTCGCCTTCCAGATCGTCGACGACCTGCTCGACCTCACCGGCGACCCGGCGGTGCTGGGGAAGGCGGTGCGAAAGGACGCCACGGCCGGCAAGGCCACCCTCCCCGCCCTCCTGGGGGCGGAGGAGGCCAGGCGGCGAGCCGAGGAGGCGTGCGACGGGGCGCTCGCCACCCTGATGAAATTGGGACCCCGGGCGGAGGCGCTGCGCGCGCTCGTCCGTTACGTGGTGACCCGCGCGAGATGAATGCCCCGCGAGCGAGATGAATGCCCCGCGAGATTGATGCCCCCATGACCCGCCTCCTCGAGAAGATCGACTCCCCGCTCGACCTGAAGAAGCTCTCTCCGGCCGAGCTCCCGGAGCTGTGCGAGGAGCTGCGAAGCGAGATCGTCGCCACCTGCGCGGCCAACGGGGGACACCTCGGCTCCTCGCTGGGCGCGGTGGAGCTGGTGGTGGCGATGCACTACGTGTACGCATCGCCCCGCGACCGGCTGGTCTTCGACGTGGGGCACCAGGCCTATGCCCACAAGCTCCTCACCGGCCGGCGCGAACGCTTCCGCACCATCCGCACCGAGGGCGGGCTGGCGGGCTTCCCCGAGCGGCACGAGTCGGAGCACGACGCCTTCGGGGTGGGGCACGCCTCCACCGCGGTCTCCGCGGCCCTGGGCATGGTGGAGGCGCGGCGGCTCTCCGGCGCCGCAGGCAAGGTGGTGGCGCTGGTGGGCGACGGCGCGCTCACCGGCGGCATCGCCTTCGAGGGGCTCAACCAGGCCGGCTACCTGGGGCGCGACCTCCTCGTCGTGCTGAACGACAACGAGATGTCCATCTCGCCCAACGTGGGCGCGCTGTCCGAGTGGTTCACGAAGAAGTTTGCCGGCCCCACCTTCAACTCCTGGCGGCGCACGGTGAAGGACGTGCTGGGCCAGGTTCCGCGGGGCGGCGAGGCGATCAGCGCCATCCGCCACGCCATCAACGCCACCAAGGCGCTCGTCTCGCCGGGCATCCTGTTCGAGGGGCTCGGCTTCCAGTACGTGGGGCCGGTCGACGGCCACGACGTCGCCAGCCTGGTCGCCACCTTGCAAGAGCTCGGTCCCTGCGAGGGCCCGGTGCTGGTGCACGCCATCACCAGCAAGGGCAAGGGCTACAAGCCGGCGGAGTCCGACCGCCTCACCCGCGGTCACGGACTCTCCTTCTTCGACGTGGCCACCGGCGCGCCCACCCGGCGCAAGCCCGCGCCGAAGAGCTACACCGACTTCTTCTCCGAGGCGCTCTGCGCCGAGATGGAGCGCGACCCGCGGGTGGTCGCCATCACCGCCGCCATGCTGGAGGGCACTGGCCTCTCGCGGGCCAAGCAGCGCTTCCCCGACCGCACCTACGACGTGGGCATCGCCGAGCAGCACGCGGTGACCTTCGCCGCCGGTCTGGCCTGCGAGGGCATGCGGCCGGTGGTGGCCATCTACTCCACCTTCCTGCAGCGCGCCTACGACCAGATCATCCACGACGTGGCGCTGCAGGAGCTGCCGGTCACCTTCGCCATCGACCGCGGCGGGCTGGTGGGTGCCGACGGCAAGACGCACCAGGGAGCCTTCGACCTCGCCTACCTGCGGTGCGTGCCGAACCTCGCCGTGATGGCCCCCGCCGACGAGAACGAGCTCCGCCTCATGCTCGCCACCGCGCTCGCGCACGAGGGCCCGGCGGCCTTCCGCTTCCCCCGCGGCGCAGGGGCGGGCGCGCTCCTGGAGGGGACGCCCGCGCCGCTGCCGTTCGGCAAGGCGCGGCTCGCCCGCAGCGCCGGGCCGCGCCCCGACGTGCTGATCGTCTCGGCCGGCTCCACCCTGGCCGCGGCGCTCGAGGCGGCCGGGCTCCTGGCGCAGGAGGGGGTGGGGGTGGCGGTGGTCGACGCCCGCTTCGTGAAGCCGCTCGACGAGGAGCTGCTGGGCCAGCTCGCCGGGTCCACGCAGAGGGTGGTGACGGTGGAGGAGGGCGCGGTGGCCGGAGGCTTCGGCTCGGCCTGCCTCGAGCTCTTCGCCCGGCGCGACCTCCTCCCGCGGCTGCGGGTGCGCCAGCTGGGCCTCCCCGACCGCTTCATCACCCACGGTGACGTGGCCCGCCAGCGTGCCGCGCTCGGCCTCGATGCGGCGGGGATCGCCGGCGCGGCCCGGGAGCTGCTCGACGACCGCGTGGTGCTGCCCGGGGCCCGCGGCGTCGCGTGAAGCGCGCGGCACGCCCCGAAGGAGAAGACACGCCTCGATCTTCTCCTGGTCCGGCGGGGACTCGCCTCCTCGCGCTCCCAGGCCCAGGCGCTGGTGATGGCCGGGGCCGTGGTGGCGGGCGAGGCGCGGGCGGAGAAGGCGGGCCAGCTCGTCGACCCCGATGTGCCACTCAGGGTGAAGGAGGGCGCGGCCCCGCAGCAGTACGTCTCGCGCGGCGCCTTGAAGCTCGAGCGGGCGCTGGAGCTCTTCCCCGTCGATCCGCGCGGCAAGCGCTGCGCCGACCTCGGCGCCTCCACCGGAGGCTTCACCGACCTGCTCCTCCAGCGCGGGGCCGCGAAGGTGTTCGCCGTCGACGTCGGGTACGGGCAGCTCCACGCCCGCCTGCGAGGCGACCCGCGGGTGGTGGTGCGCGAGCGCGAGAATGCCCGCCACCTCACGGCGGAGCTGCTGGGCGAGCGGGTGGAGCTCGTCACCGCCGACCTCTCCTTCATCTCCCTGCGGCTCGTCCTGCCGGTGGTGCGCGACCTGCTCGTGCCGGGCGGGCAGGCGGTGCTCCTCGTGAAGCCGCAATTCGAGGTGGGGAAGGGCGAGGTGGGCAAGGGCGGGGTGGTGCGCGACGAGGCCAAGCGGCGCGCCGCGCTGGAGGCGGTGAAGGAGTGCGCCCGCGCCCTGGCCTTCACCCTCCTGGGGGAGGCCGAATCACCGATCGAGGGACCCGCGGGCAACCGCGAGTGGCTGCTCGGGCTGGCGGCTCCGCGCCCCGGCCTTCCTTGACCCTGCCAGACCGTTCTGTTACCTACACCCCCTACATTTTCGACAATCCGGGTGCCGGATCACGAAAGTGGGCAGAGGTCGCGCCCACTTTTTTCTTTTGGTGAAAGGCGCTCCGGAGGGAGCCGCACATCGCGTCATGGCAGGAACGGGGAGCGAATCCATCGCCGAGAAGGCGCGAAGCCTGCTCTCGCCGATCATCGGCCGGGATGGGTTCGAGCTCGTCGAGGTGGAGTGGCAGCGCGAGGGCCACGCCTGGGTGCTCCGGCTCTACGTGGACCGGCCGGGCGGGGTGACCATCGACCACTGCCAGGAGCTGTCGCGCACGCTCGAGCCGGTGCTCGACGTGGAGGATTTCATCGAGCCGGCCTACAACCTCGAGGTCAGCTCCCCCGGGCTCGACCGCCCCTTGCGCAAGCCCGAGGACTTCGAGCGATTCGCCGGGGAGCGGGCGCAGGTGAAGACCTACGGGCCGCTCGAGACGCCGGCCGGCCCCCGCAAGAACTGGTCGGGCACGCTCCGGGGATTCCGGGACGATGCCGTCGAGATCGAGGTCGACGGGGTGGTGCACCGCATTCCGCACGACCGGATCGCCAAGGCCCACCTCGAGTACGACTTCGAGGCCGATCTCAGGAGGAAGAACTGACATGCCGCCCCCCGCCGCCGTGAACCTGAACCTCATCCTCGACCAGGTGGCCAAGGACAAGGGCATCGAGCGCTCGACGCTGGTCGCCATCCTGGAGGAGGCCATCGCCATGGCCGCCAAGAAGCATTTCGGGATCGAGCGGAACCTCAAGGCGCACTTCGACGACGACAAGGGCGGCATCGACCTCTTCCAGGTGCTCACCATCGTGGAGGACCCCACCGAGGAGAGCCCTCTCCCCGACCCGGTCAACATGATCCCGGTGTCGGTCGCCCACGAGAAGGGTATCGAGGTGGAGGTGGGCGACGAGCTCGACTTCCCCATCTACTATCGGCCCGAGGACGAGGCGGAGGCGAAGGCGCAGGACGACCAGTGGGGCGACCTGCTGAAGCTCAAGACCTTCCGGCGCTCGTTCGGCCGCATCGCCGCGCAGACCGCCAAGCAGGTGATGATCCAGGGCACCCGCAACGCCGAGCGCGAGAACGTCTTCAACGAGTACAAGGACCGCAAGGGCGAGGTCATCACCGGCATCGTCCGGCGCTTCGAGCGCGGCAACGTGATCGTCGACCTGGGGCGCGCCGAGGCGGTGCTGCCGGTGCGCGAGCAGGTGCCGCGCGAGAGCTACCGCGCCGGCGACCGCATCCAGGCCTACGTGCTCGACGTGCTCCGCGAGTCGAAGGGTCCGCAAATCATCCTCTCCCGCGCCTCGGTGGAGCTGCTCCGCCAGGCTCTTCGAGATGGAGGTGCCGGAGATCGCCGAGGGGGTCGTGGTGATCGAGGCCGCCGCGCGCGAGCCCGGCGGACGGGCCAAGATCGCCGTCTCCTCTCGCGACTCCGACGTCGACCCGGTGGGCGCCTGCGTGGGCATGAAGGGCAGCCGCGTGCAGGCGGTGGTGCAGGAGCTGCGCGGCGAGAAGATCGACATCGTCCCCTGGAACGACGACCAGGCGCGCTTCGTCTGCAACGCCCTCGCGCCGGCCGAGGTCTCGCGCGTGCTCGCTCGACGAGGACAACAGCGCCATGGAGATCATCGTCCCCGACGACCAGCTCTCCCTGGCCATCGGCCGCCGCGGCCAGAACGTGCGGCTCGCCTCCCAGCTCACCGGCTGGAAGCTCGACATCAACTCCGAGTCGCGCGTGCGCGAGCTGCACGACTTCGCCATGGCGAGCTTCACCGCCATCAGCATCCCCGAGGCCACCCGCGAGCTCCTCTACGCCCACGGGCTGCGGAAGGCGCAGGACATCGCCGAGGCGGCGCCGGAGATGCTCACGCAGTTCCCCGGCCTCGACATGGACATGATCCCCGATCTGCAGCGCCGCGCCCGCGAGCAGCGGGTGGTGGACACCGAGGAGGAGATCCGCCTCGAGCAGGAGCGCGAGGCGGCCCGCCAGGCCGAGGCGCGGCGCCATCCCGACGAGCTCTCCCAGGACGAGCGGCTGGCGCGGGTGCGCGGGGTGGGCGAGAAGACCATCGAGCAGCTCCGGCGCGGCGGCTACACCACCGTCGAGGCCATCCACCAGGAGGCGGACGTGAACCGGCTCGGCGACTCGACCGAGCTCGGACCAAGAAGGCGCGCCAGATCAAGCACGCGGCGGGCGTGTACCTCGAGGAGGAGGCCCGAAGCTGCGCGCGGAGCTCGACGCGGCGCGGGCCGAGGCGCAGCGAGGGAGCCCCGCCTGTGAGGGGTGTAGCTCGCGAGGCCGTGGGTCCGGTCCGGACGTGCATCGGGTGCGGCGTGAAGGCGAGCCCCGGCGAGCTGGTGAGATTGCGGCTCGCGGAGGCGGCGAGGTGGTCCCGGCGCCGCGCGCCGCTGGAGGGCGCGGGGCCTGGATTCACCCGGCGGAGGCGTGCTTTACCCGGGCGCTGAAGCGCAAGGCGTTCGGGCGAGCCTTTCGCTCGGTGGGGGCGCGGATCGCGCCGGGACTGCTGGGCGACGTGTTGACGGGAAGTCTTCGCAAGGATTAAGGGTGGCGCTCATGTCGAAGAAGCGGGTTCACGAGCTCGGCAAGCAGCTGAAAGAGCAGGGCGTCGAGCTCTCGAACACCGAGCTCGTCGATAAGCTGCACGCCCTCGGGTACGACGTGAGGACCCCCAGCTCCTCTCTCGAGGACGACCAGGCCGCAGCGGCCTACGAGCGCATCATGGGCGAGCGAAAGCCGAAGGCACAGCCGGTGCGACACACGGGCCCAGGGTTCGTGGTTCGCAAGCGCGCCCACGTCGAGCCGGCTGCTCCGGCGCCCGCCGCCCCCGCGGCGACGCCGGCCGCCCGCGCTTCGCCCCTCCCGGTGGCGCCTGCTCCGGCACCGCAGGCCGCCTCGGCAGAGCAGAGCGCCGCGGAGCCCACGAGCGCGGCGGTGGCGCCCTCGCAGCCGAGCGCGCCCGAGGAGTCCCCCGCGCGTGAGCCGGCGAGGCCGGTCGCGGCTGCGGCTCCGGACGGCACGGCCTCGCCCGCCAGCCCAGCCTCGCCGCCGTCCGACGAGGAGGTCGCGGCGGCGCAGCCGGCCGCCGGCGAGCCCGCGAGCGCCACGAACGCTTCCTCCGTGGGCGAACCGGCGGCCGAAGCGCCCGACGCGGTCTCGCCCGCCAGCGCGCCGCCCTCGGCTCGCCCGCCCGGCGCGCCCATCCGACGGCCGCCAGGGCCCGGGCCTCGCTCGAACGCCCCGGGGGCGACCGTCTACGTGCGGCCCACCATCCACCGCCCGGGCACCACCTCGGCGCCGGGCGAGCCCGCTTCCGCGAGCGGGGCACCGGGGACGGCCCCGCGCGCGGCGGTGGATCCGCGCACGCTTCGCCCCACCTCCACCCAGGCGGTGGTCATCTCCCGCCCGCTGGTGCCGGTGCGGCGGGTCACGCCGCCCACCAACGCGCGAACGGCTTTCCCGGCCGCGCCCGGGCGCCGCGCCCTCGGCGAGGTGCGCGACATCCGCGTGGTGCCGGGAGCTCTCGGGCGCGAGCGCGAGTTCATCGACGTCTCCAAGGACAAGAAGCGCCGCGGCACCGGGAGGCCCGCCGACGAGGCCGTCAAGGGGCTCTCCGGCACCCAGCTCCTGCAGAACGCGATCACCGATCGCGCCTACATCCCGATTCGCGGCAAGAAGAAGAAGGCCACCAAGAAGGGGCTCAAGACGCAGATCACCGAGAAGGCCGAGCACAAGAAGGTCATCCGCATCGAGGAGTCGATCTCGGTGTCGGAGCTGTCCCAGCTCATGGGCGTGAAGGGCGCGGACCTCATCCGCAAGCTGATGCAGTCGGGCAAGATGGTCACCATCAACGCCCTCATCGACGCCGACAGCGCGGCCACGCTCGCCAACGCCTTCGGCTACACCGTGGAGAAGAAGGGCTTCGAGGTCGAGGAGTTCATCCCGGAACTGGAGGAGGACGAATCGAAGCTCCGCCCGCGGCCGCCGGTGGTGACCGTGATGGGCCACGTCGACCACGGGAAGACCTCGCTCCTCGACGCCATCCGCCAGGCGGACGTGGCGGCGGGCGAGGCCGGCGGCATCACCCAGCACATCGGCGCCTACTCCGTGCAGACGGCGAAGGGTCCCATCACCTTCCTCGACACGCCGGGCCACGAGGCGTTCACCTCGATGCGCCAGCGCGGGGCGCAGGCCACCGACCTGGTGGTGCTGGTGGTGGCCGCCGACGACGGCGTCATGCCGCAGACCGTCGAGTCGGTGAGGCTGGCCAAGGAGGCCGGGGTCACCATCCTCGTCGCCATCAACAAGATCGACAAGGCGGGCGCCTCGCCCGAGCGGGTGATGCAGCAGCTCACCGAGTACCAGCTGGTGCCCGAGCAGTGGGGCGGCGAGACCATCATGTTGCCCGTCTCCGCCCGCACCAAGGAGGGCGTGCCCGAGCTGCTCGAGTACATCGCCCTGCAGTCCGAGGTGCTGGAGCTGCGCGCCAACCCCGAGAAGCTGGCGGCGGGCGTGGTGATCGAGGCCAAGGTGGAGAAGGGGCGCGGCCCGGTGGCCACCGTGCTGGTGCAGGAGGGCACGCTGCGGGTGGGCGACGCGGTCGTCACCGGCAGCGAGTACGGCCGCGTGCGCGCCATGATGAACGAGCGCGGCGAGTCGGTGAAGGAGGTCACGCCCGGCTACCCGGTGGAGGTGCTGGGCCTCTCCGGCGTCCCCACCGCCGGCGACGAGCTCGACGTGGTGCAGGACGAGAAGGCGGCGAAGGAGGTGGCCGAGCACCGCGCCGTCAAGGCGCGCCAGAAGGAGCTCGGCAACGTCAAGAAGGCCACCCTGGAGGATCTCTTCGCCAAGTCCAAGGCCGGCGGTCCCAAGGAGCTCAACGTCGTCATCAAGGCCGACGTGCAGGGCTCGGCCGAGGCCGTCTCGCAGGCGCTGCAGAAGCTCGCCACCCGCAAGGTGGGGGTGCGCATCCTCAACGCCGGGGTGGGCGTCATCACCGAGACCGACGTCCTGACCGCCGCCGCCGGCAAGGCCATCATCGTCGGCTTCAACAGCAAGCCCGAGACGAAGGTGGAGCAGATCGCCAGCCAGCAGGGGGTCACCATCCGTCAATTCTCCATCATCTACGAGGCGGTCGACGAGGTGCGCCTGGAGATGGAGAACCTGCTCGAGCCCATCATCAAGGAGCGTCCGCTGGGCAAGGCCGAGGTGCGGCAGCTCTTCACCATCCCCAAGAAGTCCGGCGTCATCGCCGGCTCGGCGGTCACCGATGGCCTGGTGCGGCGCGGCTGCAACGTGCGGGTGGTGCGCGACCGCAAGGTGGTCTACTCGGGCAAGATCGCCTCGCTCCGCCGCCTGAAGGACGACGTCCGCGAGGTGCCGGCGCCGCTCGAGTGCGGCATCGGGATCGACTTCGCCGAGGTGAAGCCGGGCGACCAGATCGACGCGTACGAGCTGGAGGAGATCCGCCAGTCCCTGGAATAGTTTCCCACCCCCTTGCCCCTCTCCCCGGGGAAGGGGGGCTCGCGTGAGCCGGCCGGGGTCGGGGCCAATCCACCATGTTCGTCGGCGTCCTCAGACTCACGCTTCACCTGCCGGCGCCCGGCTCGCTCAAGTCGAAGCGGCACCTCTTGCGCTCGGCCATCGACCGGGTGAAGTCGAGGTTCAACGTGTCGGTGGCCGAGGTGGCGGACAACGACCTCTGGCAGCGCAGCGTGGTGGGCGTCGCCGCGGTGGGCAACGACCACGCCTTCGTGAACGAGACGCTCGACAAGGTGGCCGACTTCGTGGCCGCGGCGCACGGTGGGCAGCTCGAGGTGATCGACCGGGTGCTCGCCATCGAGTCCTTCCCGGACGGGATCGAGGGCGATCACGGGGAGCGCACCCTGGCCGACGCCGAGGCGGAAGATGGAGAGGCGCCCGCCGCTGGGTCCGGTGGCGCGGCACCCGAGGGCCTGTCCCGCGCCGGTGCCTCGCTGGGCGACGCGCTGCGGGCGTATGGAAGGCCGAGCTCCGCTGCTGGCGCGAAGCCCGGCCGGGGCCAGCGTGACCCTGAGGAGAGCGACGATGGCGACACATGACCGCCCTGCGCGCGTGGCCCACGCCTTCCAGCGCGAGCTCACGGCGCTGCTCGCCCACGGCCTCAAGGACCCGCGCATCACCGGCTTCATCACCGTGACCGGGGCCAAGATGTCGCCCGACCTGAAGGAGGTCACCGCCTACGTATCGGTCCACGCCGAGGAGGCCGAGCGCGAGCGCACCATGGAGGGCCTCGGCGCCGCCGCCGGGTTCATCCAGCGCGAGGTGGGGCGGGCGCTCGGGCTCCGCAACGTGCCGCACCTCCGCTTTGCCTACGACCCGAGCGTCGCCGAGGGCGACAAGATCGAGCGGCTGCTCCGAGAGGTGAGGGAGCGGGAGAAGGGCGGGTGAGGCGGCCGGACGGCCCCTCCGGCCTCCTGGTGGTCGACAAGCCGGTGGGCCCCACCTCCTTCGACGTGGTGTCGCGGGTGAAGCGCCTCCTCGGCGCCGCCACGGCGGGCCACGCCGGCACGCTCGACCCGCTCGCCAGCGGCGTCCTCACGGTCTGCCTGGGACAGGCGGTGAAGCTCCAGGCCCTCCTCGCCGACGGCGACAAGGCGTACGAGGCCACGGTGGCCCTCGGGGCGGCCACCACCACCCAGGACCGCGAAGGCGAGGTGACCGGGCGTGCGGATGCGTCTGGGCTCGACGAGGCCGCCCTCCGCGCCGCGCTCCCTCGCTTCGAGGGCGAGCTGCTGCAGCTCCCGCCCATGTTCTCGGCGGTGCGGGTGGGCGGGCGGCGCCTGCACGAGGCCGCCCGGGCTGGCGAGGAGGTGGAGCGCACCCCCCGCCGGGTAACGGTCCATGCCCTCGATCTGCTGGCGCTCGAGCCGCCGGGTGGAGAGCTTCGACTGGCCCGCCTGGCGGTGAGGTGTGGCAAGGGCACCTACGTGCGCACGCTGGCCGCCGACCTGGGCGCCGCGCTGGGCGTGCCGGCGCACCTGGCCGCGCTCCGCCGCACCGCGGCGGGGCCGTTCACCCTGAGCGAGGCCACCACCCTGGGAGAGCTGGAGCGGCTGGCGAAGGAGGGCCGGGAGGCCCTCCTCTCCCGGTTGCTCGCGCCGGCCGAGGGGCTGCGCGACTGGCCGCGCGTCGAGGTCGACCTCTCGCAGGTCCGGAGCCTCGGGCAGGGGAAGCGTCTCGTCTGGCCGGGGATTCCGGAGGGGCGCTGCGCCGCCCTCGATCCCAGCGGCCGGCTGGTGGCCATCTGCCGCGGCGGGGCCGGGCACCTGCAGCCGGTCCGGGTGCTGGCCACCGCGTGAGAGCGGCTGCCCCTTCGTTGACGCAGCGGTGGGAATCCACTAAGACCGACCCCTCGACCGTCCACGGTCTCCCGCGGCGCGCGCCTTCGCCCCCGAGACGGTGACGGACGATTCACCGAAAGGGAAAGCTATGGCGATGGTGAAGGAGAAGAAGACCGAGCTGGTGACGAAGTTCCGGCGGCACGAGACGGACACCGGCTCTCCCGAGGTGCAGGTGGCCCTCCTCAGCGAGCGCATCACCTACCTCACCGAGCATTTCAAGACCCACAAGAAGGACCACCACAGCCGGCGCGGGCTCCTGAAGCTCGTCGGCCAGCGGCGGCGCCTCCTCGATTACCTCAAGTCGGTCGACCTGGGCCGTTACAAGAGCCTCATCGAGCAGCTCGGCATCCGCAAGTGAAGGTGGAGCGGGGCGCCTCGGCCGAGCGGCCGGGGCGTTCGCGCTCCGGAAGGCGACGTTCGACCGCGCCCGGTGGGAACCGGACCGGGGCTTCGATTTCCGACTCGTCCGCCCCTCCCGCGAGGGGTAGACCAGTGAGGAACCGAAGCTCCTCCCCGGCCCCCGCGCGCTTCACCAACAGTGGGCGAGGGTGATCCCCGCCCCGCCGGGAGAGGACAGGGATGACCCCCATTCAGCAGCGGGTAGCGTGTGGCGGCAGGGAGATCCTGCTCGAGACGGGCAAGATCGCGAAGCAGGCCGATGGCGCGGTGTGGGTGCGCATGGGCGACACCATCGTCCTCGTGACGGTGGTCTCGGCCAAGGAGAAGAAGGAGGGCATCGACTTCTTCCCGCTCACCGTCGACTACCAGGAGAAGCTCTTCGCCGCGGGGAAGGTGCCGGGCAGCTTCTTCCGCCGGGAGGGACGCCCCACCGAGAAGGAGACCCTGGTCTCGCGCGTCATCGACCGCTCCTGCCGGCCCCTCTTCACCGAGGGCTACTCCAACGAGACGCAGATCATCGCCAGCGTCGTCTCCTTCGACCAGGAGAACGACGCCGACGTGCTGGCGCTCACCGGCGCCTCGGCCGCCCTGCAGCTGAGCGACGTGCCGTTCAACGGCCCCATCGCCGGCGTGCGGGTGGGCCGCGTGGACGGGCAGCTCCTGGCCAACCCCACCTTCGCGCAGCGGGCGAAGGCCGACCTCGACATCATCATGGCCGCCTCCGACGACGCCATCGTCATGGTGGAGGGCGGCGCCGACCAGGTCTCCGAGGCGGTGATGATCGACGCCCTGCTCTTCGGGCAGTCGGCGGTGAAGGACCTCCTCGCCGCCCAGCGGGCGCTCGCCGTGGCGAAGGGCGCGAAGGCCAAGCGCTCCTTCGACCCGCCGAGGAGCGACGACGAGCTGCGCGCCAAGGTGAAGGCCCTCTCCTGGGAGAAGGTGCGCGAGGCCTACCAGCGCGACGAGAAGCACGATCGGTACGGCCGCCTCTCCGAGGTGAAGAAGGAGCTCCTCCAGTCCCTGCGCGACGAGGCTGGCGGTGACGCCGCCAAGCTCGCCGCGCTGGCCGCCCGCGAGAAGGAGGTGAAGGGCTACTTCGAGGACGTGAAGTACGAGTACATGCGCGAAGATGATCACCGACGACAAGCGCCGGATCGGCGGCCGCGGTGAGCGCGACATCCGCAAGATCACCTGCGAGGTGGGGCTCCTGCCCCGGGCCCACGGCTCGGCGCTCTTCACCCGCGGTGAGACACAGGCCCTGGTCGCCACCACCCTCGGCACCTCCGAGGACGAGCAGCGCGTCGAGCAGCTCACCGGCATGAGCTACAAGAGCTTCATGCTGCACTACAACTTCCCGCCCTTCTCGGTCGGGCGAGGTGAAGTTCCTGCGCTGCGCCGGGCCGGCGCGAGATCGGCCACGGCATGCTCGCCGAGCGGGCGCTGCGCCAGGTGATGCCGCCCAAGCGAGAAGTTCCCCTACACCGTCCGCATCGTCTCCGACATCACGGAGTCGAACGGCTCGTCGTCGATGGCCTCGGTGTGCGGCGGCTGCCTCTCGCTCATGGACGCCGGCGTGCCGCATCGCGGCGCCGGTGGCCGGCATCGCCATGGGCCTCATCAAGGAGGGCGAGAAGATCGCCATCCTCTCCGACATCCTCGGCGACGAGGACCACCTCGGCGACATGGACTTCAAGGTGTGCGGCACCGAGGCCGGCATCACCTCCATCCAGATGGACATCAAGATCGGCGGCGTCACCCGGGAGATCCTGGAGCGGCGCGCTGGCGCAGGCGGCCGAGGGGCGCAAGCACATCCTGGGCGAGATGGTGAAGTCGCTCGCCACGCCGCGTGACAGACATCAGCGCCTACGCCCCGCGCATCACCACCATCAAGATCCGCCCCGAGCGGATCAAGGACGTCATCGGCCCCGGCGGCAAGGTGATCAAGGAGCATCACCGCCCAGACCGGCTGCGCCATCAACATCGAGGACGACGGCGCGGTCTCCATCGCCAGCTCCGACGGCGAGCGGGTGGCCGGCCGCCATCAAGCGCATCCGCGACCTCACCCAGGAGGCCGAGGTGGGCAAGATCTACCTCGGCACGGTGCGCAAGATCGCCGAGTTCGGCGCCTTCGTGGAGATCTTCCCCGGCACCGACGGCCTCATCCACATCTCCGAGCTCTCCGACAAGCGGGTGAAGAGCGTCTCCGACGTCCTCTCCGAGGGCGAGGAGGTGCTGGTGAAGGTCATCTCCGTCGACCGCACCGGCAAGATCCGGCTCTCCCGCAAGGAGGCGCTGGCCGACGCCGCCCGCAAGGCCGCGGGCGAGGGCACGCCGCAGGCGTGAGCGCGTCCGGTGGAGCGGCCCCCGGCGGCGCCTTCGCCCCGCCCGCCCTGCGCGTGCGGCGGGTGGGCGGCCGGGGCGAAGGTCTGCCGCTCCCGGCCTATGCCAGTCCTGGCGCGGCCGGCCTCGACCTGCGCGCCGACGAGGCGTGCGCGCTCGCTCCGGGCGAGCGGCACCTCGTCCCCACCGGCCTCGCCCTCGAGCTGCCGCCCGGCCACGAGGGGCAGGTGCGCCCCCGCTCCGGGCTGGCGGCGCGCCACGGCATCGGCATGGTGAACGCGCCCGGCACCATCGACGCCGACTACCGCGGCGAGGTGGGGGTGCTCCTCGTGAACCTGGGCGGGAGCGTTTCGAGGTGCGGCGCGGCGACCGCATCGCCCAGCTCGTGGTGGCGCCGGTGACCAGGGTCGAGGTGGCGCTGGTCGACGAGCTCTCGGACAGTGAACGCGGCGCTGGAGGCTTTGGCTCCACCGGGAGGTAGCGTGGAGATACGTCATGATCCCGCGCTACGCGCGCCCCGAGATGTCGGCCCTCTGGGCCCCCGAGCGGCGCCTGCGCATCTGGCTCGACGTGGAGCTCGCCGCCTGCGAGGCGATGGTGAAGCTGGGCCAGGTGCCGGCCGAGGACCTCGCCGCCCTGCGCGCCACCTTCGACGGCTTCGCCTTCGGCCCGGCCGAGGTGGCGAGGGTGGAGGAGATCGAGCGCACCACCAAGCACGACGTCATCGCCTTCCTCACCTTCCTCGAGGAGCGCGGCGGGCCTCCCGCGCGCCACCTGCACAAGGGCCTCACCTCCTCCGACGTGCTCGACACCGCGCTGGCGGTGCAGCTCCGCGAGGCGAACGCCCTCCTCCTCCAGGGCATCGACCGGGTGCGGGCGGCGGTGAAGCGGCGCGCCCTGGAGCACGAGCTCACCCCGATGATGGGCGCAGCCACGGCGTCCACGCCGAGCCGATCACCTTCGGGCTCAAGCTCGCCGGCTGGTACGACGCCTGGGGTCGCCGCCGCGAGGCGCTGGTCGCGGCCGGGCGAATGGTGGCGGTGGGGAAGCTCTCCGGGGCGGTGGGAACCTTCGCCAGCGTCGACCCGCGGGTCGAGGCGTTCGTGATGGAGAAGCTGGGCCTCGCGGGCGCGGAGGGGGCGGCCACCCAGGTGGTGAACCGCGACCGGCACGCGCAGTACTTCTGCGCACTGGCGGTGGCCGCGGGCACCCTGGAACAGCAGGCCATCGAGGTGCGCCACCTGCAGCGCACGGAGGTGCGGGAGGCGGAGGAGCCGTTCACCGCCGGGCAGAAGGGCTCCTCGGCCATGCCGCACAAGCGGAACCCCATCCTCTCCGAGAACCTCACCGGCCTGGCCCGGCTGGTGCGATCCTATGCGGTGGCGGCGCTGGAGAACGTGGCGCTCTGGCACGAGCGCGACATCAGCCACTCGTCGGTGGAGCGGGTGATCGGGCCCGACGCCACGCAGGCGCTCGACTTCGCCCTGCACCGCTTCGGCGGGATGATCGACGGTCTCCGCGTCTACCCGGAGCGCATGAAGGAGAACCTGGAGCGCACCGGCGGGCTGCACGACACCCAGCGGGTGCTGCTCGCGCTCATCGGCAAGGGCGTGCCGCGCCAGGAGGCCTACGTGCAGGTGCAGCGGAACGCCATGCGCGCCTGGGAGGAGGGCACCGACTTCCGCGCGGCGCTCCTCGCCGACGCGGAGGTGCGGTCGCGCCTCTCGGACGAGGAGATCGGCGCCTGCTTCGACCTCGCCTACCACCTGAAGCACGTGAAGACGATCTTCCGGCGGGTGTTCGGTTAGGGTCGACCCTCACCCCCCGGCGGGAGGTACGCCTTCTCCCGCAGGTTCCTGCGGATGCGCTCCTCGACGCTGCCGGGCGGGGAGGTGAAGGTCTCGCCGGTGAGCCGCTCGTACACCTCGATGTACTTGGTGGCGAGCATCACCCGCACGTCGTCGGTGAGGGGCGGCGGCTCTCCGTGGCCGGAGAAGCCGTGCTCGCGGAGCAGCCACTGCCGGATGTTCTCCTTGTCGAGCATCTCCTGCTCGGCGCCGTTCCGGAAGCGCTCCTCGTACGGCTCCGCCACCCAGTAGCGCGAGGAGTCGGGGGTGTGGATCTCGTCGATGACGAGGAGCTCGCCGCCGGAGAGGCCCATCTCGTACTTCGTGTCGACGAGGATGAGGCCGCGGCTCCGCGCCCAGGCCTGGCCGCGCTCGAAGAGCCTGAGCGCCAGCTCTCGCGCCCTCCGCCACACCTCGGGCGCCACCAGCCCCTGGCGCAGGATCTCGGCCTCGCTGATGGGCTCGTCGTGCAGCCCCTGGGCGGCCTTGGTGGAGGGCGTCACCACCGGCCCATCGAACGCCTGGTCCTTCCGCATTCCGGACGGCCAGTCGATGCCGTAGGCGCCGGCCTTGCCGGCCTGGTAGTCGCGCCAGAGCGAGCCGGTGAGGTACCCCCGGACGATGATCTCCACCGGGAGCGCCTCGGCGCGGCGCACCACCATGACGCTGGGATCGGGCGCGTCGAGGAGGTGGGTGGGGGCGAGATCCTTCACCTTCTCGAACCAGAACAGGGTGAGGCGCGAGAGCACCTCACCCTTGTACGGGATGGTGCCGAGCACGCGGTCGAAGGCCGAGACGCGGTCGGTGGTGATCATGGTGATGCGATCACCTCGCGTGTAGTTGTCGCGCACCTTGCCGCGATAGAGCTGCCCCAGCGCGGGCAGGTCGAGCTGCTTCAGGGTGTGTGGGAGCTGCGCCCGGAGGTCTGTGGTGGAGAGCATGTCGGGCCGGATGCTAGCGAGGATCGCCCTCCGGCGCTCGGGAAGACAGCGCGAAGTCCGTGCTCCAGCGCCACACCCGCAAGACGATGTGGGTCTCTGGCGCTGATCCCCTTTCTCGGTGAGGCTTGGGCGCCGGTGGCGGGGAGCTCCTGGCGAAAGGGCGGCCCCGGCCGAGGGGCAGCACCGGATCGCCGTGGCTGACGGTCACCCGCTGTCCAACCGGAGCGAGATCACCCGAGATGAACCCCCAGAACATCACCTTCGTCCTGCACCGCCCCAGCTCGGCCGAGAACATCGGCGCGGTGGCGCGCGCCATGAAGAACTTCGGGCTCTCGCAACTCGCCCTGGTGGCGCCGCCATCGTGGACCGGCGCACCGCGCGGGGGTGGCACCGGGAGCGCCCGCGAGGAGGTGCTCCTCCGCGCCCGCAAGACGGCGCGCCACGCCAGCGGCCTCCTCGACGGCGCGTCGGTTCACGGCGACCTGCGGGCGGCGCTGGCCGGGGTGACCTGGGCGTGCGGCACCACCTCGCGCGAGCCGGAGGGGCGGCCGCGGCTGTCGCCGCCAGTCCTGGCCGAGGAGCTCCGGCGGCGGAGCGCGCTCGGGCCGGTGGCGCTCGTCTTCGGCGAGGAGCGGCGCGGCCTCTCCGACCGCGAGCTCACGCTCTGTCAGGCGGTGTGCTCCATCCCCACCGCGCCGGCCTACGACTCGATGAACCTGGCCCAGGCGGTGGCGGTGCTCGCTTACGAGCTCCGGCTCGCCGAGCCGCGCCAGGCTGAAGCGCTCCATCGGTCCGCGTCGCCCGCTCCCTCGTCCGCGGGGACCTGGCTTCCGGAAGAAGCCGCGCACCTGGGGAGGGCACCCCGAGCCGCGGAGCCGGCCCGCCACGCCACCCTGGAGGCGCTCTGGGCGCAGCTCGCGGGGCTGCTCGGGGAGGTGGGCTACCTCAACCCTCAAAACCCCGAGCACATCCTCGCCGAGTGGCGCCTCCTCCTCGCCCGCGCCGAGCCCACCCAGCGCGAGGTGGAGCTCCTCACCGCCGCCGCCCGGGCCCTGTCGCGGCGGCTCGCGGCGGGAGCGTAGCCACGGGGAGAAGCAGGAACAGGGCGCGCGGGTCCGTTCCCGCGTGAACGGAGATCGACCGGTGGCCGCCGCCTGGTCACCACCACCGCTGCCGTCGGCGGGCCGGTGGGTGCAGAGCGGCGCGGGTGAAACAGCGGGGAGCCCAGCGGCCCGGAAACTGGCCCCCACCGTCCGACCGTGCCACCCTGCCGGGCATGAAGTCTCTGCTCGCGCTGCTCTTCCTCGGCGGGCTGGCGCTGGCCGCCGCCCTCGTGCCCCTCCGCGGACGCACGGTGCTCGCCCGCTGGCAGTCGGCCCCCTCGGCGGGAGCGTTCATCGCGCGCGCGATGGAGGAGGCCAGCGCGGCCCACCACGGGCGCCCCTCCTCCGTCCCGACCATGCAGCGGCCCGCCCGCGGTGCCGCGCCGGCGGCCGCCGGTGCAGCGGAGCCGGGAAACCACCCGGCCGAGGGCTACACCGAGGACGACCGCGCCGAGCTCGACCGCATCGTGGCGAAGGCGGCGAGGTAGAAGAGCGCCTCGGAGAGGTCGTCCGCTTCGGCGGGGCGCCCTCGTCGGGTTCGCGGCACGGCTCGCCTCGCGCTCGCTCCCGCGCCTTGCAAACCACCCCGACCTGGGGTTATTTCGTGCCCCCTCGCGCCCCTCCGGGCGCGAAGCATTTTCCTTCATCGAGCCCGCGCTTTCCGGGAGAGACCATGGCCGACACCGACACCACCGAGACGAAGAAGAAGCAGGCGAAGAAGGCCCCCGCGGCGAAGGGCGGCGGCAAGAAGAGCTGCAAGGTGGACGGCTGCAAGCGAGCCTATCGCGCGAAGGGCTTCTGCTTCTTCCACTACGACAGCTGGCGCCGCGGCGAGCTCGCGAGCCAGCCGGGCCGCTTCGACACCTGCAGCAAGGAGAAGTGCCGGAAGCCCGTGGTGGGCCACGGCCTCTGCCGGGAGCACTTCGACGCCTGGAAGGCCAGCCGCAAGGGCGCCAAGGCGGCCACCAGCCCGGCGTAGCCAACCCGGGCCCTTTGGGCGCCGGAAGCCGGCGCAGGTGGCCGGATCACATTCCCAGCGCCGACGCCAGCTCCTCGGCGCCCTTCACCGGCTCGCCCGACCCGGCGGCGATGAGCTCGTCCGTCGCGACGAGCCCCCAGGCCACGCTCACGAAGCGCACCGGGACGGCGCGCGCGGTGGCGAGGTCGACCAGGCTGTCGCCCACCAGCAACGCGTCCTCCGCGGCCACCCGCTGCCCGACGAGGATGTCGAGGATGCCCTGCGGCGAAGGCTTTCTCGGGGCCTCGTCCCCGCCCACCACGGCGACGAAGCGGTCCAGCACCCCGAGCCCTTCGAGGATCTGGCGCGCCAGCCGGCCGGGCTTGTTCGTGTGCACGGCCAGCGGAAACGGCGCGCGGGCGATGAGCTCGGCGAGCCCGGGGAAGAGCACGGTGTGGTCGAGCAGGTGTTGCGAGTAGTGCTCCCACCAGCCGGCCAGCGCCCGCTCGGTGAGCTCCAGCCTCGGCGCCACCGCCCGCTCCACCAGCTTCACCGCCCCCTCTCCGACGAAGCTCGAGACCTCCTCCAGGGAGCGCTCCGGCAGGTCCACGGTGCGCAGGGCGTGATTCACCGCCAGGCAGATGTCGCGCCGGGAGTCGATGAGGGTTCCGTCGAGGTCGAACACGGCCAGCTTGATCACGGCAGAGGCTCCAGTCCCGGTGCAGCGGGCGAAAGGAGATCGCGCCCGGTGGTGCCACCGGCGCGCGAGGGCCGCGGCCCGCGGGTGACCGCCTGATCCGCGAGGCGCACCAGGGCGTCGCACACCTCGGGATCGATCTGCTTCTCTTTCAAGTTTTGCACCACCTCCAGCGTGCGCTCCAGGGTGAGCGGTGGCTGGTAGGGCCGGGCGGAGGTGCAGGCGTCGAAGGTGTCGGCCGCGTTCACCACCCGCGCGATGAGCGGGATGTCGGCCCCGGCGAGCCCATCGGGATAGCCCTGCCCGTCCCACCGCTCGTGGTGGTGGCGCACCGCGGGAGCCGCGGCCACCAGGAACTCCACGCCGCGCAGGATCTCGGCGCCGATGACGGGGTGGTCGCGCATCTGCCGCAGCTCGTCGCCGGAGAGCGACCCGGCCTTGTGGAGGATGCTCTCGGGGACGCCGATCTTGCCGATGTCGTGGAGGAGTCCGCCCCAGGAGAGCGCCTGCAGGGTTGCGGGCGGCAGCCCCAGCTCCTCGCCGATCCCCAGCGCCAGCTCCGAGACCCGCTGGCTGTGGCCTCGCGTGGAGGGGTCCTTGGCGTCGATGGCCGAGACCAGGCTGCGCAGCGTGGAGAGGTAGCCCGCCTCCAGCGCCGAGATGAGGCGCCGGTTCTCGGCGTCGTAGCTCGCCAGCTCGCGCGACATGTGGTTGAAGGCGTACGCGAGGTCGCCCACCTCGTGGCGCGCGTCGACCGGCACCTCGCGGCCGAAGCGCCCGCGGGCTATCTCCAGCGCGCCGCGCACACAGGCGGAGAGCGGGCCGGCGATGCGCCGCGCGCACCAGGCGGAGAGGGCGACGGCCAGCGCCAGCGCCAGCGCGCCGTGGAGCCACAGCGCCTCGGGCCCGGCGCCGCGGCGGAGCAGCACCGCCCCCATCACCGCGGCGGGCACGGTGCTGGCGAGGAGCACCGCCAGAAGGATGGAGCGAAAGAGGCGCACGGCGTCGCTAGCCTGGACCCCGCGCGCCGCGGGCGAGCGCCTTCTCCAGCGCCTTCTCCACCGTCTTGCGGCGGAACGGCTTCTCCAGCATGGCCTCGGGCGCCTCGAATCCCTCCAGCTCGCGCAGCGAGCTGTCGCTCACCGCGCTGAGCAGCACCGCCGGCATGGTGAGGCCCCGCGCGCGGATCGCCTTCAAGGCATCGACGCCGGAGAGCCGGGGCATGAGGAAGTCGAGGATGAGCGCGTCGGGCTCCTCGCGCACGGCGAGCTCCACCGCCTCGGCGCCGTTCGATGCGGTGAGGACCTCGTACCCCAGGTCGGCCAGGAGGTCGGCCAGGAGGGCGCGGATGGTCTGGTCGTCGTCCGCGATGAGCACTCTCATGCCACGTCACCCCGCGAGGCGGAGGGGGAAGATACCACCAACGCGGGTGCGGTGACCCCGGCCGGCGGTTGCGATGCGCGCACGAGCCGCTCACCCGCGCCGGAAGAGGCTCGGCAGGTCGCCGAAGAGGGTCACCGCCAGGAGGAGCCCGAAGAGCGCCACGAAGCCGGCCAGATGTACGAACTGCTCCACCCGCTGGTTCACGCGCCGGCGTGTCACGATCTCGTAGACGAGGAAGACGAGCCGCCCCCCGTCGAGCGCCGGCAGGGGGAGGAGGTTGAAGAGCGCGAGGGCGATGGAGACGAGCCAGACGATGCCGAGGAAGGGCGCGGCCCCGGCCCGGGCGCTCCGCGCCATCTCGTGCGCGATGCCGATGGGGCCGCGCAGCTCGCCCTTCTGCCGCCCGGTCACCATCTGCCCCAACCCGGTGAGGATCTCTCCGGCGCGCGCGTTGGTGAGGCGGAAGCCGGCCACCACCGCCTCTCCCGGACTGGCTCGCACCGTCCGGCTCGACTGCACGATGCCGAGCTGTCCCCGGCCGCCCGCGTCGCGCGGGGTCACCTGGATGGCGACCGGCCCCTCGGCTCCGGCGCGCTCCACCTCCAGCGTGGCCGGAACGCCCGGGCGAGCCACCACCTCGGTGACCAGCTCCGGCCAGGTGGCGACCGCCTTGCCGTCGATCGACAGGACGCGGTCGCCCGGCCGGACGCCCGCCTGCTCGGCGGGTCCGCCGGCGACGAGGTCGCCCACCACCGGAGCCGGGTCGTGCTGCGGGATGCCCAGGCTGGTGAGCAGCACCGCCGCGAGCGCGATGGCGGTGAGATAGTTCATGGCCGGCCCAGCCAGGATGACCGCGAAGCGCTTCCAGGCTGGCTTGTTGGCGAAGGCCCCTGGGTCTTCCGCCTCCACCGCCTCCGTGGGCCCCATGCCGGCGATGCTCACGTAGCCGCCAAAGGGGATGGCCGAGACCGCCCACTCCGTCTCGCCGAAGCGCCGGCGGAAGAGCACTGGACCGAAGCCCACGCTGAAGCGGTCGACCCGCATGCCGGAGAGGCGCGCCACCGCGAAGTGGCCGAGCTCGTGGACCACGACGAGCAGCCCGAAGGCCAGGATGACGATGAGGATGACGAGCGCCTGACTGGCCGAGGCGCCGAAGAGGTGACTCATGAAAAGCTCCTAACACGGTAGCGGGGCGGGCCGGAGGGCCTCGACGCGAGCCGTGCCCTTCAGGCTCCTCGGAGGGCGCGCGCTCCGCCGCGGGCCCGCCTGCTTGCCAGGCGCAGGAGGGGCAGGTGGAGCGGGGCGCGCGAGGGGTGAACGGGGAGAAAGCAGCGCGACGGCAGGGCGCCAAGGCGGCGCTCCGTCGCCGCGAGCCGAGGCCGGGTCGGGCGACCACCTGGCTCACCGCGCAGCCGGCGGAGACGACACCGCCTCCTCCACCTCGAACAGCTCGACGGTGGCCGCCGGTTCTCGCCACGCGCCGGGGGGCAGCCCCGCCGAGAGGCAGGCGCGCGCCAGCACCTCCTCCGCGCTGCGCCCCCGGTGCGCGGCAGCCGGAAGGAGCACCCCTCCGTGCCAGCCGAGCCGCACCAGGAGCCCGTCGCGGCCGGGCCTGAGTGCCCCGGGGAGAGGGGGAGCGCTCGCTTCCTCCGAAAGCTCGCGCGGGCGTCCGGGGGCTGGCCGACCGGCGGTGAACCCTTCGACCCGTGCACCTCCCGCTCCTGTCGGCCGTGAGGCGCGCGCGCCGCCGGGCCGAGGAGCCTCCTCCGCCCGCGCTGCCCGGCGCGGTCCGAGCACCGTCACCTTCACCTCCAGTCGCGACAGCTCCCCGGCTTCGAGCGGCGGGAAGCGCGGGTCCCCGGAGGCCGCCGCGGCAGCGAGTGACACCACCTCGGCGGCGAGCCCCCCGCCCCCGAGGTCGCATCGCCCCAGGTGACCGCGCAGCGCGCCGTCCACCCGGAGCTCCACGAAGGCTCCGGCGGCGAGGTCGTTCCCTTCCACGTCCGGTCCTGGGCTCGCTGGTGGCGCCTCCCCGCGCAGTCGCGCGGCGACCGCGGCCCGCGCGAGCTCGGCGAGCCCCTGGCCCGGACCCGGGGGGAGGCGCAAAGCCCTTCGCTCACCGCGGGCCACCCACCGGCGAGAGGATGAGCGACCCCTGGTCGCGCGGCCCGAAGCGCGGAGGAGGCGCTGAGCCGGGGTCGGGCAGCGCCTTCACCACCAGCAATCGCGCGAACGGGATCCGGGCGGCCTCCTCGCCGCCCGGCGCTGCCTGCAGGGCCCGAGCGGCCGCGGCGGCCACCTGAGCAGTCCGAGGCTCGCCGAGGCGGCGGAGGTGGGCGGCGGTGGTGAAGAGCCTTGCCGCCCATCGCGCCCGACGGGGCTCGTCGAGGTACCGGGCCAGGGCGTCGTCGATGGCCGAGGAGGAGGCCTGGGCGCGCTGTGCCTCGTCGAGGTAGAGGGTCGAAACGGAGATCTCGTCGAGCCGCCCGGCCAGGGCGCGCAAGGCCTCCTCGTCGGCGAGCCAGCCGGAGACGAGCGGGAGCTGATGCAGGGAGGCCGAGGCCTCCAGCGCGGCGCGCTCCTCCTCCTCCGGGAGCGCAGGCTCGACCGTGGCGGGGTCGGCGGGCGGCGGAAGCGGCCCGAGGCGAGCGAGCCAGCCGGAGGCGCTCTCGGGGAGCCGCGTGCCGGTGCTGGCGTTCTGGGCGGCGGCGGCGCTCACCGCGGAGAGCGCCTCGGTCCGGTCGATCTCCGTCACCCCCATGTCGCGTCCCCGGTCGAGGAGGTCCTTCGCCAGCGCGCGGTACTCCTTGCGCCCCACCTGGCCCACCAGGAGCTCGATGAGCCCCTTCTCGTCGGAGACCGCCGCCTGCGCCACCTCGACGCCCTTGCCGGGGAGGTTGCGCGCCACCCAGAAGACGCGCTCTCCCGCGCCGTCGACGCCGGACGCGTAGCAGGGGAGGGCGGGCTCGGGCGGCGGGGGCGCCGCCGCGGGCCTTGCGCGCGGCAGCTCGGGGACCGGCGCCCCCTTCAGCTTGAGCTGGTAGAGGATGCGCTTGCCAGCCTTGGAGAGCTCGCGCTGCGGGTGAACGGCCGCGGCGGCCACCACGTCCTGGCGGCCCGCTGTGGCGGCCGCCTCCAGCAGGGGGACCGCCAGTACGGGCGGCAGGCCGAGCAGCTCCTCCGCCTTGGCGCGGTTGAGGCAAAGGGCCACGCGGGCGGCGCGGCCGGCCTCCTCGCGGGAGACGCCGATTGCCCGGGCGATGTCCCCGCTCTCCTGGTTGGGGTCGCGCAGCATCTGGAGCAGCGCTGCGGGCTCGAGGGTGTTCATGGGGCGCCGAATCTACACGCCCAATCGACCCGGCTCAACGCGCGAGTCGCTCTCCCGCCGCCGGGCGCCGGCCCTGATGGGCGAGCACCTTCGCCAGGTAGTGGCCGGTGAAGCTCGCCGGCACCTCCGCCACCTCCTCGGGCGTGCCCTCGGCGATGACGTGCCCGCCCTCGTCGCCGCCCTCCGGCCCGAGGTCCACCACCCAGTCGGCGCACTTGATGACGTCGAGGTTGTGCTCGATGACCAGCACCGTGTTGCCGGCCTCGACCAGCCGGTCGAGCACCAGCAGCAGCCGGCGCACGTCCTCGAAGTGAAGCCCGGTGGTGGGCTCGTCGAGGATGTAGAGGGTGCGACCGGTGCCCACCCGCGCCAGCTCGCGCGAGAGCTTGATGCGCTGCGCCTCGCCGCCGGAGAGGGTGGGGGAGGGCTGGCCCAGCTTCACGTAGCCGAGCCCCACGTCGTCGAGCGTCTGCAGGACCCGCAGGATGTCGCGGTGGTGCGCGAAGTGCGCCATCGCCTCGCGCACGCGAGAGATCGAGCACCTCGGCGATGTTCTTCCCCTTGAACTGCACCCGCAGCGTGGCCTCGTTGAAGCGCTTGCCGCCGCACACCTCGCAGGGCACGAGCACGTCGGCGAGGAAGTGCATCTCCACGAGCTTCATGCCGTCGCCCTGGCAAGCCTCGCAGCGGCCGCCCTTCACGTTGAAGCTGAAGCGGCCCGGCTGGTAGCCGAAGGCGCGCGCCTCCGGGGTCTGGGCGAACACCTCGCGGATGCGCGTCGAACACCTTGGTGTAGGTGGCCGGGTTCGAGCGCGGCGTGCGCCCGATGGGCTGCTGGTTGATGTCGATGACCTTGTCGACGGCTCGTGGCCGAGGATGGCCTGGTGCTTCCCTGGCACCTCGCGCGCGCCGTACATGATCGCGCATGAGCGCCGGCCGCAGGACCGCGTTCACCAGGGTGGACTTGCCGGCGCCGGACACGCCGGTGACCGCGGTGAGGGTGCCGAGCGGCAGCTTCACGGTGACGTTCTTCAGGTTGTTGGCCGCCGCACCGGCCACCGTGAGGTGTCCGCGGGCGGGGCGCCGCCGCGCGGGGACGCTGATCTCGCGCCGGCCCGAGAGGTAGGCGCCGGTGAGCGAGGCCGGGTTCGCCTTCACCTCGGCGGGCGTGCCCTGCGGCCACGATGCGCCCGCCGTGCTCGCCTGCGCCCGGGGCCGAAGTCGACCAGCCAGTCGGCCTCCTCCATCGTCTCCTCGTCGTGCTCCACCACCATCACCGAGTTGCCGATGTCGCGCAGCCGCTTCAGCGTGGCGAGCAGCTTGCCGTTGTCGCGCTGGTGCAGGCCGATGGACGGCTCGTCGAGGATGTAGATGACGCCGGTGAGCTCGGAGCCCATCTGCGAGGCGAGGCGGATGCGCTGGCTCTCGCCGCCGGAGAGCGAGGGGCCGGGGCGGTCGAGCGTGAGGTAGGCGAGGCCCACGTCGAGCAGGAACCTGAGGCGGTTGCGGATCTCCTTCAGGAGCTCCTCGGCGATGCGCGCCTCCGAGCCGCGCAGGTCGAGCTGCGCCGAGCCAGCGCGTGCGCCTCGGTGATGGTGAGCCGCGAGAGCTCGACGATGCTGCGTGCCGCGGAGCTTCACCGCGCGGCTCTCCGGGCGGAGCCGCTCGCCCGGCAGGTGGGGCAGGGCTTGTCGGAGAAGTAGCGCAGGTAGTAGCGGCGCATGTTCTCCGAGCCGGTGGCCTTGAGGCGCCGGTGGAGCTGGTTCACCACCCCCTCCCAGACGATGCGCGGCCTGCGCGGTGCCCTCGTTGCCGTTCATCACGAGGTCGCGGTGCGCGCTGGGAGAGCTTCGACCAGGGGGTGTCGAGATCGAGGCCGAGCGAGCCGCGAGAGGTGCTCGACGAACTCGAAGGTCCAGCCCTCGCCGCGCTCCATGCCGCTCGCCCAGGGCTCGACGGCGCCCTCACGGATGGTGAGCGACGGGTCGGGGACGATGAGGTCCGGGTCCATCTCCGGCGCGGGTGCCGAGCCCCTGGCAGTCGGGGCAGGAGCCGAGCGGGCGAGTTGAAGGAGAAGGTCTGCGGCGCCAGCTCGCCGAAGGACAGGCCGCAGGCGTGGCAGGCGTTGTGCTCGCGAGTAGAAGCGGTCGTGCTTCTTGTACTCCTCCGGGTCGACCCGGCCCCACCTGCTGCTCGCGCGCGGCGTCGGCCACGACGAGGGTGCCCTTCCCCTCGCGCAGCGCCGTCTCGACCGAGTCGGTGAGCCGCGAGCGCAGCTCGGGCTTCACCACCAGGCGATCGATGACCAGCTCGATGTCGTGCTTCAGCTTCTTGTCGAGGGCGAGCCGCTCCTCGAGCGAGTGCACCACCCCGTCGACGCGCACCCGGGCGAAGCCGCGCTTGTGCGCGTCGCCGAGCAGCTCCCGGTACTCGCCCTTGCGGTTCTGCGACCAGCGGCGCGAGCAGCAGGATGCGCGAGCCCTCGGGCATGCGCCAGGATCGACGTCGACGATCTGCTGCGCGCGTCTGCTTGCCCACCGGCCGGCCGCAGCCGGGGCAGTGCTGCACGCCGACGCGAGGCGTAGAGCACGCGCAGGTAGTCGTGCACCTCGGTGATGGTGCCCACCGTGGAGCGCGGGTTGTTGGAGGCGGCCTTCTGCTCGATGGAGATGGTGGGCGAGAGCCCGCGCAGGGTGTCGTACTTGCGGCTTCTCCATCTGCCCGAGGAACTGCCGGGCGTAGGAGGAGAGCGACTCGACGTAGCGCCGCTGCCCCTCCGCGTAGAGGGTGTCGAAGGCGAGCGAGCTCTTGCCGGAGCCCGAGACGCCGGTGAAGACGACCAGCTTCTTCTTCGGGATCTCGAGATCGACGGACTTGAGGTTGTGCTCGCGCGCCCCCTTGACGACGATGTAGTCAGGCTCGCTCATTGCGCGGCCTCTTGTAACGGACGGGAGGCCCCGGCACCAGAGCGCGCCCCCTTCCTTCGCGGGCGGGGAGGCTGTATGCCGTGACGCGCGTGGCCACGCTTCCGAACGACACCGGCGCCCTCCGCTTCACCCTCACCCCGGCCGGCTGGGGGGCGCCCGGGGGAGCGGGCGGCGAGCCGGCGAGGGAGGTGCTCGCCACGGCCGGCCTGGAAGCGCGCGACGCGCGAGGGGGGGAGTTCTGGCCGGTGGTGCAGCTCGCCGCGCTGCGAATGCCCGCCGGTGCGCTGGCGGCGCTGCGCGACGGACTCCGCGACCTCACGGGCGGCGCCGTGCCCGGCCTCGCCTGGCGAGGGGGTGAGGAGGCGGCGGTCGGCCTGCAGCTCGGAGTCGAGCCCGGAGGGGCGGTGGTCGAGGTGGGGCTCGACCTCGGGCGCTTCCTGACGGAGGTGGCCGGCGCGCCCCACCGCCCCGGCGCCGAGCTGGCCCTGTTTCGCTTCCGCGCCGCGCAGGCGGGGCTCGTCCTCTTCGGCGACGGCCTCGCCCGGGAGCTCGACGAGCTCGCCACCGCATGACGGCAAAGGCGTCCGCCCGGCTCCAGATCTTCCTGGCCGGCCTCTGCTTCGGGCTCATGGCCACGCTGGCCCGGATGGCCTCCGCCGCCGGACCGGGGCCGCGGCAGGGCTTCACCGGCCCGCAGATGTCGCTGGCGCGCTTCGCCGTCTCCACCGGCCTCGCCCTGGCGCTCTTCGGGCTGCGCCCGGGGACCCTCCGCGTGCGCCGCCCGGGGCTCCTCGCGGTGCGCGGCACGCTCGGCGGCCTCTCGGTGCTGCTCTACTTCGTGGCGCTCACCACGCTGCCCGCCGGCGAGGCCACGCTGCTCAACAATCTCTACCCGGTGTTCGCGACCCTCATCGCCGTCTTCGCGCTGGGTGAACGCGCCTCGCCCCGGCTGGCGGTGGCCATCGCCGCCGTCTCGGCGGGGGTCGCGCTCCTCGTCGGCCCGGGGGCGCAGGCCCCTGTACTCGGGCTGGGCGTGCTGGCCGGCGTCCTCTCCGGCGCGTCCGGGGGCGGCGCCGTCACCGCCGTGCGCGCCCTTCGCGCCGACCACAACGCGGCCACCATCTTCTTCGCCTTCTCGGTATGCGGGGCGCTCGTCTCGCTCCCCTTCACCGGCGGGTGCTGGCCCACGGCCCCGCGGCTCTGGGCCCTGGCCGCCGCGGTGGGCGCGCTCTCGTTCGCCGGCCAGCTCCTCGTCACCCACGCCTACGGCGCCCTCACCGTGCCCGAGGCGGCGCTCTGGCAGCAGCTCACCCCGGTGGCCGGTTACGGCTTCGGGCTGCTCCTGCTCGGCGAGGAGGTGTCAGCCCTCGCCGCCGTGGGTATCGCGCTCGGGATCGGAGGCGTCGCCTACGGGACCGCGGCGGCGAGACCGGCGGTGCGGCCGGTCGAGGGTTGACGTGGCTCGTCCGGGGCGGAGGTCGGGTGACCGCCCCGTCCGGGGCCCGACACCGGATGCGCGTTTCAGACGGCGGGGCGGGCGGGCGGCATGGTGGCCGGCCGGAGGGCGCGGTCCTCGTGGTCGGGGATGGGCGCCCGCTCGGCGAGGTCGGCGGAGAGCACGGCCACCGTCTCCACGTCGAGCCTGATCCGCTCCCAGTCCTCGGCGGGAATGGAGAGGAAGGCCTCCACCACCCGCGGGTCGAACTGCGAGCCGCTGCAGCGCGCCACCTCGGCGCGAGCGTCGGAGAAGGGGCGGGCGCGCCGGTAGGGACGGTCGCTGGTGATGGCGTCGAGGGTGTCGACGGCGTGGAAGACGCGCGCTCCCACCACGATGGACTCGCCGCGCAGGCCCGAGGGATAGCCGGTCCCGTCCCAGCGCTCCTGGTGCTGGAGCACGATGGAGGAGGCCGGGCGGAGATAGTCGACGCGCTGCAGGAGCGCCCAGCCCAGCTCCGGGTGGCGCTTCATCTCGGTCCACTCCTCGGTGGAGAGCGGGCCGGGCTTGAGCAGCACACGATCGCGGACGCCAATCTTCCCGATGTCGTGCAGGAGCGCTCCGTGCTCGATGAGGGTGACCTCCTCCTCGGAGAGCGCGAGCGCCTCCGCGAGCCGGCGCGCGTAGAGCGAGACGCGGCGCGAGTGCCACTGCGTATCGGCGTCGCGATAGTCGAGGGCGGAGATGAGCCCCTCCAGCAGCGCCGAGGTGCGCTCGCGCACCCGCTCCTCCAGGCTGAGGTTGAGCTCGCGGAGCTGCGCGTTGTGGCGCCTCACCTCGGCGGCCAGGCGCTCGTTCTCCTGTCGCAGCAGAGCCGATTCCACCGCCTGGGTGACCGTGGCCACCAGCTCCTGCTGGTGCCAAGGCTTGGAGATGATCCGGTAGACCTCGCCCGCGTTCACCGCCTCCAGGGCCACCTTGAAGTCCTCGGCGGCCGTGCAGAGGATGCGCACCGCCCCCGGGGCGAGACCCCTCGCTGCCTTGAGGAAGGTGATGCCGTCCATCTCCGGCATGGTGTAGTCGGAGATGATGACCATCGGCTGCTCGTGGCCGAGCGCGGTGAGGGCGTGCTCGGGGCTGCGAAAGCAGGTGGTGTGAAAGCCCACCCCCTCGAGCAGCCGGGAGAGCGCCCGGAGGATGAGCTCGTCGTCGTCGACGATGATGACGTGGTCGGAGGCCATCGAACGTCCCTGTTCAACACGACCCACTATATGCCGCAGGGTCCCGGAATACGAAAGGGGCGGTATGGTCGGGGAGGCCTCTACCCGAGGCCCTCAGAAGCTGGCAAGGAACTCGTCGTTGGTGTCGAGCTCGGAGAGCTTCTTCAGGAGGCGCTCCATGGCCTCGACCGGCTTCAGCGAGGCGAGCGCCCCGCGCAGCCGCCGGATCTTCTCGATCTCCTTCGGCAGGAAGAGCTTCTCCTCCTTGCGCGTGCCCGAGGCGGCGATGTCGATGGCTGGGAAGATTCGCCGCTCGGCGAGCTGGCGCGAGAGCACCACCTCCATGTTGCCGGTGCCCTTGAACTCCTCGAAGATCACCTCGTCCATCCGGCTGCCGGTGTCGACGAGGGCGGTGCCGATGATGGTGAGGGAGCCGCCCTCCTCCGCCTTGCGCGCCGCGCCGAAGATGCGCTTGGGGCGCTCCAGCGCCCGGCTGTCGACGCCGCCGGTGAGGGTGCGCCCCGACGACTCAATCTCGCGGTTGTAGGCGCGGGCGAGGCGAGTGATGGAGTCGAGCAGGATCACCACGTCCTTGCCGCCCTCGACGAGGCGCTTGGCGCGCTCGAGCGCCATCTCGGCCGCATGGATGTGCTCGTCGGCAGGCCGGTCGTTGGACGAGCCGATCACCTCGCCCTGCACGTTTCGCCGCATGTCGGTGAGCTCTTCCGGCCGCTCGTCGACGAGCAGCACCATGAGGTGCACGTCGGGGCGGTTGGAGGTGATCGCCTGGGCGATCCGCTGCAGCATGATGGTCTTGCCGGCCTTGGGCGGTGAGGTGATGAGGGCGCGCGCGCCGAGGCCGATGGGCGCGATGAGGTCGAGCACCCGCCCGACCATCTCGTCGGGCCGCGTCTCCATGAGGAGCTTCTCGGTGGGGTCGGTGGCCGTCAGGTTCTGGAAGTGGGTGCGGCGCGCCACCGCCACCGGGTCGGTGCCCTCCACCTGATCCACCCGGGAGAGCGTGCGCTTCATGTTGCGGACGGTGGCGACGCCCTTCACCATCACGCCCGGCTGGAGGTGCATCCGCTCGACCAGCCAGCGTGGCACCTCCACGTCGAACGACTGGGGTAGGTAGCTGCGCTTCGGGTCGCGGAGCCAGCCGAACCCCTTGCCCTCGAACTGGAGCACGCCCTCGACCTCCTCGGTCTGCTCGGCCTGGGCCTGGCCCTGCGGCTGGGCTGCGCTCGCTCCGGCGGCGCCGTTGGGGGCGACAGCCGCTGCCGGCTGGCCGCCCGGAGCAGCCGCGCCGGGGGGGAGGTTTCCGCGACCTCGTCGCCCGCGCCGCCGCCGCCGCCGCCGATTCTGGGCCGAGCCGGGACTGGCCTCGGGCGCGCCCGCCACGGCGTCGTCGGTCGAGCCCTCACCGCCGCCAGGGGCGGAGGCCTGGGCGTCGGGGGCCTGGGCGTCGGAGGCGGGAGGGGTGGCAGGCTTCTCGGAAACGGGGGCCGGGGAGGCCTCGCCCGCGGTCGCGGTCTGCTCGTTCTCTGTCATGCTGTCTCGTGCTCCGGCTGCGGCTGCCTTGTGGGTGCCGCGGCTCGGTTCCGTGGGCTGTGATCCGGGCGCTTGGCCCGCTGGCCGGAGGCGGCTTCTCTGGAAGCACTCGGGTCGCGCGTCGCGCCGTTCCGGTCTCGACTGGCTCCCGCGCTGCGCGCGGCCAATCGCCCTGCTCGGGCTAACTCGTAGTCGCTCGAGGCGGCTACACGCGAGCAACCGGGGGTGCGTCCCCTTCGCCGTCTGAACCTAGTGCCGTGACGGGGAGGAGACAAGAGATCCTTAACAAAAAAGCGCCGTGCGCGAAAGCCTCGCCGGCGGGGGAGCTCAGCGAGGCGCTGAGGCCCCCGGGAGCTCGGGCGCGCCGAGCCAGCCAGGGTGGAGAGCGACCACCGGGCCCAGCTCCTCGAGCAAGCTCAAGGCCCGCACCTCGGGGATGCGCGCCGCCCAGCGCTCCAGCGGTGCCTCCCGCGCCGCGAGGAGCGGCGCGAGCGGGAGGCGCCCGAGAAGACCCTGCTCCGGCTCCAGCGCCACCACCTCGAACGGCGCTTCGCCCGCGCTGCCTGCCTTCTTCTGGGCGAGCGCCAGGGCATCGCCGAGCGAGCCGAGCTGGTCGACGAGCCCGCGCTGCAAGGCCTGGGCGCCGGTCCACACCCGGCCGCCCGCCACCCCCTCCACCTTCTCGCGGCCGAGGCCGCGACCCTCGGCCACCCGGTCGAGGAAGGTGTCGTAGAACGCCGCGAGCTGGCGACCCACCTCGGCGCGCTCGCCCGGGGTCCAGGGGCGGGCGAGCGACTCGAGGTCGGCGCGCTCGCCCCGACGGAGCGTCACCACGTTCACCCCCAGCTTCGCGAGAAGCGCGGAGAGGTCCGGCTTCACCACAAAGGCCCCGATGGAGCCGGTGAGCGTGGAGGGCTCCGCCAGGATGGCGTCGGCCGCGGAGGCCACCAGGTAGCCGCCGCTCGCGGCGAGGTCGCCCATGGAGATCACCACGGGCTTGCCGGCCCGCCGCGCCAGCATGAGCTCGCGCCAGACGAGGTCGGAGGCGAGGCCGTCGCCCCCGGGCGACTCCACCCGGACCACCAGCGCCTTCACGCGGCCGTCGTCCACCGCGCGCCGGATGAGCTCGCAGAGGGTGTCGCTGCCGGCGACGCGCCCGGTGAAGGCTCGCCGGCTCTTCCCCGGCGCGATGACGCCCTCCACCCGGAGGAGCGCCACCGCCTCGCGCGGCCCCCAGCGCCGCGCCGCGCGCAGGGGCGCCGGCTTCCAGCCGCGCGCGAGCCGCGCCCTGCCTCCGAGGAGGCGCGATGCCGCCTCCTCCACCTCGTCGGGCCAGGCCAGGCGGTCGGCGAGGCCGAGCTGCACCACCTGGGAGGCGGAGAGGAGCCCCTGATCGACGGCCGAGCGGAGCCTCTCCTCCGGCACCTTCCGCGCGGCGGCGAGCCTTCCCAGGAGCCGCGACGAGAGATCGTCGAGGACGCTCTCGGTGACCTCGCGCTGGGCCGGGCTCATGTCGTCCCGGACGAGCGGCTCGGGCGCGCTCTTGTAGGCGCCCGCCGCCACCACGTCGAAGCCCACCCCCAGCTTGTCGAAGCCGCCGGCGAGGAAGGGCGTGGTGGCCGCGAGGCCGAGCGGGAAGAAGGCGGCCGGCGGGGCTGCGAGCACGGCGCTGGCGGCGGAGGCGAGGTCGAGCTCCCGGAGCCCTCCCCCGAGGAGTAGCGCCACCACCGGCTTCCGCGCCGCGGTCGCGGCCACGATGGCCCGCAGCTCCTCGAAGCGGGCGGCGCCGAGGGGCAGCGCGTCGATGCGCAGGGCGACCGCGCTCACCGCCGGGTCGTCGCGCGCGGCCCAGAGGCGCCGGAGGAGGTCGCCGTAAGGGTCCTCCTCGCGGGCGAAGAAGGGCACGGGGGGGGAGAGCAGCTCCGCGAGGTCGAGGAGCGGCACCGCGCCCTCGCCCCCCTCGCCTCGATAGCGCTCGGCCGAGAGCCGCACCCCGGCGAGCCAGGTCCGCTCCACGCCGTCGCCCGCGGCGGCGCCCACGGTGGCTCCGGCGTGGGGGGCATCGAAGGTGAGGGCGAGGAGCGCCTGCGTCGCACCCGAACGGCCGCCTCGGTTCGAATCGAGGGGCAGGGCGAGCTCCGCCCCCAGCGTGAGCCCCAGGGGGAGCGCGAGGGCTGCGCCGGCCGTGATGGCGTCGGCCAGGAGGTCGCCACGTCCCTGGTCGTTGGTGAGCAGCGCGGCGGAGAGGGTGAGCCGCTCCCCCAGCAGGCGGGTGGCGATACCTGCGTCGTAGTGCAGCGGGAGTCGCGCGCCGGCCCGGCGCGCCTCGAGGCCGCGCACGGCGAATCCTACCGAGAGGTGGCGCCAGGGGCGGAGGGTGAGGCCCAGGTCGAGCGAGGAGAGCTCATCGAGGGAAGGCTCGGGGGAAGCGTAGAGGTTCCAGCCGGCGCCGAGCGAGGCCACCCTTCCATCGGAGAGCGCGAGGCCCCAGGTGGTCTTGCGGAAGTGGGCGCCGCCCTCGCCGCCGGGGCGCACCCACTGCATGGAGAGCGAGGGCACGAGGGGCCCGAGTGGCGCCGCCGACCAGAAGCCGTCGGCGCTCCGCCCCCCGCCGCGGCCCTGGTGGAAGTAGTGCAGCGAGGGACCGCCCACGAAGCCCGCGCCGGCGGGATTCGCCTCCACCGCCGTGGCCTCCTCGGCGCTGGCCACCGAGAGTCCGGGCACGGCGATCCCGGTGGGCTCGCCGCCCGCGGGCCGGAGGTGGGCGAGCTGCCCTGCGGCGCGCGCGGGCAAGAGCAGGGCGAGGACGGACAGCGAGAGCGCACCAAGCAGGCGGCGAAGGTGTCCATCCCGCCCGGCGCGGCCCTCGGCGGCATGACCCCGGCCGGCGGGGCGAGCCTCCGTCACGGCTCGTTGCCAGCGTCTTCCACCCGGCGGAGGTCGCCCTCGCCGAGCGGGGCGAGCGAACCCGCCTTGTGCTCGCGCAGGAGCTGGAAGAGCTGCTCCTTGTGCGGGCGCACCTTTCCGAGAGGGCACTTCGCCCACTCGCTCATGGGCTCGTCGCAGTACCCCATGCGCTTTTCGCCACACTTCGGCTGCAGATGGGTTCCCAGCTCCGGCACCGCCTTCACCACCGCGCGGCGCATGAGGGCGAGGAGGTGGCGGATCTCCCACTGTGCGCGCCAGCACAGCCGGAGGTCGGCGATGTGCAGGAGCTCGGCGAAGTTCACCATGACCTGGAAATTGGTAGGGGTGGCGTTCGGCAGGACGAAGCGGGCGTCCTCGGCCGGGATCCCCTTCTCCAGCGCCAGCCGGTACACGCGCGTGATCTCCTGCATCAAACGGTGGTACTCGCCGGCGAGCTCGGGGCTCTCCGACCAGGTCCGCGGCGTCACGTACTCCAGCCGCTCCTCGCGGTACTTCACGTAGCGCTGCGACTGCTGCTCGAACGAGATGCCGATGCGGTGGCGCACGAGCTGGTGCGAGAGCGAGCGCGACACGCCCGAGATCCCGAACCAGAACACCACCTGCTCGAGCGGCGAGACGTGGCCGGTCTCGAGCCGCTTCTCCACGAAGTCGCGGATGGTCTCGGCGCTGATCGTGCCCGCCCCGATCTCATCCCACACCTCGGAGGGCGTCTTCGGCGTGTAGCAGGTGCGGTACGCTCCGTAGAGCTTCTGGAGCGGATCGCGGGCGAAGTCGATGAGCTTCACGTCGAGAGGCATCGTTCCTATCTAGCAGGGGAGGCTGACGCCCGGCACGCGGTCGAGGGCGCGGCCTCAGCATGGCCGCCGGATGTGCTCAATCCCTCGTTCATGTGAGGGCTAGCCGGGCGGGAGTATTGACTCACGTCAAACTCGATCGCCCGAAGGATGAGCCATGCCCGAGGGGTGAATATTCGATTATGAAGCAAAATTTGCGGGGTCACGTCCGACCCATAGGTGATTTGTCGCAAGGGGGTGCGGTAGAACGCCGCAATGCGCAACTTCACCCTCCGGAAAGTTCCACGCCGTCGCCCTCCTCGCCTTCCTCGGCGCGCTCGCCGCGGCCGGATGCGGTAGCACCAAGGCGACCACCGCCACCGCCGGCAATGGCGATGCGACGACCTCGCTGGAGAAGCGCCATCGACTCCGAGGCGATCGGCCAGTTCCTCTTCCCGCTGCCTGAGATCCCGGTGCGCACCCCCGACACCACCACCGTGCCGGGCGCCGACTACTACAAGGTGACGGCCATCCAGGGCGAGCACGACTTCGGCCTGCGCCGGTTCGACGGGACGCCCTTCACGAACCCCCGCACCGGAAAGCCGGTGATGACCACCACCACCTGGGGCTACAATCTCCCCTACCTCGGCTCGACCATCGTGGCCAGCAGGGACCGCAAGGTGGTGGTCGATTACGTGAACGGGCTCGCCGACAAGGCCGGGAAGCCGCTCCCGCACCTGCTCACCGTCGACACCACGCTCGACGGCGCGGATAACGGCGCACCCGAGGTGCGGCTCGTCCCCCACCTGCACGGCGGCCACACCGAGGCGGCCTCCGACGGTAACCCCAACTTCTGGTACACGGCCGACCCGAAGGCGAAGGCGAACGGCATCGGCGGCCCGGCGGGCAACACCGTCCGCTACACGTACGACAACGACCAGGCTGCGGCGATGCTCTGGTTCCACGACCACGCGATGGGCATCACCCGGCTCAACGTCTACGCCGGCCTCGCGGCGGTGTACCTGCTCCGCGACCCGGTGGAGGCGGCGTTGAACCTGCCCTCGGGCGGTTACGAGGTGCCGCTCGTCATCCAGGATCGGTCGTTCAACGACGACGGCTCGCTCGCCTACGGCCGCTATCCGCTCTTCAATCCCTACACCCACGAGCCGCTGGTCGATCCGGAAGGAAGCCCCATGTACTCGTCGGGTCCGGAGAACTTCTCCAACACCATCACGGTGAACGGCATCGTCTGGCCCTACCTCGAGGTGGAGCCGCGCAAGTACCGCTTCCGCGTCCTCAACGGCTCCGACTCGCGCTTCTACGATCTCTGGCTGGAGGAGACCGGCGTGGGCCGCCTCTCCGGCCTGGAGATGCACCAGGTGGGGAACGAGGGCGGCCTTCTGCCCCAGACGGTGGTGCTCGGTGGGGGCATGCCGGCGGGGCCGCCGCCGCGGCGCCACCTCCGCAACCTCGTCCTGGCTCCGGCCGAGCGCGCCGACCTCGTCATCGACTTCTCCGCCCTCGCCGGCAAGAGCATCACCTTGCGCAACGCTGGCGCCGCGCCCTTCCCCTCGGGCGACGAGTACCACTACAACGCCAACACCACCGGCAAGGTGATGCAGTTCCGGGTGACGAAGCCGCTCCTCGCCTCCGACGCGAGCGCCCTCCCGGCCGCACCGCTCGCCGAGGTGCCGCTGCCCGCGCCCTCGAACGCGCGCATCGTCGACCTTCAGGAGCTCGTCGACATTTACGACATCTTCGACGCCAGTTCGGCGCGCCTCGAGCTTCGCCTCAACGGCCTGCGCTTCGGCGACCCCACCACCGAGAAGCCGAAGCTCGACACGGTGGAGGACTGGTACATCGTGAACACCACGATGGACACCCACCCCATGCACCTCCACCTCGTCACCTTCGAGGTGGTGGAGAAGGGCACCTACGACCAGGAGGGCTATCGCCGGGCCGAGGCCGGGGTCATGGGCACCATGGCGCCGGGGGGGTTCCACCCCGACACCGACCTCGAAGGGCATTCGCCATCGGATCCCGAGTTCGACGCAGCGTACAGCGTCCTCCCCAACGAGCGCGGGCGGAAGGATACGGTGCGGGTGCCTCCCGGCGGCTACGTCCGCATCCGGGCGCGCTTCGACCGCCTCGGCGAGTACATGTGGCACTGCCACATCCTGGCGCACGAGGACCACTCGATGATGCGGCCGTTCGAGGTCGTCCCCTGACCCACTCTCCTGAAGGCGCATGTCCCGTTCGGGGGGCCTGACGAGGGTGGGTGCGATGGGCCGCGGGCCCGTTAGAAGTGGGGAGCCCGGCGGGGCGGGCCGCGCTTCGGCGGGACATGATCGACCAGAACCTCCAGGCCACCCTCCTCCAGGCCATCGCCAGCGCGTCGAGCGATCTCGTCTTCGCGAAGGACCTGCAGGGTCGCTACACCTTCGCCAACCCGGCGACGCTGAGCTTCATCGGCCGCACCGCCGCCGAGGTGCTGGGCCGCACCGACGGGGAGGTGCTGGGCGACGCCGGGGCGGCTGGCCGCGTGATGGCGCACGATCGGCGGATCATGGATGCCGACGCGGCCGAGATGCTGGAGGAGGAGGTCCCCGACCCGGAGGGGTCGCCGCGGGTCTGGCTCGCCACCAAGTCACCGTACCGCGACGAGCAGGGCCAGGTAATCGGGATCCTCGGCATCGCCCGGGACATCACCGACCGCAAGCGCGCCGAGGAGGCGCTGCGGGCGAGCGAGAATCGATACCGCACCCTCTTCACCCACATGACCGAGGGCTTCGCGCTGGGTGAAGCCATCTGCGACGCCTCGGGCGCCGGGGTGGATTTCCGGTTCCTCGCCATGAACGAGGCCTTCGAGCGCCAGTCCGGCCTTCGCCCGGGCGAGGCGGTGGGCCGCCCCATGACCGAGGTCCTTCCGCACCTCGAGCGCACCTGGGTCGACACCTACTGCGGGGTGGCGCTGGGCGGCGCGCCGGTGCGCTTCGAGAGCTACAACGCCGACCTCAATCGCCACTTCGAGGTCTTCTGCTACAGCCCGGCGAGGGGGCGCTTCGCCATCCTCTTCAGCGACGTCTCCCACCGCCGGCGCGCGGAGGCCGCGCTGCGCGAGCGCGAGGAGGCGCTCCGGGAGAGCGAGGAGCGCTTCAGGACGCTCGCCGATCACATCCCCCAGCTCGCCTGGATCGCCGACGCCAGCGGCTGGATCACCTGGTACAACCAGCGCTGGTTCGACTTCACCGGGGCCACGCTCGCGGAGAGCGAGGGGTGGGGGTGGCAGAGGTTCCACCATCCCGATCACGTGGAGCGGGTGAACGAGACGGCGAGGCGCGGCTTCCAGGCGGGCTCGCCCTTCGAGGACACCTTTCCGCTCCGTGGGCGCGACGGCGCCTACCGCTGGTTCCTCACCCGGGTGGTGCCCATCCGCGACGAGGCGGGCCGGCTCGTCCGGTGGTTCGGGACCAACACCGACGTCACCGGCCAGCGCGAGGTGCAGGAGTCGCTGCGCGAGGCCGACCGGCGCAAAGACCAGTTCCTGGCCATGCTCTCGCACGAGCTGCGCAACCCCCTCGCCCCCATCCGCAGCGCCACCTACGTGCTCGCCCGGTCGGAGCCTGGGGGCGACCTCTTCCGCCGCTCGGTGGAGGTGATCGACCGGCAGGCGGCACACCTCTCCCGACTGGTGGAGGACCTGCTCGACGTGACACGCATTGCGCGCGGAAAGATCGAGCTCCACCGCGAGGGAATCGACCTCGCCCGGGTGGTGGCGCTGGCCGCCGACGATCACCGCGCGTTCATGCTGGAGCGCGGGCTCCACTTCGAGGCGAGCGTGCCGGCCGAGCCCGTGTGGCTCCTCGGAGACGCCACCAGGCTCACCCAGGCCATCGGCAACCTCCTGCAGAACGCGGCCAAGTTCACGCACGAGGGGGGGAGGATCACGATCAATCTCTCGCGCGACGAGACTGCCGCGGTGCTGCGGGTCGAGGACACCGGTATGGGCATCGCCCCCGAGGTGGTGGCCCACGTCTTCGAGGCGTTCATGCAGGCCGACCGCTCGCTGCACCGGAGCCGTGGCGGACTCGGCCTGGGGCTCGCGCTGGTGCGAGCGCTCGCCGAGCTGCACGGCGGCACGGCGGTGGCCGAGAGCGAGGGCGTGGGGCGGGGCGCGCGGTTCACCCTGCGCCTTCCTCTCGCGCCCCCGGGCGTGGCCCCCGAGGACCCGGTGGCGGAGCCCATCGACGGGGCGGGCGGCGCCGCCCGCGCGGCGCGCTCCCGGCGCCGCATCCTGGTGGTGGATGACAACCACGACGCCGCGGAGGCGCTCTCCGAGCTGGCCGAGCTCATGGGGCACGAGGTGGAGGTCGTCCACGATGGCCCCTCCGCCCTGGTGCGCGCGCGGGCCACGCGCCCCGACCTGGTGCTGTGCGACATCGGCCTGCCGGGCATGAGCGGCTACGAGGTGGCGCGGGCCATGCGGGACAATCGCGTCCTCGCGGAGACGGAGCTCGTGGCGCTGTCCGGCTACGCCCAGGCCGACGACCTGCGCCGTTCCAGGGAGGCCGGGTTCCACCGCCACCTCGCCAAGCCGGCCGAGCCGGCGACCCTCCTCGCCCTCTTCGAGGGCGCTGGCCGCATCAGGGAGGAGCCGGCCGCGGCGGCCGCCCCGGCCCCAGCGACGTCAGCACCACCGCGGCCGTCGCGCTCGCCAGCGTGACCGCGGCGAGCGGGCGGGCGGTGCCGTCGGCGAGCAGGCTCACCGCGGCGGCGGAGAGCGCGCCGCAGGAGGACTGGAGCACGCCCATCACCGAGGAGGCGCTCCCCGCGCGCGCGCCGAAGTGCTCCATGGCCGCGGCGGTGGCGTTGGGCGCCACCAGGCCGAACATCGACACCCCCACGAAGAGCGGCGGTGCTACCAGCGCGAGGCCACCGCCCGCGAGCACCGCCGCGAGGAGCCCGGCGTAGGCGAAGAATGCGATGAGGACGCCGAGGCGCATCACCGCCACAGCGCCCATGCGCCTCACCAGCAGGTGGTTCGCCTGCGCCGCGGCGATGAGGCCGAAGGCGTTCGCGCCGAAGAAGAGCCCGAAGCGCGCGGGGGGCACGCCGAGCAGCTCGATGAAGAGGAAGGGCGCCCCGGAGATGTAGGCGAAGAGGGCCGCCAGGATGGCGCCGCCCACCAGGGAGAGCCGGAGGAACTCTCCGTGGCGGAGCGGCACCGCGAAGGAGCGCAGGGTGTCGGCGAGGCCGTGGCGCGCGCGCTGTCCCGGAGGGAGGCTCTCCGGGAGCCCGAGGACGATGAGGACGATGAACAGGCTCGACGCCACCACCAGGGCGAGGAAGATGGCCCGCCAACCGGCCAGGGCGAGGAGCTGGCCGCCCAGGAACGGCGCCAGGATGGGGGCGGCCCCCATCACCAGCATGAGCGACGAGTAGATGCGCGAGGACTCGCTCACGTCGAAGAGGTCGCGCACCACCGCCCGGGAGACGACGAGCCCAGCGCAGCCGCCCAGGCCCTGGACGAAGCGCGCCGCCGCCAGCAGGGCCAGGGAGGGCGCCGCGGCGCAGGCCGCCGCCGAGACGAGGTAGAGGGCGAGCCCGGCGAGGAGCGGCCGGCGGCGGCCGAACCGATCGGCCAGCGGGCCGTAGGCGAGCTGGCCCAGCGCGAAGCCGGCGAGGTAGGTGGCGAGGGTGAGCTCCACCGCCGCCACGCTCGTCGAGAGCGACCGTGCCACGCTGGGAAAGGCGGGCAGGTACATGTCGATGGAGAGCGGGCCCAGCGCCGCGAGGGCGCCCAGGACGAGGGTGAGGTGGAGGCGCTGGCGTGGCGTCATGCGCGGGTCGGGTGGGCCCGCCTCGAAGGGCGGGCGCGTACCTATACAACGCCCGGGCGCGCGGGCGTCGCCTGGCCGCCCTCGCGCCTCGGCCGAGGCGCGGCGCTGGCTCAGGGTCGCCCACCCGTCTCGGCCGCGTCGGGGCTCCGCTCGAACCAGTGCGCCACCGGGACGTCTGTGGACGAGTGCAGCAAGATGGAGAGCCCGGTGGTGATGGCGATGAGGTGGAAGAGGAGGTCCGAGCGCGCGACGCCCGAGGAGAGGATGAGGAGGCCGTAGACCACCGAGGCGAAGCCCTTGGGGCCGAACCAGGCGGCCACCAGGCGCTCTCGCACGGTGAGCTCGGAGCCGGCCAGCGCCGCGGCGATGGCGAGCGGCCGGATGGCGAAGAGCGACATCACCGCGAAGACCCAGCCTCCCCACGGCAGCTCGCGCAGGAACGCGGGTGAGAGCATGGTGCCGAAGACGAGCAGGGCGGCGAGCTTCATGATCTCCGAGCCGGCCTCGCCAATCTCGGCGAAGGCGGCCGGCGCGCTTGGGACCACCGTGGCCAGCGTGACACCAGCCGTGAAGGCGGCCAGGAACTCGTTGGCGTGGGTGGCGAGCGCCAGCGACAGGACCAGCAGCCCGGCGGCAAACACTCCGATGCGCCGATACTGCTCCGCGGCGCCGAGGTGGGTGGTCCCCTCCAGGCGGGCCATGAGCCACGGCACCGCCACGCCGATGGCCACCCCGAAGGCCAGCTCTCCGGCGAGCGGGAGCGCGGCGAGGGCGCGGTGCCCGGCCAGGGCGATGAAGCCGACCACGAACGGAAGGGCCAGGCCGTCGTTGAGGCCGCTCTCCACGCTCAGGAGATTGCGCAGGCGCCGGGGCACCTCCTCGCGCCCGACGATGGCCGAGGCGAAGACCGGATCGGTGGGGGCGAGCGCCGCGCCCACCAGGAGCGCCTCCGGCCAGGAGAGGTCGACGAGCGCCCAGCCGGCCACCGCGGTCCCCACCAGGGTGAGGGGAAAGCCGAGGAGGAGCGCCCTGCCGGGGAGACGCCAGGCCTCGCGCAGCCGCGGCAGGGACATCCGCATGGCGTCGGTGAAGAGCACGGTGACGAGCGCGAGGTTGGCGAGCACCCGCACGATGCCGTCTCCGGCCGGCCGGACCCACACCCCGAAGCCGATGCCCACCAGGAGGAAGAGGACGGCGGTGGAGAGCACCGTGCGCCGCGCGCGCTCGGAGACGAGCACCGCCACGGCCAGCGTCACGGCATAGGTGAGGACGAGATCCTTCATGGGTCGAGCGGGTGCTCGACCGAATGTTGGCACGGCCGGCCCGCGAGTGCAGGTGCTGCTTTGGGGGTTCACCCCAGGTCGGTGGCGGCGCAGGCCCGACCGGCGGGCGTGGCGACTGGCCGCGAGAGCAGCCTCCTCGCAATCAGCTCCGCGCCGCGCGGGCGCCGCCTGGGCGCGCTGCCATGGCCCTCGCCGGGGGGAGGCGAGGCACGCCAGGCGGCCCCGAGCCGGCGCCGTGCGCTGGGCGCCCCTCGAGCCGGAAGGCCCCCACCAGCTCGGCCAGGCTCCGCGCCTCGGCGGCCAGCGCCTCGGCGGCCGCCGAGGACTCGCCAGCGCTGGTGGCGTTGCGGGCGGTCACCTCGTCCACCTCCGCCATCGCGCCCTGGACGTCCTCGAGCCTCGACGCCTGCTCGCGCGAGGCCCCTCCCTGCGCATCGCTCAGGCCGGCCACGTCGCCCACCGCCGCCAGGATGTTGGAGAGGCTCGCGCCCACCTCGCGCGAGATGAGGTCGCCCTGCTCCGACTGCCGCACCGACTCCTTGATGAGCACCTCCGTGCGCTGCGCCGACTCCTTGGAGCGGAGCGCGAGTGAGCGCACCTCCTCGGCCACCACCGCGAAGCCCCGCCCGGCCTCGCCCGCTCGCGCAGCCTCCACCGCCGCGTTGAGCGCGAGCAGGTTCGTCTGGAAGGCGATCTCGTTGATGTCGCGGATGACCTCGGCCGTGCCGTGCGCCGAGGTGCGGATCTTCTCCATGGCGGAGGCGAGCCGCTGCATCGACGTCGTGCCGCCCTCGGCTGCGCCGCGGGCGGTGGCGGCGAGCGCGATCACCCGTCCGGCGCCCTCGGAGGCGCGCGCGGTGCTCTCGCGCATGCCGGCGAGGTGCGCGCGGCTGGATGCGAGCACCTCGCTCTGGCGCGAGGTTCCATCCGCGACCTGCTGGCTCGAATCGGCGATGCGCTCGGCCTGCGCGGAGACCTGCTGCGCCGCGGAAGCGACCTGCACCAGCGCGCCGTGCAGCGCGCCGCCCGTGAGGTTGAGCGCCTTCTTCATCAGGGCCAGGCCACCCCGGTAGTCGCCCTCCATGCGGGCGCAGAGGTCGCGTTCGGCCAGCCGGGCCAGCACCTGCGACGCCTCCGCCACGGGCGCGAGGAGCGCGTCGAGCGTGGCGTTCACACCCTCCAGCACCCCGGCGTAGTCCCCGCGGTGGTGCGAGGCGTCGGCGCGGTACTCGAGGCGGCCCTCCCTCGCGGCGTCGGTGAGGAGGTTCACGTCGGCGAGCAGGTTGCGCACGGCACTGGCGCAGCCATTCACGTTGTCGCGGAGCGCCCCCAGCTCCCCTTGCCAGGCGGCCTCGATGGGCGGGGGCACGCGACCCCTCGCCATCTCCTCCACCTGAGCGGCGGTAAGGCGCAGCGGCGCCACCACGGTGTCGAGGATGCGGTTCATGCCGCCCACCACCCCCCGGAACTCCGCCGCCACGGCGCCCGGATTGGCGCGGCGGTCGAGCCGGCCCTCCTCCACGGCCCGGCACAGCTCGCCCGACTCGGCCTCCAGGGCCGCGGCGGTGTGGCGGATGGAGCGCCCCACCCGCCAGGCCACCAGGGCGAGCGTGGCGAGGCCGGCCAGGAAGGCGGCCAGCGTCACCACCACGCTCCGCCGGAGCGCGGCCACCGCGGCGAGGCCCTGCTTCCCCGCCTCGGCGGTGTCGGTCGCCACGGCGGCGATGAGGGCGCCCTGGACGCGGCGGTGCGCCTCGGCCATGCCCACGAAGACCTCCATGGACTGCGCCTGGGCGAGCATGGCGGCCGCCGGGTCGGGCGCCGTGCCAGCGGTCTCCTCTCCGGCGCGCTGCAGGGTCAGGAACCGATCGGTCTGCTTTCGCCAGACGCCGAGGGCTGCGCCGAGCTCGCTCCAGCTCGCGGCGGTCGCCGAACCGCTGGCCAGCTCGGTGGACCGGGCCAGCGCGGCGTCCAGGCGGAGGAGGCCCTCCTGCGCCTGCCCGAGGACGGCCTTTCGCTGCGCGGGATCGGCGACGCGCGGGTCGCTCAGGCGGGCCGCGGCGTCGTCGACCGAGGTGAGGGCCACCAGGAGCTCGGCCGAGGCCTCCACCGGAGGCAGCGCCGACCTCAGCCGGTCGCCGGAGCGCGCGGTGGCGAGCGAGCTCACCACCACGGCCGCCGCCACCAGTGCGGTGAATCCCAGCGCCAGGACGAGGGGGGTGCGCAGGGTGTGGGAGCCGGTGGGCATGTCGGGGGTCCTTGCGAGGGGTCGCCTGAGGCGGCGGCTGAAACGGTCTGTTCGTTTCGTTCGGCAGCAAGCCGTGTGCCCGCTCGCCGCGGCATGCGGCCTGCGCGAGCTCGCACGCGTGGCGGGGGGTTGGCGTGCGAAGGCCGCGTCCCCGGGGCGCGTGGAGTCACGTCCAGGGTCGAGAAGACAGACCCGGGGTCCAGATTCACCCGTGAATGCTGCAAGGCACTCATCGTGAAACCAGGCGCGCGCCGAACCGTCTCCGGCGCGCGGCGAGGCTCGGACCGGTGCCTCCTCACGCCTGGCCCGGCGCTTGAAGCGGAGCACGGCTCGAACGCCGGGTGGAGCGCGCCCACCCCTCGAAAGGAGCAGCGGCTCATGCGATGCGGATTTCGGATCTCCTCGTCGCCCGTCGCCTTGGCGGCGGCGCTGGCCTTGACCGTCGCGGCCAGCGCGGAGGCGGAGGAGATCCCGGTGCCCTCCAACCTCCAGGCGGAGCTGCTCCTCATGATCGCCGCCCACGACCGCAACCTGCCGGCGCGCGCCGGGGGAGAGGTGCGCACCGCCGTGATCGCCCGCGCCGGTGACGAGGCGGCCAAGGGGGTCGAGGCGTTCCGCGCCGCAGCGGCCGCCAAGGCCACCGTGGCCGGGCTGCCCCACGCGGTGGAGGTCATCCCCTTCACCACGGCGCACGCGCTGGCGGAGCTCGTCAAGGCGCGGAAGCTCGCCATCGTCTACCTGGGGCCCGGCTTCACCACCGAGGAGGCGGGCGCCATCGGTCAGGAGCTCTCGGGCGCGGACGTGCTCACCGCGAGCGCCGCGCCTGCCCTCGTGAAGAAGGGCGTGGTCCTCGGCTTCGACCTCGTCTCCGGACGAGCCAAGCTGCTCGCCGACCTCACCCAGGCAGGCAAGCAACACGTGGCCTTCGGCCCCGAGGTCCTCGGCCTCATGGCGGTGTCGCAGTGAGCCGGCGCGCCGACCGCGCTCGGGTAGCCTGCGCTGTTCACTTCCCGTCAGCCCCCCCTCCGGCCCGTGCTGGTGTCCCCATGAAAGCGGTTCGCTTCGCCTTCGCCCTCGCCCTGCTGTCGCCCTGCGCCGGCCGCGCCGACGAGCTGTCCGAGCTGGCCGGGCTCCTCAACGAGCCGGTGGTCTCCACCGCCTCCAAGTCGGCCGAGACGGCGGGACTCGCCCCGGCCACCACGTCGGTCATCTCGGGCGAGGATCTGCGCCGCTTCGGTTTCCGCTCGCTCGGCGAGGCGATCGACTTTCTCGGCCTCGGCCTCCTCACCGAGCGCAGCTTCGCCACACCAGAGATCGGCGCACGCGGGGTGCTCCTCACCGGCGACTACGGCAACCACGTCCTCCTGCTCCTCGACGGCCACGCGCTCAACGAGCCCTGGGACGGCACCGCCTACTACGACGAGACGGCCGCCATCCCGCTCGATCTGGTGGACCACGTGGAGGTGATCCTCGGCCCCGGCTCGGTGCTCTACGGGTCGAGCGCCATGCTGGGCGTGATCAACGTGATCACCCGCCGTGCGAAGGACTACCAGGGGCTCCACCTGGTGGCCGACGCCGGCTGGCCGCGCGAGGGACACGTGGCGGCGGGCTACGGGACCAGGCTCGGCGGGTCCGAAGGAAAGGGCGAGCTCCTGGCCGGCGTGGACCTCGTCGCCCTGCGCGGCCCCGACGCGACCTACGGACTCCAGCGCGGCGAGGGTCTGGTCTGGGGCGGAGAGGCGACGCACCGGGAGATCACCGTCCCCTCGGCCTACCTGCGGCTCGGGCTGGGGGACGTGAAGCTCGCCCTGCGCGCTGCCTCCTCGCGCCGGCAGGCGGCGCAGATCCTCGGCAGCTTCGACGATCCAACCAACTACGAGCGCGACCGCTGGCTCTCGGCGGACCTGCGCTGGAGCAGCGCGCTCACCTCGAGGCTGGGCGTGGGCGTGCGACTCTACGGCGACCTCTATGACTACTTCATGAACGCGCCCTCGGCCTCGGCCGGCGAGTGCCTCGAGGGTCAGGAGCGCTGCACCTACCAGAACTCCGGCGTCTCGCGCTGGGCCGGGGGCGAGCTCTCGGGCACCTGGGACTGGGCCGGCGACGGGCGGTTCGTGACGCTCGTCGGTGGCGAGCTCCGGCGCGCCGGCGCGAAGTCCTGGGTGGGGTACGAGGACGCCGCCCTGGGCGGCACCACCCGGGTGTCGGGCTACGATGCCCACGAGACGGTGATCGGCGCCTACCTCCAGCAGACGGCGCGACCGGCGAGCTGGCTCCTCCTCAATGCCGGCGCCCGGCTCGACCACAGCAGCACCTCCACCAGTCACCTCTCCCCTCGGGTGGCGGCGGTGGTGCCGGCCTGGCGCGGCGGCGCGGTGAAGCTCATCTACGCGGAGGCCTTCCGGGCGCCCACCTTCTACGAGCGGCTCTACGAGGACGCGACCACCGAGCTCCGCGCGGAGACGCTGCGCCCCGAGACGGTTCGCTCCCTGGAGCTCGCCGTGGAGCAGCGGCTGGGCGCTCACCGGCTGAGGCTGGGCCTCTTCCGCTCCTGGTGGAAGGACCTCGTCGTCACCGCCGACGCCACCCCGGAGCAGGTGGCGGCGGCGCAGGCCTCCGGCGCCCTCGCGCCCGGCGTCGAGAGCGCCTACATCCTCGAGAACGCCTCGGAGGTGAACAGCTACGGTCTGCAGGCCGACTGGGACGCGAGCGCCCTCGGCCAGCGCCTCCGCTACGGGGCTGCGCTCACGCTGGCGCGCACCCGCCAGGGCCCGGGCGAGGGCGAGCGGCTCGCGGCGGCCGCGCAGGCCTTCGGCAACGTCCACGTGGCCTACGACCTCGGCGGGCGGCGGCCCACGGTCGCCCTGGCTGGGCGCTTCGTCGGTCCGCGACCGGTGGCGCTCTCCAGCCTCGACCCGCTGCCGGAGGCCGACGCCTATCTGGAGCTCCAGGCTGCGGTGAGCGGTCCCATCGCCGGCGGCCTCTCCTACCGGATCGCCTCGACCTTCACCTCCACCGGCCACACGGCTTACTCCGCCGGCCCGCTCGGCGCCCCCGAACCGGGTTCCGGGCGGCCCGAGCTGCTCCCCCGCCCGCGCCTTCAGGCGCTGGCCGGACTTCGCTACGACCTGTAGGGGAGCCATCGCACCGGCGCGGCGCCGGGGGGACGCGCGCCCTAGACCTGGGACGGGGCTTTCCTGCGGGTGCGAGCCACGCACACCTGCACGGCCCCGGAACTTTCCCGGGAGGTCGCATGGCGCGTTCCCGACATCGCTGGAGGCCGAGGCTGCTCGTCGAGCGCGCCACCTCCTCGCTCTGGCTCGTACCCTCGGTGATGGTGCTCGGCGCCATCGCCCTCTCCACCGGCCTCCTCCGGCTCGACGAGGTCCTGGCCGAGTCGTACCCGGGGCCGCAGTGGTGGCTCTTCGGGGGAAACGCCGAGGGCGCGCGGACGCTGCTCTCGGTCATCGCCGGCTCGCTCATCACCGTCATCTCGGTGGCCTTCTCGGTGACGATGATCGCCATCCAGCAGGCCTCGACCCAGTACACGCCCAGGGTCCTGCGCAACTACACCAAGGACCGCGGGAACCAGCTCGTGCTGGGGACGTACATCGCCACCTTCACCTACGCGCTCCTGGTGCTGCGGGAGGTGCGCGCCTCCGGGCCGGGCGGAAACGGCTTCGTCCCCACCTGGTCCATCCTGGGCGCGATGATCCTCGCGCTGGTGAGCCTCGGGGCGCTCATCTACTTCATGCACCACGTCTCCGAGTCGATCCAGGTGTCGTACGTGCTCGGGGTCATCCGCGCCGAGGCGGACGATCGAATCGAGCACATGTTCCCCGAGACGCTGAGCGAGGAGGAGGCCGACCCCGAGGCGCTCTCGGCGCTGGCCGAGCGCGAGCGGACGGCCCGTGGTCCGGAGGCGCTCGCCGTCCGGTCGGGGCAGGAGGGCTACCTGCGCCGCATCGACGACGCCGATCTGCGGGAGGCGTGCGAAGGGTTCGAGGCGGTGGTGGTGCCGGTGGGGGTGGGCCAGCGGCTCCAGCGCGACACCGTCATCGCGCGGGTCTGGGGGCGCGCGGGGGCGGGGGACGAGGCCGCCGAGCGGCTTCGCCTCGCCTTCCAGGTCGACCGCGACCGCTCGATGGACCAGGACATGCTGTATGGCGTGCGGCAGATGGTGGACATCGCGGTGAAGGCGCTCTCGCCGGGGATCAACGACCCCACCACCGCCGAGCAGGCGCTGGAGGAGATCGTGGGCGCGGTCTCGCTCCTCACCCACCGTGGGATGCCGAACCCGGCGCGGCGCCTGGGCGAGCGGACGAGCTTTCTCTTCCAGGTGCCCACCTTCGCGGTCATCGTCGACGAGAGCTTCTCGCAGATCCGTCGCGCCGCGCGGGCGCACCTGCACGTCACCATGGTCTTCCTCGCCGGACTCCGGGTGCTGCTCGAGCACGCGGGCGAGGGCGCGCGCCGGGAGCCGCTCCGCTGGCAGGTCGACCAGGTCCTCGCCGGGCTGCCCGGCGCGGGCTTCACCCCGGCCGACGAGGAGACGGTCCGGCGCGCCGCCGAGCTCGTGCTCCGACCCTGGGACGGCGCCAGGGCCGGTGGAACACCCTTCAACCAGGCCGAGAGGGTGTGAGGGCCGCTCGGCCACGGCGTTCCTTCCGACCCGACCTCCGTCGCGCGCCTCCAACCGAATGGTCAGGCGCCTTCACCGCTTCGCCGCGAGGAGGGCGAACATGGCGCCCTGCGGGTCGAAGCCCTGGGCGATCCAGCCGCCGCCGGGCACCTGCATCGGCTGGAGAAGAAGGCGGCCACCGGCGCTCTCGACCCGCGCCACCGCCGCGTCGAGCGCGTCGACGCTGAAGTAGAAGAGCCAGAAGGGGCGCGGCACATCCGGGGTCTTCGTCATCATGCCGCCCACCGGGGCGCCGCCGGTGGCGAAGGTCTGGTAGGTGCCCATCGCGCCCATGTCGAGCGCCTCGCCCTTCGTCCATCCGAAGAGGCCCGAGTAGAAGGCGAAAGCCTCCCCGACATTCCCGGCGTGAAGCTCGCGCCAGCCGACGTGTCCCGGCGCGCCCATCTCGGCGGGCGCGGGCTGTTCGCTGCTCGCTCCCTTGAACAGCACGAAGGCGGCGCCGTGGGGATCGGCGACCACCGCGAAGCGCCCCACGCCGGGAATGTCGGCCGCCGGGCGGTGCACGGAGCCGCCCGCCTCCCGCACGCGCGCCGCGTGCGCATCGACATCCGGTACGGCGAGGTAGCCCATCCACATGGGCCGCGGCCCGGCTGCGCGAACCTCCTCGGGAATGGCGAGAAGGCCCCCGACCCGCGTCGAGCCAGCGGAGAGGATGGTGTAGGGCGGGCCAGGCATGCCGGAGTCGGCGGCGGTCCAGCCCACCACGCTCGCGTAGAAGCGGGCGGCGGCGCCGGGGTCGCTCGTCATGAGCTCGTACCAGACGAACTTCGCGGGTTCAGGGGTCATGCGACTCTCCTCTTCTCGTGGCTAGACTCCACGCTGCAGGGTTCGCGTGTTGGACTCCAGCCGGCGCCCTATTTCATCGACCGCCGGGGGCGGCTCCCATCCGGGACGCGACCTCTCAGGCGGGCGCCGGGTCGGAGACGCTCCGACCGGGCCCCGGAGGTCTGGGTCACGCGCTGGAGAAGGCCCGCAATCATCGCGGGGAGGAGGTCGGCTTCCACGCGTTCATCTCGGGGGCGCGGGGGTAGACGCGGTGCGCTCGAGGAGTTAGCGCACGAGCGGAGCAGCATCGAGGAGGTGAAGGGCTTAGGCAAGAAGTAGAGAGAGTAGAGGAGGGAGGAGGTAGAGAGGTAGAGGTAGTAAGAAGAGAGGTAAAGCAAGAGCAGAGAGGGGTGGAGGGAGAGAAGGCTCTTAGAGAGGGCGATTAAGTTCAGCCGGGCATCACCAGGTCGGTGACGAGGAGCTGGGTTCGCTCGAGCAGGCTCGCAGGGAGCGAGAGCGCCTCCCGCGGATTGGCGAGCACCGCCACCTGGTAGCCCGCGCCCCGCAGTGCACGGGCGGTGACCTCGCGCACCTGGGCATCGTCCTCCACCACCAGGATCGAGCCCCGACCCCCTGCTGCTGGCGAGCGCTGGGTCGGGCTGCTTCACCTCGCGCTCTTCGGCGCTGGTGGGGAGCCAGACCTCGAACGTCGACCCCTCGCCCGGAGCGCTCCGCACCCCGCACCTCTCCGCCGTTCTGGGTCACGATGCCGTGGACAGTGGCGAGACCGAGCCCGGTGCCGCCGCCCCTCGCCCTTGGTGGTGAAGAAGGGCTCGAAGACGTGCGCCAGCGTCACCTCGGGCGCATGCCGCGCCGGTGTCGCTGAGGCGACCGCGAGACGGACTCGCCGCGACGCCGCGGGTGGCCGGCCGCGCGCCGTCGGTCCCGGCGACCGGCGCGTGTTCGATGGTGAGCGTGCCCGCCCTCGGGCATGGCGTCGCGGGCGTTGACCGCCAGGTTCATGATGACCTGCTCGAGCTGGCTGGGGTCGGCGCGCACGCAGCCGGCAGGCCGCGGGCGAGCTCGACGCGCGAGCTCGATGTCGCTCGCCGAGCAGGCGGCGCAGCATGCGTCTCCCTGCCCGGCGACGACCGCGTTCAGGTCGAGCGGCCGGGGCTGCACCGCGTGCTTCCGGCGAATGCGAGGAGCTGGCGGGTGAGGTCGCCGCGCGCTCGGCCGGCTGCGTCGATCTCCTCGGTGTGCCGCCAGCGGCAGCCTCGCTCGAGAGGTCGGCCCGCTGCGAGCACGCTCGGCGTAGCCCAGGATGACGGTGAGCAGATTGTTGAAGTCGTGCGCCACGCCGCCGGCGAGCTGGCCGATGGCCTCCATCTTCTGCGCCTGGCGGAACTGCTCGCGAGCGCCCGCGCGGCGGAGAAGAAGAGGAGCGCGCGGAGGAGAAGGGAAAGGAGGGGGGGGGGGGGGGGCACTGCTGGTGGATCTCCCGCCAGCGGTCGGGGATGTCGGCGAAGACGTCGTAGTGGCACCGGCCGACGAGGTCCTCCGTCTTCACCCTGACGTCCGAGGCGAAGCGGCGAGGGGTGTGGGGGGGTGTGTGTGAGGAGGGAAGCTTGCGGGGTGTGGGGAGCGCTTGCTGGGTGGAGAGAGCACCAAGGGCTGCGGGTGCGGATGGAGAGCGCTGTGGCGATGGGGCGAGCGGACGTTGGGGACGAGGAGTGTGGTGGCGAGACCCACCACATCCTTGCGGAGGAGCGTTGCGCGGATCGAGCGAGCGGGATGCGTCTCCTCGTCACGATGCGGAGACCTGCCGACGGCGCCAGCGCTTCGCGGCGGCGCACGGTAGCTCCTCGGCACGCGTTCACCAAGGTCACGAGGCGCTGGCGTCGGTGGTGATCACCGCGTCGCCTATGCTCCGGAGGGTGCCTCCAGTCGCTCCCGCTCCGCGTCCAGGATGGCATGGCCGGCGCTGCTCGGAGACGTCGCTCGCCACGGTGGCGAAGAGCCGCGCGGGGCGAGACCACCGAGATGCTGAAGTGGCGGCCAACGGGGCGAAGAAGGTCTGGAAGCGCGTCGCCTCGCCGGACTGCGCCACCCGTGCGTACACGTCGAGGTAGGGGGCCACCCCGTCGAAGACCTCGGAGGCGAGCCGGCCCAGGCAGCCTTCGCGGCTCGCCCCGTGGCGCGGGTGAAGGCGGGGTTGCAGATCGAGGAACCGATAGTCGACGGCGCGCCCGTCTTCCCCGAGGACGACCTCGTGGAGGGCGACGAGCTCCAGCATGGCCTCGAAGGCGAGCGGCAATCCATGGGTCCTCGTGCACCGGGCCGGCGACGCTCGCGCTCACTTGCATCGCCCGAGCCGCGCTTCGGCCCGGAACAGGAACGAAGACTCGCGCCCGAATGGGACGGGGGGACTGCCCACATGGACCACTCTTTGGGGGTGATGCGTGCGCGCCCGATGGGTCGCGCGAGGAGTAGGTCCTCCGGGGCTAGATTGTCTACCTTTCGCATCCGAGATTGCAATCGCCGCGCGGGGCAAAGATTTCCGTGGCTCCGACCCGGGGGGGGGGAGGGTCGGAAGCGACGTTTCAACTCTCCGCGCGGGTCGCGGCTGTCTCGGACGACCGCTTGCCCGATCACTCCAAATTGAATGGGTCGATGCCCTCCATCACCGACCACTACGAGGGCGACCTCGGCGCCATCAAGGCGAGCCTCAACGGGCCCGCTAGAGCGTGGACGGCGGGTGCCTCGGGCCACAAGATCCCGGCATGGACACCAAGCCCGCGCCCGAGGTCGTCAGCCCCGACGTCCGCCAGGGGGCCGCGGCGCCCATCGAGGAGCCTCACTGCCGCTGCGGCCATCGGCGCGCCATTCACCTGAAGGAGCAGCCACGCCCCTGCGGCGCCGTGACGTTCGCCGGGCCCTGCGGCTGCCAGGGGTACTACGGGGACGGCTGATCCCGTCGGGCGGCGCTCTGACGGAGAAGATCGAAGCGCATGAGGGAACGCCCCAGAGCCGGTGCACCGGGCCGGACGCGCGCTCCTCGCGCTGACGGCGCTCACGCGCGCCCTCTCGGCGTCCCCGTGGAGGCGCTCCTCGGACAGTGTGGGTGCCGCGGCTACTGCACGAGCACTGGCCTCGCGAAGATCGTTCCGACCGAGGGGCATGTTCCGGGCCTGGTGGAGTTGCCGCTGTCGGCACCGCACGAGATGTCGAACATTATGCCTTTGTCGGATCCGGTGGCCACCACGCTCTTCAGGGTGATGGTGATGAACGAGATCACCTCGAAGCTGCTCGGACAGGTCGCGGTGTGCGCACAGATGACCGGAATCACGGCCTTGTCGGCCGTGGCCGAGCAGATCGTACTCCCGCGCGAGACCTGGCAATATCGGCCGTCCTGAATGGCCTGCAGATCGGAAGCCTTGACGCCGGTCGGCACATCGTTGGTGCAGGAGCCCACGGCTGTCGAGGGTGGATTGGGGTCGGAGCACAAGGAGCCGTCGATGATGTTGCGGATGATGGAGGCCGAGTTGCCATTGTTGAAGCTCGTCCAGTATTCGTCGGTACCTCCATGATCTTCCAGGAAGATGCCGGTCTGGCCGCACAGGCTGGCAGCGCCGCAATCCGAGATGACGATGGGGACGAGCCCATCGCAGGTGAGGTCGCAGCGCCCGCCGAGTTGAGCCACCGCGCTTGGAGGCGGGAGCGAGGATTCGCATGAAGGTGGAGACGCAGCTCGAGGTGGTGGTCACTTCACGCGTTACTGGGCGAGATTGGCGTCACGCGAACGCTCTGGTGACCTGGCGTCAGTGTGTAGGCTACGCGCTGCGGGATGGCGATGCTCGAGGCCGGCGTGTTGGCGTGTCGGTCTGGTGCAGCGCGCGAGGGCCGGGCGAGGCTGTGGCGCGTCTGGCGGCGCGTCGGATGGCCGGTGGCGGCGCGCTCACGTTCATCGCCAGCTCTTGGCACGGCAGGGCTGCTGCATCGCTGGCGTTTGGAGCTGGCGAGACGAGGTCATGTGCCGACGTTCGAGGACAGGGCACGAAGCAGAGCAGCAGCATGGTGAGGAGGAGCGCAGCCAGATGACGATTGCGCTGTGCGGAGCCGCTTCATGGTGTGTGTCTCTATGGTTTCGGCACGGAGGGCGTGAGCTTCTGGCTTGCCGGTTTCGTGTACGAGCACGATCGGGCTCGGCTCTTGCTTGTTTGAGCGGAGGCTCTTCAGGTAGCTTCGAGATGGCGCGGGCTTTGGGATTGAGCGCATGTTGGCGGGACGCGCGGGCCGTTCCTGCTGCATGGCATAGGCTGGGTTGGCTTCGAAGGCGGGCGAGAGGTGCGCGACTGCAGCCAGGGTGAGCGCGCGAGGAGAACTGCGCTTGCAGGTAGAAGCGCATCACGTGCTTTGGTCGGGGGTGTCGGAGCGAGGAGGACGTCGGGGGGCATGTCGGCGAGCTTCCGGCGGCGTGCGCGAGGTTCTTCCGCGCGCGCGGATTGGGGTCGAGCGGAAGGCCTCCAGGTAAAGCTGTACGCGTGCGAGGTCGCGCGCGCTCGTAGGCGAGGGCGAGGTTGTTCCGGGCTGAGGAGGCGTCGGCGGGCGAACTCGAGCTGCGGGCGAAGTCCGCTGGCCGCAGCGAAGCTGAGGTGTTTGGAAGCGCGCGTTGCTCGGCTGCTGCATGCTCGGAGAAGAGGGGGACTGCTTCAGGGGTCCCGTGGACGAGGAGGGCGAAGCTGAGGTCGTTCAGGTAACGCGGCGCACCGGGGGCCAGCTGATGACGAGCTCGTGCTCGCGGAGGGCTTCTCGAACGAGCGGTCTCCTCGAGGAGCAGGGCCAGCTGGCGTGGGCACGGGCTCTTCGGCTCGGCTTCACACGCGGCGGAGGTCGGCTCGGCTCGGGAGGAGACCTCGTGCCGGAGGCGGCCCCAGGAGTCGCGCTTGCGTGTCGGCGGGTCGTCGGGTGAGCGCATCGGCAGCGGCGAAGGCGTCGGCCAGTCGCCTCCGGGCGGCTGCTCGGTCATGGCGAGCGCACGCGCCTCGCGCTGTCAGCCTCGCGCCGCTGGGTCGAGGTGGCGCAGGCCAGGGAGAGGAACAGCGCGGAGAGGCAGAGGAGCCACTTCATGGAGATCACTTTCGCAAGTGGCTGAAGGTGCTGATCAGGCGATCATGGCGGGCCGAGGATGACCACCATGAAGGCGGGCAAGAAGCAGAGGACGAGCGGGAAGGTGAGCTTCACGGAGAGGACCGCCGCCCGCTCCTCCGCGCTCTGCATGCGGTGCGTCCGGAGCCCCTCCGCCTGGACGCGCAAGGCGGTGGCGATGCTGGTGCCGAACATCTCGGCCTGGTTGAGGGTGGCGACGAGCGTCTTCACCTCCTGCACCCGGTGCGGAGGGACAGGCGACGGAGCGCCTCCGAGCGGCGAGACCGGCCTTCACCTCCAGGAAGGTGAGGGTCAATTCCTCGCTCAGGATTGGCTGGGCGATGGTCATCTCCCGGGCCACCCGCTGCACCGCCATGTCGAGGCCCAGGCCGGCCTCGACGCAGGTGACGAGGAGGTCGAGCATGTCCGGCAACCCTTCCTCGATGGCCTGCTGGCGCTTGCGCACGGCGCTGTTCAGCCACCCGTTGGGCAGGAAGAGGCCGAAGGCCGCCATCACCACCGCCCAGGCCGGGCCCATGTGGATGGGCTGGGCTCGCAGGGCATCGACCCAGAGGAAGAGGCCCGCGCCCAGGACGGCCAGGGCGACCTTGGAGCCGAGGAAGAGCTGAACCGCGTAGGGTGACCGATAGCCGGCCTGGGTGAGCTTCTGGCCCAGCTCGGTGGTCGCGTTCGCCGTGCTGAGGGCGGCGAGCCTCGCCAGCGGGGAGAGCCCCTTCGCGACGAAGCGGGCCACCTGCTCGCGCCGGACGAGGTCGGGCAGGTCCGGCGAAGGCGCGAGCCTGCGCTGGAGCCGGCGCACCGCTCCTCGCTCGGTCGCCACCGCCGAGAAGATCATCGCCCCCACCGCGAAGAGGGCGACGACGAAGCCGCTCGTGATGAAGAGCGCTGTCAGGTCGAGGGTCATGGCGTAGTACCGGAACCGGGTGAGCTTCGAGAACCAGAGGACGCCGGTCACCCAGGCGGCGATGCCTGCGCCGAGGACGAGCTTCCCGCTGGGCGTGGTGAAGAGCGGCGCGACGTACTCCCGCTGCGTCGTGGCGAAGAACAGGAAGAGCAGGAGGGGCAAGGCGCTCACGAACCAGGCCGAGGCGCGCGCCTCCGCCGTGAGCGCCCGCAGCTTCCCGAAGAAGCGGTAGCGCTCGCGAATGGTGTGGCTGATCCCGTTCAGGATCTCGGCCAGGTTGCCCCCGGTCTCGCGCTGGATCACGGCCGAGACCGCGAAGAGCTTCAGGTCTCCATTGCGCGGGGAGCGGGCGGCCATCTCCAGGACCACCCGCTCGAGGGGCATGCCCAGGCGCTGCTCCTCGAAGGCCCTGGAGAACTCCACCGAGACGGGCTCGGGCATCTCGGTCGAGACCAGCTCGAAAGCAGAGGAGAGGGCGTGGCCCGCCCTGAGGGAGCGCGCCATCATGTCGAGGGCTTCGGGCAGCTGCTTCGTGATGAGCTTCGAGCGGCGCTCCCGGATCCGGACCAGCACGAGATAAGGCAGGGCCAGCCCGACGCCCGTGAGCAGGATCCCTGCCGGGGCGCCCGCGAGGGGGCCCAGGAGGATCCCGACGGTCGCCCCGAGGAGCGCGAAGCCGCAGAAGTGCAGGACCGTCAGCCGGGAGTCGGCCTGCTCGAGGAGGTGCTCGATCTGCCTCGCCCAGGGCTTCGTCGCGAGCCAGGCGTCGAGCCCCGGAGAGGAGGCGAAGCGCCCCTGCCGGAGGAGCTGAGAATCGAGCTTCACCGGGGCGGAGCGGGCCTGGAGCCGCTTCCGCAGCTCGGCCTGTCGCCTCCCGGCACGCAACCCTGCTGCGAGTCCGTTCCCGCGGTAGCCTCTCGACCATGCGCCACCCGCTTGCGGCCTTTCTCTCTACGGCAACTGCCTGAGCTGGCGTGCGCTTCCGAGTGCCAACGTTAGGAGTTCCCTCGGTTGGCGGTCATTGTCACGCGCGATCACTGTTAGCGACTGACTTGGGTCGGTGACGCGCAGTCCCTGAGGCGTGAGCCGGGCGATGAGCTCATCCGACGTCTGACCCGCTACCACGGCCACCGTCGACAGCGGTGCCTCGAGGAGTGCGTCCACAAATGCGTGCGGCGGCCGTTCATGCGTGCCGGGCCACGCCGCTCCTATCGTGAGGACCCCGAGGGCCGCCGCAATGGCGGTGGCACGACGGCGCTTCAAAGCCAGGACGAGCGCCCTCCAGTTCACGACTACGTGAAGAGCGGCTGCAGCCACCAGCACCCACCCGGACCACTCATGGATGGGCTCCGTGAGCCCACCGCGTGCATCAAAGAACATCAGTACGCCGGTGGTGCCCGTCAGCACGCCGGCCCCCGCCACAAGGGGAGTGGCCCAGGCCCTGAGCTGGTTCATATTCATAGGTGTCCTTCTACGACCCCCGGGCAGGCAAAGGCTAGTCGGAGGCAACGGGGCCGGGTGCGACATGCCGTAGCGTCGTAAGCATGCCCAAGAGGAGCTGCGCTGTTACGCACACCGGGTCACGGTTCGCTGCGCCAGGTCCACGCGATGTCAGGCGAGCAGGAGGCGCTGGTACGCGGTCGCCTAAGCTAGGGCATGTACCAGTGGCTCGCGCGCCCAGGGGCGCTACGAGACGGGGCGTCTGGTGGCGCCGCCACGACGAGTACGACGAGGGCTGAGCGAAAGTTGTGGTTGTCGCGGCGTGGGCTGCCGCGGCCTGTCCGTGTCCTGGTCGTTGACCTGGGCATGTACCCTTGGCTAGGCTGTCGTGCATGGATGGCTCGAAGACCACAGGGAGCGAGCAGTTGCAGCATCGCGGCGACGAACCACACCTTCTTCGGGAGGTCTTCAGGACCTACCAGGTGCTGACCTCGGGGTTCGCACGAAAGACCGGGATGCCCTCCTCGCGTTTCGCGTTGATGCGGCTCCTGGCCATTTCGGACGGGGGCGTCGGGATCACCGAACTAGCGCGCCAACTCGGGATCAACTCGGCGGCTGTCACGCGGCAGATACAGGAATTGGAGCGCGAACGACTCATCAGCCGGCGCGCCGACACCAGGGATGGCCGGCGCAGCTACGTCAGGCTGTCGTCGAAGGGGACGAAGTTGTTCCAGGAGATCCACAAGCGCAGCCACGAACTCGAGCGCTCGCTCTCGTCAGTGCTCGGAGCCGAGGAGATGCGGGGCGCGGCGATGATCCTCACGAAGCTTCGCAGCTTCCTCGAGGGGATCCGCTGAGAGGGAGGAGAGGAAGGCCGATGAAATCGAAGCAGCGAGTCAACAACGACGTCTACCGGCGCCTGGGACACACCTGGTGGGACGAGGAGCAGTGCGGCGCCCTAAACCTGCTTCGATTCGTCATGAACCCAGTCCGAACGAAGTACTTCCGTAGAATGATCGACCAGGCACGCGCGTCCGGAGGCACGTGGCAGAAGGTCTTGGATGTCGGTTGCGGCGGCGGGTATCTCTCCGAGGAATTCGCGAAGCTCGGATTCAAGGTCTCGGGCGTGGACCCGGCCCCGGAATCACTCGAATGCGCGCGTCGTCACGCGGAGCGAGCCGGCCTTCCGATAGCCTACGTCCCGGGCTCGGGCGAGCGGCTCCCATTCAGCGACGCCTCGTTCGATATCGTCCTCTGCTGCGACGTGCTCGAGCACGTGGACGCTCCGGGTCAGGTGCTGGCCGAGATCGCGCGCGTACTGCGGCCGAATGGCCTCTTCTTCTACGACACGGTGAACCGGACGCCCGCCAGCTGGCTGGGCGTCATCAAGATGATGGGAGACTGGCAACCGGAGCCGAACGTGCACGTGTGGCACAAGTTCATCAAGCCGTGCGAGCTCGTTGCCACGATGGCAGAGAATGGGCTGGAAGGACGCGATATGCGTGGCATGGCGCCGGCGGGCGGTACCGTGTCGAATCTGCGAGGTCTCTACCGACTGGCCAGAGGGAAGATCTCGTACCGCGACCTCGGCCAGCGCGTACGAGGAGTCGAGGTCCGTAGCACCGCCGTCGCCTACATGGGCTATGCCGTGCGAATAGTGGCGCGCTGACGCGGGTATGACGCCCCCCTGACGACGGTGGTGGACCAGCGCCGTGACGTAGGCCGGCGAGTGCCTTGCGGCGCTCGGTCCGCCCCGCCCCTTGACCATCGAGCCGATGAACTCCGTCAGCTCCCGGTCGACCTTTCGCAGGTCCCGTCAATCCATGTCGACGGTGGATCACGCCGACCGATCCGCGTCACGCGCGCCTTCGGCGGGGTGCGCTTCGTCAAGACTGCCGTTCACGCCTATCTCGAGTCGGTCGGCGCCGGCACGGTCCTGCCGTTCCGACGTTGAGGGATCCACATGTCCAGCGCGACGAAGCCCAACAGCCGGTGGCTGGCCCGATTCAAGACTCCTGACGGCTGGAAGAAGAAGGGGGCTGGCCGGGGAGCGCCACGGTGGACGAAGGCGGAGGCGCAAGCAGAAGCCGCCCGCCTCGAGGCCCTGGCCCTGCGCGGCGGACTTCCCGCGCGGGAGGCGGAGAGGACTGCCCTCGCCGAGCTCTGCCGCTGGTGGCTCGAGACCTGGGCGAAGCCAGCGAGCCGCGAGCGGGTGGAGTCGCGGCTCCGTGCACAGGTCATGACCCGCGCGCTGGGACCGCTCCCGCTCGCACACGTCACCGCCGAGCACATCGAGGCGCCCCTTCGGGAGATGGAGGCCGAGGGCTACTCCACCGCCTACGTGGAGCATGTCCGGCGCGACCTCAGAACCATCTTCAACCGGGCCATCAGGTCGGGGACGTGGCACGCGAACCCGGTTCGCGACGTTCACGCGCGGAGCATGGACCCGGTGCGGGAGGTTCGCCCGCTCACCGCTGACGAGGTGCGCGCGGTCGCCATCGAGGCGCCGTGGCGGCGCGACCTGGTCGTGACCGCCGTCTACACCATGCTTCGCAAGAACGAGCTCCTCGCGCTCCGCCAGGATGACCTCGACTTCGAGGCGCGCACCCTCCGCGTCGCCAGGCCGGGCGAGCGCGACACCACCAAGGGCGGCCACCGCGACACGCTGCCCGATGGTGACCTCGCTCGTGCCGTACCTCCAGCACGCCGCGCAGGCGGCCGGTGACTCCGAGCTGGTGTTCCCCGCGCCCGGCGGAGGGCAGCGGCCGGCCGATACCGACGCGGTCGCCATCATCCGCAGCGCCATGAAGAACGCCGGCCTGGTGGAAGGCTGGCGGCACCTGCCGCCGGTGCAAGGCGCGCGGGACGCCCTACGAGGAGCGCCGAGCAGAGCGCACCTACGAGGCGCCGTGCCCCCGCTGCGGCATGAAGCTGTGGCCGATCGCGGTCCTCCGACCCTTCACCATCCACGCGCTCCGGCACACCGGGGCGTCTCTGCTCGCGAGGGCGGGGGTGCCCTGTACGTCCTCCAGAAGGCGTGTCGCCACAAGTCCATCGAGACGACGGTCCGGAGGTACGCCCACCTCTACGAGGGTGACCTCAGGGCGGGCATGGAGAGGCTTCCGGCGCTCCCCCCGCCGCCTGCCGAGGAGGTGGTGGCAGTCGTGGTGGCAGAGGTGGCGCGGGAGGCCCTCGCCGTTGGCCATGTCCCCGCCATGTCCCTGAGCGTACCGGCGGTGAAAACTGATGGGCCTGAGTCGAGGGCAGAAAACACCGTCAGCTCAGGCTTAAGTGGCGCGCCGTACAGGAGTCGAACCTGTGGCCTTTAGCTCCGGAGGCTAACGCTCTATCCAGCTGAGCTAACGGCGCGTGGAGAATGGCCCTGACGTATGCCGCGCGAGCGGCGCGGCGTCAAGCGCCGCTGAGGGCTCCTTCTCGTCCATCCGTGCCTCACCTCTCGGAGGGGTTGCGCATCGTGCTACAGGCCCGTTCGGCGCCGTGAAGCAGCGCCGCGGCGCGACGCCCTCGACCCCGTGCCGTGCCCGCACTAGGAGGGGCGCCATGGTCATCTTCCGCGTCCCTTCGTCCCGGCTCCCGCGCCTCCTCGCCCTGGCGGCGCTCCTCGGCCTCGCCGGCCTCGCCCGCGCGCAGGAGCCGGACACCTCGCCGCCGTCCTCGGGGCCGGCGACCCCACCTCAGCGCACGCTGCGGGTGACGGGAGAGGGCAGGGCGAGCGCACCTCCGGACGTTGCGCTCGTCACCCTGGGGGTCACGGCGCTCGACCCGTCGCTCGAGAAGGCCAACCGCGACGCCACGGCTCGCGCCCGCAAGGTGGTCGAGGTGCTGAAGTCGGCGGTGGCGCCGGCCGACCTGCAGACGTCCCGCTTCGACGTGCAGATGGAGCGCAGCTACGACCCCAAGGCGCCCCCCAAGGTGACCGGCTACCGCGTCTCCAACCACCTCAGGGCGCGGGTGCGCGACCTCGGCAAGGTCGGCCCGCTCATCGACCGGGCGCTGGCGGCCGGCGCCAACGAGGTGGAGGGGCTGCAGCTCGTGCGCGACGACCCGCGCGAGGAGGAGGCGCGTGCCCTCTCGATCGCAGTCAAAGCCGCCCGCTCCAAGGCGGAGGAGATGGCCAGGGCGGCCGGGGTGCAGCTCGGAGAGATCCTCACGCTCACCGAGTCGGGCGAGGAGCCGGGCCGGCCGGTCGCGTTTCGGGCCATGGCCATGAAGGAGAGCGCGGGTGCCGTCCCGGTGGAGGCGGGAGAGGTGGAGTCGGTCGCGCGGGTGGAGCTCGTCTTCGCCATACGGTGACCCTCCTGGGCGGAGGAGATCAGCGGGCTCTTCGGGCTGGCGAGGGGGTGACCCCGAGCACACCGCCGTCCACGGCCCGGTGACGCACGGGCGAACAGCCTTCCTTGACCGCTGTCCCGCGACCCTGCTACATATTCCGGTCCCGGTCGACCCGGGGGGAGGGCGTCACAAGCCCATGGCCGTACGCGCCATCGCCATCGAAGACGACGAAGCCGTTTCCCGCCTCATCGCCCAGGTGCTCGCCTCCCATGGCTTCGAGGTGTGCGGCACGGCCGGCACCGGCGAGGAGGGGATCGCGCTCGCCAAGCGGGAGAAGCCCGACGTGGCGCTGGTGGATCTCGGCCTCCCGCGCATGAGCGGCGAGGATGTCATCCACGCCATCAAGACCGACCTGCCGAAGACGGCCTGCATCGCCCTCACCGCGGTGGACATCCCCGCCCGCGTCCTGGGCGCGCTCCGCGCCGGAGCTTCCGGCTACATCTTGAAGCCCTTCCACGCCGCCGAGCTGGCCCGCGCGGTGGAAGACGTGCTCTCCGGTGAGGCGGCGCCCATCAGCCCGCGCGCCGCCAAGGTGCTCCTCTCCGAGCTGCGGGGCGATCCTCCCGACCAGCGCAATGGCCCGGCGCTCTCGAAGCGCGAGCTCGAGGTGCTGGAGCTCCTCGTGCACGGCCACACCTACGCCGACGTGGCGCAGGCGCTCGGCATTGCCGAGGGCACGGTGCAGACCTACGTGAAGCGCATCTACGAGAAGCTCGACGTCTCGACCAAGGCCGAGGCAGCGCTGCTCGCGGTGGCCCGGGGGCTGGTGAGGCCGTAGTCGGCCATACCGGCAAAGCCCCGGCGCAGTGAAGCCGGGCCCGCCCAGGTGGCCCGGCCGCAGGGGGCTCGCCCCTTGCGTCATCTGACGACGCCCCGCAGGTTCTTGACGCCCCCCGCCTTGACTCCCCGGAATACGCCCGTATACTCTCTCGCCTTTCCGAAGGCCGCATAAATGCGCGTCAACATTGACGAAATCAAGGGAACCGGGATCGAAAGGTCCTGGGATCTCGAGCCGGGAGACCGTGAGCGAGATGATGGCCGGCGACGCGGCCGGCCACCGCGCGCGGCAGAAGCTCTCGATGACGGCGCGGCTGCGCAAGCTGGGCGAGCGGGTGCTCCTCGATGCGGCGGGCAGCGCCCGCCTCAGCGCGCCCTGCGGTCGATGCCTGACACCCGTCGAGGTCGACGTACCGCTCGAGTTCAGCCTCACCTTCGTCCCGGCCCGCGGGCGCGATCGCTCCTCCGAGGACGGTGGCGAGGAGCACGAGGGAAGCAGCGAGTCGGGCAGCTTCGTCGCCGAGGGCGCCGATGAGGAGCTCTACACCGGCAAGGTGCTCGAGCTCGACCCGGTGGTCCGGGAGCAGCTTCTCCTCGCGCTGCCGCCCTATCCGGTGTGCTCGCCCGACTGCAAGGGGCTCTGCCCGGTGTGCGGCGGGAGCCGGAACGAGCGCCCGTGTGGATGCGACCCGCACGTCCCCGATCCGACGGTGGGCGGGGCTCGAGAAGCTGAGGGGCGGAGCGTGAAGGCCGGCGCGTGGCTTTTCGGGGGACGAGGGGTGAGCGGTTGGCGGGCGCTTTACAAGGGAGGCCGGGCCGTGTAGCAGGGGCCTCCACCGCGCGTGCACCGTAGCGACCGGGCCGTGCGCGAGCGAAGTGCACAACCTACAACCGGGCTCCGGCCCGACGTGAGCGGCCGGCAGGCTGCCGCATCCGAGAAGCGAGGGTAGACACGTGGGCGTTCCCAAGAAGCGTACCTCCAGCATGCGGCGCGACCGCCGCCGCGCCGCCAACTTCAAGATCACGCCCGCCAACGTGACGAAGTGCCCCCGCTGCAAGGAGCCGGTGCTCTCTCACCACGCCTGCCCGTCCTGCGGCACCTACAAGGGCGAGCAGATCACCCCGGCGAGCTGAGCCAATCCGCCATGGCCGCCTCCGCCCTGCCGATCGCGGTGGATGCCATGGGGGGCGACCACGCGCCGGAGGCGATCGTGCGGGGCGCCCTCGCCGCGGCGCGCCAGGGGTTGCCGGTGGTGCTGGTCGGCTCCGAGCAGGCCTTCGACCCCGAGCTGCGCCGGCGGGTGGAGCGGGACGAGCTCCCGGTGAAGTTTCATCCTGCGTCTCAGGTGGTCGCCATGGGCGAGCACCCGGGCCAGGCCATGCGCCGCAAGCGCGACAACTCCATCCGCATCTGCTTCGAGCTGGTGAAGCGCGGTGAGGCGTGCGGCATGGTGTCGGCGGGCAATTCCGGCGCGGTGATGGCCGGGGCCATCCTGGTGCTGGGGAGGCTGCCCTCGGTCGACCGGCCTGCCATCATCTCCGTCCTTCCGGCCATTCGCGGGTCGCCGCTCCTCGTCGACATGGGCGCCATCGTCGAGTGCAAGCCGGTGAACCTGGTGCAGTTCGCCCTCATGGGCGAGGTCTACTCGCGGCGGGTGCTCGGCGTGGCGAGGCCGCGGGTGGCCGTCCTGGCGAACGGCGAGGAGGAGACGAAGGGCACCGACCTCACCCGCGCCACCGCTGCCGCGCTGCGGCAAGACGGAGGCATCGATTTTCGCGGCTACTGCGAGGGGCGCGACCTCCTCACCGGCGACTATGACGTCATCGTGACCGACGGTTTCACCGGCAACGTGGCGCTTAAGACCATGGAAGGGACGGCGAAGGTCATCGGCGACCTCTTGCGGCGCACGCTCCGCTCCACGCCCGCCGCCGCCATGGGCGGGCTTCTCGCGCGGCGAGCGCTCCGGCGCATGAAGCGCTCCATCGACTGGCGGGAGATTGGCGGGGCCCCGCTGGTCGGGGTGGCGGGGGTCGCCTTCGTGACGCACGGTCGCTCCGACGCGCTCGCCATCCGCAACGCGGTGACGCGCGCGCGGGCGGCCGCCGATGCCGACGCCATGGACGAGATGACCCGCGCCGCCGGGCGCGCCGAGGCGCTGCTGAAGTCGCCGAGCTCCGGCAAGCCCGAAGGGGAGCGTCCGGTCGAGCTGCCCGAAACCCAGCGCCCCTGAAAGGTAAGGTTGCGCATGCGTTCCCTCATCGTCGGGACCGGCTCCTACTCGCCGGAGAAGGTCCTCACCAACGCCGACCTCGAGAAGATGGTGGCGACGAGCGACGAGTGGATCGTCGAGCGCACCGGTATCCGCGAGCGGCACATCATCGGCGACGCGCAGGCGACGAGCGACATGTGCGTCATCGCCGCCGAGCGGGCGCTGGAGATGGCCGGACTCGCCGCTTCCGACGTCGAGCTCCTGATCGTCGGCACCATCACGCCGGACATGCCCTGGCCGTCCACCGCCGCGCTGGTGCAGGGGCGCCTCGGCAACAAGAAGGCCTTCGCCTTCGACGTGTCGGCGGCCTGCGCCGGATCGCTCTACGCCCTCTCCATCGCCGACCGCTACGTCTCCGCCGGCCTGGTGAAGAACGCCCTCGTCATCGGCGGCGAGACCCTCTCCCGCATCGTCGACTGGAGTGACCGCAACACGGCCGTCCTCTTCGGGGACGGCGCGGGGGCCATGGTCCTCCGGCCCACCGCCGACGAGCGCCGGGGGGTCCAGTCGGTGAACCTGCACACCGACGGCTCGCTCTGGCCGATCCTCCACCTGCCGGCGGGCGGCTCGCGCAAGCCCATCACCGCCGAGGTGCTCGCCGCCGGAGAGCAGCACCTCAAGATGAACGGCCGCGAGGTGTACAAGGTCGCGGTGCGCGCCCTGGTCGAGAGCAGCCAGCAGGCGCTCGCCGCCAACCGCCTCTCCTCGGCGGACGTGCAGCACGTCATCGCCCACCAGGCCAACCGACGCATCCTGGAGGCCACCCTCGACCGGCTGAAGATCCCCGCCGAGAAGTGCTGGATAAATCTGGAAAAATACGGCAACACCTCCTCGGCCAGCGTGCCGACCACCCTCGACGAGGCCAACCGGGCCGGGCGGCTCCAGGAGGGTGACGTCATCCTGCTCATGGCCATCGGCGCGGGAATGGCCTGGGGCGCCGGTATCCTCCGCTGGTAGAAAGAACGGCACCGTGAAGCTCGCATTCCTGTTTCCTGGACAGGGCGCGCAGGCGCCCGGCATGGGCCGCGCCCTCGCCGAGGCCTTCCCCGCCGCGCGCGCCGTCTTCGAGTCGATCGACGCGGCCCTCGGCGAGCCGCTCTCGAAGCTGTGCTTCGAGGGGCCCGAGGAGGCGCTGAAGCTCACCGCCAACACGCAGCCGGCCATCCTGGCGGTGTCGGCGGCGGCCGCGGCGGTGCTGGCGGCCGAAGGCGTCGCGCCCGACCTCGTGGCCGGTCACTCGCTCGGCGAGTACTCGGCGCTGGTGGCGGCCGGCGCCATCTCCGCGCCCGACGCCGCGCGCGCCGTCCGCGCCCGCGGCACCTTCATGCAGGAGGCGGTGCCGGCCGGCCAGGGCGCCATGGCGGCGGTGCTCGGGCTCGCGCCGGAGCGCGTCCGCGAGGTCTGCGCGGCCGCCGAGAAGGCCACCGGCCAGGTCTGCTCGCCGGCCAACTACAACGAGCCGGCGCAGACGGTCATCGCCGGCTCCGCCGAGGCCGTGGCACGGGCGTCGGTTGAGCTGCAGGCGGCCGGCGCGAAGCGCGTCGTGCCGCTCCGGTGTCGGCGCCCTTCCACTGCGCGCTCATGGAGCCGGTGAAGCCGCGCCTCGAGGCGGTGCTGCGCGGGCTCCCGTGGCAGGCGCCGCGCGTACCGGTGGTCACCAACGTCGAGGCCACCGCCAACGCCGACGCCTCGCGCATCGTCTCGCTCCTGGTGGAGCAGGTCACCGCGCCCGTGCGCTGGATCGAGTGCGTCGAGGAGCTGGTGCGCCTCGGCGCCACCCGCTTCGTGGAGGTGGGGCCGGGCAAGGTGCTCTCCGGGCTGGTGAAGCGCATCGACAAGTCGGTGGAGGTCTTCAACGTCGGGGACCCGGCCTCGCTGGAGAAGACGCTCGCCGCGCTGAAGGGAGAGCCGTAGCCATGTACGACTTCAAGGGGAAGGTCGCGCTCGTCACCGGCGCCGCGCGAGGGATTGGGCGGGCCATCGCCCTGGAGCTGGCCCGCGGCGGCGCCAGCCTGGCGCTGAACGACGTGAACGAGGCGGCGGCGGCGGAGTGCCACCCAGCTCGTGCAAGCAGGCGGGGGCAGCCGACGCGCCGCTTCTACAAGTTCGACGTGGCCGACTCGGCCGCCTGCGACGCCGCCGTCGAGGCGGTGGTGAAGGACCTCGGCGGGCTGCACGTCCTGGTGAACAACGCCGGCATCTCCATCGACGCCCTCCTCCTGCGGTTCAAGGACGAGGACTGGAAGAAGGTGCTCGACATCAACCTCACCGGCGCTTTCCACCTCATGCGCGCGGCGGCGCGGCCGCTCATGAAGGCCAAGGGCGCGGTGGTGAACATCGCCTCGGTGGTCGGCGAGATGGGCAACGGCGGCCAGGCGGCCTACTCGGCCTCCAAGGGCGCGCCTCATCGCGCTCACCAAGACCGTGGCCAAGGAGCTCGCCTCCCGCAGCGTCCGCGTGAACGCGGTGGCCCCCGGCTTCATCGACACCCCCATGACCCAGGCCCTCCCCGAGGCGGCCCGGACGAAGATGTCGGAGGCCATTCCGCTCGCCCGGCTGGGTACCCCGCAGGACATCGCGGACTGCGTGGCCTGGCTGGCCAGCGAGAAGTCGTCGTACGTGACCGGAGCGGTCATCCGCGTCAACGGTGGCATGTACATGTAACCGCTGTGCCGCGGAGTACCGCGGTCCTCGTACCCATACCGAGAGGGAAGACCAGCATGACGGCAACGAACGTGGAGGCGAAGGTCAAGAACATCATCGCCGAGCAGCTCGGCGTCGCCGAGGAGGAGATCAAGCCCACCTCCAGCTTCATCGAGGACCTTGGCGCCGACTCGCTCGACATCGTCGAGCTGGTCATGGCCATGGAGGAGGAGTTCGAGGTGGAGATCCCGGACGAGGAGGCGGAGAACATCAAGACCGTCCAGAACGCCGTGGATTACGTGAACTCGCACAAGAAGTAGCGAAGGGGCCTTCTGGCCCTGCGCAGCGCGGCCTCCCGCGGCCGCCCCGGCCACGTGCGCCGGGGGGGCCCGCGGGCGCCGCCCCGAGAAGCGTGGCCGTGGTGCGGCGACACGGGCGTGGCGGAGCCGGCCGGGCAGAGCAGCTCACCACCGCAGCAGGAGGTCTTCCATGTCGAGACGGCGCGTCGTCGTCACCGGGCTCGGAATCGTCTCACCCGTCGGGATCGGTCTGGAGGCTTGCTGGCGCGCCGTGACGGCGGGCGAGAGCGGCATCGGCCCCATCACCCAGTTCGACGCCTCCACCTTTCCCACCCGCTTCGCGGGCGAGGTGAAGAGCTTCGAGCCCGAAAGGTGGATGGAGAAGCGCGAGGTGCGCCGGAACGACCGGTTCATCCAGATCTCGCATCGCCGCCGGCTCGATGGCCCTCGAGGACTCCGGCCTCGACCTCGCGAAGGAGAACCTCGACCGCATCGGCGCCATCATCGGCTCCGGCATGGGCGGGCTCTCCACCATCGAGGAGACGCACAAGGTCTACCTCGAGAAGGGCGTGAAGCGGGTGAGCCCCTTCTTCATCCCCTCGCTCATCACCAACCTCGGACCCGGCCAGCTCGCGCTGAAGTACGGGCTCAAGGGCCCCAACTACTCTCCGGCCTCGGCCTGCGCCACCGGCAACCACTCCATCGGCGACGCCCTCATGATCATCGAGCGCGGCCTCGCCGACGTGATGCTCACCGGCGGCGCCGAGTCGACCATCACGCCGCTCGGCATTGGCGGCTTCTGCGCCTCGCGCGCGCTCTCCGAGCGAAACGACGCGCCGGAGAAGGCGAGCCGGCCCTTCGACAAGGGGCGCGACGGCTTCGTCGCGGGCGAGGGCTCGGGCATCCTCGTCATCGAGGAGTACGAGCACGCCCGCGCGCGCGGCGCGCGGATTTACTGCGAGGTGGCGGGCTACGGCGCCACCTGCGATGCCTTCCACATCACCGCGCCGTCGGCGGGGGGCGAGGGCGGGGCGAGGGCCATGAAGATGGCGCTCGACGACGCCCAGCTCGCCCCCGAGGCCATCGGCTACGTGAATGCGCACGGCACCGCCACCCCGGCCGGCGATCCCGCCGAGTGCGCGGCGATGAAGACGGTCTTCGGCCCCTGGGCCAAGGGCGGCCTCGCCGTCTCCTCCACCAAGTCGATGACCGGCCACCTGCTCGGCGCGGCCGGCGGGGTGGAGGCCGTCTTCAGCGCGCTCGCGCTCACCACCGGGGTGCTACCGCCCACCATCAACGTGGAGGACCAGGACCCCGCCTGCGACCTCGACGTCATCCCCAACGTGGCGCGGGAGAAGCAGGTCGACGCGGTGCTCTCCAACAGCTTCGGCTTCGGTGGCACCAACGCGGTGATCTGCTTCAAGAGGGTCTGAAGCGCACGCGCCCGGGGAGGGACTCCCATGCCGGTGAAGATCGTCGCCGCCTCCGACCACGCCGGCCTCCGCCTGCGCGAGGAGGTGGTGAAGGTGGCTCGCGGGAAGGGGTACGACGTGGAGGACCTCGGTACGCTCACCGCCGAGAGCGTCGACTACCCCGACTATGCGCAGCTGGTGGGGGAGCGGGTGGCCGCCGGTCGCGCCCACCTCGGCCTGCTCGTCTGCGGCACCGGCATCGGCATGTGCATGGCCGCCAACAAGGTGAAGGGCGTCCGGGCCGCCCACTGCTGCAGCGAGCTCGAGGCGCGGCTGGCGCGCCAGCACAACGGCGCCAACGTGCTCTGCCTGGGCGAGCGCATCATCGGCCTCGGACTCGGGGCGGCCATCGCGGCGGCCTTCCTCGACGCCGCCTTCGAGGGTGGGCGCCACCAGCAGCGGGTGGACAAGATCGACGCGCTCCACCGCTGAAGCACCGGCGGCTGCGCCTTGCCCGGGCGCGGTGGCCGCGCTATCCATGCGCCTCCTTTCACGCGAGGAGCCGCCCGCATGATGCCCACAGCTCGCCTCGCCGAGGCCGATCCGGAGATCGCCCGGCTCATCCGCGAGGAGACCGTGCGCCAGCAGGAGGGCCTCGAGCTCATCGCCAGCGAGAACTTCGTCTCGCCGGCCGTGCTCGCCGCCGTCGGCTCCACGCTCACCAACAAGTACGCCGAGGGGTACCCGGGAAGGCGTTATTACGGTGGGTGCGAGGTGGTCGACGGGGTGGAGGCGCTCGCCATCGAGCGCGCCCGCCGCCTGTTCGGCGCCGAGTACGCCAACGTGCAGCCCCACGCCGGGTCGCAGGCCAACATGGCCGCCTACTTCGCCGTGGCGAAGCCGGGCGACACCCTGCTCGCCATGAGCCTCGCCTTCGGCGGGCACCTCACGCACGGCTCGCCGGTGAACTTCTCCGGCAAGCTCTTCCAGGTGGTCCCCTACGGCCTCCGGCGCGAGGACGAAACGGTCGACTTCGACGAGGTGGTGCGCCTCGCCCGCGAGCACCGGCCCCGCGTGCTGGTGGTGGGCGCCAGCGCCTACCCCCGCACGCTCCACTTCGACCGCTTCGCCGAGATCGCCCGCGAGGTGGGCGCCTCGCTCATGGTGGACATGGCCCACATCGCCGGGCTGGTGGCGGCCGGGCTCCACCCCTCTCCCGTTCCGGTGGCCGACATCGTCACCAGCACCACCCACAAGACGCTGCGCGGGCCGCGCGGGGGGCTCATCCTGGCGAAGGAGGCCCTGGGCAAGGCGCTCAACTCGCAGATCTTTCCCGGCATCCAGGGCGGTCCGCTCGAGCACGTCATCGCCGGCAAGGCGGTGGCCTTCCTGGAGGCGCTGCACCCCTCGTTCAAGCTCTACCAGGAGCGGGTGCTCGCGAACGCGCGCGCGCTCTCCGAGGGGCTCGTCCGGGCGGGACTGCGCCTCGTCTCGGGCGGCACCGACACGCACCTCGCGCTGGTCGACCTGCGCCCCAAGGGGCTCACCGGCAAGGTGGCCGAGGAGGCGCTCGGCAAGGCCGGCATCACCGTGAACAAGAACATGATCCCCTGGGATCCGGAGAAGCCCATGACCACCTCGGGCGTGCGGGTGGGCTCGCCCGCGCTCACCACCCGCGGCATGGGTCCCCCGGAGATGGCGGCGGTGGCCGCGCTCATGGGCCGGGCGCTGGACGCGCCGGACGACGAGGCGGTCCTCGGCCGGATCCGCTCGGAGGTGAAGGAGCTCTGCCGCCAGTTCCCCCTCTATCCCGAGCTCTCCTGAGAAGGACCGCGCCCTGCCCCTCTCCCGGCCGCGCGGCCGGGGCTGGCCGAGGCGCTCTGCCGATGCGCTGCCCCTGGTGTGCTCACCCCGAGGACCGGGTCGTCGACTCCCGCGAGGCGCAGGAGGGTCAGGCCACGCGCCGCCGGCGAGAGTGCCTCGGCTGCGGCCGCCGCTTCACCACCTACGAGCGGGTGGAGGAGGTGCTGCCCCAGGTGGTGAAGAAGGACGGCCGGCGCGAGGCTTTCGACCGGCGCAAGATCCTGGAGGGCCTGGAGCGCGCCTGCCAGAAGCGGCCGGTGTCGCGGGAGGCGCTCGACGACCTGGTGTCGTCGGTGGAGCGCGAGGTGCAGGAACTCGGCGAGCGCGAGGTGGCGAGCCACGCGGTGGGAGAGCGGGTGATGGCGCGCCTGCGGGCGCTCGACGCGGTGGCCTACGTGCGCTTCGCCTCGGTGTACCGCTCCTTCGCCGACGTGGGCGAGTTCATGAGCGAGCTGGAGGGGCTGCGCGGGCCGCGGGGCGGAAAGGCACCGTGAGCGCGCGTCCGAGGGTGGAGGCGGGCGAGGAAGAGCGCGAGCGCTTCATGGCCCAGGCGGTGGAGGAGGCTGCGAAGGGCCTCGGCCGCTCCAGCCCGAACCCGTCGGTGGGCGCTCTCCTGGTGAAGAGGGGAGAGGTGCTGGCGCGCGGCCACCACGCCCGCGCCGGCGGCCCGCACGCCGAGGTGGTGGTGCTCCGCGCCGCGGGCGCGCGGGCGCGGGGCGCCGACCTCTACACCACCCTGGAGCCGTGCGACCACTACGGCCGCACGCCCCCCTGTTCGCGCGCCATCCTCGAGGCGGGGGTGACGCGGGTCTTCGTCGGCGCGCGCGACCCGAACCCGGTGGTGCACGGCCGCGGGCTCGCGCGCCTGCGGAGGGCCGGGGTGGAGGTGGTGACCGGCGTCCTCCGCCGCGCCTGCGAGGACGTTCACGCGCAGTGGCTGTGCTACGTGAAGCTCGGCCGGCCCCTCGTCACCCTCAAGGTGGCCCTCACCCTCGACGGCCGCATCGCCACCCGCAGCGGCGACGCCCGGTGGATCACCGGCGAGGCGGCGCGGGCCGAGGTGCACCGGCTCCGCGACCGCGTCGACGCCATCCTGGTGGGCTCGGGCACCGCCCGCGCCGACGACCCCGCGCTCACCACCAGGCTCCCAGGCCGCGGCGGGCACCAGCCGCTGCGGGTGGTGCTCGACAGCCGCCTCACGCTCCCGCGCCGCCTGCGCCTCCTCGCGCCCGGCGAGGGGCAGCCCACGCTGGTCGCCACCGTGGCGAGGCCGCCGGCGCGGCACCCGGCTCCCCGCGGCGGCGGGCCGGCCGGATTCGAGCTCCTTCCCTGCCGCGCGCGGAGGGGGCGCGTCGACCTGCGAGACCTCCTCTCCCGGCTCGCCGCCCGGGGCGTCACCCATCTCCTCGTCGAGGGCGGAGCCGAGGTGCACCGCGCCTTCCTCGCCGAGGGGCTCGCCGACCGGGTGGTGGCCTTCGTCGCCCCCGTCGTCCTCGGTGGCGGCCGGAGCTGGCTCGACGGCCGGGGGCCGGCCAGGATGAGCGAGGCCCTCCGCCTGGGCGGAGTCGAGATCCGCACCTTCGGTGACGACGTGATGGTGCGGGGCGCGCTGCGAATCTTCTGAGCGGCGGCGCGTCGAGCCTGCCCCCGGCGGCCTCTCCTTGGCGCAGGGGCGCGCCGGGACTAGGATTCCGCCCGGAATGTTCACCGGACTCGTCTCGGACCTGGGGAGCGTCGAGCGCGCCGTCCCCCGGCAGGGCGGCGCGCGCTTGACGCTCCGCCCGCGCCTCCTCGACGCGTCCGCGCTCTCGCTCGGCGAGAGCGTCGCCTGCTCCGGTTGCTGCCTCACGGTGGCCGAGGTGGCCCACGGGTGCGTTTCCTTCGACGCCGTCCCTGAGACGCTCTCCTGCACCACCCTGGGGAGCTGGACCTCGGGGACCCTGGTGAACCTGGAGCGCGCGCTCGCGGTCGGCGACCGGCTGGGCGGCCACCTGGTGGCGGGGCACGTCGACGCCGTGGGCGAGGTGCTCCTGCGCCGGCCGGAGGGGCAGGGGGCGAGGCTCACCCTCTCGCTCCCGCCGGACCTGGCGCCGCTCGTCGCCGAGAAGGGCTCGGTGGCGGTGGACGGCGTCTCGCTCACGGTGGCCAGCGCAGGGCGCGATCGGTTCGAGGTGGCGCTCATCCCGGAGACCCTGGCCCGCACCACCCTGGGCCGTGCGGTGGCGGGCACGCGGGTGAACCTCGAGGCCGACGTGGTGGCGCGCCACGTGGCGCGGCTCCTCGAATTCGGCGCACCGGCGCCGGGCGCCGCCACGGGTGGGCTCGAGCGCGCGCTCGGCGAATGGGGCTACGGGGAGAGGACTTCATGACGAACCACGCCGCGCACGCGGTCGAGCGGATCGAGGCGGCGGTGGAGGCCGTCCGCCAGGGGCGAATGGTCATCCTGGTCGACGACGAGGACCGCGAGAACGAGGGCGACCTGTGCATCGCCGCCGAGAAGGTGACGCCCGAGGCGGTGAACTTCATGGCCATGCACGGGCGTGGGCTCGTCTGCCTGGCGCTCACCGAGGAGAAGGTGCGCAAGCTCCGCCTCCCGCTCATGGTCGACGAGGGGGCCAACACCTCCAAGTACGGCACCGCCTTCACGGTGAGCATCGAGGCGGCGCAGGGGGTCACCACCGGCATCAGCGCCCGCGACCGGGCCCACACCATCCTCACCGCCGTGAAGGACGACGCCCGGCCCGACGACCTGGCCCGGCCCGGCCACGTCTTCCCGCTCAGGGCGCGCTCGGGCGGGGTGCTGGTGCGCGCCGGGCAGACGGAGGGCTCCATCGATCTCGCCCGCCTCGCCGGGCTCGCGCCCGCAGGGGTCATCTGCGAGGTGATGAACGACGACGGCACCATGGCCAGGCTCCCCGAGCTGGAGGTGCTCGCCCGGAGGTTCGGTCTCCCCGTCGTCTCGGTGGCCGACCTCATCGCCTACCGGATGATGAAGGACAAGCTGGTGCGCCGCGCCTCCCAGGCGCCGCTCCCCACCGCCTACGGCGCCTTCGAGGCCGTCGCCTACGAGAACGACGTCGACCCCTTCCAGCACGTGGCGCTGGTGAAGGGCGAGTGGACGGAGGACGAGCCGGTGCTGGTGAGGGTGCACTCGAAGTGCCTCACCGGTGACGTCTTCGGCTCCGAGCGGTGCGACTGCGGCCCCCAGCTCCAGGCCGCTCTCCTCCAGATCGAGGAGGCCGGCAAGGGTGTGCTCGTCTACCTCGACCAGGAGGGGCGCGGCATCGGCCTGGTGAACAAGCTCAAGGCCTACAACCTGCAGGACGAAGGCCTCGACACCGCCGAGGCCAACGTGCGGCTCGGCTTCAAGCCCGACCTTCGCGACTACGGCATCGGCGCCCAGATCCTCCGCGATCTGGGGGTGAGGAAGATGCGCCTCCTCACCAACAATCCGAAGAAGATCGTCGGGCTGGAGGGGTACGGGCTGGAGGTGGTGGAGCGGGTGCCCATCGAGATGCCCGCCACCCAGCGCAATCGCGCCTACCTCCTCGCCAAGCGCGACAAGTTCGGACACTTCCTCACCCTGGTGGCGCCCCCCGAGCTCGCTGCGGCGGCTGGGCTGGTGGCGGCGGCGCCCGGCGGCGCGAAAGGAAAGAAGGGATGAACTTCATCGAGGGATCGCTCGTCGCCACCGGGCTGCGGTTCGCGCTCGTCGTCTCGCGCTTCAACGCGCTCATCACCGAGCAGCTCCTCACCGGCGCGCTCGACACCTTGAAGCGCCACGGGGCGGACGAGACGGCCATCGACGTGTACCGCTGCCCCGGCACCTTCGAGCTGCCCCCGCTGCTCCGGAAGGTGGCGCTCGGCGGGGGCTACGACGCGGTGCTGGCGCTGGGCGCCGTGATCCGCGGGGGCACCCCCCACTTCGACTACATCGCCGGAGAGGCGGCCAAGGGGGTGGCGCAGGTCTCCATGGAGGCGAGCTGCGCGGTGGTCTTCGGTGTGCTCACCTGCGACACGCTCGAGCAGGCGCTGGAGCGCGCCGGGGTGAAGGCGGGCAACAAGGGCTCGGAGGCGGCGGTGGCCGCCATCGAGCAGGCGCACGTGCTGAAGGCGGCGGCGCGGGGACTCCCGCGCGTGAAGTGAGGGCAGCCCCATGGCCCAGCCCAGACGAACGAAGGCCCGCGAGCGCGCCGTGCAGGCGCTCTACCAGATCGACGTCGCCGCGAGCGACCTCGACGAGGCGCTGGCGCGCTTCTGGCGCAGCTTCGAGCCGGTGGAGCGCGAGGTGATGGAGCTCGCCGACGGCCTGGTGCGCGGCGTCGCCGAGCACCGCCGCTCCATCGACGCCGCCATCGAGGAGGTCTCGACCAACTGGCGGCTCGACCGCATGGCCCGCGTCGACCGCAACGTGCTCCGGCTGGCCGTGTACGAGCTGCGGCACCGGCCCGACGTTCCGGTCAAGGTGGCGATCAACGAGGCCATCGAGCTCGGCAAGAAGTACGGCAGCGAGAGCTCGGGGGCCTTCATCAACGGCGTGCTCGACCGCATCGCGGCTTCGCTGCCGGCTGCCCGGAGGGACGCCGGTTGAGCCTGCGCCTGGAGACGGTCGACCTCGGCCTCCCCGCCATCGACGGCCTCGACGTGGAGGGGCTGGCGCTCTACGTCGGCCGCGAGCGGCCGCTCCAGGGGCTGGCCGGCTTCGTCGACTGGCGCCTTTGCGGCCAGCTCTCGCGCGCCATCCAGGACGGGCGGTACGACCCCGACGCCGGCGAGGCGCTGCTCCTCCCCACCGCGGGGCGCATCGCGGTGCCCCGCCTCTTCTGCTTCGGGCTCCCCGCCGCGCCGCGCGAGCCGAGCGCCTTCGCCCTCCAGGCGGCGCGGCTGTGCGACGCCATGCAGCGGGCGGGGAGCGCCACCTGGGCTGGAGAGCTGCCGCCGGTGGCGCCCGGCACCGACCTCGACGCCGGGCGCCTCTTCCTCGAAGCCTACTTGCCGGTGGCGCCGCGCCGGGTGGTCCTGCTGGGCGACGCGCGGGCGCTCCACCGCCAGCTCTCGGCGGCCCGCGACCTCCTCCACGTCGAGGTGCTGGAGGTGGTGGCGCCGGTGGTGCGGGTGGAGCTCCCTCCCCGCGCCGGCGGCTTGCCCCACCCCCCGGCCCTGCTACGATGAGCGCGCCGCCGGGCCGCCGGATGGCGCGCCATGGCGGAACGCCCTTACCAGAGAGCCCTGAACGACTTCCTCGCCGAGGCGCAGGAGGTGGTCGAGACGCTCGATCGGGAGATCCTCCACCTGGAGGACACCCGGCGCGAGGAGGAGGCCGACCCGGAGGTCGTGAACGTCGTCTTCCGGGCCGCCCACACGTTGAAGGGGCTGTGCGCCATGTTCGGCGCCGAGCGCATGGCCGCGCTCGCCCACGCCCTGGAGGACCGGCTCGAGGGGCTGCGCATGGGCCGGCGGCGCTTCGACCGGGAGACGCTCGAGCTCCTTCAGGCCACCCCGTCGCTCTTCGCCCGCATGGTGGCCGAGGAGGCGGCCCAGTCTCGCACGCCGGCCGTGGGGGCCGAGGCCGAGGCACTGGCCGCGAGGCTGCGGGAGCCGGAGGGGTCGGCTGCCCTGACGCCGGAGGACCCGCTCCTGGAGCTGGACCTCCAGCCCGGTGTGCGCACGGTGCTCACCGAGTACGAGGAGCACCGCCTCCGCACCCGCCTCCGGCAGGGCGCGAGCCTCTACCGGGTGAGGGTGCGCTTTCCGCTCGCCACCTTCGACACCGGCCTCGACGAGCTGAAGCGCCGCCTTCAGCCGGTGGGCGAGGTGGTGGCGGCGCTCCCCTCGGCTGAGGCGGCCGACCCCGACGCGCTGGGCTTCGACGTCCTCTTCGGCACCTCGGAGCCCATCGAGGCGGTGAGCTTGGCGGCCGGCCCGGAGGCTCTGCTGGAGGTGGTGCCGCGCCGTCCGAAGGGGGCTCAGCCCTCCGCGCCTCCCGCGCCGCCGCTCCGCTCGGCCGCCCCCGCGCCCCCGCCACCCCCCGCGCGCGCACCACGCGTCGCGCCGCGACCGCCCGAACCGCAGCCGCCAGTCTTCTCCGGCGCCGGCGCCCGCCCCGAAGTCTCCATCCGTTCCGTTTCACTAGTGGTGCGTGTCGACATCGCCAAGCTCGACCGGCTCATGAACCTGGTGGGCGAGCTCGTGCTGGTGAAGACGAGCCTCCTCGGGATCGCCCAGCGGCTCCGGAGCGGCGACGAGTCCACCACCCTGGGGCTCGAGCTCCACCGCGAGAGCCGCGCCCTCGACCGCAAGCTCGACGAGCTGCAAGGCGGCATCCTCGAGGTGCGCATGGTGCCGCTGGAGCAGGTCTTCGACAAGCTCTCGCGCATGGCGCGCAAGCTGGCGCGCGACCTCGGCAAGCAGGTGGAGCTGGAGGTTCAGGGCGGCCAGGTCGAGCTCGACAAGCTCATCGTCGAGGAGCTCTCGGACCCGCTCATGCACCTCGTCCGCAACGCGCTCGACCACGCCATCGAGCCGCCCGAGCTGCGGCTCGCCGCGGGCAAGCCCTCGCGCGGGACGGTGCGGCTCACCGCCGAGCAGAGGGGCAACCACGTGGTCATCACCGTCGAGGACGACGGCGCGGGGCTCGACGAGCGGGTCCTGGGCGAGGCGGCGCTGCGGCGCGGGCTCGTCGCCCCGGAGGCGCTCGCCCTGATGGGACGGCGCGAGGTGCTGAACCTCGTCTTCGTGGCCGGCTTCTCCACCAAGCGGGAGGTCTCCTCCCTCTCCGGCCGCGGCGTGGGCATGGACGTCGTGAAGAACAACATCGCGGCCATGAGCGGCATCATCGACCTGGAGAGCGAGCTCGGCGTGGGCACGCGCTTCCGGATCACCCTGCCGGTGACGCTCGCCATCGTGCGGGCCCTGGTGGTGTCGGTGGCGGGCCGCACCTACGCCGTCCCGCTGAACAGCGTGCTGGAGGTGGTCACCCTCGCAGCGAACGAGCTCCGCTCGCTCTCCGGCCGCGAGGTGGTGAGCCTGCGCGGCAGCACCCTTCCGCTCGTGCGGCTCGGGCGCCTCTTCGCCCCGGGTGCGCCCCCGCCGGCCTCTGGCGAGCCGGAATACGTGGTCGTGGTGGGGCTCGCCCAGGAGCGGCTGGCGCTCGCCGTCGACGGGCTGGTGGGCCAGCAGGACATCGTGGTGAAGCCGCTCGGCCGCGCGCTGTCCGGGGTCCGCGGCATCGCCGGCGCCACCGACCTCGGCGGCCGCCGGACCGTCCTCGTGCTCGACATCGGCGCGATCATCGAGGAGGTGCTCCACGCCGAGACGCGGATGGAGCTCACGTGACGGAGCGCGATCCGCTCGACGAGTTCTTCTGGCGCGAGGACGAGGAGGCCGAGGGCCTCCCGGACCTGGCCTCCCCGGTGGCGGCGGCGGAGCCAGTGCGCTCCCAGGAGGTGGAGGAGTGGCTCACCTTCCGACTGGGAGCGGAGGAATACGCCGTGGCCATCGGCTACGTGCGCGAGGTGCTGAAGGCGCCGGCCATCACCGAGGTCCCGCGCGTCCCCCCGCACGTGCTGGGGGTCATCATGGTGCGCGGCGAGGTGATCGCCGTCCTCGACCCGAGGATCCGCCTCGACCTGCCCCCCGGGAAGCCCTCGCGCGAGCAGCGTGTGCTCATCTGCGACGCCGGCGAGGGCCCGCGCGGGCTCCTCGTCGATGCGGTGTCGCAGGTGGTGAGGCTCGGCACCACCTCGGTGGAGCCGCGGCCGAACGGTGTGGGCGGGCTCGCCGCCGAGGCCATCCTCGGGATTGGCCGCGAGGAGAATGGCTTCTACGTGCTCCTCGACCTGCCGGTGCTCCTCGGGGTGGCGGAGCCGGAGGCCGCGCCATGAGCTTGGCTGGCGAACCGCCCGGGCGGGAGCACGGCGCCTCTCCCGCGGAGCCCGAGCAGCTGGTCGAGCTGTGCGCCTTTCGGGTGGGGGAGGAGGAGTACGCGATCGACCTCCGCCGGCTCCGGGAGATCCTGCAGCCCCTGCCCATCACGCCGGTCCCGCGCGCGCCCGAGTATGTGGAGGGAGTCATCGACCTCCGGGGCGAGGTGGTCCCGGTGGTCGACGTCCGGAAGCGCCTCGGCCTCACCGCCTCTCCCGGCGCCCGCTCCAAGGTGATGGTGGTACAGCTCGCCGGCCGCGTGCTGGGGCTGGTGGTCGACAGCGTCACCGGGGTCATCCGGCTGCCCCGCTCGGCCATCGGACCGCCTCCCGCCCTGCTCGACGGCGCGGGACCGCGCCTCTTCCTCGGGGTGTGCGGCGCGAGCCGGGCGAGGCCGGGCGCCGCCGCGCCGGGCCGGACGGGCGGTCGCCTGAGGCTGCTCCTCAACGTGAAGGCGCTCCTGCAGGCTCCGGCGCAGGCGCTGGCCGCCGCGCGGGTGGGAAGCCCGGCCGAACCCCTCGCCGGCGGCGGAAAGCGCCCGTGACCTCGCCCAGCGGTTCGCCCGGGACGGGGACATCGACTCCCTTGCCAGGCCCCGACCCCGACGACGAGGCCCGCTATCGCGAGGTCCGGGGGCGCGACGCGGCCCGGCCCGGCGATCTGGCGACGCTGCTCGCCCACCTCGACGACCCGAGCTGGAGGGTGAGGGCCGCGGCCGCAGGCCGCCTCGCCCTCGGGGATCCCGCGCGCGTCGTCTCGCCCCTCATCGCCGCGCTCGCCTCGGGGGGAACCGGGCGCGGCTCGGCCGCCGCGGGCGCGCTCGTCCTCGTCGGCGCCGCGGCGGTGCCGGCCCTGGTGCAGGCCCTGGGGAGCGATGCCCCGGGCCTGCGCATTGCCGCCGCGGAGGTGCTGGGGGCACTGGGCGAGCGGCAGGCGAGCGTCGCGCTGGCGCACCACCTCGGCGACCCGGACGAGAGCGTGAGGCTCGCCGCCGCGGACGCGCTGGCTTCCCTGGGCGGCGCCGCCGCCCTCGACGCCCTGGAGCGCGCGTCGCGCTCCCCCGAAGCCCGGCTGGTGCGCACGGCGCTGGACGGGCTGGTGAGACTGCGGGCGCCGGTACCGCTCGCCCGGCTGCGCGAGCTCGCCACGCAGCGGCCGCTGCGCCGCCTCGCCTTGCGCCTGGCGGGGGTGAGCGGCGATCCCGGGGCGGTGCCCCTGCTGGTGGAGAGCCTCTCCGACCCGTCGAGGGGCGTGCGCGAGGCCGCGCTGGCAGGCCTGGGCGAGCTTCGCCTCACGGGCCCTGAGCGGGTCCGCGCCGCCCTGTCCTCACTGCGCCTCCCGGCGCCGCTTCCCGGCCCGCTCGCCGCGGAGGGCCCCCTGCACCTCGCCTCGGAAGACCTCGCCGTGCGGGCGGGAGCGCTCCTCGTCTGCGGCCCGGCCTGCCCTGCGGCACACGTGGTCCTGGTGGTCCAGGCGGCCGAGGAGGAGGCGCTGCGCGGCCTCGCCGGCGAGGCGCTGGAGCAGCTGGGGACCGAGGCGGTGGACGCGCTCCGTGCGGCTCTTCCCCGGCTCCTCCCGGTGAGCAGGGTGGTGGCGGCGAAGGCTCTCGCGCGAGGCGGGGACGAGCAGGGCTTTCGCGCGCTCCTCGCCGCCCTGGGAGAGCTCCCCGGGCCAGCCAGGGAGGTGGCCGTCGAGGCCCTGGGTCGCCTGGGGAATGCGCGGGCGGTGGGGCCGCTCGCCGCCATGCTGGAGGGCGAGAGCGCCGCCGAGGTGGTGGCCGCGCTGAGCGAGCTCGGTTCTTCGCCTCCTGCGCGAGCCGCCGTGCTGAGCTCGGCTCGCGGAGCGCAGCTGCCGCTCTCGCAGGGGTGGTGCCGGGTGCTCGGGCGGGTGGGTGACGAGCGCGACGCGCCGGCCCTCCTCACCAGCCTGGAAGGGACCTCGCCCGGAAGGGCGGCGGCGGCGGCAGGGCTGGCGAGGCTGGCGGAGCGCGTCCCCCCGCGCGAAGTGCCCCCGGCCCCGCTCGTCCAGGCCCTGATGGATGCGCAGCCGGAGCTCCGAGCCGCCGCCGCCATGGCGCTCGGCGCCTTCGCCAGCCGCGCCGGGAGCTTCCTCCGCGGACCCGGTTGGAGCGCGGTGGAGCGCGGGCTCGCCCTCGCGCTGGGCGACGTCGATGCCTCGGTGAGGGCCGCCGCGGCGCTGGCGCTCGGCCGCTGTGGCGCCAGGGAGCGCGCGGGCGCCCTCTCGGAGCTGGCGCGAGACCCCAGGGCGCTGCCGGAGGTGGCCATCGCCGCGCTGCACGCGCTCTCGGAGCTCTCGGCCCAGCGCATCGACGTGCTCTCCGAGGCGGTTCGCCACCCCGACGCGGAGGTGGTGAAGGAGGCGGTGCGGGCCGCTTCGAGGCTGGAGGGTCCGGGCGCCTTCGAGGTGATCTCCGTCGCCGGGCGGCACCTCCGCTGGGACGTGAGGCAAGCATCGGCCGAGGCGCTTCGCCAGCGCCCGGAGCCGGAGGCGCTCGGCGCGGTGCGGGAGCTCCTGGCGGTGGAGCGAGACGGCCTGGTGGCGCAGGCGCTGGCCAGCGCCGAGCGCGAGCTCTCGCGGCGCGCGTACGCCGGGGGCGGTGCGAGAGGTGAGGGGCCAAGGTGATCGACGGCGCCGCCCCGCCCATGACCGACGAGGACTTCCGGCTCCTGCGCGAGCTGGTGCACGAGAGTTTCGGGCTCGTCTTCGCCGACGACCGGCGCGCCTGGTTCGAGAAGAGGCTCGCCCCGCGGCTCGTCTTCCGCGACCTCCCCAGCTTCGCGGCGCTCCAGCGCTTCCTGCGCTTCGACCCCGCCCGGCGGGCCGAGCTCGAGGCGGTGGCCGAGGCGCTCACCAACAACGAGACCTACTTCTTCCGGGAGCCGCTGCAGCTCCGCGCCTTCGCCGAGGAGATTCTCCCCTCGCTCGCCGCCTGGCGCGCGCCCGAGCGCCGCCTGCGCGTGTGGAGCGCCGGCTGCTCCACCGGGGAGGAGGCCTACACGCTGGCCGCCCTGCTCCTGGGGAGCGGGCGCTTCGAGGGCTGGCGGATCGAGGTGCTCGGAACCGATCTCGCCCGGCGGGCGCTCGCCGTGGCGCGGCGGGGCACCTACGGCGCCTCCTCCTTTCGGTCGCCCGAGGCGGAGGCCATCCGCCCCTGGTTCCGGGAAGGGGGGGGGCGCTGGACGGTGGCGGACGAGCTCCGGCAGGCGGTGAGCTTCGGCTACCTGAACCTCGTCGACGAGCGCGCCTCGCACTTCGTGGGGCCGGTGGACGCCGTCTTCTGCCGCAACGTGATGATCTACTTCGACGAGCCGGTGCGCAGGCGCGTGGTGAAGATGCTCCACGGCCGGCTGCGGGCCGGAGGCTGGCTCCTCCTCGGGCACTCGGAGTCGCTGCTCCACGTCACCACCGACTTCGAGCTGGTCCAGCTGCGCCACGACCTCGTCTATCGCAAGCCGCTCGACCACCTCCACGGTGCGCGAAGCAGGACGGAGGAGGGCGCATGACGCTCGCGCTGCCCGGACGGCCCTCCATCCTGGTGGTGGACGACAGCTCCTCGATGCGGCGCCAGCTCGGCGAGGTGCTGGCGCGGGCCGGCGCCAGGACCACCGCCGCGGAGGACGGCGCGGACGCCTGGCGGCGCCTCCACGGCGCGCGCTTCGACGCCGTGGTGACCGACCTCCTCATGCCGGTGATGGACGGGCTGAAGCTCATCGGCCTGCTGCGCTCTGGGGGGGCGCACCAGCGCACGCCCATCCTGGTGGTGACCGCCGAGGGCGGCGAGGCCGACCGCAACCGGGCGCTCGCGCTCGGCGCCGACGCGTTTCTCGCGAAGCCGGTCGACAGCGCCGAACTGGTGGAGGCGGTGGCCCGGCTGGTCGGGTGAGGCGGAGCCCCCCCTGGAGCTCACCCAAAGGGGCGGGCACGAGCGAGGCCGGGCCGGCGCGGGTGCGGCGAGCTTCCCCGTGCCGCCCTACTGCGCTGCCGAGCCGGCCCCCGTCGTCTGCGCCACCTCCGGCGCGCGGCGGAAGACGTAGACGGTCCGGCGCGCCTGCAGCTCATCGTCCTCCCGGGCGAAGAAGGTGACGGCGTTGTTGCCCGGCTCGAGCGGCACCTCGGTGTCGAACTCGAGGCGGCTCGCGCCTCCCTCGGCCGGGACGACCTTGAAGAAGACCTTCTGGTCGTTCACGAAGACGAAGAAGTCGCGCAGCTTCGTCTGCGTCCCGGCGAGGCCCGGCGGCACGGTGGCCGAGCCCTGGAAGCGCAGCTTGTCCGAGACCACCACCGGCGCGCCGCGCGCGGGGTCGGGCGAGAGGGCGATCCGGGGGAGCTGTCGCTGCCACACCTCGCTCACCGCCGCGGCGTTCACCTTGGCGGCGCTGCGCAGCTCGGAGGCGCGGGCCTGAGCGACCTCGCCCGTGGAGACGTAGGCCGTGCGCCCCTTCCCCCACTCCACCCCGGTGAATGGACCCCAGCGCCCGCTCACCGGCAGGACGACGCCCTTGCGGGCGACGCCGATGGGCGCCGCCTCGGCGGAGGCGCCGCTGCGCAGCACCACCTCGCCCGAGGCGATCTTCACCGCGCCCGCGGCGGCCACCTTGCGCTGGCCCTCGGTCGAGACCGGCAGCTCCACGCGCTCGGAGAGGAACTCGTCGGTGCCCTCGTCGACCACCATCACCCGGAGCGGCATGACCTCGCCCTCGAGGCCGCGCTTCACCTCCACCTCCATCACCGCCGACCTCGACTCCCCCGGGGCGAGGCGTCCCACCACCGCGCGCCCCTTCTCGATGGAGACCTTCTCGGTGCCGAGGTTCTTCAGCGACACGTAGGTCTTGTCGCCCGAGGCGCCCTTGCCCTCGTTCTTCACGTCGACCCGCAGGCTGACCCGCTCGCCCCGCTGCACGAGGCCGTCCCCGTTGCCGCTCGCCGCATCCTCCACCTGCGTGGAGAAGGCGAACACCGGTTTCGGCACCTCCACCACGTCGAGGGCGGTGAGCGCGTCGGCGGGAGCACGGCCATTGGCCTCCTCGAAGTGGATCCGCACCTCGTCGTGGCGGCTGTCGAGCCCCCGCGGCAGCTTCACCGGGACGGTCCAGCTCCGCCTCTCGCCCGGCTTCACCAGGCCGAAGACGAACTCCCGGCGGTCGAGGAGCGGGTTCTTCTCGGCGAGCGCCCAGGCGCGGAGCTGCGTGAGGGGGCCGTCGCCGCGGTTCTCCACGGTGACGGTCCACTTCACCTTTTCACCCGCGGTGAGCTGCTTCCCAGGCGCGGGCGCCACGGTGACGACCGGGCGCGGCGAGCCGGTGGCCTCGCCCGCCGACCAGTCGAGCCCGAGCGCGGTGAGGCGCGCCTCGAGCCGCTTCTCCTCCTCGACCTTCCGCTCGGCGACGAAGCCCTTCGCGGCCTCGAGCAGGCGCGGCCGGTCGGCGAACGGCGCCTGGCCGAGCAGGTCGCGGGCGAAGCGGATCTGGTAGTCCTCCACCAGCTCGTCCGGGTTCGCCTCGGCGTCCTCGTCCTCCTGCTGCTCGGGGGTGAGCTCGCTCACCGCGGCGGGCTCGCCCCGGGCGGCGGCCGCCTCGCGCTTCTCGTCGGCCATCAGGGCCTTGGCCAGCGTGTCCTCCTTCTCGTCGAGCAGGTAGCGCAGCTCGAGGGGCGCCTTCTCGGCCCGCTCGCGCCGCTCCGCGGCCCGCTTCTGCATCTCGGTCTGGGAGAGCTTCTCGTCGGCCGGGTTGCTGAAGTGCTTGTCGAGGTCGATCTCGCCCAGCATGCGCGGGGGGGCGAAGTAGTTCACCGCGTTCTCCAGCGCGCGGCCGGGGAGGAGGAGCACGTCGGGCGCGACGCCGACCTCCTGGATGGAGAGGTCGCCGGGGGTGAGGTACTGGGCGATGGTGAGCTTCAGCGCCGACTCCTCGGTGGGCCGGGTGGGGTCGGAGAAGTCGTAGAGCACCTGCACCGAGCCCTTGCCGAAGGTCTGCCGCCCGATGACCAGCGCGCGCTCGTTGTTCTTGAGCGCACCCGCCACGATCTCGCTCGCCGAGGCGGAGTTGTTGTTGACGATGACCACCAGCGGCAGCCGGGTCATGTCGTCGCGGTCGCCGTGCGCCTCCTTCACCTCGTTCATCCGCATGCCTTCACCCACGGTCTTCACGATGACGCCGCGGGAGAGGAAGAGGTCGGAGACGCTGATGGCCTGCTCGAGGAGCCCGCCGGGGTTTCCCCGCAGGTCGAGCACCAGCCCCCGGAGCTGCCCCCCGGCCTCGGCGCGTTGCTGGTTCACCGCGGCCAGGATGTCGCGCGTGCTGTTGGCGGAGAACTGCGAGAGCTTCACGTACCCCACGTCGCCGGCGAGGAGCTTCGCCTGCGGCACCGTCTCCACGCTGATCACCTCGCGGGCGAGATCCAGCTTTCGGGCCTCGGGGTGCCCGGCGCGCAGCACCGTGAGGCTCACCTTGGTGGCGGGCTTCCCGCGCAGCCGGTCGACGGCGTCCTGGAGGTCCATGTTGACCGTGGACTGCTCGCCGATACGGGTGATGACGTCCTTGGCGCGGATGCCGGCCTTCTGGGCGGGCGTGTTCTTGATCACCCTCACCACGGTGAGGTTGCCGTCGCGCATGGCGATGACGAAGCCGAGGCCGCCGAACTCGCCGCGCGTCTGCAGCTTCATCTCGCGGAACATCTTGGGGTCGAGGAGGATCGAGTGTGGATCGAGGGTGGAGAGCATGCCGTTCACGGCCGCGTACTCGATCTCGCGCAGGTTCTTGTGGGCTACCAGGTGCTTCTGGATGAAGCCCACCGCCTCCCCCATCACCGCCCGCACCTTGAAGATGCTGTCCACGCCGGAGATGTCGATGGGGCGGCTCGCCGCACCCACGGTGAGGGTGAGCTTCTCCTGCCTGGCGTTGCCCTCGACCATCACCTCGGCCACCGTCTTCTCGATCATGTCGAGGGCCGCCACCACCATGGCCTTGGGATCGATGCGCTTCGGCTCGACGTAGTTCTCCGACACGTAGTGCACCGCGCGCGAGAAGACGGGTAGCGTCTCGAGCGGGTAGTTCGCGTCGTCGTCGTCGTCCTCGCCGGAGGCGCTCGCACCCTTCTGTCGCGCGGCCATCCCCGGGAGGAGGGGGGCCGTCTCGGCGGCGGCCACGGCGGGCGCCGCCCGTGCTCCGTCCTCGCCGTCGGAGCTGGCGCGGCCCGGGTGGTAGGCGAAGACGGCCGCCGCCGCGGCGAGCGACAGGGCGAGCGTCGCCAGGATGCGAACGGGTCGATTCATGCGGGGCCGCCTGGTTGCAACGTGAGCACTTCTTCTCGATGGTCCGCCGAGCTGAGGCAGACCTTCAAAAATAGGAGGGTGAAGGGGACGGCGCAACGCCGGTGGGGTAGGCAAAGGGGCGTGGGCTTCAGAAGAGCCCCGGCAGGTCGCGCTGCGCGGGTGTGGGCGCGGGTGCCCTCACCGGCTCGAGCGCCGTCGTCGCCCTCGCTGTACGCGCGGCGCGCAGCGCAGGCGCTGCCGGCGCGGAAGGACAGGCGCCGGTGCGCAGGAAGGTGAGGGCGGCCAGGGTGGAGGCCTCCTCCTCGGAATCCTGCGCGTGGGTGAGATCGTCCTCCGCCTCGCACAGCGGGCCTCGCGTCGAGGCGGCGGGGAGACCGCCGTAGTAGTCGGCCACCCCGGCCGCGTTGGCGAGCTCGAACGAGACGAGGAAGAGCTCGTCCTTGCAGGCGCCCAAGTCGAAGATGGTCTGGCCGACCGGCTTCCCGTAGCTCCTCGAATCCGGCGAAGGCGATGTCGACGTACGGGTCGAGGGCGTTCGGGACGAGCTCGCTCGCCGAGGCGCTGGCCCGGGTGGTGACGAACGCCACGCGCTCGAAGGCGCTCGCCTCGGGTTCGCTGGTGAAGGGCGTGAACGAGTTGCTCGCGCCGTGGCGCGCGTTGAAGCGCTGCTCGAACATCTCCTCGCCCGTCCGGTCGCGGGCGAGCAGGCTGGCGAGGAGCTGCGCCGTCGATATGTAGCCGCCCCCGTTGTAGCGGACGTCGACCACCACCCGGCGTACCCCTGCCTCGCGAAGTGTCGCGAACGCCTGCCGGAGCAGCGGCTCGGCCGGCGAGATGAAGGTGCGCAGGGCGACGTACCCCGTGCCGTCCGGGTAGACGCGGTGGAGCGGGACCGGGTCGAGGTCGAAGGAGGCCGCAGGGGTCATCGTCCGGAGAAGCGGGACGCTTCCCCCGAGTGGCAGCACCGAGAAGGTGGTGGCGGTTCCGGCCTTCGCCATCACCAGCGCCCCCAGCGTCCCGTCGTTCGCCGCCGCGGCCACCGGGGTGAGCGTCCCGGGCGAGGGGCCGGCCGCCAGGATCTCGTCACCTCGGGTGAAGCCGGCCCCCGCCGCGGGCGAGCCGGGAAAGGCCTGGCTCACGAAGAGGCGCTGAGCCGGCGCCGCTCCCCGCACGAGCAGCCCGAAGCCGAAGCCGGCGCTCTCCCCCCGCTGGAAGTAGGCCTCCGCCTGGGCCGTGGGGAGGAGGTAGCTCCAGCCGCGGTCGAGTCCCTGCGCGCGCGCCGCCGCGGTGGCCGCGTCGAGCAGCTCGGCCGCCGAGGCGTAGGCGCCGGGGTCGAGGCCGGATGGGAGGAGCTCCTGGTGGAGGTACCAGTCGTTCACTCGCTGCAGCACCAGGGCCTTCTCCAGCACGGGCGAGCAGAGCGGGTCGCCAGAGCCGCAGGCGGAGAGGGCGAGAAGGAGGGGAAGGGATCGGCGCATGGGGGACATTCGGGGTTCATGATGCCCGAATCGGGGGAGGTTCTCACGAGGCTCCTGGTCCCCTGCCCGCCGGGGCGCTGCGCGGTCCCGCTTCGCGGGACCTTGCGGCATGGGCCCTGGCGGTAAGTGGCGCTCCCACCAGCTTCGCGGTTAGAAAGGCCGCCCATGTCGCTCGACCCCCGCGTGGAGGAGAGCCCGCCCATCGGCGGGGTGGACGAGCTGGTGGGCTGGTTCCGGGCGAAGGAGCGCGACCGCGCCGAGTGGAAGGTGGGCCTCGAGCACGAGAAGGTGCCGCTCCTCGGCGGCTCGCTCGACCCCGTCCCGTACGAGGGACCCCGCGGCATCGGCGCGCTGCTGGAGGGGTTCGAGCGCTTCGGCTACACGCCCTTCCTCGACGAGGGGCACGTCATCGCCGCGCAGAAGAGCGGCCTCTCGGTCTCCATCGAGCCGGGCGGGCAGGTGGAGCTCTCTGGGAGGCCGTTCCCCGACGTGCACGTGGTGGCCGCCGAGCTCGACCGCCACCTCGCCAAGTGCCGCGAGCTGGCGGGCGAGCTCGACCTCGAGCTCCTCGCCACCGGCTACCGGCCCTGGGGCACTCCGGCCACCGCCCGCTGGATGCCGAAGGCCAGGTACGTGGTGATGCGGCCCTTCCTGGCGGCGAGGGGCTCCTTGGCCGAGGACATGATGGCCATGACCGCCTCGGCGCAGGTCTCCTTCGACTTTGGGTCGGAGCGCGACATGGCCGAGAAGCTGCGGGTGTCGCTGGCGGTGCAGCCGGCGGTCGTGGCCCTCTTCGCGAACTCGCCGGTGGTGGGCGGGCGCCCGAGCGGCTGGAAGAGCTTCCGCGTGGCGGTGTGGGAGAAGGTCGACCCGGACCGCTCGGGGCTCCTCGGCTTTGCGTTCGCCCCCGGTTTCGAGGAGGAGGCCTACCGGCGCTACGCGGAGTGGGCGCTCGACGTGCCGATGGTCTTCCTCCGCCGCGGGGAGCGCTATCTCACCACCGGCGGCCTCACCTTCCGCGCCCTTCTCGCCGGGGGGATCTCCGGACTCCGGGCCACGATGGCCGACTGGGAGGACCACCTCTCCACCCTCTTTCCCGAGGTGCGGGTGAAGGGTGTGGTGGAGGTGCGGGCGGCCGACGCCTGCGACGCGGCCATGACCAAGGCGCTCGCCGCGCTGTGGAAGGGTCTCCTCTACGACCCGCAGGCGCGCGAGGAGGCGGGCGCGCTCCTCGAGGATCTCTCGCTCGAGGAGCGGCGGGTGCTCATGCGCGACGCCGGGCGCGCAGGGCTCCTCGCCCGGCTGACCGACGGGCGCACCCTGCGCGAGGTGGCCTCGCGCGTGGTGGCGATCTCCTCGGCCGGCCTCTGCCGCCAGCATTGTTGCGGCGAGCGAGGCAAGGACGAGCGCGTGTGGCTGGAGCCGCTGCGCGAGCGCGCCTCCTCGGGCCGCTCGCCGGCCGACGAGGCGCTGGAGCTGCTGGAGCGCGCCGGGCCGCGGGCGCTCGCCGCCCACCTCCGGGTGGCCTGAGCTCACGGTGTCGCCACCGGTGCGCATCGGCCCCCACGCCTTCGCTGGGCGCTTCTTCCTCGCCCCACTGGCCGGCGTCTCGGACCGCCCCTTCCGGAAGATCTGCCGCGAGATGGGCGCAGCCCTCGCCTACACCGAGATGGTCTCCGCCCTCGGGCTCCTCCACGGGAGCGCCCAGACCGAGCGCTACCTCGACCGCGATCCGGAGGAGCGCCCCTTCGCGGTGCAGATCTTCGCCTCCGAACCGGAGGCTCTGGCGCGCGGCGCCGAGGCGGCGGTGCGGCACGGGGCGGACCTCGTCGACATCAACATGGCCTGCCCGGTGAAGAAGGTGTGCGGCACCGGCGCGGGGGCGGCCCTGGCGCGCGACCCGGAGCGGGTGCTGGCCGCCGTCGCGGCGGTTCGCCGGGCCTCGGGCGTGCCGGTCACGGTGAAGATCAGGACCGGCTGGGACGAGGCGAGCGTGAACTGCGCGGAGGTGGCGCGCGCGGCCGAGGCGGGGGGCGCGAGCGCGGTGGCGCTGCACGGCCGGACCCGCGCGCAGGGGTACACGGGGGCGGCGAGCTGGGCGCTCATCCGCGCGGTGAAGCAGGCGGTGGCCATCCCGGTGCTCGGCTCGGGCGACGTGTGGAGCGCCGCCGATGCGCTGCGCATGGCCGCCGAGACCGGTTGCGACGCCGTCCTGGTGGCGCGCGGCGCGTGCGGCTACCCGTGGATCTTCTCCGAGCTCGCCTGCGCCGAGCGGGGCGAGCCCCTGCCGCCGCCGCCGGGTCGAGACGCCTGGGCCGAGGTGGTGATGCGCCACGTCGCCCTGCAGATCGAGCACCGGCGGCGACAGCGGCCGGAGGAGAGCGCCGAGGAGGCTGAACGCTCGGCGCTGCGCGAGCTGCGCAAGCACCTGCTCTGGTACACGCGCGGCCGGCGCGGCGGGGCGCACTTCAGGCGCGAAGCCGATGGCCTCCACACCGTGGACGATGTACGCCGGCTCATCGACCGCCACTTTCCCCCCGGCGGGAACGGGTTTGCTCTCGATCCCGTTCCCGGCGGGGGCGAGCCCGACGCCCGGATGTGGTGACCCGCCGAGCCCTCGGCCGGGAGCCTGTCGCCGTTCCACCACACCCGTCCATTCGCGGCGCTACGGGGCACCCCCCACGCCGGGGTGACGCTGTGCCCAACCCACCGACAAGCACCCGCCCCGACGGGAGATTTCCTTTCCGCCAGGCGAGCGGTAGACTCATCGCTGGCAAGGCTTTCTGCCTGGCCCTGTCCCGCTCGCGGTCAAGGAAGCGCATGAAAAGCTACGCCACATTGATCGCTTGTGCGGTGGCTGCCCTTTGGGGGAGCAGTTCGTGGGCAGAGGCCCCCCTCGAGGGCCCTTCCTCGAGGGCGCCCGCCGCGGCAGCGGAGGCGATGGAGGACGCCGGCACGAGCGGCGAGACGCCCGACGCCGACACCCCGGACGAGCCGGTGATCGACGCCGAGGTGAAGCTCGAGTCGGCCGAGCTCGAGCAGATGCGCGCCGCCGAGGAGCTGGTCCACCCCGACAACCCGGCCGGCGTGGACGACCCCTCGCGCGACACCGCCCGCACCACCCTCGACTCTCCGTTGCGGCAGCGGCTCCGCGACTCCGCCGGCCGCGAGCGCGGCCCCGCGCCCGAGCAGGGCGGCCGCATCGCCGGCCTCCCCGAGCTCGATCACGACCTCCGACAGCTCCAGGCCGAGTACGACATCCCCGTCGAGGTGAACGAGAAGGTCATCTCCTACGTCCGCTTCTTCCAGAACGTGCCGCTCGTCCGAAAGCACTTCGTGAAGTGGCTGGGCCGTTCACACAAGTACATCCCGGCCTTCCGCAGGATCCTGCGGGAGGAGGGGCTGCCCGAGGACACCGTCTATTTGGCCATGATCGAGAGCGGCTTCGCCAACATGGCGACGAGCCGCGCCAAGGCGGTAGGCCCCTGGCAATTCATCGCCGAGACAGGGCGGCGCATGGGCCTCCGCCAGGACTTCTGGGTGGACGAGCGGCGCGACCCGGAGAAGGCGGCGCGGGCGGCGGCGAGATACCTGAAGGAGCTTCACCAGCAGACGGGCGACTGGCGCCTCGCCTGGGCCGGCTACAACGCGGGCGTGGGCAAGATCTACCGCGCCTGGGCCGCGGGCCAGAAGGACTTCTGGTCGATGGCCGAGGGGCGGGTGCTCAAGGCCGAGACCAAGGGTTACGTCCCGAAGCTCATGGCGGCCGCCATCATCGCCAAGCACCCCGAGGCGTTCGGGTTCACGGCGAGCGAGATCGAGGCCGAGTCGTGGCAGGACTACGAGCTCGTCACGGTGCCGCGCGCCACCCCGCTCACCGCGGTGGCCGAGGCGGCCGGCACCACCGAGCGGGCGGTGCTCGACCTCAACCCCGAGCTTCGGCGCTCGTGCACGCCCCCCCGCCCGCACGTCGTCAAGGTGCCCTACGGCCAGGCGGCGGCCTTCGCCGAGAACTGGCCCGACCTGGAGGCGAAGGTCGGGAAGCTCGCCTTCGCGCAGCACAAGGTGGGCCGCGGCGAGTCGCTCCGCGCCATCGCCAGGAAGTACGGCATCGGCGAGGATACCCTGGCGCGCATGAACGGCGTCCGGGCCGGGCGCCGCGTCAGAACCGGCACCGAGCTCGTCATCCCGCTCAACGCCGCCTCGCGTGTGCAGGCGGTGGCCTTCGCCGCGGCCGAGCCGCCGGCCCAGGCCGAGCGCAGCTCGCGCGCCTCCTCGCGACGGTCGCGCAGCTCCCGCGGCGAGGTGGTGCTGGCGGCCCGGCGCTCGGGCGGCACGGCCAAGGTGGTGAAGGCATCGCTCGGGACGAAGCGAGCGGCGAGCCGCGACGCGCGAGAGCGCGCGGTGGTGAAGGTGCGCTCCGGCGACACCCTCTGGAGCATCGCCCAGCACTTCGGCGTCGCCGTCGACGAGCTATGCCGGTGGAACGGCATCCGGAACGCCAAGCGGTTCAAGCTCCTCGCAGGCAAGGCGCTGGTGGTCTACCCGCGCAGCGGGGAGGCCTCGAACGCGAAGCTCACGGCCAGGGCACGGGCGGGCTGAGCGTGTGGCGCGCTCCACCTCCGAGAAACGAAGCCTCGCGGTGGAGCCTGGGTCGTGGGCTCAGGGCTCGCTCGCCTGCGGCCCCCGCTTCACGGCGCGAGCCCTCCGCGAGGAGCGCTCGCGGCCAAGCTTCAGCCGCTCCCTCACCTTGGCGTGGATCCAGGCGCGCAGGCGGCGCGCCCACGGTAGCTCGCGGCCGAGGAGCGCCAGCCCGGCCAGCACCAGCGGGATGCCCGGCCCGGGCAGCACGAGCAGCGCCGCCCCCACCGCGAGCAGCGCGAAGCCTGCGCCCAGGCTGAACCAGCGCCGGGCGCGAGGCCAGCTTCCATGGCCGCTCGAGGACATCCCGGTCTTCTATCAGGCACCGTCACCTCCCGCCGCGGAAGGAGCTCGACCGCTCCGGGTCGCCGCCGAAGCCGGTGGACCCGGGTCCGGCTGCGGGACGCGGTTCGCGGAGCTCGGGTGATGGTGCCCCGGTTCAGCTCAGGTTCCGGGCCGGGTCGGACCTCGCCGCGGCGCTGGCCGGGACCAGCGCTCCGGCCAGGCTGGCGAGCACCGCCACCCCCAGCCCGAGCGCGAAGACCCACGCCGGGAAGCTGAAGAGCGTGGAGGGCAGGAGGGGGGAGCCACCGAGCAGCCGGTGCGCCAGGGCGTCGGCGCCGAGCGCGGCGAGGCGGGCCGCGGCTGCACCCAGTACGCCCCCGAAGAAACCCACCATCGCTGCCTCGGTGAGGAAGAGGGCGCGCACGTCGCCCGGCGTGGCCCCCACCGCGCGCAGCAGGGCCAGCTCCCTCGCCCGGGCCCGGCCGCTGGCGAGGAGCGACTGCGCGATGGCCAGGGCCGACAGCGCGCACATGAGCAGCGCCAGCGCGGCCAGCGCGCCGGTGGTGAGCCCCACCGCCGAGCCCACCCGCTCGGCGAGGGCGCGCTCCCCGTCCTCCAGGGCGAGGCCCATGCCGCGCAGCGCCGAGGCGATGCGCGGCACCGCCTCCGCGCGCCCGACGAGAAGCGAGGCCGCCGCATAGCCCTGGTCCAGCTTGCCGTACTCCTGGTTGAGGCGCCGCACCAGCTCGAGGGGCATGGCCGCCGCGTAGAGAGGAGTCCGGTCGGAGAGGCCGGCCAGCACCAGCCGGGTGTCGAAGACGCGCTGCTCGACCTTCCTCGGGACGATGGAGAAGCCCACCCGCACCGGCAGCTGGAGCCCGACGAGCGCCGGGCCGGGCGGCAGTCGGCGCAGGTTCCAGGAGGGCGCGATGGCGCGGTCGTAGATGGCGAGGAGGCGGCGCGAGAGGACCACGGGGATGGGCGCGCCGGGCCCGCCGTCGTCGAAGGGTGAGCCCGGCGGCAGCTCGGAGGCCACCAGCGCTCTCGGTACGCCCACCGCCGGGATCTGCAGGGTGAGCGCCTCGGGCCAGTTCATGGCGAGGCCTTCCGGGGCGCGGCCCGCGGCAATCGGCACCTGGAGCAGCAGGCGCGGGTAGACAGCCACCACCTCGGGCAGCGACCGCAGCCGCTCCACCGCCGCGCCGTCGAGCTGGCCGCCTCCCAGCACGCCTCCCAGCGAGACCGCCGCCGGAACGACCTCGAGGAGCCGGTCGTCGAGGGGGAAGAGCTGCCGGGTGGCCGCGCTCACCCCCAGCCCCAGCGCGACGAAGAACACCAGCGCCGCGGCCGCCGCCGCAGTGGCGAGGCCGTTCAGCGCCATCCCGGCCCGGTCGGCGCGGAGGTTCGACCAGGCGAGGCTCGCGAGTCCCCGCGCCGTCACCGGAGCCTTCCCCCCTCGAGGTGCAGGAGGCGGGTGGCGACGGCCGAAACCCGCTCCTCGTGCGTGGCCACCACCACCCCCAGGCCCTCGGCGGCCAGGGCGCGAAAGATCTCGATGACGCCCGCGCCGGACACGGCGTCGAGATTGCCGGTGGGCTCGTCGGCGAGGAGCAGCCGGGGGCCGGCGAAGAGCGCCCGCGCCACCGCCACGCGCTGCCGCTCGCCGCCCGAGAGCTGCGTGGGGAGCTTTGCCGCCTTCTCCCGCAGCCCCACCCTGGCGAGCGCGGCGAGGCCCGCCTCGCGCGCGTCCGATGTCGCGGCGCCCCGCTTCCTGAAGAAGGAGGGCAGGGTGACGTTGGCGAGCGCGGTGAGCCGTGGAAGGAGATTGAAGGACTGGAACACCAGGCCGACGGTGCCGTTCCGCAGCGTGGCCCTTTGCAGCTCGGTGAGGCCGGACAGGTCGTGGCCGTCGAGCCGCGCCTCTCCCCGGAAGTCGGCGTCGAGGGCGCCGGCGATGTGCAGGAGCGACGACTTGCCCGAGCCGGAGGCGCCGGTGATCACCACCAGCTCCCCGGCCGCCACCGCGAGGTCGAGCCCGTCGAGGACCGCCACCTCGCCCGCGCCGTCCCGGTAGCGCTTCACGATGTTCCGGAGCGCGATCACCGCGGCTGCTCCGGGGCGCGCGGTCGCGCCTCCGCCGGGCGCCGACCCCGGCCTCGCCTCCACCTCCAGCCGGGCGCGGACGCCGCCCTCGCCGAGCTCCACCCGCAGGGAGGCGGCGGCGAGGCGCGAGAGCGGCTCGATGAAGCGCCCGAGGAGCGCGCGCATCACGAAGGCGTCGGGTCCGGTGCCGTAGGCGCTCGCCGGCAGGGCGCGAAAGCTCTTCACCAGCGCGGCGAGGTCGAGGACGGCGCCCGAGCCCCCCGGCTCGAGCGCCGCCCCGGCGGCGTGGGTGGGCGGCGCATGGGCGCCGCTGGTGGCGGTCGAGCCCTCCGCCGGCTCGCCGCCCGCGGCGAGGAGCCGGTTCCCCTCCAGTGTCACCCTCAGTGTCGAGGCGCCGATCGGGAGGAGCCAGCGACGCGCCCCTCCGCCGACCGCGTCTCCCGAGGCAGGCGCGCGCGCGAGGCGGTCGAGGACCGCTGCGGCGCCCGCGGGGTCCTTCACCCGCAGTTCCGCCGAGAGGAGCACCAGGCGAAAGGGGTCGAGCTGCCCGAGGTCTCGAGCCCGCGCCGCGGCCAGCGTGAAGGTGGGCGCGAGCGCGAGCGAGAGGCTGGCGCCGGGGGCGAGCAGCGGGAGGAGCCCGCGCAGCGGCCCGAGCGGTTCGCGGGGGAGGGGCACGGCCGCGCCGGCGGCCAGGTCGTCCGGCGCGGTCCGGGCGCGGTCGAGCAGCCGGAGAGCGAGCTCGCCCGCGTCACCCTCCGTACGGACCACCAGGAAGGCGCCCGCCGGGTAGCCAGCCCGGTCGTCACGGCCGGTGAGGAGCCGCTCCCAGCTCGCGCGGCGCGCCGGGGGGAGGAGGAGGCCGGCCCGCACGACCAGGCGGTCCGCCCCGCCCCCGGCGGTGAGCGCCACCCCGTCGCGTGCCGCCGGAACGCGCTCCAGGAAGGGGGAGCCAGGCGGCGCGAAGATCACGGCCGCGGCGTGGCGGTCCCGGCCGCCGGCCGCGAGGGCGCGCGCCTCGCGGTACGCGGCGCTCGAGGCGAGTCGCTCGGCGGCAGGGCGGGTGGCGGCGGCCTCCAGGCGGGCCGGAGCCGTCGCGCCCGTCGCGAGGATCGCCGTTCGTCCGACGAAGGCCAGCGAGAGGCGCGGTGGCTCGCCCGCGGCCGCCGCGAAGCCGACGCGCCGCCCTCCCGCCAGGCGCGCCTCACTGCGGTGGCCGGCGCCCAGCCGGTCGCGGGCGAGCCGGGCCACCAGCTCCTCCAGGTGGCGCTCGCTCTCCACCGGCAAGACCAGCAGGGGTGGCTCACCGGCGGTGAAGGCGAGGCCGAGTCCGCGCCCCGGATCGATGCCCATCTCGGAGGTGGCCCGGGGGTCGAGCGGGTCGAAGCCGAGCTGCGCGGTGACGGCCCGTGAGGTCTCGGCGGCCCGGGCGGCGGCCGGCACCGCTTCCAAGGTGGCGAGGAGCGGCGCCAGCTGATCCTGGGCCGCGCGAATGCTCGGGACCACCACCAGCAGGGTCGCGCTGGCGGGGAGGAAGTGCTCCGGCCCCTCGACCTCCTCCTTCCCACACCGCGCGCACCCTCCGGCGAGCGCGAGCGCCAGCAGGGCAGCGCGCATGGCAGGGGCTGGCGAGACCATCCGGTGCTTCTAACCCAGAGGCCGGGGCGTAGCGCCGGGACTCACCGGTGCCCGTCGACTCGGCGAGAAAGAGCGCGGGCTCGACGATGCGGAGCCCTGCATATCCATCCAGTGGTGTCAGGTGCCGGGGGTGGCCCACTCGCCACCCAGCGTGCACCGCCGGCCGGCGCCGTGGCGAGGTAGACGTTGTCCGAAGGGTCCAGCGCCAGCGCTACACGGCAACACGCCGACCGACGGCCGCCGTGCTATGACGCGGCGCCGTGATCTTCTCGGCCCCCGACGAATCGCCGCTCGCGCTCGACCTCATGCCGGACTGGCCGGCCTTGCTAGGCCAGCCGGGGAGGGCGCTCGAGCTGGAGATCGGCTCGGGCCACGGAGGTTTCGCCCTCGCCTGGGCGCGCGCCTTTCCCCGCCGGGCGCTCGTCGCCATCGAGCAGCGGCGAAAGTTCGCCGACGAGCTGGCGGCGCGCGCCGCGGAGCGGGGGCTTCCGAACCTCGTCGCCATCCGGGGCGATGCACGCCTGCTGGCGCCGCGGCTCTTCCGCGCCGGCTCGCTCGCCGCCATCCACGTGCACTTCCCCGACCCCTGGTGGAAGCGCAAGCACCACCACCGGCGCCTCGTCGACGACGGCATGTCGCAGCTCCTCCTCGGCCTGCTCGCGCCCGCCGGCCTCCTCGACTTCCGCACCGACGTGGAGCAGTACGCGATGGAGGCGGTGGAGCGCCTCGAGGTCGTGGGCTTCGAGAACGGGGCGGGCGCTGGCCGGTTCTCCGAGCGGGCGGAGGGGGAGGTGCCCTCCACGCGGGAGAAGCGCTACCTCGCCACCGGCGCGCCCGTCTGGCGGCTCAGGATGCGCAGGCCGGCCGCCCCGGTCAGCTGAGGTGGATCGCGCACCAAGCCCGGCGCACGGCTCTGGACCTCGTGCCGCGACGCTGCTTCACGAGACCATCCCGACCCCGTGAGATCCCCGCTACAGCGGAGAGTGGGCCAGGCTCCGACCTCAGGCGAGGTCGAAGAGGAGCACGTCGGCCAGGCTGGCGCCGGCGGCCGCGAGCTCGACCGCCGGCTCGCCCTCCAGCGCGGCGCCGTCGCCAGCCGAGAGGGGCTGGCCGTTCACCAGGGCCTCTCCGCGCGCGACGTGCACCCAGGCCCGGCGCCCCGGGGCGAGCGGGTGCATCACGCGCTCGCCGTCGCCGAGCAGGGCGAGGTACAGGCGGGCATCCTGGTGCACGGTCACGGCCCCGCCCTCCGCCGTCTGGGGCGGCCACCAGCCGGAGCGCGCCCCGCCGCTCGGCCTCGGGAAAGCTCTTCTGCTCGTAGCTCGGCGTGAGGCCGCGGCTGCGCCGGCAGGAGCCAGATCTGGAGCAAGTGCACCGGCTCGGTCGGCGGAGGCGTTGCGCTCGCTGTGCGCGCACGCCGGTGCCGGCGCTCATGCGCTGCACCTCGCCCGGCCGGATGACCGAGCCGTTGCCCATGCGAGTCCTGGTGCGCCAGCGCGCCCTCCAGCACGTAGGTGATGATCTCCATGTCGCGGTGCGGGTGGGTTCCGAAGCCGCGTGCCGGGCGCGACCCGGTCCTCGTTGATGACGCGCAGCGCGCGGAAGCCCATGTGCGCGCGGGTCGTGGTAGTCGGCGAAGGAGAAGGTGTGGCGGGTGTCGAGCCAGCCGTGGTCGGCGTGGCCCCGGTCGGCGGCGCGGCGCAGGGTGATCATCGTGTAAACCTCCGGTTCGTTCCCCCGTGAACCTAAGGGCGGCGGCCGCCGCGTCGAGGCCATCCATGTGGCCTTCGCGGGGAGTGACGGCGCGACTCGACGAGGCTGGCCGGGGGAAGCGCGGCCGCGCGAGGCCGGCCGGCCCCGGAGTGCAGCGCCTTCGCCGGTGGACCGCCGACCGGTCGGGTGTTATCAGAAACCCCTTTCCTTTCGGGCTTCGAGGGCCCTCGAACACCATGAAGAACCTCACCGCCGCCGAGATCCGCGAAGCCTTCCTCCGCTATCTTCGAGGAGCGGGGGCACCGGCGCGTCGCCAGCTCCCCGCTCGTGCCCGCAGAACGACCCCACGCTCCTCTTCACCAACGCCGGGATGGACCAGTTCAAGGACGTCTTCACCGGCCGCGAGCTGCGCGACTACCGCCGCGCCACCACCTCCCAGAAGTGCGTGCGGGCCGGCGGAAAGCACAACGACCTGGAGAACGTCGGGTTCACCGCCCGTCACCACACCTTCTTCGAGATGCTGGGCAACTTCTCCTTCGGCGACTACTTCAAGAAGGACGCGGTGGCCTTCGCCTGGGAGCTCGTGACCAGCGACGCGTGGCTGGGCATCTCGCCCGGACCGGCTCGCCGCCACCGTCTTCGCCGGCGAGGGCGGCATCCCCTGGGACGAGGAGGCCTACGGCCTCTGGCGGGCGCAGGGCGTCCCCGCCGAGCGCGATCCACAAGCTGGGGGCCAAGGACAACTTCTGGGCCATGGGCGAGACCGGGCCGTGCGGCCCCTGCTCCGAGCTCCACTACTTCCAGGGCGACGACATCCCCTGCGCCGAGGAGGCGGCCGGGCGCACCTGCCTGGGCGTTGCCTGCGAGTGCGACCGCTGGCTGGAGATCTGGAACCTCGTCTTCATGCAGTTCGAGCGGAGCGCCGACGGCGGGCTCACGCCGCTGCCCCGCCCCTCCATCGACACCGGCGCCGGGCTGGAGCGGCTCGCCGCGGTGGTGCAGGGGAAGCGCTCCAACTACGACACCGACCTCTTCCAGCGCATCATCGGGGCCATCGAGCAGCTCTCCGGGAGGCGGTACGACGCGGGCGAGCGACGACGGCGTCTCCATGCGCGTCATCGCCGACCACGCGCGCGCCACCACCTTCCTGGTGGGCGACGGCGTCCTGCCGGCCAACGAGGGGCGCGGCTACGTGCTCCGCCGCATCATGCGGCGCGCCATCCGGCACGGGAAGCGGCTGGGCCTGGAGAAGCCCTTCCTCTCCGCGGTGTGTGGGGTGGTGATCGACGAGATGGGGGCGGCCTACCCGGAGACGCGCGAGAACCGCGCCTTCATCGAGAAGGTGGCCGCCACCGAGGAGGAGTCGTTCCGGCGCACCCTCGACAAGGGGCTCGCGCTCCTCGAGGGGGAGATGGCGCGCCTCGCCGCGGCGAACGAGCGGGTGGTGCCGGGAGCGGTCGCCTTCCAGCTCTACGACACCTTCGGTTTCCCCATGGACCTCACCCTGGTGATCGCCGCCGAGCGCGGGCTCACCGTGGACGAGGCCGGCTTCGACCGCCACATGGCCGAGCAGCGGGCTCGCTCGGAGTGGAAGGGCTCGGGCGAGGCGGCGGTGGGCGACCTCCACAAGGCCATCGCCGCCGAGGTGGGCGAGGTGAAGTTCCTCGGCTACGACGTCCACGCCGCCACCGCCGAGGTGAAGGCGCTGGTGGTGAACGGCGCGCGCGCCGCCCGAGCCTCGGCCGGCGACCGGGTCGAGGTGGTGACGCGACGCGACCCCCTTCTACGGAGAGTCGGGCGGCCAGGTGGGCGACCACGGTACCCTCACCGCTGCGAGCGGCCGCGCCCGCGCAGAGGTGACCGACACGCAGCGGCCGGTGCCCGGGCTGGTCGTGCACGTGGGCACCCTCCTCGAGGGGGAGCTCTCGGTGGGCGACGAGGTGGAGCTGGCGGTGGACGAGGCGCGCCGCGACCTCATCCGCGCCAACCACTCGGCCACCCACCTCCTGCACCACGCGCTGCGCGCCCGGCTGGGCGAGCACGTGAAGCAAGCCGGCTCGGTGGTGGCGCCCGACCACCTCCGCTTCGACTTCTCGCACTTCCAGCCGCTCTCGGCCGACGACCTGCGCGAGGTGGAGCGCACCGTGAACGAGCTCGTGCGGCGGAACGACCCCGCGGAGACCGCGGTGCTGGAGCTGGCGGCGGCGCGCAAGACCGGCGCCATGATGATCTTCGGCGAGAAGTACGGCGACCGGGTGCGGGTGGTGCGGCTCGGGCCGTCGAAGGAGCTGTGCGGTGGCACGCACGTGCGGCGCACCGGCGACATCGCCTTCTTCAAGGTGGAGAGCGAGGAGTCGATCGCCGCCGGGGTGCGGCGCATCGTGGCGCGCACCGGGCCGGGCGCGGTGGCGCTGGTGCAGGAGGAGGAGGAGGAGCTTCGCCGCGCGGCGGCTCTCCTGCGCGCCGGCCTGTTCGAGGTGGCGGCCAAGGTGGAGGGCGCCCAGCGGCGCGCGCGCGAGCTGGAGCGCGAGCTGGAGGAGGCCAAGGCGCGGCTCGCCGCGGCGCGCTCGGGAGACCTCGCCGCCCAGGCGTACGAGGTGAACGGCGTGAAGGTGCTGGCGGCGCGGGTGGAGGGCGATGGCAGCGCCCTGCGCGAGCTGGCCGACAAGCTGCGCGATCGCCTCGCCCACGGGGTGGTGGCGCTGGGGAGCGAGCACGCCGGCAAGGCGGTGCTGCTGGTGGCGGTGACGAAGGACCTCACCGGCAAGCTGAAGGCTGGCGAGCTGGTGAAGGAGGCGGCGCGCCTGGTGGGCGGCAAGGGAGGTGGCAAGCCCGACCTGGCTCAGGCCGGAGGGCCCGACCCGGCCGGCCTCGACGGCGCGCTGGCGCGCGTGAGGGAGCTCGTCGCCGCGGCGACGGCCTCCTGACGGCCGCGCCGCCCTTCGACGCTCACCCGGCTCGCAATCCTCTCGCGGTGTCAAGTCCCGCGGGCTCGTGCCATCTGCTTCGCCCATTTGACCCCGCCGCAGGCGGAGCCCTACCATTTGCCCTGGAGGATGGACCTACGTCGAGAGCCGATCCCAGCGTCAAGCCGACCCCCGCCGTCGTCGACCTCTCGGCGGCGCGGGACGGCCGCCGGCTGCGCGACCAGCAGGACCGGCTGCGCGCGGTCGCCGAGACGAATCGCCGGGCGGTCTCGCGGCTGTTCATGAGCGGCGTCATCTTCACCCGCGCTGGCGCGCGCCTCGGGCGCGACCTCCTGCTCGCCCACCAGCACCTCCTGCGGGCGGGTGACCTCCTCTCCCGGCTGGTCCAGCCGAGGGGAGAGAGCCCGTGCGGCCCGGCCGCCGAGGGGCTCTTCGCGGAGCTCCAGAGCCTGCTCGCCAAGACGAGCGAGCTCTCGGCGCGGAGCGACGGGCTCCTGGCGCGGGAGAGGTGAGACGAGAAGGCCCGGCGCCTCGCAGCCAGGCCTTCTGCCCCCTTTCACCTACTCGGGAACCAGGTTCGGTGCGCCCCGGCGGAGGAACGCCGGGATGTCGTACTGGTCGTCGTCGCTGGAGCGATAGCTGTCGGGCGCGCTGGGGCGGGTGCGGGGCGGTGCGGCAGGGCGCCCGTTCGTCGAGGCGGCGCTGGCACGCACCACCACCGTTTCGCGGCGAGGAGCCTCGGCGGCTGCGCGGGCGGCCTGTGCGGCCACGGCGGGCGCGGCGGCGATGATTGGCGGGGCCACCGCGGAGCGCCGCTCCGCCGCCGAGACGGTGGCCGGCACCTGGACCCGCTGCACCAGCCGGATGGGCACCTCCTTCTGCGAGAAGCCGGTGGCGATGACGGTGATCTTCACCTCGTCGCCCATGCCGGTCGTCGATCACCGAGCCGAAGATGATGTTGGCGTCGGGGTCGGCCGCCATCTGGGCCATGGTGACCGCCTCGTTCACCTCGTGCAGGGTGAGCGACGGCCCGCCGGTGATGTTCACCAGGAGGCCGGTGGCGCCGTCGAGCGCGACATCCTCGAGGAGCGGCGAGCTGATGGCGGCCTGCATGGCCTCCATCGCCCTGCGCTCGCCGGCGGCGCGGCCCGTGCCCATGAGCGCCAGCCCCTGCTCGGCCATGATGGTGCGGACGTCGGCGAAGTCGACGTTCACCAGGCCACCGACGGTGATGATGTCGCTGATGCCCTGCACGGCGTGCAGGAGCACCTCGTCGGCCCGCTTGAAGGCGTCGGGGAGCGACGAGGCGTCACCCGCCACCGAGATCAGCCGCTGGTTGGGGATGACGATGAGGGTGTCGACGGCCGCCTTGAGCTCGGCGAGCCCCTGCTCGGCCTGCTTGCGGCGGCGGTTGCCCTCGAAGAGGAAGGGCTTGGTGACGACGCCCACGGTGAGGGCGCCGGACTGCTTGGCCACGTCGGCCACGATCGGCGCACCGCCGGTGCCGGTGCCGCCGCCCATGCCGGCGGTGACGAAGACCATGTCGGCGCCGGCGAGCGCCTCGGCGATGGCGTCGCGCGATTCGAGCGCCGCCTCCCGCCCCCGGTCCGGGTTGGCGCCGGCGCCCAGGCCCTTCGCCACCATCTTGCCGAGCTGGATCTTCACCGACGACTTGTTGGCCGCCAGCGCCTGCACGTCGGTGTTGCAGGCGATGAACTCCACCCCCTCCATGCGCGCGGCCACCATGGTGTTGATGGCGTTGCCGCCGCCGCCGCCGACGCCGATCACCTTGATGCGCGCGCCGGGCTCGTCCCTGTCCGTGAGCTCGATCATGTCCGTTCTCTCCCTTTCCTCGTGGCGCGTGCTCAGAAGATCTCTCCCAGCCAACGCTGCATCCTGTGGCGCACCTTGCGATACACGTTGTCGTCCCGGATCTTGAAATGTGGGCTCGTCTGGGCTTGCCGCGCACCGTACATCACCAGTCCGACAGCGGTGGCGAACTGCGGCCCCTTCACCACGTCGACGAGCCCTCCCAGCCCTCGCGGCACGCCGCGGCGCACCGGCATCCCCAGCACCTCCTCGGCCATCTCCGGCATCCCGTTCAGCAGGGTGGAGCCGCCGGTGATGACCACGCCCGAGGCGAGCAGCTCCTCCATCCCGCACTTCTGGATCTCGTGCTGCACCAGCATGAAGATCTCCTCCACCCGCGGCTCGATGATCTCGGCGAGGATGTGGCGGGAGAGGATGCGCGGCTGACCGCCGCCCACGCTGGGCACCTCGATGGTCTCCTCCTTGTCCACCATGGAGGCCATGGCGCAGCCGTGCTGCTTCTTGATGCGCTCGGCCTCGTGGGTGGGCGTGCGCAGCCCCACCGCCACGTCGTTGGTGAGGTGGTTGCCGCCCAGCGCCAGCACCGCCGTGTGCACGATGGAGCCGTTCGAGAAGATGGCGATGTCGGTGGTGCCGCCGCCGATGTCGACCAGGCAGACGCCCAGCTCCTTCTCGTCCTCGGAGAGCACCGCCAGCGAGGAGGCCAGCGGCTGCAGCACGATGTCGGCCACGTTGAGGCCGGTGCGCTGCGCGCACTTGATGATGTTCTGGGCCGAGGAGACGGCGCCGGTGACGATGAGCACCTTCGCCTCCAGCCGCACGCCGCTCATGCCCACTGGCTCCTTGATGCCGTCCTGGTCGTCGACGACGAACTCCTGCGGGAGCACGTGGATCACCTCGCGGTCGAGCGGGATGGCCACCGCCTTGGCCTGGTCGATGACCCGGTCGACGTCGGCCTGCCGCACCTCCTTGTCCTTCACCGCGACGACGCCCGTGCGAGTTGAAGGCCTTGATGTGGCCGCCGGCGATGCCGGTGTAGACGGTGCTGATCTCGCAGCCGGCCATGTGCTCCGCCTCCTCGATCGCGCGCTTGATCGAGGCGACGGTGGCGTCGATGTTCACCACGACGCCCTTGCGCAGTCCCTTCGACGGATGCGAGCCGATTCCGATGATGTCGAGGCCCTCGTCGGTGATCTCGCCGACGATGGCGCAGATCTTGGTCGTGCCGATGTCGAGGCCGACCAGGATCTCTCCGCTCTTCGCCATGTTCACCTCCGGGCGAGTTGGCGCGTTGCGCTTCGCCCACCAGTCGGGGCCCTCTCGAGCCCCGTCACCCGGTCCCTCTCCCCGGCGTCTCCGCCGGTTCGAGGAACCGCCCGCCTCCGCGGCGACCTCGCCGCGGGCGCGGGTCCTTCCCGTCCTTCAAGGCGAGGTGCGACTCGCCAGCCGGACCGTCACCCAGTCCGGGTGCAGCCGGTTGTCGAGGTGGAGCACCTCGGCCTGCTTCCCCTCGGCACCGAGCGCCGAGAGCATTCGCTTCAAGCGGGAGAGCTTTGCCTCGAGGTCGCCCGATCCGAGCCTCACCTCGGTGCCCTCCGCGCCCACGTAGATCGTCGTTCCCTCTCCCGGCTCGAGGTGGATCTCGGAGAGCGGGTCGGTGCCCGCCATCCCCGCCGCCTCGTAGGTGCGGGCGAGCACCAGGGCGCCCTTCACGAGCGGCCTCACCTCGGCACGGCGCAGCAGCCAGTCGCCGCGCGACACGCCGGTGAGGAGCGGGAGGTCGAGCCCGTCACCCGGGAGCGCGCGCTTGAACACCTCGCCCTCCTCGTCGACGAGATAGAGCCCGCCGAGGTCGATGAGCGCTGCCGCCTGCCGCTCGGTGACGCGCACCGAGAGGGCCGGCGGCCAGCTCCGGCGCACCTCGACGCTCCTCACCCACGGGTGGCGGAGCAGCGCGGCCTCCACCGCCCCGGGGTCGATGGAGAGGAGGTGGTCGCCCGGCCTGGCCGGGGAGAGCGCCCGCAGATCGTCAGCGCTGGCGCGTGCCAGGCCCTCGAAGCGCAGCGTTCGCAGGTCGAAGGCGCGCGCGCGGTCGAGGGCGCGCCAGGTGACGGTGAGCCCGGCGGCGGCCACGGCGATGAGCGGGAGGGCGATGGCCCAGCGGCCGAGCGCGCGCCAGCGGCGCCGGCGTCGCTCCGCTGCTGCCGGCTCCATCGGCCGCTCGACCCGCCTTCGGTTGCGTCCGCCCACGCACCTCTCCCGCCCGAACCCGCCCGCCCACGCACCGATATCGCCTTCGTCGAACAATGCCCGAACGATCGCACATTGCAAGTTCTTGCCTGCCGCACCGGCCTGCGCTCTCATGCGGGGCCTCCACCCGCTTCTCGGAGCCCCACCAATGCCCCATCCGGCGAGTTCCATCGCGCAGCGCTCCTTCGGCCGGGCGGGGGGGGCCGCGGTCGAGCTCCACACCCTCAGCGCGGGCGGCCTCGAGGCCGACATCACCACCTACGGCGGCATCGTCACCGCCTTGCGGGTGCCCGACCGCGCCGGGCACCTCGGCGACGTGGTCCTGGGCTATCCAGACCTCGCCGGATACCTGGCGACGAACCCGTACTTCGGAGCGCTCATCGGACGGTACGGCAACCGCATCGCCCGCGGGCGCTTCACCCTCGACGGCACCACCTACCAGCTCGCCTGCAACAACGGGGAGAACCACCTGCACGGTGGGCTGCGCGGCTTCGACAAGGTGGTGTGGTCGGCCGAGCCCCGCACCGAGGCCGGCCGGGCTCTCCTCACCCTCCGCTACACGAGCCGCGACGGCGAGGAGGAGTACCCCGGCACACTCTCGGTGAAGGTGACCTACGCCCTCACGGAGCAGGCCGAGCTCGCCATCGACTACGAGGCGAGCACCGACCGGCGCACCCTCTGCAACCTCACCCACCACGGCTACTTCAACCTCGACGGCGCCGGCTCGGGCGACGTGCTGTCGCACCGGCTCACCCTGGCGGCGAGCCGCTTCACCGCCATCGGGCCGGGCCTCATCCCCACCGGCGAGCTCCAGCCGGTGGAGGGCACGCCCTTCGACTTCCGCGCCCCCACCGCCATCGGCGCGCGCATCGGGCGGGACGACCCGCAGCTCGGCTTCGCGGGCGGCTACGACCACAACTGGGTCATCGACCGGCCCGCGGGCGAGGGCCGCCCCGGGGGCGACGCCCTGGCGCTGGCCGCCCGGCTGGAGGCCGCCTCCTCGGGCCGGGTGATGGAGGTCCACACCACCGAGCCGGGCGTGCAGTTCTACTCCGGGAACTTCCTCGACGGCTCGATCACCGGCAAGGAAGGGAAGGTCTACCAGTACCGGAACGGCCTCTGCCTGGAGACCCAGCACTTCCCCGACTCACCCAACCACCCGCACTTCCCCTCCACCGTCCTCGAACCGGGCGCCGCCTACCGCTCGCGCACCGTCTACCGCTTCTCCACGACCGTTTGAGCGGGGTGCGATGACGCTTCCCCGTTCCGCCGAACGCGCGCGACGGGCTGCGCCGCAGGCGCCGAACCTCGGTTCATGGCCGGGTAGGGTGGCACGAATTCAGTTCGACCCCGCGCGGCCATGAACTTCCTCCACGACTGGCTCTTCCAGCTCCTCTGGGCCTCCTGGGGGCTGGTCTGGCTCGCCGCGGCAGCGCTCGGCGGCAAGGCGGTGCACCGGCGGGAGCCGCTCCTCCTCACCCTGGAGCACGGCGGCGCCATCTTCGCGGCCGCGCTCCTCGTCGGCCTGCCGCGCCTCCCCGGAGGCCTCCTCGGCGGCGCGTTCCTGCCGAGGAGCGAGCTCGGCTTCTTCGCCGGGGCGGCGCTCCTCGTGGGTGGACTGGCGCTGGCGCTGTGGGCGCGCCTCCACCTGGGCACGAACTGGAGCGGGACCGTGACGCTCAAGGCCGGCCACGAGCTCGTCCGCACCGGCCCCTATGCCCTCGTCCGCCACCCCATCTATACCGGCCTCATCTCCGGCTTCCTCGGCTCGGCCCTGGCGCGGGCCGAGTGGCGCGGCCTCCTGGCCCTTCTCCTCGTGGCCTTTACCCACTGGCGAAAGGCGCACCGGGAGGAGCGGTGGCTCGGGGAGCGGTTCGGAGCGGCCTACCGGCGCTACCGGGAGGAGGTGCCGATGCTGGTGCCGTTTCTCTGAGGAGGCGGTCCGGCCGTTTCCGCAACCTGGCCGGGACGGTGCGCGAGGCCGTTCTCCAGCGCCCGCTCCCGCGCCTGCTCCTGCGCTTTCTCGTGATCGACGAGCTCGAGCAGCTCCCTGGCCTGGTCGCGGTAGACCGCGGGCGGCCCCACGAGCAGCGCGACCGGCGCCTCGCCCGCTCCGACGCCCGCGACCTCGAGCAGGCCCGACACCGCCTTCACCACCGGGTCGTCGGGCGCCGCGGTGAGCCGCACCACCGCGGGCAGGCCGCGGAGGTTGCGCAGCCCCACCACCACCCGGTCGAAGCTGCCTCCCCGGCCCCTGCGGAGCGGCCGCATCCGGTCGTGCTGCTCGCGCGCGCCCGCCAGGTTCACCATCACCTTGCGGAGGCCTGCGTTCCGGAGCGTGCGCGCGGCCTCGGCGCCGATGGCCGCGCCGGAGCTGATGGCGAAGGGCTCGAAGGAGACCTCGTTCGCGGCACAGGCCGCGCTCACCTCCGCGAGGAGCGAGGCGACCCGCGGCGCCGCCAGGAAGGGGTCGCCGCCGTAGAGCACTGCCCGAAGGGCCGGGACGCCGGTGCGGCGAGCCGCTTCCAGGAGCCGCTGCTGCGCCAGCTCGAGCGCCGCCGGCGATTCACGCACCGACCGCCGGGGACAGTCCAGGCAGTCGAGCGGGCAGGGGAGCCCTAGGTCGAGGAGCAGGGTCTCGTGCTCGGGAGGGGAGCTGAACTCGGCCCGCTGGCCCGCGGTCTGGAAGATCGGAAGGGTCATCGGCGGCTCAATCGCAATGGGCCGTTCCCCTCCATGGGTTCGACACGGTGCGTCAGAAACATGATGGCCCATGCCGCGCGCGAACGGAAGCCCCCCTCGGGCGATACGCTGCAGGTTCGGGCCTCGAGCAGAGCGCGGTCCAGATGCGGCTCGTCGCCTCGCTCTCGCTGCGCCGGTGCTTCAGGCCTTGAGCGCTGCCCCGTCCAGGATGCGGTCACACAGCTCCGCGAAGTCGAGGCCGTTCCCCCGGGCCACCTCCGGCACGAGCGAGGTGGAGGTCATCCCCGGCAGGGTGTTGAGCTCGAGGATGTAGGGCGTGCCGTCGGGCGTGACGATGAAGTCGACCCGCGTCACCCCCGAGCACCCGAGGGCGCGGTGCGCGCGCTCGGCCGAGGCGCACAGCTCACGGTAGTGCTCCTGAGGAAGCCTGGCCGGGTAGTAGTGGCGCGAGCCGCCGGGGGCGTACTTCGACTCGTAGTCGTAGAACTCGTTCCTCGGCACGATCTCGATGGCGCCGAGCGCCCTGCCGTCGAGCACGGCCACGTCCGTCTCCATGCCCCGGACGTACCGCTCGACGACGAGCTCGCCCTTGTAGAGGGCGGCGTCGCGGCAGGCCGCGCCGAGCGCCTCGGCCTCGCGCACGATGTGCACCCCCACGGACGATCCCTCCGCGGCGGGCTTCACCACCGCCGGCAGGCCGAAGGGCAGGTCGGCCACGGTGATCTCCTCCGCCCGCTCCCGCGCGAAGACCCGGTACGGGATCACGTGGAGCCCTGCGTCGCCGAAGAGCAGCTTGGAGAAGACCTTGTCCATCCCCAGCGCCGAGGCGAGCACGCCCGAGCCGGTGTAGGAGAGCCCCATCGACTCGAGGAGCCCCTGGATGGCGCCGTCCTCCCCATACCTTCCGTGAAGGGCGATGAAGGCCACTTCGGCCTTCGCCTCGCGCAGGCGAGAGGCCACCTCCAGGTCGACGTCGATGAGCACCACGTCGTGCCCGCGCGCGCGCAGCGCCTCGGCGCACCCCTCGCCGGAGTGGAGCGACACCTCGCGCTCGGACGACCGCCCGCCGTACAGCACCGCCACCTTCTTGCCGAGGAATCTATTCATCAACCCCTCCCGGACTGCCGTGTCTCGTCATTCGAAGCGCTCTCCCTCGCCGAGCTCGCCCACCAGGCGCACCTCGGGCACGAGCTCGACGCCGAACGCCTCCTTCACCCGCTCGCGGGCGAGGCGGACGAGCGCGCACACCTCGCGCGGCGTCGCGCCGCCCAGGTTCACGATGAAGTTGGCGTGGAGCTCGGACCAGGCCGCGCCGCCCTCGCGGTGGCCGCGCAGGCCCACCGCCTCGATGAGCTGGCCGGCGAAGGCGCCGGGCGGATTGCGAAAGGTGGAGCCGAAGTTGGGCCAGCCGAGGGGCTGGGTGGCGCGGCGGCGGGCGAGGTCGGCCCTCATCGCCGCGGCGCTGGCGGCCACGTCGCCCCCGGGGAGCTCGACCTCGAGGCGGGTCACCAGCGCACCCAGCGGGAGCCGCGCCGTGCGGTAGCCGAAGGCGAGCTCGCGCGCCGTCACCCAGCCGGCGCCGTCCGGGGAGGCGAGCTCCGCCCGGCGCACGATGTCCTTCATCTCCCCGGCGCGGGTGCCGGCGTTCATGGCCACGAGCCCGCCCACGGTCCCCGGCACCCCGGCGGCGAACTCGCAGCCGACGAGGCCCTGCTCCCCGGCCAGCGCCACCATGCGCGCCGCCGGTGCGCCGGCCGAGAGGAGGAGGCGACCCGGGGCGAGCGGCTCGGCCCCGGAGGCGACGCCGAAGTCGCGGGGGAGCTTCACCACCACTCCGCGCACCCCGCGCCCGGCCACGAGGAGGTTCGAGCCGGCGCCCAGCGCGAGGAGCGGCACGCCGTGCGCGCGGCAGAGGCGGAGCAGGGTCGAGAGGTCGTCCGGGTCGGCGGGGCGCACCAGGAGGTCGGCGGGGCCGCCCGCGCGAATGGTGGTGCGCGGCGCGAGGGGAGCGTCGCGCCATCGCTCGCCGCGCAGGCGCGCTTCGATGGCGTCGAGGGGGGTCATGCGAGGCGCGGCGCGGTCACCCCGCGAGCATGGCGAGCAGCTCGGGTCCGCAGGCGGTGATGTCGCCGGCGCCGAGGGTGAGGACGAGGTCGCCCGGCCGGAGGCGCTCGCGGGCGGCCGCCGCCATCCGGGCGCGCTCGGGGACGAAGGAGACGTCCCGGTGCCCGCAGGCGCGCACCGCCTCGGCCAGCGCCGCGCCGGTGGCGCCGGGGATGGGCTCCTCGCCGGCCGCGTAGACCTCGGTGAGCAGGAGCACGTCGGCGTCGTTGAAGGCGGTGGCGAACTCGCCGAAGAGGTCGTGCGTGCGCGAGTAGCGGTGGGGCTGGAAGAGGCACACCACCCGCCGCCCGAACGCCTCGCGGGCGCCGCGCAGGACCGCCTTCACCTCGGCGGGGTGGTGGCCGTAGTCGTCCACCACCGTGACGCCGGCCGCCTCGCCGCGCACGGTGAAGCGGCGCTGCACGCCCTCGAACGAGGCGAGGCCCTGGCGGATGGTCTCCGGCGAGAGCCCCATCTCCTCGCCCAGGGCCACCACCGCGAGGGCGTTGAGCGCGTTGTGGCGACCCACCATGCCCACCTCGAAGCGGCCCAGGGGCTCGCCGCGCCGCGAGGCCTCGAACGACACCCGGTGCTCCCGCACCTCGATGGCGGTGGCGCGGTAGTCGGCCTGGGGCGCTTCACCGTAGGTGACGAAGCGCTTCTCCACCTCGGGCAGGAGCGACTGCACGGTGGGGTGGTCGAGGCAGAGGATGGCGAGGCCGTAGAAGGGGACGCGGTTGACGAACTCCAGGAAGCCCGCGCGCAGCGCTCCCGCGGTCTTCCAGTGGTCGAGGTGCTCGGGGTCGATGTTGGTGACGACCGCGATGGTCGGCGAGAGGCGCAGGAACGAGCCGTCGGACTCGTCGGCCTCCGCCACCATGTACTCGCCGTGGCCGAGCTTGGCGTTGGAGCCGAAGGCGTTCACCTTGCCGCCGACCACGGCGGTGGGGTCGAGCCCGGCCTGGGCGAGGAGGTGCGCGGCCATGGAGGTGGTGGTGGTCTTGCCGTGGGAGCCGGCGATGGCGATGCCGTACTTGAGGCGCATGAGCTCGGCCAGCATCTCGGCCCGCGGGATGACCGGGATCTTGCGGGCGCGCGCCTCCGCCACCTCGGGGTTGCCCGGGCGCACCGCCGAGGAGATGACCACCACGTCGGCCTCGGCCACGTGCCCGGCCGCGTGGCCGAGCCGCACCACCCCGCCCAGCGCGCCGAGGCGCCGGGTGGTGTCGGAATCCTTGAGGTCGGAGCCGGAGACGCGGTAGCCGAGGTTGAGGAGCACCTCGGCGATGCCGCTCATGCCGATGCCGCCGATGCCGACGAAGTGGATGCGGACCTGGCGGGAGCGAAAGAGGCTCACGGGGAATGCTCCGGGGGCCGGGCGGTGCCGTGCGCCGCGCTCCGGTCGCGGCCGCCCGGCGAGCCCCAGCGCCGTCGCACCAGCTCGACGCAGACGTCGGCGATCTCCTGGGCCGCCTGGGGGCTGCCCAGCCGGCCGGCGGCGCGCGCCATGGCCTCGCGGCGCTCCGGGTGGACGAGGATGGAGCGGATCTCGCGGGCCAGCACCTCGCCGGAGAGCTCGCGCTCCTCGATCATCACCGCCGCCCCGGCCACCGCCAGGCTGCGGGCGTTCATCACCTGGTGGTTGTCGGCCGCGGCCGGAAAGGGGACGAGGATCGAGGGCTTCTTGCAGACGGTGAGCTCGGCCAGGGTGGTGGCGCCGGCGCGGCAGACCACCAGGTCGGCGCGGGCGTAGGCGTCGCTCATGTCGGTGATGAACTCGCGCACGTCGGGCTTGAAGCCCACCGCACGGTAGCCCTGCTCCACCACCTCGCGGTCGCGCGCGCCGGTCTGGTGGATGATCTCCAGCTGGTCGCGCAGGTCGGCGAGGAAGCGGCAGCGCCTCGACGAGGCGCATGTTGAGCGCGTGCGCGCCCTGCGAGCCGCCGAACACCAGCAGTCGAAGCCGGTCGTGGACCAGCGAGGGGCGCATGTAGTTGTTCATGAGCTCGCTTGCGGATGGGGTTGCCGAGCTGGTGCACCTTGCGCTTCGCGAAGAAGCGCCCTGCTTCGGGGAAGGCGGTGAAGGCCGCCTGCACGAACAGGCCGAGGATGCGGTTCGTCACGCCGGGCATGGCGTTCTGCTCCTGCAGCGCGGTGGGGATGCGCAGGATCCAGGCCGCCAGCACCAGCGGCCCGGAGGCGTATCCGCCCACCCCCACCACCACGTCCGGCTCCCAGCGGCGCAGGATGGCGAAGCACCGCGCCAGCGCGCGGGGCAGGAGCAGGAGCCCGGCGAGGAAGCCGAGCGGCCCCTTCCCCTTCAGCCCCCTCACCTGGATGAGCTCGATGGGGTATCCGGCGGCTGGCACCACCCGCGCCTCCAGCCCGCGCGAGGTTCCGACGAAGACGGCGTCGTTGGCCGGGTGGCGCGTCACCACCTCCTCGGCGATGGCCATGCCGGGGAAGACGTGGCCGCCCGTGCCGCCGCCGGCGACGAGTACCCTCATGGCTGTGCCCGGTCGAGTCCCGCTCGCGCCGCCCTGCCCGGCCATGGGCCGGCGTCCGGCGGCTCCGGCGCGCCCACGCGCACCGCCTGCAATGGCCTGCGGAGGAAGCCGCCCTGGCCCGACGAGACGCCGAGGAGGAGGCCGCTCGCGGTGAGCAGGACGAGGAGCGAGGTGCCGCCGTAGGAGACGAAGGGCAGGGTGAGGCCCTTGGTGGGCAGGAGCACGGTGACGACGCCGAGGTTCACCAGCGCCTGGACGCCCACCAGCGTGGTGAGCCCCAGCGCGAGGTAGCAGCCGAAGGCGTCGGGCGCGCGGAAGGCCGCCCTGAGGCCGCGCCACACCAGCACCGCGTAGAGCAGGACGAGGAGGAGGAGCCCGACGAGGCCCAGCTCCTCGGCGACCACGGCGGCGATGAAGTCGGTGTGCGCCTCGGGGAGGTAGAAGAGCTTCGAGCGGCCCTGGCCGAGCCCCTGTCCGAACCACCCGCCGCTGCCGATGCCCACCATGCTCTCCCACATCTGGTAGCCCGCCCCGCGCCGGTAGGCGAACGGGTCGAGCCAGGCGAGGATGCGCTCCCGCCGGTAAGGCGTGCCCGCGATGGCCCCCCACCCCAGCGGAATGGCCAGGAGAAAGGCGCCGAGAAGATAGCTCACCTTGGCGCCGGCGGCGAAGAGCATGGCGAAGAGCACGGCGAGCATCACCACGCAGGTGCCGAGGTCCTTCTCGGCGAGGCAGAGCGCCATGAGGAGCCCCGCCACCAGGAGGTGGGGCACGAGGCCGATGGAGAAGGTGCGCACCTTCTCGCGCTTCCGCGCGAGCGAGTGGGCGAGGTAGAGCACCAGCGCGAGCTTGGCCGCCTCGGCGGGCTGGAAGGAGAAGAACCGGAGGTCGATCCAGCGCCGCGCGCCGCCGGCCTTGTGGCCGATGAAGGGGAGGAGCACTGCCACCAGGAGGAGGACGGTGACGGCGAGGACCGGGTAGGCGAGCCGCTCGGCGCGCCGGTAGCCCATCCGGAGCATGAGCGCCATGCCCCCGAGCCCGAGCGCCGCCGCGGCGAGCTGGCGCACCAGGTAGTGGAAGGGCGAGCCGTGGCGGGCGGCCGCGGTGATGGCGCTCGCCGAGTAGACCATCACCACCCCGAGGCCGCAGAGCGCGAGCACCACGGCGAGGAGGAGGCCATCCACCGCCAGCGAGGGAGCGCGCTCGTCCAGGCTGGCGGTGGCGCGCAGGGTCACGGGACCTCCGCGGCCAGGCGCCGGAAGGCGTCGCCGCGCCGCTCGTAGTTCTCGAACTGGTCGTAGGAGGCGCAGGCGGGCGAGAGCAGCACCACGTCACCCTCGCGCGCGAGCTCGGCGGCGCGCGCCACCGCGCGCTCGAGCGTGCCCGCCCGCTCGGTGGGCCCCGCCGCCCCCAGCTCGGCCTCCACGGTGGGAGCGTCTTCACCAATGGTGAGAAGCGCCTTCACCCGGCCGGCGAAGAGCGGCGCCAGAGGTGCGTAGGGCGCACGCTTTCCGCGGCCGCCCAGGATGAGCACCACGCGCGGCCGCCCCGCGGGGAAGGCGGCCAGCCCCACGCTGGTGGAGTCCACGTTGGTGGCCTTGGAGTCGTTCACCCACTCCACGCCGCGGTGCTCGCGCACCAGCTCCAGGCGGTGGGGGAGGCCGGCGAAGGCGTCGAGCCCACGCTGCACCTCGGCCCCGGGGACGCCCATCAGGCGGGCGCAGAGCGAGGCGGCCATGGCGTTCTCCAGGTTGTGCCGGCCGCGCAGCGCGCGCGAGCGCACGGAGTAGCCCTCAGGCGAACCCTCCTGCAGGGTGAGGAGGAAGGTTCCCCCGTCTCCGGCGGGCGCCCGGGCGCTCCGGGGAAGCGCCGGACCGGTACCGAAGGTGTGGAGGTCTCCGCGACTCGCCCCGGCCAGCGCCACGGTGAGGGGGTCGCGGGCGTTCGCCACCGCGAGGTCGCCCGGCTCCTGGTTCTGGAAGAGGCGAGCCTTGGCGAGTGCGTAGGCGCCGAGGTCGCGGTAGCGGTCGAGGTGGTCGGGGGTCACGTTGAGGAGCGCCGCCACCCGGGGGCGGAGCCGCTCGATGCCCTCCAGCTGGAACGACGAGAGCTCGATCACCAGCGCGTCGGCCCCCCCGCCCGAGAGGACCAGCTCGCAGAGCGGCGTGCCCAGGTTGCCGCCGGTGAAGACGCGCCGATCGCGCCCCAGCAGCGCGCCGGCGAGGGCGGTGGTGGTGCTCTTGCCGTTCGTCCCGGTGATGCCGACGAGCGGCAGGGGCGGGAGGAGCCGCACCGCCAGCTCCACCTCGGCCATCACCGGCACCCCCCGCTCGCGCGCGCTCGCGAGCTCGGGAAGGGCCAGCGGCACCCCGGGGGAGAGGACGATCAGGTCGGCGCCGGTGAAGTCGCCGGGAGGGTGCCCGCCGAGCGCCAGCGAAGCCCCGCCTCCCAGTGCTCGAAGGGCGGGAGCGAGCTCGACGGCGAGGCGCCGGTCGGTGACCGTGACCCGGGCGCCCGCGGCGAGCGCAGCGCGGGCGGCCGCCACGCCGCTCCGGGCGAGGCCGACCACCAGCACCCGCTGGCCGCGGAGGTGGAATCCACTCATCGTCTACCTCAGCTTCAGCGACGCCAGCGCCACCAGGGCGAGCATGATGGAGATGATCCAGAAGCGCACGATGATCTTCGGCTCCGCCCACCCCTTCAGCTCGAAGTGGTGGTGGATGGGCGCCATCCGGAAGACGCGCCGGCCCGAGTAGCGGAAGCTCGCCACCTGCACGATGACCGAGACCGTCTCCACCAGGAAGACCCCGTGGAGGATGGCGCTCGACACCTCGTTCTTGGTGAGCACCGCCAGCATGCCGAGCGCCCCGCCCAGCGCCAGCGAGCCCACGTCGCCCATGAACACCGAGGCGGGGTAGGTGTTGTACCAGAGGAAGGCGATGCCGGCGCCCACCAGGGCGGCGCAGAAGACGCCCAGCTCGGCCGCCCCCGGGATGACCGGGATGCGCAGGTAGGCGGCGATGGAGAAGCCGCCGATGGTGGTGCCCGCGACGTAGGCCAGGATGAGGAAGGTGGAGGCCGACACGATGGTGGGGCCGATTGCGAGCCCGTCGAGGCCGTCGGTGAGATTCACGGCGTGGCTGGTGGCCAGCACCACCAGGATCATGAAGGGCAGGTAGAGCCACCCCAGCGAGGGCTCGAAGAAGCGGGTGGGCACGAAGGGGAGGGTGAGGTGCAGATCCTGGAGGCTCCCCACCCGCAGCCAGGGGAAGCTCGACGCGAGGTGGAAGTCGAGGTCGGACATGAAGAGGTAGAAGACCGCCAGCAGCACCGCCGTCTGCCAGAGGAGCTTCTTCTTTCCGGCGAGGCCCTTGGAATTCCGCTTGGTGATCTTGAGGTAGTCGTCCCAGAAGCCGATGGCGCCGAAGGTGATGGTGACGACGAGGAGCGCCCAGACCGACCGGTTGGAGAGGTTGGCGAAGAGGAGGGTGGCGACGAGCAGCGAGAAGAGCAGCAGGGCGCCGCCCATCGACGGGGTGCCGGTCTTCCTCTTGTGCGCCTCGGGGGTGTCCTCGCGGACGTTGGAGGAGCCGTACTGGAGCGCGCGCATCCGCTCGATGAAGACGGGGCCCAGGAGGAGGCCCAGGAGGAGCGCGGTGAAGCCGGCCGCCAGGATGCGGAAGGAGGGGTAGCGGAGGACGTTGAAGGGCTGGAAGCGCCCGGCCAGCGGATAGAGCAGGTGGTAGAGCATGGCTTCTTCAGGGCGCCGGGACGGCGCGGACGGAGCCGGTGGGGAGCGGGTCGGACGGGGCGCCGAGCGCCTCGACCAGGCGCTCCAGCCGGTTGCCGCGGCTCCCCTTCACGAGAAGGACGTCACCTCGGGTGAGCGCCTCCGCGACCGCGCGCGCGAGCTCGGCCACGTCGGTGGTGTGGGTCACCTCGGCGAGCCCCGCCTCGCGGGCCGCCTCGGCGGCGTGGCGCGTGCGCGGCCCGAAGCAGAAGAGCGCTGACAGGCCGGAGGCCGCGGCCTTCGCCCCCAGCGCCCGGTGGGCCTCCTCTTCCTCCTCGCCCAGCTCGAGCATGTCGCCCAGCACCGCCAGCGCCCGGCGGTTCCCGGCGAGCTCGCGCAGGGTGGAGAGCGCGGCGGCCATCGAGGCGGGATTGGCGTTGTAGCAGTCGTCGAGGAGCAGCACCCCCGAGGCGAGCTCCTCGATGCGCAGGCGGCGCCCCACCGCCTTCACCTGGCCGAGGCCGAGCGCGATCTCGCGGTCGCCGAAGCCGAGCGCCATGGCCGCGGCGGCGGCGGCGGCGGCGTTGGCCGCGTTGTGGAGGCCCACCAGCGGGAGGCGCACCTCCACCTCCCGCTGGCCGAGACCCAGGGTGAAGTGCATCCCGTGGGGGCCGTGGTCGAGGAGGGAGAGCGCCACCACGTCGCCGCACCCGCCGAGCCCGGCGAAGGTGATGACCGGCCGCTCGCAGGCGCGGGCGCGCTCCAGCATGCGCGCGTCCCCGGCGTTGGCCACGCAGACTCCGTCGCGAGGGAGCCCAAACCAGAGCTCGGCCTTGGCGTCGGCCACGCCCTCCAGGCTCCCCAGCGCCTCGAGGTGGGCCGGACCGGCCAGGGTGACCACGCCCACCCGCGGCTCGGCGAGCGCGGTGAGGCGAGCGATCTCCCCCGCGTGGCTCATGCCCAGCTCCACCACCGCATGCTGGTGGGCCGCGTCGAGGCCGAGCAGGGTGAGCGGCACGCCAATCTCGTTGTTGAGGTTACCCTCGGTGACGAGCGCCGGCCCGCGCGTCCTCACGATGCAGCCCAGCATCTCGCGGGTGGTCGTCTTGCCGTTCGAGCCGGTGACGCCCACCACCGGCAGGTCGAAGCGCCGCCGGTGCAGCCGCGCCAGCGCCCCCAGCGACGCCAGCGTGTCCTTCACCACGAGGAGACCCCCCCTCCCCAGCGCCGCGCTCCCCATCGCTGCGGGAGAGCTCCCCCTCCCCGGAGGGGAGGGGGCAGCGGGGAGGAGCGGCGCAGCTCGGTACCACCGCTCGCTCACCATCGCCGCCGCAGCACCGCGCGCCAGCGCCTCCTCCACGAAGGCGTGCCCGTCGAAACGCTCACCCTCCAGGGCCACGAAGAGGCACCCCGGCGAGAGCTGGCGCGTGTCGGTGCACCCCCCCCGCACCTCGTCTGGCGCCTCGCCTGCCCAGCGTCCCCCGGCGCCGGAGGCGAGCTCGTATCGGCTGAAGACGGCCTGCGGGGTCGGCGTGCTCATGGAGCTCCCAGGGCGCGCCGGACCTCGGCGCGATCGTCGAAGGGGTGGCGCTCGCCGCCGACGAGCTGGTAGCGCTCGTGCCCCTTGCCGGCGATGAGCACGGCGTCGCCCTCCCGCGCCAGCTCCAGCGCGAGCGCGATGGCCCGGCGGCGGTCGGGCTCCACGAGAAATCCGTGCTGCCCGGAGCGCGCCGCGGCGAGCGACAGCTCGGGGGCGCCGCCGCGGGCGAGGCCCTCCGCGACGGAGGCGAGGATCCGGAGCGGATCCTCCGTGCGCGGATTGTCGCTGGTGGCCACGGCGAGGTCGGCGCCCCGCGCAGCCACCTCGCCCATGAGCGGGCGCTTGCCGGGGTCGCGGTCGCCTCCGCAGCCGAACACGGCGATGAGCCGGCGCGGCCCGAGCGCGCGCAGGGCGGCGAGGGCGCGGTGGAGCGCGTCGTCGGTGTGCGCATAGTCCACGAAGGCGTTCACCCCCCGCCCCGCGACGCGCTCCATCCGCCCCGGCGCGCCGCGGCAGCCGGAGAGCCCCCGCCCCACGGCGGAGAGCGGAAGGCCGCCCGCGAGCGCCAGCCCGGCGGCGCAGAGCAGGTTCTCCACGTTGTGGGCCCCCACCAGCGGCGAGTGGAGCGCGAAGCTCCCGGCGGGGGTGACCATGCGCGCCTCGATCCCCTCCAGTCCGAACCGGGTGGACTCGGCGCGCAGCTCCCGCCCGAAGGCTCCGCCGAAGCGCCACACCGCCGCCGCCCCGCGGGCGGCGAGGAGCTCCGAGGCGAGCCGCGCGCCGTGGGGGTCGCCTGCGTTCACCACCGACAGCCCCTGGGGGGCGAGCCCCTCGGTGAAGAGCCGGCGCTTCGCCTCGAAGTACGAGGCGAGGTCGCGGTGAAAGTCGAGGTGGTCGCGGGTGAGGTTGGTGAAGCCGGCGGCGGCGAAGCGGAGCGCGGCGGTGCGCTCCTGCGCCAGGGCGTGGGAGGAGACCTCCATCACCGCCAGCTCGGCGCCGGCCCTCCGCGCCTCGCCGAGCATGGTCGCGAGGCCGGTCGACTCCGGCGTGGTGTGGCTGGCGCTCTCCTCGCGCCCCGGCCATCGGTGCGTCACCGTTCCGAAGAGCGCGGCCGGGACCCCGGCCTCCCGGGCGCACGCCTCCACCAGCCAGGCCACGGTGGTCTTCCCGTTGGTGCCCGTCACCCCCAGGAGCCGGAGCGCCTCGCCCGGTCGGCCCGCGAGGTTGTGGGCCGCGAGCGCCATCGACCGGCGAGGCGAATCCACGAGCAGGAGCCTCGCCGGCGCACAGTCGACCGGGCGCGCCGCCACCACCGCCAGCGCCCCTCGCCGCGCCGCCTCACCCGCGAAGGCGTGCCCGTCGGCGCGGCTCCCGGGCAGCGCGAAGAAGAGGGCGCCGGGCCTCGCCGACCGCGAGTCTCCGGTGACGAGGCTCACCTCGGGGTCGAAACCTTCGGGGAGGCGCGCCTCCGTACCTTCCATCACCCTCGAGAGACGCATACCTGCTCCGGGCTCCCCGCGAGGTCCCGTGAGCCCCGCGACGGGCGCCCTGGATGCAAGCGGCGCTCCTTCGACGAATTGCAGCATTTTCCCGCGGATCTCAGGCGCATGTGTCTCCTGAGCCACGGTGCGGGGGCATCTTACGGCGCCGGCCGCGGGGGCGCGAGCCGGAGGCGGACCGTGGTTCCGCGCGGCACCACCCGCCCCGGGGCCGGGAGCTGCGAGGTGACGCGCCCGCTCCCCTGCAGCTCGGCCGGGAGCGCGTGCGCCTCCAGCTCTCGCAGGGCGGCCCTCGCCGGGAGGCCCAGCAGCGCGGGGGTGGCCACCATCCCCTCCGCCGCCTCCCGGGCGGGAGAGGGGTTGCCGTCTTCGGCGAGAACGGGCGCCGCCGCCTCGTCCTCCGGGGCCTGACCACCCGCGGTGCCCTCCTCCGCCGGCGCGAGGGCGGTGAGCGCCAGCGAGCTCCGGGCTGCTCTGGCGGGCGCCTCGGCCTGGAGCTCCTCGGTGGGCGCAACGCCCATCGACTGCAGGGCGTGCTCCACCACCTCCTTGAAGACGGGGGCCGCCACCAGGCCTCCGTAGCGGTCTCCCTTCGGCTCGTCGATGAAGACGCCGACGACGATGCGCGGCGCTTCGGCCGGGGCGAAGCCCACGAAGGAGCTGAAGCGCCTATCGATGGAGTAGCGGCGGGTGACCGGGTCGGCCTTTTGCGCCGTGCCGGTCTTGCCGGCCACCTGCCAGCCGGGGATGCGCGCCTTCTTCCCGGTGCCGTCCTCCGATTCGACCACCGTCCGCATCCAGGCGCGGAGCAGGGCGGACGTCTCGCGGCTCACCGCTCGCCGGACGGGTGTGGGCTCGTGCACGGTCAGCAGGGCGCCGCTGCCGCTGTCCACCACCCGCCGCACCAGGATGGGCCTCATGAGCATCCCGCCGTTCGCCACCGCGGCGAAGGCGGAGGTGATTTGCAGGGGCGAGGCGGTCACCCCCTGGCCGAAGCTCATGGTGGCGAGCGACACCTCCGCCTTGGGGTACGGCACCGCGCCCTGCGGCTCGCCGGGGATCTCGGTGCCGGAGCGCTCGCCGAAGCCGAAGGCGAGGAGGGTGCGCTGGAGCCGCTCCCGCCCGAGGAGCGCCCCCACCTTGGCCGCGCCGACGTTGCTGCTCGCTGCCAGGATGTGCTCGGGGTCGGCAAAGCGCGCGCCGCGATGGTCGTCGTGGATGGTGTGGCGCCCCACGCGCAGCGCGCCGCTCTCCAGGTCGATGAGCTCGTGCGGGCGGAGGGCGCCGGCGTCGAGCGCGCCCGCCAGCGTGAACACCTTGAAGGTGGAGCCGGGCTCGAAGGTGTCGAGCACCGAGCGGTTGCGCAGCACCGCACCTCGGCGTGCCAGGTTGGGGTTGAAGGTGGGGGCGTGGGCGAGCGCCAGCACCTCGCCGGTGGAGGGGTCCATGGCCACCAGCATTCCCGAGAGGGCGTGCGAGGATTCCACCGCGCGCGAGAGGGCACTCTCGGCGGCGAGCTGGAGGCCGATGTCGATGGCGAGCTCGACCCTGGCGCCGGCGAGCTCCTCCTGCGGGCTCGGCGCCTCGTCGAGGACGGACCGCCCGCGCGCGTCGCGAAAGGAGGGGAGCCGCGCGGTGCCGCCCTGCAGCGCCTCCTCGTAGACCCGTTCGATGCCCTCCAGCCCCTCGCCGTCGTTCCCGACGAAGCCGACGAGCTGGGCCGCGAGGTTCTTGCTGGTGTAGTAGCGCCGCGCCTCGGGAAAGACCCCCACGCCGTCGAGCTGGAGCGCTTGCACCGCTTTCGCCTGCTCGGGCGCGACGCGCCGGGCGAGCCAGGTGAAGTGGGAGGTGCCCTGCGCCTTGCGGGCGAGGAGTCCTGGCTCCACGCCGAGCGCGCGCGCCAGGCGCTGCACCTCGGTGCGCGAGAGCCGGCGAAGCGCCGCGGGGCTGGCGGCGATGGAGGGCGCCTCGGCCGAGACGGCGAGCGGCTCGCCGTTGCGGTCGGTGATGGGCCCGCGCCGTGGCTTCAGGTCCACCGACCGGCGCCACTGGTCGTCTCCGTGCCGGGCGAACTGCTCGCCTTGCAGGACCTGGAGCTTCACCGCCCGCACCGCCACCGCGGTGAGGCCAGCGAGGAGGAGGAGCCCCACCAGCAGTGCCCGCAGCGCGATCCAGCGCGTCCGCGATCGCACCTCGCACCCGCCGCCCGGGGCTGCCTCGCGCTGGGGCCACGGCCTGAGGCTCACGCCGCATTCCCCCGGACAGGCGTCAGTTGGCGGCGCCCGGAGCGCGCAGCACATTCGCGTTCGAGGCCACGGTCCCTGCCGCCACCAGGCGGCTGCCAGGAGCAGCGCCGGTCGCGCGCCCGGCGGGAGGCGGGATGGCCGCGCCGGCCAGGGCCGACGCGGAGCCGGGCGAGACGACGGCGCCGGGCGCTGGGGGCGCCATGCCGAGGCGCGAGCGGGCGAAGGCCTCGAGCCGGCCGGGTGCCCGCAGCGTTGCCACCTCCACCTCCAGCCGGTCGCGCTCGGCTCGCAGCGCCTGCCCCTGGCGCTGGAGCTCGCCGAGCCGGTAGCCCGCCGAGGTGACGCGCGTGTGGGACCACACGTGAAACACGGCGACCGCCGCCACGCCCGCCACGCAGAGCGCGGTGCGGGCGAGCCGCAGGAGCGGGGTTCCGGTGCGAACCGGGGTCATCGGAGCTTCTCCACCGCCCGGAGGCGTGCGCTGCGCGCGCGAGGATTCCCGGCCACCTCGGCCTCGCTCGCCTTCGCAGCCTTGCGCGTGACGGCCGCGAAGGACGCTTCTGCGCCGCAGGCGCAGACCGGCAGGCCGGGCGGGCAGGTGCAGCCCTGGGTGAGCGAGCGGAACCGCTCCTTCACCATCCTGTCCTCCAGCGAGTGAAAGGCGATGGCCGCGGCGCGCCCTCCCACGTGGAGCATCGACGGGAGGTGGCCCAGCCAGGCGGCGAGCGCGCCGAGCTCGTCGTTCACCGCAATGCGGAGCGCCTGGAAGGTGCGGGTGGCCGGGTGGATGCGCTTCGGCCAGGCCTTGCGCGGGATGGCGGAGGCCACCAGCTCCGCCAGCCGGGCCGTGTCGAGCGACTCGCCCGGCGCGAGCGCGTTCACCGCGCGCTTCAGCGCCCGCGCGATGCGGCGCGCGAAGGGCTCCTCGCCGTACTCCGAGAGGATGCGCGCCAGCTCCTCCTCGCCCGCGCGGGCGAGCAGCTCCGCCACCGTCTCGCCCTCTTCGCCCATTCGCATGTCGAGGGGGCCTGCTTCACGGAAGGAGAAGCCGCGCGAGGGGTCGTCGAGCTGGGGCGAGGAGACGCCCAGGTCGACGAGCGCCCCGTCCACTCCCGCCACGCCCAGCGCGGCCAGCACCCCGGGCGCGTCGCGGAAGTCGGCGCGGACCGCTCGGAACGCCTCACCGTAGCGGGCCAGCCGCGCGCTGGCGGCGGCGACGGCCCGAGGGTCGCGGTCGATGCCGATCACGGCCGCACCCCTGGCAAGCAAGAGCTCGGCGTGGCCGCCTCCGCCCAGCGTGCCGTCGAGGACGAGCCTGCCCGGGAGGGGCTGAAGGAGCTCGACGGCTTCCGGGCCCGAGGACGGTGGCATGGCGGTAGCGCGCTTCAGGCTGCGTGAACAGCCTCCTCCACGTCGTCGAACAGCTCCACGTATCCGCCGGCGCCGCCGGCCAGCACCAGGTCGCGCACGTAGCGCGAGGCGCCCGAGGCGCGGAGGCCCGGGATGGCCTTGAGCAGCGCCGCGCCCGCGTAGTGAAGGTGCGTCACGCGCTTCAGGTCGATGACCACCATGCGCCCGCCGTGGCGCGCCTGCCCCGCCAGCGCTGCGATGCGGCCCAGCTCCTCCCGGCCAAGCTCACCCACGCCCTTCACCACCGTCACCCCGTCGCCGTGCCTCACCTCGTACATCGCCTTCTCCCGGGGACCCTCGCCCCCAAACGTCCGGCCTGGACGCCGGACCCCATCCCGCCACCCTGCGCCCCAGACCGCCGGCGCCCAGGCCGCCCACGTCACCTCGAACGCCACCCGACCCGCCCGTCCTGCTTTCTGCTGCCGCCCGCCCTGCTTGCGGCCCACGCCACCCGACCCGCCCGTCCTGCTTTCTGCTGCCGCCCGCCCTGCCTGCGGCCCACGCCACCCGCCCTCCTGCGGCCCACGCCACCCGACCCGCCCGTCCTGCTTTCTGCTGCCGCCCGCCCTGCCTGCGGCCCACGCCACCCGACCCGCCCGTCCTGCTCCCTGCCACCGCCAGCCCAAACCTCCTGAAGCTCCAGCCCGCCGTCAGCCGCGCACGGCCCGCAGGTCCGGCTCCGGATAGAGCCCGGTGAAGGGATCGACCACATCGCCCGGAGGCAGCTCCTTGGCCAGCTCGAGCTCGTGCTGGTTCACGTCCCAGAGGCACATGTCGCTGCCCATCCCGGTCCAGACCACGTCCTTCTGCAGCTGCGCGAAGGCGCGCAGCGAGGCCGGCACCAACACCCGGCCGTGCTCGTCGAGGTCGATGTCCTGCGCCGACGAGACGAAGCGCAGGATGTTGGCCTGCGCCCTCCAATCGAAGGGGCTCACCGTCTCCGCCCAGGACACCACCTTCTTCCACTTGGAGAGCGGTAGAGCTCGGATGGCCTTCATGGAGGGGTCGCGGATGAGAAAGAGCTGGGGCTCCTCGGCCGCCACCAGCAGCTCGCGAAACCTCGCCGGGAGGCTTGTTCGCCCCTTGGCGTCGATGGTGTGGTTGAAGACGCCCGAGAAGAACACTGCTTGGCCGCCTGTCCCGCGTCGATCCGCTGCATGGCACCGTTTCCCACTTCTTACCACCGATCTACGGAATCCAGAGGGGCCTGTCAACGCGTGGCCCCAGGGCCGCAAGGTCGCGTTCTGACAGGGCGTTCAGTCTAGATCGGCTTGGGCCCGCAGGTACGAAAATGCCCACACCACGAGTTTCAACGGGTTGCGGTTACCTGGGGGTGGGGGGGCGGGCACACGGGCCAGTTGGGGCCTCGATCGTGAAAGGGGAACGCCCTTCCCACCAGACAGGGTTCGTTCGCTCTCCGTGTCCGGACCCGTGCGAGCTTCATGGCGCCGGGGAGGGGCCCCATTTTCGGTTGGCCGGGCCGCCCCGGCGCGGCCATGCTGCGCCGCGCCGTCCCACCCGGTCAGGAGGCTCCATGCCCGCCGAGACGCCGCCCGCCGTCCCCACCCTGCGAGGAAAGACGCTGTTCATCACCGGCGCGAGTCGGGGCATCGGCAAGGCCATCGCCCTCCGCGCGGCCCGCGACGGGGCGCAGGTGGTCATCGCCGCCAAGAGCGACGTGCCGAACCCCAAGCTGCCGGGCACCATCCACTCCACGGCGGAGGAGGTGGCGGCGGCCGGGGGCGAGGCGCTGGCGGTGGCCTGCGACATCCGCGACGAGGAGCAGGTGCGCGGCGCGGTGGCGAAGGCCGCCGAGCGCTTCGGCGGGATCGACATCCTGGTGAACAACGCCAGCGCCATCTTCCTCGCCGGCACGGCCGCGACGCCCATGAAGCGCTACGACCTCATGCAGGGGGTGAACGCGCGCGGCACCTTCCTCTGCACGCAGAGCTGCCTCCCCTGGCTGGAGAAGGCGGAGAACCCGCACGTGCTCGTGCTCTCGCCGCCGCTCTCCATGAAGCCGCGCTGGTTCGCGCCGCACGTCGCCTACACCATGGCCAAGTACGGGATGAGCATGTGCGTGCTCGGCATGTCGGAGGAGCTGCGCGAGCGCGGCATCGCGGTGAACGCGCTCTGGCCGCGGACGGTGATCGACACCGCCGCGCTGAACCTGCTCGGCGGACCCTCGCTGGCGAGGCAGGGCCGGAGGCCGGAGATCGTGGCCGACGCCGCGCACGCCGTCCTGGTGCGGCCCGCCCGGAGCTGCACGGGCCGCTTCTTCATCGACGAGGAGGTGCTGCGCGAGGAGGGCGTCACCGACCTCGCGCGCTACGCGGTGGAGCCCGGCGCCGAGCTCGTTCCGGACCTGTTCGTCGACTGAGCGGCCACCAGCTGTCCCGCCCGGCCGCGAGATTCCTACAGCGCCACCTTCGGCAGCCTCTCCAGCGCCTCCTTGATCTTCTCCTCCGGGTACTCGAAGTCCTCCAGGTTGCCGGAGAGGTAGGCGTCGTAGGCGCCCATGTCCAGCTGGCCGTGGCCGGAGAGGCCGAACAGGATGGTGCGTTCCTTCCCCTCCTCCTTGGCCAGCACCGCCTCGTCGATGGCGGCCCGGACCGCATGGGACGACTCGGGCGCGGGGACGATCCCCTCGCTGCGGGCAAAGAGCAGCGCCCCCTCGAAGCAGGCGTTCTGCTTGTAGGCCTTGGCCTCGATCTCGCCGGCATGGTAGAGCTGGGAAACCAGCGGCGATTCGCCGTGGTAGCGCAGCCCGCCGGCGTGGATGCCCGGGCGGCATGAAGTCGTGACCCAGGGTGTACATCATGGTGATCGGGCGCCATCTTGGCGGTGTCGCCGTAGTCGAAGGCGTAGACCCCCTTGGTCAGGGTGGGACAGGAGGCCGGCTCGACCGCCAGGCAGCGGACCTTCTTGCCGTTGGCCCGGTCGGCGATGAAGGGGAAGGCGAGGCCGGCAAAGTTGGAGCCGCCGCCGCAGCAGGCGATGACCACATCCGGGTAGTCGCCGGCCAGCTTCATCTGCTCCTTCGCCTCCTGGCCGATGACGGTCTGGTGCAGGCAGACGTGGTTGAGCACGCTGCCCAGGGCAGTAGTTGGTGTCGTCGTGGGTGGCCGCATCCTCCACCGCCTCGGAGATGGCGATGCCGAGGCTGCCCAGGTTGTCCGGATCGTGGGCCAGGATGGAGCGCCCGGCGTTGGTGAACTCGGAGGGCGAGGGGATCACCTGTGCCGCCCCAGAGCTGCATCATGCTCTTGCGGTACGGCTTCTGGGTGCAGGAGACCTTGACCATGTAGACGGTGCACTCCAGGCCGAACATGGAGCAGGCGAGCGCCAGGGAGCTTCCCCACTGCCCGGCGCCGGTCTCGGTGGCGAGGCGGCGGATGCCGGCCTGCTTGTTGTAGTAGGCCTGGGGGATGGCGGAGTTCGGCTTGTGGGAGCCGGCCGGCGAGACCCCTCGTATTTGTAGTAGATCTTGGCCGGGGTGCCGAGCGCCTGCTCCAGCCGCGCGGGCCCGGAAGAGCGGCGACGGGCGCCAGAGCTTGTAGATCTCCCGCACCTCGTCGGGGATGTCGATCCAGCGCTCGGTGCGACATCTCCTGCTCGATGAGCGCCATCGGGAAGATCGGCAGCAGGTCGTCCGGCGTGACCGGCTGCAGGGTCCGCGGATTGATGACCGGCGCCAGCGGACCGGGCATGTCGGGGATGATGTTGTACCACTGGGTGGGGATCTGCTGCTCGCTCAGCAGGAACCGCGTCTGCATCGCTCTCGCTCCGCGGCCCCGGGGGCCGGCCTGGGGTGAAAGGGGTCGATCGAACCCGCAAAGGGGTCGTCCGTCAAGCGGAAGTGGTCCAGGGCTCCGCGGGGCGCCGGAGGAGGCGCTCCGCCCCCCACCTATGACGCCCCGTCGAGGCGCCGCGCCAGGCGCGCGGCCTTATGGTCATCGCCGATGCTCGCGCCCAGCCGCGAGCGGGCGCAGCACCAGCGCGAGGAGCGCCGCGCCGAGGAGATCCGCAAGGATGCCATCCACCCCCTGTGAAGGGCCGCACCCTCCCCGGCGGCGGCGCGCTGGCGTCCTCCTCCACCCCACCTCCCTGCCCGGCCCCTTCGGCATCGGCGACCTGGGCCCCTCGGCCCGCCGCTTCGTAAAGTGGCTCGCCGAGGCCGGGCAGTCGGTGTGGCAGGTGCTGCCGCTCGCCCCCACCGGCTACGGCGACTCGCCCTACCAGGCGCTCTCGGCGTTCGCCGGGAACTCCCTGCTCATCTCCCCTGAACAGCTCCGGGACGAGGGGTGGCTCACCCGCACCGAGGTCGAGGCGAAGCCCGATCTTCCTCGAGGGCGAGGTCGACTACGCCACCGTCGCCCGCTGGAAAGGACAGCTCCTGCGGCGCGCCGCCGAGCGCTTTGCGGCGAGCGCGGGAGGTGCCGGGCGGGAAGCGCTGCGAGCCTTCGAGGAGCGCGAGGCGAGCTGGCTCGACGACGTGACGCTGTACCTGGCGCTGAAGGCCAGGCACGGAGGCCAGGCCTGGACCGAGTGGAGCGAGCCGCTGGCGCTCCGGCAGCCGGAGGCGCTGGAGGCGGCGCGCCGGGAGCTCGCCGCCGAGCGCGAGGTGCACGCCTTCGCCCAGTGGGTCTTCCACCGTCAGTGGATGGTGCTCCGCGAGGAGGCGCACGCGCGCGGGCTCGCGCTGATGGGCGATCTGCCCATCTACCTGGCGCACGACAGCGCCGAGGTGTGGGCGCGCCGGGAGCTCTTCCGCCTCGACCCCCGCGGTCAGCCGCTGGCGGTGGCGGGCGTGCCGCCCGACTACTTCAGCGCCACCGGCCAGCTCTGGGGAAATCCCCTCCACGACTGGGAGGCGCAGGCGCGGGACGGCTACCGCTTCCAGGTGGAGCGGATGCGCCAGAACCTCCGGTTCTTCGACCTCGTCCGGCTCGACCACTTCCGCGGCTTCGAGGCGTACTGGGAGGTGCCGGTGGGCGACCCGACCGCCGAGCACGGACGGTGGGTGAAGGGTCCCGGCGCCGCCGTCTTCGAGGCCATGCAGGAGGAGCTCGGGAGGCTCCCCTTCGTGGCCGAGAACCTGGGGGTCATCACCGCCGAGGTGGAGGCGCTGCGCCGCCGGTTCGGCTGGCCGGGCATGGCCATCCTGCAGTTCGCCTTCGGGGACGACCCCCAGGCCAGGAGCTTCATGCCCCACAACTACGAGCGAGACCTCGTCGCCTACACCGGCACGCACGACAACGACCCGGTGGCCGCGTGGTGGGCGAGTCGCCCCGGTGCGGGGAGCACCCGCACCGCCAGGCAGAATCGAGCTGGAGCGCACCCGCGCGCGCGCCTACCTGGGCGCCGATGGGACCGACATGCCCTGGACCCTGCTCAGGTGGCTCTACGCCTCGGTGGCGGAGCTCGCCATCGCGCCCGCGCAGGATCTCCTCGGCCTCGGCGGCGGGGCGCGGATGAACACGCCCGGCACCGCGAGCGGCAACTGGCGCTGGCGCATGGCCGACGAGGCCTTTGCTCCGGAGCTGGCGAGGCGGGTGCGTGCCCTCGCCGAGCTCTACGAGCGGTCGGGCGGCCGGGAGAGCTCGAACCAGTAGAACCCGTAGGCGCCCATGGTGATGGGATAGGGGGTCTCCCCAATCGCGGGGAACTGGGTGTAGCCGGACATCTCCACCGGGGACCAGCCGCGGAACTCGGCGAGCGGCACCTGCGCCGGCTGGGCGAAGCGCGAGAAGCTGGCGACGCACAGGACCACGTCGCCCTCCCAGCGGCGGAGGTAGGCCAGCACGGCCGGGTTCTCCACCGGGAGGAACTCGATGCTGCCCCGCCCGAACACGTTGAACAGCTTGCGGAGCGCGATCATGTTGCGCATCCAGGCGAGCAGCGAGGAGCCGTTCTCCAGCTGCGCCTCCACGTTCACGGTCTGGTAGCCGTAGACCGGGTCCATGAGCGGCGGCGCATAGAGCGCGGCCGGGTTCGTCGCGGGAGAACCCGCCGTTGCGGTCGGCGCTCCACTGCATGGGCGTGCGCACGCCGTTGCGGTCTCCCAGGAAGACGTTGTCGCCCATGCCAATCTCGTCGCCGTAGTAGAGGACGGGCGTGCCGGGAAAGGAGAAGAGGAGGCTGCACCAGCAGCTCGATGCGCCGGCGCGACTCCCTCGACCAGCGGCGCCAGGCGGCGGCGGATGCCCACGTTGATGCGGTGTCGCGGGTCGGCGCCGTAGGCGAGGTACATGTAGTCTCGCTCGTCGCTCGTCACCATCTCCAGGGTGAGCTCGTCGTGGTTGCGCAGGAAGAGCGCCCACTGGCAGCTCTCGGGGATGGGCGGCGTGCGCGCCATGATGTCGACGATGGGCCGCGCGTCCTCCAGCCGCAGCGCCATGAAGATGCGCGGCATGAGCGGGAAGTGAAACGCCATGTGGCACTCGTCGCCCTCGCCGAAGTAGGGGCGCACGTCGGCGGGCCACTGGTTGGCCTCGGCGAGGAGCAGGCGGCCCGGGGGCCTCGGCGTCGAGCGCGGCCCGGATCTTCTTGATGACCGCGTGCGTCGCGGGGAGGTTCTCGCAGTTCGTGCCCTCGCGCCTCGCACAGGTATGGGATGGCGTCGAGGCGGAAGCCGTCCACGTCGAGGTCGAGCCAGAAGCGCATCGCCTCCAGGATCTCCTCCAGCACGCCGCGGGTTCTCGAAGTTGAGGTCGGGCTGGTGGCTGAAGAAGCGGTGCCAGAAGTAGGCGCGCGCCTCCGGGTCCCAGGTCCAGTTCGACTTCTCGGTGTCGGTGAAGATGATGCGGGCGTCCTTGTACTTCTGGTCGGTGTCGCTCCAGACGTACATCTCGCGCTCCGGCGAGCCGGGCGGGGCGCGGCGGGCCGCCTGGAACCAGGGGTGCTGGTCGGAGGTGTGGTTCACCACCAGCTCCACCAGCACCGCGATGTCGCGCGCGTGCGCCGCCTCCACCAGCCGGCGGAAGTCGTCGACGGTGCCGTAGGCCGGGTTCACGCTGCGGTAATCGGCGATGTCGTACCCGTCGTCCTTGCCGGGCGAGGGGAAGAAGGGCAGGAGCCACAGGCAGGTGACGCCGAGATGCTGCAGGTAGTCGATCTTCTCGACGAGGCCGGCGAAGTCGCCCACCCCGTCGTTGTTGCCATCGAAGAAGGCCCGGACGTGGGTCTCGTAGATGATGGCGTCCTTGAACCAGTGCGGGTCGCGGAGGCGAGGGCTGGGCATGGTGGGAGGGGCGCCGCGCCGCGGTCGCCAGCCCCAAGGCTTAGCCCCACGGTGACGGAACGCAAGCCGATGCGATCCGCGGGCGTTTCGACAGCCCCCTTTGAAAGGGAGAGGGCCGGGGTGAGGGGGAGACGCTCACCGGACCGCGGCTGCCACGAATCTCGCCGCCCGGTGCGCGAGCCCGAAGATGGTGAGCTGCGGGTTCACTCCCAGCGAGGTGGGCAGAACCGACCCATCGACCACGAACACGTTCTCGTGGGCGCGCAGGCGGTGGTCCGGGCCGGTCACCGTGTTCTCCTCGTCGGCGCCCATGGTGCAGCCGCCCATCTGGTGGGCGGTGAAGAGGCCGAGCCGGCCAGGCTCCCAGGGGGCGCGGTCGAGGCGCGCCACCTCGGCCTCGCTGCGCATCTCCACCGGGCGCTCGTGGAGCGAGTAGGCCACCTCGGCCCCGGCCGCGAGGTGGACGCGCGCCAGCGCCTTCGAGCCCTCGCGCAGCGCCTCCCAGGTGGGTGGACGCAAGGGATAGTCCACGCGCACCCGCCCGTCGCGGCGGAGCGAGACCCGGCCCCCCTCGTCGCCGGGGAGGAAGCCGTCGATGGCGAGGGCGATGAGGGCCGAGGCGTAGGGCAGCCGGGCCATGAACTCTTCGTGAAGCTGGCCGAAGCCGCCCAGCGCCGTGGCGGCCAGCATCGGGTGCACCGGCGCCGTCTCCATGAAGAAGCCGACCTTGCCCGGGCCGCGGTCGGCGAACTGGTGCGAGGCGACCGACTGGGGCGCGCCGGAGAAGCCGTCGATGGGCGTGGGGTAGAGGCCCATCACGGCGGCCACCGGGTGGAGGAAGGTGCGCGCGCCCACCTTGCCGGCGAGCTCGATGCCGCTCCGCAGGAGCAGGGTGGGGGTGTTGATGGCGCCGCCCGAGAGCACCACCACCTTCGGCCGGACCACGATGCGGCGACCGGTGGGGGCGTCGTCCGGCCCAAGCACCTCGGCGTGGACGGCGGCGACGCGCCGCTTCACGAGCTCGAGCTTCAGCGCGCGCGCGTTGGCATAGACTCGGGCACCCCCCGCCAGCGCGTCGGGGATGTACGACAGGTCGGCCGAGAGCTTGGCCCCCAGCGGGCACCCCATGCCGCAGTAGCCGAGGTTCGCGCACCCGTCCACGTTGCGCCGTGTGCGACCCCGCTCCCACCCCAGCTGGCCGGTGCCTCTCCACAGCGCCCGGTTGTTGGCGTTCATCAGCTCGTCGGGCCACTCGCGGATGTGGAGGCGCTCCTCCACCGCGGCGAAGTGCGGGGCGAGCTCCTCGGGCGTGAGCGCCGAGAGCCCGTAGGTGGAGCGCCAGTGCGCGAGGACGGCGTCGGGGGTGCGAAACGAGGTGGTCCAGTTGACGGTGGTGGAGCCGCCCACAGCGCGACCCTGCAGGATGGTGATGGAGAGGTCGGCGGTGGCCCGCTGGCCATGCTCCTGGTAGAGGCGCGGGTAGGCGACGCTCTCCTCCGGCACGAACTGGTCGGGCCGGAAGTATCCGCCCTCCTCCAGCACCACCACCCGCAGCCCCGCGGCGGCGAGCTGCGCGGCCACGGTCGCCCCGCCCGCGCCAGAGCCGACCACGCAGACGTCGGGTCGCTCCTCGATGTCGGCCTGCACCTCGGCGCCCTTCACGATGCGCCCCGCCTCGGCCATGATCACCTCATCGCGTCGTGCGGGCGCTGGAGCGGAGGTCCGGGGTAGCCCACCGCCGGCCACGTCTCGGGCGAGGCGTAGTAGGCCGCGCAGACGAGCCGCTTGAGGGCGCGGTAGCCGGTGCGGAGCAGCGAGATGCGGCTGCCGGCCCAGGCGCGGATCCTGGCGTCCTGCCGCTCTGGCGGCGCCTTGGTGAAGACCTCGGCGCGACCCTGCAGCGCGACGCCGGTGAGCGCGCTCTCGAAGAGGCCCAGGAGCTGCCGCAGCTCGGCCTGGCTGGCGGGGTGCGCCATGGCCGCGATGGCATCGATGCGCGAGGCGAGCTGCAGCTCCGCCGGCCGCGGAAAACCTTCGCGCGGCGGGATCATTCGAATCGGCCACCGCCAGGAGGACGGAGGCCTGCGCCGCGTCGAACACCCGCAGCGGCCCCAGGTGGGCGCGCTGCTCGGTGGGGCGAAGGCCCAGCCAGGTGCCCGCTCCGGCCACCGCCAGGGCGGCACCCCCGGCGAGCCTCAAGATGAAGCTCCGGCGACCATGCCTCTTCGACCCCGGGAGGTCGAGGAGGAGGCTCCCCTGGTTCTCTCGCCGGGACGACATGCTGGGCCAATCGTACTGCAACTGGGCGGGCGCCGCGACCACGCGAGCCCCATCACGTCCGGGGGTGGCGATGGAGGGGCGCCTCCACGCCGCAGGGGCTCTTGACGCCTCGCTCGCGCCGGCTCACACTCCTCGACAGAACGCATGCCGGCTTTCCGCTGGCAGGGGGCAAGAAGCGAGGCCCCGCGTCGCCTGAAAGGGTCCGCTCTGCGGGCCCTTTCTTCGTCGGGGCACTGCGGGCAGGATGGGGCGAACGCGCGGAGGCTTCCATGAACCTGGCGGCGCACATCACCGGAACCGTGGTCAAGATCGAGAAGCAGGCTGGCGATCGCGTGATGGCCGGCGAGTCCGTACTCATCGTCGAGTCGATGAAGATGGAGATGCCGCTCGAGTCTCCGACCGGCGGGCAGGTGCGGGAGGTGCGCTGCCGCGAAGGGCAGGCCGTCGCCGAGGGTGACGTGCTGGTGGTGCTCGAGCCGTGATCTCGCGCTGCGCATGACGATCGTCCCCCTCTTCCTGGCGCTCGCCCTCGCCGCTCGGGCGGAGCCGGCCTTCGTGGCGGTGATCGACCCCGGCCACGGTGGCGACAAGGAGGGCGCCGTCGGCGCCACGGGTCTCCGGGAGAAGGATCTCGCCCTGCAGCTCGCCAGGCGTGTCGCCGCCGAGCTGCGAAAGCAGGGCGGCCTCGTCGAGCTCACCCGCGCCGGCGACCGCTCGGTGGGGCTCGCCGCCCGCGCCGCGCTCGCCAACGCCGCGCGGGCCGACCTCTTCCTGTCCATACACCTGAACGCCGTGCCCGAGGGCAGCGACCGCGAGGCGGCGCGCGGGGTGGAGACCTACTTCTTGTCGTCCGACGCCAGCGACGCCTCGGCCACCGCCGTGGCCGCGCGCGAGAACGCCGACCGCCTGGCGGGGGAGCCCGAGCTCGATCCGGGCGACCCGGTGGCCGGCATCCTCCAGGACCTCGCCGACGTCGACGCGCTCTCGGAGAGCTCACGGCTCGCCATCGCCGTCCACGAGAAGCTGGTGGGACAGCTCGGGGTCGAGGATCGCGGGGTGAGGCAGGCTCCCTTCTACGTCCTGGCCGGCGCCCGCATGCCGGCGGTGCTGCTCGAGCTCGGCTTCGTCTCCAACCCCGCCGAGGAGCGGCGCCTCGCCTCGGCGGCCTATCAGCAGCGCGTGGCGCGCGCGGTGGCCGACGGCGTCCGCGCCTGGCGGGTGACGTCCTGGCACGCGCGGAGGTGAGCATCGCCTGCCGCTTCACTTGTGGCGCAGCGCCGTCCCGCTATCATCTGCGCCCCATGCGAACGAACGGCCGCGGCCCCGGCGAGCTCAGGACCATCTCCCTGGAGACCGGCGTCTCCAAGCACGCGGAGGGCTCCTGCCTCGCTCGCTTCGGCGACACGCAGGTGCTCTGCACCGCCTCGGTGGAGGATCGCGTACCCCCGCACGTCTACGGCACCGGTGCCGGCTGGGTCACCGCCGAGTACGGCATGCTTCCGCGCTCCACCCACGACCGCATGGCGCGCGAGGCCGCCAGGGGGAAGCAGGGGGGCCGCACCCTGGAGATCCAGCGCCTCATCGGCCGGTCGCTGCGCGCCGCCATCGACCTGCGCCTGCTCGGGCAGCGCACCATCACCCTCGACTGCGACGTTCTCCAGGCCGACGGGGGCACGCGCACCGCCGCCATCACCGGCGGCTGGGTGGCGCTGGCGCTCGCCGCGCGCGTTCTGCAGGCGAGGAAGACGCTCGGCGGCGCCCCGGTGAGGCGCCACGTCGCGGCGGTGTCGGTGGGAATCCTCGACGGGGTGGTGCACCTCGATCTCGATTACGGCGAGGATTCCACCGCCGAGGTGGACCTCAACGTGGTGGCCACCGGCGAGGGCGAGCTGGTGGAGGTACAGGGCACCGCCGAGGGGAAGCCCTTCCGGCGCGAGCAGCTCGACCAGATGGTCGACGCCGCGCTGGCTGGGATCGCGCGGCTCCGCGAGGCGCAGGCGAACGCCCTCGAGAAGGCTCTGGCGCGGTGAGGCAGCTCTTCTTCGGCACCACCAACGCCGGGAAGCTCCGCGAGCTGCGCCGCCTGGTGCAGGGGCTCGACCTCGAGGTCGTCTCACCCGTCGAGTGGCCCGAGCCGCTCCCGGAGGTGGAGGAGACCGGCGTCACCTTCGAGGAGAACGCTCGGACGAAGGCGCTCGCTTACGCCCGGCTCACCGGCCTCCCCGCCCTCGCCGACGATTCCGGACTGTGCGTCGATGGCCTGGGCGGCGCCCCCGGGGTGCGCTCGGCGCGCTGGTCCGCCGATGCTCCAGGGACGACGAGCCCCGCCTGCAGCCTCGGCGAGGTGGCCGAGCACGAGCTCGGCCCCGAGGCTGCGCGCCACCTGCGCGATGCCCGCAACAACGAGAAGCTGCTCACCTCGCTCGGCGGGGTGCCCGACGAGAAGCGAGGGGCGGGCTATGTGGCGGTGCTGGTCCTCGCCGCGCCCGATGACCAGGTGCTGGCCCAGGTTCGGGGAGAGTGCCGCGGCCGTATCGGCCTGGCGCCCCGCGGGAGCGGCGGCTTCGGCTACGACCCGCTCTTTCTTCCAGGCGGGGGGGCCGCCCAGACGGCGCCGGGTCACCCACACCGGACGATGGCCGAGCTCTCGGCCGCGGAGAAGGACGCCATCTCCCACCGCGGCGCCGCCTTTCGGGCGCTCCGGCCGGCGCTGGAGGAACTGGCGCGGCGCCCTACGACCGCCGGCCTTTGACAAAGGTTCCCGGTGCGGCTAGACACACGCCTCCTGGCTTGGGCCCGGTGAGGGGCCGGCCGCGATCTTCGGGGCGTAGCGCAGCCTGGTAGCGCGCCTGCCTTGGGCGCAGGAGGTCGCGGGTCCGAATCCCGCCGCCCCAATCTTTGAAAAGAGGGTAGGCGGAGCCGCGCGAGTTCGCGCCCGTAGCTCAGTCGGATAGAGCGTCGGCCTTCGAAGCCGCAGGTCGGGGGTTCGATTCCCTCCGGGCGCGCTTTGCTTCGCCGGAGGCCTCGGCCGGCGAGAGTCCGGCGCGCGGGCGGAGGAGAGGTCGCAGCGGTTGGCCGCGGCGCCGAGGCGAGGCAACGGCGGAATTTTACGGTGAGTGTAGCTCAGTCGGTAGAGCACTGGACTGTGGATCCGGGGGTCAAGGGTTCGAGCCCCTTCACTCACCCCATTGATGTTCAACGCCTCCCCTCCTGCGATCGCGGGACGAGGCCGGCGGGCCCGGGGAGTGATGCGAGCCCGGCGGCATGTCCGACCTCCTTGCGCCCGTAGCTCAGCTGGATAGAGCAGCGGCCTTCTAAGCCGCTGGTCGGGGGTTCGACTCCCTCCGGGCGCGCCATCCGCACGCCGGCGCTCGCAGAACCATGGCGCGGCGCCTCTCGCCTGACCTGGAGCGCGGCCCCGGCCGGCGCCGGGAATGCGTTGACAGCATCACCGGGCGGGGTGTATCAGAGCGACCCTTCCCGTTCGCGGGCGCATAGCTCAACTGGCAGAGCAATGGACTCTTAATCCATAGGTTGAAGGTTCGATTCCTTCTGCGCTCATCAAATCAGCAATAAAAACCGTGAGTTGAAGGAGCCCGGCGGCAACATCCGTTCGGGCTCTCGCTTTTGTCCCCACGCCGTCACGCGCTCCCGCAGGCGTTCTCCTCGCGCAGAAGCCCCTTCCAGGCCGAGGGCCTACCTCCGGTACTCGATGCACCTGGCGGTCTCGTCGGCGAGGACCTTGCCGTGGAGCCGTTCGACGACCGTGAAGGCCATGTCGATGCCGGATGCGACGCCGGCCGAGGTGATGACGCCGTCCACGACCACGCGCACCTCGCGCTCGACGGTGATGGCCCTCCCCATGGACGCGAGGAGGTCGAGCGCGCTCCAGTGGGTGGTGGCGCGGCGACCGTCGAGGAGACCCGCCTTCGCGAGAAGAAGAGAGCCGGTGCACACGGAGGTGACCAGCTTTGCCGTCGCGGCGGACTCGCGGAGCCAGCCGAGGATCTCCTCGTCATCGAGGAGAGCTCTGGTGCCGTAGCCGCCGGGAACGACGAGCACGTCGATGCGCGGGGCGTCGGCGAGGGTGTGCTGCGGGATGACCCGTAGGCCACCCATGGTCGTGACGGGCGAAGCTACGCGGGCCAGGGTGAACACGTTGAACGGCGCGCTCTCCTCCTCCCCGGGGCGGCGCGAGCGTTCGGATGGGTCGAGGCGGACGCTCGCGAAGACATCGTAGGGTCCGGCGAAGTCGAGGAGCTCCACGCCATCGAAGATGAAGATGCCGACGTTCGAACCGTCCATGGCGATGCTCCCGGTGAGGTGGCGCCGTCCCTCGAAGACTACCGCACCCACGCTCCTCCCGGGGACAGCTCGTCCTCCGCGCCACCTTGGCGAGTCCTTCGCGGTCGCTTCGAGAAGCGCCTGGCGCTTCTGAGGGAACTCGAACATGGTGATGCGGACCCGAGTGGCTCTCCTCGACGGCGCGAGGGGTTCACTCCTCATGGAGCGTGGCCTGCCGTGTCGGGCGCCCCTGGAGCACTGGCTCCTCGAACGGTCTGAGGAGATCGACAGGAGGAACCCGTGACGGCCAACCTCGACCGCTGGCTCTGCGCAACCGAGATCCTCGACCACCACCACGGTGAGGTGCGGACGCAGGCCCGCACGTTCCGAGCCGACCAAGAGGTCGAGACGGCCCGGCGCGCCTTCGAATGGGTGCGAGACCGGATCCGGCACGCCGTGGACTTCGGGGTGGACACCGTCGCCTGCAGCGCCTCGGAGGTCCTCGCGGTGGGGGCGGGCCTCTGCTACGCGAAGAGCCACCTGCTCGTGGCGATGCTGCGCGCCTGCGGCCTGCCGGCGGGCCTCGCCTACCAGCGCATCCGGGAGGGCGAAAGGTTCGTGCTGCACGGTCTCGTCGCGGTGCGCCTCCCTTCCTGCGGCTGGTACCGTTGCGACCCCCGTGGGAACAGCTCGGACCTCGATGCCCGGTTCATGCCACCCGTGGAGCGCCTCGCCTACCAGGAGGGCCCCGACGTCGTGCCGGTACCAGGCCTCTTCGCCGAGCCCTTGCCCGAGGTGGTGCGGGCTCTGCGCGGGAGCCGAACACTCGAGGAGAGCCTCGCGGCGCTCCCCGACCTGGAGCGCGGGGAGCTCGCCGAAGTGGTTGGCCCGCTGGTCCGGAGCGAGCCTCGTCATTCCGATGGAAGCCGCAAACCGTCGAGGCTTCCTTGACCTCGAGACCTCGCATCCTCTAGAGCGGCAAGGTGGCCGCGGCCGGGCTCGACGTCTACGACGGGGAGCCGCGCGTGCACCCCGGTACGTCGCCTCCCCGAGGACGTTTCTCTTGCCGCACCTGGGGGAGCGCCACCGTCGAGACGCCGCTCGGCGCACGGAGACGCTCTCATGCCCACCGGGTCAGGTGGCTTCCCGGCTACCCATGCGGCGGGAGAGCTCGCCCGCGATCTGGTGCGCCTCCTTGGCGATTTCACGGAGCATGCCTGTCGGCGCGATGTGGAACCCGCACAGGAAGAGGCCGGGGAGCGAGCTCTCGCAGCCGCTGGCCGCAGCGCGACCTCTCTCGTCGAGGAGTCGCTGGGCGCCCTCGACGAAACGCTCCAGGCCGTGCGCGTACCCTGTGGCGAGCACCACGGCCTCGAACGCTTCCTCGACCGCCCCCTCGAAGACGGCCCCCTGCGCCGTGAAGCGCGTGACCCCGGGACGGACCGCGATCCGCCCCTCGCGAACCAGCGCCAGGGTGCCCACATCGATGAGGGGGATGCGGCCGCGTTCGCGGATCTCCTCCAGCGGACCGCGCGCTGGCCGTCGAAGGCCATGGCGGTCGAGGTCGCCGAGGGAAAGACGAAGAAGAGGCCGCGCCAGCGTGTCCGCCACCGATGGCGGCAGGGGCGAAAGGGCGAGTGCCCACGTCAGGATGGGAAGGCCGAGGAGCTCGCGCGGCAGGAGGTTCACGGGTCCCCTCACCGCCAGCGTGGGCTCCGCGCCGTGCTCGACGAGAATCGATGGCAATCTCGCCTCCCGAGTTGCCAGCTCCCACGACGAGGACGCGCGCTCCTCGAAGGCTCTCGCCGTTGCGGTACTGCGCACTGTGCAGCACGGGTCCCTGGAACGCGTCGAGCCCGGGCCAGCTCGGTGCGATCGGCACCGCGCAGGCTCCGGTCGCCACCACCACCGCCCGGGAGCGGTAGCGCGCCTTCATCGTCTCGACCTCCCAGCCGCCCTCTCGCGCCCGCGCGCGTGTGACCTCCTCGCCGAAGCGCGGTACGAGCTCGAAGGTGCGGGCGTAGGTCTCGAGGTAGGCCACCACCTGGTCGCGCGAGGGGTAGCGGGGATAGCTGCGCGGGAACGGGAGGTAGGGGAGCGAGGAGTGCGCGCGATGGGTGTGGAGGTGCAGGCGTTCGTAGTGGTGCCGCCAGGAGGAGCCGACCGTCGCGTCGCGCTCGAGGATGAGGAAGTCGAGGCCCTTCCGCCGCAGGCATGCCCCCACCGCCAGCCCTGCCGGACCGGCTCCGAGGACGATCACGTCGGCGCGCGCGTCGGCAGGCGGCATCTCGGCAGATTATCGCGGTGGCACCGGCGTCGCCGCGCTCCAGGCGCCGAGCCGCGGCGGGAGGCCCCAAGCAAGCCTTGCCTCCGCTATAACGGACGACCAGAATCGTGAGTCCCCAACCTGGAGGAAGTGATGCCCGGTACCCGTGACGAAGTGCTCGCCTCGAACCACACCTACGCCGCGTCCTTCGGCCGGAAGGGCGAGCTCGCCATGCCGCCCGTGAGACGATTCGCCATCCTGACCTGCATGGACGCCCGCCTCGATCCGGCGAAGTTCGCCGGACTCGCCGAGGGTGACGCTCACGTGGTGCGCAACGCCGGAGGACGCGCCTCCGACGACGCCATCCGGTCGCTCGTCATCTCCCACAAGCTCCTCGGCACGAACGAGTGGTTCGTCGTGCACCACACGAACTGCGGGATGGAGACGTTCACGAACGAGGTGATGAGGGGGCTCCTGGAGAAGAGCCTCGATACCGCCGCGCTCGAGGGCGGGACCTGGCGCGACGCCGGGCGCGGCCCGGGCTCACCCGAGGGCGAGTTCGTGGACTGGCTCACCATCGAGGATCAGGGGAGGAGCGTGTTGCGCGACGTGCAGCGCCTCCGCGTCCACCCCCTCGTGGCCCCGGACATCCGCATCCACGGCTTCGTCTATGACGTGCGGACGGGCCAGTTGCAGGAGGTCGACGAGGCGACGGCGGCTGGCCGCCCCCGCGGGTGATGGTCAGGCTCGCCGCGCTCAGGGTGGCCGCTTGCAGACCACGCCGTGGAGCGCGCCCCAGCAGCCGGGGACCTCCCGGACAGGGCTGGCTGATTCCGTGGCAGACTACTTGGCGCGCGGAGGCAGCATGGGCAAGGGGCGGCTGGAGGCGTTCAGCGATGGCGTCATCGCCATCATCATCACCATCATGGTGCTCGAGCTGAAGGTCCCCCATGGCGAGGATCTCGCCGCGCTCCGCCCCCTGGCACCGGTGTTCGCGAGCTACGTGCTGAGCTTCGTCTACGTGGGGATCTACTGGAACAACCACCACCACATGCTTCATGTCGCGACGCGCGTCAGCGGCAAGATCCTGTGGGCCAACCTGCACCTCCTCTTCTGGCTCTCGCTCTTTCCCTTCGCCACGGGCTGGCTGGGGGAGAACCACTTCGCCTCGGCTCCGATGGCGGCGTACGGGGCCGTGATGCTCGCCGCCGCCATCGCCTATTTCCTGCTCCAGAGCGCGATCGTCGCCGACCAAGGGCAGGGCTCGGCGCTCGCCGAGGCGGTGGGCCGGGACGTGAAGGGTAAGATCTCTCCGGTGGCCTACGCCGTGGCCATCCCGCTCGCCTTCGCCGAGCGCTGGATCTCGGGAGCGATCTACGTGGCGGTGGCGCTCATGTGGCTCATCCCGGACCGCAGGATCGAGGCGAGGCTGAAGAAGTAGTCGGCGTTCAGCCATCCTCCACGAGTGGGGCTCCGGCGACCTCCTCCGGGACGTGACGGAGGGGTATGCCCCGACCCCTCACGGGAGCAGGCCCTCGGTCAACGCCTGCCTCATCACCTCGGCCAGGACGTCGAGCGAGCTACCGGTGTCGGTGCGGGTGAGGACGGTCGTCCCCGTCTGGATGCGCGATTCCCCGACCGCCAGGAGCGGCAAGCTTCGGCGGCCGAGCCTTAGCAGGCGCTCATCGTAGAAGGCTCCCCTGGCGGCCTCGCGCACCCGGCGTGCCAGCTCGACCATGTTCGCCGTGCTGGAGGGCTTCATGGCCGGCCCGAGGCAGGAGAAGTCGAGCTCGTGTTCGGCGAGCAGGGCGGCGCGGCCGTCCAGGGCGTAGACCAGGATCACCTGCTCGGCCTTCTCCTCCGTCGAACGAGCGACGGTCGCCGAGGTGCGCGTCATCTTCAGCCCGCCCGTGGCGATGGCGGTTCCGACCGAGAACCTCGTCGCCTTCTCCGTGCGCGACGACTCGGTGCGCGACACCCGGAGCCCTCGGAGGATGGCCACCACGCTGGCAGGAGGGATCTCCAGCCTGTCTCCCGAGCGCGTGCCGAAGGTGATGCTCGCCTCGGAGAAGACGACCGTACGGGCCACCGTGCGGTCCCTGTCCGTCGGCACCTCGACATCGACGGCCAGGGCAGCGACCTCGGACTCGCGCAGGGTCGCGGTGAGCCGGAGGGCGGCCCCAGCTTCGAGTCGAGCCAGCAGGGCCGGCGGCTCGGGTGAGAGCCGCATGCGGGCCTCGGCCACGGTGAGCCCTGCTGCAACCGCCAGCGCCTTTGCGGCCTCTTCCGGGTGGGCCGGTGGTCGGACCGTGGCCACGAACTTCATGGGCGAACCCTATCAGAAGGAGCTTCAGCGAGAATGCAGCTCGACCGGCGGAAGACCCACTTCTCCCGGTGTGGGAGGCCCTCGCCAGGTACGCTGCCCGTATGGTCGGGCTCAACCTCTGGCCCTTGCTCAATCGTAAGGGTGACGAACGAGCCCCCGTCGTCTCGGGAGGGCTTCTGGTCAGCCAAGGGGATGGCGATCAGCCGGCAGCACGGGCGAAGGCGCCGCCGCGCCGCCGTCGCGGTCCGCGCCGCCGGCAGCTCGCGCGAGCGGGGCCGCCTCCACCGGAACCCACCGCGCGTCACCGTCGGGCCTCGGATAGGCGCGCCACAGCAGCGCTCCAGCGAGCCCGTCCTCGGTGGAGACGCTCACCGCCAGATCGTCCTCGGTCACCCAGCGAACGTCGATGGTGCCGCGCGAGGCGATCTGCACGTCCACCCGGGCGATCTCGTCCCAGCGGCATTCAGCGGGAGTCCAGCCCTCGGCGTCGAGCCGGCGGTGCAGGACCCGGCCGCCGGCACCCAGCCCGAACACGACCAGCTCGCCCGCGGCCGTCCCGCACGCAGCGAGGCTCGTCACGCCCGCGTCGCTCCGGCTCCATGCGCCGTCCTCCGAGAGCAGCCGGTGGAACACCCTGCCCTCGGCGTCGCGCGCCAGCACGTCGACCCGGGCGCCCCGGCCGACGGCGGTCACCGCCCCCACGAAGTGGCCGCCCAGCTCGAGCCACCGCCCTTGCTCCGGCGCGTCCGGCGAGACGGTCCGGGCGACGACGCCGCCCTCGCGCGTCAGGCCGAGGAGGTGCAGCACCTCGTGCGGCAGCGAGCAGGCGAGCACCGTGACCTCGGACGCGAAGCCGCCGCCGAGGTCCGTCACGCTGGCCGCTCCGGTGCGGCCGTCCGTCGTGCGGAGGAGCACCGCTCCGTCCGGTCCGAGCCCCACCGTGACGAGGCTCGCCGGACGCATGAACGTCATCGTCCGGCCGCCCCCCAGCCGCGCGCCAATCGCGCGCGCGCGCTCGGAGAGCTTCCTCTTCGTGCCCTGGACCCGGCCCAGGGCCAGGCCCTTGAACTCGTTCGTGCCGCGTCGCTCCGTGACCGTCATCGCCCCGTACACGTCGAAGGCAATCGAGAAGTCGCCGGTGGACATGGAGAAGGGGAGCTGGCGACCGGGCGCCTCGGTGAGGTTGAAGTGCGCGCCCACCCATGCCAGGGAGCCGTAGTCCGACTCCGAGCCGTCGGTCCGCGTCAGCGGATAGGCTGGTCCGATGCCGGGCTCGCCGAAGCCCCAGGTGTTCGGATTCGCGATGCTCGAGTCGTCCTCCCAGGCCGTCACCGTCGCCCACATGAGCCGCGGGGCGCGGCCGACGGTGATGTCCTGCGCGACGTCGCGGTCCCCGCCGCTGCTAATCTCGCCCTCGCCCCAGAACCTTGTCGGTCCGAGCTGCTGCCGGGAGAGCTCGTCGCCGACCCCGAACGTGAACGTGAACTCTCCTGGGCCGCTGGGGTCGCCGTCGTTGCGGACGTGGATGAGGTCGAAGTGAAATTGCACGGTCCGGTCGCCCGTGGTCACCTGTCCGCGGACCTCCGGGTTGTGTGCGCCCGACCCCAGCTCGACCCGCCCGCCGCCGATGTCCTTCAGCGCGACGATGCGCACGTCGAGCGCGGTGTCCTGAGGCAGGCCGAGGCCGCTGAAGCCCTGGAGCGTCACGGCGTGCACCTGCCCGAAGGAGCCGCCCATGAAGTCGTCGACCAGCGCTCCGCCGTCCTTCCGCCGCACCTCGACGCTGGGGATGGCCGCCCGCTTCGTCTGGAAGGCGATGCCGACGGTGTCGACGCCGACGTCAATCTTCAGCGCCTGGATGAACCCGTAGTCGGGATCGGTCATCGCCGTGGCGAGCGCGTCCTTCTGCGTCGTCACGTCGGTGCGGGCCAGCTCCTGGCCGTCGCTCGACCTCCGCAGGATGAAGGTGAGTGTCTGGTCGATGTCGATCTTCTGGACGGCGCTGCTTCCGTTCCGCGCCGCGGCACCCGGCAGCACGCTCTCCTTGCCGTGGTTCAGCGAGCGAAAGACATGGGCCTTCACCGCCGCGTCTCCCGTGTCCCAGCCCACGCTCACGTCGTGCTGATGGTGGAGGACGATGTCGGGGTAGCTGAAGACGACGGGGTTGGGGGAGGCCGAAATGTACGCCGGCATGAGGCACCCTTCGCGAAGCGCTCGCAGGCCAGGTACCTCTCGCACCCGAGCACGGTGAGCATGCGCTCGTAGTCCCGCGCGGCCTGCGCGTCCCGGCCATCTCCGCGCAAGCCTCATCTGACCGCCGCGCGCGCTCCGGGCGACGCCTCGGAGGGTCCGGTTCGCCGGTAGAGGACGTGACGCAGCGCCCCGTCCCGTCCCGCCTACCGCCCGGCGCCGTCCTCACCAGCGCCCGGAGCGATCGGCTCGGGCGGAAGTAGGAGCCGCACTGTGACCAATGCGGCACAGAGCGAATCGACCGGTCAACCGACGGGGCTGCCCACTGCTCGCCTGGACACAGCCACCTCCGGAACGTTTCCGTCCATCACTCGCGCGCAGGAGGCTCGGAGCACGAGAGCCGGCCGCATCACGATCCGGTGGTTGCCAATGAACCGGTCGTCGGCGACGTGAACGAGCAGCGTCATCGCGCTCTTGGCCATCTCGAGGACCGGGCAGGATACGGTGGTCAGGGAGATCATGCTGGCGAAGGGCAGATCACCGTAGCCGACAATCGAGACGTCCTCCGGCACGCGAAGCCCCCGTTCCTGGAGAGCCCTCATGGCCCCGGCGACGATGAGGTCGCTCGCGGCGAAGACGGCGGTGGGCCGCCGGCGGCCAGATTCCAGCATCAGGTTCATGACCTCGTATCCGCTCTCCGAGCTGAAGGAGCACTCCGTCACGGAGGCGTCGTCGAGCGCGACACCGTCGCTTCGCATGGCGCGCTGGTAGCCTTCGAGGCGCGCGGCCTCGGTGCTCGTGGCGCGATCGCCCCCGAAGTACAGGATGTCGCGGTGGCCGAGATCGATGAGGTACCTCACGGCGAGGTAAGCTCCTCCTCGTCATCCGAGATGACGTGGCTCGGTTCGTCCACCGGGAGGGTGCGGTCCAGGAGCACGACCGGCACGCCCGCTTCCCGGAGCTTGTGGAACCCGGTGCTCGAGTCGCGAGCCGGCACCAGCACCACCCCGTCGACGCCGGAGTCGAGGATGCGCGCGGCGTTCTTCTCCTCCATCTCGATGGAGTTGCACGAGTCGAAGAACAGCACATTGAACTCGTACGCCTTGGCGACGATGTCGATCCCGTGCAGGACCACCGAGAAGAAGGGGTCCAGGATCGACGGGACCACGACAGCGACGGTGCGTCTCCGGGCAGGAGCGGGGCCGCGGCGAGTCTTCCGGTAGTTCAGCTCATGGATCGCGCGCTGTACCCGCTCGTAGGTCTGTGGGTTCAGCCGATCCTTGGCGCTCATCGCTCGCGAGATGGTGGAGATGGAGACGCCCGCCCTGCGCGCCACGTCCGATATGCTGGGCGCCTTCTTCGCTCTGCTCGCCATGCACGCTCCCTCCGCGAGCTTCTAGTCCGTGAAAGTGCTTCTTGCAACTTGCTGCAAAAGCAAACGGTCGACGCTGTGGGAGGCTCTGCCGTTCGCCCAATCGTCTCGCCGGACTGGACCAGACGGCTCTGATCTGGGGCAGTCGGAGCCGATCGATCGCCATTGTTGACAAGTTGCTGCAAGTCTCACTAGTCTGGCATCACACCTTGAGGCACGCTCCTCCGCGGGGAGCGCCAGCGACGCCTCCTGGCGGGTGCCCGCGGCGCCCCTCTGCTCTGAGGTCGTAGCGCCTTGTACGGGCCTCGCGTTCCGCGCCGGTGCGTTCGCTGAGCCCGCGTTGCGTCGAAAGGGAAAGCCGATGCGCTGGTACTGCCTCGTGAACGAGCTGAAGCCGGAGTGCGTCGAAGAGTACCGCCGCGCTCACCTGACCATGCACGAGTCGCCGTGGCGGCGGCAGCTCGAGATCCTGAAGGAGGCCGGAGCGGAGGAGTGCCTCTGTTTCATGAATGGCTCCCAGGTGATCCTTCTCTACCGGTGCGAGGAGATCAACGCGAGCTTCGCGAAGCTCGGCACCATTCCCGGTCGCTCGGAGTGGGACGCGTTCACGCTTCCGATGTTCGCGTCCGCGCCACGCTTCGACGGGACGAAGCCCGTCACCGGCCTCCAGAAGGTGTTCGACCTGAACCAGCAACTCCAGGGCCGGCTGGGGGACTGACATGGACCGCAAGAAGGTGACCGTCGTCGGCAGCTACAACGTCGGGCTCTTCCTGAAGGGCCACACGTTCCCGTCACCGGGCGAGACGGTGATTGGCACCACGTTCCACCAGGGTGGCGGGGGCAAGGGATCGAACCAGGCGCTCGCCGCGGCGAAGCTGGGTGCTGACGTGACCTTCGTCGGGCGCATCGGCGACGACGACTTCGGCCGGTTCGCGCTTCGCCTCTACGAGGCCTCGGGGGTCTCGACAGCACACATCACCCGCGACGCGGGGGTCCACAGCGGCGTGAGCGTCATCCTCATCGACAGCACGGGGCGGAACCTCATCATGGTGGTGCCCGGCGCCAACTTCCGCCTCACGAGAGAGGACATCGACCTGGCCGCCTCGGAATTCGCGGCCTCGGCCGTCGTCGGGTTCCAGCTCGAGAGCAACCTCGAGATCGTCGAGTACGCCGTGGAAAAGGCTGCTGCGGCCGGGGCGCGCGTATTGCTCGACCCTGCGCCTGCGCTACCGCTGTCCGACGACCTCCTCGCCCGGCTCTGGTGCATCAAGCCCAACGAGCACGAAGCATCGACGATCAGCGGAATCCACGTGGTCGACGTCCCGAGCGCCGTGGCCGCCGGCAAGTGGTTCCTCTCGCGCGGCGTGCAGGTGGCGCTCGTGACGATGGGAGAACATGGCGCCGTGCTGGTCACGAGGGACGAGCGGCTGCACTTCTCGGCGCCGCGAGTGGAGGCCGTCGATACCACCGGCGCGGGCGACTCTTTCTGCGGCGCCTTCATGGCTGCACTCGCCGCCGGCGAGTCCCTGCACCAGGCCATCCGCTTCGCGAACAGCGCCGCCAGCGTCTCCGTGACGCGCCTGGGCGTCGTCGAGGCGATCCCGACGCGCGAGGAGGCGCTGAGCGTCCTCCCGCGGTGCGAGGTGAGGGCGCTCCCGTGACCGACCTGCGCACGCGGATGCTCGACGCGTACAGGGGGCGCGCGAGCGGCGTCACCCCGCTGGGGATCTACTCGCGATACCTGCCGCGCGGCAGCCTCGAGCGGGACGCCCGCAATCGCGGTCTCGGGATCGTGGACTACCTGCCGCCGACGACGCTGCTCGCGCCGCCCTGGCACTTCTACGACGAGTTCCTCTCCGAGGTGCATGGCGCAGAGCTGACGGTCGCCAGGTTTCCGGACGGCGGGAACTGGGTGGAGCGCAGGACCTACTCGACCCCCGTGGGTAGCATCTGGCAGGAGAACGCCAAGGACGCGGGAGGCGTCGGGAGCGAGCACATCCGCAAGCACTGGATCGCCTCACGGGAGGACTACCGCACGATGACCTGGATCGCGCGGCACACGGTCTATGCCAGCAACGCAGCGAGGATCGAGGAGCGCCTGCGCGAGCTCGGTGACGATGGCGTCGTCCTGGCTCGCCTCGACCGCACTCCGTACCAGAAATGCCTCATCGAGCTCGTGGGACCGGAGCGGTTCTTCGTCGACCTCGTCGAGGACCCGGAGCCCGTCGCAGAATTGATGGAGGCCCTCGGTGAGCGGCTGGACGAGGCGTTCGAGCGCGCGCTGGAGTCGAGGCTCGAGGTGCTCTGGCAGCCCGACAACGTGACCTGCGACATGACGCCACCGGATGCGTTCCAGGCGCACCTCCTGCCCATCTACCAGCGGCGTGTGAGGGCAGCCGAGGCGGCCGGCAAGCGATACGTGGTCCACATGGACGGCCGGCTCGGGCCGCTCGCCGAACACATCGCGGCCTCGAACATTCACGCCGTCGAATCGTTCACGCTGCCGGACATGGGGGGCGACCTCAATCTGGCCGATGCGAGACGGCTCTTCCCGAGGGCCATCCCGCACCCGAGCGTGCCGTCGAACTGGTTCGCGCTGGAGGACGGGGAGCTCGACGCGCGCGCGTGCAGGCTCGCAGCGGCGCTGCGGAACAGCCCTTCGATGCTGCAGGTGAGCGAGGACATTCCCCCGGCCGAGCTGGGCCGCGTCCTCGACGCGGTCCTGCGGGCGACCCAGCGCCCACCGGAGATGTGAGCAGGACGCATGGAAGCACGGGAGGCGTAACGGAACCGTCGTTGCCGCGAGCTGCACGAGAGCCGAACCCACGCAGGAGGACCGAGCCATGAGAAGGATCGCAGTGGTGTTGCTGGCGTGTTGCCTGTCGTTCGTGTTGCCCAACCGAGCCGCATCTGCCGAGAAGGGCGGGAAGATGAGGATCGGGGTCGCGCTCGACAATCTCAATGATCCCTTCTGGCTCGGGATCAAGCGCGGCCTCACCGACGCCGCGAAGGATCTGGACGTCGAGCTCGTCATGCGCACCGCAGAGGGCGACGCGGTGAAGCAGAACAACCAGATCGACGACCTCATCGCCCAGGGTGTCTCGGCGATCGTCTGCGTCTACGTCGACTTCCAGTCGATTCTACAGGCCGTGAAGGCGGCGAACGCGGCCAAGATCCCCTTCGTCTATACCGATCGCACGCTGGCGAGCACGGACGATGCCAAGGTCGCCTGGGGGATCGCCACGGACAACTACGCGCTCACGGTGAATGGCTGGAAGTGGATGGCCGACCATGCGCGCAAGAACAAGATGAAGCTGAAGGTGCTGGAGCTCGTGGGGAGCCTCACCGACGAGAACGTGCTTCGCCGGACGGATGGCTTCAAGGCCGTGATGAAGGACAACAGCGACATCATCGAGCTCGTGCAGCAGGTGCCGACCGAGTGGAACCTCGAGAAGGCGCTCGCCGGCGCCACGAACGCGCTCCAGGCGCATCCCGAGATCAACACGATCTTCATGCACTCCGACTATCTGCTCAGCTCGACGATGTCCGCGCTTCGCCAGGCGGGCCGCTGGAAGAAGATCGGCGAGAAGGGTCACGTCGTCGTGATGCCGTACTCTGGGAACAAGGCCTCCCTCGACGCCATGCGCCAGAAATACGTCGAGATGACCTTCGGCATGGACGTGCACAAGTGCGGGTACGAGTCGGTGAAGGCGGCCAAGGCCCTCGCGCAGGGCAAGGAGGTCGGTCCGCCGGTCGCCGATCCCGGCTTCCTCATCACCCAGGAGAACTTCGCGAAGATGTCCAAGCGCGCATACGGCAGCTTCTGACGCTGGCGTTTGGGCCCGGCGCGTCCCCCAGCGCGCCGGCGCCCACGAGGAGGCGGGTCCCCGCATGATCGCTGACCCCGGAGAGCGCTTCGCCCGGACGACGCCGGAGCGCTCACCACACTCCGACCCCACGGCCGAACCACCATCGCCCGGGTCGGCCGGGGTCGGCGGTGTGGCCCGTCGCTGGCTCGAGAAGAACGTGCTCGCCTCCGTCGAGCGCGTCTCGATGCTCGTCTTCGCGGCGTTCCTCCTCGCCTCGCTCCTCTTCGTCCCCAGGTTCGCGAACCCGGTGAATCTCGCGAACATGCTCGTGCAGTGCGCGGACCTCATCATCCTCGCCTGCGGGATGACCTTCGTCTTCATGAACGGCGGCATCGATTTCTCGGTGACCGCGGTCCTGTCGCTGGGAAGCGTCGCGGGGGCTGCGATCATGCAGGTCGGTGGAGGTGCGCCGCTGTCGGTGGGGGCGGCGTTGGCGGCCATGATCGGCGTGGGCCTCGGGATCGGTGCGGTGAACGGGCTCATGGTCACGCGGTTGCGGATGCCATCGTTCATCGCGACGATGGCCTCCCAGCTCATCTTCACCGGCGTCGCCCTCTGGTACACGCAGAGCTCCACCATCGGTGGACTTCCACCCTCGTTCCTCTACATCGGGCGGGGGACGGTGCTGGGGGTGGAGGCACCCATCGTCGTGATGGTCGCGGTGGTGGCGGTGTCGGCCTATGTTCTTCACCACACCGTCTTCGGGCGCAACGTCTTCGCGGTCGGTACCAATCACCGGACCTCGCTCATCTCGGGCCTACCGGTCCGGCGGACGATCTTCTCGCTGTTTCTCCTCTCCGGTGGGCTGGCGGGCGTGGCGGCGATCGTCATGACCTCGCGGAGCGGAGCGGGCATGCCCGGGCTGGGCAAGAGCATGCTGATGGACATCGTGGGCGCCGTCGTCATCGGCGGTACGGCCGTGACCGGGGGCAAGGGCAGCATCCTCGGCACGGCGACCGGCGCGGCGCTCATCATCGTCCTCAACAACAGCCTGAACCTCCTCGGGATCGAGTGGTACGTCATCAACGCCCTCAAGGGCGGGATGATCACGCTCGTCGCGTTGCTCGGCGTCGTGCAGTCGAAGGGGGACCGGTAAGCCGGCGCCTGCCGCGCCTTCCGGATCGTGAACATGACCACGCCGCCACTCGAGCTCCGGGGCATCCAGAAGAGCTTCTCGGGAGTCAGGGTCCTGAAGGACATCGACCTCGTGCTCCCGGAGCCCGGTGCGATCCTCGGCCTCGTCGGCGAGAACGGTGCCGGCAAGTCGACGATGATGAACGTCCTCGGCGGCGTCCTCCCGCGGGACGGCGGCGAGTTGCTACTCGATGGCACCCCCTACGAACCGGCCAGCCCTGCCGACGCCGATCGCGCCGGCATCGCGATCATCCACCAGGAACTGAACCTGTTCCTGAACATGACGGTCGCGGAGAACCTGTACCTGACGGGGGCTCCTGGGACGCGATTGCGGCTGCTCTCTTACCGGGCGATGAACCGGGCGGCCCGCGCGGAGCTCGCGCGCGTGGGGCTCGATCTTCACCCCGCGACCACCATCGCCGAGCTCTCCATGGGCGTCCGGCAGCTGGTGGAGATCGCGAAGGCGCTGTCGCGCGAGGCCAGGATCGTCGTCTTCGACGAGCCCACGACCTCGCTCGCGACGCATGAGAAGGAGCACCTCTTCCGGCTCATCCGGGGGCTCTCGGCCAGGGGCGTGTCGATCATCTACATCTCGCACGCGCTCGATGACGTCCTGGCGCTCTGCCAGCACGTGGCGGTGCTGCGCGACGGCAGCATCGTCGGTCAGTCACCGATCGACGAGATGACGAAGGAGCGGATGATCTCGATGATGGTGGGGCGCAAGCTCGACCAGCTTTTCCCGTGGGTGCCAAAGCAACCCGGCGATGTGCTGTTCGCCGCGGATGGGCTGTCACGAGGAGCGGCGCTGAAGGACGTGAGCTTCGAGCTCCGGGCGGGCGAGATCGTGGGGATGTTCGGGCTCATGGGTGCTGGTCGAAGCGAGCTCGTCCGAGCCATCTATGGCGTCGATGCCTTTGAGGCCGGCCGCGTCTCGTTCCGCGGCGTGCCCGTCGATCGCCCCGAGCCCGGCTGGTGGGTGGAGCACGGAGTCGCCTACATCACCGAGAACCGGCGTGAGGAGGGGCTTCTCATGCCGAAGTCGGTGAAGGAGAACCTCGTGCTGGCGAACCTCCGGCGGATGGGGCTGCACCTCGGTGCGGTGGACACGCGCCGGGAGGAACGCGAGAGCGAGGAGGCCATCGCGCGACTCCACATCAAGACGTACGACAAGTCGCGACAGACCGTGAGGATGCTCTCTGGCGGCAACCAGCAGAAGGTCGTCATCGGCAAGTGGCTCCTCACGCGTCCCACCGTCTTCCTCGTGGATGAACCAACGCGCGGGGTCGATGTCGGAGCCAAGTTCGAGATCTACTCGCACCTGAACGCGCTCGCCGCCGACGGGTCGGCCATCCTCTTCGTCTCGTCCGAGATGGAGGAGCTCATGGGGGTGTGCGACCGCATCCTGGTGATGTCTCGCGGGCGGATCACCGGCGAGCTCCAGCGCGCGGAGTACAGCCAGCGCCGCCTTCTCGAGCTGGCCATCGGAGAACACGATGCTCACAGCGTCGTCGCCTAGGGCCACGCTGGCGGCCGCCTTCTACCGGTACGGGCTGGTCGTCGTCGTCGTGCTCCTGCTCCTCTCCTTCTCGCTGCTCAACCGCAACTTCCTGAGCGGCGCGAACGGCATCAACCTGCTCCAGCAGACCGCCTCGACCAGCATCGCGGCGGCTGGGCTGGTCTTCGTCATGGTCGCGGGCGGCATCGACATCTCGCTCGGTTCGACCATGTTCCTCGCATCGGTGATCGTGGCGACCGCCGCGAACGCCGGAGCCGGCCTGGCGACGAGCTTCGCCATCGCCATCGGTTGCGGAGCGATCGTGGGGGCCCTGAACGGCTTCTGCGTGGCCTTTCTACGGATCGTGCCGCTCATCGTGACCCTGGCGAGCCTCTATGCCGTTCGGGGGGTCGCGCTTTCCATCACGGGCGTCCAGTCGGTCGATTTCTTCAACGAGGTGGCGGACGCCGTGGCGTACTTCCGCTTCGGCGGCGTGATCCCGGTGGTGGTCGTCATCTCTGCCGCGACGCTTGCGCTCTCGCAGCTCGTCCTCGGCCGCACGCTCTTCGGGAGGCAGCTCTACGCCATCGGCAACAACGCCACGGGCGCACGTGTCATGGGGCTCGCCGTCCGCCGCAACGTCTTCCTGACCTACGTCATCTCCGGCGCGCTCGCCGGGCTCGCCGGCATGGTCTCCGGGGCGCAGGTCGGATCCATCACACCGGCCTTCTCGGAGGGGCAGGAGTTCATCATCATCACCTCCACCATCCTGGGGGGGGTGAGCCTGTTCGGCGGGAAGGGGACGGCGCTCCCCGGTGCCTTCCTCGGCGTCCTCATCATCATGTGCATCGAGAACGGGCTCGTGATGGCCGGGGCCAACATGTACCTCTACACCATCGTCCGCGGCTTCGTGATCTTCATCGCCGTGATGCTCGACTGCCTCCGCAACACCGGAGAGCTGCGGTGAACCGGTCGAGGAGGTGACCCCGTGTCGCGCATGTTCATCGATACCCCGTACCTCGTCTTCGAGAATCAGGAGGCGCAGAACGACGCACCCCTGAACGTGGAGCCCGACGAGCTCGCGACGCTGCGAGTGCTCGCGCGCGAGTATGCGCAGGCGGCCACGAACCCGGTGAACGCCGAGCGCAGGAGGCTGTGGACGGCGCTCAACGATCTCGAGCCGGTACGTCCCCTGCTCTGGATGAACGAGGTGTGCTGGAACGAGATGAACGTCGAAGACGAGCTCAGCCTCCGAACCCGGAACGAGGTCTGCCAGCGCATCGAGATCGAGCTGCGCAAGGTGCTCTACCAGTGGCGGCACATGCAGGGCGACATGGTGGTCGAGGACACGTTCTTCGCCCCCGTCATCCTGACCAACAGCGGCTTCGGTGTGGAGGTCGAGGCCGACGTGCTCGAGACGGAGGCCGATCGCCAGATTGCGTCGCGGCGGTTCCACAACCAGTTCGAGACGGAGGAGGCGCTGGAGCGAATCCGGTCACCGCGAATCGAAGTGAACCGGCCGCGCACCGAGGAGTTTCGAGCCTTCTATCGCCGCGTCTTCGAGGGGATCCTCCCGGTGGAGACGCGCGGGTGTACCGGCTTCTGGTTTGCGCCCTGGGATGACATCGTCTCCTGGATGGGCGCGTCGGACGTGCTCACCGCGTTGCTCGAGCGCCCCGAGTTCATGCACAAGCTCATCCGGCGCCTCGTGGACGCCTACTTGGCCGGTCTAGAGCGCTTCCGCGAACTGGGACTCGTCGCAGCGAACGCCACCAACGTGCGCGTCGGCTCAGGAGGCTATGGCTATACGGCGCGAGCGCGTGCCGGTCAGCCGGGAGCAGAGGCCCTCGCACCCTGGGGTGCCTCCACGGCCCAGATCTTCGGTTCCGTCTCGCCGGAGATGCACGAGGAGTTCGGCCTGGCCTACGAGCGCCGGTGGCTCGAGCGCTGGGATCTCGCCTACTACGGATGTTGCGAACCGCTTCACGACAAGCTCGGGATTCTTGCGTCCATCCCCAACCTCCGCAAGGTCTCGGTGAGCCCGTGGGCCAACGTGGCGGCGTCGGCCGAGGCGATGCGCGGAAAGTACGTCATGTCGCTGAAGCCGACCCCGGCTGTCCTCGCCGAGAGCTCCTTCGATGCAGAGGCGGTGCGTGCCGAGCTCCGGACCAAGCTCGAGGCGGCGCGTGGCTGCAACGTCGAGATCATCCTGAAGGACATCAGCACGGTGCGCCACGAACCAGCGCGGCTCTGGGAATGGGTGCGCGCAGCGAGGGAGGTCATCGAGGCCCTGTACTAGGCGCTGGAGGTCGGCGCGCGATCATCGCGCGGCCGCGGTCCACTGGAGCGGACATGATCGCGATCGAGGACGTCGGGTTATCGAACCAGCAACACGCAGAGTATCGGGAGCGGGGCTACCTCGTCACGCCCAAGTTGCTCGGCGACGAGGCGCTGGCCCGGCTGCGGCGCGCAGTCGACCGATTGTTCGAGGTCGACTATGACCGCCCGCTCTACCCGTTCGACAGGGTCTACGCCTACGACCTCGCGAGTCCCGAGTTGCGCAAGGTGAACAACGGCTGGTGGCTCAGCGATGACATCCGTTCGCTCGTGCTCTCGCCCAAGCTCGCGGCGATGGTGGCACCTCTGATGGACGCGAGCGAGGTGAGGATCTGGCACGACCAGGCGGTCTCGAAGCCCGGGGCAGGGCCGGATCGGGCCGACTTCGTGGACGCCAACGTCGGCTGGCACCAGGACTACGCGCACTGGCAGGTGGCGAGCAGTCAGAAGATGTGCACGCTTTGGCTGGCGCTGCAGGACACCGACCTGCGCAACGGCGGGATGCGGACCATCGTGGGTTCGCACCAATGGGGTCTCCTGCCCGACGCCGACTCGTTCCACGACAAGGATCTCGACGTCCTGCGCGACCGCTATGCGGGCGACCGCGCGTGGCTCGACGAGCCGTGCGTCCTCGAGGCGGGGCAGGGGAGCATTCATCACTGCCTGTGCATTCACGGATCGGGGCCGAACCTGACCATGGACCCGCGGCGGTGCGTCATCATCCACTACATGCCGGGGGACACCTTCTATCGTGGGCGGATCTCGCCGACGGGGATGGTCAAGGCAGGCCGCAAGGGGAACCGGCACGCAAACGTCCCGCTCCTCGGGCCGAACGCTCGAGCGGGCACCCCCTTCGTCGGCGAATGTTTCCCCAGGGTATGGCCTTTCGACCCGGAGCTACCGGCGAGGTACGGGGTCGACGTCGACCGACCACGGTGAGCGATTCTCGAACCAGCCAGCCTCCTGGCGGGCGAGGAGGACGCCGATCTGGTCCCATGACGGCGGAGTCTGCACGGGCGAATGGTACAAGCAGGTGGATGGCGTAGGCTCCGGGATGAGGCGGCGCCGGGTGGCCTCGCGCCAGCACGTCCCCGCCGGAGGACGCGGGGCCAGGTGGAGCGGGCCGTGACCGGAAAGGTGGGGACATGAGCGGAACGCTGGGATGGGGACTGGTGGGCGCGAGCGCGATCGCGCACGAATGGGTCATCGACGCCATCCGGGCGGTGCCGGGAAACGAGGTGGCCGCCGTCTTCAGCACCGATCCCGCCCGGGGCGCGCGCTACGCGGCCGACCACCGGATCCCCACCGCGCATCCCAGCCTGGCGGCGCTGCTCGCCGACCCGCACGTCGGCGCGGTCTACGTCAGCACCACCAATGACCTGCACCACGCCCAGGCGCTCGAGGCGGCGCGCGCCGGCAAGCACGTGCTCTGCGAGAAGCCGCTCGCCCTCACGGTGCGCGAGGCCCGCGAGATGATCGACGCCTGCGCCGCCGCCGGGGTGGTGCTGGCCACGAACCACCACCTGCGCGAGGCCGCCACGCACCGCAAGATCCGCGAGCTGGTGGCTGGCGGCGCGATCGGCGAGGTCCGCTTCGCCAAGGTGGCCCACGCCGGGCTCCTGCCGGCTCACCTGCAGGGGTGGCGTCTCCGGGATCCGAAAACCGGTCCCGGCGCCATCCTCAATCTCACCGTGCACGACGTCGACACCCTGCGCCACCTCCTCGCGGCCGAGCCGGTGGAGGTGGTGGCCCTCACGCAGCAGGCGGGGATGGCCGAGGGAGAGATCGAGGACGGGGCCATGACCGCCATCCGCTTCGACAGCGGGGTGCTGGCGCAGACGCACGACGCCTTCACCGCCCCCTTCGCCCGCACGGGCATCGAGTTGCACGGGAGCCAGGGCTCCATCTACGGCCGCGACGTCATGACCCAGCGGCCCGTGGGCGAGGTGGTGCTCCGGACGGCGCGGGGCGAGGAGGTGGTGGCGTACGAGCCGGAGAACATGTACGCCCGAACCATCCGGGCCTTCGCGGGGGCCGTTCGGGGAGAGGGCCGGCCCAGTTGCACGGGAGAGGACGGCCTCCGCTCGCTGGCCACGGCGCTGGCCGCGCTCGAGTCGGCGCGCACCGGGCGGCGCGTCGTGGTGCAGGCCGGCTGAGGGCCCCCACGACGCCCACGTAGCGGACCTTGCCGGCCTGATGAGGAGCGCGATGGCGGGGTTCTCGACCTCGGTGCCGCGTCACTGACCTCGTGGGGCGGTGCGCCGCCGCCTCAGGCCCGCAGCTCGGTGCGCCGGATGTGATCGCCGACGCGGAGGCCCTGCGCCGCCACGGTGAGCGCCGGGTTCGACGCCGAGGAGGACGGGAGGAAGCTCGCGTCGACCACGAAGAGGTTCGGGTGGTCGAAGGACCGGCAGAAAGGGTCGAGCGCCGCGGTGGCGGGGTCGGTCCCGAAGCGCGCCGTGCCGCACTGGTGTGACGGCGTGTCCTCGCCGAACGGCTTCGAGAGCACCAGGCTGAAGCCGGCGCGCTTGATGAATTCGCGCGCGATCTTCACGAACTTCCCGTGCGCCGAAAGGTTGGTCCGGTGCCACCGGAGCTCCACCCCGCCGTCCGCGAGGGGGCGGACGCGGCTCTCCGGGTGCGGCAGGTCCTCGGACATGACGTACCAGTCGACGCTGTGCTGGGCGAGGCCGCGCCGGAGCGCCCTCGGCAGGTACGGCACCTGCCCGCGCAGCATCGGCTCCATGATCTTGCCCAGCATCTGTAAATTTCCGAGCGGCTTCGACGACGCCGGCCCGCCGAAGTAGAAGTCGTTCAGCGCCATCGTCTTCGGCAGGTGCGTGGCGTTCCTCTCCCAGGGCATGATCGCCATGAAGGCCGTGCAGTTGTGGTTCATGAAATGCCGGCCCACCACACCCGACGAGTTCGCGAGCCCGGCGGGGTGGTGCGAATTCGCCGACCGCAGGAGCAGCAGGGCGGAGTTGATCGCGCCCGCCGAGAGGACGAACAGCGGCGCGCGCACGAGCTCGGTCTCGCCGCCGCGCTCCACCTCGGCCGCGACGATGCGCTTCCCCGCGTCGTCGGTGAGCAGGCGCGTGATCCGGCTGCTCGTCTGGAGCGTGATGTTGGGGTGCCGGAGCGCCCTGTCGACGAGGCAGGTCTCGCCGTCGCCCTTCGCGCCGAGCTGGCAGGGGAAGGCGTCGCAGGTGTTGCAGCGGATGCACTTGCCGCCCTCGCCGAGGTCGATGGCGAGCGGCATCGGAAACGGGTGAAGGCCCTGCGCCTCGAGCCGGTCGAAGACGCGCTGCATGACCGGCTCGTGCGGCACGGCGGCCTTCGGGAAAGGCCTCGATCGCCAGGGCTCCGTGGGATCCACGCCCGCCTCGCCGTGCACGCCGAACAGCTCCTCGGCCTGGCCATACCAGGGCTCGAGGTCGGCGTAGCGGATGGGCCACGCCGGCGAGACGCCCTCCTCGTGCTCCACGGCCTCGAAGTCGCGCTCGCGGAAGCGGAACATGGCCGCGCCGTACATCTTCGTGGCGCCCCCCACGTAATAGTACTGGCCCGGGCGAAAGGGCTTGCCGTCGCGGTCGAGGTAGGTCTCGTGGGCGCGGTAGCGGAGCTTCACGAACACCGACTCCGGGTCGGAGTTCTGCGGCTCGCGCGGGAGGCGCTCGCCGCGCTCGAGCAGGAGAACCCTGGCGCCGCTCCCGGCGAGCTGCAGCGCGACCGAGCCGCCGCCGATGCCGGAGCCGATGATCACCACGTCGTGGTCGCGCGCAGCCATGTTCGACTCCTCTCCCGCCCGGCCGTGCTCCGGCCGGTGATGGGCATCATCTTGCGCCAGTCCCCGCGCGCCCCGCCACCGCGCAGGCTGTCCGGAGGGTGGACGAAAGTGACGTGGCAGGCGGGCAGCCGAGCCGCCGCCGTCAGACCGCCTCGCGCTTCACCTTCTGCGTCCAGCAATCGAGCCAGATGATGGCGGCGATCACCGCGCCCTTGAGCAGCACCTGGTAGTAGGAGGTGATCCCGAGCATGTTCATGGCGTTGTCGAGCAGGCCGAAGACGAGCAGGCCGAGGGCGGACTGCGGGATGCCGCCCACGCCGCCGGCGAACGACGTTCCGCCCACCACGACCCCGCAGTTCACGACGAGCGCGGTGGTCTCTCCGTAGATGGCGGAGCCGGTGTTGAGCTTGGAGGAGAGCAGCACGCCGGCGAGGCCCGCCGCGGCGCCGCTCAGCACGAAGGCCAGCCACTTGGTGCGGACGACGTCGATGCCGGAGTACCGCGCCACGTCGTAGTCGCCGCCGATGGCGTACAGGTTCCGGCCGAAGGCGGTGAAGCGCATGAGCGCCCACGAGAGCGCGAACAGCACGACCATGAAGACGACGAGGTTCGGCACGCCCAGGACGTCGCCGTTGCCGATCATCATGAAGGCCGGGTCCTTCGCCGGAATGGGATGCGCGTCGGTGAGCTGCTGCGCGACGCCGGTGAGGAGGAGCCCCGTGCCGAGGGTGATGATGAACGGTTCGGTCCTCTGGTGCACGACGAGGAAACCGTTGAGGAACCCGATCGCGGCGCCCGCGGCCACCGCGGCGAGGATGGCGAGCCCCATCGGCATCACGTCGAGGAGCTTGATGGCCACGATGCCCGAGACGACGAGGATGCCGCCGATGGAGAGGTCGCACCCACCGCTGATGATGGTGAGCGTGACGCCGAAGGCCAGGATCAGCAGGATCGACGTCGAGTTGAGCATGTCCAGCAGGTTGTACGTCGAGTAAAACTCCGTGCCGGAGAAGAGCATGCCCACGAGCAGCATCAGCACGGCGACGAACGCCTTCTGCTTGGTGGCGAGGCGGAGCAGGGCCGACGAGATCGCGGCGGCGCTGGTGGAGGAGGGGGCGGCGGTCGCGGGGGCGTTCATGGCGGCGGCTCCTACGCCTGCTTGCGGTTGTCGAGCCAGATGGCGAGGACGAGTATCGCGCCCTTGACCGTGAGCTGCGCGTACGTCGAGACGTCGAGCAGGTCGAGGCAGTTCGACATGAGCGTCACGAGCAGCACGCCCAGGACCGTGCGCACGACGCCGCCGTTTCCGCCCCTGAGCGTCGTGCCGCCCACCACCACGGCCAGGATGGCGTTCGTCTCGTAGCCCGCGCCGATCACCGGGGCGGCCGTGGTGATGCGCGAGAAGAGCACGATGGCGCCGAGCCCGGTCATGAAGCCGCAGATGGTGTAGATGACGACCACCGACCGCCCGACGTTCACGCCGGCGAGGTGGGCGGCGACCTTGTTTCCCCCGGTGAGAACGATGGCGCGCCCCTCGGTGGTCTTCGTCTGGAAGACCCAGAGCACGGCGAGCGCGACGAGGAAGATCGCGAACGACACCGAGAGCGGTCCGACGTTGCCGGCCCCGATCGCCTCGAACATCGACTTGCTGGCCTGGAAGTCCCAGAAGTGAAAGGTGGCCCCGTGGCTGTAGAGGAGCGCGAGCGCCGAGTAGACCACGCTCATCCCGAACGTCAGGAAGAGCGCCTCGGCCTGAGTCAGCGCGCCCGAGGTCAGGATGAGCGCGCTGTTGAGCGCCCCGCAGGCCGCCCCGATGGCCAGGCCGACCAGCAGCGCCGGCACCTGGCCGAGCGGCTGGATGAGCGAGATGGTGACGACCGCGACGAGGTTGATCGTTCCGGCGACCGAGAGGTCGATGAATCCCCCCATGATCACGAACGTCATGCCCAGCGCCACCATGATGAGCGGGCCGAACTGGCGCATGACGTTGCCCAGGTTGGCCGGACCGAGAAACTTCGGCTCGGCGATCGCGGTGACGAGCACCAGGGCGGCGATCATCACGACCACCAGGTACTGCTGGACCAGCGTGGCCCCTGCTCGCAGGCGGACGTGGGTCGGCTGGGACATGGTGCGCTCCGCTCGAGCTGGGCGGCCCTGGGCCTGGACTGGTGCGGTCACGTGGTCAGCCGCGCGGAGGGGTCCCCGTCCACCGGCTGCGCTTGCCAGGCCGGTGGTGTGCCGCCGCCGCGCCCCGCGCCGCCATGGAGCTCCGCGTGCACCCCGAGGGCGGCGCTCATGATCTCGTCGGGGGCCACCTTCTCGGGATCGAACTCGCCGGTGAGCCGCCCCTCGAAGATGGTGAGCACCCGGTTGCTCATGTTGAGCACCTCGGGGAGCTCGGAGGAGATGAGGATGATGGCCCCGCCGCGCTCCGCGATCCCCGTCATGAGCGAGTAGATCTCGTACTTGGCGCCGACGTCGATGCCGCGCGTGGGCTCGTCCATGATGAAGATGCGCGGCGCGAGCTCCATCCAGCGGCCCACGATGCACTTCTGCTGGTTGCCGCCGGAGAGCGTGCCCACGACGGTGCTCGTCGAGGGCGTCTTGATCGCCAGCGCCTCGACCTGCCGCGCGGCGATGCCCCTCTCCAGCGACCGCCGGATGAAGCCGAAGCGGCTGAACTTGCGGACGCAGGCCATCGAGATGTTCGCCTCGACGGAGAACGGGAGCACCAGGCCCTGGAGCTTCCGGTCCTCGGGGATGAAGCCGAGCCCGGCCTCCTTCGCGTCGCGCGGGTGGCTGATGGCGACGGGCGTGCCGTCGATCAGGATCCGGTGGCCGCGCACCTTGTCGGCCCCGAAGAGCGCCCGGACGATCTCGGTCCGGCCGGCGCCGACGAGTCCCACCAGCCCCAGGATCTCCCCTCGGTGCAGGGTGAAGGAGATGTCGTGGAGCTTGCGGGTCTTCAGGGAGCGGACCTCCATCAGCGGCGCGCCGACGACCTTCGGGCGCGGGGGGTACTCGTTCTCGATGGTGCGGCCGACCATCTTGGAGATGAGCTCGTTCCGGGTGAAGACGCTCCTCGGCTTCGTGTCGATGACGCGCCCGTCGCGCATGACCGAGATCACGTCGCAGAACTCGAAGACCTCGGCCAGCTTGTGGCTGATGTAGATGATGGAGATGCCGCGCTGCTGGAGCTGCCGGATGATCTTGGCGAGCTCGACCAGCTCCTCGCCGGTGAGGCTCGAGCTCGGCTCGTCCATGATGATGAGCTTCGACTCGTAGGAGAGCGCCTTCGCGATCTCCACCATCTGCTTCTCGGAGACGGAGAGGTCGGTCACCAGCGCGGTGGTGCTCACCTTGCAGCCGATGCTGTCGAGGATCTCGGCGCGCGCGGGCGTGCGTGCCGCGCATGCCCTTCATCTCGCGGAACCGGCCCAGGAAGATGTTCTCGCCCACGCTCATCGAGCTCACCAGGTTCAGCTCCTGGTAGATGATGGCGAGGCCGCGCTGCATCGACGCGAGCGGCGTCGTGCGCTCGATCCGCTGGCCGTCGAAGAGCACCGTCCCGGCGTCCTTCTCGTAGACCCCGGAGAGGATCTTCATGAGCGTCGACTTGCCGGCGCCGTTCTCGCCGACCAGGCCGTGGACCGTGCCCCGCCGCACGTCGATCGAGACGCCGTCGAGCGCCTTCACGCCCGGGAACGCCTTGCACACGTCGCGGATGGAGAGGATGGCATCCGAGGAAGCTTCCATGGTCTGGTCCTCGGCGAGCGGAGCGTGAGGCGGGCCGCCCCGACGCGCGGTCGGGACGACCCTGGCTACGGGTACGGGAGCTGGATCACCACTCCGGGGGCTCGAACGTCTTCACCGAATCCTTGTCGATGACGAACAGCGGGACCCAGTTGATGGGCTGCACCTTCTTGCCGTGCAGCACGTCGCGGGCGAGGCCGAGGTCGGTCTTCGTCATCAGGACGAAGTCCTGTGCGATGCTGACGGCCTGATCGCCGCTCTTCACCTGGTTGTAGCCGGCGCGGTTGCCGTCGACGCCGACGATGAAGATCCCCGACATGCCCGCGGCCTTGGCGGCCTGGATCACGCCGGTGGCGCCGTTGTCCCAGTGCACGAACACGCCCTGGATCTCCTTGCCATACTTGGTGATCATGTTCTCCATGATCGACAGGGCGTCGGAGGTCGACCACTGGGAGCACGCCTTGTAGTCGATGACCTGGATCTTGCTGCCCTTGATGCCCTTGTTGAAGCCGTCGTGGCGCTTGATCTGGGCGTCGTGTCCGGCCTGGCCGCCGATCTCCACGATCTTGGCGCCATCGGGGAAGTGCTTGATGAACGCCTGGGCCGCCTGCTCGCCGGCCATGGTGTCGTTCACGCCCGCGAAGAAGTCGCGGTACTTCTGGTTCGCGGGCGCGAGGTCGGACGAGAACATGCCGACGATCAGGCCGGCCTTCTTCGCCTTCATGAGCGCGGGGACGATGGCGCTGATGTCGTTCGGGTTCACCCAGATCGCCTTCGCCTTCTGGGCGATGGCGTTGGTGACGATCTGCGATTCGGTCTGGGTGTCGCCTTTCGCATCCAGGGCCTGGATGTCGAAGCCGAACTCGGGACCGTACTTCAAGAACTGCTTGGCGGAGAACGCCTGCGACTCGTTCGCCGCGTTGGCGATGACGAACACCGCCTTCGGCTTCTCCTGCGCGCTCGCCACCGAGGTCAGCCCGGCCAGAAGCGCGAACGCCAGCACCTTCGGGTTCCTCATGCTATGCCTCCTCCAGAGTACGTCTGCATGAAACGGCGGAACGGCACCTGCAACCACGACTCTTCTCCCTGCACGGCTAGCTCAGCGCCTCCTCCAGTGCGCGGCGCATGACCTCCTTGTCGGGGTCCTTCCCGGTCCACATGCGGATGTTGAGGGCGGCCTGGTTGATCAGCATGGAGAGCCCGCTCTGCCAGCGCAGCCCGCGCCGGTCGGCCTCCCGGAGGAACGGCGTGAACGCCGGGTTGGGGATCACGTCCTGGACGTAGGTTCTCTTCGTCAGCGTCTCGTAGTCGAGGTTCGGCCGGTCGCCGACGTTCGGGTAGAGCCCGATTGACGTCGCGTTGACGAGCACGTCGGTGTCGTCCGGCACGCGGTGCGGCTCCGTCCACGGCACGTAGGCCACCTCGACCCGGGTGTTCTCGCGCAGCGTCCGCAGCAGGCCGTCGGCGAGCGCCTGGTCGCGCGGGACGTTCACGATGGTGAGGCGCGCGGCCCCCGCCAGGGCCAGCTCGACGCAGATGGCTCGCGCCGCGCCGCCGGCGCCGAGCACCACGGCGTTCTTACCGCGGGGGTCGATCCCCGCCTCGGCGAGCGCGATCATGAAGCCCTGGCCGTCGGTGTTCTCGCCGGTCAGCACGCCGCCGTCGTTGATGATGGTGTTGACGGCTCCGATGATGCGGGCGCTCGGGGCGAGGCGGTCGAGGTGCTTCAAGACCTCGATCTTGTGCGGGATGGTGCAGTTGATGCCGCGAAACTTCATGGCCCGCAGGCCGCGGATGGCGTCCTCGAGCTTCCCGGCCTCCACCTCGATGGTGAGGAAGCGCCAGCGCTCGAGCCCGAGCGCCCGGAACGCGGCCTCCTGGATCACCACGCCCGGGTTCTCGGCTACGGGGTGCCCGAAGACTCCCACCAGGGTATCCAGGTAATTCTGTTCTTTCATCGTGCGATTCCCCGTGGTGTGACCGCACGGTATGCGCCCCGGCGACGGCTCACCACCCCCCGGAGTGGCCAGAGGGGGGACGGAACTGAACCGAGCGCATGCACGGCGCGCCCGGATTGCGCCGCGGAGTCGCTCTGCTACGCTGCATTGAAAGGCCCCGCCACGGCGAGGTTTCCCGCATGAGCCACTCCGCTGCCGCATTCCTGGAGCAGGTCGATTTTCAGGACGCGAGCGTCAAGTTCTGCGAGCGCTTCGACACGAGTAGCTCGACCTGGAACCTCACCCGTCACGCCCACCCGTACTTCGAGCTCATCTTCTTCGTCGAGGGGCGCGCGCGGATCGACGCCGGCGGCGAGACGCTCGACGTGTCGCTCTTCGACGTGCTCATCTACCCGCCAGGCGTGATGCACCACGAGCATCTCGACGCCGCCACCCGCCAGGAGATCATCTGTCTGTGGGCGGACCTCGGCCCTTGCCAGGCGTACGGCCAGGCGATCAAGGTGAAGGACGTGCGCGGCGACCTACGCCAGCTCTTCGAGCTTCTCTACGCCGAGTACACGGCCCAGCGGCCGCTCGCGCGCGAGATTGTCGCGCGGTACCTCGAGACCATCCTCCTGCTGGTCAGGCAGGATCTGGAGCAGCCGCCCGCGGAGAGCCATTCGCAGGTCGAGCGCTGCCTCAGCTACATCCACGAGCACTATGCCGGCGCCTTCGACGTGGAGGCGCTGGCGCGCTCCATTCACGTGAGCCCTTCCTATCTGTTCCGCATCTTCAGGCGGAGGCTGGGCGTGTCGCCGATGCACTACCGGAACCAGGTGCGCATCGAGAAGGCGAAGCTCCTCCTCATGAACCCTGCAACGAAGCTCGAGGCGGTCGCCGAGCAGGTGGGCTTCGAGGACGCGAAGTACTTCACCCGGGTCTTCAGGGCCGTCACCGGCGCGTCGCCAAGCGCCTTCCGCAAGTCCAACCTGGCGGCCTAGCCCCAGCCGGGCGAGCCCCGGACGAGCCTCCGGCGGTCACTATCGTCCACCTTCTCACCAGTTCCCGGGGTTCTGCGGACCGCTGAGGTCAATTACCTTGGCCGTGGAGGAAGCAGCCATGGCCACCCCCGTCGCCGACGTCCCCGCCCCATCGCGGAACCGCTCGCAGACGGCCGCCGTTCGCGTCGACCCCGTCAGCCAGGCGAGGATCGCGGCGCTCCGGCCGACGGAGCGCATCCGGTCCCTGCGCGAGAAGATGCTGGCGGAGCCGCGCTTCATCTCCCTGGAGCAGGCCGACATCGTCACGCAGGTGTACCAGTCGATGGAAGGCGCCTCGACGCCGGTGAAGCGCGCCCGGTCGCTCGCCGAGGCGATGCGGCGCATCTCGATCGCCATCACGCCGGGTGAGCTCGTCGTCGGCAACCGTACCCCGGGCGTGCGCGCTGGCGTCGTCTTCCCGGAGGCAGGCATCTCCTGGATCGACAAGGAGATTGAGACGCTGCCCACGCGGCCGCAAGACAGGTTCAACGTCCGGCCCGACGACGTCGCCGATTTCCGCGAGCGCATCCTCCCCTACTGGCAGGGGAGGACGCTGGAGGACTCGCTGCGCCGCGAGTACGGCCGCGAGCTCGACGCCATCGCGCGGGTGGTGAAGATCAACCAGAAGGACCACGCGCAGGGGCACATCTGCCCCGATACGGCCAGGTGGATCGCCCTCGGGCCTGCCGGCCTCCGCCGCGAGGCGGCTGGGCGGCTCGAGGAGGCGCCCGCCGAGCAGCGCGAGCTCCTCGAGTGCGTGGTCACGGTGCTCGACGGCGCGTGCGACTTCATCCGCCGCTACGCCGCGCTCGCCCTCTCGATGGCGAAGACGGCCGACCTGCGCGCGGCCCATGAGCTGCGCGAGGTCGCGCAGCTGTGCCTCGTCCTCGCGAGCGGGGGCGCGACCACCTTCCGCGAGGCGGTGCAGTCCTCGTGGTTCCTGTACGTGCTCCTCCACCTCGAGAGCAACGCCTCGTCGTTCTCGCCGGGGCGCATGGACCAGTACCTGTACCCGTACTTCAAGGCCGACCTGGAGGCGGGCCGGCTCGACCTCGGGGGCGCGCTCGAGCTCGTCGAGGCGCTCTGGCTCAAGTTCAACCAGATTGTCTACCTGCGGAACTCGCACAGCGCGGCGTTCTTCGCCGGCTTCCCCATCGGCTTCAACGTGGCCTTCGGCGGCCGCGACGCTGCCGGCCAGGACGCGTCGAACGAGCTCTCGTGGCTGTTCCTGAAGGCGCAGGAGCACATCCTCCTGCCGCAGCCCAACCTCTCTGCGCGCCTGCACGAGCGCACGCCGGACGCGCTCCTCGACGCCTGCACCCGCGTCGTCGGCCTCGGCAGCGGCATGCCGCAGGTGTTCAACGACGAGAGCATCATCCCGGCGCTCGAGGCGCAGGGCATCGCGCAGGGGGACGCGGTCGATTACGCCATCGTGGGCTGCGTCGAGCTCACCACCCACGGCAACAACCTCGGGTGGAGCGACGCCGCGATGTTCAACCTGGTGAAGGCGCTGGAGCTCGCGCTGAACGACGGCGTGTGCCTCCTCACCGGCGCGCAGCTCGGACCGAGGACCGGCACCCTCGCCGGCCACGGCACCTTCGCCGACGTGGAGCGGGCCTTCGCGGCGCAGATTGACTTCTTCTTCGAGAAGATGATCGCCGCCTGCGAGCGCGTGGAGGAGATGCACCAGCGGCTGCTGCCGACGGCGCTCCTCTCGTCGGTCATCGACGACTGCCTGGAGAAGGGGCTCGACGTCACGCGCGGCGGAGCCCACTACAACCTCTCCGGCATCCAGGCCATCCAGGTGGCGAACGTCGCCGACAGCCTCGCGGCGCTGAAGAAGCTGGTGTACGAGGAGGGCCGCGTCGAGCGCGGCCGGCTCCTCGCCGCGCTGCGCGCGGGCTTCGCGGGCGACGAGGAGCTCCGCCAGCTCCTCCTCAACAAGGCGCCGAAGTACGGCAACGACGTGGCCTGGGTCGACGAGCTCGGGAACCGCTGGGTGGAGTACTTCGCGCGGAAGTTCGAGGGCCGTGTGAACTACCGCGGCGGGAGGTACCACACGGGCCTGTACACGGTGAGCGCTCACGTCCCCATGGGCGCGAACGTCGGCGCGACGCCCGACGGCCGGCTGCCGAGGACGCCGCTCGCCGATGGCGGCATGTCCGCCGTGTACGGCCGCGACCGCAAGGGCCCGACGGCGCTCCTCACCTCGGTGGCCCGGGTGAACCCGATGCGCGGCAGCAACGGCACGCTGCTCAACATGAAGTTCCTGCCGGAGCTGTTCCACTCCGAGGAGGGCGTGAAGGCGTTCTCCTCCATGCTCCGCGCCGTGGTGGACCTCCGGGTGAACCACGTCCAGTTCAACGTGGTGCGCCGGGAGGACCTCCTCGCTGCGCAGAAGGACCCCGACGCTTACCGGAATCTCACCATCCGCGTGGCCGGGTACACGGCGTTCTTCGTGGAGCTGGCGAAGGAGCTGCAGGACGAGATCATCGCGCGGACGAGCCACGGGGGGGCGTGAGGGCGGCGATGGCGCGGATCTTCGACGTCCAGCGGTTCTCGATCCACGACGGGCCGGGGATCCGCACCACGCTGTTCATGAAGGGCTGCTCGCTCCGCTGCGCCTGGTGCCAGAACCCCGAGGGCCTCGAGCCGCGGCCCCGCCTCTGGCACTTCCAGAATCTCTGCTGCCGCTCCGAGAGGTGCCTTGCCGCCTGCCCGCTCGGCGCGATCACCGTGAGGGACGGCGTGCTCGCCATCGACCACCGCGCGTGCGACGGCTGCGGCAAGTGCGTGGAGGCGTGCCCCACGGAGGCGCTCGCCTTCGACGGCCAGGAGCTCGGCGTGGACGAGGCGGTGTCTCGGCTCGCCGCCGACAAGAAGTTCTACGACCGCTCCGGTGGCGGGGTGACGTTCTCCGGCGGCGAGGCGCTGCTCCAGGCCGAGTTCGTCGAGGAGGTCGCGGGCCGGCTGAAGGCGCAGGCCATCCACACGGCGGTGGAGACGGCGCTCCACGTCCCGTGGGCGGCGATCGTGCGGCTCCTGCCGGTGATCGATCTCTTCATCGCCGATCTCAAGATCGCCGACCCCGAGGCGCACTTCGCCGCCACCGGCGCCGGCAACGCGCGCATCCTCGACAACCTCGCGCGGCTGGCGAGCGCCCTCGCCGGCACGGGCCGCCTCTGGATCCGCGTGCCCGTCGTCCCCGGGTGCACGGACGGGCAGGGCAACCTCGCCGCGATCGCCCGGCTCATCGCCGGGTTCGACCGCACGGTCCCGGTGGAGCTCATGAACTTCAACCCGCTCGCGGCGCCCAAGTACGCGCGGATGGGCCGCGCCGGTTTCCCGGCGCAGGCGCGCCGATGGACCGACGCCGAGATGGCCGGATTCCAGCAGCCGTTTCGCGCGGCAGGGCTCTCGCTGCGCTGAGACAGATGTGGCCGCCCGCTGCCGCGGGCGGAGCCGAGGGGAGGACCGCAGCCGTGACCGCAGCCACCGGAGACTTCCTCGCCGCCGCCGAGCGCGGGGAGCCCGTCTACATCCACACCGTGCGCGCGGCGTTCGCCGCGCTGCCCGCCTCCGAGCGCTTCACGCTCACCGCCGCCCTGCGCGGCCTGGATGGAGCCGAGCGAGCCTACGACCTCGCGGTGCCGCGGTTTGCCGGCGCACCGGGGCCGGAGCGGCGCTTCGCCGAGGAGCTCGTGCTGGCCGAGCTCTACAACCTCCTCTCCACGCTGGGGGCGCAGGAGCTGGCGCTGTCGGCCGGCGGCGCGCCCGCGGAGCTCGCGGCGCTCGCGCGCGCCTTCCGCGAAGCGTTCGGCCTCGAGCGCTCCCGGCGCGACCGGCCCGGCTACGGCCGGTGCCTCAACGTCGCCGAGCGCATGCTGGAGGGCGTGGGCGCCGCGTCAGGGTTCCGGTTCGCCCTCCGCGAACCGGCCGGCCGCTCTTCGACGTGGCCCGGCGCGAGCGGAGCGCCGGGTGCCGCGCGAGACGAGCGGAACCGAAGCGCGAGCGGGGGGGGCGGCATCGAGGAGATGTGCCGCACCGCCGTCCACGGCCTGGAAGGGAAGACCATCCTCGGCGTCGACGTGGGGGGCACGGACATCAAGCTGTGCCTGGCGATCGACGGCCGGGCCGTGAGGTTCGTCGAGCACGACTGGTTCCCGGCGGCCTTCACGCGGATTCGGGCAGCTGGTGGAGCCCATCCTCGCGCTCACCGGCGAGCTGCTGGACGAGGCGAGGCGGCGCGGCGCCGCCGCCCACGGCCTCGACGCCATCGGCCTCTGCTTCCCGGACGTGGTGGTGCGCGACCGCATCGTCGGTGGCGAGGTCTACAAGACGCGCGGCATCCGCGAGAACCGCGCGCTCGACTACGAGGCCGAGTTTCGCCGGCTGACCCGGCTCGACGACGAGCTGCGGCGGTTCGTGCGACCCGGTGGCGCGGTCGGCATCCTGAACGACGGCCCGATGGCGGCCTTCACCGCCGCGGTGGAGCGCGCCGCCGCCGATCCCTCCAGCGTGGCGGAGGGCGTGTTCGCCCACACCCTGGGCACCGAGCTCGGCACCGGCTGGGTGACGGAGGAGGGCGCGATCCCGGACATCCCGCTCGAGGTCTACAACTGCATCATCGATCTCGGCAGCCATCCGGAGCGCCGCTTCGCGCCGGACGACGCGCGCAGCCTGCTCAACTTCAACACGCGGCTGCCTGGAACGCTCCAGAAGACCGCCAGCCAGAGCGGCGTCTTCCGCCTCGCGGTGAAGTACCTGCCGGAAGGCAACCCCGCGCTGTACCGCGAGCTCTTCGACCGGGGGCTCCTCGCGGGCGACGCGGCGTCGGGGCTCGCCGTGCCCACCGCCCCGAAGGACCTGCGGAAGCCGCTGCTCGAGCTCCTCATGCAGCGCGCCGGCGACCCCACCGTGGCGCGGATCTTCCGCGACATCGGCGAGGCGCTGGCCGTGACGTGGCTGGAGACCGACCACATGCTCCATCCGCGAGCGCGCGAGCGCATCCTCTTCGGCCGCCTGGTGAAGGCCCCGCGCCCCTTCGCGCTCATGGTGGAAGGCGCGCGCGCCGTCTGCCCCGACCTCGCGCTCTCCGTCGCCGACGACGAGCTCGCGAACACGAAGCTCATGAAGCAGGTCGGTCCCGCGGGCTTCACCGTGGCCCAGTTCGCCCAGGCGGTGGGCGCCGTGCACTACGGCAACCTCCGCCTGCGGCGGCTGGAGAGCTGAGCCGTTGCCGTGCCGTGCGGTACGAACGCGAGAGGGCGGGGGGTCCCGCCAGGTGAGAGGAGCACAATGCAGCCCTGGATGAACGACATGGCGAAGGCGGTCGTGGAGACGAAGCGGGATCTCCGGTGGCGCATCCCCGACCTGAAGGAGCGCTTCGCCGCGCTGTCGGCGTGGGCGGAGCGTGAGGTGGGGGCGGTGGTGGAGGAGCGCGGGCAGGGGAGCGTCATCCCCGAGCTGCGCTACCAGGATCTCGCGGCGGGCGAGGTGCCGCCCGCGGTCGCGGCGCGCATCCGCCGCCGCGGCTGCGCGATCGTGCGCGGGGTGTTCTCGAAGGCGCAGGCGGCGGCCTGGAACGACGGGATCGGGGAGTACATCGAGCGCAACGCCTACCAGGCCAAGGTGGAGAAGAAAGCCGGCCTGGACCGCTACTTCGCCTCACTCGCAGCCGGCAACCCGCAGATCTTCCAGCTCTACTGGTCGCGGCCGCAGATGGAGGCGCGGCAGAGCGAGGCGCTGGCCCGCACCCGCGCGGCGCTGAACCGGCTCTGGAAGCACGAGGGCGCGTTCGACCCGGACCGTGAGTGCCTCTACGCCGACCGCCTCCGCCGCCGCACCCCGGGTGACCGGACGCTCGGGCTCTCGCCCCACGCCGACGGCGGCTCGGTCGAGCGCTGGTGCGACCCTGGCTATCAGCGCGTCTACGCGGACGTCCTGTTCGGCGACCCGGCGCGGTACAATCCGTTCGACGGGGCGCACCGCGTCCACACCGAGGAGATCCCCTCGCCGGCGGTGTGCAGCGTCTTCCGCACCTACCAGGGGTGGACCGGGCTCACGCGGCAGGGCGCCGGCGACGGCACCCTCCAGCTCGCGCCCATCGCGGGGCTCATGGGCTGGCTCCTGCTGCGCGCGCTGCAGGACGACGTCCCCGAGGGTGAGCTGTGCGGCGCGAAGGGCGGCACGGCGCTGCCGATGGACGAGCGCTGGCACGCGCTCGCGTGGCCCGCGATGACGTCGCTCCCGGTCGTGGACGCGGGCGACACCGTGTGGTGGCACTGCGACCTCATTCACGCGGTCGAGCCGGAGCACCGCGGCACGTCGTCGTCGAACGTCGTCTACATCGCGGCCGCGCCCTGGTGCGAGAAGAACGCCTCGTTCCTGCCGAGGCAGCTCCAGGCGTTCCGAGAGGGACGGAGCGGTCCCGACTTCGCCCCGCACGACCTGGAGGTCGACTTCGCCGGGCGGGCGACGGTGGACGACCTGACGCCGCTCGGTCGCCAGCAGATGGGGGCGGAGACCTGGTGAGCGCGCTGCGCGCGTTCACTTGCACGGGTGAGCGGGGTGAGGGAGGCTCGCGACGGTGCTTCCGCATCGAAGTCACCCCCCTGGCGCCGAGGGAGCTTCTCCCGCCCCGCACGGTGAACCTCTCCCATGCCTTCCCTCGCGCAGTCCCTCGTGAAGCGGCTGGGCTTCCACCGGATGGTGCGGCTCCTGCGCTTCTATCCGCCGTACCTCGGGGCCGGGGTCCGGGTGGTGGAAGCCACGCCCGATGCCACGCGGGTGGAGGTGGAGCTGCGGTTCACCCGTCTCAACCGGAACTACGTCGGCACGCAGTTCGGCGGGTCGCTCTACAGCATGTGCGACCCGTTCTTCATGCTGATGCTGATGGAGCAGCTCGGATCGGGCTACGTGGTCTGGGACCGCGCCGCCTCCATCGACTTCCTCCGCCCTGGCCGGGGAACCGTGCGCGCCGTCTTCGAGCTCCCGCCTGCCCGGGTGGAGGAGATCCGCCGCGAGGCCGACGCTGGCCACAAGGTGCATCCCGGGTTCGAGGTGGAGGTGACCGGTGAGGACGGCGCGGCGGTGGCGCGGGTTCGAAAGACGCTTTACGTGAAGCGCAAGCCGCAGCGGCCGGCGGACTGAGCTTGCCGTTGCTCGGGCCGCCGAGCGCCCGGCGGGGGGCTCGCCCGGCGTTACCGCGAAGCGGGAGGTGCGTCGCGGTGCCGCACTTGCAGTCGATCTCTCCCACGGTGGCGGCCACTCCCCATCAAGGCCGGGTCGCGACGCGCTGCTTCCATGGCGACGGCCCGAGATGCCCCCCACATTCCCCGCGCATGCGCCGTGGAGACCCCCCATTCTGGTCGCGCCGCGCCTTCCTGCGGGCGGCCGCCGTCGCGGGTGCGGCCGGTGCTGCCTGTGCGCGCCGGGACGACCGCGCGCTGCGCTTCTGGGCCATGGGCCGCGAGGGCGAGGTGGCGACGAAGCTCCTCGGGGCCTTCGAGCGCGAGAATCCTGGCCTGCGCGTCAGGGTGGAGCAGCTCCCCTGGAGCGCGGCCCACGAGAAGCTTCTGACGGCCTTCGCCGGGGACGCCACGCCGGATGTTGCCCAGATGGGCAACACCTGGCTTCCGGAGTTCGTCGCGCTTCAGGCGGTCGAGCCTCTGGACGCCAGCATCCGCGCCTCGGATCGAGTCGACCTCGGCGACTACGACCCCGGCATCCTCAGCACCAACGTGGTGGACGGGCGCCAGTACGGCGTGCCCTGGTACGTCGACACGCGCGTGCTCTTCTACCGCCGCGACCTGCTCGAGCAGGCCGGCTTCGTCTCCCCGCCCAGCGACTGGGCCGACTGGCTGCACGTGCTCGCCGCCATCAAGGAGCGGGTGGGCCCCTCGCGCTACGCCATCCTCCTGCCGCTCAACGAGTACGAGCCGATGGTGGCGCTCTGGCTGCAGCAGGGCGAGCCGCTGCTCCGCGACGACGGCCGCTTCGGCAACTTCCGCAGCGAAGGCTTCGAGCGCACGCTCCGCTTCTACCTCTCCATGTTCGAGCGCCACCTGGCGCCGCCGGTGGCCCACAACGAGGTGGCCAACGTCTGGAACGAGTTCGCCCGCGGCTACTTCAGCTTCTACATCTCCGGCCCCTGGCAGATCGGCGAGTTCAAGCGGCGGCTGCCCCCCGAGCTCCAGCCGTCCTGGATGACCGCGCCCCTGCCCGGCCCGACCGGCCCCGGCGCCTCCATCGCCGGCGGGTCGAGCCTGGCCCTCTTCCGGCGCTCCCCGCGCAAGGCCGAGGCCTGGAAGCTCCTCGAGTTCCTCTCGCGTCCCGAGGTGCAGCAGGAGTTCTACCGCCTCACCGGCAACCTGCCGGCCCGGCGGTCGGCCTGGGAAGACCCCGCGCTGTCGCAGGACCCCTACGCCAGGGCCTTCCGCGAGCAGCTCGCAGCGCGTGCGCCCGGTGCCGCAAGGTCCCGGAGTGGGAGCGCATCGCCACCGAGCTGCGCCTGGTGATGGAGAAGGTGGTGCGCGGCGACCTGCCGGCGCGAGGCGTGCCCGCCGAGCTCGACGCGCGGGCCGACCGCATCCTGGAGAAGCGCCGCTGGCTGCTCGACCGGAGGGCCCGGCGATGAGCCGGTCGCGCGCCGGGTGGCTCTTCGCCGCGCCCGCCCTGCTGGCGATTGCCGTCTTCTTCGTCGTGCCCGTCCTGGCCGCGCTGCTCATGAGCGCCACCGACTTCGACCTCTACGCGCTCGCCGACCTCCACAACGTGCGCTTCATCGGGCTCGGCAACTACCTCCAGCTCCTGCAGCGCCCGCTCTTCTGGCGAGCGCTCGCGAACACCATGTTCTTCGTGGTGCTCGGCGTGCCGCTCTCCATCGCCGTCTCCCTGGGGGCGGCGCTCCTGCTCGATTCGCGGCTGGCGCGCCTCCGGGGCTTCTTCCGCACCGCGCTCTTCGCGCCGGTGGTCACCACGCTGGCGGCGGTGGCGGTGGTCTGGGTCTTCCTGCTGCACTCCCGCTACGGCCTGCTCAACTACGCCCTCTCGTCCCTGGGCCTGCACCCGGTCGATTGGCTGGGCGACCCGCACTGGGCCATGCCGGCCATCGTGCTCCTCTCGGTGTGGAAGAACTTTGGCTACAACATGATCATCCTGCTCGCCGGCCTGCAGGCGATCCCCGGCGACCTGTACGAGGCCGCCGAGCTCGACGGCGCGGGACCGATGGCGAGCTTCCGCCACGTCACGGTGCCCTCGCTCATGCCGGTGCTGCTCATGGTGAGCATCCTCACCACGGCCGGGCACTTCCAGATCTTCGCCGAGCCCTACGTGATGACCCAGGGTGGGCCGGCCGAACGCACGGTCACGGTGCTCTATCTCATGTACGAGGACGGCTTCAAGTGGTGGAGCCTGGGCTCGGCCTCGGCAGTGGCCTTCGTGCTCTTCCTCTTCATGCTCGGCTTCTCGCTCGTCCAGGCGCACCTCTCGCGGCGGGTGGGCACGGCATGAGGCGGCCGGTGGCCTCCCTCGCGGTGAACCTGACGCTGGCCGTCGCCGCCCTGATCACCCTCTTCCCCCTGGCCTGGATGGTCTCCGCCTCGCTCATGGCCCCGGGTGAGGCCAGCACCTACCCGCCCCCATGCTGCCGCGCGAGGCGACCCTCGCCAGCTACCGGCTTCTCTTCGCCGAGCACGGGATCCTGCGCCAGGCCGCGAACAGCCTTCTCATCGCGGTGCTCGCCACCGCGCTCTCGCTCACCTTCAATCTCACCTCGGGTTACGCCTTCGCCAAGCTGCGCTTCACCGGGCGCGAGCGCGTCTTTCGCCTCCTGCTCGCCGCGCTGGTCGTCCCCGCCCAGGTGACCATGATGCCGCTCTTCCTCATGCTGAAGGGAATGGGGCTCGTGAACACCTACGCCGGCGCGCTGGTCCCCTGGCTGGCGAGCGTGTTCGGCATCTTCCTCGTTCGCCAGTACGCTCTCACCATCCCCGACGAGATCCTGGAGGCGGCGCGCATGGACGGCGCGGGCGAGCTGCGCATCTTCGCCGAGGTGGTGGTGCCCCTGCTGAAGCCCATCGTCGTGACGCTGGCGGTGCTCACCTTCCTCGGCTCCTGGAACGATTTCATGTGGCCCCTCATCGTGCTCACCGACCACGACGTGCAGACGCTCCCGGTGGCGCTGGCGGCGCTCTCCCGGGAGCACGTGCAGGACGCGGAGCTGATGATGGCCGGGGCGGTGATCACCGTGCTCCCGGTGCTGTTGCTCTTCCTCTTCCTGCAGCGGTACTACATGCGCGGCCTGGTGGTGGGGAGCGTGAAGGGATGAAGGTCCTGCTCTCTGGCCTGGTGGTGGCCGCCCTGGCGAGCGGTGCGCAGGCTTTGCCGGTGAAGCGCGCGCTCATCGACCTCCGCGACATGGAGGGCTGGGAGGTGGGGGCCTCCGAGCAGGTGGCCGCGTCGCTCCGGCGGGAGGCCGACGGCAGCGCCTGTCTCGACTACGACTTCAACTCCGTGTCGGGGTACGCCGTCCTCCGGCACGCGCTGAACGTCGAGTGGCCCGCCGCCTTCGCCCTCCAGCTCCGCATGAAGGGGAGCGGACCGGCGAACGACCTCCAGGTGAAGCTGGTGGACGCGAGCGGCGACAACGTGTGGTGGGTGAATCGCCCGGCCTTCCCGCTCCCGCGCGCCTTCACCGAGCTGACCTTCCGGAGCCGGCACTTCAGCTTCGCCTGGGGGCCCACCGCCGACCGCGCGCTCTCCCGCACCGCGTCGCTGGAGCTCGTCGTCGCGGCCGGGCAGGGTGGAAAGGGCGAGCTGTGCGTCTCGCGCGTGCGGGTGGAGAAGCGCGAGCCGGAGCCCGACGTCTGGCCCGAGCCGCTCGTGCGCTGGCGCGCCGGGGTACTCGACGTGGACCTCCGCCGCCTCCGCGAGTTCAACGGCCTCGCCCTGCGCTGGGCAGCGGAGGCCCGCCCGGAGAGCTACGAGGTGCTCGCCTCGGACGACGCCCGGCGCTGGAGGCTGCTCCGGAGGGTCGAGCAGGGCTCGGGCGGCTTCGAGGCGCTGTTCCTCCCGGAGAGCGAGGCGCGCTACCTCCGGCTCAGCCTGGGCGGGGGTGAGGCGGCGCCTCGAGTGGAGATCCGCGACGCGAGGCAGTGGCCGACGCTCAACGCCGTGGTGTCGGAGCTCGCCCGCCACGCACCGCGCGGCGACGTCCCGCGCGCCTTCCTCGGCGAGCAGAACTACTGGACCCTGGTAGGGGTGGACGGGGGCGGCGAGCGGTCGGCGCTCCTGAGCGAGGACGGCGCGCTGGAGGTCGGGCGCGGAGGCTTCAGCGTGGAGCCCGCCGTCCTGGTGGAAGGGGAGCAGCCCATCACCTGGGCCGATGTGGAGATCGGCCACTCCCTGCGCGAGGGCTACCTGCCGATGCCGGAGGTGCACTGGCGGCACGGCGCGTTCACCCTGGACGTCTCGGCCGCAGCCGAGGGCGAGGCGGAGGCGCCCCGCGCCCTGGTGCGCTACGCGCTCACCAACACCGGCGGCGAGGCCCGCACCTGCAAGCTCCTGCTGGCCGTCCGGCCCTGGCAGGTGAACCCGCCCCAGCAGTTCCTGGCGACCCCCGGAGGCGTGCGCCGCATCGAGCGCCTGAGCTGGAAGCCGCCACGACTTTCGGTGAATGGCACCCCCGGACCCTCCTTCGAGGAGGTCCCGAGCCGTGTCACCGGGCTGCCGGGTGCGGGGGGATCTCGCTCGCGGCCCTGCTCCGTGCGCCGGTCGTGGCGGAGCTCTCCGACGCGCAGGGGCGCGCCTCCGCGCTGCTGCAGTGGGACCTCGAGCTCGCGCCGGGCGAGACGCGCGTCGTCTCCTGGACCGCGCCGCTCGGCGGCGCCGGCGCAGCCTCGCCCGGCCTGCCCCTGCAAGTGGGCTCGCCAGCGCCCACGGTCGATGCCCGGCTCGACCGGGTGGCCGCTGGCTGGCGCGCGCGCCTCGACCGGGTCGAGCTCACCTTGCCCGCCTCGTCGCAGCAGGTGGCCGACACGCTGCGCTCCACGCTGGCCCAGATCCTCATGTCGCGCGACGGCGCGGCGCTCCGGCCCGGCACCCGCTCCTACGCGCGGACCTGGATCCGCGACGGCGCGATGATGGTGGCCGGGCTGGTGCGCCTGGGCGAGGTGGACGTAGCGCGCGAGTTCGTCGACTGGTTCTCCCCGTACGTGTTCCGCTCGGGGAAGGTGCCGTGCTGCGTCGACTTCCGCGGCGCCGACCCGGTCACCGAGAACGACAGCGACGGCGAGTACCTCTACGCGGTCGCCGAGGTCTGGCGACACACCCGCGACGAGGCGTTCCTGGCGCGCCACTGGCCCACCGCGCAGCGCGTGGTGGCTCATCTGGAACAGCTGCGCCAGAGTACGCGCACCGAGGCGTTCCGGGATGCGCATCCTCCGAACCTGTGGGGCCTCCTGCCTCCCTCCATCAGCCACGAGGGCTACTCGGACAAGCCTGCTTACTCCTACTGGGACGATTTCTGGGCGCTGCGCGGGCTCGAGGATGCGGTGGTCATCGCGAGCGCCATGGGCGAGGAGCAGCGCGCGGGGGAGTGGGCAGCGTGGCGCGACGAGCTCGAGGCCGAGCTGGCGCGCTCGGTGGAGGCCACCGCCGCGCGCTTCGGCATGAGCGTCATCGCCGGGGCCGCCGACCGCGGCGACTTCGACCCCACCTCGACGACCATAGCCCTGAACCCAGCGCAGGCTCGCGTCTCACCGGTGCTCCTCGGGCGAACCTTCGACCGGTACTGGCAGGAGTCGGAGGAGCGCTCCTCGGGCGCCCGCGCCTGGAAGGAGTACACACCGTACGAGCTGCGCACGGTGGGGGCCCTGGCGCGGCTCGGCCATCCGGGGCGAGCGCAGAGCATGCTGCGGTGGTTCATGACCTACCGTCGTCCGGAAGCCTGGAACCAGTGGGCCGAGGTGGTTCGGGCCGACGCGCGGGAGCCCCACTTCCTGGGTGACATGCCGCACGCCTGGGTGGCCTCCGACTTCATCCGCTCCACGCTCGACCTCTTCGCCTACGAGCGCGAGGCCGACGGCGTGCTGCTCCTCGGCGCGGGGCTCGAGGACGAATGGCTGGCGGGGGGATTCGGGGTGAAGAACCTTTCCACGCCCCATGGCTCGCTCTCCTACCGGCTCTCCCCAGTCCCTGGCGGCTTCTCCCTCGAGCTCGCTGGTGGCCTCGCGCCTCCCGCCGGCGGGGTGCGCCTCGCCTGGCCGCTCGCGGGGCCGCTGCCTCGCGCCGTCCACCAGGGCGTGCTGCTCTCCTGGGTGGGCCGCGAGCTCGTCCTGCCGGCCGGACCCGCCACCGTCGAGCTCGCTCCATGAAGCGCTCCACGAAGAGAGACGCGCGACCCCTCGCGAACGCGGTGGGCCTCTCGCTCACCCTCCAGCGCGACGGCGGGGTGCGGTGCATCCGGTTCCAGGACGACGCGGTGAGCCTCCTCTGGGGCAATGGCATGGAGCCCGGGCCGGCCAACCTCTGGCTGCGGCTGCGCCGCCGCGGCGGGGTGGAGGCGGTGCCGCTCCTCGGACCGCGCTCACCGCTGTGGGCGCGCGCGCCGCGCGCCGGCCGCCGCGCCTTCGAGAGCCGCGGAGCGTGGCGGGGGCTCGCCATCGTGCTCCGCCTCGCGCTCCACCCGCGGGAGCCAGCCTGGTGCTGGCAGGTGCGGCTCGTGAACCATGGATCCCAGAGGCGGAACGTCGATCTCGTCTTCGGCCAGGACCTCGCGCTCGCGAGCCCCGGAGCCGTGCGCCTCAACACGTACTACGTCAGCCACTACGTCGACCTCACCCCCCTCGAGCACCCGCGCTGCGGCTGGGTGGTGGCCGCGCGCCAGAACCTCGATCAGGGCGGGAGGCACCCCTGGGCCGTGGTGGGCTCGCTGCGGCGGGCGGCGTCGTTCTCCACCGACGGGCTGCAGCTCTTCGGGCTGGCGGAGCGCGTGGGCGAGCTGGCGGCCGGGCTGCGAGCTGGGCTGCCCGGAGAGCGGCTGCAGCACGAGCACGCCATGGCCGCCCTCCAGGACGAGCAGGTCGCTCTCGCTCCGGGGGAGGGCGCGAGCGGCGGGTTCTTCGTCGCCCTGCAGAGGGACCACCCGGAGGCGACCAGCCCCGCCGACCTCCCGGCGGTGGACGGCGCGCTCGCCTGGGCGAGCACCTTGCGCCGCCCGCCTGCCGGGAGCGCCCGCCAGAGCCGCCGCACCCCTGCGGCCACGCTCTTCGCCGCGGCGCCCCTGCTCGAGTGCCGCGACCTCGACGAGGCGGAGCTGCGCCGGCGCTTCCCCTCGCGCTGGCGCCACGAGGAGCGCGAGGATCCGGAGCTCCTCTCCTTCTTCCGCGGTGAGCAAGCGCACGTGGTGTTGCGCGCCAAGGAGGTGCGGACGCACCGGCCGCACGGCCACATCCTGCGGACCGGACAGGCGCGGGTGCCGGAGGAGGCCTCGCTCACCTCCACGGCCTGGATGTCGGGCGTCTTCCACTCGATGGTGACCCAGGGTCACGTCAGCATCAACCGCTTCCTCTCCACCGCGCGGAGCCAGCTCGGCCTCTTCCGCTCCCACGGCCTGCGGCTCTTCGTGAGGATCGAGGGGCGGTGGCAGCTCCTCGGGGTGCCCTCCGCGTTCGAGATGGAGCCCCGCGCCTGCCGCTGGATCTACCGGCACGCCCGCGGAACCCTGGAGGTGCGGAGCGCGGCCGAGGATGGCGCGCACGCCCTGAGCCTCCGGGTCTGCGTCCTCGACGGCGCGCCCGTGGCGTGGCTCGCGTCGCTGCACCTCGCCCTGGGTGGGGACGACGGAGACACCGAGGTCGCGATCCCCTGGCGAATGGAGGGGAAGGACATCGTCGTGGGTGTGCCGGAGGGAAGCGACCTCCACGCGCGCTTCCCCGAGGGCCACTTCGTGGTGGCGCCGCCGGCCGGCACGGCCGTCGCCGGGGTGCATGGCGACGAGCGCCTCTTCACCGATGGAGCATCGCGAGGGCTGCCGTTCCTCGTCCTGGAGGGTGCCCCGGCCCGCGCTTTCGGCTTCGACCTCCTGGGCCGGCTGGTCCCCGAAACGTACGCAGCGTCCAATCCACCGCCGCTGCCCAGGCTGAGCGCGCGGGGGAGGAGCGCCGCGGCCGCGGAGGTGCGCCGGCTGGCGGAGATGCTCCCCTGGTGGCTCGACGACGCGCAGGTGCACCACCTCGCCCCGCGCGGGCTCGAGCAGTACTCCGGGGGAGGCTGGGGGACGCGCGACGCCAGCCAGGGCCCGCTGGAGCTCCTGCTCGCCCTCGATTGCGGGGAGGCCGCGAAGGAGCTCCTTCTGCGCGTCTTCGCCGCGCAGAACGAGGATGGCGACTGGCCGCAGTGGTTCCAGTTCCTGGAGCGCGAGCGGGAGCTCAGGGCGCCCGACTCGCACGGCGACATCGTCTTCTGGCCGCTCCTCGCCCTCGCGCGCTATGTGCTCGCCGCGGGAGACGCCTCGCTCCTCGAGGCCAGGGTGCCGTTCAGCGCCGCGCCGGGCCGCACCTCGAGGCCGGCTTCCCTCCTGCGCCACGTCGACCGCGCGCTCCGGGTGGCGAGGCGGCGCCGCGTGCCCGGCACCGCGCTCGCCGCGTACGGCCACGGCGACTGGAACGACTCCCTGCAGCCGGCCGACCCGGCCCTGCGCGAGCGGCTGTGCAGCGCCTGGACGGTGACGCTCCATCACCAGACCTGGGTCGCGCTGGCGCGGGCCCTGCGCTTCGCCGGGCAGCCGGGGCGGGCGGTCCGGCTGGAGGCCGAGGCGAGGCGCATCGAGCGCGACCTCCGAAAGCACCTCCTGGTGGAAGGCGTCCTCGCCGGCTACGCCGCCTTCGCGCCGGGCGCCGCGCCCGAGCTCCTGCTCCACCCGCGCGACCGGCAGACGGGCGTCCGCTACAGCCTGCTCCCCATGATGCATGCGGTCCTGGAAGACCTCTTCACGCCGGAGGAGGCCCGGGCGCACCTCGCCCTCATGCGCGAGCACCTCTGGGCACCGGATGGCGCGCGCCTCTTCGACCGCCCCCTGCCCTACCGCGGCGGGGTGGAGCGCCTGTTCAAGCGCGCCGAGACGAGCGCCTTCTTCGGCCGTGAGATCGGCCTCATGTACACGCACGCCCACCTCAGGTACGCGGAGATGCAGGCGCACGTGGGCGACGCCCGGGGACTGCTCGAATCGCTCGGCCTCTCGCACCCCGTTCAGCTCCGCGGCCGGCTGCCCCAGGCCAGCCTGCGGCAGGCGAACTGTTACTTCTCCAGCTCCGACGCGGCTTTTCTGGACCGGTACCAGGCCGCCCAGGAGTACGCCCGGGTGGCCGCTGGCACCGTCCGCCTGGACGGCGGCTGGCGGGTCTACTCCAGCGGGCCGGGCCTCGCCGTTTCACTGCTCGTCACGCGGTTCCTGGGGTTGCGGCGCGAGGGGGGCGCGCTCGTCGTCGACCCGGTCATCGCACCCGAGCTCGACGGCCTCTCCGCCGAGGTGCAGGTGCTAGGACGTCCGGTGAAGGTAGAGTACCGCGCCGGCCGGCTCGGATACGCGCCGCGGGCCCTCACCCTCAATGGCGAGCGGCTCGCCTTCGACCGCCTGGAGAACCCCTACCGCGCCGGCGGCGCGGCCGTCACCATCGAGGCGTGGAGCGCGGGGCTGCGGGTGAAGGGCCCCGACGAGCTGCGGGTGGAGCTGAGCTGAATGGGGGCCGACCATGAGCGATGAAGCCTTCCCGCAGCACTTCCTGTGGGGCGCAGCGACCTCGGCGTACCAGATCGAGGGCTCGCCGCTGGCCGACGGAGCCGGCCCGAGCATCTGGCAACGCTTTGCGCACACCCCGGGGATGATCGCCGGCGGGGGCACCGGGGACCTCGCCTGCGACCACTATCGTCGCTTCCGGGAAGACATCGCGCTCATGCGGGAGCTGGGCCTCGGGGCCTACCGCTTCAGCCTCGCCTGGCCGCGCATCTTGCCCGGGGGCCGGGGCGCGGTGAACGCCCGCGGGCTCGACCACTACGACCGGCTGGTGGACGCGCTGCTCGCGAGCGGGCTCACGCCCATGGCCACCGCCTACCACTGGGACCTCCCGGCGGCGCTCGACGACCGCGGCGGCTGGCTCAACCCCGACGTCGCCGGCTGGTTCGCCGACTACGCCCAGGTGGTGTTCCGGCGGCTCGACGATCGCGTGCCGCTCTGGATCACCTTGAACGAGCCGTGGGTGGTGGCCGACGGCGGGTACCTGCACGGCGTGCTCGCGCCCGGACACCGCAGCCTCCACGAGGCGGCGCGCGCCTCACACAACCTGCTCAGGGCGCACGCGGCGGCGGTCTCCGCCTACCGCGCGGAGGGGCGGCACGAGATCGGCCTCGCGGTGAACATCGAGCCGAAGTACCCCGCCTCGCCGGGCGCGGAGGACATCGCCGCCGCCAGCCGTGCCGAGGCGTACATGAACCGGCAGTACCTGGAGCCTGCGCTCCTGGGCCGCTACCCGGAGGAGCTCCCCGGCCTCTTCGGCGACGCCTGGCCAGGCTGGCGGCCCGAGGAGGTCAGCGCCCTCCGCGCTCCCATCGATTTCCTGGGGGTGAACTACTACACCCGCGGCGTCACGCGCGCCGCCCCGGAGAGCTGGCCCTTGCGCGCCTCGCCGGTGCGGCAGGAGGCGGCGGCCCACACCGAGATGGAGTGGGAGGTGTATCCGCAGGGGCTCGAGGACACGCTCCTCTGGGTGAAGCAGCGCTACGGCGAGCTGCCGCTCTACATCACCGAGAACGGCGCAGCCTTCCCCGACCCGGCGGAGGCGCCGCCCGGCGGCGTGGAGGACCCGGAGCGCGTCTCCTACCTCCGCGAGCACCTGCGGGCGGTGCGGCGCGCCCTCGCGGCGGGCTGCGACGTGCGCGGCTACTTCGTGTGGTCGCTCCTCGACAACCTCGAATGGTCCTACGGCTTCACGAAGCGCTTCGGCATCGTGCACGTCGACTTCGCCACGCAGCGGCGCACGCTCAAGGCGAGCGCCCGCTTCTACGCGGACGTCGTCGCCTCGAATGGGCGCGGGCTCTGACCTCGCCCACCGGCCCCCACGTCTGCGGTCTCCTCTCCAGCCAAGCACCCCGAAGGAGCAACTCATGAAGAAGATCAAGATCCCCACACCGAGCTCGAGGTCTCGGCCCTCGCCCTCGGCTGCATGGACCTCTCCGGCCGCTGGCAGCGCATCCCACTCTCCGCGGAGCACGAGGCCGAGACGCGCGCCTTCCTCGACGCGGCGGAGGAGCTCGGCGCGAACTTCTTCGACCACGCCGACATCTACGCCTACGGCCGGGCGGAGGAGGTGTTCGGCCGCATCATGAAGGAGCGTCCCTCGCTGCGCGAACGCATCGTCCTCCAGTCGAAGTGCGGCATCCGCTGGGAGGGCGACCCGCCGGGCGCGCCGCAGCGCTACGACTTCAGCCGCGACCACATCCTCGCGAGCGTGGAGGGCAGCCTCGCCCGGCTCGGCACCGATCACCTCGACATCCTCCTTCTGCACCGGCCCGACCCGCTCTGGCGGGGCGAGGAGATCGCCCGCGCCTTCGATGCGCTGAAGCGCGCCGGCAAGGTGCGCCACTTCGGCGTCAGCAACCAGAACCGCTTCCAGATGGAGTACCTCCAGTCGTTCCTCCCGGATCCGCTGGTGGTGAACCAGCTGGAGATGAACCTCCTCCACCACCGCTTCGTCGAGGCGGGGGTGTCGGTGAACCAGGAGTCGCCGCGCCACCCCGACGGCTGGGAGGGCCTGGTGGAGTACTGTCGCCTCCAGGGCGTCCAGCTCCAGGCCTGGCGACCGCTGGCGCGGGGCCTCCTCTCCGGCCTCGCCCTCGAGGGCCAGCCCGAGCACGTGCACGGAGCGGCTCGGCTCGTCGCCGAGGTCGCCGAGCGCCACCGGGTGAGCCGCGAGGCCATCGTGCTCGCCTGGCTCCTCAGGTACCCCGCCGGCATCCAGCCGGTGCTGGGCACCACGAAGCCCTCGCGGCTTCGGGCGTGTGCCGAGGCGCTCGAGGTCGAGCTCGGCCGCGAAGAGTGGTATGCGCTCTTCGCCGCCGCCCGCGGCAAGCCCGTCACCTGAGGAGATCCGCACATGGCCAGCCCGACCCTGCTCCGCCACGTGGTGCTGTTCGGCTTCAAGAAGGCGAGCTCCCCCGAGGACGTCCGCGCGCTCGAGGAGGCCTTCGCCGCGCTCCCGGCGAAGCTCCCGCTCATCCAGGCTTACGAGTGGGGCACCGACAACAGCCCCGAGGGCCTGGCCCAGGGCCACACCCACTGCTTCCTCCTCACCTTCGCGAGCGCGGCCGACCGCGACGCCTACCTGGTTCACCCCGAGCACCAGCGCTTCGTGGCGGCGCTGGAGCCGCACCTCGAGAAGGCCACCGTGGTCGACTACTGGGTTCGCTGAAGCGACGGCCTTCTTCGCCCCATCGAAACGTTGCGTCGCCGGGCGCCGTGAGGCGTACAGTGAAGGGTGAATCCCTTACACGTCCGGAGGGGCGGGATGAAGAGGCCGCGGTGGGAAGTGCTGCGCGAGCCGGTGAGCTTCACCGGGGTGGCGCTGGCGACGGTGTCGGGCTGGCTGGTGGTGGCCTACTTCGTGGCGAGCCTGCTCGGCTTCTCCTGGGGCGGGCCTTACGGCGGGGTTCTCGCCTATCTCGTCCTGCCGGCCTTCCTCGTCATCGGCCTCGTGCTCATCCCGCTCGGCCTGGCGCGCGCGCGGCGCCGGCGCGCCAGGGAGGCGGCAACCGGCAGGGCAGAGGCGCCGCTCCCGGTGCTCGACTTCAACCGGCCGAGGACGCGGGCCATCGCGCTCGCCGTCATCGTGCTCACCTCGGTGAACGTGCTCCTCCTCTCCGTCGCCGGGTACAAGGGCCTGGAGGTGATGGACTCGACGAAGTTCTGCGGCTCGTGTCACAGCGTGATGGACCCGGAGGCCACGGCGCACGCCCGCTCGCCGCACGCGCGGGTGCGCTGCGTGGAGTGCCACATCGGCTCGGGGGCGAGCTGGTTCGCGAAGTCGAAGCTCTCCGGAAGCTGGCAGCTCGTCTCGGTCACCTTCAATCTCTACCCGCGCCCCATCCCCACCCCGGTGCACAATCTCCGGCCCGCGCGCGGCACCTGCGAGCAGTGCCACTGGCCGTCGAAGTTCGTGGGCGACCGCCTCCACGTCATCACCCGCCACGCCGACGATGCCGAGAGCACGCCCACCAAGTCGGTGGTCCTGATGCACGTCGGCGGGAGCCAGGGCGTGGGGGCGAAGGGCATCCACTGGCACGTGGGCCCGGGCGTGCACCTCCGCTACCTCACCGACGAGAAGCGCGAGCACGTCTCGCGGATCGAGCTCGTCGAGCCGGGCGGAAAGACGCGGGTCTTCGAAGGGAAGGAGCCGCCGGCGCCGGGGCACTCCTGGCGCGAGATGGACTGCGTGGACTGCCACAACCGGCCGAGCCACATCTTCCGCACCCCGGAGGAGGAGGTCGACGAGGCCATCGAGCTCGGCCGCATCGACCGCAAGCTGCCCTTCGTGCGCCGCGAGGCGGTGAAGGCGCTCAAGGTGACGTACCCGTCGGCGGTCGCCGCCCGCACCGGCATCGCCACCCAGCTCGCCGCCTTCTACGCCAAGGAGGACCCTGCCCACTCAGTGGAGCGCCAACCCCTCCTTGCGGCCGCAGCCACCCAGCTCGGCGACATCTGGGCCGCGAACGTCTGGCCGAAGATGAACATCACCTGGGGCACCTACCCCTCCTTCCTCGGCCACGACGCAGCGCCCGGCTGCTTCCGGTGCCACGATGGCGAGCACGCCACCAAGACCGGCGAGGTGATCAGCAACGACTGCAATCTCTGCCACAACCTGCTGGCGCTCGACGAGAAGGATCCGGCCGTGCTGAAGCAGCTCGTGCCGTGAGCTGGCTCATTTCTCCGGCTGGTCCGGCTGGTCCGGTGGGTCGGGCTGCCGGATGATCTCCAGGCCGGGCCTCGCCGCCCTCAGGGCCGCGACGCCGGCGTCGGTCACCCGGGTCTCGGAGAGGTTCACCTGCTTCAGCTGCTCGAGGCGATGCAGGTGGACCAGCCCGGCGTCGGTGATGGCGGTGTGGGCGAGGTGGAGGGCGGTGAGGTGCGCCAGGCCCTCGAGGTGGGCCAGACCGGCGTCCGTCACCTTCGTTCCGGCGAGACCCAGGCCGCGGAGCTGCGCGAGCTTGCCGACGTGCGCCACACCCGCGTCGGTGATGTCGTCGCGCGCCAGGTCGAGGATGGAGAGGCTGGGGAAGCTGCCCAGGGCGGTGAGCCCTCGATCCGTCACCCTGGTGTGCTCCAGCGAGAGCCACTCCAGCCTGGGGAGCGCCGCGAAGGTGGCGAGGCCCTTGTCGGTGACCGGCTTGTCCTTCAGCACCAGCGCCGTGGTCCGGGTGAGCTCCCTGGGCGTGGTCTTCTCGCCCAGGCTGGCGAGGTAGCGGTGCGCCCGCTCGATGGGATCCCTGTGGCACGCCGGAAGCGCGACCACGAGGAGGAGAGCCGGCAGCAGGCGCTCCGCAGGCCTTCGAGGAAGTGGAAGCATGCTCTCGCTCCAAAACGAGAGCAGCGGCCCCGGGACGGGACCGCTGCTCGGATGGCGGCCGCTGAAGAACGCCCTGGTTACGGCCGGGCGGTCACAAAGGCGCCGTTGCAGTACGCCGCCCCCGTGGGCTTCCCGGTGAGGACGGCGAGGTCGACGCAGGAGTCGTAGAGCAGCTCGAGCGCGTAGACCGTGTTGTGCACGCCGAAGCTCTTGTCCTCCTTGTTCACGAACTTGAAGTTCCAGAAGGCCTTCAGGAAGCGGACCGAGGCGCTGGTGTTGTCGTCGGCCGGAGCCGCCACCTTGTTGATCCTCGCGCCATTGTCGAGGCAGCGCGGGTCGATGGTGGTGCCGTCCTCCATGGTGGACCAGGTCATGCCGGTGCCGGGGGTGGCGCCGTTGGTACCGGCGAGGATGGCCGCGTCGTTCAGGAGGCCGGTGCACCCCGTCGCCGGATTCGCGAGCTTGGAGAGCAGCTCGTTCACCTTGAGGTGGTAGTTGGAATCGGTCGTCCCGGCCGCGTCGGTGTACTTCTGGAAGAGCGCATCACCGGCCTGGAGATAGCCGTTCGTCCTGGTGATCCTCGCGGCCTTCACCGCATTGCCACCGGAGCCGGTGACGCCGCTGACGGAGTGGCACTGGAGCGCGGCCGTCCTGGAGCCGCAGCCGAAGACGAGGGCCGTCTCGCTCCCGTGGACGATGCCCTTGTTGGTGAACGAGTGCCCGCCCACCGCCGGGTTCACCCCGAAGCGGCCAGCGACGTTGATGTCGGTGTAGTCGCTCTGCATGTGGCACGAGACGCAGTCCGCGTCTGCCAGACCCTGATGAGCCGAGTTGCCGTAGGTGCCGGGGAAGGCGTAGCTGCCGCCCGTGCCGCTGGCGGTGCCGGCATAGGCCATCCCGCCCTTGCCCATGAGCATGTCGGCCTGGGGACCGTGGTGCGGGCCGAAGTAGCTCGCGGCGTTGAGCGTGCCGCTGCCGGTGACGGAGCCGAGGATGGAGGCGATTGGGGTGGTGGCGGTGGTGCTGTTCAGCTCCACCTGATGGCACTCGGCGCAGATGTGGCCCTTCGCCTTCGGGATGCCGGCGGAGGCGTTTCCGTAGACGGAGCCGATCTGGGTGGTGACGGCGGTGCCGACCGGAACGGTCTGGTCGAGGTGCTCGTTGTCGGTGGTGCCGATGCCGTGCGGCGTATGGCAGGCGAAGCAGCCGATGGGCGAGGGGAACTCGATGGTGTCGGTCATGAGCTTGGTGGTCGGGGCGAAGACCTTCGGATCCCAGCCGAACTTGACCGAGGCGATGCCCGCCTCGTCATAGTCGCCCGCCACCCGCTTCCGGAAGCCGTCCGCGGTGTGACACACCTGGCAGCCGCTGGCGTTGGCGTAGAAGGCGTTGGAGCCGGTGTGCTCGGTGCCCGCCAGGATGAAGCGAGGCCCGAGCCAGGTGCCGCCGGCGGTGTCGCAGGCGGTCTGGGTGACGCCCGCGGGGACGACGCAGGTGGCGCCGGCGCCGGTGCCACCGAGGACCTGGGTGCAGGCCTCCGCCGTGGTGCTGGCGGCGGGGACGCAGGCCGCTGCCTGACCAGGATCGGCGACGGGCGCGAAGTAGGTCCCGCCGACGGTCGCGCCGGAGGGCGCGAGCTGGGTGTAGAGGCGCTCGATCTGCCCCTTGGCGTGCACCGACTCCTCGAAGCCAGCCTGGGCCCAGAGGATCTTCTGGCCGAGGGCGGTGGTCTCCGAGTGGCAGTTGAAGCAGAAGGTGGTGCCTGCCTGCGCGTTGTCGTTGTTGGAATCACCGCACGCCGCCAACAGGAGCGCGAGCAGACCACCGGTGACGAGGAATGAAGCTCTTTTCATGACCATTCTCCTGAGGCTGCTGGATTGCTCTCCCGTCACTGCGCGTGACAGGTACGGCACATGGAGTTCTTGGCGACGTCGGACGTCTTGTTGTGGCTGCGCGCCCAGCCTGGGGGATGCGGATCGACGCTGCGGTGACAGCTGACGCAGGTGGAGCGTGCGCCCTGGTCGTGGCAGGCGGCGCAGCTCGCGATGTCCTGGCGGGCGGCGGGGCCGTGCACGAGGCCGGCGTTCCATCCGGCCGGATGCGGGTTGGTGTGCGGGTCCGCGACGCCGCTCGGCGAGATGCCGCGCTCGAGGTGGCAGGCGTTGCACGAGGCGCTGCCGTGGCACTTGCGGCAGCTCGCGGGATCGGCGCGAGCCTCGATTCGGTGACGCGAGACGAAGTCGCCGCGGTGGATGAAGCTCGCCCCCACCTTCTCCGGCCACTGCACGTCCGGCTTCACCGGCCGGGTGGCGGCGGCGTGGCACTCGGCGCAGGAGGTCTGCTCGTGGCAGGCGGCGCAGGTCGCCGCGTCGCTCTTGGCCATCTGTCCGTGAGCCCTGAGGAAGTTGGCCTCGTGCTTGAAGTCGGAGATGGGCTTCAGCGGATAGCGCTTCAGGTCCACGTGGCAAGGCTGGCACCGCGCCTGGGCGTAATCCTCGGCGTGGTTGTGGCAGCTCGTGCAGGTGCTCATGGCCGGCACCGGCGCCCGCTCCATTCCCGGCTCGACGAGCTGCGTGTGGCACCGCTTGCAGTCGTCCTGCACCATGGGGAGGTGGGTGGCGTGGGAGAAGGTGATGGTGGGATTCGCTGGCCGCGCCGGCGGAGCGTCGGGCACCTTCTCGTGGCAGGCGAGGCAGCTCTCGGCCGCGTCGCCGGACGGGAGCGCCACGACCACGTCCGGTCCGATCCGCGTCGCCTGGGTGATGCCCTGGTGGCAGGCGGTGCACTCGAGCCCGGCGTCGACGTGCACCGAGTGCGGAAAGGTGTAGGCAGGGACCTCGACGGCTTCGGGCTTGCTGCGCTTCGCCATGCATCCGCCGCTCGCGAGGAGCAGCGCGGTCGCGGCGAGGTACACGCGGGGGCTCATCTAGCGCACCTCTCGCAGCTGGTACGACTGGTTGTAGGCCAGCTTCGCCATGAGGTCGAAGCGCTGGTCGTAGTAGGGCGTCGCGCCCCCCGACCCGCTCACCAGGGCGGTGAACCCGTGGCCGAGGGCGTAGCCGATGGAGCCGGTGGCGATGAACGAGCTCTTCTGTCCGTTCACCGAGTCGTCGAAGGCGTACTCCTGGAGGTCGAGCGTCCCGAGCACGCGCCCGAACTGCCGCGAGCCGAAGCCGCGCGCCTGGAAGTAGCCGTTCTCGAAGGAGCGCAGCTTGGCGATCTCGGCGCCCACCGTGGTGACGCCATCGGGTCGCCAGGTGAGGCGGCCGCTCATGCGGTGGCCGTCGTCTCGGAAGCCGGCGGCGACCTCCTGCTGCTTCAGGTAGTGGTAGTCGGCGGCGAGGGCGACGGTCCTCGTCACGTCGAGCTGGAAGCTGCCGCCCACCTCGTTGCGCCGGTCCACGGCGAAGACCGCCAGGATGGAGTTGCGCGGGAGGAAGAGGTCGGGCTCGACGTGTCGGTAGTCGGCGCGGACGAGCAGGATCGGGAGCACCTGGAACTGCCCGGCGACGTTCGTCTCGGCCCAGCGCTCCTCGTGGAAGTCGTAGTTGGTGTTGGCGAGGAGGGTGAGCCAGGCGATGGGGGTCAGCCGCAGGTCGCCTCCGGCCTGCCGGCGGCTCGGGTCGCCGTGGTCCTCCACGCTGGCGAGGGAGAGGCCCACCTCTCCCCAGCGGGGAAGCGTGAAGTAGGCGCGGCCTCCCACCGCGAGGTTGCCGCGCTGCGGGTTCCAGGTGCCGTACCCGCCTCGCTCCTCGAAGCGCTGCGAGACGGGCGAACCGAGGTAGGCCGACACGCCGAAGCCGTGGGGTAGCCGGATGAGCACGTTGGCGCCGTCGTGCTGCAGGGCGCCGGTCACGCCGCCCGTCGCGAGCTGCCTCCCCAGCCGGAGCTGGAGCGAGCGCCCGATGAATTCGGCCTGGACGTAGGCGAGGTCGAGGTCGCCGAAGAGGCGGTGCTCGGGCGGTGCGTTGTCGTACCAGACCCGATGGTCGCCGAGGCTTGCGGCGCCCCAGGCCGAGAGGACGAGCTCCAGGTTCTCGGCGACCGGGTTCTCGATGTCGCGGGCGGAGATGGAGAGGATCTCGTGGAGCGGGGCCACGGTGCGCGAACCGCCCGCGCGAAGCTGCTCGCGCACCTGCAGCATGGTGGTGGAGTGGACGTCCACCGTGTCCGCCCGGACCGTGCCTCCTGCGACGAGGCCCAGGCAGGCTGCGAGGCTGAGCGCCAGCTTCCGGCTTCTCGTCGTTGGGCTCATCGGCTCCGCCTCTGTCGGGCTCATCGGCTCTCCACGTCGCGCCACGAACGGGTTTCTTGCGGGGGCCTGGTGCAGCGGTGGTGCTCGAATGCTGAGGAAATCAGAAGTGGATCAATTCTTGCTCCCAAAGGTCGTTCTTTTCGGCCCCTGGCAAGCAGAATTGACCTCGATCAAATGCTTGGTTCGCGCGTCTGCGGAACCGTATCAAAGGAGCGTTTGATACTCAATTCCGCAAATGCCTTGGAGAAGGAAAAAAATCGCTGACCGCGGGCGCCGACAGGCGACTGGACAGCAGCTCCACATCGAGCCCCCCCAAATGTGCCACTCGGGGCGTTTACCGGCCCCGCGAGATCGGCATATTTCTCCCGACCCTGTTGAATACGCCGGGCTCTGCCCCCGTCGAGTCGAGGACGTCTCACCGAAAGGACCGCTCATGACGCGCATCATCGCCGCAGCCTTCCTGCTCTCCCTCGCCGGCGCGGCCCACGCCGACGGCGCCGCCATCTACAAGGCCAAGTGCGCCATGTGTCACGGCGCCGATGGCAAGGGCGGCAAGATGGCGCCGGAGGTCATCGCCGGCATGTCCGCCGACGACAACCTGAAGGCCATCCACGAGGGCAAGGGGAAGATGAAGCCGGTGAAGCTCTCCGATGACGACGCGAAGGCGGTCGCGGAGTTCGTGGCGTCGATGGGGAAGTGAGCCCCGCCACCCGGCCGAAGTCGAACGCCTCGGCGCCGGTTCCCTGGGTGGGAAACCGGCGCCGATTGTTCTTGCCTGGGCGCGTCTACTGGATCGCCGGCACCGGCTGACCTGGGCGCGGCGCTGGGCTCTCCCGCCCCGCAGGTGGCAGCGCTACGTCGGCGCGTCCTCGCCCTCGCCGTTCGGCGCGGGCGGCTCGTCGAGCGGGCGCGGCCCCTCACCGGCGGGCGGCGGCGTGAAGGGGGCCGTCCCCACCTGCGCGCCAGGGTCGCCGCCGTGGACGCCGTGCGGCGCCTTCACGCCGATGAGCCAGGACGGGTTCATCGGGTACTCCCTGGGTCGAAGACGGTCCAGTAGAAGTGCCAGATGAGGATGCTGAGCGTCGCCAGCACCGCCTCGTAGAAGTGGATGACCTGCGCCGCGTCGTGCCAGACCTTGGGCATGTTGGCGAGGATGGTCTCGGTGAAGACCAGCATGACGCCGGTGATGATCATCACGAACGAGCCCCACACCAGCGCCCAGTACTCCACCTTCTCCGCGTAATTGAAGCGCCGGGGGGGCAGGGGGGCGGAGCGCCGGCCGAGGTTCTGGAGGAGCTGCCCCCAGGCATCGCGCGCGTCATGGGTGCGGAGTCCCAGCTGCCTCAGGTACAACCTTCCCCGCTCGGTGAGGAACAGCAGCACCAGGTGGAAGAAGAAGAGCGCGGCGAAGGTCCACCCGGCGATCCGGTGGATGAGGCCGCGCAGCGCGCCTCCGCTGTCCAGCGCGCGGAAGGGCCAGCTGAAGAACGCCTCCGGGTATTTGTGGACGAAGCCGGTGTAGACGAGGGCGATGAACAGCACCATCAGCACGCCGTGCTGGGCGCGGAGCCAGGGCGTCATGCGCAGCTCGCCGCCGCCGGAGCGCGCCACCTTCAGGTGCGCTCGCGTCTTGGCGACGTAGTCCACCGCCGTGAAGAGGAACATGCCGCCCACGGTGAAGAGGATGAGGACGACGTAGATGCGCGAGATGAGCTTCACCACCCAGGGGCTGGTCCGGCGGCTGCTCGCGCTCCCGCCGAGGTCGTGGATCCTGATCTCGCCCCTGGCGAGGCGTGTGCCGATGCCGGTGTGGCACTTGCCGCAGGTCTGGGGGAGGTTCGCCCGGTTCACCGAGGAGAGCGGGCTCGACGACGGGAGGATGTCGTGGAAGCCGTGGCACGACGCGCAGTTCGCCACGGTCATCCCGCCGAATTGCAGGGCGAGGCCGTGGAAGCTCTTCATGTAGCTCTCCACCACCTTGATGGAGAGCTGGTAGCGGTCGGCGATGCGCGCCGAGCCGTGGCACTGGCTGCAGGTCTCGGGGATGTTCGAGGCCGAGATGCGGGAGCTCTCCACCGCGGCGGCCTGGATGGTGTGCTCGCCGTGGCAATCGACGCAGGTGGCCGCGTCGCGGATGCCGGCCGCGACGGCCGAGCCGTGGATACTGCGCGAATAGGTGTTGAGGACGTTCTCGTGGCACTTGCCGCAGGTGCCCGGGATGTTCTGGAAGTAGAGCTTCGACTTGGGGTTGGTGGCGCGGTGGAGGTCGTGCGTGCCGTGGCAGTCGGAGCAGACCGCGGCGGTCTCGAGCCCCCTCGCGTGAGCCCGGCCGTGCACCGAGGCCATGTAGGTCTTCACCGCACTGGCCTGGTGCAAGTTGTACTTCTTCATCTCCTCGGCGCTGGCGTGGCAGCGGGCGCAGGTCTCGGGGATGTGGGCGCGGTTCACCGGGGAGGCGGGGTTCCGCGAGCCGAGCAGCGTGTGGGCCTCGCCGTGGCAATCCTTGCATGAGGCGGCCTCCACCACGCCCTTCTGCAGCGCCTGGCCGTGGTCGCTGCTGAGGTAGATCTCGGTCTCGACCCGGTGACAGGTGGCGCAGCGCACCGGCGCGTGGGTGAAGTTGTCCGGGTGCGGAACCTCGGTGATGTCGGTGTGACAGCTCGTGCAGAGGTTCTTGCCGTGGATGGAGGCGGCGTAGAGGTTCTCGTCCACGAAGAGCGAGACCGTGCCCGCGGGCCCTTCCTTGGTGAGGTCCTTGTCTCCGTGGCAGGCGAAGCAGTCGGAGCTCTCCAGCGCGCTCGCCAGGCGGGGGAGCGCAGCGGCGAGGAGGAGCGCGCCCACCACCCCCCACGTCCTCCAGCCAGGCACCGGCTCGCTCCTCACGCTTCGCATCGGCTCGCCTCTCCCCGCCCTGCGTGATGCCCTCGCGGTCGCACTCGAGCGCGGGAGGACGAACTCGCCTCCCAGCCCCGGTCTGACCCTCCGGCGGCGAGCAGGCGAACGCTTCGCGGCGATTGAACCGCGGCCCCCTCCGTCGGGTCAAGTCGAAGTCGTTTCGGTTCCGCGCTTCTCCGGGTTCATGAGACAGTTGCCCCGGTCTCGCGCTTCTCCCCCTCTGCCGGAGGGAGAGGCGACCGGGGGGGGGAGGGCGACCTCCCCGAATGCCAGCTCGACCGTCGCCGACGGGGGCGGCGCCGTGACGAGGCTCACGGCCGGCACCACCAGGAGCGGCAGGGCCATGGCGAGCGCCCCAGCCAGCGGCACGCCGTCCGAGCCCCAGGCGAGGAAGAGCACGACGGCGACGGCAAGCCCGCTCACCATGCCGGCCCACACGCCGGCCGCCGTGGTCCGGCGCCAGAAGAGGCCGTAGAGGTAGGGGGCGAGGAAGACGCTCGAGAGCGTGCCCCAGCTCATCACCATGAGGTTCACGATGAAGGTGGGCCGCGCGAGGGCCATGGCGAGCGAGAGCCCCACGAACACCGCGCAGAGCAGCCGGAGCAGCGCCATGGTGCGGGCCGGGTGGCGGGCGCGGTCGATGAACGCACCGTGAATGTCGATGGCGATGGCCGAGCTGGAGACGAGCACGAGCGAGGAGAGGCTCGACATCGAGGCGGAGAAGACCATGAGCACCACCACCAGCACGAGCGCCTCGGGGAGGCCGCTGGTGGTGATGAAGTGGGGCATGATCTTGTCCCAGATCGGCCCCTGCGCGCCGACGAGCTCCGGCGGCAGGCGCGCCCCGTAGAAGAGGTGGGTGAGCGCCCCGCTGTAGTAGGCGCCGAACGACATGAAGAGCGCGAAGACCCCGGCGATGATCATGGCCCGCCGCACGTCGGCGCGGCTGCGGATGGAGTAGAACTTCTGCACCATCTGCGGCAGGGCCCAGGGTCCGAAGCTGGTGATGAGCACCAGGGCGACGAGGGTGAGCCAGCCGGGGAGGGCGAAGGCGAGCGGTGTCCCCGCGCCCACCGTCTTCACCGCGCCGAGCCCGGGCGCCATCACCGCCGGGTCGCCGAGGAGCCGCCCGGTGGCGGCGAGGAAGCCGCCCGTCTCGGGCCGGTGGGCAAGGAGCCAGACCATGAGCATCACGCCGGCGAACTCGACGAGCCCCCGGATGAAGTCGCTCACCGCCACCGCCAGGTAGCCGCCCATGGTGAGGTAGACGGCGGTGATGGCGGTGAGGAGGTAGAGCGCCGTCTCGTAGCGGAGGTGCAGCGTGAGCTCGAAGAGGTAGGAGAGCCCCATCAACACCGACGCCGAGTACGGCACGAGGAAGACGAACACCACCACCGCGGCCACGAGCTGCAGGCCCTTGCTGCCGTACCGGGCGGCCAGGTACTCGGGCATGGTGATGGCCCCGAGGCGCGCGGTCATCTCGCGCGTTCGCCCGGCGAGGAGCTTCCAGGCGAGGAGGGTGCCCACCACCGTGTTGCCGGCCACGATCCACATGGTGTGGATGCCGAAGCCCCACCCCAGCTTGCCGGCGTAGCCGATGAAGAGCACCGCCGAGAAGTAGGTGGTGCCGTAGGCGAATGCGCTCATCCACGGACCGAGCGACCGCCCCCCGATGAAGAAGTCCTGCACCGATCGCGTCCGGCGCATGGCGAAGTAACCGATGGCCAGCATGCCGGCGACGTAGAGGACGACGATCGCGACGTAGACCGACGAGTTCATGGCCGCACACTACCGGAGCGCGCCAAAGGCGGTGGTCGCCATTTCCGCGGAGCGCGTGGGCCCGGCGGCGCCGAAGGCCTCGCGCCGCTTCCGGCAGGCGCTCCCACTGCTGGCCGCTGGGCGGGTTGGGTCAGAGCTTCGGGGGTAATGCTTAACCCGGTATTCACCTACCCAGGGTGATTCGTGACCCCGCGCCTGGACCTCCGGCGCTCCGCTCGCCGCCCTCACTCGTGAAACGCGCAGGCGTTTGCGCGTCCCTCACGGCAGGCGGTTCGCCGCTTCGCGGAGCAGTGCACTCCAGATTGCCGGGCCAGAGGCGAATCCGGCACCGATGTTGCTGCACACCCCAGGAGGTGGCACTCCATGGCTGAACCTGGCCGCGCTCTTCGGTGAGACCGTCTCCTTGATGAACGCCTCGCGCCTCACGACGGCCCTGATGGTCCTCGCGCTCTCGGCTGCCCCGGCCGCGGCGAAGGGTGGGCCTTCGCCGGCGGAGACCGAGGAAGGCCAGCCGGCCCCGGAGACCTCGGCCCCCTTCGTCCCCGTAGCGCCCGAACCGGATTCCGCGGCCGGCGAGGCGCCCTCCTTTGGCGAGGAGATCGTCGTCACCGGCACCCGCATCCCGCGCAAGGACCTCACCACGCCGGCCCCGGTCACGGTGGTGAGCCGGGCGGCCATCGAGGCGAGCGGCCACACCTCGCTGGGCGACCTGCTGCAGACGCTCCCGGAGCAGGGCAACGCCTACAACACCGCCCTCAACAACGGCGGCGACGGCTCGACCCGCCTCAGCCTGCGCAGCCTGGGCGCGCAGCGCACGCTGGTGCTCCTCGACGGCCGCCGCATGGTGCCCGGAGGCCTCGGCGCCGACGCCTCGGTCGACCTCGACTCCATTCCCCTGGGCGCGGTGGAGCGCGTCGAGATCCTGAAGGACGGAGCCTCCGCGGTCTACGGCTCGGACGCCATCGCCGGGGTGGTGAACATCATCACCCGCAGGCGCTTCGAGGGCGCCGAGGTGAGCGCCTCGAGCGGCGTCACCACCCACGGAGACGGCGCCATCCACGAGGTGGGAGCGCTCCTCGGCACCGCGAGCGAGCGCGGGAGCCTGCTCTTCTCGGCCGGGTGGCGCGACCAGCGGCCGGTGTGGGCCGGCGACCGGGCCTTCAGCCGCGTCCCGGTGGCCTACGACCAGACCGGCGAGAACAACCCCTTCGGCGCTGCGCCTGGCGAGTACAACGTGGGGAGCAGCGCCGTGCCCGCGGGCACCTTCGCGCTCGACGAGGGCGCGGTGGGCCAGCCGGTGCCGAACCCCGCGAACGACCCGCGCCTCGCCCGCTACAACGACCTCGTCGCCGCCTACCCTGGCACCGCCCGCTTCATCCGCGACCCCGCGGCGCCGCTCGGATGGCGCCCCTTCGTGCCGAGCGCCCTCGCGCCGGACGGCGACGCCTACAACTACTTCCCCGACAACATGCTCGTCACCCCGCAGCAGCGGCTCTCGCTCTTCTCCTCCGGAGAGCTCGCGCTCGGCGAGGATGCGCGCGCCTACTTCCAGGCGGCCTTCGTGAACCGCCAGTCCGAGCAGGTGCTCGACCCCGAGCCGCTCGTGCTGGGTGGCTGGGGTCCGCCCATCTCCATCTCCGCGAGCAGCCTCTACAACCCCTTTGGCGTCGAGCTCACCCAGGTCGAGCGGCGGCTGCAGGAATTCGGCCACCGGAGGTTCAGCCAGGACATCGACACCTACCGCCTGGTGGCGGGCCTCGCGGGAACCCTCCCGCAATCGGCCGGTCCGCTGCGCCACTGGAGCTGGGACACCTCGCTCACCCTCGGCCGCACCTCGGGCACCCAGCTCTCCCGCGGGAGCCTGCTCGTCGCACCGCTCGCAGCAGCCCTCGGCCCGAGCTACCTGGATCCCGAGCTGGGCCCGCGCTGCGGCGCCCCCGGTGCGCCGGTGGAGGGGTGCGTGCCGCTCGACCTCCTCGGCGGAGAGGGCAGCATCACCCCCGCCATGCGCTCGGGCCTCGCCTACACCGGCCTCACGCGCGGCACGAACCAGCTCCTCACGCTGCAGGCGAGCGCCACCGGCGAGCTGCTCCCGCTCTTCGCCAACGAGCCGCTGGGGCTCGCCGTGGGTGTCGAGCACCGCCGGCTCTCCGGCTCCTTCACCCCCGACGCCGTGGCGATGGCCGGGCAGAGCACCGGCAACCAGGTGAGCGCCGCCGCCGGCGCCTACGCGGTGAACGAGGCCTACGCGGAGCTCTCGGTCCCGATCTTCGTGGGGGCGAGGTGGGCCGAGCGGCTGGAGGCGACCGCCGCCGCGCGCCTGTTCCACTACGACACCTTCGGCAGCGACTGGACCTACAAGCTCGGGGCGCGCTACACGCCGGTGCGCGACGTCACCCTGCGCGGCACCTGGTCCACCGCCTTCCGCGCGCCCTCGATCTCCGAGCTCTACCTGGGCCAGCAGGACAGCTACGCCTCGGTGGAAGACCCGTGTGCCAGCGCCTCCACCGCGCCCGCGTCCTGCGGCGCGGCGGCGGGCAACGGCGACGACCGCACCGAGCTGCGCTCGCGGATCGGCGGGAACCCGGCACTTCGCCCGGAGACGGCGCGGGACCTCACGGTGGGGCTCGTCCTGGAGCCGCGCTGGGTGAGGAACCTCACCGTCACCATCGACTATTTCCGCATCGACGTGGAGCGGGCCATCACCACCCTGGGTGAGGCCACCATCCTCGGCGCCTGTTACCCCGGTGACCCTGAGACCGCGCCCCGCTACTGCGACCACGTGGCGCGCGACCCGGCGAGCCAGCGAATCACCGGCCTCCAGAACCTCTACGCCAATGCGGGCCGCGAGGAGGTCTCCGGCGTCGACCTCGCCCTGCGCTACGCCCTCCCCACCGAGCGGCTGGGCCGCTTCTCCCTGGCGATGGACGCCGCCTGGCTGGAGCGCCACGACCTCACCCTGCCCGACGGCACGGTGGTGCGGGGGCGGGGCAACTACGACCTCTCCATCCAGGGGTACGGAGGCGTCCAGGGAGTGAACCCGGCCTGGAAGGCCAACGCCGCCCTGGGCTGGGGCCGCGAAGCGCTCTCCGCGCTGGTGGGCGTGCGCTTCGTGGGCTCGTTCCGCGAGTGCGGCGACCCGAACGGCGACTACGCGGGCCTGGGCCTCTGCGTCTTCGACGCCACCTACCAGCGCCAGGTCGACGCGTGGGCCTCCTGGGATGCGCAGGTGTCGTACGCGCTCTCCACCGCCGCGGGGCGGACGACGCTGGGGGTGGGCGTGCGCAACGCCTTCGACGCCGCGCCGCCGCGGATCTACAACGGCTACTACGCCGCCAGCGATCCCACCGCCTACGACTACGCCGGCCGCTTCGTCTACCTGCGGCTCGCCCACGCGCTGTGACGTGAGCTCCGCGACGGCAGCGGCGCAGCGGTCGCCGCCCGCGACCTCCCCGGGCGAGCCCCCCTGGCGCCCGCCGGCCGAGCTCGACGACTACCTCCTGCTCCAGCCGCTCGGCGAGGGCGCTGGGGGCACGGTCTGGCTGGCGGAGGACGCGGTGCTGGCCCGACAGGTGGCCATCAAGTTCCCGGCCGGCGAGCGCCTCGACGTGGCAGCCCGGCAGCGCTTCGTGGTGGAGGCTCGCGCCGCCGCCAGGGTGCAGCACCCCAACGTCGTCTCCGTCTACCGGGTGGGCGAGCTGGAGGGGCGCCCGTACCTCGTGACCGAGCTGGTGCGGGGGGTCACGCTCGAATCGGTTGCCGCTGCCGTTGCCCTGGCGCGAGGTGCTGCGCCTCGGTCAGGACCTCGCCCGGGGTCTCGCGGCCGCCCATCGCGCGGGGGTCTTGCACTGCGACCTCAAGCCGGCCAACGCGGTGAAGGGCGAGGACGGGGTGGCGAAGCTGCTCGACTTCGGCCTCGCCACCCTCCTGCAGCAGGGCAGCGCCGGCGAGGAGAAGGGGCCCGTGCCCGAGGGGCTCTCCGGCACGCCTCACTACCTCGCGCCCGAGCTGTGGCGAGGCGAGCCGCACTCCCGGCGAAGCGACGTGTACGCGCTCGGGGCGCTCCTTCACGGGCTGTGCACCGGCGCTCCGCCCTTCGCAGCGATTCCCCTCCCGGACCTGCCGAGCGTGGTGCAGGAGCGCCAGGCGCCCGCCCTCTCCTTCGAGGAGCCGGGGGCGGCGCGCCTCGCCGCGGTCGTCGCCCGCTGCCTTCGACGCGAGCCGGCCGAGCGCTTCGCCTCGGGGGAAGAGCTGCGCGGCGCCCTGGAGGCGGTGCTCCGCGAGGGCTCCGGTCCGCGCCCCCCGGCCGGGAACCCCTACCGCGGACTCAGGGCCTTTCAGGCCGACCACCGCGCGCTCTTCTTCGGCCGCGGCGCCGAGATCGATGTCGTGCTCGACCGCCTGCGCTCCGACGCCTTCGTGCTCGTCACCGGCGACTCCGGGGCGGGCAAGTCCTCGCTCTGCCGGGCCGGGGTGGTGCCGGCGCTCCTGGAAGGTGCGCTCGGCGACGGCCGCGCCTGGACGAGCGTCACCGTGGTGCCCGGGCGCGAGCCGCTCGGCGCCCTGTGCGCGGCGCTCTCCGAGCTCACCGCCCGGCCGGCGGAAGAGCTCTCTGCCGAGGTGCGGGACGATCCGCCCGCGCTCGCCCGCGCGGTGTGCCGGCGGCTCGGCCAGAGCGAGGGGCTCCTCCTCTTCATCGATCAGCTCGAGGAGCTGATCACCCTGGCGCCCCCGGCCGAGGCCGCCGTGGCCGACGAGGCGCTGGGCGCGCTCGCCGGGAACCTTCCCGGCGTGCGCCTCCTCTCCACGCTGCGCGCCGACTTCCTGGCCCGCTTCTCGCGGCTGCCACGGCTCGCCGAGGACCTCTCGCGCGTGCTCTACTTCCTGCGGCCGCTCTCGCCCGATCGGCTGCGCGAGGTGATAGTCGGTCCGGCGAGCGTCACCGGCACGCGCTTCGAGAGCGAGGAGCTGGTCCGGACCCTGGTCGACGCGACCGCCGAGGCCGAGGGCAGCCTGCCGCTCCTGCAGTTCGCCCTGGCCGAGCTGTGGGAGCGCCGCGACACGCCGACCGACGTGCATCACCCAGGCCGCCCTCGACGCCTCCGGCGGGGTGGCTGGCGCGCTCGCCCGGCACGCCGACGCCGTGCTCGCCGGCCTTCCTCCCGAGGGCCGTGCCCGCGCCCGCCGCATGCTGCTCCGGCTGGTGACGCTGGAGGGCACGCGCGCCCGGAGGAGCGGCGAGGAGCTGCTCGCCGACGCGAGGTGCCGGCCCGTCCTCGACGCCCTCGTCCGGGGTCGTCTGCTGGTGGCCCAGGACGCCGAGCAGGGGGGCGCCTTCGAGCTGGCGCACGAAGTGCTGGTGCAGGGCTGGGGCACCCTGCGCGGTTGGCTCCTGGAGGAGGCCGAGCGCCGCGTGCAGCGGGAGGGGCTCGCCACGCGCGCGGCGGAGTGGGCGCGCGGCGGTCGCTCGCCGGAGCTCCTCCTCGGGCGGGGCCAGCTCCGCGAGGCCGAGGCGCTCTCGGCCGAGGACCTCACGCCGCTCGAGGCGGAGCTGCTCTCCGCCTCGAGCGGGGCCGCTCGCCGGCGGCGGGCGCGCCGCTCCGCCCTGGCGGTGCTGGTGCCGGTGCTGGCCGCGGTCATCTGGCTGGCCGCGGCGCACAGCGCCACCAGCGAGACGGCGCGCAAGGTGGAGCTCCTGCTCGATCAGGGGCGCGCTGCGCTCTCCCACGCCCGCGCAACGGAGGCGGAGGCGCAAGGCGCCTCCGCGGCGGCCTTTCCGATGTTCGACCGGGGCGATCCCGGGGCAGAGCCCGTCTGGGCGCGCGCGGTGGCCGCCTCGAAGTCCGCCGACGGCGCGTACGCGGCGGCGAGCCGTGCCCTGGAGGCGGCCGCGGCGCTCGCGCCCCAGCGGGAGGAGCTGCGGGACGAGCTCGCCGACGTCCTGTACACGCGCGCAGCGCTGGCGGATGCCTGGCACGAGGACGAGCGGCGCGACGAGCTCGCGGCGCGCTTCGAGCTCCACGACCGCGACGGCTCGCGCCAGCGCCGGTGGCTGGCGCCGGCCAAGCTCTCCCTTCGCACCCACCCCGCCGGCGCCCGCGTGCGGCTCCTTTCCGCGGGTGGAAAGCCCGGCGCCCCCGCCCTGGAGCTGGGCGAGGCCCCGCTCGACGGAGTGACCCTGGCGCCCGGCTCCTGGCTCCTCGAGGCCGAGGCCGAGGGGAGGGCGACCACGCGCCTCGCCGTGCTGGCTCACCGCGGCGAAGAGCTCGACCTCGAGCTCGCGCTGCCCGCCGCGGAGGAGGTGCCCGTGGGCTTCGTCCTGGTGCCGGCCGGGAGGTTCCTCTACGGCTCCTCCGCCGACGAGGAGCTCCGCCGCGGCTTCTTCAACGCACAGCCGGAGCACGCGGCCATGACGGGCGCCTTCCTGGTGGCGCGGCGCGAAATCACCTTCGGTGAATGGATTGCCTGGCTCACCAGCCTCCCGCCGGCAGAGCGCGGCGCGCGACTGCCCGAGGTCTCGGCCGGGCCGGCCACCCCCGGCAGCGTCCACCTCCGCGAGAGCGCGGGAGGCTACCGGCTGGAGCTCCGGCCGGGCGCGCTCTCCGTGGCGGCCGGATGGGGAGAGCCCCTCGTCTACCCGCAGCGGCCGGGCGCCGCCGGCCTCGACTGGAGGAAGCTTCCGGTGACCGGGGTCTCCGCCCGCGACGTGGAGGCGTACGCCTCGTGGCTCTCGGCCACCGGGCGGGTGCCGGGGGCGCGGCTCTGCACCGAGCGCGAGTGGGAGCGCGCCGCGCGCGGCGCCGATGGCCGGCCCTACCCGGGGGGCGCCGAGCTGACTCCGGACGCGGCCAACTACGATGCCACGCACGGCCAGGGCGGCGCCGGGCCCGACCCGGTGGGCAGCTACCCCGCCTCGCGCTCGCCCTACGGCCTCGACGACGCCAGCGGCAACGCCTTCGAGCTCACCCGGGCAGAGGAGGGCGCGTACGCGGCGCGCGGCGGCAGCTACTGGCACGACCGGAAGACCGCGCAGCTCGCGAACCGGGAGCCCGTCACCGCCTCGCTGCGCGACGCCAGCCTCGGCGCGCGGCTGTGCGCGACGGTGGGAGCGCCCTGACGGTGCTTCGGGCGCGCGCTGCCGCTACGGCCCCGGCGACTCGGTGATGATCAGGGTGCCGGAGCCGAAGTGGCGGGGATCCCCGCAGCTGGCCAGGCGAAGGCGCTCCACGCAGGGGGGCGGGGCCGCGCCGCGCAGGCGCATCCGGTGGAGGCAGCGCGCCCCGGCCGCCGTCCACTCCGCCTCGACGGGCCAGTCCTCCGTATCCGTCTGGATCCCGACCCCGTCGTAGATGTCGATGAGCGTCCCGTCCTTGGTGTACGACTCACCGTCGCCACAGTAATCGGCGCGGATCATCCGGGTGCAGGCCTGGTGGAGCTCCGAGAGCGCGACCTCGCGGCAGGCGCCGCCGGGCGCACAGCGCCGGACGCTCCCGGCCCACGGCCGGTAGCCGAGGTAGACGCACTTCGCGAGCGCCGCTCCTTCGCATGCAAAGGTGAAGGAGCCTGGGTCGGAGACCCGCGCCGCCGGTCTGGATGCGCCGGGTGCGCTCCACCGGCCCGCGAGCGGGATGGCGCGAACCGGGCGCCCCTCCCCGTCGGTTCCGCAGAGGTAAGCGCGCCCTCCTCCGGCCTCGTAGCTGACGACGTAGCGGTAGACGTCCTGGAAGCCCGGGCGATCGCTCTGCTCGACCGACTCGATCCTGACGAGGGCCGCGGAGCCGTCTTCGAGGCTCGCCGAGAGCTCTGCGCCGGCGAAGTCGGCGCCGCGTCGCTCCCCCTTGGCGGTCCTGGCCCGGAGCTCGGCCCCCTCCACCCACGCGTCGCCGGTGGTTCGCCCTCGCCCCCGTGGTACGCAGGGGACGACGAGCCCCGCGAGGGCGCACGCAGCCAGGAGGTGAAGGGCGCGCCCGGGCACGCGAACCGCGAGGCCGCGCCTACTCGGCGAACTGCACGCCGCTGAGCGAGACCGAGGCCACCTGACCCGCGCCAAGGCTCGAGCCGTTGAAGCTGCGGCCATTGAAGCTCCGACCGTTGAAGCTGCGACCGTTGAAGCTGCGGCCATTGAAGCTCCGACCGTTGAAGCTCCGACCGTTGAAGCTGCGGCCATTGAAGCTCCGACCGTTGAAGCTCCTGCCGTTCAGGCTCGCCCCGTTGAAGCTCCGGCCGTTGAAGCTGCGACCGGCGCTGGCCGGGGTGGCGAAGGAGAGACCGAAGACCACCACGGCGAGGGCGAAGAGGCGGGAGATGGACATGATGGGATCCTTCTGGTGGGTGGCCGACTGTACGCCCGCCACCTCCAAGTCCGTACCATCGCATCGGTTCCCCGTCAATCACTTACAGCAAACCAGGTCTCCCCACGGCGCACATTTTCACAACCGCCGGAGAGGTGGGAGGGCGATATCTCGCCAACCTCCCCGGAACACTCGAACGCCCATGTCCCAGCGGTTTGCACCGTGGAGCCAATCCGGCGACCCAGGCGACCGCGGACGGCGGGATTGCCCACTTGGGCGCCCGAAAACCTACACGCCCCAGCCTCCCCGATGACTTCCCCCCGCATATCTGGTAGTGAAGGAGGATGGGGGCTGGCCCAAGTCCGCGCAATCTCAGGCGAGGCGAGCGGTCCTCCACGCCGCCCGCCGCGGGTCGAGGTGGTGGGAGCGACCAGAGGTCACTGGTTGTACCCGAGGCGCGCGACACATGATCATGGCGAGTCTCATTGAGATCGGCACCGAACCCGTCCGGCGTACCGTCCTCGGCGACAGGACGACGATCGGCCGCGACGAGGAGAGCGACCTCCGCCTCGACGACCCGATGGTCAACGGGCGGCACGCCGAGGTGTGCCGGCGGAGCGACGGGAAGTACGAGCTCGTCGACCTCGGGAGCCGCCGGGGCACCTTCGTCGGCGATCGCCGGGTCTCCGCCAGATTCCTCCAGGACGGTGACGAGATTCTGATCGGGCCTGCGCGCCTGCGCTTCGAGAAAGGGCGGCGCGTGGTGGAGCGCGAGGCGCGCGCCGCGCTGCGACGCACCTCCGACGTGGCGGCCCGCGCCGCGGTGGAGCTCACCACCGCCCTCGAGCAGGCCGCCGATTTCCCGGCCATGATGGAGGCGCTCCTGCACACCGCCCTGGAGGTGGTCGACGCCGAGCGTGGCGCCGTGCTCCTCATCGCCGAGGGCGACGCCCGTCCCTCGCTGCAGGTGACGCGCTATCGCGACGGCCGTCCTGCCGAGGTGACGCTCTCCACCACCATGCTCTCGGAGGTGGTGGCGCGCCATGCGGGCGTGGTCACCGCCGACGCGCTGGGCGACCCGCGACTCGACGCCGCCACGAGCCTCATCGCCCAGCGGATCCGGTCGGCCCTCTGCGTCCCGCTCACCCACCGCGGCGAGCAGCTCGGCGTCCTCCACCTCGATTCGCAGGCCGGCGCGGCCTTCGACGAGTCGAAGCTCGCCCTCGCGAGCGCCATGGCCCGCCAGGCGAGCGTGGCCATCCGCAGCGCCATGCTGGCGCTGAAGATCGACGCGGCGGCGGCCTCGGAGCGCGCCCGGCTGGAGCGGCTGCTCGCCGACCTCCCGGAGGGCATCCTGCTCGTCGAGCGCGACGGGCGGCTCGCCTTCGCGAACCCGCTGGCTCTGAAGCTGCTGGCCGTGGTGGAAGCCGAGGCGGCCGGGCAGCAGGTGTTCTCGGGCCTCGGTGGTTACACGCTGGGCGACCTGCTCTCCGAGCGTGAGCCGGTCGAGATCGTGGCGGGAGGTCCGAGGCGGGTCCTTCTCGCTTCCGCCCGGGAGACCGCGGGTGGCGGCTCCGGCGAGGTGTTGGTCATCCTGCGCGACGTCACCGAGGAGCGCGAGCGCGAGGCGAGGGCGGCCCAGCACGAGCGGCTCGCCGTGGTCGGACAGCTCGCCGCCGGGGTGGCGCACGACTTCAACAACCTGCTGGCGGTGATCTCCAACTTCGCCCAGTTCGTCATGGACGAGCTCACCGACGAGCGCTCGCGCGGCGACCTCACCCAGGTCATCGAGGCCAGCCGGCGCGCCGCCCTCCTCGTGAAGCAGCTCCTCGCCTTCAGCCGCCGCGAGCAGGTGCACCCGCAGGTGGTGCGCCTCGACCGCGCCGTCCGCGACCTCGAGCGCCTCGTGCGCGGTGCCACCGGCGAGCACATCGAGCTCCACATGCGCTTCGCCGCCGATCTCTGGCGCGTGAAGGTCGACCCCTCGCTGCTCGGCCAGGTGGTGCTGAACCTGGCGGTGAACGCCCGCGACGCCATGCCGGGCGGCGGCTCCCTCACCTTCGACGCCTCGAACCGGGCGCTCGACGAAGAGGCGGCCTCCCGCGAGGAGCTCTCACCGGGCCGGTATGCCGTCATCGAGGTGACCGACACCGGCGTGGGGATGACCCAGCAGGTGGCCCGCAAGGTCTTCGAGCCCTTCTTCACCACCAAGCCGCCGGGGAAGGGCACCGGACTCGGGCTCGCCACCGCCTACGGCATCGTGCGGCAGGCGGGTGGGACGCTCGGCCTCAGGACCGAGCCGGACGCCGGCGCCACCTTCACCATCTACCTGCCCGCCTCCGACGAGCCGGATCCGGAGCTCCAGCCCGGCTCGCCTCGCCCGATGCCGGGCGACGCCACGGTGCTGCTCGCCGAGGACGAGCGGCCGGTGCGCGAGCTCACCCGCCGCATCCTCACCGACGCCGGCTACCTGGTGCTCGACGCCGGAAGCGGGCCGGAGGCGCTGGAGCTGGCGGCTCGCCACCCCGGCGCCATCGACCTCCTGCTCACCGACGTGGTGATGCCGAGCATGAGCGGAAAGCAGCTCGCCCAGAAGCTCGCCGCCCAGCGCCCCGGGCTGCGCACCCTCTTCATGTCGGGCTACTTCGATGGCGCCGAGAAAGGAGAGGCCTTCCTTGCGAAGCCCTTCCAGCGCGACAGCCTCCTCGAGCGCGTGCGCGCCACGCTCGCGCCGGGGTAGGCGCGGCGCGGCGCTTGCCGCGCGTTCAGGTCACTTCTTCCGCTGCGCCATGTCGACCCAGACGGCGAGCAGGAGGATGAGCCCCTTGATCACGTACTGGAACGTGATGTCCAGGTTCATGAGGCTCATGCCGTTGTCGAGGCTGGCCATCACCAGCGCGCCCACCACCGCGCCGGCGATGGTGCCCTCGCCGCCGAGCAGGGAGGTGCCGCCGATGACGGCGGAGGCGATGGCGTCGAGCTCCGCGTTCTGGCCGGCCGAGGTGGTCGCCGCGTTGAGCCGCGAGGTGTAGACGATGCCGGCGAGGGCGGTCATCGCCCCCATGATCATGAAGAGGACGAAGGTCTTCCGGGCCACGTTGATGCCGGAGAGCCGGGCGGCGTCGGGGTTGCCCCCGATCGCGTAGAGGTGGCGCCCGAAGGTGGTGTCCTGCGCGATGAAGGTGAAGATCACCGCCAGCACCAGCACCAGGATGACCGACCAGGGGATGCCCAGGTAGACGATCATGATGGACCCCACGGCGGCGATGAGCGCCGACACCACCACGAGGCGCAGCGTCTCGATGTGCCCGGGCAAGACGCGGAAGCCGTAGCGCAGCCGCGCGGCGCGCTGGCGCAGCGCGCTCACCACGAAGGCCAGGATGAGCAGCGCCACCAGGATGATGCTGGTGTCGTGGAGCTGACCCTCGCCCGCTCCGCTGAAGGTGGGGAGGTAGCCCTGGCCGAGCAGCTTGAAGCGCGCGGCCACGTCGGAGGGCGCCATCTCCAGCCCCTGCGTCATCCCCCCGGTGAGCCCGATGATGAGGCCGCGGAAGGCGAGCATCGAGGCGAGGGTGACGATGAAGGCCGGGACCCGGCGGTAGGCGATCCAGAAGCCGTGCCAGGCGCCGATGGCGAGCCCCACCAGCAGGGTGAGCCCGATGGAGAGGGTCATCCCGAGCTGCAGGCTGATCATGCTCATGGCGCACACGGCGCCGGTGAAGCCCATGACCGAGCCCACCGAGAGGTCGATGTGGCCGGCCACGATGACCAGCACCACGCCGATGGCGGCGATGGCCACCGCCACCGTCTGCACGAAGAGGTTGGAGAGATTTCGGGGGGTGAGGAAGATGCCCTCGGTGAGGAAGGCGAAGATCACCCAGATGGCCACCAGCGCCAGGTACATCGTGTACTGCTTGGTGTTCTTTCGCAGGGAGTCGAGGATGACGTCCTTCAAGCTCCGCGCCCGCGATGCGTCCTTCACCGTGTCCATTCCGCCTCCGGTCGACTCGTTCACCCCATACCGCAAGTCACACGCCTCCGGTCGCGTAGTACATCACCTTCTCCTCGTTGGCCGCCTCGCGGGGGAGCGCCCCGGTGAGCCTCCCGTCGTGGATGACCAGGATGCGGTCGCTCATGCCCAGCACCTCGGGCAGCTCGGAGGAGATCATCACCACGCACACGCCCTGGTCCACCAGGTCGTTCATGATGTTGTAGATCTCCACCTTGGCGCCCACGTCGATGCCGCGCGTGGGCTCGTCGAGGAAGAGCAGCTTCGGCTGGGTGAGCAGCCACTTCGCCACCACCACCTTCTGCTGGTTGCCGCCGGAGAGGTTCCCGACCTTCTGCTCCAGCGTCGGGGTCTTGGTGCGGAGCTCGGCCACCATCCGGCCGGCCTGCTTGATCTCCTCGTTCTGGTTGATGACGCCGAGCCTGGCGAAGCGCTCCAGGCTCGCCAGGGTGGAGTTCTGCTTCACGTCCATGCCGAGGACGAGCCCGAACCGCTTGCGGTCCTCGGAGACGAGGCTCAGGCCGGCGCGGATGGCGTCGTGGGCGTTCTTCACCTCGAGCTTTTTCCCGTCGAACCAGAGCTCGCCCCGCTCCTTTTTCCCCCACACGCCGAAGAGGCTGGTGACGAGCTCGGTGCGCCCCGCGCCCATGAGGCCGGCGATGCCCACGATCTCCCCGCGCCGCACCTCGAAGGAGACGTCGTTCACCTTGAGGTCGTCGGTGACCGGGTCGCGCACCGTCCAGTGCCTCACCTCCAGCACCTTCTCGCCGAGCTTCCGCTCCCGGCGCGGGTACATGTGGGTGAGGTCGCGCCCCACCATGTTCTTGATCATGCGCTCCTGGGGCATCTCCGCGGCGTCGGCGGTGATGATGGTCCTGCCGTCGCGCAGCACCGTCACCCGGTCGGCGATACGCGTCACCTCGCCCAGCCGGTGCGAGATGTAGATGCAGGTCACGCCCCGCTCCCGGAGCTGCCTCAGGATGCCGAGCAGGTTCTCGGTCTCGGTCTCGGTGAGCGCGGCGGTGGGCTCGTCGAGGATGAGGAGCTTCGCGTTCTTGGAGAGGGCCTTGGCGATCTCCACGAGCTGCTGTGACCCCACCCCGAGCTCGATCACCTTGGCTCCTGGGTTGAGGCGGAGCCCCACCTGCCCCAGCACCTTGGCGGTCTCCTGGAAGGTGCGGTTCCAGTCGATGACCCCGGGGGTCCGGGTGAGCTCGCTGCCGAGGTAGATGTTCTCGGCGATGGTCATGTTCCGCGCCAGCGCCAGCTCCTGGAAGATGATGGCGATGCCGGCCTCCTCGCTCTCGCGGATGGTCCGGAACTGCTGCACCGTTCCCTCCAGCACGATGTCGCCGCCGTAGGTGCCGTGGGGATAGAGCCCGGAGAGCACCTTCATGAGCGTGCTCTTTCCGGCCCCGTTCTCGCCCACCAGCGCGTGGATCTCGCCGCGCCGCACCTGGAAGGTGACGTCCTCGAGCGCCCGCACTCCCGGGAACTCCTTGGTGATTCCGCGCATCTCGAGGATGAAATCTTCGGACATGGATGGCCTCCGAGCCCGGGGCAGGTTAGCACCGCCGGGGCAGCCTTCAGGCCTCGGCGTGAACGTCCCGCATGGGTGCTGTGACGGTCCGTCGAGGCTCGATCGGGGGCACGGTAAAGGCTTGCGCCGCCTCAATCCCGCGACGACACTCTGCGTACCAGAAAGCCAATGGCTCTGGAGCCGCGGTCGGGGGAGGGCTCTTCGAGGAGGCGAGCCGGCCAGCCGCGGCAGCCGCCGCGCTGTCCCAACCATCGGAGGAGATTCCATGACCACCAGGAACGCATCGCGGGGCCTGCTTCGGGTCCTGACCATCACCACCCTCGCCGCGGCCGCGCTCGCGGCGCTGCCCGCGCGCGCCGCCGAAGAGGGCAAGCTGCTCGTCTGGATCAACGGAGACAAGGGGTACAACGGGCTGCAGAAGGTGGGCGACCAGTTCGCCGAGAAGAGCAGCGTGCCGGTCACCGTGGAGCACCCGGAGGACGCCCCCGGCAAGTTCCAGCAGGCCGCGGCGGCCGGGAAAGGCCCGGACATCTGGTGCTGGCCGCACGACCGCATCGGCGAGTGGATCCAGGGCGGGCTCATCGTGCCGGTGACGCCCAGCGCCTCGATCAAGTCGGGCATCGACAAGAAGGCGTGGGACGCCTTCACCGTGAGCGGCAAGATCTGGGGCTATCCGCTCTCGGTCGAGTCGATCGGGCTCGTCTACAACAAGGCCCTGGTGCCCACCCCGCCGAAGAGCTTCGACGAGGTGATCGCCCTCGACAAGAAGCTCTCCAAGGAGGGCAAGAAGGCCATCCTGTGGGACTACAACAACACCTACTTCACCTGGCCCATCCTGGCGGCCGACGGCGGCTACGTCTTCGCGCGCGATGCCAAGGGCGACCTCGACCCCACCAAGGTGGGCGTGAACGACCCCGGCGCGGTGAAGGGGGCGCAGCTCCTCGAGAAGATGGTGAAGGATGGCGTGATGCCGAAGGGCGCCTCCTACTCCGCCATGGAGGCTGGCTTCAACAAGGGTGAGATCGCCATGATGATCACCGGCCCGTGGGCCTGGGAAAACGCCCGGAAGAGCAACATCGACTTCGGGGTGGCGCCCATTCCCTCGGTGAACGGCAAGCCCAGCAAGCCCTTCGTCGGCGTGCTCGGCTGCATGATCACCGCCGCCAGCCCGAACAAGGACATCGCCAAGGAGTTCCTGGAGCGGAACCTCCTCACCGTGGAGGGCCTGAAGACGGTGAACGCCGACGTGCCGCTCGGCACCCCCGCCAACAAGGCGTTCTTCAAGGAGCTCTCGAAGGACCCGAACATCGCCGCCACCATGAAGAACGTGAGCCAGGGCGAGCCGATGCCCAACATCCCGGAGATGGGCAAGTTCTGGTCGGCGATGGCCTCCGCCCTGGAGAACATCACCAACGGCCGGCAGGCGCCCAAGGCCGCGCTCGACGCCGCGGCCGCGCGGATGACGACGAAGTAGGCGAGGTCGGGGGTCGTCCCCGGTGGTTCGCCGAGCCCCGCCGGCGTCGCGCGTCGGGGACCGACCTCACCACCCACCCCCCTCTCCCGCCGGGAGGGGGGGCCTGGCGCGCAGCCGGAGTGCCCATGCGTCACGCCATGAAGTGGTTGGTGTTCGCCGCCGCCGCGCTCTTCGCGCTCTACGCGGTGTGGACGGTCTACGCGGCGGGGCAGGTGCTCCTCGCCGCCGCCGTCCTCGCCTTCATGGCGCTGCTCCTCTTCGTCTACAGCGCGCGGGGGGCCTACACCTGGCGCTATCTCTTTCCCGGCCTGGCCGGCATGGCCATCTTCGTCATCTTCCCCGTGCTCTACACGGTGCGGATCGGCTTCACCAACTACAGCTCCACGAACCTCCTCACCTTCGAGCGCGCCACCCGCTACCTCCTCGACGAGAAGCTCCCGGGCGAGGGACCGCGCTACGACTACACGCTGCGCGAGGCCGACGGGCGCTACCTGCTCGTCGTGCGAGCCCGGGAAGCCGAGGCGGCCCCCCCGGCGGAGGAGAGCAGCGCGGACGAGACCTCGATCTTCGATGGAGCGGAGGCCGCTCCCGCCGCCGAGCCGCCGCCCCCCCCCTCCTTCGTCTCGAAGCCGTTCGACCTCCCGGCCGGCGGCGCCGCCGCGGAGGTGAAGCCCATCGAGCTCTCGCCGCTCGCCGACCCCGCCGCCGCGTCCGGAAAGGCGGTGACGCTGAAGGCGCTCATCGCGAACCGCGATGCCGTCACCCGCCTCGCGGTGCGCTTCCCCGACGGAAGCGAGGCGCGGGCACTGGGCCTGCGGGAGATGGGGACGGTCGAGCAGGCCTGGAAGCAGAACGCCGACGGGACGCTCGAGCACGTGAAGACCGGGGCTGTCCTCACCCCCGACTTCGAGACCGGCTTCTACACCGCCGCCGACGGGCAGCGGGTGCGGCCCGGCTTCAAGGTCGACGTGGGCTTCAAGAACTACGTGCGCATGATCACCGATCCGGAGTTCCGCGGGCCGTTCTTCTCCATCTTCGTCTGGACCGTGCTCTTCGCCGGCCTCACCGTGCTCTTCACCCTGGTGGTGGGGATGGTGCTGGCGGTGGTGCTGAACTGGGAGGCGCTGCGCTTCCGCGGCCTCTACCGCATGCTGCTCTTCCTCCCCTACGCGGTGCCCGGCTTCATCTCCATCCTGGTGTTCCGCGGCCTCTTCAACCAGAACTTCGGGGAGATCAACCTCATCCTGGGCCACCTCTTCGGCATCCGGCCCTCCTGGTTCGCCGACCCCTTCCTCGCGAAGACCATGCTGGTCATCGTGAACACCTGGCTCGGCTACCCGTACATCCTCGTGCTCAGCACCGGCCTCATCAAGGCCATCCCGGCCGACCTGTACGAGGCCTCGGCGCTGGAGGGGTCGGGCGCGCTCAACAACTTCTTCAAGATCACCGCGCCGCTCATCCTCCGGCCGCTCATGCCGCTGCTGATCGCCTCCTTCGCCTTCAACTTCAACAACTACGTCCTCATCTCCCTGCTCACCCGCGGCCGCCCCGACTTCCTCGACACGCGCGTCCCGGCCGGCACCACCGACATCCTGGTCACCTACCTGAACCGCATCGCCTTCGAGGACTCGGGCCAGCAGTTCGGCCTCGCCGCCGCCATCTCGTCCGTCATCTTCCTCCTGGTGGCGGGGCTCTCGCTGGTGAACCTGCGGCTGACCCGGGCCGCCGCCGAACAAGAGGGGAGGGCCTGAACGTGGCCATCGTCAGCGGCAAGGGTCAGCGCTTGCGGCTCGCCGCCGCCCACGTGGGGATCATCGCCTTCCTGGCGCTCATCCTCTTCCCGCTGCTCGATGATCATCTCCATCTCGCTCCGGCCCGGGAACTTCGCCACCGGCGACCTCATCCCCCGGCAGGTGAGCTTCGACCACTGGAAGCTCGCGCTCGGGATGAGCTACACCGACGCGGGCGGCAACCTGGTGCGCCCGCCCTTCCCGGTGCTGCTCTGGCTCTGGAACTCGGTGAAGATCGCCGCCATCACCGCCCTGCTGAGCGTCCTCATCTCCACCACCGCGGCCTACGCCTTCGGACGGCTGCGCTTCGCGTTCAAGAAGCCCCTCCTCAGCTCGATGATGATCCTGCAGATGTTCCCGGCGGTGCTGGCCATGGTCGGCCTCTTCGCCATCTTCGACACCCTGGGGAACTACGTGCCGTGGATGGGGGTCGAGACGCACGCCAGCGTGGTGCTCGCCTACCTGGGCGGCGTGGCGCTCCACATCTGGACCATCCGCGGCTACTTCGAGACCATTCCGGTGGAGATCGAGGAGTGCGCCAAGGTGGACGGCTGCAGCCACTTCCAGTCGTTCCGGCTCATCCTCCTGCCGATGGCGGTGCCCATCCTGATGGTGGTGTTCGTGCTCGCCTTCATCGGCGCCATCATCGAGTACCCGGTGGCGAGCATCCTGCTGCGCCAGGTCGACCACCTCACCCTGGCGGTGGGCTCGCGCTACTTCCTCTACGAGCAGAAGTACCTGTGGGGCGATTTCGCGGCGGCCGCGGTGCTCTCCGGGGTGCCCATCACCGTGGTCTTCCTGCTCTCCCAGCGCTGGATCGTCTCCGGGCTCACGAGCGGTGGGGTGAAGGGGTAAAGGCCGCGCGCGAGATCAGCGCGCCGCCTCCCGCGCCTTCTGCTCGATGCGCTCTGCGGCGTCGGGGGCGACGCGGCGGGCGAGGTCGAGCTCCATCTCGTGGTCGCGGGTCTTCACCACGTCGCGGTTCGTCCGGTCCTGCTTGATCTTGACGAAGGTGACCTTGCACCCCTCGAGGAGCCGCCGCCCTTCCACGTGGTACCGCTCGGCGTAGTAGTTCCAGCCGGTGTCGAGCCACTGCTTGTCGCTCCCGCGCTTGCGGGTGGCGTCCCCGGCGCCGAGCGACTGGAAGAGCCCCGGGTCGTAGTCGCCGGTGGTGGTCTCGTGAGCCGGCGAGAGGATCTTGTCCACCCACCGCTGCGTCTGGCCCACCGCCTTGGCGTCGTCGCCCGCGAGGGGGAAGTCGCGCTGGGCGAGGAGGAGGCGCGCCTCCTGCCACACCTCGTCGAGCGGCTTCTCGTAGACGAGACCGTCGAGTTCCTGCTCGAGCGCCTCGGCGCGCTTGTTGGCGGCGGTGGCGCAGCCGGACAGGGCGAGGAGGGAGACGGTGAGCCAGGTGGCGAGACGGGCCATGCTTGGGGTCCCTCGGCAAGCGCTTCGAGTGAGGGGCGCATTGTAGCCAAGGTGAGGGCCAAACCGAAAAAATAGAAGGAGCCGGGGGGTCGCCCTCCCGGCTCCAGCTGCTTTCTACGCTTCGGTCAGGAGACCGAGGAGGCTACCACCACGCCTCGACCTGCGCGCCGAAGGACAGGCCGTTGTCCTTGTCGGCGAAGGCGCCGGAGAAGGCCTGCTGCGCCGCAACGTTGCTCCACTTGCCGTAGGTGGCGAAGAGGCGGAACTCGGGACGGGCGAAGAAGCCGCGGCCGGTGACCAGCGTGGGGGCCACGGTGATCTTGAGCAGCTTGGTGGAGTCGACGCCGGCCGGCGCGTCCTTGGGCGAGCGGATCTGGTAGGAGGCGTCGACCGCCAGCTTGAAGTAGTCGCTCACGTGGTAGGCGGGGCGGAGCTCGAACGAGAAGTCGTTCTCTCCGGAGCCGCCAGCGACGACCGGGGTGCTCACGCCTTCCCAGATGAAGACGAATGCGCCGGAGAACTGGGGCGTCGGCTGGAAGTAGAGCTGATCGATGACGCGGATGCGCTTGTCGTCGCTGGTGGCGGTGGCGCTCGGGCCACCCATGCCGGCCAGCGAGCCCATGGCGTACTGGAAGGTGAGCTTGTTGGAGCCGCCGAGGAACTTGTCCTGGAGGTAATCCACCGTGAACCAGGGGCTGGTCTTGGGGTCGGTGCCGGCGCCGAGCGTCGGGTCGGCGTCCTGCTTCATCGGGACGGCCATGGTCGCGATGAGCTGCAGGGTGCCGTTCTCGAGGAGCGGGATGTCGTAGATGTGGAGGGCGGGCATCATCCAGGCGCCCGTCACCGCGCCGGTGCCGACGCTGGAGATGGCGAGGGCCATCTTGGCGAAGCCGAGGCTCACGTCCTCGATGCCGACCGTGGGGTGACCCTGCTGCGGGTTGTAGTAGAAGAAGTCGTAGGAGTGGACGTCTTCGCGCTTGTAGTAGCGGTCGCCGGCCCAGATGGTGGCGCCGTTCAGCTGGGGCAGCTTGATGCCGGCCCAGTTCTGCTGAACGTAGAGGTTGCCCGTGCCGTAGCCGTAGCCGGGCGCCAGCTCGCCGCCGCCCTCGCTGGGGACGGTCACGGGGACGCCGTAGGCCGGCATGAAGACGTACTTCACCTCGACGCCGTTGTCGTCCTTGTAGATGGTCTGGCTGAACTCCCACTCGCCGTACAGGTCGCACTCGTTGCCGAGGCGGGCCTTGTAGAGGCCGACGCTGAAGCAGGCCTGGTTGCCGCCCTTGCTGTTGAAGCCGACGCCCTCACGGAAATAACCGTGGAAGTCGAGCGCGGATGCGCTGGTCGCCATCAGGGCGACAGCCGCAATCGCGATCGCGCGCATTGCATTCTTGAGATTCATATTTCTCCCTCTCCCTGCTGGTTTCGTCGTTTACGACCGCGGTGGTGAAACGGTGCTCGCTACGTCTGGGCTTTGGCCCCGCGATGAACGGCTGCCGCCCCGGCAATGAAGGGTGGCTCGAGGAGCATTCCAGCGTGAGCGCGATATGACAGCATTCCAGAGCACTCGTCCACATCGCTGAGGTGCTGGGAGTACGATTTTTCACGCCCGTGGCCCTGACACGGCGGTCATGGTCATTGACCGCGGCGGGCGACGATAGGGATATCGGGCTGAATCAGGCGCCGGAAGCGCAACCGAGATTACGCAGGTGCGTCGAGAGGGTGGCACCTTGGTCCGATCGAGCGGCGCCGTGGTGGAAAAGCCCTCCCCTTCCCTCTCCCTCCAGGAGAAGGGGGGATCGCGCGAAAGAGGGCTCGGGGGAGGGGACTCCTCTAACCGATCCGCTTCTCGGTCTCGGCGTCGAAGAGGTGCACGCGCTCGAGGTCGAAGCGCACCGCGGCCTTCTCACCCAGCTTCGGCGAGCGGTGCGGGTCTTCCTTGTAGACCACCGGCGCGTCGTCGAGCTGTCCGTGCACCACGATCTCGTCGCCCAGCGTCTCCACGATCTCCACGGTGACGTGGGCCTGCCCCTCGCCGGGGGCGTGCGCGGGGATCACGTGCTCGGGCCGGATGCCGACGATGACCTTGCGGCCGTCGAGGCCGGCGGCGGCGGATCGCAGCGCTGCGGGCAGGGGCAGGGCGAGCGCGCCCACCAGGACCCGAGCGCCGCCGTCGGAGAGCACCCCGCGCAGGAGGTTCATGGGCGGCGTGCCGATGAACTGCGCCACGAAGGCGTTGGCCGGGCGCTCGTAGACCTCGAGCGGCACCCCCACCTGCTGGAGGATGCCGCGGTTCAGGACACAGATGCGCGAGCCCATGGTCATCGCCTCCACCTGGTCGTGGGTGACGTAGACCGAGGTGGTGCCGGTCTGGGCCTGGATCTTCTTGATCTCGGCGCGCATCTGCACGCGCAGCTTGGCGTCGAGGTTGGAGAGCGGCTCGTCGAAGAGGAAGACCGCCGGCTCGCGCACGATGGCGCGGCCCACCGCCACGCGCTGGCGCTGACCGCCCGAGAGCTGTTTGGGCTTGCGGTCGAGGAGCGGGTCGAGGCCCAGCATGGCCGAGGCCTTCTTCACCTGCGCGTCGATCTCGCCGCGCGGCAGCTTGCGGATCTCCAGGCCGAAGGCGAGGTTCTTGCGGACGGTCATGTGCGGGTAGAGCGCGTAGCTCTGGAAGACCATCGCCACGTCGCGATCCTTGGGCGGGATGTCGTTCACCACCCGGTCGCCGATGGCGATGGTGCCCCCGCTGATCTCCTCCAGCCCGGCGATCATGCGGAGCACGGTGGACTTGCCGCAGCCGGACGGCCCCACCAGCACCATGAACTCGTGGTCCTGGATATCGAGGTCGAGCTGCTCGATGACCGAGACCTCGCCGAACCGCTTCTGGAGACCGGAGATACGGACGCCTGCCATGAATGCCCCCTCGCATGTCGCCCTGCCGGGCGCGGACGAACCCCGAGTTGCGGGGAGACTCTAATCGAAGCCTCGCGCTGCGTGAACGGACGAGGTGGGGGGCGGTAGGGGCCGGACCGTGCGAGGACCATGAGTCACCACGCCCCGCCCGAGGCCGGCTCGCGGGGGGGGGGCGAGGGCGGGCCGCGAGGCCCTGGCCGGAGCACTACGCGGCGCGCGAGCGCCAGGGACGCGCCTGCCCCTCCTCGTCCACGCGGACGCGCTCGAACCCGGGCCCGCGCCACACGCTGCCGACGATGACCCTGGGAGGCAGCCACGGGTACCGCTCGCGGCTCTCGGCGTCGACGAAGACGGTGGGGGAGGGCGGTGGCGTCCCAGGTGGCGCCACCGGGACGCCCTCCTCGTTGAGCGCGATGGAAGGTCGGGGGAACCCTCGTCCGCCGCGCTTGTCGCGCCTCTGGCCGGACCGCTCAATCCTTGTTTCGCTGGGTCTTGTCGAACAAGTCTGCTCCTCTCCGCGGGGATGTGGCCGTGCTCGCGCTGCGAGCGCTTCCGGGCAGGCTCGAAGCCCGCCCTACCCTGGCCTTCAGGGCATCGCAGTCGACCTTGGGGAGCATCCGAAACGGGTGCGTCCGTCGAAAGGGGAGCACGGCAGGCTGTCGGACCACCTCTGTCCGACGCCTCACGCTTCAAAATATACAACCTCGAAGCGCACCTCGCCAGCCCGCCGGGCGACTTTTTGTTGCGTTCAGCCTTGCGTCCGGGGCCCGGCAGGGTCGACCATGAGACGACACCCGCCCTGAGGTCACCATCACGTCCTACAAAGCTCTCCTCGTCTTCCCTCCCTTCGGCTCGCAGTCGTTCTGGAACTACGAGGAGACCTGTTCGGTGATGGGCGCCCGCTACTCGGCGGCGCCACTCGGGCTCATCACCGTGGCCGCGCTCCTGCCCGAAGGCGTGGGAGGTGCGCCTCGTCGACTGCAACGTGGAGCAGCTCGAGGAACGAGGATCTCGCCTGGGCCGACCTGGTCCTCACCGGCGGCATGCTCCCGCAGCAGCGCGGCAGCCTGGAGATCATCGCCCGGGCGCACGCCGCAGGGAAGACGGTGGTGGTGGGCGGGCCCGACGTGACCGCCACCCCCGAGGTGTACGCCGCCGCCGATTTCCAGGTCTTGGGCGAGGCCGAGGAGCTCATCCCGCGGCTGGCGGCCGACGTGGCGGCCGGCGTCGCGCGACGGGCTCTACAAGGTGGGCGAGCTCCCCGACCTCTCCCGCTCGCCCGTCCCGCGCTTCGACCTCCTGAAGCTGCCCCTCTACATGCACGTGGGCGTGCAGTACTCGCGCGGCTGTCCCTTCGACTGCGAGTTCTGCAACGTCATCGAGCTGAACGGCCGCAGGCCGCGCACCAAGGGCGTCCGCCCAGGTGCTGCGCCGAGCTCGAGGCGCTGCGCGGCGCTCGGCTACCGCGGCCACGTCGACTTCGTCGACGACAACTTCATCGGCAACAAGCAGGCCGGTCGAAGCCGCTGCTCCGCGGCGCTGGCGGCGTGGCTCGCCGAGCGCGGGCATCCCTTCGTCTTCTCGACCGAGGCGAGCATCAACCTGGCCGACGACGACGAGCTGCTCGCGCTCATGAAGGCGGCCAACTTCTTCGCCATCTTCGTGGGCATCGAGACGCCCGACGCGGCGGCGCTGGTCGCCGCGCACAAGCTGCAGAACACGCGGCGCGACATCGCCGAGAGCGTCCACAAGATCCACCGCGCCGGCATCTTCGTGAACGCCGGGTTCATCGTCGGCTTCGACGCGGAGCAGGGCAGCGTGGCCGACGCGATGGTCGACTGCATCGAGGCGACGGAGCGTCCCGGTCTGCATGGTGGGGCTCCTCTACGCGCTTCCCGGCACTCAGCTCGCGCGGCGGCTCCTGCGCCGAGGGGCGGCTCCACGAGGACGCACGCGGTGCGCGAGGCGATGCCGACCAGTGCACCTCCGGGCTGAACTTCGACGACCGCTGCGCCCGCGGGCGGAGATGCTGTCCGACTACCGCGACGTGCTCGCACGCATCTACGAGCCAGGCGCCTTCTTCGGCCGGGTTCGCCGGCTGTGCCGCGGAATCGACGTCTCTTCCCAGAAGCTCGAGCTCTCGCTGCGCGGGACCATCCGCGAGCTCAAGGCCTTTGCCGCCTTCTCCTACCGGCTGAGCCGCCGGGGGGCGGCCGTCCGCTCGGCCTACTGGCGCACCCTCGCCGACACGCTCCTGCGGAACCCCCGCGCCATGCGGGTGGCGGGCTCCTTCGCGGCGCTCTACCTTCACTTCGGCCCGTTCTCGCAGCGGCTGGTGGAGCGGCTCGACGCGGCCATCTCGGCCGCGCGCAGCGAGGAGGAGCGGGTGGCGGTCGTCCCCTCGCCCGGAGGGAGCGTTCCCCTCGCCGGGAGGGTAGAGGGGGGAAGAGGGGTGAGGGAGGTCTCCCTGGGACGCTCCCCTAGGGAACGCATCGAATCCAGCCGGAGCGGCTGTGCTAAGAACCCCCCGAACGACGCAAGAGGAGACGAACGCATGGTGAGCTACAAGGAACTCGGGCTCGTGAACACCCGCGAGCTCTTCAAGAAGGCGGTGGCCGGTGGCTACGCCATCCCCGCCTACAACTTCAACAACCTGGAGCAGCTCCAGGCCATCATCCAGGCCTGCGTCGAGACGCGCTCGCCGGTGATCCTCCAGGTCTCCTCGGGCGCCCGGAAGTACGCCAACAAGACCCTGCTGCGCTTCATGGCCCAGGGCGCGGTGGCCTACGCCCGGGAGCTGGGGGTCGACATCCCCATCGCGCTGCACCTCGACCACGGCGACTCGTTCGAGCTCTGCAAGGACTGCATCGACAGCGGCTTCTCCTCGGTGATGATCGACGGCTCGCACCTGCCCTTCGAGAAGAATGCCGAGCTCGTGAAGAAGGTGGTGGATTACGCCCACGCCCACGACGTCACGGTGGAGGGAGAGCTGGGCGTGCTGGCGGGCGTGGAGGACGACGTTTCCTCCGAGCACTCGCACTACACGCAGCCCGACGAGGTCGAGGAGTTCGTGAAGAGGACAGGCGTCGACTCGCTCGCCATCTCCATTGGCACCTCCCACGGAGCGGCCAAGTTCAAGCCGGAGCAGTGCACCCGCACCTCCGAGGGCGTGCTGGTCCCGCCCGACCTCCGCTTCGACATCCTTCAGGAGGTCGAGCGCCGCATCCCGGGCTTCCCCATCGTGCTGCACGGCTCCTCGTCGGTGCCGGTCGACAAGGTGAAGATCATCAACCAGAACGGTGGCAAGCTGAAGGACGCGGTGGGCATCCCCGAGTCGCAGCTCCGCCGCGCCGCCGCCTCGGCGGTGTGCAAGGTGAACATCGACTCCGATGGCCGGCTCGCCATGACGGCCGCCATCCGCGAGACCCTGGCGAAGAACCCGGCCGAGTTCGACCCGCGCAAGTACCTCGGGCCGGCCCGCGATGCCTTGAAGGAGATCTACAAGCACAAGAACGTCGACGTGCTGGGGTCGGCTGGCAAGGCGTAAACCGCCCGCGGGGCCTCCGCTCGCCCGCCGAAGAAGAAGAGAGGGCGCCCGCCGCGAGGCGAGCGCCCTCCTTCACTCCTCAGTGCAGTTCAGTTCGCGGCGGGCTCGGTGGGCTTCTCGGCCTTCTTCATCGACTTCTTGCTGTGGTGCTTCTTCGAGACCTTCGCCATCTTCGCCTTCGGCTTCGCCATGTCGGCGGCCGGAGCGGCCGCGGGAGCATCCGCGGCGAAGGCCGGGGCGGCGGAGGCGATGAGGGCGAGGGCAGCGAGCGAACCGACGAGCTTCTTCATGGTGTTCTCCGTTCGTTGAAGGAACCGGGCGACGTGCCCACGTTCAGCGGGCGTACAGCCCGGGCGGAAGCAGGGAATACAAGCCCCGTGCCCAGAAGCGGCCTTCAGCAACTTCAAGGGCTTGTGCGGTTTGGCTCGCTCCTCGTCCCCGGCGAGCCGTGGCGTGTTGCCCCGGCGCTCGAGGAGAATCGCCCCGCTTCGCGCCTGGTCTGTCCGCCTGGTGGTCCACGGCGGGTGGCAGGATGCCGGTTGGGTGGGCGGCGGCTGAAATCGAGGGGCGGATCACCGGCCGGGCGGGCGGCCTCTGCGGGGACGCCCGAGCTTCAGGTGGGCGCAGACGAAGTCGGCGAGCTCCTCCACCTCCTGGGGCGTGAAGGTGGGCAGGCCTCGGGGGGGCACCTCGTCGGTCACCACCGCCACCACCGCCGCGTCCTCGGCGCAGAGAAAGTCTCGACTCACCTCATGCCGGTGGACCTCCACCCGCGGTAGGCGCTCGGCCTTGAAGCCCTCGGCCAGCACCAGGTCGACGGGAGGGAGGAGCCGCGCCAGCGAGCGCGCGTCCTTCACCGGCGGAGCGAAGAGCGCCAGCCCCTCCGGGCCGAGGATGGCTGCGGCGGTGGCGCCGGCGCGCCGCAGGCGCTCGGTGTCCTTGCCGCGCCGGTCGAAGGGGTGAACGTGGCCGGTGTGCTTCAGCACCCCGACGGTGAGGCCCCGCGCGGTGAGCGCAGGGACGAGGCGCACGAGGAGCCGGGTCTTGCCGGCACCGCTCGGCCCGGAGAAGGCGAGGATCGGCGGCTGCCGGAGCGAAGCCCGCTCCTTCACGGCCCGTCAGCCCCGTCGAGGAGCCAGGTCTCGACCGCTTCGCCGGCGGCCACGCCCGCGCCCTCCGCCAGGTGGACCAGCGCGTCGGCCAGGGCGGGCCCGCGGATCTGGGCTGCGTCGCGCCCCACCGGGATGACCCTCCCGTCTTGGCGGATCTGAGCCCACACCAGCCGCGCCCGGCCGGCTCTGCCCTCGAACGGCTCGCCGGCCGGCAGCATCAGGGTGCGCCGCGCTATCCGGCTGGCGCCACACATCCGGAGCAGGGCGGGCCGCACGAACACCTCGAAGGCGACCAGGCATGCCGAGGGGCTGCCGGGAAGGCCGAAGATCGGCTTGCCTCCCAGGGTCGCGAAGAGGAAGGGCTTCCCCGGCTTCATCGGGACGCCGTGGACATGGACCGCTGCGCCCAGCGCGGCGAGCGCGGCCGGCATGCGGTCGTGCTCGCCCACCGAGACGCCACCCACGGTGATGGCCCCTCCGGCGCGCGCGAGGGCGCTCTCGACGGCGTGGGAGAGCGCCGAGGTCTCATCGGGCGCCCTGGCGCGCGACACCACCTCGGCCCCGAGCGCGGAGATCAGGCCCTGGAGCGCGAGGCCGTTGGAATCCGGAGTGAGACGCCGGACGAATCTCGTCGCCGGTGGTGAGGATGGCGACGCGAGGCCGCCGTGCCACGGCGACCTCGGAGCAACCGACCGCCGCGCAGAGGGCGAGCTGGCGCGGTCCCAATCTCGTGCCCGCAGGCAGGGCCAGCCCACCCGCGGGCACGTCCTCGCCGGCGAGGCGCACATGCTCGCCCGGGCGTGGCTCCTGGCGCAGCACCACCCTCTCCGCCTCCCGCGCGGTGGCCTCCTCCCGCACCACGGCGTCGGCGCCTGGCGGGAGCGGTGCGCCGGTGAAGATGCGTGCCGCCATCCCCGGCGGCAGCGGGTCGGTGGCGAGGTCACCCGCGTAGAGGGTGAAGGCCACCGGGAGGGTGCATGGGCGCCCTGGGATGCTGGCGAGGTCGCCGGTGCGGATCGCGAAGCCGTCCATCGCCGAGCAGGTGAGCGGGGGGGAGGGCACGGCGGCCAGCACCGGCTCGGCCAGCCACCGGCCCTCGGCCTCTTCGAGCTCGATGCGCTCGGACGGCGGCGCCGGGAGCCGGGCCAGGAGCTCGTCCCTGATGCGGAAGAGGCGGGACATGGAGGGGATCTAACAGCATTTCGTGGCGAGGGGCTGCGGGAGGGGGGCTACGATGCAGAGTCGGCGCCGGCTTCACAGCGCCTTTCCGTGGAGGCCACATGCTCTCGCCCGCCGCCGCCCTGGAGATCATCGAGCAGGAGCTGAGCTCGCTGGCGCCGCTCTCCCCCGAGCGTGTGCCCCTGGCCCTGGCGCTGGAGAGGGCGCTCGCCGAGGAGCTGGTGGCCTCGCACGACCTCCCTGCCTTCACCAGCTCGCAGATGGATGGCTACGCCCTACGCGCCGCCGACGCCCCCGCAGCGGGAGCCCGGCTGTCCGTGGCCTTCGAGCTCTTCGCGGGGGGGGCGGTGCCTGGGCCTCTCCCAGCCGGGACGTGCGCCCGTGTCTTCACCGGCGCGCCACTTCCGCCCGAGGCCGATTGCGTGGAGATGCAGGAGGAGGTGGAGCGGCGCGGAAAGAGGGCGCACTTCAGGCGCGCCGGGGAGAAGGGCCGCTTCGTCCGTCCGGCCGGGGCCGACCTCCGCCGCGGCGCCGTCGCGCTGGCGCGTGGCACGGCGCTCGACCCGGCCGCGCTCGGCCTCGCCGCCGCGGTCGGGCGGACCGAGCTCTCCCTTTTCCGCCGCCCGAGGGTGGCGGTGCTCGCCACCGGCGACGAGCTCGTGCCGCCGGGCGGCCCGCTGGCGCCGGGCCATATCCACGAGTCGAACGGTCACGCCCTCTGCGCCGCGGTGAGCGCCGCGGGCGGGGTGGCGACCCTCTTCGCGCCCGCCCGCGACGAACCGTCCGCACTCGGGAAGGCGCTGGAGCAGGCGCGCGGCTTCGACGTGCTGGTGACGAGCGGCGGCGCCTCGGTGGGCGAGCGCGACCTGGTGAGGAACGGGCTCGCCGCCGCCGGAGCCGAGCTGCGCTTCTGGAAGGTGGCCATGCGCCCCGGAAAGCCGGTGGCCTTCGGGCGGTGGGGGCCGGGGGTGGTCTTCGCGCTGCCAGGAAATCCGGTGAGCGCGCTCGTCACGTTCGAGCTCTTCGTGCGCCCGGCGCTACGGAGGCTGGCGGGTCTACGAGGAACGGGGCGCGTTCGCCTTCGCGCCAGGCTCGCCCAGGCACAGGAGAAGCCCGAGGAACTGGAGGTCTATCTGAGGGTGTTGGTGACTGACCAGGACGGGCGCTTCTGGCTCGAACCGCTCCCGAGCCAGGGCAGCGGCTACCACTCCGCCATGGTGGGCGCTGACGCCCTGGCCGTGCTGCCCATCGGCACGGCGCGCCTCCGGCGCGGCGCCGAGGTAGAGGCCATCCTGCTGCGGGCGCCGGACTCGCCTCACTTCCCCTCCGCCTGAATGAAGGGGGGCAGGGGGGTGAGGGTCGATCCGAAGAAAGCGTCAGCGCTTCCGCCGCCCCTCGCGGGCGCCCGCGGAGCGTTTCCAGGTGCCGCTGCGCCCACCCGACTTGGCGAGGAGCTCCACCGCCTCGATGCGCATGCCGCGCTCGTATCGCTTTAGCATGTCGTAGATGGTGAGGCAGCCCGCGCAGACCGCGGCGAGCGCCTCCATCTCCACGCCGGTCCGGTCGGTGGTGCGCACCGTGGCGGCGACCTCCAGCCCGCCCTCCACCGGTGCCACCTCCACGTCCACGCCCGAGAGGGCGATGGGGTGACAGAGGGGCACCAGGTCAGGGGTCTTCTTCGCCGCCATCACCCCGGCCAGCCGGGCCGCCGCGAGCACGTCGCCCTTCTCCGACTTCCCCTCCAGCGCGATGCGCCGCGTGGCCTCCTCCATGCGGACGAGGCCACGGGCGCGCGCTTCACGGTGCGTCCTGGGCTTCGCGCCCACGTCGATCATCTTCATAGGGGGCGCAGCCTACTCCGCTCGAGAGGGCTTCGGAGTCTCTCTCTTCCGGGGTTCCCCCTCCCGCGAGGGAGAGGGGAAGGCGGGAGAGGGCGCTACACGGAAGGCGCAGCTGGGGGAAAAAGGGAGCAGTGGGAGGCCCCGATGGCTCAGCGCCGGGTGAAGGAGGCGGGGGCACACCACCCCGGCTATAGTGGAGCGCACGCCGCTCAGTCTCGAGCGGTGGATCACTGCTCCCCGCCACGACCGACCGTCGCATGCCCATTCACAGCGTTCGCGAGACCGAAGGCCCCGCACCTCGAGCGGAGCCAGGCGCGCCCCTCGAGCCGCTCGTCGACCGGCAGGGGCGGCGCATCACCTACCTCAGGCTCTCCCTCACCGACCGGTGCAACTACCGGTGCAGCTACTGCTCGCACGCCGAGCCCGCGGAGAGGGGCGACCTCCTCTCGCGCCAGGAGATCGCCAGGCTGGCCGGCCTCTTCGCGCGCCTCGGCATCCGGCGCGTCCGCCTCACCGGCGGCGAGCCGACCCTCCGCCGCGGCCTCCTCGACATCGCCCGCGACGTGAGCGCCGTGCCCGGCATCGAGGAGCTCGCGCTCACCACCAACGGCCACCTGCTCGCCGAGCTGGCCCCGCAGCTCCGAGAGGCGGGGGTGTCGCGGCTGAACGTCTCGCTCGACACCCTGAAGCCCTCGCGCCTCGCCGAGATCTCCGGCCGTGGCGCCGCGCTCTCGCGCATCGTCCGCGGCCTGGAGGACGCCGCTCGCGCCGGATTCGACTCGGTGAAGCTCAACACGGTGGTGCTGCGAGGGCAGAACGATGACGAGCTGGGCGACCTGGTGCGCTTCGCCTGGCGCCACGGGGCGCTCCCCCGCTTCATCGAGCTCATGCCCTTCGGCGAGGGCCGGCCCGTGGAGATAGCCGAGGTGAAGGCGCTCCTGCAGGAGCAAGGCATCAGGCTCACCGAGGACCCCAGCCGCGGCTGGGGGCCGGCGCGCCACATGCGCGGCGAGGCTCCGGAGGCCGGCCTCTCCGGCCTCGTCGGCTTCATCGGCGCCATGAGCGAGACCTTCTGCGCGGGTTGCAATCGCGTGCGCGTGGGGCCCACCGGCGCCTTGCGCGCCTGCCTGGGCGGGCGCGACGAGGTGGCACTGGCGCCCATGCTGCGGGGCGGGGCCGACGGCGCGCTCCTCGCCGAGCGCGTCCGGGCAGCCGTGCTCGGCCGGGGCGAACGGCACCACATGGACGAGGGCCAGCTCCTCGCCATCGGGCGCATCGGAGGCTAAAGCCTTGCCCGCCGGGAGCCGCTCTCAGCGCGGGAAGGCGAGGCCGAGTCGCTCGAGATCGCCGGGCGTGTTGGCATTCGAGAAGGCCAGGCCGCCGGGGTCGACGGCGCGCCACTCGGACTCCGGGACGATCCGGGCGCTCACGGCCCGGGCCAGCGCGCGCATGGAGGGTTCACCCTCGGCGAGGAGCCGGCCGATGGCGGGAAGCGAGCTGCGCGACCACAGGCCGTGAAGCGGCTCCAGGCGTCCACCCCACTCGGCCACCACCGCGCCCGCGCCTGGCGCACGCCTCGCCGCGAGCAGCTCGATGCCGCCGCGGGAGAGGTGGGGCATGTCACAGGCGGCGAGGAAGGCCCAGCCGGTCTTGACCGTTGCGAGCGCGGTGTGCAGCCCTCCGGGCGCCCCCCGGCCAGGGAGCAGGTCGCTCACCACCGGCACGCCCAGGTGGACGTAAGGGCCAGGATCGTTGGCGACGAGGAGGGTGCCGCCGAAGAGCTCGCGGAAGAGCGCCAGCGCCCGCTCGACAATGGCTTGCCCGTCGAGGAGGAGCAGCCCCTTGGGCGCGCCCCCCATGCGCCTCGCCCGGCCACCGGCGAGGAGCACGCCGGTGCAGTCGGCGACGCGGGGAGGGCTCACCGCGTCTCCGTCACGGCCCCAGCCCGACCCACTCGCTCCCATCCTCGTACACCTCTCGCTTCCAGACCGGTGCCTCGTGTTTCAGTCGCTCGAGCACCGCCGCGCAGCACTCGAAGGCCTCCCGCCGGTGGGGAGCCGCACAGGCGATGACCACCGCCAGCTCACCGGGTTGCAGGACCCCCACCCGGTGGACCACGGCCACCGCCGAGCCATGCCGCTCGCCGAGCTCCGCGCCGATGCGAGCCAGCACCCGCTCCGCCATTCCCTGGTAAGACTCGTACTCCAGGCGAAGGACGCGGCGCCCATCCGTACCGGCGCGCACCACTCCGGAGAAGGTCACGACGCCCCCCAGCTCGGGTGAGGAGACGGCCTCCACCACCTCTGCGAGCCGGAGCGGCTCCTCGGTGACGCGGAAGAGGCCGCTGCCACCTGCCACCGGCGGGATGACGGCCACCTCAGCCCCGTCGCGCAGGGGCGTGTTCTCCTCGGCCAGCTCCTCGTCCACCGCCAGGCGGCTCCGGGCGAGCACGCTCTCCAGCTCCGGATGAAGTTCGAGGAGAGACTGGCGCAGCTCCGCCACCGTCCTGGCCTCGACGGAGAGGCGCTCGCTGCGGGTTCCCGCCGCGTCGCGTGCGCCGCCGAAGTAGAGGACCTCGAGAGAGATGGGGTGGGCCATGGCACCATGATGCGCGCGACCCGCGGGCGCGGCCAGCATCTGCCTGTTCGCCTTGCATGGCCGGAGCACCATCCCGGAGCGGTGCTCGTGTGGCGCGAACCGGCAGGCGCGGCGCGTCACGTCACGGCCCGGAGCGCCGGGAACCGGGCGAGCCGCTTCGGGTCGTGACGGGGCGTACGCGCTGCCTTAGGTCACCCTCTCCACGCCGCCGGCCGGCGGCGGCTCACGCCAGGAGAACGCCATGATGCATCGCACGCTCGGCCGCGACGGTCCGTCCGTCTCGGCCCTGGGGCTCGGCTGCATGGGGATGTCCGACTTCTACGGCCCCGCCGATGAGGCCGAGAGCCTGGCCACCATCGAGGCGGCCCTGGAGGCGGGGGTGACCCTCCTCGACACCGGGGACTTCTACGGCTCGGGCCACAACGAGCTGCTCCTGCGCGAGGCGCTGAAAGGCAGGCGCGACCGGGCTTTTCTGATGGTGAAGTTCGGTGTGCTGCGCGATCCCGCGGGCGGCTTCCTCGGCATCGACCTCCGGCCGAAGGCGGTGAAAAACGCGCTCGCCGCCACCTTGAAACGCCTCGGTACCGATCACGTCGACCTCTACCAGCCGGCGCGGCTCGATCCGGCGGTGCCCATCGAGGAGACGGTCGGCGCCATGGCCGAGCTCTCGAAGCAGGGCTACGTGCGGTACCTCGGGCTCTCCGAGGTGGGCGCCGGCACCCTGCGCCGCGCGCACGCCGTCCACCGCATCAGCGCCCTGCAGATCGAGTACTCGCTCATGACCCGCAGCCTGGAGCGCGAGGTCCTGCCTGCCGCCCGTGAGCTCGGGGTGGGCATCACCGCCTACGGCGTGCTCTCTCGCGGGCTCCTCGCCGGCGCGCCGGCCGGAGGGTACGGGCCGCGCGACTTCCGCAGCCACCTCCCGCGCTGGAAGGCAGGGAACCTCGACAGCAACCTGCGTCTCGCCGAGGCGCTGCGCGCGGTGGCGCGAGAGCTGGGGGCGACGCCGGCTCAGCTCGCCATCGCCTGGGTGCTCTCGCGCGGCGACGACATCGTGCCGCTGGTGGGGGCGCGGCACCGCGAGCGGCTCGCCGAATCGCTGCTGGCGCTCGAGCTCTCGCTCTCACCCGAGGACCTCGCCCGCATCGAGGCGGCCGTGCCGGTGGAGGCGGTGGCCGGGAGCCGCTACGACGCCGGCCAGATGGCCATGCTCGACAGCGAACGGTGAAGGGAGGGCGCCACCACGTGCCGGCGGGACGATCGCGGAGGAGGAGGGACCCCGCGACCGCCCCGCCTCGGAGGAGGAGGCACATCGTCTATTGCCCCGAGCCGGTTCCCTCTCTCGCGGTACGCCCCATAAGGGATGGACCTGTGGGGTCTGGTCCCGGGCTTGACTGTGTCCGCCGAGGGCTTACAACCAGAGGGTCGCAACGTTCGTCATGGGGGCGAACTGGCTTCGACGGAGGATGGACTGCGACAGGTGCGCGCCGTGGTTGGTCACGAGGCCACGTAAAAAACGAGACCACGCAGAAACGCGAACGAGCCCATGGCTCTCGCGGCCTAAAGCGCCGCGCGTTCCCCCGTGATCGTCGGGTAGCGGGATCGGACGTCAGCACCGACTGGGCCCTGGCGGGAAGCGAACCGCCTTGCCGGGGTCGAGACCAAAGGGCGAGAACGTGAGCGCTGGCAGGCCCGGAGGCAGGCGCCCTCGTAAATTCTCCGGGACACGCGCGTAGGGCCTTTCACGGAAAGTCTTTCGGACCCGGGTTCGATTCCCGGCGCCTCCACCATTACTTCTCCAGTTGTTCGTGGGGTTGGCCGCTCTCCGCCCTGACGAGGGAGGCCAGGAAGACGGCCTGGTCTTCTTCCTGACCCGTGGAGCCGAGGATGGGCGTGACGACGACCTGCCCCGCCTCGGCCAGCGCCCCCACCGCCGTCTCGATGATGCCTGCGTCGATCTCCAGGAGGGCAGCAGCCGCTTCGATGAGGTTCTTCCTCGGGTAGTAGACGTGCCCCTCGTTCGAGAGCTCTCCGAGAACGTGCAGGACCCCGGCTTGGGCACGCGCGGGCTCCACAAGGAGGGAACCCATGGGAACCCTTGAAGTCGGAGCCCGGATGACGCATTGTGTCATCAACATACAACGAAAGGGATCGAGATGACCGAGCAAAACATGTTCATGACGACAATGACGTGGGGAGCGAATCTGACCGAGAAGGCGTTGGGGGTTCCCTTGGGTGCAGTCCGGACGATCCGTGAAGAGATGTTCCGCGCCACCTTTGCCGGAATCGACTGGATGGAAGGGATCAACCATTCCTACTTCAAGGTCGTGCGCGAGACGTTCAAGCGCATGGACCACCTGTCCCAAGAAGCAGTCGACGGCCTCGACTCGGTGGCGGGTTCCTTCTCGAGGATCGTTCGTGGATCGGGCGAGGCCGCCGGTGAGATGGTCTCAAGGACCGCAGCATCGCTGGCCGGGATGAATGAGACTTCTCCGAAGCAGGCCATCGTGGCCTCGGCGTGACGAGTTAGTAGGGGGGATCGGGGCCGAGCCAGGCCGGTACGGCTCCGATCGCTTCCGGTACGTATGCCCGGCGTACGCCCGATCGCCTGCTCAGGTAGCTCCTGAGCCCCGAGCCGAGGTACTCATCGATTCCGCGGCGACCTGAGCCGGAGTCCAGCGGCCGGCTGCCAGAATTGAATTCGGTGATTTAGCTAATGGTAAGCTGGCAAGGCTAGCAACAATGGCCCCCGGGTGAGGTGCTCTGTACCCCCGGCCTGGTTGCTCGCCTTCCGGCTAGCGACGGAGACCCGGGTGAGGGCATCGCAAGTGGGGCGGGCGTCAGCGTAGAGTCTCCTACATGTCGCTCTCCATTGTCCTCGAGCCGACAGGCTCAGGGTTGACTTGCGGTGTCGAAACACGGGACGAACCTCGCCGAGTCGGCCACCGTATCGTCTCGACCTGTCACCCCAGCCGGGGAGCCTCATTCGACCTCACCTCCTTCAGGCGACGCGGGAGAGCATGGTGTCGAGGTAGCGCGATCGCACCTGCTCGCTGCCCAGGGCGCGCTTCACCGGCGGGAGCCTCAGCACCACCCCGAGTAGCGCCGCCAGGGCCCGGTGGCTCCACAGCACGCGGTTGTCGAAGACGAGGTCCTGCAGCTTGCCCCGCTCGATGGCCATGAGCACGGGCGCCGCGCCGCCAGCATGGCCTCACAGAGAACCGCAGCAGTTGCAGAGGAAGCTCGTGCTCGACAGGAGGTCCCCTCCTCGGGCGTGGCCGCCTCGCCGGCGGAACCGTAAATCCCTCGCGAACCAGAGGGTGCGCGGCTGCAGGTCGGGCTCCTCGCCTTCTTCCGCAGGGGAGCACTCGCCATGATGAACGCACGCGCCGCCGCCTTTCTGCTCGCCACGCTGCTGCCCTTCGCCGCGGCCGAGGCCAAGGGCCCCACCGCGACGGCCACCCTCGCCGACGCGGGCGGCAAGCGGGTGGGCACGGCCAGCTTCACTCCCACCGAAGAGGGCGTGAGGGTGAAGGTCCGGGTGAGCGGGCTCCCGCCGGGCGAGCACGGCATCCACATCCACACCTTCGGCAAGTGCGACGCGCCCGACTTCAAGTCGGCCGGAGGCCACTTCAACCCCACCGGGAAGAAGCACGGGCTCGAGAACCCGCAGGGCGCCCACGTGGGCGACCTCCCCAATCTCACCGTGGGTGAAGACGGCAAGGGCAAGGCCGCGTTCATCGCCAAGGGAGCCACCCTGGGCGAGGGCCCGGGGTCGCTCTTCGGCCCCGAGGGTACCGCGCTCGTCATCCACGCCGGCAAGGACGACGGCAAGACCGACCCGGCCGGCGACTCTGGCGCGCGCGTCGCCTGCGGCGTGATCAAGAAGGGGTGATGCGGGTCTTGCCCGTGCTCTCGTGACCCGTCGAGGCCAGGTCCCGGCGGTCTCACGGTCATCGGGGTGAAGCACCCCTGACGCTGCGTTACACCGGGCGCATGGATCGACTCTTCTTCGCCGTGGGCGCCGTCTCGGCGCTCCTCTCGGTGGCGGCCGGGGCGTTCGGGGCGCACGCGCTCCGGGCGCGCTTGGCGCCCGACCTCCTCGCGGTCTTCGAGACCGGCGCACGCTACCAGACCTACCACGCGCTGGGGCTCCTGGCGGTGGCCTGGGCGGTGGTGCGCTGGCCGGGTGGCGCGGCACCGTGGGCGGGCTGGCTCTTCGTGGCCGGCACGATCCTCTTCTCCGGGAGCCTCTACGGGCTGGCTCTCACCGGGGTGAGGGCGCTCGGCGCGGTGACCCCGTTAGGCGGCATCGCCTTCATGGCCGGATGGGGGCTCCTCGCGTGGGCGGCGCTGCGGGGTGAAGCGGCCGGCTGACCTCTCCTGCCGCCGGCTGACTTCCTGCCCGCGGGTCGCCCTGATCTCGGGCCGCTTCGCCCCGGGGCCGATGAGCTGAGCCCGGTGCCGGGGTGTGCCCGAGGACGACATCGCCCACGTTCACGGCAAGACAATTTTGTGGGATCGTTCGGGCTCGCGCGGGATCTCCCGCGCTGCTCGAAGGAGGCCCGATGGTCGCGTTCCTCGTCCTCGTCGCCCTGGTGGTGGCGCTCGCCTTCGCCGGCGTCTCCATCTACAACGGCCTCGTCTCCCGCCGGAACGCCTACAAGAACGCCTACAGCCAGATCGACGTGCAGTTGAAGCGGCGCCACGACCTCATCCCCAATCTGGTCGAGACCGCCAAGGGCTACCTGAAGCACGAGCGCGAGACTCTGGAGGCGGTGATCGCCGCCCGAAACGGGGCGGTAGCGGCGGCGCGCAACGCGGCGGCGAGCCCGGGGAACCCCGCGGCCATGGCGGCGCTCAGCGTCGGCGAGGGTGCGTTGGGTGGCGCGCTGGGCCGGCTCTTCGCGCTGGCCGAGGCCTACCCGGACCTCAAGGCGAACCAGAACATGATGGCCCTGCAGGAGGAGCTCGGCTCCACCGAGAACCGCATCGCCTTTGCGCGGCAGGCCTACAACGACGCGGTGATGAGCTACAACAACGCCCGCGAGACCTTCCCCGGCCTGCTCCTCGCCGGCAGCTTCCCGGCCGCCTCCCTGTGGGAGCTCGCCGCGGCCGCCGAGCGCGAGCCGGTGGCGGTGAAGTTCTAGCGCGCGTGCGCCGGGCGCGGTCCTCGCCATGAGGGCGCGATCCGCGCGGATGGCGAGCGGCCCCTTCCGGCCCGCCCCGCCGCGAGGGCCCGGCGAGCGTGGCGGCCATCCAGCAGAGGGGAACCCCTTGCCTCCAGCGCGCGGCACCCTCGACTTCTTCGGCGCTCAGGCGAGCGCGCGCCACCGGACGCGGCTCCTCGTCGTCTCCTTCGCGGTGGCGCTCGTCCTGGTCATGGCCTTCATCTACGCCGCCATGCTGGTGGTCGACACCTCCATCGCCCCCGAGCACGCGGTGGACCCGCTGCGGCAGGGCGGCTTCCTGCTCTTCCGCCCGGGCCTCCTCGCCGCCACCGCGCTGGCGGTCGCCTCGGTGGTGGGCCTGGGGGGCGCCTGGCACGGGAGCCAGCTCGCGGCGGGGGGAGGCGAGGCGGTGGCGCGCATGCTGGGCGGGCGGCGGGTCGAACCGGGCACGCAGGAACCGCTGGAGCGGCGCCTCGCCAACGTGACCGAGGAGATGGCCCTCGCCGCCGGGCTGCCGGTGCCGGCGCTCTTCGTGCTCGACCGCGAGCCCTCCGTCAACGCCTTCGCCGCGGGCTACACCACCGGTCACAGCGCGGTGGCGGTCACCCGCGGCGCGCTCGAGAAGCTCGACCGCGACGAGCTGCAGGGCGTGGTGGCCCACGAGCTCTCGCACGTGCTGAACCGCGACACCCGCATCGACCTCCAGCTCATGGCGGTCGTGGGCGGCCTCGGCATCCTCTCGCTGGGCGGCCGCATGCTCCTGCAGCGCATGGTCTACACGCGCGGCTCCACCACCCGGCGGCAGGGGAACCCGCTCTGGCCGGTGGGCCTCGCGCTCCTGGTGGCCGGGGCCTTTGGCACGCTCTGCGGGAAGCTGGTGCGCTACGCGGTGGCCCGCCAGCGCGAGTGGCTGGCCGACGCCTCGGCCGTGCAGTTCACCCGCAACCCCGACGGGCTGGCTGGCGCCCTGCAGAAGATAGCCGCCGAGGGCTCGCTGGTGGCGAGCCCCTATGCCCCCGAAGCCGCGCACCTCTTCTTCGCCCGCGCCACCACCGGTGTGTTCGCCAGCATCCTCTCGACCCACCCGCCCATCGAGGAGCGGATCCGGCGCATCGCGCCGCACCTCGCGGGCGAGGCGGCGAGGGTGAGGCGGAGGGCGCAGACCGCGGCGCAGGCAGCGCAGAAGCGGGAGCGCGTGCGCCCGGGCGAGCCTGGCGCGCGCCTGTTGGCGGGTGCCGCGCTCATGACCACGCTGCCCGCGCCGGGCGCCCCCGGGGGCGGCGCATCCCCAACTCCAGGGCCGCACGTGCGCGCGTCGAGCCCAGCCACCACCACCGAGGCCGCGAGCCTCCTCTCTCGCCTGCCCGAGCTGCTCGCCGCCGCCGCCCGCGAGCCCTTCGGGGCGCGCGCGCTCGCCTGCGCACTGCTCGTCGACGGGGGCGATGCCGTTCGCGCGGAGCAGCTCGGCTACCTCGCCCGCAACGACGCGGCCCTCCACGCGGAGGTGGCGCGGCTCCTCCCGGCGCTCGCCGGCCTTGGACGGGTCGAGCGCATGGCGCTGCTCGCGCTCTCCCTGCCTTCCCTCGATGCGCTGTCTCCCGGGCAGGGGAATGCGCTCTCCGCCGACCTGCGGGCGCTCGCGGCCGCGGACGGCGCCGTGAGCTCGTTCGAGCTGGCGCTCCAGCGCGTCGTCCGGCGCCGTCTGGCGCGCGATGCCGGCGCCCCTCCTCGCGCCACCCTGCGCTCCGTGGAGGAGGCCGGTCCCGAGTGCCTGGAGCTCCTGGCGAACCTCGCCTGGGCAGGGGGCCGCGAAGCCCGCGAGGCGCAGCTGGCGCTCGACGCCGGGGTGCGGGCCCTGGGGAAGGATGCGAGCTGGCGACTTCCGACGCGCGAGAAGCTGGGTCTGGGACGGCTCGACGTGGCCCTCACGCGCCTCGACGCTGCATCGCTGGAGGTGAAGGGCGCCCTTCTTCAGGGGTGCGTGGCGACGGCGCTGTCCGACCGGAAGCTCATGGTGGACGAGGCGGAGCTCATCCGCGCCACGGCCGCCGCGCTCGGTCTCCCGATGCCGCCGCTCGGGCAGGCGCTCGCCGCCTGACCCCCGCCCTGGTCCCCCTTTTCGCCCCTCGCGGGTCCCCTCGCCGCAACGCGTCAGCGGGCTGATTAAGCTCTCGGGATGCTGCTCAAGGAAACGGCCCTGCTTCGGGTGCTGCTGGGGATCCGCATCCCCATGATCATGTTCTGCGCTCCGCGCGTCGTGAAGCTGGACGAGGAGGGTTGCGATCTCCTCATCCCGCTCGGCTACCGTACCCGCAACCACCTGGGCTCGATGTACTTCGGCGCGCTGCACGTGGGGGCCGACCTGGCCGGCGGTCTCAACGCCGCGCGCCTCATGATGAAGGGGCTCGGCGGCGTGAACCTCGTCTTCAAGGATTGCCGCTCCGAGTTCCTGAAGCGGGCCGACGGCGACGTGCTCTTCAGCTGCCGCGACGGTGTGCGCGTGCGGGCGGCCATGGAGGAGACCACCGCCACCGGCGAGCGGGTGCACGTGCCGGTGGAGATCGTCGCCACCGTCCCGAAGAAGTACGGCGACGAGCCGGTGGCGCGCTTCACGCTCACCCTGTCCATGAAGAGGAAGCCCGGACGAGAGGAAGGAGCACGTTCGTGACCGCGCTCTCCAAGGGAAGACAGAAGGGGTTCTCGCGCGAAACGGGTTGCGCCGCGGCGAGGTGCGCGCGACTGATTGGAGAAGGAGCCGAACCATGTCACTGACTCCCGCCGAGGTGCCCGCTGGCCTGCAGAAGTTCCTCCTCCTCGATCACGAGCGGCTCGCCAACATCTTCAGGGGGCTCATCGAGGCGTTCGGCGCGGGTGAGCTCGGTGGGATGCGGGAGGCGTGGTCGCGCTTCGAGACCGGGCTCACCGGCCACCTCGAGGCCGAGGAGCGCTACATGCTGCCGCTCTTCCGGCTCCAGCACCGGGCGGAGGCCGAGGAGATCGCTGCGGAGCACGTCTCCATCCGCCGCACCCTGGCCGACCTGGCGGTGGGGGTCGACCTCCACGTGGTGAGCCTGGAGATGGCCAAGGCGCTCGTCGCCTCGCTCGGCCAGCACGCCGCGCGGGAGGAGAAGCACCTCTACGCCTGGGCGCAGCGCGAGCTCGACGAGGAGCTGAAGCGCAAGGTCGAGCGCGACCTGGGGGCGAAGGCGTAGCCGGAGCGCGCCGGCCGGCATCGCCTCGCTGGCGCACCTCGGGCAGGCGTCCCGGATGGCCGGCCGCGAGAGAGGGCGACCTCGTCCCTCTTCACCTGAGGTGATAGCGCAGCAGCCTCACCTCCAGCGGGCCGTTCCACAGCCGGTGCGAGATGCGCGGCCGGACGTGCAGGGCCTGCTCGAGGAGCGGCGAGCCGGAGAGGAACACCGCGTCCCAGCCCTCGAAGCGCTTCAGCGCCTCGGACATCCCGCGGTAGAGCCCCTGGAGCTTGAGGTGGGCCACGTGGGCGGGCCGGCGGTCGTCTGGGTCGGCCGGCCGCTCGCCGGAGCGAGGCACACGGTCCGTGGACCCGCGCTGGCCAGCACGGCCGCGCCGCTCGGGCGCGCCCCCGCGTCGCTCGGCTTCCTCGGCCCGCCGGCCTCCCACCTCGCCCGCACCGGCTCCCATCAGCCGCTCGCCGTAGGGCGGATTCATGCAGAGCGTGCCGGCGGCCACGCCGGGCTCGGGCGAGAGATCCCTCACGTCGCCCTTCTCGAAGCGGAGGTCGGTGGCCACCCCGGCCGCGGCGGCGTTGCGGCGGGCGGCGTCGAGCGCCTTGGGGAAGAGGTCGCGCGCCAGGATGGGCGCGGGAGCGGCCGGCAGCGCCGAGCGGCGCGCCTCCTCCTTGAGCCTGTCCCAGGTGGACTGGAGCGCCCCGCGGTAGGAGGGCCAGCGCTGGAACCCGAAGGCGCGGGAGAGGCCGGGCGCGACCCGCCGCGCCCGGAGGGCGTGCTCGATGGCGAGCGTGCCGGAGCCGCACATCGGGTCGATGAAGGGCCGGTCCGGATCCACGCCGCCCAGCATGAGCACCGCCGCCGCCAGGGTTTCCTTGAGCGGGGCCGGCGTCATGCCCGACCGGTAGCCGCGCCGGTGGAGCGGTTCCCCGGCGAGGTCGAGCGAGAGGTCGGCCTCGTCGCGAGCCAGGTGGAGCACGATGCGGACGTCGGGGTCCTTCGGGTCGACGTCGGGTCGCGCGCCGAGCCGGTCGCGCAGGGCGTCCACCACCGCGTCCTTCACCTTCAGCGCGGCGAACATCGAGTGGGTGATGGCCGAGTCGCGGACGCTCGCCTCCACCGCCAGGGTGGTGCGGGCGGTGAGCCAGTCACTCCAGTCGATGGCCCGGACGCCGTCGTAGAGGGAGGCCGCGTCGGCGGCGGCGAAGTGCCCGAGCGGCAGGAGCACCCGCATGGCGACGCGGCTGTGGAGGCAGGCGGTGAGCGCCGCCGGCAGCTCGCCCTCGAAGCCGACGCCGCCCTGCTCACCGCGCACGCCGCGGAGCCTGAGGCCCACCAGCTCGCGCCGGAGGGCACCCTCGGTGCCCTTGGCACAGGTCGCGAAGAAGCGCATGCGCGGCAAGCTACCCGAAAGCTCGCCCGCGCGCCGCGTAGCCCAGGTGGGTCACTCGCACTTCCAGAGCGAGCTGGTCACACCGACGTCACCCGCACCTCGACCTCCAGCGTCTCGCCGCCGCCGCCGGTGTAGAGGACGCCGGAGGTGGGGGTGGCGTCGCGGAAGTTGTGCCCCACCGCCACCCGGATGTGCTCGCCCGGGGGGTTCGAGCGGCACAAAAAAAGCACAGCCTGCCCGGCCGCGCCACGAGGTGTGCCCGCCGCCGGGCGATCCTCAGAAAGCTGGGGACCTCACATCGACGCGGAGGCTCCGCGGCTCGACCAGCCATTCGGCTCGTACCGGGTCTCGAGGATCCGGCGCTTGGCGCGAAACACCTCGATGAGCCCCGGCTCGCGCCCCTCCTCGTCCTGCGACAGCTCCAGGCCAAAGAGCTGGGCCGCCTCCTTCTCGTCCCAGGCGCGGATGTGCGCCGTGCGGCTGCGGGCCGGTGAGGTGAAACGGCAGGTGAAGAAGCTCTCGCGCATCGGTTCCTCGGTCGCGGCCGCCGAGACACGTCTCGGCTGCACGCTGCGTCATGTTCTGGTGGCGGGCACAAGATAGCCGAAGCGCCCGGCGCCGCTCGGGCGAGAAGGTGTCGCCCGTGTGACGATTCGGTGTCCAAGGAGAAATCACAAATGAAATCATGCAACTGGAGGAGACGCGCGGGGCGCTCGAAGGTGGCGAGCTCCGAGAGGCGGCCGCGGTGCGTCACGTCGCCGGTGACGAGCACGGCGTCGGGCCGCTCGCGCGCGAGCTCGGCCGCGAGCGCGCTCACCGCCGCAGCGGTGCGCGCGTCGCGCCCGAGCTGGAGATCGAGATGTGCGCCAGCGTTCGCGGGCGAGGGGGTGCTGGGTGCCTCCTACGTCAGGCTCGGCAGCGAGTTCTTCGGAGAGACCTGTCACCGGATCGGCCCGCAGCCGACGCTCCGCCGTCACGCCTCCGTGCTGTAAAGTCGCGCCCGATGCCAGCCATCCTCATCGTCGATGACGAGCGCGATCTCCTCTCCCTCCTGGACTTCAACTTCCGGCAGGCCGGCTTCGAGACCTTGCTGGCCGCCAACGGCCTCGAGGCGCTCCAGCACCTCCGGCGCCGCGTGCCCGAGCTCATCCTGCTCGACCTCATGCTGCCGGACGTGTCGGGCACCGAGGTGTGCCGGATGGTGAAGTCGGACCCGCGCACCCGCCACGTGCCGGTGGTGATGCTCACCGCCAAGGGGGAGGAGGTGGACAAGGTGGTCGGCTTCGAGCTCGGCGCCGACGACTACGTCACCAAGCCCTTCAGCGTGCGCGAGCTGGTGCTCAGGGTGAAGGCGGTGCTGCGGCGCGCCGGAGGCCCGGGCGGTCCGCTGGAGCGCCCCCCCGATCCGGTGGGCGCCATCCGCGTCGACCTCGACGCCCACCGCGCCTACGTGCAAGGCGAGGAGGTGGAGCTGACGCCGCTCGAGTTCAAGCTGCTCGTCACCTTCATGACCCGGGTGGGCCGCGTGCAGTCGCGCGACCAGCTCCTCGCCGACGTCTGGGAGATGTCGAGCGAGATCGAGACCCGCACCGTCGACACGCACGTGAAGCGCCTGCGCGAGAAGCTCGGGCCCGCCCGCGACCTCCTCGAGACGGTGCGTGGCGTGGGGTACAGGCTGGTCGAGCCGAACGTAGCTCCGTGAACGGGGGGCCCTCCGCATGTTCGGGTTACCGCGAAGCAAGCTGCAGGAGGCCATCCGCGCGCTGCAGGACCAGCTCGCGGGCGGTCCGCGCGCCGAGGTCCCTCCGGAGCTGGAGCTCATCGGCGGCCTCATCCACACCCGGGAGGTGCGCGCGCGCAGCAAGGAGGAGCCGGAGCGCGAGCTGCTCGCGGCGCTGCCCGATGCGGCCGCGCTGGTCGGGCGCGACGGGAGCATCCGCACGGCCAACGTCGCGTTCGAGGCGCTCGCGCCGGGGGGCCGGGCCGACGGGCTCACCCCGGTGGAGGTGACACGCTCGAACACGCTGGGTGAAGCGGTGCGCCGCGGGCTGGAGGGGCACCCGCGCAAGCTGCAGCTCGAGCTGCCGGCGATGCGGGCCACGGTGCAGGTGCACGTGACGCCGCTCCTCCGCGGAGAGCTGCTCCTCCTCCTCCGTGACGTCACCGAATCGCGGCGCGCCGAGTCGATGCGGCGCGACTTCGTGGCCAACGCCAGCCACGAGCTGCGCACGCCCATCGCCGCCATCCGCGGCGCCGCCGAGACGCTCCTCGACGGCGCGCTGGAGGACCGCGAGAGCGGCCGGCGCTTCGCCGAGATGGTGGTGCGCCAGGCCGACCGGCTGGAACGGCTCACCAAGGATCTCCTCGACCTCTCGCGCATCGAGTCGGGTCAGTGGGCCATGGAGCTGCGCCCGGTGGAGCTGCGGGAGCTGGCCGAGGAGGTGCTGGGCCTGCACGCCGACCGGGCCGGCGCCCTCGGGACGAAGCTCGGCTGCGAGGTGCCGCCCGGCCTTCGCGTCCTGGCCGACGCCCGCGCCCTGGAGCAGGTGCTCGTGAACCTGGTGGACAACGCCGTCAAGTACACGCCGCCGGGCGGGCACGTGCTGGTGCGCGCGGAGCCCGACGGGCAGCGGGTGACGCTGGCGGTGGTCGACGACGGCCCCGGCATCGAGCGCCACCACCTCCCGCGCCTCTTCGAACGCTTCTACCGGGTCGGATCCCGGGAGGAGCCGGGAGGAGGGGGGAACCGGCCTCGGCCTCGCCATCGTGAAGCACCTCGCGCAGGCTCAGGGGGGGGAGGTCGGCGTGGAGAGTAGCGCCGCGGGGTCGCGCTTCTGGGTGAGGCTGCGCCTGACGTGAGGTGGCGAGCCCTCCGGCCGCCCTCCCGGAACTTTCCGGCAGCTTCACCTCGCCGTCACGGCGCCGTCACCGGGCGCGCCTACAAGACCCCCGCACCCGACACCCAGGAGGTTCACAGTGAAGAAGCTTCTGCTCGCCCTCGCGCTCTGCGCGGGCGGGACGGCGATGGGGAGCGACCTGCTCGTCAACGGCGCAGGCGCCACCTTCCCGTTCCCGCTCTACTCGAAGTGGTTCAGCGACTACAACAAGCTCCACCCCGACCTCCGCTTCAACTACCAGTCGATCGGCTCGGGCGGCGGCATCAAGCAGATCACCGAGCGCACCGTCGACTTCGGCGCCTCCGACGCGCCCATGAACGAGGACGAGTTCGGCAAGGCGGAAGGCATCGTCCACATCCCCACCGTGCTCGGCGCCGTGGTGGTCACCTACAACGCCCCCATCGAGGGGCTGAAGCTCACCCCGAAGACGCTGGCCGCCATCTTCATGGGACAGATCACGAAGTGGAACGACCCGGCCCTGCAGGCCGACAACCAGGGCGTGAAGCTCCCCGACACCTCGGTGGCCGTGGTGCACCGCTCCGATGGCAGCGGTACCACCTACGTCTACACCGACTACCTCGCCAAGGTCTCCCCCGAGTGGAAGTCGCAGGTGGGCGCCGGCAAGAGCGTGAAGTGGCCGGTGGGCCTGGGCGCCAAGGGCAACGAGGGCGTCACGGGCCTCGTGAAGAGCACGCCGGGCGCCATCGGCTACGTCGAGCTCGCCTACGCCATGCAGAACCACCTCTCCATGGCGGAGCTGCTGAACCACGACGGCGCCTTCGTGAAGCCCACGATAGAGGCCACCTCGGCCGCCGCGGCCGGGGTGGAGATGCCGGACGACTTCCGCGTCTCCATCACCGACGCCTCGGGCAAGGAGGCGTGGCCCATCGCCGCCTTCACCTACATCCTCGTGTACAACGACCAGAAGGACGCCGAGAAGGGCAAGGCCTTGCTGGAGTTCCTCTGGTGGGCCGTGCGCGATGGCCAGTCGCTGGCGGCGCCGCTCGACTATGCTCCGCTGCCGGAGCCGGTGGTGGCCAAGGTGGAGAAGAAGCTCCAGTCGCTGAAGGTGCAGGGAAGGTCCCTCTCGCTTGCCTCCTCCCACTGACATCCTCCCGCGGGAGACGGTGGCCACCGCGCCGCCGTCTCCCCGCGCGCTTGGCCGAGCGCACGCCGGGGACCGCCTCTGGGCCGCAGGCCTGGGGGCCCTCGGTGGCTCCATCCTGGTGGTGGTCGGGATCTTCGTCCTGGAGCTCGTGTCGGTGGCGCGCCCGGCGCTCTCGGCAGGGGTGTTCCGCTTCCTCCTCGAGACCGACTGGGACCCCGTCTCGGGCTCCTACGGCGCGCTGCCCTTCATCTACGGCACGCTCGTCACCAGCGCGGTGGCGCTCGTCATCGCGCTGCCGGTCTCGGTCGGCATGGCGCTCTTCCTGTCGGAGATGGGGCCCCGCCAGCTCCGGCCGGTGGTGACCTTCGGCATCGAGACCCTGGCCGCCATCCCCAGCGTCGTCTACGGCCTGTGGGGCCTCTTCGTGATGGTGCCCTGGCTGCGCGGGAGCGTGGAGCCGTTCCTCGGCAAGTACCTGGGCTTCCTCCCGCTCTTCAAGGGGCCGCCCATCGGGCTCGGCCTCCTCGCCGGCGGCCTCATCCTGGCCGTGATGATCCTCCCCACCATCTCGTCGGTGACGAACGAGGTCCTGAAGACCGTGCCGTCCTCGCTCCGCGAGGGCGCGTTCGCCCTCGGCGCCACGCGCTGGGAGGCGATCCGCATGTCGGTCCTCCCCTACGCCCGCCCCGGCATCCTGGGCGCCGCCATCCTGGGCCTCGGCCGCGCGCTCGGCGAGACCATGGCGGTCACCATGGTGATCGGCAACTCCCCCAGCATCAGCGCGTCGCTCTTCGCGCCCGGCTACTCGCTGCCCGCGGTCATCGCCAACGAGTTCGCCGAGGCCACCGGCGACGTGCACGTGGGCGCGCTGGCCGCGCTCGCGCTGGTCCTCCTCGGCATCTCGCTCGTCCTCAACTCGCTGGCGCGCATCCTGGTGCAGCTGGTGGCGCGCGGCCCCGCCGGCGGAAAGGCCACCTGATGGGCCGCGCTCCCAGCCGCCACGTCCGTCTGGCGGTGAACCACCTCGTCACCGGGCTCTGTGGCCTCATGGTGGTGGCGGCGCTCATCCCGCTCGGCTCCCTGCTCTGGCTGGTCGTCTCGAGAGGCCTCCCCGGCCTCACCCCCTCGTTCTTCACCGCGCTCCCGAAGCCGGTGGGGGAGGTGGGTGGCGGCGTCGGGAACGCCATCGTCGGAACCCTCACCATGGTGGGGCTCGCCTGCGTGCTGGGGCTGCCGGTGGGGATCGGCGCCGGCGTCTTCCTGGCCGAGAAGGGCGACGGCGCCTTCGGCCGGGCGGTGCGCTTCACCGCCGAGGTCTTCAGCGGCGTGCCCTCCATCGTCATCGGCATCGTGGCCTACGGCCTGGTGGTCATCCCCATGCGCAGCTTCTCGGCGCTGGCCGGGGCGCTGGCGCTGGCGCTGCTCATGATCCCGTCGCTCGCGCGCACCACCGAGGAGCTCGTGCGGCTGGTGCCGCCCTCGCTGCGCGAGGCGTCCCTGGCGCTCGGCATCCCGCAGTGGAAGACCAGCCTGCGCATCGTGCTTCGCACCGCGCTCGGCGGCATCGTCACCGCCGCGCTGCTCGGCATCGCCCGCGCGGCCGGCGAGACCGCGCCGCTGCTCTTCACCGCGCTCAACAACCAGTACTGGAACTTCCAGCTCGACCAGCCCACCGCCTCGCTCACCGTCCAGATCTTCAACTACGCCGTGAGCCCCTACGAGGACTGGCACCAGAAGGCCTGGAGCGCCGCGCTGGTGCTCCTCCTCCTGGTCGGGATCCTCAACCTCGCCGCCCGCGCGGCACTGCGGCGCAGCGCCGCCGGAGGCCGTGCTTGACCGCCATGTCCACCCCTGCCGCGAAGCCGAACGGGACCGCCGCCGGCGTGCCCAAGATGAAGGTCGAGAAGCTCCAGGCCTGGTTCGGCGACCGGCACGTCCTGCGCGACGTCTCCGTCGACGTCGCGCCCTACTCCATCCTGTCGGTGATCGGCCCCTCGGGTTGCGGCAAGAGCACCTTCCTCCGCTGCCTCAACCGCATGCACGAGCTCGTGCCCGGCGCGCGCTCCGACGGCGGGGTGCTGCTCGACGGCGAGGATCTCTACGCGCGCGGGGTCGATCCCGTCTACCTGCGGCGCCGGGTCGGCATGGTGTTCCAGCGGCCCAACCCCTTTCCCACCATGTCGATCTTCAACAACGTGGCCTCTGGCCTCCGGCTCAACGGCTGGAAGGGCGATCTCGACGAGGTGGTGGAACGGTGCCTCCATCAGTCGGCGCTCTGGGACGAGGTGAAGGACCGCCTGAAGCACGCGGCCACCTCGCTGTCGGGTGGCCAGCAGCAGCGCCTCTGCATCGCGCGCGCGCTGGCGGTGGAGCCGGAGGTGCTGCTCATGGACGAGCCTGCGAGCGCCCTCGACCCCATCGCCACCGCCAAGGTCGAGGAGCTGATGCACGAGCTCAAGTCGCGCTACACCATCGTCATCGTCACCCACAACATGCAGCAGGCGGCGCGCGTCAGCGACAACACCGCCTTCTTCTACCTGGGCGAGCTGGTGGAGGTGGGGCCGACCGAGAAGATCTTCACCAATCCCGAGGAGCAGCGCACCGAGGACTACGTCACCGGAAAGTTCGGGTAGCGGCCGTCCGCCAGGGAGACGAGGAGCACATGCCGACGACGCACACCGACAAGACCTACGAGAGCGAGCTCACGGCGCTCCGGGAGCGGCTGCTCGCCATGGGCGGCAAGGTGGAGGAGCTCATCGGGCGCAGCGTGCGCGCCTTCATCGAGCGCGACTCGACCCTGGCGCACGAGGTGAAGGCGGCCGATGTGGAGGTGAACCGGATGGAGGTGGAGATCGACGGCGCCTGCCGCCGGCTCCTGGCGCTCCGGCAGCCCGCCGCCAGCGACCTCCGCTTCATCACCACCGCCCTCAAGATCGTGACCGACCTGGAGCGCATGGGCGACCTCGCCGTGAACATCGCCGAGCGGGCGCTCGATCTGGCTCAGGCGCCGCCGCTGCGGCCGCTGCACGACCTCGCCTCGCTGGCCGAGCTGGTGGAGGCGCAGCTCCGCAAGGCGCTCGACGCCTTCGTGCAGCGCGACCCCGACCGCGCGCGCGAGGTGCTGCACGGCGACGACCTCGCCGACGCGCTCTACCTCAAGATCTTCAACGAGCTCCTGCAGCTCATGATGGAGGACTCGCGCTCCATCCGGCGCGCCACCTCGATCCTCTTCGCGGCCAAGCACCTGGAGCGCTTCGGCGACCACGCCATCAACCTCGCCGAGATGGTCATCTACATGGTGCGGGGCACCGACGTGCGCCACCCGCGCAGCCGCGGCCTCGAGCAGGACGCGCCACCGCCCGCGACCTCTCCGAAGGGTGGAATCATCCCTGCGGTGGTCCCTGGCGAAAAGCCCTGACGCGCTGCAAGGTTGTGGCCTCGCTCTCCCCGGACTAGACAACCGGCGGCCGACGCGGCGAGCACACGCCGGCGCCGTCCAGGGAGAGTGCGCCGCATGCGGATCGAGGAAGAAGGGGCGGGCAAGGGGAGCGCGGCGGAGCACCACGCAGGCCACAATGGCGCGGTGAACGGCGCGCAGATGGCGGCGAAGCCTCAGGCGCGCGCGGGGCTCATGGAGGGGAAGCGCGCGCTCGTCGCCGGTGTGGCCAACGACCGGAGCATCGCCTGGGCCATCGCCCAGGCCTTCCGGGCGCAGGGCGCCGAGGTGGCCTTCACCTACCCCGGGGAGACCATGGGGCGAAGGGTCATCCCCCTGGTCCAGCCGGTGGCCGCCGCGGTGATCGACTGCGACGTGCAGCGCGACACCGACCTCGAGCGCGCGCCGCGCGAGCTCGCCCGGGTGTGGGACCGGCTCGACGTGCTGGTGCACTCCATCGCCTTCGCGCCGCGCGATGCGATGAGCGGCCGCTTCACCGAGGCGACCACCCGTGAAGCGTGGCGCACCGCGCTGGAGGTGTCGGCCTACTCGCTGGTGGCGCTCGCCCGCGCCTTCAAGCCCATGATGCCGCCCGAGAGCAGCATCCTCACCCTCAGCTACTACGGCGCCGAGAAGGTGGTCACCCGCTACAACGTGATGGGCATCGCCAAGGCGGCGCTGGAGTGCAGCGTGCGCTACCTCGCGCAGGACCTCGGCCAGGACGGCATCCGGGTGAACGCGGTGAGCGCCGGGCCGCTCAGGACGCTGGCCGCCGCCGGCATCCGCGGCATGCGGGGCATGCTGGAGGAGAACGCCGAGCGGACGCCGCTGCGCCGCAACATCGAGCACGCCGACATCGGCGGTGCCGCCGTCTACCTCTGCTCGTCGCTCGGGCGCAACGTGACCGGGGAGACCCTGCACGTCGACGCGGGGCAGAACATCATGGGCGTGGTGGCGATGTAGCGCAGGAACGCCCCCGCGAGGCCGGGAGCAGGTCACACGAAGCGACCGACCGCCCGCTCGCCCACGAAGGGGTTGTGTCGCCGCTCCCGACCGACCGTCCCCTCCGGCCCGTGGCCGGGGAGGAAGCGCACGTCGTCACCGAGCGGAAAGATGCGCTGCTTGATCGACTGCTCGAGCAGGTCGAAGTCGCCGCCGGGGAGATCCGCGCGGCCCACCGAGCCGGCGAAGAGCGTGTCGCCGGCGACGAGCAGCCGGTCGTCCTCGAAGAAGAGGCAGCACGAACCGACCGAGTGACCTGGGGTGTGGATCACCCGGGCCCGGTGCGATCCCACGGAGAGCGACTCGCCATCCTCGTGGTACCGATCGACGGTCGGCTTGGTGCAGGGGCCCAGGCCGAACATCGCCGCCTGCTGCGGCAGGGCCTCGAGCCAGGCCGCGTCGCCGCGGTGCAAGCTCACCGGGCACGGCCGATCGAGGCGCGAGACGACCTCAGCGCAGCCGGCGACGTGGTCGATGTGGCCGTGGGTGAGGAAGACAGCGGCTATCCGGAAGCCGCCGGGCTCCCGGAGGGCGAGCAGGCGGTCCACCTCGCCACCCGGGTCCACCAGCAGCGCCTCCCCGTCGGCGTCGTCCGCGAGGAGCCAGGTGCTCTCCTGGAAGGGGCCGACCACCGCGCTGCGGACGACGAGCAAGAGGGCGGCCGGGGCGTCAGTAGGTGAACGACTGACCGCAGCCGCAGGTGTTCTTGGCGTTGGGGTTGATGAACTTGAACCCCGCGCCCTGCAGGCCCGTCACGTAGTCGACGGTGACGCCCTCGAGGTACATGGAGCTCATGGGGTCGGTGTAGAGCTTGAGGCCATCCTGCTCGTAGACGATGTCGCCGTCGCGCTTCTCTTGCTCGAAGTCCATCGAGTACTGGAAGCCGGAGCAGCCGCCGCCGACCACGCCGAGCCGAATGCCGTAGCCGGCCAGGTTCTCACGCGTCATGGCGTCGCGGACCATCTCCACGGCCTTGGCGGTGAGCGAGAAAGGAAGCCCACCCTCGGAGGCCGCGGGCGGCGGGGCGGTGGGGGTCGGGGCGACGGTGGTGGTGTCCATGCTCTCTCCGGTGGAGGATGATCCTGCTGGCGCGGCGGAAGAGGACCGCCACGGTCCGGGATATAAGGGCGAGATAGAATACTGCAAGCCTTCGGGCCGTTGGGCGCCGCCCGGGCCTGGGAGCCCACCCACCCGGGCGCGCCCCGGCTTCACTTCGCGGGCTTGGCCGTCTCGTAGCGCTTCATGTGAAACGGCTCGGCCTTCGCCGCCTCACCCCACCTCTGCATGGCCGGCGAGCTCCACATCAGGTCGGCCCAGGCGCCCGCGGCGCCTCCGGGCGAGACGCCGTAGGTGTGGAAGCGGCTCACCACCGGCGCATACATGGCGTCGGCGATGGAGAAGCTGCCGAAGAGGAACGGCCCCGCCGCCCCGAAGCGCCGGCGCGCATCCTCCCAGAGCGAGACGATGCGGTCCACGTCGGCCTGCAGTTCCTTCGCGAGCGGGCGCGGCTCGAAGACCTCCTTGAACTTCATCGGGCAGTGCGTTCGGAGCGCCGTGAATCCGGAGTGCATCTCGGCGGCCACCGCGCGCGCGGTGGCGCGGGCGGCGCGATCGGCCGGCCAGAGCTGCCGGTCCGGGAAACTCTCGGCCAGGTACTCGCAGATGGCGAGCGAATCCCACACGGTGACATCGCCGTCGATGAGCACCGGGACTCGGCCCGCCGGCGAGACGCGCGCGATGCGCTCGGCGGTGTCGGGCTGATCGAGCGGCACCACCTCCTCCTCGCAAGGCACGCCCAGGTGCTGGATGACCATCCAGGGGCGCAGCGACCACGAGGAAAAGTTCTTGTTCCCGAGCACGAGCTTCATCTGAGGACCTCGAGGGGGGTGGGTGAGCGCGAGGGTAACCTGGAGTTTGGGGAGGGGGAAGCTTCGTCAGCCATCCCAGCTCCCCCACTCGTCGGCGGTGTCGGCCGCGGTGGCGCCCCTGGTGCGCTCCTGCCAGGTGATCACGTCCCACCCCCGGAGCTCGGCCACGGCACGAAACGGCGGCTTGGGGTTCACCACCACCGGGTGGCCCACCGTCTCGAACAGCGGGGTGTCGGCCGAGGAGTCGGAGTAGAGGTAGCTCCGGGCGAGGTCGAGGTCGTAGGTCTCGGCGAGCTGCTCCACCACCGCGCGCTTGCCGTCGCGGAACACCACGGGGGGGAGGAGCTCGTCGGTGACCCGCCCCTGCACCACCCGCGTGCGCGTGCCCACCGCCAGGTGGACGCGGAGGTGCCTCCCCACCTCGTCCACGATGTACTGCGGCGAACCGGAAGCGAGCACCACCAGGTGCCCGGAGAGCAGGTGCTTGCGGATCTGCCGCACCGCACCGGTGGTGATGCGCTTGCGAAGGTGCTTCTCGAAGCAGGCGTGGGCGTGCGCCCTGAGCTCGTCGGCGCGGAGCCCCTGCTGGCACCGCGAGCCCACCTCCACCATGTCCTGCTCGGAGAGGCGCCGGCGCGCGTACTCGTAGATGAACCTGGGGATGCGCGAGCGCATCTCGGGCCGCATGATCTTCTCGCTGTAGAGATACCAGGTGAAGACCGTGCCGGCGTTCCCGTCGAGGAGCGAGTCGTCGACGTCGAAGATGGCGGCGGTGCGTCCGAAGGGAACCACGGCGCGACTCTACCCGGGGGACCGCCGCGGTTGAAGAGAGCCAGCGGGCGCCGGCCCCGCACACCTCGCGCTACCGCGCCGTGGCATCGGGCGCGACGGGTCGCCGACCGTCGCGCTCCTTCCTCGCCGAGCCGGTCGCCTAACCCTCCCTCGGCTCCGAGAGCCCGTCGGGCGAGCTCGGCTCCGGGGCGAATGGCTCCGCCGGACCACCGGGGCTCGCCTCCGAGGAGGCGTCGTTGGGGGCTCCGGGCTCCGAAGGTGGGGCCTCGCTCGGGACCGGACCGGCGGGCGGAGGTGAGGAGGTGGCCGGCGGCGCGTTCCGGGCCTCTCCTGCGCTGTCGTGCGGCTGGCCGGCCTCGATTGACGCAGCGTGCGCCTGCTCCGGCGACGCACCCTCCCCCGGAAGTTCGGCGTTCGGCTGCTCTCCGCCCTGCGGCTCTCCACCTCCCCGCGCGGCCTCGCCCCCCTCGAATCTTCTGGGCCAGGGCGGCGAACGGGTTGTGGGTGAGCGCGCCCGCCGGCTTGGGCCGGGGCTGTGGCCCCTTGTCGCCGGGAAGTCGCGGGCCCATGTAGCCGCGCTTCCGCTCGCCGCCAGGACCTCCGGCTCCGCCGGGCGCGCCCGGGCCGCCTCGGAACCCCCCGCGCTCGGGGCGATCGGGGCGCGGGGGCCGCTCGGGACGGGCGCTCGCCGGGGCGGGCGCGGAAGGTGCGCCCTCGCGGTGGGGCTCACCGGCCGCGCTCGCGGCGGGCTCGGCTGCGGACGCCGCCTGCTCCGGGCGCGCAGCGGGCTCACTCCTCCGCTCGGGCCGGCGCTGCTGCTGCTTCTTGGGACCGGGGCCAGGCCCCTGGCCCTGCGGCTGCGACCGAGCCTGCTGCCCGCCGGAGGGTCGGGGCACGTAGATGACCGGCGTCATCACCTCGGCGGGCGGTCCCTTCTTCTCCGCCTGCTCGGTGGGGAGCGTGCCACGCCAGATGTGGTGGCCGTAGATGTTGTTGGCGTCGGTCCAGCGGCGGTTGCCGCCCTCGCGGCCCATCAGGTTCAGCCAGGAGTTCACCCTGCTGTCGAGCTCGTCGAGCGCGTGGACGAGGAAGGCCTCCAGCGTGACCGGCTGGCGGGGCGAGCCGTACTCGAGCTTGCCGTGGTGGGCGAGCACCATGTGCACGATGTGCTGCTCCAGCTCGCGCGGCACCCCGGCGCGCCGCGCCTTGTCGTGGATCCACTGGGCGGCCATGACGAGGTGGCCCACGAGGCGCCCCTCGTCGCTGTAGTCGACCTGGCGCTCGTAGCCGAGCTCGCGGATCTTGGCGAGATCGTGGAAGAAGGCGCCAGCCACCAGGAGGTCGCGGTCGACCTGCGGGTAGTGGTCGGCCAGCCGGTGGGCGAGCTTGAGGCACGACACGGTGTGCTCGAGCAGGCCCCCCGCGTACGCGTGGTGAATGGACTTGGCGGCGGGGGCGCGGCGCAGCCGGCCGGCCACGTCCTCGTCGTCGAGGAAGGCTCGCACGAGCGACTTCACGTTCGGGTCGACCACCGCCTCGACCAGCGCGGCGAGCTCCTTCCAGAGCGTCTCCTCCTCCTCGCTGAAGCCGCTCTTCTCCGGCTTCTTCGGCTCGGGCGGCGGCGCCCAGGCGAAGTCGGCGGCGTCGATGGTGTCGGGCTCGGCCGGCTCCACCAGCTCCATGCGCAGCTGGGGCTTCCCCTGGAAGGTGCCCACCATGCCGCTCACGGTGACGTAGGAGCGCTCCTCGAGCTTCGGCGACAGCTCCTCGACCCGGTCGAAGGCGCGCGCCTCCAGCTCGCCCGTCTTGTCCTGGAGCGTCACCGACAGATAAGGCTTACCGCTCTTGGCGGTGGGGACGGCCCGGCGGGCGACGAGGAAGACGCTGCGGAGGGGCTCGCCCTCCTTCACGTCCTTGATCCGAATCTTGTCCATGGTCCGCGGAAGCTAGCTCAGCCGCAGCGGCGATACAACACGGATCGGCCGTGCCCGACGGCCAGTTTGTCCGAGCGCCGAGCCGGAATCCGGCCGCGGCGCCGCGCGAGACGGGCCCGCTCGACGGCGCTTCCCGATCGAGTCGAGCGCGCGCGACCGAGGGCGCGGGGGAAGTCTCTCGCCCCGGGATTGACGCGGCGGGGCCTTCCGGGCTCCGATCGGCGGGCATGCCCACGCCCGCGCCGCCGCGATCACCCATTTCACCAGGCGTCGAGTCCGCCGCCGCCGCTCCCGCGGAGGCTACGCCCGGCCAGGCGGCGGCCGCGGCCATGCTCGCCCTGTCGCGCGCCGCGCGCAGCTTCGTGCTCTACGACCCGGGCAACGCGGTGGTCCGCCAGCTCCTCGCCGAGTACCAGGCGCGCATGCGCGCGGCCGTGGCGCACGGTGCGCTGGTGCTGGAGGTCCGCCCCTTCGAGCTCGCCGTGCGCGGCGAGCCGGTCTACAAGGACCTCGACCGGGAGAAGTCGCTCGCCTTCCGGCTCTACCGCGACGGGGTCCGAAAGCTCACCATCCTCCCCAACGTGGTGTGGGCCGAGCTGCTCCGCTTCCTGGAGATCCTGGCCGTGCGCTTCACCGGCCTCCGCCAGGGGGAGGACGACGCGGTGACGCTCCTGCGCCGGTCCGAGCTGAGGGGGATCTCGGTGGAGGCGGTGGAGGGGTACGTCCCCGACGAGGAGAGCCCGGAGCCGGGGGGAGACGACGACGCGGTGGAGCGCGCCCGCGCCTTCTCCCCTCCCCCCACCTGGGACCTGCCGTTGCCGCCGCTGCCAAAGCCGGGTCCCGTCGCCTGGCGCGAGGTGCCCGAGGACGCGCTCCTGCCGTTCAGGGCGACGGGCGACGACGAGGAGGTGGCCGACCTGGCGCTCTCGGTGGCGCGCGACCTCCTCGCCGAGGCGGGGCGGGCCGGGTGGCCCTTCCCGAACCCGGAGCTCACCGGCTTCCTCTCGGAGGTGCGCGACGCGCTGCTCTCGGCCGGCTCGCTCGGCGCGCTCCGGCGCCTGGTGGACGTCGTGGGCCAGGGGGGTGGAGGCGAGCTTCGGGACGAGCTCCTCGGCAGCCTGGGCGACGCGCGCACGCTCTCCCTGGTGCTGGAGTCGGTGCCGGAGGATGCCGCGAAGCTGCCGCCCGAACTCGTCCCGTTCCTCCCGCTCCTGGGGATGCCGGCCGCGCTCGACGCGCTCGCGAACCCAGCTTCGGAGGGGCGCCACCGGCTGCTCCTTCAGATCATCCTGGCGCGCCTGCCTCGCGAGGCGGAGGCGGTGCTGGCGCGCTTCCCCACCCTGGAGCCTCGGGCGGCGCGCGACCTCGCCCGGGGGCTGGTGGCGCGCGCGCCCGCTCGGGCCGCCGAGGTGGCGCGTCGGCTCCTCGCCATGGGTGATGGCTCGCTGCGCATTGAAGCGCTCGCGGCGCTGGAGAGCGCCCCGGGCGACTTCCCGCTGGGGCCGGTGGGCGCCCTCCTGCGCGACGCCTCGGAGGAGGTCCGCGTGCGCGCCGCCGAGGTGCTGGAACGGCGCGGCGACGCCTCCTCGGTGGACGCGCTCCGAGCGGCGCTGGAGGCGGGAACCCCTGGTCACCGCGAGGCGGAGGCGCTCGGGCGGGCGCTGGCCGCGGTCGCGCCCATCCCCGCGGCGAGGCTCTTCGCCGGCTGGCTCGAGCCGAAGGGGCGGTTTCTGCGCGGGCCCGGAGAGGAGCAGCGCGCGCTGCAGTGGGCAGCGGTGGCGGGCACCGGGATGCTCCCGGGAGAGAGCCCGGAGGCGCAGCTCACCGCGCTCGCCGCTCGTTCGGAGGGCGAGCTCCGCCAGCACTGCCTCGCCACCCTGGCGCGACGCCGGAAGGAGCAGGAGGCCGGCGCCGGCGCATCCCCCGGCGAAGCCTCGCCGGGCGGGTCCCCTCGGGATGGAGCCTCGACGGGCGGAGGGGGCGGAGCGTCCCCGGGCGGAGCCCCTGGGGGCGGAGCCTCCCATGGATGAGCTGGGAAACGCGCAGAGAGACCTCGCCCGCGCCCTCGGGAAGGCGCGCGCGGGCGAGGACCGCGAGCTCGCGCAGAAGGTCCGCGAGGGCGGCGAGAGCCTGGCGCAGCTCCTCGGTGGCCTCCTCAAGATGAGCCGCGTGCACGCGGCCGACAACCGCGCCTTCGACGCGCCAGTGGAGGCCTTCGTCCGCGCGCTCTCGGGCCTCTCGGAGCTGCTCGGCCCCGTGCACCTCGCCACGGTGGAGGATCAGGCCTACCTGAACGAGGTGCGCGTCCGCCTGGAGGGAAAGGGCGGCGGAGGGAAGGACCTCGGCCCGGAGCTCGGGAAGCACAACGTGGGCGGCCTCTCCTTTCACGCTCCGCTCGACGGACCGGGCGTCCGCCTCCTGGTGGCGCTCTTCGCGCGGAAGCCGGACGAGGTGGCGCCGCGCCGCGCGCTCAGGGCGGCGCTCTCCGAGGCCGGGCTCCGCTCGGTGGAGCTGCAGCCGCGCTTTCGCTTCAAGAACCAGGACGAGCAGGCGAACCGGGCGAGCCCGCTCGAGGCCATCCGGCGGGCGCTCCGGCTCCTCGGCGAGAGCGTACGAGGGCATGTCGAAGGGGCGGGCGGTGAACCCGCTGCCTCTCCGGCGAGCGGTCATCGAGCTGGTGGATGTGGGGCTCGATTCGCCCGAGCTGTGGGAGGCGGTGGCCGACGGCTCGGCGCTCGAGGCGCACGCCGCCAGCGTGGCCCTGGTGGCGCTCCTCGTCGGGCAGGCGGCGGGGCTCAGGCCGGCCCTCCTCCAGGACCTCGGGCTCGCCGCCATGGTGCACGACGCCGGCTACGCCGCGCTCCCGCCCGACGTCGCCGCGAGCCCCGCCGGGCTCCACGCCCATCCCGGCGAGGGGGCCCGCCTCATGCTGCGGCAGCGCGGCTTCCACGAGGGCAAGCTGCGACGCCTGCGGGCGCTGCTCGACCACCACCGCGACCACGCCGAGCCGCGCGGCGCGCCCTCGGCCGCGGGGCAGATTCTGAGGGTGGCGGAGGATTACGCCACGCTGCTCCGGGTGCACCGCGCCCGCATCTCGCCGGCCGACGCGCTCGGCGCCATGTCGCGCGCGGCGGGGAAGCTGTACCACCCGGTCCTGCTCCAGGTGATGGTGAACGTGCTCGGCCGCTACCCACCGGGCTCGCTCCTCGAGCTCGCCGACGGGCGGTACGCGCGGTCGGTGAGCCCGGCGCGCGGGCGCGAGCGTTGGGACCGCCCTCTCGTGCGCCTCTATGACCTGAGAACGCGCGCGCTCGCCCCGGAGCGCGTAGACTTGGCGATGGGCGGCGCGGTGGCGCGGGTGCTGCCGGGATAGCGTCCAGGCGCGAAAGGGCTCTGCGCTCGCCCCTCGGTGGCGACGCGGGGCGGCGCGCCTCGCTCGAGACAGAGCCCGCGCCCGTCGGGCGCTTCCCGGCGCCGCCAACCGGGCCCCGTTAAGCCCCCAACGTGGAAAGCCCGGACACCGCTCGCCCCGTCTACGCCTACCCCCTGGGTGACGCGCTCTACCTCAACGTCACCAGCGCCTGCACGCTCGCATGCAGCTTCTGCCCCGAAGATCCGCGACGGCGACTGGGTGGTGGGCGGCTTCGACCTGCAGCTCGCCCGTGCCCCATCGGCCGACGAGGTGTGGGAGGCGGCCCAGAGGGCAGGGTTCGCGGGGCGCTCGGAGGTCGTCTTCACCGGCCTCGGGGAGGCCACCCGCCGCCTCGCGGTGGTGCTCGACGTCACCCGCCGCCTGAAGGCGGCCGGGGTGGCGAGGGTGCGACTCGACACCGACGGCCTCGCCAGCCTGCGCGAGGGGCGCGACGTCGTCCCCGAGCTCGTCGCGGCCGGCCTCGGCGCGGCGAGCGTCTCGCTCAACGCGCCGGACGCCGCCACCTACCTCGGCCTCTGCCCGAATCGCTACGGCGAGCAGGCGTACGAGGCGTGCCGCGCCTTCATCCGCTCGGCCGTGGCGCACGGGCTGGAGACGGCGGCGAGCTGCGTGGCGGTGCCCGGCCTCGTGGAGGAGGAGTGCCGCCGCGCCGCCGAGGCGCTGGGGGCGCGCTTCAAGTGGCGGCCCTACGACCGGCTCGGCCGCCTCTCGCAGGGGGGCTCGAGAGCGGCTGCCTCCTCGCCCGCCGAGACGGTGAGGTAGCCTTCCGCTCGAGGCCACCGGGCGAAACCGGAACGAGAGCTCCCGCGGGATGGGGTGGCCGTACCGGTTCGGCAGTTTTTGACCTGGCTCAAATTCCCCTTCCTCGTCAGCCCCCAGGCTCGCTATAGTGCGCGCGAGCGAGGGCAGGCGGGCCCCTGCGCTGCCGGCTGCGAGCTTCCGCGAGGAGTCCTTCCGTGTTTTTGAGCGCACCGGTGAGCGATTGCCGCTCCTGCACCATCGGCTCGGCCTGTCACGGCCGCTGCCGCTTCACACCCTCCACCCGGGAGGCGGGGGCCACCCTCTGCGCCCAGGGCGAGACGCCGGCCGCGGTGTACTTCGTCAAGGAGGGCTTCGTCGCCCAGTCCACCGTGAGTCCCCGGGGGGTGGAGACCCACCTCGCGCTCCGCGGCCCGGGCACGCTCGTCTGCTGCGAGAGCGTGAAGCGCGTGCCCTCGCCCCACGAGGTCCGGGCGCTCTCCAGGGTGAAGCTGTGCTCGCTGGCGGGCGACCACCTGGCGAGCTGGGTCTCGCCTGGACAGGGTCCGGCGCGGGCCGTCCTCGACCTGCTCCTCGTGGAGATCACCTCCCAGCACGACGACCGCTCGTTCAGGCAGGGTGACTGCCTCTCGCGCGTGGCCCGCTTCACCCTCGCCCACGCCGGGTTCCTCGCCGAGCGCCCCGGGGCGATGAGGAAAGGGATGATGGCCCGGCTCCTCGGCATGCGCGCCGAGACCCTCTCGCGGTGCCTCGGGCGCCTGGAGGAGGAGGGCCTCCTCTCGGCCTCGCGAGGGCTGCACGTGCTCGACGCGCCGCGGCTGGCGGAGGTCGCTCGCGGCCGGGCGGAGGACGTAGAAGAGTGATACGCTCCTGGCCGCATGTTCGGCTTCGGCCTCACCGAGCTCGTCCTCATCCTGGTGGTGGTGCTGCTCGTGTTCGGCGGCAAGAAGCTGCCGCAGCTCGGCCAGGGCCTCGGCGAGAGCGTGAGGGGCTTCCGCCGCGCCTTCCGCGAGAGGCAGGGCGACGCGGAGAAGCCCGAGAAGCCCGACAAGCCGTGAGGGGCCGAGGCCCGCCGCGCGCGCTCGGGAGCGGGCCCCCGGCTCCGGGGCTCGCGCGAAGTGGGTCGCACCGCCTGTTCCCCGGGGCGCGGCCCCCGAGCGCGTCGAACGAAGCGATGGATCGGGCCTCCCGCGGGGGCTGAGCGTCATGGCTGGCTCTCGCATCTCGCTCTGCATGATCGTGCGCGACGAGGCTGAGCTCCTCCCGCGTTTCCTCGAGGTGGCGCGCGGCGCCTGGGACGAGCTGGTGGCGGTCGACACCGGCTCGGTCGACGAGACCCCGGAGCTGCTCCTCGCCGCGGGGGCGAGGCTGCTCCGCGAGCCGTGGCGCGACGACTTCGCGGCGGCGCGCAACGCGGGACTCGAGGCCGCCACGGGCGACCTCATCCTCTCTCGACGCCGACGAGCTCCTGACCCCGGAGCTGGTGGTGGGCTGCGCGCGGCCGCGGCCGATGAGGCGGCGGGCGCGGGGTGGCTGCGGATGCGCGGCGCGCTCGACCACGGCCAGAGCCGGGAAGAGTGGCTGCTGCGACTCTTCCGGCGCGACCCGTCCATCCGCTTTCGCCACGCCATCCACGAGAGCGTGGACGAGGCGGTGGTGGCCTACCTCGCCCGGACCGGCCAGCGGCGCGTGCGGCTCCCCGGCCACGCGGAGCACCTCGGCTACGGGCGCGCCCGAGCCGCCGCGCGGGGCAAGCGCGAGCGCGACGCGCGCATCCTCACGCGCTGTCTCGCGGAGGAATCCCGGCGACCTCTACGCGCACTTCAAGCTCATGGAGCAGGCGCGCTACTGGGGCGACCGGCCGCGCTGGTCACGCGCCGCCGCGGCTTGCCTCCCGGTGCTGGAGCGGGAGAGGGCCGGGCTCGCCGCCGCGCACTTCGGCGGAGAGCTGCTCGCGCTTCTCGCCGAGGGGCTCCACCACGGCGATGAGCGGGCTGGGCTCGAGCTCCTGCGCCGCTGGGGCGAGGTGGTGAGACCGTCGGCCTCGCTCCACCTGGCGCGCGGCCTCCTCGCCGAGGAGCTCGGGCTGCTGGCGGAGGCCGAGGGCGACTACCTCGCCTGCACCCGGCTCCGCGAGGACGCCATGGCGCAGAAGCTGACGGTGCGGCCGCTGCTCGGCCTGGCGCGGCTCGCCGTGGCGAACGGCGACCCCACGACCGCCGGGAGGCGCCTCGACGAGGCGCTCGCCGCCGCTCCCCGCGACCCGGAGGCGCTCCTCGCCAGCGCGCTCCTCGCCCGCGCGGCAGGCCCAGAGGCGCTCCTCGCCTTCGGGCGGGCGCACGGGGAGCGGCACGGACCGAGCGCCGAGCTCGACGCCGCGGTGGGCGAGGCGGCGCTCCTCGAAGGTGACCTCGACCTCGCGCTGGGCGCGCTCGGCGCCGCCGCTGGGTCGCCGCCCGCTGGCCCCGCCGCGCTGCTGCTCGTGCAGGCGCTCCTCGCCGCCGGCGAGCTCGCCCCCGCTCGCGCGCTCTCTGCTCGGCTCGCGGCCGAGATCCCCGAGGCGGCGCTGGGGGTGGTCCTCGCCGACCTCGCGCTCGGGCGGCCGGTGGAGGTGGAGGTGGAGCTCACCCCCCAGCAGGCGGGCGGGGCGCTTCGACGATGGGTGAAGGTGCTCCACGCGGCCGGGCGGCCCGGGGTGCTGGAGGCGCTGCGGGCGCAGGCCGGCGCGCTGTCGGAGGCCTTCCCGTGGCTCGAGCGGGCGCTGGGCTGAGCCCCCGCGTTCTCGAATCGGAGCGGCCGAAGGCTTCGAGGTGGCGGCTCCCCGTCGCGCGCGGGGGCCCTTCACGGCCGACGCGACGAGCCCCTCCTCGGCCTCCAGGGCTACGCGCTGCGGACCGCCGCCCCCGGCCTGCCCACGCACGCCTCCGCGCGGTGCCAGGCGAGGAAGGGGACGTTCGCCGCGCGTGCCCGCGTGAGGAAGAGCTCGGCGTCGTCGTCACTCCCCAGGGTTCGCGCGGCCTGGGCGGCGAGCCACCACGCATCGCGGGCGCCGTCCTCGCCCGCCTCGGCCCGCGCCAGGATGGGCGTGAGGCGCTCCAGCGCCGCCAGCGGTTCGCCCTGCGCGAGCTTCGCCTCGACGAGGCCCAGCTCGGCCTCTCGCAGTCCCGCCTTGGCCGCGAGCGCCGCCTCGAAGGCCTTGGCGGCGATCGCGGGCTCGCCGAGCACGAGGAGCGCCGCACCGAGGCGCGTGGAGGCGAGGAAGCTCGCCGCGCCGAACATGAGCGTGGTCATCGGCAGGTTCGCCGGCCGCGGCGCCAGCGCCTCGCCGAAGGCCGCCGCCGCCGTGCGGAGGCGACCAGCTCGCCTCTCTGCGTCGGGCTCACGCGCCGCGAGGGCTTCCAGGCCGCAGCCGCGCAGGAAGGAGAGCTCCGGGTCGGGGCCGTCGCGCGCCTCCTCGTCGGCCACCGTCTCGAGGAGCTCCTCCGGGCGATCGAGCGCCCGGAAGAGCAGGGCCCGGGCGACCGCCAGGCGGCGAGCCGCGAAGTGGAGCCCCACCCGTGACGCCGCGGCCAGCGCTCCTCCACCACCGCCAGGGCTCCCTGGTAGTCGCCCTGGGTGTAGAGCTCCATGGCGAGGTATCCGGAGGCGTCGAGGTCGGTCGGGTCGCTCTCGGCGAGGCGCCGGAGAAGGGTCTGGTTGCGCACGTCCTTTCCGCGCTCCCGCCGGAGCTCGGGCACGGCGCCATAGTGGACGATGGGCGCGGCCACCCGCATGCCCTTGCGCCCGTGCCGGCCCAGCCAGCCGTCGACGTGCTCGTGGACCAGCCCCTCGTAGGCGAGGTCGGGGGTGCGCCGGAGCAGGCGGTGGAGCTCGGTCGGCTCGCCCAGCCGGGCGCGGCCGGAGAGCACCTCGTCGCAGGAGGCGTCGAGCCGGCTGGCGTGGTGCAGCGGGAGGACGCCCAGCGGGGCGGCGTCGTGGCGCCGCACCGCCTCGCGCAGCGCGCGCCCGGCTCCAGGCGCCAGCCGCTCGTCGGCGTCGAGCACCAGCACCCACTCGCCGCGGGCGGCGGCGAGCGAGGCGTTGCGGGCGGCGGCGAAGTCTTCGCGCCAGGCGAAGGGCACGACCTGCGCGCCGGCCCGCCGCGCCAGCTCGGGCGTGCGGTCGGAGCTGCCGGTGTCCACCACCACCACCTGGTCGACGACCCCCTTCACCGAGTCGAGGCAGCCCGGCAGCATCGCCTCCTCGTCCCTGGCGATCATGCAGAGGCTGATGCGTGGGCGACGCGGGCTCATGGCGCCGGAGAGCTCAGCAAGCGGTGTGCCCGGCCTGCGCGTCAAGGCGCTGGCGCGCGGTGCTCTCATGGGGAGGCGCTGATCTCCGTGGGCGAAGCCGGCGGGGCCGTGCTGTGCGGGCTCGGGCCGTGAACGTCACGCGCCGTAGGCCGCGTGCGCCCGCCTCGAGCTGGCTGCGCTGCTCATCGCGCGCTGGATGGCGGCTGCGGTGCGCGCCCCCGCCACCTCGGCCCGGGCGAAGAGCGCGCGAAGCAGGGCGAGCTCCCCCGCGGGAGCTGGACCCCCGCCGCCCGGGCGGCGCCGCACAGCTTCACGCACTCCTCCAGGAAGGGGAGCGCCGCCACCGCGTCGCCCGCCTCGAGCCCCTCGGCCGCGCGGGCGAGCGCGCGCGAGAGCGCCTCGCCGATCATCCGGCCACCGCGCGAGCGCCCTGGAGCTGCTGCACCGCGGAGACGAAGGCGTCGGCCACCGGCACGAAGACCTTCTCGGCGTCCCGCGCCAGCCGGGGGTCGTTGCGCAGGTTCGCCCGGGTGAGCCGGTCGCAGACGAAGCGGTAGACCACGTCGAGCTGCTCGCCGAGCTTCGGGGCGCGCCGCATGTCGAAGGTGGCGTGCAGGTAGAGCACGATGTCGGCCGCCTTGGTGAGCGGGGTGTTGGCCTGGGCGGTCCGCCCGGCCTCCAGGTGGGCGGCGCCGGCGCGGATGTGGCGCAGGGCGGCCTCGAAGAGGAGCGCCATCAGGCGCTCGGGCGAGGCGGTGGCGCTCTGCTGGCTGGCGTAGCGCTTGGCGTAGGTCATGGTGGGGTCACTTGGCCATCCGGTTGGCGGCGGCCTCCTGCATGGTGAGGAAGTCCGACACGCTCTGGAAGCTGCTCAGGGCGGACTGCATGGCGGCGAACTGCAGGGTGAGCTCCTTCTCGTACTTCTTCAGCTTCTCCTGGGCGGTCTCAATCTTCTGGTCGAGCTGGGTGACCTTCTGGTCGAGCCCCTTCGACTGCAGGGTGATCATCCCGGTGGTGGAGGAGGTGTAGCTCTCCACCAGGTCGGCGGTGAGCTTGCCGATGCCGTTCACCGGGTCGGTGAAGATGGCGTCCACCGCCGAGGGGTCGCGCTGCACCGCCGTCTTCAGCACCTCCATGTCCACCGTGAGCATCCCGTCCTTCTCGGCGAGGACGCCCAGGTCGGCCAGCGAGCGCACCTTGAAGGCGGCGCCCAGGCTGTGGGTGACGAGGTCCTGCAGGCTCGACTTGAGGCCCAGGGTGGTGGGGTCGCCAGCCAGGGGGCCGGGGGCGCCGACCGTGTTCTGCGCCTGCAGGAGCGTCACCACCGCGTTGTAGGCGGTGAGGTACGACTGGATGTTCTTCTCGGTGCTGGCGCTGTCGCTGGCGAGGGTGAGGGTGTCCTTCTTGCCGTTCGCGGCGCGCAGGGTGAGGGTGGTGCCCGGCAGGGCGTCGGTGAGCACGTTGGAGCGGCGCCGGTACTGCAATCCGTCGATGGAGAAGGAGGAATTGACGGCGGTGGTCTGGGTGGCGCCCACCGAGGGGTCCACGCCGCCGCTCCCCGTCACCGTGTAACCGAGGGTGAGGGCCGAGGCGGGGTCGGCCCCGTCGAAGCCGCCCTGGGCGGCGGTGACGGCGAGGAAGTGCCGGGTGCCGTCGAAGAGCACGGTGGCCGACACCGGCGCGCCGCTCGAGCGGATTCTGTCCCGCCACGTCCTCCAGGTTGGCGTCCTGGGCCACGTCGAAGCCGTAGTCGACGCCGTCCACCAGGAGGCCCAGGTGACCGGCGGTGAACTTGTCGCCCTCGGCGAAACCGCCGGAGCGCCACTTGGCCTGCCGGGCCAGCACGTCGACCTGGATCTCGTAGGAGCCGGCCACCGCCCCCGCGTCGGGCACCACCTGGAAGTCGGCGGCGTCGGACATGGTCGCGGTGGAGCCGAGGACGCCGCTCTTGCCCAGGTTCTTCGCGGCCGTCTGCAGGGCGGAGAGGGTGGAGGCGAGGGCGCCGAAGGCCGAGATCTGCGCCTTGACCCCCGTCTCCTCGGTCTGCAGGTCGTCGATGGGCTTCTGCTGCAGGGCGACCAGCTGGCTGACAATCGACTTCGAGTCGATCTGCGCTGCGAGGCCGGTGCCGAGCCCGCTGATGGCGACGCTGGTGCTCATGGACGCGCCTCCCTGCTGGTGATGCTCCGCCGCTCGTCCTCTAGATTCCCCGACGAGGGGAGCCCCTCATGCGACGAGCCGTCCCTCGGCAACCTTCACCGGGGACGGCTCGCGCACCGCTGTCCAATCGACTACCCGAGCAGCTTCAGGGCCATCTGCGGCAGCTGGTTCGCCTGCGCCTCCACCGAGATGCCGGCCTGGGCGAGCACGTTCTGCCGGGCGAGCTGCGAGGAGGTGACGGTCACGTCGGTGTCGCGGATGCGCTCGTCGGCGTCGGCCAGGTTCTTCACCGCGCTGGCGATGGTCTTCGTCACGCTCTCGAACTGGTTGCCGGCGGCGCCGAGCTGCGAGACGTAGTCGGAGACGCTGCTGATGGCGGCGTCGATGGCGGCGATGGCGCTCTGCGCGCTGGGCACCGTGCTGAGGCTCGATGGCGTTCAGCTTGAGCGTCGCGGTGCCGAGGTCGGCGGCGCCCACCTTCACGGAGGCCATGTCGACGACGATGGCGTCGTTGGCGGTGCCGCGGATGCCGACCTGGAAGGTGAAGGTGGTGCTGCCGTTAGGAAGACCTTGGTGTCGTTGTACTCGGCCGTGGCCTGCACGCGGGTCGAGCTCGCCGGTGATCTTCGTCGCCTCGGTCACGTCGTAGTCGCGCTGGGTCGGAGCCGAGGCCGTCGCTGGCGGCCTGGATGGCGAGCTGGCGGAGGCGGGCGAGCTGGTCCTGCACGCCGGCGAGGTAGCCGTTGGCGGTCTGGGTCAGCGACATGCCGTCCTTGGCGTTGCGCGAGGCCTGCGTGTAGCTGGAGATCTGCGCCTGGAGGTTGCGGCTGATGCCGAGGCCGGCCGCGTCCTCACCGGCGTTGATGATGCGGTCGCCCGACGAGAGCTGGTTCATCGACTTGCCCAGGAGCTCCTGGGTCGAGCTGAGGTTGGTGCTGGCGGCGGTGGCGGCGCTGTTGGAACGGATCGAGAAACCCATGGACGTCTCCTTGTTTCGGGCGACGCCTTCGCTCGCCCTCTGGTTCGAGGCGGCCTTCTGTCCGCCCTCACACTTCTCTTCGGCCGCGGGCCGCGCTTCGATAAGCGCGCAGCGCCAGCGCGAGGTGGGCGGAGAGGCGCCGGCGTGCGCAGGACGCAGCGTGCAGCGCGAGGATGGGGGTGAGGGGCGAGCCCTTCGACGTGGCGACGACCGCGTCGACGCCGAGCATCACCTCGCCCTCGGCCGGCCAGAGCGAGAGCAGCGCCTGGGCAGCGTCGCGCCAGCCCAGGCTGGCCCCCGCGCCGAAGCGCTCGCCGGCGAGCTCCACCCAGAGGGAGGGCAGCGCGCCGCCCACCCGGAGGCCGATCCGGCCGGAGCGCGCGCCGGCCCGCCGCACCGCCGCCTCCGGGCCCTCGGTGAGCCGGACGGCCAGCGCGGCCCGGGGGGTGGCGGCGCGCACCAGCCGCATCGCGTCGGCGAGGCGCGCCTCCAGCTCGGCGAGCGGCGCCACCTCGCGCAGGTGCTCACCGTGCTCGGTGGTGTAGAGGATGGCGGCGCGCGCGCCGTCGTGCACCACCCGACAGGCGACGAGGCCGGCGAAGCGCGACCGGGCGCCAGCGCGCGCGGACTCGCCGGCGCCGAGGTCGGGCGCCTCCGGGTCGGGGGTGAAGCGACGCGGACGTGCGGTGAAGCGAGAGAGCGCGTAGCGGCGGGTGGTGCCCTCGCCGCAGAGGAGCACGCGCCCGCCCACCTCGATGGCCACGGGCGCCACGACGGTGGGATCGCGCACCAGCGCCGCCACCTGGGCCAGCCGGATCGCCGCCGGCCTCGCCTCGGTGGAGGAGGGCACCACCTCCAGCGCCCCGCCCGCGGGCGGGCGCGCCAGGACGGCGGCCACCGTCTCGTCGCCGTCGAGCACGCGCGCCGAGGGGCGGCGCCAGGGCGCGAGCTCCACGGCCAGGGCGCCCTCCAAATCCAGGGCGCGCCCCGGCCCGCGGTTCAGGGGGTCGAGGGGAAGGCCCGGCCGCGCCGCCGCGCCGGCCACCACCACGAGCTGGCGCGCCGCCGCCGCGAGCGGCGGGTGGTTCCCCTCGCCCCCGGCGCGGGCCAGGCGGTGCGCCAGCTCTCGCCAGGCCGGGTCGAGCCCGGAAGGGAGGGCCTCGAGCGCCGTGAGCGTGGGCCCCGGCCGCGCCGCGAGCGCCCGCGCCACGAGGTCGAGCGCCCGGACGCGCGCCTGAGCGGGCGTGGCGCCGCGGCCGAGGAGGGCGCCGCCGGTCCGGACCTCGTACACCTTGCCCTGCCGGGAGGGCGCGAGCGAGAGGCGCCCGGCGGCCGCCTCGGCGGCGAGCGCGGTGCCCAGTGCGGGGAGGAGCACGGCGGGGAGCCCCGGGCCGACCGCTTCACGCCAGAGCCGCAGGGCCAGCGCATCCGACCCTCCCCGGCGGCCCGCGCGCAGGGAGAGCGCGCAGGAGAGCGCCAGCGCCCGGCCGTGCAGGAGCAGCTCGCCGACCCGGGGCGCGGCGAGGAGCGCCTCCGTCCGGGCGAGGAGCTCCGCCAGCTCCGGGTCGAGGCCTGCCCAGCGGAGGCAGAAGCGCTCCGGGTCGGCGAGCGCCCTGGCTGGCTCTCCCTGCGCGAGGAGCTGCAGCGCAGCCTCGAGCGGGGAGGGGAGAGGCTTGCCGCTGGCGAGCGCCAGGGCCAGGGCGGCGAGGGGCGACGGGGCGTGCAGGGCGAGCGCGGCGGTCGTGCCGCGGGCGCGGGGCCTCGCGCCCGCCGAGAGGGCGCTCCAGGCCTCCGGCGGCAGCCTTCCCGCCACGAGCGCGCCGGAGGAGAGGAGCCGGTCCGCGAGTCGCTGGTCGCGCGCCAGCCGCTCGTGGTCGCAGGTGCCGAGGACCACCGAGGGGCCGGCCTGCTCCAGCACGCGGCTCGCCGCGGCCAGGCGCTCGCCGAGCCGCCGGAGGGGCTCGGCGCCGGCACCGGAGTCGGCGAGCGCCAGGAGCTCCATCCCCACCGGCGAGGGCAGGGCCAGCACCGCCTGCACCAGGCAGCGGCCGCGCTGGGCGCGACACGGCGGCGGCAGCCCGAAGGCGCGGGTGAGGTGGTGCCAGCGGCGCCGGTAGCGCAGGCCGGCGATACCGGGGGCCTCGCCCTCCAGGCCGCGGTGCTCGAAGCTGACATGGAGCAGCACCGGGAGGAGCCCGGCCGCTGCGGCCAGCCGGGGCGAGGCGCGCGAGGCGAGCTGGTGGGCGCGCTCGCGCGGAGCAGGGCGGTGAGGGCGCGCTGCTCCCCTGCACCGAGCGCGAGCGGAAGGTCTCGAGGAGGGGGCGCGGGAGCGCGTGCGCGGGCGGCCACTCACCTCGAGTGAAGAAGGGCTCCCCGGCCAGCCCCGCTCGAACCGCGCCGTCCAGGGCTCACCTCAGGTAGTCGAGCAGGCTCAGCTCGGAACGACTTGGCGGTGGCCTGGAGCGTGGCCTGCAGGGCGGTCTGGGTGGCCTGGAGGTTGATCGAGGCCTCGATGATGTCGACCTCCCCCACCTTGCTGGCGCTCTCCTTCGACTGCGCCGAGGAGACCTTGGCCGCCTTGGCCCCGGTGTCGAGCGCGTTCATCACCGCGCCGGTCTGGGCGGTGGCGGCCGACACCTGGTTGATGCCCTGGTCGAGCGAGGAGAGCGTGCCCTGCACCTGCGCCGGGTCGTAGCTGGCGAGCGCCGCCTGTAGCTGCGAGAGCGCGGCGAAGACGTCGACGCCACCGGGGAGGCCGGTTCCCTTCATGAAGGCGCGGGCGTCCACGTTGGTCTGCTGCCGCACCCCGGGGGCCACCTCCACCTCGCGCACGCCGGCGTCGCCGAGGTAGCTGCCGGCGCTGTCGAAGGGCGGGGCGTCGTCCTTCGTCCCGCCGAAGACGTACCGGTTGCCGAAGCGGGTGTTCATCGAGGCCACCATGCGCCCGATGATTCCCTTCACCTCCTCGGCGGCCCCGCCGGCCTGGCTCGCGCTGTATCCGCTGTTGGCGAACTGCACGGCGAGCAGCCGTGCCCGGGTGAGCGCGTCGTTCACGTCGCCCAGTGCGCTGTCCACCTGCTGGATCTCGTCCGAGGCCGCTCCCACAGCCTTGGCGATGGCGTCGAACCGCTCGCCGTTCAGGTTGAAGGAGACGAGCAGGGCCGAGCCGGCGGGGTCGTCGGCGGGGTGGCGGATCCGGCTGCCGGTGGAGGCCTGCTGCTGGGCCGCCTCGGCCGCCTCGCGCGCCCGGCCGGTGTTCCGGCGGGCGTTCTCGTAGATCATGCCCTGGGTGACGCGCATGACGGCTCCTACGACTTCAGCGAGAGCAGCGTCTTCAGCATCTCGTCGGCGGTGGAGATCACCTTGGAGATGGCCTCGAAGGCGCGCTGGGCCTGCGTGAGGGTGATCATCTCCTCGTCCACCGAGACGCCGGAGGTCGAGGCGCGGAGGTTCGTGAGGTGGTCCATCACCGAGGCGTCCTGGGTGGCGAAGGCCGCCGCCCCCTGCGCGCGCGTCCCGAACTGGGAGACGATGTCGGTGAGCGCCGACTGTGCGTCGCGGCCGGCGTCGGGAGCGCCGGCGGGGAAGGGCTGTCCCACGGCGGCGAGCAGCGCGTTCACGTTGCCGGCGTCCCCGCTCGCACCGGAGACGCTGGCGGTGGCGAGCTGCCGGGGGTCGGTGAAAGCCACCTTCAGGGCCGCCGCGGCGCCAGCCGGGGTGGCCCCCGGGTCGAAGAGGTCGAGGCCGTGCGAGCCGTCGAGGCCGTAGCCGTTCGCGTGCACCGCGTTCATCGCGCCGGCCAGCTCGAAGGCGAGGCCGTCGAGCCGCTCGCCAGCCGTCTTCAGCGCCCCGTCGCGGGCGGCGAGCGTGCCACCCAGGCGTGCCTCCCAGCGCGCTCGCGCCGAGCGGGTGGTGCGCGGCACGACGCTTCTCATCGACGTGGACCCGGCAGCACCAGCGAGACGGCCAGGTGGGCGCCGTTGGCCGGGTCGGCCGCCGCGGTGAGCTTTCCCGCCTGGCCACCGGAGACGAGGGCACCACCGCCGGGGAGGAGCACGTTCACGTACCCGTTGTCGGTCGCCACCGGTCGCCCGCCGACGAGGGTGGCGAGCGTGTCGAGGTGGCCCTGGCGGAGGTCGAGGAGGTCGTTCGGCTCGGCGCCGCTGGCGCGCGCCTGGGCGATCTGCACGTTCAGCTGGGCCACCGCGGCGGCCGCGCTGCCCACCTGGCCAGCCAGGCTCGACACGTTCTGGTCGAGGCCGGTGCGGGTGGCCGCGATCTGGCCCGCCGTCACGTTGAAGCTCTGCGCCAGCCGCTGCGCACCGGTGAGGGCGCTCTGGCGCAGCCCGCTGTCGCTCGGGTTCTGCGCCACCCCGCTGAGACCCGCGAGGAAGGCGGAGAGGGCCGCGCCGAGTCCGCCCGGCGCGTCGGCGTCCAGGCCGTGGAAGGCGGAGAGCGCCTGGGACTCCGCGGCGGAGCTCGACGCTGCGTCGAGCGCGCGCGGGAGCTGCGACTCGACGAAGCGGTCGCGGAGCTGGCTCACGGTGTCGAGGGTGGCGCCGCGGCCGATGTAGGCGCCCTGCACCTGCTCGGCCGGCGTGAGCGAGGTGAGGATCGCCGTCTGCCGCGCGTACCCGGGGTTGTTGGCGTTGTCGATGTTGTGGCCGGCGGTGGCGATGACGCCGCGCTGGGCGGAGAGGCTGGTGGCGGCGCCGCGGAGGACGGAGAAGAGGTCGGCCACGGTTCACCCCTGGGTGTGGATGGTGGCGGCGCCGCTGAACACCCGGGCGCGCAGGCCGCGGCGGTCGTAGGCCTTCGGAGACGGGCTGATGAGCTCCACCCAGCCGCGCACGCAGACCAGCGCGCGCTCGGCCAGCTCCCGGTTCACCTGATCCGCCTCGCGCAGCGCGGCGGCGAGGGCGCGCACCTCGGCCATGGTGCCAGCCAGCGCCTCGCCTTCGACCGGCGCGCGGGCGCGCAGCTCGTCGAGCGAGGGGCGATCGGTGCCGAGCGGCGCGGCCGCCGCGGCCAGCTCCGCGGAGAGCTCGCGCTCCAGCCGGGCCGCGGTGGAGACGAAGGCGCCGCGCTCGGCGGCGCAGGCGAGCAGGGCGTTCGCGTCGAGCGCGGAGAGCACCTCGCGCTCCTCGCGCGCCCGCTCCACCTCGGCGGCGAGCGCAGCGCGCAGCTTTCCCGCCGTCTCGAGGGCGTTCGCGAGGTCCATGGGCCTTCCTGACTGTGGGTGATTCCGGGTTCTGTGAGGCGGCCTGATCTTGAACCAGGTGCGGCTACCGCCGCCGGAAGATCGATTGCAATCTCGCGGCCAGCTCGGCGTCGTCGAGGATCTGCTGTGCGATGACGTTGGGGTCGGGGCGGTAGGTTCCCTGGCGCACCTGCGCCGCGATGGAGGCCAGCTTGGCCGAGCGCACCCCCCCGGAGGCGAGCGCCGCCTGGGAGACCACCTCCGACACCTTCATGGCCGCTTCGGTGGTGACGCGGTCCGGGCTCGTCTCCGACCGCTCGGCCGCTGGCGAACGGCCAGGCTCGGGTGGCTTCGACGGCGTCAACGCCTTGATCTGACTTGCGTCCGTGACCTTCATGGTACACCTCCGGGCGGTCAGGACCCGCTCTCAGAGGTCTCATCGGATCGGCGCGCGTAAATCTTAAGTGCCGCGTTCGCGCGCAGGCGTGGACCCTCCTCCCGCTCCCCCGGAAGGCCGCGCCTCCGTGGTGGATGCAAAGGTTGCGCCAGGCTGTCGCCGGGCGTGGGCGCATCGAGAATCGCTCGCGGGTCCTGGGCCTTCCCGTCCTGGCGCACCTCGAAGTGGAGGTGGGGTCCGGTGGCCCTCCCCGAGTGCCCGACCCTGGCGATGAGCTGACCCTGGGTCACGCGATCTCCTTCGCGGACAAGGAGCTCCGCGGCGTGGGCGTAGAGGGTGGTGAGCCCGTTCCCGTGGTCGATCTCGACCGCCTCGCCGTAGCCGCCCAGCGCTCCCGCCCGCCGCACCACCCCCGCTCCCGCCGCCTTCACCGGCTCGCCATCCGCCGCCCGGAGGTCGACGCCCTGGTGACGCGTCAGGTGACCGTCGAAGGGATCGTGACGCAGGCCGAAGGGGCTGGTGATGACGCGGCCCGCCACCCCCTCCCCAGAAGGGGAAAACTCCCCCTCCCCGGAGGGGAGGGGGCCGGGGGGTGGGGAGAGGATCCCGGAGCGGAGGGGGCCGGAGGGTGGGGAGAGGATCCCGGAGGGGAGGGGCCTGGGGGGTGGGGGGACCGCCCCCAGCGAGCGCTCCAGCTGCGCCGCAAGCCCTATTCCCCCGCCCTTCACCATCGCGTCCGCAAGGGCGTCCGCGAACATGTCGCTCCGGACGCCGCTCCCGGCGCTGTCACCTCCGGTGAAGGCCTTGCTGGCGACGACGAGCTGCTTCACCACCAGCGCCTCCAGCGCCTGGGCGGCGGCGTGCAGCCTCGCCCGGTCGTCGGCGCCGGCGATCATCAGAATCACCTGCAGCTCGGCGTCGAGGGCGCCGGCCGCGGACATGGCCTGGAGGATGGAGACCAGGTCGCGGGCGCTCGCTCCCAGCGCGGAGAGCGCCTTCGCCAGGTCCTGCACGGTGGCGGTGCCCGGCAAGGCCAGCGCCCCGCGCGCCTCCTCGGTGGCGGTGGTCACGGCCTGGCGCTCCACCACCGTGCGGGCGTTGGGGTTCGCCTCGCGACCGATCTGCGGATTCGGCTGGGAGACGAGCGGCTGCGAGCTCACCGACACCTGGAGCCCGCCGTGGGCAATGGTCACCGGCCGGATGCGCACCCGCTCGCCGGCCACCACCGTGCCGGTGCGCTCGGAGATCACCACGCGCGCGCCGACGTCGACCTCCACCTCCAGCGCCTCGAGCTTCGCCATGAGCCCCACCGGATCGGCCTTGAAGCTCTCCGGCACCGTCACCTGCACCGCGGCGGCGTCGAGCGCCTTGCCCGAGCCGGCGCCGATGGCGCCGTTCACCGCGGCGGCGATTCGGCTGGCGGTGGTGAAGTCGGGGCGCCTGAGGCCGAGGAGCAGGGTGGCACCGTCGAGGCTGGGGGTGACGGCGCGCTCCACCGTGGCGCCGCCCGGCACGCGCCCGCTGGTGGGGGTGTTCTTGCTCACCGAGGAGCCGGCCGCGGAGACGTCGTAACCGCCCACCTGCACCGCCCCTTGCGCCACCGCGTAGACCTGTCCGTCGGCGGCGGTGAGCGGGGTGATGAGCAGGAGACCTCCGGCCAGCGAGCGCGCGTTGCCGAGCGAGCCCACCGCCACGTCGATGCGGGTGCCCGGCCTGGAGAAGGCTGGGAGCCGGGCGGTGACCATCACCGCCGCCACGTTGCGGGCACGCACCTGCGCCGCGTCCACCCGCACCCCCAGGCGGCCCAGCATGCCGGCCACCGACTGCTGGGTGAAGAGCACCCGCTCGGTGTCGCCCGAGCCGTTGAGCCCCACCACCAGCCCGTAGCCGAAGAGCTCGTTGTCGCGCGCGCCCTGCACGTCGGCCAGCTCCTTCACCCGGGCGGCGCCGGAGGCGAGCCCGGGGACCGAGAGCGCGAGGAGCGCGGCGAGAACGCAAAGCGTGGGGCGGGAGCCGTTCGTCATGCGCGAGAGACCTTTCGAGCGGGTCAGAACGGCCACAGGCGGCCGAAGAATCGCGACAGCCAGCCCTGCTGCTGGTTGTCGGAGAGGATGCCGCGGCCGGTGAACTCGATCTCCGCGTCGGCGATCATCGAGCTCTTCACGCTGTTCTCCTGGTCGATGTCGATGGGCCGCACCACCCCGGAGATGTAGAAGTGCTGCTCCTCGCTGTTCACCAGCACCACCCGGTGCCCCTCGATGAAGAGGTTGCCGTTGGGGAGCACCTTGCGCACCAGCGCGGGCACGGTGGCCACCAGCCGCTCGGTCCGGGCGGTGGTGCCGAGCCCCTGGAACCGCTTGTCGAACCCGCCGTTGATCTGGGCGGTGGGCGAGGAGAGCGCCTGGTTCAGCGCGGCCACCGCCGCGAAGTCCGAGCGGTGGGTCATGTCGGTGTCGGCGCTGCGCTTGGCGTCGGCGATCTCCTCCACCTTCACCACCACGAGATCGTGCTCGCGGAGCGCCCGCGCGTCGGTGTAGAGCATCGCGGGCGAGCGGCCGTCCCGCCACAGGCTGCCGGGCGAGGGCGAGGCGTCGGGGCGCGCGTCGGCGGCGGTCTCGTCGTACACGCGCCGCTTGGGCACGTACTTGTCGATGTGGGTGGAGCCGGCGCACCCGCCCGCTCCGGCGGCGAGCGCGAAGAGCGCGAGGAGCGGGGCGGCAAGGAACTGACGCTTCATGGCAGCTCCACCTCGATGCGCCCGGCGTGCCAGTCGCCCTCGATGCGTTTCCCGGAGGGGAGCAGCGCGCAGGCGCGACCGCGCGGACAGGGCAGGGCGCGCCCCTGCCGCTCCACGCTGAGCGCGCCGGCGAGGAGCACCACGGTCACCTCGTCGCCCGGCTGCGGCCCCACCCGCACGAGCCCGTCGTCGAGGACGGTCTTCGCGTCGAGGTGCCGCGCGGCGGTCGCACCCTTGGGGAGCTCGTCGAGAGGAGGCCGGCCCGCCCGCACCTCGCGCTCCTCGGCGCGCACGGCGCCCTCCAGGGGAGCACCCTCGCCCACCTCGCGCGTCGTCAGCAGGGCCGGCGCGAAGATCCGCACGCGTGCCCAGGCCCAGCGGTCGCAGCTCACCGCCGTTCCGCCCTGCACGGGCGAGCCGGCGAGGCGCACCGCGACGCGACCGGAGGCCGTCACCGGTCGGGGAACCTCCACACGCGCCAGGGCGCAGCCGGCCGGCAGCGCGCCGTCGACGCCCAGCACCTCGGCGCGGGCGCCCGGCACGGCGAGTGCCGCCGCCACGGACTCCCTCACCGCGGCCGTGAGCTCGCGCGCGCCGCGGAAGGAGTCGCCGAGCCGAGCCCGCGCGACCCGGGGGGAGGCGAGCGATGGACTGCTCCCCGCGCCGGACACCGAGGCGCTCTCCAGAGCATGGCCCCGGCCGAGCTCGAGCCCTCGCCCCGCGCCACCCTCTTCGCGGGGGTGAACGGGCGAGCTGGGTGCGGTTGCGGCGGTGAGGAGCGCGGCCAGCGCGGCCGTCAGGGCGAGCGTCACCGGTTCCTCACCTCAGCGACGTGAGCTTCTGGAGCATCTGGTCGGCCGACTGGATCACCTTGGAGTTGAGCTCGTAGGCGCGCTGCGCGGCGATCATGTCGATCATCTCCTCGACCGCCTTCACGTTGGAGCCCTCGAGCTGGCCCTGTGCCAGCGTCCCGGCGCCCTCCTCGCCGGGCCGCGCCTGCAGGGCCTCCCCGCTGCCGGCGGTGGGCTGGAGAAGGTTGCTGCCGATGCTGGCGAGGCCGCCCGGGTTGGTGAAGGTGTAGAGCTCGAGCTGGCCGAGCTGGGTGGGCGCGGTCCGGCCGGCCTGCGTCACCTCCAGGGTGCCATCGGCCTTGATGGTGAGGTTGGTGGCGTCGGTGGGGATGGAGATGCCCGGCTCCACCAGCTCGCCGTGCTGGGTCACCAGCCGCCCGCTGGCGTCGAGCGTGAAGTTGCCGGCGCGGGTGTAGGCCTGCTCGCCCGAGGGGAGCTGCACGCGGAAGAAGCCCGCGCCCAGGATGGCCACGTCGGTGGCGTTGGAGGTGACGGTGATCTCGCCCTGCCCGAAGGTGCGTGAGGTGCCGCTGGTGCGCACCCCGAGGCCCACCTGCAGCGGCGCCGGGTTGCCGCCGCCGCGCGGATCGGTGCTGCCGGCCCCGTGGATGGTCTCGGAGAGCAGGTCCTCGAACTCGGCGCGGGTGCGCTTGAAGCCGGTGGTGCTGGCGTTCGCCAGGTTGTTGGCGATGACGTCCATCTTGAGCTGCTGGGCGTCCATGCCGGTGGCGGCGGTGTAGAGGCTGCGGAGCATCGGTCACCTTTCGTGAACGTCGGGGCGGCGGGTGGGCCTCAGCGGACCCGGCCCAGCTCGGAGCTGCGCTGGTCCATGGCGCGGTAGGTCTGGATGGCCTGCATCGAGGCGTCGAAGTGGCGCTGGGCGGAGATGAGCTGCACCATGCCCTCCACCGCGGTGGCGTTGCCGAGCTCCACCTCGCCCAGCCGGACGCGCGGCTCGGCCACCGCGCTGGCGCGTCCTCCCGGGCCGGGTGCGTAGAGCGCGGGTCCCACCCGGTCGACCGCACCCTCCAGCCTGAAGAGCCCCAGCTCGCCGACGGGTACGCCGCCGGCGGTCACCTGCCCGGCGCTGTCCACCACCGGGGTGGTGCCGGGGGGCACGCGCATGGGCGCCCCGCCGCGGTCGAGCACCGCGCGCCCCGCCTGCACCACCACCCCGTCGGCGTCGACGGAGAGGCGGCCGTCGCGGGTGTAGGCGACGCCGGTGGGAGTCTGCACCGAGAGGAAGGCGCCGTCCTCCGGCAGCACGTCGAGCGGTTCGCCGCTGCGGGAGGAGGGGCCCGGGCGCACGTCGATGGGCGAGGCCACCGAGGCGGGATAGGTCTTGTCCTGCGAGCCGCTCGCGGCGAGGAAGGATTGAAAGGCGGGGCGGGACGATTTGAACCCAGGGGTCTGCGCGTTGGCGAGGTTGTCGGCGATGGCGTCGAGCGCCTCGGTCCTCGCGGCCGCCCCGCACATGCTCACGTAGATGCCGTCGCCCATGGAGCCTCCGGCTGCTCTCCCAGCAAGGACGGGGCCAGCGTCAAGTGCGTGGCACCCGCCGTGATGACGAGAGGTTGCGGTCCCGCACGGGCCGTCGTCCGGCTGGCGCGGGGCGGCTGCGCCGGCGACGGCCTGGCGCTGGAGCGCGAGCGCTCGACCTGGGGTGGACTTCACCGTCCGCTCATTTCCGGAGGGCTGCCCTTCGCTCCTCGCGCTGGCCCGGCGTTCGCATTGATGCCGGAGACCGGTGGCCGGGGTGGGTCGACCGCCGTGTGCGCGAGAGGAGGGGCGTGTGGCGAGACCGAGGACGCGGCTCGACAAGGTGGTCGAGCTCCGGGAGCGGCACGAGGAGGCGGCGTTGATGCTCTTCGCGGAGGCGCGGAGCTGCTCGGGGCGCGCCCGCGACCGGCTGGCGTCGGCGGTGGCGGCGACGCGGGTCGATGCTCGCTCGCTGGGGCCGGTGGAGCTCTGGCAGGCCGACGAGCTGGCGCGGCGCCGCGCCCTCCAGGCGGTGCGCAGCGCCGAGGGCGAGCTCGCGAAGGCGGTGGCGGACGAGGGCGTCGCGCTCGACGGCTACACCGTGGCGCGCCAGTCGCGTCGGGCGGTGGGGCGGGCCCAGGAGAAGAAGCAGGGCGAGATTCTCGGGGAGCTCGATCGCAAGGAGCGCCTCGGGCAAGACGAGCTCGCCACCATGAGGTTCAATTCGAGGGCGGCAAGCTCGGCACAGTGAAGCCAGGATAGCCGTTCTGCACGAGGGCGCTCACGTGCCCCGAGCTCGCCGTGTAGGCCAGCTTCGGACTGCGCCGAGCGCGCCGCGAGCTACCTGAGCGCCTTCACCGCCTCCGCCTCCACCGCGAGGCCCTTGCGGTGGCGCGCGAAGAAGGCGTTGAAGCCCTCCACGTCGCGCGGGTCGGGCTTCACCGGCTGGCCCATGCTGCCGGCGAGCCGCTCGTCGACGAAGTCGGTGAGCGACTGGGCGCCGCCGTTCGCCATGTAGGCGGCGAGGAGCGCCATGCCCCAGGCGCCCCCCTCGCCGGCGGTGGCGAGCTGGCTCACCGGGGTGTTCAGGGCCGCGGCCATCATCCGCTGCCCGGTGTCGCCCGCCTTGAAGAAGCCGCCGTGCCCGCGGATCTCCTCGATGACCACGCCCTCCTTCTCGGTGAGGACGTCCATGCCGGTGCGCATGGCACACAGCGAGGCGTAGAGCATGGCCCGGATGAAGTTCTCCAGGGTGAAGGCGCTGTCGGGCTTGCGGGCGAAGAGCGGTCGACCCTCGGTGAAGCCGGTCTGGTGCTCGCCCGACACGTAGTTGATGGAGAGGAGCCCGCCGGCGTCGGGGTCGCCCTTCAGCGCGAGCGGCATGAGCCGGTTGTAGAGGTCCTCGAGCCGCGCCTCGGCGCCCATGGCCTTCGCCACCTGCCCGAAGAGGCTCACCCACGCGTCGAAGTCGGAGGAGCCGTTGTTGGAGTGGGCCATCCCCACGGGCTTGCCGTCCGGCGTCACCACGATGTCGATCTCCTCGTGCACCGAGGCGAGCTTCTTCTCCAGCACGATCATGGCGAAGACCGAGGTGCCGGCCGAGACGTTGCCCGAGCGCGGGCGCACGCTGTTGGTCGCCACCATGCCCGTGCCCGCATCGCCTTCGGGGGGACACAGCGGGATGCCCGGCGGCAGCTTCCCCGAGGGGTCGAGGAGCTTCGCGCCCTCGGCTGTGAGGTTCCCGGCGAGGCGGCCGGCGGGGAGCACCTTCGGGAGGATGTCGAGGAGCTTCCACGGAAAGCCGCGCGGCGCGACCAGCGCGTCGAACTTCTGGACCATGGCCGCGTCCCAGTCGACGGTGTCGGGGTCGATGGGGAACATGCCCGAGGCCTCGCCCACCCCCATCACCTTCTGCCCGGTGAGCTTCCAGTGGACGTAGCCGGCGAGGGTGGTGAGGTGGGCGATGCGCGGCACGTGCTCCAGCCCCTCCAGGATCGACTGGTGGAGGTGGGCGATGCTCCAGCGCTGGGGGATGGCAAACTGGAAGAGCTGGGTGAGCTCGGCGCAGGCCTTGCCGGTGATGTTGTTCCGCCAGGTGCGGAAGGGTACGAGCTGCTTCCCCCCGGCGTCGACCACGATGTAGCCGTGCATCATGCCGCTCACGCCCATGGCGGCGAAGCGGGTGAGCTCGAGGGCGTACCTCGCGCGCACATCGGCGACGAGCGAGGCGTAGCAGCCGGCGACGCCCCGCCACACCTCGTCGAGGCGGTAGGTCCAGATGCCGTCCTCGAGCTGGTTCTCCCAGGCGTACGAGCCCGACGCGAGCGGCCTTCCGTCCGGGGCGATGAGCGAGCCCTTGATGCGGGAGGAGCCGAGCTCGATGCCGAGCACGGCCCTGCCGGAGCCGATGAGCGCTGCGTCGCTGCGGAGACGTTCTTCGTTGGGGGGCACCGGGTCACTCCTCCGTCGGTGGGTCGGGGCCGCCAGCTCGGGCCAGCCCTTCATGCAGGTCGAGTGCGCGGAGCGTACCGCAAAACCGGGGCGCCGGGCGCGGCTTCGCACGACGGCAGCCCGGTGCGGTGAAGTCGGTCGAGCCGCCGGGGCTTCACACCGCGCGCGACCGCTCGCCCTTGAAGACCCTGAAGAGCAGGAAGAGGCTGGGGACGAGCGTCACGGCGCCTGCGGCGAGCGCCCACAGGAGCGCCACCTGCACCGTCCGGGGCCCGCTGGCCGAGGCGATGGTCACGTCTGGCGCCACCATCCAGGGGTACTGCGCGGCTCCCCAGCCGAGCACGATGAGCGCCACCTGGGCCGCCGCCGCGAGCCGCGCCAGGCGCAGGCGGTGCCGGGCGAGGGCGAAGAGGGCCAGCACCGCCGCCACGCCGGTGGCGAGGTGGAGGGCGATGGACCAGGGCTTCGAGGTGAGGCCGCGGAAGACGAGCGGCGCCCCCCGGTAGGAGAGGGCGGCGGTGGCGGCGGCGAGCACGCCCACGGCCACGGCGGCGACGAAGGCGCGGCGGCGGAAGTCCTCCCGGAGCGCCGCGGCGAGCTCTCGCTCCGAGGCCTCCTGCGCGGCGGAGCGGTCCTCGCGCTGGCGCCGCCGCGGGGCGCCCTCCGGACGCGGCCGCGAGGCATCGTCGGCCTCCACCGCCAGGTAGGTGGCGGCGAGGAAGGCGAAGAGGGCGCAGGCGAGGAGGCCGGTGGCGACGGTGAAGGGCGAGAGCGCCGCCCAGGGGCCGGAGGCCGGCGCGAGGTCGTCGCCCACGCGCAGCCGGCCGGAGGCGAGCGCCCCCACCGTCACGCCGAGCAGCAGCGGCGCGAGCACGCTCGACGCCGAGAAGACGAGGCCCCACCGCTCCTGCACCCGGTCGCCCCGGTCGTCGTAGGCGCGGAAGGTGAAGGCCGCGCCGCGCAGCACGATGCCGGCGAGGAGCAGCACCAGCGGGGCGAAGAGGGTGATGGAGACGGCGGCGAAGGCGGAGGGAAAGGCGCTGAAGAGCACCACCACCGCCAGGATGAGCCAGACGTGGTTCGCCTCCCAGATGGGACCGATGGCGTGCTCGATGAGCTCGCGCTGCGCCTTCTTGCGCGGCCCCGAGGCGAGGAGATCCCAGACGCCGCCGCCGAAGTCGGCCCCGCCGAGGAGCGCGTAGGTGACCAGCGCGAAGAGGATCACCGCCGCGAGCAGGTCGGCCGGGCTCATGACGCCCTCCCTGCCTGTGGGTGGTCTCCGAGCTGGGCCGCCGCCTCGGCGATCTGGCGCCGGAGGAGCACCGCCACCGCCACCGCCAGGAAGACGTAGAGCACGGCGAAGCCCACGAACGGCAGGGTCACTCCGCCCACCGGCGTGACCGCCTCGCCGGTGCGCATGATGTCACGTATCGTGAAAGGCTGCCGCCCCCACTCGGTGACGAGCCAGCCAGCCTCCAGCGCGATGAATCCCAGCGGGCCGGCGGCCGCCACCGCCGTGAGGAAGCGGCGGTTCACCGGCACGGCGCGCGCCCGCCAGGCGAGGAACGCCGCCACCAGGGCCATCGCCGCCAGGAGCCCCCCCAGCCCCACCATCACCTGGAACGAGACGTGCGTCTTCGCCACCGGTGGCCAGATGTCGCGCGGGAAGTCGAGGAGCCCCTTCACCTCGGCGTGCGGGTCGTGGAAGGCGAGGAGCGACAGCCCGTAGGGGATCTCCAGCGCGTAGGGCGTCGTCGCACTCTCCGCGTCGGGGAGGCCCCCGATGCGCAGTGGCGCGCCGCGCTCGGTGTGGAAGTGCCCCTCCAGCGCCGCGAGCTTCACCGGCTGGTGGGTCGCCACCTGGCGCGCTGAGAGGTCGCCCGAGAGCGGCTGGAGGAGCGCGGCCAGCCCGCCCACCCCGAGCGCGATGGCGAGCGCCCCGCGGTGGAAGGCGCTTTTCGGGTCGCGGCGGAGGTAGAGCGCGTGGATGCCGGCCACGGCGAAGCCGGTGGCGGCGTAGCTGGAGAGGATGACGTGCAGCACCTCATGCCCCCAGCCGGGCGGGAACATGGCGGCGAAGGGGCGCACATCCAGCGCCTGACCCTTCACCAGCTCGAAACCGGCCGGGTCGTTCATCCAGGCGTTGGCGAGCGTCACGAAGAAGGCCGAGAGCGGGCCCGCGAGGGCGACCAGCACCCCCGAGGCGAGGTGGAGCTTCGGCGAGACGCGGTCCCAGCCGTAGAGGTAGATGCCGAGGAAGATGGCCTCGGCGAAGAAGGCGAACCCCTCCAGGGAGAAGGGCATCCCGATGATGGGCCCGGCGAAGGCCATGAAGCGCGGCCAGAGCAGGCCCAGCTCGAAGGAGATGACCGTGCCCGACACCGCGCCCACCGCGAAGAGGATGGCCGTGCCCTTGGCCCAGCGGCGCGCCGAGCTCGAGATGCACCCGGTCGCCCGTCCTGAGCCATCGCCACTCGGCGATCACCATGAAGAGCGGCATGGCCACGCCGATGGCCGCGAAGACGATGTGGAAGGCCAGCGAGGTGCCGAAGAGCCATCGGGCCGCGAGCAGGTTGGTCACCGCCGCTGCATAACGCCCGCGGCCGCGGCCGGGTGAGGCAAAAGTGCGCGGCGGTCGAGCACCAGCGAATCGGTCGACTCTTCCCGGCCGCGCCGGAGCCCGCGAGCCAATCGCACAGCCCGGGCGGCGACCCACCGTGTCCACGCGAAACCTCGCTGCCCTCCGGCCGGCTCACCTGGGCGCGCTCGGCTTCACTGCGCCGAGCTTGCCATCCGGCGTCAGGAGCTCGCGACCTCGGCGGCCAGCATCCCCCTGAGCCTCTCCAGCGCCTCGGCGTGGAGCTGGCAGATGCGCGGCTCGGAGACCTCCAGCATCTTCGCGATCTCGCGGTAGGTGAGCCCCTCCACGTAGTGCAGGGAGAGGAGCACCTGGGTGCGCTGCGGCAGCTCCCCCACCGCCGCCGCCAGCTTGCGGGCGAGCTCGCCCCGCTCCAGGCGCTCGTCGGCCGGCGCCTCGGGGGAGGTCAGCCCCTCCAGCAGCTCGACGTGCGGCATCACCGCGCCCATCACGTTCTCCACCTCTTCCAGCGTCGCGCCCATGGATTCCGCCACCTCCTCGGCGGAAGGTTCTCGTTGCACGGTCTGGGCCAGCTTGTGGCGGGCGCGCTCCACCTCCTCCGCGCGGTCGCGCAGGCGCCGCGGCAGGTGGTCCATCCGGCGCAGCTCGTCGAGCATGGCGCCCTTGATCCGGTGCTCGGCGAAGGTCTCGAAGCGCACGTCGCGCGCCGGGTCGAAGCGGCGCGCCGCGTCGACGAGGCCCAGCGCCCCCGCCGACCACAGGTCGTCGGCCGCCACCGCGCCGCCGGTGCGCATGGCCAGCCGCCGGGCGGCTCGGTCGATGAGCGCCGCGTGGAGCTTCACCAGCTCGGCGTCGCTCGTCGGCGGCGGGGCCGCAGCCGCGTAGCGGGCGTGCGCGCTGTGCATCACGCCTCGCCTCGCGCGCCCTCGCGCTGCAGCCGGCCCCAGAGGAACTTGAGCCCGCCCTGCAGCGAGGAGGGCGGTGGCCGGCCGAGGAGCTCGCGGCTGAGGTCCTGCAGCGCGCGGCTCGAGGGCGACCGCGGGAAGAGGTCGACCACCGGCCGCTGCGCCATGAGCGCGCGCTGGAGGTTCTCGTCGCGCGGCACGTGGCCGAGGAAGCTCACCCGGGCGGTGAGGAAGCGGTCGGTGACCCGCGAGAGCATCCCGAACACCTCGCGCCCGTGCGCCTCGGTGGGCACCTGGTTCACCACCACCGAGAAGCGGTCGACCCCCGCCTGCTGCGACAGCACCTTCACCGCCGCGTAGGCGTCGGTGAGGCTGGTCGGCTCGGCGGAGATGACGAGCAGCGCCTCCTGGGCCGCCCCGGCGAAGAAGAGCACGTTGTCGCCGATGCCGGCGCCGCAGTCGATGAGCACGAGGTCGAAGCGGTCCTCGATGGCGTCGAGCGCCGAGACGAGCCGCAGCTTCTGCGCGTCGCCCAGGGCGGTGAGCTCCTGAACGCCGGTGGAGGCGGCCAGGACGCGGATGCCCTCCGGCCCCTCGGCGAGCACGCTCTCCAGCGTGCCGCTCCCCTCCAGCAGGTGGCCGAGGTGAAAGTGGGGCGCGATGCCCAGCACGATGTCGGCGTTGGCGAGGCCCAGGTCGGCGTCGATCACCAGCACCCGACGGCCGGCCCGGGCGGCCAGCACCGCCAGGTTGCAGGCGAGGTGCGTCTTGCCCACGCCGCCCTTGCCGCTGGTGACTGCGATGACGCGCAGCGAAGGCGAGCCCGCGCCGCGCTGCTGGACGAGATCGCGGAGGTTGTCGGCCTGATCCAAGTGCCTGCTCCTTCGTGCTAGAGCCGCCGCGGAGAGACTACCGCGTCCGGCCATTCACTTTCCCTGTGGGGGGATGGGGGTGCTCGGGGGTGGAGCTGCGCCTCCCGGTGCCTCACGCGTCGCGCATGGGCGCGTCCTCGGGGAGCACCAGGTCGGCGAGCTCCGGTCCGGAGAGCGCGTGCAGGTCCTCCGGCACGCGCTGGCCGTCGGCGACGCAGCTCACCGGCCGGGCGATGCGGGAGGCGACCGACAGCACGGCGCCGGGGTAGCTCGCCTCGTCGAGCTTGGAGAAGAGGAGCCGGTCCGGCTGCAGGCTGCGGTACCGCTCGCCCACCGCGCCCAGCTCGAGAGCGCCGGTGGCGGCCGACACCACCAGGTGGAGCTGCACGCGCGGGATCGCTCGCACCAGCTCGGCCTGGCGCGCCACGTCCTCCGGGGAGGAGCGGCCCGCCGTGTCCACCAGGACGAGGTCGGTGATCCTGCACCCGCTCGTAGGCGCGCATGAGCTCGGCGCGGTCGCGCGCCACCAGCACCGGCGCCCCCATGATCTCGCCGTAGCGCGCGAGCTGGTCGCAGGCGCCGATGCGGTAGGTGTCGACGGTGAGCAGCGCCACCCGCTTCTTCGCCTCGAGGAGCGCCCTTGCGGCGATCTTGGCGATGGTGGTGGTCTTCCCCACGCCGGTCGGGCCCACCAGCGCCAGCACGTGCTTCCCGGCGTGCAGCCACGGGGCGCGGCAGGGGACGAGCCGCTCGCCCACGCGGTCGCGCACCAGCGAGACGAGGTCGCCGGCGCGGGGCGCGGCCGACATGGCCATGGCGCCGCGCACCAGCTCCTCGGCGAGCGCCGCCTCGACGCCGCGTCCGATGAGCCGCGCGTGGATCTCGGCGGCGGCGGGCGGGATCTGCAGCTCGCGCCCGGCGCGCGCCTCCCGGGTGACGCTGGCGAGCGCCCGGCGCGCCTCCTCCACCGAGCGCCGGAGGAGCTGCACCTCGGCGGCGAGCGGGTCGTCGGCCGGCCGCGCGGTCGCGGTGGGGCGGGCGGTCTCACGCTCGGTGCGGGCGTAGGCCCTCGGGGCGAAGGCCGCCGCGGCGGCCCGTCCCGGAGCGGACGCGGCTGGCGAGGGGCGCGCGGGGGGCTCGAGGGCGGACCCGGTGGCGGCGGTGATCTCCACCTCGGCCCGCCGGAAGAGGCCTCCACTCACGGTGCGGGACGAGATCAGGATGGCGTCGGGGCCGAGGGCCGCCTTCACGGCGGCCAGCGCCGAGGCGGAGTCTGCGGCTCGGAAGGTGCGAACGGTGGCGCTCATGGGCTCGAAGGTCCTCGATCAGGCGGCGAGCACGCCGGCCTGCACCGGAACAGCCTGCAAGAGACCTGCCGGTTCCACGGTGGTGCCCGGTACCAGCTCGCGCGCCGCCACCACCCACAGGTCGGGGACGAAGCGCGAGGCGAAATCGAAGAGCGGGCGGCGCAGGTCGGGCGGCGCCAGCACCACCACCGGCAGCCCCGCCCCGGCCAGCCGGCTGGCGTGCCCCTCCAGGCTGGCGATGAGGCGGCGCGCCGACTCCACGTCGGGTGCGAGCGTCGGTTCGCCGTCGGCGGCGCCGAGGCTCTGACGCAGGAAGTCCTCGGTGGCGCGCTCCAGCGTGAGCGCCTTGACGGCGCCGTCCGGCGCGGCCACCCGCGCGGTGATCTGCCGGGAGAGGCGCCGCCGCGACTGCTCCACCAGCCAGCTGGTCTCCTTCGAGCGCACGGCGGCGTCGGCCACCGCCTCCAGGATGGTGCGCAGGTCGCGCACCGAGATGCCCTCGCGCAGGAGGCCGCGCAGCACGCGCACGAGGTCGCCCAGCGACACCGTGCCCGGCACCACGTCCTCCACCAGCTTGGGCGCCTCGCGGCCGGCGATGCCCAGCAGCTCCTGCGCCTCCTGGCGCCCCACCAGCTCGTGGGCGTTGCGCCGGAGCAGCTCGGAGAGGTGGGTGGTGATGACCGAGGGTGCGATCGACCAGGGTGAGCCCGGCCGCCTCGGCGCGGGCGCGGTCGGCCGGGTGCACCCACACCGCCGGCAGCCCGAACGCAGGGTCCTGCCCGGGGAGCCCCTCGATGCCGGGCGCGTTACCGGAGGGGTCGAGCGCCATGAGCCGGTCGGCGTGCGCCACGCCCTTGCCGATCTCCAGCCCGCGCAGGAGCACGCGGTAGCCGTTGGCGTCGAGCCGGAGGTTGTCGCGCAGGTGCATCGAGGGCAGCACGATGCCGAGGTCGGCGGCGAGCTGCTTGCGGAGCGCGGTGACGCGGCCCGGCAGCTCGGCGCCCTTGGCCACCTCGATGAGCGGGACGAGCCCGTACCCCACCTCGAGCTGCAGCGGTTCCACCGCGAGGAGATCCTGCACCTTCTCCGGCGGCCTCTCGGCGGCGGCGGCCGCGGCCTTGGAGCGCGGGCTCGCGGCGAGCGCCGCGGCTCGGGTGGCGCGGAGTGAGAGGAGGTAGAGCCCGCCGCCCACGCCCCAGAAGGCGAAGAGCGGCATGCCCGGCAAGAGCCCCAGCGCGCCCAGCACGCCGGCGGCGGTGGCGAGGGCCCGCGGCCGCCCGAAGACCTGCAGCGCCACCGCCGTGCCGAGGTGCTCGCCGGTCGCGCGCGTCACCACGATGCCGGCGCTGGTGGAGACGAGCAAGGCGGGGAGCTGCGAGACGAGCCCATCTCCCACGGTGAGCAGCGTGTAGGTCTCGGCGGCCTGGGCGAGGCCCAGGTGGTCGCGCACAAGGCCGGCCACCAGGCCGCCCACGATGTTGATGACGGTGATGGCGAGCCCGGCTACGGCGTCGCCGCGGACGAACTTGGAGGCGCCGTCCATGGCGCCGAAGAACTCGGCCTCCTGCTCCAGGCCCGAGCGGCGGCTCTTCGCCTCGCGGTCGTCGATCATGCCGGCGGCGAGGTCGGCGTCGATGGCCATCTGCTTGCCGGGCATGGCGTCGAGGGTGAAGCGCGCCGCCACCTCGGAGACGCGGCCCGCGCCCTTGGTGATGACCGCGAAGTTCACCACCAGCAGGATGACGAAGATGACGATGCCGACCACCAGGCTGCCGCCCACCGCGAAGCGGCCGAAGGTCTCGATGAGGTGGCCGGCGGCGCCGGGGCCCTCGCCGCCGTGCAGGAGGATGAGGCGGGTGGTGGCGACGTTGAGCGCCAGGCGGAAGAGGGTGGTGATGAGGAGCAGGGAGGGGAAGACGGAGAAGTCGAGCGCGCGGGTGAGGCCGAGCGCGGTGAGGAGCATGAGCAGCGAGAGCCCCACCGAGAACGCCAGCAGGACGTCGAGCCCGGCCGCCGGCACCGGGACGATGAGGATGACCACGATGGCGAGGACGGCCCCCGCCAGCACCAGCTCGGCCCGGGCGGCGGCAGGCCCCTGCCCCGGAAGCTCAGCAGCCATGGCTCACCTCATCGCGAAGATCCGCCGGCCGCGCCCCCTCGCGGGCCCGCGCCTCCAACGCTCGAACCTGTGCGACGGAGGTCATGCCGAGGCCCGCTCATTTGCGCGCTGGGTGATCCGGTAGACGAAGGCGAGGACGGCCGCGACCGCCTTGTAGGTGCTGGCCGGCACCTCGCGCCCCACCTTCACCTTGCGGTAGAGGAGGCGCGCCAGCGGCACGTCCTGCACGATGGGCACGCCGTTCTCGCGGGCGAGATCGCGCATGTACTCGGCGAGCACGCCCTTCCCCTTGGAGGTGACCCGGGGCGCCCGCCCCTCGTCCTTGCGGTAGCGCAGGGCGATGGCGATGTGGGTGGGGTTCACCACCAGCGCGTCGGCGCGCGGTACCTCCACCCTGGCCCGGCCGCGCGAGAGCTCGCGCTGCTTCTGCTTGCGCTTCCCCTTCAGCATCGGGTCGCCGTCGTCCTCGCGCGCGTCGCGCTTCGCCTCGGCCTTGGTCACGCGCATGCTCTCCATGAACCGGTGGCGGGTGATTGCAAGGTCCAGGCCGGCGATCACCGAGCCCACCAGCAGCATCCGCCAGCCGGCGCGCAGGATGAGGGCGAACGCCTCCGAGAGCTGGTCGGCGGGCGTGGCGCCGAGGAGGCGCGGCAGGCCGGTGAAGTCGCCCTTCACCGCGCTCCAGGCGGCCCAGCCCAGCGCCGAGACCTTGAGGATCGCCACCCCGAGATCGGTGAGCGTCTTCTTGCTGAGGAACCCGGTGATCCGCGAGGGCTGCATGAGGCGGGAGAGGTCGGGCGCCCACCGCTCCACCCAGAAGTTGCCCTTCGTCTGCACCACGGTGACGAGCACGCTGCCGAGCGCCGCGGCCGAGCACACCGCCACCGCCAGCGACACCGGCCCGGCGAGGAGACCGGTCAGGGCGCGGAAGGGCGTCTCGTCGAGCCGCGCCCATGGCCTCGCTGACGGTACGGACGAGGCCGGCGCGCAGGGCCCCGCCGAGCGAGACCAGCGCCGCCACGCCCCCGCCCAGGCTCACCACCAGGGGCAGGTCGTGGGCGAGCGGGATCTGACCCTCGGACCACGCCTTGGCGAGGCGCTTCTCGCTCGGCTGCTCTGTCTTCTGTTCCTTGTCGGCGTCGTCGGACATGGCCGGGGGCTCGGGAGAGCTAGCTCCGTGCCAGCGCGGCCAGGGCCGCGCGCGCGGCCAGCTCGGCCGCCACCGGCGCCACCAGGTAGAAGGCGCCGCCGCCGCAGAGCACCGCCACCGAGAAGCCGATGGTGCCGAGGTTGAGCTGCTGGGCGGTGCGGCTCATGCCCGCCATCACCACGTGGCCGAGGAGCACCGCCGCCAGCACCGGGAAGGCGAGCCGGGCGCCCAGCGCCGCCGATCCGGCCGCCTCCCAGATCACCCGGGCCGCCTGGTCGCGCAGCGGCAAGGACGCGCCCGGCGGAAAGGCCACGGCCGAGCGCGCCAGCCAGCCAATCGCCTCGCGGTGAATCCCCAGGGCCACCGCCCCGGCCTGTGCGCACACGTGGACGAGCTCGCCGAGCGCGCCCGACTCGGCGCCGCTCGAGGGGTCGAGCATGGAGCCCATGCCCATGCCGGTGGAGAGGCCGGCCACCTGCCCGGCCGCCAGCGCGGCCTGCAGCGCGAAGCGCGCGGCGAGGCCGGCCAGGATCCCCAGGGCGCTCTCGGTGGCCACCGCCGCCACCAGCGCCCCGAGGTGCTCGGGCGGCGCCACCGCTGGGGCCCCCGCGCCACCCCACGCCGCCCAGGCGATGAGCACCGCCAGCGGGAGGCGAGCCCGCGCCGGCACCACCTTGGCCGAGAGCACCGGCGCCGAGAGGAAGAGGCCGGTGGCGCGCAGGAAGAGGAGCAGGAAGGCCCAGGCACTGGCGACGGGGAAGCTCATCAGCCGTGACCCGACATGCGGGTGATCGCCACGGCGAGGAAGCCCGAGAGCCGCTCCGCCATCCACGGCCCCGCCATCCAGGCCACCAGGACGGCGGCGGCGGCGCGCGGGAGGAAGCCGGCCGCCGGGTCGTTGATCTGGGTGGCAGCCTGGAGGACGCCGACGGTGAGCCCGACGAGGAGGGCCACGGCGAAGAGCGGCGCCCCCACCGTGCCCAGCACCACCAGGCCCTCGCGCAAGAGCGCGGAGGGGAGCTCGGGGGTCATCCGAACGACCTCGCCAGGCTCGCCACCACCAGGCGCCAGCCGTCGGCCATGAGGAAGACGGCGACCTTGAGCGGCAAGGCGATCATGGCCGGCGGCACCATCATCATGCCCATGGACATGAGCATCGCCGCCACCAGCACGTCGACGAGGAGCAGCGGGATGTAGAGGTAGAGGCCCATGCGGAAGGCGGTGGTGAGCTCCGAGACGAGGAAGGCCGGCATCACCACCGTCATGGGCAGCTCCTCGCCCCGGGTCGGCCGGGGGAGGTGGCCGATCTCGAAGAAGAGCTGAAGGTCCTGCTCGCGCGTCTGCCCGAGCATGAACTCACGCATCGGGGCGCTCGCCTTCTCCAGCGCCACCGCGGGCTGCATCTGGTCGTCGAGGTAGGGGCCCAGCGCCTCGCCCCACACGCGGTTCGCGGTGGGTGCCATGACGAAGGCGGAGAGCACCAGCGCCAGCCCCACCATCACCTGGTTGGGCGGGAGCTGCGGGGTGCCGAGCGCCTGGCGGAGGAACGAGAGCACGATGACGATGCGGGTGAAGGAGGTGACGGAGACGAGCAGCGCGCTCGCAAAGGAGAGCGCGGTGAAGAGCAGGAAGAGCTTCACCGGCGCCGAGCCGCCGCCGCCGACGGTGAGCGAGAGGCCCGGCTCGCCGGCAGCCGTCGCGCCCGCGGCGGCGAGCACCTGCGAGAGGAGCTGCGCGGGGGCGAGGGTCATCGGATGCACCCCGATTGCCCCGCGGCGAGCTTGCGCCGCAGCTCCTCGTCCTCGGAGCACTCGGCGAGCGAGGCGCCGTCGAGGGCGCCCTCGAAGCTGTCGCGAGCGGGCCGGCGGAGGTGGCGGGAGAGGCCCGCGAGCCCGGCGAGCAGCCCCTGGGCCTCGCCGGCGCGTGCCGCTCCGAGGATCGTTGGCCGGCGAGCGCCGGGAAGAGAGGGGCGTTCCGGCGGCGGCGAGCTCGGGCGGAGCCGGGCGCGTGGCGAGGAGCGAGATCCCGCCCTCCGACGAGCCGAGGACGAGCAGCTCCTCGCCGAGCCGCGCCACCACCAGCGAGCGCTTGGGGCCGAGGCCCGCCGTCTCCAGGATCTCCACCAGCCGGGGCGCGCGCTTCCGCCGCCGCGCCAGGACGAGCGCGGTCACGGCGAGGAGCGCCAGCACCAGCCCGGCGGCGAGCGAGCCGAGCGAGGAGGAGGGGCCGGGAGCGGGTGAGCCGAGCCCGCCCACCGCACTGGCGGTGGACGAGAGCGGCGCCACCGCGGGCGGAAGGAGGGCGCTGGCGGATGCGGGCTTGCCAGACGGGAAAGCGGCGGGCGCGGCCGGGGGCGGCGCCGCAGGGCCAGGCCCGGCAGGAGTGGCCGCCGCCGGCGTCGGAGATGGCGCCGCGGGTGGAGCGCCAGCCGGCGCGGGGGAGGGCGCGGGAAGGGCCTGTGCGGCGAGGGGCGTTGCGGGGTAGCGAAGGGCGGGGGCGTCCATGGCTCTCTCTCGCGGCGCCTGCTACCGCAGGCGGGCGATGCGCTCCTGCGGGCTCACGATGTCGGTGAGGCGCACGCCGAACTTGTCGTTCACCACGATGGCCTCGCCGCGGGCCACCAGGCGCCCGTTGATGAGGATGTCGAGCGGCTCGCCCGCCACCTTGTCGAGCTCGATGACGGAGCCGGGCGACAGCGAGAGCAGGTCGTGGATGGACATGCGGCAGCGCCCCAGCTCCACCGAGACGTCGAGCGGCACGTCGAGCAGGAGGTCGAGGCGCCGGGCCTGGCCCTCGGTGACCGTTGTTTCACTCATCGTCGACCTCGTTCAGCTCGGCGAACCGAGGGAAAGGGGGAGGAAGCCGCGCTCCACGCGGAGCGCCAGGGAACCGCCGGAGACGCTGGGCGTGGCGAGGAGCTTCTCGCGCCCCTGCACCACCACCGGCAGGAGCGCGTCCTCGTCGGTGTCGAGGAGCAGCACCTCGCCCGGCTCGAGCTCGAGCAGCCGGGCGAAGGAGATGCGGGTGCGGCCGAGCACGCCCTGCACCTCCACCATCACCTGCGAGATCTCGCGAACCATGGCCTTCGCCGCGCGGTCGTCGGCGCGCTGCGAGTGCTGGCGCGGCGCGGAGAGGAGCGCCTTCACCGGCTCGACGGCGGCGTAGGGGATGATGACTTGCAACCTCCCCTCGAGCGCGCCGGTGAGCTCGAACCCGGAGACGATGCCCACGTCGGAGGGCGGGGCGATGGTGGCCATGCGCGGATCGAGCTCGAAGCGCAGGGGCTCGGGCTCGAAGGGGATGACGGGCTTCCAGGCGGTGGCGAGCGCGTCGGTGAGCACCCCGAGCAGGCGCTTCAGCACGCCCTGCTCGGCGGCGGTGAGCTCGCGGCGCGCCTCGGGCACGGCGTCGGCCTGCCGGGCGCGGCGGTCGCCCAGGGCGGCGCTGAGCAGGGCCTCGCCGAGGCCGGGCTCCAGCACCGCCAGCCCGAAGCCGTAGCCCGGCCCCAGGCCGAGCACGCACACCGAGGCGGGTGGGGTGAGGAGCGGCGCGAGGTCGGCGAACTTGAGCAGGGTGGCCGCCGCCGGGGTCACCTTGAGCGTGAGGCGGGTGCGCCCGGTGAGGCCGATGGCGAGCTGCTGCGCGACCTGATCGTTGATCGCGTCGAGGGTGGGCATCTGACCGCGGATGATGCGGTCCTGGCTGGTGAGGTCGTAGGCGGCGACCGGGCCGCCCTTGCCGCGGGCGCCACCCTCGGCGGCGACCTTGCCGTCCTGGATGGCGCTCATCAGCGCCTTCACTTCCTCCGGGGAGAGGGTGGCGGGCATGGCGCGGCCCTACTGGACGACCATCTCGGTGACGAAGAGGTTCTTGACCGGCAGGCCCGGCAGCGCCTCGCCCATCCTGGCGGTGAGCGCGGCCTTCACCCGCACGATGGCCTCGCCCCCCCTGAGCTCGTCGGAGGTGCGGTCCGAGAGGTAGACGAGGAAGGCATCCCGGATGAGCGGGATGCGCGCGGTGACCTCCTCCTTCGCCTTCTCGTCGGGGAGCTCCAGCTCGAAGGTGATGCGCGCGTAGTGCTCGGTCTCGACGTCGCGGAGGTGCACCACGAAGTCGGGGAGCTTCAGCATCGGCCCGAGCGCGTGGGCTCCTCCCTCACCCTTGCCCTCGCCCTTCTCGCCCTTCGCCCCGGCGCCGTGGCCCTCCTTCGCCGCGACGGTCTCGCCCGCGTGCTCCGACTTGGCGGCGGCGTGGCCGAGGCCGGCGGGGCGGAGCAGCGCCATCCCCAGCACGGCGGCGAGCAGAAGGGTGTTGAGCCCGAGCAGGGCGGGCACCATCTTGCCGCCCCCCCCGGCGCTCTTCGCCTTGGGCGCCTCGGCGCTCTTCTCCGGTTTCGCTGCTGCTTCTGGCATGCGCGCTCCTCTCGCGAGGGGCACCGTGAGCAAGACCCATGCCTGAAGCACGGAACGACGGCGGGAGCGGGTTCGCAGGCCGGCTGGAACGGGTTCGTGTCAGGCGCCTGACGTGCGCCGCCGGAAAAGGGTGCCATCGCGGTGACGAGTGCGAGGCCGCGCACCCACGCCATCTTGACGACGCGCGCCGGGGCGGCTACGGAGCGCCATGCCCTCGCTCGCGGAGCGCCTCCGCCGCACGCCTCGGCGCCTCTTCTGGACCACGGCCGGTGGGCTCGCCGCCTACCTCGCCGCCATGCGCCTCGGCACCGGCTCGAACCGCCCCGAGCAATGGGTCATCTGCGCCATCCTGCTCGGCTTCGTGGTGTGGAGCGACGCCTCCCGCCGCCTTTTCCTGGGCCTGCTCCCCTTCATCCTCTTCGGGCTCGTCTACGACCTCACCCACGTCACCGAGCCGCTCTTCCGCTACCTGCACATCCACGTGGAGGAGCCCTACCGCTTCGACCGCTTCTTCTTCGGGATCCCGACCGAGGACGGCGTGCTCACCCCCAACGAATTCTTCGGGCGCCACCACTGGCCGGTGGTCGACTTCTTCGCCGGCCTCTCCTACATCGTGTTCGTCTACTGGGCCATCGGCTTCGCGGTGTGGCTCGCGCTGTTCCGCAGGGACGAGGCGGGGCGGAGGCTCCTCGTCCGCTTCGGCTGGACCTTCTTCCTCATGAACCTGGCCGGCTTCGCCACCTACTACATCTACCCGGCCGCGCCGCCCTGGTACGTGAGCGACTACGGCCTCGGCCCGGCCAACCTCGACGCTCGCTCGTCGGCCGCCGCCGCCGCGCGCTGGGACGAGCTCACCGGCATCCCCTACTTCGCCGGCTTCTACGGCCGCAGCGCCGACGTCTTCGGCGCCATCCCTTCACTCCACGTGTCGTACCCGCTCCTCACCTTCCTCTACGGGCTGGAGGTGAGGAAGCTCTGGTTCAGCCTCTCGAGCTTCGGGCTCTTCCTCCTCGTCTCCTTCGCCGCCGTCTACCTGAACCACCACTACGTGCTCGACGTGCTCCTCGGCGTGCTCTACACGGTGGTGGCCTTCGGGGTGGAGCGCGCCCTGCGCTCCCTGCGGGCGCGGCCAGCGGCCGGCGCCCTGCCGGCGGAGGTCGAGGGGCCGCCGGCTGGCGAGAAGGTGGCGGAGGGATGACGCCGGGCCGGCCTTCACGGCCCGGAGGTCACTCTCCGTCGAGCTCCACCTCCAGGATGCCCTGGCTCGGGGCGCCGCCTTCCCCGGCGGCGGTGGCGCGGAAGGTGTAGGTCACCGGCGAGCCCACGAAGGGCGCCACCAGCTTGCCGAGCACCCCCAGATCCTCCACCGGCGCCTCGCGCAGGAGGAGCTTCGTCGACCTGAGCTCGAGGCTGCTCGCGTCGCCCTTCACCGCCACCGTGAAGCTGGGCGCCACCTCGCTCCCGCCGCGCTCGACCCGGAACGACACGTACTCGCGGCAGGTGCCGGGCGCCGCGCCGCACGACCAGAGCGGCGTGAACTGGCCGTCCTTCGCCTCCCGCCCGAGGAGGAGCAGGCCCCGCTCGTCGTGAAGCCCACGGAAGCGCACCCAGCGTTGGGCGAGCTCCTTGCCCGCCACCGTGCTCCGCGAGTGGTCGGCGTAGCCCCGGCCCGAGAGCTTCCTCGGAGCTCCGCCGATGGCCAGCGCCGCCTCCACTGGAGCGCGCTGGTAGAGCACCTCGCTGCGGTAGAGGTCGTTCCCGACCACCGCCACCGCGCCGTGGGGCGACCGCGCCAGGGGCGCCGCTCCAAAGACGAGGGTGGCGCTGCCGCCGTCGAGCCTCACCTCCGCGGTCAGTGACGCCCCGGCGAGTGACGCCGAGCACGGGCCGATCGAGAGCAGCTCCGCGCTCCCCGGCTTCCAGGCGATCTCGTCCCGGCCGACGCGCGCCGAGCCCTTCCAGACCTCACCCGAGGGCGCCACCACCGCCGCACGGCAGAGCCCCTTCAGGCCTCCCGGCCCGAGGTTGGTGAGCGAGAGCGAGAGGTGGACATAGGTGCCGTCGTCGAGGTCGCCCACGAAGGTGAAGCTCTCACCGTAGCTGGCGGCGCCCGAGGGCGACGGCCGCAGCGCGAACGCGCGAGCCGTGTCGGGGAGGGCGAGTCCGAGGAGGACGGCGCCTAGAACGGGCGCGAGCCGGCGGAGGGGCATGGCGCACCTCTTAACGCCCGGCGAGCTCCCGTGACGCGCCGCGCTCCCGGCAGCGAGCCGCGCGCGAGCGCCGCCCGAGGGAGGCGCTCAGGCGGCGGTGACGAGGGAGAGCACCGGCTCCAGCGTCTCGAAGGGGTCGCAGGCGTGCCCCGCCTGCCGGCACCAGGCGAGGAGTCTCCCGCGGGCGAAGAGCGCATCGGCCACCCCGGCCATGCACCGGTCGGCGTGGCCATCGCCCACCGCCGCCACCCGGTATCCCCTCGATTGCAGCTCCTTCACCACCGCGCCCTTGCAGGAGCCGCACGAGCCGCACGCGCCCGGAGCGTCTTGCCAGGGGAAGGAGAGCGCGAGGCCTCCCGGGACGTGCTCCGCGTGATTGGCGCGCACCTCGAGCCCCTGGGTGAGCTCCCTCGGGAGCTTCTCCAGCGCCGGCCGGATGTAGATGTCGAGGCCCCCAGAGGCCACGACGAGCGGGACACCGTGCGCCCGGCATCCGGCGACGAGCTCGGCGAAGCCCGGGCGGAAGCGCGCGTGCTCGAGGGCGAAGGCACGCACCTCCTCGGGGCTCGCCCCGATGGGACCGAAGATGCGCCGCAACAGCTCGAGGAAGTCGATGCCGCCCGACTGGAACGCCTCGTTCGCGGCCTGCCACCGCTCGCGTCCGATGAAGGCGATGGAGAGGGCGTCGGCGGTGTCGTCCAGGGTGGCCGTGCCGTCGAAGTCGCAGACCACCGCCCAGGGCCTCTCGAGGTTCACCTTTCACCTTCCGTGGAAGGAGCCGTGAAGGGGACCCCGGCGGCCGGCTCGGTAGCCTCGCTGGTCTCGTCTCGCCGGGGGCGGGAGGGGGGGCGCGCGCCCTTGAACACGTAGTAGCGGTGGAGCGGGTAGTTCCAGGCAAAGCCCACCACGATGGAGGCGCCGATGACCCCGGGTACGGGGTGGATGTGGAGGCCGTCGACCAGCAGGTAGGAGAGCCCCAGGTTGAGGAGGAGCGATACCGCCGAGACGAGGAGATAGCGCAGCCCCTCTCGGTGGAGGGCGCCCTTCCTCTCCCGCTGGAAGGCCCAGTGGCGCTTCAGGGAGAAGTCGGTGACCGCGCCGGAGACGGCGCCTGCGGTGGCCGCCCACAGGTAGTGAACGCGAAGGATCACGAGCCCCGTGACGAGCGCGTACTCCACCCCCGAGGCGAGCGTGGAGGAGAGGTTCGCGCGGACGAAGCGGCCCACCTCCGCGGCGAGGCCGCGCGGGCCGCCGTTCATGCCCGCCTCACCGCTTCCGCAGCTCTTGCCGGGTGTACTGGGTGCGGATCCATCCGGTCCAGTTGGCGAGCACCGCGATCATGCCGAGGGCGAAGAGCACGGCCGAGTGGTAGGCGAACTCGCCAGGCGGGCGTGGGGCGCCACAGCTCCCAGATGGCCGAGCCCAGGGTGGCGAGCGCCAGCCAGGCCGCGCGCTCGTGCCGCTGCATGAGGCCCATGGCGGCGTCGACGCCGAACGACTCGCCCTTGGCGCGCGCGTAGCTCACCATCACCCCGCCGGCGCAGGCCGCCACGGCGAGGAAGAAGCCCCACCAGATCGACCGGTAGTACCAGGCGTAGCCGAAGAAGACGGCCATCTCCGCCCAGCGGTCGATGGCGGCGTCGAGCACCTCGCCCGCGTCGGAGGCCACCCCGCGCGCCCGCGCCACCGCCCCGTCGAGCGCATCGCAGAAGGCGCCGAACCCGAGAACCCAGGCGCCCAGGCCGAAGCGCCCGTTGGCAATGAGCAGCGCCGCCCCGAACTGCAGGAGGAGCGAGCTCCAGGAGAAGACGTCGGGGTGGATGCCCAGCCATATGGCGGTGCGCGTCAACGGCCCGAAGACCCAGAGGCCGTACTCCATCATGTACTTCGAGAGGAGCACGCTGCCCCCGGCCTTGTCGACGCGGGCGGTGTGGGGCCGTCCCTGCCACACGCTGCGCACGGCAAACCCCACGAAGGCCGCCAGGAAGGCGACGGTCAGCGCGAGGGGGCCCCAGCGCAGGTAGCTGGCGTCGAGATATTCCGAGAGCACGGCCCCCAGGTTTTATCCATCCGGGAGCCGGTCGTAAAGGGTTTGGCTCAGCTTCTCCCCGGTTCGGCTCAATCCCCCCAGGGGGGCGGCCATCCCCGGAGAGGCCGGCGCCCTCACCTGGAGGCCGAGGCCGACCCCCCGCCCGCCCCGCGCTCCAGGCGCTTGATGAGCCCGTCGATCCCCTCCTTGGAGATGGTGCGGGCGAAGGAGGAGCGGTAGTTCGCCACGGTGGAGACGCCGTCGATGACGATGTCGGTGATGCGCCAGCGTTCCTTCTCCTTCTTCATGGTGTAGGTGATCTCCGTCGGCTCGCCCTTGATCTCGACCCGGGTCGGCACCTGGACCGACCCCTCCTCGCCCTGGACCTCGGGGCGGTACTCCACCTGGGTGGAGCGGTAGGTGTCGAGCTCCGACCCGCTCGCCTGCTTGAAGCGATCCTCGAACGCCTTCACCAGGCGCTTCCGCTGAGCGGGCGAGGCCTCGCTCCACCGCTTGCCCATCGCGGTCTCCACCATGCCCGGGACGTCGATGGCCCTGGTGATGACCGCCTCGATCTTCTTGCGGTGCGCGGCCGTCGCCTCCTTGCCCGGCTCGGGCAGCGCCTGGCGAATCTCGGCGTCGCGCGCCTTCAGCGCGGTGGTGGCGCCCTCCTCGGTGGCCCGGGCGGAGCCTGTGGTCAGGGCTGCGAGGAGCAGCGAGGCGAGGGTCAGGGCATTTCGCATGTGATGGGCTCCCGCGGCGCCACCCCGGAGGCCTGAGCCAGCCGGGCGCGCGCCATCACGAGATCGTAAGACGCCTGCGCGGCCGTCACCTGATTCTCGACGTACTGCTTGTAGGCGTCGATGAGCGGGTTCGTCTCCACCAGGCCCGCCGCGAAGTCGAGGCCGGTGGTGCGGTAGAGCGATCTTGCCGCTCCGTAGGCGTTCTGCGCCGCGACGAAGCGCGCGCGGGCGGCCTTGAGCTCCGAGAGCGCGCTCCTCACCTGCACCTCGACGAGCCGCATGAGCCCGTCGCGCTGCCGCTCCAGGGTGGAGCGCTCGGCCTCGGCCTTCTGGACCTTGGCCGAGAGGGTGGGGAACGAGAGGTCCTGCTTGAAGCCGACGGCGATGCCCGGCACCGGCCAGCCGTGGGTGCTGAAGGAGTCGCCCACCCAGGGGTTGCGCGGGTCCTGGCGATTGGGCGCCCAGGCGTAGGTGAGCATCCCGGTGACGAAGAACTGAGGGTACATCGCACCGCGCTCGGCCCGCACCTCCGCCTCGCGCGCGGAGATCGCCCCGTCGAGGGCGTGCAGGTCGGGACGCTGGCGGAGGGCTGCCTCCAGGGCCGCCTTCTCGTCCGGCTGCTCGCCCGGCTCCGCGTCGAGGCGCGCCTCCTTCACCTCCAGCTCATCCGGTTCCAGGCCGAGCGTGGCGGCGAGCCCCACCCGGGCGAGCTCCAGCCCCTTTTGCGCCTCGGCGGTCCGGCCCTGCACCAGCCCCCGGAACACCTCGATCTTCAGCCGGTCGGAGGGCGAGACGTCGCCGTCCTCGTTGGCCAGCGCCTTCTTCACCCGCTGCTCGGCGTCGTCGAGCGCCTTCGACACCTCCTCGGAGATGGCGAGGAACTTGCGAGCCAGCGAGATGCCCCAGAAGAGCTGCTCCACCCGGAGCTGCACCTGCGAGGTGGTGTCCTGGACGAGCTGGCGCCGGGCGTTCACCCCGGCCCGGGCGGCGTCGCGCGCCGCGTCGAGCCGGCCCCAGGTGTAGAGGGGCTGCACCACCTGGACGTCGAGCCGGGTGAAGGGCCGGATGCCCTTGATGCGGTCCCAGTCCCAGATGTTGGAGGAGCGGTCCTCCCGGCGGGGGTTTCCCAGTACGCCGCCCGGCATGCTCTCCGCGCCGGGCACCGCCTCGGCGGCGGGGGAGGGGCCCAGGATCCCGGTGGCACTCGCCATGGGAATGATGCGCAACGCGCGCGCCAGGGCCACGTCGGCCTCGGCCGCCGCCACCTCGGCGTTCTTGATGGCCACCTCGTCGCTGCGCGCGGCGGCGAGCCCCAGCGCCGTGTCGAGGTCGAGCGGTCCGCCGCACACCGGTGCGGTGGTCGCGGCGGCGGCGACGAGGCTCGAGACGAGGGCAAGCAGCATGCGAGACCGGCGGAGGGGCTGGTCGGCAAGCTACTTGGCACCGCCAGGGTTTTCAAGTAACTAGCGACGCGCCGCACCACCGCTCACGGAACCCTCGAGCCTCGGGCCGCGGCGCTCCGGGGGAAAGGGGCGCGCACCGAAAGGCAAAGAGGATGACGCGCAAGGTGGCCATTCGCACCCCCATCCCGGGGCCGCGCTCCAAGGAGATCGTCGAGCGTGAGGGGCGTCACCTCGCCCCCGGCCTTCAGGGCTTCGCGCTCTGGGCGGGCGTGGCCATGGACCGCGGCGAGGGGAGCCTCCTCACCGACGTCGACGGCAACACCTTCGTCGACCTCATCGGCGGCATCGGGGTGAACGCCCTCGGTCACTGCCACCCCAAGTACGTGGCCGCGCTCACCGCCCAGGCCGCCCGGCTCACCGTCGGCAGCTTCACCTCCGCCCCACGCGCCGATCTGGTGAACGAGGTGTGCGCCATGGCGCCGGCCGGGCTCGACCGGCTCCAGCTCTACTCCTCGGGCGCCGAGGCGGTGGAGTCGGCGCTCCGCCTGGCGCGCCACGCCACCGGCCGGCAGGAGGCGGTGAGCTTCTGGGGAGGGTTCCACGGGAAGACGGCCGGGGTGGCGGCGCTCATGGGCTCGCCCTCGCGCCACGGGCTCGGCCCCTTCCCCGCCGGCGCGAGCCAGGTGCCCTACGCCGACTGCTACCGCTGCCCGCTCGGTACCTCCTATCCCGGCTGCGGCCTCGCCTGTGCCGAGCTCGCCCGCAAGGCCATGAAGGTGCAGCCGGCAGGGCCGGTGGCGGCGGTCATCATGGAGCCGATGCAGGGCACGGCCGGAAACGTCATCCCGCCCCCCGAGTTCACGCGCGCCATCGCCGGCGCCGCGCACGAGCTGGGCGCCCTCTTCATCGCCGACGAGATGATCACCGGCTTCGGGCGCACCGGCCGGCCCTGGGGCGTGGATCACTCCGGCGCTTCCCCGGACATCGTCACGCTGGGCAAGGGCTTCGGCTCGGGCTTCCCCATCTCCGGCGTGCTCACCCGCACCGAGGTGGCGCAGGCGAAGCCCTGGTCGAATCCCTCCGGCTCCTCCTCGTCCTACGGCGGCAACGCGCTGGCCTCGGCGGCGGCGCTCGCCTCGGTGAAGACGCTCCGCGAGGAGAAGCTGTGGGAGAACGCCGCCAGGGTCGGGGCGGCCATGCTGGCCGAGCTCCGGCGCATGCAGGAGCGCTACCCCTTCATCGGCGACGTGCGGGGGGAGGGGCTCTTCCTCGGCGTGGAGCTGGTGAAGGACCGCGCCACCCGCGAGCCGGTGGCCACCCCGGTGACGCGCGCCCTCTACGACGACTGCGTGCGCCGCGGCCTCCTCGCCATGAGCTACGTGCCGCACATCCGCCTCCAGCCCGCGCTCACCATCGACGAGGAGACCGCGCTGGAGGGCCTCGGCCTCCTCGACGAGGCGTTCCGGGCGCTCGAGGCGAGCGGCCGTTGGCGGGACTGAGCGGTCACCCTCCCCCTTCGGAATGACCCCCCTCCCTCGGAAGGGAGATGGGCAGGGGTGAGGGTCGGATTTCGCAGGGGTGAGGGCGACATGACGGACGGTGCGAGCAATCGGAAGACCTTGCGGGGCGCCCTGGTGGGCTACGGCTTCATCGGGGCCCGCGGCCACGTGCCCGCCTACCTGAAGCGCGACGACGTGGAGATCGTCGCCGTGGCCGACGTGTGCGAGGCGCGGAGGGCGCTCGTCGGGGGGCTCCTCCCCCGGGCGCGCGTCTATGCGTCGGACGAGGCGCTCCTCGCCGCGGAGGGGAAGGGGCTCGACTTCCTCGACATCGCCACGCCGCCCAGCGAGCACGCGGCCATCGCCCACCGCGCGCTCGACCTCGGCCTGCACGTCCTCTGCGAGAAGCCCTTCACCACCACCCTGGCCGACGCGGCCGCCCTGCTCGAGCACGCGCTCGGCGCGGAGCGGGTGATCTTCCCCTGCCACAACTACAAACACGCACCAGTGGTGAAGGCCATCCGGGAGGTCATCGACTCGGGGCGCATCGGCGAGGTGCGCGCGGTCACGCTCTCCACCTTCCGCAACACCCACGCCAAGGGCGTGCCGGAGTGGAACACCCACTGGCGGCGCCAGGTGCGCCACTCCGGGGGCGGCATCGCCATGGACCACGGCAGCCACACCTTCTACCTGACCTTCGACTGGCTCGGCGCCTTTCCCACCGCGGTGACGGCCAAGATGCGGAACCAGGAGCCGGCGCGCTGGGACACCGAGGACAACTTCTCGGCGGTGCTCACCTTCCCGGCGGGGCTCGCCGACGTGCACCTCACCTGGACGGCCGGCATGCGCAAGGTGATCTACACGGTGCAGGGCGAGCGGGGCGGCCTGCGGGTCGACGACGACGAGCTGGAGGTGGCGGTGATGCGCGCCACCGATGGCCCCGACGTGGCGCAGGGCGCCGTCGCCTGGGACGTGGAGCACCGCACCATCGCCTCCGACTGGATGGACGCCAGCCACACCACCTGGTTCAACGCCATGTTCGATGCTTTCCGGGCGGCCATCGACCGGGGCGACTTCGCCGGGAGTGAGGCGCGCGACGCCTTCCGCTGCGTCGAGCTCATCACCACCGCCTACCGTTCGGCCGCCGAGGGCTGCCGGGAGCTGCCCCTCGGCGCGCGGCCTCCCGGGCCCCGAGGCGTCTCGTGAAGGAGCCCGAGCTCGACGAGACCGCCGAGCTCGCGAGGCCGCTGCCCGGCGAGCCCCCGGCGCCCGGCCAGGCCACCGCCCGGCCCGGGCCCTTCTGCCGCACCTGCCTGCCGTGGATGGTCCGCCACCGGCGGCCGGTGCTCTGGCTCGCCCTCGCCGTGACCCTGGCGTCGGCCTTCTTCGGGGGAAAGCTCTACACGCACCTGCGCTCGGGCTTCGAGGAGCTGCTCCCCGACAGTGCACCGAGCGTGAAGGCGATCCACACCATCGCCCCCAGGCTCCACAGCGTCACCAACCTCTCGGTGGTGCTGGAGGGGCAGGACGGCGACGCCCTCGCCCGCTTCGCCGACGACCTGGCGGCGCGCCTGCGCGAGCTGCCGCCCGAGCTGGTGCAGTCGGTGGAGTACCGCACCGACGCCCAGGACGCCTTCATCCGGCGCTTCGGCGGCTTCTTTCTCAGCATCGCGGACCTCGACGCCATCCAGAAGCGCCTCGACGAGCGCATCGCCTGGGAGAAGCAGAAGGCGAACCCGCTCACCGGCATGCTCGACGACGAGGAGGCGCTCGGCCCCGCGCCCTCGCTCGAGCTCGACGACATCGCCGGGCGGTACGCGGCGGTGGACGCGGCCATGGCCCAGTTCCGCAACGGCTACTTCCAGACGCCGGACGGGAAGCTGCTCGTGCTCCTCGTGCGGCCGGCCGAGTCGGCCACCGGCCTCGAAGCCAACCAGCGCGTGCTCGACGCGGTGAAGAGGAGCCATCGCCGGGCTGCACCTCGAGAAGTACGATCCCACTGCGCGGGTGGGCTTCAGCGGCGAGGTCGCCACGCTGGTCGAGGAGCAGGAGGCGCTGAAGGAGGACCTCCTCTCCTCCAGCGTGGTGGTGCTGCTCCTCGTCCTCACCGTGCTCTGGATCTACTTCCGGCGCTGGACCGCCATCCTCTCCATCCTGGGCGCCCTGGCGGTGGGGAGCTCGCTCACCTTCGGCCTCTCCTGGTTCCTCGTCGGCTATCTCAACGCCAACACCGCCTTCCTCGGCTCCATCGTGGTCGGCAACGGCATCAACGTGTCGATCATCGTGGTGGCGCGCTTCCTGGAGGAGCGGCGCGCCGGAAGGCCGTTCGACGCCGCCATCCAGACCGCGTGGGCGGGCACCCTCTCCGCCACCTTCGTCGCCTCCTTCGCCGCCGCGCTCGCCTACGCCTCCCTGGCGGTCACCAGCTTCCGCGGCTTCAGCCAGTTCGGGCTCATCGGCGGGATGGGCATGGCCATCTGCTGGGTGACCGCCTACCTGCTCCTTCCCCCGCTCCTCGCCGCGCTCGACGGGCGCAGCAAGCGCCCCCCTGGGCACGGGCGCCGCTCGATCGTCGGGCTCCTGGTGAGCCACGTGGCGGTGCGCCACGCGCGGGCGGTGCGCTACGGTTCGCTCCTCCTGCTCGGGCTGGCGGTCGCCGGGGTGGCGACCTATCGCGGCGGGCTCATCGAGTACAACCTCGACAAGCTGCGCGCGGCGAAGAGCCTGAAGAGCGGCTCGCAGTACTGGGGCGCCAAGGCCGACGAGGTCTTCAAGGCCTACCTCACCCCCATCGTCATCCGCGCCGAGACGGTGGAGGGGCTCCACAAGGTGGTGGCCGAGCTCGACCGCGAGCGGGCCGCCCGGGGCAAGGACGACCCCATCCGCGAGGTGCGCACCCTGGAGGACGCCGTGCCGCCCGACCAGGCGGCCAAGATCCCCAGGCTGAAGAAGCTCCGCGCCACGCTCACCGACAGCCGGCTGGCGCTCCTCGACCCCGCCGCGCGCAAGAAGGCGCTGGCCCTCCGGCCGCCCGCCGACCTCCGGCCGGTCACCCTCGACGACCTGCCCGAGACCATCCGGCTGCCGCTGGTGGAGCGCGACGGCACGGCCGGGAAGATCGCTCTCGCCTTCCCCAGGACGGTCGGCTTCATCACCCCGCAGCAGTCGCAGGAGCTGGCCGACCTGGTCCGCGGCTCGATCGCCCGCTCCGGCGCGAACGCGCAGGCGGTGAGCCAGACGCTGCTGTTCGTGGACATCGCCGACGCCATCGTGCGCGACGGCCCCATCTCCACGGTGGTGGCGGTGGTGGCGGTGGTCCTGCTCGTGTTCTTCTCCATGCGGCGGCTTCGACCGACCGTGCAGGTGCTGGGGAGCCTCTTCCTCGGCGTGGCCTGGCTGGTGGGCTTCGCGGCCTGGGGCCGGGTGAGGCTCAACTTCCTCAACTTCGTGGTGCTCCCCATCACCTTCGGCATCGGGGTGGACTACGCGGCGAACATCGTGCAGCGCTGGAGGATCGAGGGCGCCGGCTCGCTGGCGCGGGTGCTGCGCGAGACCGGGGGGGCGGTGGCGCTCTGCTCGATGACCACCATCATCGGCTACGGCTCGCTGCTCGTGGCCGACAACCGCGCCCTTCGCAACTTCGGGCTCCTCGCCTCGTTCGGGGAGCTGGCCTGCATCGCGGCCGCCCTGGTGGCGCTCCCGGCGTGGTTGCTCCGCCCGAAACGGGGCGTCGAGCAGGTGTCGCGAGCTTGACGCAGGAGGGCGGGGCCGGTACCAAGCTCGGTACATCACCCGGAGGGACCGAGAGGCCCCGCCGCTCGCGAGAGGGGACGGAAAAACGCCTTGACCGATCTGTTCGAGAAGTGCGCCCAGTGGAAGCAGGTCCAGCTCGTGAAGCTGGCCGGCCATTACCCGTACTTCCGGGTCATCGAGCAGCACGACGGGACCGAGGTGGTCATCGGGGGCAAGCGCCTCATCATGGCTTGCTCGAACAACTACCTCGGGCTGGCGCAGGATCCCCGGGTGAAGGAGGCCGCCGCCCAGGCCGCGCGCCTCTGGGGCGCCTCCACCTGCGGCTCGCGGCTGGCGAACGGCACCCTGGCGCTGCACGACGAGCTCGACCACAAGCTCGCCACCTTCCTGAAGAAGGAGGCGGCGGCCAGCTTCTCCACCGGCTTCACCACCAACCTCGGCGTCATCTCCTCGCTGGTGGAGCGGCGCGACCTCGTCTTCGCCGACCGCCAGGTGCACGGCTCCATCGTCGAGGGCATCCACGCCTCGTACGGAGAGGCGAAGCGCTTCCGCCACAACAACATGGAGGACCTCGAGCGCCAGCTCGCCGCCGCGCCGCCCGGAGGCGGGCAAGCTCATCGTGGTGGACGGCGTCTACTCGGCCGAGGGCGACCTCGCCGACCTGCCGGGCATCATCGCGCTGAAGAAGAGGTACGGCGCGCGCCTCATGGTGGACGAGGCGCACGGCTTCGGGGTGATGGGCGAGACGGGGCGCGGCACCGGCGAGCACTTCGGCGTCCACGACGACGTCGACCTCGTCATGAGCACCTTCTCCAAGTCGCTCGCCTCCGTCGGCGGCGTCATCGCCGGCCGCGCCGACGTGGTGAACTGGGTGAAGCACAAGGCCCGGTCGATGATCTTCCAGGCCTCGATGACCCCGCCCGCTGCCGCGGCGGCGCTGAAGGCGCTGGAGATCATCCAGGCCGAGCCCGAGCGGCGCGAGCGCCTGTGGGACATCTCCGAGCGCGTCCACCGCGAGCTCCGGCTCATGGGCTTCGACACCCGGCCCTCGGTCACGCCGGTCATCGCCCATCGCGCGTGGGCGACCAGGCGCTGAACTTCATCTTCTGGCGCAAGCTCACCGACCAGGGGCTGTTCGTCTCACCCTTCACCAAGCCCGCCGTCGAGCGCGACTGCGTGCGCGCCGTGTTCATGGCCACCCACACCGACGCCCAGATCGACCGCGCCCTGGAGATCTTCCAGGACTGCGGCCGCCAGGTGGGGATCATCCCGCACGAGCGGCCCCACACGCGGGTGGAGGTGAAGGTGGCCCGCCCCGGCGCCACCGGCTTCGTCTCGTCGGCGGAGACGGGACGCGCGCCGGCGCTCCGCCGCGAGGAGGGGCGGCTCCAGCTCGCCACCGTGCTCGGCAACCGCGCCGAGCCGCTGCAGCGGCGCCTCTTCGACGCCGCCGAGGTGCTCACCTGGCGCGCCCTCAACCTGGGCCCCGACGACGTCCTGGAGCTGGTGCGCTACCCCGAGAAGCTCTGGACCCAGCGCCACCGCATCCGCAACCGGCTGCTCTCGAAGGGAATGGACTGGATGGCGAACCGCCAGACGCACCGCCCTTCAGGCGCTGCTCGCGCCACCGGCGGCGACGAAGCGAACGCTCCACGAGCCGAGGAATGAGCCCATGACCTCCGTCGCGAAACCGGCCGCGCTCTCCGCCACGCCCATCGCCGCGAAGGGCCGCATCGAGGTGGCGCGGGTGCTCGACGGGCTCCAGAAGGACGAATTCATCAAGTTCCAGTGGAAGGTGTACCAGGGTGACCTGCACTGGGTGCCGCCGCTCCTCATGGAGCGCCACGACTTCCTCGACCCGGCCCGGAACCCCTTCTTCCAGCACGCCGACGTGGCGCTCTTCCTGGCCCGCCAGAACGGCGAGGTGGTGGGGCGCATCGCGGCGGTGGAGGACCGGAACTTCAACGCCTTCCAGTCGTCGAAGACGGCCTACTTCGGCCTGTTCGAGTGCATCGACGATCGTGAGGTGGCCGCGGCCCTCTTCGGCGCGGCGAAGGAGTGGGCGCGCTGGCGCGGGCTCGACACCCTGCTCGGCCCGATGAACCTCTCCACCAACTACGAGGTGGGGCTCCTGGTGGAGGGCTTCGAGTCCGACCCGTACATCCAGATGCCCTACAACCCGCGCTACTACCCGGCGCTCGTCGAGGGGTGCGGGCTCGCGAAGGCGAAGGACCTCTACGGCTGGGAGCGCTCGGCCGCGACGCCGCCGCCCGAGCGCTTCACGCGCATCGCGCGGAAGATCATGGACCACACCGGCGTCACCCTGCGCAGCGTGAACCTGCGCAACTTCGACGGTGAGGTGGCGCGCATCAAGGAGGTCTACAACGCGGCCTGGGAGCAGAACTGGGGCTTCGTGCCCATGACCGACGCCGAGTTCGACAAGCTGGCGCGCGACCTCCGGCACATGGTGAAGGCCGACCTCGCCCTCATCGCCGAGAGCCAGGGTGAGCCCATCGCCTTCTCGCTCACCGTGCCCGACTGGAACCAGGCGCTGAAGAAGCTGAACGGCCGGCTCACCCGCTTCGGGCTCCCGGTGGGCGTGCCCATGCTCTTCTGGAACGCCCGCAAGATCGACCGGGTGCGGCTCATGGCGCTCGGCGTCAAGTCGGGCTGGCGACGCCGCGGCCTCGACGCCGTCCTCATCGTCGAGACCATCGCTCGCACCCACAAGCTCGGCTACCAGGGCGGCGAGGTCTCCTGGACGCTCGAGGACAACGACCTCATCAACCGCGCCATCGAGTCGGCGGGCTGCACCCGCACCAAGACCTACCGGATGTACGAGGCGCCCACCTCGTAGCAGCGCCCGGGCCGGCGATGCGGTTTCTCCTCACCGGCGCCACCGGCTTCATCGGCACCGCCCTGGCAGAGCGGCTCGCGGCCGGCGGGCACGCCGTCCGCGCCCTCGTTCGCCCCACCTCGGTCACCGGAGCGCTCCTGCGCCTCGGCGCCGAGCTCACCCCCGGGAACGTGCTCGACGCGGCCAGCGTGCGCGCCGCGGTGGACGGCTGCGACGCGGTGATTCACCTCGCCGGGCTGGTGAAGGCGCTCACCCCCGCCGAGCTCCTCGCCTGCAACGCCACCGGCACCGGGAACGTGGCCGAGGCGTGCGCCGCGGCGGCGCGCCCCCCACGCCTGGTGTACCTGTCGTCGCTGTCGGCGGCCGGACCCTCGGTGAATGGGAGACCCCGCGTGGAGGAGGACCCGCCGGCCCCGGTGAGCCTCTACGGCGAGAGCAAGCTCGCCGGCGAGGTGGCGGTGCGCGCGGTGGCGGGTGGGGTGCGCGCCTCGGTCGTCCGCGCGCCCATCATCTACGGGCCAGGCGACCGCGAGCTCGTGCCGCAGCTCCAGCGCATGGCCCGCCTCGGCGTGGCGCCCCGCCTCGGCCGGGGGACGAAGCGCTACAGCCTGCTCCACGTGGCGGACCTCGCCGCGGCGCTCCTCGCCGCCGCCGAGCGCGGCGAGCCCCTGCGCGAGAATGGCCCGGAGGGCGTCTATTTCGTGGAGGACGGCACCGACCACACCTGGGAGGAGATCGCCGCCGCCGCCTTCCGCGCCCTGGGCAAGAGCCCGCACGACCTCCCGCTGCCCGAGGCGCTCGGGCCGCTCCTCGCCGGCGCCTCCGGCCTCGCGGGCCGGCTCCTCCGGAAGCCGAGCATCCTCAACCTCGACAAGCTGAAGGAGCTCCGCGAGCCCTCCTGGACGTGCAGCGCCGCCCGCGCCCGCCGCGAGCTCGGCTTCACGCCGCGTTACGGCCTCGAGGAGGGGATGCGGGACGCGATGCGGGGGAGGTAGGGGACCTCTCGGTGGTTCGCGCCCGGGGTGCCCGGGGCCGCGGCGCGCGCCGTGGTCCCCGGGAGGCGTGACCCCGGGTGGTGAAGCAGGCGAGGAGACCCGCAGGAAAGGACCACGCCGAGGCTCGAGAGCGGCCGATCCTCGTGGTCGCCCTCGCGTCCTGAAACGTCGACCAAGCGGCACCCTTGACAAGCGCCAGAACAAACCTCTAGCATCATGAAATCGTTGTCACACGACAGCACCCTCGGTTGAAGCGAACACAGGCGCAGCGCGATGAGCCCAAGACGCAATCGGGGCTTGGGCATGCCCGGGCTGTTCAAAGCAGTTCTTCGAGGAGACAGGACGATGAAGCAACTGCCGAAGATCGCGATCCTCGCTGCATCGATTCTCATGACCGCAGCCCCGCCGGCCTTCGCCGCGGGCAAGAAAGGCGGAGAGACTTACCGCTTCGCTTTCCTCATCTATGACTCCGTGGGCAATCCATTCTGGAAGCCTCTCATCAACGGAGCCAACGAGATGGCCGACCGGCTCGGCGCCAAGGTAGACATTCAGTTCGCCGAGAACCAGCCGGACAAGCAGAACGACCTCCTCGAGACGGCGATCACCAACAAGGCGGACGGCATCGTCGTCGCGTTCAACGTGACGGACGCCTACAACAAGAACGTCGCCAAGGCTCGCGCTGCGGGCATCCCCGTGGTGGCCTTCAACATCGACGACCCCAAGGGAGCGGAGGGTGCCGAACGGATGGCCTTCATGGGGCAGGACTTCCGGGTCGCCGGATACCTCATCGGAAAACGGCTCGTGAAGGACGGCAATCTGAAGAAGGGCGACCTGGTGGTCTGTCCGGTCGAACACCCCGAGGCGACCTACGCAAAGCAGCGGTACGACGGCGTCAAGAAGGCCCTCGATGAGGCAGGGGTCAACTCGGAGGTGCTGGACACGGGCGCGGTCTCCCTCGAGGACACGCTCACCAAGCTCACCCAGTACCTCGTGGGCCACAAGTCCACCGCGGGCATTCTCGCCATGGGTGGGATGCCGATGACCGTGGCCGCGAAGGCCATCGAAGATGCTGGCCTGAAGATCCCGGCTGCCGGATTCGACCTGAGCAAGCCCATCGTCCAGGACATCATCGACGGAAAGGTCATCGCCGCGGTGGACCAGCAGCCCTACTACCAGGGCGCCTTCCCCGTCATGCAGCTCTACCTCTACAAGAAGTACAGCCTGCTTCCCTGCGACATCAACACGGGTGGTGCCATCGTCGACAAGACGACGGCGAAGCAGGTGCTCGAGCTGTCCGGTACCTACCGCTAGCCATCCCGGCGAGCCGGCCTGGGACTCCACCAGGCCGGCGATTGCTCACCCGTGGCAGCGCGCCGCGTGATGCAATGCTCGACCCGCGAGCGGGGAGGTGCGGCGTTGCGAGCCCGGCGCGTGCGGGAATCCCCTTCCCCGGGCGAGCGCAGGCGCCGGGTGAACCGCCGATCTGCGTCGCATCGGAATGCAACCAACGGGAGTGAACCGACCCATGCTCACCGGCACCACGTCCTTGCCTTCTGAAAAGCATGTCGGCGGCTGGTTGAAGAGGCTGCAGCGCCGCCGGGCCGGAAACATCGTTCTCCTCTTTGCCATCATCCAGATCGTCGCGGTTGCATTTGCCCTGCTCTATCCCGACAGCTTTCGCTACGCGAGCACGGGTAACGTTCAGCTGATGCTCAAGGCGATCCCCTCGCTCGTCATCGTGGTGCTGGGCGTCAACCTCCTGATGATCGCCGGTGAGTTCGATCTGACGGTGGGCGCCACCTTCACGCTCACCGCGTTGATCATGGCGAAGCTCTTCAACGCGGGGGTGCCGCTCTGGGTCGCGGTGCTCGCCGGGTTGGCGTCCGGGGCCGTCATCGGCGTGTTGAACGGTTGGGTGGTGGTGAAGTCCAACGTCCCGTCGTTCATCATCACGCTCGGTGCCATGTGGTTCTGGCGCGGCGTCATCCTCATCCTCTCGAATTCCATCACGGAGAGCTTCTACCCCAGCGACTTCTTCGAGAAGCTCTTCACGCTGAACGTGGGGCCGATTCAGATCCAGTTCATCTGGTCGCTGCTGGTCGCGGTGGTCTGCTGGCTCATCCTCGAGCGGCACACCCTCGGCAACTATTTCTTCGGCGTCGGGGGCAACCGGAAGGCGGCCGCGGCCCTGGGCGTCGACGTCAAGAAGGTCAAGATCATCGCCTTCGGGTTGACCGGCCTCCTTGCCGCGCTCTCGGGGGTCATGAGCACCGTCCGGATCAACTCCATCTCGCCGATCCAGGGGCAGGGACTCGAACTGCAGGCGATCGCCGCCTGCGTCATCGGTGGGACGGCACTGGTCGGCGGAAAGGGAACGGTGCTGGGTGCGTTCCTGGGCGCCGCCCTCATGTACACCATCCAGGACATCCTGCTCCTTCTGCGGGCCCCGGGGCACTACCTGCAGATGTTCGTGGGGATCATCATCGTCATCGCCGCGGCGCTGAACGAATACATGAAGTCCGAGTGAAGGGGCGAATCATGATGGATACGGCCACTGTACCGACCGATCGAACCGACGTGGTGCCCTACGTCGAGCTGCGGGGGATCACGCATTCCTACGGGCCGGTCCTCGCGCTGGATGGCATCGACTTCGAGATCCACCGCAGCGAGATCGTGGGGCTGGTGGGCGACAACGGGGCTGGCAAGTCGACCCTGATCAAGATCCTCTCGGGAGTCCTGCAGCCGACCGGTGGCGAGATCTTCGTCGACGGGAAGAGGACGACCTTCAGCTCGGCGAAGGTCGCGATGGACTGTGGGATGGAGACCATCTACCAGGACATGAACCTCATCGATGGCATGGACATCATGAGGAACATCTTCTTCGGCCGCGAAGCGACGCACGCCGGGGGCTTCCTGAAGATCGGTGAGATGAAGAGGAAGGCGATGGAGATCCTGGAGAACGAGATCACCATCGAGGGCATCCGATCCCCGAACCAGCTGGTCGGCAACCTGTCGGGCGGGCAGAAGCAGGCCGTGTCCATCGCTCGCGCGATGTTCTTCAAGAACCAGGTGCTGCTGCTGGATGAACCGACGAGCGCGCTGTCCGTGAGGGAGACGCAGGCGTTTCTCGACCACGTCACCCGGCTGCGCGACGAAGGCCTCTCGGTGGTGATCGTGACGCACAACCTCCATCACGCCTATCAGGTGGCCGACCGCTTCGTCATCCTCTCGCACGGGAGGAAGGTCGAGGATACGCCCAGGAGTGGAACCAGCGCCGAGGAGCTGACCCGCATCGTCGTGGGAAGCAAGTAGGAGAGGGGCGAGAGATGAACGCCAGGGAGCGCTTCCACGCAATCGGAAAGAGGCAGCGGGGCGTCCGGACCATGAAGTGGGAGTTCGGCTACTGGGGCGCCACGATGGACAACTGGTACGACCAGGGCCTGCCGCGAAAGGAGTATCCACGACTGCCCTGCAGGTCCGACGAGGGGCGGACGCCCACGTCGCATCTCTACATGGACGCGTGGAACAGCGTGAGGAGCGGAAGGCTGCCCAGCGGGATCGCGATCATGGCTGGCGGGCTGTACTGGCCGACGCAGGGCTTTCCTCTCGACCACGACGTGCGAGAGCACTTCGGGATGGACCCGACGCAGCGCCTCGTGAACGTCAATCTCCTGCTGTGCCCGGAGTTCGAGCCGACGGTGGTCCGGGAGTCCGACGAGAAATTCGAGTACATCGACGTGGACGGGGTGAGGCGACTCTTCCTCAAGGAGTCGGCGACCATCCCGACGGCGATCGCCTATCCGGTGTGGGACCGCGCGAGCTGGGAGCAGATCAAGGAGGAGCGGTTCAACACCAGGGACGTGCTCCAGCGCTTTCCGTCGAACTGGGACCAGCTCGTCCTGGAGTACAGGGCTCGAGACTATCCCCTGGCGCTCGGAGGATACCCGCACGGCTTCTTCGGCACGCTCGTCCACCTGATGGGATACGAGAACACCTTCGTCAAGTATTACGACGACCCCGGCTTGATCCACGACATGGTGTCGACGTTCACGGAGGTATGGATGGCCGTCTACGAGGAGGTCCTGTCTCGAACGGACGTCGACCACGTTCAAATCTGGGAAGACATCTCGGCCGGCGCGGGGTCGATGGTGTCCCCCGACGTCATCCGGGAGTTCATGCTGCCGTACTACAAGAGATTCACCGGCTTTCTCCGAAGCAGGGGCATCGATCTGATCTTCGTCGATACGGACGGCGATTGCTTCGACCTCATCCCCCTGTTCCTCGAGGGAGGGATGACCGGCATGTACCCGATGGAAGCGAGCTGTGGAATGGACATCGTCGCCGTCAGAAGGGAATTTCCCGAGCTGGTGATGATGGGCGGGATCCAGAAGTCGGAGCTCGTGCTCGGACCGCGTCGAATCGATGAGCTGCTCGTGCCCGTGCGGTCGGTCCTGCAGACGGGCGGCTACATTCCGTTCTGCGATCACTTCATACCCCCGGACGTGAACTTCGAGAACTTCTCCTACTATCGGACCTCCTTGAATCGCCTCATCGATGATGCAGGCAATGGCTGAGCGAGCCCGAACTCGAGGCACGCAGCGCGATATCGACCGGTCTCGGCCGGTGACGGTCGAAGCGAGCAAACGGCCGGCTGGAAGAGAGGGGGCGCCGAGCAAGGAGACGCGCGTGGCTTCGCTCAAGGAGGTGGGAAGGCTGGCAGGGGTGTCGACCTCGACGGCGTCGCGAGTCATCACCGGACGGGCACGCGTGGACGCGGTGAAGCGGGAGAGAGTCCTGGCGGCCATCGAGGAGCTGAAGTACAGGCCGAACTTCCTTGCGAGAGGGCTTCGGAGTCGCAGCGGCAAGCTCATAGGACTCATGGTCCCCGAGATACTCCACGAGACGTTCGGCATCTTGATCTCGCTGGTCGAGGAAGCGTGCGTCGCGAGGGGTTTCACGATGATCCTCGGCAACACGCACGACGACCCGGTGGCCGAGGAGAGGGTGCTCGGGAACCTCATCGGCATGAACGTGGACGGCATCATCATTTCGCTGGTTTCCGACCGCAGCGCCGTGATGCGCAATCTCGAGCGATTGGACATGCCCGTGGTCGGCATCGACCGCGCGCTGGAAGTCGGAGAGATGGACCGCGTCGAGGTCGACAACCGGCGGGCCGGGGCGATGGCCGCGCAATACCTTCATTCGATGGGGCACGAGAAGATAGCGTGCATCGCAGGGCCGCAGGCGGTCGCGCTCAGCCGCGAGCGGTCGGCAGGCTTTCGGAGGTTCCTGCTGGAACGTGGGGTCGAGCCCATCCACATCGAGGGGAGTGACTTCGAGTTCGAGACGGGGATGCATTGCCTGAGAACCCTCCTCGAGCGTGGCGAGGAGTTCACGGGTGTGTGGGCCGAGAACGATCTGCTCGCCATCGGCGCGATGCGCGAGATGTACCGGCTCGGGATACGCGTGCCGGAGGACGTGTCCATCATCGGGATGGACGACATCAAGACGACGCGGATGGTCTTGCCGGCGCTGACGACCATACGGCAGCCTTTCAAGTCGATCTGCACCAAGGCGGTCGAACTGCTGCTTCATCGGATGAGTCACCCGGATGCGCCCCCGAGGCACCTCGTGCTGACGCCCAGCCTGGTCATCAGGGATTCGGTCCGGCGGCTGCAGCAGCGACCTGGAGCTCCAGCGATCCGGCGCAGGGCGGTAGGGGCGCCGCCGATCCAACGACGCAATCTGAAGGAAAGGACGTAGACGATGATCTCGGCCCGCGCAGCTCACGAGCAGGGGGATGGAATTCTGCGACTCGCTCCAAACTTCGTGCCCCGGCGTTTTTCGTCGGCCGGGCGTCGCCTCCGACTGCATCCCGACGACTATTTCGCCCTCGGGACGGCTCGGGGCTCGATCAAGGAGCGGTGGTTTTCCTCGGTGATCGCCGCGATGAACGGGCCTCTCGCTCCCTCCGATGAGGGCATGAGCTATGTCGATCCGACCGGGCGGAAGGAGGACAGGCTTCTGTTCCGGGATGCGGTCGGCGACCTCGGGGCCGAGCTCATCGGGCCTGAGCTGAGGGAAAAGTTCGGCACGTGGCCGATGTACTCGAAGTTCTTCGATTTTCAGGCTCCGCTGTTCCACCACCTCCACCTGCGGGACGAGGACGCGAGGCGCGTGGGGAGACTCGGCAAGCCCGAGGCGTACTACTACTCGCCGCAGATGAACAACCACCCGGGCACGTTCCCGCACACCTACTTCGGCTTCGATCCCGATGTGACCAGGGAGGAGCTGAGGGCCCGGTTGGTGGCGTACGAGAAGGGGGACAACCGCATCACGGAGCTCTCCCGCGCGTACCGCATCGAGCTGGGCACGGGTTGGTACACGCCCCCCGGCGTCGTCCACGCGCCGGGCTCCTATCTGACCTACGAGCCGCAGTGGAACTCGGACGTCAATTCCGTGTTCGAGAACGTCGTCGCGGGCGAGGTCTATCCCTACGAGTTTCTCGTGGAGAACTGCCCGGCGGACAGGAAGCACGACGTCGACTACGTGATGAGCCTCATGGACTGGGAGAAGAACGTCGACCCGCATTACCGGAAGCACTACTTCCGGCCACCCCTGCTCGCCGGAGGCGACGAGCACCACGTGGAGAAGTGGGTGATCTACGCGACGGGTTACATCGCTGCGAAGGAGCTGACGCTCTTCCCCGGCCAGAGCGCCACGGTCAAGGACGTGGCGGCCCACGGATGCATCATCGTGCAGGGCCACGGCACATTTGGCCGGTGGGATGCCGAAGCCGCATGCATGCTGCGGTTCGGGCAGTCGAGCGCGGACGAGTACTTCGTCAGCGAGCCGGCGGCCAGGGAGGGCGTGAAGGTCTCGAACAGGAGCACCACCGAACCGCTGGTCATCCTGAAGCACTTCGGCCCGAACGCTGGCGACCCGGTCCTTCCGGCGTAGCCCCTCTGTCGCCGCGGCGGCGCCCCCCGCCCCTGGGAGAGGGGCCGGGGGATGAGGGGAAATCACTCGGGTGTGGCTCTTTCATGACGACGCTCCGCCGGTGGGCCCCGAAATCTTGTTCCGGAGGCCGAGCCCTCGGCGGTCAGGAGCGGGTCTTCTTGCCCTGCATCCGGCCGACCGCCCGCCACATATCGGTGGCAAGGATCGCTCGCGAGATGGCGCGCTCCACCTCGGCGCCTTCCCACGGCTTCATCATGACGGCGATGACCAATCCACGCGCTCGAGAACCCATTGCTCCTGCTTCGTGTGCGTCTGGCTCGGCCGCCACCGCTCCATCGCCACCCTCCGTCCCGCTCTCAGGATCCGGGTGACGCAACGTCGTCCGGGAAGTGCAGCTTCTCGCACGCTTCGCACATTCCATGGCTGAACATCGCCTCAGAATGCTCGGAGATGTACGTCTCCAACCGCTGCCAAGACCAATCGTCTCTCTGGATCTTCTTGCAATACATGCAGAGTGGGATGATCCCCTCCAGCCGCTTCACCTGGTCCAGCGCCTGTTGGAGCTCCTGGTTCCTGCGAGCGAGGTCTCTGCCGAGGTTGACCACCTCGTCGTTGAGCCGGGACATGGTCCTCAGCACGTCGTTGTCCGTGAGCGTGAGCGTGTCGCCCATGACGAGCAGACGGTCGCCTTCACGGTAGGCGTTGCAGCGGAGCAGGAAGGTGCCCCCATCCACGCCGACGAACGCGATCCGCTCGGGTGGGGACAAGCCACCTACGAGACGCCCCGCTGCCGCTCGGCTGTCGGGGGCGATCAGGTCGGCGAACGCCTGGCCCACGGGCGAGGCGCCGAGGCCCGCCATGCGTAGGTAGGCATCGTTGGTCCGCTCCACGCGAAGAGCGCCGTCGAGAACCAGCGCGGCGAGGACCGGAGACTCCGCCAGGTGACGCGCGGCGACCATGTCGAAGGCAGCCCACGAATCGGCGCCCGTCATGGCCGCTCGCCTCGTCTTCCGAATTGCCGCGCAAGAGCGACCGCAGCCACAGCGTCCTCGGCCCATGCGTCTGCGCCGACAGCCTTCCAGGTGTCTGGATGAAGATTGAAAGCGCGACCTCCCACCATGCATGGGACAAGGCAACTGGCACCGTCGCTCTTCATGGCGGCGATGAGCATCCTGGCCCTATCCAGATTGAACGGCATCGCGACGGACACCGCCAGAAAGGTGGGCTTCAAGCTCCGCGACATCGTGAGCACGTCTCGAGCAGGCGTGTTGGCGCCCAGGTAGCTCACCGCCCAACCGTCCATCTCCAGCAGATCAGTGACCATCCACGCTCCGAGCTGATGGTATTCGTTGGGGGCGGCCGTGACGAGGGCTCGCCCTCGCCACGGCTTGGTCGTTGTCCGTGTGGCAGAGAGCTCGGCGACGGCCCGGCTCGCGATGCCAGAGGCCAGGTGCTCCTGAGCAATCGAGATGATCCCGGACTCCCAGCGTTCGCCAATGGCGTACATTGCCGGCTGAATGACGTGAAGATAGAGCCCTTCAAGGACGTCGGGGCCAGAGACCGTCCGCGCGATGTTCACAGCCTCCACGGAGTCCCCTGTCAGCAGCGCCGCGAGGAAGCGCTTCCTCCTGTCGTCCCACGGATCGCTGGCGGGAGGTCGCGGGGCCCCCTCGTGTGTCGCGATGACCTGGCTCGGCCGCATCACCCACCCGTGTACGGCGAGAATGGAAAAGGAGCGCGCTGGGAGCACTTGCCCCCGCACGGCGTGCTGCGGATGAGGTCGACTGGTGTCGTGAGCGGGTCCGGGAGGAGGGGCATGCGTCGGCCCCTCGCGTACGTGTTAATGTGGTGGGCAAAAGGGGACAACCCCCACCCCGGGGCCCGGAGGGAGTTGCCGTCGCGGAAGCTTCCGAACGCCGTGACGACAGGCGAGCAGGCGGCGGACAGCGAGGGACGGTCGGTGGTGAAAGCGCGGTCGGAGGTGACCGGCAAGCGCGCGCTGCCGCAGGTCGCGCCACCGGTACGGCGAGGAAGAGGTATGCAGGACGCGCGGTTCATCAATCCAGAGGCGGGCGGGTACCCGACCACGGAAGATCCCGACGAGATCCGGGCGGTCGTGGCTGCCGGCCGGTTGTCGTATGCGCACTATCCGTACTTCATGCTCCGCTATGGCGAGCGCGGCGAGAAGTTCACTCATAGCGACAGCGGATGGCTGGCGCTACTCGCGCGGGAGGATCAGGCCCACGTCACGGAGCAGGTCACATGGCTGGGGCGCGTCCTCGCTGCCCGCGGGATGCCACGCCTTCTCCTCGAGCGCCATCTCGGCTTCCTCGCAAAGGAGCTCACCGCAGTAGTCCCGAGTCGAGCAGAGTCCTATGCCCGACTTCACCGTGCCGGAGAAGCCCTTGCCGCCGAGCGCGCCGTGCACTTCGACGACGCCGCTCTGGAGGCGCTCCGAATCTCGTTCGACGACGCCGTCGGCCCGGAGTTGAGCGCGCGCGTTCCACGAACGGGCGAGATCCTTGGCGCAGCGCTCGCGGACGAGCGCTGCGGGCTCGCCACCGCAGTTCCGGCCGTGCTCGGCTGGTTCCGTGATGCCGTCCGGTTCTCCGTTGCGTGGGTCGGTGCCGTGGATGCGCTGATGGCGCGGGCGCGCGCGATGACACGGTGAGCGGCTCACTCGCCGAGGGCCCAAGAGAGCATGGTGCTCGAACGGCTCCGCAGCGCGACGCACGCGGCACACGCGCAGATCGAGGGCGCGGTGAGGCTGCTCCCGGAGCCGACGAGAACGCGCTACCTGTGGTTCCTCGAGAAACAGTATGGATTCTATGTCCCGCTGGAGGCGCGCTGGGCTGAATGCGTGGCGCTGCCGGCCGGATTCGACTGGGACCAGGTGACTCGCGCGGTTCCGATGCTGGTCAAGGACCTCCTCGCCCTGGGCGTAGATCCTGCCGGGCTGCCGCTGTGCAGGTCGATGCCGGATCTCGGCACCACCGCCCGAGCGCTCGGGGTCCTGTATGTCGTGGAAGGCTCCACACTGGGGAGCCAGGTGCTGGCGCGCCGCATCAAGGAAGTGCTCGGGATAGGGCCAGACGATGGCGCCGCGTTCGTTCAAGGCCATGGACCGCGCACGCGGCCGAACTGGGAGGCGGTCTGCTCTCTCCTGGAGACGTTTGGGGTGGTGCAGCCGCAGGCAATCGGGGAGCTTCTTGCGTCGGCTGCGGACTGCTTCGCATGCCTGCGTCGCTGGCTCGACCCTGGGGAGAGGGGCCCTGGGGGGTGAGGGGCCCTACTCGAACAGCCCGGTGATCCGGTCCTTCAGCCCCTTCACCAGCGTCTTCAGGACCTCGTCGTTCACCCCGATGAGCGAGCGACCGATCATCACCAGCGCGTCGGTGTCGTCCGCGTCGATCTCGCCGACGTAGACGCCGGACTTCTTGGCGAGGGCGTTGGCGAAGAGGACGGCGTTCACCACCGACGAGCGGTTGGAGTTGTCGTAGTCCGACACCACCTCGATGCAGGCGCGCAGCGACTCCGGGAGCTGCCACTTGTCGGCGAGCGCGAGGCCCACCGGCCGGTGGATGGTGTTCACCACCGTGACCCACTCGGAGCACGGGATCCACGGTCGGTTGTAGAGCTCGGTCATCTGCCGCTCGGCCTCGAGCAGGATGGAGGCCACCACGGGCTTCCCGACGTCGTGCAGCAGGCCGGCCAGGTAGGCCGCCTCGGTGTCGGCGTGGCCGGAGAGCGCGAGCACATCGCGCGCCAGGGTGGCCACCGCCACCGAGTGCTCCCAGATGCGCCGAAGGGCGTTGGTGATCTCGGCGTCCCGCGAGAGGAAGACCTTCTGGGCGGTCGCCTCCACCAGGAGCGACTTCACCCCGCGTGGGCCGAGCCGGGTCACGGCGTCCGAGACGGTGGCCTTCTTGGCCGCCGCCCCGGCGCTCTTCGAGCCCGAGGCGAGGCGCAGGGCGCGCGCCGCCAGGAAGGCGTCGGTCTCCAGCACCTCGGTGGCGCGCCTCGCCACCGTGCTGTCGCCCTCGCGCAGCGCCTCCTGGGCCTTCTGCACCACCACCGGGATGGTGGGGACGACGAGCTGCTCGGTCTGGATCCTCTTGATGAGGATGGCTTGCAGCTCGCTGGAGAGCTTCTCCGCGCTCATGAGAGGGCGACCCGCCAAAGGACGTCAGGTGAGGACAGCGCGTGGGACATGGTCAGGCCGCGGCGGCCCTCGCCTCCTGCACCGAGCCGAACCACCTGATGCCCTGGGTGTCCTCGAACGACGAGAGCACCTGCTTCATCTCCGGCGACCCCACCACCGTCATGCTGAGGCCGATGTCCTTCACCTGCCCGGCCATCGCCACCAGCAGCTTCGGCAGCCGGTCGCTCTGGGTGGGCACCGCGGCGAGGTCGAGGATGACGTCCTCGTAGCAGGCCGAGGCCACCTTGTTCAGCACCGCCGGGAGGAGCGCCTGGATGCGGCCGTAGTACCGGTCGACCTTCTCCGGCCTGCCCACGTAGGGCGCAACCTTGAGCAGGTTGTCCTCGCTGGTGAGGAACTCCTGGTTGTCGAAGAACTGCACCAGGAAGTCGTCGACGCTGTCCTGGGTGAAGGGCTTGTAGACCACGTCGGTGAACCCCTGGTCCTTCAGCTCCTTCGCCTGGTCGGCGCTGGCGGTGCGCAGGGCCAGCGCCACGAAGGCGGCGTTGGGCTGCAGCACCTTGATCTGCTGGGCCAGCACGGCGCTGTTCACGTCGGGGATCTCGGTGTCCACCAGGATCACCCGGTAGACCTTCTCGCGGGAGCTCGCCAGCGCCGACTGCGCGCTGGTGAGGCCGTTCATGGTGACGTGCGGCGGCAGCATGCCGCGCAGGCGCTTGTGGACGTTCTCCATGTCGTCCACCACCATCACGTCGATGAACTGCTTGGCGCCGCCCTCGCGGGCCGCCGGCCGCTCGACCGCCCCGGCGGCCGGCGAGCCGCCGGGCATGGAGGCCTCGACAATCTCGTCGTTCCCGGAACAACCCTGCAGCACCGAGAGGATCTTGTTGCGCAGCTCCTCGGGCTTGAACGGCTTCAGGATGTAGTCGGTGATGCCCGCCTTCATGGTGCCGGCGATGATCGACCGCTTCGACTCCGAGGTGAGCATGATGACCGGCGTGGCGTTCGACGACTCGCGCATCTTCGCCAGCATGGTCGGGCCGTCCATGTTGGGCATGGTCACGTCGAGGATGACGGAGATCGAACTGGCACTCCTCGAGCTTGGCGAGGCCCTGGACGCCGTCCTCCGCCTCGACCACGTCGAAGCCGAGGTCCTTCACCTGCTTGGAGACGATGGTGCGGACGGCGCGGCTGTCGTCCACGGTGAGTATGACCGGCATGGCTCCTTCCTTTCAGACCGGGATGCCTTCGTAGATCCACAGCACCAGCCCGAGGGCATCCGCCTTGAGCACGATGACGTGCTGGTCGCTCGACGGCACCGAGGGCGCTTCGTTCCCGGCCACGATCTTCGGCAAGCCGAGCGCCTGGTTGAGCGACATGACGCTCTTCACCACGCCCGCCGTCATGTTGACGAGCTCGCAGAGGGCGTCGTTCATCATGTTCTGATCGAGCTCCTCGGCCGGGCAGGCGAACATCGCCGCCGACAGCGCGGAGCAGCCGCGCTCGTCGCTGGAGAGGCCGATGGTGAGCGGCTGCTCGCCGGCGATGGGGAGGATGGCGGTGCGCCAGGCCAGCCCCTCGTGCTCCTTCGAGCCATCGGGGGTGAAGGTGAGGCCGAGCATGGTCTCCGTGACGTTGGAGACCAGCGAGGCCATCTTGTCCGGAGAGGGGAGGGGTTGCATGCGTGTGTGCGCTCCTGCGTCGTCCTTGCACCGCCCCCATGTGCAAGCGGCAAGCCGACGCTGGGTGGGCGCGCCCATCCATATTTAAAGAGGGCGAGCGCGGCGGCGCCGGAGGTGCGCTGGGTCCATGAGACCCTGGCCCGAGGGGGCGGATTCGGACGGTGGGTCGAGGTGCGCAGAGCGCGCGCGCTCCGCGGGACTGCCAGCCGGAAACGCGGTTAGACCCCCGCAAGATCGGGCCGTTTGCCATCGGGAGCGGCGGCGCCGCGCGCCTGCGGCTCACCGGAACCGGCGGCGCCCGCATGGGGTGTTGCGCCGGACCCATGGGAGGGCGCCAACCCCTCCCCCTCGCGCTCGCATCCACCCTGTCGCCGCGAGCTCTCCCAGGCGCGGCTGGCCCGGTAAGCCTCGCAGATCGGCAGGGTCCGGTCGTGCGATCCCACGGAGGCGTGCGCCCCCCGGGGGCGGGCACGTCGGGTGCAAAGTCGCCCGCACGAGGACACCACTCGAATGAACATCTTGATCGTGGACGACAGCAAGGCGATGCGCGCCATCGTCATGAGGGCGGTGAAGGCGGCCGGCTTCGCCGACGCCTCCTACCGGGAGGCCAGCAACGGGGTGGAGGGGCTCGCCGCCGTGCGCGAGGCCGCTCCCGACCTCCTCCTCACCGACTGGAACATGCCCGAGATGTCTGGCTTCGAGCTCATCCAGGCGGTCCGCGCCGAGCACCCCGAGCTCAAGATCGGCATGGTCACCTCGGAGAGCGATGCCTCGCTCCGCGAGCAGGCGCTGCAGGCCGGCGCGGCCTTCCTCCTCCAGAAGCCCTTCACCCCCGACGCGGTCAAGACGGCGCTGAAGTCGGCGCTGCGCTGACGAGGACCCACAGCCCCATGTCGAGCTATCCCTCCGCCCCTGCTCCCGGCCGCCTGGCCGCAGCCATCCTCGAGGACCTGGCCATCGGGGTCATGAGCACCGACGCCGCCGACGAGGCCGGTGTGGGTCGCCTCCTCACCCTGTTCGATGAGCTGGGGCGCACCGGCGCGCCGTGCGGCGAGGCGGCGAGGTCGGTGGCCGCGCGGATTCGCAAGGACCTCGGCGATGACCGCGCCCTGGCGACCGCGCTCGACGCGGCGAGCGAGGAGGTGGCTCGCCTGCAGGAGGCGGTGGCGAAGAGCGCGCCCTCCGGCTCCCCCGCGAGCCCGGCGCCGGCCGAACCCGGCTCCTTCATCCTCCCGGAGTGGGCAGACGAGAAGACCCTGGCCGACTTCCTCGCCGCGCAGCAGGGCGGGCTGGAGGAACTGGAGGCGATGATCCTCGGGATGGAGAAGGGCGACCCCGAGCGCCGCGCCTCCTTCAAGCGCCGCCTCCACACGCTCAAGGGCGAGGCGGGCGTCCTCGGTCTCACGGAGCTGGAGAAGGTCTGCCACGCCACCGAGGATTTCCTGGAGTCGCGCGGCGTCTCGGCCGACGTGACCGACCGCCTGCTCAAGGTGCGCGACTGGATGGTGAGCGCCCTCGACGCCTACGGCCGGATGCGCCTCCCGCCGCCGAGCGCCGAGCTGCTCGCGGCGGTGCTGGCGAAGGGGGCGGAGCAGGCCTCCCCCCCAGCGCCGGCCGCGACCCCGCCTGCCGCCGCGAGCGCCCGGGCGGCGGCTCCGGTTCCGGTCGCCGCTGCCCCCGCGCCCGTCCCGAGCCCGGCCGCGAGCGCCTTGCGCCCGGCCGACGAGCGGGTGGCGCGCGACGAGGAGACGGTGAGCCTCTTCGGCGAGTTCCTCTCCGAGAGCGGCGAGGGGCTCACCCGCGCCGACCAGATCCTGATGAACGTCGAGCGCGACGGGGTGAACGCCGACACGGTGAACAGCCTCTTCCGCGTCTTCCACACCATCAAGGGCACGGCCGGCTTCCTCGAGCTCACGGAGGTGGTGGCGCTCGCGCACGAGACGGAGACGATGCTGAACAAGTGCCGGGAGGGGGCGCTCGCCCTCGAGGGCCCGGTCATCGATTCTCGTCTTCGACGCCACCTCGGCCCTGCGCGAGATGCTGGAGGGCGTGCGGGTGGGCGTGGAGCAGGGCACGGCCTTTGCGCCGCGCCCAGGGCTGGCGGCGCTGGTGGTGGCCATCCAGGCGGCCACCGAGGGCCATCCGGTCGCCGAGCGCGAGCTCCCCGCAGCCAAGAAGGGAGAGCGGCTGGGCGAGGTGATCACCCACCCGCCGCTCGACATCCCACCCACCGCGGTGGAGAAGGCGGTGCAGCGACAGGCCGTCACCGGGAGGCGCCTCGGCGAGGAGCTGGTCGCGCAGGGGACCGCCGAGCCCATGCAGGTGGCGCAGGCGCTGCGGGCGCAGAACCGCGCGGTGCAGGGCGAGGCCGAGCAGGTGAAGCTCAAGGAGACCATCAAGGTCGACCTGGAGCGCGTCGACAGCCTGGTGGAGATGATTGGCGAGCTGGTGGTGGTGGAGTCGATGGTGGTGAACGCCCCCGAGTTCGTCAAGGCCACCTCGGTGCGGGTGCGCAACTGCCTGGCGCAGCTCGCCAAGGTGACGCGCGACCTGCAGGACGTCGGCATGCGCATGCGCATGGTGCCGGTGGCCGGGGTCTTCCAGAAGATGGCCCGCCTGGTACGCGACCTCTCGCGGCGCAACGGCAAGCAGATGCAGCTCCACCTCTCCGGTGAGTCCACCGAGATGGACCGCAGCATGGTGGAGCAGATCGCCGACCCGCTGGTGCACATGATCCGCAACGCCTGCGACCACGGCCTGGAGGGGCCGGAGGGGCGGGTCGCGGCCGGGAAGCCCGCGGTGGGCGAGCTGCGCCTCTCCGCCTACCACGAGGGCGGCAGCGTGGTGGTCGAGATCTCCGACGACGGGCGCGGGCTAGACCGGGCCAAGATCGTGAGGAAGGCGCTGGAGAAGGGCCTCATCGCCTCGGCCGAAGGGATGAGCGACGAGGACGTCTACGGCCTCATCTTCGCGCCCGGCTTCTCCACCGCCGCCCAGGTCACCGAGATCTCCGGGCGAGGGGTGGGCATGGACGTGGTGAAGCGCAACATCGAGGCGATGCGCGGCCGGGTGGTGATCCACTCCACGCGCGGCGCCGGCACGCGCTTCAAGCTGGTGCTGCCACTCACCCTCGCCATCATCGACGGGATGCTCGTCGCCTGCGGCGAGGAGCGCTACATCATCCCCACCCTCTCCATCGTCGAGTCGATCCAGCCGGACCGGAAGATGCTCGTCTCGTTCGCGCAGACGAACGAGATGATCAACCTGCGCGGCGAGATCCTGCCGCTCCTTCGGCTCGACCGGCTGTTCGAGCTTCCGGGCGCGAAGGCCGACCCCACCGAGGCGCTGGTGGTGGTGGTGGAGGCCATGAGCCGCCGCATCGGCCTGCTGGTCGACGAGGTGGTGACCCAGCAGCAGGTGGTCATCAAGACCATGGGCGAAGGCATGGGCGGCGCCCGCTTCCTCTCCGGCGCCGCCATCCTCTCCGACGGCCGCGTCGGGCTCATCCTCAACGTCGACGAGATGGCCGGCCTGGTCCAGCGGTCGGTCGACTACTTCCACGGCCGCGGCGGGGCGACCCCGCCGCAGCCGCTCACCGCAGCAGAGGAGACGAGGGCATGAGGACCGAGAACGAGAACGCCGCCGCGCAGGCCAGCCAGGCCGCCACCGAGCTGGGAGCGCTGCTGGCCGGCAAGTACATGACGTTCAAGCTGGCGAGCGAGATCTACGGGCTCGAGATCCTGAAGGTGCGGGAGATCATCGGCCTCATGGACATCACCCGCGTGCCGCGCACCGCCGCCTTCATCCGCGGCGTCATCAACCTGCGCGGCAAGGTGATCCCGGTGGCGGACCTGCGGCTCAAGTTCGGGATGGACGCCTGCCAGGCCACCGAGCAGACAGTGATCATCGTGGTGCAGTGCGCCGTCGCCGGGCGCAACATCACCATGGGGCTGCTCGTCGACCAGGTGCTGGAGGTCCTCTCCATCGAGGCCGGCCAGATCGAGCCCGCGCCGCAGCTCGGCGACGCCGCCGTCGAGTCGAAGTTCATCCTCGGCGTCGGCAAGGCCGGCGACCGCGTCATCTTCCTCCTCGATATCGGCGAGGTGCTCGGGAACACCGCGCCCCCCGCCACCGCCTGACCCCGCAACGCACCCGGCGCGGCCGCTCGCGGGCGCCGCGCCATACCGGAACATTGCCATGACCAAGAAGATCGTCGCGCTGTTCGTCGTCTCGGCCGCCGCCCTCGCCGTGGTGGGCGCCCTGGCGCTCCTCGTCGGCCCCACCGCTGCCGCCGTGGCGGGCGGAGTGGGCCTCGTCGCCGTGGTGGCGATGGGCCTCGCCTTCGCCGGCGCCGTGGGCCGGCTCGAGCGCTCCGCCGTCGCCACCGAGAAGGAGCTGGCTTCGGCGCTGCTCGAGGGGCGCGCGCCCACCTTCACCGGCGACGCCCGGAGCGCCCAGCTCGCCGAGCTGCAGCGTGCCGGCGAGGCGACCGCGGCCTACGTCACGCTGGCGAACGGCTTCATCGCCGACTTTTCCGAGGGGAAAGTTCCGCAGAAGCTCACCCCCGACCCCGCCTGGGGGGAGAGCTCCTCGCCGGCACCACGCACATGAACGCGCTCACCGAGCTCGTCGTGCGGCGCCAGGCCGACCTCGACAAGCTGCTCGCCGCCGGCCAGAAGGGCGACTTCTCGGTGCGGGTCGACGTCGCGAAGTACGCGGGCTACAGCGGCAAGCTGGTGAGCGCCCTGCAAGACCTGATGGAGGTGGTGCGCAAGCCCGTGGCCGAGGCCTCCGCCACCTTGAAGAGGCTCGCGGAGCGCGACCTCACCGCCCGCATGGCCGGCACCTACGCCGGCGACTTCCAGGGCATGAAGGAGGGCATCAACGCCACCGCCCAGGCCCTGGCCGGCACCATGGGCCAGGTGGCGCAGGCCACCTCCCAGGTGGCGAGCGCGGCCTCGCAGATCGCCGCCTCCAGCCAGGCGGTGGCGAGCGGCGCCTCCGAGCAGGCGAGCTCCCTAGAGGAGACCGGGTCGCAGCTCGAGTCGATGACCAGCATCGTGAAGACGAGCGCCGACAACGCGCAGCAGGCGAGCGCGCTGGCGCAGTCGGCCCGCTCGGTGGCCGGCGAGGGCGCCGACGCCATGCAGCAGATGGCGGGGGCGATGGAGAAGATCCGCGCCTCGGCCGAGGGCACCTCGCAGATCATCAAGGACATCAACGAGATCGCCTTTCAGACGAACCTCCTCGCGCTCAATGCGGCGGTGGAGGCGGCGCGCGCCGGCGAGGCCGGCCGCGGCTTCGCGGTGGTGGCCGAGGAGGTGCGCTCCCTGGCGCTGCGCTCCAAGGAGGCGGCCAACAAGACCGAGGCGCTCATCCGCGAGTCGGTGCGCCAGACCGGCGAGGGCGACGCCACCGCCAAGCTGGTGGCCGGCAAGCTCACCGAGATCACCAGCATGGTGGGCAAGGTGACCGACATCGTCGGGGAGATCGCCGCCTCCGCCCGCGAGCAGTCCACCGGCATCAGCCAGGTGAGCGACGCGGTCATGCAGATGAACAAGGTCACCCAGCAGAACGCGGCCAGCTCCGAGGAGTCCTCCTCGGCCGCCCTCGAGCTCACCGGCCAGGCCGACGAGCTCACCTCGCTGGTGCACGGCTTCAAGATCGGCCAGCAGGCCGGCCCGGCGCGCGCGCTCGTCGCTCCTCGGGCGCGCCCCGCCGCGAGGCCGACCGCCCGCCTCGCCGCGCCCGCCGCCAAGGCGCCGCAGCTCCCCGCAGCGCGGGCCCAGCTCCCTTCGCGCACGGTGAAGAACGGCCACAGCGGCCAGAACGGCATCCCGCTCAAGCCCGAGGAGCTCATCCCGCTCGACGGCGACCCGTCGTTCGACGAGTTCTAGATTCAGGCGGCTCATCGGCCGGGCTCGCGGAGCGCCAGCGGGCCCGGTCGCAAGGAAGACCGGGCGAAGGGCCCGGCGAACAGGGGGAACGCCACATGGAGCAGCAGCCGAGGACACAGGCGATGAAGAAGGCGGACGCGGAGGCCGGCAGCCGCGCGATGGCGGCGCTGGCCGGGAAGTACATGACCTTCAAGCTCGGGGACGAGGCCTACGGCCTGGAGATCCTCCGGGTGCGGGAGATCATCGGGCTCATGGAGATCACGCGCATGCCGCGCGCCCGCGACTACGTGAGCGGGGTCATCAACCTGCGCGGCAAGGTGATCCCGGTGGTGGACCTCCGCCTCAAGTTCGCCATGGCGCGCACCGAGCCCACCGACCAGACGGTGATCATCGTGGTGCAGTACCAGTTGGCCGGCGCCGCCTGCACCATGGGCATCCTGGTCGACCAGGTGCTGGAGGTGCTCTCCATCGACGCCGGCCAGATCGAGCCGCCGCCCGTCTTCGGCGCCGGCGCGGTCGACGCCGACTTCATCGTCGGCGTGGGCAAGACGGAGCACCACGTCATCTTCCTGCTCGACATCGGCCGGGTGCTCTCCGAGGCCGAGTCGCAGGAGCTGGCGCAGGCGTCGGCCCACGCGGCGTGACCGGCCGATCCTGAACGAGGGATCATGATTCGAGGGCGGCGGGCGAGCGAGGGAGAGGGGAGCCCCAGCAAGGCTGGGGGGATGGGGCGGAGCCCCCCCTGCGCGGGGCAGCCGCGCGCAGCCGCGAGCGGCGAGCACGGCGCAGGGTCCCTCGGAGCAGGGGAGGGGCCCCGACGGCTCTGCCGGCGGGGAGGGGCGGCACGCCCCGTGGTGATGAGATGACGCCCGAGCTCTTCCAGTGCTTCGCGGCGCTCGCCTACGAGAAGGCGGGCATCCACATCCGCCCGGGCAAGGAGGCGCTGGTGGCCGCCCGGGTGGCGAAGCGGCAGCGGGCGCTCTCCATGCCCGACGCCGGCGACTACCTCCGGCACCTCGAGAGCGAGAGCTCGGGCGAGGAGCTCACCCGCTTCCTCGACGTCATCTCCACCCACTTCACCAGCTTCTTCCGGGAGAACGACCACTTCGAGCTGCTCGCGGAGGAACTCTCGAAGCGCCTCGCCACCGGCGCGCGGCGGCTGCGCCTCTGGTCGGCCGCCTGCTCCACCGGCGAGGAGCCCTACAGCATGGCCATGACCGCGCTGGGGGTGAAGGGCATCGAGGCGCCGGGCGTGGATCTCAAGATCCTCGCCACCGACATCGCCCTCGACACGCTCCGCCAGGCGGCGGCCGGCCGCTTCGGCGCCTCTCGCCTGGAGCCGGTGCCGAAGGCGCTCCGGGCGCAGTGGCTCACCCGCGCGCCGGCGCGGCCGCCCGGGGAGAAGCCCGACGCCGAGGAGCAGTGGGAGGTCTCGCCCCGGCTGAGGGCACCCATCAGCTTTCGCCGGCTCAACCTCGCCGAGCCGCCCTTCCCGATGAAGGGGCACTTCGACGTGGTCTTCTGCCGCAACGTCCTCATCTACTTCGACCAGCCGACCCGGCAGCGCCTCGTCTCCGCCATCGAGGGGCTCCTGCCTCCAGGTGGCCTGCTGTGCATCGGGCACACCGAGACGCTCGCGGGCCTTCGCTGCGGTTTCAAGATGGTGCGGCCCTCCGTGTTCCGCCGCCCGTAGGGAAATCGCCCCATGGCTCTGTTGACGGTGGAGATCAGCGATCTCAAGGTGAGCGCCCAGCGCGACGACGTGCTCGTCACCTACGCGCTCGGCTCGTGCATCGCCGTCCTGGTCCACGACCCGGTGCGGGTGGCCGCGGGAATGATCCACTACATGCTGCCGCTCTCGGAGACCTCGCCCGACAAGGCGAAGGAGCGGCCGGCCATGTTCGCCGACACCGGCATCCCGCTCCTCTTTCAGAAGCTCTACGCGCTCGGGTGCAAGAAGGAGAACCTGGTGGTGAAGGTGGCGGGCGGCGGCGCCCTCTACGACGACAAGGGGCTCTTCAACATCGGCAAGCGCAACTACACCATCCTGCGCAAGATGTTCTGGAAGAGCGGGGTGCTCATCGCGGCCGAGGACGTGGGCGGGGCGAAGAGCCGGACCACCCGTCTGCACGTCGCCACCGGCCGCTGCACCGTCACGAGTCAGGGACAGGAGGTGGAGCTGTGATCACCCCCGAGCGGCTGGTGTCGCGGCTGAAGCAGCTCCCGGCCCTCTCGGCCACCGCGGTGCGGCTCTCCGCGCTGGCGAGGGACGAGCGCTCCGGCGCGGCCGACTTCGAGCAGGTGATCCGCGTCGATCCCGCGCTCACCGCGAACCTCCTTCGGCTCGTCAACTCGGCCTACTTCGGCCTCCGCAGCAAGGCCGAGACGGTGCGGCAGGCCGTCGCCTACCTGGGGCTGAAGCGCACCTCCGAGGTGGCGCTGGCCGCCGGGCTTGGCGCCGTCCTCCCTCCGCGCCTGCCCGGCTACGAGGTGGACGCGTCGGCCTTCTTGCTCCACTGCACCGCGGTGGCGGTGCTCGCCGAGCGCCTCTCCAAGGAGCTGCAGGTGGCGCGGGCCGACCTCACCTTCACCGCGGGGCTGCTCCACGACGTGGGGAAGCTCGCCATCGGCGTCTTCGTGGCCGAGGAGTCGGGCGCGATCCTGGGCCACGTCCGGAGCGAGGGCCGCGCCTTCGTCCTCTGCGAGCGCGAGGCGCTGGGCTTCGACCACGCCGAGGTGGGCGAGACGGTGGCGAAGACCTGGAACCTGCCCCTGGCGGTCCAGGCCGCGGCCCGCTTCCACCACACCCCGGCGTCGGCCGCCGAGGGCCCGGTGGGACTCACGGTGGCGCTGGTGCACCTCGCTGACGCGCTGGCCCACAGCCTTGGCCTCGGCGCCGACGCGGGGGAGCTGGCGAGGATGATGGACCCGGCGGTGAAGACCAGGCTCGGCGCCAAGGCCTCGCGCCTCGAGCGCGTCGCCGGCGAGAGCCTCAACGAGATACGCGAGCTGGCGCAGCTCCTCCAGCCGGCTCCTGGAGAAGCGCGATGAGCTACAGCATCCTCATCGCCGACGATTCGGCGATCGTTCGGACCATGGTGAAGAAGGCGCTCCGGATGGCGGGCCTCGACCGTTGGCGAGGTGCACGAGGCCGGCAACGGCGCCGAGGCGCTCTCCATCCTGCGCGCACTCGTGGATAGACCTCGTCTTCGCCGACATCAACATGCCGGAGATGAGCGGGGCCGAGCTGATCGAGAGATGAAGGCCGACCCGGCGCTGGCCTCGACGCCGGTGGTGATCGTCTCGTCGGAGTCGAGCGAGACGCGCATCGCCGAGCTCATGTCCTCGGGCGCCAGCGCCTACGTGAAGAAGCCGTTTCGTCCCGAGCAGCTCCGGGCCGTGGTCGGGCAGCTCACCGGCCAGGAGAAGGGGTGACCGCATGTCCGCGTCGGCATCGAGCGAAGAGCTGGCGAGCGTCCTCTCCCGCACCCTCGAGGAGGCGGCCTTCGTCTTCACCGAGAGAGCGAGCAGCCCCCTGCCGGCTGGAAGGGCGCCTGCTCGAGGCGCGGCTCACCTTCGAGGGGCCGCGCCAGGGTGTGCTCGTCCTCTCCACCTCGGCCGCCATGGCCGCCACCCTCGCCGCCAATCTGCTCGGCGAGGACGAGGGCGGGGCCGACATGCGTCGGCGACTACGAGGACGCGGTGGGCGAGATCCTCAACATGATCGCCGGCACCTTCATGGTGGCTGCCTTCGGCCCCACGGCGACCTGCCGGCTGGGCTTGCCGAGGGTGGCCTGGGTGTCGGCCGAGGAGCACGCCAGCCACGCTCTCCGGGACTGACGCCACCGCCAGCCTGGTCGACGAGGAGGGCCGGCGCATCGACCTCTCGGAGCGGACCGCGCGAGGTGCGCTGGGCTGGACGGGCGCGTGACCGCGCGCGTGCTGGTGGTCGACGATTCGGCCGTCGTCCGGCAGATCTTCTCGCGCGAGCTGGCGAAGGACCCCGGGCTGGAGGTGGTGGGGACTGCGCCCGGACCCCTACGTGGCGCGCGACCTCATCGTCTCCCTGAAGCCCGATGTCCTCACCCTCGACCTCGAGATGCCGCGCATGGACGGCATCACCTTCCTGCGCAAGCTCATGCACTACCACCCGCTGCCGGTGGTGGTGGTCTCCTCGCTGACGCCCGCGGGTGGCGAGCTGGCGCTGGAGGCGCTGGCGGCCGGCGCGGTCGACGTGCTGTGCAAGCCGGGCGCCTCCTTCACCGTCGGCGACATGGCGCCCGAGCTGCTGGCCAAGGTGAAGGCCGCCGCACAGGTCAAGCTCCGGCCGCGCCTGTCCGGGCAGCCGTCCGCGAGCCCGGCCCCGCCGCAGCGCCTGCTCAGCCGGACCACCAACCAGATCCTGGCCATCGGCGCCTCCACCGGCGGGACGGTGGCGCTGGAGGGCATCCTCAAGGCCATGCCGCCCGACGCGCCGGGGACCGTCATCACGCAGCACATGCCCGAGCTCTTCACCCGCTACTTCGCCGAGCGGCTGCACCAGGTGTCGCAGGTGGAGGTGCGCGAGGGCGCCGATGGCGACTCGGTGGTGCCGGGGGTGGTGCTCATCGCCCCGGGGAACAAGCACATGCTCCTCAAGCGCTCCGGCGCCCGCTACTACGTCGCGGTGCGCGACGGGCCGCGGGTGAACCGCCACCGCCCCTCGGTCGACGTGATGTTCCGGTCGGTGGCACAGTCGGCCGGGCGCAACGCGGTGGGGGTGATCCTCACCGGCATGGGCGGCGACGGCGCGCAGGGCCTCCTGGAGATGAAGCAGGCCGGCGCCACCACCCTCGCCCAGGACGAGGCGAGCTGCATCGTCTACGGCATGCCCAAGGTGGCGGTCGAGCTCAGCGCGGTGGATCGCGTGGTGAGCCTCTCCGCGATGGCGGAGGAGATCCTGAAGGTCGTGGCGGCGAGCGGGGTCTGAGGGCTCGCGGGCCAAGGGAAGAGGCCACGCGAACGCCCGGCTCCTGCGGCCCGGTTGCCTGGGCGCGCCCGGCTTCACTGCGCCGGCTTGCCGTCATTCCCCCGGCATCATCCGCGCCTTCTGCTGCCGGGACCTCACCGGCGGCTTGACCTCCAGCTCCAGCACCAGCTCCACCCGGCGGTTGAGCTCGCGCGCGGCGATGGTGCTGCCATCGGCGATCGGGCGGGTGGAGGCGTAGCCGGTGGCCGAGAGGTGGGCCGCCGGCGCGTGGTGCGCGCGCTCGAGGTAGCTCGCCACGGTGGCGGCGCGCGCGGCCGAGAGGTCCCAGTTGTCCTTGAAGCGGCCGCCCGCCACCGGCGTGTCGTCGGTGTGGCCCTCCACGCGGATGGGCCGCTCCACCGGCACCAGCTCCTCCGCCACGGCGTCGAGGAGCGGCAGGATCTGCGGGCGCAGCGCGGCCTGCCCGGGGTCGAAGAACTCCGCCGCGGCGAGCCGCACCACCACGTGCTGGTCCTCGAAGAGCACCGTCACCGGCAGGGGCGCGTCGGGGGTGCGCTGCATCGCGAACGACTCCACCGCGTTGGTGACGCGCTTCTTGATCCGCTCCATCGCCTCCATCTGCGCGCGGGCGGCGCCTCCGGCCATGCCCATCACGTTGCCGCCCTCGGAGAGCGGGCCCTCGAAGATGGGGAGCTGCCCCACGCCGCCGCTGCCGCCGTAGTGCATGGCCCACTTGATGGAGTTGGCGGCCTGGGAGAGCCGCTTGTTGTCCACCTTGGAGACCGAGTACATGACCACGAAGAAGGCCATGAGCAGGGTCATGAAGTCGGCGTACGACACGAGCCACCGCTCGTGGTTCTCGTGCTCCTCTTCGTGTTTCTTGCGAGCCATCGATCAGGCCGCCTTCTGCTCTTCCTCGCCCGGCTCCGCCTCGAGGCCGGTGAGGGCGCGGAGCTTCTCCTCCAGGACGCGGGGGTTCAGGCCCTCCTGGATGGCGAGCACACCCTCGGTGATGAGCACCTTGCGCTCCATGGCCTGGCCGAGCTTGCGCTTCAGCTTGGAGGCCGCCGGCAGGAAGAGGAGGTTGGCGGAGCCCACGCCGTACACCGTGGCCACGAAGGCGGTGGCGATGCCGCCGCCCAGCTTGGAGGGGTCGGAGAGGTTCTCCATCACGTGGATGAGGCCCAGCACCGCCCCCAGGATGCCGATGGTGGGGGCGAAGCCGCCGGCCGTCTCCCACACCTTGGCGCCGATGAGGTTCTCCTGGTGCTCGGCCTCGATGGAGGCCTCCAGCGAGGAGCGCGTCACCGAGGCGTCCACCCCGTCGACCACGTAGGTGAGCGCCTTCTTGAGGAAGGGGTCCTCGATCTCCGGAAGCTTGCTCTCCAGCGCCAGCACGCCGTCGCGCCGGGCCAGCCCGGCGAGATCGACGATTTGGCGCGTCACCGCCCCGAGGTCCTGCTTCTTCTCGGAGAAGGCCATCCCGAGCATCTTCATGCCGCGCATGAAGTCCTTCATGGGATAGGCGACGAGCACCGCCCCGAAGGTGCCGGCGAAGATGATGACCGCAGCGGTGCCCTGGAGGATCGAGCCGACGTGCCCGCCCTCCAGCGCCTGGCCAACCAGGATGCCGCCGATGGCGAGGACGAGGCCGGCGAGGGTGGCGATGTCCATCGGTCAATCCTCGCTGCGAGCTTCGAAGGGCAGGGGGTCGAGGCCTCCACGGAGGACGACCGGGCCCGCCCGCACCCTGCGGTGCCAGGCGGCAACGCGGTCCACGACCTCCTCCACCGGCTCCTCCACCATGAGCTTCTGCCCGGTGGTGAGGAGGAGCACGGAGTCCGGGGTCGCCTCCACGGTGAGGATGTGGTCGGCGTTCACCACCAGCTCCTTCCCGTCGAGGCGTGTCAGCAAGATCATCGGTGCTCCCTCATCGGCTCTTCGGCCCCGGAGGCGAACGCGATAAGCCCGGGGCGGCGAGCGGGTCGTTGGCCCTCCGCCGGCCGGGCCTCGCGGGAGGGGAGGGCTACCGCTTCATCTGGATGAGCTCGGAGAGGAGCTGGTCGGCGGTGGTGATCACCTTGGAGTTCGCCTCGAAGCTGCGCTGGGCGGCGATCATCCGGATGAACTGCTCGGCGATGTCCACGTTGGACTGCTCCAGCGCCCCGGCGGTGATGAAGCCGCGGCCTCCGCTGCCGGGGTTCCCGGCCACCGCCGTGCCGGAGGAGGTGGTGGTGGAGTAGAGGTTGCCGCCCACCCGCTCGAGCTGGTCCGGCGCGGCGACGGTGGCCACCCCCACCTGCCCGATGTTGCGCGTCTGACCGTTGGTGAAGACGCCCAGCACCGTGCCGGTCTTGTCGATCTGCACCGCCGAGAGCTGACCGGCGCCGAAGCCGTCCTGGCTGGCGAAGGTGGTGCTGCTGGTGGTGGCGAACTGCGTGATGCCGGCCACGCCGGTCCCGCCGGCGCCGATCGGGTCGCCGAAGTCGAAGGCGAGCGGCTGCACCACGGCGGTGCCGGCCGGGGTGAAGACGGCCGTCCCCGCCGTGGAGGTCTGCAGGCGGCCGTCGGAGGTGAAGGTGAGCGCCCCGTCGGCGATCTCCGAGTTCACGCCGGCGGTGCCGCCGTTCACGTTCGCGCCGTCGGTGACGACGTGCCAGTCCCAGGTGCCGGTGGCGCCCTTGCGGAAGTAGATGGGCGCCTCGATGGTCTTGCCGAGCGGATCGACGATGCTGACGCTGCTGGCGAAGCTGGAGGTGCTGGTGGGGTTGAGCGGGTCGAAGGCCGCGGGGATGGGCGCCGAGTCGGAGTTGAGGTTCGCCTTCATGGTGAGGTGGGCGGTGGGGCTCGGGGCGGCGTTGGCGTTGCCCACCATGAGGTCGCCGATGGCGCTCAGCACCACGCCGGCCGAGTTGGCCGCGTAGCCCTGCACGCGCAGCCCGTCGGCGTTCACCAGGAAGCCGTCCTTGTCCATGGCGAACTGCCCGGCCCGGGTGAGGAAGGTGCCCTGGCGGCCGTCGGTGGTGGTGCCCCGCACCTCGAAGAAGCCGGAGCCCGAGAGCGCCAGGTCGAGCGCGCTGCCGGTGGTGGCGAGAGCACCCTGAGTGAACATCTTCTGCACCGTCTGCACGCGCGAGCCGAGGCCCACCTGGCCGCTGCCGATGGCCAGGTTCTGCGCCAGCGAGTCGGCGAAGTTCACCCGGCCCTGCTTGAAGCCGATGGTGTTGGCGTTGGCGATGTTGTCGCCGATCACCGGAGAGATCCTGGCTCGCCGAGGAGAGACCGGTGATCCCGGTGGAGAGGGAGGAGAGGACCGTCATCTGGTTCGACCTTTCTTTGGTGCGCCTGTGTTTGCGAACTGGGGTGAGTGGGGCGCGCTCAGGGCTGCGCGATCTCGACGACGTCGGACATCTTCACGCGGTCTCCGCCGACCACGAGCTCGGCCGCGCCCTCCTCGAACGACACGCTCTTCACCGTGCCCTTCACCCGCGCCTCCACGGCGACCGCCGTGCCGTCGGCGCTCCTGGCGGAGAGGGCGAGGGTGTAGCTCCCGGCCGGCACCGCGTTTCCGCCCGCGTCGCGGCCGTCCCACCCGAGGTCGAAGCTGCCGGCCTCGCGAGCCCCCAGGGCGAGCGCGCGCACGGTCCGTCCACCCGCGTCCTTCACCAGCGCGGTGACCGTGCCGGGCGCCTCCAGCTTCACCTGGGCGTAGGGCGCGACGCCGGCGCTCTCCACCTGCACGTCCTCGGCGCGGTAGCTCACCGAGCGGCCCACCAGCGAGGTGGTCCCGAGCTGCGTCTGCGAGGCGGCGGCGACGAGCAGCGTGTCGAGCTTGCTCGCCACGTTCTGCATCTGCTCCAGGCTGGAGAACTGGGCGAGCTGGGCGATGAAGGCCTGGTTGTCGACGGGGTGGAGCGGATCCTGGTTGGCGAGCTGGGCGGTGAGGAGCCGCAGGAAGTCGTTCTTGCCGAGCGTGTTCTTGGCGGTGGCCTGGGTGGAGGTGCTCTCCGCCGGGCCCTGCGCGCCGGAGATGGAGCTTGTGGTCGTCGCCATGTCAGACCCTCACCTGCACGCGTCCCCCGGGGACGCTCGATGTGCTCTTCCTCGAGAGCTCGCCCCGGGCCGGGACGAGCTCCCGCGCCTGGGCGGCCTCCTCCCACGCCTCCCGCCGCTCCTCGCCCGAGCGCCCCCCTGCGGTGCCGCCGCTCGCCGCGTGCTGGGGCAGGCTCGCCTCCACCGACCCCAGCCTGAGCCCCTCGTTCGCCAGCGCGCGCGAGAGCTCACCGGCCTGAGCTTGCAAGGCTCGGGCCCCGTCGCCCTCCATGCGCAGGTGGACCGCCCCGTCGCGCATGCGGAGGTGCAGCTCCAGCACGCCGAGGTTGCCGGCGTCGAGCTTGAGGTGGGCCGCGCTCGCGAGGACGGCTCCCTGGACGTCGCTGCCAGCCGGCGGCGGTGGGAGAGCGGCCGAGGCGCTGACCGGCACCTCGGAGGCTCTCGCCGCCTGCGCGACCCCGCGCTGCTCGCCCACCACCTGATGGCCGGCGAGCCCGGGCGCAGGATCCTGCCGCCCGTTGAGCGCGTCGGGGCGCTGCTCACCCTTCTCCTTCTCCGGCTCGAAGCTCACCTTCCGCTCGAGGCCACGCGCCTCGCCAGCTCGCGGAGCAGCTCTGGCGGCGAGCGAGCCGCCCTCGGCCGGTCCGGCCCCGGTTTCCAGATCCGAGGCCCTGGCCTGGTGCGGGCGCACCTGCGACAGGCGCTGCGCTGCGATGGCCACGGCGCTTTCGGCCCGCGGCTCGCCCTCGCCTGCGCCCGAGCTGGCGTGCGCCGGGGCGGGGGCGGCGGCGTGGAAGGCGAGCTCCGGCGCCCCAGCCGACCCACGCCGATTTGGGGCCGGAACGGCGTGGTGCGGGATCTCCGCGGTCGCGCCCCCGCTCGGCTCGGTCGCCTCGGCCCCGCCCGCCGGTTCCTCACCTTCCCGGCTGGCGCTGGCGTCGCTCGAGGGCTCGCCGGAGGGAATGGAGCTGGCGCCGGAGCGCGTGGAGCCCGACGGTTTCGTGGCGCCGCCCTCGCCAGCCAGAAATGCGGCAGGGGCGGCGACCTGGCCCGGAGTGCTCGCGTGGGAGGAGGTGCCGCCGGAGCCTTCACCCGCGGCGGTACGCTCCGCAGCGGCCTCCGACTCTTCCTCCAGCCCGCCGCTCGCTCGCGCCCGCTCTCGCGCGGCGCGGAGCGCCGTGGCCGAGCGTGGGCCCGCGGTGGAGGTGCTCCTCGCCATGGCGGCCCGCACCGCCTCGCGACCGGTCTTTCCCGCCACGCTACCGGCGATCGTTCCGGCGGCCGCCTCCGCCAGGCGCGCGCGGGCCGAGCCGGGGCCAGCCTGGGCGGGCAGGGCTGCGGAGCCGTTCGCCGAGGATGAAGCCGGAACCGCCAGAGCGCCCGCCTCGACCGCCTGCGCGGCAGCGACCTCGGCGGCCTGCGAGAGCGCGCTGCCGAGGATGGAGTGGAAGGGGCGAGCGGACGCGCCGCCCGGCTCGCTCGCCGCGACCTCGCCAGCGGTGCGGGAGGCGCCGCCGCGCGGCTGGGCGAAGAGGCCGGTCGGCCCGAAGAGACCGCGGGGTGAGGCGTTCATGGGTGGGTCCCTCCGGCGTTCGCCATCATTGAAAGGAGCTCGGCCGCCGCCTTGGGCTCGAGCCGCTCCAGCACGGCGCCCGCGTCCGAGGGGCGCATGTGCTTCAGGGTCTCCACCGCGAGCGGCCGGTCGAGCCGGGAGAGCAGCGCCGCCACGCCCTCCGGCTTCATCCCCTTCACCGTCTTCGCCACCACCTCGCCCGGGGGACGCGCCGGCGCGCCGGTGGGGGCCGCGGGCGCCGCCTTCCGCTGAGAGGCCTCCTTCTTCGCCCGCCCATCGAGCGCGGTCTTCTCGGCCTCGAGCGCGACGCGCGCGGCGTCGAGCTGGCTGCGCTGCTCCTCGAGCTCGGACCTCGCGCGCGCCACCTCGGCGAGCTCCTCCTGGCGCTTCAAGGCCGACGCCCGCAGCTCGTCGCGCAGGGCCGCGGTGGTGAGCGCGCGTGGGATGGCCTCCTGCAGCGGCGCGCCAACGGGCGCGGCTGGCTTCTTCGCTGCCTCGGCGCGCGCCTCGGGCTCGCGAACCTTGCCCTCCGGCGCGCGCGCCTTCCTCTCCGGGGCGGGCGGCGAGGTGGGCTGCGCCTCCTTCGCCGCGGGCTCGAGCGCCCTCGCCTCGCGCTCCAGCGCCTCCCTGAGCTTCGCCTCGCGGGCCGCGGGGTCGCCCGGCTCGGCCTCGCTGCGGGGCGCAGGAAGATGAGGCGCGACGGGGAGCTCGACCTGCGGCGGCTGCGGAGGCGTGGGCGCGGTGGGCGCCGCCCCGGTGTGGAGCCGGGGCCAGGGCGCCAAGGCGAGCGCGAGCGCCAGGACGAGCCGGCTAGCCATGCGAGGCCTCGGGAGGGGCGAGGAGGCGCTGGAGCGAGGCCAGCGTCTCGGGAAGCGGCGTGCGCTCGAGCGGCTCCTGTCTGAGGAGCGCGTTCAGCGGGCCGATACAGCGGAGGGCGCGGTCGACGCGCGGGTTCGAGCCGGCGGCGTAGGCGCCCACCTCGATGAGGTCGGCCGCCTCGCGGTAGGCGGAGAGCACCTCGCGCGCCGGCGCGCCAGCTCGCGGTGCGAGGCGTCGACCACGTCATTCATGACGCGCGAGATGCTGGCGAGCACGTCCACCGCCGGGAAGTGGCCCGACTCGGCCAGTTTCCGGGCGAGCACGATGTGGCCGTCGAGGGTGGCCCTGGCCGCGTCGGCGATGGGGTCGCCGGCGAGGTCGTCGCCCTCGGCCAGCACCGTGTAGAAGGCGGTGATGCTTCCCTCGCCCGGCGTCGTTGCCGGCGCGCTCCACCAGGGTGGGGAGCAGCGCGAAGGAGGAGGGGGGATAGCCCTTCGCGGTGGGCGGCTCGCCGGCCGCGAGCCCGATCTCGCGCTGCGCCTGGGCCACCCGGGAGAGCGAGTCGACGAGGAGCAGCACCCGCGCTCCGCGGGCGCGGAAGTGCTCGGCCACCGTGGTGGCGGCCAGCGCCGCCCGCACCCGCTTGAGCGGCGACTCGTCGCTGGTGGCCACCACCACCGCCGCCCGGGAGAGCCCCTCGCCGAGGTCGCGCTCGATGAAGTCGCGCACCTCGCGGCCGCGCTCGCCGACGAGGCCCACCACCACCACGTCGGCGTCGGCCGAGCGGGCCAGCATGCCGAGGAGCACGCTCTTGCCCACGCCCGGGCCGGCCATCACCGCCAGCCGCTGTCCTTCACCCACGGTGAGGCAGGCGTCGATGGAGCGGATGCCCGAGCGCCACCGGCTTCGTCACCCGGCGCCGCTCCATGGCCACCGGCGGCGTGGCGTGGAGGCGGGCGTGCGCGCGGAGGAGGGGAATGGGGCCTCCGTCCATGGGCGTGCAGGTTGGCGTCGACCACCCGCCCGAGCAGCCCGTCGCCCACCGCGATGCTGTCGGCCGACGGCGCGCGGGATGACCGTGCACCCCTCGCCCATGCCGTGGATCCCGGCGAGCGGCATGAGCCGGGCCGTCTGCCCGAAGAAGCCCACCACCTCGGCCATCACCGAGCTGCCGCTGGTGCGAGAGATCTCGCAGGCCGTGCCCACCGGCACGCGCGGCAGCGAGGCCTCCAGGACGAGCCCGGTGGCGCGCACCACCGTGCCGGTGAGCGGCAGGCAGTCGGCCTCGGCCAGCGTCCGCGAGAGCCGGTCGAAGGAGACGAGGCTCACGGCGCCACGTCCCAGCGCGTTGAAGCGCCATGGTCCTGGCGGGCCCTCACGAGGCCTCCCCGCTCGCCGCGTCGACGGCGCGTCGCAGCTCGCCGAAGCGCGTGGCGAGGCGCCCGTCCACCTGGCCGAAGTCGGTGTCGACCAGGCAGTCGCCGCGCTCCAGCGCGCTGTCGACCACCACCTCCACCGTGGAGCCGCCCGCGTCGTCCTCCTCGCGCGTGAGCAGCTCGCCCACCAGCGCGGCGTCCTCCGGGTGCAGGCGAACGGAGACGCGGCGCGAGCTGGCCGCCTTGCGCACCGCCGAGCGCACCAGCGCGAAGAGCGCGTCGGGCCCCTGGCGGATCTCCGCCTCCAGGATCTTCCTCGCCACCATGAAGCCCACCTCGATGGCGTCGGCGCGCGCCTGCTCGACCAGGCGCTCCGCCTGCGCGCGCAGCGTCTCCACCGCGGAGGCCACCCGGTCCATCGCCTCGCGCCGGATCTCGGCCACCTCGGCGGCGGAGGGTCCGGCGGGGGCCGCGGCTGGCGCCGGCTCTCGCCCGACGATCCCGGCCGCGGCGGGCGGGGCGCGGGTGCGGCGCGCCCGGCGGCGGCGAAGTGCACCGGCTCCGGCGCAGGGACGTCGGGGACGTCGGCCAGGAAGCGCGGGCGGCGGGCGAGCGGGGCGGCGTTCACAGCATGGTCTCGTTGGCGCCGACGATGGTGATGCGGCCCTGCTGCGCGATCTCCAGGGTGAGCTTGGCGATGTCGGCCTGCGCGGCCTCCACGGTGGAGAGCTTCACCGGGCCCATGGCCTGGAGGTCGTCCTCCAGCATCTCGGCGGCGCGGCTGGAGAGGTTCCCCAGCACCTTGGCCTTGAGCTCGGGGGTGGAGCCCTTGAGCGCCACCGCCAGCTTGCTCGTGTCGATCTCGCGGAGCAGCGTCTGCATGTCGCGGTCGCCCAGCGTGCGGATGTCGTCGAAGGTGAAGAGGCGCCCCTTCAGCTCGGCGGCGAGCTGGGCCGAGTCGCGCTCGATCTCGGCGATCACCTCGCCCTGCTGCTGGGCGGTGCAGCGGCGGAGGATGGCCAGCGCCACCGACTTGCCGTTCACCTTGCGCATGCCGCCGGCCACCAGGGCCTTCAGCTCGGAGGTGAGCGCCTGCCCGATCTCGCGCAGCACCTCGGGCGCCACCGAGTCGATGAGGGCCATGCGCCGCAGGATGTCGGGGCGAAGCCGCTCGGGCAGCTTCTCGATGGTCTCGGCGGCGCGCAGCGCGTCGATGGAGGAGAGGACGAGCGCCACCGTCTGCGGCTGCTCGTGCGAGAGGACCATGGCCAGCGAGTCGGAGTCGGCCTGGGAGAGCGGGCCGAGCACCTCGTCGGGCGGGCCGACCGCGTCGTCGCCCTCGAAGGCGCGCCGCGCCGCGTCGGCGCCCAGAGCCTTCACCGCCGCCTCGCGCAGCACGTGGTCGGAGGTGGCGGATGCGCCCTCCATCGCCTCCACGAAGGAGCGGAGCGCGTCGGGGACCGCGGCGGGCGGGCTCTTCCGCAAGCCCTTGGCCGCGAGCGCGATGACGCGCACCTCGTTCTCGCCGAGCTGGCGAAACACCGAGCCGGCCACGTCGGGCCCCAGGCCCACCAGGAGCGCGGCGGCCCTTACCTGGCCGGGCCCCGGCTGTGCCTGCTCGAGCTGTACGGCTGCCTCAGCCATTCGATCCACCCTCCGTCATCCACCCTTTCAAGACGTGGGCCGCGCGGGCCGGGTCCTGGGTGGCCAGCTCCACGGCGCGCTCGCGCAGCACCTCGCGCGGATCGGGCGGGAGCTGCGGCACCGCCGCCGGGGTCGAGCCGGAGAGCGCACCCGCGGAGATGCCCTCGGCCTCGGCGAAGCTCCGCTCGAGGTCGCCCACCCTGGCGCCGGCCACGAGCTGCGGCTGGAGCGCGCGGGGCATGGGCGCGGGCGCGCGGCCACGCCCCATCACCAGCGCCGCCACCACGAGGAGCGCGAAGGCGGCGCCGGCCCCGATGAGCCAAGGCATGGGCGGCAGCTTCGAGGCCCAGCCGATGGGCGCCGCGGCGGGGGGGCGACAGCGCTCTCGTCGGCGCGCACGAACGGCGCGCTGGAGATGTCGAGCTCGTCGCCCCGCTGCGCGTCGAAGCCCACCGCCCGGCGAGCCAGCTCGCCGAGCCGCGTCACCTCGGCCTCCGGCCGCGGCTTGCCGTCGACGCCGTCGAGGAGCACCGCCACCGAGAGCCGCTTCAGGCGCGGGACGCGCTGCACGGTGGTGGTGGTGGTGCGCGAGACGTCGTAGTTGCGCACCTGGTCCTGCATGGAGGAGCTCCCGCGGTTCACCGCCCCGGCCAGCGCAGGCTGCGGCTGGAGGGGCTGGTTGGCCGCCGCGCCGGCCACGCCCGCCGGGCCGGAGGCGTCGGTGGACTGCGACTGCGTCACCTGCCGCTCGCTCCGGAGCGCGGTGGCGTCGGGGTCGACCGACTCGGAGCTCACGCTCACCTCGGAGGCGTCGACCTGGGCGCTCACCCGCACCACGACGGCGCCGGCGCCCACCGCCTGCTCGAGGAGCTGCACCACCCGAGCCTCCAGGTCGTGCTCCAGCTTTCGCTCGTAGGCGCTCGCCTCACCCCAGGGAGTGTCGGAGGAGAGGACGTTGCCCTTTCCGTCCACCAGCGTGACGCCGGTGGCGGCGAGGCCGGGCACCGCCGAGGCCACCAGGTGGCGGAGGCCGGCCACCTCGCGGTCGTCGAGCGAGCGCCCCGGTTGCAGGTTCATCACCACCGCCGCGGTGGCCTTGCGGTCGTCGTCGCGGAAGAGTCCCTTCTCGGCCAGCGTGAGGTGCACCCGCGCCGAGCGCACCGGCCCCAGCTTGGAGATGGTGCGCGCCAGCTCGCCCTCGATGGCGCGGCGCAGGTTCACCTTCTGCGTGAACTCGGAGACGCCGAGGTCTCCGCGGTCGAACAGCTCGAACCCCACCCCGCCGCCGCGCGGCAGCCCGGCACCGGCGAGCAGCAGCCGCGCGTCGTAGACCTTGGCGGCCGGGACGGCGAGTGCGGTGCCGCCCGCCTCCAGCCGGAAGGGCACGCCCGCCACCTTGAGCTGGCTCGCGGCTTCGGTGGAGTCCTCGGCTGTGAGGTTGGTGAAGGCGTACTGCCAGTTCTCGTTGCCCGACATGGTGAAGGCGGCGCCGAGCCCGGCCGCGCCGAGGACGGCCGCCAGGAGGACCAGCTTCACCGCGCCGGGCAGCGCTGCGAGGCGGGAGGGGAGCTCGCGGAGCTGCTTCACCAAAGGTTCCATTTCTTCGCTCGCCCGGAGGGGCCGGTGGTGGGAACGTCAACCTGACTCGCCGCTCGCGGCGTTTGTGAGCAAGCCGCGCGCCACTTGGCGGGTCAGACGCTCATCCTCATGACCTCCTGGTACGCTTCGACGAGCTTGTTGCGGACCTTGGTGGCGACGCGCAGGCCCACGTCGGCCTTCTCCAGGGCGAGCGCGGTCTCGTGCAGGTTGCCGCCGCCCATGGCCACCGCCTCGGCCTGCTGGTCGGCCTCGAGCTGCAGCTTGTCGACGCTGGCGAGCGCTTGGCCCAGCGCCTCTCCGAAGCTCGCGCCACCGGTGGCCGGGGCCCCGGCGCCGGAGGGGCGCTCGAGGAGCTCGGCGGCGCCTGGGCCGCGGAGAGCTGGCGGAAGGGTGATGAAGGCCATGTGCTACCTCGCGATGTCGAGGGCCCGCTGGGCCATCGTCTTCAGGGTTTCCACCGCCGAGGCGTTGGCGTCATAGGCGCGCGACGCCGACATGAGATTGACGACCTCGTGGACGGGGTTCACGTTGGGCAAGGTGACGAATCCGCCGGCATCGGCGTCGGGGTGCGAGGGGTCGTACATCCTCCTGCCGGGCGTGGCGTCGCGGGCGATCTCCGCCACCCGCACCCCCACCGGCTGCGCCTCGCCCGAGGCCTGGGCCAGCGCCTCGCCGAAGGGCACCGCCTGCAGCACCGGGTCGAGCCGCTGGTAGGGCTTGCCGTCGGCGCCCCGGGTGGATTCGGCGTTGGCCAGGTTGGAGGAGGCGAGGTTCACCCGCAGTCGCTCGGCGGCGAGGCCCGAGGCGCTGACCTTCAAGGCGGAGAAGAAGTCCAAGGCGGCGCTCCCTTCGACGGTGCGTTGGCGTGATTCAGGCGGCGCCGTCCGAGGCGGCGTAGCGCAGGATGGCGAGCTTCTTCTGCGCCGCGCGGGCGGCGGCGTTGTACTGGAGGGCGTTCTCGGCCACCGCGGTCAGGGTACGGTCCACGTCGACGGCGTTGCCGTCGAGGCCGGCGCTCGCGCCCGGGGCCGTGACGATCGGCGAGGCGCCGCCGCCGGCGGAGGTGCCCGCCAGGGCGAGCGGGATGTCGCTCGCGCGAGGAGCCCCTGCGACGGCGTGACCGGCGCTCGCCAGCGTGAGACCGCGGGTGGGGTAGAGCGGAGCGGCCCCAGGGTCGGTCCGGGCGGGAGCGGGCGGCGCATCCGGCGCGCCGGTGCCCGGAGCGCCGCGCATCGCAGCCTCGAAGTCCACCTCGCGCGGGACGAAGCCGGGAGTGTCGGCGTTGGCCAGGTTTCCCGCCAGCACGTTGTGGCGGAGAAGGTGGGCGTCGAGGCTCCGCTCCAGCACGCTCAGGGTGGCGTCGAAGATCTTCACGCCGGCTTCTCCTTGCGAGCGGCGTGCCCGGCCGATGGCGCAGGTGAGGACGTCAAGGTGCCCCTGCTCCGCGCGCCTTCACCGCCCGCGCGATGGCGCGCCACCGCTCGCCACCGAGGCCGCGCTCGCCGAGGCGATTGCGCGCGAACTCGACCACCACGCCGGCCCGGATGCGGTCGCCCGTCGCCAGGTACAGCTCGGCGGTCCGGGCGAGATAGCCGGGGAGCGCCTGGTCCGGGACGAGGCCAGTCCCCGCCGAGAGGATGCTGGAGGCGAAGACCGGGGCGCCCAGCGCCTCAGCCTGTGAGGCGGCGGCGAGCAGGTCGCGCCAGGCGTCGGGGCGGGCGCTGCGGTCGGGGAGCGCGAGCCAGAGGGCCAGCGCCTCGGCGCCCTCCGGGCCGGGGGTGCGCAGCGCCACCGACACCAGGCGCCGGCGGAGCGCGCCGGCCTCTGCCAGCGGCGCGCCCGGGAGGCGGCCGGCGAAGAGGAGCGCCGCGGCCGCCACCGGACGGCCGGTGAAGGCGAGGGCGCGCGCGTGGCGCAGGGTGAGGTCGAGGGCGAGCTGCGGCGGCAGGCCGGAGGGGTCGTACGCCTCCTCCCAGCCCGACGCCTCCAGGCAGGCGCGGGAGAGCTCGCAGAGCCTCACCGCGGCCAGCCGCTGCCAGGGTCCGGGGCGGACGGTCTTCCAGAAGAGGGCGGCGCCGGCGGGATCGCCCTCGGCGAGGGCGATCTCGCCGAGCCGCAGGTCGGCGGCATCGCGGTGGAGGGCGTCGAGCGGGACCTCCAGGGCGGCGCGGGCCGCGCGGAGATCCCTTCGCGAGAGGGCGCAGTCCGCCCGCGCCAGGGCGGTGCCGCCCTCGCACGAACCGCCAGGGGTGAACCCGGTGAGGTCGAAGGGGACGAAGATCGGCGCCCCGGGGCCGGTGGCCGGCAGCCCCGGCAGCTCCGCGAGCTCGAGCAGCAATCCGGCGCGCAGGGGCTGGAGCTGAGCGTCGATGAAGTGGCTCCTGCAGCGGAGAACGACCTGCCCCGGCTCCTCCTCCACCTCCGGGCAGAGCGCGGGGGGCGAGGCCCGGAGGGCGCGCGCCAGCGCCGCCGCGCCCCGGCGCGTGCCCAGCACCACGGCGCCCTCCAGCGGCCTCACCTCCAGCGAGGGACGGCCGGCCGCCCTGGGCATGGCGATGCGCTCGCGCGCGGGGCCTGCGGGCCGCGGCTGGGGCGCGGGCGTGGCGGCCGCTGCGGCGAGCGTCAGGAGGAGGGCGAGCGGCGTCATCGGGTGGTCGGTGTGCGCCCGGTGCTGGGCCGGGCGGGTGCGCCCGCTAGACGCTCTCCCGCTGCCGGCGGCGCAGCTTCTCCACCAGCGTGGTGCGCTGGAGGCCCAGGAGGTCGGCGGCGGCCTTCTTGTTGCCCGAGGTGCGGCTCAGGGCGGCGTCGATGTAGGCGTCCTCCAGCCGCCGGAGCAGCCCGGGCAGGTCGACCGGCCCCGCCGCCAGCGCGGCGCCCGGATCGTCGGAGGAGACGTTCACGGCAGGTGGAGGCGGCTGGAAGAGCGCGCGCACCTCGGCGGCCGAGGAGGGCGCCTCCACCCCTGGCGGCATCGCGGCGCACGGGGCGGCGCCCGCTCTCTCCCTCACCAGCGCCACCGGGGAGAGCGGCCTCACCTCCACGCTGTCCGGCCGCAGGTGGGCGGGGAGGTCCGCCACGCGCAGCGTGGTGCCCTCCGCGCACACCGACATCCGCTCCACCAGGTTCTCCAGCTCGCGGACGTTGCCCGGCCAGGCGTGCTCCTCGAGGAGCTTCAGCACCTGCGCCTCGATGGGCCTCGTCTCGCCCCGCGACTGCCAGAAGTGGGCGAAGAGGTGGGGCACGTCGCCGCGCCGGGCGCGCAGGGGCGGCACCTCCACCGGGCACACCAGCAGCCGGTAGTAGAGATCCCGGCGGAAGCGTCCGGCCTCCACCTCGGCGGCGAGGTCGCGGTTGGTGGCCACCACCAGCCTGAAGTTGGCGGGCACCGGCTCGGTGGCGCCCACCGGCTCGTAGCACCGCTCCTGCAGCACGCGCAGGATCTTCACCTGGAGGTTCAGCGGCAGCTCGCCGATCTCGTCGAGGAAGAGGGTGCCCCCCTCCGCCGCGGCGATGCGGCCGCGGCGCGCGCCCACCGCGCCGGTGAAGGCGCCCTTCACGTGGCCGAAGAGCTCGCTCTCCAGGAGCGACTCGGGGATGGCGCCGCAGTTCACCGCCACCAGTGCCTTGCCGGCGCGAGGGCTGTGGTCGTGGACGAGCCGGGCGAAGACCTCCTTGCCCACGCCCGTCTCGCCGGTGATGAGCACCGTGGCGTCGCTGTGGGCGATGCGCGCGCAGACGCGCACCAGGTCGAGGAGCGGCGAATCGGGCCCGTGCACCAGCGCCGTCTTCGGTGCGGCGCGGGAGGGAGCGATGGTCGAGCTCGGAAGGGCGGTCATGTTTGGGCTCCGTCAGGTTCGAGGCGCCAGAGAGCAAGCGCGAGGCCATGGCGCCAGGAAGGTGGCGCCCTTGAAAAACGGGCGCTTGGCGCGGGCACCGGGCACGCCCCGGGTGAGTCGCCCGCACCCCCGGGTCGGGGGAGCCGACTCGCCTGCGCGCGCTGGCGAGAATGATGTCCCTTCCGCGGGTGACGGGTGGATGGAAGGGCGGGTGGGCCTTCACACACCGTCACGCGAGCGGCGACCCCGACCGGCGCGCGCCCCCGGGGAGGAAGTGTGCCGCGTGCCGCGGCTGCGCACCCCGCCGCGCCTTGACCCACCCCGGGGCCGCGGCTAACGTCCCCACCCCCTCGATGCCCGGCCCCCCTGGCGACCCCGGCGCTCCCGCGCGCGCCGCCTTCCTCGCGCCCGAGACGCGCTGGCTCACGCTCGAAGGCGAGCTGCCGCTGGAGCGGGGAGGCTCCCTGCCCGGCGTGCGCGTGGCCTACCGCACCTGGGGGCGCCTCGCCCCCTCCGGCGACAACGCGGCGGTGGTGTGCCACGCCCTCACCGGCTCCGCCGACGCCGACCGCTGGTGGGCCGGGATGTTCGGGCCCGGCCGCGCCCTCGACCCCGAGCTCGACTTCGTCGTCTGCTCGAACCTGCTCGGGAGCTGCTACGGCACCACCGGCCCCACCTCGCCGCGGCCGGGCGGCGGACCGGCCTGGCTCGGCGACTTCCCCGACATCACCATCCGTGACATGGTGCGGGTCCAGCGCGAGCTCCTGCGCGCGCTGGGCGTGAGGAGGGTCCGCCTGGTGGTGGGCGGCTCGCTCGGCGGGATGCAGGTGCTGGAGTGGGCGCTCTCCTACCCGGAGCTGGTGGAGGCCATCGCCCCATCGCCTGCGGCGCCGCGCACTCCGCCTGGGCCATCGGCCTCTCCGAGGCGCAGCGCCAAGCCATCTACGCCGACCCGCGCTGGCAGGGCGGCCACTACGATCCGGCCAACCCGCCGGAGGCCGGGCTGGCGGTGGCGCGCATGATGGCGATGTGCCTCTACCGGCACAAGGCGAGCTTCGAGGATCGCTTCGGGAGGAGGGCGCAGTCGGCCGACCTCTTCGCCATGGAGAGCTACCTCCGCTACCAGGGGAAGCAGCTCGTCGACCGCTTCGACGCGGCCACCTACGTGGCGCTCACCCGCGCCATGGACACCCACGACGTGGCGCGCGGGCGCGGCGATCTGGAGGAGGTGCTGCGGAGCGTGCGCGTCCCGGCGCTGGTCGTCTCCATCGACTCCGACGTGCTCTACTTCCCCGACGAGCAGGAGACGCTGGCGCGGCTCATCCCCGGCGCCCGACTCCTCAGGCTCTCCTCGAGCGACGGGCACGACGCCTTTCTCATCGACGTGGACTGGCTCTCCGATGCGGTGGCCGAGTTCCGCGGCCGGACGCCGAAGCGTCGCGCGGCCATCGCGCGGCCCCTCGCCGCGCCGCGCCCGGCGGCGGGCCAGCCCGAGGTGAGCCTCCTCGTCGTCGGCAAGGGCCGGGTGGGCGGGGCGCTCCTCGATCAGGTGGTCCGCCAGCGCGCGGCGCTGGCGCGCGACTACGACGTCTCCATGCGGGTGGTGGGGGTGGCCGACCGGCGCCACCTCCTCCTGGAGGAGCCGGGGGCCTCGCTCGATCTCGAGCGGTGGCGGGAGGCGCTCGCCGAGTCGCCCGCGGTGGGGCCCTTCGCCGGCGAGCCGGCCCTCCGCGCGCTCGACCGCCTGGCGGCGCGAGAGCTGCCGGTGCTGGTGGACGTCACCGCGGCCGACGGGATGGAGGTGCTCTACGCCGAGGCGTTCCGGCGCGGCGTGCACGTGGTGTCGTCCAACAAGCGTCCCCTCGCCGCGCCCTGGCCGGCGCTGGAGGCGATGCAGGCGGTGCGGCGCGCACACCACCGCGCCTTCCACCACGCCACCACCGTGGGCGCGAGCCTCCCCGTCCTCGACACGCTCGCCGGGCTGGTGCGCTCGGGCGACCGCGTGCACCGGATCGAGGGGTCGATCTCCGGCACGCTCGGCTTCGTCACGAGCGAGCTCATGAAGGGCTTTCCCCTTTCGCTGGCCGTCCGGTGGGCCCGCGAGCTCGGCTACGCCGAGGAGGACCCGCGCGACGACCTCTCCGGCCTCGACGCCGCGCGCAAGGCGGTCATCCTCGCCCGCGAGCTGGGCCTGCGCGTCGAGCTCGAGGAGGTGGAGGTGGAGCCGCTCTTGCCGCCCGAGGCGCTCTGCGCCAGCCAGAGCAACGACCTCTATGCGTTGCTGCGCCGGCACGACGCGGCGTTCACCGCGCGCTGCGCGGCGCTCCGCGAGCGCGGGCGGGCGCTGCGCTACCTGGCGCGCATCACGCCGGGAGAGAAGGTGACCTTGCGGGTGGGCCCGGTGGAGGTGCCGGCGGGTCACCGCGCCGCGAGCTTGCAAGGTGTGGAGGCCTACGTGGCCTTCACCACCGACCGCCACTACGAGCTGCCGCTGGTGGTGCAGGGGGCGGGCGTGGGCGGAACCCTCACCGCCGGGGGCGTGCTCGACGACGTCTTCCGGCTGGCGGCGGGGCGCGGGGCGAGGTGAGAGGTGAGCCGCCCGCCTCGCGAGGGCGCGGTGAGCGGCCGCCTGCGAAGGCAAGAGCGCGTAGACTGACGGACGAGGGGTCCGCCACCGGATCGCGCGGCCACCGCGCCGCGACCCACCGAACGACCGCCAGGGAGCGCCCATGAACGACGCGAGGAACACGAGCCGGACCGCAGCGCTGCGCGAACGCCTGACCCGGGGAACGCTCCTCTGCGATGGGGCCACCGGCACCGAGCTCCAGAAGCTCGGCCTGGAATTCGGAAGGTGCGGCGAGTCGTGGAACGCCTCGGACCCCGAGAAGGTGGGCAGCGTGCACGACGCGTACGTGGCCGCTGGCGCCGACCTCCTCACCACCAACACCTTCATGGGCAGCGCGCTCGCGCTCGCGGCGCACGGCCTCGGCGACCGCGCCGTCGAGCTGAACGCCGCGGGTGCCCGCCTCGCGCGGCAGGCGGCCGGCGAGCGCGCCTTCGTCCTCGGAGACGTCGGGCCCTTCGGCGGCTTCATGGAGCCGTTCGGCGAGTACCAGCCGGAGGCCGTCGCCGCCTCCTTCCGCGCCCAGGTCGCCTCGCTCCTCGAGGGAGGGGCCGACGCGGTGCTGGTGGAGACCATGTCCGACCCGGCCGAGGCGGCGCTGGCCGTTCGCGCCGCGCGCGACGCGGGGTGCGGGCTCGTCCTCGCCACCTTCGCCTTCCAGCACGCGGCCGACGGCTTCCGCACCATGATGGGCTCCTCCGTCGCCGAGGCGCTGGAGGCGGCCCTGGCGGCCGGGGCGGAGGTGGTGGGCGCGAACTGCGGCACCTCGCTCTCGCTCTCCGACTACGAGGTGCTCACCCGCGAGCTGGTGGCGGCGGCCGGTGGCGCGCCGGTCCTCGTCCAGCCCAACGCCGGAACCCCGGCGCTGGAGGAGGGGCACGCCGTGTACCGGGTGGGTCCGGCAGAGCTGGCCGAGGCCCTCCCGCGCCTCCTCGCCGCCGGCGCGCGCCTCGTCGGCTCCTGCTGCGGGAGCGGCCCCGCTCACACCGCTGCCCTTCGAGCGGCGATCCCGCCTGCGGGAAGCCCGGGGCCCTGAAGCCGGTCTGCCGCGAGCCCGACGGCTCGCATCGGCCGGGGCCACGCAGCCGGCCCGATGGGAGCTCGAGCCCTGCGCGGCTCCTCCTGCTCACGACCTATCCGTGTCTTGCACCCTTCCTCCGGCGCCCGTTAGGCCGAGGCCTTTGCTCTTCTCACCTCGGTCCGGGTGGCCATGAAGATTCTCTTCCTCTGTCCGTTCTGGGGCTCGGAGGCGCGAGGCCTCCCCGGCTTCCTCTCCCGCGCGCGCGCCGCCGGCTACGACGGCGTGGAGCTCTCCCTGCCCGACGGCGAGGAGGAGCGTTCACGGGCGGTAGATCAGAATCCGGCAGAGCGAGCTCGCCTTCGTGGCGCAGCACTGGCAGACCTCGAGCCCCGACCCGGCCGCGCACCGCGAGGAGCTGGTGCGGAGGATCGAGGCCCTCGCCGAGGCGAGGCCGCTCCTCGTGAACAGCCAGACCGGCCGCGACTTCTTCTCCTTCGAGGAGAACGCGGAGATCATCCAGGCCGCGGAGGCCGTGGGACGCGCCCACGGCGTACCGGTGGTCCACGAGACGCACCGCGGCCGCTTCAGCTTCGCGGCGCACGTCACCCGCCGCTTCCTCGAGGCCATCCCCGGCCTCAGGCTCGGGCTCGACGTCTCGCACTGGTGCGCGGTGGCCGAGACCTACCTCGACGATCAGCCAGAGGCGATGCGCCTCGCGCTGGAGCGCACCGGCCACGTCCACGCGCGCGTCGGCTTTCCGCAGGGGCCGCAGGTGCCCGACCCGCGCGCCCCCGAGCACACCGAGGCGCTCTCGAAGCACCTCGCCTTCTGGGACCGGGTGGTCGAGCTCCACCGGCAGAGCGGCTCCGAGCGGCTCACCATCACGCCGGAATTCGGCCCACGTCCTTACATGACCTACCTGCCGTTCAGCGAGACGCCAATCGCCGACCAGTGGGAGCTGAACGCGCACATGATGCAGCTCCTCCGCGCGCGGTATGCGTGATCCAAGGCCCGTCCGGGGCGCCAGCGAGGGCTTGCGCGGCTGCCGCCGGCCGGGCTAGAGGGGGACTCTCCGTCAACTCACCGCGCCTCGCAGGGCGCCAGGAGCTCCCTCATGCACGAGGTCCACCGCCGTCTCCCCGCGCTTGCCATGATCGCGGCTGCCCCCCTGCTCGTTCCGGTGCTCGCCCGCGCAGCAGCGGACGGCGAGCGCGGCGTGCTCTGGGAGCAGACCGTGGAGATGGAGATGCAGGGCATGAAGATGCCCGCCACCACCACCCGGGTGTGCGCGCCCGAGAAGGACTGGAGCGCGCCGCCCAAGGGGCAGGGCGAAGAGCACTGCAAGGTGGAGAACGTGAAGCGGAGCGGCGACCGGATGACCTGGACCATGACCTGCACCGAGCCGAAGGGCACGAGCGGCGAGGGCGAGATCGTCCACCGGGGCGACAGCTACGACGGCAAGATGGCCATGCGCACCGAGCAGGGCGAGATGCGCATGAAGATGCACGGAAAGAAGCTCGGCGGCGCCTGCGACGCGGGCGAGCAGAAGCGAAAGGTGGCCGCGCTGCAGAAGCAGGCCGGCGAGAGCCAGCGCAAGTACGAGGAGGGGATGGCCAAGGTGTGCGACGACGCCGCGAACCAGGGCGCCCTCCAGCTCTTCGCCGGCCCGGGTGCCATGTGCAAGGAGCCCGCGCAGGTGGCGAAGCTGTGCGCGACGCTGGGCACCTGGCGGGGTCACCAGAATCTTCGCCGCGGCTCTCCCGACGCTCCCCAGCAGGCATCGAAGCTCTGCAAGCAGGACATGGGCGCGCTCAGGGTGAGGGTGTGTGCGGCCTCCCTGAAGGAGGCCACCCCCACCACCAAGGACGACGCCCTGCTCCAGTTCGTCGGCGACACCTGCCCGGACGAGACGAAGGCGCTCGCCCAGCGCGAGTGTGCCGGGCGCGGCTACACCGGCGTCCACGGCAGCTACCGCGGCTTCTGCACCCGGTACGCCCGCGCGGAGCTGGAGGCCGGAGGCGGCAGGCCGCCCTCGACCCCGGCCGCGCAGGAGCCGGCACCGAAGAAGGACGTGAAGGACGAGGCCATCGAGAAGGGCAAGGGGCTCATGAAGGGGCTCTTCGGCGGGTGATCCCGCGCAGGCTCAGGGCGGTGTGGGTGAGCGCCGTACTGCTCGCCGCGGCGGCTGGCGCGCTCGCTCTGGGAGCGCCGGCCGAGCGTACCGGGCCTCCGCCCGCCACGGCGGAGCCCGCGGATCGCTTCCCCACCGCGGGAGCCTCCTACCTGCTCGAGCTCGACGGGCGAGCGCTCTGGGCCCGGAACCCCGGCGTCCCCCTCGCCCCTGCATCGCTCACCAAGCTCCTCACCGCGCTCCTCGCGGCTGAGGCGCAGGCCATGTCCGGCCCAGGCGGTGAGCTCTGGGTGAAGGTCGGCCAGAGCGCCTCGGCCGCTACCGGCAGCCGGCTGGGCCTGCGCCTCGGCGACGAGCTCCGGCTGCGCGATCTGGTGGTGGCGACGCTCGTCTCCTCCTCCAACGACGCCTGCCTGGCGCTGGCCGAGCACCTGGGCGGAGACGCTCGCCGCTTCGTCGCCCGCATGAACGCGCGCGCAGCCGAGCTGGGGCTCCGCGGAAGCCACTTCGAGGACCCCTGCGGCCACGACCGCCCCGGTCACGTCGCCACCGCCCACGACCTGGCGCTGCTCGCGCGCGCCGTGCTCGCGCGGCCGGAGCTCCGCGCGCTGGTGGCGGTGGAGCGCACCGAGGTGGTGAGCCGCGCGGGGCGCCGCTTCGCGGTGCGCACCCACAACGCGATCCTCGGCCGGCTCGACGGCGCACGCGGCGTGAAGACCGGCTTCACCGAGCGCGCAGGGAGCTGCCTGGTGGCGCTGGTGCAGCGCGGTGAGCACGAGGTGCTCCTCGTCCTGCTCGACGCGCCCGACCGGTGGTGGACGGCCTCGGCGCTCGTCGAGGAGGCCTTCGCGGTGGCGAGCTCCCCGGCGAGCATCCCCCATGCCTCGCTGCGGAAGTGAGGCCGCGCCACTCCGGGTGCGGGCGCGGCCCCCCGGGTGGGGCCGGCGCGCGCTGGCCAGCGCCTGCGCCGGACGGCGGCGAGCGCGCGTCTGGGAGAGGGCACTGGTGGTGGGCGCGGTGGTGCTCGCCTATGCCACCGCCTTCCGCGGAGGGTTCCAGTTCGACGATTTCCGGGTGGTGGTGGGCGATCCCGGTGTGCAATCGCTCGCGGCCTGGTGGCGCGCCATGCCCGGCCTCCGCCCGCTCCTCAAGCTCTCCTACGCCCTGAACCACCAGAGCGGGCTGGGGCTCGCCGGTTTCCACGCGGTGAACCTCGCGGCGCACGCTGCGGCGGCGCTGCTCGCCCTGGAGCTCCTCCGGCGCCTGGGCCGCTGCCTGCGCCCCTCGCCGCCGCCGGGGGCACCGCTCCTGGGCGCGCTCCTCTTCGCGCTGCACCCGGTACAGACCGAGGCGGTGACCTATGTGTCCGGCCGCTCCTCGTCGCTCGCCGGTGCGCTCGCTCTGGCGAGCGTGCTCGTCTTCGCCCGCCGCATCGAGACCGGGAAGCGAGGCCTGAATCGCTTCTCCTGGGCGGGGTACGCCGCCTCCCCGCTGCTCCTGGCCCTCTCGCTCCTGGTGAAGGAGGGCGCGGTGGTGTTGCCGCTGGCGCTCCTCGCGGTGCTGGCGCTCGACGCGCGCGCTCCCTTCCGGTGGCGAGCGGCGCTCCGCGCCACCTCGAGCCACTGGGCGGTCGTGGCCATCGCCGTGGCGGGTGGCCTGCTCTCTCCCCGCTACCGCGAGATGGTGATCGCGAGCCTGCGGCTCAGGAGCTTCGCCGACAACCTCGCCACCCAGCACCGGGCCACCGGGTGGCTCTCCGCGCAGCTCGTTCGCCCGTGGCGATCGAACGCCGACCCCGCGCTGGAGACGGCGCGCGGGGTGGGCGGCTTCGAGGTGGCCGGCATCGCGCTCCTTCTGCTGCTCCTCGTCGCCGCCGGGATCGCGCTCCTCCGCTGGCCCGTCCGCCAGCGGCTGGCCGCCTTCCGGCCGGGAGCCTCCCTGCGCCCGGTCGCGGGCTTCGCGCTGCTCTGGTTTCTCCTCTGGCTCGCCCCGCAAGGCTGGTGGCTCCCCCGGCCAGAGCCGGCCAGCGAGCGGCAGCTCTACCTCGCGCTCCTGGGCCCGGCGTGGTTCCTGGGGTGCGCGCTCACGAGCTGGAAGCGCGCCCTGCGGTCGTCTGCCGCCTGGCGCCGGCTCCCGGCCGCGACGACCCTCGCGCTGTTGGCCCTGCTCCTCGGCTTCACCGCTCGGCGAAGTCTCGACTACGCCAGCGAGGTCGCCTTCTGGTCCGACGTCCTCGAGAGGTCGCCCCACAACGCACGCGCCTGGAACAACCTCGGCTATGCGCTCGCCACGCGCTGTGACGCGGCCGGGGCAGAGCAGGCCTTCCTCCAGGCGCTGGCGCTCGCCCCCGGGGACTTCCGGGCCGGCGCCAACCTGCGCCTGCTGCGCGAGGGGTCGCTGGCGGTGTGCCCCTGATCGCGGGCACCGCAGCCCGGCGGGCAATCCCCCGCGTGGCCAAGTGTGCCGAGGCGCCGGTGGCTCATCCGCGCGCGACCTGGCCGCGTTCGAGCCTCACACCGGCGGCGGGTTCCGCGAGAAGCCGCGCTGGTGCCAGTACGGGTAGGCGGGCGTCACCGCGCTGGCCGCGTCGAGCCTCGCCACCTGCTCGGGAGAGAGGATCCATCCCACCGCGCCCAGGTTCTGGCGGAGCTGCTCCTCGGTGCGCGCGCCGATGATCACCGAGGCGACGGTGGGCCGCTGGAGGAGCCAGTTGAGGGCCACCTGCGGCACGGTCTTGCCGGTCTCGGCCGCCACCCCGTCGAGCGCGTCGACCACCTGGTAGAGGTACTCCTCGGGCACGGGAGGCGCTGCCGCGGCGGCGGCGGGGATGTTCATGCGGCTCACCTCGGGCCGGGGAGCGCCGCGCCGCAGCTTGCCGGTGAGCCGGCCCCAGCCGAGCGGGCTCCACACCACCATGCCCACCTTCTGGTCGAGGCCGAGGGGCATGAGCTCCCACTCGTAGTCGCGCCCGATGAGTGAGTAGTACGCCTGGTGTGCCACGTAGCGGGCGAGCCCGTGGCGGTCCGAGACCGCCAGCGACTTCATGAGGTGCCAGCCCGAGAAGTTGGAGCAGCCGATGTAGCGGATCTTGCCCGCCCGCACGAGGTCGTCGAGCGTCCGCAGCACCTCCTCCACCGGCGTCAGGGCGTCGAAGGCGTGGAGCTGGTACAGGTCGATGAAGTCGGTGCCGAGCCGCTTCAGGCTCCCTTCCACGGCGCGGAGGAGGTGCCAGCGCGAGGAGCCGGTGTCGTTCGGCCCCTGCCCCAGTCGGAAGGTGCCCTTGGTGGAGATGAGGACCTCGTCGCGCCGGCCCTGGATGGCCTTGCCCAGGATCTCCTCGGAGAGGCCATCGGAGTAGATGTCGGCCGAGTCGAACATGTGGACCCCGGCCTCGAGGCAGATGCTCACCAGCCGGCTCGCCTCCTGCACGTCCGTCGCGCCCCACCCCTTGAAGAAGTCGCCGCGGCCCCCGAAGGTGCCCGTGCCGAAGGTGAGGGCGGGCACCATGAGGCCCGAGCCGCCGAGCTGCCTGTATTCCATCGTGGTTGCCTCCGTGAAGTGGAGGCGGGGAGATGGCGGGGGAGCGCGACTTCGTCCACGGAATCAACCGACCTGAGAGAGGGTGCAGGTGGCCGAGCATCCCGAGCCCGAGACCCCGTTACGCTCCTGCCCCAGGTCGCACTTCTCTGCTTCGCGGACCTCAAAGCCACCGGACGCGGCATTTGCGCGCGATCGGCGGGACGGAGTGTGCGCGGGTGAGGCAGGGGCGCAGGGATGCGGGAACGCACCCACAGTGGAGGCGCGAGGCGGTCTTCTCCCGCCCGCCGACGAGCGCGAGGAGAGCGCCGAAGCGTACTCGGTTCGCGGATGACCTTCACTCCCGATGATGGCCATGCGCCCCGGGTCTGCCCCGGCACGAGCCGGCGGTCACCACGGTCTCCCTTCCGGGAGAGGCCTCCGCTTGCCACGGCGCGTCCGACAGGGCAGAGGAGCGCGGTGGAACTTCACCGGAAACGGTCGACCCAGAATCGCTGGGGCTCCCCGGGCCCCGGTGGGCGGCCGCGCCCTCGTGCTGGCGTGCGCGCTCGCGGCCGGGCTCGCCACCCCGGGGCATGGCGCTGCCGATGCTTCACCCAGCTCGCCAGGCTTCGTCTCCGAGGTGCGCCTCGGCCTCCTCGAGCACGACGTCGTCTTCCCCTCCGCGCGCCGCCCCCGATTCGAGCCCTTCACGCACGTGCGCGAGCGCGGCGCCAACCTGACCGCGGAGCTCCTCTTCGTCTCCCCCTCGCTCCTGCGCAACCTGCTCGCACCCCGCCCCCGCGTTGGCCTGTCGGTGAACACCTGCGGCGACACCAATCACGCCTACGCCGACCTCGTCTGGGGCCACGCCTTCCAGGCAGGCCCGTTCGCGGAGGGGTATCTCGGCGGCGCCGTGCACGACGGTGCGCTCCACGAGGCGGGGCCGCACGCGTCGGCCCTGGGCTCGCGCCTCCTCTTCCACCTCGGCCTGGAGCTCGGCTGGCGCGTGGGACCGCTCGGCCTCTCCCTCGCCTGGGAGCACCTCTCGAACGGAAATCTCGCCCACCCGAATCACGGCCTCGACGACGTGGGCTTCAAGGTGGGGTGGCGATTCGACGCCGGGTGAGCCGCCGGCGGCTGTTGCCTGCCCCGCCATCGGGGTGTAGACGGGGCTCTCCACGAAAAGGAGAGGTCGAGAGATGAAGGTTTCGAGCGCATTCACCCTGGCCGCTGTGCTCTCGCTGGCCGCCGCCTGTCAGAAGAAGGAGGAGCCGGCGCCGCCCGCGGCAACCCCCCCGGCCGCCGCCGAGTCGGCCACCAAGGAGGAGGCTCCCGCCGAGGACGCAATCCGCATGGGCGAGGTCACCACCCTCACCGGCGAGCAGGCCACCTTCGGGCTCTCCGAGCAGAACGGGCTCAAGCTGGCGGTGGAGGAGGCGAACGCCAAGGGCGGGGTGCGCGGCAAGAAGGTGGTGCTGGTGCCCCTCGACACCGGCGGCAAGCCCGAGGAGGCGGCCACCGCGGCGACGAGGCTCGCCACCCAGGACAAGGTGCTCTTCATCATCGGCGAGCTCGCCTCGAGCCGCACGCTGGCGCTCGCCCCATCGCCGACACGCAGAAGGTGCCGACCATCTCGTCCGCCTCGACCAACGCCAAGGTCACCAAGGACGGCGACAAGACGCGCCCCTACATGTTCCGCGTCTGCTTCATCGACCCCTTCCAGGGCACGGTGATGGCGAAGTTCGTGCGCAACGACCTGAAGCTCGCGAAGGTCGCGGTGCTGCGCGACGTCGGCAACGACTACTCGGTCGGCCTCGCCGACTACTTCACCCGCACCTTCACCGGTCTTGGCGGTGAGATCGTCGCCGACGTGAGCTTCAAGGCGGGCAATCAGGACTTCAAGTCGCAGCTCACCGCGCTCAAGGGCAAGAACCCCGAGCTCATCTACGTGCCCGCCTACTACACCGACGTGGCGCTCATCGCCCGCCAGGCGCGCGAGCTCGGCATCAAGGTGCCGCTCGCCGGCGGCGACGGCTGGGATTCCTCCAAGCTCCACGAGATCGCCGGGGACGCCCTCGACGGCTCCTACTTCTCCAACCACTACTCGCGCGAGAGCCCGGCGCCTGCGGTGCAGGAGTTCGTGAAGAAGTACCAGGAGAAGTTCGGCTCGCCCCCCGACGCCTTCGCCGCCCTGGGCTACGACGCCGCCCGCCTCGGCCTCGACGCCGTCTCGCGCGCCAAGGAGCTCACCCGCGACAGCGTGCGCGACGCCATCGAGGCCACCAAGGGCTTCCAGGGCGTGACCGGCACCATCACCCTCGACGCCGACCACAACCCCATCAAGTCGGCGGTGATCCTGAAGGTGCAGGGCGACAAGAACGTGTACGTGACCACCGTGGAGCCGTGATCGTGTCTTTCCGGCGCTCGCCTCATCGAGGTGAGCGCCGGCGCGCGCCAGCTTCAGATTCTCGTCCCGTCCTTGACGACCCCGTTCTTCGGTACGATCACGATGCCGTCGCGCACGTACCAGCCGTCGCCGTCCGCCTCCTGGACGTTCTCCTCGTTGGCGATGCGCACCCCGCGCCCGATGCGCGCGTTCTTGTCGATGATGGCCCGGCGGATGTCGGTGTCCTCGCCAATCCCCACCGGCGGGATGCCGCGCTCGCGCGCCGCCTCGATCTCCGCCAGCGATTCGTAGTAGTCCGCGCCGAGGATCAGGGTCTCGCTGAGGTGCGAGCGCTGACCGATGCGGCTGCGCACCCCCACCACCGAGCGCTCGATCACGGCCCCCATGAGGATGCACCCCTCGGAGACCAGCGCCGAGGTGAGGGTGCACCCCTCGATGCGGGTCGCCGGGAGGAAGCGCGGGCGGGTGTAGACCGGCCGCAGCACGTCGTAGAAGTCGAAGGGCGGGATGGGCTGGGTGAGCGCCAGGCCCGCCCGGAAGTAGGAGCCGATGGTCCCGACGTCCTCCCAGTATCCCTTGAACACGTGCGCCTGGACGTGAACCTTCCCGATGGACTGCGGGATGACGTGCCGCCCGAAGTCGATGAGCGCCGGGTCGGCGATGGCGCGCTCCAGGCCCTCCCGGCCGTACATGTAGATGCCCATGGAGGCGAGGAAGCCGCGGCCGTAGCCTGGAATGTCCGACTCCAGGTCGTCGAGCCGGTCCGGCCCCGGCTTCTCCTCGAAGTGGACGATGCGCCCCTGCGGGTCGGCCTTGAGGATGCCGAACCCGGACGTCTGGTCGCGCGGCACCGGGACGACCGCCACCGTCGCCACCGCGCCGCTCGAGCGGTGCGTGTCGCGGAGCTGGCGGAAGTCCATCTGGAAGAGCTGGTCTCCGGAGAGGACCAGCACCTCCTTGCTGCGATGGCTCTGCAGGTGGCGCAGGCACTGCCGCACGGCGTCGGCCGTGCCCTGGAACCACTCGCCGCCGTCGTCGGTCTGTTCGGCCGCCAGGATGGTGACGAAGCCCGCCGAGAAGACGTCGAACTTGTACGTGAGGCTGACGTGGTTGTTGAGGCTCTCGGAGTTGTACTGGGTGAGCACGAAGATGCGGCGCAGCTCCGAGTTGAGGCAGCTGCTGATGGGGATGTCGATGAGCCGGTACTTGCCGGCGATGGGCACCGCCGGCTTCGACCTGCTCTTGGTGAGGGGAAAGAGTCGCGAGCCACGGCCGCCGCCAAGGATGACTGCCAGGCAATCGTTCATGAGGTGAATAGAGTCTCGCCGCGGCAGCCTGTCAACCTGCGGTGGAAGCCGCGCTCGGGTGCCGGGCGAGGCGTGCGCCTGGCTGGATCACCTACCCGCAAGGGGCTCGGCTCTCGGGCGTGGAGCACACCCTACGTACGTGTGGGCCGAGGCGTGCGCGAGCGCGCGACCGGCCGCCGGGCCAGCTGCCCGCGCCAGAAGCTCGCGACCTGACGGCAAGTGCCGCGACGCGCTATGGTGGAGAAAAAGAGCGAATTCCCTTCCGCGGTCCGCCTCGCCGGGGGGTCGGCACGACGAGAACAGCTCATGACTCACCATCCGGATCGCGACGAAGGACCAAGGGGAGGCCTGCCGTCGGCCTTCTCCGATCCCGCGCGGCCGCCCCGGCTGCTGCTCCTGCGGAACGCGGGCGAGGGGCCCTTCTTCGACCGGCGCCTCGCCGGCAGCCGCGAGATGGCCGCGGAGCTGGGCCTCTCCCTCGACGAGCTCTGCACCCACGGCGACGAGAAGCTCCTCGCGGAGCGGCTCCGCGCGGAGGCGCGCGCTGGCGCTGCGGCAATCATCTTCGAGAACGCCTGTGGCCCGGAGGTGCGCGCCGCAGTGGAGGAAGCGCTGGAGCGCGGGGCGAAGCTGGTGGCGGTGGACAGCCCCGTCGACTGTCCGGGGGTGCCCGAGGTCGAGCCGGACGACGGGCTCATGGGCTACCTCGTGGCGCGCAAGCTCGCGAGCGACCAGGCTGGTGCCGGATCGGTGGCGGTGGTCCTCTGCAGCGCCTTCGCCCAGCAGGTCCGGCGCGATCAAGCCTGGGGCGCCGTGCGCGTGCGCCACCCGCGCATCTTCGAGGTGGCCCGCGCCGACGTCGCCCCGGCTGGCGCCGCAGACGAGGCCAGGCGCCAGGTCGCGGGGATCCTGGAGGCCCACCCCGAGACCACGGCCATCCTCGCCCTCTGGGACGAGCTGGCGAGGGGCGCTGTCAAGGCCGTGCAGGAGGCGGGCGCCGCCGGCCGGGTGGCCGTCTACGGCGTCGACATCACCGAGGATGACCTCCAGCTCATGGTGGAGCCAGGGAGCCCCTGGCTCGCCACCGCCGCCGTGGATGCCATGGCCAGCGGCCGGCTCTCGGTGCGCGTCGCAGCCGCCCTGCTGGCGGGCGAGCGGCTCGACCGGTTCCTCCTGCAGCAGCCGGTGCTCGTCACCCAGGCCTTCCTGGTGGGCAACCGAATCCGCAGCATGAGCCATCTCGCGGAGGCGCTGCCGCCGCTCGGAGAGAGCCATCTCGCCTGGTTCCCCTGGATGGACCGGCTGCTGTCGCGAAACGGTCAGGCCCCTCCGGCTGCGCGGCTGCCGCCCGACCAGCTCCCGGCCCAGCTCCGCCTCACGCTGGCCGCCCTGGAGATCCGCAACGAGGAGCTTCAGGCCGCCGCGCGCACGGTGCACCAGGCACGCGCAGAGCTGGAGCAGCGCGTGCTCGAGCGCACTGCCGAGCTCTCGCAGGCGAACGCCCGGCTGGCCGCCTCCCGCGCCTATCTCGACCGGATCATCGACTCGGTGGCCGCGCCCATCTTCGTGAAGGACCGGCAGCACCGCTTCGTCCTGGTGAACGAGGCCTTCTGCCAGATGATGGCCCGGGGACGCGAGGCGGTGCTCGGCCGCACCGACGACGACTTCTTCCCGCCGGAGCAGGCGCGCCTGTTCCAGGAGGGCGACGAGCAGCTGTTCGCGACCGGCGAGGAGGGCACCCGGGACGAGAAGCTCACCGACGCCCGGGGTGCCCTCCACGACATCGTCACCCGCAAGGCGCTCTACCGCAACGACGCCGGAGCGCTCTTCGTGGTGGGCGTCATCAACGACATGACGGAGCACAACCGGCTCGAGGAGCAGCTTCGCCAGTCGCAGAAGATGGAGACGGTGGGGCTCCTCGCCGGCGGGGTGGCTCACGACTTCAACAACCTCCTCACCCCCATCCTCGGTTACGCCGAGCTCCTCGTAGATGGGTGCGACCCGGACGACCCCGACCGGGAGCTCCTCGAGGCCATCCACGCCGCCGCCGGCCGCGCGCGCGACCTCACCAGGCGGCTCCTCGCCTTCAGCCGGAAGCAGGTGCTGCAGCCGAGGCCGGTCGACCTCGTCGAGCTGGTGAGGCGGTTCTGCGCCATGCTGCGCCGCACCATCCGCGAGAACGTGCACATCGAGCTCGATCTGCCGGAACGGCTGCGGCCGGTGCGCGGCGATCCGGGCCAGCTCGAGCAGCTGCTCTTGAACCTCGCGGTGAACGCGCAGGATGCCATGCCGGGAGGCGGGGCGTTCCGGCTCCGGGTCCGGGAGCGCGAGGAGCCGCCCGCGCGCGCCGGCGCCAGCGACGCTCCGCTCTCCCCGACGGAGGAGCCGGGGCGCGGGAGCGTGGTCCTGACGGTGAGTGACACCGGCTGCGGCATGGACGAGGAGACGGCGGAGCGCGCCTTCGAGCCCTTCTTCACCACCAAGGAGGTGGGGCGCGGCACCGGGCTGGGACTCTCCACCGTCTACGGCATCGTCCGGCAGCACGGGGGCACCATCGCCCTCCGCTCGCGCCCTGGAGAGGGGAGCACCTTCGAGATCGCGCTCCCCGTCGCCGAGGGCGAGCCGGCCGCTTCCGCTCCGCCGCCGGGCTCCCTGCCTCTCTCCGCCCCGCGCAGCGGCACCGTGCTGGTGGTGGAAGACGAGGAGATGGTGCGCGCCCTCACCCGCCGGATGCTGGAGCGCTTCGGCTACCGCGTGCTCGAGGCCTCCTCCGGCGAGGAGGCGCTCGACATCGTGCGCGGCCACCCCGCCGACCTCGACCTCCTCCTCACCGACGTGATCATGCCCAGGATGAACGGGCGCGAGCTGCACGAGGCCGCCCTCTCCTTCCGGCCGCGGCTTCCGGTGCTGTACATGTCGGGCTACCCGGCCGAGGTGACCCGCCTGCAGGGCGTGCTGGCCGACGGCCAGGCCTTTCTCCAGAAGCCCTTCACCGCCCAGGCGCTCTACGAGGCGGTGGAGGCGGTGCTGGAGCGGCGCTTCACGGCCACCTGACGAGCGAGTGGCGCCTGCCCCCTCCGGCGCCACTCGGGGCTCCCCCTTGATTCTCGGGTCGCGGGCCCTAGAATGGCTCACGCAATCGTTTGCGCGTAGGAAGAGCAGGGGGTCACGGCGCCCGGGTGGCGCCGCGCCCGAGGTAACCAAGCTTCATCCTCGAGGAGGAGGCAACGATGAAGATCGCACGCAGGGTGGGCGCATCCGTCGTGGTGGCCGTGCTCGCGCTCTTCGGTCTCGGGCAGCGCGCCCAGGCCGCGGACAAGCCGGTGGTCGGGCTGGTGATGAAGTCGCTCGCCAACGAGTTCTTCAAGAGCATGGAGGAGGGGGCGGTCAAGTTCGCGAAGCAGGACGGGACCTTCACGCTGATCCCGGTGGGCATGAACTCCGAGACCGACATCGACACCCAGATCTCGGCGGTGGAGAACTTCATCACGCAGAAGGTCGACGTCATCTGCGTCGCGCCGGCCGACTCGGTGGGCCTCGTCGCGCCGGTCAAGAAGGCGATCGACGCCGGCATCACGGTGGTGAACTTCGACGTGAAGCTCGACGACAAGGCCCTCGCCGAGGCTGGCCTGAAGGATCTCGTCTTCGTGGGCCCGGACAATCAGGAAGGCGCGTACCTCGCCGGCATGGCGCTCGCGAAGAAGCTGGGCAAGGGCGGCAAGGTCGTCATCATCGAGGGCAACCCCGGGGCCGACAACGCCAAGATGCGCAAGGCCGGCTTCGACAAGGCGGCCGCCGAGGGCGGGCTGAAGGTGCTCGACTCCATGACCGCGCACTGGGAGACGGAGGAGGCGAACACGCTCATGACGAACCTCCTCACGAAGTACCCCGACCTCCAGGGTGTGATGGCCGCCAACGACTCCATGGCCCTCGGCGTGGTGAAGGCGCTCGACGCGGCCAAGAAGTCGAAGGTGATCCAGGTGGTGGGCTTCGACAACATCCCGGCCATCCAGAAGCTCATCAAGGATGGGAAGGTGCTCGCCACGGTCGATCAGTTCGGCCCCGACATGGCCGCCAACTGCATCAAGACCGGCTTCGCCATGAAGAAGGGCGAGAAGATCACCGGCTGGAAGAAGACGCCGGTCGAGCTCGTCACCGCCGAGAACGTGAAGTAGCAATTTCGCGCGCCCCGCCCTCGCCGGGCGGGGCGCGGCCCTCGCTCCGCGATGACCATGGCCGGCTCCACCGAGATCACGGCGGCAGAGCCGATGCTCTCCTGCCGCGGCCTCACCAAGCGCTTCCCGGGCGTGGTCGCCCTCGACGGCGTGGACCTCGAGCTGCGCCGCGGTGAGGTGCACGTGCTCGTCGGCCAGAACGGCGCCGGCAAGTCGAGCCTGGTCAAGATCCTGTGCGGCGTGCACCAGGCCGACGAGGGCGAGCTCCTCTTCGAGGGCCGGCCCTACCGGCCGCGCAACACCCTCGACGCCATCCAGGCGGGCATCCGCATCGTCTACCAGGAGCTGAACCTCCTGCCCTACCTCAGCGTGGCGGAGAACATCTTCTTTCAGCACCTCCCGCGCCGCCTGGGCCTCGTCGACTTCCCGCGGCTCTGGCGCGACGCCGAGCGGGCGCTCGCCGAGGTGGGCCTCGACCTCTCGCCGCGGACGCTCGTCGAGACCCTGGGCGTGGCCCAGATGCAGCTCGTGGAGATCGCCAAGGCGCTCTCCACCCGGAGCAAGGTGCTCATCCTCGACGAGCCCACCGCCACCCTCACCCCGCCGGAGATCGGGCGCCTCTTCGGCATCATCCGGCGCCTGGAGGCGAAGGGCGTCACGGTCGTCTACATCTCGCACCGCCTGCAGGAGGTGTTCGACATCGGCGACCGCATCACCGTGCTGCGGAACGGCCAGCGGGTGGCGACGCTGGAGGCGAAGGAGGCCTCCATCCCGCACATCGTGAAGCTCATGGTGGGGCGCGAGATGGGGGAGGAGTACCCCTTCCGGCCGGAGGTCGCGCAGGGGGCCGAGCTGCTCCGGGTGGAGGAGCTCCGCCCGCGCGGTGCCCGCCACGCGGTGAGCTTCTCGGTGCGGGCGGGCGAGCTGGTGGGCATCGCCGGCCTGGTCGGCTCCGGGCGCACCGAGGCGGTCCGCGCGCTCTTCGGCGCCGACCCGAAGGACGGGGGCCGCATCTTCCGCAACGGGTCGCCGGTCGAGATCCGCAGCCCCCGCGAGGCCGTGCGAAACGGCCTCTGCCTCCTCACCGAGGACCGCAAGGCGCAGGGCCTCGTCCTCGACATGCCGTGCTACGTGAACGTCACGCTCACCGACCTCGCCCGCGTGTCGCGGGCCGGTCTCCTCCACCGCGGGGAGGAGCGCACGGCGGCCGCCGGCCTGGTCGACGACCTCGCCATCAAGACGCCGTCGGTCGACCAGCTCGTCCGCAACCTCTCGGGCGGCAACCAGCAGAAGGTGGTCATCGCCAAGTGGCTCTTCCGGCAGGCCGAGGTGATGGTCTTCGATGAGCCGACGCGCGGGATCGACGTCGGCGCCCGCTTCGAGATCTACACGCTCCTGTGGAGGCTGGCGGAGGCGGGCAAGGGCATCCTCGTCGTCTCCAGCGACCTCCCCGAGCTCCTCGGCGTGTGCCACCGGATCCTGGTCTTCTCGGACGGCAAGATGACCGGCGAGGTGCCCCGGGCGGAGGCGAGCCAGGAGCGCATCCTCCAGCTCGCCTACGAGGAGTACGTCCACCACCCGCAAACCGGCGCGCGCGGCGCGGCGCCGGTCGCGTAGCGAGCCAACGGGGAAACCCCATGCGCACCAAGCGGCTCCTCCAGCTCCTCCTGCGCGAGGCGGGCATCGGGCTCGCCCTCGTCTTCCTCGCGGTCTTCTTCTCCATCTTCGCGCCGCACTTCGCCTCGCTCGCCAACCTCACCAACATCTTCACCCAGATCAGCATCAACACGGTGATCTCGGTGGGGATGACCTTCGTCATCCTGCTCGGCGGCATCGACCTGTCGGTGGGCTCGGTGCTCGCGCTCGCCACCGTGGTGGGCGGCACGGTGATCACCAGGGAGGGGATCCCCGAGGGCCTGGCCATCCTGCTGGCGGTGCTCGCCAGCACCGGGGTGGGCATGGCCTGCGGCCTCTTCAATGGCTTCGTCTCCGAGCGGTGGAAGATCCACTCCTTCATCGTCACGCTCGGCATGCTCAACATCGCGCGCGGCGCCGCGCTCCAGTTCTCGCGCTCGCGCACCATCTTCTCGTTTCCCAGGGCCTTCAACGAGATGGGTGGGCGCCTCTTCCTCGGCGTCCCGGTCATCTTCATCATCGCCGTCGTGGTGGTGCTGGCCGGCCGCTTCGTCTTGAATCGCACCGTTTTCGGCCGGATGATCTACGCCATCGGCAACAACGAGGAGGCGGTGAGGCTCTCCGGCCACGACCCGCGCTTCTACAAGATCGCCGCCTTCACCTTCACCGGCGCCATGGTCGGGCTGGCCGCGGTCATGTACATGATGCGGCTCAACATCGCGAGCCCCATCCTCGGCGTGGGCTTCGAGCTCAACGCCATCGCGGCGGTGGTCATTGGCGGCACCAGCATGAGCGGCGGCAAGGGCTCGATGGTGGGCACCTTCCTCGGCGCCTGCATCATGGGCGCGCTGAGCAACGGGCTCCTCCTCCTGGGGATGGGCGACTTCGCGCGGCAGATGGTGACGGGCGCCATCATCATCTTGGCGGTCATCATCGACACCTACCGCGCCAAAGCCTCCCTGGGGCTCACCTTTGCCGCCCCGCCCGCCCGGGACGAGAAGCGCGCGGCGTGAGGGCCGCCGCGCTGCTCACCGTGGGATGAGGCGTTTGGCCACATCGAGCCGACCGGACCGCTCCACATCCGGCCCATGACCTTTCAAGGGAGCGCGACGCGCCGCGGCTGGAGCTACAAAATCTCTTCATGGGGGCGGGCGCCATGACCGAGGACGAGCGTAGGAACCGCGTCGCGCAATGGGCCTTCGACATGCGCCCTCTGCTCCAGCGCTTCCACCTCTGGCTGGAGGCGGTGGAGATCGAGCGAGACGGTCCAGAACGCGTGCTGAACCACGCCTTCGTACCGCGCGGCATCGCCCGGATGCTGGCGCTCACCTCGGCGGCGACCGCGCTGGGAACGCGGCTCTTCGGCCACTACGGGGCGGGGGCCGGAGCGGACAAGGTCGCCTACAACCAGGTGAAGAAGTCGGCCGACGCCATCAGCGCCTACGTGATGAGCGAGGGGCTCTGGCACCTCACCCGCACCCTGCCCGAGAACCACGCGCTCATGGTGAGCCTGGGCGAGGGACTCATGCCCAAGGCCGGCGAGACGCCCGAGATGGGCGCGAACCCCCTGCTCGGCTTCGGGCGGGTCTACGCGCGCCCCGAGGTGGCGGTGCGGGTCGACCGGGCGGTGCGGCGGCTGCTCAACGACCCTGGCCACGTCTTCACCGACTTCCACGACGAGCTCTCCCGGCAGAACCTCACCTTGTGGGGCGCGGCGGTCGACACGCTGGAGTGCACCTCGCGCTTCGCCGAGGGCAAGCCCACCGGACCCATGGCGGTGCTGCACCTCTTCGATTCACCCCTGGTGATGGCGCGCCCCTATGAGTCGTACCTGGGAACCCTCACCGTGCCGAGGAGGGTGGCGGAGGCGGCCGAGCGCACCTCGCTCCTCCTCGACTACTGGACGCCGCGCGAGAAGGTGATGGAGGCCATCGAGGCAGCGTACCCGGGCGTGCGGCGCGAGCACGTCCACGTGTGGACCCTCTCCGGCAAGAGCCGCACCGCCCGCCTGGGCGCGCTGTGGGAGAGCTGGCGCAAGCTCGGGGCGCACCTCGTGGAGAACGGCTGGCAGGCCCCCTCGGGTCTCGCGGCGTTCACCGACTCCGGAACCTACGCGCCCACCTTCCTGGTGGGGAGCTGGAAGGACGGCGAGGGCGCCACCCAAGTCTTCCTCTGCGACGGGTACGCCGCCAGCGCCGAGGCCATGCAGGCCGCCAGCCTCTCCGAGGCGCTCGACGTCGACTGCACCATGGCCGTCTTCTCACCCACCTTCACGCTCCCCTGCGAGAGCGAGGCCGAGCTCATGCGCCTCGACCCGTCGGCTCCCGACTTCGCCCGGCGCGTGGCCGAGGCGGTGGGCGGCCGCCAGGTCGCAGCGGGCGAGGTGGCCCAGTACGCCGAGGCCATCCGCGAGGCCGAGGCCGCCAACGTGCCGCTCGGGCAGCACGTGCTCCGGGCGGACGACCTCATGCCGGAGAAGCGCTGGAGGGTGGTGGCGAGCCTCGGCTACATGTGCGACGACCCTTACACCGGGACGAGCGGGGTGGAGGAGGTGGGAGCGCGCACCTACCGGGTCACCACCCGCCTCGCCACCCGGCGCGCCTCCACCCGCATCGCCTTCACCCTGCGCCTCATGGAGCCGATGGAGGAGGCGCGCCACGTCTTCAGCCCGCTCCTCGTGCGCTTCCTCTCTGGCGTCGACTACACGAAGCGAGCGGTGAAGATCAGCGACTCGGGACGCATCCGCAACGAGCTGCAGACCATGCTCTCGCAGGCCATCTCCTTCGAAGGGGAGCGCATGCACCTCGAGCTCGGCAACGTGGACGAGCGGGTGATGCCGAAGGACCAGCAGCGCGTCCTTCGCGAGGCGCTCGCCTGGTACAAGGAGCGTCACCCGGTGTGGTTCGAGTGGCTGGAGGTGGCCTGACCGCGCGGGTAGGTCCCGAAGACGAGAATCCCAGAGCGGCGTCGTCACCCCGAAGCGCGCGTCGTGCTCGGCGAAGTGGTGCACCATGTGGTTCCTGCGGGTGAGCTTGCCGAAGCGGGTGCGCGGCTTCAGGTGGTGCAGCGAATAGTGCGTCAGGTCGTACCAGACGTACCCGGCGAGCAGGCCCGCGAAGAAGGCTGGGAAGAGCTGTCGCCCGAGCGCCCACCAGAGCGGGACGCCCACGGCGACCCCCAGCACTACCGCCACCGCCGGCGGCATCACCAGGCGGTCGGCATCGTACGGCCAGTCGTGGTGGATGCCGTGGATGAGGTAGGCGAGGTCGGCCTGAAACTCGGAGCCCGGGCGTGGCACGAAGTGAAAGGCGAAGCGGTGGAGCACGTACTCGAGGAGGGTCCAGGCGAGGAGCCCGGCCGCGGCGAGCCCGAGGTTCTCGAGCGGCGAGAGCCCGCTGCGCAGGAGGGCCCAGGCTGCAAAGCCGAGGGCGATGGGCACCCAGACGGCGAGCACGTGCGACGGCCTGACGCGCGACAGGTGGCGCTCGATCCAGTCGACCCGGAACATGCGCGGGCTGCCGCGCTGGGGGGTGGCCGGCGTCTCGTGAGGGGCGAGCCAGAACACGACCTCAACCTAACGCATCCCGAAGGCGGCGCATCGAGATGGAACCGACGTGCGGCTGCCGGCCATGGCCCCATCTGGGTTTAGCGCTCGCATGTCCGCGCAGAGGGCGGGCAGCTATACCCCTCGTCGAGATGCCCGCTCCCGCACCCTCGGACTTCCACCGCGTGACCTGGCCCGAGCCTCACCCGGCCCGGACCCGCCACCTCCTCTCGAAGCACCCCGAGGCGCGCGCGCTGTGCGGCCACACGCCCTCGTCCGCGCTTTGGGTGGTGGCGGTGGTGGGCCTCCAGCTCGGGCTCGCCTGGCTCCTCCGCGCGAGCCCGTGGTGGCTCATCCTCCTCGCCGCCTGGGGGGTGGGCGCGTTCGCCGACCACGCCCTCTGGGTGCTCATCCACGAGTGCGCCCACAACCTCGTCTTCCGTTCGCCGGCCGCCAACGCCCTCACCTCCATGGTGGCGAACCTCCCCATCGTCTTCCCCGGGGCCATCGCCTTCCGCAAGTACCACCTTCTTCACCACGCGTATCAGGGCGAGGAGGAGCTCGACGCCGACCTGGCGAGCCCGCTCGAGGCGCGGCTGGTGGGAAACGGCGCCCTGCGCAAGGCGCTCTGGCTTCTCCTCTTCTTCGCGGCGCAGACGCTCCGCGTGCCGCGCCTCAAGCGCATCCGCCTCTTCGACCGCTGGTACGTCGCCAACGTGGCGGTGCAGCTCCTCTTCGTCACCGGGTTGGTGCTGGTCGCCGGCTGGGGGGCCTTCGCCTACCTCCTCGCGGGCAGCGTCTTCGCCATCGGCCTCCACCCGGTGGGCGCCCGCTGGATCCAGGAGCACTACCTCACCTTCCCGGGCGAGCAAGAGACCTTCTCCTACTACGGCCCGCTCAATGCCCTGGCGTTCAACGTGGGGTTTCACAACGAGCACCACGACCTCATGCGCGTGCCCTGGTCCAGGCTCCCCGCGCTGCGCCGGATGGCACCCGAGCTCTACGAGCCGCTCCTCCACCACCGCTCCTGGACGCGCCTCCTCCTCCGCTTCATCTTCAATCCGGGCGTCTCGCTCTACAGCCGGGCGGTGAGGCCGAGCTCGCCTGCCAGGGCGGCGACGGCGGCGTCGTGTCGTGGGGCCGAGGGCGTGCCGGTGGCGGGGTCCGCGCCGGCGACCGTGGAGCAGCGCGCGAGCTGACCGGCGGTGGCCGGCCGGCGTGCGGCCCCGCGTCGCATCCGCTGTGCCCCAGGCGCGTGGTAGAGGCAGTCCATGCGCAGCCCGGCCCAGACCTTCCCCGTCGACTCCTCACCGGCCGGCCTCTCCCCGACCGAGGCGGCGCGCAGGCTCGCCGCGGAGGGGCCGAACGAGCTCTCCCGCGAGCGGCGGAGGGGGCTCCTCGCCAGCGCGGCGCACGTCCTGGCCGAGCCCATGCTGCTGCTCCTCCTCGCAGCGGGCGGCATCTACCTCGCCCTCGGCGACCTGGAGGGGGCGCTCACCCTGCTCAGCTTCGTGGTGGTGGTCATCGCCATCACGCTGGTGCAGGAGCGCAAGACCGAGCACGCCGTGGAGGCGCTGCGCGACCTCACCAGTCCCCGTGCGCTGGTCGTTCGCGGCGGCGAGCGCCGGCGCATCGCCGGGCGGGAGGTGGTGCGCGGCGACCTCCTCGTGCTGGCCGAGGGCGATCGGGTGCCGGCCGACGCGGTCCTGGAGGAGGGAGCGCACCTGGAGGTGGACGAGGCGCTCCTCACCGGGGAGTCCGTCCCGGTGCGCAAGCGCCCGGCCAGCGGCGGCGAGGTCTCTCCGGCCCCGTCGCCCGGCGGCGACGACCAGCCCCACCTCTACGCCAGCACGCTGGTGGTGAAGGGGCAGGGCCTCGCCCGGGTGAGGGCCACCGGCGCCAGGAGCGAGGTGGGTCGGATCGGCGTGGCGCTGGCCGCGCTGGAGAGCGGCCCCACCCGCCTGCAGGCCGAGGTGAGACGGGCAGTGAAGGTCATCGCTGCGACCAGCCTGGTGCTCTGCGCCGCCCTGGTGGTGCTCCACGGCCTGCTCCGCGGCGACTGGCTCCAGGGCCTGCTGGCCGGCGTGGCGCTGGCCATGGCCGTGCTCCCGGAGGAGCTGCCGGTGGTGCTCACGGTGTTCATGGCGCTCGGAGCCTGGCGGCTCTCGCGGCGCCGCGTGCTCACCCGGCGCCTCCCGGCGGTGGAGGCGCTGGGCGCGACCACCGTGCTCTGCACCGACAAGACCGGCACGCTCACCGAGAACCGCATGGAGGTGGCGCGGCTGTGGGCCGTCGACGGGTCCGCGGGCGCGGGCACGGTTCCCCTCCCCGAGTCGCTGCACGAGGTGCTGGAGCTCGGCATCCTGGCGAGCCAGCGCGACCCGTTCGACCCCATGGAGCGCGCCTTCCACCGGCTCGGGGCGGCTGCGCTCACCGGCACCGAGCACCTTCACTCCACCTGGACGCTGGTGCGCGAGTACCCGCTCTCCCCCGGACTCCTCGCCGTGTCCCACGCCTGGCGCGCGCCAGGGGGCGAGAAGCTGGTGGTGGCGGCGAAGGGCGCCCCCGAGGCCATCGCCGACGTCTGCCACCTCGACGCGGGGTGGACCGCCGAGGTCTCGGCGCAGATGGCGGCGATGGGGGCCGAGGGGCTGCGGGTGCTGGCGGTGGCACGCGCCTGGGTCGGCCCGGGCGACCTGCCGCCCGGGCAGCACGATTTCGCCTTCGAGCTGGTGGGGTTGGTGGGGCTCGCCAATCCGCTGCGCGAAGGGGTGGCGGAGGCGGTGGCCGAGTGCAAGGCCGCCGGGGTCCGGGTGGTGATGGTCACCGGCGACGCGCCCGACACGGCGCGCGCCGTGGCGCGGCAGGCGGGCATTGCCGACGGCGACCGCGCGGGGGTGATCACCGGCGTCGAGCTGGCCGAGCTCGCCGACGAGGAGCTTCGAGCGCGGCTCCGGGAGAGCGACGTCTTCGCCCGCGCGGTGCCGGAGACCAAGCTCCGGCTGGTGAAAGCGCTGCAGAAGGGCGGCGAGGTGGTGGCCATGACCGGCGACGGCGTGAACGACGCGCCCGCGCTGAAGGCAGCCGACGTCGGCGTGGCCATGGGCCGCCGCGGCACCGACGTCGCCCGCGAGGCGGCGGCGCTGGTGGTCACCGACGACGACTTCGGCTCGATCGTGGGCGCGGTACGGCTCGGCCGCCGCATCTTCGACAACCTGCGCCGGGCCTTGGGGTACGTGGTGGCGGTGCACGTCCCCATCGCCGGGCTGTCGCTCCTGCCCGTGCTCCTCGGCTGGCCGCTCGTCCTCTTCCCGGTGCACATCGTCTTCCTCGAGCTCATCATCGACCCGGCCTGCTCGGTCGCCTTCGAGCTGGAGGTGGGCGATCCCGACCTCATGCGCAGACCGCCCCGCCCGGCGAGCGCGCCGCTCTTCGACGCGCGGCTCCTCGCGGTCTCGGCAGCGCAGGGGCTCTGCCTCCTGGCGGTGACGCTCGCCGCCTTCCGGCTCGGCTGGGCCCGGCTCGGCGCCGACGCCGGCCGCACGCTCGCCTTCACCGCACTCATCGCCGGCAACGCAGCGCTCATCCAGGTGAACCGCTCCTGGCGGCACACCCTGCTCGGCACCTTGGCCCGCTCCAACCGGGCCGCCTGGGCCATCTCCATCGGCGCGCTGGCGATCCTGGCGCTCGTCCTGGAGATCCCACTCTTCCGGCGGCTCTTCCACTTCGGGCCCGCGAGCGCCGTGTCTCTCGGCCTCGCCGCGCTCGCCGGGGTGGCGAGCCTGGCCTGGTTCGAGCTGGCGAAGGTTTTCGCCCCGGACCGGCTCACTTCACGTTGAGTGCCGATGGGGGCGCTGGTGGAAGCGGGGCGGGGCTCAGGACCAGACGGGTGGCGCTTGGCGACCGGACCTCAGCCCGCCACGTCGTACCGGCCGGTGGTCATGGAGAAGGAGGCGCGCCCCTTGGTGAGCGAGCGCAGCTCGGTGGCGTAGCCGAACATCCGGCGGAGCGGCGCCTCGCCCACCACCACCCGGGCGCCCGCGCCTCGGTCCTGCACGTCGAGCACGGCTCCGCGGCGCCGGTCGAGGCTGCCGATGACGTCGCCCAGCGCCTCGGCCGGGAGCAGCACCTCCACCCGGGCGATGGGCTCGAGCAGCACCGGTCTCGCCTTTGCCACCGCCGCGCGGACCGCATCGCCCACCGCCACCTTGTAGAGCGCCGGCTTCGACGCACCCTCGCGCCAGGTGGCCCCGGTGAGCTCGATGAGCACGTCCTGCAGCGGGTGGCCCTCCAGCGCGCCGGCCTCGGCCGCCTCCATGGCCCCCGCCTCCACGAAGCTCTTCACCTCGCCCCGCATGAAGGGCAGCGCCGCCGCCTCCGCTGCGAGCTCGAACCGCACGCCGGCGCCGCGCGCGAGCGGCGCCACCCGCACCGCAGCCTGCGCGAAGAGCCGCTCGCCCTCGGGGAGCTCGCGCTCGAAGGTGCTCTCGGCGCGCGCCTCGCCGGTGAGCGTCTCGCGGAGCAGCACCTCCGGCCTGCCGGTGCGGACTCCGAGCCCGAACTCGCGCCGCAGCCGCTCGGCCGCCACCTCCAGGTGGAGCTCGCCCATGCCCGAGACGAGGAGCTGCCCGGTGGCGGGGTCCTCGCCGTGGCGGAAGGTGGGGTCCTCGTCGGCGATGCGCCCGAGCGCCTCCAGCAGTGGCTCACGTTCACCCTGGGTGGAGGGCTCGATGGACTGCGAGATGACGGCCGGGTAGCCGCCGATGGGCTCCAGCACCAGCGGGTGCTGCCGGTCGGAGAGCGTGTCGCCGGTGCGCGTGTCGCGCAGCCCCACCACCGCGCAGATCTGGCCGGCCTCCACCGCCTGCACCCGCGTCTTCTGCGAGGCGTGGAGGAGGAGCAGGCGGTTCACCCGCTCGCCGCGCCCGAGACTGGCGTTCCACACCTCGTCGCCCTCGGCGATCCGCCCGGAGTAGAGCCGCAGGAAGACGTGGCGCCGCCGCTCGTCGAGGAGCGAGACCTTGAAGGCGAGGGCGAGGAGCGGCGCGGCTGGCGCGGCGAGCCGCACCTCCCGCTCGCCGGTGCCGGGGTGCACCCCGGCCGGCGGGCTCACCTCCAGCGGCGAGGGAAGCCAGTCGCAGATGGCATCGAGGAGCTGGGGCAGGCCCACGTTGCGCAGCGCCGACCCGCAGAGGAGCGGCACGAAGCGACCGGTGAGGGTGGCGCGGCGGAGCGCCGCCGAGAGCGCGCTGGGCGCCGGCTCGCGGTCCGCGAGGACGTCCTCGGCGAGCGCGTCGTCGAGGTCGGCCAACGCCTCGACCAGCGCCCGGCGCGCCGCCTCGCCCTCCGGCGAGAGGCCCGGCTCCTCCGAGAAGGTGCGAGGGTCTTCGCGGTCGGTGAAGCGGAGGCGGCGCCGCGCCACCAGATCCTCGAGCCCGTCGAAAGCGCCCTCGCGGCCGATGGGGCGCTGCACCGCGGCGATGACCTTTTCCGGAAAGTGCGCGCGCAGCGAGGAGAGGGTGGCGTCGAGGTCGGCACCCACCCGGTCCATCTTGTTGGCGAAGGCGAGGCGCGGCACGTGCCAGCGGTCGGCCTGCCGCCACACGGTCTCGCTCTGCGGCTCCACCCCGTGAGCCGCGTCGAGCACCGCCACCGCGCCATCGAGGACGCGCAGGCTGCGCTCCACCTCGATGGTGAAGTCGACGTGGCCGGGCGTGTCGACGAGGTGCAGCTCGTGCCCCCGCCAGCCGAAGCTCGTCACCGCGGAGGTGATGGTGATCCCGCGCTCGCGCTCGAGCTCCATCCAGTCCATCACCGCCTCGCCGTCGTGCACCTCGCCCATCTTGTGGGTGCGGCCGGTGACGAAGAGGAGGCGCTCGGTGACGGTGGTCTTGCCGGCGTCGATGTGCGCCATGATCCCGAGGTTGCGGATGGCGCGCATCCGCTTCTCCGCCGCCTTGCCCAGCGTGCCGTCGGTGGTCATGCCCCGGCGATGATACGACGTCCGGAGCGCGGCTTCAGGCCCGCACGCTGGCGGTGAGCCTCCTCAGCAGCGGCACGAAGAGGAGCATGACCAGCGCCGCGGCGAAGCTGGAGGCGACGAAGATGCTGTAGAAGCCCAGGTTCGTCGCCGAGAGGCGGTGGAGGAGCCCGGTGAGGCCGGTGCCCGCGGCCTCGGGAGCGGCGCCCGGGGAGGGGGTGAGCGCCGCAAGCGCGCCCGCGAGCTTGTTGGCGGCGGCGTTCGAGAGGTACCAAGCGCCCATGAGCAGCGCCGCGAAGCGGGCCGGCGCGATCTTGGTGACGTAGGAGAGCCCCACCGGCGAGAGGCACAGCTCGCCGAAGGTGTGGAAGGCGTACGCGGCGAGGAGCCAGAGGGGGCTCACCCGCACGCCGGCGTCGGCGCGCCCGCCTCCCACCACCATGAACACGAAGCCTGCGCCGAGGAGCGCCAGCCCGAGCACCATCTTCACCGGCGTGGAGGGCTCGAGGCCGCGCCGGCCGAGGAAGCCCCACAGGGCGGCGAAGAGCGGCGCGAAGAGCAGGATGATGGCCGGGTTCACCGACTGGAACCAGGAGGAGGGCACCTCCGCTCCGCCGATGGAGAGGTCGGTGTGGCGGTCGGCGAACAGGTTCATCGAGCTGCCGGCCTGCTCGAAGGCGGCCCAGAAGAAGATGACGAAGAAGGCGACGAGGAAGAGCGCCACCACGCGCTTGCGCTCCTCGCCGTGCGAGCCGAAGAGGGTGAAGGCGAGCGTCCCACCCACCGCCGCCCCGAAGACGACGCCGAGGAGCGTCACCCCGCCGACGAGGAGCGCCAGCACCACGCCGGCCAGGGCGCCGCCCGCCGTCTCCAGGGCCACCCTCGCCTGCCCACGCTCGGCCGCCGGGGGCGGCAGGGAGATCCCGTGCGGCGCCGGCCCCAGCCTGGGCTCGCCAGCCGCCGAGGCGTGCGGGGCCGGTCCACGCGGAGGGCGGAGGCCGATCCCCGGGAGCCACCGGTCGCGGCCCGCCACGTAGACCGCGATGCCGAGCACCATCCCCACGCCGGCCGCGGCGAACCCGTAGTGCCACCCCAGCCGATCGCTCTGCGCCAGCGCCCCGCACACCAGGGGGCCCAGGAAGGCGCCGGCGTTCACGCCCATGTAGAAGATGGTGAACCCCGCGTCGCGGCGCCGGTCGCCGGGCCGGTAGAGCTGGCCCACCATGGTGGAGGCATTGGGCTTGAAAAGGCCGGTGCCGGCCACGATGAGCACGAGGCCGGTGTAGAAGGCGGTCATGCCGGCGAAGGCGAGCGCGAAGTGGCCGGCGGCGATGACGAGGCCGCCCACCACCAGGGCGTGGCGGGTGCCGAGGAGGCGGTCGGCCAGCACGCCGCCGAGCAGCGGCGTGAGGTAGACCAGCATGGTGTAGGTGCCGTAGAGGTTCGCCGCCCGTGCCGTGTCCCAGCGCAGCGCGTTCACCAGGTAGAGCACGAGGAGGGCGCGCATCCCGTAGTAGGAGAAGCGCTCCCACATCTCGGTGACGAAGAGGAGGCCCAGGCCGCGCGGGTGGCCGAGCAGCGACCGGTCGTCGAGGACGGAGGGGCCGGGAGAGGGGGAGGGGGGCTGGGGCACGCGGTGCGGCTCCGGGGGAGGGGGAGCGGGCACTGTAGTGGATTGGCGGGGGCGGGTTCACCTCGGGACCGTTTCGTGCTTTCTTCGCCCCCCTTCGCGGGGCCGGGAGAGGGAAGAACGGCGATGATCACGGTCGAGAAGATCGGCGGCACCTCGATGTCGCGCTTCGAGGACGTCCTCCGGAACGTCATCCTGCGCGACCCGGAGCGCGTGTACGGCCGCGTCTACGTGGTCTCGGCCTACGCCGGCGTGACGGACGCCCTCCTCGAGCACAAGAAGACGGGCGAGCTGGGCGTCTACGCCCGCTTCGCCTCCGGTGGCGACTTCGCGGAGGCGCTCTCGGCGCTCACCGGCCGGCTGAAGGAGATCAACGCTGGGCTCGTGGCGGTGGGGCTGCCGCTGGACGTGGCCGACGGCTTCATCGAGGCGCGCATGCGGGCCACCCAGGAGTACCTCGACTCGATGCGCCACGTGCTGGCGAGCGGCTACGTGGCGCGGGCGAGCGTGCTGCTGGCCGGCCGCGAGATGCTGGCCGCGGTGGGCGAGGCGCACAGCGCCTTCAACAGCGTGGCGATCCTGCGCGCGAGGGGCGTGCGGGCCCAGCTCCTCGACCTCACCGGCTTCGACGACGACGACCCGCTCACCATCGACCAGCGCATCCACCAGGCGCTGCAGAAGGTGAGCCCGCTCGAGCAGGTGGTGGTGGCCACCGGCTACGTGAAGGGGGTGGAGGGCATCATGCGGGAGTTCGACCGCGGCTACTCCGAGGTCACCTTCAGCAAGATCGCCGTGGAGCTGCGCGCCGCCGAGGCGGTCATTCACAAGGAGTACCACCTCTCCTCGGCCGACCCGGAGATCGTCGGCGCCGGGCAGACGGTGGTGGTGGGCCGGACCAACTACGACGTGGCCGACCAGCTCGCCGACGTGGGCATGGAGGCCATCCACCCCAAGGCGGCGAAGCCCATGGAGCTCGCCGGCATCGCCATTCGCTTGAAGAACACCTTCGAGCCCGATCACCCCGGCACCCTCATCACCAAGGACCACGTCGGGCGCGAGGCGCGCATCGAGGTGATCGCCGGCACGCCCAAGGTCTCGATCGTGGAGATCCACGACCCGTCGATGGTGGGGACGGTCGGGTTCGACCTGGGTGTCATGCAGGTCTTCCAGCGCCACGGGGTGAGCTACATCCTCAAGGCCACCAACGCGAACTCCATCACCCATGTGGTGTGGGAGCGGCAGGTGACCCGCACGCTGGTGGAGGAGCTGGAGAACGCCTACCAGGACGTGACCGTGGTCCCGGCCGCGGTGGTCTGCGTCATCGGCTCCAACATCGCCATCCCGGGCGTACTGGCCCGCGCCGCCCAGGTGCTGGCCGAGAACCGCATCAACGTGAACTGCATCTCGCAGTCGCTCCGGCAGATCAACATGCAGTTCGTCATCGGGCGCGACGACTATCGGAAGGCCATCGTGGCGCTCAACCAGGCGCTCTGCCTGGAGGGGCCGTTGCAGGGGCGGCGGACGGAGGGTTGAGGTCCGGCATGAAGACCGTCACCGCCACCCGCTATGTCACGCCGCTTCGCGAGGGGGGCTCGCTCCCTGCCATCGTGGAGGCCGACGATTCGGGCCTGTACGTCGTCAAGTTCAGGGCAGCGGGCCAGGGGGAGAAGGCGCTCGTGGCGGAGCTCCTCGCCGGCGAGCTGGCGCGGGTCCTCGGGCTGCGCGTCCCGGAGATCGTCCTCGTGGACGTCTGCGCCGAGCTGGGCCGGAACGAGCCCGATCCCGAGATCCGGGATCTCTTGAGACAGAGCGTGGGCTCGAACGTCGGGCTCGACTTCCTCCCGGGGAGCGTCAGCTTCGACCCCGCGGTGGGACCGCCGCCAGCGGCGGCGGAGGCGTCCGACATCGTCTGGTTCGACGCCTTCGTCGCAAACGTCAATCGGACCGCCCGCAACACGAACCTGCTCACCTGGCACCGCCAGACGTGGCTCATCGACCACGGCGCGGCGCTCTACTTCCACCACGCCTGGAGCCGGGCGCCGGCCGCGGCCGGGAGCTGCTTCCCAGCGGTGAGGGATCACGTGCTCCTGCCGTGGGCCGGCGAGCTCGCCGTGGCGGGCGAGCGGCTGAAGGCGCGGCTCTCCCGGGAGGCGCTGGAGCGCGTGGTCTCTCAGGTGCCGGACGCCTGGCTCCTCCCCGAGCCGGGCCTGGAGACGCCGGATCGCCACCGCGCCGCCTACGTCGACCACCTCGAGCGTCGGGTCGAGCTCTCTCGCGTCTTCGTGGAGGAGGCGCTCCGTGCCCGGCAGGCCCTCGTTTGACTACGCGGTGGTCCGGGTCGTCCCGCGTGTCGAGCGCGGGGAGCTCGTGAACGCGGGCGTCATCCTCTTCTGCCTCGAGCGCGACTACCTGGCGGCCGAGGTGGAGCTGCAGCCGGAGCGGATCCGGGCACTCTTCCCGGAGGCCGACCTCGCGATCATCGAGGAGCACCTGCTCGCCATCCCGCGCGTCTGCGCCGGGGGCGAGGGTGGCGGGCCCATCGGCAAGCTCTCCCGGCGCGAGCGCTTCCACTGGCTCGTGGCGCCGAGGAGCACGATCATCCAGATCGGCCCGGTCCACACCGGGATCTGCGAGGACCCCGGGCGTGCGCTGGGCGAACTCATGGACCGGATGGTGCGTCGACCAGGTGGACACGGATGAGCGCCGCCCCGGGTGTCGGCGAGCTCGTTCGCGAACAGGGTGCGGGCCGGAGGTGGGATCACAGCGTCGTTGCGCGCGCGTGTCCGGGAATCCGGTGGGGCCCGAATGGACCGCCATGCGGATTCGATGAGGAAGGGCGTTTGGGGCGCACGGCGCTTCGCCCGGATCTCGCGGCCAAGCCCTTTCGCGCTGGGGGACCGTGCGCATCTTCTCGCGCATGACCCAGGACAAGAACCTCAATCCGCGCACCGCCGGGCCCCGACCCCCCTTTGACGAGCCGCGCCAGGACGGCACCGGGAGCGAGCGCGACATGAAGATCCCGCCCGACTACGGGGAGCAGAGCTACCGGGGGCTCGGGCGCATGCCTGGCCGGGTGGCGCTGGTCACCGGGGCCGACAGCGGCATCGGACGCGCGGTGGCGCTGGCCTTCGCGCGGGAGGGGGCCGACGTCACGGTGGCCTACCACTCCCACGAGGAGGACGCCCGCGAGACGGTGCGCCTGGTGGAGGCGGCCGGCCGCAAGGCCCTCTGCCTCTCGGCCGACGTGGGCGAGGACGCCGAGTGCGCCCGGCTGGTGAAGGAGACGGTGGACAAGCTCGGCAAGCTCGACGTGCTGGTGAACAACGCCGCCTACCAGGGCAAGGGGGTGGAGCACTTCGAGGAGCTCACCGCGGAGCGGGTGCTCCACACCTTCAAGACGAACATCGTCTCGATGTTCAACCTCACGCGCCACGCCCTGAAGCACCTCAAGCCCGGGGGGGTGATCATCAACGTCGCCTCCATCCAGGCTTACCAGCCCAGCCCCGGCATCCTCGACTACGCGGCCACCAAGGCGGCCATCGTCGACTTCACCAAGGGCCTCGCCAAGGAGCTGGGGGAGCGCGGCATCCGGGTGAACGCCGTGGCGCCCGGGCCGGTGTGGACGCCGATCATCCCGCAGTCGTTCTCCGAGGAGAAGATCCGCGAGCACGGCAAGAACACGCCGCTCGGCCGCCCGGCCCAGCCGGTAGAGCTCTCGCCCGCCTTCGTCTTCCTCGCCTGCGACGAGAGCCGCTACGTGAGCGGCGAGGTGCTGGGCGTCACCGGTGGCCGCACGCTGACGTGAACTACGCCGCTGGGCGCATCACCTCGCGGTAGGCGTGGAGGGCGGCGCGCGGGTTGCGCAGGTTCACCGGCGGCGAGCTGAGCGGCGCCGGGCCAAGCGCCGGGCCTTCGGCCGCGTCGCTCGCGGCGACCCGCCCGCCGCGCCCGTAGGTGAAGGCACGGTACCAGCGGACCTCTCCGCGCGCGGGCTCCGGCTGCTGCCGCGCCGCCTCCTCCCCCGCAGGGCTGAGCGTGACGCGCTCGGCGTGCGGGAGCGGAGCCGACCGCTCGCGCGCCGCCGGGCGCCTGCCGGGGAGGCCGAGCTCCACGCGGGAGAGCTGTGAGACATCCAGGTTCAGTCAGAGCTTCCTTTCGCCAGCTGGGCGCGCGCTCCTGGGCGCCGCGGGAGCCAGCAAGGTGAAGCTTAGCCCGCCCGCCGCCGTTCCGGAACCGCTCCCCGAATTCCTCGTGGAGTCGGAGGCTTGCCCACCTGAGCCCCGAGGGGGGAGGATGCGCGGCATGCCCTTCTCGCCGTCCCGCCGCAGCGACACCCCGCCCTTCATCGTCATGGAGGTGATGGAGGAGGCTGCGCGCCTGGAGGGCGCGGGCCGGTGCGTCCTGCACATGGAGGTGGGACAACCCAACACGCCGGCGCCGGCGCTCGCCCGGGCGGCCGCGGTGCGCGCCATCGAGGGGGAGCTGCTCGGCTACACCCTGGCGCTGGGGACGCCGGCGCTGCGCGCCCGCATCGCGCGGTATTACCGCGAGCGCCACGGGGTGGAGGTGTCGCCGGCCAGCATCGCCGTCACCGCCGGCTCGCTCGGCGCGTTCCAGCTCGCCTTCCTCGCCGCCTTCGAGCCCGGCGCCCGGGTGGCCATGGCGAGCCCCGGCTACCCCTCCTACCGCAACGCGCTGAAGCCGCTCGGCATCGAGGTGGTGGAGCTCTTGGTGGGCGAGGCGACGCGCTTCCAGCCCACCGTGGCGCAGGTGGAGGAGGCCGGCCCGCTCGATGGCCTCATCGTGGCGAGCCCCTCCAACCCCACCGGCAGCCTGCTCTCGCCCTCCCGGCTCGCCGAGCTGGCGCGGTACTGCGACCAGCACGGCGTGCGCCTGGTGAGCGACGAGATCTACCACGGTATCACCTACGGTGAAGAGGCGGCCAGCGCGGTCCGCTTCTCGCGGAGCGCCGTCACCGTGAACAGCTTCTCGAAGTACTACTCCATGGCCGGCTGGCGCCTGGGCTGGATGGTGATGCCCGACGACCTCGCCCGGCCCATCGAGAAGCTGGCGCAGAACTTCTTCATCTGCCCCTCGTCGGTGGCCCAGGCGGCGGCGGTGGCGGCCTTCGACGCGGAGAATGAGCTTCAGGGCCACGTGCGCCGCTACGCCGCCGCGCGCGACATCCTGCTGGATGCGCTCCCCCGGCTGGGCTTCCCGCGCATCGCGCCTCCCGACGGCGCCTTCTACATCTACGCCGACGTGGCGCACCTCGGGCGCGACAGCGCCACCTTCTGCCGGCAGCTCCTCGCCGAGGAGGGCATCGCCGCCACCCCCGGCCTCGACTTCGACCCCGTGCGCGGCGCCTCCGCGGTTCGCTTCTCCTATGCCCGCGGTCCCGAGGTGGCCGCCGCCGCGGTCGACCGGCTCGAGCGCTGGCTCGCCCGGCGGTGAAAGGCCGGCCGGGGAGATCCCCCTTCGCACCGGCGGGAGAGGGGGGAAGGGGTGCGGGGGCGTCCGCAGCCCTCGTCCGATGGTAGCGCACGACATGGGGCATCACGACGGGGCCTCTCGGCACAGCGCGTCGGAAGACCTATCGTGGAGGGTCGATGGAACGCGTAGCGAGCGACACCGCGCTGACGACCGTGCTCCTCCCGGGGCTCGACGGCACGACGCGCCTCTTCTCGCGCTTTCTCGCCGCCGCCGATGGCACGCTCGACCTCCGGCCCATCACCTACCCGGGCGACGTCTTCCTCGGCTACGACAAGCTCGAGTCGATGGTGCGCCGCTTCCTGCCCACCGACCGGCCCTTCGGGCTCCTCGGCGAGTCCTTCTCGGGACCGCTCGCGCTCCGCATCGCCGCCCGGCCGCCGCCCAACATGGTGGGGGTGGTGCTCGCCACCACCTTCCACCGGCGTCCGGCTGCGAACCCCATCGCGGTGCTCCGCCCTCTCGCCCCTGCCTTCTTCCGCCTCCCGCTCCCGCGCCACGTGGTGCGCCTGCTGCTCGCGGGACCGGATGCAGAGACGGAGCTGGTGGAGGAGGTGCGTGCGGCGGTGGCGCTCGCCCACGGCGACGTGATGGCTGCACGGGCCGCCGAGGCCCTCGCCGTGGACGCCAGCGAGGAGCTGGCCGCCTGCAAGCTGCCCATCCTCGCGCTGTGCGGGCGCTGGGACCGGCTCATCCGGCGCTCCATCCCGGCCGAGCTGCGGCGGCTTCGCCCCGACGCCGAGGTCCACGTGCTCGACGCGCCCCACCTCGTCCTGCAGCGGCTCCCGGAGGTGTCGATGCGGCTCGTCTCGGAGTTCCTGCACCGCGCCGCCGGCGACCTGGCGCCGGCCACCTCCGGGGTCCACGGAATGGCTGGCGCTTCCCTGGGGCGCGCCGCAGAAGGTAGCGCATGACCCAGGTGAACCGGCAGTGGCTCCTCGCCCGCCGCCCGAAGGGCGTGGTGAGCGCGGAGGATTTTCGCTGGAACGAGGCGTCCGTCCCGGAGCCGGGGGAGGGCGAGGCGCTGGTGCGTAACCTCTACCTCTCCTGCGACCCCACCCAGCGCGGCTGGATGGCGGGCGACACCTATCTCCCAGCGGCGACGCTCGGCGAGCCGATGCGCTCCTTCGCGGTGGGCGAGGTGGTGCGCTCGCGCGACCCCTCGATCGCCGAGGGGCAGCTCGTGCAGGGCCTCTTCGGCTGGCAGGACTTCACCCTCGCGCGGGCCGGTTCGCCCTCCCAGGCGCGGCCGCTCCCGCCAGGTGTCCCCGTCGAGAACGCCATGAGCGCGCTCGGGCTCACCGGCCTCACCGCCTGGTTCGGGCTCACCGAGGTGGGGCGCCCGAGCGCCGGTGAGACCGTGCTCGTCTCGGGCGCCGCCGGGGCCACCGGCTCCATGGCCTGCCAGATCGCGCGCCTCCTCGGCTGCAAGGTGGTGGGCGTGGCGGGAGGACCGGAGAAGTGCCGCTGGCTCACGGAGACGCTGCACGTCGAGGCCATCGATTACCGCGAGGGTCACCTCCCGGCCCGGCTCCGCCGCGCCTGTCCCGATGGGATCGACGTCTTCTTCGACAACGTGGGCGGCCCGGTGCTGGAGGCGGCGCTCGACAACCTGGCGCTCCGCGGCCGGGTGGTGCTCTGCGGCGCCATCTCGCGCTACAGCGACGAGGCGCCCTCGCCCGGCCCCAGGAACTACTCGAACCTCATCGTGAAGCGCGGCCGCATGGAGGGCTTCATCGTCCTCGACCACTTCGCCCGCGCGGGCGAGGCCGCGGCGAAGCTCGGGGCCTGGCTCGCCGCCGGCGAGCTCGTCGACCGCGTCGACGTGGTGCAGGGGCTGGAGAACGCTCCGGCCGCGCTCCGGCGCCTCTTCGAGGGTCAGAACCAGGGCAAGCAGCTGGTGAAGGTGGCCGACCGAGGGGCGTGAGCTCAGGCCGCCCGCACCACCACCCCGGTGGCGGTCTCGGCGAAGGCGTACTCCGGGTGGAGGCGCTCGGCCGTCTGCAGCGCCCAGGGGCGGTCGAAGAGCACCACCATCCGCTGGCGCACGTCGAGCACCGGCATGCCCTCCACCGCCCCGGACAGATCGTCGAGGTCGAGCGGTGCGCCGTCCGCGCGCGCCACCCAGCGCGCGAGGCGCCACGGGGCCGGCTCGAGCCGCACCTCCACCCCGTACTCCTCCTCGAGCCGGTACTTCACGACCTCGAACTGGAGCTGGCCGACGCGCGCCGAGGACGAGGTCGCCCACCCGCCCGTCCGGCGGGCGGTAAAGCTGCACCGTGCCCTCCTGCGCGAGCTGCTCGATCCCCTTCTGCGAGCTGCTTGCGCCGCATCGGGATCGGCCATCACCAGGCGCGCGAAGTGCTCGGGCGCGAAGCTGGGGATGTCCTCGAAGGTGAAGCTGGGGCCGTCGGTGAGGGTGTCGCCGATCTCGAAGACGCCGGGGTCGTAGATGCCGAGCACGTCGCCCGGCGAAGCCGTCCTCGACGACGCTGCGCTCCTGGGCGAGGAACTGCGTCGGGTTCGTGAGGCGGATCTCGCGGCCGCTCCGCACGTGGCGCACCTTCATGCCGCGCTCGAAGCGCCCCGAGCAGATCGCGGACGAAGGCCACGCGGTCGCGGTGGGCGCGGTCCATGTTCGCCTGGATCTTGAAGACGAAGCCGCTGAACTCGCTCGTCGCGAGGGGTCGATGGGCCCCTCGTCGGAGGCGCGCGGGCCGGGCGGCGGCATGAGCTCGCAGAAGGTGTCGAGGAACGGCTCGAGACCGAAGTTGTTGATGGCGCTCCCGAAGAACATCGGCGAGACCTCGCCCGCCTCGAACCGCTCCCGGTCGAAAGCCGTCGCCCGCCGCCTCGAGCAGCTCCGCCTCGTCGCGCAGGCGGTCGTAGCCCTGCCGCGCCGAGCTCCTCGCGGAGGGAACGGGTCGTCGAGCCCGGTCACCGCCACCGGCGGCCGTCTCGGCGCCGGCCGCGGCGCTGGAGCTGGCGTCGCGCGCGTCGAACAGGTACACGCGGCGCGTCGATCCGGTGGTAGACGCCGCGGAACACGCCGCTCGCGGAAGATCGGCCAGGTGATCGGGTACACGCCGATGCCGAGCACGCTCTCGACCTCGCCGACCAGGTCGAACGGGTCGCGCCCCGGCGCGGTCCATCTTGTTCACGAAGCGTGAAGATCGGGATGCTGCGCTGGCGGCAGACGCGGAAGAGCTTCTTCGTCTGCGCCTCGACGCCCTTGGCGCAGTCGAGGAGCATGACGGCGCCGTCGACCGCGTGCAGCGTGCGGTAGGTGTCCTCGCTGAAGTCGGCGTGGCCGGGCGTGTCGAGCAGGTTCATCTGCAGCCCGCGGTAGGGGAACTGCAGCACGCTGGTGGTGATGGAGATGCCGCGCTCGCGCTCCATCTCCATCCAGTCGCTGACGGCGCTCGCGCGGCCGCGCTTCGCCTTCACCGCGCCGGCGAGCTGGATCACTCCGCCGTAGAGGAGGAGCTTCTCGGTGAGCGTGGTCTTGCCGGCGTCCGGGTGGGAGATGATCGCGAACGTCCGGCGGCGGCCGATCTCGTGGAGGAGGCTCATGGCGGGGGGAGCAGCGCGGCGTGCTTACCCTTCGGCGAGCGCCCGCGTCAAGGCGCACCACGGGCGGCCGCGGCTGGCAGGTCGAGAGCTTGGCCCCGGCACCCTTGCAGGCTAGAAACGCCGGCCTATGCCCACCCAGCCCTCGAAAGAGCTCCAGAGCTTCCCCAACCCGAACCCCAAGCGCCCCTTCCTCATCGCCATGGAGTGCCCGGAGTTCACCTGCCTCTGCCCGATGACGGGGCAGCCCGACTTCGCCACCGTCAAGCTGCGCTACGTCCCGCGCGAGCGGTGCGTCGAGCTGAAGAGCCTCAAGCTCTACTTCTGGAGCTTCCGCAACGAGGGGGCCTTCCACGAGGCGGTCACCAACCGCATCTGCGACGACCTCGTGAAGCTGCTCGACCCGCTCTGGCTGGAGGTGACCGGCGATTTCACCGTTCGCGGCGGCATCCACACGGCCGTCGTCGTGCGCCACGGCGAGAAGCCGGCCGAGGTGGGGTGAGCGGTACCTGCGGAGCACTGTCGCAGTTTCAGTCACCCCGGCTGAAAAAACGACCGTCCCAGCGAGCGCTCAGAGGCCAAGTACCTGATAGTACGAGGGGCCGTCGTCGGCAGGGAAATTGCTACTTTCCGGAGGGAACCCCGCAGCACTTCCGAAGGGAACCGCCATGAAGAAGACCCGCCGCCGCAACTCCGTCACGAAGATCCCCGCCCGCGTCGCCACGACCCTCGGCGAGCTCATCTCCGCGGCCTACGAGGCGGCGGATGGTTTCGGGAACGAAAAGCTCCAGCGCGCGGCCGACATCCTCAGCGCCACCCCCCTCGCCCAGCGCCTGTCGCGCCAGGTCGAGTTCGTGCGCTAGCCCTGTTCGCCTGAGCCGAAGGTCAGGACCACCTTCCCGAACGTCTCGTTCCGTTCGAGCAGTTCGTGCCCCTCGAGGGCGCGCTCGAACGGAACCTCGACGTCGACCACCGGACGCACCCTGCCCGAGGCGAGAAGGGGCAGGGCTTCCCGGGCGAAGAGCCGCGTGGCCAGTGCCTTCTCCTCCAGGGCGCGGGGCCTCAGCACCGTACCTACCAGCGTTGCGCGCTTTCGCATGAGCACCCCGAGATCGAGGTCGATCCGGGCGCCCGACAGTGTGCCGACCGCCACCATTCTGCCGCCCGGCGCCAGCGCGGCCAGGTTCTCCGCGGCGTAGGCGCTCCCCACGAAGTCGATCACCAGGGCCGCGCCTTCTCCTCCCGTGAAGCCGCGGACCGCTTCCGCGAAGCTGGGGTTCTTGCCTTCCACGAGGACGCCGTGGGCCAGCCCGAGAGTCCGGGCCCGGTCGAGCTTCGAGGCGGTGCGGCTCGTGCCAATGGCGGTCGCCCCCGCCGCCTGGGCGAGCTGCAGCGCGGCGGTGGCGACGCCCGAGCCCACCGCGTGGATGAGCACCGCGACGCCCGGCCGGAGGCCACCCAGGGTGAAAAGCGCGTCGTGGGCGGTGACGAACGCCTCCATGGTCGCCCCCGCCTCCGGGAACGAGAGGCGCTCCGGCACCGGCACCAGGAGCCGCTCGTGTATCACCGCGAGCTCCGCCTGCGCCTCGCCGCCGGCGACGGCCATCACCCGGTCGCCCACGCCGACCGCGCCCACGCCCTCCCCGAGCTCCACCACCTCACCCGCCAGCTCGAGGCCAGGCACGTCGGCGCGGAGGCCGTGCGGCGGCGGGTAGAGCCCCCGGCGCTGCAAGAGGTCTGCGCGGTTCAGGCCCGCCGCCCGCACCCGCACCAGCACCTCGCCTCGGCCGGGGCGCGGATCGGGTAGCTCCTCGACACCCACCACCTCGGGGCCGCCCTTGCCCTTGAAGAAGACCGCTCTCACGGCTCACCTCCCCCCGTGCCAGCTCCCTCGCCGGTCGACCCCGCGGAGGAGGATTCGCAGCGCGCGAGGGCGCGCGCGAACCGGCCGCGCCCTCGGGCATCCTCCCGCCGTGCCTGCGCCCTCACCGCCTGGCAGCTCGAGGGCGCGCGCTCGGCCAGCACCTCGGCGGCGGCCGCGCGCACCGAGGCGCGCCTCGAGCGCTCCAGCACCGGCCCGAGCCTTGCGGTGAGCTGGTCGCGCGAGAGGTGGCGACCCGCGCCGCGGAGGGCCGCGGCTCGCACCGCGAAGGGCGCGCGCTCGTTCACCGCCTGCTCGGCGACGGCCTCCACGGCGGTCGCCCCGCCCAGCGCGTCGAGCGCCCCCACCGCCTTGGCGCGGCGCGAGGGGAGCTGCTCGGGGTCGCGGGCCACCGCCGCGAGCGCCTTCACCCCGCGCGGTCCGAGCCCTCGCCACTGCGCGATGGAGACCGGCGTGTCAATCGTGCCGAGCAGCGCCTCCACGCGCCCGGCCACCTCGGTGTCGGAGAGCGCCGCCGCCGGGTCGGCCTCTGGCGCGGGTTCACTCGAGGTGGCGGCCGCGGCGGCGGGGCTCGCAGCGGAGGCCTCGGGGACCGGGGAGGGGCGGGCGTTCCGCGCCGGCGTCTGGAGCCCGGAGAGCGCGAGGAGGAGGGTGAGCGAGAGCGCGGTCATGGGACCTCGAGGCGGCTTTCAGCGAATGAGCGGGTTCGCCAGGATGACCTGGCGCTGCTGGGGCGTGAGCGTGGCCTGGGCGCCGGAGTCGAGCAGGTAGAACATCAGGTTGTCGCCGCCGCCGCACCCGGTCACGCTTCCGTTGCAGTCCGCCACCCGCATGCCGTAGGCGCTCGACGTGGCGGTGCCACAGGTGGAGCGGGAGGCGAGGGGTGCGCAGCTCGTGCACGGGCAGCGCCCGGTGTCGGCGATGGGGTCGAACGAGTCTCCCCCGCTCTCGGTGGTGTGGTAGAGCCCGAGGAAGTGCCCGGCCTCATGGGCCACGATGTAGGCGGTGGAATCCGCGCCGCAGGAGAGGCCACCCCAATCATAGGCCGGCGCGCCCTGGCAGACCGGATCGGCCGACCGGTGGCGGAGGTCGGCCACCGAGACCGCCACCCCGCTCGCCACCGTGCCCGGAAGGGTGGCCGGCCCGGGGATGGTGCCGTCGATGCCGACGATGTCGTTCCCGCCGCTCGCGGTGGAGATGAAGCTCGAGACCAGGAACACGTTGAGGGCGCTGCCCTCCCCGGCGTACGTCAGGAGCTGGGGAAGCTCTGCGCAGGCGCCGGAGGAGCTGACGTCGACCCCGGTGGCGTACTGCTGCTGCACCCTCGCCGGCAGGTCGCGGAAGGTGACGCCGCCGAGGGTCACCCCAGCATCGGCCAGGATGGACCGAAGCGAGCCCGTGAGCCGAACGAGGTCGGGATCGGCAGCGGCGGTGCTCTCGGAGAGGGGGCCTGGCACCCCCCCGTCGCTGTCCGCGCTGTCGGCGACGAACCAGAAGACCACGTCGAGCACGCCACTGGACGGCAGCGCACCGTTCAGGAGCGGCTTCGTCACCACGGTCACGTCGTACACGCTCTCCTTCGTTCCGCCGGCGCAGTTCTCGGTCCACGTACACTCCCAGGCATAGTCGGAAACGCGCAGGCTCCAGGTGCCCGCCGGAAGGCCCGAGGCGGCCAGGGCGAGGCCGCCGGTGGTGTCGGGGATGGTCAGGGTCCCGGTGACGGGCGAGCTGCTGGCGAAGAACGCCTCGGCGCTTTCGTTGGCCGCGGCGTCGGGCGTGGCCGTGGGACTGTCGTCATAGATTATCTTTCCGCTCGGATTCTTCACCCAGTTGGGAATGGCGGTGTTGGGCAAGGCTGCGCCCTCGTAGGTGACCGTCGCCACGGTCTTCACCGCCTGCTCGACGATGGTGACGCTGGCGGTGCCGGGAGGCACGGTGAAGTCGACCACGTCGCCGACGCGGTGGCTCCCCAGCCGCTGGGCCGTGAGGTCGGTGCTCGTTTGCACCGGCACCGCGCAGGAGAGGCCCTGCAGGCAGTTCCCGTCCGCGTCGCACCCCAGGGTGCAGGTGGCGGGGCATGCGGGTCCGCTCGATGAGCCACCCCCGCAGGCGGCGAGGAGGAGGGCGAGAGCGGCGAGCGAGAGGCTGAGCGTTCGGACGTTCACCGGTGCAATGTAGACCAGCGCCCCACCTCGGCATAGCCGCGCGAGGGTGGGCACTGGTCTGCGTTCCTGACCACTTCGATCACGTCATACCGCCCGCGCGGCTCAGCGCGGGCGGGGAGCACCGGCGGCGTTCAGTGACCGGCGCCGAGGTGCCGCTCCGCCAGCGCGTGCTCGCGCCGCTCGTGCTCGGCGAGCTGCTCGGCCACCTTGGCCGCCCCCTCGCCGAGCTTGCGGCCGTCGAGGCCCTCGCGCGCGTTCGCGACCAGCGCGTGCACCTCCTCGAGGAGCAGGCGGTGCTGCCTGAGGAGCTCGTCCACCGGCTCCGAGGTGCCGCGCTGGGCGAGGATGCCGAACATGCCGTCGTCGCGCTCCTCGCGCTCGAAGTGGCTGCCGAGGAAGGCGCCCAGGCACTCCAGCGCGTCGACGAGCGCCGGCTTGTTGGGGGCGCTCTTCACGCGATTGACGAAGCCCTTCAGCTCGGCGTGGTCCGCATCCATCACCCGCTCGGCGGCAGCCAGGCGATCGCTGCCGGTGAACTGCGCCGCCTCGGTGGAGTCGGCCAGGGCGGCGGTGGTGGCGTGACCGCCGGTGATGGTCTCCAGCACCTTGTCGAAGTAGCCGGTGCCGACCTCGCGCTGGTGGCGGGTGGCGGTGTAGCCCGCCTTCTCGGCGGCGAACTCCTCCTGCTGCAGCTCGGAGTAGGCCGCCATGCCCCGGTCGCGGTAGTCGCGGGCGAGCTCGAACATGGCGTGGTTGAGCGCGTGGAAGCCGGCCAGCGTGACGAACTGGAACTTGTAGCCCATCGCGCCCAGCTCGCTCTGGAAGCTGGGCGATGGTGGCGTCGTCGAGGTTCTTCTTCCAGTTGAACGAGGGCGAGCAGTTGTAGGCGAGCAGCTTGCCGGGGAACTTCTGCGTGGACGCCCTCGGCGAAGCGCCGCGCCTCCGCGAGGTCCGGCTTGGAGGTCTCGCACCAGATGAGGTCGGCGTAGGGCGCGTAGGCGAGCCCGCGGGCGATGGCGCACTCGACGCCGCCCTTCATGTAGTAGAACCCTTCGGGCGTGCGCCCCTTCGTGCGGTCGATGAACGCGCATCGTCGCGGGTCGACGTCGCTCGTGATGAGCTTCGCGCTGTCGGCGTCGGTGCGCGCGACGAGCAGGGTGGGCACGCCCATCACGTCGGCGGCGAGCCGCGCGGCGATGAGGGTGCGGACGAACTGGCCGGTGGGCACGAGCACCTTGCCGCCCATGTGGCCGCACTTCTTCTCGCTCGCCAGCTGGTCCTCGAAGTGGACGCCCGCCGCGCCGGCCTCGATCATCGCCTTCATCAGCTCGAAGGCGTTGAGCGGGCCGCCGAAGCCGGCCTCGGCGTCGGCCACGATCGGCGCGAACCAGTAGCGTTCCGTCCTTGCCCTCGGCGTGCGCGATCTGGTCGGCGCGCTGGAAGGCGCGGTTGATGCGGCGCACCACCGCCGGCACCGAGTCGGCCGGGTAGAGGCTCTGGTCGGGGTAGATCTGGCCGGCGGTGTTGGCGTCGGCGGCGACCTGCCAGCCGGAGAGGTAGATGGCCTTGAGGCCGGCGCGCACCTCTGCACCGCCTGGTTGCCGGTGAGCGCGCCCAGAGCGTGCACGTACGGCTCGGAGTGGAGGAGGTCCCACAGCGCTGGGCGCCCCATGCCGCGCCAGCGTGTGCTCGATGCGCACCGAGCCGCGCAGCCGCTCCACGTCGCCTGTGGTGTAGGCGCGCCGGATCCCGTCCCAGCGCCGTGGATCGGGGTGAGCCGCCGCCTCGGCGAGGCCACCCGCCGGGGCGCCGGGCGCGCTCCCCGCACGAGCACGGTCGTAGGCCGGCAGGGTGAGGAACTCGTCGAACTCCGGCGCGGTGGAGAGCCGCTCGAAGATGGCGCGCGCCTCGGGGAACTTGCCGTTCGCGAAGCGGCGGTCGCCGACCTCGCCGTGGACGCGGTCCATCTCCTCCGCCACCAGCCGGCGGAAGAGGTCCGGCGTGACCTTCTGCCCGTGTCGTCGAGCGCCACCCCGTGGTGGATCCACTGCCACACCTGGGCGCGGCTGATCTCCGCGGTCGCGGCGTCCTCCATCAGGTTGTAGAGCGGCACGCAGCCGGAGCCGCGCAGCCACGCCTCGAGGTACTGGACCGACACGCGGATCGTGTGGCGCAGCCCGGCCTCGGTGCGCTGCCCCTCCGGCACGGCGAGGAGCTCGGCCTGCGCCGATCTTCACGTCCTCGCGCTTCACGCCGAGCTGGTTCGGCCCCCTCATGTGCTCGTCGAAGATGGCCTTGGCGAGGCCCACCAGGCCGGGGTGCGCCACCCAGGTGCCGTCGTGGCCCGCCTTCACCTCGCGCAGCTTGTCGGCCCGCACCTTGGCGAGCGCCGCCTCGTTGGCGGCCGGGTCGTCCTTGATCGGGATCTGCGCCGCCATGCCGCCCATGGCGTGCACGCCGCGCCGGTGGCAGGTCTGGATGAGGAGCTGCACGTAGGCCGCCAGGAACGCGCGGTCCATCGTCACCTGGGCGCGGTCGGGCAGCACCGCGCGCGGGTCGTCGCGCTGCCTCTTGATGAAGCTGAAGATGTAGTCCCAGCGCCCGCAGTTGAGCCCCGCCGAGTGCTCGCGCAGCTCGTAGAGGATCTCGTCCATCTCGAACGCGGCGGGCAGCGTCTCGATGAGGCAGGTGGCCTTCACGCTGCCCTTCGGCACGCCCAGCGCCTCCTGCGGCCCGCACGAAGACGTCGTTCCAGAGGCGCGCCTCGAGGTGGCTCTCCATCTTCGGCAGGTAGAAGTAGGGCCCGGACCCGCGCGCGAGCAGCTCCTTCGCGTTGTGGAAGAAGTAGACGCCGAAGTCGAAGAGGCCGCCCGGCACCGGGCGCCCGTCGACGAGGACGTGCCGCTCCACGAGGTGCCAGCCGCGCGGCCGGACGAAGAGCACCGCCACCTTGTCGCTGAGCTGGTAGGACTTGCCGGTCTCGGGCGCGCTGAAGGTGATGGTGCGCCGGACGGCGTCGTACAGGTTCACCTGCCCCTGCACCCCGTTCGCCCAGGTGGGGGAGTTCGAGTCCTCGAAGTCGGCCATGAAGACGTTGGCGCCCGAGTTGAGCGCGTTGATGATCATCTTCCGGTCGACGGGTCCGGTGATCTCCACCCGCCGGTCGAGGAGGTCCTTGGGGAGCGGCGCCACCGTCCAGGCCGAGGAGCGGATCTCGGCGGTCTCCGGCAGGAAGTCGAGCTTCTCCCCGTGGTCGAGGCGCGCCTGGCGCTCGCGCCGGCGGGCGAGGAGCTCGTCCACGCGCCAGCCGAAGCGTCGGGTGAGGTCGGCCACCAGCTCCAGTGCGCCGTTCGAGACGATCTCGCGCTGTCGTTCGTCGAGCGGGCCGCGCAGCTCCACGCCCCTTGGCAGACCCTCGGTGGAGGGGACGGAAACGTGGCCGCTGCCGGCGGCGGGCGCGTTTGCGGATGGTGAAGACTTGCGGCTCGTCGCCATGGTCGGCTCCTCGGGTGCGGCGGGTTCGGTGCGAAGCTGCGGCAGGGGAGGGGGGAACCTTGACCCGCGGCGTCATGCAACGTTTCCGCGCCATGCGCTCCGCGCCACACTCCGGAGGGGCTCACGCTTCGGGGGCTGTCCGTGGGGGGGGCGCCGGATGGGGCGTCCCGGCGGTCTGACCACCTGGCGACGGCGCGGCTCACGCCTCTTCGATGTCGCCCTCCCTCGAGTGAGAGCCAAATTTGGCGCGGGCGCCGCACCATCGCCCACTCCGGAGAGGGGTCATCGGCCATTCATTCGGGAAGGCACTTGGCGTAACTGTTATACTGTGTTACATGTCTGTCTCCGACTCGCACCGCGCATCGCCGAAACGCTGCCCCCCGCGGGCCTCGCCCGGAAAGAGAGAGACCATGAACGCCAAGCTCGCCGCGCTCCGCGCCGCTGCCCCGAAGCGCATCGCCATCCCGGTGATGACGCACCCGGGGATCGACGCCATCGGCAGGCGGGTCATCGACTGCGTCACCGATGGAAAGGTGCAGGCGGCCGCGGTGGTGGAGGTCGCCCGGCGCTACCCCACGGCGGCCACCACCATGGTGATGGACCTCACGGTGGAGGCGGAGGCCTTCGGCTCGAAGGTCACCTTCGCCGACGACGAGATACCCACCGTCACCGGGCGCCTGGTGACCGACCTCGAGTCGGTGCAGGCGCTGAAGGTGCCGGACGTCTCCACCGGCCGGTTGCCGGGCTATGTCGAGGCGGCGCGGCTCGCCGCGGCGAAGGTGAAGGACAAGGCGGTCTTCGGCGGCTGCATCGGCCCCTTCTCGCTCGCCGCCCGGCTCTACGGCGTCACCGAGATCATGACCGCCTGCTTCCTGGAGCCCGACGCCGTCCACCTCCTCCTCGAAAAGAGCACCGAGCTCCTCATCGCGCAGGCGAAGGCGCTGAAGGCGGTGGGCACCGACGGGCTGGTGGTGGCGGAGCCGGCCGCTGGCCTCCTCTCGGCCGAGATGTGCGACGAGTTCTCGTCACGGTACGTGAAGAAGATGGTGGAGGCGGTGCAGGACGAAGATCACCTCCTCGTGCTGCACAACTGCGGCAATCGCGGCCAAGCCACCGCCTCCATGGTGTCGACAGGGGCGGGCGCGCTCCACCTCGGCAACCAGGCCGACATGGTGGAGGTCCTGCGCGAGACGCCGCGCGCGGTGCTGGCCATGGGCAACATCGACCCGGCCGGCCTCATGAGGATGGGCACCCCGGAGCAGGTGGAGGCCGCCACCCTCGAGCTCCTCGAGAAGACGGCGGAGTTCCCCCACTTCATCCTCTCCACCGGCTGCGACACGCCTCCCCACACGCCCGAGGCGAACATCACCGCCTTCTTCCGCGCGCTCGACCGCTTCAACGCCGCGCGAGGCTGACGGAGGAGCAGGCGGCCACCCGCGAGACGAACATGCTCCTCGAGGCCGGGCGCGAGGGGAGGGTATGGCTTCTCGCCTCGCACGACGTCGAGGGCGACGTGCCGCTCGAGAACATGCTCGCAGTCATCGACACCGCGCGAGCGCAGCTCGGGGCACCGCCGCTGGGAGGCCGAGCGGTCGGATGAAGCGGTCGGATGAAATCGCGGCCATCCGGCCGGGCGCGACCCTCACATCCCGTCATAGGCCGCCCGCACCGCCGCGGGTCCGTACGCGCGCTCGAGCCGGCGCACGGTGAAGTGGGCCCAGGCGGTCTCCTGGTAGTGCTGCAGGAAGAGCGCGTTCACCGCCGCGCCGCCCACCGCGCCGACCACCGGCACGAGCTGGGCGGCCGCCTTGTCGGTCATGGCGACGCCGAGCCGCTGCGCCACCCGGGTGACGAGCTGCACCACCGCCGGGGCGCTCTTCTCGCCGAGCGCGCCCGCCACCCCCCGCTCGGCGAGGTACTCGGCGGCCTGGGAGACGGCCCGGCCGAAGGTGGCGCGGGCGGTGAAGTAGGCCGAGTTGGCCGCGTCGTCGAGGCTGCTCCGCGAGCCGTAGGCGAAGACGGTCAGGCACTCCAGGCGGGACGCCACGTTCGACAGGTCCTCGCCCTGGGCGCGCGCGTGGTCGGCGATGGAGCGCAGCATGAGGGTGAGGGAGACCGGCAGCTCGAGGGCGAGCGCCGGCAGGCCGAACGTGCCGCCCAGCGCGCCGCTCGCCACCACCGCAGCCCGGTGGAGCCAATCCGACGGCGCCTTCACCTCGCGGAGGTCGAGCGACTTCATCGCCGCCCGCAGGCAGGTGTCGAGCGCCTTGCGGGTGCCGGTGGTGATGGCCTCCTGCGCGCCGCTCGGGAGCACCTTCACCAGCGCCTCCACCGGCCGTCCGAGCTTCTCGCTCACCCGGATGGCGAGGCCGGGGTGCTCCAGCGTTTCACGGGCGCGGCGGAGGTCGGCGAGGTCCTGGTCCGAGAGCGGCATGCCAGGAATCTACGCGCGGAGCGGACAGGGCGGGAGGGGAGGAGCTCTCTCCCCCTTCCCTCCACCACCAGCCGCGGCTCGCGTGGGAAGCGCTCTCAACTCGACTTGGCCGCCATGGCCCGAACGTCGGCGCTGCTGAGGGGCTTGCCTCCGATGGCCCACTCCCCGCTGGCGAGCTCCTGGATGCGCACCCAGGTCACCCCCCGCATGGCTTCCCCCTCGATTCCGACCATCGCCTCCGTGACCTTCTCGAGCATCTGCCTCTTCTGCTGGTCGTTGAACGCGCCGTGGATCAGCTGGATGTCGACGAGTGGCATGTGAGCTCCTGGTTCGCGCCCGGCAGAGGAGTCCGCCGTTGCGCCAGGTTCAACCTGGGCGCCGGAGCCCCTCGCCGCTTGGAGGCGGTCTGGAGCTTTCGTGGAGATGGCCGGGAGCTTCAGAGCCCGGCTCGAGCCAGGGCGCTCGCGACCCGGACCCTCAGAGCCTCCCCTCTCATCGGAAAGGCTCGCAGGAAGTCGCCGCGGGTGAGCGCCGGGGCGCGCGCCCGCACGTTGGCGGCCCACGCAGCCGCGCGGACCTCGTCCCCCGCCAGCGCGTGCGCGGCGGCTGCGATCATGGCGATGAGCACGTGGGCTCCCGGCGAGCGCGCCGCCCGCTCGGCCCATTCCGCGGCCTCGGCATCCTCGCCGAGGACCATGTGGCCGAGGGCGCGCGTGCCCAGCATGGCGTAGTGAAGCGGGTCGAGCGGGCTGAGGCGCATCGCCAGGTCGACGTGCCTGCGCCCCTCCAGCGCGAGCCCCTCCAGCGATTCCGTCCAGGCGCGGGCGTAGATCCCCTGTGCGTAGTTCGGGCTGATGGCCGTCGCGCGCTCCAGCCAGGCGAGGCTCGTCTCCAGGTCGCCCTCCAGCCAGAAGCTGCGCCCCATGGTGAAATTGACGAACGGGTCGACCGGGTCGAGCTCCAGCCCGCGCACGGCGAAGCGGCGCGCCAGGGCGATCTCCCCCGCGAGGTCGGCGGTGTGCCGCATGAACGCCGTCTGGAAGTGGACGAAGGAGAGGCCCGCGTGCGCCCGGGCGAAGGCTGGAATCTCGCGCCACCGCCTGCTGGAAGAAGGCCATGGCTGCTGCGTTGTCGACGCGGTTGAAGCGGTACATGTGCTGGAGGCCGAGGTGGTAGGCCGACCACGCGTCGAGGTCTTCCGTCACGGTGAGGCGTGCCAGCGCCGCCTCGTGCAGCGGGATGCGGAGCTCCAGCGCCGAGAGGAATCCGCGAGCGGATACTCCTCTCGGACCTGGTGCACCTCGTCGATCGAGCCGGCGTACTCGTCCGCCCAGACGACGCCGCCGTCCCGGGTGTCGACCAGCTCGGCCGTGACCGCCAGGTGCGAGCCGCCGCTCTCCACCGTCCCGGAGAGGCAGTACCGCACGCCGAGCACGCGGCCAATCTCACCCATGTCGGTGTCGGCGGCGCGGATGCGAAACGAGGATCCACGGGCGGTCACGAAGAGCCAGCGCAGGCGGGACAGCTCGGTGATGAGCTCGTGCGGAAGGCCCTCCGCGATGGCGGGGCACGCCTCCTCGGGGCCGATGTGGCGGAACGGCAGCACCGCGATCGAGGGCCGGGCATCGTGCTCGGAGGGCTCCGCGCCCGCCCCCCCCGCGAGCTCCCCCCGCTCGGCCCTCGTCTCGGCCACGAAGCGGAAACCTTGCCGGTGGATGGTCTTGATGAAGCTCTGTGCCGCCCCGTCGTCGTCGAGAGCGTGGCGCGCCGACTTGATGCGGCTGGAGACGGCCGCCTCGGAGACGATGCGCCCGTCCCAGACCTTCTCGAGAATCTCGTCCCTGGAGACGAGCCGCTCGCGATTCTCCACGAGCAGGGTGAGCAGGGAGAACACCTGTGGCTCCACCGGACGGACCTCGCCCCCGGCCCGCAGCTCGACCTTGGTGGTGTCGAGCTCGAAGGGGCCGAACCGGTAAATCACGGGTCGAGGATACGCCTTGTGGGCGGGGAGGGGATTGGCCGGACGCCCCGGGTGACCCTTCGACCGAGGGGCGGGAGGCCTGTAGATTCAGCCGATGACCACACTCGGCCTCTCCGTCCGGTCGCACCTCGCCCTGGTCCTCATCGCCACGCCCTTCCTCCTCGGCGGCTGCAGCTGTCCGGTGGTGCAGTCGGGCCACCGCGGAATCGTCTTCAAGACGCTCTCCGGCGGCACGAGCGAGTCGATGCTCACCGAGGGCATGCACCTGCAGCCCATCTGGAACAAGGTCATCGCCTACGACCTCCGCGTGCACGAGATGAAGGAGCAGCTCGCGGTGCTCTCCAACAACGGCCTCGCCATCCGGGTGGACGCCAGCGTCCGCTACCGCCCCAAGGCCGACGAGCTCTTCGCCCTGCAGACCGAGATCGGCCCCAACTACGCCGACATCGTGGTGGCGCCGGTGATCCGCTCGGAGACGCGCAAGGTGTTCGGGCGCTTCGCCCCCGAGGAGATCTACTCCAGCAAGCGCGAGGCCATCGAGAGCCAGATCTACGACGAGGTGCTGCGCGCGCTGGAGGGCAAGCACGTGGTGGTGGAGGCCATCCTCATCCGCGACATCGAGCTGCCGGAGGCCATCAAGGTGGCCATCGCCGACAAGCTGGCCGAGGAGCAGAAGTCGCAGAAGATGCGCTTCACCCTCGACCGCGAGCGGCAGGAGGCGCAGCGCAAGGAGATCGAGGCCGCGGGCACCGCCAAGTACCAGCTCATCGTCCGGGAGAACCTCACCCCCGAGTACCTGCAGTTCAAGGGCATCGAGGCCACCCAGAAGCTGGCGGAGAGCCCCAACACCAAGATCGTCATCATCGGCCAGGGGCAGGGTAGCCTGCCGGTGATCTTCCAGCAGTGAGGCGGCGAGCCGGCCGCCGCCGCCGGTCGCGGTGGTTCAGGCGCCAGCGTGGGCCTCCACACCGCCGTCCCGGGCTCACCCCCCTCCGAAGACCAGCCGCACCGCCAGCACGGCGGCGGCGAAGCCGGCCGCGTCGGCGATGAGCCCTGCCGGCAGGGCGTGGCGGTAGCGGCGCAGGCCGGCCGCGCCCATGTAGACGGCGAGCACGTAGAAGGTGGTCTCGGTGGAGCCGGCCATCACCGAGGCCAGCCGCCCGGCGTAGCTGTCGGGTCCCTCGGAGCGCAGCACCTCGCCCACCACGCCCAGCGCAGCGCCACCGGAGAGCGGGCGCACCACGAGGAGCGGCAGCACCGGCGCGGGGAGGCCGAGCCTGCCGGTGAGCGGCGCGAGCGCGCCGGCGGCGAGGTCGAGTGCGCCCGACGCCCGCAGCATGCCGAGCGCCACCACCACCGCGACGAGCGGCGGGATGATGCGCACCCCGGTCCGGAACCCCTCGCCTGCCCCGTCCAGGAAGGCGGCGTAGACGTTCACCTTCCGCGCGAGGGCGAAGAGCGGGATGCCGGCCAGCAGGAGCGGGATGGTCCAGGTGGAGAGCGCCTCGAGAAACGCGCGGAGGGCGCTCACGGGCGCACCGGGCGCAGGCGCGCGAGGAGCTTCGCTGCCACCACCGCCACCGTCACCGCGCACAGGCTGGCGAGGACGGTGGGGCCGAGCACGTCGGCTGGATTGCGGGCGCCGGCCGCGGCGCGCAGGCCGATCACCGTGGCCGGAACGAGCTGGAGCGAGGCGGTGTTGAGGGAGCAGAGGAGTGCCTGGGCGTCGCTCGCCACCCCCGGGCGCGGGTTCAGCTCTTCCAGCCGCTGCATTGCGGTGAGGCCGAAGGGCGTGGCAGCGTTGCCCAGGCCCAGCAGGTTCGCCGAGACATTCATCACGATGGCGCCGAGGGCAGGGTGATCCTCCGGCACCTCGGGGAAGAGGCGCCGCAGCACCGGGCGGGCGGCGCGCGCGAGGAGCCGCACCATCCCCGCCTCCTCGGCCACCTTCACCAGGCCGAGCCAGAGCGTCATCACCCCCACCAGCCCGATGGCCAGGGTCACCGCCGCCTGGGCCGAGGCGGCCACCGCCGCGGTGAGCGCTCCCACCCGGCCCGTGAAGGCGGCCGTCACCACCGAGACGACGAGGAGCGCCACCCAGACGATTGTCATGGCCCCGGATTCTCTTCCTTCGGGAAGGGAAGGCGAGTTCTCCATCTGGCAAGCCCGGCGCCTTGCACCCCCCGCCCCGGCCCTCCATGCTGTTCGACGTGCTCGACCCTCCCACGACCGCTCAGCAGCGCCGCTCCGCCCCGCTGACGGCCGCGCTGGCCATCCTCCTCATCGCGGCGCCCCCCGCCTCGGCCCTCTCGCCGCGGCCGCTCCCCGCCGACGGTGCGTCGATCTCGGTGCTCGACCTCGCGCGGCCGCGGCAGCCGGAGTGGTTCGGGCTCTACCTCGCGGGCAAGAAGGCGGGCTGGTCGCGCAGCTCCATCACCTTCGAGAAGAGGAACGGCGAGCCGGTGCTGGTGGCGCGGGCCGAGTCGACGCTCGCCGCGCAGGTGGGCGAGCGGCTGGTCGAGCGCTCGCAGTCCGACGAGAAGGTCTATCAGGCGAGGCCGGACGGGCGGCTCCTTTTCTTCTCCAGCCAGCGCACCGGCGACGGCGGCGAGCGCGAGACCACCGGCCGTTGCACGAGCGCTGGCTGCACCGTGGAGCTCTCGGCCGGAGGCCGCATGGAAACGCGGCACCTCCCGCCCCTCGGCGAGACCATCGACCAGGCCGACGCGCCGCGCCTCGCCGCCTTCAGGCGCGCCACCGTGCGCGGCGAGCAGCTCGAGCTGGAGAGCCTGCGGGTCCGGCAGATGGTGGACCGCTACACCGGCCAGGGCGAGCTCGGGGCCGGCGGCGTGGAGGAGCGGGTGGCGCTGGTGGAGGAGCTCGAGGAGGGCGACCGCGCCGCCACCCGGGTGGCGGTGGCCGCCGACGGACGCCTGCTCGAGCTGCGCCTCGGCGAGGCCATCGTGGTGCGCCCCGAGCCGGAGGCGACGGCGAAGCGGCTCGACCGGGTGGAGATCTTCGGCGCCACGCGCGTGCCGCTGCCGCAGGCGCTTCCGCGGTCCGTCCCCGGCCGGATCGTCTATCGCCTCGCGGGCGTGCCCGCGGCCTTCCGCACCGGCGACCACCGCCAGACGTGGTCGGCCGGGCCCGACGACGAGGCCACGCTCACGGTGACGGCCGTCCGGCCTCGCGCGGCCGACGCCACCCTGGATGCTCCACGCATCCGCGGCGAGGCGCCGCCGGAGCTGCGCGATCTCCTCGCGGCCACGCCCGACATCGATGCCGCGAACCCGGCCATCTCCGGCACGGCGCGCGAGGTGGTGGGCGACACGCCCGGCACCTACGCGGCGAGCGTGAAGCTGGCCCGGTTCGTCTACCAGCGTCTGGAGAAGGCCTTCGGCGTGTCGCGCGACCGGGCGAGCGAGGTGCTGACGCTCGGCAAGGGCGACTGCACCGAGCACGCGCTCCTCTTCACCGCCCTGGCCCGCGCCGCCGGCATCCCCTCGCGGCAGGTGCAGGGGCTCGTCTACGCACGGTACGGCGACGGCGTGCCGGCGCTCTACTGGCATGCCTGGGTGGAGGTGAAGAGCGGCGAGGAGTGGATCGCGCTCGACCCCACCTTTGGGCAAGCGGTGGCCGACCCCACCCACCTGGCGCTGGGGCGGGGCGCCAGGCCCGGGGAGAGCATGCAGGCGGACACGGTCGCGGTGCTCGGCTCGGTGAAGGTCCTCTCCGCCGAGCCCCAGCCGGTGGGCTGAGGGCACGACGGCGGCATTCGGCTCCGCCGGCCCGCCCGGTCAGTGTCCGCGCAAATCCTTCACCGCGCGGGCGTTAGCCTGTACCCTGTCACCCACCATCTCGACCACAAGGAGGCAGCACCCTCATGGCTCACCTGGATCACGTCGCCATCCTCGTCTCCGACCTCGACGCCGCCATCGCGACCTACCGCGACGTGTACGGGCTCGAGCTGGCGGAGCTCGAGGACGTCCCCACGGAGGGCCTGAAGGTGGCCATCTTCGGGCACGGCGCCGGCCGCATCGAGCTCATGGCGCCCACCGGGCCCGAAAGCCCCATGGCGAAGGCGCTGGAGAAGCGCGGCGAGGGGCTCCACCACGTGTGCGTGGAGGTTCCCGACATCGAGAAGGCGATGGCCGACCTCACGGCGAAGGGCGCGCCCCTGCTCGACAAGACTCCGCGCCAGGGGGCCGGCGGGGCCAAGGTGGCCTTCGTGCACCCGAAGGGAAGCCGGGGCGTGCTCGTGGAGCTGCGCCAGGGCAGGGCGCACGATTGAGGGGAGCCCGGTGCGGAGCTCCGGGTCGGTCATGACAGGGTTTCCGCTCGCGCTCTCCCCGGCCATTCCTTGACCGCCCTGCGCGAAGCGTGCTTGAAGAGCCGCTATTCCTGCCCAGCGGGCGCCTCGGCGCTCCACCCGGGGTGATCATGTCTCGTTTCTCTGCCGCGGCCTTCGCCGCCGCCCTCCTCCTCTCCGCCCCGCTGCCCGGGCGCGCCGCCGAGGCCCCGGCGGCCCCCGCGCGGCCGCCCATGCCCTCCCTCACGCCCGGACCAGCGGCTGGCGCCGAGGCCGACCCGGCCGTGCGCGAGCTGGTGCGGCGCGAGGTGGAGAAGGCCAAGGAGGACATGCGGGAGGAGATGCGGGCCGAGCTCATGTCGCAGCAGTCGATGCAGAGCCTCTCCGACACGGCGGGCACCTTCGAGACGCGCAAGCTCGACTTCCTCGAGCTCCACGGCTACCTGCGCGTCCGCTCCGACCTCTTCGACAATTTCGACCTGCACCGGGGTCCCGACCCTTCGGGCTACTACCTCTTCCCCAGACCGCTGCGCGACGCCGACAACCGCGGCACCCTCACCAGCGACAACCTGCGCTTCCGGCTGGAGCCCACGCTCAACGTCTCGGAGCAGGTGCGGGTGCTCGCCCAGCTCGATCTTCTCGACAACATCGTGTTCGGCTCCACGCCCGAGGGCTTCTTCGCGCGGAGCGACGGGTTGCAGTTCCCCTTCGACTCGCGCGGGCAGACCGTCCCCAGCGCGGCGGTGAACGCCGACCGCGACTCCGTTCGCGCCAAGCGCGCCTGGGCGGAGGTGCAGACCCCCCTCGGCCTCCTCTCCTTCGGCCGCATGCCCTCCTCGTGGGGCCTCGGCATGCTCTCCCACGCCGGCGAGGGGATCGACGACGACCTCGGCGACAGCGTCGACCGGGTCCAGTTCGCCCTCGCCCCCATCGGCTCGCCGATCGGCAAGCTGGTGCTGGTGCCGATGTACGAGATCATCTCCACCGGCGTCACGAGCGAGGACCAGCGCAGCGGCTACGGCATCGGCCAGCCCTTCGACCGCGACCGGGCGGACGACGCCAAGGCCATCGGCCTCAAGGTGGTGCGGCTCGACACCGCCGACGAGATGAAGCGCAGGTGGGAGCGCGGCGAGGCGAGCAACTCCTTCGGCGCCTGGTACATGTACAAGTACCAGGACTACACCTTCCCCACCTGGGCCGCCGGCAGCACCGTGAACCCGATCACCGGCACCGAGCCCACCAGCCCCCCCTCCACCGGCTCGTCCAACGAGAACCTGAATGACCCGGTCGGTTCCGCACAGCGGGTGAACGCCTCGGCCCACCAGCTCGACCTGTGGTTCCGCCACCAGACGAAGAAGTTCCGGCTGGAGCTGGAGCTCGCCGGCATCACCGGCCAGACCGGCCCGGTGCTCATCCGCCAGTTCGGGGGGGTGGCGCAGGCCTCGTGGAAGCTGGGCCGATTCACCGTGGGTGGCGAGCTGGGCCTCGCCAGCGGCGACTCCAACCCCGGCTTCGGAAACCGGCCCTCTCGCGGGTGCGTCACCTCCAACGGCAAGGTCACCTGTCCCCGCACCGCCCCGGGCGACTTCGAGGGCGCGCAGTACCAGGGCGGTGACCGCATCCTCGACATCCGCAACTTCCGCTTCAACCCGGCCTACCGGGTCGACCTCATCCTCTTCCGGGAGATCATCCAGGGCATCACCGACGCCTTCTACATCCGGCCGGACGCCCGGTACGAGATCTTCGACGGCTTCGACGCCCGGGCGGCCATCATCTACTCCCAGGCGATGTACGCCTCCTCCACGCCCTCGCAGGTGAGCGCGCCGCTCGGGCTCGAGCTCGACCTCGGGCTCCACTACCGGTCGGGCGACGGCTTCGTGGCGTGGCTCGACTACGGGCTCCTGCAGCCCCTCTCCGGCCTCGAGTACTCGCCGAGCGTGGTGGCGCCGGCCGGGCGGGACGTCACCCGCGCCCACGCCTTCCGCTTCGGACTGGGCGTCGAGTTCTGACGGCAGAGGGTATCTCCGTGCGCAAGCAGAAGGCTCAGAGGCGCGCCGTCGGCCCGGTCTCCCGGGCGGCCCTCTCCGGCGAGGCCGATCCGCGCCTGGTGGCGCTCTCCGTCTCCATCCAGGACGACGCCGCGCTCTTCGAGGAGGACATCCGCGGCTCGCGCGCCCACGTGGCCATGCTGGCCGCGCAAGGGATCGTGCCGGCCTCGGCCGCGCTGCGCATCGACCGCGGGCTGGCGAAGGTGCGCGAGGAGTTCGCCGCCGGGAAGATCGCCTTCGACCCCCGGCTGGAGGACGTGCACACCCACGTGGAGCGGCGCCTCGGCGAGCTGGTGGGGCGCGACGCGGGCTACCTGCACGCGGGGCGCAGCCGGAACGACCAGGTGGCGCTCGACGAGCGGCTCTTCATCACCGGCGCCTGCGACCGGTGTGGCGCCGCGCTCGCCGCCCTGATGCGCGCCCTCATCATGCAGGCGCGCCGGCACGAGGCGACCCTCCTGCCCGGCTACACCCACCTCCAGCGGGCGCAGCCCGTCTCGCTGGCGCACCACCTCCTCGCCTACGTGGAGATGCTCGATCGCGACCGGCAGCGCTTCTCCGAGGTGAGGGCGCGGGCCGCCGTCTCGCCGCTGGGGTCGGGGGCGCTGGCCGGCTCGACCCTGCCGCTCGACCGGGCGCGCGCCGCCGCCGCGCTGGGCCTCGGGGCGGTCACCACCAACTCGCTCGACGCCGTGTCCGACCGCGACAGCGCGGCGGAGCTGCTCTTCGCCTGCGCGCTCGCGGCGGTGCACCTCTCGCGGTTGGGCGAGGAGATCGTCCTCTGGACCACGCGCGAGTTCGGCTTCATGACCCTCGACGACGCCTTCGCCACCGGCTCGTCGCTCATGCCCCAGAAGAAGAACTCCGACGTGGCCGAGCTGGCTCGGGGGAGGGCGGGGCGCGCCATCGGCGACCTCGTCACCCTGCTCGCGCTCCTCAAGGGATTGCCCCTCTCGTACAATCGCGACCTGCAGGAGGACAAGCGGCCGCTCCTCACCGGTCCCGAGGCGCTGGTGCTCACCCTGGAGGCGCTGGCCGGCGCGGTCGGCACCGCCACCTTTCACGAGGAGCGAATGCGCGAGGCGCTGGGCTCCGGCGAGGCGCTCGCCACCGACGTCGCCGAGTACCTGGTGGAGAAGGGCGTTCCCTTCCGCGAGGCGCACGAGGCGGTGGGGGCGGCGGCCGGCTGGGCGGCGCGCGAGGGGCGCGCGCTCTCCTCGCTCTCCGGCGGGGAGTGGAAGCGCTTCCACGGGCGCTTCGCTCCGGACGTGGTGGGCCGCTTCGACGCGGCCGAGAGCCTGAAGCGTCGCGAGATGCCGGGCGCTCCCGGGCCGAAGCAGGTGGGTCGCCAGCTCGCCCGGTGGGAGCGGGAGCTCTCCCGGTCGTGAGGGGCGCGGCCCGCCTCCTCCGCACCTGGTGTGCAACCGGGATCCTCGCCGCTGCCGGCTGCGGCGTGAAGGGGCCGCCCCGCCCCCCGCGGCCGGTCGCCGAGGAGGCGGGCGAGAGCCCACCCCGGCCGTCCTCCCCACGGGCCCCTGACGCCGCCGCACCTGCCGGGAGCTCCGGGGCGAGCCCCACCGGACCCACGGCGAGGAAGCGCACCACCGCGGGGCCCGCCGCCGCCAGCTCGTGGGGAGGCACCCCTTGAACCACTTCGTCCGGCGCCGCGGCTCCCTTCACGCCGAGTCGATACCCCTGGCGGAGCTCGCCGAGGCGTACGGCACGCCGCTCTACGTCTACTCCACCGCCACCCTCGCCCGGCACTGGAAGGTGCTGGAGCGAGCCCTCCGCGGGCTTCCCCACCTCTCCTGCTACGCGGTCAAGGCGAGCTCCAACCTCGCCCTGCTGCGCCTCCTCGCCGGCCTCGGCGCGGGCTTCGACATCGTCTCGGCCGGCGAGCTCTTCCGCGTGGTGAAGGCGGGCGGCGACCCGCGCAAGGTCGTCTTCAGCGGGGTCGGGAAGCGCGACGACGAGCTCGCCTTCGCTCTCGAGCAGGAGGTGAAGGTCATCGACGTGGAGAGCGCCGAGGAGCTCTCGCGCGTGGCGGTGGTGGCTGCCCGCCTGAAGCGCCGGGCTCCGGTGGCGCTCCGGGTGAACCCGGCCGTCGACCCGAGGACCCACCCGTACATCGCCACCGGCCTGCGCGAGTCGAAGTTCGGGGTGAGCGTCGAGGAGGCGCGCTCCCTCTACCTCTCGGCGGCCCGCGAGCCGGCGCTGGAGGTGCGCGGGGTGGCCATGCACATCGGCTCGCAGATCTGCGAGCTCTCGCCGTTCGTCGAGGCCATCGCCCGCGTGCGCGCGCTGGTCGACGAGCTTCGAGGGGAGGGCGTGGAGCTCCGCCACCTCGACGTGGGGGGAGGGCTGGGCATCCCCTACGGTGCGGAGGAGCCCCCTTCCCCCGCCGCCTACGGGGAGGCGGTGAAGCGGGCGCTTCGAGGGTTCGAGGGCGAGGTGCTGCTCGAGCCCGGCCGGGTGCTCGTCGGCAACGCGGGGGTGCTCGTGACGCGGGTGCTCTACCGCAAGCGCAACGGCCGCCGCACCTTCGTGGTGGTCGACGCGGCCATGAACGACCTCGTGCGCCCGGCACTCTACGGCGCCGAGCACACCATCGAGCCGGTGGGCCCCCCGGCCGGCCGCGAGATGCTCTGCGACGTGGTGGGCCCCGTCTGTGAATCGTCCGACTTCCTGGCTCGCCGCCGCAGGCTGCCCGCGGTGGAGCGGGGCGACCTCCTCTGCGTGCGCTCGGCAGGGGCCTACGGCTTCAGCATGTCCTCCAGCTACAACAGCCGGCCCCGGGCGGCCGAGGTGCTGGTAGACGGCGACCTGGCGCGGCTCGTCCGCGTCCGCGAGACGCTCCCCGACCTCGTCCGCGGCGAGCGCGCCTCCCCCCCTCCCCGGCGCTTCGGCCCGCGCGCTCCCTTGCGCTAGAGTGCGGGGATGATCTTCGGCGGCTCGATGGTGGCGATCGTCACGCCCATGCGCGGGGGCGCGGTCGACCTTCCTGCTCTGCGCGAGCTCGTGGCCTGGCACCTCGCCGAGGGTACCGACGGCCTGGTGCCCTGCGGCACCACCGGGGAGGGCGTCACCCTCACCGAGGCCGAGTCGAGCGAGGTGATCCGGGCCACCGTGGAGGTGGCGCGCGGCCGGGTGCCGGTGATCGCCGGCGCCGGAGGAAACGCCACCCACACCTGCATCGCCGCGGTGAAGCGGGCGAAGGAGCTCGGCGCCGACGCCGCCCTGGTGGTGACCCCCTTCTACAACAAGCCGACGCAGGAGGGCCTCTTCCTTCACTACCGGGCGATCCAGGAGGCGACGCGCTTCCCGGTGGTGGCCTACAACGTCCCCTCGCGGACCTCGGGCGACCTCCTGCCCGAGACGGTGGCGCGGCTCGTCGAGGCGAAGGCCATCGTCGGCCTCAAGGAGGCCACCGCCAGCATGGACCGCCAGGTCCAGCTGGTGGAGAAGGTGGGGCGGGAGGCCATCGCCTGGCTCTCGGGCGACGACTTCACCGCGCTTCCCTACATCGCCTGCGGCGGTCACGGGGTCATCTCGGTGGTCGCCAACGTGGCGCCGCATCTCATGAAGGAGCTCGTCGCCGCCGCGGTCTCTGGCGACCACGCGCGGGCGCTGGAGCTCCAGGTGAAGCTGGCGCCGCTCAGCCGCGCCCTGTTCGTCGAGACGAACCCCGGGCCGGTGAAGGCAGCGGTGGCGCTCCTCGGCCGCTGCACCCCCGAGCTGCGCCTGCCGCTCGCGCCGGTCGCGCCCTCGAGCCTCTCCGCCGTGCGCCAGGCCATGGCCGCGCTGGGCCTCGTGGTGACCGCGTGACGCGGGTGGTCGTCACCGGCGTCGCCGGGCGGATGGGCCAGGAGGTCGCTCGCCTCGCCCTCGAGCACGGCCCCGCGGCCGGCGGGGGCTCCGAGGGCACGCTCACGCTCTGCGGTGCCACCGAGCGCCCCGGACAGACCGTCGGGGTGGACGTCGGCACCCTGCTCGGCTTTCCCGCGGCCACCGGGGTGACGGTGGCCGGCAGCCTGGAGGAGGCGCTCGCCGGAGGGGCCGACGCCGTGGTGGACTTCACCGCGCCGGAGGCCTCGGCCGCGCACGCCGAGCTGTGCGCCGCCCGCGGCGTCGCCCTCGTCATCGGCTCCACCGGCTTCTCGCACGCCCTCCGCGCTCGGGTCGAGGCGGCCGCGCGGCGGATACCGGTGGTCCTCTCGCCCAACTTCAGCGTGGGGGTGAACGTGCTCTTCGCGCTGGTCGACGCCGCCGCCCGCACGCTCGGCGAGGCGTTCGACGTGGAGGTGATGGAGCTGCACCACCGGCGCAAGGTCGACGCTCCGTCGGGCACGGCGCTGCGGCTAGCCGAGGTGGCGGCGGCGGCGCTCGGTCGCGACCCCGCCCGCGACCTCCTCCTCGCCCGGCAGGGACAGGTGGGGCAGCGGCCGGCCGGGCAGATCGGGGTGCAGTCCCTCCGCGGCGGCGACGTGGTGGGCGACCACACCGTCTTCTTCGCCGGCGAGGGCGAGCGGCTCGAGCTCACCCACCGCGCCACCTCGCGCTTGCAATTCGCGCGGGGGGCGCTTCGGGCGGCGGCCTGGGCGGCCGGCCGGCCGGCGGGACTTCACGACATGGCCGACGTGCTCGGCCTCCGGAGGACCGCATGAGGACTTGCCGTTTCCGGAGGGGAGGCCGCGAGCGCTATGGGCTGGTGGAGGGGCTCAGGGTGAGGGCGCTCAGCGCCGAGCCCTGGGCCGGTGGCCTCCCCGAGGGCCCAGCCCACGCGCTCTCGGAGGTGACCCTCGTCGCCCCGGTGCTCCCGTCCAAGGTGGTGTGCGTCGGGAAGAACTACCTCGCCCACGCGCGCGAGATGGGGGGAGAGGTGCCGAAGGAGCCGCTCCTCTTCTTGAAGCCCAGCACCGCCGTCATCGGTCCGGGCGCCGCCATCCGGCTCCCCGAGGCGTCGAGGGAGGTTCACCACGAGGCAGAGCTCGCCGCGGTGATCGGCCGGACGCTCGCCCGGGCCGCCACCGCCGCCGAGGCGCGCGAGGCCATCTTCGGCTGGACCTGCCTCGACGACGTCACGGCGCGTGACATCCAGCGCGCCGAGGGCCACTACACGCGCGCCAAGTCGTTCGACACCTTCTGCCCCATCGGGCCGGTGGTCGAGACCGACCTCGACCCCCTCGAAGCGGTCGTCACCTGCCGGGTGAACGGGGAGCAGCGCCAGCGCGGGCACACCCGCGACATGAGCGTCGACCCCTACCTGGTGGTCGCCTTCGCCTCGCAGGTGATGACCCTGCTGCCCGGCGACGTCGTCTCCACCGGCACGCCGCAAGGCGTCGGGCCGCTGCAGCGCGGCGATTGGGTCGAGGTGGAGGTCTCCGGCATCGGAGTGCTTCGAAACCCGGTGATCTGAGCCGCCCTTCGCCTTCGAAGGTTCCCGAGATCCTCTGCAAATGTGCGCGCAAACGTTGCGCTGTCGCCCTTCGAAAGCTGCGCGCGGTGCGCTAGATTGGGCGCATCATGAAAGCCTACGTGGGGGTGGGTTCGAATCTGGGCGAGTGCTGGAGCTCGCTCGCCCTGGGTGCGCGGTCGCTCGACGGGAGCGCGGGCGTGCAGCTCGCGCGCGCGTCGCGCGTCTACGACACCAGGGCGCTCGACCCGAAGCAGCCGCGCTTTCTCAACGCGGTGCTGGAGCTCGAGACGTCGCTCGAGCCGGAGACGCTCCTCCGCCTCCTCCTGGCCGTCGAGTCGAAGGCCGGGCGCCGGCGCGACGTGCGCCGGGGACCGCGTACGCTCGACCTCGATCTCCTGCTTCACGGCGAACGGGTGGTCCGTTCACCCACACTCACCGTTCCCCACCCCGGCCTGCTCTCTCGCCGCTTCGTGCTGGCCCCGCTCGCAGAGCTGTGCCCCGCCCGCGTGGTGCCCGGCACCGGTCAGACGGTGGCAGCGCTGCTGCGCTCTTGCCCTGCCCACGACATGAGCCTCGCGGGCCTCTACCCGCTCGCGCTCGGCGAGAGCGACCTCCTCGCGGAAGCGGAGCGGGCGCAGCCGGCCTGAGACCCCGCGCGGTTCAGGCGAAGACGACCGTCTTCAAGTTCACCAGCTCTCGCAGGCCCCAGGGCCCGAGCTCGCGGCCGTGGCCCGAGCGCTTCACCCCTCCGAATGGCAGCCGCGGATCGGAGGCCACCATGGCGTTCACGAACGTGGAGCCCGCCTCGAGCTCGTTCGCGAAGAGCTCCTGCTCGGCGGGGTCGCGGGTCCACACCGATGAGCCGAGGCCGTAGCGCGACGCGTTGGCGAGCTCGACCGCCTCCTGCGCGCTCCGCACGCGGAAGAGCAGCGCCACCGGTCCGAACACCTCCTCCTCGTACACCGGCGCCGCCCGAGGGATGTCGGCCAGCGCCGTGGGCTGGTAGTAAAAGCCCGGCCGGTGCAGCCGCCGCCCGCCGGTGACCACCCGGGCGCCGGCCTTCACCGAGCCGTCCACCTGCGCTTCCAGCGTCTCCAGTCCATCGCGCGAGGCGAGCGGCCCCACGTCGGTGCGCTCGTCCAGAGGATCGCCCACCTGGAGCAGGCGCAGGCCCTTCGCCATGCTGCGCTCGAACGCCTCGTACACCTCCTCGTGGACGATGAAGCGCTTGGCGGCGATGCACGACTGGCCGTTGTTCTGACAGCGCGCCGCGATCCCGGTGGCGATGGCGGCGTCGAGGTCGGCGCTGGGCATGACGATGAAGGGGTCGGAGCCCCCCAGCTCGAGGACGACCTTCTTCAGGGCGCGGCCGGCCGCCTCGCCCACCTTCACCCCGGCGGCCTCGCTGCCGGTGAGCGACACGGCGCGCACCCTGCTGTCGGCGACGAGGCTCGCCACGGCCGACGACGGAACGAGGAGCGCCTGGAAGACGCCCTCCGGGAAGCCGGCGCGAAGGAAGAGCTCTTCCAGGGCGAGCGCGCAGCCCGGGACGCTGGAGGCGTGCTTCAGCAGGGCCACGTTGCCGGCCATGAGCGCGGGCGCGGCAAAGCGGACCACCTGCCAGTAGGGGAAGTTCCAGGGCATCACGGCGAGCATGGGGCCGAGCGGCAGGTGGCGCACCGCGCACCTCCGCTCGCCCGCCTCCACCGGCTCGTCGGCGAGGAAGCGCGGCCCGTGCTCCGCGTAGTAGCGGCAGCCCGAGGCCGACTTCCTCACCTCGCCCACAGCCTGGGCGAGGGGCTTCCCCATCTCCAGGGTGGCCAGGCGGCCGAGGCGCTCCGCCTCCGCCTCCAGCAGCTCGGCCGCGCGGGCGAGCCAGCCCGCGCGCTCCTCCGGCGCGGTGCGCCGGTAGCTGGCGAAGGCGCGCCCGGCGCGGGCGAGCCGCGCCTCGAGCTCGGGCGGTCCGTGCTCCTCGTACCGCTGCAGGACCTCGCCGGTGGCCGGGTTCACGCTTTCGGGCATGAGTCAGAGAATACGGGCGGCGAGCAGGTCCTGCACGTCGAGCAGCCCCACCGGCCGGCCCTCGCCGTCCACCACCGGCACCTGGTCGATCCGCGCGCGGCGGAGGAGGCGCGCCGCGTCACCCACCCGCGCCTCCGGCCGCACCGTGCGGGGGCTGCGCGACATCACCCGGGCGATGGGCGTGCCGGGCCGGGCGCGGCCCTCCTCGAAGAGCCTGCGCAGGTCACCATCGGTGAAGACGCCCACCAGCCGCCCGGCCCCGTCCACCACCGAGCAGGCCCCCGGGCGCCCCGGGGTCCCGGTCATCACCGCCACCGCCCGCGAGAGCGGCGCGTCCTCGCGCACGAGCGGGTTCGCCTCGCCCGTCCGCATCACCTCGCGCACCTTTCGCAGCCCGCGCCCGAGCTTTCCGCCGGGGTGGTAGAGGGCGTAAGCCTCGCGGTCGAATGGGCGCTGCTCCAGGACCGTCATGGCGAGCGCGTCGCAGAGGGCGAGCAGGGCGGCGGTGGAGGCGGTGGGGGCGAGCCCCATCGGGCAGGCCTCGGCGATGTCGCCGATGGAGAGCGCCAGGTCGGCCCCGCGGGCGAGCGCGCTCGACGCGTCGTGGGTGACCGCCACCACCTTGGCCCCGATGGCGCGCAGCGCCGGGAGCAGGCGCAGGAGCTCCTCGCTCTCTCCCGAGTTGGAGAGCGCCACCACGAGATCGCCGCCCGTGACGCGGCCCAGGTCGCCGTGCGCCGCCTCGGCTGGGGTGGAGGTAGAGCGAGGGCGTCCCGGTGGAGGCGAGCGTGGCCGACAGCTTCTGCGCCACGAAGCCCGGCTTGCCGAGCCCGGTCACCACCACCCGGCCGCGGCAGGCGAGCACGAGCTCGACGGCCTGGGCGAAGCGGTCGTCGAGCCGGAGGCAGCCGAGCGCCGTGGCTTCCGCCGCCACCACGCTCTGGCCGTAGGCGACGAGCTGCGAGGCCTTCCGGCGCGAAGCCGGCCTCGGACGGGGCGTCCTGCGGGTCGCCATGGGCTGCCGTGTATCACGCCCGGGCTGGCGGGACATCTCGCATTGCCCGCCGGGCGGGCTCTCCGTATACCCGCAGCCACATCAGAAAGGGGCTCTCCGCATGCAATTCTTCATCGACTCGGCCGACGTGGGCGACATCCGCAAGGCTCTCGCCATGGGCCTCTGCGATGGCGTCACCACCAACCCCACGCTGGTCTCCAAGACCGGCCGCAAGTTCTCCGAGGTGCTGAGGGAGATCACCGCCATGGTGCCCGGCCCGGTGTCGGCCGAGGTCACGGCGGTGGACTACCAGGGGATCATGGCCGAGGGCCGGCACCTCGCCAAGGTGGCCGACAACATCGTGGTGAAGGTGCCGCTCATCACCGAGGGTCTCAGGGCGGTGAAGGACCTCACCGCCGACGGCATCCGCACCAACGTGACGCTCTGCTTCACGCCGGTGCAGGCGCTCCTCGCCGCCAAGGCGGGGGCGAGCTACATCTCGCCCTTCGTGGGCCGGCTCGACGACATCTCCGAGGACGGGATGGCGGTCATCGCCCAGATCATCGAGATCTATCAAAACTACGACTTCAGCACGAAGGTGCTGGTGGCGAGCGTGCGCCACCCGGTGCACATCCTGGAGGCGGCGCGCCTCGGCGCGGACGTCGCCACCTTGCCCTTCAGCGTGCTCGCCCAGCTCGCCTCGCACCCGCTCACCGAGGCGGGCCTGAAGAAGTTCCTCTCCGACTGGAAGAAGGTCCCGGTCGAAGACAAGCCGTGAGGGCGACCGCTCCGCGGGCGGGCTTTCCCGCTCGCGGAGCGGGCCCGGCCGTCGTAGAACCCCACCATGCTCGTCGTCATGAAGCCGCATGCCTCGGCCGAGGAGGTCGAGGCGGTCTCGGAGCGCATCCGCGCGCTGGGGCTCACCCCGCACCCCATCCCCGGGGCGCAGCGCGTCGCCATCGGCATCACCGGCAACCGCGGCGCCCTGGAGGTGGAGCTGTTCTCCTCGCTGCCGGGGGTGGCCGAGGCCATCCGCGTCTCGCAGCCCTGGAAGCTCGTTTCACGAGAGGTGAAGGAAGAAGACACCGTCCTCTCGGTCGGCGGCGCCACCCTGGGCGGCCCTTCCGTGGCGGTCATCGCCGGCCCCTGCTCGGTGGAGTCGAAGGAGCAGATCCTCGCCGCGGCCCAGGGCGCCAGGGCGAGCGGCGCCACCTTCCTGCGCGGCGGAGCCTTCAAGCCGCGCACCAGCCCGTACGAGTTTCAGGGCCTCGGCGAGGAGGGGCTGCGGCTCCTCGCGCTGGCCCGCGAGGCGTCGGGCCTGCCGGTGGTGACCGAGGTGATGGACGCCGACGACCTGCCGCTCTGCGCCGAGTACGCCGACGTGCTGCAGGTGGGCGCCCGCAACATGCAGAACTTCTCCCTCCTGCGGCGGCTCGGCGCGCTGGGGAAGCCGGTGCTGCTCAAGCGAGGCCCGTCGGCCACGGTGAAGGAGCTGCTCATGGCTGCCGAGTACCTCCTCGCGAGCGGCAACTACCAGGTGGCGCTCTGCGAGCGGGGCATCCGCACCTTCGAGAACATGACCCGCAACACCCTCGACCTCAACGCCGTGCCGGTGCTGAAGGCGCTCACCCACCTGCCGGTGGTGGTCGACCCCTCCCACGGCATCGGGCTGCGGAAGCACGTGCCAGCCATGGCCCGGGCGGCGGTGGCGGCCGGCGCCGACGGGCTCATCGTCGAGGTCCACCCGGAGCCGGACCGTGCCCTCTCCGACGGTCACCAGTCGCTCTCGCTCCCCGAGTTCGGCGAGCTCATGCGCCAGGTGAGGGTCATCGCCGGGGCGATCGGGCGGGCCCTGCCCGCATCGACCGCTTGAGCGAGCGGACGAGGCGCCGCACCCGCTCCACCCGCGCCGCTCGCGGCCCCTGCGAGGCGAGGGCCTTCACCAAGGCGCTCCCCACCACCACGCCGTCGGCGAGCTGAGCCACCCTTCCGGCCTGCGCCGGGCTCGCGATGCCGAAGCCCACCACCACCGGAACTGGCGAGCGCGCGCGGACCGCCGCCACCTGCGCGGCCAGCTCCTCGGACAGGGGCCCCTGGCCACCGGTGACGCCGGTCACCGCCACGAAGTAGAGAAACCCGCTCGCCGCCACGCAGGCGGCGCTTCGCCGCGCCTCGGTGGAGGTCGGGGCGAGCATCTGCACCATGCAGACGCCCGCGGCGTCGGCGTGCGGCCGGAGCGCGCCCGCCTCCTCCGGCGGAACGTCCGGGAGGATGACCGCGTCGGCTCCCGCCGCGGCCGCATCGCGGAAGAAGCGCTCGGGGCCGTAGGAGAGGACCGGGTTCACGTAGCCCATGAGCGCGATGCCGGCCGGGGAGCGGGCGCGCACCGCCTCGGTGACCGCGAGGACGTCGGCGATGCGGGTGCCGGCCGCGAGAGAGCGCCCGGCCGCGTGCTGGATGGTGGGGCCGTCAGCGATGGGGTCGGAGAAGGGCATGCCGATCTCCACCACGTCGGCGCCGGACTCGGCGCAGGCGAGGATGGCTGCGCGGGAGGTGGGGAGGTCGGGGTCGCCCGCCATGAGGTAGGTGACGAGCGCCGCCTCGCCCCGCGCCCGTGCGGAAGCGAAGATGGCGCCGAGGCGCTCCGCGCCGGCCGCCGGTGGTTCGCCGCCCCCGCTCCTCGACCTCGGACCCGTGGCGAGCGACGGCTTCATCTCCGGGGCCGTGGACCCGGCCGCCGCACCGGCGGACCGGCTCCGCTGCGCCTCGCTGGGCGGCGAGGGGGCCAGGCCCGAGGGAGAGCGGGTGATGCGCGCCTTCATCGCGACCTCCGCGCCCGCACGCGGGCCGCGCGCGGCGGCGCGGCCGCCGACTCCAGCGCCCGCCGCACCTGCTCCACGTCCTTGTCGCCGCGCCCGGAGACGTTCACGATGAGCAATCCTTCCGGCCCCAGCTCGCGCGCCAGCTTGCGCGCGGCGACCACCGCGTGGGCGCTCTCCAGGGCGGGGATGATGCCCTCGGTGCGTGCGAGCCACTGCAGGGACTCCAGCGCCTCCTCGTCGGTGGCGCTGGTGACCGTGAGCCGACCCTCGTCCCGGAGGTAGGCGAGCTCGGGGCCGACACCGGGGTAGTCGAGCCCGGCGCTCACCGAGTGCGCCTCGGCGATCTGCCCGTCGCCGGTCTGCAGGACGTAGGAGCGCGAGCCGTGCAGGACGCCCGGGCGGCCTGCGGTGAGCGAGGCGCCGTGCCTTCCGGTGGCGAGTCCGTGCCCCGCGGCCTCCACCCCCACCAGCCGGGTTCCGGCGTCGCCGAGGAATGCGCTGAAGAGCCCCATGGCGTTCGAGCCGCCGCCCACGCAGGCCACCACCGCGTCGGGGAGCCGCCCGGCGAGCTCCAGCACCTGTGCCCGCGCCTCCGAGCCGATGACCGCCTGGAGGTCGCGCACCAGCGCCGGGTAGGGGTGCGGTCCGGCCACCGAGCCGATGATGTAGTGCGTGTCGCGCACGTAGGTGACCCAGTCGCGGATGGCCTCGTTCATGGCGTCCTTGAGGGTGCGCGAGCCGGAGGTGACCGGCACCACGCGCGCCCCGAGGAGCTGCATGCGGAAGACGTTCAGCGCCTGCCGCTCCACGTCGAGCGCGCCCATGAAGACGTCGCAAGGCAATCCGAAGAGCGCGGCGGCGGTGGCGGTGGCGACGCCGTGCTGGCCGGCCCCGGTCTCGGCGATGATGCGCCGCTTGCCCATGCGCCGGGCGAGCAGCACCTGGCCGAGCGTGTTGTTGATCTTGTGGGCGCCGGTGTGGCAGAGGTCCTCGCGCTTCAGGAGCACCCGGCAACCGCCCGCCTCCGCGCTCATGCGGCGCGCCTCGCCGAGCGGCGTGGGGCGGCCGGCGAAGCGGGTGAGGAGCTCCCGGAGCTCGCGCTGGTACTCCGGGTCGGCGCGCGCCACCCGCCAGGCCTCGGTGAGCTCGTCGAGCGCCGGGATGAGCGTCTCCGGGACGTACCTTCCGCCGTAGGGTCCGAAGTGGCCGAGCTCGTCGGGCATGCCTCTCATGGCCGCGCCCCCCGATGCGCGCGTTCGACGGGAGCGGGAAGCGTGTTCACGCGATCTCCCTCTCCGGCGCTCCGGAGGAAGCGCTGTAGCTCGTCGGGATCCTTGACGCCTGGTGACGACTCCACGCCGCTCGCCACGTCGACCGCCCAGGGGCGCACGGCGCGGATGGCCTCGCGGACGTTGTCGGCGTGCAGCCCACCGGCCAGCACCACCGCCTGCCGCGTCCCGAGCTGCTCCACCACCCCGCGCGCCAGCTCCCAGTCGCAGGTGCGGCCGCTGCCGCCGAAGCCCACGCTGGGCGCGTCGAGCAGGAGCGCCCGCACCCGCCAGCGGTCGAGGCCGACCAGGGTGGCGGGGCCCTCGAGCCGCAGCGCCTTCACCACCGGGAGAGGGCAGCGCTCCGCCTCCTCGGGCGACTCGTCCCCGTGGAGCTGCACCAGCCCGAGGCCGGCCTGGGCCGCCAGGGTGGCCACCTCCTCGGCAGGCTGGTTCACGAAGACGCCGACCGCGGCGACGAAGGGCGGGAGCCGGTCGACGATGGCGCGCGCGGCCGCCGCCTCGATGAAGCGCTTCGAGCCGGGCCACAGGTTGAACCCGAGCGCATCGGCGCCGAGCCGCGCCGCCACCAGCGCATCCTCGAGGCGCGTGATCCCGCAGATCTTCACCCGGACGCGCATGATCACCCCACCAGCTCGCGAAGGAGCCTCTCGGGATCCTCGGCCCGCACCAGCGCCTCGCCCACGAGGAGGTTCACCGCCCCGGCCGCCCGCAGGCGCGCCGCGTCGGAGGCGCTGCGAATGCCACTCTCGGCGACCCCCTTCACCCCCGCGGGGAGGAGCGGCAGGAGCGCCTCGCTCACCGCGAGGTCGACGCGGAAGGTGCGCAGGTCACGGTTGTTCACCCCCACCAGGCGCGCCCCGGCGGCGAGGGCGGCGGCGAGCTCTTCCCGGTCGTGGACCTCCACCAGCGCGGTGAGCCCCAGCGCCTCGCCCGCGGCGAGGAGCCGGGGCAGCGCCTCGCCCGGGAGCGCTGCGGCGATGAGGAGGGCCGCGTCGGCGCCGGCCGCACGCGCCTCGAGGAGCTGGTACCGGTCGACGACGAAGTCCTTTCTCAGGAGCGGCAGCGCGACCGCCGCGCGCACGGCGGCGAGGTCGTCGAGCGAGCCCCCGAAGCCCGGACCGTCGGTGAGGACCGACACCGCCGCCGCGCCGGCCGACGCGTAGCGTCGCGCCTGCGAGGGAGCGTCGAGCCCCGAGGAGATGGCGCCGGCCGAGGGGCTCGCCCGCTTCACCTCGGCGACGATGCGCACCGGCCCGCCGGCTGCCGAGAGCGCGGCGAGGAGGTCGCGCGCGGGGACCAGGTCGCGGATGCGAGCCGACAGCTCCCGCTCCGGGAGGGCGGCGCGCCGCGCCTCCACCTCGGTCCGCTTCCGGGCGAGGATCTCCTCGAGGAAGGTCACGGCGCCTCCTCCGCCGGCACCTGCGAGAGGGTGCGGAGCTGGCCCAGCTTCTCCAGCGCCGCGCCGGCGTCGATGGCCTCGGCGGCGCGCCGCACGCCCGCCGGGAGGTCGTCGGCGGCCCCCCCGGCCACCAGCGCGGCGGCTGCGTTCACCAGCACGGCGTCGCGCGGTGCACCCTTCTGGCCGGAGAGCACGTCGGTGAGGATGGCCGCGTTGAGGGCGGCGTCGCCGCCGGCCAGCTCCTCGCGCGCCCAGCGGCGAACCCCGAGGTCCTCCGGCAGCACCGCGTACCGGTCGCAGGCGCCGTCCTTCACCTCGCACAGGTGCGTCATGCCGGTCACCGTCACCTCGTCGAACCCCTCGCCGTGCACCACGAAGGCGTGGCGGGCGCCCAGGGTGGCGAGCACCCCGCCGATGACCGGCACCCAGCGCGGCTCGTACACCCCCATCACCTGGTGCAGGGCGCCGGCCGGATTGGCGAGCGGGCCGAGCAGGTTGAACACCGAGCGGAACGCCAGCTCGCGCCGCAGGCCGGCCACCGCCTTGAACGCGGGGTGAAGCCGGGGCGCGAAGAGGAAGCCGATGCCGCAGCGGGCGATGCACCGCTCCACCGTCTCCTTGGCGGCCTCGACGTCGATGCCCAGGGCGGCGAGGACGTCGGCCGAGCCGCAGCGCGAGGAGACCGAGCGGTTGCCGTGCTTGGCGACGCACACCCCCGCCCCGGCCACCACGAAGGCGGCCGCGGTGGAGATGTTGAAGGTGTTCTGGCCGTCGCCGCCGGTGCCGCAGGTGTCGACGAAGACGTCGCGCTCCACCCGGACGTGGTCGACCCGTCGCCGCATCACCTCGGCTGCGCCGGCGATCTCGTCGACCGTCTCGCCCTTCACCCGGAGGGCGGCCAGGAAGGCGCCCACCTGCGCGGGCGTGGCGCCGCCGTCGGCGATCTCCTCCATCACCGCCGCCGCCTCGCCGCGGTCGAGGTCGCGCCCCTCCACCAGCCGGGCCAGCGCCGCCTGGATCACGGCCGGGGCCCCTGACCGCGCGCGCGCCGAGGGGCCGGGGCGGCACGGGCGATGGACGCGGTCTCGCCGCGGCCGGGGCGCGCGACCGGGGTGGCGAGGCGCGACAGCCAGGTGCCGAGCAGCTGCTTCCCGCCCTCGGTGAGGATCGACTCCGGGTGGAACTGCACGCCCTCCACCTCCAGCGCGCGGTGGCGCAGGCCCATGATCTCGCCCTGGTCGGTCCAGGCGGTGACCCGCAGCGCGCGTGGGAGGCTCGCGCGCTCCACCACCAGCGAGTGGTAGCGGCCGGCCTGGAAGGGGGAGGGGAGGCCCTGGTAGAGCCCCTCGCCGCGGTGGCGCACCGGGCTCGCCTTGCCGTGGACGATGCGGGCGTTGCGCACCACGCGCCCGCCGAAGGCCTGGCCGATGGCCTGGTGCCCGAGGCAGACGCCGAGGATGGGCAGCTCGCCGGAGAGCGCGCGCAGCACCTCCAGGGTGACGCCGGCTTCACTGGGGGTACATGGCCCCGGCGAGAGCACCACGCCCTGCGGGCGGAGCGAGCGCAGGGCGGCCACCCCGATGGCGTCGTTCCGGTGCACCAGCACCTCGGCGCCGAGCTCTCCCAGGTACTGCACCAGGTTGAAGGTGAAGGAGTCGTAGTTGTCGATCACCACCACGCGGGGGCCGCGCGGCTTCGCCCCGGCGCCTGCCGCGAGCTCACTCGCCGGCCGGCCGGCGCCGCGCCGGGCCTGCGGGGCCGCCGCCCTTCCCTCGGCGCGCGCTCTCACCGCCCCCCTCCGGCGGCCGAGGCTGCTCCGGGGGGCGGCCGGCTGGAGACGGCCACCGGCGCTGCCGCCCCGTCGAGCGTGCGCGACTCGGCCTGCGCCAGCGCGGTGAGCACCGCCCGCGCCTTGTTCACCGTCTCCTGGTACTCGGCCTCCGGCTTCGAGTCGAAGACGAGCCCACCTCCGGCCTGGACCGACACCTTCCTCCCGTTCTGCAGCAGGGTGCGGATGGCGATGCACAGCTCCATGTCGCCGCCGCGGTCGAAGTAGCCCACCGCCCCGGCGTAGGGGCCGCGCCGCGCGGGCTCCAGCTCGTCGATGATCTCCATGGCCCGCACCTTGGGCGAGCCGGAGACGGTGCCGGCCGGGAACGAGGCGCGGAGGACGTCGACCGCGTCGAGCCCCGGGGCGAGCCGCCCGCGCACTTCCGAGACGAGGTGCATGACGTGCGAGTAGCGCTCCACCGTCTTCAGGGCGGTGACGCGCACCGTCCCCACCTCCGACACCCGGCCCACGTCGTTGCGCCCGAGGTCGACCAGCATCACGTGCTCGGCGTTCTCCTTGGGGTCGGCGCGGAGCTCGGCCTCCAGCCGGGCGTCCTCGGCCGCGTCGGCGCCGCGCCGCCTGGTGCCGGCGATGGGGCGCAAGGTCACCTCGCCGTCCTCGAGCTTCACCAGCGTCTCGGGCGAGGAGCCCACCAGCGCCCGCTCACCGTCCTGCAGGTAGAAGAGGTAGGGCGACGGGTTCACCCTTCGTAAAGTGCGGTAGAGCTCGAACGGAGGGACGTCGACCTCGGCGTCGAAGCGCTGGGCGTAGACGATCTGCTGGCAGTCGCCGGCCCGCACGTACGACTTCGCCTTCCGCACCGCGGCGAGGTAGGCCGCCTTCTCGGTGCGCGGCACGAGCGCGGTGGGGCGGGCGGCGCGGGGCGGGCGCGCGTCGTCGAGCGGCGCCGCCAGCGCGCGCAGCGTGGCGGCGATGCGCTCCAGGGCGCCGTCGTAGAGCGCCTCAGGGTCGTCGCCCGGGTCGCACCGCACGTCGGCGATGACGTGCAGCGAGTGGCGCAGGTTGTCGAAGGCCACCACCCGGTCGAAGTCCATGAAGAAGACGTCGGGGAAGCCCAGCTCGTCCGGGTTGGCGATGGGCACCCGCGGCTCGAAGAGCTTCACCGCGTCGTAGGCCACGTAGCCGACCAGCCCGCCGGCAAAGCGCGGCGCGCCGGGCACGCGAACCGCCCGGTGCGAGGCGACCGAGCGGCGCACCTCGGCGATGGGGTCGCCGGGGTCGCCGAGCTTCCAGGAGAGCACGCTCGCCGGGCCGGCGCCGAGGAAGCTGAAGCGCGCGCTGCGCTCCCCTCCCTCGACCGACTCCAGCAGGAAGGCGCGGCGCTCGCCGCGCGAGAGCTTGAGGAAGGCGGAGACCGGGGTCTCGGTGTCGGCCTCCGCCTCCACGCGGAGTGGAACGGAGCGCCCCGGGCGGCACAGCTTCAGGAAGACTTCGCGATCGGGCTTCGCGCGGGAGAGCAAGGGCTCAGCGCCGCCAAAGTAACACCGTCATGCCACCACCCGCCGCTCGAACCTTGACTCCCGCTCCGCCGGACGCATCATGCCTCTTTACCCCGCTCGCCCGGCAGCACGCAAGCGCGGAAGGCGCATGGCTCCCTCTCTTCCCGCCGGCCGAGGCCCCGAGATCCTCGCCGCGGTGCGCGCCGCCGGCGAGGAGGTGCTGCGCCTCGACCCGGCGCGCCTCCGCTTCTCCATGGGCAGCTCGCTCGGCGACGTGCGGGTGCCGGTGCAGGTCGCCGCCGACGCCTCGGCGATCGTTCACGGAGCGGCGAAGGAGCTGGCGATGCTCCTCGTCACGCGCCACCGCCGCTTCGTGCCGCCGGACGATCTCGACCGCGCCGTGCTGGCGGACGGGTACGACGCGCTGCCCTCGCCGGAGCCCTCGCTCGGGCCGGCCGGGGGCGGCCCCGACCTGCGCGCCGCGGGGATGCTCGGGCCGGCGCTCCACCCCGCGCTCACCGGCGGCGTGCTCTGCGCCTGGATGGGTCCGGGCGGGCGCGGCCGCTCCTTCACCGCCCTCTTCATCGAGACGCTGGGGCGCGCCTTCCGCGAGCTCGCGGCCACCCGGGGCCGCGAGGAGACGCCCTTCATCGCGCTCCTGGCGCTCGGCGCCGAGCTCTCCGCGGCCGAGGAGGGGGTGCGCGAGCTCCTGCCCGCGCCGCCGCTCGACCGCTACCTGCGCGCGGCCACCGCCGCCGGACTGTGGGTGGCGGCGCGCACCGGCCTCGCCCGCGCGCTCCGCGCCGCGAGCCGGCCGGAGAGCGATCCGCTCACCGGCAAGCTGGAGGCGGCGCTCGGGCTGGGGCCGCTGCTCTCGGTGAATGGCCCCGGACTCGGCGGCGCCATCGGCTACGGGTGCGAGCTGCTGGCGGCGCTCCCGCGGGCGGAGGAGACGGTGGCCCGGCTGGCCCAGGGAGGCGACCCCGACGCCGCCGCGGGGGAGGTGGCGCGCGCCCTCGCCGCCGACGCCTCGCTGGCCCTCCGGGCCGAGGCCGCGGTGGCGGTGGCGCAGCTTCGGCGCGTGCTGCTCCCCGGGATCGCGGCGGCCGAGAGCGAGGGGCGCGGGGACACGCTCGGCTTCCTGCGCGACCTCTACACCGCCCCCGGAGCGCTCACCGGGATCCTCGCCGATGACCGGGGGCGCGAGGAGCTGTGCGCGAAGCTCTCGCGCAGCGGCCGCATCGGGGGGGAGGCGGGTGCCGCGCTGGAGTGGGCCTCGCGCGTCCTCGCCGCGGTCAATCGCCGGGCGCCCGCGCAGGCGGTGGGGATCGACCGCGAGGCGGCGCGTGGCGCCTACGCCTGGGCGGCCCGCGCCTACGCCAGCGACCTCGCCCTGGAGCGCCTGCTCGAGCCGGCGCGGCGCGCCCTCGTCGCCCGCACCGGCGACGAGGCGGAGGGGGGCGCCGAGGCCGAGTGGGAGGCGGGCCGGCTCTACCGCCTGAGCGCCCGCTCCGGCCCCATCCTCAAGGCCGGCTCCGAGCAGCCGCTCGCGCACCTCTTCGCCGACGTGAAGGACTTCACCCGCCGCACCGCGCTGCTCGGGCGGGCGGCCATGGCCGAGTTCCTGCGCACCGAGTTCTACCGGCCCATCCTCGGCGCGGCCAAGGCGCGCTTCACCGGCATGCCGCACCTCGCTGACCGGGGCGGCATCGCGGTGAACAACCTGCTCGGCGACGCGCTCTCGCTGTCCGGCGACGTGGAGGCGCTCCTGGCGCTCGCCGCCGAGATCCGGGCGCTCCTCGCGGCGTGCGGTGAGCGGCTCAGCGGCGAGCTCTCCAGCCAGGCGGTGGCGCGCCAGCTCGCGGTGCTCGAGGCGCGGTACGGCGCGGAGCTCGGCCGCCTGGAAGGTGAGCGCGCGGCGACGGCGTCGAGCGCCTCCCCGGCGCGGCTCGCCTGGCTGGCCGAGGAGCGCGCGCGCGTCGAGGGCGAGCGCGCCACCGCGCTCGCCAGGGCGCGCGGCGAGGGGCTGGAGGCTGGGGTCTTCCTCTCGCACGGCCCGGCGCCGGTGACGGTGCTCATCGACGACGAGGTCTTCGGCCAGAGCCGGGTGGCCATCGCCGAGAAGATCAACGAGTCGGCGCGCGGCACGGCCCGCGCGGCCGGCGCCCGGGTGAGGGCCGACGCGGCGCTCGCCGCCGAGCAGGCGGCGCAGGGCGGCCCTCCGCTCACCCACGCCTGGAGCGTCTTCGTCGAGCCGCCGCTCACGCTGGAGGTCCCCCCCGAGCTGGAGCGGGCGGCGCTCGCCTCGGCCCGCGGCGGCGACTTCACCACGGCCATGCGCTACCTGGCCGCGCCGGTGCGCGAGGCGCTGTCGCGGGCGGTGAGGGCGGGCGGCGACGCGCCCGGCGAGATCTACAACGCGGGCGTCGCCCTCTCCGAGGAGGCGCTGGTGGCCTTCCTCGACGCGGTGAAGGAGGCGCGGCAGCTCCGCCGGCTGGAGCTCGAGCCGCGCGCGCTGCCGGAGAGCCTGCGCGCGCGCTGGTTCTACGGCACCGCGCGGCTCGAGCTGGTCGCCACCTTCGACCTGCAGGGCCGCCCGGCCGAGCTCTTCCGGCACGCCGGGCGCGCCGGCTTCAAGGGCCTCGGCGCGGTGCCGGTGTGGGAGCTCGCGAGCGCGAGCGGTGGCCCCGGAGAGCTGTTCCGCACGCTCGGGCCGTCGTGGCTCGCGCCGGCCGCCACCTCGGCCTCGGCCTCCTGAGCTGAAGTTCCCAGCCCGAGACACCGACCACCGCGAGACACCGACCACCGCGCGCCGAGAAGGGCTCGGGCGGCCTACTTCTTCGCGAGCTGCCGCTCCACCGCGGCGCGGAGGCCGCCGGAGCCGACCACGCGCTCCCCGTTCACGAGGAAGGTGGGGGTGCCGGAGACGCCGAGCTTCTGGGCGAGCTGGATGTCCTCCTCGACGCGCGCCTTCAGCTTCGGGTCGGCCATGTCGCGCTTGAAGCGCTCCACGTCGAGGCCGAGCTCCTTGGCGGCGCTCTCGTAGAGGCCGGGGGAGAGGGCCGACTGCTGGGCGAAGAGCCGGTCGTGCATGGCCCAGAACTTCTCTGCGCCACCCTGCGCGCGGGCTGCCTCGGCGGCGAGCGCCGCCGGCATGGCGTTCGGGTGGAAGGAGAGGGGGAAGTGCTTCCACACCAGGCGCACGTCGTCGGGGTGGGCGTCGGTGATCTCCTTCACCGCGGGGGTAGCCCGAGAGCAGTAGGGGCATTGGAAGTCGGAGAACTCGACCAGGGTGACGGGTGCGCTCTCCTTCCCCATCGCCGGGTCGTCGGCGCGCACCGCCACCGCGTCGCGGCCACCGGGCACCACGGCGGGAGCGGCGGCCTCGGCTTGCTGTCCGGCGGCGCTCGAAGGGTACTTCTTCACGTTCTCCTCGCACAGGGCGTCGTACAGCCCGGCGCCGCTCTTCCCCTCGGCGATGAGCGCGTCGGCCTTCTTCACCTCCTCGTCGAGGATGGGCTTGATGCTCTCGAAGGGGTAGGCGCCGGCCACCAGGCGGCAGTTGATGAAGAGGCCGGGCGTGCCGTTCACGCCCAGCGCCCCAGCCAGCTTCTCGTCCTCGGCGATGCGCTTCTCGGCTTCACCGGATGTGAGCGAAGCCTTGAAGCGGTCGAGGTCGAGGCCGAGGTCCTTGGCGGCGGAGGCATAGAGCTCGGGCGAGAGGTTCCGCTGCGACTCGAAGAGCCGGTCGTGCATCGGCCAGAACTTCCCCTGCTCGCGCGCTGCCTCGGCGGCCAGGGCGGCTGGCCGGGCCTGCGGGTGCATGGAGAGGGGGAGGTGCTTCCAGACGATCCGCACCTGACCGGGGTAGGCCTGCTCGACCTGTTTCAGGGTCGGCCCTACCCTCGCGCAGAAGGGGCACTGGAAGTCGCTGAACTCGGCGATGGTGATCTTGGCGCCTTCCGGGCCGCGGGAGGGGTCGTCCGCCCGGATGGCCACCTTGCCCGCCGTCGTGGAGGGCGTAGGGGGCGGGCCAGAGGGGCGGGGTGGAGCGGGCGGCCGCACGGCGGTGGGGGCCGGGGCGCCGCTTCCCCCGCCGCCGAGCATGCGGTCGATCGAGAACCCGGCCACCAGGCCGACGATCAGCGCAACGATCCAGCTCGCGTGCTTCATCTCGTGAGTCCTCTTTCGCCCCCGAGGGGCATGGACGGCGCTTTGCCGCTCTGCGTGGGGCCGCGCCCACGCCCGGCGAGGCCATGCCTCTACCAGAACCGCTGAGCGGGTTCCAACCGTCGGCGCGCTCCGGCCGGCCCGCGCGCACCAGGCGGGCCGCGCGGCTGCTGCACGCCTGTAACCCCGGCCGGTGAGCGCTTCATCCCCCGGGCGCATTTGCGAGGGGTGCGCCGGACGAGCTAAGAGAGGCACTGCATGGGCTCTGCTGCGCTCCCCACGCCGGATCTCACCCTCGACACCTCGGGCACCTGGTGCCCGTTCCCGATCGTGGAGACGGCCCGGGCGGTGAAGGTGCTCGCGCGGGGCGCCGTCCTGTTGGTCGTGGCCACCGACCCGGGCATCGCGAGCGACATGCCGCTCTGGTGCAAGATCGGCCCACCACGAGCACCTCGCCACCTTCCGTGAGGGGGGGGCGTGGAAGAGCTACCTTCGGGTGAAGGGACGGTGATGGAGCCCGAGGACGCAGGCCCCGCTCCCCGGCCGCCCGTGAAGGCCATCGGACTCGTCTCCGGGGGCCTCGACTCCACCCTGGCCGTGGCGCTGGTGCAGCGCCAGGGCATCCTGGTGAAGGCGGTCACCTTCTACACCGGCCTCTGCATCACCGAGACGCAGCGCCGCAAGGGCGGCCGGGCCGACGGCTCGGTGCCCGAGAACGAGGCGCTGCGCGCCGCCGCCGAGCTCGACGTGGAGGTGGAGTACGTCGACCTCTCGGGGCCCGCCTACCTCGACATGCTGGTGCACCCGCGCTACGGCTACGGCGCGAACGCCAACCCCTGCGTCGATTGCCGCGTCTTCATGATGCGCAAGGCGCGCGAGATCATGGAGGCCGAGGGCGCCGACTTCATCTTCACCGGTGAGGTGCTCGGGCAGCGGCCGAAGAGCCAGCGCCGCGACACCCTGCGGGTCATCGAGCGCGACGCCGGGGTGGAGGGCCGGCTCCTGCGCCCCCTCTCCGCCAGGCTGCTGCCGCCCACCATCCCCGAGAAGGAGGGGCTCGTCGATCGGGAGCGGCTGCTCGACGTGAGCGGGCGCTCGCGCGCTCGCCAGATGGCGCTCGCCCGGGAGCTCGGGCTCGCCGCCTGGCCCCAGCCCGCCGGAGGCTGCTGCTACCTCACCGACGAGAGCTTCGCCCGGAAGTTCTTCGACATCCTCGACGCCCGGGAGGAGCGGGGCGAGGAGCGGCGGGTGACGCAGGAGGACGTGATCCTGCTCTCCACCGGACGGCACTTCCGCCTCTCGCCGCGTGCCAAGCTCATCGTGGGCCGCACCGAGGCGGAGAACGCCCTGCTCGAGCGGTACGCGGAGGGGCGCTCGCGGCTGGAGGCGGAGGAGGTGCCAGGCCCGGTGGCGCTGGTGGAGGGGGAGCCCACCTGGGAGGAGCGGCAGCGCGCCGCCGCCATCGTGGCGCGCTACGGCAAGGGGCGGGAGCTCGCCGAGGTGGCGGTGACGTGGCGTGAAGCGGGCGGCGAGGAGGTCTACCGGGTCGCACCCGCCGCGGACGACGCGACCCTGGAGGCCATGCGCGTTTAGCAAGCCGGCCTTTCGCGAGGGGTTCCCCCTTGAATCGCGGGCGTCATTCTCCGAGTATGCAGCCCGATTTCGCGCGCCCTGCAACTGGCGGTCTGGCCGCGCCCCCGACGCATCGAGAACCGAACGACCCAAGGAGCTGTCCACATGGCGATGAAGCGCATCTACTACTTCGGCGGCGGCAAGGCCGAGGGCAACAGGGACATGAAGGAGCTGCTCGGCGGCAAGGGCGCAGGCCTCGCCGAGATGTCCAACATCGGGATCCCGGTGCCTCCGGGCTTCACCATCACCACCGGCGTCTGCACCGAGTACAACCAGGGCGGCAAGAAGCTGCCCAAGGGTCTCGACAAGGAGATCGCCGCCGCCATGAAGAAGGTGGAGGCGCTCACCGGCAAGAGGTTCGGCGACCCCCGCAATCCGCTGCTCGTCTCGGTGCGCTCCGGCGCCCGCGTGTCGATGCCGGGCATGATGGACACCGTCCTCAACCTGGGCCTCAACGACGAGACAGCGGCCGGCCTCGCCGTCCGCTCGGGCAACGAGCGCTTCGCCTGGGACAGCTACCGCCGCTTCTGCGCCATGTTCGGCGACGTGGTGCTGGGCATGAAGCCGAGCGCAAGGAGGACCGCGATCCCTTCGAGATCATCCTCGACGGAAGAAGAAGCACGCTTTCGGCGTGAAGCTCGACTCCGACCTGCCGGTCGCGGCGCTGAAGGAGCTCGTCGCCGAGTTCAAGGCCGAGGTGAAGGCCAAGCGCGGCATCGAGTTCCCCGACGACCCCATGCGACCAGCTCCTCGCCGCCGTCCGCGGCGGTTTTCGACTCCTGGGAGAACGACCGCGCCAACGCCTACCGCAGCATGAACGGCATCCCCGCCAACTGGGGCACCGCCGTCAACGTGCAGTCGATGGTCTTCGGCAACATGGGCGAGGAGTCGGGCACCGGCGTGGCCTTCACCCGCAACCCCGCCACCGGCGAGAACGAGTTCTACGGCGAGTTCCTGGTGAACGCGCAGGGCGAGGACGTGGTCGCCGGCATCCGCACGCCGCAGAAGATCGTCGAGATGGAGGAGCGCTTGCCGCAGATCGCCCGGCAGCTCGACGACGCGCGCCGCAAGCTCGAGCGGCACTACAAGGACATGCAGGACATCGAGTTCACCATCGAGCAGGGCCAGCTCTACCTCCTGCAGACCCGCACCGGGAAGCGCACCGGCATCGCCGCCGTGCGCATCGCGGTGGAGATGGCCGACGAGAAGCTCATCCCCAGGGAGGAGGCGGTGGCGCGGGTGGAGCCCGACGCGCTCAACCACCTCCTGCGCCCGATCTTCGACGCGTCGGCCAAGAAGGCGGCCGTCGCGAGCGGCAAGCTCCTCGCCAAGGGCCTCCCCGCCGGCCCCGGCGCGGCCAGCGGCCGGATCGTCTTCTTCGCCAGCGACGCCGAGGAGTGGCACGCCCGCGGCGAGCAGGTGATGCTCGCCCGGCACGAGACCAGCCCCGAGGACATCCGCGGCATGGCGGCGGCCGAGGGCTTCGTCACCGCCTTCGGCGGCATGACCTCCCACGCCGCGCTGGTGGCCCGGCAGATGGGCAAGGTGGCGATCGTCGGCTGCGACGCGCTCACCTTCGACTACGACGCGAAGACCATGACCGTCGCCGCCGAGGGCGGCAAGAAGGTCGTCAACGAGGGCGACTGGATCTCCCTCGATGGCATCGCCGGCGAGATCCTGGAGGGCAAGCTCGACACCACGCCGTCCGAGGTCGTCCAGGTCCTCATCGAGAAGGACCGCGACCCGGCCGACGCGCCCCTCTACCAGCAGTACGCGAAGCTGCTCGAGCTGGGCCGACAAGGTGCGCCGGCTCAAGGTGCGCGCCAACGCCGATCAGCCCGACCAGGCGAGGGCCGCCATCGCCTTCGGCGCCCAGGGCATCGGCCTGTGCCGCACCGAGCACATGTTCTTCGGCGAGGGCAAGATCGGCCCGATGCGCGAGATGATCGTCGCCGAGAACGAGGCCGACCGCCGCGCCGCGCTGGCGAAGCTCCTGCCGCTGCAGCGCGAGCGACTTCGCCGGCATCTTCCGGGAGATGGACGGCAAGCGGCGTCACCATCCGCACCATCGACCCGCCGCTGCACGAGTTCCTGCCGCACGACGAGGAGGGCGTCGCCGAGCTGGCGAAGGCCACCGACAGCTCGGTCGAGTCGATCAAGGCGCGCATCGCCGAGCTGCACGAGTCGAACCCGATGCTCGGGACACCGCGGCTGCCGCCTCGGGATCTCCTACCCGGAGATCACCGAGATGCAGGCGCGCGCCATCTTCGAGGCCGCCGTCGACGTGGCCGAGGAGGGCATCGCCGTGCTGCCCGAGATGATGATCCCGCTCGTCGGCGAGAAGAAGGAGCTCGACCACCAGGACGAAGATCGTCCGCCGCGTGGCCGCCGAGGTGTTCGCAGGAGCGCGGCCGGAAGGTGAAGTACCTGGTCGGGCACGATGATCGAGGTCCCGCGCGGCGCGCTCACCGCCGACGCGATCGCCGAGAAGGCCGAGTTCTTCTCCTTCGGGACGAACGACCTCACCCAGACCACCTTCGGCCTGTCGCGCGACGACGTGGGCCCGGTGCTGGCGAAGTACCTCGAGCAGCGACATCTACGACGTCGACCCCTTCGTCTGCGTCGACCGCTAGGGCGTGGGCGCGCTGATGAAGATCGCGGTGGAGGAGGGCCGCACGACCCGTCCCGACCTCAAGATCGGCATCTGCGGCGAGCACGGCGGTGACCCGCGCTCGGTGGAGTTCTGCCACGAGATCGGGCTCGACTACGTCTCCTGCTCCCCGTACCGGCTGCCCATCGCGCGGCTGGCCGCGGCGCAGGCGGTGCTGAAGGAGGCGAAGGCGGCGCCCGAGGTGGTGAAGGCGGTGCGGAAGGCCGCCAAGGTGGTCCGCAAGACGGTGGCGCGCGAGGTGAAGCCGGTGGCGCGCGCCGCGGCGAAGTCCGGGAGGAGCGCCGTCCGCAAGGTGACGAAGGCGGTCGCTTCGCGCCGCGGCCGCTGAGCCCTCGCCCGTTCTGCCATCTCGCGGTCTCGAAGGCCCTCTCCCCTCCGCGGGGCGGGGGCCTTCTTCGTGCCCCTCCCCCGGCACCCTCCGCGCTCGGAAGAGCGAGCGACAGGGTTGGCAGGCGCCTTGCTATGAGCATCCACGTCCCCGAAGAACGGGGTCTTTTTTTTGACGCTCTCGCCTGGTGAAGGGCAGACTCGCCCCGCTCATGCCGCACGCTCGCCACGCCCCCTGGCTGCTCGTTCCCTGCCTCGCCCTCTTCGCTTTCCTGGCGCTGCCCTGGCCCCACGCCGACGCGCGCTCGCGCCCCGGGGAGGAGGGTCCGCCCGCCCCGAGTGGAGGCCCACGCGCGGCGGTCGCGGCGAACCCAGGGGCCGCAGTGACCCTCGCTTCTGATGCGGCGGGGGCCGTGGCGCTACCTTCGCCCACCTCTGCGGCCGCTTTCGGCAAGGTGCGCCCGCCGGCGCTCGAGGTGGGGGCGCTCGGGCCGATGACCTTCGATGCCGGCTCCGGGAGGTACGTGGCGAGGAGCGGCCGCGGCCGGGCCGAGCTCTCCATCGTCCCCAGCCTGCAGCAGAGCCTGGAGAAGGCGCTCGCCACCTACCGGGTGCGGATGGGGGCGGTGGTGCTCATCGAGCCGCGCACGGGGAGGGTGCTCGCCCTCGCGGAGCACGTGGAGTCGGGCGCGCCCACGCCGGTGGCCCTCGCGCCGGTTGCTCCCGCGGCCAGCATCTTCAAGATCGTCACCAGCGCCGCCCTCCTGCAGCGCGGCATCGGGCCCGATGAGGAGGTCTGCTTTCACGGCGGCCGGCACCGCATCCAGCCGGCGCTCCTCCGCGACGACCCGCGGCGCGACCGGCGCTGCCTCACCCTCGCCGACGCGCTCGGCAAGAGCGCCAACGTGGTCTTCGCCAAGATGGCCGGGCGCGAGCTCTCCTCCGGCCTCCTGCGCGAGGCGGCGGGCCGCTTCCTCTTCAACGCGCCCATCCCCTTCGACTGGCCGGTCGCCCCGTCCACCGCGAGCATCAGCGACGAGCCGTTCGAGCTCGCCACCACGGCCGCGGGCTTCGGACCGGTTCGGATGTCGCCGCTGCACGGCGCCCTCATCGCCGCCATCGTCGCCAACGGCGGCCGCTTCGTCCCGCCCCGGGTGGTGGACGCGATCGACGGCGAGCCGGTGCGGGCGCCCGCCGGTGGGCGGCAGGTGATCCGCCCCGAGGTGGCCTCGGCGCTCGCCGAGATGATGGAGACCACCACCACCGAGGGTACGGCGCGCAAGTGGTTCAGGAAGGCCCGGCTGGCGAGGAGCTCGCCCCTGCGCGGCGTGTCGGTGGCGGGCAAGACCGGCAGCCTCGCCGAGGTGAGTCCCTACCGCGATCACTCGTGGTTCGTGGGCTTCGCGCCGGTGGAGGACCCGCAGGTCGCGGTGGCGGTGGTGATGGTGAACGACCGCCTGTGGCACGCCCGCGCCTCGCGGGTGGCCTACGAGGCGCTCCAGGCCTTCTTCGCCAGCGAGCGCCGCGTGGCGCGGACGGCGCAGCGCTAGCGAAGAGCGCTACACCTCGACCATCCTCGCGTCGGCGAACTTGCGGATGGCGCGCAGGACGTCGAGCTCGGGAAGTGGCGCGAGCTGGACAATCTGGCGGAGGTCGCGGCTCCCGTCGCAGCGGCCGAGGAGGTACTTCTCGGAGGCGGCGAGGCGCATGAGCGCCACCTCGTGCAGGCTCACCCTCAGGCGTGGGGTGCGGGGCGGCTGGAGCAGCTCCGCGCGCAGCCGGGCGAGGAGCTGGGGCTCCTCGGCGCCGCGCTCCGGGGGCCCGCCCTCCAGCGGATCGGCGAGGGGGGGCGCGGCCTCCAGCACCCCCTGCCGGTGGAGCGCGTAGAGCCGCTGGTAGAGGTGAAAGTCGGTGGCATGGAGCGCCAGGGCCAGCTCATCGATGGACTTCCCCTCGCGCGCAAGGGCGAGCAGCCTCGCGTCGACGCTGTTCGCCGGCAGCCGCGCCGGCACCCGCGACTCGTTCACCATGAGCGTGGCGGTGCCGCTCGGGAAGGGCGCCCTCATGGCCTCCCAGGCGGTGGCGCGGAACTCGGCCTCGCGGGCGATGTCGGCGAGCGGCACCTGCACGTCGAGCTCGTCCACGGCGAGCGGCGCGGCGTCGTCCACCCGGAAGACGCCGGCGTCCCAGACGAAAGCGTCGAGGATGGTCTCGCGGATCTTGAGCGCCAGGGTGTCGCGGATGACCTCCGGCGAGACGAGCCCCACCATGGTGAGCACCTTGCCGAGCCGGATCCTCGTCTCCTCCTGCGTCTCGAAGGCCTTGCTGAGCTGCTCCTCGGTGAGGTGCCCGAAATTCATGAGGAGCTGGCCCAGGTACTCGCGGGGATCGTTGGAAGAGGCCCCCACCGCCGCGCCGTCGAGGATCTGCAGCGACTTGCGCACCGTCCCGCGCTCGCAGGTGAGACTCCCGGTGACCCTGCGGCGGGCCAGGAACTCCACCAGGTCCTGCAAGGGCATGAGCGAGAAGTTGCCCATGAGGCCGCGCATTGCGGGAGTCTCGCCCGAAGCGCCGGCTGGCGGCAAGGCGCCCCGTCGGCTAACAGAGACGGCCCATGCGCTGGCGACCCCTGGTCATCCTCCTCGCCGTGGCGGCGGCTGTCCTGGTGGTGGGGCAGTCGATGACCCACGGCCCCGCCCTGCGTGGCGCGGCTCCCACGCCGCGGATGGCGCCACCCGCGCCGCCGGCCTCGCCAACCGCGCCAGCCGGGCCGTCGGGCTCGGCTGAGCCGTGGGCCGCCGCGGAGGCGCAGCTCCTCGACGAGCGCACCTTCTCGCACCCGGTGAGCACCCCGGCGCCGCCGCTCTCCGTGGAGGGGCCCGACGGCCAGCCGGTGAGCCTCGCCCCTGCACCCGGCGAGGCGATGCTGGTGAGCTTCTGGGCCACCTGGTGCCCCCCCTGCGTCGCCGAGATGCCCTCCCTGCTCGCGCTGGGCAAGGCCGTGCGCGAGGCGCACCCGGGGCGCTTCAGGCTGGTGGCGGTCTCGGGGGACGACTCGTGGGAGGCGGTCCGCACCTTCTTCGCCACCACCGCAGGCGGGGCTCCGTCGTTCCTCGAGCAGGTGCGGGACCCGGACGGGTTGGCGGCGCGCACCTACTACTGCGCCGCGCGCGGGTACTGTCCCGACATCAAGTACCCGGAGAGCTACCTCGTGGGACCCGACGGCCGCATCGTGGCGATGATGGTGGGGGCGCGCGACTGGTCCACGCCCGAGGCGCGGCAGCTCATCGAGTCGGCGCTGGCGCGGCGGTAGCGACCGACGCCCCGCCCGGGCATGCTCCGGTTTGGCCTTGTAGGTCATGGGCGCACTGCACTATTACTCCCAGCCAACCGGAGGTTTGCACTTGGAGGGCTCGGACCAGATTCCCACCGTGGTGATCGGCCTCGACACGCTGGGCTGCGCCATCGCCAGGGCGGTGGGGGAAGCGCCGGACCTCCGGCTGGTGGGCCTGGTAGACCCCGAGCGCGCGGGAACCCGGCTGGAGGCGCTGGCGGGCACCGCAGCGGCCGCGCTCGACGTCGAGCCCGAGTGGCGGGCTGCGCTGGCGCGAGCCCACGGGGGCGTCGCCATCTTCACCCAGCGCCTCGGCTTCGAGGAGGCCCTGCCGCACCTCGAGCGCGCGGTGCGCGCGGGCGTCTCGGTGGTGACCACCGGTGCGGAGCTGGTTCACCCCTGGCTCCACCACGAGGCGGCGGCCGAGCGCCTCGATGCGGTGTGCCTCGAGGCCGACGTGGCCGTGGTGGGGGTGAACGCGACGAGCAGCTTTGCGCTCGACCGCCTGCCGGCGCTGCTCTCGATGGCGTGCGGACCGGTACGTCACGTCTCCTGCACCCTCGTCGGCGACGTGGAGCCGCTCGGCGCCGCGATGCACCGCGCCGCCGGGATCGGCCTCTCCGACGAGGCCTTCCATGCCGCTGCCGAGTCCGGCGAGGTCGGTGTGGCGGGGCTTTCCGAGTCGGCCATGCTGGTCGGTCTGGGCTGCGGGCTCGAGGTGGACGAGGTGGAGGAGGAGCTCTCGCCGCTCATCGCCGAGGAGCCGCGCGAGGGCCTGATGCGACTCGAGGAGGGCGAGGTCGCCGGGCTCCAGCAGGTGGTTCGCGGTTTCGTGGATGGAGAGGAGCGGGTACGGCTCGACCTCACCCTGGCGGTGGAGGCCGACGACCCGCACCTCGAGGTGGCGCTCGAGGCGCGGCCCTCGCTGCGCGCGCGCGTCGAGGGAGCGTGGCTCGGGGAGGGGGCCACCGCCTGGGCCGCCGTGCACGCCGCGGCGGCCGTGGTGAACCTGCGGGGGCTCGTCACCGCCCTCGACCTTCCGGGCGGGCGCTAGCCATGGTGAAGGCCAACCCAGCGGGAGCGGCCGCCGATGATCGATAGGTCCCTCATCGGCCGCGAGAGCGAACCGTTCCTCGTGGAGGTGGAGCGGGGCGCCATCCGCCGCTTCGCCGAGGCCATCGGCGACGCCAACCCCATCTACGTCGACGAGGAGGCGGCCAGAGCCGCCGGACATCCCGCCCTGGTGGCCCCCCCCACCTTCGCCGCCTCGCTCGCCATCGACGAGCGCTTCCGCCACGGGCTCGACCTCGGCACGCGCGCCTTCCTCCAGGGGGACCAGAGCATCGAGCTCGGCCGCCCCATCCTGGCGGGAGACCGCCTCCGCGTGCGCTCGCGAGTGGCCGACGTGCAGGAGCGCGCCGGCGGGAGTGGACCCATGGACCTCCTCGTGCTGGAAGCCGAGGCGCGCGACGAGAAGGGCGCGTTCGTCTTCAAGTCCCGGGAGGTCCTCGTCCTCAGGCGGGGGTAGGATCGCCATGGCCCAGCTCGCGCGGCAGCTCTACTTCGAGGCGGTGAAGGTGGGGGACGAGCTCCCACCGCTGGTGAAGCCGCCCATCGACCGCATTCAGATGGCGCGCTTCGCCGGCGCCAGCGGCGACTTCAACCCGCTCCACGTGGACGAGCACGTGGCGAAGAACGCCGGATTTCCGAGCGTGCACGTCCCGGCCATGCTCGGCATGGGCTTCGTGGGCGAGCTCCTCGTCGACTGGCTGCGGGGTGCCCGCATCCGGCGCTTCAGCGCCCGCTTCCCCAAGCTGGTCTGGCCCGGCGACGTGCTCACCTGCCGGGGACGGGTGGCCGAGCGCCGCTTCGAGGAGGGCGGGAGCTACGCCATCGACCTCGAGCTCTGGGCCGAGAACCAGCGCGGCGAGCTGGTGCTGAAGGGCTCCGCCAGCGCACAGCTCTACTACAGCGGCGAGGACGACGCCCGCCAGCGCGCGGGAGGGAATCCACTCATCGTGACGCCAGAGGAGGAGGCTGCGCGCCTCGCCAAGCTGTCGCGGGCCCAGCCCCCTAAGCGCCCCGAGGTCAGGCCGCCTCCCCCCCCGCCTGCGCCCGAACCACCCGCGCCGCTGCCGGCCGCCTCCGCGCCCTCGAGGCCGGTGCCCGGGCGGGCGAGGCCGGTGCTCGCGGCGGCGGATCCCGCACCGATGGTGCGCGACGTCCAGCCGGTCCGCGAGGGCGCCGCAACCGGGTATTCGCCCCGCACCCGCCCCGAGGCCGGCACCGGCGCCCGCCCCCGCGCGCCCACCACCCGCCGCCCTCCGGACCCCGCCCAAACCGCGCCAGCCCGCGAGCGGTCGACCGGCGCGGCAGGCGGCGCGGCCCTCCCGCCCGCCCACTTCCCGCGCGGCCGCGCGCCGCCCCTCCTCCAAGCGGGCGGTGGCCACGTCGAAGCCCACCGCGCGCGCCAGCCGCCCGCCGACCGGCTCGAAGCCCACCGGCCGGAAGCGCCGCTGAGAGCTCCCACCATCGCCACCGAGGGTCAGGGCAGCCCACCCCATGGGTCCGGTCTCGGCGCGGGGCCCTCGGGGCCGGCCGCTCGCGGGCCGGCGCGCCATCCATCCGGCGGACGCTTGCTCGATCGGACGCATCGCCTCTCGCGCCCGGGTGGCCGGCGGCTCCTCGCGGTGAATGCGCGCGCCGCGCTTTTTGCCCTCTCGCTGCTCCTTGCCGCGCCCGCGGCGAGGGGAGAGGTCGAGCCGCCGCGCGATGCGGCGGCGAGCCATCCGGGTGAGGCGTACGCGGCCGCGCTGGCCTCGGCCGACGCCGCCTACGCCGAGCGCCTCGACCTCGCCCGCCTGAAGGCAGCCATCGCCGGCTTCGAGGAGGCCGCGGCGCTGCGTCCGGACGAGCCGGCGCCGCTCGTGCGACTGGCCCGCGCCCACGCCTTCCGGGCCGAGCTCGCCCCGGCGGAGGCGCGCGAGGCCTGGGGCGCGGCGGGGCGCGCGGCCGAGGGAGCACTCCGGCTCCTCGCCCCCTCCTTCGAGGAAGCCCTTCGGCGCGGGGAGGCGCCCGGCGAGGCCGCGAAAGCGGTCGGTGTGAACGGCGCGGAGCCGCTCTACCTGCTGGGGGAGGCGGGCATGGGGCTCGCCCGGCAGCGCGGCATGGCCGCCATCCTCGCGGTGAAGGACGGGGCGCTGGCGCTCGTCGAGCGCGCCGCATCGCTCGACGAGCGGGTGGACCGCGCCGGGCCGCGGCGTGTGCTGGGTGCCTGGCGCGCCACCTTGCCCACCGCCGCGGGGGGTGGTGTGGCCGCCTCTCGCCGCGAGCTCGAGCGGGCGCGCCAGCTCTTCCCGGACGAGCTCCTCACCGACGTGGAGGAGGCGAGGACCCTGGCGGTCCTCCTCCAGGACGAGAAGCGCTTCGAGTCGCTCCTCGTGCGCGTCCTGGCGAGCGAGAAGAAGGCCAGCTCGAAGGAGCGCCCCGATGACGAGCTCGCGAGGCGGCGCGCCAGGGAGCTCCTCGCGCGCCGAGAATCGGCTCTTTTGACCCGGCTCTCCTGTCCGGGCTCCCTCACCGGCTCTTCCGAGCGGAGGCACCGCATGACCCGAGCCTTGCGACCCATGCTGGCGCTCCTGGCGCTCTCCGTCGCCTGCGCGCACGCGCCGCCCGCCGGGCTTTCGCGCGCCCCCGAGAAGCTCCTCGCGCAGGTGCGCGCCTCCCAGGAGCGGGTGCAGCGGGTGCGCGGGACGGCCCGGGTGCGCATCCAGTCGCCCGACCTCTCGGGCACCGTGCTGGAGGCCATCGCCGCTGAGAAGCCCGACAGCGTGCGGCTCGAGACCCTCGACTTCTTCGGCAACCCCGCCGCGGTGCTGGTGGCCTCGCGGGGGCGTTTCGCCTTCTATGACGCGAAGGAGAACGTCCTCTACCGGGGGGAGGCCTCGCCCGAGAACGTCTCGCGGCTCCTGCCGGTGGTGCTCCCGGTGGAGGAGCTCGTCACGATCCTCTGCGGAAGCGCGCCGCTCCTCGCCGGCCGCCCGCGGGAGGTGAAGGCCCAGGGCAGCCAGCTCCTCCTCACGCTGGCGCGGGGAGAGCTGGGCCAGCGGCTCGCGGTGGGTGAGGAGGCCACCGTGGAGAGCTCGCGTCTCCGGCGCGCCGGAGCGAGCGCGGAGAGCGCGGCCTACGACCTCGACCTCGACGACTTCGCGGGCCGGGGCGGCGTGCGCTTTCCGCGCTCGGTACACCTCGACGCCCCCCGCGGACGGGCGCGGGTGGACCTCGCCTGGAAGGCCGACCTGGAGGTGAACGGCGAGATCGATCCGCGCCTCTTCGAGCTTCCCTCGCCCCGCGGAGCCCGGCTGGTGCAGCTCGAGCGCGGCGAGGTGGTGCCGCTCGGCTCCGTGCCGCCGCCCGCCGGGGAATAGCCGGCCGATCGGCGGGTTCTGCTACCATCCTGGCGCCCCCGGCGGGGATGCCGTAAGGAACAGCGCGCGTGGGCCTCCATCCAGGCCCGGCACAAGAGGAGGCCCCCACCGCTTGAACAGCGAGCTCTTCTCCCTCGTCCGGCACAGCGCCGCGATGTGGCTCATCGCCGTGTGCTCGGTGGCGGCCATCGCCGTGGCGCTGGAGCGCACGTTTGCGCTGTGGCGCTTCGGCGAGCGGGCGCGAACGCTCGCCGATGCCGTGACCCGCGCCCTCTTCCGCAGCGACCTCGAGGACGCGCGCGCCCAGTGCGAGCGGTCCAGCTCACCCGCTGGAGACGTCTTCTTGGCCGGGCTGGTGGCGAGCGCCCCCACCACCGCGGCGGGCCGTCCCTTGCGCCCTCCCACCGCCGAGAAGGTCGAGGCCGCGGTCGAGCGCCAGCGCCAGCAACTCAACCTTCGCCTCAAGGCGCACCTGTGGATCCTCGGGACCATCGGCGCCACCGCGCCGTTCATCGGGCTCTTCGGCACCGTGGTGGGCATCATGCAGGCCTTCCAGCAGATGGCGAAGAGCGGCCAGGGCGGCTTCACGGTGGTCGCGGCCGGCATCTCCGAGGCGCTGGTGACCACCGCGGGCGGTATCGCCGTGGCCATCGAGGCGGTCATCCTCTACAACTTCCTCAACACCCACGTCCAGAAGCTCGCCCTCCAGTTTCGCCTGCTCACCGAGGAGTACCTCGAGCTCTTGCACGAGGCGCGGGAGCGCGGTGCCCCGCCGGCGACGGGTGAGCTCGTGGCTGCGTCGCCGGCCGCGGCGCGGTCCGGCGGGTGAGGGGAGGCGCGAGCGCGCGATGGCAGTCAGCGGCCCCAGGCACGGCGATGAAGGAGAGGAGGGTGGCGGCGGCCTCTTCGCCGACATCAACATCACCCCCCTCACCGACATCTTCCTCGTCCTCCTCATCATCTTCATGGTGACCACCACCGCCATCGTGGAGCAGGGCGGCCAGAACGGTGGTCTCAAGGTCGATCTCCCGCGCGCCGGGAGGACGGCCACCGGGGAGGACGTGCACGACCTCGCGGTGGCGGTGCTGGAGGACGGGCGGACGGTCATCTCCGGCAAGGTCATCGACGAGGAGGAGCTGGGGCGCGCCCTGGAGCGCGCCCACGGCCAGAACCCCGACACCCTGGTGCTGGTGCAGGCCGACCGCGGGGTGGCCCACGGCAAGGTGGTGGCCGTGATGGAACTGGCGCGAAAGCACGGCCTCGCCCGCCTCGCCATCGCCACGCGCGACGACGGGTCGCCCTGATGCCGGCTCCGGGGTCGCGCTGACCACAAGGGGTGCTGCGGCAACTCGCCTCGACCGACTCCGATCTGCGCGGTAGATTCCCGACTTCGGCGCGGGGGGGGAAGCCCGGGAGACGGATTGCCCACGGTGAAGAAACGCCTCGGCGAGATGCTGCTCGAAGCCGGCGCCATCGACGAGGCGCAGCTCCAGGCCGCGCTCGGCCACCAGCGCAAGTGGGGCGGCAAGCTCGGTCAGGCGCTGCTCGACCTCCAGCTCACCACCGAGGCGCACATCCTCGCCGCGCTCTCGAAGAAGTTCGGCTACCAGGCGGTGAGCCTCGCCACGCTGCCCCGCACGCTGCAGCTCGAGGCCGCCCTGAAGCTCGTGCCGCGCGAGCTCGCCCTCCGGCAGATGCTGCTCCCCGTCTCCTGCGATTCGAGCTCGGTGCAGGTGGCGATGGCCGACCCCTCCAACATCGCGGTGATCGACGAGCTCGCCTTCCGCACCGGGCGCCGCGTGCGGGTGGTCCTGGCCGGTGACCGCGACGTGGCGGCGGCCGTCCGGCGCTTCTACTTCGCCGATGACGAGGCCTCCTTGCCGGTGCCCCCGCCGCGCGCGCCACCGTCGCCCGATGCCCCGGCCGCGCCGCGGCTCGAGACCACCACCGACCCCTTCGCGGCCATGCCCGACCACATCCGCGAGGGGTACTTCAACCGGCCGGCGAACACGCTCGCCGAGGCCGAACCGGCGGCGAGCTCTCGCCCGCGCGGCGCCGGGCGCCTGGAGGGGTTCGCCCAGGGCTCCCCCTCCCCCCTCACCGAGGAGCCGGTGCTCCTCACCGAGCTCGCGCCCGAGGCGCAGGACGAAGGGCCCGCCGAGGGTCCGCCCGCCGAGCGGGCCGCCGTGCTGCGCCGCTCGGCGGTGGCCGAGGCGCTCGACCAGCTCGCCCGCGGCGAGCGCGGCGGCCTCTCTCCCGGCCAGCTCATGGCCGCGGTGACCCGCCTCCTCCTCCGGCGAGGGCTCCTCACCGAGTCCGAGCTGATGGACGAGCTGTATCGGAGGTGAGCGCGACCCAGCCGCGCTGGCCTGAACTTCCGGCGTTGGAAGAGCGCTGCGGCCCGCGGTTCGCGCTACAACAGGCCGGATGGAACCCGAGCTCTCGCGCATCCTCGCCGGCGTGCGCGCCCGGGGAGGGCGCGTGCTGGCCCTCACCGGCGCCGGCATCTCGGCCGAGAGCGGCATCCCCACCTTCCGCGGCGCGGAGGGGTACTGGGTGGTCGGCTCGCGCAACTACATGCCCCAGGAGATGGCCACCGCGGCCATGTTCGAGCGCCGTCCCGAAGAAGTTTGGCGCTGGTACCTCTACCGGTTCGGGATCTGCGCGCGCGCCCGGCCCAACGCCGGGCACGAGGCGCTGGTGCGGCTCGACCGGGCGCTCGGCGACCGCTTCCACCTCGTCACCCAGAACATCGACGGCCTCCACCTCCGGGCCGGCGCCACGCCGGAGCGCACCTCCTGCATCCACGGCGACGCCGCCTTCGTGCGCTGCGGCAGCGGTTGCTTCGCCGGCCGCCTTCCCCAGCCCGACATGGGCGAGCGCACCGCGGAGACCCCGTTCACCGCAGCCGACCGCGCCCGGCTCTCCTGCCCGCGCTGCAAGGGGTGGCTCCGGCCGCACGTGCTCTTTTTCGACGAGTACTACGACGAGGAGCACTACCAGGCCGAGACGGCGCTCGGCGCGGCGGCGCGGGCCGACCTCCTGCTCATCGCCGGCACCAGCGGCGCCACCAACCTGCCCATGCAGATCGGCGAGCTGGCCCTCCGCCGCGGCATCGCCTTCGTCGATGTGAACCCCGAGCCGAACCCGTTCTCCCGGATGGCCGAAGAGAGCACCCGCGGCTTCTGGGCCCACGGCTCGGCCAGCGAGCGGCTGCCGCGCATCGTGGAGGAGCTCGTCGGACCGAGCGCTGCCTGAGCTCGAGGAGGCAGTCCAGGAGAAGGGGCCGGGAGGGGCCCCGCCGGCGAGGCGGGGAGGGCGGAGCCAGCCACCTTCGCTGCGGGGGGAGGGCGCGACCTCAGACCGTCAAGATGATCTTCGCCACCTCGGCCGGAGCCCCGAGGCGCATCGGCGGCCCCCAGTAGCCGGCGCCGGTGGTGACGTAGACGTGCCCCGCCTGGTCTCCCTCGCGGTGGGTGTAGAGCCCCTTCCAGTAGGGGTAAACCGCGCTGACGAGCAGGCTCCAGGGGAAGATCTGTCCACCGTGGGTGTGGCCGGAGAGCTGCAGCTCCACCCCGCTCCGCACCGCGATGTCCACCCCGCGCGGCTGGTGCGCGAGCAGCACCAGCGAGCGCTCCGGGTCGCGGCCGGCGACGGCCTTCTCCAGCACCGGCCAGCGGCCATCGCGGCCGGGGGCGACGCTCCAGTCGTCGACCCCGGCGAGGTCGAAGGTGGCGCCGCCCGGGTCGCGGTCGCCCAGCACCAGCCGCTCGTTGCGAATGGGCCGGATGCCGTAGCGCGGGAGCTCCTCCAGCCACTGGCGCGCGCCGGAGTAGTACTCGTGGTTGCCGGTGATGAAGAAGACGCCGTGCCGCGCGCGCAGGTCGACGAGGTGCTGGGTGGCGTGCCGGAGGTCCGCGACGTTCCCGTCCACCAGGTCGCCGGTGATGACCACCGCGTCGGGCCTCATGGCGTTCGTGAGCTCCACCACCCGCTTCACCTCGCGCTCGCCGATGCTCGGGCCCACGTGGAGGTCGGAGATCTGGGCGATGGTGTAACCGTCGAGGGCGCGCGGCAGCCGCGCCAGCTTCACCGGCACCTCGGAGACCCTGGGCGTGCCGGTGGCCTCGTGCACCGCCGCGGCCACCGCGGTCGCCGACATCACTGCGGCGCCTCCCATGAGCGAGCGCGCCACGAAGGCGCGCCGCGACGGGTCGGCCGGCGGCGCCGGAGCGCTGCCCGCGAGCGAGCTCGCCCAGCCGAAGGTGGCCCAGAGGAGGCGCGCCAGGTCGGTGACGAGGATGGCGGCGAAGATGAGCAGCACCGCGCCCATCCAGGTGTAGACCAGCGTGGCGACGAGCTGACTCGCGCGGAAGGGCAGCCGGCGCATGACCACCACGCTCAGCGGAACGCCCACGGCCAGGAGGAGGAGGACGAGCCCAACGGCCCGCCGCCAGCCCACCGGCAGCGCCGTGTCGCGCGCCACCCGCAGGTAGATGTAGCCGTGCATGAGGCCGAAGGCGGACAGCATGACGAGGAGGAAGACGACGAACATGGAGGTGCGCGCCATTGGGAATCTCACGACTTAACGGGAACCAGCGCGGGTGCCAGGGAAGGGCCGAACGGCGGGCGAGCCACCGGGGGGGATAAAGCATCCACTCGAGGGCGCTCGCGAGGAGAGGCGGGCGACCTTTTGCGCGACTTTGGCGTTGCGTGTCAGGCCCCTGCTGCGCATCTCCTACCGGACCCGGACGTGCGGCTCGACCGGGGCGATAGGCGCGGCATGCGTGGCGTTCACCCTCGATTGGTGAGGCGGCATGAAGATGCGGGTCCTGGTCGTCGACGTCGGCGGCAGTCACGTGAAGTTGCAGCTGACGGGACAGGAGGAGGTCGAGAAGTTCGACTCCGGCAAGGGCCTCACCCCCCGGCGCATGATGAAGGAGGTGCTCCGCCGCGCGCAGGAGCGCGGCTGGACCTTCGACGCCATGACCATCGGCGTTCCATCGCCCGTGGTGCACGGCCGGGTCGCCCTCGAGCCAGCCAACCTGGGCCGCGGCTGGACGCGCTTCGACTTCGCGAGCGCCGCCCCCGGGCCGGTGCGGCTGGTGAACGACGCTGCCATGCAGGCGCTGGGGAGCTACGGAGGGGAGGGGATCATGCTCTTCCTCGGCCTCGGCACCGGCCTCGGCGCCGCGCTGGTGGCGCATGGCGTGCTCGTCCCGCTGGAGCTGGCGCGCCTGCCCTGGAAGCGCGGAGAGCTCGAGGACTACGTCGGCGAGCGCGGGCTCGTCCGGCTCGGCAAGGCGCGCTGGCGCAAGGGCGTGGCCGAGGTGGTGGAGGTGCTCGCCGCCGCCTTCGTGGCCGACGAGAATCGTGCTGGGAGGGGGCAACGCCCGCAAGCTGAAGACGCTGCCTCCGGGCTCGCGGCTCGGCTCGAACGCCTTTGCCATGGTGGGAGGGGAGCGCCTCTGGGAGGAGCTCACCCCTGCTGCTTCACCGCGCGTGAGCGGTCGCCTTCGGCTCGCGCCCGCGCCTTCCCGCGCATCGGGACGGCGGGCAGGAGCCCCGCGGGCAGCTCGGTCCCCATCACCTGCACGCCGGCCGCGCCGAGGCTGACCGAGCCGGCGACGTCGCCCGACAGCTCCAGCGCGAGGCGGTCGCCCCGGAGCTGGCCGCTCCCCTCGCCGAGCGTCGCCTCGACGCGGGCGGGCCGGTCGGGGGCCACCAGCACCACCGCGCACCGCTGGCCGGGGGCGAAGGTGAGCCGCCCCGAGCCGTCCAGGCTGGCGGTGAGCTCGCAATCGTGGCCACGCGCCGCCACCTTCACCCGAAGCTCACCCGGCTCTTTCCCCGCCGAGAGCTCGACGTCGGCGCGCAGCTCGAAGTCGCGGCCCGGCAGGGGCGGCGCCTCGAGGTGGACGGTGCCCTGCACGCGGTAGAGGCCTGAGGCCTTGGCTGTCGACGCAGGCGGGGCGGGGGGCGCAGGCGGGGAGGGGGACGAAGCCGGCGAGGCAACCGGCGCTGCGACCGCGGACCCTGTGGCGAGGAGCGAGGCGAGCGAGAACGCGGCAATTGCGTTGAGGCCCAAGACCCGCTGACACGATGTGCGTGCGTTCACCCGCCTCTACATGGCGGCGTGTGCCTGTGGGTCAAGGGCCATACGGGCTGGTCGAGAGGGTCTCGTGGTCGCACGAGCTCGAGCGCCTCGATCTGCATCGCAGGCCCTCAGGGCCACGGCCGGACGGAGCAGAAGTAGGCCACCCCGTCCTTGTCGTCCGACACCTGGTGCACGATGCGCTGGTCGCGCGAGATGGTGAGCTTGGAGCGCATCTTGTGGGCGGTCACCTTCACCTCGAAGGTGACGGAGTCCTTGGTGTCGGCGAGCAGGGTGAGCTCCAGCACCGCCCCGTCGGGCAGGTCGAAGGAGGCCGGTTTGCTCGCCTCCATCTCGGCGTGGTGCTCGGAGATCGCCTCCCACCGCTTGTAGGCGAGCTTGCCGAGCTGCGGCTCGAGGTCGATGAGCTTCACATCCACCGAGGCCGGCCCCGTGCGCATGGCCTTGAGCAGCCGCACCCGCACCGGGACGGTGGTGGCGGCGATGGCTCGGGCAGCGCCGAAGAGGCCGAGCATGCTCGCCAGCCACCAGGCCACCCAGCTCCGCCGGGAGAGGGCGCGGCAGGCCCCTTCCGTTCCCCTCACCTCGCGCGCCATGTCTCTCTCCGTGAAGCGTCGGTCAGGACCCAGCCGGCTCGTGCTCGGCGAGCAGGACGATGGGCCCCTCGGCCGTCTCGAGGACGGTGGCGCTCCGCCCTTCGGAGGTCACCTCCACCAGCGCCTGCGAGCGATCGCCCGATGAGCCGCCTCCAAGGTACACGAGCGCCAGGAAGGCCGCCACGGCAGCGGGGGCCAGCACCGCCACCGCGAAGGGGTGTCTCAGGGTGAAGGCCCGCACCTTGCCCCAGGCGCGGGCGCCCCGGCGGGTCGTATCCGGATCGTCCGGCTCCTCGAACGGGTCGCCCTCGAGCGGCGCGCCCCGGGCGAGCCGCTCCAGCACCGCGTCGGCCAGTCCCGGTGCCTCGGCGGCCGCGGCGGCGAGGAGGCCTTCTCGAATGAGCTCCCCCATCACCGCGGCGTCGGCGGCCCTCGCGCTGCACGCCGGGCAGGCGGCGAGGTGCGCGGAGAGCGCGCGAGCCTCCCCCTGCGAGAGATCATCCGCTTCCGACCCGACGAGGGGTGCGCACTGGAGGCAGTCGTTCACGACCCACCCCCTTTCACGCTGCGGGCCACCTTCGCCGGCTCCTGGGGCGCCTGCTCCCCCTCGAGCCCGGCGTACGACCTGAGGAGGATCTGCATCTTCTTCCGGGCATGGAAGAGGCGGCTCATCACCGTGCCCTTGTGGAGCGAAAGGCGCTCCGCGAGCGCTTCGTAGGAGAGCCCCTCCAGCTCGCGCAGGACGAGGATGGTCCGGTGCTTCTCCGGGAGCTGGGAGAGCGCCTCCTGCATCTGGCCGGCGAGCTCCTTCCGGAGGGCGTTGTGCTGGGGGTTCGTGCCGAGGGCGCTCGCCAGGATGCCCTCGCCCGCCTCGGTGAGGTCGACCGCCCGGAGCTCGTCGGCGTCCTCGTCCAGCGAGAGGCGCGAGCCGGGGCGCTCCTTTCTCACGGTGTCGATGGCGAGGTGGGAGGTGATCCTGAGCACCCAGGTGGCGAAGGCGGCGTCGCCCTCCAGCTCGCCGAGGTGCCGGTGCACCCTGATGAAGGCCTCCTGGGAGACGTCCCAGGCGAGGTCGCGGTCTTTCACGATGCCGAGCGCCACGGCGTACACCTTCCTCTGGTGGCGGACGACGAGCGCACGAAACGCCTGGGCATCACCGCCCCTGGCCCTCGAGACGAGCGCGAGGTCGTCAGCTTCCATCGGACGGTTCACGGGACGGGAAATTCACCGGGCTGCGAGAGGGAATGAGCTTTCATAACGCGGCGGGAGGACGCTACCCCCAGAAGAAATGGCCCGGGATGGCGCTCGCGCCGCTCGGCGTCGGGCCGGGTCGGCCCCTGCGGCGTGGCGCCGCGCCGGCCCGCGCTCGCCACGTTAGACTCCCTCCTCGAACGCCATGAAGCCCGAAGGGCCACCCGGGCGGGCACCCTCCGCCTACGCCGAGCTCGCGGCCCTCCTCGAGGCTGCCCGCCGCCGCCGCGCGCGGGTGGTGCTCGGCACGGCGTTCGGGGCGAGTTTCGCCGCGGTTCTCGCCATCGCCGCGGGCGGCGTGGCGCTCCTCGGCGCGACGCACCTCCCCTCCGGTCCTGTCCGCCACACCCTCTTCGCGCTGGTGGGCCTGTCGGTGGTCGTAGGCCTGGCCTGGGCGGCGCTCTCCCTCGCCCGCCGCGCCTCCACGCCGGAGGTGATGGCGCGCGCGCTCGGCCGCGCCGTTCCTGCCCTCCGGGGCGAGCTTCTATCGGCCGTGCAGCTCGCCGAGGCCGGGCGAGGCGGGGGAGCGGAGGAGAACGGCAACCCTGCGCGAGCGGAGCCCCTCTTCAGCCCGGCGCTCATCGAGGCGCACGCCCTGGCCACCGCCCGGCGCGCGCGCGGGGTGGAGCTCGAGAGCGCCTTCCCGGACCGGCCGGCGCGCCTCGGCGGGCTCGCGGTGGGGCTCGCCGTCGCTGCCCACCTCGGGTTCATCTTCCTCTCGCCCGGCGCGGCGCTCACCGGCTGGCGGAGGCTCCTCGCCGCCGGGCCCGCCGTGCCGGTGGCCGAGAAGGAGCCCATCACCGGCGACGTCGAGCTCACCTACCAGTACCCCGCGTACATGCGGCGCCCTCCGCGCACGGTGCCGGGGACGCGCGGCGAGGTGAGCGCCCCGCTCGGCACCGAGGTGGTGCTCCGCACCCGCGCCGACCGCAAGGTGGAAGCGGCCGAGCTGGTGGTCGAGGAGGTGAAGACGGGGATTTCACCGGAGGCGCCGCCCCCGCCGGAGCCGAAGGCGGCGCCGGACGCTCGCTCCGCTTCGCCGCCGCCCACCGCGCCGGAGGGCCACACCGGCCTCGCCGCCGGCGGCCTCGCCGCGAGCTCCTCGCGCGCGGCATCGGACCCCGGCGCGGCGGCGCCCGGCCGGGCCGCGCGCTCCTTCGCCCTCTCCGTGGGGCCCGACGGGCGCGAGCTCGAGGGGCGCCTCGCGGTGGAGGGCCCCGGTCGCTACTTCTTCCGCTTCCGCGACGGGAAGCGCGTGCTGGCGGAGGGGCCGCCGCTCGCCATCGCGGTGGAGGCCGACGCCTTCCCCGAGGTGCGCATCACCTCGCCCGAGGCCGAGCTCGAGGTCGACGGGCGGGCGGTGGTGCAGGTCGGGTGGAGCGCCTCGGACGATGTGGGCCTCGGCGAGCTGAGCATCGTCCTGTCGCTCCCCGGCGGTGCCGAGAGGCGCACCGCCCTCCGCACCTTCCAGGGCACGCGGCGAGAGTCCGGGGTGCACGCGCTCGACCTCACCCCGCTTCGCCTCGCCGAGGGGGAGGAGCTGGGCTACCGGCTGGAGGTCACCGACGGTGACACCATCTCCGGGCCCAAGCGCTCTGCCTCGGCCACCCGGAGGGTGAAGATCTACAGCGAGGCCGAGCACCACCGGCTGGCCTTTCTGCGCGTCCGGGCCCTCTGGGAGGACCTGGTGAAGCTGCTCGGCGACCGGCTCGACCTCTTCGAGCCCCCTCGGCCGGCCGGCGCCGGTGGAGCGGCCCGGGGCGCCCCCGAGAAGCCGCCGCCCTGGACGGCCGAGCGCCTCGCCCGGGGCAGGGCGCTCGACGCGCGCGCGAGCGAGCTGCCGCGCTCGCTGGAGACGGCGGCCGCGGAGCTGCGGGCCGACCGCTCCGCGCCGCCGGCGCTCGCCACCGCCCTCGCCAACATCGCCTCCGGGCTCCGGCCGCCCGCCCTCGCGGTCGAGTCGGAGCGCATCGCGCTGGAGCGGCTGTTCCAGGCGCTGGGCGAGGCAGCCGGGCGGCCGGAGAGCGCGCTCGCCAGGGAGCTGGCGCGCTCGGACGACGCGCTCGACCGGGAGCTGGAGAAGGACATCCTCTACCTCGAGGCGCTGCTCGATCGGCAGCGCGCCGCCGACCTCGTGCGCATCGCGAAGGACCTCGCCGCGCGCCGCCGCGAGCTCGCGAACCTGGTGGAGCGGCAGCGGCAGGCGCCGAGCGAGGAGGGAAGGAAGGAGCTCCTCGCCGAGGTGGCGCGCATGAAGGCGCGGATGGCGAAGCTCCTCGCGCAGATGGCCGACCTGGCGAAGGGGCTGCACGACGAGCACATGAACGCCGAGGCGCTGGAGGAGCTGGCGCGCTCCCGCGATGCGCTCGGCGGGCTCGACGAGGTGGAGAAGATGCTCGCCCGGGGCGACCTGGAGGGCGCCGCCCGCGCGCTCGACCAGCTCGGGAGCGCCATGGACCAGATGATGGCCTCTCTGGAGCGCACCGCCGGCCGCCCCGCGCGGCAGAACGCCGAGCTCATGAAGGACCTCCTCGCCTTCAAGCGCCAGCTCGAGGAGCTGCGCGGCGCGCAGGAGAAGCTCGCCGCCGAGACGGAGGCCGTCCAGGCCGAGTACCGTCGCCGGCTCGCCGAGCGTCTGGCGGAGCTCACGGCCACCGTGGAGCGCCTCCGGGCGCTGGCGGGGGAGGCGCGCCGCGAGCTCGGCCAGGCCGAGAAGGGGGTGAGCCGGCGCTCCGAGGACGACTTCGCCCAGGCGCGCGACCGCCTCGCCGACCTGGAGCGCGCCCTCGCCGCCCGCGACCTCGCCGCGGCGCTGGAGAGCGCCCGCCGCGCGCTTCCCCCCTCGCAGCGCTTCGCCCGCGGGCTCGAGGAGGACGCGGCGATGGCCGAGAAGTACGGGCCGCTGGCCGAGCTCGACCCGAAGGCGCTGCGCGCGGCCGAGCGCCACGCCTCCGCGGCGGTGCCCCCCGCCGCCAGGGTGAAGGAGGAGCTGGAGGCGCTCTTCCCCGACCCGCAGGGCGTCCTCGGCCCCGGCGCGAGCGCACGGCTGGGCGAGCAGGCGAAGCGGCAGAAGGGGCTGCAGGAGCAGCTCGCGGCGCTCCGCCAGCGGCTCGCCGAGCTCTCACGGCGCGCGCCGGTCTTCCCGCAGGGTGCCGGCGAGGCGCTGGAGAGTGGCGAGGGCCACATGCAGGAGGCGGCGGGTAGCCTCGCCCGGCGCGACCCGGTGCGCGGCCGCGGCGAGCAGGCGCAAGCGCTCGACGACCTCGGCCGGCTGCAGCAGGGCATGCAGGAGATGGCCCAGAGCGCGCAGCGCGGACCGGGGCAGGGGGGCTTCCCGCTGCCCTTCGGTCGGGAGCCGGGCGGCGAGGAGGGCGAGGGCAGCGAGCCGCTGGCCACCAAGGTGGAGATCCCCGGCGCCGATGCCTCCCGCGCCCCGGAGGCCTTCAGGAAGGACCTCCTCGAGGCGATGAAGCAGGGGGCGCCCGAGGCGTACCGCGGCGAGGTGCAGCGCTACTACGAGGAGCTGGTGAAATGACCCTTCCCTTCCTGTGGCTCGCCCTCGCCGCCGCGTTCCCCAGCGGAAGCGCCGCGGCCGGCCCGGAGCCTAGCGCCAGTCCGGCCCCCGCGCTTCGCGCCGAGCCCCTCGCCTCGGAGCCGCTCGCGCCGAGTTTCGCCCCGCTCGCGAGCTCCGGCGCGCGGCCGGTGGAGGTCGCGCTTCGCGCCGCCGTCTCCGCGCTCGACGACGAGGACGTGGACGCCGCGGCGAGCGCGGTGGGGCCGCTCCTCCGCGACCACCCCGAGGACCGCGACGTGGCCACGGTGGCCGGGATGGTGCGCTTCTACCAAGGGCGCTACGCCGAGGCCGTCTCGCTCCTGGAGAAGGGGGGCCAGGACACCGGACCCTTGGATTTCCTGCGCCTCGCCCGCGGCGCCGCGGAGGTCACGAAGGGCCACGTCCTCGCGGAGGGAGAGCACTTTGTCGTCTCGCACCCTCCCGGCAAGGATGCGGTGCTGGTGCCCTACCTGCTCGACGCCCTCGAGCGGCAGCGGAGCGCGCTCGCCGCCGACCTCGGCTGGGCGCCTCCGGGCAAGGTGCGGGTGGAGATCCTGGACAGCCCGCGCGATCTCGCCCGCCTCTCGCCCCTCACCGAGGAGGAGATCAAGACCTCCGGCACCATCGCGCTCTGCAAGTTCGACAAGCTCATGGTGGTGTCGCCGAAGGCGCTCCTCCGCGGCTACGACTGGCTCGACACGGCCGCCCACGAGTACACGCACTACGTGGTCACCGCCCGCACCCGCAACAGCGCGCCGGTCTGGCTGCAGGAGGGCCTCGCCCGCCACTCCGAGTCGCGCTGGCGGGGTCCCGGCGGCGAGCTCGGCCCCGCCTCCGACCGGCTCCTCCGCGGCGCGCTCGCCGGCGGCACGCTCATCCCCTTCGCGCGGATGCACCCCTCGATGGCGAAGCTCCCCTCGCAGGAGGCGGCCTCGCTGGCCTTCGCGCAGGTGGCGGTGGCAGTGGCCTATCTCGAGGCGAAGGGAGGCCAGCCGCTCATGAACCGGGTGCTCGACGCCATCACCCGAGGTGAAACCGCCGAGGCGGCGGTGGCGAGCGGCCTCGGCACGAGCTGGGAGGGGTTCCTCGCCGGCTGGAAGCGCTTCGCGGCCGCGCGGCCGCTGCCGCCGGGGGAGCGAATGGAGGCCGAGCCGCTCCGCTTCAGGGGCGACCCGGAGCACGGTGGCGATCACTCGGAGTGGGCCGAGATCCCCGGCGAGAAGGCCCGCGGCCACGCCCGCCTCGGCGAGATCTTCCGCGAGCGCGGGCGCATGGGTCCGGCCCGGCAGGAGTACGCGCGCGCCATCCGGCTCGCCGGAGAGGGGTTCCCGATGCTCTCCTCGCGCTTCGCGCTCGCGGCCATGCGCACCGGCCGGGTCGAGGAGGCGCGGGGCGCGCTCGCCGCGGCGCTCGTGCGCCACCCCCGCCACCCGGGCCTGCAGCTCCACCTGGCCCGGCTGCGCCTCGAGGAGAGGCAGTGGGCCCCCGCCCGCGAGGCGCTCCTCGCGGCGAACGCGGTGGACCCCTTCGACCCCGAGATCCACGCCGGGCTCGCCGAGGCCGAGGCAGCGCTCGGCGAGAAGGAGGCGGCGGAGCGCGAGAAGGGATTCGCGCGCCTCCTCGCCGGCGGGTAAGGAACCCTCCATGGAGCCCACCCTGACCACCCCTCCGCCCCACCACGCGCCGCGGGCCGGCGGTCCGGAGACCGATCTCGCGCTGGTGGCCCGCCTCCACGAGGCGCGGCGCCAGCTCCTCGGCGAGATCGAGAAGCGCATCGTGGGCCAGAAGGACGTGGTCGAGCACCTCCTCGTCGCCCTCTTCTCGCGCGGGCACTGCCTCTTCGTGGGCGTGCCGGGCCTGGCGAAGACGCTGCTCATCTCCACCGTGGCGGAGGTGCTGAACCTCTCCTTCAACCGGATCCAGTTCACCCCCGACCTCATGCCCTCCGACATCACCGGCACCGACGTGCTGGAGGAGGACCACACCACCGGCCGGCGCGCCTTCCGCTTCGTGCCCGGGCCGGTCTTCGCGAACCTCCTCCTGGCCGACGAGGTGAACCGCACGCCGCCCAAGACGCAGGCGGCGCTGCTCCAGGCCATGCAGGAGTACCGCGTCACCGCCGGGGGCCAGACCTACGCGCTCGACCTGCCCTTCCTCGTCTTCGCCACCCAGAACCCCATCGAGCAGGAGGGCACCTACCCGCTCCCCGAGGCGCAGCTCGACCGCTTCATGTTCTACGTGGACGTGCACTACCCCACCGCCGAGGAGGAGGTGGCCATCGTGCGCTCCACCACCAGTCCGGCCCGCAGCGTCCTCAGCCGCGTGCTCTCGCCGCACGAGATCCGCGAGCTGCAGGAGCTGGTCTTGCGGGTGCCGGCGGCCGACCACGTGATCCGCCACGCGGTGGAGCTGGCGCGCATGACCCGCCCCAAGGAGCCCGGCGCGCCCGACTTCGTGAGGGAGCTGGTGGAGTGGGGGGCCGGGCCGCGCGCCGGGCAGTTCCTGGTGCTGGGGGCGAAGGCGCGCGCCATCCTCGACGGGCGCATGGCCGCCTCGGTGGAGGACGTCCGGGCGCTGGCGAAGCCGGTGCTGGTGCACCGGGTGATCACCAACTTCCGCGCCGAGTCGGACGGGATCACCTCCGAGCAGGTGGTCGAGCGGATCCTCGAGGCCGTGAAGGTGACCTGAGGCTCGGGGCCGGCTTCGATCATGACCCCGCGTGAACGCCTGCTCGACCCGGTGATGCTGGCGCGGCTCGCCACCCTGGAGCTGCGCGTGCGCGCGGTGATGGAGGGGCTTCTCTCCGGCCTGCACCGGAGCCCCCACCACGGGCAGTCGGTGGAGTTCGCCGAGCACGAGGAGTACGCGCCGGGCGACGACGTGCGCCGCATCGACTGGAAGGCCTACGGGCGCCTCGACCGTTACTACGTGAAGCGCTTCGAGCACGAGACCAACCTGCGCGCCTGGCTGGTGGTCGACGCCTCCGCCTCCATGGGCTGGAAGAGCGCGCCCGAGCGACTCACCAAGCTGGAGTATGCGAGCGCCCTCGCCGCCTCGCTCGCCCACCTGCTCGTCCGCCAGGGCGACGCGGCGGGGCTCCTGGCGGTGAACGAGCGGGTGGTGCGCACCGTCCAGCCCCGGGCCGCCGCCGCCCAGATGGGACAGCTGGTGGCGGCGCTGGGTGGGCTCGAACCGTCGGGAACCACCCGGCTAGGGTCGGCGGTGGACCACCTGCTCGAGCACGCGCCGAGGCGCGGCCTGGTGGTGGTGCTCTCCGACCTCCTCGACCGCGAGGAGGGGGTGCTGCGCTTCCTCACCCGGCTCCGCCGCCGGCGGCACGACGTGGTGCTCTTGCAGGTGCTCGACCCGGCCGAGCTCGACTTTCCGTACGACGAGCCCACGCTCTTCCTCTCGGTGGAGGACGACCGGCAGGTGGAGGCGCACGGCCGCGACGTGCGCAAGGGGTACCTGGAGGCGCTCGCGAGCTGGCTCGCCGAGCTGCGGCGCGCGGCGGCCGAGGCCGGCGTGGAGCACGTGCTCTGCCGCACCGACCGGCCGCTCGACGAGGTGCTGGTGCCGTTCCTCGCCCGGCGCGAGAGGCGGGCGGGGTGATGCCGCTTCTCGAGCTTCCCCGGCCATGACCTTTTCGCTCCTCCACCCGGGCCTCGCCTGGGGGCTCCTCGCCGCCCTCCTGCCGCTGGCGGTGCACCTCTTCTTCCGCCGCCGCCCCCGGCCCACGCCGTTCCCGGCCATCGAGCTGGTGCTGCGGGCGCGCCGCCAGACCGAGCGGCGGCTCCGGCTGCGGAAGGTGGCGCTCTTCACCGCGCGCACCCTGCTCCTCGCCGCGGTGGCGGCGGCGCTCGCCCGCCCGCGGCTCCTGCACCCGGCGGCGGTGGCCGCGGCCGAGCGAGGCCCGGGGGCGGTGGCCATCGTGCTCGACGCCTCGGGCTCCATGCGCTACCGCCTGGGCGGCGCGACGCTCTTCGAGCGCGCGCAGAAGGACGCGCTCTCGGCCCTGGGGGCGCTCCGCAGCGACGAGCCGGCCACGGCGGTGGTGTGCAGCGGGGCGACCCCGCCGGCGGTGGTCGCGCCCGGCTTCGACCGCCAGTCCGTGCGGCGGGCGCTCGCCGAGGCGCACCCCTCGGCCGGCTGGGCCGACCTCACCGGCTGCGCCGCCGCGGGGGCGAGAGCGCTCTCCGAGGGCGCGGCGGCGGGGCTCCCCTCGAAGAGGCTGGTGGTCGCCACCGACCTCGCGGCGAGCGCCTGGCGCCTGGAGGCCGCTCCTCCGGTGGTGCCGGACGCTGCGGGCGGGGTCCGCCCCGAGGTGACGGTGCTCGACGCCGCGCGGGGCGCGCCGCTCCCCAACCGCGCGGTGGCCGGTCTCGCAGCGCAGCCGGATCCCGCCGCTGGCCCGCGCGGCTACCGGCTCGCGCTCACCCTCGCGTCCCATGGAGGCACCCGAGCTGCGTCGGGAGGGAAGGGCCCCACGGAGGGCGGCGGGGAGGCGGCGCGCCCCTCCGGTGGCTCGGGCGCGGACGTGGAGGTGCAGCTCCGGGCCGGGACGCGCGACGCTCCGGTCGCGCTCCGCTCCTACACCGCCCTGCCGGAGGGAGGCGTCTCCCGGAAGGTGCTCGGCTGGAGCTTCGCCCAGGGCGGCCCGTCGCCCGTCTGGGCGGCGCTCATACCGGGCGATGCCCTCGACCTCGACGACGAGCGGGTGGCGGTGGTGGAGGTGCCGCGCGAGGTCCGGGCCCTGGTGGTGAACGGCGCCCCCTCGTCGGTGCGACACCGCGACGAGGCCTACTTCGTGGAGGCGGCGCTCGCCTCGCCGGCCTCGCCGGTGCGCGCCACCGTCATCGACCCGGGCGGGCTCGCCACCGCGCGCCTCGACGATTTCGACGTGGTCCTCCTGCTCGGTGTGCGCTCGCCCGGCGCGAGGTCGGCCGAGCTGCGCGCCTTCGTGGAGCGCGGCGGCGGGCTCCTCATCGCCATGGGGGACGAGGTCGATCCGGAGAGGTACGACGCCGAGCTGGGGATGCTCCTGCCGCGGCCGCTGCACGTGCTGAAGTCGGCGGGGGGGCCGCGCGAGGCCCCGCCGGAAGGCGCGCAGGGGCAGGGGCGGGAAGTGCCGAGCGGTGAGCGTGGCGCTCCGGGGTCGGTGCCGCGCGGCGAGCGCGCCAGGCAGGAGGACGAGGCGGCGCGCTTCGCCGACATCGACTGGGCGCACCCGGCGCTGGAGGTGTTCACCGGCGAGGGGAGGGAAGGCCTCCTCGGCGCGCGGACCTGGCGCTACATGCTCCTCGACCCCTCCGGCGGCAAGGGCGAGGAGCGCGTGCTCTTCTCCTTCGACGACGGGTCGCCGGCGCTCGTCGAGGCCAGGCGGGGGAGGGGCAAGGTGATGCTCTTCACCTCGACCCTCGACCGGTCCTGGTCCGACTGGGCCATTCGCACGAGCTTCCTGCCCGCCCTGCAACGCCTCACCGCCTACCTGGCGGGGGGGCTCGACGAGCGGTCGGCCGAGCCGGCCACGGTGCAGCAGGCTCGCACCTTGAAGCTGGGGCCGGGACAGCGCGCGCTGTCCGCCCTGGGGCCCGACGGACGCGAGCGGCCCCTCGCCGCACCGGCCGGGGGCGGTCCGCCCGCGGTCGTTCCCGACGCGCCCGGGCTGTGGCAGGTGCGGGTGGAGGACGACCGCGGCGTGCGGCTCGACCCGGGCCTCGCCTTCGCCGCCTGGCCCAATCCGCGCGAGAGCGACACCGCCCGCCTCGCGCCCGGCGAGCTGACCGCCTGGTTCGGCGGCGACGCGCTCGCCCGGGTGGCGACCGGCGGGGCCGGGGGCGAGCGGCAGTTCCCCCTGTGGTCGGGCCTGCTCGCGCTCGGACTGCTGGCCTTCCTGGCGGAGAGCGCCCTCCTGCGCCGGTGAGGCCGGCCTTCCTTCAAACCGGCTCCTCCCGCGCCCTCCGATCGGTCACCACCGAGGCCCAGATGGAAGCCGCGAGGATCGCCAGGATCACGCCCAGCGAATAGAGCGGCGGGATCTTCACCACCTCGACGAGCAGCATCTTCACGCCCACGTAGACGAGGATGGCGGCGAGGCCGGTGCGCAGGTGGACGAAGCGGGCCACCACGTCGGCGAGCAGGAAGTAGAGCGACCGCAGGCCGAGGATGGCGAAGATGTTGGAGGTGAAGACGATGAAGGGGTCGCGGGTCACGGCGAACACCGCCGGGATGGAGTCGACCGCGAAGACCACGTCAGCGAGCTCCACCGCCACCAGGGCGAGGAGGAGGGGCGTCGCCACCCACTTGCCGTTCTCGCGCGCGGTGAAGTCGTGGCCGTGGTAGCGCGCGGTGGAGGGGATGAGCCGCCGCGCCAGCTTCACCACCCCGCCCCCCTCCCCATCGCCGTGCTCCCTGCGGTGCCGGAAGAGCCGGACCCCGGCGACGATGAGGAAGCCGCCGAACACGTAGAGGAGCCACTCGAAGCGCTCGAGGAGGGCGACGCCGGCGAAGATCATCACCGCCCGCAAGACGAGCGCCGTGAGCACGCCCCAGAACAGCACGCGGTGCTGGTACTCCCGCGGAATCCCCAGCGCGCCGAAGATGGCGACGAAGACGAAGAGGTTGTCGACCGAGAGTGACTTCTCGATGAGGTAGCCGACCAGGAACTCCTGGCCGTGCTGCGCCCCGGAGCGGTACCAGAGGAAGGCTCCGAAGACGACCGAGAGCGCGATCCACACGGCGCTCCAGAGCGCGGCCTCGCGCGCCTTGATGACGTGGTCCCGGCGGTTGAAGACCCCGAGATCGAGCGCCAGCATCAGCGCCACGAAGGCCAGGAAGCCGGCCCAGAGCCACGGATTTCCTATGGAGGCTGCGAGGGGCAAGGCACGTTCTCCCGCGGCGGAAGGCCGCGCGGAGGAAGATGCCCGCCTCGCTCGACCCAGGCCATCACCAAAGGTCGAAGCGACAGTGAGGAAAGACCTATCGGTCTCAGGTGGCCTGCAGGCCAGGCCGCATCGGCAGGGGGAAGGAGGCGAGCCCGGCCGTCAGCTCGACGCCCAGGTAGCGCAGGATTCGCCGCTGCCGCGTGCCCAGGCCGTGAAGCTGCGCCGAGGCGCGCGAGTGGCGAACGGCCTCGGCCACCGCCCCGAACGCCAGGTCCTGGAAATCCCTCACCTTGCTGAAATCGAAGCTGAGCACGCTGCCCAGAGGGGCTTCGGCGAGCTCCTGAACGACGGCGCGCGCCTCGTCCGGGCCGAACTGGCCCTCGAGGCGGTACACCGATCCATTGCGCGATGCGATCTTATCGAAAGGCATGAACGTCCCCCGTGTCGATGACGCGAGTACACCCTTCAGCACGATCCGCGCCAGCCTTGAACGAGGCAATCCCAATGGGGTTGCCTCCTACGAAGGTGATCGCATCGCCGCGAAACAAGGCGAAATGACGCGTTGCAACTCTTCGACATGACACCGGATTATTCCTCCGGCCGCCGCGCCTGTGACTCAGCAGGACAGTTGGCCGAGATCAAAATAGTCCTAGCCATGGCCTCTGGTAGCCCACGGACGGGGCTCTGGGGTGGATTCCACCCTTGGTCCGGCGCTGACGACGACTCGAGACCCGTGGTCAATGAACAGAACAAAAGCGCTCCCTCCATCGAGGGATCGCGCTTTTCATTTGCCTTCGCCGGAATGGCCCCTCTCAGCTCTCCACCTGGGCGGGACCGCCCGAGGGCTCTCTCGTGCGGTCCGCCCTCCAGAACTGGCGGGGGAGGAGGCAGAGGGCGATGAGCAGCAGCTGCGAGGCGATGAAGGCCGAGAGCGCCCAGAAGGCCTTGTCCATGAAGCCGTAGGAGTGGAGGCCGATCCCCAGCATGTTCACGCCGAACCAGGAGAGGCTGGTGATGACGTTGCCGAAGATGGCCATGGCCATGATGCCGCGCTCTCGCGCATAGCCGCCCCAGCGCGCGTGCAGGATGATGGCGTTCCAGAGCACGATGAGGAGCGCGCCATTCTCCTTGGGGTCCCAGCCCCAGAAGCGGCCCCACGACTGGTCGGCCCAGATCCCGCCCAGCACCGTCCCCACGAAGCTGAAGAGGAGGGCGAAGCAGATGACCCCGTAGGTCATGGAGAGGAGCGCCTCGGAGGTGGAGGGGTCGAGGCGCGGCGCGAGGTGCTTGCGGAAGGTGTAGCCGATGGCGAGGGCCCCGGCGAGGAAGGTCCCGCTGTAACCGATGGTGATGGTCACCACGTGGGTGGCCAGCCAGAAGTTCGAGTCGAGCACCGCCCGCATCATCTCCATGGTGTCGCCGCTGCCCTGGAGGTGGTGGGCCACGATGAGCGAGGCGAAGCCGGCGGCGGCCGCCACCGCGGTGCCGAAGCCGCGGCGGTGCATGCGCTCGAGGGCGATGCCGAGGAGCACCGCCACCCAGCCGACGAAGACCGCGGAGGAGTAGAGGTTCGTCACCGGGGGGCGCCCCTGCAGGAGGATGCGCGCCGCGAGGCCGGCGGTGTGCACCGCGGCGCCGGCCACCAGGAACCCGAAGGCGGCGGCGCGCAGCGGCCTGGCCCACACCAGCCACGAGGCGAAGAGGGCGAGGAGCGCCAGGACGTAGATCACCATGCCGGCGTAGAAGGGCTCGGCGCGGTTGAAGAGCACCTCCGCCCGCGCCTGCCGCAGCGCCGCGGGTCGCGAGGCGCCGATGGAGGCGGTGAGCTCGGCCACCGCCGAGTCGAACGCGAGGGGGTCGCGCTCCTGCCACGCCTGACCGACGCGGCCGAGCTGCTCCAGCGCAGGCGGGACCGTCCCGCTCCGCCCCGCCTGCAGCGCCTCGCCGACCGTGAGCCAGCCGTCGCCGGTGGGCCCCCGGGGGGGAGGGGGCGGAAGACGCCGAGCTGCACCATCGCCTCCTGCCGCGGCACCGCGTCGCCCGCGCCGCGGCCGGCGATCTCCTGCGCGAGCGGGGGGCCTCCGGCCAGCTCCGCGGTGCTGCGCAGCCGGTAGTAGAGGTAGAGGCGGTCGAAGAGGTTCACCACCGCCGACTGGAAGCGGGTGCGCGACTTGGCGTCGATGGCGTGCGCGGCCTGCGCCTGCGTCTGGATGGCGTCGAGCCGCGGCGAGAGCGCCTCGAAGGAGTAGTAGCGCCCCTCCTTCTGGGTGTGGCCGGTGAGCGAGAGCACCTCCGGGTCGTCCACGTAGAAGGAGGGCAGCTTGTCGGCGGCCGAGGGGAGGAACATGAGGTCGAGGAGCCAGGTGCTCGCCGACACCGTCCGGCCCTCGTCGCGCACCGTCTGCTTGCTCCGCATCATGAGGAGCGCGTTGCGCGCCACCGAGTCGACGGGCTTCACCCGGCCCCCCTCCAGCACCGGGAGGTGGGCGAAGGCGTCCACGTCGAAGCAGCGGCGCGACTCCCCGGCCGCGGCGGGGTCGCACACCTTACCGGGCGGACGGAGGGTGAAGAGTGCCCCGGCCAGGGCGAGCGCCCCGGCTCCGAGGGCGAAGATGCGTTCGCGCTTCACGTGGCCTCCTTCGGCTGGCCCTCCGCCCGGGCCTGGGCCGCGCGGCGGCGGCTGGAGCGGTCGAGCGAGAGGATGAAGTGGACGAGCAGCCCGATGGTGACGAGCACGCAGGAGATGTAGGGGATGAGCCAGCTCGGGTTCTGCACCACCTGCAGGATGGAGAGCGTGTCGCCCTTGCCGAAGCTCGCCTGGTAGAACGTCTTCCCCTGGTAGCGCAGCGGCTGGTTCATCGAGATGAGCACGTCGCGCGACTCGCCGCGGGCGGGGTTCTCGAGGTGCACCAGGCTCGAGAAATTCTTCGGGATGTCGGTGCCCGGGTAGACGTCGTGGCTGAACTTCTTCAGCGTGATCTGGTAGGGCAGCCAGTCGCGAAGCGGACGCAGGGCGAGGTGCCAGGTGTGGCCCTCGTGGGTGAGCTCCTGCGGGGCGCCGAGGCCGTTCGAGACGAGGAAGGTGCCGTAGCTCCGGCCACCCGCCCTGGGCTCCACGAAGACCGCCGCCTGGTTCACCATGTCGTCGGAGGTGAAGGGCGGGACCTCGCGGGCGGTGATGGCGGTGCCGATGCCGGCGGTGGCGAGGCCAGGCGGGTCGTTCGGACCGCGCGAGGCGAGCTCCGCGTTGGGCAGGAAGGCCTTCACCTCCAGCGTGAGCGGCGTCCCCGGCACGGCGATGCGGCCGCCGCGGGCGAGGAGCCGGTCGGGCACCCCGTAGACCTCGTCGAAGGCAGGGTCGGTGGTGTCGGTGAGGGCGAGCTCGAGCTGGCGGGGCCGCTCCACGAAGCCGAGCGTCTGGCCCTCCTCGATGGCGAGCTGCGCGTCGGTCTGCATGAGGCTCGTCGCGAACTCGCCGACGAAGAGCAGGACGAGGCCGGCGTGCACGATCCAGAGGCCCGATCTTCGCCAGGAGAGCTCGAGCCGGCGGAGCTGCGCGCCGACGAGGTTCACGCAGAGCACGAGGCCCACCAGGGCGCCGCCCGGGAAGATGGCGATGGCCCACTCGGTGCCGGGCACCTCCCACCAGATGAAGAAGCTGCGGATGTAGAGGTTCACCGCGCCGAGGGTGCCGAGGTTCACCTGCGCCAGGGTGCAGGCCACCACCAGCACCATGAGCGCAGCCAGGCAGGCGATGGCCAGCCACAGCGAGGTGGCGGCGCCGAGGAGGGCGGAGGCGAGGGCGCGGAGGGCACCAGCGCCGCGCCGCGGGGGCGGGGGAGGGTGGGCGGCCCTGGGGCGCTCGCCCTCGAGGGTGGTCGTGTCACTCACGGCGGAGGCTCCCGAGCAGCTCGAGGAATGCGGGCCGGGACGAGTCCACCAGGGACTCGTCGCCGGTGAGCTTCACGAACCAGCTGTTGCCCGCCACGGTGGTGAAGCCGGCCACCGTGCGGGTGCGCTTCTCTCCGGCGCTGGTGAAGTCGTACAGGGCGATCGGGCCGACCTTGGCCGGGACGGTGCCGCGCGCGGCGGCGAGGCTCGCCTCGTCGAGGGGCGGGAGCCCGAGCTGGTTCCGCCAGCGGTTCACATTGGCGAGCTCGCCCCCCGCAGGCCCCGGAAGCACCACCACCGAGGCCTCGACCTTCCCGCCGCCCGGAGGCCGGAGGGTGGCGTAGCGCATGTTGCCGCCCTGCTCCTCGGTCCAGCCGGCGGGGAGGGTCCACTGGAGCGCCCCTTCCCCGGTCGGGCGTGGAGCGGCGGGCAACCCCGCCGCGGCTGCTCCGGCTGCGGTCATGTCGCCGGGCGCGGGCGCGGGCGCGGCGCTGGCGGGCTGGGCTGGAGCCTTGGCCACCCGGACGTGGGTGATGCCCTCGTTGCGGCAGGCCGCGAGTGCGAGGAACCCGAGGGCGAGCAGGCCCCAGGAGGAGCGTTTTGTCATGCGTTCCCTGTGAACGCCGGAGGCGGCGCGAATAGTTCGAGCTTGTAGCTCGATTTTGGGATTGGCGCTCGCCTGGCTGGCTGGCGCGGCCGGCTTCGAGGCGCCGGGCTCGCCGTCACGCCGCGCAGGCGGCGTTGTGCCAGAAGATGCGCTGCTTCACCGCGTCCACCTCGGAGGGGTGGAGGAGGCCCCTCTCCATGAAGAACTCGCCGATGGGGCGCTGGAGGGCGCGCTGCCGGCCGACGAGGGCCAAGCGCTGGAATGGCGAGAGGTAGCCCGCCGAGACCGCGAAGTCGCCGAACAGGGTGAGGGGCGGGGCCTCCTTGCGGCGCCGGGCGAGGATCTCCTGCACTTCGGCCGGCGTGAGATAGCCGAGCGCGATGGCCAGGTCGCCCAGGTTGGGCCGCTGGCGGCGCTGCCACACCACCGCCGCCACCAGCTCCGAGAAGGAGGCGCGCCCGGAGTAGTACAGGTACTCGCCGAAGCGCAGCTTGCGCGGGGGCAGCGGCGTGGCGGCCGGATCGCGGTGGGGCGGAGGCGGCGCCGGAGCTGGCGCCCGGCGCGGAGCGCGGCCCCTCGCCGCGGGGGGTTGAACCGGGCACCTCGGGGCAGCGGCCGCGCGGCGGGGCGAGGGCGCCGAGGCCCGGCCTGTCCCGCTGCCCTGCGGCTGCACGATCCGCAGGCGGCTCGCGGAGGTGAGCACCGCGTAGGCCTCTTGCAGAGCGTGAAACTCTCGCGCGAGCGAGGCCTCGTCCCGGCCGAGGGCGACGGCGCGGTCGGGATGCGTTTCCAGGGCCCGGCGGCGAAAGGTGCTGCGCAGCTCGCCCCGCCACGGGCCTTGTGCCGTGAAGGCGGGGCCGAAGAGCACTCGGCCCGCCGCCACGACCTCGTCATGCACCACCGTCGCGCTCACCCGCGCCTCCCGTGGCCACGCCTACCACATCGCACCCGTGATCGGGCCGCCAGAATCCGTGGCGCCAAGGTGGCCATGCGGACCTGCCACGCACACTGCACATGCACATGCCGGACCGGGAGCGCCCCGCGCTTCTCCCTGGCGCGGGCCGGGCCGCCCGAGCCCGCGGCCGAGCTCCCGTGGGTGGCGGCGCCGGGCGACGAGTCCGCGCACCCGTCCCCTCGCCCCCTTAAGAAGCAGCCTCGATGCCGCCCGTGCGCAGCCTCCAGGAGCTCATCGACCGCGCGGTCGCGGCGGGCCGGTGCCGGGTGGCGGTGCCCTCGGCCCTGTCGCAGAGCGCGCTCGACGCGGTGCTGGAGGCGCGCGCGCGCGGGATTGCCGAGCCCATCCTCATCGGCGACCGGGGCGCGCTCGAGGCCGAGCTCGCCGCGCGCGGGGAGGAGAGCGAGGGGCTGCGCCTCGTCGAGGCAGCCGACGACCGCGAGGCGGCGCGCCGCGCGGTGGAGCTGGTGCGCGCCGGGGAGGCCGACGTCCTCCTCAAGGGCAAGCTCTCCACCGGCGACCTCTTGCGGGCGGTCCTCGACCGCGAGAGCGGACTGCGTGGCGACGGGCTCGTCTCCGACGTGATGGTGGCCGATGGCCCCGCGTTCTCGCGACCGCGCCTGCTCGCCGTCACCGACGGCGGGGTGAACGTCGCGCCCGGGCTCGAGGAGAAGCGCGCCATCCTCCTCAACGCGGTGAGGGTGTTTCACCGCCTCGGCGTGGCGCGGCCGCGGGTGGCGGTGCTCTGCGCCATCGAGAGCGCGACCGCGGCCATGCCGCACACCGAGGACGCGGCACGGCTGGAGGAGGAGGGCGCCCGCGGCCTCTTCGGAGCGTGCGAGGTGTTCGGGCCGGTGGCGCTCGACGGCGCCCTGTCGGTCGAGGCGGCGCGCCTCAAGGGCATCACCCACCCGGCGGCCGGCCGCGCCGACATCCTGCTCGTGCCGGCCATCGAGGTGGGAAACGCGCTCGGCAAGGCCTTCACCTGGCTCGCCGGGCGCGCCGTGGCGCACGTCATCGAGGGGGCGCGCGCGCCCATCCTCATCCCGTCGCGCGCGGAGGGCGCGATGGACAAGCTCTGCTCCATCGCGCTCGGCGCACTGGCGGCGAGGAGGAATGCATGAGCGAGGCGGGCGAGCTCGTCCTGGTGGTGAACCCGGGCGCCGGCTCCACCAAGGTGGGGCTCTACCGGGGCGAGCGGCTGGTCGTGCAGGAGGTGGAGCGCCACGACGAGCGCGAGCTGGCGCGCGCCACGCGCCTGTCCGATCAGCTCCCCGGCCGGCTCGCGGCGGTGAAGGGCTTCGCCGGCCGCGTCCTCGCCGGCGCGGGCGCGCTCGCCGCGGTGGTGGGCCGGGGCGGCCTCCTCGACCCGGTGCCGAGCGGCACCTACCTGGTCGGCGAGGCGCTCCTCCTCGACGCCGAGCGGGCGCCGCACGGGGAGCACGCCGCCAACCTGGGCGCGCCGCTGGCCCACGCCCTGGCGCTGGAGCACGGCTGCCCGGCCTTCGTGGTGGACCCGGTCTCGGTGGACGAGCTCGAGCCGGTGGCGCGCTACTCTGGCCTCGCCGGCCTGCCGCGCCGGAGCCTCTGCCACGCCCTCAACATGAAGGCGGTGGCGCGGCGCCACGCCGCGGCGGCCGGGCTCCCGCTCGAGGCGCTGCGCCTGGTGGTCGCCCACCTCGGCACCGGCACTTCCCTCTCGGCGCAGGCGGATGGCCGCATGGTCGACGTGGTGAACCCGCTCGACGAGGGGCCTTTTGCCGGCGACCGCGCGGGCGGCGTGCCGGTGACCGCGCTCATCGCCCTCTGCTTCGAGCCGGGCGCCGACGAGCACGCGCTGCGCAGGCGGCTCTTCGGCCAGGGGGGTCTCTTCTCGTATCTCGGCACCCGCGACGTGCGCGCCGCGGCCGAGCGCGCCGAGGGCGGCGATGGCGAGGCGGCGGCGGTGCTCGACGCCATGGCCTACCAGGTGGCGAAGGCGGTGGGCGAGCTGGCGGCGGTGCTGGAGGGGCGGGTGGACGCCGTCCTCCTCACCGGAGGCGCGGCGCACTGCGCACCGCTGGTGGAGGGCATCCGCCGGCGCGCAGCCTGGGTGGCGCCGCTCCACGTCTACCCCGGCGAGGACGAGCTCCTGGCGCTGGCGCAGGGCGCCCTGCGCGTCCTCCGCGGGGAGGAGGAGGCGAGGCGTTACCCTACGGCAAGCTCGGCGCATCGGACGGAAAGCTCGGCGGGGTGAAGCCGAGCGCGCCCCGATAGCCGGGCCCAGGGCAGCCGAACCCTTGCGTCGACGGGAGCCTTCTCCCTGGAGTGCGGCCACCCTCCACTCCAGGTGTTTCGCCCGAGCTCGCTTCATCCAGGTACCCCTCCCATGCTGCTCCAGCTCCTCACGCGCTTCGGCTACCTCGCCATCTTCGTCCTCCTCGTGGGAGGGGGCGTCGGCGTGCCCGTCCCCGAGGAGATCCTGCAGCTCACGGCCGGCTCGCTCGCGCACCTCGGCTACCTCTCCTTCGTTCCGACCCTCCTCGCCTGCTACCTCGGCATCGTCGCAGGCGACTTCTTGCTCTTCATGCTGGCCCGGCGCCACGGCGAGCTCCTTCTGGTGAAGCTCAGGCTGGTGCGGCTGCTCACCGAAAAGCGCCGCGCCTCTCTGGAGAAGCACTTCGCCCGGCACGCCTTTCTCACCATCGTGGTGGCGCGCCACACCTCCGGGCTTCGCATCCCCGCCTACATCCTCGCCGCCACCCACGGGGTGAAGCCCGCCACCTTCGTGACCGCAGACGCCCTCTCGGCTGGGCTCTCCGTTCCGCTGGTGGTGGGCGCCGGCTGGTTCTTCGCGAGCCAGCTCGAGGTGGTGAAGGGCAAGCTGCACGACGTGCAGGGGGTGGTGCTGGCGGTGGTCGTGCTGCTGGTGGCGGCCTGGGGTTTTCACCAGTGGTGGAGGCGGCGGCCGCCGCGCGGGCCGGCGGCACCGCCTCCGGGCAGCCCTCCGGCAGAGCCGCGCTGAAACCGTTGCGCGGCTTGGACGCGCTGCGCAAGACTGGATCGCGGTCGCTTGATTCCCGAAGCGACGGAGGCGGCATGCCGCTCAAGATTCTCGTCACGGTGAAGCGGGTGGAGGATCCGGAATCCAGGATCAGGGTGCGCCCGGACGGCAAGGGCATCGTCACCGAAGGGGTGAACTACAAACCCAACCCCTTCGACGAGATCGCCGTCGAGGAGGCGCTCCGCCTGAAGGAGAAGCACGGCGGCGAAGTGGTGGTGGCCTCCATCGGGGGCGAGAAGTCGGCCACCGAGCTGCGCGCGGCGCTGGCCATGGGCGCCGAGCGCGCGATCCTGGTGCGGAGCGATGGGCCCCTCGACCCGTTCGTGGCTTCGGCCCTCATCGCCAAGCTCGTCGAGCGCGAGAAGCCCGATCTGGTGATCCTGGGCAAGCAGTCGATCGACGACGACCAGAACCAGACCGGCCAGTACGTGGCCGAGCGGCTCGGCTGGCCGCAGGCGACCTTCGCCTCGAAGTCCGAGAGCCTGGAGAGCGAGGCCGAGGCGAAGAAGCAGCCCGGGCTCCTGCTCTCGGCCGACGGCAAGGCGCTCACCGTGGTGCGCGAGGTGGACGGCGGGCTCGCCACCCTGGAGCTCACCCTTCCGGGGGTGGTCACCACCGACCTGCGCCTCAACAAGCCGCGCTTCGCCTCGCTGCCCGGGATCATGAAGGCGAAGAAGAAGGAGCTGAAGGAGCTGCCGGCCGCCGAGCTGGGCGTGGAGCTCACCCCCCGCGTGGTGGTGAAGAAGCTCTCGCCGCCGCCCCAGCGCGGGGGCGGCGTGAAGGTGGCCACCGTCGACGAGCTCTGGGAGAAGCTTCACTCCGAGGCGAAGGTGATCTAGGGCGGCGCGGCGCTCGCAGTGCGCTGGCAGTGCGCTCGCAGTGAATGAAACCGCCGGGTGGAGGGAGTCAGATGGCCAACGTCCTCATCGTCGCCGAGCAGCAGTCGGGTCAGCTCAAGAGGGCCACCCTTCACGCCGTCGGCGCCGGGCGCGACCTGGCGCGGCGCGCGGGTGGCAAGCTCACCATCCTGGTGATGGGCAAGGGCGCGGGCGCCCTGGCGGAGGAGCTCGCAGCCCACGGCGACGTGCTCCTCGCCGACCACCCGGCGCTGGAGCACCACCTCGCCGAGAGCCACACGCCGGTGGTGGTGGCGGCGGTGAAGGCGACCGGCGCCACGCTGGTGGGCGCGGCAGCCACCGCCTTCGGCAAGGACCTCTTGCCCCGGGTGGCCTGCCGCCTGGAGGCGGCCATGGCCACCGAGGTGCTCGCCTTCACCGGCGAGGGCGGCGGCGTCGGCTTCGTCAGGCCGATGTGGGCGGGCAACGTGGTGGCCGAGGTGGAGCTGGCGACGCCGGTGAAGGTGTTCACCGTGCGTCCCACCGAGTTCCCGGCGGCCACCCCGGCCGCGGCGCGCGGCGCGGTGACGCCCCTCCCGGTGGAGGTCGACGCGGGCGCGCTCAGGGCGAAGTTCGTGGAGTTTCGTGAGGTGAAGAGCGAGCGGCCCGAGCTCACCGAGGCACGGGTGGTGGTCTCCGGCGGCCGCGGCACCAAGGGCGACTTCAAGGAAGTGGAGGCGCTGGCCGACGAGCTCGGCGCGGCGGTCGGGGCGAGCCGGGCGGCGGTCGACGCGGGGTGGGTGCCGAACGACTGGCAGGTGGGGCAGACCGGCAAGGTGGTGGCGCCCGAGCTCTACGTGGCGGTGGGCATCTCCGGTGCCATCCAGCACGTCGCCGGGATGAAGGGCGCCAAGGTGATCGTGGCGGTCAACAAGGACCCGGACGCGCCCATCTTTCAGCTCGCCGACTACGGGCTGGTGGCCGACCTCTTCAAGGCGCTCCCCGAGCTGCGGTCCAAGGTGAAGGCCGCGAAATGACGGACGACGCCTGGCTCCAGGCACTGGGCATCACCCGCATCCCCGTTCCCATCCCGTTCACCGAGGCCGGCGGCCCGGTGAACGTCTACCTCGTGGATCTCGGCGAGGGCCGCCTGCTCATGTTCGACGCGGGCCTGGGCAGTGAAACGGCCCTGGCCGCGCTGGAGGCCGGCTTCCAGGCGGCGGGCCGCCGCTTCGAGGAGGTGGAGCGCATCGTCCTCTCGCACGGCCACATCGACCACTTCGGCGCGGCGCAGACGGTGGTGGAGCAGGCCGGCCACCGGGTGCCGGTGCAGGTGCACCCTGCCGACGAGGGGAAGGTGGCGACGCGCGGGCTCCGCTTCCGCGAGCTCCTCCCGCGGTACGCCGCGCACCTGCAGCGGCTGGGGGTGCCGGGCGAGGTTCTCTCGGCCATGGGGCAGGCCGTGGGGGGGAGCCTCTCCCTGGCGCGGCGGGTGGAGGAAGTGTCTCCCCTCTCTCCGGGTGAGGTCATCGCCACCCCGCATCTCGCGCTGGAGGTGATGCACATGCCGGGGCACACCCCGGGCCTGTGCTGCCTGTACGACCGGGAACGGCGGCTCTTCTTCGCGGCCGACCACCTCCTCGAGAAGGTCTCGCCGAACCCGCTCATCGAGCTCGGTCCGGAGGGCGAGGAGGGCGCGTTCCGTCCGCTGGTCACTTACCTGCGCTCGCTCGAGCGGCTGCGGGCGCTGGAGGTGGGCGTGGTGCTGCCCGGGCACGGCCCGCCCTTCGGGGATCATCGAAGGGTGATCGATGGGCTCATGGGGTTCTACGCCCGGCGCCAGGACCGGCTCCTGGAGGCGCTGGCCGACGGCCCGCTCACCGGCTGGGAGCTCACGCGGGCGCTCTTCCCGGCGGCGCGACCGGTGGAGATCTTCCTCGTGGTCTCCGAGGCGATGGGCAACATCGAGGTGCTGGAGGAGCGGGGCGAGGTGCGGCGGGAGGAGGGGGGCGGGGTGGTGAGGTTCGCGCGAACCTGAGGTCGTCTCGTCGTTTCACCGTCTCGTGGCGTACCGTCCGGGCTCGGACTCGGTTCTTCCCCTCCGCCGCGCCCCGTGTGCTCCGGGACCGCGGCGCGCACCTGGGGGCCGGGAGGGCGAGCGGGCATTCTCGCGCGCGACTCGTGCTACAACCCGCGCGCCGTGGCCGACCTCGCGCTCCTCCTCCTCACGCTCTTGTGGGGTTCCACTTTCCTCCTGGTGAAAAACCTGCTCGCCGGCACCTCGGCGGGCCTGTTCCTCGTCATCCGCTTCGCCATCGCGGCGGCGGTGCTGCTGGGGGTGGCGCTGTGGCGGCGCGAGCGGTTCGACCGGGCGCTGGTGCGGCACGGCCTCTTGCTGGGCCTGGCCATGTTCGCGGGCTTCGCGCTCCAGACCCTCGGCCTCCTCTACACCACGCCGGCGCGCTCCGGCTTCATCACCGGGCTCTCGGCGCTGGGGACGCCCTTCCTCGCTCGCTTCGTGCTGGGGCGCCGGGTGCCGGCCGCGGTCTGGCTGGGCGCCTCGGTGGCCATGGTGGGCCTCCTCGCGCTCACGCGCCCCTTCGGCGCGGGGACGCCGGCGGTGCTGTTCGGCGACCTCCTCACCCTGGGCTGCGCCCTCGCCTACGCCTTCCAGATCGTCTACACCGGCGAGTGGGCGCCGCGGCACGCACTGGCCGCGCTGGTGACGGTGCAGCTCTCCGTCACCGTGGTGCTCTCGCCGCTGCTCCTGCCGCTCGAGCCCTGGCGCTTCCGGCCGGACGGCGCCTTCTGGGGCACGGTGGCCTTCACCAGCCTGGTGATGACGGCGCTGGCCTTCTTCGTCATGGCCTGGGCGCAGCGCCACACCACCGCGGTGCGGACGGCGCTCATCTTCGCGCTGGAGCCGGTCTCGGCAGCCCTCTTCTCGCACGTCTTCGGCGGCGAACCGCTCGGCGTGCTCGACCTCACCGGAGGCGGCCTCATCATCCTGGGCGTGCTGGTGGGCGAGCTCGGGAGCGCGCTCAGGAAGGCCGCCGGGGCGAGCGAAGCGCGCCGAGCCGCCTGAGCCCAGCTCCTGCGGCAAGCTCGGGGGCGCGCTCGCGCGGCCACCTCGCTCCGGTTCGCCCGGCGGGGGCGCCCCGCGGGGGGCGGGGAGGTGTGCCAAGGTGACCGACGCGCTGCGGCGAGGTCATAATTTCCGCAAGTTATTGGATGTGGGCGCGACAACCTTGTGACGAGGTGGCTTCAGGTTCGACCTCTCAGCTCGCCATGGGCCTGATTTCGCACCATCATTCTCCTCGGTGATGGTTTGAGCCAAAGGTTCTATTGGCGTTGATGGTCTCTCAGCCACATCCTTCTCCTCGCGAAGGAACCCCGCCTGGCGGGACCCTTCGCAGAAGGAGAACAGACCAGATGGAGAACAGCACGACGTACGGGGCCGTCCCCGAGAAGAGCACCAGCACCTCCCTCGCCAGCCTCTGGCGGCGCTTCGCCGCAGGTCTGGGAGTGAAGCAGCGGCAGCCCGAACCGCGCCTTTCACACACCGCGGCCTCCGTCGCCGCCGAGGTGGCCGCGGCCGCCGAGACCCAGCGCGCCCGGCCGGTGCTGAAGGTGGGTGAGCCCGCCACACTTCGGGAGCTGGGGGTGCCGGGGCCGCTCGCCGCGGAGATGGAGCTCGTGATGGGCCTCATGAACCAGGGCGGCACCGGCCGCTACCTCGGCTACACCTTCTGCACCCCTGACGGTGTCCTCCACCGGCTCCGGCGGGAGAGGGACGAGCGGTCGGAGGAGAAGGCGGCGTAGCGGTCGCAACGTCCGAAGGCGGTCGGTGAGAACAGCCGGACCGCAGGATATGGTTCACACGACCTCCGCTTGCCCCAGCGCTTCCGAGCGCCCGGGCAGGCGGGGGTCGAGCTGTATGGGCGGCGCGTCGCGAGGCCAGCCGTCGCAAGTTCCGGCCAAGTCAGAGATGAGCCTGGTCCCCTTCGGCCGTGGCACCTGGGCGCGCCCGGCTGCAAGGCGCCGGGCTTGCCGTAAGATACTTTCCCATCATGCACATGGCGGATGCGCTCCTCTCCCCGGCGGTGGGTCTGGCCTTTCACGCCGGCTCGGCCGGCCTGCTGGCGGGTGCGGCGCGGCGGGCGGTCCGGGAGCCGGGGTACGATTGTCGCCTGCCGCTCATGGGCGTGCTGGGCGCCTTCGTCTTCGCCGCCCAGATGGTGAACTTCGCGGTGCCGGGGACCGGCTCGTCGGGCCACCTCGGGGGTGGGCTCCTGCTGGCCATGCTCCTCGGGCCGAGCGCGGCCTTCCTGGTCATCGCCTCGGTGCTCACCGTGCAAGCGCTCTTCTTCGCAGACGGCGGGTTGCTGGCCCTGGGCTGCAACGTCTTCAACCTCGGGTTCTGGCCGGCCCTCGTCGGGCTCCCCCTCCAGCGGCGGCTGGAGCGCCACCTGCCGGGCGGCTTGGCCTTCCCGGTGAGCGTCGTCCTCTGCGCCATGCTCTCGCTCGAGCTGGGCGCGCTGGGCGTGGCGCTGCAGACCGACCTCTCGGGACGAGCCGACCTGCCGCTCCGCTCGCTCCTCGTGCTCATGCTGGGCATCCACCTCCCCATCGGCCTGGTGGAGGGTATCGTCACCGTCGGTGTGGTCCGGTTCGTGGAGCGCCTGAGCCCCGGGCGCGCGGCCAGCGAGAGCGCCTCGGGAGCACGCCACGCCCCGGCGCTCCGCGCGCCCGCGCTGGGGGTGCTCGCCGGGCTGGCCCTCTTCGCCGGCACCGCGCTCGCGTCGTTCGCCTCGCAGCACCCGGACGGCCTGGAGTGGGCGCTCGAGCGCGGGCTCGGGGGGGCGAGCGCACCGGTCGAGCACGCCACCGGACTGAGCGCGCTCCTCGGCCACATCCAACGGCACATGGCCCTCCTTCCGGACTATGGCTTCCGTGGCGTGGAGCGCCGCCCCGGTCTCGACCCGGGCACGGCCGTCGCGGGGCTCACCGGTGGGGCTCTGGCGGCGCTCTTCACGCTGGCAGTGGGCGCCGTCCTGCGGCGCGCCCGGCGGCGGCGCGAGATGGCCGCGCCGGTGCCGCGATGATCGCCGGCGCGGCGCGCTGGCTCGATCGACTCGGCTACAGTGACAGCGCGCTGCACCGCCTGGATGCGCGCGCCAAGCTCGTCGCCACGGCGGCCTTCGTCCTCACCGTGGCCTCCTTCCCCAAGTACGAGGTGGCGTGGCTCGTGCCCTGCCTCGCCTGGCCCGCGGGGCTGGCGCTCGCGGCCCGCCTTCCCGCGGCGCCGCTCTTCGCGCTCCTCGCCGCCGGCAGTCCGTTCGCGCTGCTGGTGGGCCTCTGGAACCCCCTCCTCGACCGGGCACCGCGCGAGCTGTTCGGGCTCGCGGTGGCGGGGGGCTGGCTCTCCTTCGCCTCCATCCTGCTTCGCTATGCCCTCTGCGCCAGCGCGGCGCTGTTGCTGGTGGCCACCACTTCCATGCCAGGCCTGGCCGGCGCGCTCGGCCGCCTCGGGCTGCCGCGCGCCTTCGTGACCCAGCTCCAGCTCCTTTACCGCTATCTCTTCCTCTTGCTGGAGGAGGGAGGGCGGCTCATCCAGGCGCGGGCGCTGCGCGAGCCGGGGCGGCGGCTGCCGCGCCTCGGCACCGCGCGCCGCATGCTGGGCTCCCTGCTCGCGCGCTCCCTGGCGCGCGCCGAGCGCGTGCACGGGTGCATGCGGGTGCGCGGCTTCGACGGCGCGCTCCCGCGCGGCGGAGCGGCTCCCTTGGGCGCCGCCGAGGTGCTCTTCGTGGGCTCCTCGCTCGCCGCCTGCCTGGCGCTCCGCGCCGCACCGTGGGCCGTGAGGGCGCTGGAGGAGGCATGCAGGGTGAAGGGCGGATGAGCCACTCCGGCGCGGGCGGGCGCGCGGCACCCCCATGGGCGTCCCCGCCCCGCCCGGTGTCGCTCACCGTGACGGAGCTCGCCTACCGCTATCCGGACGGCACCGCCGCGCTCCGGGGCGTCTCGCTCCGCGCTGGGGCCGGGGAGTGTGTCGGTCTGGTCGGACCGAACGGCGCCGGCAAGACCACGCTCGTCTCCCTCCTCGCCGGCTTTCTCGCGCCGGGCGCCGGCACCGTGGAGGTGGGCGAGCTCCTGCTCACGCCCGCCACCCTGGCCGCTGCCCGGGCGCGCGTGGGCTTCCTCTTCGCCGATCCGGACGACCAGCTCTTCATGCCGACGCTGCTGGAGGACGTCGCCTTCGGCCCCATCGCCGCCGGAGCCGCGCCAGCGGAGGCGCGCGCGAGGGCCGAGGAGCTGCTCTCCGCGCTGGGGTTGGGGGCGCTCGCCTCGAAGCCACCAGCCCATCTCTCGGCCGGGGAGAAGCGCCTCGCCACGCTGGCCGGCGTCCTGGTGAGCGCGCCCGGCCTCCTCGTGCTCGACGAGCCGACGGCCTTCCTCGACCCCTGGGCGCGCCGTCAGCTCCTCGGGCGGCTCGCCGCGCTCTCGCAGACGCGCCTCCTCATCACCCACGACCTCGAGCTGGTGGTGGAGCTGTGCGAGCGCGTCGTTCTCCTCGATGCGGGCAGGGTGGTGGCCGAAGGCACGCCGCGGGAGGTGCTGGGCGACGAGGCGCGCATGCTCGCTCACCGGCTCGAGCGGCCGCACATCCTGGCCCACCGGCACCCTCACGGGTGACGTGGGTCCGAGGGCGAACGGCGAATCCCGCGCGCCCGGAGCGCCCGTGCCAGCGCCGCGCTGGCCGCCCAGCCGGCCGCGCCGGCGAGGGTGCCCCAGGCCGCGCCCGCGAGCACGTCGGTGGGCCAGTGCACGCCCAGGTAGACGCGCGAGACGGCGATGGCCGCGGCGAGCAGGTAGACCCAGGGTGTCAGCTTTCGCCAGGCGAACGAGGCCACCAGGGCCAGGGCGAAGGCGTTGGAGGCGTGCAGGCTCGGCAGCGAGGGACCGTTGGCCGCGGACGCGAGCTGACGGAAGGTGCCGGGCGGCAGCGCATAGCAAGGGCGCATGCGGCCGATGAGCGGCCGCAGGAGCTGCGAGGCCGCGAAGTCGCTCGCGAGCAAGGTGAGCCCGAGAGCGAGCAGAACCGGCCAGGCCCGCAGCCGGAGGCGCCAGAGGAGGAGCGCGCAGAGGAGAGCGCCGCAGGCGAGGCCGAAGCTCCGGGCGGAGAGGGTTCTCATCACGCCGTCGAGCAGCGCGCCGCCGTCGCGGTTCAGAAGCTGGAACAGCCACAGGTCGGCCGGACCGTGAAAATCGGCGAGCCCCACGTTTGCCGGTCATAGCACGCCCGCCCGGGGTCAAGCGGCCCCGCCCCGGCTCACCCGGCCCCGTCCCCGCTCACCCGGCCGAGCTGGCCGGTGCGCCGGGAGCGCGCGAGCCGCGCCACCGAGGAGAGCAGCGCGTCGAGCTCGAACGGCTTCTGGAGCAACTCCTGCGCACCGAGGGCGCGTACGTCGGCGGTGGGGCTCGGCGACGACCCCGTGTCAATCCGGACCCTGTCCCCCCGTGTAGTAGGGCCGGCCGGGCTCGAAACCCTGCCCAGGCGTGCCGCGCGAGTTTACGCCAGAGAATCAAGCTCTTGGGAGCGTTCTTGCCTCGCCGACCTCTCGCCGTCGCATGTCACTCGGTCACGGCACGCCACATGCTTATCCCCCCGTTCGGGCGCACGCCAGGGGTGCGCGGGGGGCGAGGGTGGGAAATGAGCGCACGCGGAGGCACAGTGGAGGTCTTCGGCGTCCTCGCGGCGAATACCGGGGGCGTGGCCCCCGGGCTGCTCGACCTCGCCTTCTCCGGCCTGCCCGAACCCACCCTGGTGGTGGATGAAGAGGGCCGTCTCCGCGCCGCCAACGAGGCGGCCGCCGCGCTGCTCGGCCCCGAGGTGATGCTCGCCGCATTCCGGGGCGAGAAGGTGGCTCACGCGGTGCCGTGGCTCCAGAGCGGGGTCTGGCGCGTGCTCGACGGGGCCGACGAGGCGGGGCTCGAGGCCGAGCTCGGGTCCGAGACCTCGACCCCCGGCCACGGCCACGCCATCGCGGCCAGGATTCGCCGGCTGGGAGGGGCGGGCGCCGAGGGCCGGGGCGCGGTCATCGCCCTGGAGGACGTGGGAGCCCACCGCGTCCTCGAGGCGCGCCAGCGGTCGGCGGAGCGGCTCGCTGCGCTCGGCACACTGGCGTCCGGGCTCGCCCATGGAATCAACAATCCCCTCTCGGCCGTCGTGGCCGGCCTCGCCTTCGCCGGCGAGGAGCACCGGCGCCTCGCCGCCTCGATCGGCACGGACGAGCTCCGGGAGGCCACGGTGGCGCTCGATGAGGCCAACGAGGCCGCCCAGCGGGTCGGGCGCGTGGTGCGCTCGCTCCAGAGCTTCGGGCAGACCTCCGCCCCGTTCCTCGCCGAGGTGGAGGTGGGTCCCTCCATCGAGCGGGCGGCCGCGCTGGCGGCCCCCGAGCTCGCGGGAAAGGCGCTCCTCTCGGTGGAGCTCATCGCGCCGGCGCGGGTCAGGGCCAGCGAGTCGCTGCTCGTCGAGCTCTTCCTCGCCCTGCTCGCCAACGCTGCGCAGGCCATCCCGGAGGGCGCCGAGGGCGAGCACCGCGTGCGGGTGGAGCTCGACGTCATCGACGGAGAGGCCTGGGTGGCCATCTCCGACACCGGCCGCGGGCTGGCGGAGGAGGTGCGGGAGCGCGCCTTCGACCCCTTCTTCACCACGCGCCCGGGGCACGGCATGGGTCTCGGCCTCTCGGTGAGCCACGGCATCGTGACGGCGCTGGGTGGCTCGCTCACCCTGGGTGGAACTCCCGGCCGCGGCGCCACCGCCACCGTGCGCCTGCCGCTCGCGAGCTGACGCGGCTGCGCCGCCCGCCGGAAGGGCAGGAGACCGGCAGGGCTCCGACCTGGCACCTTCCACGAAGGCTCACCCAATCCTCGATGAGCCCGTCTCCTCCTTCTCGGGCGGCGGCGGGATGACCCGAACCCGCCGCACCAGCCGCGGCGTCGCCTCCAGCACCTCCAGCACCACCCCGTGCGCGCTGGTGAGACGCGCGCCGGGCGAAGGGATGCCGCCGGCCAGGGCGATGCAGAGCCCGGCCAGCGTGGAGTACCCCTCGCCCTCGGGCAGCTCCAGGTCGAGGGCGCGGTTCACCTCGCGTATGGGCGCATCGCCGCGGGCCACCGCGCTGCCCGAGGGCTCGCGCTCCACCCAGGGGCGCGCCACCTCGGCCTCGCCCAGGATCTCGCCCACCAGCTCCTCCACCAGGTCCTCCATGGTGAGCAGCCCCGCCACGCCGCCGTGCTCGTCCACCACGATGGCGAGGTGGGAGCGGCCCGCCTGCAGCTCGCGCAGCACCTGGATGGCGGGGGCGGTCTCCGGCACGAAGAGCACCGGCCGCACCAGGTCGTCGAGCACCACCAGGCCCTTCTCCCAGGAGAGGGCCAGCGCCTCGCGCGCCACCAGGTAACCCACAATCTCGTCGAGGTTCTGGCCGTACACCGGGATGCGCGCGTGTCCCTCCTCGAGCAGCACCCGGTGCAGCTCCTCCTCCGAGACTTCCCGCTGGATGGCCACGATGCGGCCCCGCGGCACCATCACGTCACCGGCGGTGAGCTCGGCGAACTCGATGGCGCGCGCGGCGATGTCGCCCGTGCCGGCGTCGAGGGCGCCAGCGTGGGTGGCCTCCTCCACGAGCTGGCTCAGCTCCTCGGCCGAGAGCCGCGCCTCGGTGAAGGTGGTGCGGTCGCCGAAGGGTGCGAGCAGGAGGTTGGAGGTGCGGGTGAGCGCCGCCACCAGCGGCCCGGCCAGCCAGGCGAGGGCGAGGAGGGGGCGCCCCACCAGGAGCGCGAAGCGCTCCGGGGCGCGCAGGGCGAGCGACTTCGGCACCAGCTCCCCGAGCACCAGCGTGAGCGCCGAGACGAGCGCCACCACCAGCGCCACCGAGAGCCCCTCCGCGTGCGGGCCGAGCCACGGGAGGCGGGCGAGGAGCGGGGCGAGTCGGGCCGCCACCGTCACGCCGCCGAAGGCGGCCGCGGTGGCCCCGATGAGGGTCACGCCGATCTGCACGGTGGCGAGGAACCGCTCGGGCTTCTCGCGCAGGGCGGACACCGCCTGGGCGCCGCGGCGCTTCTCCTCGACCAGCTGCTTGAGCCGGGTGTGGCGCAGGGCCACCACCGCGATCTCGGCACCGGAGAAGACCCCGTTGGCGAGGGTGAGGAGGAGCAGGATGAAGAGCTCGCGGGCGATGGGGCGCTCCTCCGGTCTCGACTCGTCAGAATCCCTGGGGAGCGGAGGGCGGGCCGCTTAGACTCCCGGCCATGGCCTCCGAGCCCACGGTCTCCACCGATGGTCCGAGCTTCTCCAACCTCGGATTCGTGGAACAGCTCTACTACGATTACCTCTCCGACCCGGCGTCGGTCGACCCCGCCTGGCGAGAATACTTCGCGCCGCTCGACGGCTCGGGCCTGGCCGGGGCCCCCCGCCCGCCCGGCTTGGCGCCATGGTCGCCTGCACCCGGCGGCAGCCAGCCGCCCGCGGCCACCGGCGCCCGGGCGCCCGCCGCCCAGCAAGCGCCTCGTTCCCGCGAGGCTGCCCAGCGCTCCGCCGAGGGCTTCCAGCTCCGGGTCGATCTGCTCGTGGAGGCGTATCGCGAGCGCGGGCACCTCTACGCCGACCTCGACCCGCTGGGGCTGGAGCGCCGCAGCCGGCGGCACATCGCACTGGAGAGCTTCGGCCTCTCGCCCGGCGACCTCGACCGGCCGGTGGCCAACGACGCCGGCGGCGAGCAGGCCCACACCCTGCGCGAGCTGGTGGCGCGGCTCGAGGAGACCTACTGCCGCACCATCGGCGTGGAGCTGGCGCACCTCCACGACGTGGAGCTCCGCCGCTTCCTCGAGGTGCGGATGGAGCGCACGAGAAACCACATCACCCTCACCCCGGAGGTGGAGCGCTTCCTCCTGCGCAAGCTCACCGAGGCCGAGCTGTTCGAGAGCTTCGTCGGCGCGCGCTTCCTCGGCGCGAAGCGCTTCTCCCTGGAGGGCGGCGAGGGCCTGGTGCCCATGCTGGAGCTCATGATCGACCGGGCGGTGGGCCACGGCGTGCAGGACATCGCCATCGGCATGGCGCACCGCGGCCGCCTCAACGTGCTCGCCAACGTGGTGGGCAAGCCCGCGCGCGAGATCTTCTCCGAGTTCCGCGACCGGGCGGTGGTGGGCGGCGGCGGCGGCGACGTGAAGTACCACCTCGGTTACCACGGGCGGCACGCCACCCTGGAAGGCGCCCCGGTCAAGCTCTCGCTCGCCTTCAATCCCAGCCACCTGGAGTGGGTGAACACGGTGGTCCAGGGCAAGGTGCGCGCCCGCCAGGACCGGTACCGCGACCGGACCCGGTCGGGGGTGCTGCCCATTCTGGTGCACGGCGACGCCGCCTTCGCGGGTCAGGGCATGGTGGCCGAGTGCCTCAACATGGGCCTGCTCGACGGCTACACGGTGGGTGGCACCGTGCACGTGGTGGTGAACAACCAGGTGGGCTTCACCACCTCGCCGCGCGACGCGCGATCCACCTTCTACGCCACCGATGTCGCGCGCATGCTGCAGGTGCCGGTCTTCCACGTGAACGGCGAGGACCTGGAGGCGGTGGCGCAGGTGGTGCTCCTCTCCATCGACCTGCGCCAGCGCTTCCGCGTCGACACCGTCATCGACTTCTGGTGCTACCGCAAGTATGGCCACAACGAGGGCGACGAGCCCACCTTCACCCAGCCGGCCATGTATCGCGCCATCGCCGAGCGTCCCTCGGTCCGGCAGCGGCAGGCGGAGCGGCTGGTGGCGCGCGGCGTGCTCTCGCAGGAGGACGTCGAGGCGCTCTCGGCCGAGGTGCGGCGCAAGCTCGAGGAGGACTACGCCGCCTCGGTGGCCACCGCCGTCAGCGCGTCGGCCCGGGCGCAGGAGGGCGTGTGGGAGCCCTTCCGCGGGGGCGCCATCGCCGGAGCGGCGAGCGAGGTCGACACCCGGGTGCGCCGCGAGGTGCTGGAGGAGGTGGGCCGGAGGCTCGTCGCGACGCCGACCGGCTTCCACGTGCACCCCAAGGCGGCGAAGCTCCTCGAGGCGCGCGCCGCCATGGCGCAGGGGACGCGGCCGGCCGACTGGGGCATGGGCGAGGCGCTCGCCCTCGGCACGCTCGCCTGGGAGGGGCACCGCGTGCGCCTCTCCGGCCAGGACGTGCGGCGCGGCACCTTCAGCCACCGCCACGCTGCCCTCTTCGATCACCAGACCGGCCAGCCCTACGTGCCGCTCGCCCACCTCCGCGAGGGCCAGGGCGAGGTGGAGGTGCGCGACAGCCCGCTCAGCGAGGCGGGGGTGCTCGGCTTCGATTACGGCTACAGCCTGGAGATGCCCGAGGGGCTGGTGGTGTGGGAGGCGCAGTTCGGCGACTTCGTGAACGCCGCCCAGGTCATCCTCGACCAGTTCGTGGCCTCCTCCGAGGCCAAGTGGAACCGCCTCTCCGGCCTCGTCCTCTCGCTGCCGCACGGCATGGAGGGGCAGGGCCCCGAGCACTCCTCGGCTCGCCTGGAGCGCTTCCTCGCGCTCTCGGTGAACGACAACTGGCTGGTGATGAATCCCACCACCCCAGCGCAGTGGTTCCACGCCCTTCGCCGCCAGGTGCTGGCTCCTTGGCGCAAGCCGCTGGTGCTGATGGCGCCGAAGAGCCTGTTGCGGCACCCCGAGGCGGTCTCGGAGCTGGCGGACTTCACCGACCGCGCCTTCCGGCCCTACCTCCCCGACGAGGAGGCCGACCCCGCGGAGGCGAGCCGGATCGTCCTCTGCTCCGGCAAGGTCTATTACGACCTCGTTGCCGCGCGGCGGGCGGAGGGCGCGCGTAGGGTGGCGCTGCTGCGCGCCGAGCAGCTCTACCCGCTGGAGAGCGCGAAGCTGGAGGAGCTCCTCGCGCCCTACCGCCCCGGCTGCGAGGTGCTCTGGGTGCAGGAGGAGCCGCGCAACATGGGCGCCTGCACCTTCGTGGAGGCGCAGATCGCGCCGCTCCTGCGCGATCGCCACCCCTTCTCCGTCCTCACCCGGCCCCCATCGGCGAGCCCCGCCGCCGGCTCGGCCACCCGGCACAAGCTGGAGCAGCAGGCGCTGGTGCAGCAGGCGGTGACGCTCGCCGCCGCGCCGACCGCCCGGCCGGCCGTTATGATGTGACTTCACGTTCAACTCGAGAGGGAGGGTGAGGGATGGCCATCGAGCTCCGCGTGCCCGCGCTCGGCGAATCGGTGACGCAGGCTACGGTGGGGGCCTGGCTCAAGAAGGAGGGTGAGGCGGTCGCCCTCGACGAGCCGGTGGTGGAGGTGGAGAGCGAGAAGGCCACCGTGGCGGTGCCGGCCCCGGCCGCCGGGGTCCTCGCGCGCATCCTCGCGCAGAGCGGCGCCACCGTGACCGTGGGTGAGGTGCTGGGGGAGCTCGGCGAGGGCGCGGCCGCCGCCCGCGAGGACGACGCCTCGCGGCGCAGCGGCACACCCGCGGCGGCCCCGCCGGCGGCCTCGGTTCCGCCCGCCGCGCCCCCCGCCCCCGCTTCTTCGGCGACTGCGCCGGCCGCGGCAGGGCAGGGCGCGCCGGTGCGCGCGTCACCGTCGGTGCGGAGGCTCATGGCCGAGCGCGGGCTCGACGCGTCGGCCCTCCCAGCGGGTGCGGTGGTGCGGCGCGAGGACGTGGAGCGCGCGCTCGCCAGGCCCGGAGGCCCGGCCCCAGCCGCCTTCCCCGAGCCCGGCCCGCGCGAGCGGCTCGTGCCCATGACCCCGCTCAGGCGCACGGTGGCGCGGCGGCTCCTGGAGGCGCAACAGAGTGCCGCCATCCTCACCACCTTCAACGAGATGGACATGTCGCGGGTCATGGCCCTGCGCGCGAAGCACGGCGAGGCGTTCCTCGCCCGCCACGGGGTGAAGCTCGGCTTCATGTCGTTCTTCGTGAAGGCCTCGGTGGAGGCGCTCCGCGCCTGGCCCTCGGTGAACGCCGAGGTGCGGGGCGACGCGGTCCTCTACAAGGACCACTACGACATCGGGGTGGCGGTGGGCGGCGGCAAGGGCCTGGTGGTGCCGGTCCTGCGCGACGCCGACCTGCTCTCCTTCGCCGAGGTGGAGAAGGGAATCGGCGAGCTCGGCAAGAAGGCCCGCGAGAACCGCATCGCGCCGGATGACCTCACCGGCGGGACCTTCACCATCAGCAACGGAGGCGTCTACGGCTCGCTCCTCTCCACCCCCATCTTGAACCCGCCGCAGTCGGGTATCCTCGGCCTCCACAAGATCGAGAAGCGTCCGGTAGCTGGGCCGGACGACGCCGTGGTGGTGCGGCCCATGATGTACGTCGCGCTCTCCTACGACCACCGGCTCATCGACGGGCGCGAGGCGGTCTCCTTCCTGGTGCGGGTGAAGGAGTGCGTGGAGGAGCCGGAGCGGATGCTGTTCGAGGTCTGACGCCAGCGGGATCCTCGGGCCAGGCGTGGCGCGGGTAGCGCCGGCCGAGCTCGCGCCTGAGGGCGGGGTAGTGGCGCTCCCAGAAGCCGGCGAGGTCGGTCGTCACCTGCACCGCGCGGCCGTTCGGCGCGAGCAGGTGGAGGAGGAGCGGAACCCGGCCGCCGGCGAGGGCCGGGCCGCGGGCGGCGCCGAAGAAGTCCTGCAGCCGGCTCTCGACGAAGGGCGCGCCGCCCTCCGGCGGGTAGCTCACCTTCACGATGCGTCCACCGGGGAGGGCGATGCGCTCGGGCGCCAGCCGCTCCAGCGCCGCGCGCTCGGCCGGTGAGAGCGCGTCGAGGAGGAGCGCTTCGAGCCGCGCCTCCTCGAGCTCGGTGAAGCTCCTCCGCCCCTGGCAGGCCGCGCGGAGCGCGCGCGAGACGTCCTCCTCGGTGAGGGGCGTGAGCCCGCTCTCCGGCGCGTGGCGTGCGGCGAAGGCGACGCGGGCCACCACCCGGTCGACGGCGCCCTCCTCCGCGAAGGTGCGCGCGCCGCGCGAGAGCGCCGCCTCGGCCAGCACCGCCGCGGTGCGCTCCGGGTCGGCCGCCGCCGCGCGCGCCTCCTCCAGCACCAGGTCCTGGTAGAGGAGGCGCTCCAGCGCCTCGACCCGCCCGGCCGAGGCGTTCCAGACCACCTCGGTCCGGTAGCGAAGGGACCCGGGGAAGAGGTCGAGGAGCTGTTCGGGCGTGGCCGCGCTGGCGAGGCGCACCAGCGGCCCGGTCCCGCGCTCGCCCCCGCCAGCCCCGGCGGCGCGCGCGCCGGCACCGCCGCGGCGCGCCTCCGCTTCCACAGCCACCACCAGGGACGCCTCGCGCACCACGCTCTCCGCGGCGAGGCGCACGCTGCCGCCCCCCACCATCACCAGCTCGTCCCCGCCGGGCGCACGGCGGCGTCCGACGCGGTCGGGAAAGGCGCACAGGGTGGCGGCGAGGAGGGCCCGTTCGACCTCCTCCGCGCCGAGGGCGGCTCGCCTGCGGCGACCCGCGCGGTCCCGGGAGAGGAGTCCGGCGAGCTGCCGGCGCGCCCGCTCCACCGCGCGCACGGCGCCCGCCGCGAGCCCCAGGCGGCGCAGCGCCCCTTCGTCGAAGCGCGCCCGCGCCGCCTCCTCGAAGAGCGCGGCCAGCTCGAGCAGATCGGAGGGGCCGGTTGGCGCCCGGCGCGCGCGCTCGTCGCTCCGGTCCCACCGCTCACGCAGGTCGCGCTCGCCGGCCAGCGCCGCGAGGAGCGCGCCCTCCTCGCCAGCGCCAGCGTCCTCGGCCGCGACGACCAGGCGTGCCAGGCGCGGGTGGAGCGGCAGCCGCAGCAGCCGCCCGCCCAGCGGCGTGAGGTTGCCCTGCTCGCCGGTCGCCCCGAGCCGCCGGAGCAGCGCCTGCGCCGCCTCCCACGCCGGGGACGGTGGCGGCTCCAGCCACTCGAGGTCGCGAACACCGAGGGCGGAGAGCGCCAGGGCGGTCTCGGAGAGGTCCGCGCGCAGGATCTCCGGGGTGTCGTGCGCCGGCCGCCCGTCGTGGTCGTGGCGCGTGTAGAGGCGGAGGCAGCGGCCGGGCCTGGTGCGGCCGGCCCGCCCCGCGCGCTGGACCGCCGAGGCCTGGCTCACCTTGCGGAGCGCGAGCTCGGGGAGGCCCGACCAGGGCGAGTGGGAGGCGACGCGGGCGAGGCCGCTGTCCACCACCGCCACCACCCCCTCGATGGTGACCGAGCTCTCGGCCACGTTGGTGGAGAGAATCACCTTTCGGCGGGTGCCGGCCTGTACCGCGCGGTCCTGCGCCTCGGGCGAGAGGTCTCCATGGAGCGGCCAGACCTCGACCTCGCCGGAGGCGAGGGAAGGAAGCGGGCGCAGCGCCTCGATGGCTCTCCTGATCTCGGCCGCGCCGGGGAGGAAGACGAGGACATGACCTTCCTGCTCCTCGCGGAGGACGCGCCGGACCGCCGCGGCCACCCGTTCCTCGAGCCGCAGCGGTCGAGCCGCATCCTCGGGCGAGAGGTGCTCCAGCTCCACCGGGTGGAGGCGGCCCTCCGACCGCAGCACCCTCGCCCCGAGGAAGCGCGCCACCGGCTCCGTCTCCAGGGTGGCCGACATGGCGAGGAGTCTGAGGTCCGGCCGCGCGCCGCGCTGCAGGCGCCGGAGCAGCGCCAGCGCCAGGTCCGACGGGAGGTGCCGCTCGTGCAGCTCGTCGAGCACCACCGCGCCCACGCCGGGGAGGGTGGGCTCGGAGAGGAGCCGCCGGGTGAGGAGCGCCTCCGTCACGTAGCGCAGCCGCGTGCGGGGTCCGGCCACCTCTTCGAAGCGAACCTGCCAGCCCACGGTCTCGCCCGGCCGCTCGCCCAGCTCCGAGGCCACGCGCCTGGCGGCGAGCCGCGCCGCGAGCCGCCGCGGCTCCAGCACCACGATCTCGCCCCCGCCCGCGAGGCCAGCCTCGAGGAGTGCCAGGGGCGCGCGGGTGGTCTTGCCGGCGCCGGTGGGGGCCTCCAGCACCACCGCGGGCGCGCCGCGCAGGGCGGCCACCAGCTCGGGGAGGAGCGAGTCGATCGGGAGGGGCGCACGCGGGAGAGGCGCGCGCATGGCCGCGTCCGGTTCGCGCGCCTCTCCCTCCGCGGAGGGAGAGCTCACACGACGACGGGCGCCGGAGGGGTGGGGGCGGGCGCGGGCACCACGTCGAGGTGGAGCTCGCCGTCCTGCACCCCGACCTTCACCTTGCCGCCGCCCTTCAGGTCGCCGAAGAGGATCTTCTCGGCGAGCGGCCTCCTCACCGCGTTCTGGATGAGGCGCGCCATTGGGCGGGCGCCCATGGTCTGGTCGAAGCCGTGCTCGGCCAGCCACGCCCGCCCCTCGGGCGTGAGCTCGAGCACGATCTTCTTCTCGGCGAGCTGCTCCACCAGCTCCCTCACCTGCTTGTCGACCACCTTGCGGATGACGTCGCTGGGGAGGGCGTCGAAGCAGACCCAGGCGTCGAGCCGGTTCCGGAACTCCGGGCTGAAGGTCTTCTCGATTGCGCTGCGCGCGTTGCCCGGCGCGGCACTCTCGGCGCCGAAGCCGAGCTTGCGCGAGGAGAGCTCGTGGGCCCCGGCGTTGGTGGTGAGGATGAGCACGATGTGCCGGAAATCGGCCTTGCGCCCGTTGTTGTCGGTGAGGGTGGCGTGGTCCATCACCTGCAGGAGGATGTTGTAGATGTCCGGGTGCGCCTTCTCGATCTCGTCCATGACCAGCACGGCGAACGGCGTCTTGCGCACCGCGTCGGTGAGCAGCCCACCCTGGTCGAAGCCGACGTAGCCGGGCGGGGCGCCGATGAGCCGGGAGACGGTGTGCTTCTCCTGGTACTCGGTCATGTCGAAGCGGAGGAACTCGACCCCCAGCACGCGGGCGAGCTGCTTCGCCAGCTCCGTCTTGCCGACGCCGGTGGGGCCGGAGAAGAGGAAGGAGCCGATGGGCTTCTCGGGGTTGCCGAGGCCCGAGCGCGACAGCTTGATGGCGCTGGCGATCGACTCCACCGCCGCGTCCTGCCCGTAGATGACCCTCTTCAGCTCGGGCTCGAGCTGCGCGAGCGCCTCCTGGTCGTCGGCCGAGACGGTGCGCTCCGGGATCTTGGCGATGCGTGCCACCACCCTCTCCACGTCGCGCGGCCCGACCTTGTAGCGGCGCTTTCCCTCCGGCTTCATGCGGTCGGCGGCGCCCGCCTCGTCGAGGACGTCGATGGCCTTGTCGGGGAGCTGCCGGTCGTTGATGTGCTTGGCCGAGAGCTCGGCGGCGGCGCGCAGCGCCCTGGCGGTGTAAGTGACGCCGTGGTGGTCCTCGTAGACCTTCTTCAGGCCGCGCAGGATCTGGATGGTCTCCCCCACCGTGGGCTGGTGCACCTCGATCTTCTGGAAGCGGCGGGCCAGCGCGTGATCGCGCTCGAAGGTCTGCCTGTAGTCGTTGAAGGTGGTGCTGCCGATGCAGCGCAGGTCGCCGGAGGCGAGGCCTGGCTTGAGGAGGTTGGAGGCGTCCATCGACGAGCCGGTGGTGGCGCCAGCGCCGACGATGGTGTGGATCTCGTCGATGAAGAGGATGGCGTTGGGCGTCTTCTTGACGCCGGCCACCACGCCCTTCAGCCGCTGCTCGAACTCGCCCCGGAACTTGGTGCCGGCGAGGAGGGCGCCCATGTCGAGGGAGAAGATCTTGGCGTCGGCCAGCACCTGCGGCACGCGCTTCTCGTGGATGGCGAGCGCGAGCCCCTCCACGATGGCCGTCTTGCCCACCCCCGGCTCGCCCACGAAGACCGGGTTGTTCTTTCGGCGGCGGCAGAGCACCTGGACCGTGCGCTGGATCTCGGGACGGCGCCCGATGAGGGGGTCGATGAGGCCCTTGGCGGCCCGCTCGACGAGGTTGACGGTGAAAGCCCTGAAGGGGTCGCGCACGGTACGGGGCGCCTCCTCTCCCCCGCCTTCGGAGCTCCCCTCGGGCTCGTCTTCCCCGCCGCCGGCGCCGCCGCCTCCGGCCCCGCCGTCCTTGGCGATGCCGTGGGAGATGTAGGAGAGGATGTCGAGCCGGCGAACGCCCTGGCGCTCGAGCAGGTAGACGGCGTGCGACCCACGCTCGCGGGTGATGGCGACGAGCACGTCGCCGGCGTTGAGCTCGTTGCGCCCCGAGCCCTGCACGTGCCAGGCCGCGCGCTGGAGCACGCGCTGGAAGGCGGCGGTCTGCTCCGGGTCCTGGCTCCTGTTGGGGAGCGACTCGAGCGTCCGGTCGAGGTAGTCCTCGAGCTCCTTGGCGAGCAGCTCGAGGTCGGCCCCGCAGGCGAGCAGGATCTCGGTGGCGACCTTGTCCTTCGTCATGGCGTGGAGCAGGTGCTCGAGCGTGACGTACTCGTGTCGGCGCCGCTTGGCTTCGGCCACCGACGCTTGCAGCGTGATCTGTAGCTCCTTCGTGACCGTCACCATCGGCTCCTACTCCGGTTCGACGGTGCAGAGGAGCGGGAATTCCGCCGCTCGCGCCATCGACTTCACCTTCTCGACCTTCGTCTCCGCGATCTCCATGGCGTAGGTGCCGGCCACGCCGACCCCGCGCTCGTGCACGTGCAACATGATGCGCATCGCCCGGTCGAGATCATGGTGGAAGACCTCGATGAGCACCTGCACCACGAACTCCATGGTGGTGTAGTGGTCGTTGTGCAACAGAACCTTGAAAAGGGGCGGGGTGGCGACCTTCCTGGCCGTGCGCGTCTTCGGAATCGCCACGGCCGTGTCGCCAGGGTTGCGGGTGCGCTCGGCCATCGCCCCCATCTTAAGCGGAATCCGGACGCGCGGGCGGGCTCACCCGAACCCCCAGGGCCCGCGCAGCGTCGGGCGCCGGAGCGCTTCGTCGAGGCGGGCGAGGAAAACGCTGCGAGGCACCTCTCGTGCCCCGAAGCGGGCGAGGTGCGCGGTGGCCACCTGGCAGTCGACGAGCTCCACCCCGCGGCGCGCGAGCCAGCGCACCGCCTCCACGAAGGCCACCTTCGACGCATCGGGCCTCTCGGCGAACATCGACTCGCCGAAGAAGATGCCCCCCAGACAGACGCCGTAGAGCCCGCCTGCCAGCTCCCCTCCCTCCCACGCCTCGAAGGAGTGAGCGAGGCCCAGCGCGTGGAGCCGCTCGTAGGCCGTCATCATCGCCGAGGTGATCCAGGTGCCGTCCTGCCCCGGGCGCGTCGCGCGCGAGCAGGCGCGGATGACGCGGGAGAAGGCGGTGTCGGCGCGCACCGCGTAGAGGCCACGACGCAGCGTGCGCGAAAGCGAGCGCGGCACGTGCAATTCGGAGGCCTCCAGCACGAGCCTCGGGTCGGGCGACCACCAGAGGATGGGGCTCCCCTCGGAGTACCAGGGGAAGATGCCAGCGGCGTAGGCCTGCACCAGGCGCTCGGGGCAGAGGTCGCCGCCCAGGGCGAGAAGCCCGTCGGGCTCTGCCTCGCTCGGGTGGGGAAACACCGGCGCGCGGCCCAGGCGGTAGACGGGCACCGTCCGATTCTATCGCCTCGCCGGTGCAGGTGAGATTCGATCGCCGAGGCTGCGAGCAGCCGGGTGCCGAGAAAGCAGACGAGCGACCCATCAGGGAACTGCGGCGCGGCGCGGCAAGAGCCAACTCTTGGGCATCGAGCCCAGGCGAACGAGCGCAGCGTCCGCTGGAGTGGGTGGGCCCAACTCACCGTGAATGAGCTCTCTATTCAAGCCGCGTAGCAACACCATTGCAAGGGTCTCGCTCCTCCTGGTGGTGGGGGGAGCCGTGGGAACGCTGGGCGGCCTGATGGTCTGGGCGCGCATGCCCGCCGGCACCGGCCAGGAAGACCCGCCGGTGCAGCCGGTGCAATTCGACCACCGCCACCACGTGATCGACGATGGAATCGATTGCAGGTACTGCCACACCAGCGTGGAGCGGGCGGCGAGCGCGGGGGTGCCCTCCACCGCCCTCTGCATGAACTGCCACTCGCAGATCTGGCCCAACAGCGGCCGGTTGGCACCGGTGCGGGAGAGCTACTTCACCGGCCAGCCCATACCCTGGATCCGGGTGCACCGCCTCCCCGACTTCGTCTACTTCAACCACGGCATCCACATCTCGAAGGGCGTCGGCTGCGAGACCTGCCACGGCCGGGTGGACGAGATGGCGGCCATGGAGCAGTTCGCCCCCCTCACCATGGGCTGGTGCCTGCAGTGTCACCGCGACCCGGGGCCGAACCTCCGGCCCGTCTCCGAGATCACCACCATGGGCTGGAAGCCGAACGGTGACCCGCAGGCGCTCGCGAAGGAGCTCATGAAGACCAACGACGTTCACACCCGGGTGAGCTGCACGACATGCCATCGCTAGGCCACGGCTCGAAGCTCCCCATCTACGGTCAGCCCGACGCGCCCGGAGGCGTGGGGGCCGATGGGCGCCACCCCTGGCGCAGCCTGGAGGAGCGCGAGCGCCGCGCGCTGCCCTCGCCGGAGTTCCCCGAAGGCGCGGCCGAGCCACCGGAGGGGCTGCACCGCAGGAGTTTCCTGCAGATCATGGGCGCGTCCGCGGCGCTGGCGGGCCTCGCTGCCTGCCGGCCACCGCGGCACAAGCTCATCCCCTACGTTCGCCCGCCCGAGAAGGCGATCGCCCCCGGCGAAGCCGTCCACTACGCGACCTCGACGAGCCTGGGCGGCTACGCCACCGGGCTCCTCGTCACCTGCCACGACGGCCGTCCCACCAAGGTGGAGGGTAACCCCGAGCACCCGGCCAGCCTGGGCGCCGCCGGAAACTTCGAGCTGGCCTGCCTCCTCGATCTCTACGACCCGCGCCGCGCCCGCGGCTTCCGCAAGGGTCCCACGCCGCTCGCCTTCCGCGGCCTCCTCCGCGAGCTCTCCGCGCTCGCGGCCCGCCACGCGCCGGACGGCGGCGTCCGGCTGCGCTTCCTCACCGGCGCGCCGAGCTCGCCCACCGTGGCCGAGCTCGAGCGGCGGGTGCTGGCGCGCTTCCCGAAGGCGAGGTTTCACGCCTGGGAGAGCCTCTCCGACGACGCGGTGCGCGACGGCGCGAAGATGGCCTTCGGCAAGCCCCTCCTCCCGAGCCACCAGCTCGGCGAGGCCAAGGTGATCCTCGCCCTCGACGCCGACTTCCTGGCGCTCGGCCCGGAGGCGCTGCCGCTCGCCAGGGCCTTCGCCGCGCGGCGCGTCCCGGGCCCCGACCAGAACCGGCTCTACGCCGCTGAGGCCCAGATGACGGTGACGGGCGCGGCGGCCGATCACCGCCTGCGCATGCGGCCCTCGCAGGTGCTCGCCTTCGCGCAGGCGCTGGCCGAGCGGCTCGCCTCGAAGCACGGCCTCGGCGCGCTCGCCCCGCTCGCCGCCAGCGACGCCGAGCTGGGCCTCGACGCCCGGCTCGCCAAGGAGGCCGCGGCGGTGGCCGCCGACCTCGCCGCGAACCGCGGCCGGTCCGTGGTGCTGGTGGGGCCTGGACAGCCAGCCGTCGTGCACGCCATCGCCGTGGCGATGAACTCGGCGCTCGGCAACGTGGGGAAGACCGTGTCGTATGCGCCCCCGCCCTTCGAGGCGAGGAGCGGTCCCTCGAGCCTCGCCGAGCTCGCCCAGGCCATGCAGGCGGGCGAGGTGAACACCCTCGTCGTCACGGCCGGAAACCCGGTCTTCACCGCCCCCGCCGACCTCGACCTCGGCGCCCTGATGGACAAGGTGCCAGAGACGCTCTACCTCGGCTTCCGGGAGGACGAGACGGCCGTTCACGCCAAGTGGATGTTGGCGCGCAGCCATCCGTTCGAGACCTGGGGCGATGGGCGCGCCTACGACGGCACCGTCTCCGTCTCGCAGCCGCTCCTCCGGCCGCTCTTCGAGAGCCTCTCCGAGGCGGAGCTTCTCGCCGGGATGGTCGAGCTGGGCGACGTCGCCCCGCAGGAGCTGGTGCGCGGCCTCTGGCGCGCCCGCGCGAAGGAGGGCGGCTCGCTCTCGGGCAGGAGCTTCGAGCAGGCCTGGGAAGAGTGGGTGGCGAAGGGGGTCGTGCCCGGCACGGCCATCGCCCCGGTCGACGCGCAGCCCGACCTCGGCGCGGTCGTCGCGGCGGTGCGCGCCGCGCCGGTGCGGCGCAAGGGAGACGTCGATGCGCTCGAGGTGTCGTTCGTCCCCGACTACAAGGTGCTCGACGGCTCGTTCGCGGAGAACGCCTGGCTGCAGGAGCTGGCCCACCCGGTGAGCAAGATCACCTGGGACAACGCCGCCTACCTCTCGCCGGCCACCGCGGCGCGGCTCGGTCTCCAGGGCGGCAGCCGGGTGGAGCTGCGCCTCGGCGGGCGCCGGGTGGAGGGCGCGGTGTGGATCATGCCCGGCCACGCCGACGAGGTGATGACGCTCCCGCTCGGCTACGGGCGGACGGAGGCCGGGCCGGTGGGCACCGGCGTCGGCTTCGCGGCCGGCGCGCTGCGGACGAGCTCCGCCATGTGCTTCGCGGAAGGGCTCACCGTGGCGCTGCTCGGCAAGGTGAAGCACGCCTTCGCGCTCACCCAGGAGCACTTCTCCATGGAGGGTCGCGAGCTGGCGCTCTCCTTCGACGCGAAGGACTGGAAGCCGGAGAAGCTCGAGCACCTCAAGGGGGCCCAGCCCACGCTGATGGCCCCGGTCGACTACTCGGACCAGCAGTACAAGTGGGGCATGGCCGTCGACCTCGGCAAGTGCATCGGATGCTGCAGCCTGCGTCATGGCCTGCCAGGCCGAGAACAACATCCCGGTGGTGGGCAAGGAGCAGGTGCAGCGGAGCCGCGAGATGCAGTGGATCCGCGTCGACCGGTACTTCACCGGGGCGCCGGAGAACCCCGAGCTCGTGGCCCAGCCGGTGATGTGCCAGCACTGCGAGGCCGCGCCCTGCGAGTACGTGTGCCCGGTGAACGCCACCGTGCACTCCGACGAAGGGCTGAACGAGATGGTCTACAACCGGTGCGTCGGCACCCGGTACTGCTCCAACAACTGCCCGTACAAGGTCCGCCGCTTCAACTACCTCGACTACCGCGGCACCATGACGCCCACCGAGCAGATGCTCATGAACCCGGACGTCACGGTTCGCACCCGCGGCGTCATGGAGAAGTGCACCTACTGCGTGCAGCGCATCGAGCGCGTCCGCATCGGCGCCAGGCAGGAGGGGCGGGCCATCCGCGACGGCGAGCTCACCACCGCCTGCGCACAGGCGTGCCCGGCTCAGGCCATCGCCTTCGGGAACCTCAACGACCCCAAGGCCGAGGTGACCCGCCTGCACGGCGACGAGCGGCGCTACGACCTCCTCCACTCCGTCGGAACCCGGCCGCGCACCGCCTACCTCGTCCGCGTCCGCAACCCCAACCCCGAGCTGACATGAGCGTCGAAACGCGAGAGCTCTCGCCCCGCGGCGCGGCTCGAGCTGGAGGGGCCGCCGGTCCTCATCGGACGCCCGTCCGACCGCCAGGTCAACGACGAGCTCCTTCAGCCGATCTCGGCAGAGGACGCGCCGCGGCTGGCTGGCGCTGCTCGGGATCTCCGCCGCGCTCACCGGCGTCCTCTTCACCGCCATCGGCTACACCTTCGCGGTGGGCGTGGGGGCGTGGGGCAACAACATCCCGGTCGCCTGGGCCTTCGGCATCATCAACTTCGTCTGGTGGATCGGCATCGGCCACGCCGGCACCCTGATCAGCGCCATCCTCCTGCTCTTCCAGCAGAGGTGGCGCACCTCCATCAACCGCTTCGCCGAGGCGATGACCCTCTTCGCGGTCATGCTGCGCGGGGCTCTTCCCCGTGCTCCACCTCGGCCGGCCGTGGTTCGCCTGGTGGCTCTTCCCGTACCCCTCCACGCTCCAGATCTGGCCGCAACTTCAAGAGCGCGCTGATGTGGGACGTCTTCGCCGTCTCCACCTACTTCACCGTCTCGTTCCTCTTCTGGTTCGTGGGGCTGCTCCCCGACCTCGCCGCCTTGCGCGACGCCTCGAAGAGCCGGACCATGCGCGTCGTCTACGGCATCTTCGCCCTCGGCTGGCGCGGCGCCGCGACGCCACTGGCGCCACTACCGCATCGCCTACCTGCTGCTGGCCGGCCTGGCGACCCCGCTCGTGCTCTCGGTGCACACCATCGTCTCCTTCGACTTCGCCATCTCGGTGCTGCCCGGCTGGCACACCACCATCTTCCCGCCCTACTTCGTGGCCGGCGCCATCTTCAGCGGCTTCGCCATGGTGCTGACGCTCATCATCCCGGCGCGGCGCGTCTTCGGCTTCAAGCACGTCATCACCGAGCGCCACCTCGAGAACATGGCCAAGGTGCTTCTCGCCACCGGCCTCATGGTCTCCTACGGGTACGTGATCGAGCACTTCATCGCCTGGTACTCGGGCAATCCCTACGAGAGCTTCGTCTTCTTCCAGACGCGCGAGCGGGGCGCCTACGCGCCCGTCTACTGGCTCATGATCGCCTGCAACGTGGTGACGCCGAACATCTTCTGGTTCAAGCGGGCGCGCCGCTCCATCGCCGTGCTCTGGGTCGGCTCCATCCTGGTGAACGTCGGCATGTGGACCGAGCGCTTCATCATCATCGTCACGTCGCTGCACCGCGACTTCCTCCCGTCGAGCTGGGCCATGTACAAGCCCACCATCGTCGACTGGAGCATCTACATCGGCACGCTCGGCTTCTTCGGCTTCCTCTTCCTGCTCTTCCTGCGCTTCGTGCCCTCGGTCTCGCTGAGCGAGGTGAAGGAGCTGCGCCGCGAGCTGGAGCACGCGGAGCACTTGGGCGAGCACGCCGCGCCACGCGGAGGCAAGCGATGAGCTTCATCGTCGCCGACTTCGGCCAGGACGAGAACGGGCTCTACGCCGCCGCGCGCCGGCTCCGGGCCATGGGGCACCGCAAGCTCGACGCGTACTCGCCGTACCCGCTCCACGGCGTCGACGAGGCGCTGGGCCTGAAGCGCTCGGTGGTGCCGCTCATCGCGCTCGTGGCTGGCGTCGGCGGCGCGGCGGCGGGCTACTACATGCAGTACTGGATGAACGCGGTCGACTGGGCCATCAACGTCGGCAACCGGCCTCCGCACAGCCCACCGGCGAACATCCCCATCACCTTCGAGACGGCCGTGCTCGTGGCCGCTCTCTGCATCGTCCTCGGGCTCTTCGCCCTGTCCGGCTTTCCCAGGCCGCACCACCCGGTCTTCGAGGTGGAGAACTTCCGCTCGGCCTCCATCGACGCCCTCTGGCTCTCGGCCGAGGTGAGCCCCGACGACGCCGAGGTGGTGGTGAAGGAGCTCCGCTCGCTCGGAGCGCGGCAGGTGGAACGGGTGGCGACCGGGGAGGAGGCGCGATGAGGCCCGGCCGGCCGGTGCTCCTCGCCGCGGTGGCCCTCCTCTCGCTCTCCGGGTGCGAGGTGTTCGACCCCATGTGGTCGCAGCAAAAGGTGAAGCCCTACCGCGAGAGCGAGTACTGGGCCGACGGCATCTCCATGCGCGCCCCGCCCGCCGGCACCGTGGCGCGCGAGGACGTGCTCGACCCCCTGGTGGCCACCGGTCGGCAGGCCGACGGGCGCGTGGTGGACAAGATCCCCGTGCCGGTCACCCGCGCCCTGCTGGAGCGCGGCCGGACGCGCTTCGAGATCAACTGCGCGGCGTGCCACGGCTACCTGGCCGACGGCGCGAGCCTGGTGGCGCGCAACATGGCGCTCCGGGCGCCGCCCTCGCTGCTCGCGCGGGCCGGCCAGTCCGATGGCTGGTACTTCCAGGTGATGTCCGAAGGTTTCGGGCTCATGCCTTCGTACGCCAGCCATCTCTCGCCGCAGGACCGCTGGGCCGTCGTCGCCTACCTGCGCGCCCTGCAGCTCAGCCAGTCGGTGAAGGTGGCCGACCTGCCGGCGGCCGAGCGGGCGCGCCTCGAAAAGGAGCAGCCATGAAGGCCGGTGTGTTCGGGGAGGGCCGAGCCTCGCGCGCCCCGCCGCGGAACCTCCTCATCGCGGCCGCCGCCGGGCTCGGGCTCACCGCCGTCCTCGCCCTCTTCGACGGGCGCGGGGCGCTGCAGGGCTACCACGTGGCGGTGGTCTACTGGGCCGGCATCGCGGTGGGCGCGCTCCTCATCAACATGTCGTTCCTCGCCGCCCGGGCGAGGTGGCACACGCTCATCCGGCGGGTGATCGAGGCCGTGCCGCTCGTGCTGCCGCTCCTCGCCCTGCTCTTCGTGCCCATCGTGCTCTTCGCCGGGAGCCTCTTCCCCTGGGTGAACCCAGCCGGCCTGGAGGGCGAGGCGGCCCACCTCGCCCACCACCGGCACGCCTACTTGAACCTCACCTTCTTCATCATCCGGGCGATCGTCTTCTTCGGCCTCTGGATTGCCGTCGCCCACCTCCTCTACCGCTGGTCGTCGCGGCAGGACGTGGAGGGCGGCGCGGAGCTCACGCTGCGGCGGCGCATGCTCGGGGCCGGCGCGCTTCCCTTCGTCGGGTTCGCCCTCACCTTCGCCGCCTTCGACTGGCAGATGTCGCTCTCGATGGAGATGGCCTCCACCATCTTCGGCCTCTACTACTTCGCCGGCTCCTTCCTCTCCTCGTTCGCGGTGGTGATCCTGGCGCTCGTGGCCTCGCGCCGGGAAGGGCTGCCCGGCGCTCTCATGAACGCCAATCACTGGCACTCGCTCGGCAAGTACCTCCTCGCATTCGTCGCCTTCTGGGGCTACATCGCGCTCTCGCAGTACCTGCTCATCTGGATCGCCAACCTGCCGGAGGAGGTGCCCTGGTACCTCGCCCGCAACCGCGGGGTGTGGCTCCCGCTGGCGATCTTCCTCGTGGTCTTCCACTTCCTGGTACCGTTCTTCCTCCTGCTCTCGCGCAGGCTGAAGCGGAATCCGCGCGCCCTCGCCTTCGTCGCGGTGTGGGTGCTCGTCGTCCACTACGTCGACGTCTACTGGGTGATGATGCCGGCCCTGCGCGGCGAGGGGAGCCTCATGCCCCACCTCGCCGATCTCACCTCGCTGGTGGGGGTGGGCGCGGCCGGCGTGGCCTTCGTCGCCTGGCGCATGCGCGGCGTCCCGGCCATCCCGGTGGGCGATCCCAACCTGGCCGAATCGCTGAGGTACGACCCGTCGTGACCGTTCACGCTCCGTCGCCTGGTCTCCATCGGCCCGTCCGCCCCGTGCGGCGGGTGAGGCTCGCACGCCATGGCCGCTGACCACCCCTCGAGCGAGAACCACCTCCCGGGCCACCCGTCGGCCGAGGTCGACGTGGTCCCGGGCGGCCGGGTGGCCATGGTGGGCATCATCGCCCTCGTCGTCTTCGCCATCGGCGCGGTGGCGGCCGGCCTCGGCATGGTCGAGCTCCGGCGCGAGCTGCAGCCGCAGGGACCACCGCCCACCCCGGCGGCGGCTGGCCAGAGCAAGATCGGCATCGTCGAGCAGCGCCTGCTCGAGCTCTCCAACCAGGGAATCAGCTGGAAGGAGTACGCCGACCGGCGCCTCGGCTCCACCGGCTGGGTGAACCGCGAGCAGGGTCTCGTGCACGTGCCGATCGACCAGGCCATGGAGCGGGTGGTGAAGGGAGAGCGGCCGTGAGGGCGCCGCTGCGCCGCCTCGCGCTCGCCGCGGCCCTGGCCGCCGCGCTCGCGCCGAGCCTCGCGCCGGCCTTGCCGCTCGGCCAGGCGCTGAAGCGGCCGCTGCCGATGGCCGGCACCGACGTCCTCCCCACCGCGCTGGAGGACGTGGAGGTGCTGGAGAACCTGGGCGCCCAGGTGCCGCTCGAGCTCGCCTTCACCGATCAGGTGGGGCGGCGGCGCCAGCTCGGGGAGCTCCTCGGCCACGGGAAGCCCGTCATCCTCTCCCTCGTCTACTTCGACTGCCCCATGCTCTGCGGCCTCGTCCTCACCGGGATGGCGCGCGGCATGCGCGAGAGCGGCCTCACCCTGGGCAAGGAGTTCGACGCGGTGACGCTCTCCTTCGACCCGCGCGACACGACGCCCAAGGCGGCCGAGCGGCAGCGCGGCTACCTGCAGGCGGTGGGCCTCCCGGAAGCGAAGAGCGCCTGGACCTTCCTGACCGGCGCCGCCGCGGATTCGCGCAGGCTCGCCGACGCGGTCGGCTTCAAGTACGCCTGGGACGAGAAGACGCGGCAGTTCGCGCACCCGGCGGCCATCTTCGTGCTCACGCCCGACGGGCGCGTCTCGCGCTACCTCTATGGCATCGAGTACCCGGCTCGCGACGTCCGGCTGGCCCTGGTCGAGGCGAGTCAGGGCAAGGTGGGCACGAGCTTCGACCGCCTGCTCCTCACCTGCTACCGGTACGACCCGTCGAGCCGCACCTACGAGCCCTATGCCCTCGGCTTCGTGAAGGTGGGGATGAGCCTCGTCCTGGTGGCGCTCCTCGTCATGCTCGGCCTCCTCTGGCGGCGCGAGTGGCAGCGCTCGAGGAGCCCGGGCCCGGGCGCGCCCGGCGGCGAGAGCGGGGCGAGGCCCGAGGAGAACGAGGCGAAGCGGGCAGGGGGGAGCGGGCAGCGATGAACGAGCTCATGCGCAAGATGTTGTTCCTGCCGGAGCAAGCCTCGACCTACGCCACCGAGATCGACCACCTGCACTACTTCGTCATCATCGTCACCATGGTGAGCGCGGTGCTGGTGGCGCTCACCGCCATCGTCTTCTTCATCCGCTACCGGCGCCGCTCGGTCCACCAGACCACCCCGCACATCGAGCCGAAGGCCATCCACGAGGTGATCTTCGTGGCGGTGCCGCTCGCCTTCTTCCTCCTCTGGTTCGCCATCGGCTTTCCGCTCTTCGTGAAGCTCCACTCACCGCCCAAGGACTCGATGGACGTGTACGTCCAGGGCAAGAAGTGGATGTGGAAGTTCTCCTACCCTGGCGGACCGAACGGGGTGGACGTGCTGCGGGTGCCGGCGAACCGCCCGGTGCGCCTGCTCATCACCTCGCGCGACGTCATCCACTCCTTCTTCGTGCCCGACCTGCGGCTGAAGCAGGACGCCGTCCCGGGCCGCTACTCCGAGGTGTGGTTCGAGGCGAAGGCGCCGGGGCGCCACCAGGTCCTGTGCGCCGAGTACTGCGGCCTCGGCCACTCGGCCATGCTGGCCGAGATCGCGGTCTTGCCGCAGGTGGAGTACGACGCCTGGATCCAGGGGGTGCGGAGCAACACCATCGCGGTGGCGCAGGACACCCCCGACCCGGTGAGCGACCCGCGCGCCAGCCTCTCCGAGCAGGGGCGCCGGCTCTCCGCCGAGTATGGCTGCCTCAAGTGCCACACCGTCGACGGCACCCGCCACATCGGCCCGAGCTGGCTCGACCTCTACCGCAAGCACGAGAAGCTCTCGGACGGCAAGGTGGTAGTGGCCGACGAGGCGTACCTCACCGAGTCGATGATGGACCCCGCGGCCAAGGTGGTCGCGGGCTACCAGAACGTCATGCCCACGTTCCAGGGGCGCATCCCCGGCCCCGAGATCGCCGCCATCGTCGAGTTCATGAAGACGCTGCGCACCGACGTCGTCCAGCCTGCGCCTTCGAAGGGTCCCGTCTATGTCCCAGTCCCCGGTTTCGATCCCACCAGCAGCCGCTGAGGGCGCCGTCCCCGAGGGGCCGGACTACAACCCGAAGAACTACCTCAACGCGAAGAGCGGGATCGCCTCCTGGCTCTTCACCGTGGACCACAAGCGCATCGGCGTCATGTACCTGGTGCTGACCACGGTGTCCTTCTTCCTGGGCGGCGTCTTCGCGCTGCTCATCCGGCTCGAGCTGCTCACGCCTGGGCCCACCATCATGAACGCGCAGACGTACAACCGGCTGTTCACGCTGCACGGCGTGGTCATGATCTTCCTCTTCATGATCCCGGCCATCCCCGGCATCTTCGGCAACTTCTTCGTGCCCATCATGGTGGGCGCCCGCGACGTCGCCTTCCCCAAGCTCAATCTGCTCTCGGTGTACCTCTACGCGCTGGGGGCGGCGGTCGCGCTCTACGGCATGGTGCACGGCGGCGCCGACACCGGCTGGACCTTCTACACGCCCTACAGCACCACCACCGTCACCAAGGTGGTGCCCATCCTGCTCGGCGCCTTCATCCTCGGCTTCTCGTCGATCCTCACCGGCCTCAACTTCATCGTCACCGCCCACACCCTGCGCGCGCCCGGCGTCACCTGGATGCGCATGCCGCTCTTCGTCTGGTCGATCTACGCCACCAGCGTCATCCAGATCCTCGCCACCCCGGTGCTCGGCATCACCCTGCTCCTCGTGGCCTTCGAGCACGCCTTCGGCTGGGGGGTGTTCGACCCGGCGCGCGGCGGCGACCCCATCCTCTTCCAGCACCTCTTCTGGTTCTACTCGCACCCAGCCGTCTACATCATGGTGCTGCCCGCCATGGCGGTGATCTCCGAGGTGGTGCAGGCGGCGGCCCACAAGAACATCTTCGGCTACCGCGCGGTGGCCTTCTCCTCGCTGGGCATCGCCTTCGTCGGCTTCTTCACCTGGGGGCACCACCTCTTCACTTCGGGTCAATCGGTGCTCGACGCCGGCGTCTTCGGGGTGCTCTCGATGTTCGTGGGCATCTTCACCGCCATCAAGGTCTTCAACTGGACCGCCACCCTCTACAAGGGCGCGACCACCTTCACCACCTGGTTCGCCTACTTCTGCGGCTTCCTCTTCTTCCTCGTCTTCGGCGGCATGACCGGCATCGCGCTCGCCACCGTGTCGCTCGACGTGCACTGGCAGGACACCTACTTCGTGGTGGCGCACTTCCACTTCATCATGGTGGGAGGGGCGATCATGGCCTGGCTGGCCGCGCTCCACTACTGGTGGCCGAAGATGTTCGGCAAGCTCTACTCGGAGACGTGGGGCCTGGTGGGGGCGGCCACCATCATCTTCGGGTTCAACGCCACCTTCATCCCGCAGTTCCTGCTGGGGAACTACGGCATGCCGCGCCGCTACTACTCCTACCCGGAGCGCTTCTGGCCGCTCAACGTGGCCTCCAGCGCCGGCGCTTCCCTGCTCGGCTTCGGCTTCGTCATCATCCTCACCTACCTCACCATCTCGCTCTTCTCGAAGAAGCGGGCGCCGCGAAACCCCTGGGGCTCGCGCGGGTACGAGTGGGAGACGCTCTCGCCGCCGCCCACCGAGAACTTCCCCGAGGGCCACGTCTTCAAGCGCGCGCCGCACGACTACACGGGCATCGAGGAGAGCGCCGAGCCGGCGGGTCACCTGTGACGATCCGAGCCCCGCACGAATCGGTCCACCGCCGCGGCGAGACCTCCTCGCAGCCCGCACCGCGCGAGCACCTTCACGGAGGCCCGCATGGCATCTGAGGCCCACGCCCACGTCGCCCACCACTACCCCAACCTGCCGCAGCAGGAGCACGCGGCGCGCCTCGGCATGTGGCTCTTCCTCGCCACCGAGCTCCTGCTCTTCGGTGGGCTCTTCACCGCTTACGGCGTCTACCGCTTCGTCTTCGCCGACACCTTCAAGGCGGCGAGTGAGCTGCTCTCCGCGCCGGCCGGCACCCTCAACACCATCGTCCTCATCACCTCGTCGCTCACCGTGGCGCTGGCGCACCACTTCGTGCAGCTCCGCAAGGGTCGCCTGGCGGCGCTCTCGCTCCTCATCACCCTGGCGCTCGCCACCGTGTTCCTGGGGGTGAAGGCGTGGGAGTGGACCCACGACTTCCACGAGGGGCTCCTGCCCGGGAAGTTCTACTCCTCCACCGAGCTCGCCGGGGACGCCGGCGCGCCCATGTTCTTCTCCATCTACTACCTCCTCACCGGCCTCCACGGGCTGCACGTCCTCATCGGCATGACGGTGCTGACGGTGCTGATGGTGAAGTGCTTCCTCGGTCGGTACGACCACGGGTACGTGACGCCGGTGGAGCTCGGCGGCATGTACTGGCACCTCGTCGACCTCATCTGGATCTTCCTCTACCCGCTGCTCTACCTCATCTGAGCTTTCGCGGGCGACGCGCCGATGCGCCGCCCGCCCGACCCGCGCCGCCCCGCGGCGCCCGACCCCGGGAGCGACGCCCGCGCCATGGCCCACGCCACCGCCAAGCAGGAGAAGGAGAGCGAGCACCTCGCCCACGCCAGTGCCGCGCGCTACTGGATCGTCTGGGTGCTCCTGCTCGCCGGAACGCTGCTCACCTTCGGCGCCTCCAAGCTGCACTTTCCGGGCCCCTACCACCTGGGGATAGCGCTCCTCATCGCCTGCGCCAAGTCGGGGCTGGTGGTGCTCTTCTTCATGCACCTCTGGGATCACGAGGGCGCGAACCGGCTCGTCTTCGCCACCTCGATCATCTTCATCGTGCTCCTCGTCGGGCTGGTGGTGCTGGACAGCGCCTCCCGCTTCGAGCTCACCAACCCCGGGCGCGGCGCCACCCTGAGACTCGTGCCGCCGGGCCGCGATTGGCTCACCCCGCGCGCCCTGCCCGAGCCGAGCTTCCCCGGCGTGCCGCAGCCGCAGCCGCAGCCGGAGCGGCAGGGTGAGAAGGAACACACCGGGCGCTGAACCGGACCGACCCCGTGGCCTCGATCAAGGACGTGGCCCGGCTGGCGGGCGTCTCGGTCTCCACCGTCTCCCGGGTGCTCTCGGGCGCTGCCCAGGTGGACCAGGAGAAGCGGCGCCGGGTGGAGCGCGCGGTGGCCGAGACCGGGTACCGGCCGAACCTCCTCGCCCAGGGGCTCCGCTCCAAGAGCGGCAACGTGATCGGCCTCGTCGTGCCCGCCATCCTCCACGAGACCTTCGCCGGCTTCGTCGAGTACGCCGAGCGGGCGGTGGCCGAGCGCGGCTACGACCTCGTGGTGGGAAACACCCGGGGCGAGCCGCAGGTGGAGAGCGACTTCATCGACAGCCTCCTCCGGCGCCACGTCGATGGAATCGTTTTCTCGCGCGTCTCGGACCACAGCCACGTCATCGAGACCTTGCGCGAGTCGGGCGTGCCGGCGGTGATCATGGACCGCACCCTGGAGCGCGAGGAGGTGCCCTCCGTGGTGCTCGACAACTTCCGGGCCGGAGAGCTCGCCGCCGAGCACCTCCTCGGGCTCGGCCACCGGAGCCTCGCCGTCCTCACCGGCCCGCAGAACATCGGCCTCTGCCGGGAGCGCCTGCGGGGCTTCGCCTCGGCCCTCGCGAAGCGCGGGCTCTCCTTGGCACCCGAGCACGTGTTCGAGGGCGACTTCAAGTTCTCCTCCGGCGTGGCCGCCGGCCGGGCCTTCCACGAGCAGCGGCTCGAGGTGACGGCGCTCTGGGCGCAGAACGACCTCATGGCGCTCGGCGCGATGAACGCGCTGCAGCGGCGCGGCTGGCGCGTCCCGCAGGACCTCTCGGTCATGGGGATGGACGACATCGGGGCGGCCGAGATGGTGCTGCCGGCGCTCACCACCGTGACGCAGCCCTTCGAGGTCATGTGCCGGCGGGCGGTGGAGCTCCTCTTCGAGCAGCGCGGGGGCGAGCTCCGCGGCGGAAGGTCGCGCCCCACCACGCGGGTGACGCTCGAGCCGGGCCTCACGGTCCGCGAATCGACCGATTCGCCGGCGCGCCGGCGCCATTCCCTGCCATGATGGGAGGCGGGCCGGGAGCCAGGGCCTGGCCGCAAGGCGCGGAGGCTCCACGCGCTGTCACACGAAGCTCCACGCGTCACGTTCGATGAAAGGCATGACCATGGGCGAGCTGGAAGCGAGGCGGGTCACGGCGCTGGGCCACGAGTCGGTGCTGCTCGCCAACGGCGAGGTGCGGACGGTGGTCGACGCCATCGGCAGCATGATGCCGGAGTTCGGGCGGCGGGCCGGCAGCGGCACGCTCAACGCCCACTGGCTCCCCGACTTCCGCGACGCCACCGGGACGCCCTTCGTGCCTGGGAAGCACGCCGCCCACTGGAAGGCGAAGCTCCTCTGGGACATCGCCGGTGACTTCACCTGCAGCCCCGGCTTCGGGCCAGGCTGCACCGTGGACGGGGTGGAGCTGCCGCCCCACGGCTTCACCGCCAACGACCCCTGGAGCATCGACGGGGTGGGCGTCGATCGCGACCTCGCCGCCGCCTGGGCCCGCTTCTCGCTCGAGAGCCCGGCCGCCGGCATGCCCCTCACCTGGCTCCGCTCCGACCTCGTCCTCGACGGGCAGCCCGCCTACTATTCGGTCACCACCGTGAAGAACCGCGGGGCGAAGCCCATCGCCGTGAACCTCGCCCGCCACAACACGCTCGGTCCGCCCTTCCTCCAGGCCGGTTGCCGGATCAGCCTCTGTGCCAGGCGCTTCATGAGTGCCCCCTCCGGCACCGAGTTCGATCCCACCGGCCGGCTGGCGCAGGGGGCAGAGTTCGACGACCTCGCGCGGGCGCCGCTCCGCTCGGGCGGCACCGCCGACCTCACCCTGGTGCCCGGCATGATCGGACACAGCGACTTCGTCACCGGCCCGGTGCAGAGGGAGCTCGGGCTCGGCTGGAGCTGTGTGGTGAACCCGGTGCTGAAGCTCGCCTACCTCTGCTTCTTCCCCGGGCCGGCGGCGACCCCCGAGGGCGAGGTGGCGCTCTCCTTCAACGACCTGTGGCTGCAGTACGGCGGGCGGCCCTTCGGCCCCTGGGCCATGTACGAGGGCGGCGCCGATCGCACCTTCTGCCTCGGCACCGAGAACGCCGTCGGCTGCTTTGCGAATGGCCTCGCCGCCTCGCGCGCCATGCCCGAGCTCCTCGGCGCGCCCACCCTGATCACCGTCCCCGCCGGCGGCGAGCGCACGCTCTTCTACGGCACCGCGCTCGTGCCGCTCGACGACGCGCTCGTCGCGGAGGGCGTGCAGGAGGTGGCGGCGGAGGAGGGGGCGCTGGTCCTGCGCGGCGCGAAGGCGTCACAGCGGGTGAAGCTCGACGGCGGGTTCGGCACCGTGCGCCGGGTGGCCTCGGCCATCGCCGGGCGCTGAGCGACCGCGTCCCGCCCGCGGGCGCGCGGGGGACCCGCTTGCGCCAAGCAGCCCGCAACCACCCCGAAACACGGCAGGCCGCGCGCTGCGCCGTTTCAGCCGGTCAGATCCCCACCCGCTTCATGCCCTCCTCGGTGTAGCGATCCCCGGCGGCGGCCCCGCGCGGCGCAGCCTCCTCGAGGCGGTGCAGGTCGGCGGGGGTGAGCGCCACGCCCACCGCGCCCACGTTCTCCTCCAGATAGCGGCGCCGCTTGGTGCCGGGGATGGGCACCACGTCGGGGCCGCGCGAGAGCACCCAGGCCAGCGCGAGCTGCGAGGTGGTGAGGCCCTTCTCGGCGGCGAGCGCCTTCACCCGCTCGACGAGCTGGAGGTTCCTCGCGAAGTTGTCGCCCTGGAAGCGCGGGCTGGCCCGCCGCCAGTCGCCCTCGGGGAGGTCCTCCGGCTTCTGGATGGCGCCGGTGAGAAAGCCCCGGCCGAGGGGGCTGTAGGCCACGAAGCCGATGCCGAGCTCGCGCACCGCCGGCAGGATCTCCTCCTCCACGTCGCGGCTCCAGAGGGAATACTCCGTCTGTAGCGCGGAGATGGGGTGGGTGGCGTGGGCGCGCCGGACCGTCCCCGCCCCGGCCTCGGAGAGCCCCAGGTAGCGCACCTTGCCCGCCCTCACCAGCTCGCCCATGGCGCCCACCGTCTCCTCGATGGGCACGTCGGGATCGACCCGGTGCTGGTAGTAGAGGTCGAGGTGGTCGACGCCGAGGCGGCGCAGCGAGGCGTCGCAGGCGGACCGCACGTATTCGGGGCGGCCGTTGATCCGCACCCAGGAGCCATCGGGGCGCCGCTCGTTGCCGAACTTGGTGGCGAGCACCGCCTGCTCCCGGCGGCCGCGCAGCGCCTTGCCGAGCAGCTCCTCGTTCGTGAACGGTCCGTACATGTCGGCCGTGTCGAGCAGCGTCACGCCCAGCTCCAGGGCGCGGTGGAGGGTGGCGATCGACTCCGCCTCGTCGCCAGGCCCGTAGAACTCGCTCATGCCCATGCAGCCGAGCCCGAGCGCAGAGACCCGCAGCCCCTGCCGCCCCAGGCTTCGCGCCTGCATGCCGCTTCCGCTCGCCATGTCGCCTCCCAGGGCGCCTGGTGGTGACGGCGCCTCCTTGCACATAGGCGGGTGGGCCGGTGTGGACCACCGGAGTGGAGGGTTGGCGCTGCTATCGAGCTTGCCGCTCCGCGACCTCATGTCGCACGCCCGCGCGGCGCGATTGGTCACGCCGGAGCGCTTCAGGGTGATAACGTCGTCCCACATCAGCGTGAGGCGGGCCAAGACACCGCCGTCGCCCGGGAAGGGCCAGCTTCTCAACGAGGCTCGGGGCGTTCGCCCTCCCGTGAATATCGGCGCACCGCTCCTTCTGGGCGGCCACCGTCGAGGGCGCCCGTGGGGGGCGGGAGGACGCCTGGAGGTGCCGTCCGCCCCCAGGCGTCCGCCCGAGTCCGACCGGCCCGGCTCCTTCGAGCTCGGACCTCGCGATGAAGTCCCGGCGCTCCGCTGGTCCGTATAGAATCCGGCGCCCATGCCCCTCCTCGAGCTCGTCCGGATCTCGCACCGCTTCAAGGGAACCCCCGCCCTCACCGAGGTGAGCTTCGCCCTCGAGCCGGGCGAGGTGGTGGCAGTGGTGGGCGAGAACGGCGCCGGGAAGTCCACCCTGGCGCGGGTGCTGGGCGGGGTGGTGAGGCCGGAGAAGGGGCAGCTCCGGCTCGGCGGGGAGGAGGTTCGCTTCGGTTCGCCCATGGCCGCGCTGGCGGCCGGCGTGGGGGCGGTGCACCAGGGGAACCACCTCCTCTCGCACCTCACCGTGGCCGAGAACCTCATGCTCGGCCGCGAGCCGCGCGCCCGCTTCGGCTTCGTGAACGAGCGCGGGTCGCGCGAGGAGGCGGAGCGCATCACCGCCTCCACCGGACTCGACCTCGACCCGCGCGCCGTCGTGAGCGCGCTCAGCGAGGCGCAGGGGAGGGTGATCGAGCTGGCGCGGGTGCTCACCCGCGAGGGCCGGGTGCTGGTGCTCGACGAGCCCTCCGAGGCGCTCGGGCCGCGCGAGCGCGCCTGGCTCCGCCGAACGCTGGCGACGCTCTCCGACGAGGGGCGCGCCGTCCTGTACATGACCCACGACATGGCCGAGGTGCTGGAGGTGGCGCGCCGGGTGGTCGTCCTGCGCTCGGGCGCGGTGGTGGCCGAGCGCGAGACGGCCGGGCTCGACGCGGCCGGGCTGGCGCGGCTCGTCGCCGGGCGCGAGCTGGGGGATGGGCGGCGCCGCTGGGGCGAGGCGCCGCCGCGCGCGAGCGGAGAGCCGGCCGCTCCGCCGGAGGCGCTGGCGGTGCAGGATCTCCACCCTCCACGGCGCCTTCGAGGCGGTCTCCTTCACCGTGCGAAAAGGGGAGGTGCTGGGCCTCGCCGGCCACCCCGGCGACGGCCGCGCCGCCTTCCTCCGGGCGCTGGTCGGGCGCCGCCGCGGGCGGCTTCGCGGGGAGCTCCGGCTCGCCGGCAAGGCGGTGAAGGTCGGGAGCCCTGCCGACGCCATCCGCCACGGGATGGGGCTCGTCAGCCAGCGGCGCCGGCTGCGCGGCCTCGCGCTGGAGATGAGCCTCGAGCAGGAGACCTTCTTCAGCCAGCTCGGGGGCGTGGCCGGAAGCTGGCTCATGGGCTCGCGCGAGCGCGACACCGCGGGCGGCATCGAGCTCTACGTGAAGGATCTCGGAACCCCCGCCGCCGAGAAGGCCGAGCTCTGGAAGTGGCTCCAGGGCGAGCTCCCCCGGGTGGTGCTCCTCGACGAGCCCACCCGCGGGGCCGCGCCCGGCGCGCGCGAGGCCATCCACGCGCTGGTGGCCGGGCTCGCCGCTCGCGGCTGCGCCGTGGTGGTGGCGAGCTCCGACCGCGCCGAGCTGGAGCGGCTCTGCGACCGGGTGCTCACCTTCGTGGAGGAGCGGCTCGCCGGGTAGCGACCCTCGGGGTGAAGGCGCCGGCGCCACCCATGGTCAGGCCACCTCGAGGGTGGGCTCGCCCTTCTTCCAGTTGCAGGGGCAGAGCTCGTCCGTCTGCAGGGCGTCGAGGACGCGCAAGGTCTCTTCCACGTTGCGGCCCACCGAGAGGTCGTTCACCGAGACGTGGCGGATGGTCCCCTCGGGGTCGACGACGAAGGTGGCGCGCAGCGGCACGCCGTCGCGGTGCAGGACGCCGAGCGCCCGCGAGAGCTCGCGCTTCGTGTCGGCCAGCATGGGGAAGGGGAGCGCCTTCAGATCCGGGTGGCTCTTCCGCCAGGCGAGGTGCACGAAGTGGGTGTCGGTGCTGACGCCCAGCACCTGCGCGCCGCGGTCGGCGAAGTCGCGCTCGCGCCGTCCGAACTCGGCGATCTCGGTGGGGCACACGAAGGTGAAGTCCATGGGCCAGAAGAAGACGACCCGCCACTTGCCGGGGTGGCTGTCGCCTTTCACCGCGGTGAACTCCTTGCCCTGCTCCAGTGAGACCACGCTCTGGAGCACGTACTCGGGAAACCTGTCGCCAACGGTCAGCATCTTCGTTCTCCTCCCGGCGCGCGGCCGGCTGTGTGGATGAGGCCGGTGGGTCTCCGGCGTGGGGAAGAGTGTGGCGCGAGCGGGGACATCCATCCAATATATGGTTTGGATGATCTCGTTAGCTCTAGGCTATCACCGCGCGACAGGAGGACGGACGCCGTGAGCGACGCCCCGCACCCGTTTTCGCTCCGGCAGCTCCAGTACGCCCGCGCCGTGGCCGAGACGCTCTCCTTCCGCCGCGCCGCCGAGCTCTGCCGCGTATCGCAGCCGGCGCTCTCCACCCAGCTCGCGCAGATGGAGGAGGTGCTCGGGGCGCGCCTCTTCGAGCGGAGCCAGCGCGGGGTGGTGGTGACGCCCGCCGGCCGCGCGCTCCTCGCCGCGGTGGAGCGGGTGCTGCGCGAGGCGGACGACCTCGTGGAACTCGCCCGGCGCTCGGCCGATCCCCTCGCCGGCACCCTGTGCATAGGGGTCATCCCCACCGTCTCGCCCCACCTCCTGCCGCTGGCGTCCCCGGCGCTGGCGAGGCGCTTCCCCCGGCTCGACGTGCGCTGGCGCGAGGACAAGACCGAGACCCTCGTCGCCGAGCTCCGCCACGGGCGCCTGGAGGCGGCGCTCCTCGCCCTGGAAGCCGAGCTCGGCGAGGTGGAGCAGGCGCCCGTCGCCGAGGATCCCTTCCTCCTCGCCATGCCCCCTGGTCACCCGCTGGCCTCCTCGGGGGAGCCGGCACGGCTGCGCGACCTCCGCCGTGAGCGCGTGCTGCTCCTCGACGAGGGGCACTGCCTGCGAGAGCAGGCGCTCGCCTTCTGCGGCCGCGCGCGCGCCGAGGAGCTGGAGTTCCGCGCCACCAGCCTCACCACCCTGGTGCAGATGGTGTCCGCCGGGGCCGGCCTCACGCTCCTCCCCGCGCTGGCCGCCGCCGAGGGCGCGCGTGCCGGCCTCGTGCTCCGCCCCTTCGCCCCGCCCGCCCCGCACCGAACCATCGGCCTCGTCTGGCGGCGCGGCTCGCCCCTCGCAGGCGCGCTCCGCGAGCTGGCGAAGGCTATCGCCGACGCCTATCCGGTCGCCGCCGGCCGGCGCTGCCTCTCCTCAGGGCAGCCCGCTGCGCGCCCTCCGAGCATGCTCGCACGCTTGACGCGCGGCGAGGCCATGGACGACACTACCGCCCCCATGTCGGATGGCGAATCACATCCGGGCGGCGTCGAGGTCGAGCGGGCCAAACCTGGCCCCGGCTCCATCGATCCGCGCGGGCGGGTAGCCTAGATCGCTCCTTGCACCCTCGCTCCACATCACCGAAGTGCGAGTTTCCTCACCACCGCAGGATGGTTCGATGACACAGCGCGCCCTTCCCCCCACCCAGGGGCTCTACGATCCGCGGAACGAGCACGACGCCTGCGGCTTCGGCTTCGTCTGCGACATCAAGGGCCGCCGCTCGCACGACATCGTGGAGAAGGCGCTCACCGTGCTCGTGAACCTCGAGCACCGCGGCGCGGCCGGCTCGGAGAAGAACAGCGGCGACGGGGCGGGCCTGCTCTGCCAGCTCCCACACGCCTTCCTCGAGCGGGCGGCGGGCGCGCAGGGGGTGAAGCTACCCGCCCCCGGCCACTACGCCGTGGGCATGGTCTACCTCCCGCAGCTCGAGGCGACGCGCCGCGCCTGCGAGCGGATGCTGGAGGAGGTCGCCACCGAGGAGGGCCAGGCGGTGCTCGGGTGGCGCGACGTGCCCACCGAGAACGGGAGCCTGGGCGCCTCGGCGCGCGCCAGCCAGCCCGCCATCCGTCAGTTCTTCGTGGGCCGCGGCGAGGGCTGCCCCGACGAGGCCTCCTTCGAGCGCAAGCTCTACGTCATCCGGCGGATGGTGGAGAAGCGGGTGGGCCGCTCGGCGCTCCAGCAGCGCGACCACTTCTACGTCCCGTCACTCTCCTGCAAGACCATCGTCTACAAGGGCATGCTGAACGCGGGGCAGCTCGTCGCCTTCTACCCCGACCTGTCGGACCCGGCCTTCGCGTCGGCCATCGCCATGGTCCACTCGCGCTTCTCCACCAACACCTTCCCCTCTTGGTCGCGCGCCCACCCCTACCGCTACATCTCGCACAACGGCGAGATCAACACGCTGCGCGGCAACATCAACTGGATGCACGCCCGCCAGTCGATGATGGCCTCGCACCTCTTCGGCGACGACCTCAAGAAGATCCTCACCGTCATCGACCTCGAGGGCTCCGACTCGGCGATGTTCGACAACGTGCTCGAGCTGCTCCACCTCGCGGGCCGCTCCTTGCCGCACGCCATGATGATGATGGTGCCCGAGCCCTACGCCCGGCACGAGACGATGTCGCCGGAGAAGAAGGCGTTCTACGAGTTCCACTCCTGCCTCATGGAGCCGTGGGACGGCCCGGCCTCCATCGCCTTCACCGACGGTGTCGTGGTGGGCGCCACCCTCGACCGCAACGGGCTGCGCCCCGCCCGCTACTACGTGACCAAGGACGGCCTCGTGGTGATGGCGAGCGAGGTGGGCGTGCTCGACCTCCCGCCCGACCGCATCGTGGAGAAGGGCCGGCTCCGGCCCGGGCGCATGTTCCTCGTCGACACGGCCGAGCAGCGCATCGTCGCCGACGAGGAGCTGAAGCGCCGCATCGCCGGCGAGCAGCCCTACGCCCGCTGGCTCTCGGAACACCTCGTGCGCCTGGAGGACCTGCCGAAGCCCGACAGCGTCTTCGAGCCGGACCACGAGACGGTGCTGCGGCGTCAGGAGGCGTTCGGCTACAGCGCCGAGGACGTGCGGATCCTCATCGCGCCCATGGCCGAGACCGGCGTCGAGCCCATCGGCTCCATGGGCAACGACACGCCGCTGGCGGTGCTCTCCGAGAAGCCGCAGATCCTCTACAACTACTTCAAGCAGCTCTTCGCCCAGGTGACGAACCCGCCGATCGACGCCATCCGCGAGGAGATCGTCATGGCGGTGGAGACCGCCACCGGGCCCGAGGGAAACCTGCTCGAGCCCGCGCCCGCCTCGGCGCACCAGCTGGCCCTGCCGACGCCGGTCCTGCGCAACGAGGAGCTGGAGAAGATCCGGCGCCTCGACGGGAAGGACGGCTCGCGCGGCTTCAAGACCATCACCCTGCCCATGCTCTTCAAGGTGCGCGACGGCGGCGCCGGGCTGCGCAAGGCCATCGAGGACCTGCGCTGGACCAGCTCGGAGGCCATCGGCGAGGGGCGCAACATCATCATCCTCTCCGACCGCGGCCACGACGAGGAGTACGCCCCCATCCCGGCCCTGCTGGCGGTGGCGGCGGTGCAGCACCACCTCCTGCGCGAGGGCACCCGCACGCGGGTCGGCATCGTGCTGGAGACCGGGCGAGCCGCGCGAGGTGCACCACTTCGCGCTGCTCATCGGCTACGGGGCGAGCGCCGTGAACCCCTACCTCGCCTTCGAGACCCTCCACGACCAGATCCGGATGGGGATGATCAAGGGCCCGCCCGACGCCGCCGAGAAGCAGTACGTCAAGGCGGCGAACAAGGGCATCGTGAAGGTGATCTCCAAGATGGGGATCTCCACCATCCAGAGCTACCACGGCGCCCAGGTGTTCGAGGCCATCGGCCTCAACCAGGACTTCATCGACGAGTACTTCACCTGGACCCCCACCCGCATCGGCGGCGTCGGCATCGACGTGGTGGCGAAGGAGGTGAAGATGCGGCACGACCGCGCCTTCCCGCCCAAGCGGCCCGTCGTGCACAAGCAGCTCGGCACCGGCGGCCAGTACCAGTACCGCAGCGACGGCGAGCAGCACCTCTTCAACCCGCTCACCATCCACAAGCTGCAGTACGCCTGCCGCACGGACAGCTACGCGCTCTTCAAGGAGTACGCGCGGCTCATCGACGACCAGTCGCAGACGCTCTGCACGCTGCGCGGGCTCATGGACTTCAAGCCCGGCCGCACGCCCGGTGCCCATCGAGGAGGTGGAGCCGGTCGAGGCCATCGTGAAGCGCTTCAAGACCGGCGCCATGAGCTACGGCTCCATCTCCAAGGAGGCGCACGAGGCGCTGGCCGTCGCCATGAACCGCCTGGGCGGCAAGTCCAACACCGGCGAGGGCGGCGAGGACCCTGCACGCTACGAGCCGCTCCCCGAACGGCGACTCCGAAGAACTCGGCCATCAAGCAGGTGGCCTCCGGGCCGCTTCGGGGTGACGAGCCAGTACCTGGTCAACGCCCGCGAGCTGCAGATCAAGATGGCGCAGGGCGCGAAGCCGGGCGAGGGCGGCCAGCTGCCCGGCTCCAAGGTCTACCCGTGGATCGCCAAGACCGCGGCACTCCACGCCGGGCGTGGGCCTCATCTCGCCGCCGCCGCACCACGACATCTACTCCATCGAGGACCTGGCCGCAGCTCATCCACGACCTCAAGAACGCCAACCACGGCGCCCGCATCTCGGTGAAGCTGGTGGCCGAGGTGGGGGTGGGCACCATCGCCGCCGGGGTGGCCAAGGCGCACGCCGACGTGGTGCTCATCAGCGGCCACGACGGCGGCACCGGCGCCTCGCCGCTCACCTCCATCAAGCACGCAGGCATCCCCTGGGAGCTGGGCCTCGCCGAGACGCACCAGGTGCTGGTGCATGAACAACCTGCGCTCGCGCATCGCGGTGGAGTGCGACGGCCAGCTCAAGACCGGCCGCGACGTGGTCATCGCCGCGCTGCTCGGCGCCGAGGAGTTCGGCTTCGCCACCGCGCCGCTGGTGGTGCTGGGCTGCATCATGATGCGCGCCTGCCACCTCAACACCTGCCCGGTGGGCGTCGCCACCCAGGACCCCGAGCTGCGCAAGCGCTTCACCGGCGACCCGGCGCACGTGGTCAACTTCATGCGCTTCATCGCCGAGGAGGTGCGCGAGATACATGGCGCAGCTCGGCTACCGCACCCTCGACGAGATGGTCGGCCGCGTCGGAGCGCATCGAGATGCGGCGCGCCGTCGACCACTGGAAGGCGCGCAACCTCGACTTCAGCCGCATCCTCTTCAAGCCCGACGCGTGCCCAAGCACTACGGCCGCACCTGCCAGATCCCGCAGGACCACGGCCTCGACGAGTCGCTCGACGCGACCACCCTGCTCGAGCTCTGCCGGCCGGCCATGGAGCGAGGCGAGCCGGTACAGGCCGACGCTGCCCATCCGCAACGTGAACCGGGTGGTGGGCACCATGCTCGGCTCGCGAGGTCACCCGCCGCCACGGGCCGGCGGGGCTGCCCGACGACACCATCCGGCTCCACTTCAAGGGCTCGGCCGGCCAGAGCTTCGGCGCCTTCATCCCGCCGGGCATGACCCTCACGCTCGAGGGCGACGCCAACGACTACATCGGCAAGGGGCTCTCCGGCGGCAAGATCGTGGTGTTCCCGCCCGCCGAGGCCACCTTCGTCGGCCGAGGAGAACATCATCATCGGCAACGTCGCGTTCTACGGCGCGACCGGCCGGCGAGGCCTACATCCGCGGGATGGCGGGCGAGCGCTTCTGCGTGCGCAACTCCGGCGTCACCGCGGTGGTGGAGGGGGTGGGCGACCACGGCTGCGAGTACATGACCGGCGGCAGGGTGGTGGTGCTCGGCCCGACCGGCCGGAACTTCGCCGCCGGCATGTCGGGCGGCGTGGCCTACGTGCTCGACGAGAGCGGCGAGCTTCGCCCGCGCCTGCAACAAGGAGATGGTGACCCTGGAGGCGCTGGAGGACGAGGCGGACGCTGGCGCAGCGTGCGGAGCCTGGTCGAGCGGCACGTCCAGCTACACCGGCAGCGCGCTCGGGCGCAGGGTGCTCGAGGGCTGGAAGGAGCTCGCCCCGCGCTTCGTGCGGGTCATCCCCAACGACTACCGGCGGGTGCTGGAGGCCCAGGAACGCATGCGCAGAAGGGGCTGAGCCGGCGAGGAGGCGGAGATGGCGGCTTTCGAGGAGAACGCCCGCGACCTCATGCGGGTCGGCGGGAACGTAGCCTCTCGCGCCAGAGCGGGGGCGGTCGCGGCGTCGGGCGACGAGACACTACCGGGAGCAATTCGACCATGGGAAAGCCAACCGGATTCATGGAGTACCGCCGCGAGCCGGCGCACACGCGCCCGCCGCTCGAGCGGGTCAAGGACTGGAACGAGACCCACCCGCCCTACCGGAGGAGACGCTCGCGCCAGCAGGGCGCCCGCTGCATGGACTGCGGCATCCCCTTCTGCCACACCGGCAAGCTGGTGGCGGGCATGGCCACCGGCTGCCCGGTCAACAACCTCATCCCCGAGTGGAACGACCTCGTCTACCGCGGGCAGTGGCAGGAGGCGATCATCCGCCTCCACAAGACCAACAACTTCCCGGAGTTCACCGGGCGCGTCTGTCCGGCGCCCTGCGAGGGGTCCTGCACGCTCGGGCATCAACGCCCCGCCGGTCACCATCAAGAACATCGAGTGCGAGATCGTCGACCGCGGCCTTCGCCGAGGGGTGGGTCGAAGCCGCAGCCGCCGCTGGCGCGCACCGGGAAGCGCGTGGCGGTGATCGGCTCCGGGCCCGGCCGGCCTCGCAGCCGCCGCGCAGCTCAACCGGGCCGGGCACACCGTCACCGTCTTCGAGCGGGCCGACCGGCTGGGCGGGCTCCTCATGTACGGCATCCCCAACATGAAGCTCGACAAGCGCATCGTGCAGCGGCGCATCCAGCTCATGGTCGACGAGGGGGTGCGCTTCGTCACCGGCACCGAGGTGGGCGAAGGACCTGCCCGCCACGCGGCTCGCCGAGCGACTACGACGCCACCGTGCTCTGCGCCGGCGCCACGGTGGCCCGCGACCTGCCGGTCGAGGGGCGGCAGCTCGCAGGGCATCCACCTGGCGATGGAGTTCCTCACCGCGAACACGAAGTCGCTCCTCGACTCGCAGCTCGAGGACGGGACGTTCATCTCGCGCGAAGGGCAAGGACGTGGTGGTCATCGGCGGCGGCGACACCGGCACCGACTGCGTGGGCACCGCCATCCGGCACGGGGCGAAGAGCGTGGTGCAGCTGGAGATCATGCCCCGCCCGCCCGACGAGCGGGCCGCCGACAACCCGTGGCCGCAGTGGCCCAAGGTGTACAAGCTCGACTACGGGCAGGAGGAGGCGAAGGCGCTCTGGGGCGACGACCCCCGGGTCTACGCCGTGCAGACGAGGCGCTTCCTGGGCGACGCCGGGGGGCGCGTCTCGGGCCTGGAGCTCGCGCGCATCGACTGGCTGCGGGGGGAGGGCGGCAAGCCGCTCGGCCCGCGCGAGGTGGAGGGGACGAAGCGGGTGCTGGAGGTGGACCTGGTCCTGCTCGCGCTGGGCTTCCTCGGCCCCGAGCAGACCATCGCCCACGAGCTGGGGCTCAAGATCGACGCGCGCAGCAACGTCGTCGACCGACGCCGAGAAGATGACCAGCGTCCCCGGCGTGTTCGCCGCCGGCGATTGCTCACGCGGGCAGTCGCTGGTGGTCTGGGCCATCCGGGAGGGGCGCGAGGCGGCGCGCGGCGTCGACCGATTCCTCATGAACGGCGAGACGGTGCTGCCGGCGCCCTGAGGGGGCGTCCCCGTTCGAGCCTTCCTTCGACCGGCCTGTGGTGGAAGACTCTTTCGCGAGGCCTGCACCGATTTCCGGCGCGCCTCAGGAGGTGTCATGTTCGGACCGTCGCGGGCAGAGAGGGTCGCGCGCGCCAACGCGCAGTACTACCGCCACCTCGAGGCGGGCTACGTCCGGCGCCACCTCGACATGTACGAGATGTCGCTCGCCGGAAAGCGCGTGCTCGACCTGGGGTGCGGACCCGGGCACTACCTCGTCGAGGTGTCGAAGGACGACCCGGCCAGGCTGGTCGGCGTGGAGGCCAACCCCGACAGGCTGAACTACGCCCGGACCGAGCTCGCCCGGCGCGGCATCGACAAGGCCGAACTGGTTCCCAATGCGAGCGACTACCTTCCCTTCGAGGCCGCCTCGTTCGACGTGGTGCTCTGCTTCCTCACCATCCCCTTCTTCGACGATGACGAGGTGGCGCTGCGGGAGATCGCGCGGGTGCTCGCCCCCGGGGGCACGCTCCTCCTCTCGGCGCACGGCCTCGGCTTTCCGCTGCCCTATCTCCGCCGCATGAAGCCCAAGATGATGCTCCTCTACGCCACCACCGCGGCCTACCTCGTCACCGGAAAGAAGCTCGTGCAGAACACGCTCCAGCTCGTGGGCCAGACGAAGCACCGCCTGGAGGAGGCCGGCTTCCGGGTGGAGCGGGTCTCGACCAGGGACGGGCTCCTCGGGCTCCCCGAGACCTTCACCGTGAAGGCGTTCCGCGTGACCTGAGTCAGGAGAAACCCACCACCCGGTAGACGAGGCGCCCCACCAGCTCGCGCAGGGCGTGGGTGGCCTCGGCGAGCGCGCTGGCTCGAGGGACGAGCCCCGCCGGCTCGGGGCTCCCCCGCCAGTCGACCGGGAGCGCGTCGGGCGAGAGCCCCGCCTTCTCGAAGCAGCCGAGCGCGCGCGGCATGTGGTAGGCGCTGGTGACGAGGAGGAGGCTCTTCCAGCCGCGCTCCTTCACGATGCGCGCAACCTCCACGGCGCTCTCGTGGGTGTTCCGGCTCCTCGCCTCGAGGACGATGCGCGAGCCGTCGATGCCCCAGCGCCGGAGCGCGTCGGCCAGCACCTCCGGTTCGACGCGCACGCCCGGCTCGCGGCGGAGCGGTCCCCCGGAGAGGAGCACCTGGCGGGCGCGCCCGTCGCGAAGGAGCTCAAAACCCGCGAGGAGCCGGCTCACCTCGGCCGTCACCTCGAAGCCGCCGCTCGCCCGCGCGGCGCGCTCGTCGACCATGCCGCTCAGCACCACCACCGCGTCGTAGGTGACGCCCGGCCGCTCGGTGCGGACGGCGGGCGCCTCGGCGAGGCGGAGGAAGAGGTTCGCCGCCTTGCCGGTGGAGAAGGCCCACAGGAGGGCGAAGGCGCCGATGAGCACAGCCGCCAGGGCGCGAGGCCGGCGCCCGAGGAAGAGCGCCAGGAGGATGAGGAGCAACACCCAGGTGAGCGGGCTCGCCAGGAGGTCGAGGTTCTTCGAGAGGAAGATGAACACCCGGCCATCATATTCTGCCGGGGTGACGAAGGAGGCTTCGCGACATGAGCTCGAGGATGCTCGAGGAGGCGCGCCAGGCGCCCGAGGCCGTGGCGGGGCAGCTCGCTCACGACGAACCGCTCTACCGCGAGATCGCCGAAGCGGTGCGGGGTGCGTCGCCGGCCGGCGTCGTCACCCTGGGGCGGGGCAGCTCCGGCCACGCGGCGAGCTACCTAGGCTACCTCACGGCGCTGCTCGGCGGCCGGCTCGCCACCTCGCTCCCCATGTCGCTCCTCACCCTCTACGGCGCCGAGCTCGACGCCGCCGCGCGGCTGCTCGCGGTGGCCATCTCCCAGTCGGGCCAGAGCCCCGACCTGGTGGAGCCGATGAGCGCGCTCAGCCGGCGCGGCGCCATCACCGTGGCGCTGGTGAACGAGGAGGGGTCTCCGCTCGCCCGCGCGGTCCGCTTCGCCCTTCCCCTGCGCGCTGGCGAGGAGCGGAGCGTCGCGGCGACGAAGAGCTTCGTGTGCAGCCTCTCGGCCGGCGCGCGGCTGGCGGTCCACCTGGCGGGCCGGGACGACCTGCTCGCCGCCCTCGGCGGGCTGCCCGGGTGCCTCGCGCGGGCGAGCGCCGAGGACTGGTCGCCCGCGGTCGCCAGCCTGGCCTCCGCGGAGCGGGCCATGGTGCTCGCCCGCGGGCCGGGCCTGGCGGTGGCGCGCGAGGCGGCGCTGAAGCTCATGGAGGTCTGCGGGATCCAGGCGGAGGCGTTCAGCGGGGCCGAGGTGCGCCACGGGCCGCAGGCGCTGGTGGGCCCGGGCTATCCCGTGCTGGTGCTGGCCCTGCGGGGGCCCGCGCAGCCCGAGCTCCTCGCCTTCGCCGAGGAGGCGCGCGGGCGCGGGGCGCGCGTGCTGCTCGCGGCGCCGGAGAGCGTGGCGGGCCGGGACCTCACGCTCGCCACGGCGCCCCACGAGCTCCTCGACCCGATCACCGCCCTCCAGCCTCTCTACCCGCTGGTGGAGGCGCTGGCCCTGGCCCGGGGTCGCGACCCCGACCGGCCCCCCTTCCTGGGGAAGGTGACCATCACGCGGTGAGCCGGCGGCCGGAGCTCGCCGTCCGGGATCGACTCGACCGGGCCTCCGCAGCGCCCGTGATACGAGCGGTGGGCTCTCGGCCTTTGCAACTGCCGCGAACTGCCGCGGCGAGGAAGGGGGTGCCGAGGGCGATCGCTCGTTGGAGCCAACCTGCACGGGCGGGCGCCGACCCGCTGGCGGAGGCGGCCTGCCCCAGTCGCCGCTCTCAGGCGGCGGGGGAGGATCCAAGTACCTGAGGTGACGAGCTTTTCAAGTCGGGCAGAGCCGCCCGAAAGGCGAGTGGGTATCGATCTTCCGGTTTCCGGTCTCTAGCTATGCAGATGTCCGACGTTCGCCTGGCGAGCTGAGCGCCGACTGCGGCGGCGTACAAGGAACAGCAAGGCGGGGCCGTGCACCGGGGGCACTGGGACGCGAGCGGCCGCGGCACCGCGGGTACGGAACCACGGGGACGGGATGCGCCGCCTTCTCGCTGCGGCGGCGGCACACCGGTCACCGGGGTGGGACGTGAAGCGCGGCGGGCAGCGGCGTGCTGCGACCGGGGGGCGGGGCAAGCACCTCCTCTCCGCGCTCTCCTGCCCGGAGGCGACGGCGGTGCAGGACGTCGTTCTCAAGCTCGCCGACGACCTCTCGCCGGGTCATCCGCCCGGCCGAAGAGAGCGCTACCCACTACACCGGCGTGGTCATGCCCATGCGCATCTGACGGAAGGCTCAGGTCCGGCAGCGCATCCCCATCGCGACGTCGGCCGGCGCCGCCGCGCACGGGACGGGCGGCGCCCGGACCGGCCTGAAGAGGAGTCATCCGCTCCAGTCACTATCGACGTGAGTGTAACGCATGGGGCGCACGTGACGAGCGCTGACGATTGTGCTTGACAGACTTTCAGTCAGCAGCGCTTCCGAGGCGCCGTCCGCCTCCTGGAAGCCCCTACGAGGCCGCCGGCAGGCCCTTCCTCGTGCGCAGCAGGTGTTCAAGGTCGCGCGAGGTGGAAGCCCTCGAACGCGGCTCCTGCGGCCTCCTCGGCGGTTCGCCTTTCGCTGGAATGTCAGGGGTTACAGTGGTGCTCTCACGAGGAGGCGCACCGTGCCCGACCCCGCGCTCGCGACCCTCTCCACCCTGCCCACGGCGGCGCTCTCAGCCCGCCTCTCCGCCCTGGCCAGCGAGGAGCGCTCCCTTCAGCTCGACTTCCTCCGCTACCTCGATGAGCTCGACCGCCGCCGCGGCTACGTGGAACTGGGCTACCCCTCCCTGTGGGATTTTGCCTTCGGGCGCTTCACCTGCGCGAGGGCGCCACCCAGCGGCGCATCGCCACCATGAGGGCCCTGCGAAGCTTCCCCTTCCTGGAAGACGACCTTCGGAGCGGGAGCCTCTCCCTCTCGACCGTGAGCGCGCTCGCCCCGGTGCTCAATGAGGGCAACGCGCACGACCTCATCGCCCGCGCAAGCGGGATGGCGGATGCTGCACCTTCGTCGCATCCGATGGCACCCGGTGCGGCAGCCGCTGGCAGCTCGAGTACGACCACATCGTCCCCAAGGCACTCGGAGGCGAGTTCACTATAAGTAACCTTCGGCTGAGGTGCAAACCCCACAACCTGGTCCACGCCGAGGCGTGCTTCGGTCGCGCGCACATGGACCGGTTCCGCCGTGCCGACGCGCAGTCCGGCGGACAAGGAGCTGTGGGAGCTCATCAACGAGCTCACCGCCCGTCAGCTGGCCGACCTCCGCCGGGAGATGGCTGAGCGCGGCCTTTCCCGGCAGCGCAGGGTTCCGTGAGAAGCGTCAGGAGCTTCTTCGGCCGCCAAGGTATCTTCCCCTTCATGTGCAGGGCGGCTCAGCCAGATGACGTGACGGCGCGGGTGGGCCTGCCGCTCGGCCGACGAGGCCGAGGGTGGCCCTCACGACGAAGCTGAGCACCAGGCTGCGGACGCGGGCGATCCGGCATCGGAGCCGCGTTCATCCACAGTCACGCGCCAGACCCGTCCGCCCGCGCGGTGACAATCATCGCGGCACGCCAGAAGGTGCCGACGGCAAGAGCGTTTCTCGGAACGACCGACAGGGCAGAGGCGGGAAGCCCTTCCAGAGCGAGGAGGGAGACCCACCCCCCGGCCTTGGCGGCGGCGGGGAAGCTCTCGCTCGCTCTTGCGCTCCCAAGACCCTCTCGGCGGCCCGCCGATGGGGCCCCGGATGTGCTCGGCCTCATGCCCGACATGAAGAGGCCGCCCCCACTCGAGGTCCCTTAGATCGGAGTTACGGCCTGCCGGAGGAGTTGGCGCCCGGCCGGCCCGGAGAAGTAAGGTCGGGGCGGCTCATTCAACGGTTGGTTCACCCTCATCGCGAGAGGTCACCGATGGCGACGCGGCTCTACTTCGTGCGGCACGGCGCGACGCAGCTCACGGCCGAGAACCGCTTCTCGGGGGCGGTGGGCGTGGACCTCTCCGACGAGGGGCGCCTGCAGACGGCGCGGCTCGCCGAGCGATTGGCCCATGAGGAGCTCGCCGCCGTCTACTGCAGCCCGCTGTCACGCACCGTGGAGACCGCGGAGATCCTGGCCCGGCCCCACGGCCTCCCGCTCCGGCGTGAGGAGGGGCTGCAGGAGATCTCGCACGGCCGCTGGGAGGGGCTCGCCCGGCGCGAGGTGGAGGAGCGCTTCGCCGACGAGTACGCGACCTGGGAGAGCGACCCCTTCACCTTCGCGCCGGAGGGCGGCGAGAGCGGCCTCGCCGTCCTGGCGCGCGCGCTCCCGGTGGTCCGGCGCATCGTGGCGGCCCACGACGGCTCCACGGTGCTGGTGGTCTCGCACAAGGCGACGCTGCGGCTCATCCTCTGCAGCCTGCTCGGGGTCGATCCGCGCGGCTACCGCGACCGGCTCGACCAATCGCCGGCTTGCCTCAACGTGGTCGACTTCAAGGACCCGGTGCGCGCCCGGCTCATGCTCTTCAACGACGTGTCGCACTACGCCGACCACCCGCGCACCGCCACCCAGAACCTCTCCAAGTGGTGGGACGCGGTGGCGCGCGGCTGAATCGGGTCCGAACGCTTGGTCGAGATCGACCGAGGTGCTGCCCGTCGGCACCTGTCCGGCTCTCATGGCGAGCCATCTTTCCGAGACCTGGCGAGGGATGTCGCGCCGTGCTCGCACCCGCTCGCAGGGGGATCGGGACGACGGGCACTGCCAGGTGCCGGGGTGCAGCCAAGCTCCGCTGGCTCCTCGCCGGCGCGCCGTGGGAGGGGCCGCGGCCCTAGAACCGAACCTGCCCCGCGATCTCGCCGCCCGCATCCCGCGTGCTCGAATGCCACCACCGTGCCCGGGCGGCACGCCAGCCAGCTCGCCCTTCTCCAGGCGCGGCGCTGATTTCACTTCCGGCACGCGCCTCGCAATGCGCCTTCTCCGCTGAAGCCCGCCGGAGAACGCCATGATCCTCGCCCCCATCCTCCTCGCCGCCTCACTGGGACAGACCTGCGTCGCGCCCTCGTCGCGCGCCGGGCCGCCGCCCTGCGCGGCGGTGAACGTGGAGGGTTGCCTCCCCGGCTATGAGCGCGAGCTCGACGCCTGGGGCCGGGTGGTCTACCGGTGCGATCGCTACGTCTACACACCGCCGCAGGCGACGCCGGAGCCTTCCCCGCGCTTCGCGCCTTCACCCCGCGTCGCGCCAGCGCCACCGCCCTACGCGGAGCCGTATGCCGCGCCGCCGCCTCCGCGCTGGGGCCGCCCCGCCTACGCGCCGCCCGCCTCCGCCTGGCGCCGCGGCCTCGCCGCCCTGGTGCTCTTGCCGGGAGGCACCGACATCGGTCGCCGCCGCGACACCGACGGCGCCCTGAACCTCGGCCTCGAGCTCCGGGGCGAGAGCGGCGGGGGACGGCTGCGCTTCGGCTACGAGTACTCTCGCCCCGCGAGCCTCCTCGACATCTCCTTCAAGTACGACTTCCTCGACGGCCCCATCTCGCCCTTCCTGGCGCTCGGCGTGGGCGTCGCCTCGCTCGACCCGGAGCTCATGGGCCTCCCCAGCCTGGACGAGCGCGTGTGGCGCGCCACCGGCAGCCTCTCCGGCGGCGTGGACCTCTTCCTCACCCCCAACCTCTTCGCCTCGGTGGAGCTCAAGGCCCGGGCCTTTGCGCGCGACGAGGCGCTGGAGAGCTCGGCCACCCACGCCACCAGCTTCTTCTTCGGGCTCGGGCTCTATCTCTGACGCCCGATTCCCCCAGGTCCCGGTCGAGGAGGACGTCGATCGGCTGGTCGAACACGCGGCCATCCTAGGCCGGGACCCTGACGCCGGAAGGAGAAGGACGGCAGCCGATCTCGAGAGCGGCGGCTGGAAAGGCGACACCGCCGCCGAGAAGCGGGTCCACTCGAGAGCGAGAAGAGCCGTGCGGGTCACCGGGCCGCCCGCCCGCCTCGACCGTCACCCGGGAGGTCGGGCCGCGACCTCGATGACGGTCAGCTCGCGCACGCCGCCGGGGAGGTGCACCGCCACCTCGTCGCCGGCCCGGTGTCCGAGCAGCGCCCGGCCGAGCGGTGCGTGCACGCTCACGAGCCCTCGCCGCGCGTCGGTCTCGTCGGGGCCGACGAGCCGCCACGTCACGCGCTGGCCGTCGTCGTCTTCCACCGTCACCCAGGTGCCGAAGGCCGCCACCCCCTCGGGCGCGTGCTCGGGTCCGAGTACGGTGAGCGCGGCGAGCGTCCCCGCGACGAGATCGAGCTTGCGCGCGAGGTCGGCGAGCTGGGCGGACTGCGCGGCACCCGGCTCGTCCCGCTGCCGGGCGATCTCCTCGCGCAGGCGGACGAGCTCGGCGCGCAGGGCAGCCTGCCCTTCGGGCGTGACGTAGCGCACCTCCCCAGGGCGCAAGGTGGGCGGAGCCCTCACCGCGCTCTGGAGGTCGGGGGTCTCCTCGCTGGTGAACGCCTTCGACATGGCTCGACCTCCTCTCGCGGACGTGAGCTCCGAGCTTCACAGGAAGGTCGCTGCTTCGCCACCCTGCCGGGAAGGTCAATCGGGGCCGATCATGCCCTCCAGCTCGACCGTCCGATCCGCCCACTCACCGTAAAGCTGAGCGAGCTCCTCCTTGGCCGCGGCGAGCGCCTCCACGTGCGGCCGGGCCCGGGCGAAGTCCTGGTAGATCGCCGGGTCGGCCAGCGCGGCCTCGCTCTCGCGCTGCTGCGCCTCCAGCGCGGCGATGCGCGCCTCGAGGCTCCCCAGCGCCTCGCGCAGGGGGCGCTCGCGGGCGCGCCGGGCGTTTCGCGCCTCGGCCTCGGCTCGCCGCCGCTCGCGGTCGCTCTGCGGAGCGGGCGCCGCAGCCGCGTCCTGCCGGCGCGGGCCCTCGCCCTCGCTGTCCGCAGGAGCGAAGGCCTCGGTCTGCTGCTGGTGGTAGAGCCAGTCGTCGAGGTTTCCCGGCCAGTCGAGGAGCGCGCCGTCCCGCACCTCCCACACCCGGGTGGCGAGCCCGTTCACGAAGCTGCGATTGTGGGAGACGAAGAGCATGGTGCCGTCGTAGCGGCGCAGCGCCTGGATGAGCGCCTCGGAGGAGGCGATGTCGAGGTGGTTGGTGGGCTCGTCGAGGAGCAGGAAGTTGGAGCGGAGGAGGAGGATGCGCGCCAGGGCCACCCGAGCCCGCTCGCCGCCGGAGAGCACGCCGAGCGGCTTCTCCACGTCGTCGCCGGAGAAGAGAAAGCCTCCCGCCACCCCGCGCACGTACGCCTCGCCCTGCTCGGGCACCACGTCCCAGAGCGCGTCGAGGACCGAGCGCCGGGGGTCGAGCGAGGCGAAGCCGGCCTGCGCCGCGACGTCCGGGCCGTTCCCCGGCGCGCCACCTGGCGGAGGCGCTGGTTGGACCTCACCGCCCGGCAGCGCGGCCCGGTCGAAGTGGTGCTGCGCGTAGTACCCCGGCACCACCGACAGCCCGAGCTTCACCTCGCCCGCGTCGGGAGGGAGCTCCCCGGCCACCAGCCGGAGCAGGGTGGTCTTGCCGGCGCCGTTCGCGCCGATGATGGCCACCCGCTCCCCGCGCTGCACCTGGGCGGTGAGGTCGCGGTAGACCACGTTCGCCCCGAACGCTTTCGCCACGCCACCGAGGCGGAGCACCTCCTTGCCCGAGCGCGGCGCCTCGGCGAAGCGGAAGCGCAAGGTGGCGCGCTCGGCCAGCACCTCCACCTTCTCCATCCGGTCGAGCATCTTCTGGCGGCTCTGCGCCTGGCGCGCCTTGGTGGCCTTGGCGCCGAAGCGGTCGATGAAGCCCTGCAGCTCGGCCCGGCGCGCCTCCTGCCGCTCGGCCGCGGAGGCGAGGCGCTCCTCCTCCTCGGCGCGAAGCTTGCGATAGAGGTCGTAGTCGCCGGCGCAGGAGCGCAGGCCCTCGGGCTCGAGCGCCAGCACCCGGCCAATCTGACGGTTCAGGAACTCGCGGTCATGGCTGATGAGGAGGAGCGCCTTGCGCGAGGCGCGCAGGAAGGCGTCGAACCAGGTGAGGGTGGGGACGTCGAGGTGGTTGGTGGGCTCGTCGAGGAGGAGGAGGTCGGGGTCCTGGAGGAGGAGCCCCGCCAGCGCCGCCCGCATCCGCCAGCCGCCGGAGAGCGTGCCGGTGTCGCGCGCGAGGTCGCTCGTGGTGAACCCCAGCCCGGCCAGCAGCCGCTCGGCGTGGTGCCGGCCGTGGCGCTCCTCGAAGTGCTCGAGCTCGGCGTGGAGGTCGGCGAGCTCTTGCGCCAGCTCGAGCTGCTCCCCGGGGTCGGTCGTCGCTTGCAGGGCGACCTCGGCCGCAAGGAGCCGCTCCTCCACCGCGCCGCGCCCCGGCACCGAGGCGAGCACCGTGTCGACGAGTGGTCCCGGCGGAAGGGCGGTGACGTCCTGGGGGAGGTAGCCCACCCGGGCGCCCCTCCGCCAGGCGAGCGAGCCGCCATCGGCCGCGCTCTCCCCGGACAAGATCTTCAGGAGAGAGCTCTTGCCGGTGCCGTTCGCGCCCACCAGGCCGATGCGGTCGTGCGGCGCGATGGTGAAGGAGGCGTCCTGGAAGAGGACCTTCGGCCCGAAGGCGAGCGAGAGACCGCTGGCGGCGACGAGCGACACGGAGCGCGGCTTTATCGCTTCCCGGCGGGCGGGACAAGCAGGGCCCCGGCCCGCACTCGTCAGATGGCGGCTTCGACCCTCTTGAAGAAGTCCACGAGGAGCACCGCCACGAGCAGGGTGGTGCCGATGACGATGGTCTCCCAGTAGGGGTTGATGTTGGCCATCACGAAGGCGTTGTAGACGATGGACATGAAGGCGACCCCCAGCACCGTCCCGAAGATCGTTCCCGTGCCGCCCTTGACGATGTTGGTGCCGCCCAGCACCACCGCCGTGATCACCCGCAGCTCGGAGTTGATGCCGTAGGAGTTGCTGGCGTTGTTGTACAGGGACGCCGTGAGGACGCCGGCGGTGCAGGCGAGGAGCGAGGAGAGGACGAAGATGAAGTAGAGAAAGCGCTCGACGTGTATCCCGGAGAGCCTGGCGGCCTTCTCGTTGTCCCCGATGAAGTAGATCTGCTGGAAGAACCGGTGGTGCTTGAGGAGCACGCCGAGGACGGCGGCGAGGAGCAGGAAGACGACGATGGGGAAGGGGACCCCCAGCACGCGCCCTTGCCCCAGGAACAGGAACTGGCGCGGGAAGTCGCTGGTCACGTTGGCGCCGTTGCTGATGGCGAGGCACAGGCCTCGTACCGTCAGCATCATCGCCAGGGTGGAGATGAAGGGGTGCACGCGCAGGGTGTTGGTCATCCAGGCGTTGAAGGCACCGATGAGGGCACAGAGGCCGAAGGTGAGCAGCAGCGCGAGCGGGATGGAGAAGCCGGCCTTGAAGAAGTAGGCCGTGACGATGGCCGCGAAGGCGAGGACGCTGCCCACGGACAAATCGATGCCCCCGGCGATGATGACCAGAGTCATCCCGAGCGCCATGATGGCCTCGAAGATGAACCCCATGATGAGCACCTCGAAGTTCGCCGGGCTGAAGAAGTTCCGGGCGAACAGCGACATGCCCACGAAGAGCAGGGCGGTGATCCCGACGAGGCACGTGTTCTGTACCCCGACGGTGCGGACCGTCGCGAGCGTGGCTTCGCCGACCGAGCTTCGGGCCATGGTGTCTCCTCGACCGCCTCCCGGCGCCTACTGCGCCGCGAGACGCATGACGTCTTCCTGCACCAGGCGGTCGTTCTCCAGCGTCTGGACGATGCGGCCCTCGTTGAAGACGGCGACCCGGTCGCAGAGCCCTAGCACCTCCGGAAGCTCCGACGAGATCACGAGGACGCCGATGCCGCGCTCCGCCAGCGCGCGAAGCTCCTGGTAGATCTTGGCCTTCGCGCCCACGTCCACCCCGCGGGTGGGCTCGTCCGCGATCAGGACCTGGGGATCCGTGCACAGCCACTTGGCGAGCAGCGCCTTCTGCTGGTTGCCGCCGCTGAGGTTCACGATGGCGTGCTCATCGTCGGTGGGGCGGATGTCCAGCGCCTTCACCATGCGTGCCGATTCCCGCCGGATCAGGGCAGGTCTGTAGAAGCCCCCGCGCGTCACGAACCTTCTCAGCGCCGCCGCCACGATGTTGCTCCGCACCTTCATCGTGAGGAAGAGCCCCTCGTTCTTGCGGTCCTCGGTGAGGTAGCAGATCCCCTCGCGGATGGCGTCCTGGGGCCGCCTGATGCGAAGCTTCCTTCCGCGGAGGAGCACCTCGCCCCCGTCCAGCGGGTCGGCTCCGAAGATCGCCCGGGCGACCTCGGTCCGCCCCGCGCCCACCAATCCGGCGAAGCCGAGCACCTCACCCTCGCGCAGCTCGAAGGTGACGCCCTCGAACACGCCCTCGCGCCGGAGGCCTCGCGCCTCGAGAATGGGGGGTCCATCTGCTGGCGCCTGCTCGGGTAGAGGTCGGCCATGCGGCGCCCGACCATGAGGCGCACGACCTCTTCCCTGCCGATGTCCTCTCGCGCGGCATTTCCGACGAGCACGCCATCTCGCAAGACGATGATCCGCTCGGCGATGCGGAAGACCTCGGCCAGCTTGTGCGAGATGAACACGACCGTGACCCCGCGGCCCTGGAGGCCAGCGACGATCTCGTAGAGGTGATCGACCTCCTTCTCCGACAGGGCGGAGGTCGGTTCGTCCATGATGAGGATCTTCGACCGGAGAGAGAGGGCCTTGCCGATCTCCACGATCTGCTGCATGCCGATGCTGATCCGGTCCACCCGGCTGCTGGGGTCGATCGGAACCCCCATGGCGTCGAAGACCTTCCTGGCCTCCGCGTGCATCCTCGCCCAGTCCACGAAGCCCAGGCGGTTCGTGAACTCCCTGTTGCAGAAGATGTTGTGCGCCACGGAGAGGCCTCCCGCGAGGCTCAGCTCCTGGTGGATGACGCTGATGCCGCGGCGGATGGCGTCGCCGGTGGAGTGGAAGCGGACCTGCTCGCCCTCGAGGAAGATGCGGCCGGCATCGGGCCGGTAGATGCCGGCGATGATCTTCATGAGGGTCGACTTGCCCGCGCCGTTCTCGCCCACGACGGCGTAGCACCGGCCCCGCTCGAGCTCGAGCGACACGCCGTCCAGCACCTTGTTGGACGCGAAGGACTTGGTGATTCCCTCGAGCCGCAGGATCGCCTCGGCCATCGGTCAGCTCCTTCGCTGCTTCCGGGTTCGCAGCGCGTCCACGCCCACCGCGATGAGGAGGATGATTCCGCTCACCGCCTGCTGCCAGTTGGGTGAGCCGTTGAGGAGGACGAACCCGTTGTTGATGACGGCGATGAGGATGACCCCGAGCGTGGCCCCGAGGATGCTCCCGGAGCCGCCGGTGAAGCTCGCTCCGCCGATGACGGCTGCGGCGATGGCTCGAAGCTCCGCGAGCTGACCGAACTGGGAGAACCCCATGGCCAGCTTGGAAGACACGAGGATCGCGGCGATCCCGGCCATGAGCGCGCTGATGAGGTAGCCGACGAAGGTGACGCGGCCCGCGTCGATCCCGGACAGGCGCGCGGCCTCCGGGTTCGTGCCCACGTAGAACGCCTGGTTGAGGAAGCGCCAGCGCCGGAGCAACACGTGCAGGGTCACGAGGACGACGGCCACGATGAGGTAGGGCGCCGAGATGCCGGCGATCTTGCCCTCGCTGATGCTGGAGAACGAGGCGGGCAGGCCGGAGATGAAGTAGCCCGACGAGAGGACGAGCGCGGCGCCGCGGGCGACCGACATGGCCGCGAGGGTGACGATGAATGGCGCGATCCTGAAGTAGGCGACGAAGAGCCCGTTCAAGGCGCCCATGGCCAGCGCACAGAGGAGGCCGAGCGCGATGGACGGCGCGATGCCGAGCCCGGCGTGCATGAGCATGGTCGTGACCACGCTGGTGAGCGCGAGAACCGCCCCCACCGAGAGGTCGATGCCCCACAGGATGAGGACGACGGTCATCCCCGCAGCCATGAGGAGGTCGTAGACGATGCCGGAGGCAATCCCCTCGAAGTTCCGGAGCGAGAAGAAGATGCCTCCCTTCAGCACCCAGAGGATGGCGAAGGCGGCCAGGATGACCAGGAAGAGGCTCAGCTCCCTGGAGCGAAGGAGACCGAAGAGGCGGGGCCTGCGCCGCGTCGAGGCCGCCGGGACGCGGCGCTCGCCGTCGCTCCCAACGCTGGTGGTCCGATCGCTACGCGGCTCCGCAGCCGCGCCGGTCACGACTTCCGGGGAGCCCGCCGCTGTCGAGCCCGCTGGCGCTCGGGGACCGGTGGTGGGGATGGTCATGGCTCGGAGATCCAGGGGCCCGGCGGCCCCCCTCGAATCGAGAGCGGCGGCGGCTCGTCGGAGCATGGCGAAGTGGCCGGCGAAGAACCCCGCCGCCCGGAGCGAGCGCCCGCCCCGAGGTCCGACCGGGGCGGGCGCCTGCCCACTAGAACTTGGGCGGGTTCTTGAACGGCGCGATGTCGTCCTTCGTCAGGATGGTCACGCCCGTGTCGACGAAGTTCGGGACCATCCCGAAGCCGGAAGCGGTCTTGATCGGAGCCGGCCACGGGTGGTGGGCCTGGTAGGCGAGCTTCATCGCCATGTAGCCCATCAGGTAGGGGTTCTGCCCGACGGTGCCCCGGATCTCGCCCTTCTCGATGAGCTCGATGACGGGGAGGCCGAAGTCGAAGGCCATGATCTGGACCTTCCCCTTGAGATTGAGCGCGCGCACCGCGGCGGCGGCACCGGGTCCCGGGTTGCCGTGCGCCCCGAACACGCCGTTCATGTCCGGATTCGCCTGGAGCATGGCCTGGATGACCGTGGCGGCCTTGGCCACGTCGCCCTCGTCGTTGACGACCGTCACCTTGATGCCTGGCGCGTACTTCGCGAGCGCGTCCTGGAACCCCTGGACCCGCCGCTTCAGGTGATCGGGGCCGACGTTCGTGGAGATGCCCACGTGTCCCTTCCCGCCCAGCCACTCCGCCATCGTCTTGCCGGCGAGGAAGCCGGCGTTGTAGCTCTCGGTGCTGGCGAAGGCGAGCCGGTTGCTGTCGGGCGCGTCGGAGTCGAAGGTGATGACCGGGATCCCGGCGGCGATGGCCTTGTTGATGGCGTTGTTCATCGTCTTGGCATCACCCGCCGTCGCCAGGATCCCCGCGCTCTTCTTGGCGATGAGCTGCTCGATGGCCACCGCCTCCTTGGTGGCGTCCCAGTCGGCCGGTCCCTGGAGCTCGGTCTTCACCCCCAGCTCCTTCGCTGCGTCCACCATGCCGGCGTAGCACCAGTTGAAGAACTCGCTCCCCTTCAGGAAGACCACCATCCCGTAGGTCTCGTCCGCTGCCCGTACTGCGAGGGGAGACAGCGCGATTCCAGCGGCCAGGATGGCCGTGATCAGTCTCTTCATGTGCGCCTCCGATGATTGGCTCGTTTCTCGGTGAATGCTTCCAGCTCTCCGCGATCCGCATCGACCTCCACCGCCGCGCTGCGCTCTGCGACTTGACTGCCCGACGCCCCGTTGCTGCACGCCTCGAGGCCGCCCACCTCCAGGACTTCACCGCCAGCTCGGTCTCCCAGGGCCCGCGGCTCCCAGCGAAAGCGGTACGCCAGCCCGCTCGACGGGCCGCTCATGCGCTCTGCTCCAGCCCGTCCGGGCGGCCGCGGTGGACGAGCTCGAGCTGCAGCAGATCGTTCAAGACGAGGGCAATGGCTCCCATGACCGCGGCCCGCTCGCCGTGGGCCACGAGCCCCACGTGGATGTCGCGCTTGTGCGAGTTGATCGCGCGGGCGTCGATGATCTCGCGGATGGTGCTCACCACCAGATCGCCGGCCAGGGCCACCCGCCCGGAGAGCACGATCGCCTCCGGGTCGAAGAGATTCACCAGGTTCACGATCCCGATGCCGAGGATCTCCACGGCTTCGCGCAGGATGCTCACGGAAAGTGCATCCCCTCGCCGAGAGGCCTGCGCCACCATCTCGGCGGAGATACGGTCCAGGTCGCCGCCGCACTCTTCGACGAGCGCCGACGGCTCGCCGGCGCCGATCCGGTCCCGGGCCGTTCGCGCGATGGCGTAGCCGGAGGCGATCGCCTCGATGCAGCCGCGGTTCCCGCAGTTGCACACCCGCGGATCGTCCTTCGACACCACCGTGTGGCCGAACTCGCCAGCCACGCCATGGCTCCCGTAGAAGGGCTTCCCATCGACGATGATCCCCGCGCCGACGCCGTACCCGACGTTCACGCAGATGAAGTCGCGGAAGCGCTTGCCGATGCCGTAGTGGTACTCGCCGATGGCGGTGACCCGCGTGACGTTGTCGAGGCGGACGGGAAGTCCGAGCCTGGTCTCCAGCTCGGTGGCGGCGTCCACCTCGCTCCAGCCGAAGTCGGGGGACGACTCGATGATCGAGCGCTGCTTGCCGATGAGTCCGCCCACCGCGACTCCGACCCCCATGATGTCGCGGGGGTCGAGGCGAGAGGAGGCGACGAGGCCCTGGATGAGCCCCGCCACCCGCTCCATCACGGCCTCGAACCCGTCCTCCGCCGGGGTGGGACAGGTGCTCTGGTCGACCACGTTGGCGTCGAGGTTCGCCAGAGCGGCGTGGATGTTCGTGCGACCGATGTCGACGCCGACGATGAAGCGCGAGTCGGCCGCGAAGGTCACCAGGTAGGGTGGCCGGCCGCCCGTCGAGGTGCCCACGCCCACCTCCGAGACCAGCATCTCGTTGTGGATGAGGCTTTCGACGATGCGCGTCACCGTGGGCGCCGAGAGCCGCGCCCGCTTGGCGAGCTCAGCGCGCGAGGCGGGACCCACCTCCCGGATCAACCGGAGAACGCGAATCTTGTTCAGCCGGTTGACGTGGGTGGTGTCCATACCTCGCCGCGGAAAACCCGGTGAACTTCGTTGCAAAAGGTGCGAAAGTAAACATACCCACTACGCTCGCGCCCCTGGATTGTCAACCCTGGGGCGACTCCATCCTGGGGGCTCAACGCTCAGCCCCCGCTCGCCGTCCTCTGCCGCTCCTGGATGACGACGGCCAGGATGAGGAGCGCCCCCTTGGCGAGGAGCTGGTAGAAGGTCGGCACGCTCGTCAGGATCATCCCGTTGTTGAGCACGCCGATGATGATGACGCCGAGCATCGCGCCGACGATGGTGCCCTTTCCCCCCTGAAGCGCGCACCCGCCGAGGATCGCCGCGGTGATGGCCTCGAGCTCGAGCCCCTGGCTTCCCGACGCGGGCTGGCCGGACATGGTGCGGCCGGCGAGCACGATGCCGGCCAGCGCCGCGGCGGCGCCGCTCATGGCGAAGACCGACACCTGATAGCGCTTGATGGGAATGCCGGCCAGCCGTGCCACCGTGAGATTGCCGCCCATGGCGTAGACGTTCCGCCCGGCCACGGTCGTGCGGGTGAAGACGATGAAGGCCACCATCACCGCGGCGAGGAGCCAGATGGCGAGTGGAAGGCCCAGCACGTTGCCGGTGCCCAGGAACCGCAATGCGTCCTGCCGGATGGGGATGGAGTTGCCGTTGTTGGTGATGTACGCGAGCCCGCGAAAGGCGGACATGGTGCCGAGCGTGGCGATGACCGCGTTCACCGGTCCGTAGACGATGATGAAGCCGTTCACCGCGCCGGCCAGGAGCCCCGCGCCGATCCCTGCGGCGAGCCCCAGCCACAGCGAGCCCGACGCCTGGATGGCGAGCGCGACCACCATGGTGGTGAGCCCCACGATCGAGCCGGCCGAGATGTCGAGCCCACCGGAGATGATGACCACGGTCTGTGCCATGGCGAGGATGCCGAGGATGGTGCTGGCGAGGCCGATGTTCACCACGTTGCGCGGGGTGAAGAAGACGTCGCCTCGCAGCGCGCCGAAGATGGCGAGGAGGATGGCGAGGGCGATGAGCAGGCTCACGTTCTGCACGCCGACGCGCCGGAAGAGGCTCCGGCCCAGCGGAGTGCGCGCGCCGTCCACGCTGGGCGAGGGAGGGGCAGGAGAGGGGGGATCGGAGACGGTCGTCATGCAGGGCTCCCGGCCGAGGCGTCTTCGTGCCGCATGGCGAGCTCGAGGATGGCCTCCTCGCTCGCCGCCGCGCCTGCGAGCTCGCCGGTGATCCTCCCCGCGCTCATCACCAGGATGCGGTCCGCCAGGCCGCGGAGCTCCTGCATCTCCGAGGAGACGAGGAGGATGGCCATCCCGGCCTCGGCGAGGCTCTCGATGAGCTGGTAGATCTCCGCCTTGGCGCCGACGTCGACCCCCCGCGTCGGCTCGTCGAGGACGAGCACGCTCGGCTCACGGGCGAGCCAGCGCGCGAACACCACCTTCTGCTGGTTGCCGCCCGAGAGCTTGCCGACGGTCTGGTCGATGGACGGGGTCTTCACCCTGAGGCGATCCACCAGACCGTTCACCAGCGACGCCTCGCGGCGGCGGTCGAAGAAGCCGTGGCGCGCGACGCGATCGGGCACGCACCAGGCTCACGTTGTCGCGCACGGCCTGGAGCAGGAGCAGCGCCTCCTGCTTGCGGTCCTCCGGCACGAGGCCGAGCCCCGCCGCGATGGCGTCGCGCGGCCCGCGCAGCTTCACCTCGGCGCCCCCGACGAGGATGCGCCCGGCGCGCAGGCGGTCGACGCCCATCAGCGCGCGGGCGACCTCGGTCCGCCCCGCGCCGACGAGACCGCCCAGCCCCACAATCTCGCCGCCGCGCACCTCGAACGAGATGTCGCGCACGTGGCCGGTGGTGACCCCCTCCAGCCGCAGGCGCACCGGCCCGGGGTGCCGCGGGCGCGTGCCGGAAGGAATCGGTCACCGGCCGGCCCACCATGAGGCGCACCATTCGCTCCTCGTCGAGCTCTCCGATGGGGGCGATCGCCACCAGCTCGCCGTCGCGCATCACCGCGACCCGGTCGGCCAGGCCGGCGAGCTCCCGCAGGCGGTGCGAGATGTAGACGATGGCCACCCCGGAGGCGGCGAGCCGGCGGATGACCGCGAAGAGCCGCTCGGCCTCATCGCCGGTGAGCGAAGAGGTGGGCTCGTCGAAGGCCAGCAGGCGCGCTCCGGGCCTGAGCGCACGCATGATCTCGATGAGCTGGCGCTGGGCCGGCCCGAGGCCGCTCGCCATGGCGCCCGGCGCCAGCACGCCGGCCATGCCGAGGTCGTGCAGGAGAGCCACGGCTCGGCCGTCGAGGTCGGCCTTGTCGAGGAAGAGGCCGCCGCGCGTGCGGAAGTCTCCGATGAAGATGTTCTCGGCCACCGTCAACCCGGGGATCACCTCGGGCTCCTGGTGGATCGACCCGGATGCCGAGGGCGTGGGCGTCTCGCGGCGAGTCGATGTGGACCGGCTCCCCCTCCACGCGGAGGGTGCCTCGGTCGGGGCGGTGCGCCCCCTCCAGCACGCGCATGAGGGTGGACTTGCCCGCGCCGTTCTCGCCGATGAGCGCGAGGACCTCGCCCGCCCGGAACTCCAGCGAGACGCCGCGCAGGGCCTGCACCACGCCGAAGCGCTTCGCTATCCCCTCCACCGCGACAGCGGGCGGGGAAGGTGCGGGCTCAGCCTGCCTCATGACCAGCGACCGCCTGAGGTGGGGGGGATGCGTTACTTGCAGCCGAGCGTGCTCTTCAGCTTGGGGAAGCTGGCCGCGTTCACCATCGTCGCGTCCTGGTAGTAGGTCTTCTGCATGGGCTTTCCCTCGGCCTGGTCGTACAGCGCCTGGATGGCGGCCGCCCCGTGCTTGGCGGAGTCGAGCCACGCGGTGCCGCGGAAGCCGGTGGGCTTCCCGCCGCCGAACGCCTCGCAGGCCCGCGAGCCGTCGATCCCGATGCCGATGACGTCCTCGGCCGGCAGGCCGGCGTTCTCGGTGGCGCGGACGCCGCCCAGCACGCCGTCGTCGTTGCAGGAGAAGAAGACCCAGCGCTTCGCCTCCGGGTGCGCGGTGAGCGTCGTGGAGACGACGTCGATGGAGCTCACCATGGTGTTGTCGTAGGGGATGGAGATGATCTGCTTCTCCGCGCCGGGGAGGGCGGCGACGAGCGCCTCCCGGGCGCCCTTGTTGCGGCGCATGCAGGTGTCGGCCTTCTGGTCCTCGATGGAACCGATCTTCACCGACGCGAGGTCCTTGTCCCAGTGCTCGGCCTTCATGATGCGCGCGATCTCGGTGCCCACCTGCTTGCCGATGTTGAGCGCGTTCATCCCCACGTAGGGCACCGGCGAGCCGTCAGCGAAGGTGATGTCGTCGTCCACCGCGATGAGCCCGATCTTGGCGTTCTTGGCCTTGTCGGCGACGACCGGCCCCAGCGAGCGGTCCGGCACCACGATGGCGATGCCCTTCACGCCGTCGCCGAGGTAGGTGTCGAAGGTGGTCACGGCGAGGTTCGCGTCGAACTGGACGTCCTGCACCATGAGGTCGACGCCGAGCTCCTTGGCCTTGTCCTTGGCCCCCTGCACCTCGCGTACGAACCAGGGGTGGTCGCCCATCTTGTTGATGTAGCCGAACTTGAGGGGGTCGGCGGCGCGGGCGCTGGACGAAAGGAGCGCAAACCCGGCGATGAGGCCGAGGGCGAGGGTCTTCTTCATGGAATCTCCCTTGCGAGCGGGGCGAGGCGAGGAGCGAAGAGCGAAACGTGAGCGTTCACATCGGTTGAATTTTCACCCTATGCGTCAGATCGAGAGAAAGCAAACCGTCCCCGGAGCCCATGACTCCGCTCTCAAGGATCTCGAGGGGGGTGATAGGGGCGGCCTCTTCATGTCGGGGCAGAGGCCGAGCGCATCGGGGCCGCCGGCGGGCGGCCGAAGAAGATGACGGCTCCGTGGAGGGCGAGGGTTGACGCTGCGGTGGCCCCCCACGGATGGTTGAGAGGGCGGTGGCCCATGGCCCTCGGGGAACCGCCGGAACTAAATCTAGAGCCGGCCCGCCGCGGAGCCGAGCCACCTGGCGCCGCGCTTCCCCGACGTTGGGTCGGCACTTGACTCGCCCGATTAACGATATATCTTTGGCATGTCGCGAGCAGTCGCGACATCACGTACTCACCATGGGGAGAAAACATGAGAGGTCACGGTTTCATGCGAGGACGAGGTCAGGGACGAGGACGAGGCGGAGCTCAGGGCCAGGGGCTCGGCGGAGGTCCGAAGGGCTTCTGTGCGCCCGCTGGCGATGGGATGCTCGCGGAGATGTTCGCGGCCGGACGGGGCGGGCGCCGCGGACCGCCTCCGGGGAGGCCATTTGGGTTCGGGCCGCCGGGAGGCCGCGGCTTCCCGTGGGGCTTCGGGCAAAGGGGAGGGCCGCGCGCTCGCCGCGGTGACATCCGCGCCGGAATCCTCATGCTGCTCGCCGAGGAGCCCCGCAACGGCTACCAGCTCATGCAGGAGCTCTCACAGCGGAGCCAGGGCCAGTGGCGCCCGTCGGCCGGCTCCATCTACCCCGCGCTCCAGCAGCTCGAGGACGAAGGGCTCGCCACCGCCGAGGACAAGGTCTTCCAGCTGACCGACGCGGGGAAGAAGTACCTCGCGGATCACGGGGGCGAGATGCAGGCGCCCTGGGAAGAGATGGCCGGCGCAGCGGACGACGAGGTGGTGTCGCTCATGAACGTGATGCGTCAAGCGGGCGAGGCGGCCATGCAAGTGGCCCAGAGCGGCAACGCGAACCAGCTCGCCGAGGCGCGCAAGGTGCTCACCGCGGCGCGCCGGTCGCTCTACCGTCTGCTCGCGGAGGACGACGCCGGCCAGGCGTGAGCGGGCCGGGGAGGCGGGGCGGGTCGCTCACCCGGCGAGCGCCGAGGTCCCCTCTTGCGGGCGGGCTGCTTCACCCTCCGCCCGGGCACCGTGGAGGCGCGGCGCGCTGCGTGACCAGCCGAGGTCGCGGATGCGCGCCGTTCGGTGGGCCGGCGCGAAGGCGCGCACCCAGGAGGCGAGGAGGAGCACGGCCAGCGCGCAGAGCATGAGGAGCCCGAAGGCCCTGAGGAGCAGGGCGGGCGGGGCGGGATGGGCGGCTGGGTCCAGGTTCACGGTTCACCCCCAATGCACGCGTGAGGCCATCGCCCGAGCATGGCACCGGCACGGACGGGAAGAACCCCCTCGTCCGAGGGGCACAGCGCTGGAAAGCCGTGTTTCCAGCGTTCCTGGGCGCGATCGCCCGCACGGCCTCCCCGGTTCACGGGACGCCCCGAGCGAGCAGGCGTGTGGTCTTCGCGACACGGGGCGTGGCCATCCGGGAACGGTGAGAGAGGAGCGCACAGTGAGGCCGGGGGTCGAGCGCGGGCCGGCCGGCCGGTTCCCTGCTCGTCCTAGCGCGCGCGGTCAAGGCTCCTGCTGGTGGGGATAACCGACCGTCAACGCGGGGACGAAGGTCTCCTTGATGGCGCGCGGCGAGACCCAGCGCACGAGGTTGGCCAGGCTACCGGCCTTGTCGTTCGTGCCCGAGGCGCGGGCGCCGCCGAAGGGCTGCTGCCCCACCACCGCGCCGGTGGGCTTGTCGTTCACGTAGAAGTTGCCGGCCGCGTCGGCGAAGGCGCGGGTGAGCGCGTCGACGGCGCGCCGGTCGCGGGCGAACACCGCGCCGGTGAGCGCGTAGGGCGAGGTCGATTCACACAGCGTCACGGCGCGCTCGAGCTCGGCATCGGGGTAGACGAAGATCGCGAGCAGCGGCCCGAAGACCTCCTCCTCCATGAGCTGGTGGCGCGGGTCGGTGGCCTCGACCACCGTCGGCTCGATGAAGTACCCCTCGCCCGCGTCGCCGCCGCCGCCGGTGAGCACGCGCGTGGCCGGCCCGCTCCTGGCGAGCTCCTGGTAGCCGCGGATGCGCTCGAAGGCCGGCCGGTCGATGACCGCCCCGCAGAAGGTGGTGAAGTCGGTGGGATCGCCCACGCGAAGCGCCTTCACGCGATCGACGACGCCCTCCCGCACCGCAGGCCACAGGCTCGCCGGCACGTAGGCGCGCGAGGCGGCCGAGCACTTCTGCCCCTGGTACTCGAACGCCCCGCGGGCGAGCGCGGTGGCGAGCGCCTCGGGGTCGGCCGAGGCGTGGGCGAAGACGAAGTTCTTGCCGCCGGTCTCGCCGACGAGGCGCGGGTAGCCGCGGTAGCGCGGCAGGTTCTCGGCCATGGTGCGCCACATGCCGCGGAAGACGTCGGTGGAGCCGGTGAAGTGCAGGCCGGCCAGGTCGGGATGCGCCAGGGCAGGGTCGCCCACCGCCCGCCCTGGCCCGGGGAGGAAGCTCAGCACGCCCGGGGGCAAACCGGCCTCGCGCAGGAGCCGGAAGAGGTGCCAGGCCGAGAGCACGGCGGTGGAGGCGGGCTTCCACAGCACCACGTTGCCCAGCATGGCCGGGGCGGTGGGGAGGTTCAGGGCGATGGAGGTGAAGTTGAAGGGGGTGACGGCGAAGACGAACCCCTCGAGTGGCCGGTGCTCCACCCGGTTCCACTGCCCCGGGGGCGAGACCGGCTGCTGGGCAAAGAGCTGCTCGGCGAAGAAGGGGTTCCAGCGCAGGAAATCGATCGCCTCCACCGCCGAGTCGATCTCCGCCTGCACCACCGACTTCGACTGGCCGAGCATGGTCGCGGCGTTGAGCGTCGCGCGCCATGGCCCGGCGAGGAGGTCGGCGGCGCGGAGGAAGACCGCCGCACGCTCGTTCCACGGCAGGGCCGACCAGCTCCGGCGCGCCTCGCGGGCCGCCTCGGCGGCGGCGGTCACCTCGGCCGGGCCCGCCTGGTGGAAGCGCGCCAGGACGTGCCGGTGGCGGTGGGGCATCACCACCTCGGCGAGGCGTCCGGTGCGCACCTCCTCGCCGCCCACCACGCAGGGGATCTCCACCACCTCCGAGGCCATCGACGCGAGGCGTTCCTTCAGCGCGGCGCGCTCGGGTGAGCCCGGCGCGTAGGCCAGGACGCGCTCGTTGCGGGGTGGGGGAACGCTGAAGCCGCCGTTCGACATGTCGCTACTCCTCCGGAGGGGAGGGGAAGATAGCGCGGAGGCCCCGACGGGTACAGGCTGGTTCGCGCTCCGGGTCCCTTGTGGGTACGGGGCGGAACGTACCTTGTCGCACCGATGGTCCGTGCGACACTCCGCGCCGCCGCGGCGAACGCTCCAGGGGGAGGCCCTCCCGCCGCGCTGGAGGTTCACTCATGGCGCACATCCCAGGCGAGATGGGCAAGGCCGCGGGCTTCGCGGGTCAGTGGCTCAACGACTTCAAGGTCTTCCTCACCAAGAACAACGTCCTCGGGCTCGCCATCGGCGTCGTCATCGGCGCCGCGGTGGGCAAGGTGGTCTCCGGCATCGTCGACGACCTCATCATGCCCATCATCGGGGTCATCCTGCCCGGCGGCGAGTGGCGGAACGCCGCCTGGACGCTCCAGGGCACGAACGCCATCAAGTACGGCGACCTCATCGGGCGGCTCATCGACTTCACCATCGTGGCGTTCGTGGTCTTCCTCATCATCAAGGCCTTCGTGGAGCGCGGGAAGCCGGTCCCCGCGTCGGCACCGGCCACCCGGCCCTGCCCCGAGTGCCTCGACACCATCCCCGCGGCGGCGAGGGTGTGCCACTCGTGCGGGTCGGCGGTGGGCGCCATCGTCTGAGCGCGGTCGAGCTCAGGACTCGTCGAGGCCGGGCTCCAGGCCATACTTCTTGAGCTTGTCGAGCAAGGTGACCCGGGCGAGTCCCAGCGCCCGGGCGGCCTCGCTGCGATTGCCGCCCGCCTCGCGGAGCGCCTCGGCGATGAGCCCGCGCTCGTAAGCCTCCACGCGTTCGCGCAGGCCCAGCGCCTCCGGTGCCGACGCGGGCGCGGCGGGTTCGGCGAGGTGGCGGAGGTCGAGGGTGCCATCGGGCGAGAGCGCCACCAGCCGCTCCAGGGCGTGCTCGAGCTCGCGCACGTTGCCGGGCCACGGTCGCGCCGAGAGCTCGGCGAGCAGCGCCGGCGAGGGCTCCACGGGTGCGACCCCGAACCGCCCGGCGAAGCGCGCGAGGAAGTGGCGCGCCAGGGCCGGAATGTCCCCCGGCCGCTCGCGCAGGGGCGGCACGCGGAGCGTCACCACGTCGAGCCGATAGTAGAGGTCGCGGCGGAAGAGCCCGCTCTCCACGCGCCCGGCGAGGTCGCGGTGGGTGGCGGCGAGGATGCGGACGTCCACTCGTCGCGAGCGGTCGCTGCCCACCGCCCGCACCTCGCCGTTCTGCAGCGCGCGGAGGAGCTTCGCCTGGGTGCCGAGGTCGAGCTCCGCCACCTCGTCGAGGAGGAGCGTTCCCCCGTCCGCCTCACCGAAGAGCCCGAACCGCTGCCGCACGGCGCCGGTGAAGGCGCCGCGCTCGTGGCCGAACAGCTCCGCCTCGGCGAGCTCCGGCGAGAGCGCCGCGCAGTTGAAGCGCACGAAGGAACGGCTGGCGCGGCGCGAGAGCCGCCAGAGCGCCTCGGCCACCCGCTCCTTCCCCGAGCCGGTCTCGCCGAGGATGAGCACGGTCACGTCGCGCGGGGCCACCCGCGCCACCAGGCGCGCGAGCTCGCGCATGGGCTCGGAGGCGAGGGCGATGGAACCGGCCAGGGCGAGCTCGCCCTGCAGCCGCTCGTTCTCGGTGGTGAGGCGCGAGGCCTCGGATGAGAGCCGCGAGGCCTCCAGCGCACGGCGCACCACCGCCAGGAGCTCGTCGTTGTCGAAGGGCTTGCGGAGGTAGTCGTAGGCGCCGGCCTTCATCGCCTCCACCGCCTGTCGCTCCGAGCCGTGGGCGGTGACCATCACCACCCGGGGGGCCGGGCTCCTCTCCAGCAGGCGCCGCAGCAGCTCCAGCCCGTCCATCCCCGGCATGCGCAGGTCGGTGACGACGAGTGGCACCGGCTCGGCGTCGAAGCGCCGCAGCGCCTCCTCCCCGGTGGCAGCCTCCAGCGCCGCGGCGCCCCCGGCCTCGAGGACCTCACGCAGCGTGTAGCGCACCCCCGGGTCGTCGTCGACCACGAGCACCTGGGCCGTCACCGCGTCGCTCCGCGCGCCGCCGGCGCCTCGGGGGGCTGGCCGGCCGAAGCGGACACGGCGGACGCACAATCCCGCTCGCACGCGTTCCCGGGCAGCGCTGCGGGTGGCGCCACCGGAAGCCGGAGGAGGGCCACGCACCCGCCGCCGGGTCGCGCGCGGAGCTCCACCTCGCCCCCGTGCTGCCGGGCGATGGCGCGGCCGATGGTGAGACCCAGCCCCGAGCCTCGCGGCTTGGTGGTGACCCCGGGCTCGAAGGCCTTCGAGGCGAGCTCGGGAGCGAGGCCCGGACCGCGGTCGAGGACGCGCACCTGCACCTCGTCGCGGTCGGCGCGGGTGCCCGGCGGTCGCGGGCCGGGCCCCGGCGCCGGCGTCACCTCGACCTCCACCTCGATCGAGGCGCCGGGCGGGCTCGCCTCGAGGGCGTTCTGCAGGAGGTTGAGGAGGACGCCGGCGAGCTTGCGCGCGTCGCCGCGCACGCGGCAAGGGGTGCCGGTCACCGAGAACCGCGCGCCGCGCTCGCTGGCGAGGCCCTCGTGCAGCGCCGCGAGCTCGCGGGCGAGGGCGGTGAGCTCCACGTCGGTGAGGGCGAGCGGCACGAGCGGCCGGGAGAACTCCAGGAACTCGGCGAGCCGTCCCTGCATGCGATCGACCTCGCGGCGCAGCACCGCCAGCCGCTCGGCGCCCTTCCCGTGGGCGAGCTCCGAGGAGAGCAGCGCGGCGAGCCCCTTCACCGTGGCGAGCGGATTCTTGAGCTCGTGGGCGATCTCGGCCGAGAGCGCGGTGAGCTCCTCGGCCCGCTCGGCGTGCGCGCGCAGCGAGCCCTCGCGGGCGTGGAGCGCCTCGACCAGCATGGCGTCGAAGGCGCCCCTCACGCCTCGCCCCAGTCGCGAGCCGAGCGCCATCACCGCCGAGAGCACCACCGCGCCGGTGAGGAGGTGGGCGTCGGTGTGGCCGGCGCGCGCGCCCCCTCCGAAGACGGCCAGGTTGAGGCCGGGAAAGGCGCCGGAGAGCTCGAGCGCGGCGAGGAGCCAGACCGCCGCGAGCTGCAGGCCCAGGAGGGCGAGGTGGGCCCGGCGAGAGGCGAAGAGGCCGAGCAGGAGGGAGGTCGGGACGAAGGCGTAGGTGATCGGGCTCTCCAGCGCGCCCGTGGCGAGCGCCAGCACGGACTGTCCGGCGATGAGCGCCGCCAGGTTCCAGGGGATGGTCCAGGGCTGGATGCGGGCGCCGTTCCGGTAGCGGACCGCCTCCGCGACGAAGAAGAGGCCGAGCGGGACCAGCACGCCGCCGAGGAGCGCGAGGCGCCATCGCCCGGGGTCGACGAGGGCCAGCACGATCCCCACCAGGAGCGCCACCGGCAGGGCGATGAGGCGGACGGCCGTCACTCGCCCGTACAGCCGCGACATCGCCTCCTGCTGGATCTCGTCGAAGCCGGGCGGGGTGGGCAAGGGGGGGCTCTCCGCGGGAACGCTTCCGCCGAGCATAGACCAGCCGGAAGAGCTTCGCGGCGCGGTCACGGGGAGCCCGTGGCGCGGTCGAGGTTGGCCCAGGAGGCGCCCAGCCCCGCCCGCGCCTGGGCGCGCGCCATCTCCGCCGCGTACAGGCGGTCGTTGGCGTCGATCACCTCCAGCGATCCGGCCACCCCGCCGGCGAAGCTCCGCCGCGCGGTGGCGGCCGCCTCCGCGGCGAGGCGGGCCTGCTCCTCGGAGAGGCGGAGCCGCTCCGCCGCCACCCGCACCTCGCGCGCCGCGTCCTCCACTTCCTGGGCCACGAGGAGCCGGGTGCGGGAGGCGCGCGCCCGCGCCTCGGCGATCGACCCGCGCGCCTGCCGGGCGCGGCCGTACCGGAACCCACCGTCGTAGAGCGCCCAGGTGAGCTCCAGGCTGGCGCGCCAGCCCGTCTCCTCGCCGGTGACGAGCGGCTCGTCCTGGGCGAACACCTGGGCGGTGGCGGAGAGCTGGGGGAGGAGGCGCAGGCGCGCGGCGGAGAGCTGCCGTTCGGCGGCCTCCACCTCGGCGCGCGCGGCCGCCAGCTCCGGCCTTTGCGAGAGCGCCTCGTCGACGAGGCTCCCCACCTCTTCGGGCGGGGCCGCGCCGCGGGGCGCGAGCTCGATCCGCACGGGCGAGGAACGCCCGAGGAGCACCCCGGCGGCGAGCTCGGCGCGGTCGCGGTCGGCGAGGGCGCGGACGAGGTCGCTGCGCTTGCGCACCGCCTCGGTCTTCGCCTGCAGCACCGCGAGCGGCACGCCGGTGCCGGCCGCGAGGCTGCGCTCCGAGAGCCCCTGCTGCTCCTCCGCCGCGGCGAGCGCGCGGCGCGAGGCCTCCACCACCTCGCTGCCCGCCGAGGCGTTCCAGGCCGTGGCGACGAGCGCCGCGCGGAGGGAGAGCCGCACCTCTCCCACCGAGAGCTCGGCGGCGCGGGCGGCGCTCCGCGCGCTGGCGGCCTCCTGCCAGGCGCTCGGCGCCACGAGCGGGAGCCTCAACCCGGCGCTGGCGGAGAACACCTGTCGGGGCTGAACGACGAGATTGCCCATCCCGGCGGCGGCCCCGGGCGCCACCGCGTCGAGGAGCCGTCCCAGAGGAATTCGAGCCTCGTCGCTGTTGCGCGTGTAGCTGCCCGTCGCGGAGAGCGTGGGGAGCGCCGGGGCCAGGGCCTGCCGGGCGAGGCCCGCCGCCTGTTCGGCCCGGGCGCGCGCCTCGGCGAGGGTGAGGCTCTCGGCGTCGAGCTCCTGCAGCGCGTCCTCCAGGGTGAGGGGGGCCGGCCTCTCCTCGGGAGGCGGCGCCGCGCGGGTGACCGGTGCGGCGAGGAGGAGCGTGAAGAGGAGCGCGCGCGGGGCCATGGAACGAGGACTCGAGCAAGGAAGGTGCCGGGGCGCGCGAGGCGCTGGAGAGCGTGAGACCACTGCCGCAGGAGGATTGCCGTGCGCCCCGATGGAGCTCGTTGCCGGAGAACCGACGGGACCTGTCGGGAACCCGACGGGGTTCGGGCGCCTCCCTCACCCCCAGTCCCCCGGCGGCAGCGCCTTCGGCGCGTTCGCTCGCTGCGCGAGCGGCCGCCGGCTGCACTGAAGATGGGCACGGCTCTTGCGGGAAGCAGCAGCCATGCGCCGCATCGCCCTCCTCTTCGTGGCCGTGGTCGCCCTGCTGGGCGCGCTCCTCGCCTGGCGGCTTCACGCCCAGGAAGAGGCGGCTCGCGGCCCCGCGGGCGGGTCGGGTGAGATCGAGGGTACCGAGGTCACCCTCTCGTCGCGCGTCTCGGCGCGCGTGGTGGAACAGCCGGTGAAGAGGGGCGAATCGGTGAGGAAGGGGGATCTCGTGGTGCGACTCGACTGCGCCGACCAGGAGGCGGCGGTGGCCGAGGTCGAGGCGCGGCTCGGCGCGGCGCGCGCCCAGGCGGTGGCGGCGGCCGCCTCGGTGGAGTCATCGCGCCGGGCCAGGGAGGCGGCGCTGGCGGGACAGCTCGCAGCGAAGGCACAGGCCGCGGCGCTCGCCGCCCAGCGCGATGTCGCGAGGCGGCAGGCGGCGCGCCTGGAGGAGCTGGCCTCCGACGTCGCCGCCTCGCGCCGCGACGAGACCCGCGCTGGCGCCGAGGGGCTGGCGCACCAGGCCCGGGCGGCCGAGGCCCAGGCGAGCGCCAGCGCCGACCAGGCGCGCGTGGCCGCGGCCGCCATCCAGGGCTCGGGCGCGCAGGCGGCGGCAGCCGAGGCGCTGGTCCGGGCGGCCGAGGCCTCGCTCCGGCGCGCTCGCCTCCTGGAGGGGGAGTGCCGCGTCGAGGCCCCGCGCGACGGGCTCGTCGACGAGCTGCCGCACGAGCCGGGCGACCTCGTCCCGGCCGGCGGCGCGCTGGCGCGGCTCGTCGACCTCTCCGAGGTGAAGGCCACCTTCTACCTCCCGAACGCCGAGCTGGCCGCCGCCCGGCCGGGCCTCGCCGCCACGGTGGTGGCCGACGCCTGGCCCGGCGAGCGCTTCCCCGGGGTGGTCCGCGCGGTCTCGGCCGAGGCGGCCTTCACCCCGCGCAACATCCAGACGCGCAGCGACCGCGACCGGCTCGTCTACCCGGTGGAGGTGAGCGTCGCGAATCCGGGGGGAAAGCTCAGGCCGGGCATGCCGGTGCAGGTCGAGCTCGCGCCGCTCCCGGGCCGCCCGGCCGGCGAGGGGAGCTCGAGGTGAGCGGCGAGGGCCGGCCGGCGCTCGAGGTGCGCGGTCTCTCGAAGCGCTTCGGCACGGCGGAGGCGCTCCGGGAGCTCACGCTGTCGGTCGCGCCGGGGAGCTCTTCGGCCTGGTCGGCCCCGACGGCGCCGGCAAGACCACGCTCATCCGCGCCCTGGCCGGTCTCCTCCTCCCCGACGCCGGAGAGGTGCGCGTGCTCGGCGACGACCCCGCGCGACGCGGGACGGACGTGCGCGAGCGGCTGGGGCTCATGCCGCAGCAGCTTCAGCCTCTACCGCGACCTCACCGTCGCCGAGAACCTGCGCTTCTTCTCCCGCCTCTACGCGCTGCCCCGGCGAGCCTTCGCCGCCCGGTCGGAGCGGCTGCTCGCCCTCACCCGGCTGGAGCGCTTCACCGAGCGTCCGGCCGGGCAGCTCTCGGGCGGGATGTACAAGAAGCTCGCGCTGGCCTGCGCGCTGCTCCACGAGCCAGAGGTGCTCCTCCTCGACGAGCCGACGAACGGGGTCGACCCGGTCTCTCGCCGCGAGCTGTGGGCGCTCCTGCACGAGTTCGTTCACGGGGGGATGACCGTGCTCGTCTCCACCCCGTACATGGACGAGGCCGAGCGCTGCGGCCGGGTGGCGCTGCTGCGCGCCGGCCGCCTCCTCCTCGAGGGCGAGCCCGGCGAGCTGCATCGCGCGCTTCGAGCGGGAGCGGGGCGGCGAGGGGCGCGCCAGCTTCGAGGAGCTCTTTCTCGCGCGCGTCGATGCGGGCGAGCAGGTTGGGGACGCCTCGGAGGCGCGCCGGCTGAGCGGAGTCTCCATCCGCGCCGAGGCCCTCACCCGCCGCTTCGGCCGCTTCACGGCGGTGGAGGCGGTGTCGTTCGAGGTGCAGCGGGGCGAGATCTTCGGCTACCTCGGCGCCAACGGCGCCGGGAAGTCGACCACCATCCGCATGCTGTGCGGGCTGCTCGCGCCGAGCGAGGGGAGGCGCCTCGGTGGCGGGCCACGACGTCGGCCGCCGAGCCCGAGGCGGTGAAGGCCCGCATCGGCTACATGTCGCAGAAGTTCTCGCTCTACCTCGACCTGCCGGTGCGCGAGAACCTGCTCTTCTTCGGCGGCGCCTACGGGCTCTCCGGCGCCGGGCTCCGGCGCACGGACAGACGAGCTCCTCGCCCTCGTCGACCTCACCGGCCACGAGCGCGTCACCACCGGTGACCTCCCGGGGGGCATCCGCCAGCGGCTGGCCCTCGCCTGCGCCCTCCTGCACCGGCCCGGAGGTGGTCTTCCTCGACGAGCCCACCGCCGGGGTCGACCCGGCGGCGCGCCGGATCTTCTGGCGGCTCATCCGCAGGCTCGCCGGCGAGGGCACCACGGTCTTCGTCACCACCCACTACCTCGACGAGGCCGAGTACTGCGCGTCGCATCGGGCTCATGGTCGACGGGCGGCTGGTGGCCCTCGACACGCCCGCGGCGCTCAAGGAGGCCTGGGTGCCGGGGAGGCTGCTCTCCGTGCGCGGCCGCGGCCTGCTCGACGCCGCGGCCGCCCTGCGGGGCCGCGAGGGACTGGCGGCGGTCGAGCCCTTCGGCGCCGGCTTGCGCGTCCGGCTGGAGGAGCGCTCGGGCTGGGACGAGGACGCGCTCCGCGAAGCGCTCTCCCGCGCCGGGGCGAGCGAGCTGCGCATCGAGCCGAGCGCGGCCACGTTGGAGGACGTCTTCCTCGCCGTGGTGGCGCCCCCGCGCGGCGAGGCACGGCCGGACCCGGGCGCCGCCGCGCCGCCGCCGTTCACACCGTCCGCGGGTGGGGAGGCGCGGCCGTGACCGCCCGCCCCTGGCGCTTCGCCCTCCGTACGGGCGCCATGGCGGAGAAGGAGGTGCTGCACATCCGGCGCGACCCGCGCACGCTCGTCCTGGCGCTCGTCATGCCGCCGGTGATGCTCCTCCTCTTCGGCTACGGCGTCTCCTTCGACCAGGAGCACCTGCCCGTCGCCGTGGCAGATGGCGACCGCACGCCCGCCTCGCGACGCCTGGTGAACGCATTCACCCGGGTGGGCGAGCTCGACCTCGCGGCCCGGGTCGTGCCGGAGGAGGCGGGGCGGCTCTTCCGCCGCGGCGAGGCGAGCGCGGTGCTGGTGGTGCCGACCGGCTACGGCCGGAAGCTCACGAAGGGTGAACGAGCAGAGGTGGAGCTCCTCGTCGACGGGAGCGACCCCTCCACCGCGAGCGGCCTCCTGCAGAAGGCGGAGGCGCTGGCGCAGGCCGCGGGCCGCGGCGAGGCTGCGGGGGCCGGCGCACGCGCGCAGGGCCCGCTGCTCGAGGCGCGCACCTTCGTCCGCTACAACCCCGCGTCGCGCTCGGCCATCTTCCTCGTGCCGGGGCTCTCGGCCTACCTCATGGCCATCGTGGCGGTGCTGCTCACCGCGCTCACCGTGGCGGGAGAGTGGGAGCGCGGCTCGATGGAGCAGCTCTTCGCCTCGCCGGTGGGGCGGCTGGAGATCGTGCTCGGCAAGCTCCTCCCCTACCTCGCCCTCGGCATGGTGCTGCTCCTCCTCGTGGTGGCGGTGGGCGCGGGTGTCTTCGACGTGCCCCTCCGCGGGAGCGTGCCGCTCCTCTTCGCCATGGGGGCGGTGTTCCTGGTGGCGATGCTGGGCCAGGGTCTCTTCATCTCCGTGCTGGCGAGAAACCAGCTCGTCGCCACCCAGGCCGGCCTCCTCTCCTCGCTCCTCCCCTCGATGCTCCTCTCCGGCATGCTCTTCCCCATCGAGAACATGCCGGCGCCGCTCCGGGCGGTCTCGGCGATCGTCCCTGCCCGCTACCTCGTCCACGGGCTCCGGGGCCTCATGCTGAAGGGCAACGGCCTCGACCTCCTGTGGCCCGACCTCGCCGCCATGGCCGCCTTTGCGGCGGTGATCCTCGCCCTCGCCACCCTGCGCTTCCAGCGGAGGGTCGCCTAGATGGCCCTGTCGCGCCCCCTGTCGCGGCGAGCCTGGGTGCAGTACCGGGCGGTGGTGCGCAAGGAGGCGCTGCAAACGCTGCGCGACCGGCGGCTCTTCTTCATGCTGGTGGGCGCGCCGCTGCTCCAGACGCTCCTCTTCGGGTTCGCGGTCGACTTCGACGTCGACCGGGTGCCGGTCGCGGTGGCGGACCTCGACCGCAGCGCGGCGAGCCGGGAGGAGCTGCGGCGCCTCCTCGCGGACGGCACCCTGCGCGTCGCAGGGCGGGTCGAGAGCGCTGCCGCCGCCGAGCGCGCCCTCGACCGGGGCGCGGTCTCCGCGGCGGTGGTGATCCCGCGGGGCTTCGGGGCCGGCCTCGCCGCGGGGCGCGCGGCCCGCGTGCAGCTGCTCATCGACGGCACCGACCCGGTGCGCGCTGGCGCCACCGCCAGCGCAGCCGGAAGGTACTTCGCCGAGGCCTCGGCGCGCCTCGCCGAGCGCACGCTCGCCCCCCTGGGCGACGCCATCACCACCAGCGAGCTGGCGTCCGCCGGCTCGCCGGGCGGTGTGACGGCCGCCGCCCCGAACCTCGCGGGCGCGGTCGCTGCCCTTCCGCCCCGCCCCCCCGGCACTGGCGCGGGCGTGAAGCTCGTGCCGCGCGTGCTCTACAACCCCCGCCTCGCGACCGCCATCTACATGGTGCCCGGCATCCTGGCCATGCTGCTCGTGGTGGTGACCACCATCGTCACGGCCATGGGGCTCGCCCGCGAGCGCGAGGTGGGGACGCTCGAGCAGGTGCGGGTGACGCCCATCCGCCCCTTCGTGCTGCTCGCCGGCAAGATGACGCCCTACGTGGGGATCGGACTCCTCGACACCCTGCTCGCCGTGGTGGGCATGACGTGGGTGTTCGGCGTGCCGGTGCGGGGACCGCTCGCCGTCCTCGCCGCCGGAACGCTCCTCTACCTCGGCGCCACCCTGGCCACCGGGCTCTTCATCTCCACCATCTCGGCCACCCAGCAGCAGAGCTTCCTCGGCGGCTTCCTCTTCGTGATGCCGGCGGTGCTCCTCTCGGGGGTGATGACGCCGGTGCACGCCATGCCCGGCTGGCTCCGCGCCATCACCTGGGCGAACCCGCTGCGCTTCTTCGCCGAGCTGGTGCGCGGCGTGCTCCTGCGGGGCTCCGGCTTCGGCGATCTCGCGCCGCAGCTCGGCATGCTGGCCCTGCACGGGGCGCTGCTGCTGCTCCTCGCCACCATGCGATTTCGGCGGGGATAGGCCGAGCCGCGGTTGACAGCGTTGCCGTTTGGGTCCATTTCTTGCTTCACGATGTTGGAAAGCTTGAAGCCCCGACCGGGCAAGCGCTGGCCAAGAGGTCAGAAGTTCCGTATTTCGCTCCTTGGCGACGAGGCCGACCTCGCCTACCGCGAGGCGATCCAGTTGAGCCGCGCGCAGGGGCGCGACGCGCTCTTCGCGGCAGAGCGCTCGTGGGCCGAGCCCCGCCGGGTGAAGGCCACCGATGGCGTGATCCTCGCCGAGCTTCGGGGCGGAAAGAAGAGCATCGCCGACGTCGCCCGCGCCCTGGAGGATTGCGGCACCACCCCGGCCGAGGTGAAGGACTCGGTCGACCGCCTGGTGGAGGCCGGGCTCGTGGAACCGGCCTCGGCGGGCGCCGCCGCGGTGGTGGCCTAGGCCTCAGTCGCCCAGCGTTCTCCGCTCGGCCTTGCGCCTGGACGTCTGTCGCTTTCCCGCCAGGCGGCGCTCCTTCGCCCCCCGGGTGGGGGCCGTCTTGCGGCGCACCCTGGGCTCGCGCGCCAGCACCTCCAGCCTCTCCCGGAGCTGCGCCAGCGCCGCGGCCCGGTTCTGGAGCTGGCTTCGCCGGACCGTGGCCACGCAGGTAAGGCCGGTGGCGCGATGCACGAGGCGAACGGCGCTCGCCGTCTTGTTGCGGTGCTGCCCACCCGGGCCGCCGCCCACGAAGACCTCCTCGTCGCACGCTGCGCGGAGGGCCTCGCCGTCGAGCGACAGGGCGAGGCGAGCGGCGCTCCGGAGCGAGGGCGTGGCGCGGGTCGCCGCGGGCAAGGCCAGGGTGCGAGGGCGAGCCATGAATCTCCGACTCGAGGGGGTGAGCTCGGAAGTGTAGGGCGCGCCCTCGCACGGAGCCAGGACGCTCGGGCCCAGAGGCCGCGCCAACTCCTCGAGAACATGACCCAACTTTCCGGGGTTCGCTGCGTCGATCGGCAGGACACTTCGACGGCGACGAGGAAAGGACTTCACCCATGGGACGCATCGTGCGTGGTGCGAGAGCTGGCCGAGGTCGTGCATTCGCTGGCCACTTGCTCGGGCTGCTGCTGGCCTCGGCACCCTTCTCGGCCGCCGGGCGCACGGCGCCCGACTACCAGCTCGTCAACGCCACCGAGCTGGGCAAGGTGCTGTCCGCCCGGCGGCACGACGCGCCCACCCTGGAGGCCGCGCTGAAGCTCACCCTGCGCGATCTCAATCGCCTCCTCGGTGTCGCACCCAAAGTGCGTGTGGCTTACCAGGACGCGAAGACCCCCGGCGCCGGCGGCGCCTCGTTCACCGCCACCGTCCGGGGGGTCGCAACCAAGGGGCTCGTCACCTGCCGGGTGGAACGAGGCACGGCGCACGTCGTCGTTGCCTTCATCCGCGCCGACGCGCCCCCGGGGGAGTGGAATCGGCTCATGAGGCCACCTGGTGGCGGGGAGGCCACCGCCTCCGCTGGCGGCGGACCGGCGAAGGGCGCCCACGCGCCGCTCCGGACCTACGCGTTCCCGGACGGCACCGGCTCGGTGGGCCTGGCGCCGGGGTGGAGCACCGACGCCCGGTCGGTGATGAACGGCGTGCAGCTCCGCGGCCCGTCGGAGGGGGAGCACGTGCTCCTCGCCGTCTCGATACCCGTGCAGCTCCCGACCTCGCCCCTGGCGCGCATGCCCGGCGCCTTGGTCGCGCCGTTCACGACGCCCGCGGAGGTGATGCGCGCGCTCGCGCCCCAGCTCAGTGCGCAGAGCGCCCGCAGCGGGGGGCCGGCCCTGAGCCTCGACAGCCTGAAGGTTCAGGAAGAGCGCCCTTCCACGGCTCCGGGAGGACGCGCCGCTGTCCTGCTCTGGGGTGCGGTGGAGCAGGCGAGCGACGGGACGCGCCGGCACGTGAAGGGGATGACCCTCTTCGATATGGCGCCCACCACCTCCAGCTCCTTCCTGGTGATGGTGACCCAGGCGCGCGGTCCCGACGCCCTCTACGACCGAGACCTCCCGGTCATGCTGGCCATGACCCGCTCTCTCCGGACCAACGACCAGCAGATCGCCCAGCAGAGCCAGCGAGCGGTGAGCGCGCGCCAGGAGTGGTTCAAGAACCAGCAGGCGGCGCATCGCCAGCAGGTGGCGGGCTACGACGCGCACAACCGCGCCTGGGCGCAGCAGCAGGCGGCCGCCGACGCGCGCAACCGCGACTGGGAGTCGCGGCAGAACGCCCAGGCGCGCCGCAACGACGACTTCGACGAGGTGCTGCGGGGCTACCGCACCGTCGAGGACACGCGGACCGGCGAGAAGACCAGCGTCACGCTGGGCAACGTGGACAAGCTCGTCGAGGACCTCAACGTGGGCGACCCCAATCGCTACCGTCAGATCCCGCTCCGCGACGAGATGGACCCGCAGCTGCAGCGCTGAGAGACCGTCCGTCACTCCCCGAGCAGCTTGGCCGCGAAGGCGAGCCGCGGGAAGTGCGCACAGGCGATGCGGGCGGTGGAGAGGAGCGGCACCGCCAGGAAGAGGCCGACCGGTCCCCACACCCAGTACCAGAAGAGCGAGCCGAGGAAGACCACCGTCGAGGAGAGCCTGAGCTGCTTGCCGAGGAAGACGGGGTCGACGATGTTGCCCTGGACCGAGACCAGGGCGAGGTAGATGCCGCCCACCAGGAGTACGTCCTTCAAGGTCCCGTACTGGAGCAGGGCCATGGCGGTGGGGAGCACCAGGCCCACCGCCGGGCCCACGTAAGGCACGAAGTGCAGGAGCGCGGTGGTGAGGCCCCACACCGCGGCGTGCTGCAGCCCGTACACGGCGTAGATGATCCAGGTGACGAGCCCGAGCGCTCCGTTGAGGAGCACCCGGTTCACCATGTACTGCTCCACGTCGCGGTGCACCTCGGCGATGGCCGCGAGCGCCCGCGATCGAGCCGGAGCGCCGCCGTCGATCATCGACATGACCTTCTGGCGGAAGCGCGGCCCCTCGGCGAGGACGAAGTAGAGGGTGAAGATGGTCACCGTGGCCTGCGCCAGGAGCCCCACCGCGCTCTGGGCCGTGCCGAGGATGAGGGCGCCCCACGGGACGCTGTCCTGGACCTTCACCCCGCCCGGAGGAGCCTTCACCAGCTCCTCGCCCTGCCGCTGGAGGTGGGTGAGCTTGCTGCTCACCGAGTACCAGGCCGCGCGCAGCTTGCTCTCGTAGGTGGGCGCCTCCTTCCAGAAGGCGGTGATGCGGTCGTAGAGGACGAAGACGACGATGGCCACCACCAGCGCCGCAAGCACGGTTCCCGCCGCGGCGGCGACCGAGCGAGGCACCTTGCGGCGCTCCAGCCAGGCGACGAGCGGGTGCACGGTGAGCGCCAGGAACAGGGCCAGCACCACCGGGACGAGGATCTCCCTGGCGAGCCAGAAGAAGGCGAGCACCGCCCCGGCGGCGAGGATGGCGAGCGAGAATCTCGGTGGTGCGGGTGGCGCGGAGCAGCGCTGGCGATTCCATGTTCCCGGGTAGCTTGGGCACGCTGCCCTCGCCCTGCCCGGCCGAGGAACCGAGCGCCCCCTCTGGGAGGAAGAGGACCGGGTCGCGGCGCCAGTCCGCCGGCCGCGTCATCACCTCCCGTGAAGGGCCTGCGGGGCGCTCACGCCCGGCACCGGGGCGCGAGCCCCGCGGGCCGCGCCCTCCCCCTCAGCCCGCCCGCGCCGGCACGGGTGCGTCCTCGCGCAGGAGCCCCTCGCGCTTCAGGTCCGACCAGAAGCGGTCGTCGATGGGGAGCGCGGCCCAGGCCGCGTTCTGCAGGACCTCCTCGCGCGAGCGCCCGCCCGGGATCACCGAGGCCACCGCCGGATGGGCCAGCACGAGCTGCAAGGCCGCCGCGCCGAGCGGCACCCCGTGCGCGCGCGCCACCGCCTCGATGCGCGCGACCCGCGCCAGCACCTCGGGCGGGGCCGGCAGGTAGTTGTAGCGCGCGCCCTCCACCGCCCCGGTGACGAGGATGCCGGAGTTGTAGGGAGCGCCCAGGATGACCGACACGCCCTCGCGCACGCAGCGGGGGAGGAAGCTGTCGAGGGCGCCCTGCTCCAGCAGGGTGTAGCGACCGGCCAGCATGAAGCAGTCGAAGCGCCCCATGTCCATGAGCCGCTCGCACGCCTCGGCCTGGTTCACGCCGGCCCCGAAGGCGCCGATGGTGCCCTCCGACTTCATGCGCTCGAGCGCCGGGAGGGCACCCTGCTCCACCGCGCGCAGCGCCTCCGGATAGCGGTGGCCCTGGCTCCAGGCATCGCAGTCGTGGATGAGGAGCATGTCGATGCGGTTCATGCCGAGCCGCTGCAGCGAGTCCTGGTGGGAACGCACGGTGGCGTCGTAGGAGAAGTCGAAGGTGGGGAGGAAGGGCAGCTCGCCGGTGAAGAGGCCGCCCTCCGCCACCGAGGGGCGCGGCGGCGGCACCCGGCCGTGGGGCACGAGCAGCCGGCCCACCTTGCTGGAGAGGACGAAGCCGTCGCGGGGAAGCGAGCGGAGGACATCCCCCATGCGCCGCTCGGAGAGGCCGTGCCCGTACATGGGCGCGGTGTCGTAGTAGGCGACGCCGGTCTCGCCGGCCGCGCGCACGGCGTCGCGCGCGCCCGCCTCGTCCACCTCGGCGTAGAGGTTGCCGAGCGCGTTCCCGCCGAACCCGAGCACCGAGACCTCGAGCCCGGTCCGGCCCAGCCGCCGCTTCTCCATCGCTCCTCCCTTCCGGGCCTCGCCGCCCGCCTGCCTGGGTTCATGCCAGCTCATCGGCTGGCAGGGCTTCGCGCGCCGCGAGCGCCCGCTCCACCTCCTCGCGCCTGGGCGGGTCGCAGCCGGGCCGGGTGCAGTCGAGGCCCGCCGCCACCGCGGCGAAGCGAAGGATCGCCTGCCAGGTGCTGGTCTCCACCCGCGCGAGCGCCTCCGGGCCTCTCGACCCCGCGCTCCAGCAGTCCCACCGAGAGACCTGCGGTGAAGGTGTCGCCCGCGCCGATGGTGTCCACCACTCGTACCTTCGAGGCCGCGACGTGCAAGGGGGCTTCGCCGATGCGGAAGAGCGTGGCCCCCCGCGCACCCTCGGTGACCACCACCACCCTCGGGCCCCGCTCGAGCCAGGCCGCCGCCGCACGAGGTGCGTCGAGGCCGGGGGCGAGGTAGGCCAGGTCCTCGTCGGAGAGCTTCAGGAGGCCGGCCGCGCCGAGCCAGCGCTCGAAGCGGGCGCGGTAGGCGGCAGGGTCGACGATGAGGCTCGCCCGCACGTTGGGGTCGAGCACCACCACGCGCCGCCCGGCGCTCGCCGCCACCAGCGCCTCGATGGAGGAGGCGGCCGGATCCTGGAGGAGGCTAATCGACCCGAAGTGAAGGAAGGCCACCTCGGCCGGCAAGGCCGGGAGCGGGTCCGGCGCCCAGCGCGTGTCGGCGCAGGCGCGCGAGTAGAAGACGTACCGGTTCGTCTCGGGCGAGCGCTCGACGAAGGCGAGCGTGGTGGGGGCGTCGGCGCGGATGACGAAGCGCGCGTCGACGCCGTTCTCCTCGAGGTGGCGCAGGATGCGGTCGCCGAAGAGGTCGCTCGCGAGCTGGGTGAGGTAGCCGGTGGGCTGGCCCAGGCGGGCGCAGGCCACCGCTGCATTGAGCGGCGAGCCGCCCACGTGCCCCTGGAAGGCGAGGTCGCCCTCGCCGGCGAAGTCGATGAGCGCCTCGCCCGCGAGCGCGATCCGCATGTCAGCTTCTCCCGAAGGGATTCACACACCCAGTCGAGCGCGACGGGAGAGCTCCGGGCCGGTCTGCTCCGTGGCCGGCCGGTGCCCTTCCAGGGGGACGATGCGCTCGTGCACGGTGTCGATGATCCACTCTTTCTGCGGGAAGAAAAGCTCTTCCTGCTCGGCGGCGGGGGTGACCCAGTTTCGGCTCCCCACCACCGCCACCGGCGCGTCGAGCCAGTCGAAGGCGAGCTGGGTCACGTTGGAGGCCACGGTGTGGAGGAAGGAGCCGCGCTCGCAGGCGTCGCTGGCGAGGACGAGCCGGCCGGTCTTCTTCACCGACTCGAGGAGGAGGTCGTAGTGGAGGGGCGTGACGAAGCGCAGGTCCACCACCTCGGCCGAGAGCCCGTGCTCCTTCTCCAGAAGCTCGGCCGCCTCCAGCGCCCGGTAGAGCGTGGCGCCCAGGGTGGCGATGGTGAGGTCCTTCCCCGCGCGGCGCACCGCCGGCTCGCCCTCCGGCGTCTCGTAGTACCCCTCGGGCACCGCCTCGAACCGCTCGCCCATGTCGTAGAGGAGCTGGCTCTCGAAGAAGACCACCGGGTCGGTGCCCGAGAGCGCCAGGTTGAGCATACCCTTCGCGTCCCTGGGGGTGGCCGGGAAGTACACCTTGAGTCCGGGAATGTGCGCCGCCAGCGAGGTCCAGTCCTGGCTGTGCTGCGCCCCGTACTTGCTCCCCACCGAGACGCGCACCACGAGCGGCATGGTGAGGAGGCCGGCCGACATGGCCTGCCACTTCGACGCCTGGTTGAAGAGCTCGTCCCCGGCCCGGCCCATGAAGTCGCAGTACATGAGCTCCACCACCGCTCGACCGCCGGCGAGCGCGTAGCCCACGCCGGAGCCGACGATGGCCCCCTCGGAGATGGGGCTGTTGAAGAGCCGGTGGTAGGGGAGCGCCTCGGTGAGGCCGCGGTAGACGGCGAAGGCTCCGCCCCAGTCGCGGTTCTCCTCGCCCCACGCCGCCATGGTCGGGTCGGTGGAGAAGCGGTGGAGCATCGCCTCGAAGAGCCCGTCGCGGAACTGGAACACCTTGTTCTTGGAGATGGGCTTGCCGCTCCCGTCGAAGGCGAAGCGCGCCTTGCCGGCGAGCGCCTTCACCCGCGGGTTCTCGGCGAGCGGCTGCAGCAGCTCGGGCGCGCGGTCGTCGAGCCTCTCGCAGCTTCTTGCCGGAGAACATCACCGACTCGATGAAGCCGCCCGTCACCCGCTTCGACGGTGCGTCCGTGGTGGCGAGCCGCACCACCGCGGCGAGGCGGGCGCGGACGGCGGCCCGCGCGCCCTCCAGCGCCTCGGCGGTGGCGGCGCCGTTCTCCACCAGGTGGTGACCGAAGCTCTCGATGGCGTCGGCCACCTGCCAGCGCTCCACCTCCTCCTTGGAGCGGTAGCTGGAGGCGTCGGACGGCGAGTGGCCCGAGAGGCGGTAGGTGATGGTGTCGAGGAGGACCGGACCCTTCCCGTCGAGCAGGAGCCGCTTCTTGCGCGTGATCGCGTCGGCCACCGCCAGCGGGTTGTAGCCGTCGACCCGCTCGGCGTGCATGGCCTCCGGGTTCACGCCGGCGCCCACGCGAGCGAGCACCCCGTAGCCCATGGTCTCGCCGCTCGTCTGCCCGCCCATGCCGTAGAAGTTGTTGAAGAAGTTGAAGAGGATCGGCGGCGCGCCGCCCACGTCGTCCGGCCAGAGGGTGCGGTACTGGTCCATGGAGGCGAGGCACATCGCCTCCCACACCGGACCGCAGCCCATCGAGGCGTCGCCGATGTTGGCGATGACGATGCCCGGCCGCCGGTTGATTCGCTTGAAGAGCGCCGCGCCGGTGGCGATGTCGGCCGAGCCGCCCACGATGGCGTTGTTGGGCATGCAGCCGAAGGCCGGGAAGAAGGCGTGCATCGAGCCGCCCAGGCCGCGGTTGAAGCCATCCTTGCGGGCGAAGATCTCGGCCAGCGTGCCGAAGAGGATGAACGCCTCGGCGAGCTCGCGCGCGTTCCCGTGCGGCACCTGCTCCGCCGTGCGGAGGGTCTCGCCGCCGAGGAAGCCCTCCAGGATGGCCATGAGCGGCGCCTCGCCGAGCTTGCGCGAGGCGGAGAGGCACTTGGCGAGGATCTCGCCGTGGCTGCGGTGCGAGCCGAAGATCTGGTCCTCGGGCTCGAGGCTCGCGCACTGGCCCACCGCCGCTGCCTCCTGGCCGATGGAGAGGTGCGCCGGCCCCTTGTGGTTGTAGCTCACGCCCTCCCACGACCCCTGGGTCTTGAAGACGTTCAGCATGAGCTCGAACTCGCGGATGGTGACCATGTCGACCCACAGCCGGGTGAGCCCGTCGGCGCCGAAGCGCGCCAGCTCGGCCGGGTAGTTGGGCTGGTACTGGTTCATCGGGATGGCGCGCAGCTCGAGCTGGCCTGCGCTGCGGACGGCCACGGGGTCGACGACGATGCTCTTCGGCATGTGGAGCTCTTTTCTCGCTGCGTGCGGTACGGTGAAGGGGCGATCAGGTGGGCCGGACGTGCTCATCCGGCCCCGGGGCCCGGCTGCTCGCCACCAGGAGGTCGATGGCCGCGATGGCGTCGGCGAAGGCCTTCAGGATCCGGGCGGCCGGGGCGCCGTCGACGATCTGGTGATCGACGGTGAGCGAGAGGCCGATGCGCGGCTCCAGCACCGGTGCGCCGCCCGGGCCGGCCGCCACCCGCTGGGTGATGGCGTTCACCCCCAGGATACCCACCTCGGGGGCGTTCAGCACCGGCGTGAAGCTCTCCACCCCGAAGGCGCCGAGATTGCTCACCGTGAAGGTGGCGCCGGTGAGGTCGTCGGGCGAGATCGACCCCCGCTGGCAGGCGGCCGCGAGGCGCTTCGCCTCCGCCGAGAGCTCGGGCAGCGAGAGCCGATCGGCGTCGCGGACGACCGGCACGAGCAGGCCGCGCGGGGTGTCGACGGCGAGGCCCAGGTGAACCCGGCGGAAGGTGCGCAGGGCCTCCCCCACGAGGTGGGCATTCACCGCGGGGAAGCGCGGCACCACCCGCGAGACGGCGAAGAGCACGAGATCGCCGATGGTCACCTCGGCGAGGCCGAACGCGGGGTCGCTCCCCTTCATCCTGGCGCGCAGCGCGAGAAGGCGCTCGGCCGGCGCCGAGCCGTGGAAGGAGACCTGGGCGGTGGTGGCGAGCGAGGCGCGCATCCGGCCCGAGATGACCTTGCGGATGCCCTTCAGGCGCGTCTCGGTGAAGTCGCCGGCCGCGCTGACGCTGGCCGTCGCGCTTCCGGTGCCGCTCGCGGTGGCCGGTGTGGGAGTGCCGACCGAACCGGCGGCGGAGGGAGGTGGCTCCTGCTGGCTCACGGCCCTGCGGGCCGACGGTGAGCTGCGGGCGCGGATGCGGGCGGCGAGCTCGGCGGCGCTGTCCCCAGCGGTCGCCGGGCCGGGGGTAGGCGCCGCCGTTCCCTGCGCGGTGGCGGGACTCGCGGCTGCCGACGCTCGCCCAGCGAGTGCCCCCCGCACGTCGCGCTCGAGGACGCGCCCTCCAGGCCCGGTGCCGGTGAGGTCGTCGGCGACCACGCCCTCCCCTGCGGCGAGGCGGCGCGCGCGCGGTGAGATGCCGTGGACCGACTGCGCGGGGCGAACCTCGGCAGGGACCGCCTCCTCGCCCGGCGCGCCGATGGTGGCGATGGGCTCCAGCACCGGAACGTCGTCGCCCTCGGCGTGGAGGAGCTCGAGGACCACGCCGTCGGCGCCGGCCGGCACCTCGAAGGTGGCCTTGTCGGTCTCCACCTCGCACACCACGTCATCCGCGGCGACGCGGGCCCCCTTCGCCACCTTCCAGGCGACGAGGATGCAGGATTCGACGGTGTTTCCCTGGCGCGGCATGAGGAGCGTGTGGGCCATTGGAACCTCGAGGGAGCTCAGCGCGCGCGAGCGCGGGCAGGGGAAAAGGCAGCTTCGGCGCCGGCGGCCGGCGCCTCGGATGGCGCGAGGAGCGCCTCGGCGGTCTCCTCGTCGCTCACCAGGACGTTGACGAGTCCACCCCGCAGCGCGGCCCGAATGGCCCCGACCTTGGCCGGCCCACCCGCCACCGCCACCCGGCGTGGCACGGCGGCGAGCGCAGCTGCTTCCACGCCCACCACCCGCCCGTCGAGCTCGGTCACCACCGGTCGCCCGGCCGCGTCGAAGTGGCGGAGGGCGAGGTCGCCCACCGCGCCGCCATCGACGAGCGCCTCGAGCGACTCCGTTGGGAGGAGCGCCTCGGGTCCGAGCCGGGCCGCCGTCTGCCGCGGCTCGCCCACCCCGAGGAGCACCAGGTCGGCCCGGGCGCCGAGCGCCAGCGTCTCGGCCACCTCCCGGTCGGCGAGGAGCGCGCCCTTCACCTCGGCCGAGGCCACCACGCCGGGCGCCTGGAGGATGCGCGGGCGCGCTCCGCACCGCTCGGCCAGGCGGCGCGTGAGCTCGGAGCCGTTCACGCCGGCGGCCACGCTGCCGAGCCCCCCGATGAGCTGCACCACGGTGAGCCGGGGCAGGTCGAGCCGCGGCACCGCCGCCACGAAGGCGCGGAGCGTGTGCCCCCAGGTGAGGCCAATCACCTCGTCGCCCCTCAGGCTGCGGGTGAAGAAGGCAGCAGCCGCCTCGCCGAGGCGCTCCTCCAACGACCGGGAGGGGTCGCGCGGGGCCAGCACCGCCTCCGCCAGGTCGAAGCGGCGCTCGAGCTTCTCCTCGAGCTCCCCGCAGCCGCCGCTGGGCGCCTGGATGGAGATGCGGACCACTCCCTCCTCGCGGGCGCGTGCGAGGAGCCGGCACACCTTCACCCGCGACAGCCCGAGGCGGCCGGCAATCTCACCCTGGGTGAGGTCGTCGCCGTAGTACGCCCGGGCGATCTTGTAGAGGAGCCGCTCCTCGTGAGGCGTGGGCACCAGCGTCCGGGTCCGGCGTGAGGGGTGAACAAAATTTCGATACCGCAACGATGTTCAAGACTAAGGCCGCAGGGCGGGCGAGGTCAAGCCACCTCGGCGAGTGCGAGCGGTGTTCGCCATCCCGCAGCTGCGGCACATCGGTGAGCGGAGGCGCGGAGCTGGGCGTCAGGCGGCGCCGGCGCTTCGTGCGACGGCCGGCCTGGCCGACCGCTCGGCCACGAGCAGGAGCACCACCATGAGGAGCGCGCAGAGCGCCACCTGTCCCACGCTGGCGAGTGGGCTCACCTTCACGAGGAGGAGCCCTTGCAGCGGCGGCAGCACCATGCCGCCCAGGCTGGAGAGCGAGATGACCACGCTCACCGCGCGGCTGGGCGAGTCGCGGAAGATCTCCGTTGCGAGCACGACCACCGTGGGGAAGACGGGTCCGAAGGCGACCCCGCAGAGGAGGATGCCGCTCACCGTGAGCACCAGGTTTCCGCCTCCGGCCGCCAGGAGCAGCGCCCCGGCCAGGCTGCCCGCGAGGCTCACCGCGATGAGGGTGCGCGCGCTGACGCGCGTGCCCAGGAAGGCCCCCACCAGGCGCCCGCCGGTGAGCGCCAGCCAGTAGCCCGAGACCACCCAGGCCACCGCCGGGACGGAGAGCGCGGTCGTTCGGTCGAGGTAGACGGTGGTCCAGCCGCCGAGGCCCATCTCGATCCCCACGTAGAGGAACATGAGCAGTGCCAGCGCCCACAGCTCCACCCGGCCGTAGAGGCCGCGCGCGGCGCGGCCAGGCTCGTGCTTCACCACCGGCGGATCGAGGAGCGCGCGCGTGCCGGCGGCGAGGTTCACCAGCGCGATGAGGCCCGCGAGCCAGAGCGCGGGCATGGGCGTCCCCCAGCGCTGCTGGGAGTAGGCGGCGAGGATCGGCGAGAGCACGGCGCCGGCCCCGAAGGCGAAGTGCAGCACGTTCACCGCCGAGACCGCTCGCCGCTGGTCGTACACGGCGGCCACGAGCACGTTGGTGCTGATGTCGAGGGTGCCCTGGCCAGCCCCCGCCAGGCAGGCGCAGGCGAGGAGCAGGGGGAGGGAGGGACTCACGGTGAGTCCCAGCGCCCCCAGCCCGAAGAGCGCCGTGCCCACGAGCACCATGGGGCGCAGCCCCACCCGCTCGTTCACCCAGCCGCCGGCGAACTGGGTGACGAGCGCGCCCAGGAAGAGCGCGGTGAAGAGGGTGCCGAGCGCCTCCACGCCCACCCCGAGCCGCGCGGCGAGGCCGGGGATGAGCGGCCCCAGCACGCCCGAGAGGAGCCCCACCACGAAGATGGAGACGGAGGAGACGACGAGGGTGGAGCGAGGGCTGGCCATGGGGCGCACTCGTACACGAATCTCCCGGTGCGGGTCATCGGCCTCAGGTGCCGATGCGCACGAGCTCGATCACGGGCTCGTCCTCGGCGGCGCCCTCGGCCCTCGGCCGCTCGAGGTCGATGGCGCAGTGGAGCGCCCAGTCCACCTCGCCCTCCGGGTCGACGAGGCGCTGGAGGGCGTCGTAGGTGCGCGGGCCGCTCCTCGCGAGGAGGGTGTTGTGCGGGAGGCGCGCCACCGGCCGGATGTCGATGAAGGGGTGCTCGGCGAAGTAGGGCGCGAGCGCGGCCTCCAGGCGCTCGGGCGTCCACAGGCCCTCCGGGTCGCGGAGCGCCCCGGCCGCGGCGTCCCAGCGCCGGGCGGCGAGCGCCACCAGCAGCCGGTGCAGCTCGTTGCGCACGCGGGCGGCGAAGGCGCGCGGCTCGTCGTCGAGCTGCGCCACGCGCGGGGGGAGGGCGGCCAGCGCGGAGCGCTCGTCGGGGGTGGCCATGCGGTAGGTGGGGTCGCGCAGGCGCTCCCACTCGTCGAGGAGCGAGGCGTCGGCGCCGCGCACGGTCGTGCGCAGGAAGACGATGAGGTCGTCGAGCCGCTCGTCGCGGTAGCTCTCCGGCACGGTCTGCACCAGCGTCTTGTAGGCGTCGGAGAGGTAGCGGAGGAGCACGCCCTCCGACCGCTCCAGCCCGTACTCGCGGACGTATTCACGGAAGGTCATGTAGCGCTCGGCCAGCTCCCGGGCCACCGACTTGGGGCGGATGGCCTCCGACCCTACCCAGGGGTGGAGCGCGGCGAACGCGTTGAAGTTCGAGTAGACGAAGTCGGCGAGCGGCTTCGGGTACTCCAGCTTCTCCAGCTCGGCCATGCGCTCGTCGTACTCCATGCCCTCCGCCTTCATCTCGGCCACGGCTCGCCCGCGCGCCACGTCGAGCTGCTTCCGCAGCACCGCGTCGGGGTTCTCGAGGATGGACTCGCAGAGCGTGAGCACGTCGAGCGCGTAGGTCTCGAGCTCGGGGGGCACCTTGGGGAGGGTGTCGAGCAGGTAGAGCGCGAGCGTGTGGTGCAGGGAGAAGTCGTGCTGCAGGCCCCTCGCCGGGCGCACGTGGCGGCCGCGGTACCCCTCGATCGCGCCGCAGCTCGACGAGCCCCGCCGCCCGCAGCGTGCGGAACTTCTGGGCGGCGGCGCGGCGCAGCTTGGTCTTGCCGTAGGGCGTCTCGCGCACCCGCTCGATCATCTCCTGCACGCGCCCGAAGCCCCCGCCCCGGCGGCTGGTCTCGCTCTGCAGCACCCCGAGGAGGAGCCCGAAGGAGATCTCGAAGCGCGACCGCGAGCGGCTCCGGCTCCTTGGTGCGCAGCCTCTCGAAGGTGGTCGCGTCCCAGGGCACGTAGCCCTTCTGCGGCGGCTTCCGCTTCACGACCTTCTTGCCCGCCGCCGCCTTGCCGGCCAGCCGCTTGTTCTCGATGACGTGCTCGGGCGCCTGCGCCACCACGTAGCCGCGCTCGTCGAAGCCCTTGCGGCCGGCGCGCCCGGCGATCTGGTGGAAGTCGCGGGCCGAGAGGATGGCGGTCTTCTCGCCCGTCGAACTTGCAGAGCTGGGTGAAGAGCACCGTGCGGATGGGGATGTTCACGCCCACGCCCAGCGTGTCGGTGCCCGAGATCACCTTGAGGAGGCCGCCCTGCGCCAGCTTCTCCACGAGGAGCCGGTACGCGGCAGGAGCCCGGCGTGGTGCAGGCCGATGCCGTGGCGCATGAAGCGCTGCAGCTCCTTGCCGTAGGGCGTGTCGAAGCGCACGCCGTCGAGCGCGGCGCGGAGCCGCTCCTTCTCCTCCTTCGTGGAGAAGTCGGCGCTCATCAGGTTCTGCGCCTGCTCCGCCGCCGCCCGCTGGGTGAAGTTCACGAGGTAGATCGGGGCGCGGCCGGCCGACACCAGCTCCTCGATGGTCTCGTGGAGCGGCGTCTCGCCGTACTCGAAGTCGAGCGGCACCGGCCGCTCGGCGCTCCGCACCTCCGCCACCTTCTTGCCGGTGAGCGCGGTGAGCCCCTCGGCGACGGCGGTCATGTCGCCCAGGGTGGCCGACATGAGGAGGAAGGTGGAGCGCTCGAGGAGGAGCAGCGGCACCTGCCAGGCCACGCCGCGCTCGCGGTCGCCGTAGTAGTGGAACTCGTCCATCACCACGTCGTCGGCGCGCGGGCGCTCCTCGCGGAGCGCCATGTTGGCGAGGATCTCGGCGGTGCAGCAGAGGATGGGCGCGTCGCGGTTCACGGCCGCGTCGCCGGTCATCATGCCCACGTTGTCCGCGCCGAAGTCGCGGCAGAGGGCGAAGAACTTCTCGTTGACGAGCGCCTTGATCGGGCAGGTGTAGACCGACCTCCGCCCCTCGCACATCGACTTGAAGTGGAGGAAGGTCGCCACCAGCGACTTGCCCGACCCGGTGGGCGTCGCCAGCACCACGTGCTGGTCGTCCAGCAGCTCGAGCAGCGCCTCCTCCTGGGCCGGGTAGAGGTCGAGCCCGGCGGACGAGCCCACCCACCCCACGAAGCGGTCGAGGATGGCGTCCGGCGCGAGCGTCTCGCCGCCCGATGGGAGCAGGGCGGCGAGGGTGCCGGGGGCCGCGAGCGAGGGCTGGGGAACAGCGACGGTGGGGTCGGGCATGCGGAATCCTCTCCGCAGACCTACCCCGCGCAGTCCTCGCTGTGAAGGCGCCTACTCGGCGGGCGTAGCCGGTTTGGCAGGCGAAGCGGGGGTCGCAGGCGTGGCCGGCGCGGCGGGTGCGGCGGCCGGAGCGCTGATGCTCACCAGCTCCACGTCGAAGATGAGGGTGGAGCCGGGAGGAATGCCGGGGGGGGAGCGGTCGCCGTAGGCGATGGAGGCGGGGCACACGAGCTTCGCCTTGCCGCCCACCTTCATCTTCTGCAGCCCCTCGGTCCAGCAGGGGATGACGTTGCCGAGCGGGAACTCGGCCGGCCCGCCGTGCTTCGCCGAGGCGTCGAACACCGTGCCGTCGATGAGGGTGCCGCTGTAGTTGGCCTTCACCGTGTCGGTGGCCTTGGGGCTCGCGCCGGTGCCCTCCTTCTCGGGGATGTAGACGAGGCCGGTGGCGCTCTTCTCGGCTCCCTTCTCCTTGGCCGCCTTCTCCACGTACTCGGCGCCCGTCTTCTTGTGCTTCTCGGAGGAGGCGGCGATGCGCGTCTGGGCGAGCGCGCTCACCTGCTTCTGGTAATCCTCCACCTTCACGGCCAGCTTCTTGCCGGTGGCGGCGTCGACGAAGCCGCGCTTCACCACCTCGAGCTCGGCGGGCGAGAGGCTGAACGGCTCGATGTTCCGGCCGAGCAGGGCGCCCAGCGCGTACTGCGTCTTCTCGTCCTCGCTCTTCAGCTCCTCGGCCCTTCCGGGCGAGGCGAGGGTGAGCGCGGCGAGGGCGAGGAGGCTCGGAACGATGCGGTGCATGGAGATCCTTTCGGTGCGCGCGCCTCCGTGTCATGCGCCGGGGCGGGCGAAGGGCGGCATCATAAGCGGGCGGCGGCGCGCCGCAACCGGGATGCGCCGGACGCCCGCACCGGCATTCCCCAAGGGAAGCGGTCGGGGGCGAGGGCGTCACTCCTCCAGCGTGGAGACGTCGCCCTCGGGCAGGCCCTGGGCACGCGCCTTGAGGAGGCGGCGCATGATCTTGCCGGAGCGCGTCTTGGGGAGCGCGTCGACGAAGGTGATGCGCTCGGGACGCGACGATGGGGCCCATGTGCTTCGCGACGTGCGCCTTCACCTCGTCGGCGAGGTCCTCGGACGGGCGGTAACCCTCGCGCAGGAGGCACCAGGCGTGGATGGCCTGGCCCTTGATCTCGTGCGGGAGGCCGATCACCGCGGCCTCGGCGACGGCGGGGTGGCGAGACCAGGGCGCTCTCGATCTCGGCGGTGCCGAGGCGGTAGCCGGACACCTTGATGACGTCGTCGGTGCGGCCGATGATCCAGAAGTAGCCGTCCTTGTCGCGCTTGGCGGAGTCGCCGGCCAGGTACTTGCCGGGGTACTTCGACCAGTACTGCTTCACGTAGCGTTCGGGGTCCTTGTAGATGGTGCGTCATCATCGCCGGCCAGGGGCGCTTCAGCACGAGGAAGCCCTCCTCGCCGTCGGGCACGGGCTTGCCCTGATCGTCGACGATGTCGGCCTGACTGGCCGAAGAAGGGGCGGGTGCCGGAGCCGGGCTTGAGGGGCACCGACGGCGTGGGCGTGATCATGAACATGCCGGTCTCGGTCTGCCACCAGGTGTCCATGATCGGACAGCGCCCCTGGCCGATCACCCGGTGGTACCAGCGCCACGCCTCGGGGTTGATGGGCTCGCCCACCGAGCCGAGCAGGCGCAGGGTGGAGAGGTCGTGCCGGCCCGGGCCAGCTCTCGCCGAAGCGCATCAGCCCGCGGATGGCGGTGGGGGCGGTGTAGAGGATGGTGATGCCGTACTTCTCCACCAGCGACCACCAGCGATTGGGATACGGATAGCTGGGCGCTCCCTCGTACATGAAGGTGGTCGCGCCGCACAGGAGCGGCCCGTAGACGATGTAGCTGTGGCCGGTCACCCAGCCCGGATCGGCGGCGCACCAGTAGCGGTCCTCGTCGCGGATGTCGAACACGTACTTGAGGGTGGAGTAGACGCCCACCATGTAGCCGCCGTGGGCGTGGACGATGCCCTTGGGCTTTCCGGTGGTCCCCGAGGTGTAGAGGATGTAGAGCGGATCGCCGCTCTCCATCACCTCGGTGGGCGCGCTGCCGGCGGCGAGCGGCAGCTTCATGAGGTCGTGGTACCAGTAGTCGCGGCCGGCCTCCATGCGGACCTCGTGGGCGGTGCGCTGCACCACGATCACCGTCTCCACCGTGGGGCAGTGGCGGACGGCCTCGTCCACCGTCTTCTTCAGCTCCACCACCTTCCCGTTCATGAAGCCGCCGTCGGCGGTGACCACCACCTTCGACTGGGAGTCCTCGATGCGCCCCTGCAGCGCGTCGACGCTGAAGCCGCCGTAGACCACCGAGTGCACCGCGCCGACCTTGGCGCAGGCCAGCATGGCGATGACGATCTCGGGGATGCGCGGCATGTAGATGGTGACGCGGTCACCCCGCTTCACCCCCATGGCGCGGAGCACGTTGGCGAACTTGGAGACGTCGCGGTTGAGCGCGAAGTACGAGTAGGTCCGCACCTCGTTCCGCTCGCCCACCCACACCAGCGCGAGCTTGTTCTTGCGCCAGGTCTTCTGGTGCCGGTCGAGGCAGTTCTGCACGATGTTCGTCTGCCCGCCGGGGAACCACTTGAAGAAGGGCTTCTCGCGGTCGTCGAGCACGCGGTCCCACTTCCTCGTCCACTCCAGCTCGGAGGCCTCCGCCGCCCAGAAGGCGTCCGGGTCGCGGAGCGCCCGTGCCGCGAGCTCGTCCCAGTCCTTCACCCGGGCCGACTGCACCACCTCGGGTGACGGGTGGAAGATCTCGCCGTCCTGGACGGCAGGCTGGTCGCTCATGGTGCTCTCCTCGCGGGGTGGAAATGGCGCAACCCGACGCGCGCGCCGCCCGGACGGCCCGGCGGGGCTGCGCCGGGTTGGTTAGGCGGACGAGGGCTCCCCGTCAAAGCGGCGGGGAGCGCCCTCTTGGGTTCACGCGGAGTGGCGAACGGCGCGGCGCGGCGTGTCATGGCGCCGCCGGGCGCGAAGCGGTGCTATCCTCCCACCCCGCGTGATCCGGCCCCCTCCTCTCCGCCCCGGCGACGTCGTGCGGGTGATCGCGCCGTCCGGCCCCGTCGACCCCGCCGCCTTCGACGCCGGGCTCACCATCCTCCGCGAGCGCTTCGGCCTCGAGCCCCGCTACCGTCCCGACCTCGTCGCCCGGCGGGGTTACCTGGCCGGCGATGACGCGCGCCGCCTGGAGGAGTGGCGCGAGGCGACCTCCGACCGCGAAGCCCGCGCGCTCTTCTGTGCCCGCGGCGGTTACGGGGCCATGCGCCTCCTGCCGCGGCTGGAGCCGGGCCGGCTCCTGCACCCGCCGCGCTGGCTGGTGGGCTTCTCCGACATCACCGTCCTGCACGCCGTCCTGAACCGGGCGGGCCTCGTCACGCTGCACGCGCCGCTCCTCACGACGCTGGCGAGCACCACCCCCGAGGCGCTCCTTCACCTGGAGGCGCTGCTCTTCGGGCGCGTGGAGGGGACGAGCAAGGAGGGCGTGCCCGGCCCCGGCTCCGGCTGCTCGGGCACGGCGGTCATCCGCCCGGGCCGGGTGACCGGCACGCTCCTGGGCGGTTCGCTCACGCTCATGGCGCACCTGTGTGGCACCTCCTTCCTGCCTTCGCTCTCGGGCGCCATCCTCTTCCTCGAGGACGTGGGGGAGAAGCCCTACCGGCTCGACCGCTACCTCACCCAGCTCAGGCTGGCGCACGCGCTCGATGGCGTCCGCGCCGTCGCCCTCGGCCACTTCACCGACTGCGACGATGGCGAGGAGCGCGGGGCCGACGCGTTGCGGGAGCTGGTGCACGCGCTCGGCGTGCCGGCCATCGAGGGGCTTCCCGCCGGACATGACCGGGCCAACTTCGCCTTGCCGCTCGGGGCGGTGGTGAACCTGGTGGCGCCCGAGCCGGGGGACCCGAGCCCACCTCGGTTGCTCTTCGACCGCAGCCTCTCCGCCGCATGATCGCAGGGGTCGGGGAGCTCCTCGCGCGGGGGGTGAGCGAGGGGGCCTTCCCCGGCGGGGCGGCGGTGGTGCTCCGCAGAGGTCGCGAGGTCCATGCGAGCGCGCATGGGCTCGCCGAGCGCGAGCCGCGTCGGCGCCCCCTCGGCGCGCGCGACCTGTTCGATCTGGCGTCGCTCACCAAGCTGTACGTCGCCAGCGCGGCCGCGCGACTCGTCGACCGGGGTGAGCTCGACCTCGACGCGCCGGCCGCCCGCTGGCTCCCGTCGCTCATCGGCGAGAAGGCCTCCGTCACCATCCGTGAGCTGCTGGCCCACGCCAGCGGGCTGCCGGCCTGGCGTCCCTGGTGGAAGGAGGCCATCGCGGCTGGCTCGATGGGCGGCGCGCTCGGCCCGCGGCGGGCGCAAGCGTACTTCGAGGCGGCGCTCGCGGCCGAGCCCCTGGAGGCGCCGCCCGGCGCCCGGGCCTGCTACAGCGACCTCGGCTTCATGGCGCTCGGCTTCGCGCTGGAGCGCCTCACGGACCTCTCCCTCGACGCGCTCCTCACGCGCGAGGTGCTCTCGCCGCTCTCGCTCACCCGCACGCTCTTCCTGCCGCTCGCGCCCGATGCCCGCGCGGCGGTCCTCCGCGAGGAGTCGACGCGCTCGGCCTTCGTCGCCACCCGGCGCGCGGTCGAGCGCGGCGGCGAGGTGCTCTGCGGGGTGGTGGACGACGACAACGCCTGGGCACTGGGGGGGGTGGCAGGCCACGCCGGCCTCTTCGCGCCGGCCAGTGAGGTGGCGGCCTTCGGAGGGGCCTGGCTGGAGGCGCTGGCCGGCCGCTCGGGCTGGCTCTCGGCGCGCACGGCCCACCTCTTCACGAAGCGTGACGGGACCCCCGGCAGCGAGCGAGCCCTGGGATGGGACACCCCCTCGGCCCTGGGCTCCACGCTGGGGAGCCGCCTCGGCCGGGGAGCCCTCGGCGCGGTGGGACACCTGGGGTTCACCGGCACCTCGCTCTGGCTCGACCTCGACCAGGAGCTCGTGTGCGCCCTCCTCACGAACCACGTTCACCCGGACGGCCCCGACCGGCCGCTCCTCCGCTCCTTCCGGGCCCGCTTCCACGACGCGGTGGCGGAGGGGCTGGGATTGTCATAGGGGAACGCCTTCATGGACTACGCCCACGTGAAGCGGGTGCACCTCATCGGCGTCGCCGGCACCGGCATGGGCTCCTTCGCCGGCATGCTGAAGACGGCCGGCTTCGAGGTGACCGGCTCCGACGAGAACGTCTACCCGCCCATGTCGACGCAGCTCGCCCGCCAGGGCATCGAGGTGATGACGCCCTACCGCGCCGAGAACCTCGACCGCGCCCGGCCCGACCTGGTGGTGGTGGGCAACGTGGTACGGGCGGTGAACCCCGAGGCCGCGGCGATGCGCGAGCGCGAGCTCTCGAACGTCTCCTTTCCGCAGGCGCTGGGGGACCTCTTCATCGCACCCCGCCACGGCGTGGTGGTGGTGGGCACCCACGGCAAGACCACCACCACCGCCATGCTGGGCGCGCTCCTCTTCCACGCCGGCCGCGACCCCTCCTTCCTGGTGGGCGGGGTCACCCGCGACTTCGACTCGAACTTCCGCCTGGGCGAGGGGCCGCACTTCGTGGTGGAGGGCGACGAGTACGACACCGCCTACTTCGACAAGGGCCCGAAGTTCCTGCACTACCACCCGCGCACGGCCATCTTCACCAGCTGTGAGCTCGACCACATCGACATCTACCGCGACGAGGCGCACTACGAGAGCGCGTTCGAGCGGTTCGTGGATACGCTCCCGGCCGATGGCTTCCTCGCCGCCTGCGCCTCGCACGCCAACGTGCTGCGCATCGCCCAGGGGGCGCGCTGCCCGGTGGAGACCTACCGGCTCGACGGTCCGGCCGACTGGGAGGCGCGCGGCCTCGAGCTCTCCGCCGAGGGCGCGCGCTTCGAGCTCGTTCACGGAGGGCGAAGGCTGGCGAGGGTGCACCTGCCGGTGGGCGGCCCGCACAACGTGGAGAACGCGCTCGGCGTGGCCGCCGCCGCCACCCACCTCGGCCTCTCCCCTGAGGAGGTCGCCGCCGGCCTCGCCGCCTTCAAGGGCGTGAAGCGAAGGCAGGAGGTGCGGGGCATGGCGGGCGGGGTCACCGTGGTGGACGACTTCGCGCACCACCCGACCGCCACCGCCCGCACCCTGGAGGCGGTGCGCGGCAGCTTCCCGGGGAGCCGCCTCCTTGCCCTCTTCGAGCCGCGCTCCAACACCAGCCGGAGGAACCTTCACCAGGAGGCCTACGTGGGGGCGTTCCCCGGCGCGGGGGCGGTCTTCATCCTCACCCCGGCGCCCACCGACCGGGTCCCGGCCTCGGAGCGGCTCGACGTGGTGAAGCTGGCCGGCGAGATCGCCGCCCGGGGGCAGCCGGCCACCGCCTGCGCCTCCGTCGACGAGCTGGTGGCGAAGGTGGTGGACTTCTCGCGGCCCGGCGACGTGGTGGTGGCCATGTCGAACGGCGCCTTCGGTGGCGTGTGGGACAAGCTCCTCCAGGCGCTCGGCCGATGAGGCGCGCCGCCCTGCTGGCCGCCTGCGGCCTCACCCTGGCGTGCGCCTCGGCGAAGCCTCCTCCCACGCCTCCGCCGAGGGACGTGGGCCTGCCGCTCGCGCTCGTGCTGCCCGACCTCGAAGGTGCGCCGGTCGACCTGGGCGCGGCGCGAGGTCACGTCACGGTGGTCGACTTCTGGGCCTCCTGGTGCGAGCCGTGCAAGCTCGCCTTGCCCGAGCTCGAGGAGCTCTCGCGCGACCTCGAAGGCCGGGGGCTGCGCGCCTACGCCGTCTCGACCGACGAGAACCGCCAGTCGATGGAGAGGTTCCTCGCCGAGACGCCGGTGAAGCTCCCCATCCTCTGGGACCGCGGCGGCGAGGCGCTCGCCCGCTTCGACGTCCGCTTCATGCCGGTCACCCTGATCGTCGACCGAGAGGGCGTGATTCGCCACGTTCACCAGGGGTGGAAGAAGAGCCGCCCGGCCGAGCAGCGCGCAGAGGTGGAGAAGCTTCTCGCGGAGTGAAGGCGGCGCCGCGCCGGAGCCGGCGGCCTCGGGGCCGCTCGCCCCACGCGAAGGGCGAGCCAGGCTCAGGTCGCGCTGGCGCTTTCGCGCGCCCTCGCCACCACCGCGAAGCGGCACCGCCCCCGCTCCTCCGCCACCCGCTCCGCGCGCCCGGGCTGCTCGATGGGCCTGAGCCAGAGCACCATCTCGTCGGCCTCCCAGGCGTAGGGCTCGCCATCGAGACGTACCCGTCCCTCCGAGAGGGCGGTGGTCGCCTCGAGCAGCGGGAGGCCGGCGAGGTCGCGCAGGAGCGCCTCGAAGCGGCCCTGCCGCGCCGGGTCCACGAAGGCGAAGCTGTGGCGGGCCGAGTACGCGGTGTGGAGGTGGGCGGGACGGAAGGCGACGCCGGCCAGGTCGAGCCGCCGCGCCATGAGCGCCAGCACCCTCCCGAACTCCCTCGCGAGGCCCAGGCCTCGCGCCTCCTGCCCGGGCAGGCGGGGCCGGAGGGCGTCGAACTGCGCGCGCGGATGGCGCAAGGACAGCCAGTGCACGTAGAGGACATCGGCGCCCGCCACCCGGCGCCGCTCCAGCACCACCTCCACCAAGAGCTGCTCCTCGCCCGGCGGCGCGCCGTGCGCGGTGGCGCTCCGGCCCCAGAGCCGCATGCGGTCGCCCGCGCCGGTGCGGTCGAGCTCCACCCGGAAGCCCGTGTAGCCGAGACGCCGGAGCTGGGAGAGGAGGCCGTAGCGGTGGAGCCCGTGCTCGATGCCGACCGCGGTGTAGTAGCCGAGGAGGAGTCGCTGGCGGTGGCCGCGCGGCGCGAGGCCCAGGGCCTCTTCCAGGTCGCCGGCCTGGAAGACGACCTCGCCCAGCTCGTCGCCCATGAGCTCCGCGGCGATGCCGGTGAAGCGCGCCAGCATGGGGTCGTAGTCGTCCGGGATGGGCCGGTCCCACCGGACGGTGAGCACCATGGCGGTGCCGGCCAGCACCCTCCACGCGTCGCGGTGGTAGCCGCCGGCGGGCAGCCACACCGAGGGCACGCCGTGAAGTGCCGACGCCACCTCGTGGTCGCGGCGGCGCGCGCCGTGGAGGGTGAGCCCCAGCTTCCCGAAGCGATCGCCCGCGAGCACGTCCCCCCCGGCCAGGACGAAGGCCAGCGCCGGGCGCGGCATGCGCCCGAGGAGGGCCGAGAGGGCGTGGAGGTAGGTGCGGTCGCCGGTCCCGGGCGCGAGGACGGTCTCGTCCACGGAGCGGAGCGGCCCCCAGTCCGAGCCGGAGAGCGAGCCCACCCAGGCGCGCTCGTCTTGCTCCAGGCAGGCGGCGAGCCCGTCCGGCGGGTGCGCGTCGAGGTCGAGCACCGCCACCCGCCCGCCCATGCCCTCGGCGCGCAGCGCGGCCACCGCCACCGCCACGTCGTTCACCGCGCAGAAGCCGCCGGCGCTGCGCGGGCCGGCGTGGTGGAAGCCGCCCTGGAGGTTCAGGGTGGGGCCGCGCCGGGAGAGCGCCTCGCGCGCCGCCTCCACCGTGCCGCCGGTCGCGAGCTGCACGCTGCGCATGAGCTCGTCCACCGCCACCTCGGCGGGGTCGACCCCGAAGATCCTGGCCAGGGTTTCGGGGCGGCCCAGCGCCTCGAGGAGCTCCAGCGTGTGGACGCGGTCGAGCTCCTCGAAGGAGACGCGCCGCGGGGTGCGCAGCGAGGTCGCCGCCACCGCCCCGCAGTCGAGCAGCCACCAGCACGCCTCGTCGGAGCGGCGCGCCTGCATGCCCACCGACGACTCCAGCCCGCTCACCGGCAAGCGGTAGGCCGGGGAGTACCAGACCGGGAGCTCGCGCCGGACGAGCTGGTTCCAGAGCCGGGAGGGGAGCCGGCGCGCGGTCACGGCCGGGTTCTCTCGTTCAGCCGCGAACCACCGGCGGCGGGGGAGGGGGCTCGCCGGTGGTGTGCGGAGGCGCCGCCTTGGGGATGGCCGGCCTGCGGAACCGGATGACCGCCCACGAGACCACCGTCTCGAAGGCGATCCAGGCGATGGCCAGCCAGGCTGCGTTGCGCACCCGGCGCAGCGAGTCGAAGGTGACCGACACCACCGAGTCGCCCGCCATCTCCGCCGGCGTGTTGAGCGCCGTGTAGACCACGATGAAGAGCAGGAAGAGCGTGCGGAGGATCGCCATCGCTTTGTACATGCCCCGCAGTGTACTCCACGTCCGGGCCGCCATCGACGAGCGCTGCGGCGCGGCGTCGCTCGCTGTAGATTCTCGCCCGTGAACGAACCGACCAAGCTCATGCAGGTGTGCGCGGAGGCGGCGCGAAAGGGTGGGGAGGTGCTGCGCCAGGCGCTGGGACGCCGCCGCACCATCGAGTTCAAGGGCGCGACCGACCTCGTCACCGACGCCGACAAGGCGAGCGAGGCGGCCATCCTCGGCCTCCTGCGCGCCCGCCACCCCGGCGCGGCCTTTCTCTGCGAGGAGTCGGGCGCGACCGGTGACTCCGAGGGGAGGCTCCGCTTCATCGTCGACCCCCTCGACGGCACCACCAACTACGCGCACGGCCTTCCCCACTTCGCCTCCACCGTGGCGGCCGAGGACGAGCACGGCCTCGCCGGCGGGGCCACCTACGACCCGATGCGCGACGAGCTCTTCCTCGCCGCGCGCGGCGGGGGCGCCACCCTGAACGGCCGTCCCATCGCGGTCTCGGAGACGAGCGAGCTCTTGCGCGCGCTCCTCTGCACCGGCTTCCCCTACGACGTGCGCGCCCACCCCGAGCTCCCGCTGCGGCTCTTCGCGGCGCTCACCGACCGCTCGCAGGGGATCCGCCGCAGCGGCAGCGCCGCCCTCGACCTCGCCTACGTGGCGTGCGGCCGTCTGGACGCCTTCTGGGAGCTCACGCTCAAGCCGTGGGACATGGCGGCCGGCATCCTGCTCGTGGCCGAGGCCGGCGGGCGCGCCTCCGACCTGGTGGGCGGAGAGGAGATGATGCGCAGGGGCGACCTCTGCGCCTCCGGCGCCGCCCTTCACCCGCAGCTCATGCGGGCCATCGCCGAGGTGCGGGACGGGGTGCGGCGCGAGACGGGCGCGCCGTGACCGCCTCGCCGTCCGCGGAGGGCGCTCCGCCAGGCCCCTCCGCCGCCGAGCCGAGGGTTCCGGCGGCGGGCGGCGCGGTCAAGGGCACCGCCTTCGCCGTGCTGGGGGCCATCAGCTTCTGCCACCTCCTCAACGACATGATGCAGTCGCTGCTCCCGGCCATCTACCCCTTGCTCAAGTCGAGCCTCGCCCTCGACTTCGGGCAGGTGGGGCTCGTCACCCTGACGAACCAGGTGACCGCCTCGCTGCTCCAGCCGGTGGTGGGCTTCACCACCGACCGCCGCCCGCAGCCGTACTCGCTGGCCGCCGGGATGACCTTCACGCTGGGTGGCCTGATGCTCCTCGCCTACGCCCGCGGCTTCGGCACGGTGCTCGCTGCGGCGGCCATGGTGGGGGTGGGCTCGTCGGTCTTCCACCCGGAATCGTCGCGCATCGCTCGGCTCGCCTCCGGGGGCCGCCACGGCCTCGCGCAGTCGCTCTTCCAGGTGGGCGGCAACGCCGGCTCGGCCCTGGGCCCGCTCCTCGCGGCCTTCGTGGTGGTGCCCTTCGGCCAGAAGAGCATCCGCTGGTTCACGCTGGCGGCGCTGGCGGCGATCACCGTCCTCTTCAACGTCGGCCGCTGGTACGCGCGCCACCACCCGCCGCGCGCCCGAACCCGCCACGTGGAGGCGACGCATGGCCTCTCCCGGAGGAAGGTGGCGCTCGCCATCGCCGTCTTGCTCGCCCTCATCTTCTCGAAGCACGTCTACCTGGCGAGCCTCACGAGCTACTACACCTTCTTCCTGGTGAAGCGCTTCGGCGTCTCGGTGCAGGAGGCGCAGCTCCACCTCTTCCTCTTCCTCGGCGCGGTGGCGGCGGGCACCGTCATCGGCGGGCCGGTGGGCGACCGCATCGGGCGGAAGCGCGTCATCTGGTTCTCGATCCTGGGCGTCCTGCCCTTCACCCTGCTCCTCCCGTACGCCAGCCTGGCCTGGACGAGGATCCTCTCGGTGGTGATCGGCCTCGTCCTCGCCTCGGCCTTCTCCGCCATCCTCGTCTACGCGCAGGAGCTCCTGCCCGGGAACGTGGGCATGGTGGCGGGGCTCTTCTTCGGCCTCGCCTTCGGCTTCGGAGGGCTGGGGGCGGCGGCGCTGGGGCGGCTCGCCGACCACAGCGGCATCGTGACCGTCTACCGCGTGTGCTCCTTCCTCCCGGCCATCGGCATCCTGGCCGCCTTCCTGCCCGATCCGCGCCCGGGGCTGCGCGCCCCCTCGTCCCGGCTGGCGAAGGGCAGCCGCATCACCGACTCCGGGTCGACGTAGAGGCCGTTCACCTTGGTGCCCCAGTGAAGGTGGGCGCCGGCCACCCGGCCGGAGGCTCCGACCTTTCCCACCTCCTCGCCGCGCGCCGCCCGGTCGCCCTCGCCGACGAGCGCCTTCGAGAGGTGGAGGTAGGTGGTGTAGAGGCCGGCGCCGTGCCAGAGCACCACCGTGAGGCCGGAGTAGAAGCAGTCGCGCACCAGCACCACCCGGCCGGCGTTGGAGGCCTTCACCGGCTGGCCGGCCGCTCCCGCCAGGTCGAGCCCGTAGTGCTGCGAGGGCTTCACCCCGTTGAAGGTGCGCTTCTCGCCGTAGCGCGCCGACACGCGCGCCTGCCGCGGCCAGTCGAAGCGGGCGTCGAAGAGGGGAGGGGAGGGGGGCTGGGCGAAGGCCGCGTCGAGCGCCTCCCGGTCGGCCGCGATGCGCGCCGCGATCTCCCGGCGCCGGGGGCTTCACGAACTCTTTACCCACCGTGAGCTCCCGAACCGGGAAGCGGGGTTCCACCACCTCGATGGAGGCCTCGAGGCGGGCCGGCATGCCTTCCGTGCCCGCGCCCCCGGGGGTGACCGCGATGGCGATGGAAAGCCGGCCCGGCTCGGCCTCGACCGGCAGTCCCGCCACCGCGCTCCACCCTCCCGGCGTGGCGAAGAACGAGAGCGGCTTCCCCGCCACCTCGGCCTCGGGTGGCGCACGGGTGCCGCGCACCGTGACGAGGAAGGCGTCGCCCGGGCGCACGCGAGCGGGGGTGGTGGTGGCGGTGGGCGCGGGAGGCACGGCCTGGAGGGCGAGGAGAGACGCAACGAGGGCGGAGAAGAGCATCGGGTCGAGAGTAGCGAGTTTTCGGGGGGAGGTCTGCACGGCGCACTTCTGCGCAAGAGCATGGTGAGTGCGACGTCGGCGCAAGGGTTCAGGTGCCCTGCGGCCGGGCTGCCTGCGCGCGCCCGGCTTCACGACGCCGGGCTTGCGGGATGGTAGACATGCGCCGCGCGCGCCCGCGCCACGTCCCCGAGTGAAAGCGCTCCCTCCCAGCCCCCGCCCTTCCCGGGCGAAGCTCTACGGCCTCCTGGGCGTGCTCCTCGCCTGCTGGTCGGTGAACTACCTCTTCGCCAAGATCGCGGTGCGCGAGGCGCCGGCCTTCCTGGTGGTGTGCCTCCGCACCACCCTCTCGGCGCTCTTCATCTTCGGCTTCACGCGCGTGAAGCGAGCGCGCGACCCCGGCGTGCGTCCGTGGCGCTGGCGCGATGCCCCCCGCCTCCTCGCCATCGGCGCCGGCGGCATCGTCGGGAACCAGACGCTCTTCGTGGTGGGGCTCGGCCTCACCAGCGTGGCGCACGGCTCCATCGTGGCCTCCACCTCGCCGGTGCTGATTCTTGCTCGGCGCTGGCCTCCTCGGCCAGGAGCGGCTCACCCGGCGCAGGCTCCTCGGCACCGCGCTCGCCGCCGCCGGCATCGCCGTGCTCCAGCTCGGGCGGGCGCCGGGCGGCCATGCGTCGCTGCACGGCGACGCGGTGATCCTCGGCTCCTCCTTGCTCTTCGCCTGCTTCTCGCTCTTCGGGAAGCAGGCAGCTGCAGAGGTGGGCTCCACCGCGCTGAACCTCTTCGGCTACGTGGGCGGCGCTCTCCTCCTCCTGCCCTTCACCGTGTGGCAGGTCACCGTCCACCCACTGTCGCAGCTCTCGCCCGCCGCCTGGACGGGCGTGCTCTACATGTCGATCTTCCCCTCCGTGGTCGGCTACATGATCTACGCCTACGCCCTGCGCTGGCTCCCCGCCTCGCGGGTGGCCACGGTGAACTACCTCCAGCCGCTCGGCGCCACGTTGCTCGCCATGGTCTTCCTCGCCGAGCGCCCCGGCGCCGCCTTCGCGGTGAGCGCCGCGCTGGTGCTGGGCGGGGTGTTCGTCGCGCGGGGGCGGCACTCCCAGGCCGTCGAGTGAGGAGGCTGCCGAGCCTCGACGACGAACCCGAGGGAGGGTCCCCCGACGTTGCTGCGGCTTCACCACGGCGCGGCTGCGGTATAACCCCGCCCCCTCGTGATCGACCTCGCCTCCCTCAACCCGCCGCAGCGGCAGGCGGTGACCACCGTCGACGGGCCCCTGCTGGTGCTCGCCGGCGCCGGCTCGGGCAAGACGCGCGTCATCGCCCACCGGGTGGCCTGGCTGGTCGTGCAGGGGGTGGCGCCGTCGGGCATCCTCGCCGTGACCTTCACCAACAAGGCGGCGGCCGAGATGCGCGAGCGGGTGCGCCAGCTCCTCGGGCCGCCGGCGCAGCGAGGTGCTTCGTCTCCACCTTCCACGCCTTCGGCCTGTGGCTGCTCCGCGAGGAGCACGCGGCGGTGGGGCTGCCGCGCCGCTTCGCCATCTGCGACGCGGGCGATCAGGCGGCGCTCATGAAGCGTTGCATGCGCGAGGTGAAGGTCGACGACCGCGCCTTCGACGCCGCGACGCGTGCTCTCCCTCGTCTCGGCGGCGAAGAACGCCCTGCAGAAGCGCATCGCGGTGCGGCCGGCGGGGCAGGGCGACGACTACGACCTCGTCGCCTCCGAGGTCTTCCCTCGCTACCAGGCCGCGCTCGCCGCGCAGCGCGCGCTCGACTTCGACGACCTCATCGCCCTGCCGGTGGAGCTCCTGCGAGCGCGACCGCGCGCTCCGCGAGCGCCTCGCCGCCCGCTTCACGCCACCTCCTCGTCGACGAGTACCAGGACACGAACCGCTGCCAGCTCGAGCTCGTGAAGCTCCTCGCCGGAGAGCGGCAGAACGTCTGCGCGGTGGGCGACGACGACCAGTCCATCTACGGCTGGCGCGGCGCCGAGGTGAAGAACATCCTCCGCTTCGAGCGCCACTTCCCGGGCGCGGCCGAGGTGCGGCTCGAGCAGAACTACCGCTCCACCGGCCACATCCTCGCCTGCGCCAACGCGGTCATCGGCAAGAACCCCCACCGCAAGCCGAAGCGCCTGTGGACCGCCGCCGGCGATGGGCGACGCCGGTGAGCGTGGCCGCGCTCGCCGACGAGGAGGAGGAGGCGCGCCACGTGGCCGAGCGCATCCTCCGGCTGCGGCGCGAGGGGCGGCCCCGCTCGCGATGGCGGTGCTCTATCGCCTGAACGCCCAGTCGAGGCCGCTGGAGGAGGCGCTCCGCGAGGCGAGCCTCCCCTACGAGGTGCGGGGCGGCCCAGCCTTCTTCGACCGCTCCGAGGTGCGCGACCTCCTCGCCTACCTGAAGGTGTGCGCGCGGCCGGAGGACGAGGTCTCGCTCTCGCGCATCGTGAACGTGCCGGCGCGGGGGCTGGGCGACGCCTCGGTGGAGCGCCTGCACCAGTTCGCCCTCGCCGAGAAGGTGCCGCTCATCGGCGCGCTTCACCGCGCCGCCGAGGTGCCGGACCTCCCGCGCGGCGCCGCCGAGCGCGCCACGGCCTTCGCGGGCCTCGTCGACTCCTACCGGACGGCCTTCCAGCGCGGCCCCATTGCCGAGGCCGCGCGGCGCCTGGTGGCCGAGGTCGACCTCCACGCCCACGCCCGCGCCGGGGTGAGGTCGGCCGAGGCCGCGCAGCGCCGGGTGGAGGCCATCGAGTCGACCCTCCGCTCGATGGAGGGCTGGGCCGGGCGGACCGCGCGCCGTCCCACCCTGGAGAACTACCTCGCCAAGCTCGCCCTCGACAGCCGCGAGGAGGAGGAGGCGCCGGGCGAGGGGGTGACGCTCATGACCCTGCACGCGGCCAAGGGCCTCGAGTTCCCGGTGGTGTTCCTGGTTGGGGTGGAGGAGGATCTGCTCCCCTCGGCTGGCATCCAGGGAGGTGCGCCCGACCTGGAGGAGGAGCGGCGCCTCGCCTACGTGGGCATCACCCGCGCCCGGGAGCGGCTCTTCCTCACCCGGGCCGCGGCGCGGCAGAAGCGGGGCAAGCTCGTCCCGCGCACGCCGAGTCGATTCCTGCAGGATCTCCCCGCGGAGAGTTTCGTGCTATACGACCCCGCGAAGGAGTCGGACGCGCCCGAGGAGGTGGATTCCCGGGCAGCCGACGTGGTCGCCGCGCTCCGGGCACGCCTCGCGGCGGCCCGCAACCCTTGACAAAGGCTGCGGGTTCTTCTAGAAGGCGCCTCTCCCATTTTCGGCGAGCTTTCCGCGCCGCGCGCAGGGATTCATGAACAAGGGCACTCACAGCGCAACGAAGGGCGAGGCCCTGGCCTCCCGCAGGTGGTGGGTGGTCGACCTCGCCGACGCCCCCGTCGGCCGCGCGGCCAGCCAGGTGGCGAGCATCCTCAAGGGCAAGCACAAGCCCAGCTACACCCCCTCGCTCGACACCGGCGACTTCGTGGTGGTGCTGAACGCCGAGCGCGTCCGCTTCTCCGGCAAGAAGGAGACGGACAAGCTGTACTTCACCCACACCATGTACCCGGGCGGCGAGAAGCTCACGCCGGCCGCCCGAAGCTCCGGGCGCGCCACCCCGACGCCATCTTTCTGAACGCGGTTCGCCGCATGCTCCCGCGCTCCGCGCTCGGCCGGACCATGATGCGCAAGCTCAAGGTCTACATCGGCGGCGAGCACCCGCACGTGGCCCAGAAGCCCGAGGCCCTGAAGCTCTCGCTGTAACGAGGAACAAAGATGCCCCAGCTCCACATCTCCGTCGGCCGCCGCAAGGAGTCCGTGGCGCGCGTTCGCCTGGCGCCTGGCACCGGCAACATCGTCATCAACGGCCGCACCCTCGACGCCTACTTCGGCCGCGAGACCTCGAAGATGATCCTGGTCGAGCCGCTCAAGTTGGTCGATCAGATGGGCAAGGTCGACGTCTTCGTCACCGCCCATGGCGGAGGGCTCTCCGGCCAGGCCGGCGCCATCCGTCACGGCATCACCCGCGCGCTCATGGAGATGAACGCCGAGTACCGGCCGGTGTTGAAGAAGGCCGGCTTCGTCACCCGCGACGCCCGCGCCGTCGAGCGCAAGAAGTACGGCCGCCCCGGCGCCCGCAAGCGCTTCCAGTTCTCCAAGCGGTAGAGCGCGCACCTTTCACCACTTCGCAGCCCCCTTCCGCTCGACGGGAGGGGGCTTTTTTCGTGTTAACCTCGGGACGCGATGGAGCTGAACGAGGTCCTGCAGATCGCGGTGCGCGCCGGGGCGAGCGACATCCACCTCAAGGCCGGCCTGCCGCCCATGTTCCGGGTGGACGGGCAGCTCGTGCCGCTCAAGGACGCGCGCCGCCTGCCGCCCGAGGAGGTGGCGCGGATGACGTTCGGCATCATGAACGACTACCAGCGCGAGAAGTTCAAGCAGACGAACGAGGTCGACCTCGCCTACGGCGTGCCGGGCCTGGGCCGCTTCCGCGTGAACGTCTTCCAGCAGCGCGGCACGGTCGGCGGCGTCTTCCGCGTCATCCCCTTCAAGATCCAGACGATGGAGCAGCTCATGCTGCCGAAGGTGCTGGAGAAGCTCGCCGGCGAGCAGCGCGGGCTCATCCTCGTCACCGGCACCACCGGCTCCGGCAAGTCCACCACCCTCGCGGCGATGATCGACCACATCAACGCCACCGAGACCTGCCACATCATGACCATCGAGGATCCCATCGAGTTCCTGGTGCGCGACAAGCGGTCGATCGTGAACCAGCGCGAGGTGGGCGTCGACACCATGAGCTTCGGGCAGGCGCTGAAGAGCGCCCTGCGCCAGGACCCGGACGTCATCCTGGTGGGCGAGATGCGCGACCTCGAGACCATCGAGACGGCGCTCACCGCCGCCGAGACCGGCCACCTGGTCATGTCCACCCTGCACACCCTCGACGCCACCGAGACCATCAACCGCGTCATCTCCGCCTTCCCGCCCTACCAGCAGAAGCAGGTGCGGCTGCAGCTCGGCTCGGTCATGCGCGGCGTGGTCTCCCAGCGGCTCGTGCCGCGCGCCGACGGGCGCGGCCGGGTGCCGGCCATCGAGGTGCTGCTCAACACCGCGCGCGTGCGCGAGCTCATCGAGGACAAGGACCGCACGAAGGAGATCGCCGACGCCATCGCCCAGGGCAACGTGTCCTACGGCATGCAGACCTTCGACCAGAGCCTCATGGCCCTCCTGCGCGCCGGCGTCATCTCCTACGAGGAGGCGCTGCGGCAGGCGACCAACCCCGACGACTTCGCCCTCCGCGTGTCGGGCATCGCCAGCACCAGCGACTCGCGCTGGGACGGCTTCGAGAAGGCGCCGGAGGAGCCGGTGCGGCCGCCTCCGCTCCAGCCCGGCCGCGCCTCGCCCGCGGCGCCGGCCCGCGCACCGGCGCAGGTCACCGCCGCCGACGACGAGTTCAAGATCGAGCGGTTCTAGGAGCGCTTTACTCTCCGTGGGGGTCGACGAAGCCAGGGCGCTCGCGCTCCGCGTGCTGGCCTTCCGCGCCCGCACCGAGGCGCAGCTCCGCGCCCGACTCCTCCGCGCGGGCCACGGGCGCGAGGCGGACGAGGTGCTCGCCTGGCTGCGCCGGCTCGGCTACCTCGACGACCGCGCCTACGCCGAGGCGAGGGCGCGCGAGCTCCTCCGGGCCGGCCGGCTCGGACCCGCGCGCGCCGTGCAGAAGCTCCGCGCCGAGGGGGTGGAGAGCGGGCTGGCGCGCGCGTCGGTGGACCTCGCGCTCGAGGCGGCGCTCTCGCCCGCGGTCGAGGCTTCCGGCGCGGAACCGCCTGCCGGCGAGGCTGCCGAGCGGCCTCCCAGCGTGGCTGGCGGCCGCGAGGCATCCGAGCGTGCGCTCTGCCGGGAGGCCCTGGCGAAGAAGCTCGGCGGCGCCGAGGTGGCTGCGCTCTCCCCGCGCGAGCGGGCCCGGGCGGCGCGCTTCCTCCTCGGCCGCGGCTTCAGCGCCGCGGTCGTCTCGCGCGCGCTCGGCGGGTGGGGCGAGGAGGAGTGATCGCTCTACCCCGCTCGGTCGAACGCGCGCGGTGGGCCAGCTCCACGCGACGCTCGCCACCGCCTGCGCGGCGCGCGCGCTCTCTGCTATCCTTCGCCCCCCTATGATCCACCGGCGTCACCTCACCCTCGCGGCCCTGGCCGCCCTGGCGCTCGCCTGCGGCCACGGCCGAGTCTCCTTCAGCGGCGACCCGCGCTACGGCAAGACGGCCGAGGAGGACTACCGCTACGGCCTGGAGGAGCTCACCGGCGGAAACCCCGAGTACGCCGGCAAGTTCTTCGACCACGTCCGCACCAGGTACCCCTTCTCCAAGTACGCCGCGCTCGCCGAGCTGGGCCTCGCCGACGTGAAGTTCAAGCAGTCGCGCTACATCGAGGCGGCCGAGGCGTACGCGCAATTCCTGAAGCAGCACCCGAACCACGAGCAGGCGCCGCACGCCGCCTTCCGGGTGGGGCTCTCGCACTGGAAGGAGCGGCCGAGCGACTTCTTCCTCCTGCCGCCCAGCGAGGAGAAGGATCTGCAGGAGGTGCGCGACGCGGAGGTGGCCCTGGCCACCTTCGTGGCGAAGTACCCCGAGGCGAAGGAGCGCACCGAGGGGGAGCGCCTCCTCGCCGAGGCGCGCGCGCTCCTCGCGGAGCACGAGTGGTACGTGGTGGAGTTCTACCGCAAGAGGGAAAGGTGGCCGGCCGTGGCCGCCCGCCTGGAGGGGATCCTGCGCGCGCAGCCCGACTCGCCGCGCGCGGGCGAGGCGCTCTACGGCCTCGCCGAGGCCTATCTGAAGATGGACGAGCGGTACGAGGCGCAGCAGGCGCTGCAGAAGCTCATCGTCGAGCACCCGGCCGACCCCAGACGCGCGCCGGCCGAGAAGCTGCTCGCCTCCCTCCGGTGAGGCGAGGAGCCGGGGTGAAGACGCCGAGCAGGCCCGGCCGCCGCCCCGGCACCACCGCGGGCGACCTCTCGCGCATCGGCGCGGGCGCGCACGGCGAGGACGGACCCCTCGTGCGCGGAGGGCGCGGCGCCCCCTACCTCGTTCCCATCGCGCTCTCGCTCCTCGCGGTGGCCGCCCTCTGGTTCGGCCGCGGCTGGCTCGCCTCCCTCGGCTCGGCCCTGGAGAGCCCCGACACCCAGCTCCGGCGGGCGCTCGGGAACCAGGTGCGGGCCGAGCTCGACGATGTCTACGGCTTTCGCAGCGGCGGCACGGTGCAGCTGCACGGGCTGCGGTTCGAGGACGTCGCCACCTCGGTGGAGGGCCGAAGAGCCACGGTGGTGGCGGTGCTCACCGCCGAGGGGCGCGTCTCCTGGCGCGGGCAGCAGTCCTCGCTCGCCTACGTCGGGCGCGAGCGCTTCCACATGGTGCCGTGCCGCATGGCGGTGTGGTGCGGCGAGGGCGACCAGTTCGGGAGGCTGCGCGGGGTGCTCCTTGCGCTCTTCCGCCACCGCGACGCGCTCGAGCAGCGCGACCTCGCCCAGCTCGCCTCGCTCGCCGCCCCTGACTACTCGGACGCGGGTGAGGACCGCGCGGCGCTGCTCAACCGCGCCAGGCGGGAGCTGGCCGGTCCCACCGATGCCCCGGCGCGGGTGAGCGGCTGGCAGGTCCGGGTGGAGCGCGACCGCGCGGAGGTCGGCGAGGATTCGTCCCCGTCCGGCGACGCGGGCGAAGCAGGGCGCGGCCGCCGCGTATACCGCCTCGCCAGGGTAGAGGGGCGCTGGCTCTTCACCGCCGGCCTGTGAAGGAGCACCGAGGCGAGCGCTGCGCCTCGCTGAAGCGGCCCGGCGGCGCCCACGGAGCGACCTGGGTGGAGGCCCGGCCTTGCGGTACACTCCCCGGCCATGAGCGAGCCCGACGACGACCTGAAGCAGGCCCTCCACCTGGGACAGGCCTACTACCAGAAGAAGGAGTACGCGCGCGCCGAGAAGTACCTCGCGCAGGTGGTCGAGCAGAACCAATCGTTCGCCGACGTCTACAACATGCTCGGGGTCGCCTACCACGACGCCGGCCAGTACGCGAAGGCGCAGCGGGCCTTCGAGGCCGCCCTGCGCATCAACCCCGCCTACACCGAGGCGGCGCTGAACCTGGCGGTGGTGTGCAACGACACCGGACAGTACGCGCGGGCGCGGGAGGTGTACGGTCAGGCCATCGCGCACGCCTCGGCGGCGCCGGGCGAGGTCGACCGCTTCGTCCTCGGCAAGCTCGCCAACATGTACGCCGAGGTGGGCGACGTCTGGCTCTCGGCCGGCCACCACGCCGAGGCGGTGCGCGAGTATGCGCGCGCCCTCGAGCTCCGCCCCGGCTTCGTGGACATCCGCGCCCGGCTCGCCTCGGCGCACCTCGAGGCCGGCTCGCGCGAGCTCGCCATCGCCGAGTACGAGGAGATCGTGCGCCAGAATCCCAGCTGGATCCCGGCGCGCCTCTCGCTCGGGCTGGCGTTGCACGCCGCCGGCCGCCGCGAAGAGGCGGTGGCGACCTGGAAGAGCGCGCTGGAGCGCGCCCCCGGCGACCGCCGCGCCGAGCTGTATCTGCAGATGGCGGAGGCGGGCGACGGGCCGGAGCACGAGTGACCCTGGCCCTCAGGTTCCTGTCCGGTCCGCGCACCGGTGCCACGGTGCCGCTCGACGACGACACGCCGCTCCTGGTGGGCCGCCGCGCCGGCGCCGGGCTGGTCGTCGACGACGAGAGCATCTCGCGCCGCCACGCTCGCCTCGCGTTCGAGGCGGGCGAGCTCACGGTGGAGGATCTCGGCTCGGCGAACGGCACCTGGCTGAACGGTGTCCGGGTGCGCCGCGCCCGGGCCGGCGAGGGCGATCGCCTCCTCCTCGGCGGCACGCTGGCGCGGGTGGTGGCGCTGGGCGAGGCGCCCGAGATGTCCTGGCCCGCGCCCGAGCTGCCGCCTTCGGGTCCGGGTGCCGCCCCGGCGGGCTCGGGCACGCCGCCCCCACGCCGGACGGCCCGCTCGCCTGAGGAGCCGCCGCTTCTGCGCGCGCGGCCGCTCGAGGGGCGTCTCACGGCTCCGGCGCGGCGCGCGGAGGTTCACGCGGCGTGAGCTTCCGCACGAAGCGCTGCCCGTCGCGCTCGGGGATGACCACGAATTGATTGAGCTCGCGCCCCGGGAGGCGCAGGTCGATGCGGTGCGGCTCGTCGAGCCGGACGCCCTCGACGGTGAGCGGAGTGACCCCCACGCGCGCGTCGTCGAGGGTCACCTGCGCGCCGCGCGGCTCGCTGTCGAGGGTGAGCGGCCCGAGCGCCGAGGGGAGTACGCCGTGCGCGCGCCGGACGAGGTGGCCCGGCTCGGGGGGCAAGGTGGCGGTCCAGCTCCTGCGCCCGCGAGAGGTCACAGCGAGCTCGAGGGCGCGGCTCTGCGGCACGTCCTCGATGACGAGTGGTGTCACGCCGGGTATGGGTGAGCCATCCACGCTCACCCGGGCGCCCGCCGGCTCCGAGGTGACCACCACCACGCCGGGGCGCAGGAGCGGCCCTGCGTACCAGACGGCCGAGCCGGCCACGGTGGCCGCGAGCAGCGCCAGCGCGAGGGAGGCCCACCAGGGCCACCCCCTGCGCACCACGGTGCGCCGCCGCGCCCCCGGCTCCTGCGGGCGCACGGCGGGCGGGGGCGGCGGGTGGACGAAGTCGATCGCCGGCAGGGGGCGCGGGGTCACCGGCGCGACCTCCAGCTGCGCCTCGCGCGCGTGGCCGAGCACCTTCACCACCAGCGCGTCGTGCGCCCGGGCGGCGCGCTGGCGGCTTATCCGCTCGGCGAACACCCTCTGCATCTTCTGGCCGAGCAGCTCCTGGATGGCGCTGTGCGGGGTGGGGAAGAGCACGTCCACCAGCCCGTCGGCGAAGGCCCGCGCGCTCGGGTAGCGCGACTCCGGGTCGATGGCGAGCGCCCGCTCCAGGATGCCGTCCAGCTCGCGGGGGAGGCGGTCGTCTATGGCCGAGGGTGACGGCACCTTCGCCTTGCGCGAGGCGATGAGCGAGGGCACGTCGGTGGCCTTGGGAAAGGGCTTCTGGCCGGTGAGCAGCTCGTAGAGGACGATCCCCGCGGCGAAGACGTCCACCCGGTGGTCCCAGGCGCGCTCGACCGAGGCCTGCTCGGGGGCGACGTACCCGAGCTTCCCCATCAGCATGCCCTCCTTGTAGTTGGAGAGGCCCGCCACGGCGCGGGCGATGCCGAAGTCCAGGAGCTTCAGCTCGCCCTCCCAGGAGACGAGCGCATTGTCCGGCGAGACGTCGCAGTGGACGATCTGCAGCGCCTCGCCGTCGGCGCCCACCTTGCGGTGGGCGTAGTCGAGCCCCTGCAGGAGCTGGAGCACGAGGAAGATGGCCTGCTCGGGCTCGAGCGGCGTCCCGGCGCGCGCGAACGACGCCATCATCTCCTTCATGGAGACGCCGTAGACGAGCTCCATGGCGATGTAGGAGGTGTCGCCCACCACGTCGCACTCGTAGATCTGCGCGATGTTGGAGTGGGTGAGCTGCGCGGTGAGCTTGGCCTCGTTCACCAGCATGCGGATGAAGCCGTCGTTTTGCGCGCGGGCGGCGAGGACCCGCTTCACCGCCAGCTCCTTCTCGAAGCCCGCCGCGCCCACCAGCTTGGCGCGGTAGATCTCGGCCATGCCCCCTACCGCCAGGCGCTGGAGGAGGTAGAACTTGCCGAACAGGTGTGGCTTGAAGTCGGCCGGGGGGGTCGAGGTCGCGGGCTGCAAATTGCCCGGATGGTAGTCTCCCGCGGCGAAGCGGCCAACCGGTGCGCACGGGTGCGATGGCGCCCTACGCCCTCCCCGAGGCTACTGCGCCCGCGCGCCCTGCTCGGCCCGGGCTGAAGGGGCGTGTGCCACCCCTCGCGGCCCGGAGAGCACGAACTCCTGGATCTCGTCGGCCTGTCGCGTGGCGTCCGCGTAGCCGAGGTCCATGAGGCGGTTCACGTACTCGGGCTCGAAGGCGAGGTAGCTGAGGAGGTCGGCGCCGGTGTCGCCGGTGGCGCCGATGCCCTTCAGGAGGTAGCGCAGCATGCGGGGGAAGCGCGTGTACTGGTCGGCGGCGAGCGTGCCGAGGTCCTGCGAGGGCCGGAGCACCAGCACCGGCACGGCGCGCAGCGGCTGGGCGGGCGTGCCCTGCTGCTCGGGCGGGAGGAGCGCCACCGTGCGGTTCACCCGCATGAGCCGCTCCAGGTCCGACTCCAGCGCGTCGAGGAAGATGGCGTTGAGGAGCAGCCCGGCGATCTCGGAAGGCGGAACCCACTCCGGATGCGGCTGGTCCGCCCGATCGAGCGGCAGCTCGATGGCGGTTGCGGGCTGCACCCCGATGGCGAGGAGGCGGTCGGCCCCGAGGTGGATGGCCGGGGAGAGCGGGGCGTGCATGCGCACGCAGCCGTCGCCGTAGAACAGCCCGCGGATCCTGATGGGGGGGAAGAAGATGGGGATGGCCGAGGAGGCGAGGACGTGGGGGAGCCGCAGGCGCTGGCGAAGCCCCACCCGGTTGGCCCTGAACCACGGCGCGATGCTCCGGTGCCCGTCGAAGAAGGTGACGGCGAGGCCGTTCGAGTAGCTGGTGGCCGAGACGGCGACGCCGCGCACGGTGCCCGAGCGGAACTGCTGCGACAGGCGCGAGATCGGCATCGTCTCGGTGAGCAGGCTCCGCATGGGCGAGGTGTCGAGGAGGTAGTTGATGTGCGAGGAGCTGAGCAGCCCGCCCGCCGAGAGGTCCTTGATCCAGCGCGAGCCGATGGAGACGAGGCGGCGCGTGTCGGTGCGGTAGATGCTGTCCGGCGTGAGGCCTCGCCAGACTTCGGCGAGGCGCGCCACCGCCCGTGGAAAATCGTCGGCGCCCGAGGCGACCGAGACCGCGTTGATGGCCCCGGCCGAGACCCCCGAGAAGACGGAGAAGGGCGAGCCGCCCCCGGGGGCGCGGGGGCAGAGCTCGGCGATGGCTCGAAGGACACCCACCTGGTAGGCGGCCCGCGCGCCGCCGCCCGTCAAGACGAGGCCGATCTCCACGGTCCCACGGTAGCATCTCCTGCGCGCCGCGGCATGGGGACTACGCGCGGAGCGCCTGCGGGTGTCAAATATCTCGGCGCCTCATCCAGAGCGCCGCGCCGGCCAGCGCCGCCAGGGCGGCCTGCGCCCGCCCTCGCGAGCGGGCCGCGGCCCTGCCGGCTGCCACGCCCTGGGCAAAGGAGCCAACGGGCTCCACCGGCTCCTCGGACTCGCTCTTCGTGCCGGTGACGCCCCTGTCCTCCATGCTCTTCGCGCCGGCGCGCTTGCCGTCCTCGGACAGGTGCTCGATGACCGCGTTCACCTCGGCACCTGCCAGCAGCGCGAGCGAGGAGATGTACATCCAGAGCAGCATGACGATGACGCCGCCCACCGAGCCGTAGGTGGCCTCGTAGCTGCCGAAGTTGGCGACGTACGTGGAGAAGCCCCAGGAGGCGACGACCCACAGCACCACGCCCGCCACCGATCCTGGGGTGATGAACTTGAACTCCTGCTCGACGTCGGGGAGCGCGTAGTAGAGGGCTGCCCACAAGAACATCATGAGGGCGCCCGCCACCGGGAGGCGAAGCCAGGTGAGGGCGGTCCCCAGGGGGCCGCCGATGGCCTCGCCGATCGGCCCGGCGGCCACCGCCACCAGCGCCGCCACCAGCGCCACCACGCTGGAGACGAGCGTCATGAGGATGGCGATGCCGCGGGTCTTCCAGAGGGGCCGGCTGTCCGTCACGCCGTAGATGGTGTTGAGGGCGCGCTGCACGCCGGCAACGCCGGACGATGCGCTCCAGATGGCCACCAGCGCGCCCACCGTGAGGAGCCCGGTCTGCGAGCTGGAGGCGATGGCCTTGATCCGGTCGCCGAGGATCTCGGTGACGTTGCTTGGCGCCACCCGCCCGAGCTGCTGGACGAGGTCCTCTGCCTGAGCGGGCGTGATGAGAACGCTCGCCAGGGCCACCAGGAAGAGGAGAAATGGGAACAGCGCCATCACCCCCGAGTAGGTCACGGCGCCGGCCCAGTCGGTGAGCTGGTCGCGGTTCAGCTCCTCCCAGAAGGCCTTGCCGAAGGTCTTCCAGCTCATTCCCTTGCCCGGCAGGCGCATGTTCGGTCGCTCCTCCACCCCAGCAATCTGGGGCCGCGGGTCCGCGCCGTCGCGCGCCCAAACGTGGCGTCACCGCGTCGCCGCCGGCCGTCGCCTGGCGCCCACTCAGTGGCGCCGGGTCCCGTCCGCCCGCCGGGCAGTCTTGGACGCCTCGCGGAGGTTCTGCGCGGCGCGCAAGAGGCGGGCCCAGGTGTGCGGGGTGGAACGCCCGCGGGCGGCTCGCACGGCGGCCGAGTAGGCTTCCTGGGCGAGCGCGACGCGGCTGGTCGACTGCATCTTTCACTCTCTGTGCGGACAAAAACCCTCCTTCACACCGAAAGGGGGGCCGGGCTTCGGGGTCTCCTCGACCCTTCACGCAGAGAACCTGCTGGCAAAAAGGCGTTTTCGCAATGCCCCGACCGGCGTCGCAAACGAGCGAGCGCGCGCAAAGGGAGGCGCTATACGCGAGGGCGTGGCTCGCAGAACGCCCATCCGAGCATTGCCTCTCCGCGTCGTCAGCTACAACGTCCGCTACTTTGGGCACGCCCTCAAGGGGCTCGCCTCCACCACGGCCTCGCAGCGGAGCATCGCCGAGCGGCTGGCGCTGCTCGACCCCCTGCCCGACCTCGTCTGCCTGCAGGAGATCGAGACCATCTCGCTCCGCTCCAGCCTGGCCCTGCGGGAGCGGAGGCCGGCCGAGACGCAGCTCTCCCGCTTCATGCGCGAGGTGGGGGTGGCCTTCGAGGGGGACGGCCGCGCCTCACCCTACGAGGGCTTCTACTTCCGGGCCCATGTGAACGCGTTGCGCGGGGTGCCCATCTCCACCACCGGGCTCGCCATCCTGGCGAACACGCAGCGCGTCGAGGTGGCCGACCACAACGGCGCCGCGCCCGAGCGCATCACGCACCACCACGTGGAGCGGTGGAAGGATCGCAAGCAGACCCGGATCTGCGCCCACATGCGGGTGGAGACCCCGATCGGGCGCCTGCACCTCTTCAACACCCACCTCTCCCTGCCGACCCCGTTCGCCCGCGAGTTCTGGGCGACGCGGATGCGAATGGGCTGGGGGGTGAACCAGCTCCACGAGGCGCGCTCGCTGGTCTCCTTCGTCCGGCGCCACGCCGGTGAGGAGCCCTTCGTGGTCTGCGGCGACTTCAACTCTGCGCCCGGCTCGCCGGTGTACGCCTACCTCACCGGCGAGGCCGGCTTCCGGAGCGCCCTGGCCGCCCGCGGCCTGCTCGTGCCAGGCAACCCGCGCGCCTTCCCCACGGCCGGCTTCATGCGGCTGCGGATGCACCTCGACCACCTCTTCTACGGGAACGGCCTCGATTGCACCGACCTCGACGGCACCTCGCCCTTCGGCGATCGGCGCAGCGCGTTCTGCGGGCTGTCCGACCACGTCCCGCTCATCGGCCGCTTCCGGGCGGGCCCACCGGGGTGAGGGTGACCGGAGCGGCGACCGTGGCGAAGGTCAGCGCTTCCTCCGGTCACGGCCCTGGAAGGCACCGTCGTCCGAGGGGGCGCGGCGGCCATTGCCCTCGTGCCCGACGTGGCGCGAGAGCACCACCAGCGAGCGCGGCGCCACCTCGACCGTCCGGTTGGAAAACGCGGCGTCGCGCTTGGCGTCGCTCTCACCGGCGGTGTCGAGCAGGATGTCCCAGTCGCGCCCCCAGGAGATGTCGGGCAGCGTGTAGACCACCTTCTCGTGGTGAGCGTTCATGAGCACGAGCAGGCTGTCGCCCACGATGCGCTGCCCGTGCTCGTCGGGGGTGGCGATGGCGTCGCCGCCGAGCAGGAAGCCGAGGGCCCGGATGTAGGGTTGGCGCCAGTCCTCCTCGCTCATCTCCTTCCCGTCGGGCCTGAACCAGGCGAGGTCCTTGAGGGAGGAGTCCGACGGCGTGTGGCCGCGGAAGAAGCGCCGCCGCTGGAGCACCGGCTGCTCCATGCGCAGCCGGATCATCCTCATGGTGAAGCCGAGCAGCGCCTGGCGCCGGGGGTCGAGATCCCAGTCGAGCCAGGAGATCTCGTCGTCCTGGCAGTAGGCGTTGTTGTTGCCGCCCTGCGTCTTCCCGATCTCGTCGCCGGCGCAGAGCATGGGCACGCCCTGCGAGAGGAAGAGGCTGGCGATGAGGTTCCGCTGCTGGCGGTTGCGGAGGTCGTTCACCGCCTCGTCGTCGGTCTCGCCTTCGACGCCGCAGTTCCAGGAGGCGTTGTCGTCGCCGCCGTCGCGGTTGTCCTCGCCGTTGGCCTCGTTGTGCTTGTGGTTGTAGGTGACGAGGTCGCGCAGGGTGAAGCCGTCGTGGCAGGTCACGAAGTTCACGCTGGCGAAGATCTTGCGTCCCGCGGCCTGATAAAGGTCGGCCGAGCCGCTGAGCCGCCAGCCCAGCTCGCCTGACTGGATGTCGCCCTTCCAGAAGCGCCGGACGCAGTCCCTGTACTTTCCGTTCCACTCCGACCACTGCGGCGGGAAGCCTCCCACCTGGTAGCCGCCCGCGCCCACGTCCCACGGCTCGGCGATGAGCTTCACCCGGCCCAGGGTGGGGTCCTGGAGGCACGCCTGCAAGAAGTTGCTGTTCGGGTCGAAGTCGAAGGGGTCGCGCGCCAGCGCCGTGGCGAGGTCGAAGCGGAAGCCGTCGACGTGCATCACCTCGACCCAGTAGCGGAGCGAGTCCATCACCAGCTTCAGCGTCTGGGGGTGGGGGACGTTGAGCGTGTTCCCGGTGCCGGTGCAATCCCAGTAGTGGCGAGGGTCGGCCGGTGAGAGCCGGTAGTAGGCGAGGTTGTCGAGCCCCTTCATCGACAGCGTGGGCCCGAGGTGGTTTCCCTCGGCAGTGTGGTTGTAGACCACGTCGAGGATGACCTCGATCCCCTCGCGGTGGAGGGCCTTCACCATCGCCTTGAGCTCCTCGACCTGCTCGCCGCGATGGCCGCGGCTGGAGTAGCGCTGCTCCGGCGAGAAGAAGTTGAGGGTGGCGTACCCCCAGTAGTTCCGGAGCCCCTGCTCGGTGAGGTAGGGCTCGTCCGCGTGCTCGTGGATGGGGAGGAGCTCCACCGCGGTGATGCCGAGCCGCTTCAGGTGGTTCAGCGCCGCAGGGTGGACGAAGCCGGCGTACGTCCCCCTGAGCTCGGGCGGGACCTCCGGGTGACGCATGGTGAAGCCGCGGACGTGCACCTCGTAGATCACCGACCGGTGCCAGGGGTGGCCGGGCGGCCGGTCGTCACCCCAGTCGAAGCCGTCTCCCACCACCACGCAGCGCGGCATGCCGCCGGCGCTGTCGCGGTCGTCGAAGGCATCGTCGCCCTCGCCCGGCCGGTACCCGAAGACCGGGGCCGTGTAGTCGACCTCGCCGCTGACCGCCCGCGCGTAGGGGTCGATGAGCAGCTTGTGGGGATTGTAGCGCAGCCCTCGCGCCGGCTCGTAGGGGCCGTGCGCCCGGAAACCGTAGAGCGCGCCCGCGGTGAGGCCCGGGACGAGGCCGTGCCACACGTGGGCGGTGGCCTCACCGAGCGTGACGCACCTGAGCTCCTTCTTCGGGTCATTGGGGTCGAAGAGGCACACCTCCACCTTCTCCGCCCCGCTCGCGTACACCGCAAAGTTGACGCCCTCTGCCTCGACCGTCGCCCCGAGCGGATATTCCCGGCCCGGCCATCCCTCGTCGCCCATTTGAGCGAAACCTAGCACGGGCGCCCGTGGCGGCGCCTGTACGTCCGTCTGGGCCCCATTCGGCCCGAGTTGTGCTTGCTCCAGCCGGACATGCGTGCCCGCCTCCGCCCCCCCCGAACACGGCCCCGCCGGAAGCTCGCGAGCGAGCTGGGTCTCCTCGCCCTGCTCCTTGGCGTGTGGCTCACGCCTGCTCTCGCCGGCGGCGCGCCGGAGCCGGGGTCGCAGCGCGAGGAAAGGCGCGCAGCGCGGGCCGCATATTTTCAGGCCCTCGACCGGTACGGCGAGTGGCTCTCCACGAGGAGCCTCGGAGAGGTATGGCGGCCCTTCGACCCAGGGACTGGCTGGGTGCCCTATCGCAACGGGCGGTGGGAGCGGTCGGAGAATGGCTGGGGGTGGGTCGCCCATGAGCCATGGGGCTGGGTGACCTACCACCACGGGCGGTGGTGGCAGCACGAGCATCTCGGGTGGGTGTGGTCGCCGGGCAGCGAGTGGGCGCCGGCGTGGGTCATCTGGCGCCGCGACGCCGAGGCGGTGGGCTGGGCGCCGCTTCCTCCGCCCGGGCTGAGGGTCTACTCCGCCGCGTGGACCTTCGTCCCGGCGAGGTCGTTCGGGCAGGCGGTGGAGGGGAACATGGTGGCCACGCCGCAGCTCCCGGCGCTGCTCCTGAGGATGCGCTCAGGGAGGACGGCCACCACCGCGCCGCCGGGGGGAGGGAATCAGGCAGGGAATCAGGCTCATCCTCCGGAGCGTTCGGCCATCACTCCAAGGGGGGCAGCGCGAGCCCCGCGAGGGGTGTAAGGAAATGATGAAGCGTATCGCATCGGGACCGTGGAACCCAGCCGCCGGGGGGCAAAGGCATGGATGTGGTCCACGCAGCGGAATGTCACGAGGAGGACACCGTGGCACCCTGGTCCACCCACCCTGTCCCCGCCCCGCCAGGCGAGCTCCTCGGTGCGGCTTGCGAGCTCTTGCCGGACGGCGTCATCTGGGTGGAGGGCGAAACCGTGCGGGCCGCCAACACCCAGGCGCGCATGCTTCTCGGGTGGCCGGAAGGTGCGTCTCCCACGACGGTGGACGAGCTCCTTCGACATGCCCGCCTCCTCGACGCCGAGGGGCGGCCCGTGCCCGGCGGGTTGCCGATCGCCGCCGCACGCCGCGGCGAGCCGGTGAGGGGAGCGCTCCACGCCCTGGTGCTGAGCGAGGACCGGGTGAACTGGGTGCTGATCGGCGCGCGGGCTCCCGACTTCCCGGGGCGCGACGAGGTGGTGGTGAGCCTCGCCGATGCCGCAAGGGTGCGCGAGCTCCAGGAGCGGCAGGAAGACCTGGCGCGCTCGATCGCGCACGACCTCCGCACGCCGCTCGGGGTCATCCTGGCGCACGCCCGCCAGCTCGCCCGCCGCGAGGAGCCCGCGCCCGCCGTCCGAAGGAGGGCCGAGGCCATCCAGCGGAGCGCCGACCGGATGTCCAGCATGCTGAACGAGCTGCTGGAGACCGCGATGCTGGAGGCCGGCAAGCTCCGGCTCTCGCTTCAGCCGGTGGACCTCGCCGCGCTGCTCACCGACCTCTGCGGCCGGCTCGGGGCCCTCCAGTCGGCAGAGCGCCTCGAGCTCGAGGTGAGGCCGGCGGTGGGCCCGGTGCTGGCCGACGCTCCGAGGCTCGAGCGGGTCTTCACGAACCTCCTCACCAACGCCCTCAAGTACTCTTCGTCTGGCTCGACCGTGAAGGTGCGGCTCACCGCGGAGGGCGCGCACGCGGTGGTGGAGGTGCTCGACCGCGGACCGGGCCTCGCCGAGCACGAGCTCGCGCGCCTCTTCGAGCGGTTCTATCGCGCGCCTGGGAGCGCCAGGCGGCAGGAGGGGATGGGGCTCGGCCTCTTCGCGTCGCGGATGCTGGTGGAGGCTCACGGCGGGAGCATCACCGCCTCGAGCGTGCAGGGTGAGGGGAGCGCATTCCGGGTGCGTCTCTCGCTGCTGCCCTGAGGGCCGCGCGCTGCACCAACCAGCGCGGTGTGCCCGCGGGCGAGGCGCCCCGCCATGGCGCCGCCCGCCGCCCGTTCAGCGCGTGAGGATCTCGGCGCCGTCCGCGGTGACGAGCACGGTGTGCTCGAACTGGGCGGCCCGGCGGCCGTCCACGGTGGAGGCCGTCCATCCGTCGGGCCAGACCACGTGGGCGATGTCACCCTCGGTGATCATGGGCTCCACCGTGAAGACCATGCCCTCCTCCATCGGCGTCCGAGCGCGCGGCTCGTGGTAGTGGAGGATCTGCGGCTCCATGTGGAAATCCTCGCCGATGCCGTGGCCGCAGAAGGCGCGCACCACGCCGTAGCCGTGCTGCCGGGCGTGGCGCTCGATGGCCCTGCCGATGTCGGAGACGGGCCGGCCTGGGCGCACCGCGGAGATGCCGAGCTCCAGGCACTCGCGGGTGACTCGAACCAGGCGGCGGGAGGCTTCGTCCACCTCGCCCACGCAGAAGGTGGCCGAGCAGTCGCCGTGGACCCCGCCCAGGAAGAGCGTCACGTCGAGGTTCACGATGTCGCCCTCCGCCAGCGGCCGGGCGTCGGGGATGCCGTGCAGGATGACCTCGTTCACCGAGGTGCAGAGCGACTTCGGGAAGCCGTGGTAGTTGAGCGTGCTGGGGTAGGCGCCGCGGGCGAGGCAGGCCTCGTGGACCAGCGCGTCGATGGCGTCGGTGGTGACGCCGGGGCGCGCCGCCCGGCCGGCCTCCGCGAGCACCTCGGCGGCGGCGCGGCAGGCGCGCCGGATGCGGTCGAGGCGCTCCACGGTATCGGCGATGCGTGGTGCGGCGCGCGGCCTTCCGGAGACGGCATAGCTCGGCTGGGGAATTCCCGGTGGGACGGACCGCCGGGGCGACACCAGGGCCGCCCGCACGGCGCCCGGGCGCGACGCCGCCCTTCCCCCCGTGGCCCGCGAGAATCGCCGCGCGCTCGTCGGCAACGCGGTGGCATCGCTTGTACTTGAGCCCGCTCCCGCAAGGGCACGGGTCGTTGGCTCCCGGCTTGAGCACGACACGAGGTCTAAGCGAGTCGCCGCCCCGTTGCAAAGGACCGGTCACGGGGCAGCGCCGGAGGCGTGGCGCCCATGCGTCGCGGCCGGCGGATCAATCCCGAGCCAGAGCAGCACCTGCCCCACCGCGAAGGGCACGGCCGTCTCCACGCGCAGGGGGTAGGGACCGAGGGTGAAGGGGTCGAAGCCCCGCTCGCGCAGCAGTCCGGTCTCGTAGGGGGTGAACCCGCCCTCTGGGCCGATGGCCACCGCCGCCCGGCCGGCGCGGCGGGCCAGGCCGGCGAGTCCCCCGCCCGCCCCCGGGTCGGCGAGGAGCCCCTGCGCTCCGGCGAGCCAGCTCTCGAGCTCGTCCTCGACGAACGGCTTGAAGTGCCTCCGGAGCCGCACCTCGGGCAGGCGCGTGTGCCGGCCCTGCTCGAGGCCGAGGAGCAGATCCTCCTCGATCGACCCTGGGTCGAGGGCTGGCGAGGCGAAGTAGCTCTTCTCGACCCGGTAGCTGCCGACGAGGAGGAGGCGCGGCAGGCCCATGGCCGCGACGGCCTGCAGTACGCGGCGGAGCACCTTGGGGCGAGGCAGCGCGAGGAGGAGCTGAGCGGGCGGAGGGGGCGGCGGCTCGGCGAGGAGCTCCACCTCCAGCGAGAGCTCGGGCGCCCTGCCGCCGGCCGAGGCGGCCACCACCAAGCCACGGCCGATGCGCCCTCCGACCACGCCCACCCGGAGCTCGTCCCCCCGCTCCAGCCTCAGAACCTCCAGCCCGTGTGCCGCCCTCCGCCCGCGAAGGTGCACGACCCCTCCATCGGAGAGCTCACCGGGTTCGAGGAGGAGGAGGTTCACCTCGCGAGATGAAACCGGTGCCGGTCGCCCGCTGTCAACGCTGGCGCTCGCGATCCGCTCCGGAGCGGACGGTTCGCGTCCGGGGCGGCTCGCCTGCTTGGCCCGGCGCGCACCGGGTGCGAAGATGGCCGCGCGAGCGGGGGAGGCATGGCAGCGGAGCGGACGGTCCACACCCGGGGCGCGGGCCCTCTCGAGACCTTGTGCGGCGCTGCGATCGCGAGCGCGCTCGAGTGCGTGCCACTGCTCGAGCGGGTGACCTGCCAGACCTGCCTCGACGCGCTGGGGGCGACGCGCGAGGAGATCTCCCTCTGCCGCCGGGCGCTGATGGGCGAGGCGGGTTCCGCCTGCCTGGTCGACGCGCGCGGGATTCTTCAGTGGGTGAACCCGCGCTGGGACCGCTTCGCTCGGCGGAACGGGGGCGCGCCGGCGGCGCTCGGCCGCGTGGTGGCCGGAACACCGTGGCTCTCTCACATCCGGGGCGAGGAGGCGCGGGCGCATTTCCGCAGGCTCTTCGAGGCAGCGCTCGACGGTTCGTCGTGGCCGGGGGTGGTCGAGCTCGGCGAGTGCAACAGCGCGGAGGAGCTGCGCCTGGTGACCACCCGGCTCGAGCGATGGATGGCGCCCGGCCGCCAGCGGCCCCTCGGGGTGGTGGTCTCCTGCCAGGTCATGAGCAGCCGCGTGGCCCGGGAGGGGAGGACAATCTCGCGGGCCGCGCCGTCGAGCTTTGGCGGCGCGGGTGGTCCGGTCGTCCAGTGCTGGTGCTGCCGCTCGGTGCGCGACCCGGAGGGGGAGGAGGCCTGGCACTTCGTGCCGGCGCTGGTGGCGCGAGTCCCCGACGAGGTGACCTTCCGGCTCTGCCCTCGCTGCAGCGAGCTGTTTGGCGGCGCCTCGCTCGCGGCGCTCGGGTAGAGCCCGGAATCATGGGCGGCGGCCGCCGCCAGTCGGACCCAGCGAAGCGGGTGAACTCGGACCCGTTCCGTCCTATTCCCAGGGGGTGATGGCGCTTGCCAGTTCAGCGGCTCGAGATCAGCTCCACCGAGCCCGACCATGAGGCTTCTCCTCGTCGAGGACGATGAGATGCTAGGGGCGGGGGTGCAGCGCGGCCTGCGCCTCGCCGGACACGCCGTCGACTGGGTGAAGGATGGGCCAGCGGCCGAGCTGGCGCTCCGCAGCGAGCCCTATGACCTCGTCCTCCTCAATCTCGGCCTGCCCGGGCGGGGGGGGATGGAGGTGCTGGCGAACCTCCGCCGGCGCGGGGAGCGCGTTCCAGTGCTCGTGCTCACCGCGCGCGATGGTGTGCCGGACAGGGTGGCCGGCCTCGACGCCGGGGCCGACGACTATCTCGTGAAGCCGTTCGCCCTCGACGAGCTGGCGGCCCGGGTCCGGGCGCTCGCCCGGCGGAGCAGCGGCCGCGCCGCGCCGTTCATCGAGCTCGGTGGGCTCCGCCTCGACCCGGCCGCGCACGAGGTGACCCTGAATGGCGAGCCGGTGGCGCTCTCGGCGCGCGAGTTCGCGCTGCTGCACGCGCTGGTGGAGCGCCCGGGCCGCCCGCTCTCCCGCGCGCGGCTGGAGGAGCGGCTCTACGGCTGGGGCGAGGAGGTGGAGAGCAACGCGGTGGAGGTCCACATCCACACGCTGCGACGCAAGCTGGGCGCCGACCTCATCAAGACGCTCCGCGGCGTCGGCTACGTCGTGCCGAGGTCCACTTGAGGTGGCATTTCCACTCGCTCCCGGTGCCGCCGTGACGGCTGGAACGTCGCTCCTCGAACCACTCCGGATGCGGCCGTGAAGTCGCTCAGGCGCGCGCTGCTGGCCACCCTCATCACCGCGGTGGCGGCGGTCACGGTGGGGGGCGGGGTGGCCACCTACCGCATCGTCCGGCGCGAGATTGGCGACGCGCTCGACTACCAGCTCAGGCTCATCGCCCTCTCACTGCGCGATCGCGCGCTCGGCCTGCCGCGCCCTTCGCCGCCCGGTGAAGGCGAGCTGGAGCTGGTCATCCAGATCTGGGACGGCGACGGCGTGCGCCTCTACGCCTCCTCGCTGGTGAGCGACCTCCCCGGCCCTCCGGCGCGGCCCGGGCTCGGCACCGCGGTCACCGGCGCGGGCGCCTGGCGCATCTTCGCCGTGTCGGTGGGCGCCCAGGTGCTGCAGGTGGCGCAGCCGGAGGCGGTGCGGAGCAGGCTCGCCTTCGCCGCCGCTTCCCGCACCCTCGCGCCGCTCCTCGTCCTGCTCCCCGCGCTGGCGCTCCTCGTCTGGTGGATCGTGGGCCGCGGTCTCTCCCCGCTCGACCGCTTGGCGCGGCAGGCCGAGCGCAGGAGCGCCACCAGCCTGGCGCCCTTCCCCGAGGAGGGAGCCCCGGACGAGGTTCGCCCGCTCGTCCACTCGCTGAACGGCCTCATGGCCAGGCTCTCCGCGGCGCTGGAGAGCCAGCGCGCCTTCGTGGCCGATGCCGCCCACGAGCTCCGCACGCCGCTCGCGGTGCTGAAGCTGCAGGCCAGCCTGGCTTCTCGCGCCGAGGACGAGGCGGGGCGGCGGGCGGCGATAGGCGACCTGGAGCGAGGCCTCGAGCGAACGGAGCGCGTGGTCCAGCAGCTCCTCACCCTGGCGCGGCAGGAGCCCGGGGGGGAGAGGCCGAGGCCCACCGCGAGCGAGGAGGTCTCGCTGGAGGAGCTCCTGGCCCAGGCCGTGGCCGATCACGCTCCCCTGGCCGAGGCGAGGGGGATCGACCTCGGGGCTGGCTCCTCGGATGCTCGGGCCTTCGTGCGCGGCGAGGCCGAGAGCCTGAGGGTGCTGGCGGCGAACCTCGTCGACAACGCCCTGCGCTACACGCCGGCCGGGGGAAAGGTCGATGTCGCCTGCGGGCTCGAGGAGGGGAGGCCCTTCCTCGAGGTGCGCGATACCGGTCCGGGCATTCCGCTCGCCGACCGGGAGCGCGTGTTCGACCGCTTCTTCCGGCGGCCCGGGACCGGCGAGACCGGCAGCGGGCTGGGGCTCGCCGTGGTGAAGGCCATCGCCAGGCGCCAGGGTGCCCGCGTGACGCTCGACGACAATCCCGGCGGTGGGCTCCGGGCCCGGGTGGTGTGGCCTCGCGAGCGACCCGCGACCGAGCCACAACCGGGATTCGACCCCTTAAGATCGCCTTAAGGATCGCTCCCTATCGTGCTGCTCGAAGGCTGGGTGAGGAGCCCAGCCCCCTTCGACACACGAAAGGAAGCTCCGATGAGGACAGTCGCAAGCAAGAAGGTCACGGTGGCCCTGGCGCTGGCGGGCGCCATGGCAGGCGGCTACGCGCTGCACGACGGGGCGCTCACCCCGGCCCGGGCGATGGCCGACGATGTGCAGACCCCGGCGGCGGTGGCGACCACCCGGACCGCCCCCGACTTCGCCGCGATCGTGAAGAGGTATGGCCCCGCGGTGGTGAACATCAGCGTGAGCGGCACTCGGAAGGCGAGCCTGCAGGGCGGCCCGATGGGCCAGCTCGACCCCAACGACCCCATGGCGCCCTTCTTCCGGCGCTTCATGCCTCCCCAGGGCGAGCAGCAGGTGCGCGGGCTCGGCTCCGGCTTCATCGTGAAGTCGGACGGGATCGTCCTCACCAACGCGCACGTGGTGGATGGCGCCACCGAGGTGAAGGTGAAGCTCACCGACGGGCGGGAGCTCGACGCCAAGGTGACGGGCGTGGACAAGCCCACCGACGTGGCGGTCCTGAAGGTGGAGGCCGAGAACCTGCCCACCGTGAAGATCGGCGACCCTGGGCGCTCGCAGGTGGGCGACCAGGTGCTGGCCATCGGCTCGCCCTTCGGCTTCGAGGCGAGCGCCACGGCCGGCATCATCTCGGCCAAGTCGCGCGCCCTGCCCAACGAGGGGTACGTGCCGTTCCTGCAGACCGACGTGGCGGTGAACCCGGGCAACTCCGGGGGCCCGCTCTTCAACGCCGCCGGTGAGGTGATCGGCATCAACTCCCAGATCTACTCGTCGTCGGGCGGCTACCAGGGCCTCTCCTTCGCCATCCCCATCGACGTGGCGATGAACGTGCAGGGGCAGCTGCTCGCCAGCGGCAAGGTGAGCCGCGGTAGGCTCGGCGTCATGATCCAGGACGTGAACCAGGCACTGGCGAATTCCTTCGGCCTGCCGAAGCCGGAGGGCGCGCTGGTGAGCAACGTCGAGAAGGGCGGCCCCGCCGACAAGGCTGGCCTGCAGGCGGGGGACGTCATCCTGAAGCTCGACGGCAAGGAGATCTCCCACTCCTCAGAGCTGCCGCCCAGGGTGGCGAACATCGCTCCCGGCACCGAGGCGAAGCTGCAGCTCTGGCGCAAGGGCAAGTCCGAGGACGTCACCGTGAAGGTCGGTGAGGTCTCCGGCGAGAAGGTGGCCTCCTCGGACGGCAAGGCCGAGGGAGGCAAGCTCGGGCTCGCCGTGCGGCCGCTCACCCCCGACGAGCGCAGCCAGGCCGGCGTGGAGGGCGGCGTGCTGGTGGAGGAGGTCGCCGGTGCGGCGGCCAAGGCCGGCATCCAGCCCGGCGACGTGGTGCTCGCGGTGAACGGCGCGCCCGTGAAGAACGTCGATGCGCTGAAGAGCGCCGTCGCCAAGGCCGACAAGCAGGTGGCGCTGCTCGTGCAGCGAGGGGAGGGGAGGCTGTTCGTCCCCGTCGAGATTGGCTGAGGCGCGCTTCACCCCCCTGCGCCCCGGGGGGTGGCGTCTCGACCCGAGGAGGAGTGAAGCCCTCTCTCCCTTGGGGAGAGTGAAGCCCCCTCTCCCGGCGGGAGAGGGGGTTGGGGGTGAGGGCGAAGTCACGAAGGCCAGCGCTCACGCTGGCCTTTTTTTTCGTATGCCGCTAGGGAAGACCACCATGGAACAGGTCAAGATCACGCTGCCCGACGGCTCCTCCAAGGAGGTCGCGCGCGGCACGCGGGTGGCCGACTTCGTGCGGGAGGCCATCGGGCCCGGCCTCGCCAAGGCCGCCTTCTTCGCCAAGCTGGACGGCGAGCCGGTGGATCTCGCCCGCCCGCTCGAACGCGACGCCCGGCTGGAGGTGGTCACCACCCGCAGCCCCGAGGCGCTGGAGGTGGCGCGGCACGACGCCGCCCACGTGATGGCGAGCGTGGTGCAGCGGCTCTACCCGGACACGCAGGTCACCATCGGCCCCGCCATCGAGGAGGGCTTCTACTACGACTTCGCGCGCGACCACCCCTTCACCCCGGAGGACCTCGCCGTCATCGAGAAGGGCATCGCGGAGGAGATTGCCGCCGACCACCCCTTCCAGCGCGACGAGATCTCCATGGAGGAGGCGCTGCGCCTCTTCGAGGAGAAGGGCGAGCGCTTCAAGGTGGAGATCGTCCGCGACATCGCCGCCCGCGGGGCGAAGACGCTCACCCTCTACCGGCACGGCGGTTGGGTCGACTTCTGCCTCGGGCCGCACGGCCCCTCCACCGGCCGGCTCGGGGTGGTGAAGCTCTTGAGCTCGGCCGGCGCCTACTGGCGCGGCGACTCGAAGAACCCGATGCTCCAGCGCATCTACGGCACGCAGTTCTTCGACAGGAAGGCGCTGGAGGCGCACCTCACCCGCCTCGAGGAGGCGAAGAAGCGCGATCACCGCAAGCTGGGGCCGGCCCTCGGTCTCTTCGCCTTTCACGAGTACGCCCCGGGCGCCGCCTTCTGGCTCCCGAGCGGCACGGTGCTGTGGAACGTGCTGCAGGCGGCGATGAGCCGGTTGGTGCGGGCGAACGGCTACCTGGAGGTGAAGACCCCGCTCCTCTTCGACAAGCGGCTGTGGGAGACCTCCGGCCACTGGGGCAAGTACCGCGAGAACATGTTCCTCGTGCTCGACAGCGAGAGCGACGAGGCGCTGCCGCTCGAGGAGCGGCTGCACCAGTCCCTGAAGCCGATGAACTGTCCGTCGCACCACCTCATCTATCGGATGCAGAAGCGGAGCTACCGCGAGCTGCCGCTGCGCTACTACACCACCGATGTCCTGCACCGGAACGAGGCCTCGGGATCGCTGGGCGGCCTCACCCGCGTGCGCCAGTTCAGCCAGGACGACGCGCACGTCTACCTCATGGAGTCGCAGGTGGGGGAGGAGGTCGGGCGCATCGTCGCGCTCATGAAGCAGACCTTCGGCGCCTTCGGCCTCGACTTCACCGCGCGCTTCGGCACCCGACCGGCGCAGCGCATCGGCGACGACGCCCTGTGGGACCGGGCCGAGGCGGGCCTGCGCGCCGCCCTCACGGACCTCGGGCTCGCCTACACCGAGAACGCGGGCGACGGCGCCTTCTACGGTCCGAAGATCGACTTCGCCGTCACCGACTCGCTCGGCCGGAGCTGGCAGCTCTGCACCATCCAGGTGGACTACGCCGCGCCCGAGCGCTTCGACCTCGCCTACGTGGGCGACGACAACCGCGAGCACCGGCCGGTGGTCATCCACCGCGCCATCTTCGGCTCCTTCGAGCGCTTCGTGGCCATCCTCACCGAGCACTACGCGGGTGCCTTCCCGGTCTGGGTGGCGCCGGTTCAGGCGCGCCTCGTCACCGTGTCCGACCGCTTCGACGCCTGGGCGTCCGAGGCGGTGGCGAGGCTCTCGGCCGAGGGCTTCCGGGTGGAGCTCGATCGCTCCTCCGACAAGCTCGGCGCCAAGATCCGCAACGCCGAGCTCGCCAAGATCCCCTTCACCCTGGTGGTGGGCGAGAAGGAGTCGGAGGCGAGGGCCGTCGCGCCCCGCCGCCACGGAGGCAAGGACCTCGGCTCGATGCCGCTCGACGCCTTCCTCGAGCTGCTGAAGAAGGAGGCCGCCCCGCCGTTCTGAGCGGGTGGGGTGCGGCGGGGAACGGCCGGGCTCGCCGCGAGCGGCGGCCTTTCCCCCCGGTCAATCGACCGCCTCTGCCCGCGGGGTGGGTCCGAGCCCGTCACCGTCCTGCCGCGAGCAGCCTCCCATCCTCCGTCAGGGTGCGATCGTCGCTCCCCTCCGGCGGCAGGAGGTCGATGCCGTGCGAGGCGAGCCGGCGCGCGGCCGCGGCGCGAGCACCCGCGCCGGCGCCGTGACAGGCCTGGGCGCGCTCGCAGAGGAGCGCCACCTCCAGTGCCCGCCCCAGCGTGAGGGCCAGGCGCCGCGCGCCCGCCTCCACCAGGGGTGAATCCCCCAGCGCTCGTGCCCGCTCCAGCCACGCCTCGGCGTGGCCCATCGCCAGGAGGGCCGCCTCCGCCGGAGCGCGAAGCGAAGGCTGGGTCGCGGCGGCAGCGAGGCGGCGCACCTCCGCACCGAGCGCCGGGAGCGCGCCCTCCTGCGAGAGCGCGCGCAGGAGGTCGAGCGAGAGCACGTTGGTGGTGCCCTCCCAGATGGGCAGCACCTGCGCGTCGCGGAGCAGGCGGGGGAGGCCGGTGTCCTCCACGTAGCCGGCGCCGCCGAAGCACTCCAGCGCCTCCGAGGCCACCGCCACGGCCTGCTTTCCCGTGGTGAGCTTGGCGAGCGGCGTGAGCGTCCGGAGGAGGAGCTGCGCCTCTTCATCCGCGGAGCCACCCTCGAGCGCACCCAGCAGCTCCGCCACCCGGAAGGCCAGGAGGAAGGCCCCCTCGCGCTCGGCCTCGAGGCCCGCCAGCGTCTCGGCGTGGAGCGGCTTCGCGAGGAGGGTCGAGCCGAAGGCCACTCGCCGTCGCGCGAAGTCGCGGGCGAGCGCCACCGCCCGCTGCATGCCCGCCGCCGACGTGATGGCGTTCCACAGCCGCGTCACGTTGAGCATGGGCGTCACCGCGCGCACCCCGCCGGAGAGGCCTGCGACCGGAATGGCCACCGCACCGTCGAGCAGGAGCTCCGCCGTGGGGAGCTTGCGGGTGCCGAGCTTGTCCTTGAGTCGCAGGAGGGTGACGCCGTTCGGCCGGCCCGCCTCGTCGCGCAGCTCCAGGTAGAAGAGCGCCAGTCCCCTGCCTCCCGGGCCGTTTCCTTCCGGGCGGGCCAGGGCCAGCGCCATCTCGGAGGCCGTGGCCGAGCTGAACCACTTCGTCCCGTGAAGGGTCCAGCGCTCACCGCTCCTCCGCGCCACCGTCTCGGAGAGGCCCACGTCCGAGCCGCCGGTGCGCTCGGTCATCCACTGGCCGCTCGTCCAGGATCGCGTGGGGTCGCGCGAGGTGAGGCGTGGCACGGCGCGCTCGACGAGCGCCCCGTTCCCGGAGTCGAGGAGGGTGCGCGCCGCGCCGTCGGTCATGGCGAGCGGGCAGGAGTAGACGTCGAGCGACGGCTCCACCACGTGCAGGAGGGCGAACTGCACCACGCGTGAAAGAGGCCCGTGGCGCCGCTCGTAGGCCGTGGCCACGAGCCCGTGCTCCGCCGAGAGCCGCGCCGCCTCGCGCCAGAGCGCGGTGGGCTCCAGCCGGTCGATGCGCCGGCCCCACGGGTCGAACGGCGTGTGGCGCGGCTCCGAGAGCCGGTCCTCCTGCTGCAGCCGGTAGAGCGCGCCCGAGGAGAGGTCGCCCAGGTGCCGCAGCTCCGGCTCGAGCCGCGCGAGCTCGCCCCCGAGCTTGTGCCCCAGGTACTCGCGCAGGAGCGCGTCGTCGTCGTAGGCATTGCCGAGCTGCGGGGCGTCCTGGAAGAAGGCCATGATGCGCGCATAACGCGGGCCGTCGCGAGCGCTCGGGCCCTTGGGGGGAGTGAACAAGACGAGTCGCTGCGGTCGAGGGCTGTCATACTCCGCCACCGGGGAGGTCGGACGAATGGTGACGAGCTGGCAAGCGTGGAGAGCCTCGCGCTCGCGCTCGAGGAGAGCCGCGAGCGTCTTGCCCGGTACGACCGACCGGTGAGCACGTGGCGGGGGAAGACGTCGCGGGCTGGCTCGAGACCTGGGGAAGGCCCGATGAGCAAGCGGCGCCGCGCGCGGCGGAGACCGGGGCCGAGTCCGGAGCCCGCGACCGGTGCTCGGGCGGTGAGGCTCTTGCGCCGAACGCCGCAGGCCGGCTTGACTCCCCGCCAACCCGCCATTAGCCTCCTGTCCTGATGTCCTTCGCGTGCCGCATCGCAGTTCGACTTCTTAGCCAGGCGGGAGAGCGCTCCCGGCCCGGCTAACGCTGTGCCGCGAACCTCTCCCGCCGTCACCGGCCGGGGAGGTTGCCCTCGATGTGAGACGACTTCTTCGGCCCCACCCGGAGCCCAAGGAGCAAGTCCATGTCGAGTCCCGAAGAAGCCCAGCCAGAGCGTCGCATCGTATCCCCCTCCTCCGCCGCACCGCGCCACGTCGCGCCCGGCGCCGCCGTGTCATTTTCCGGAGCCTCTGGTAGCATCCCCGCCCCCATTTCAGGACCCCAGGGCCGCGCGGCCGGGGAGCGAGGACCGCACCAGGTGAGCGAGCCGCAGAAGGACCGCGTCGTCGTCTTCGACACCACCCTGCGCGACGGCGAGCAGTCGCCCGGGGCCTCGATGAACCTCTCGCAGAAGCTCAAGGTCGCCACCGCGCTGCGCGACCTCGGTGTGGACGTCATCGAGGCCGGCTTCGCCGCCGCCTCGCCCGGCGACCTCGAGGCCATCCAGGCGGTGGCCCGCAAGGTGGAGGGCGCGGTCATCTGCAGCCTGGCGCGCTGCAACCGGGCCGACATCGAGGCTGCCTGCACCGCGCTCGCCGACGCCCCGCGGCGCCGCATCCACGTCTTCCTGGCCACCAGCCCCATCCACCGCGAGTTCAAGCTGAAGATGGCGCGCGAGGAGATCGTCCGCCGCGCGGTGGAGAGCGTGAAGCTCGCCCGCGAGCGGTGCGACGACGTCGAGTTCTCGGCCGAGGACGCCGCCCGCACCGAGCTCGGCTTCCTCGCCGAGGTGGTCGAGCGGGCCATCGAGGCCGGCGCCACCACCGTGAACATCCCAGACACCGTCGGCTACATGCTGCCCCAGGCCTACGGCGAGACGCTCACCTCCCTGCGTCAGCACGTGCGCGGCATCGACCGGGTGGTGCTCTCGGTCCACTGCCACGACGACCTGGGCCTGGCGGTCGCCAACAGCATCACCGGCGTGCTCGCCGGCGCGCGCCAGGTCGAGTGCACGGTGAACGGCATCGGCGAGCGGGCCGGCAACGCCTCCCTGGAGGAGATCGTCATGGCCATCAAGGTCCGCCACGACATCCTCGGGGTGCACCACCGGCATCCGCACCGAGCGCCTCTACCCCACGAGCCGCCTGCTCTCGCAGATCACCGGCCTCTCCGTCTCGCGCCACAAGGCCATCGTCGGCCAGAACGCCTTCGCCCACGAGGCCGGCATCCACCAGCACGGGATGCTGATGAACCGCGAGACCTACGAGATCATGCGCCCCGAGGACGTGGGCTTCAGCACGAGCTCGCTCGTCATGGGCAAGCACTCCGGCCGCCACGCCCTGCGCCAGCGCCTCTCCGACCTGGGGTACGACCTGGAGGACGCCCAGCTCGACGAGGTGTTCGCCGAGTTCAAGCTGCTCTGCGACAAGAAGAAGGAGATCTACGACGCCGATCTCGGAGGCCCTGGTCATCCACGGCCAGTACCTCGACACGGTCCGGCGCACCTGGACGCTCGCGGCCCTCTCCACCACCAGCGGCACCGGCACCCTGCCGGTGGCCTCCATCGCCCTGGAGAGGAGCGACGGCACGCGCGCGTACGCCGCCTGCGGAGGCGACGGCCCGGTGGACGCCGTGCTGAAGGCCATCGAGCGGGTGACCGGCGTCACCGGCAATCTGCGCGAGTACCAGATCCAGGCCGTGACGGTCGGTGAAGACGCCCAGGGCGAGGTGAACCTGGAGGTCGAGCACCCCACCGGCGTCTACCGCGGGCGCGCCGTCTCCACCGACGTCATCGAGGGCTCGGCCCAGGCCTACCTCGACGTGGTGAACCGCATCCTCCAGAAGCAGGAGCGCAGCGCTGCCCAGGGAGAGGAGGCCGCCGCCGCCGCGGCGGTGCGCGAGCTCACCCCCTGACGCCCTCACCACCAGGATGAACGAACCGACCATGACGACCGACTCGCCCCGCACGCTCTTCGAGAAGATCTGGGACGCCCACGTGGTGACCCCGGAGACCGCCGACACCCCGGCGGTGCTCTACATCGACCTGCACCTCGTCCACGAGGTGACGAGCCCGCAGGCCTTCGCGCTCCTCCGCGAGCGCGGCCTGCGCCTCCGCCGCCCGGAGCGCACCCTCGCCACCATGGACCACTCCACGCCCACCCTGCCGCGGCGCGCCGACGGGAGCTTCCCCTTCGTCGATTTCCAGGCGGCGGCGCAGGTGGCGAGGCTCACCGAAAATGCGGTCCACTTCGGGGTGGAGCTGCACGGCCTCGGCGACGAGGTGCAGGGCATCGTGCACGTGATCGGTCCCGAGCTGGGGGCGACCCAGCCCGGCATGACCGTGGTCTGCGGCGACAGCCACACCGCCACCCACGGCGCCTTCGGAGCGCTCGCCTTCGGCATCGGCACCTCCGAGGTGGGTCACGTGCTCGCCACCCAGTGCCTCCTGCAGCGGCGCCCGAAGACGCTGCGGGTGAACGTCACCGGGCAGCTCCCGACCGGCGTCACCGCCAAGGACCTCGTCCTCGCCATCATCGCCAGGATGGGGGTGGGAGGAGGCACCGGCCACGTGGCCGAGTACGCCGGCCCCGCCGTCCGGGCGCTCGGCATGGAAGAGCGGATGACCGTCTCCAACATGTCGATCGAGATGGGCGCCCGCGCCGGGCTCATCGCCCCCGACGAGACCACCTTCCGCTACCTCCAGGGCCGAGCCAGGGCGCCGCGGGGCGAGGCCTGGGAGCGGGCGGTGGAAGGGTGGCGCACCTTCTCCACCGACGAGGGCGCCCGCTTCGACCGCGAGGTGGCGCTCGACGCCTCCGCGCTCGAGCCGATGATCACCTGGGGCACGAACCCCGCCCAGGCCATCCCCATCACCGCCACCGTGCCCGACCCGGCCCGGGCGCCCGGTGCCGACCGCGCCACACTGGAGAGCGCGCTCCGCTACATGGGCCTCTCGCCGGGGCAGGCCATCCTCGGACAGCCGGTGAACGTGGTCTTCATCGGCTCCTGCACCAACTCGCGCCTCGACGACCTGCGCGCCGCCGCGAAGGTGATGAAGGGCCGCAAGGTGAAGCTGCGAACGCTGGTCGTGGCCGGGTCACAGTCGGTGAAGAAGGCCGCCGAGGCCGAGGGGCTCGACCGGATCTTCCGCGACGCCGGCGCCGAGTGGCGCGAGCCCGGCTGCTCCATGTGCATCGCCATGAACGGCGACCAGCTCGAGCGCGGGCAGTACTGCGTGTCCACCTCCAACCGCAACTTCGAGGGGCGGCAGGGCGCCGGCGGGCGCACCCTCCTCGCCAGCCCCGCCACCGCCGCCGCCGCCGCCGTGACCGGCGCGGTGGCCGACCCTCGCCGCCTGGAGATCGCCTGATGGAGCCGCTTCGCAAGGTGACGAGCCGGACCGTGGTGCTTCCGGCCGAGAACGTCGACACCGACCAGATCATCCCCGCCCGCTTCCTCAAGACCACCGAGAAGAAGGGTCTCGGCAAGGTGCTCTTCTCCGACTGGCGGTACGACCCCTCGGGTGCGCTCCGCCCCGAGTTCGTCTTGAATCGCCCCGAGGCGCAGGGTTGCCGCATTCTGGTGGCCGGCGACAACTTCGGCTGCGGCTCCTCGCGCGAGCACGCGCCCTGGGCGCTCGTCGACGCCGGGTTCCAGGCGGTGGTCTCCACCACCATCGCCGACATCTTCCGCAACAACGCTCTCAAGAACGGGCTCGTCCCGGTGGTGGTCCCCCGGGAGGCCCACGCCCTTCTGCTCGCCGCCCCGGGTGCGGAGGTCACCGTCGATCTCGAGGCGCGCACCCTCTCGCTGCCCGGAGGAGGCTCCGCTGCCTTCCCAATCGACGCCTTTGCCCGCTACTGCCTGCTGGAGGGGGTGGACGAGCTCGGCTACCTGCTCGCCCGGGACGAGGCCATCAGCGCTTTCGAGAAGCGCCGGTGAGCGGAGTGCGCTATGGTGCTACCGTGCTCGCCCTCGTCGCCGCGCCCGCGCTCGTCGCCTCCGAGGCCACCGCCTCGGTCGGTGACCTCGCCCCGGCGCGCCGGGTGCGGGTGGTGGTACGCCGGCGGCCCGCCCGCTAGCCGCCACCCCGGGCGCAGGCCGCCGACTCCGCCGAGCCCCGCCGGAGCGCGTTCGCTCCATTGCGGAATCCCCGTGGCGCCACCCCCAACGCAGCGAGAAGATCGGATCTCACGATGGCCAAGGAAAAGATGACGGGCGCCCAGGCGGTGGTGCGCGCCCTGGAGCTGGAGGGCGTCGACTGGCTGTTCGGCATGCCGGGCGGCACCATCCTCCCCCTCTACGACGCGATGTACGGCTCGAAGCTGAAGCACGTGCTCGTCCGCCACGAGCAGGTGGGTGGGCACGCCGCCGAGGGGTACGCCCAGGCCTCCGGCAAGGTGGGGGTTTGCCTCGGCACCTCGGGTCCAGGCTCCACCAACCTCGTCACCGCCATCGCCGACGCCTACATGGACTCGGTGCCGCTCGTGGCCATCACCGCCAACGTCTCGCGGCCGCTCATCGGCACCGACGCCTTCCAGGAGGCCGACATCACCGGCATCACCATGCCGATCACCAAGCACAACTACCTGGTGACCGACCCCGACGACATCGGGCGGGTGATGAAGGAGGCGTTCTACCTGGCGCGGACCGGCCGGCCGGGCCCGGTGCACGTCGACTTCCCCAAGGACGTGCTCCAGGCCGAGGTCGAGTTCGAGTACCCGGAGACGGTGCACATCCCGGGCTACATGCCCCCGGTGAAGGGCGCGCCGCGGCTCGCCGATGCGGCCACCCTGATCCGCTCCTCCACCCGGCCCTGCATCTACCTCGGCGGCGGCGTGCGCACCGCCGGCGCCTTCGCCGAGGTTTTCGAGCTGTGCGAGCTCCTCGGCGCGCCGGTGGTGACCACGCTCCACGGCAAGGGCGCCTTCCCCGAGACGCACCGCCAGTGCCTGCGAATGTTCGGCATGCACGGCTCGCGGTACGCGAACTACACCATCCAGGACTCCGACCTCATCCTGGCGCTCGGTGCGCGCTTCGACGACCGCGTCACCGGGAAGCTCTCCACCTTCGCGCCCGAGGCGAAGATCGTCCACCTGGAGGTCGATCCCGCCGAGGTTTCGAAGCTCGTCACCGCCACCGTGCCGCTGGTGGGTGACATCAAGACGCTCCTCCCGCAGCTCACCGCGGTGGTGCGCCGCACCTTCGAGGAGCGGGGCCGGCCCGACCTCGGCCCCTGGTGGAAGCGGGTCGACGAGTGGCGCGAGAAGCACCCGCTCACCATCCACCAGGAGGGCGAGGAGCGCATCCTGCCCCAGACCGCGGTGCAGCGGATCTGGGAGAAGGCCCAGGGCAAGAACGCCATCGTCACCACCGGCGTGGGCGAGCACCAGATGTGGGCCGCCCAGTTCTGGAAGGTGTCGAAGCCGCGCGAATTCATCACCTCGGGCGGCCTCGGCACCATGGGCTATTGCCTGCCCTCGGCCATCGGCATGCAGCTCGCCCGGCCGGAGGCGACCGTCATCGGCATCGACGGCGACGGCTCCTTCCAGATGACGCTGCAGGACCTCGCCACCGCCTGCGACCTGTCGCTCCCCATCAAGATCTTCATCCTCAACAACCTCTTCCTCGGGATGGTCCGGCAGTGGCAGGAGCTCTTCTACCAGGAGCGCTTCTCCGAGACGCCGCTCACCGACCGGCCCGACCTGGTGAAGCTCGCCGATGCCTACGGCTGCCTGGGGCTGCGCGCCACCACCCTGGCCGAGCTCGACGAGGTCATCGACCGCGCCCTGGCCCACCGCGACGGACCGTGCATCGTCGACGTGCGGGTGAAGCGGGAGGAGAAGGTGTATCCGATGGTCCCAGCCGGCGCGCCGCTCAACGACATGGTCGGAGGAGACTAGCCATGGTCGAGCGCACCGAGGGCCTCCCCAGCGGCAACGTCCACACCCTGTCCCTGCTCGTCGAGAACAAGCCGGCCGTGCTCCAGCGCATCGCCGGCCTCTTCGCCCGGCGCGGCTACAACATCGAGTCGCTGGCGGTGGGCCCCACCGAGCGACCCGAGTACTCGCGCATGACGGTGGTGGTGCGGCTCACGCAGAAGCCGGTCGAGCAGGCGGTCCGGCAGCTCCAGAAGCTCATCCCGGTGATCGAGGTGAGGGAGCTCTCGCCCGACGACAAGATCGAGCGCGAGCTGGTGCTCATCAAGATCAAGACGCCCGAGAAGAATCACGCCGAGCTGCGCGCCATCGCCGAGACCTACGAGGCCGAGATCGTCGACGTCTCGCCCGATGCCCTGATGATCGAGGCCACCGGCACCGCCGCCAAGCTCGACGCCCTCGAGGAGCGGCTGGTGTCGTTCGGCATCACCGAGCTGTGCCGCTCCGGCGCCATCGCGCTGGAGCGCGGCTTCAAGACCCTGGCCCCACCTTCGCTGGCGCCGCCGCCGCTCGCGGACATCTGACCCCTCGCATCGCCACTCTCGTCACTGAAAGGAAATCCGAAGATGGCCACCATCTACTACGACAAGGACGCGGACCTCGACCTCATCAAGAAGAAGAAGGTGGCCGTCGTCGGCTACGGGAGCCAGGGACACGCCCACGCGCTGAACCTCCGCGACTCGGGCGTCGACGTGCGCATCGGGCTGCAGGCCGGCTCCCGGTCGAAGGCCAAGGCGGAGGGCGCCGGTCTCCGGGTGGTGACGGTGGCGCAGGCCGCCAAGGAGGCCGACCTCATCATGGTCCTCGCGCCGGACCAGACGCAGAAGAAGATCTTCGACGAGGAGATCGCCCCCGGGCTCACGAAGGGGAAGGCCCTCTTCTTCGCCCACGGCTTCAACGTCCACTTCGGGCAGATCCGGGCGCCGGAGGGGGTCGACGTGGCGCTGGTGGCCCCGAAGGGGCCGGGCCATCTGGTGCGGCGCCAGTTCCAGGACGGCCGCGGCATCCCCTGCCTCATCGCGGTGCACCAGGACGCGACCGGCACGGCCAAGGGGCTCGGCCTCGCCTACGCGCGCGCCATCGGCGGCACGCGGGCGGGCGTGCTCGAGACCACCTTCAAGGAGGAGACCGAGACCGATCTCTTCGGCGAGCAGGCGGTGCTCTGCGGCGGCGCCTCGGCGCTGGTGAAGGCCGGGTTCGAGGTGCTCACCGAGGCCGGCTACCAGCCGGAGAGCGCCTACTTCGAGTGCCTGCACGAGCTGAAGCTCATCGTCGACCTCATGTACGAGGGCGGCCTCGCCTGGATGCGCCACTCCATCTCCGACACCGCGGAGTACGGCGACTACACCCGCGGTCCGCGGGTGGTGAACGACGCCACCAAACAGGAGATGCGCCGGATCCTGAAGGAGATCCAGAACGGCCAGTTCGCGAAGGAGTTCATCATCGAGAACCAGGTGGGCCGCCCGGTCTTCGACAAGTTGCGGGTGGCCGAGGCCGCATCACCCCATCGAGGAGGTGGGCAAGCGGCTGCGCGACATGATGAGCTGGATCCCGAGGCCAAGAAGGATTCCAGCGACCCCAACGCCGCTGAGGGCTGGCACCGGGCGCCGCGCTCTGCCGCATTGACTTTACAAGCGAAATCCTTATTGTCTGCCGTCCTCCGGCGCCCGGCCGGTTCCCATCCGGGCCAACCGAGAGCATGACCACCGGGAGCGCCCCAGGGCATCCCACTGACGGAGGCATGAGAGCCATCGCCGATCCAGCAACGAGATCCGCGCGAGGCAGCAAACCGCGACGCTCGCACCAATCGGCGCATCAAGGCACGGGAGGTGCGCGTCGTGGGTCACGACGGCGAGCAGCTCGGCATCCTCCCGATCGATCAGGCGCTGGCGCGCGCGCAGGAACTGGGTATGGACCTCGTCGAGGTCAGCCCCATGGCCAAGCCGCCCGTCTGCAAGATCATGGATTACGGGAGGTTCAAGTACACCGAGAAGAAGAAGCAGAACGAGGCCAAGAAGAAGCAGGTGGTCGTGCAGCTCAAGGAGGTGAAGCTCCGCCCCCGCACCGAGGAGCACGACTTCGCCGTCAAGATCGGCAAGATCCGCGAGTTCTTGCACGAGGCCAACAAGGCGCGCGTCACGGTGATGTTCCGAGGGCGCGAGATCACGCACCGCGAGCTGGGCCAGCGCGTCTTGCAGCGGGTCATCGAGGACACGAAGGAGGTCGCCGTCATCGAGGCGGCGCCGCGCATGGAAGGACGCCAGATGTTCATGATCCTGGCGCCCAATCCCAGGATGCTGCAGCGGCAGCGCGACCAGGCCAAGGCGAAGGAGGCCGCCCAGGCGCCGGCCAGCGCCCCTCCGGCGCCCCGTCCGGCCGCGGCCGCCGCGCCCCGTGCCCTCTCCTGCCGCCCCGGAGCCGGCGCCCCCCGCCTCGTAGCCACGGCGCTTCACCGCGAGCCGTTTTCCCGGCCCCCCCAGGGGCCGCAGCAGTCGTCACGGAGAGAGTGTGTCATGCCCAAGCTGAAGACGAAGAGCGCCGCCAAGAAGCGCTTCGAGGTGAAGAAGAGCGGCGCCGTGAAGTTTCGCCGCGCAGGGGTGCGCCACCTCGCCACCTTCGGAAAGGCCAAGAAGCAGAAGGTTCAGCTTCGCGGCACCGGCCACCTGAAGGACGAGGACGCCAAGAAGATCAAGGAGTGCTTCCCCTACGCGAGGTAGCCGTCTCGAGGTCGCCGTAGAAACCACACGGACCGTACCGGGTTCCCAAGCGCGGCCGCCCGGCCGCCTCCCGCCGGTCGAGGAGAGAAGTCGATGCGCGTCAAGAGGGGATTCAAGGCTCGCCGCCGCCGCAACCGCGTCCTGAAGCTCGCCAAGGGCTTCCGCGGCCGGCGAAAAAATTGTTACAAGCGCGCCAACCAGGCGGTCGAGCGCGCCCTGGACTACTCCACCCGCGATCGCCGCCGCCGCCGCCGCGAGTTCCGCGCCCTCTGGATCACCCGCATCAACGCCGCGGCCCGCCAGAACGGCAGCACCTACTCGCGCCTCCTCGTCCGGCATGAAGAAGGCCGGCGTCGCCCTCGACCGCAAGGTGCTCGCCGACCTCGCGCTCTTCGAGCCGGGCGACTTCGCCGCGGTCGTGAAGGCTGGCTCAGGCCTAGGCGGCGGCCGGCATGGCCGATCTGCTGCAACTGCTCGAGGCGCTCGGGAGGAGCGCGGACGCGAGATCCCCGCCGCGGCCGACGCGAAAGCGCTCGACGCCCTGCGCGTGCGCTTCCTCGGCAAGAAGGGCGAGCTCTCGGCCGCGCTGCGCGGCATGGGGCAGCTCGACGCCGAGGAGCGGCCGCGGGTGGGCGAGGCCGCCAACCGCGTGCGCGACGCCGTCGAGGCGCTGCTCTCCCAGGCGCGCCTGCGCCACGACGCCTCCGCGCTGGAGGCCGAGCTGCGCGGGCCCCCCGTCGACGTCACGCTCCCCGGGCGAGAGCTGCTCCGCCGCGGCCGCCGCCACCCGGTGACCCGCGCCTCCGACGACATCACCGACATCTTCGCCCGCCTGGGCTACGAGGTGGCCACCGGGCCGGAGATCGAGCTCGACTGGTACAACTTCGAGGCGCTGAACATCCCTGCCGATCACCCCGCGCGGGACATGCAGGACACCTTCTACGTCGGCCGAGGCCACCCTCGGCAACCGCGTCGCCGCCGGCGCAGTGGTGCTGCGCACCCACACCTCGCCGGTGCAGATCCGCAGCCATGCTGCGCACCGGCGAGCCGCCCGTCCGCGTCATCTGCCCCGGGCGCGTCTACCGGTCGGACTACGACCAGACCCACTCCCCGATGTTCCACCAGGTGGAGGGACTGTGCGTCGACCGGGGCATCACCTTCGCCGACCTGAAGGGCACGCTGGCCGCCTTCGCCCGCGCCTTCTTCGGACCCGAGACCCGCACGCGCTTCCGGCCCAGCTACTTCCCCTTCGTCGAGCCCGGGGCCGAGGTCGACATCTCCTGCACCCTGTGCGGCGGAAGCGGTCGGCGCGAGGGGAAGCGGTGCGGCGCCTGCAAGGAGACCGGCTGGCTGGAGGTCCTCGGGGCGGGCATGGTCCACCCGAGGGTGCTGGAGAACGGCGGGCTCGACCCCGAGCCAGGTCACCGGCTTCGCCTTCGGCATCGGGGTGGAGCGGCTCGCCATGCTCCGCCACGGCATCGACGACCTTCGCCTCTTCTTCGAGAACGACCTCCGCTTCCTCGACCAGTTCTAGAGGCCGGGGCGGCCGGCACACCACCATGCGCATCTCCCTGCAGTGGCTCTCGCGAGCACGTCGACCTCCCGCCCGCGGAGGAGCTGGCGCGCCGGCTCACGGCGGTGGGCCTCGAGGTGGAGGCCATCGAGCGGCCCGGCGCGGCGCTCGGCGGCGTGGTGGCGGCGCGCATCCTCGCCTCGGAGCCGCACCCCAACGCCGACAAGCTCTCGGTGGTGTCGGTCGACGCGGGCGGCGAGCCGCTGCAGGTCGTCTGCGGGGCGCGGAACTTCAAGGCGGGCGACCTCGTGCCCCTCGCCACGGTGGGCACCGTGCTGCCGGGCGGCGCGCGCATCGAGCGCGCCCGGCTCCGGGGGTCGAGTCCGAGGGGATGCTCTGCTCGGCGAAGGAGCTCGGCCCTCGACGCCGACGCGAGCGGCCTCCTCATCCTTCCGGTAGGCGCGCGGCCCGGGGCGCCGCTCGCCGAGGTGCTCGGCCTACGACGACGTCCTCCTCGAGGTGAACGTCACGCCGAATCGCCCCGACGCCCTCTCGCACCTCGGGCATCGCCCGCGAGGTGGCGGCGTCCACCGGGCGCTCCCGTGCGGCTCGCGCCGGTCCGGCTGGCCGAGGCGGGCGGGCGCGGCCTCCGACCTGGTGCGGGTGCGCATCGAGGCGCCCGAGCGGTGCCATCGCTACGCGGCGCGGGTGGTCGAGGGGGTGCGCATCGGCCCCTCGCCGGCGTGGCTGGCGCGCCGGCTCGAGAGCTGCGGCATCCGCTCCATCTCCAACGTGGTCGACGCCACCAACTTCGTGCTCCTGGAGCTGGGCCACCCGCTCCACGCCTTCGACCTCGACCGCGTGGCTGGGCGCGAGATCGTGGTCCGCACCGCCCGCCTCCACGAGCGCCTCGTCACCCTCGACGCGGTCGACCGCCCCCTCGACGCCGAGGACCTGGTCATCGCCGACCGCGACCGCGCCAGCGCGCTGGCCGGGGTGATGGGCGGCGGCGACTCCGAGATCAGGCCCGACACCTCGCGCGTGCTCATCGAGTCGGCCTGGTTCGCGCCGGCCGGCGTGCGGCGCACCGCGCGCCGCCACGGGTTCAAGACGGAGGCCTCCTTCCGCTTCGAGCGGGGCGCCGACCCCGGCATGGTGCTCCCGGCGCTCGACCGGTGCGCCGCGCTCGTCGCCGAGCTCTCGGGCGGCACGGTGCGCGCCGGGGTGGTGCAGGCGTGTCCCCGGCCGCACCAGCCGGCCACCGTGTCGCTTCGCTGGGATCGCCCGAGCGCGCTCCTCGGCATGGATGTCCCGGCGGAGGTGAGCCGCCGCGTGCTCACCGGCCTCGGTTTCGAGGAAGAGGCTGCGCCGGAGCGCGGAGCCTCCGCCTCCTGGCGCGTGCCTTCCTGGCGCCGCGACATCGCGCTGGAGGAGGATCTCGTCGAGGAGATCGTCCGCCTGCAGGGGTACGACGCCATCCCCGAGACCTTGCCGCGCCTGGCGCTGGAGCGGCCGGCCGCCCCGGCCAAGGCGCTGGCCGTGAGCCGGATCCGGGAGGCCCTGGCGGCGAGCGGCTTCTCCGAGGCGGTGAGCTTCAGCTTCATACCCCCCGCCGATGTGGCCGCCTTCGACCCCACCGCGCGGCCCATCGCCCTGCGCAACCCCATCAGCGCCGAGCTCGGGGCGATGCGCACGAGCGTCCTGCCCTCCCTCCTCCGCGCCGCGGCCCGCAACCTTCGCCAGCGGGTGGACGACGTGCGGCTCTATGAGATCGCTCGCGGTTACCAGGCCGGGCCAGGGGAGGGCGACGCCCCCGCCTGTGAGCGCACCGAGGTGGCGGGGGTGCTGGTGGGTCGCCGGAGCCCGCCGGGGTGGGCGGTCTCGGGGGAGATGGTCGACCTCTTCGATGCGAAGGGTGCGGTCGAGCGGATCTTCGGAGCGCTCAATCTCGGCCCGGTGCGGTGGGAGAGCCGGGCCCAGCCCTGGTCGCACCCGCGCTTCTCGGCGGAGGCGCTCGACCAGAATGGAAGCGCGCTGGGGACGGTGGCCGAGCTTCACCCGCGCGTCGCGGTGGCCTTCGAGCTCCCGCGAGGGGTGCTCGCCTTCAGGCTCGAGCTCAAGGCGCTCCTCGACCGGGTGGTGCTGGTCCCGGCCTTCTCCGGGGTGCCCCGCTTCCCGGCCGTGCTCCGCGACGTGGCGGTGGTGGTGGCCGACGAGGTGGTGGCCGAGGCGGTGCTCGCCGTGGCCAGGAACGAGCCGCTGCTCGAGGAGGCGTCCCTCTTCGACGTCTACACCGGTCCGCCCATCCCCCAGGGCAAGAAGAACCTGGCGCTGGCGCTGCGCTACCGCGCCAGGGACCGCACCCTCACCGACGCCGAGGTGGACGCCGCCCACGCCCGGCTGGTCGGCCGCCTGAAGAGCGACCCCGGCATCCGGGCCGAGCTGCGGGGCTGAGCTTCGACCGTGAGTGACGCGCAAGCGCCGCCCTCTGATAGGCTCGCGGGATGAGCGACTCTGCCCGGTCCAGGGTGGGGGCCCTGGCGCCCTTCCTCTTCGCGCTGGCCGCACTCGCCGCCTGCTGGGCTCCCATCTCCGCGCCCTTCGCGCTGGTGGTCGGCCTGGCCGCTTCGTTTCTGGCCGTTCGCGCCATCCGGCGCTCGGCCCGCCGGCGGCTGGCGGTCGCTGCCCTGGTCATCGCCCTCGTCGCCTTCGCGGCGAGCGCGGTGCGCATCATCCTGACGGCGAGCGCGGTGGCCTCCCCCGACCTGCCGGGTGAGCCGGTGGTGCAGGCGCGGAGCAGGGCCGAGCTCGACTCCACGCTCGACGACGCCGCGGCGCGCACGCGCGCCGCGCGGGAGCGGGCGAAGGGTGAGCTGCCCCAGAAGTAGGTCCGGGGGCGGGCTGCGACCGCGGGCCGCCCCCCGCTGGGGTCGCTCTCCCCGGTGCGCCCGTTTGACAGGCCCGGCCGCCATCGTTAAGAAAGATCAATGGTTGAGGTTGGTTCGACGCGTTCGCGGGGGAGCGATGGCCCGTGCGGCGCGACCGCGAGGGCACCGTGACCAAGGCCGACATCATCGAGAGCGTTCACGAGAAGGTGGCCGGATTCTCCAAGAAGGAGGCCGCCGATGTGGTCGAGCTGGTCTTCGACACCATCAAGGAGACCCTGGAGCGCGGCGAGAAGATCAAGATCTCGGGCTTCGGGAACTTCATCGTCCGCGACAAGAAGTCGCGGGTGGGTCGGAATCCCCAGACCGGTCAGGAGATCGAGATCAGCGCCCGGCGCGTGCTCACCTTCCGGCCGAGTCAGGTCTTGAAGAACGTCCTCAACGCCAGCGCCGAGGCCGCCGAGGCGGCGCAGGCGGAGGCCAGGGCCAGGGCGCAGGCTTCCCAGACCGCGCAGGGCAGCGGAACCGAAGTGGCGGCCTATCCCGGCTCCGGCAGCGGCCAGGAGTGAGCGGGCTCGCCCGCGGCTAGCCCACGAGCCCCCGGGGGAGCCCTGCTCAGGAGCCGGACGTGAGCCGGTAGAGCGTCTTGCGGTCGATGCCCAGGAGCCCGGCGGCGCGCGTCTTGTTTCCGCCCGCCTCGCGCAGGACGAGCTCGGCGTAGCGCCGCTCCAGCTCGGCGAGGGTGGGGCGGTCGGCCGGGAAGGTTTCGTTCCCCTCGGGTGACGGCGAGGTGCGCGGGCGGGCCGAGCGGACATGCTCGGGGAGGTCGTCCGGGGCCACCACGCCCGATGGATTCAGGGCGAGCGCCCGAGCCATCACGTTTTCCAGCTCTCGCACGTTGCCGGGCCAGTCGTAGGCGGTGAGGAGCTCGCGCGCCGCGGGGGAAACGGCCGCGCCCTCAGGGCGCCCGTGCTTGGCGGCGAAGTGGGCCGCGAGGAGCGGAATGTCCTCGCGCCGCTCGCGCAGGGGCGGGAGCCTGATGTTCACCACGTCGAGCCGGTAGTAGAGGTCCTCCCGGAAGCGCCCCGCTCTCACCTCGCGGGCGAGATCCCTGTTGCTCGCCGCCACCACGCGCACGTCGACCGCCAGGGGCTCGTTGGTGCCCACCTGCCGGATCGTCCCCTCCTGCAGCGCGCGCAGGAGGCGCGCTTGCAGATTTGGCCCCACGTCGCCAATCTCGTCGAGGAAGAGGGTGCCGAGGTTCGCCTCCTCGAACAGGCCGCGGCGCGCGCTCTGCGCGCCGGTGAAGGCGCCGCGCGCGTGGCCGAACAGCTCCGACTCCAGCACGCCCTCGGCGATGGCGCCGCAGTCGACCGCCACGAAGGGTCCGCGCGCGCGGGGCGAGGCGCCGTGGATGGCGCGCGCCACCAGCTCCTTGCCGGTGCCGCTCTCGCCCTCGATGAGGACGGTGGCGCCGGTGGCGGCCACCCGGGCGGCCGTCTTGTACACCTGCAGCATGGCCTCGCTGCGGCCGACCACGTTCTCCAGGCGGTACTTCTCGCGCAGGTCGCGGCGGAGGGCGCCGTTCTCCAGCGCCAGGCGCCGCTGCTCCAGCGCCCGGGCCACCACCACCTGGATGGCGTCGACGTCGTAGGGCTTCGAGATGTAGTCGTACGCGCCGCGCCCGATGGCCTCGACGGCGCCGTCGATGTTGCCGAAGGCGGTGACCAGGATGACCGGCGTGTCGGGGGCGCACTGCCGGAGCGCCTCGGTGAGCTGCAGGCCGCCCACGTCCCCCATGCGGATGTCGGAGACCACCAGGTCGGGCACGTCGCCGGTGGCCACGTGCTCCAGCGCTTCCCGCCCGTCGGAGAGGGCGGTGACGGCGTATCCGGCGCTCGCCAGGATGCGGGAGAGGAGGTCGCGGCTGGACGGGTCGTCGTCGACCACCTGGATGCGGAACGGAGCGGAGACCATGGCGAGACCTTCCGACCCCGGATCTAGCCGGGGGGCGCGCCGGGGGCGGGCAAGAAGAGGGTGAAGGCCGAACCCTCGCCGGGTGTGCTCTCCACCTCGATGCGGCCGCGCAGCGCCGAGGCGATCTCGCGGCAGATGGCGAGCCCGAGGCCGGTGCCCTTGCCGCGCGGCTTGGTGGTGTAGAACGGCTCGAAGATGCGCTTGCGCTCGCCGGGCGAGAGGCCCGGGCCGGTGTCCTCGACCGTGAGCGCCAGCTCGCCGCCGTTCCGGCGCGCGCGTACGAGGAGCCGGCCTCCCGACGGCATGGCGTCCACCGCGTTGGAGATGAAGTTGGTGAGGACGTGGCGGACCAGGGCCGGGTCGAGGGTGGCCGCGCCCGCCTCGGGGGAAAGCTCGCGCGAGACGGACAGCCGTGAGCGCGCCTCCGCGGAGAGGGTGAGGGAGAGCGCCTCGTCGACGAGCGCGCCGACGTCCACCGGCCGCGCCGCCGGCGCGAGCGCCCGGGCCGAGTCGAGGAAGCGCCGGATGATGCCGGTCATGCGCCGCACCTCGCCCTCGATCACCGCGAGCTCGTCCTTCATCTCCGCCGGGCAGGCCGGGTCGCGGGCGAGGAGCTGCACGTGGCCGCTGATGGCGTTGAGCGGGTTGCCGAGCTCGTGGGCGATGGTCCCGGAGAGCTGCCCCAGCGCCGCCAGGCGCTCCTTGGCGCTGAGGTCGCGCCGCGCCTCCACCAGGAGGTCGTTCACCTCGGCCAGCTCGCGGTTCTTGGCGGCGAGCCCGGCGGTGGCCTCGTCGACCCGCTCCTGGAGCTCGCGGCTGAAGCCGCCGATGCGCGCGAGCATCGCCCCGAGCCCCCGGGCCACCACCCCAATCTCGTCGTTGCGCGAGGCGCCCGGAATGACCGGTGGCGCCGACGCGCCCGACTCCACCTCGGCCATGGTGGCGGCCAGGCGCGAGAGCGGACGCGCGAGCAGCCGCCCCAGCACGACGGTGAAGGCCAGCGCGAGCACGAGCGCGCTCGCCAGGGTCACCCGGAAGAAGACGGCGCGCTCGCGGGCGGCGATGGCGTCGGCGTCGGCCACCAGCGCCTCCACCCGGAGGCTCGCCACCGGGCGGCCGAAGGAATCGTTCACCGGGACGTCGGCCTGGGCCACCCGCTGGGGCCCGTTGCCGAGGAGCCGCGACTCGGTGCGCGCCGAGAAGGTCACGTCGCGCTGCTCGAAGGAGAGCTCCGGCCGGCCGTTGGCGAAGGTGACCCGGGTGAGGTCGTCCTTTCCCGGGCGCCGGATGGCGAGCTCGGCCAGGCGGAGCCCCCGGTGGCGCGAGAGCGCCGCGGCGAGGCGCTCTGCCATCCGCATGCGGTCGGCCTCACCGCGCGGCTCGCGCGAGAGGTCGATCTCGGCCAGGGTGGCGCGCCCCACCTCGGCGGCGCGCTCGCGGACGCCCTCCTCCATCGCGCGCTTGGCGATCGACTCGCCGAGATAGGCGGCCACGGCCATGGTCACCACCAGGATGGCGGCGGAGAGCGCGGTGATGCGGAGCCTGAGCGACACGCGCACTGGAGGTTATCATGCGCACCCATGTCCTCCGGCGAAGCGGAAGAGGGGGGTGCGCGCCGCTGGGTCCGCGCCTGCGCCCTGGCGGAGCTGCCGCGCGGCACCGGGTGCCTCGTCGAGCTCGAAGGGGAGGCTGTCGCGCTCTTCCGCCTCGGCGACGAGGTGTACGCCCTCGACAACGCCTGCCCGCACCGCGGAGCACCGCTGGCGCACGGGGAGGTGCGCGGCTCGACCGTCTACTGCCCGGTGCACGCCTGGGCCTTCGACGTGCGGAGCGGCGCCTGCGAGGAGGCGGGCGGCGCCAGGCACCGCACCTACCCGGTGCGCGTGGAGGGCGGCGCCGTGCTGGTGGGCTTATAGAGAGCCGGCATGAGCGCCATCGACTACACCGACGCCCAACGCGCCCGCCTCGACGTGGAGGTCTACTTCGCCGCGGCGCACCGCCTCCCCAGGTACGAAGGGCCCTGCTTCAGGATGCACGGGCACAACTACCGGCTCTTCGTGGCGGTCGAGGGAGAGGTCGACCCGGCGACCGGCATGGTGGCCGACTTCGGCGTGGTGCAGGCGCTGGTGCGGGAGCACGTGCTCGCGCGCGTCGACCACCGCACCTTGAACGACATCCTCGAGAACCCCACCGCCGAGAACATCGCCCGCTGGGCCTACGAGGCGCTCGCGCCTCACCTGCCGGGCCTGGTGGAGACGCGCCTCTACGAGATACCGGGGTGCTGCGTCACCTACCGGGGCAAGCGTGGCGGGTAGGCGCGCGCCGGCGGGGCGGGGCGTCACGCCCCGCGGTGATCAACCAGGCGCGGCGGCCGAGGCGGTGGCCGCCTTCCTCGACGCGGTGGTGCCGCCCGGAGCGCGGCGCTCGCCCGATCTGCGCGGCACGCCGGAGCGGGTGGTCGAGGCGTGGCTCACCGGGTTCGTGGACGGCTACCGGGAAGACCCGGGCGCCATCCTCTCCGAGGCCATGCCGGCGAGCGGCCACGACCTGGTGGCGGTCACCGGGATCGACTTCCACTCCATGTGCCCCCACCACCTCCTGCCCTCCCGCGGCGTCGCCCACGTGGCCTACGTGCCCGGCGAGCGGGTGGTGGGCTTCGGCGCGCTGGCCCGGCTCCTCGACTGCTTCGCGCACCGGCTCCTCCTCGAGGAGGAGCTCGCCCGCCAGGTGGCCGAGGCGCTCATGGAGCACCTCGGCGCCCGCGGCGCGGCCTGCGTGCTCGACGCGGAGCAGACCTGTCTCTCCACCCGCGGTGAACGACGGCGCGGCGCCCGGGCTCACGCCCAGTGCTTCCTCGGCGCGCTGGAGACGAACGCCCGCCTCCAGGGGCGGGTCTTGGCCCTCGCCCGCGGGGCCTCCGCGGCGGTGGGCGTCCGCGCCGCGGGCCGGAGCGCCCGGTGACGTCGCCAGGTGCACCCCCGCTGGCGGGGCGGAGCGCCATCGTCACCGGTGGTGGGGGCGGAATCGGCGCGGCCACCGCCGCCGCCCTCACCCGGGCCGGCGCTCGGGTCACGGTGTTCGGGAGGCGCGAGGCGCCGCTCTCGCGGGTGGTGGTGGCGGGCCAGGCGGCGCTGGCCGTGGCGGGCGACGTCGCGCGCGAGGACGACGTCGCGCGCCTCGTGGAGCTCTCCGCCCGCGACGGCGGGCCGTGCGAGGTGCTGGTGAACGCCGCGGGCGTGCTCCACCGGGCGAAGGTGGAGGAGCTCACCCTCGCGCAATGGCGCGAGCAGCTCGAGGTGAACCTCACCGGCGCCTTCCTCTGCGCGCGCGCCGTCGTCCCGGGCATGAAGGCGAGGCGCCGCGGCCGCATCGTGAACGTCGCCTCCATCTCCGGCACGCTCGGCACCCCCGAGGCGAGCGCCTACAACGCCTCGAAGTGGGGGCTCATCGGCCTCACCAAGTGCCTCGCCGAGGAGCTGCGGAACCACGGGGTGCAGTGCCTGGCGGTCTCTCCGGGCAGCGTCGACACCGAGCTGCTGAAGCAGACGCCCTTCCCACCCGCCATGTCGCCCGACGAGGTGGCGCGGGTCATCGCCTGGTGCGCCGGGGAGGCCCCCGCCGCCATGACCGGTGCCAACGTCGAGGTCTTCGGGTGAGCCTCGAGGTGGGGGAGTGAGCGCGGCGGTGGGCGCCGGGCCCTCGGGGGCGCGCCGCGCGCCGGCCGCGGCGCTGGCGGCGGCCCGCCGCGAGCTCGAGGCGGCGCTCGGCGAGGGGAGGGTGCTCGCCGATCCGGAGCTCCTCGCGGCCTACGGCACCGACGAGTCGGGGCTCGCGCCCCGCGCGCCCGAGCTGGCGGTGCGGCCCGAGAGCACCGAGGAGGTGCGGCGCGTGCTGGCCGTCGCGGCGCGCCACCGCGTGCCGGTGGTGCCGGTAGGCGCGCGGAGCGGCAAGTCGGGCGGCATCCTGGCCGTGGAGGGCGGCATCGCCCTCTCTCTCGAGCGCATGGACCGCATCCTCGAGCTCTCGCCGGAGGATCTGGTGGCGCGCGTGCAGCCGGGCGTCGTCACCGGCACCTTCCAGGCCGAGGTGGAGCGGCACGGCCTCTTCTACCCGCCCGACCCGAACTCGGCCGACCTCTGCTCGCTGGGCGGGAACGTGGCCGAGAACGCCGGCGGGCCGCGGGCGCTGCGCTACGGCGTCACCCGCGAGTACGTGCTCGGGCTCGAGGTGGTGCTCGCCACCGGGGAGGTGCTCCGCACTGGGCGGCGGACGATCAAGGGGGTGGCCGGCTACGACCTCACCGCGCTCCTCGTGGGCAGCGAGGGCACCCTGGGGGTGGTGACCGAGATCACCTTGAAGCTCCTCCCGAGGCCCCGGCACGTCTCGACCGCCCTGGTGATCTTCCGGAGCGTGGAGGACGCGGCGCGCGCCGTCTCCCGCGTCCTCGCCGCCGGGGTCATACCCCGCTGCCTGGAGCTCCTCGACGACGCGGCGGTGGCGGCCTGTGCGCGCGGCGCCCCCTTCAGCTTCCCGCCGGAGGCCGGGGCGGCGGTGCTCCTGGAGACCGACGGGAACGACGAGGAGGCGGTGTTCGGCGAGCTCTCGCGGGTGGCGGAGCTGGTGCGTGCCGACGCCGCCGGCGAGGTGCTGGTGGCGCGCGACGAGGCGCAGCGGCGCGCCATCTGGGAGACGCGGAAGTACCTCTCGGTGAACCTCCGCGCCCTCCACCCGCTGAAGCTCTCCGAGGACGTGGTGGTGCCGCGCTCGCGCATCGCCGAGATGGTGCGGCGCACCCGCGAGATCGGTGAGCGGCACGGCTTCGCGGTGGCCACCTACGGCCACGCCGGCGACGGCAACCTGCACGCCAACGTGCTCTTCGACCGCGAGGAGGAGCGGCCGCGGGTGGAGCAGGCGGTGGGCGAGGTGCTCAGGGCCGCGGTCGACCTCGGCGGCACCATCACCGGCGAGCACGGGGTCGGGCTTGCCAAGCGCGAGCTCCTCGCCTACGAGCAGGCCCCCGAGCTCATCGCGCTGCAGCGGCGGCTCAAGGCCGTCTTCGATCCCCTCGGAATCATGAACCCCGGGAAGGTGTTTTCACCTCTCACGGAAGCTGGACCCCCCGGCGCGACGCGCCTTGACACCCTCGAAGCCCGAACGAGATAAATGCCCATGACGACGCCCTCCGCGGAAGGCCAGCGCAAGCGGCCGGTCGCCCACCTCGACACCGTCACCATCCGCTTCGTCGGCGATTCGGGCGACGGGATGCAGCTCACCGGCAGCGAGTTCATGCGCGCCTCCGCGCTGGCCGGCAACGACCTCGCCACCTTCCCCGATTATCCCGCCGAGATCCGGGCTCCGGCCGGCTCGCTGGCCGGCGTCTCGGGCTACCAGGTGAACGTCTCCTCGCGCGACATCCACACGCCGGGTGACCAGCCCGACGTGCTCGTGGCCATGAACCCGGCCGCCCTCAAGACGAACCTCTCCGACCTGCGCGCGGGCGGCATGATCATCGCCAACTCGGGCGCCTTCAGCGCCGCGAACCTCGAGAAGGCCGGCTACACCAGCAATCCGCTGGAGGACGAGGCGGTGCTCACGCGCTACCGCGTCTACCCGGTGGACATGAACGAGGCCGCCTCCCGGGCGCTCCAGGGCAGCGGCCTCTCCTCCAAGGACATCGCCCGCTGCCGCAACTTCTTCGCGCTCGGCCTCATGTACTGGCTCTACAGCCGTCCCGAGGACGAGGAGCTGCAGGCCATCGCCAAGCGCTTCTCGAAGAAGCCCGAGATGGCGAAGGCCAACGCCGAGGTGTTCAAGGCCGGCTTCGCCTTCGGCGAGGTCTCCGAGCTGTTCCAGGAGCGGTACGTCGTCCCCCCCTCGCGCCTCGCGCCCGGCCTCTACCGCAACGTGACCGGCAACTCGGCGGTGGCCCTCGCCTTCGCCGCCGCCGCGCACGAGACCGGCCGGCAGGTGTTCCTCGGCAGCTACCCCATCACCCCGGCCTCCGACATCCTCCACGAGATGGCGCAGCTCAAGGCGCACGGGGTGGTCACCTTCCAGGCCGAGGACGAGATTGCCGGCATCGGCTCCGCCATCGGCGCCGCCTTCGGGGGGGCGCTCGCCCTCACCAGCACCTCCGGCCCCGGCCTGGCGCTCAAGTCCGAGATGATCGGGCTCGCGGTGATGACCGAGCTGCCGCTCGTCATCATCAACGTGCAGCGCGGTGGCCCCTCCACCGGCATGCCCACCAAGACCGAGCAGAGCGACCTCTATATCGCCCTCTTCGGCCGCCACGGCGAGGCGCCGCTCCCCGTCATCGCCGCGCGCTCGCCCTCCGACTGCTTCTGGGCCGCCATGGAGGCCATGCGGGTGGCGGTGCGCTTCATGACGCCGGTCCTGCTCCTCACCGACGGCTACCTCGCCAACGGCTCCGAGCCTTTCCGCGTCCCCGAGAGCCGCGAGCTGCCGCTCATCGAGCCGCGCTTCCAGCAGGCGCCCAACGGGCCCGACGGCGCCTTCCTGCCCTACCTGCGCGACGACCGGCTCTCGCGGCCCTGGGCCGTGCCCGGAACGGCCGGACTCGAGCACCGCCTCGGCGGCCTGGAGAAGGACCAGCTCACCGGGATGGTCTCCTACGACGGGGCGAACCACGAGGTGATGGTGAAGACGCGCGCGCAAAAGGTGCGCAACATCGCCGACGAGCTCCCCGACGTGGAGGTGACCGGACCGGCCGAGGGCGACCTCCTCTTCCTCTCCTGGGGCGGCACCTACGGCTCGGTGCGCACCGCCGTCGAGGAGCTGCGCGCCGAGGGCCACGGGGTGGCGCACGCTCACCTGCGCTGGCTGAACCCCTTCCCGAAGAACCTGGGCGCCCTCCTGCACCGCTACCGGCGCATCCTCGTACCCGAGGTGAACGACGGCCAGCTCGCCTTCGTCGTCCGCGGGCGCTTCCCGGGGGTCGATCCCCACCAGTTCAACCGCATCAACGGCAAGCCGCTCAAGGTGTCGGAGCTGAAGGCACGGGCGCTGGAGGTGCTGTCGTGAGCACGACGCAGGCGAACGGGGCGAAGGGCCCGGAGCTCTCGCTCACCAAGAAGGACTTCGAGTCGGGCGTCGATCCGCGCTGGTGCCCCGGCTGCGGCGACTACGCCATCATCAACCAGGTGCAGAAGGTGCTCCCGGCGGTGGGTGTGCCGCGCGAGAACATCGTCTTCATCTCCGGCATCGGCTGCTCGTCGCGCTTCCCGTACTACATGAACCTGTACGGGATGCACACGCTCCACGGCCGGGCGCCCAGCATCGCCACCGGCCTCAAGCTCTCCCGGCCCGAGCTCCAGGTCTGGGTGGTGACCGGCGACGGCGACGCGCTGGCCATCGGCGGCAACCACTTCATCCACGCCATGCGGCGCAACATCGACCTCAAGATCCTGATGTTCAACAACAGGATCTACGGGCTCACCAAGGGTCAGGCCTCGCCCACCTCCGAGCAGGGCAAGCAGACGAAGTCCACCCCCCAGGGCTCGCCCGACTACCCCTTCAACCCGGCCGCCCTGGCGCTCGGGGCCGGAGCGACCTTCGTGGCGCGCACCGTCGACGTCGATGGCGCGCACATGGGCGGGGTGCTCCGCGCCGCGGCCGAGCACCGCGGCACCGCCTTCGTGGAGATCCTGCAGAACTGCCCGGTCTTCAACGACGGGGCGTACGTCTCGATCACCGACAAGTCGGTGCGGGCGACGGCTCAGGTTCGCATGGAGCACGGCCAGCCGCTGCGCTTCGCGGGTGGGACGCGCGGTATCCGCCTCGAGCCGCGCAGCGCCCGGCTGGAGGTGGTGGAGGTCGGCGAGGGAAAGGCGAAGGAGGAGGAGCTGCTCGTCCACGACGCCACCCGCGAGGAGCCCACGCTCGCCTTCATGCTGGCGCACCTGCCCGATCTCGCTGGGGCGCCCACCCCCGTGGGCATCTTCCGCCAGGTCGAGCTCCCGACCGCCGAGGTGGTCACCTGGGGCCAGGTCGAGGCCGCGCGCCAGAAGAGCGCCCCCGCCACCCTCGCCCAGCTCATCGGCGGGAAGGACACCTGGAGGACTTAGCGGCCGCTCAGGCTCAGCCTAGCCGCAGAGCCGGAGAATCTCGGCCGCGATGTGTTCAAGCGGCATCACCTGGTCGACGCCACCGTGCCTGATGGCCTCCTTCGGCATCCCGAAGACCACCGAGGTGGCCTCGTCCTGGGCAATCGTCTGCGCGCCCGCCGCCTTCATCTCCGCCATGCCGAGGGCGCCGTCATCGCCCATCCCCGTCATGATGACCCCCACCGCATTCTTGCCCGCGTAGCGGGCGACGGAGCGGAAGAGCACGTCCACGGAGGGGCGGTGCCTGCAGACGAGGGGGCCGTCCCGCACCTCGGCGTGATAGCGAGCGCCGCTGCGCTTGAGCAGGGTGTGGCGATTGCCGGGGGCGATGAGGACCTGTCCGCGGACCACGGTGTCGCCGTTGGCGGCCTCCTTGACCGACACGGCGCACAGCGCGTCGAGTCGCCGCGCGAAGGCAGCGGTGAACTTCTCGGGCATGTGCTGGACGACGAGGATGCCTGGGGAGTCGAGGGGCAACGCCTCCAGGAAGACGCGCAGCGCCTCGGTGCCTCCGGTGGAGGCACCGACTGCCACCACGCGCTCCGTCGTCTGGAGCATGGCCTCCGACCTTGGCTTCGGCATCACCGCGTCAGCGGTGAGCTTGGGCTCGATGAGCGGCCGGCCTTCGGGCTTCCTGTGGCCAGGCCGCGCCTTGGAGGCAGCCTTCACCGCGTCGCAGATCCGGACCCTCGATTCCTCCAGGAAATGCTTGGTGCCGACCTGCGGCTTCTGGATGATGTCGATCGCACCGTACTCGAGCGCCCGCAGCGTCGTCTCGCAACCCGATTCGGCCAGGCTGGAGCAGATGACAACCGGGATGGGGTGCTGGGCCATGAGCTTCTTCAAGAAGGTGAGGCCGTCCATCCGTGGCATCTCGATGTCGAGCGTGATCACGTCCGGGGTCTGTCGGCGCATCCGCTCCGCGGCGACGTAGGGGTCGCCTGCAGTCGCCATGACCTCGATGCCAGGGTCCGAAGCGAGGATCTCCGCCATGGTCTCGCGGACGACCGCGGAGTCGTCGACGATGAGGACGCGTACCGGCTGCAGCATGTCAGCCTTCATACTCATGCCAGAGACCGTCACGTCGACGGTGCACGCCAAATCGGGTCGGTCGAGACGACGCTGGACCGAATGGGAAAGTGTTCAAGCACAGAACCGCAGGACCTCGCCTGCAATGCGTTCGAGAGGCAGCACCTGGCCGACGCCTCCCTGCTTGATGGCCTCCTTGGGCATCCCGAAAATCACCGAGGTGGCCTCGTCCTGGGCGATCGTCTGCGCACCGGCCGACTTCATCTCCGCCATGCCGTAGGGCACCGTCATCGCCCATGCCCGTCATGATGACCCCTACCGCGTCCTTGCCCGCGTAGCGCGCGACGGAGCGAAAGAGCAGGTCCACCGAGGGGCGATGCCTGCAGACCAGGGGGCCGTCCCGCACCTCCACGTGGTAGCGAGCCCCGTTGCGCTTGAGCAGGGTGTGGCGGTCGCCGGGCGCGATGAGGACCTGCCCGCGAACGACCGCGTCGCCGTCGGTGGCTTCCTTGACCGACACGGCGCAGAGGTCGTCGAGCCTTTGCGCAAAGGCGGCGGTGAACTTCTCGAGCATGTGCAGGACGACGATGGATGCCCGGCGCATCGAGGCGGCAGAGGCCTGCAGGAAGACTCGTAGCGCCTCGTTACCCCCGGTGGATGCTCCGACGGCCACCACGTGCTTCGCAGCGCACTTCGTGCCCTGAAGCATGGCCGCCGTCCGGCTGGGCTCCAGCACGTCGACCTCGAGCCTGGGCTCGATCAGCGGCTTGTCTCGGGACGAGCATCTGCGGCCCACCCGCACCTTGGCGGCGGCCTTCACCGCGTCGCAGATGCGGACCCTCGACTCCTGGAGGAACCGCTTGCTGCCAAACTTGGGCTTCTGGATGATCTCGATGGCGCCGTATTCAAGGGCTTGCAGGGTCGCTTCGCATCCCTTCTCGGCCAGGCTGGAGCAGATGACCACCGGGATCGGTTGCTGAGCCATGAGCCTCTGCAAGAAGGTGAGGCCGTCCATCCAAGGCATCTCGATGTCGAGCGTGATCACGTCTGGCAACTGCTGGCGCATCCGTTCCGCCGCGATGTAGGGGTCGGCGGCGGTCGCCATGACCTCGATAAGGGTAGAGGAGAGCAACTGCGCCAGGGTCTCGCGGACGACCGCGGAGTCGTCGACGAGAGACGCGTACCGGCTGCAGCATGTCAGCCTTCATACTCATGCCAGAGACCGTCACGTCGACGGTGCACGCCAAATCGGGTCGGTCGAGACGACGCTCGGGATCCGAGGACAGCACCGCAGCCAGCGTCTCGCACACGACAGCAGAGTCGTCGACGATGAGGACCCGCACGCGGTGTTGCATGCCCATTCTCGCTCCGGCGCTAGGGATCGCTGCGCCGTTGGTACACGGTCGGTGCTATTTGGTCGAAGGGTACGTCGAGGCCGTTGATCGTCTCCGAGTGGCCCAGGAACAGTACGCCGCCCGGGATCAAGCTCTGGCCAAAACGACGGAGAATGTCCTGCTGGATCTTCCTCTCGAAATAGATGAAGACGTTCCGGCAGAAGATGACGTCCCTCGGCTGGCGCAGCCGGTAGTCGCGGTCGAGCAGGTTCAGGCGGCTGAAGCGCACCAGCTCACGCAGCCCGGGAGCCACGCGCACGACGCAGGGATCGGTGGCACTGCGCAGGAGGTACTTGCGACGGAGCGCCAGCGGCACCGGTCCCACCTGAACGTCCTGGTAGATGGCGGCCTGCGCGTGCTTCAGGACGCGGGTCGAGAGGTCGGTGGCGAGGATCTGGAAGCGCAGTTTCTCATGCTGGGCCGCGACCTCCGACAGCACCATGGCGAGGGTGTAGGGCTCCTCTCCCGTGGAGCACCCGGCACTCCACACCCGGAGCTCCCGGCGGACGCCCACGCCGTGCCGCTCGGCGAGCTCGGGCAAGACCTTCCGGACGAGCACCTCGAAGTGCTGCGGCTCCCGGAAGAAGTCGGTCTTGTTGGTCGTCACCTTGTCGACCATGCGGACGAGCTCCTCCGCGGAGTGTCCCCCCAGCACGTGGTCGCAGTACTCGGTGAAGCCCGTCATGCCCAGGTCTCGCAACCGCGTGCGCAGCCGCGACTCGAGCAGGGTTTTCTTGGCGGCGGGCATGCGGATGCCGCAGTGCCGCTCGATGAAGGCGGCGAGGCGCGAGAAATCCTTCGGCGAGAGGGCAGGCGCGCCGGCGAGAAGGCCGGCGGCGCGCTTCTCAGGGTGCGCTTCCACGGTCTTCTCCTGGCGCGGCGGCGACAGCGCGCAGGTCGTCCTCGGAAAGCACGCGGTCGATGTCGAGAAGAACGAGGAACTGGTCCTCGCGCTTGGCCATGCCGCGGATGAAGTCGGTGTGGACCCGGGTCCCCATCCTGGGCGGCGGGGCGATGCTGGCGGCGTCGACGTCGATCACCTCCTGCACCGAATCGGCGAGCGCCCCGAGCACGGTCGGCTGGCCCTCCACCTCCACCTCGGTGATGACGATGCAGGTGTCGACGGTCCGCTCTGTCCTGCTGAGCCCGAGCTTGAGCCGCAGGTCGATGACCGGGACGATGTTGCCCCTCAGGTTGATCATTCCGCGCATGTAGGCCGGCGTGCGCGGCACCCGGGTTACCGTTGTGAACTCCAGCACCTCCCGGACCTTGGCGATGTCGACCGCGTACCGCTCCTGGTCGAGCGTGAAGGTGAGGTACTGCGCAATGTTGCTCGTCTCGGTGGCGTTCATGGGAGCTCCCGGGCGAAGGGGTTGCGGACGAGGCCGTTCCGGGCCGCGGCGCGGGCGCTGCTCGCCCCGCCGCCGCACCCCGGGATTCCTCAGTAGGCCTTGAACCCCTCGTCCCCCTCCGCCTCGGAGAGCTCGAGGTGCACACCGTTCATCGCCTCCGCAGCGCCGTTCACCGCCGCGCTCTCGCGGGCAGGCAGCGCCGGCTTCGCCCTGGCCGGCTTCCTCGCCGGCGGGGGCCTCGAGGGCGACGGACGCGCGGGATGGCCGGCGCGCGCCGCCGCCTGACCGGACCCGCCCTCGTCGAGCTTGAAGAAGGTGATCGCCTCCTGGAGGCCAACCGCCTGACCGGTGAGCAACTCGGCGGTGGCGCTGGTCTCCTCGGAGGCCGAGGCGTTTTGCTGGATCACCTGGTCCAGCTGCTGGATGGCCTTGGTGATCTGCCCAGCGCCGCTGTCCTGCTCGCGACTCGCGGCGGTGATCTCCTGCACCAGCTCGGAGGTCTTCTGCACGTCCGGCAGGATCCTGGACAGAAGCATCCCCGCCTTCTCCGCCACCGCCACGCTGGTGGTCGACAGCTCGGTGATCTCGCCCGCCGCCTTCTGGCTGCGCTCCGCCAGCTTGCGTACCTCGGAGGCCACCACCGCGAAGCCCTTGCCGTGCTCCCCAGCCCGCGCCGCCTCGATGGCCGCGTTCAGGGCCAGCAGGTTCGTCTGCCTCGAGATCTCCCCGATGATGGAGATCTTCCCGGCGATCTGCTTCATCGCCTCCACCGTGCGCGTCACCGCGTCGCCACCCTCCTTGGCGTCGGCGGCCGCCTTGAGGGCAATCTTCTCGGTCTGGGTCGCGTTTTCGGCGTTCTGCCGGATGTTGGAGCCCATCTGCTCCATGGAGGACGATATCTCCTCGATCGCGGAGGCTTGCTCGGTGGCCCCCGAGCTCATTTGTTCCGAGCCAGCGGAGAGTTGTTGCGAGCCGGATGCCACGTTGTCCGCGGCGACTCTCACCCCGTGGACCACCTCCTTGAGCTTCGCGACCATGCCGGCCAGCGCCTTCATCAGCTCGTCCTTTCCCGAGCGCTCGCGCACATCGACCTGCAGGTTCCCGCCCGCGATCTCCCGAGCTGCGCTGGTGACGAGCTCCATGCCGGCCACCATCTCGCGGAATGCCACAGCGAGAGCGCCGACTTCGTCCTTTCGGTCGGCGCGCACGTCGACCTGGAGGTCTCCGACGGCCATCTTCTTCGCCGCCTCCACCATGGCCTTCACCGGCTCGCCGATGGAGCGCGCGATGAAGAGGCCGAGCAGGAGGGCCACCAGCACTGCGCCGATGGCAATGGCCGTCATCGCGGTCCCGGCGGAGCTGGCGAGAGCGCCGTTCCTCTCGGCGGTCGCCTTGGCGGCCGCTTCCTTGCGCTCCATCATCCGCCCGATCTGGTCCCGCTCGGCCACGAAGGCCCGATACAGGTCGCCGCGGAGGTAGTCGATTGCCTTATCGCTTTCCCCCCCCCGGATGAGCGCGAGGGCCTGGTCGCGGACCGCCGAGTAGCTGCGGTGCAGCTCCTGGAGCTCGGCGAACTCCTTCCGGTCGGCCTCGTCTACGAACGTCGCCGGGTACTGCTCCATGCTCTTCGTGAAGCGCGCCTCGCGCCCCTGGAGGCCCTTCAGGGCCTCCTCGCGGACCGCCTCGGACCGGGCTGTGAAGGCGTCGTAGTAGTCGGCCCGCTGGGCGCGGAAGTCGCCGTTCATCTGGCCCAGGTACTTGAGCGGCAGGGTCGCCTTCTCGTAGAGGAAGGTGTCCGCGTCGTTCAGCCTGTTTATCCGGCTGTAGCCGATCCACCCCACCGCGCCGGCCATGAGGGCGACCAGCCCGAAACCGAGGAGGAGCTTGGCGACGACCTTGAGGTTCTTGTACCAGTCCATGGTGCGTTTCCCTTCGTGTCCAGGCGTTCGGCTTTGCCCGGGGTCAGTTGGCTACGGCGGTGGTGGCTAGGGTCTGGAGGAGGGCGGGGACGTCGACGATCAGCGCCACCGTGCCGTCGCCGAGGATGGTGGCCCCCGAGAGGCCCTTCACCCCGCGATACATCCGGCCCAGGGACTTGATGACCGTCTGGTGCTGGCCGATCACCCTGTCCATCACCAGCCCGTACCGCGTGCCCTCGACGCTGGTGATGGCGATCTGCTCGATGGCGGGGCGCTCGTCGGCGACCGCGAACAGCTCCCGCAGGCGCAGGTACGGCACGAGCTCGCCGCGCACGGTCGCCAGCCTGGCGCCGTGGGCGCGCTCCACGTCGGCGCGGGTGAGCTCCACGCACTCCTCGACGATGGAGAGCGGCAGCACGTAGCTCGCCTCCCCCACCTCCACCAGCAGCCCCTCGATGATGGCCAGGGTGAGCGGGAGCTTGATGCGGATGGTGGTGCCCGACCCGCGCACGCTCTCGACCTCCACCGTCCCGCGCAAGGCCTCGATGGAGCGCTTGACCGCGTCCATGCCCACGCCGCGACCGGAGAGGCTCGAGACCTGCCGGGCGGTGGAGAAGCCGGGCAGGAAGATGAGGCTCCACAGCTCCTTCTCCGGGAGCTTGGCCTCCGGCTCGAGGAGGCCGCGCTCCACCGCCTTGGCGCGGATGGCGGCCGCGTCGAGCCCCGCCCCGTCGTCATGGATCTCGATGAGTACGCTCGCGCCCGAGTGGCGAGCCGCGAGGCGCACGGTGCCCCTGGCCGGCTTCCCCGCGGCCCGCCGCGCGGCGGGCGCCTCGATGCCGTGGTCGCAGCTGTTGCGGATGAGGTGCACCAGCGGGTCGGCGAGCCGCTCGATCACCGTCTTGTCGAGCTCGGTCTCGGCGCCCTCGGTAACGAGGTCGATCTCCTTGTCCAGCTCGGCGGAGAGGTCGCGGACGAGGCGCTTGAACCGGCCGAAGGTGGTCCCGATGGCCACCATCCGGACGTCGAGGGTGCTGTCCCGCAGCGCCGCGGAGAGCCGGTCGATGTCCTCGGAGATGGAGAGCAGCTCCGGGTCGTCCCGCTGCGAGGCGATGCGCGTCAGGCGCGCCTGGCAGATCACCAGCTCCCCCACCAGGTCGACCAGGTCATCCAGCTTCTCGGCGGCCACGCGAATGCTGGAGGCCGCGTCGGATGGGGTTTGCCCGTCGCGCTTGGCGTGCTGTTCGCGGACAACTGCTTGCTCGACAACCGCCGCCTGCACCGCCTCAGGTGTCACAAGGCCCTTCTCGGCGAGCAGGTCACCGATCCGCTTCTGCTCGCCAAGGGTCTCGACGAGCTCTTCGGTCGTCAGGTCACGGCGCGCGACGAGGATCTCGCCCAGCTTCTTGTAGCTGCCTTCAACCTCCTCGGTGCAGTCATCGATCTCCTCGATGCGCAAATCACTGCGATCCTCGACGAAGATGAACAGGTCACGGATGTCGTCCGCGCTCTTGCTGGTCGTGAGGATCGCGTCCCACGCCACGTAGCAGGCCTCGGGAGAGAGCTCCTCCAGGCGGGGGATGTCACTGGTCAACGCCATCACCTTGCAGTGGCCGAGCGAACAGAGCTCCGCGAGAAGACCCAGTGGATTGGTCCCGTCCTGCAGGATCTCGGCGGGTGGCCTGAAACGCACACGGTAGGTCCGCACGGGTCCATCGGGCACCTGATGGTGGGCGGCCTCGTCAACGCGTGTCGGCTTCTCCAGGGTGCTCGGCACGCGCTGTCGGAACGCGGCCACCAGGCGCTCGCGGGTCGCGTCCCCCTCCGCGATGGTGCCGTCGAGCATGGCGCGGATGAGGTCCTTCGCCTCGAGGGCCAGGCTGACCAGCTCCTTCGTCACCTTCACCTCGCCCTGGCGGATGAGGTCGAATACCGTCTCCAGCTCATGGGTGAAGGAAGCGATGTCGTCGAAGCCGAACATCGCGCCTGACCCCTTGATGGTGTGCAGGGCCCGGAAGGCCCGAGCGACCAGGTCGGCATCCTCGGAGCGCGTCTCCAGCTCCAGGAGCGTCGCCTCGAGCTCGTGGAGGCGCTCCGCGGCCTCCTCCCGGTAGCTCGCGGCAAACTGATCCAGGCTGGTCATCCCGGACCTCCCTGCCCGATGAGCTTTCTCACCACCCCCAACAGTTGGTCGGGGGTGAAGGGCTTCACGATCCACCCCGTGGCGCCCGCGGCCTTGCCCTCCTGCTTCTTGGCGGCCTGGGACTCGGTGGTGACCATGACCACGGGGATCAGCCGGTGAGTCCCCTCGCGGCGCACCGCTCGGATGAGGCTCACGCCGTCGACGTGCGGCATGTTGAGGTCAGTGAGGATCAGGTGGACTGGCTGGCCGGCGAGCTTCGCCAGGGCGTCCCGGCCGTCCACCGCCTCGCTCACCTCGTAGCCCGCGCCGGACAGCACCACCTTCTGAACCTGACGCACGCTGGCCGAGTCGTCGACGACGAGCACGCGCTTAGCCATGGTCCTGCTCCTCGATGAGCCAGCGGTCGTCGTCGGCGTGCCCGAAGCCCGCCGTCGTGATCGCCCGGGACAGCGCCGCGCTCCGGGCCTGACGGGACAAGGTCAGCTCGAGGTTGCGGGCGCGCGCGCTTCGCTGCGCCGCGCACAGGACCTGCAATCCGGCCACGTCCACATCAACGACCGCGTCGCCCCGCAGCTCGAGCGCCTCACCTCGGTCCAGCGCCGAGAGCAGGAGCGCCCGGAGCTCGACAGCCCGTGCCACCGTGAGCTCCGCCGGCATTTCGACGATCATTCGGTCCTCCCTGGCCCATGCTCCGCGATGATCACGTGCTCGTTCCTCAGAACAGCTCCACGTTGTCGCCCAGGTCACGGCCAGCGTCGTCGACGCGGTCAGCCTGGGTGGGAGGGCCCACGTGCTCGAGCACCGACTTGTGGATGTCGCGCTCTGCGGCCATCGTGTAGTGAGCGAGCATCGATGACCTGCGGACGGGGCGCTCGCCCGGTCCCGCTGGACGCACCAGAACTGCGACCCGTTCCCCCACCTGCTCGAGCGCCTGCTCGATGCGCTGCAGGGTACTGGTGGCCTCGGTCTGTTCGGTCAGCCGCCGCGTGATGCCGTCCACTTCGCCGCGGAGCCCCTCGCTGCCCCGGTGGAGAGCCTCGACCCCGGACCTCAGCTCCTGGTGATATTCGCGCAGGCGCGTCACCAGTTCCCCCATGTCGGTCGCGAGGTTGGCGCCGACCGAGAGCTCGCGAGCCTCTTCGCTGCAGCCGAGCCCGCTCGCCGCGTCCGCGATCTCCCCGACCAGCCGCGAGACCTCGGTCGTCCGCTGCACGACCTCGGCCGCGAGCGTCCCTATCGCCTGGGCCAGGACGGCGAGCACGCGCCCGCCGTGTCCAACCCGCTCCGTCTCGACGAGCGCGTTCAGGGCGATGATCTTGACGTCGGTCCCGATCCCCTGGATGTCGCGCACGTAGGTGGCGGTACCCTGGACGATGGCCGCCACGCTGCTCATCGCGGCGGTCGTCTCTTTCGCATGGGCAACGTGGTCCCGCAGAGCCCCCGTGGCGAGCCCCACCCCACGTTGAACTTGCTCCACCATCGACGCGCCGCCGTCGTCTCCGGAGAGGTGACCCGTCTCGACCCCCAGGTCGGTCACCTGGGTGGCCACCGACTCCAGTCCTTCGGCGATCCGGCGTAGCGCCTCGACGTACCGCTCCCGGGCACCCCTGAGCTGGGCGGCGACCAGTCGGCATGTCTCGCACATCTCCGCGGACCACGCGCCCGCATCGAGCACCGCCGCGCGGCCGGCAGCATCGGCATCGTCCTCGAACGCACCCAGCTCCTCGATGGCGTGCTCGATCATCTGCCGCGTCGCGTCGTGGACCTGCAGTGACACCAGGACGTTCGCGATGCTCTGCACGACCTGCTCCGAGGCGGAAACGGCCTTCGCCGCGACGACCTCTCCGGCCACAGCGAGCGAGCGGAGCGCAACGAGGGCGCCCCTCGTCTCGCCGAGCATTCGAGCCGACCACGCGCTCTGACCCCCGAGGAAGCTGTCGACGGTGGTGCGTGCTCTTGCGGCCATCTCACCAAGACCAGCGGTCTGCTGGAGGATGGCCCGGAACTTGGGCTCGATGAGGTCGCCGAGCCGCCGAGTCTCGATGGCGACGGTGTTCATCCCCGCCCCCTCTACCTCCAGCTGAGACGCCTCGATGCGGATGTACATGCCGACCACACGCAGCGTCCGCGCCATGTCCTCGAATTCGCGCCGCGCAAAGGAAATGGCCTCGGTGCTGGCCAGCATCCGAGAGAGCGCCTCGTGTCCCGTACCCGAACCGTCACGACTCGCCCGTAGGTAAGACTCCAGTCTTCCGAGCTCGCGATCGAGCTGCTCTGCCGGATCCTGTCCCTGGGTGGATCCCGGCGTCACGACTTGCGTCGTGACGGCCACCAGGGCCCGCGCTCTCTGCTCCAGCTCCGCCACCCGCAAGCCCGTCTCGAGGAAAACGTCCTCGGCGCCGGCAAGGAACCCTGTAAGCTCCCCACGAAGCGCCGTCATTCGGGCACGCGACTCCCGGAGCGTCCTGTCGGTCGCGATGTCGGGTGGCATTTCCATACGTCCTGAAGCCCGAGCCGGGCGGTGACCAGGACGAACGTCCTTTTCCACCGCAGCTAGAGTCCTTGTGGCCGGATTCCTTGCAGCCAGCGCGCCAAGTCGATCTTCACGCGATTTTCAATGAATCCGAGCCTATTGGGCACTCGTCCTTTCGGGAAACTCCGGGTCGCCCAAGCCCTGCCTCTGCGTCTCGCGCCCCGCCGACCTCGGAAAGTTGACTCAGCGCCCCCACTTTTCTGGAATGTTCGCGTGGGGTTGGTGCTGGGAACCCAGGGTGGCGGTAAACCCAGATGGCTTATGGCTGGGCATGAGAGCCACGGCGCTCGTGACGGTTCTCGCGGTCGGACTGGTGGGGTGCGGCGGAGGGTCGGCCTCCTGCTCCTGCGCAGGAAGTCGAAGGCTTCAAGGTCATCATCGAGTGCGCAACAGGCAGACGTCAGTGTGCGTCTGCGCTCCTATCCACTGCAGGCTCTGCCGGCAACGCGCGCGAGCCTCCCGGGGGGTCAACCCGCCCGCCCCGGCATCCCCCGCTGGCCTGGGTGAATCACCGCCCCCCGCCTCCAGACACCTCCTGCATGCGCTCTCGGCCTCCTGGCACCGGCCAAGGCTCGCGAGCGCGTCGCACAGGCCGAGCAATGCCTCCGGCCGCTCGGGCGCAAGCGTGCTGGCGCGGCGGTACGCCTTCTCCGCCATGGCGAGGTCGCCCGAGGCGTAGGCCACGAAGCCCAGCTCCTCCTGCGCCTCGGCGAGCCCCGGGCTCGTCTCCGCGAGGTGGAGGTACTCGCGCCGGGCGGCGGCCCACAGCTCGGACCTTCGCGCGGCATCGCGCTGGCCCCGGTGGACGAGCGCCCGGGCGAGGTCGAGGCGCGCCGCCACCAGGTCGGGGTCGATGTGCAGGGCGTCGCGGAAGCTCTCCTCGGCGGCCTCGGGATAGCCCTGGGCGAGCTGCAGCTCCCCCAGGTTCACCCGCGCCTCGGCGAGGTCGGGCGCCACCGAAAGCGCCTGCTCGAGGCGCTTGCGAGCCTCGTCGTCGCGCCCGTCTCGCCGCGCCACCACCGCCGCGCCGTTCAGCGCCTCGGGGATGTCGGGGTTGAACTCCAGCGCGTGCTCGAAGGCGACCTCGGCCCGTTCCAGGTCGTCCTGCGCCAGGTAGCGGTAGCCGCGCTGGATCTCCTCGGCGGCGCGCGGGTGGACGCGGGGGGAGGGACAGGCGGTCAGCGTGAGGAAGAGGGCCATGAGAGAGCGCACCGGGGGAGCGTGAGCAAGAGTCGTGCTGGCGGATGAAAGCCTGCCGCGCCCGTGGTTCTGAAACGCTCGTTGGGTCGGAGGACGGCCCAGGTCCGTCCATCGAACCGCACGAGGGGTCCATCGGACCCGCCGCCCGGGCCCTGCGCGATGGTCGCAGGTCCCGGCCAGGAAGAATGACGCAAGAACCTGCTCCCCTGCGGCCGGGGCACCTGGGCGCGCCCGGCTGCAAAGCGCCGGGCTTGCCCCAGAGGACTTGCCGCCCGACGTACTGTCACATACGCTCACGCCTGGTCATGGCCCGGAAGAAGCTCTCCACCACCATCTACATCACGCCCGAGCAGAACGAGCGGCTGAAGCTCTTGAACGAGCGCACCAAGGTGCCGGTGGCTGAATACATCCGGCAGGGCATCGACCTCGTGCTGGAGAGGCACCGCAAGGACCTGCCGGGGCAGCTCTCGCTTGATGATTTCGGGGCGAGGAAGTAACCCTGCGCCCCATGCCGAGTCGCGAGCAGGTCGCCGTCATCCTCGGCGCCGCGGGGTTCCTGGGGAGCCACCTGTGCGACCGCTTTCTCGGCGACGGCTGGCGGGTCATCGGCGTGGACGACTTCCTCACCGGCTCGCCCGACAACCTCTCCCACCTCGCCCGCGAGCCGCGGTTCGAGCTCGTCCGGGCCGACATCTGCGAGCCGCTGGAGGTGGCGGGCCCGGTGCACGCCGTCCTCGACCTCGCCTCGCCGGCCTCCCCCGTCGACTACCTCGCTCACCCGCTCGAGACGCTGCGCGCCGGCTCGGCGGGGGTGGAGAACGCGCTCCGCCTGGCAAAGCGGCACGGCGCGCGCTTCCTGCTCGCCTCCACCTCCGAGGTGTACGGCGATCCGCTGGAGCACCCGCAGCGCGAGGGCTACTGGGGGAACGTGAACCCGGTGGGGCCGCGCTCGGTCTACGACGAGGCGAAGCGCTTCGCCGAGGCGCTCACCATGGCCTACCGCCGGCATGAGCGGGTGGACACGGCCATCGCGCGCATCTTCAACACCTACGGGCCGCGAATGCGCCTCGGCGACGGGCGCGTGGTGCCCTCCTTCGTCGGGCAGGCCCTGCAGGGGATGCCCCTCACCGTCTTCGGCCGCGGAGGGCAGACGCGCAGCTTCTGCTACGTGGACGACAACGTCGAGTGCCTCGTTCGCCTCCTCCGCTCCGGCTACGGCGAGCCCCTCAACGTGGGCTCGCCCGAGGAGCTCACCGTCCTCGAGCTGGCACAGTGGGTGCAACGGGCGGTGGGCTCGACGTGCGCCATCGAGCTGTGGCCCCTGCCGGAGGACGACCCGCGGTCGCGGCGGCCCGACATCTCGCGCGCGCGCGAGGTGCTGGGTTGGGAGCCGGCCGTCTCCTTCGAGGAGGGGATGCGGCGCACCATCGCCTGGTTCCGGGAGCGGCTGGCGTGCACAGGGGCACCGCCGTCCCACGCCGGCTGAAAGAGGTTCCGAGCGTGAGGGGCCTTAGGCCCAGAGGGAGCGAAGCACGATGGAGAAGAAGATCCTGGTCACCGGCGGCGCCGGCTTCATCGGCTCCAACATCGTCGATCGCTTCCTCGAGGCAGGCTGGGACGTTGCCATCATCGACGACCTCTCCTCGGGCAAGCGCGAGAACGTGAGCACGGGGGCCCGCTTCTATCCCTGCGACGTGCGGAGCGCCGCAGCCGCCGAGGCCATCGCCGCCGAGCGCCCGGCGGTCATCTGCCACCAGGCCGCGCAGATCGACGTGCGAAAGTCGATGGCCGACCCGCGCCACGACGCCGAGGTGAACCTGGGCGGGCTGCTCAACGTGATGCAGGCCGCGGTGGTGGCGGGCAGCGTGAAGCAGGTGCTCTTCGCCTCGTCGGGCGGCGCCACCTACGGCGACACCGACGTCATCCCCACGCCGGAAAGCCATCCGCAGCGGCCGCTCTCCGCCTACGGCGTGGCCAAGGCGGCGAGCGAGCTCTACCTCCACATGTACCGGGAAGGTTACGGCATCCCCTACGCGGCGCTGCGCTACGCCAACGTCTACGGGCCGCGGCAGGACCCGCACGGCGAGGCGGGTGTGGTGGCCATCTTCTGTGGGCGGCTCCTCGAGGGGAAGCCCTGCACCATCAACGGCGACGGCACCCAGACGCGCGACTACGTCTTCGTCGGCGACGTGGCTCGGGCGAACCTCCTCGCCGCCGAGAAGGGCTTCGCCGGCGCGCTCAACGTCGGCACCGGGGTGGAGACCGACGTGAACCAGCTCTATGCCGGGCTGGCGAAGGCCGCGGGCGTCTCGGCTGAGGCGCAGCATGCGCCCGGCAAGCCCGGCGAGCAGAAGCGCTCCTGCGTGGCCATCGGGGCGGCGAAGGCCGTGCTGGGCTGGGAGCCGGAGGTGACGCTCCAGGACGGCCTCGCGCGGACGATGGAGCATTTCCGGGCGAAGAACCGCTGACTTCGCCGGAGGTGGCCGCTGGCGCCCGCGCCCTCGGCCGCTCTCCCGCCGCCTGCGGTGTGAGGATTGGCGCCGCCATCGTGCGCACGCCCACCTTTCACCCCCTCCTCGCACTCCGGCCCTCTTGTTCGTGGGACAGCGTTCCTGCGACCTTCCATTCCGCACGGGCCGCCGTGTCCATGGATGAGAGAGGGCTCGGAAGGCCCGGGCCCCGATCCACCACCGAGGAGCACCATGAAGCGAAACGCCTCCGCCGTCGCAGCGCTCGCCCTACTCGCCGCCGCCTGCGGGAAGGAGAACGTCACCCCCATCACCGTGGACGAGGCGCGGAGCGCCATCCCCTCCTCCTCCCAGGCGCAGATCCCCGCCCCGCAGAACAGCGCCACGTCGGAGGGCCCCGGCGCGACCGCGCTCTCGCTGCCCGCCAGCTCGCCGGCGATCATGTCGAACGGCCCCGCTCCCTACGCGCTCGCCACGGTCGCGCTCTCCGCCTCGGTGAACGGCTCGGTCGCCTTCGCCCTCGGCCTGGTCGACTTCCTCGTGCAGTTCCCGCCCACCACCTGTGCCGGCGAGACCTGTACCTGGGGACCGGGCTACGGCGCCCTCGACGTGAACGAGTTCCAGCTCACCGTCACCAAGGTCGCCGAGGGCGACTTCCGCTGGAAGTTCCAGGGCCGCAAGCGCGGCAGCTCCGATGCGTTCACCAGCATCATCTTCGGCGAGGCCTTCCCCAGCGGTACCCGCCACGTCGGACACGGCACCCTCACCGTGGACATGGACGCCGCCCAGACGAGGCTCAACCGCATCGGCCAGCCCGACGACCAAGGCCAGCTCCTCGCCGAGTACGACAACCGCTCGGCCCATGCCCTCGACGCTCGCTTCCTCGGCACCAGGGACTCGGACCATCCCGAGCAGACCGTCGATGCCGCCTATGCGTTCGAGGCGACCTCGGCCGGCGGCGACCTCCAGGTGGCCACCCGCAACCGCGACAGCGGCGCCGGCCTCACCCTGCACTCGCGCTGGACGGCGACGGGCGCCGGCCGCGGCGACGCCGTCTTCACCCAGGGTAGCGTGACCATCGCCCGGAGCGAGTGCTGGGACGCGGCCGCCACCCTCTTCGACCTCCTCTACCGCGAGACCAGCCCCGACCTCGACAGCTCCAACTTCGGCGACGTCGCCTCCTGCGGCGCCTTCGCCACCGCCGTGACGCCCTTCATCACCGCACCGCCTGCGCCGTAACGGCCGTGGCCCGCTTCCTCATCCTTGCCGGTGGGCGGGTGGAGGGCACCAGCTCTCCCCGCCGCCCGCCGGAGGGCGGCCTGCTCGCCGACCCCTTCGACGCCTTCGCGGCCGGCGTGGCCGAGCGGCTGGCCGGGGCGAGCCCCGGGGCGGCCTCGAAGCCCCTGCGGCGCCGGCAGCGGGCCAGGTGGGTCCGGGCCGTGCCCCTCGCGCTGGCGGCGTCCCTGGCGGTGGGCGTGGCGATCTCCCTGGTGTCGCGCCCCGCCTCGCCGCCCGGGTCCCGGGAAGTCGCACTTCGGGTGAAGGGCGCTCCTGCGCTCACCCTCTGGCTCGACGGTCCGGGTGGGGCGAGGCTGCTCGAGCCGGGTGAGCCGGTGCCGGTGGGCTCGGCGCTGCGCCTGGCCCTCCCGGCGAGCGCCCACGCCCACGCGGCGGTGGTGCTCGTCGACGAGGATGGTCCCTCGCCCTTCTACGGAGGCCCGGTGGTGAAGGGGCCGCTGCCGAGCGCCTTCGAGTGGACCGGCGCGGGCAAGGCCACCGTGGTGGCCGTTCTCTCGGGCCAGCCGGTCGACCCGGCCACCCTGGCGCGTCTCCTGGCGAGGGGCGAATCACCGGTGGAGGCGGCTGCCGAGGCGGCCGGACCGGGCGCCCAGGTGGTGACGCGCGAGCTCGCGAGGCCCGGCTCCTGACCACGGCGCCTCCCCGCGTGGACGACCCCTACGCCGGGAGCCTCTGGGCGCCCGATGGAATCAGCAAGCTCCGCGCCGGCGGCCGGTGCCCGGTCGGGACCTGCCCGATCTTCTGAGGAGCGAATCGCGGGTGCCCCAGCGCCGCCTCTTTTGGAGCTTGAACCTCGCCCGGCGCGCCCTTAACTCCCGCGCCAACCAGACGTCTCTTCCCTTGTCGACGAAGCACCCGAGGGCCTTCACCGGCCGGAAAGGTTCACCCATGGCAGACGAGAAGAAGTACCCGGAGCAGGACTTCTCCAAGGTTCGCGGCCTCGCCGGCATCTCCGACAACCAGGTGGCCGAGCACCTGAAGCTCTACGCTGGCTATGTGAAGCGCACGAACACCCTCACCGAGAAGCTCTTCGCCCTGTGCAACGACGGCAAGGCCTCCGGCGCCGACCCGGTCTACGCCGAGCTCACCCGCCGCCTGGGCTTCGAGTACAACGGCATGGTGCTGCACGAGTACTACTTCTCGAACCTCACCTCGGGCGCCCAGACCGAGCCGCCCTCGGGCAGCAAGCTCAAGTCGGCGCTGGAGGCCTCCTTCGGCGGCTACGACAAGTGGCTCTCCGACTACCGCGCGGTGGCCACCATGCCGGGCGTGGGCTGGTGCATTCTCTACCAGGATCCCAAGACCGGCTGGCTCTCCAACCACTGGATTACCCTGCACAACGACGGCAACCCGGCCGGCTTCAAGCCCATCCTGGCGTTGGACGGCTGGGAGCACGCCTTCATGCGCGACTACCAGGCCACCGAGCGGGCCAAGTACGTCGACGCCTTCTTCAAGAACGTCTGCTGGGAGACGGTCGAGTCGCGCCTGAAGTGACGTTTCCCCGGGGGAGGCCGTCCGCGGCCTCCCCGCGACGGGGAGGGGTCCGGAGCAACCACCGAACTACTACGGAGCGTTCGTCCTCGACCCGGATGGCCACGACGTCGAGGCGGTCTGCCATCGCCCTGTCGCGCCGGCCTGAGCTGAGCGCGGCGTTGGCGCTGACCGGTCCGCGGCGGGCGGCGCTGCGCCGGCGGCTCCTCGCCTGGTGGGACGCCGGGCACCGCGCGCTGCCCTGGCGCTTCACCCAGCACGGGGCCGACCCGTACCGCGTGTGGCTCGCCGAGGCGATGCTACAGCAGACGCAGGTGGCGGCCGCCCTCCCGTACTTCCGCCGCTTCGTGGAGCGCTTTCCTTCGCTCGAGGTGCTCGCCGCGGCGAGCGAGGAGGAGGTGCTCGCCCTCTGGAGCGGCCTCGGCTACTACGCGCGCGGGCGCCGGCTCCATGAGGCGGCGACGGTGGCGCTGGCTCGCCACGGCGGCCTCCCGCGAAGCGCCGCCGAGCTGGCGCGCCTCCCGGGCTTCGGCCCCTACACCGCCGGCGCGGTGGCGAGCATCGCCTTCGCCGAGCCCGTCCCCTGCGTCGACGGCAACGTGGCGCGCGTGCTCTCGCGGCTCGCCCTCGTCGAGCGCGCGCCCGAGGAGCCCGCTGCGCGCAGGGCGCTCTGGGCGCTCGCCGGGGCGCTGGTACCCGCGGAGCGGCCGGGGGACTGGAACCAGGCGGTGATGGAGCTCGGCGCCACCCTCTGCGTGAAGCCCGCGCCGCGCTGCGAGCGCTGCCCCGTCGAGCGGCTCTGCGCCGCGCGGGCGGCGGGGCGGGAGCGCGAGGTGCCGCTCGCTCGGCGGCGCCGCCCCTTGCGCGCGCTCCAGCTGGCCTGCGCCTGGGTCGAGCGGGGAGGGAGGCTGCTCGTCGTGCGCAGGCCGCCCGGAGGGCTCTTCGGCGGCCTCTGGTCGCTGCCGGCCGCGACCGTGCCGGAGGGTGAGGACCCTCTCGCGCTCCTCGCCCGGGCGTTGCCCCCGCCGCTCTTCCTCTCGCCAGAGGGGCCGGCCCTGGCCTCGGTGGAGCGCCTGCTCAGCCACCGGCGGCTCGCGCTCACCGCCTGGCGCTGCGAGCTCGCCGGCGAACCCGACGCGGGCGCCGGCCACCGCTGGGCGCCGCTCGACCGCCTCGTGCAGGAGCCGCTCCCCACCGCGATGCGGCGCCTGGCGGAGAGCGCCCTCGCCGCCGCGGCAGGCGCCTCGTGCCCTCGCCAGGCCGGAGGCCGCTCTGGATCCAGCGCGGGAGCCTGCTGGGCGCGTCGAGCGCGCCGGACCGGAAGGGGCGGAAAAGCCTGCTGGCGAGGAGCCCTACGGCGGACGCGGGTGATCTCTCGGTCGGAGACCTTGGCAAACGGTCGCACTTCCTGTAGAGGGATGCGCCTCACGGGAAGGTCGACGCAGCGAGGCGGGTGAAGCTCGCTGTCCATCGCCGGCTCGGGGGCGGTACTCCTTGACACCCCGAGGAGCAACCGTATAATTCGCGCCCCTTCACGGGGAAGGGTGTGAAGGTGTACCGGCGCCCCAGGCTCACCACGGGGCGTTTCCATTGAAGGGAAGACTCCTCTCGCATGCCGACCATCAGCCAGCTCGTGCGCCAGGGCCGCGAGCAGCTCCAGACGAAGAAGAAGGCGCCAGCGCTCAAGGAGTCGCCGCAGAAGCGCGGGGTCTGCACGCGCGTCTACACCACGACGCCGAAGAAGCCGAACTCGGCGCTCCGCAAGGTGGCCCGCGTCCGGCTGACCAACGGCTTCGAGGTGACGAGCTACATCCCCGGCGTCGGTCACAACCTGCAGGAGCACTCGGTGGTGCTCATCCGCGGGGGCCGCGTGAAGGACCTCCCCGGCGTGCGGTACCACATCATCCGCGGCACCCTCGACGCCGTCGGCGTCCAGGGCCGGAAGCAGAGCCGCTCCAAGTACGGCGCCAAGCGCCCGAGCTAAGGAAACAGGCTCGATGCCTCGTCGTCGCGAAGTCGAGAAGAGGAAGATCCTCCCCGATCCCAAGTTCCAGGACCGGCTGGTGGCCAAGTTCGTCAACAACCTGATGCGCGAGGGCAAGAAGTCGGTGGGTGAGCAGATCATCTACGGCGCCTTCGACCAGGTGGAGGGGAAGCTCAAGGACGATCCCCTCAAGATCTTCAAGAAGGCGCTCGACAACGTGAAGCCGGCGGTGGAGGTGAAGAGCCGGCGGGTGGGCGGTGCCAACTACCAGGTTCCGGTCGAGGTGCGCCAGGACCGCCGCGTGGCGCTGGCCATGCGCTGGCTCATCGACTACTCGAAGAGCCGCGGCGAGAAGACCATGGTGGAGAAGCTCGCCGGGGAGATTATCGACGCCGCCAACAACCGCGGCAACGCGGTGAAGAAGCGCGAGGACACGCACAAGATGGCCGAGGCCAACAAGGCCTTCGCCCACTACCGCTGGTGAGAAGCGCGACGAGCAGGTTGCAGTGATTTGGCGAGAGTGGTAGAGCGGGCTCGCTCCCGCCGATGAAACGCCGCCCTTGCGGCACCGCTCTTTGACAGCTCGGTCCGGTCCCAGCGCCGCGAGGCGGCCACTCCGGTTGAACTTCAACGTCGCAGGTCGAGAAGAGAACGAACGATGCCCCGCACCAGTCCCCTCGAGCGCTACCGCAACATCGGCATCATGGCGCACATCGATGCCGGCAAGACGACCACGACCGAGCGGATCCTCTTCTACACCGGCGTCACCCACAAGATTGGCGAGGTCCACGAGGGCACCGCCGTCATGGACTGGATGGAGCAGGAGCGCGAGCGCGGCATCACCATCACCTGCGCCGCCACCACCGCCTTCTGGCGCGATCACCGCATCAACATCATCGACACCCCCGGCCACGTCGACTTCACCATCGAGGTGGAGCGCTCGCTGCGCGTGCTCGACGGCGCCGTGGCCGCCTTCGACGCGGTGAACGGTGTCGAGCCGCAGTCCGAGACGGTGTGGCGGCAGGCCGACAAGTACGGCGTGCCCCGCCTCTGCTTCATCAACAAGATGGACCGGGTCGGCGCCGACTACTTCATGTCGGTCGACACCATCAAGGAGAAGCTGGGCGCCCGCCCGCTCCCCCTCCACTTGCCCATCGGCAAGGAGGACAAGTTCCGGGGCATGGTCGACCTCGTCAAGATGAAGGGGATCACCTTCGACGACGAGACGATGGGGGCGAAGTACCAGGAGATCGACATCCCCGACGACCTCGTCGAGCAGGCCAAGGAGTACCGCGCCGCCATCGAGGAGGCGGTGGCCGAGTTCGACGACGTCCTCATGGCGAAGTACCTCGACGGCCTCCCGCTCACCAATGAGGAGGTGAAGCGCGGCATCCGCAAGGGCGTCATCGGCATGAACTTCTTCCCGGTGATCTGCGGGACAGCGTTCAAGAACAAGGGCGTGCAGCAGATCCTCGACGCGGTGGTCGACTACCTGCCGAGCCCGCTCGAGGTCCCGCGGGTGAAGGGCGTGAACGCCAAGGGCCTGGAGGAGGAGCGCCCCACCTCCGACGCCGCGCCGTTCGCCGCGCTGGCATTCAAGATCATGAACGACCCCTTCGTGGGGAACCTCACCTTCTTCCGCGTCTACTCGGGGAAGCTCGAGGCGGGCTCCTACGTCTACAACGCCAACAAGGACAGGAAGGAGCGCATCGGCCGCATCCTCCAGATGCACGCCAACAAGCGCGAGGAGATCAAGGAGGTGCTCGCGGGCGACATCGCCGCGGCGGTGGGGCTCCGCGCCACCACCACCGGCGACACGCTGTGCGACGAGTCGAGCAAGATCATCCTCGAGCGGATGGAGTTCCCCGAGCCGGTGATCTTCGTCGCCGTCGAGCCGAAGACCAAGGGTGACTCCGACAAGATGGGCGTCGCCCTCAACCGCCTCCAGATGGAGGACCCCTCCTTCCGCGTCCGCACCGACGAGGAGACCGGCCAGACCATCATCGCCGGCATGGGCGAGCTCCACCTGGAGATCCTCGTCGACCGCATGTTCCGCGAGTTCAAGGTCGAGGCGAACGTCGGGAAGCCGCAGGTCGCCTACCGCGAGACCATCACCAGGCAGGTCGAGGCCGAGGGCCGCTTCATCCGGCAGACCGGTGGCCGCGGCCAGTACGGCCACTGCTGGCTGCGCCTCGTCCCGCAGGAGCCGGGCCAGGGCTTCGTCTTCGAGAACGCCACGGTGGGCGGCTCCATCCCCAAGGAGTTCATCAACCCCATCCAGAAGGGCATCGAGGAGGCCATGCAGGGCGGCGTCATCGCCGGCTTTCCGGTGGTCGACGTGAAGGTGCAGGTCTTCGACGGCAGCTACCACGACGTCGACTCCTCGGAGATGGCCTTCAAGATCGCCGGCTCCATGGGCTTCAAGGAGGGCGCGGCCAGGGCGAGGCCAGCGCTCCTCGAGCCGATCATGGACGTGGAGGTGGTGACGCCCGAGAGCTTCATGGGCGACGTCATCGGCGACCTCAACTCGCGCCGCGGCAAGATCCAGGGTATGACCCCGCGCACCAACGTGCAGGTCATCACCGCCCAGGTGCCGCTGGCCGAGATGTTCGGCTACGCCACCGACCTCCGGTCGAAGACCCAGGGCCGCGCCGTCTACACCATGCAGTTCGGGCACTACGCGCAGGTCCCGACCAGCATCGCCGAGACCATCATCACCAAGACCAAGGGCGCCGCAGTCGCGGCCAAGTAGCCAGGGAGGAAAGAGACCATGGCCAAGGAAAAGTTCGAGCGAAACAAGCCGCACGTGAACGTGGGGACCATCGGGCACGTGGACCACGGGAAGACGACGCTTGACGGCGGCGATCACCAAGGTGCTGGCGCAGAAGGGCATGGCGTCGTTCATGGCCTACGACCAGATCGACAAGGCGCCCGAGGAGCGCGAGCGCGGGATCACCATCGCCACGGCGCACGTGGAGTACCAGACGGAGAAGCGGCACTACGCGCACGTCGACTGCCCTGGCCACGCGGACTACGTGAAGAACATGATCACCGGGGCGGCGCAGATGGACGGCGCGATCCTGGTGGTGAGCGCGGCGGACGGTCCGATGCCGCAGACGCGGGAGCACATCTTGCTCGCCCGGCAGGTGGGGGTGCCGTACATCGTGGTCTACCTGAACAAGGTGGACATGGTGGACGACCCGGAGCTGCTGGAGCTGGTGGAGCTGGAGGTGAGGGAGCTGCTCACGAGCTACGAGTTCCCGGGCAACGAGCTCCCCATCGTGAAGGGCTCGGCGCTGAAGGCGCTGGAGGGGGACAAGGGCGATCTGGGGGAGCAGTCGATCCAGCGGCTGATGGACGCGGTGGACAGCTACATTCCGACGCCGAAGCGGGCGACGGACAAGCCGTTCCTGATGCCGGTGGAGGACGTGTTCTCCATCTCGGGGCGCGGGACGGTGGCGACGGGGAGGGTGGAGCGCGGGGTGATCAAGGTCGGCGAGGAGGTGGAGATCGTCGGCATCAAGGCCACGGCGAAGACGGTGGTGACGGGCGTGGAGATGTTCCGCAAGCTGCTCGACGAGGGGCAGGCGGGCGACAACGTGGGGTGCCTCCTGCGCGGCCTCAAGCGTGAAGAGGTGGAGCGTGGGCAGGTGCTGGCGAAGCCGGGGTCGATCACGCCGCACACGAAGTTCAAGGGCGAGGTGTACGTGCTCACCAAGGAGGAGGGTGGGCGGCACACGCCGTTCTTCAACGGGTACCGGCCGCAGTTCTACTTCCGGACGACGGACGTGACGGGGGCGATGACGTTGCCGGCCGGGGTGGAGATGGTGATGCCGGGCGACAACGTGTCGGTGGAGGTGGAGCTCATCACGCCGATCGCGATGGAGAAGGAGCTGCGGTTCGCCATCCGGGAGGGTGGCCGGACGGTGGGCGCCGGCGTCGTGGCCGAGGTCGTCGCCTAGCGAGGCGGAGCCCCGCGGTTTCCTGCGAATCACACCTGGCGAACGGCGGAGCGTGCGCCCTCGGGGACGAGGGCGGGTCCCGCTCCGCGCCGCGCCGGGTGACGGAGAGAAGGCATCCCGATGGCGACTCAGAAGATTCGGATCCGGCTCAAGGCCTACGACTACAAGCTGCTCGACCAGTCGGCGGGCGAGATCGTCGAGACCGCGCGGCGCACCGGCGCCAAGGTGGCGGGGCCCATCCCGCTGCCCACGCGCATCAACAAGTTCACCGTGCTGCGCAGCCCGCACGTCGACAAGAAGTCGCGCGAGCAGTTCGAGATCCGCACGCACAAGCGGCTCCTCGACATCCTCGAGCCAACGGCGCAGACGCTCGACGCGCTGATGAAGCTCGATCTCTCCGCCGGCGTCGACGTGGAGATCAAGTAGGGCGGGGCGAGAGCCCCCACGAGGACCACCATGGCCAAGTTCGACGTCTACGATCTCGACAAGAACAAGGTGAGCGAGCTCGAGCTCGCCGACGCCGTGTTCGCCGGCGAGGTGAACGAGCACCTCTTCTACGAGGTGGTGAAGGCGAAGCTCGCCTCCGACCGCTCGGGCACCCACGCCGTCAAGAACCGCTCGCTCGTCTCCGGCGGCGGCAAGAAGCCCTGGAAGCAGAAGCACGCCGGGCGCGCCCGCCAGGGCTCCACGCGCGCCAGCCACTGGGTGGGCGGCGGCAAGGCCATGGGGCCGAAGCCGCGCGACTACGGGTACGAGGTGCCGAAGAAGGTGCGCAAGGCCGCGCTGCGGTCGGCGCTGGCGCTGCGCGTGCGCGACGGCAAGCTCGTCATCGTGGAGAAGTGGAAGCCCGAGGCGCCGAAGACCTCGGTGGCCGCCGGGGTGCTGGCGAAGCTCGGCGGCGCTCGGGCCCTGGTGGTGGACGCCGCCGAGAACACCGCGCTCGCGAAGAGCGTCCGCAACCTCGACGGCGCCGACTTCCTCGCCGCCGAGGGGCTGAACGTCTACGACATCCTGAAGCACGAGGTGCTCGTCCTCACCGCGGCGAGCGCGAAGGCGCTGGAGGCCAACCTGTCATGAACCTCGCCGACCAGGACGTGGTGAGGCGGCCGCTCATCACCGAGAAGGCGGAGCGCGGCCGCGAGGCGGCCCGCCAGTTCGCCTTCGAGGTGCACCGCGACGCCACCAAGATCCAGGTGAAGACGGCGGTGGAGCGGCTCTTCACCGTCCACGTCACCGCCATCCGCACCTCGATCGCGCGGGGCAAGAACAAGCGCGTCGGCAAGAACACCGGCCGGCGTCCCAACTGGAAGAAGGCCATCGTCACCTTGAAGGAAGGCGAGACCATCTCGCTCTTCGAGGGCGCCTGAGTCGCGCACCGGAGGAAGCATGGGCCTCAAGAGCTACAAGCCGACCAGCGCCGCGCGCCGCCTGATGACGGTCTCCGACTTCGCGGAGATCACCCGGCGCAAGCCCGAGAAGAAGCTGACCACCGCCGTCCGCAAGACGGGCGGGCGCAACGCGCACGGTCACATCACCACTCGTCACATGGGCGGGGGGCACAAGCGCCGCTACCGGGTCATCGACTGGCGGCGCGACAAGGACGGGGTGCCGGCCAAGGTCGTCTCCATCGAGTACGACCCCAACCGCACCGCGCGCATCGCGCTGCTCGCGTACCGCGACGGCGAGAAGCGCTACATCCTGGCGCCGGTCGGACTGTCGGTGGGCGACACCCTCCACTCCGGCGACGGCGTCGACATCCGGCCCGGCAACGCGCTCCCCATCCGCTCCATCCCGGTGGGCACGGTGATCCACAACGTGGAGCCGCAGCCGGGCTCGGGCGGCAAGATGATCCGCTCGGCCGGGGCCTTCGGCCAGCTCATGGCCAAGGAGGGCGGCTACGCCCAGATCCGCATGCCCTCGGGCGAGGTCCGCCGGGTCATGCTGGAGTGCAAGGCCACCGTCGGGCAGCTCTCCAACATCGAGAACGCCTCGGTACGGGTGGGCAAGGCCGGCAAGAGCCGCTGGCTCGGCATCCGGCCCACCGTCCGCGGCCTGGCCATGAACCCCGTCGACCACCCGCACGGCGGCGGCGAGGGCAAGTCCGGCCAGGGCAACCCGCACCCGGTCTCGCCGTGGGGCCAGAAGACGAAGGGCCTCAAGACCCGCAACAACCGCCGCACCGACAAGCTCATCGTCACCCGCCGGCGCCCGGGCCCGCGCAACACGCCCCAGTAGCCACGGACGAGGACTCACCACCATGGCGCGTTCGATCAAGAAGGGCCCGTTCGCGGACAAGCACCTCACCAAGAAGGTCGAGGACGCGAACAAGAACAACAAGAAGCAGGTCATCAAGACCTGGTCGCGGCGGAGCACCGTGCTGCCCGATTTCGTCGGGCACACCTTCGCGGTGCACAACGGCCGCAAGTTCGTGCCGGTGTTCGTCACCGAGAACATGGTCGGGCACAAGCTCGGCGAGTTCGCCCCCACCCGCACCTTCCACGGCCACTCGGCCGAGAAGAAGGCGGCGGCGGCGCCCTCCGGGCCCCCGAGGCGGTAAAGGAATCACGACATGGCCCACAACCCCGATAGTCACAGCGCTCCCCAGCGGTCGACCGCGGTGGCGGCGCCCCACGCGAGGCTCTCCTTCCTCCGCATCGCGCCGCGAAAGGTGCGGCTCGTCGCCGACCACGTCCGCGGCATGCCGGTGGGCGAGGCCCTGGCCCTGCTCAAGTACACGCCGCAGGCGGCGGCCAAGCCACTCGCCAAGCTGCTCCGCTCGGCGGTCGCCAACGCCGAGGGGAAGGGCGGGCACGTCGACGTCGACGCGCTCTACGTGAAGACCCTCACCGTGGACGGTGGCCCGAAGATGCGACGGTTCATGCCGCGCGCCATGGGCCGCGCCTTCCGCATCGAGAAGCGCACCAGCCACGTGTACGTCGAGCTCGGGACCGGCGCGCGCGCCTAGGGAAAGGAAGAGGGCACATGGGTCAGAAAGTCCATCCGATCGGGTTTCGCCTCGGCATCGTCCGCTCCTGGGAGTCGAAGTGGTACGAGGAGAAGAACTACGCGAAGTGGCTCCACGAGGACATCCACCTCCGCGAGTTCGTGAAGGAGAAGCTGGGCCAGGCCGGCATCTCCCGCATCGAGATCGAGCGGGCGGCCAACAAGGTGAAGATCAACGTCCACACCGCCCGCCCGGGCATCGTCATCGGCAAGCGCGGAGCGGGGATCGAGAGCGTGAAGAAGGACCTGCAGGCGCTCACCCAGAGCGAGGTCTACCTCAACGTCGTCGAGGTGCGTAAGGCCGAGATCGACGCCCAGCTGGTGGCGGAGAACATCGCCACCCAGCTCGAGCGCCGCATCGCCTTCCGCCGCGCCATGAAGAAGTCGGTCCAGACCGCGCAGAAGTTCGGGGCGAAGGGTATCCGGGTGGCCTGCTCGGGCCGTCTGGGCGGGTCCGAGATGGCGCGCTACGAGTGGTATCGCGAGGGGCGGGTGCCGCTCCACACGCTGCGCGCCGACATCGACTATGGGTTCGCCGAGGCGAAGACCACCTACGGCAAGATCGGGTGCAAGGTGTGGATCATGCGGGGCGAGGTGCTCCCCGCCTCCTCGCCGGCGCGCCCGCCCCGCAACCTCGGGGCACGCGCCTAGCGGCGAAGGTCCCAGGCGAGCGGCGCCGGGTGCGCCGCCGCGACCACACATCGGGAGAGAGACATGCTGCAGCCGGCGCGAACGAAGTACCGGAAGATGATGAAGGGCCGCATGCGGGGCAAGGCCTACCGCGGCTCGGAGCTCGCCGCGGGCGAGTGGGGCCTGCAGGCCACCGAGTGCGGCTGGCTCACCAGCCGCCAGATCGAGGCGGCCCGCGTGGCCATGACCCGCTACGTGAAGCGCGGCGGCAAGATCTGGATCCGCGTCTTCCCGGACAAGCCCATCACCAAGAAGCCCGCCGAGACGCGCATGGGCACCGGCAAGGGCGCCGTGGAGTACTACGTCGCCGTGGTGAAGCCGGGCCGAATGCTCTACGAGATGGAGGGCGTGACCGCGGACGTGGCCAAGCAGGCCTTCGATCTGGCCGCCTACAAGCTGCCCATCTCCACCAAGATCGTCCGGCGCGGCGCCACGCTTTAGGAGGGAATCGCCATGGCCACCCCAGAGGAGCTGCGGCAGCTCACCATCGAGGAGCTCGACGGCCGCGTCAAGGAGCTGAAGCGGTCCATCTTCGACATGAAGTCGAAGCACAACACCGGCGTCCTCGATTCGACCGCCGACCTCGGCAAGGTGCGCAGGGATGTCGCGCGCTGCTACACGATCGAGCGGCAGAAGCAGCTCGAGGCCGCTCGCGCCGCGAAGGCGGCCGGGAAGAAGGAGTGACCTGTCATGGAAGAGCGCGGTAATCGGAAGAGCCGGGTCGGCGTGGTGCTCTCCAACAAGATGACGAAGACCGTCGTCGTGCGGGTGGAGCGCCGGGTGGCCGACCGCAAGTACGGCAAGATCGTGATGCGGGCCACCAGCTTCAAGGCGCACGACGAGGCGCAGGAGTGCAAGCCGGGCGACAAGGTCCGCATCGTCGAGACCCGCCCGCTCTCGAAGGACAAGCGCTGGCGGGTGGTCGAGACGCTGGAGAAGGCGGCGGAGGCCTAGGCCATGATCCAGCAACAGACGATGCTCGACGTGGCCGACAACTCCGGCGCGAAGCGCGTGCAGTGCATCAAGGTGCTGGGCGGCTCGCGGCGGCGCTACGCCTCGATTGGCGACATCATCGTGGTCGCGGTGAAGGAGGCCATCCCGCAGGCCAAGGTGAAGAAGGGGGAGATCGCTCGCGCGGTCATCGTCCGCACCGCCCGCGAGGTGCGCCGCCCCGACGGCAGCTACATCCGGTTCGACGGCAATTCCGCCGTGCTCATCAACAAGGACCTCGAGCCCATCGGCACCCGCATCTTCGGCCCGGTGGCCCGCGAGCTCCGCGCCCGCAAGTTCATGAAGATCATCTCGCTGGCGCCCGAGGTGCTGTGATCATGGAGATCCGCAAGAACGACCTGGTGAAGGTCATCGCCGGCAAGGACAAGGGCAAGACCGGCAAGGTGCTGGAGGTCCTGCGCGGCAAGGGCCGGGTGCGCGTCGAGAAGGTCCAGATGGTGAAGCGCCACCTGAAGAAGGGGCGCAAGGCCTCGAACCCCGAGGGCGGGATCGTCGAGGAGGCCGGGACGCTGGCGCTCTCCAACGTGATGGTGGTGGGAGAGGGCGACAGGCCGGTGCGCCGCGAGAAGATCGCGCGGGAGCTGGGGGCGAAAGAGAAGGCGCGCGCGTCGAAGCAGAAGGCCTGATCCCGCGGAGGCCCGGGGCTCCGGGCCGCGGTGGTGGCGGGAAACGAAGTCGGAACGCATCGGCCGGCAGGAGCAGGCGCCGGCCGAAGGCAAGGAGAGCACGATGGCGGCACGGTTGAAGGAGCGGTACGAGAAGGAGCTTCGCGCCGGGCTCATGAAGGAGCTCGGGTTCGAGAACCTCATGCAGGCGCCGCGTCTGGAGAAGGTCGTGGTGAACATGGGCCTCGGCGAGGCCATCTCCAACGGCAAGATCATCGACGCGTCGGTGGAGCAGCTCGGCCAGATCACCGGTCAGAAGCCGGTCATCACCAAGGCGCGCAAGTCGATCGCCAACTTCAAGCTGCGCCAGGGTCAGTCGATCGGCGCCATGGTGACCTTGCGCGGCGACCGCGCCTACGAGTTCCTCGATCGCCTGATCAGCATCGCGCTCCCCCGCGTGCGCGACTTCAAGGGCGTCTCGCCCAAGGCCTTCGACGGGAAGGGCAACTACACGCTCGGCATCCGCGAGCAGATCATCTTCCCCGAGATCAACTACGACAAGGTCGAGAAGATCAAGGGGATGAACATCACGGTGGTGACCTCCGCCCGCAACGACGAGGAGGGGCGGGCGCTCCTCCGCGCGCTGGGAATGCCGTTCCGCGCGTAGCGCCGCCCCCTCAGGAGACTCACGAATGGCGAAACTTTCCAAGATGGCGCAGGCGAAGCGCAAGCTGAAGTTCCCGGTGCGGCAGTACAACCGCTGCGGGCTCTGCGGGCGGCCCCGCGCCTTCCTCCGCAAGTTCCAGATGTGCCGCATCTGCTTCCGCAAGCGCGCGCTGCAGGGCGAGATCACCGGCGTCATCAAGTCGAGCTGGTAGGGAGACCGTAGCTCATGTCCATGACCGATCCCATTGGCGACATGCTGACGCGCATCCGCAACGCGTCGGCGGCGCGGCACGAGAAGGTGGTCCTGCCCGCCTCCAGCCTCAAGCTGCGCATCGCCGAGGTGCTGAAGGCGGAGGGCTACATCAAGGACTTCGTCCGGCACCAGGACGGCGTCCAGGGCGCCATCACGGTGCTGCTCAAGTACAGCAGCGACCGCGAGCCGGCCATCAGCGAGATCAAGCGCGTGTCGAAGCCCGGCCTCCGGCGCTACGTGCCGACCGACTCGATCCCGCGCGTGCTGAACGGCATGGGGATCGCCATCCTGTCCACGTCGAAGGGCGTGCTGGTGGATCGCGAGGCCCGCAAGCAGAAGGTGGGCGGCGAGCTCATCTGCACCGTCTGGTAGGAGAGGCTCACATGTCTCGAGTGGGAAGAAATCCGGTCGCGTTGCCGGACAAGGTGAAGGTCTCGGTCGCCGGCCTCGACGTCGCGATCGAGGGGCCGAGGGGGAAGATGCACTTCGCCCACGACCACCGGGTGAAGGTGGAGGTGCGCGGCCGCGAGGTCGTCGTCTCCCGGCCCGACGAGTCGAACGTGGCGAGGGGGCTCCACGGCCTCACCCGCACGCTGGTGAAGAACGCGGTCGAGGGGGTCACCAAGGGTTACGAGCGGGCGCTGGAGATCAGCGGCGTCGGCTTCAAGGCGGAGCTGAAGGGGCAGGCGATCAACTTCACCCTCGGCTTCTCGCACCCGGTGCTCTTCGCTCTCCCGCAGGGCGTCTCGGCCGAGGTCGACCCCAAGCAGACCCGCATCGTCCTGCGCAGCGTGGACAAGCACCTGCTCGGCCTCACCGCCGCCAAGGTGCGCGCGTTGCGGCCGCCCGAGCCGTACAAGGGCAAGGGCATCAAGTACGCGGAGGAGAAGGTTCGCCGCAAGGAAGGCAAGACCGGCGCGGCCTAGCCGCTGCCAGCTCATGTGCCGGCCGAGCCTGCGCCGGCGCAAGGAGGAGAGACCATGGCGAAGCACGTGACCGCGCGCGAGAAGCGCAGGGCGCGCATCCGGAAGAAGCTGTCGGGCACGGCCGAGCGGCCGCGGCTCACCGTCTACAAGAGCCTGAAGCACATGTACGCCCAGCTGGTGGACGACGTGAGCGGGGTGACCCTGTGCAGCGTCTCCACCGGCTCGAAGGCCCTGAAGGGCGAGGTGCAGGAGGACGATAAGACCGGCGCGGCCAGGAAGGTGGGGGCCGCCATTGCCCGCGCCGCCCTGGAGAAGGGTGTCAAGCGGGTGGTCTTCGATCGCAACGGCTTCGACTACCACGGCCGCGTCGCAGCGGTCGCTCAGGCGGCTCGCGAAGCCGGCCTCGAATTCTAGGTGACAAGCATGGCTCTTCCGATCAACCCGAACGACTACGACCTCCAGGACCGCGTCGTCCACATCAACCGCGTCGCCAAGGTGGTGAAGGGCGGCCGGCGGTTCAGCTTCTCCGCGCTGGTGGTGGTGGGCGACGGCGCCGGCCACGTGGGCGTGGGGCTGGGCAAGGCGAACGAGGTGCCCGAGGCCATCCGCAAGGGGGGCGAGCAGGCGAAGAAGAACCTCTTCACCGTGCCGCTCCTCGGCACCACCATCCCCCACGAGGTGCTGGGTCACTTCGGCGCGGGCCGCGTGCTCCTCAAGCCCGCGGGCGAGGGCACCGGCGTCATCGCCGGCGGCTCGGTGCGGGCGGTGCTCGAGTCGGCGGGGATCCGCAACGTCCTCACCAAGTGCCAGGGCTCGCGCAACCCGCACAACGTCACCAAGGCCACCGTGGCAGGGCTGAAGCTGCTCCGCTCGGCCGACGACACCGCTCGCCTGCGAGGCAAGCAGGTGGCGGAACTCCAGAGCTGAGGAAGAACGATGTCCGCCATCCGAGTGAAGCTGGTCCGCGGCCTCGCGGCCTGCCCCGAGCCGCATCGGGTCATCGTGCGCGGCCTGGGCCTGAAGAAGCGCGACTCCGAGAAGCTGCTCCCCGACACCCCGCAGACGCTCGGCATGATTGACAAGGTCCGCTACCTGGTGACCTGGGAGCGGGTGGACGAGGCGCCGCCCCCCGGCCGCAAGGCGAGGAAGCAGGCGGCCGCCAAGGCCTGAGCACCAAGGCCGTCACGCGCCCGGCCGGGACATGGGCGCGGGCATGGGCTAAAAGGGAGAACCCGAGATGTCGCTCAACCAGCTCAAGGCGCCCAAGGGCGCGAACCGGGGACGCAAGCGCGTCGGCCGCGGACAGGCCTCCGGCCTCGGCAAGACCGCCGGCCGCGGCGGCAAGGGGCAGAAGGCCCGCTCCGGCAACATGCACTTCGAGGGCTTCGAGGGCGGGCAGATGCCGCTCCAGCGGCGCCTCCCCAAGTTCGGCTTCCACAACCTCTTCCGGCGCGAGCTGGAGGAGGTCCAGGTGGGAAAGCTCGCCGCCCTGCCGGCCGGCGCGGTGATCGATCACGCGGCGCTGGTGGAGGCCGGCCTAGCCCGCGGCAGGGGCGACGGCCTGGTGGTGCTCGGCGAGGCCGAGCTCGCGAGCGCCTACACCGTCAAGGCCGAGCGGATCACCGCCGGTGCGCGGGCCGCCATCGAGAAGGCCGGCGGCACGGTGGAGATCGTGGCCCGGCCCCAGACCATGCACGAGAAGAAGAAGGCCGCGGCGCGCGCCGCGAAGCAGAAGTAGCGGGCGATCCCGGGCAGGGCGGAGAGACACGCATGCTGAACAGCATCGCCAACATGTTCAGGATCCCGGAGCTGCGGAAGCGGCTCCTGTTCACGCTCGCCATGCTGGGCGTCTACCGCCTCGGGATCTTCGTCACCACGCCGGGCGTCGACCGCGTGGCCATGCGCGACGTGGTGCGGAATGCCGGTGGCCTGCTCGGGCTCTTCAACCTCTTCTCCGGCGGCGCGCTCGAGCAGCTCTCCATCTTCGCCCTCGGCATCATGCCGTACATCTCGGCCTCCATCATCCTGCAGCTCCTCACCGTGGTCGTCCCGGCCCTGGCGAAGATGCAGAAGGAGGGAGAGGTCGGGCGCCGCAAGATCACGCAGTACACCCGCTACGGCACCATCCTCCTCTCGGTCATCCAGGGCTGGGGCATCGGCACCTATCTCGAGTCCTTGCGCGCCAGCACCGGCGCCATGGTGGTGGTGGGGCCGGGCTGGGGCTTCCGGCTCATGACCATCGTCTCGCTCGCCGCCGGCACCGCCTTCATCATGTGGATGGGCGAGCAGATCACCGAGCGCGGGGTGGGCAACGGGATCTCGCTCATCATCTTCGCCGGCATCGTGGCGCGCATCCCCGACGCCATCTTCCAGACCTACGCCGCCTACCGCACCCCCGGGGCCGGACTCGACGAGTTCAAGGTCATCATCCTCGCCGCGGTGATGGTGGTGGTGGTGGGGGTCATCGTCTTCTTCGAGCGCGGGCAGCGGCGCATCCCGGTGCAGTACGCGAAGCGCGTGGTGGGGCGGCGCCTCTACGGCGGCCAGTCCACGCACCTGCCGCTCAAGGTGAACACCTCCGGCGTCATCCCGCCCATCTTTGCGAGCTCGATCCTGCTCTTCCCCGCGACGCTCGCCTCCTGGTTCCCGTTCCTCTCGCAGCTGTCCGACCAGATGAGGCCCGGCACCTGGATCTACAACGTCGTCTACGTGGCCCTCATCATCTTCTTCGCCTACTTCTACACCGCGGTGACCTTCAACCCGGTGGACGTCGCCGACAACCTCAAGAAGTACGGCGGGTACGTCCCGGGCATCCGCCCGGGCAAGACCACCGCCGACTACATCGACCGCGTCCTCTCGCGCATCACCTTCGGCGGGGCCATCTACATCGCCGCGGTGTGCGTCCTGCCGACGCTGCTCATCAACCAGTTCGGCGTGCCCTTCTACTTCGGCGGCACCGCGCTCCTCATCGTGGTGGGCGTCGCCCTCGACACGGTGCAGCAGATTGAGGGCCACCTCATCACCCGGCACTACGAGGGGTTCACCGGCCCGCGCGGTCCGCGCATCCGCGGGCGTCGGGTGGGCGGCGGGACGGTCAGCGCCTGATCGCGGGATGGCAGGGCTCGCCTCCTCGCCCTCACCCAAGGACGAACCACCATGATCCTCATCCTCTTCGGCCCCCCCGGGGCCGGCAAGGGTACCCAGGCGAAGCTCCTCGCCAAGGCGTACTCCATCCCGCACATCTCCACCGGCGACATGTTCCGCGACCACAAGGCGCGCGGCACGGAGCTCGGCCAGAAGGTGCAGGCGATCATGGACGCGGGCGGACTCGTCACCGACGAGATCACCAACGCGATGGTGAGGGAGCGGCTCGGGCGGCCCGACGTGGCGAACGGCTTCATCCTCGACGGCTACCCGCGCACGGTGCCGCAGGCCGAGCACCTCGAGGGCCTGCTGCGCTCCACCCAGCGGCAGGTCGACCGGATCCTGTCCTACGAGATCGCCGAGGAGCTGGTGGTGGAGCGGATTGGCGGGAGGCGGAGCTGCCCCACCTGCGGAGCGGTCTACCACGTGAGCGAGAACCCGCCGCGCGTCACCGGGAAGTGCGATCGCGACGGAGCCGACCTCGTCCTCCGGGTCGACGACCGGTCCGAGAACGTGGTGAAGCGGCTCCAGGAGTACGCCGCCAAGACCTGGCCCCTGAAGCGCTTCTACCAGGAGCGCGGCCTGGTGGCGGAGATCGACGGCGTGGGCACCCCCGAGGGCATCCTCGCCGCCACCCGCGTGGTGCTCGACGGCCGCGCGGGGTGAGAGGTCCTCGCGTGCTCCTCCCTCACCCGCGCCGGGGTCGCAAAGAGCTCGCGCGGAGCCGGGTGCGGGCGCGGTCCTCCTGAGATGGGCGCCGTCCAGCTGAGATGCGCGGACGAGATCGCTCGCATCCGGGATGCGGCGCACATCGTGTACGAGGTGCTGGTGCGCGTGGTCGCGGCGGTGGCGCCCGGGGTGAGCACGGCCGAGCTCGACGCCATCGCCGAACGGTCGGCGAGCTCGCGGGGAGCGCGCCCGGCGTTCAAGGGGTACCACGGCTACCCCGCCTCGCTGTGCATCTCCGTGAACGACGAGGTGGTGCACGGCATCCCCTCGCCGGATCGAACGCTCCGCAGCGGAGACCTGGTGAGCCTCGACTTCGGCGTCTCCTTCCGCGGCTGGTTCGGCGACGCCGCGTGCACGGTGGGCGTCGGGCCGGTATCGGCGCCGGCCCAGGCGCTCCTCGGCGCGACGCGGCGCGCGCTGGGGAGGGCCGTGGAGGCGGCGGTGCCCGGAGGGTGGCTCGGCGACCTCGGCCACGCCGTGCAGGCGAGCGTGGAGCCGCTCGGGCTGTCGGTGGTGCGCGAGTTCGCGGGCCACGGCATCGGTCGCGCGCTCCACGAGGCGCCGCCGGTGCCAAACCTCGGAACGCCCCGGACGGGCCTCCGGCTCCGACCGGGAATGGTCCTCGCCATCGAGCCCATGGTGAACGCCGGCTCGCCCGCGGTGCGGGTGCTCGCGGACGGATGGACGGCGGTGACGGTGGATGGTTCGCTCTCGGCTCATTTCGAGCACACGGTGGCCGTCACCGCCGAGGGCCCGGTGGTCCTCTCGCTCCCCCCCGGGCTGCCCGATCTCGGCGCCCGGATCGAGGGCGAAGCGGCCACCGAAACGTGACGCAGCCGTTGCGGAGAAAAAATGACTGTGTTATGAGGCGCGCTTCGCAAGACCGCCCGAAGGAAGCGAGGGAGGTCGCGGAGCTCAAAGAGTATGCGGCGGCCCGGGGAACCCCGCCGCCCACGCCCCGCCGGCAGCCTCGGCGGGCTTTTCGTCTGATCCAGCGAGCCAGCGCTCGGGAGGCAGTCGCACCATGAAGGTCCGCGCTTCGGTCAAGAAGATCTGCGTGAAGTGCAAGGTCATCAAGCGCAAGGGCGTCGTGCGGATCATCTGCCCCGCCAACCCGCGCCACAAGCAGCGCCAGGGCTAGAGCGCCCCCGCGTCCGCCACGTCACCAGGAGAATAGCGAAGATGGCCCGTATCGCAGGCGTCGACCTCCCCCGCGAGAAGCGCATCGAGATCTCGCTCCAGTACATCTACGGCATCGGCAAGACGGCCGCGCAGCGCGTCTGCGAAGCGGCCAACGTGCCGGGTGCCTCCCGCACCAAGGACCTCACCGACGAGGAGGTGCGGCGGATCCGCGAGGCCATCGAGCAGAACGTCAAAGTGGAGGGTGATCTCCGCCGCGAGATCTCGCTCAACGTGAAGCGGCTCATGGACCTCGGCTGCTACCGCGGCCTGCGCCACCGCAAGGGGCTGCCGGTGCGCGGCCAGCGCACCCACACCAACGCCCGGACGCGCAAGGGGCCCAAGCGCGGTCTGGTCCGCAAGGCGGCCGCGGCGCCTGCGCCGAAGTAGCCCGAGCACTCATCTCATTCGCGAAACGGAGAGCAGCGTGGCCGACGAGAAGCAGGTCGCCGAGAAGGCGCCCAAGAAGCCCGAGACCCCCAAGGCCGAGGAGGCCGGGCCCTCGGTGCCGAACCTGGGTGGAATGGAGCCCATCACCGCCTCGCCGGTGACCCCGAAGAAGGGGAAGAAGCGGGTGAAGAAGAACATCGCGGCGGGGGTGGTCCACATCGCTGCGACCTTCAACAACACCATGATCACCATCACCGACGTGTCGGGGAACGTGATCAGCTGGTCCTCGGCCGGTGCCCGCGGGTTCAAGGGCTCACGCAAGTCGACCCCCTTCGCGGCCCAGGTGGCCGCCGGCGACGCCGCCGCCAAGGCGATGGAGCACGGGCTGAAGAGCGTGACGGTCGAGGTCACCGGCCCGGGCGCCGGGCGCGAGTCGGCGCTGCGCGCCCTCTCGGCGGCGGGCCTCAAGATCTCACTCATCCGCGACGTGACCCCCATCCCCCACAACGGTTGCCGGCCGCCCAAGCGCCGCCGCGTCTGATCAGGAGAGAGACCACGTGGCTCGTTACATCGAAAGCGTCTGCCGGCTCTGCCGCCGCGAAAATCTGAAGATGTACCTGAAGGGCGACCGCTGCTACACGGACAAGTGCGCCATCGAGCGCCGCCCCTACCCGCCGGGCCAGCACGGCCAGGGCCGGGTGAAGTTCTCCGAGTACGGGGTGCAGCTCCGTGAGAAGCAGAAGGTGAAGCGCATGTACGGCCTGCTCGAGGCCGACTTCCGCCACGCCTACTTCAACGCCGCCGCCGCCAAGGGGAAGACCGGCGAGAACCTCCTGCAGACCTTGGAGCTCCGCCTCGACAACGTGGTGTTCCGGCTCGGCTTCGCCGACACGCGCAACGAGGCGCGGCAGCTCGTCCGGCACGGCCACTTCCGGGTGAACGGCCGCAAGGTGAACATCCCCTCCTTCCGCCTGAGGCTCGGCGACAAGGTCGAGCTGCGCGACCGCTCGAAGAAGGTGGTCCGGATCAACGAGGCGCTGGAGACGGTCGACCGCCGCGGGGTGCCGGGCTGGCTGGAGCTCGACAAGGGCGGGTTCAAGGGCAGCGTGAAGACCTCGCCCGCGCGCGAGGACATCACCATGCCGATCCAGGAGCAGCTCATCGTCGAGCTCTACTCGAAGTAAACGGCAGCTCGCTCAACCGAACCCATTGCCGCGCGCCCCACGGCGCCCGCGCCCCGCTCGGCTGGCGGCGGCCGGGAGGGGGCGGCGGCGGAGGAGACAGCCATGGCAGACGCCCTCGTGACCAAGAACTGGCGCGACCTCATCAAGCCCCGCGGCTTGCAGATCGACCAGGGGAGCCTCACCGCCACCTACGGCAAGTTCGTGGCGGAGCCGCTGGAGCGCGGCTTCGGCATCACCCTCGGCAACTCGCTGCGGCGGGTGCTGCTGTCGAGCCTCCAGGGCGCCGCCGTCACCTCGGTGCGGATCGAGGGGGTCGAGCACGAGTTCATGACCATCCCCGATGTGGCCGAGGACGTCACCGACATCATCCTGAACCTCAAGGAGGTGCTCCTCCGCATCCACACCAACGAGGTGAAGACCCTCCGCATCGAGGCCGACGGCCCTAAGGAGGTGTGGGCCGGCGACATCATCGCCGACGGCCAGGTCGAGATCCTGAACCCCGGGCACCACCTCTTCACGGTGAGCGAGGGCGGGCGGGTCCGGATGGAGCTCACCGCCCGGCGCGGCCGCAGCTACGTCCCGGCCGAGCGCAACAAGGTGGCCGGCGCGCCCATCGGCGTCATCCCCATCGACGCGCTCTTCAGCCCGCTGCGCAAGGTGAACTACCAGGTCACCAACGCCCGCGTGGGCCAGCAGACCGACTACGACAAGCTCACCCTCGAGGTGTGGACCGACGGCTCGGTCGAGCCGGCCGACGCCGTCGCCTTCGCCGCCAAGATCGTGAAGGAGCAGCTCTCCATCTTCATCAACTTCGACGAGACGGAGGAGCCCTCGTCGGAGCCGGTGGCCATCGAGGAGACGAAGCTCAACGAGAACCTGTTCCGCTCGGTGGACGAGCTGGAGCTTTCGGTGCGCTCGGCCAACTGTCTGCAGAACGCCAACATCAAGACCATCGGCGACCTCGTCCAGAAGACCGAGGCCGACATGCTGAAGACGAAGAACTTCGGGCGCAAGTCGCTGAAGGAGATCAAGGAGATCCTGGCCGAGATGGGGCTCTCGCTGGGCATGAAGATGGAGAGCTGGCCCCCGAAGAGCGCGCCCACTGCCCCCAAGGCCTGAGCCGAGGCTCGGCCAGGGTGGCGAGAGGCGCACCCGCAGCCGATCGCATCAGGATCAGGAGAGAGAGACCTCAATGAAGCACCGCATCGCAGGACGGCGGCTCGACCGCACCACCGAGCACCGCACGGCCATGTTCCGCAACCTGGTGACCTCGCTCTTCAGGCACGAGCGCATCACCACCACCACGCCCAAGGCCAAGGAGATCAAGCGCTACGCCGACCGCTTCATCACCCTCGCCAAGCAGGGCACCCCCCACGCGCGCCGGCTGGCGAACCGCGACGTGCGCGACGTCGAGGTGCTGAACAAGCTCTTCGGCGACCTGGGTCCGCGCTTCAAGGAGCGGGCGGGCGGCTACACCCGCATCGTTCACGTGGGCCGCCGCGCCGGTGACGCCGCGCCGATGTCGGTCATCGAGCTCGTCGACCGCGGCCCGGGCGAGGCGAAGCAGGGCGAGGGCGCGAAGGCCTAGGGTCGAGAAGGCGCGAGGGGGCGGCCTGCCGGCTCGCGGCAGGTGGACGGACGGCCCCTCTTTCACCAGTTCGTCGAGGAGAGACACATGGCGGTGGTTCTGCGGCTGAGCCGTGCGGGGACGCACAAGGCGCCCTTCTATCACGTGGTGGCGACCGACTCGCGCAGCGCGCGCGACGGCAAGTACCTCGAGGACATCGGGATCTACGACCCCACGCAGCAGCCGGGGCGCATCGAGCTGCGGGCCGACCGCGTGGAGTACTGGCTGAAGGTGGGCGCGCGCCCGAGCCAGACCGTGGCCATGGTCATCGAGCGGGCGAAGAGGGCCGCCCCGGCCGCCCCCGAAGCGCAGAAGGCCTGAGGTCTCCGCGGTGCGCGACCTCGTCCTCTGGCTGGCGCAGCAGCTCGTCGTCGACAAGGCGGGCGTGCAGGTCGATGCCGTCGAGCACGATCGCTCGACCGTGCTCGAGCTGACGGTGGCCGAGGACGACCTCGGGCGCGTCATCGGCAGGGGCGGCCGCACCGCCAAGGCCGTCCGCACGGTGGTCGACCTCGCGGCCCGCTTGCAGGGCCGGCGAGCCGTGGTCGACATCCTCGACTGAAGCCGCACCGGCGGTTGCCATGACCTGGATCACCGCAGGCAGGATCGTCCGGGCGGTGGGCCTCCGGGGCGAGGTGGCGGTGGCCGGCACCGACGGTGCGCTCGGAGAGGTCGCCTCGCTGGGGCTCCGGAGGTCTGGCGGAGCGGTGGAGGTGCGGCGGCTCCTGGCGGCTCGCCCGCAGGGGCGGGTCTGGGTGGCGCGGCTGCAGGGCGTCGAGGGGCGCGAGGAGGCCGAGGCGCTGCACGGCGCCGAGGTGCTGGTGGAGCGCGAGGCGCTCGGCGAGGCGGGTCCGGACCGGCACTACTGGGCCGATCTCCAGGGGGCGGCGGTGGTGACGCTGGGCGGGGAGGCGCTCGGGGTGGTGACGGGTCTCCTCGCCACGGGCGGGGTCGACGTGCTGGAGGTGACCGGGGAGGGGGGCGAGCTGCTGGTGCCGCTCGCGCCGTACGTCACCGTGGACCGCGAAGGGCACAGGATCCTGGTGGACCCGCCGGAGGGCTTGCTGGAGGTCCAGCGGGGAGAGCGGGAGGAGGAGAGCCGGGGACGAGGCGGAGAACGTGCATAGGCTGGAGGTCGAGATCCTCACGCTCTTTCCCCGCATGTGCTCGGGCTACCTCGCCGAGAGCATCCTGGGGAAGGCGGTGGAGGGTGGCCAGCTCTCGGTGAACGTGGTCGACGTGAGGGACCACGCGAAGGGGCGGCACCGGGTGGCCGACGACGCGCCTTACGGCGGCGGGGCTGGCATGGTGATGAAGCCGGAGCCGCTCACGGAAGCCATCGAGGCGGCGCGGGCGCGCCTGCCCGGCGCGAGGGTGGTCCTGACGAGCCCGCGCGGGGCCAGGCTGGATCAGGAGCTGGCGCGGAGGTTGGCCGAGGCGGGGAGGCTGGTCATCGCCTGCGGCCGGTATGAGGGGGTCGACGAGCGGGTGAGGGCGGTGGTGGACGAAGAGGTCTCGCTGGGAGACTTCGTCCTCACCGGCGGCGAGCTGGTGGCGCTGGCGATGGTGGATGCGGCGGCGCGGCTGGTCCCCGGCGTGCTCGGCAACGAGCGCTCGGCGGGCGAGGAGAGCTTCGCGGGGGGAGTGGGGCTGCTCGAGCATCCGCACTTCACCCGTCCCCCGGTGTATAGGGGGGTGCAGGTGCCGGCGGTCCTGCTGTCCGGGGACCACCGAAGGATCGAGCGGTGGCGGCGGCGCGAGGCGCTGCGCGTCACCCGGGAACGGCGGCCCGACCTCTTCGAGAGGCTGGCGCTGACCGATGAGGACCTCCGGCTCCTTTCGGCCGGCGACGACGAGCTGTGAAGGAGAGAACGATGCTGCGCAAGGCCATCAGCGATATCGAGGCGAAGTACGCGAAGAAGGGCCTCCCCGAGTTCGGCGCCGGCGACACCGTCCGCGTGCACACGAAGATCCGGGAGGGCGACAAGGAGCGCATCCAGGTGTTCGAGGGTGTCGTGATCCGGCACCGCCGGGGTCAGGCCTCCGCCATGTTCACCGTGCGGAAGGTGAGCTACGGTGTCGGCGTGGAGCGGATGTTCCCGGTCCACAGCCCGCGGATCGACCGCATCGAGGTGATGAGCCACGGCCAGGTGCGCCGCTCGCGCCTCTACTTCCTGCGCGCGCTCCAGGGCAAGGCCGCCCGCTTGCAGCACTCCGAGAACGTCCAGGCCGCCCCAGCGGCCGCCCCGGCGCCGGCCGCGGAGCAGGCCCCCGCGCCTCGGGCGTGAATCGGCCCCGACGCGCTCCTTCCCCTCGAGGCGGGGGGCCGGTAGCATCGAGGCGTGCTGCTCCTCGAGCTCGCGGCCCAGGGCCTCAAGGGGGCCGCGCTTCCGGCCGGTAGCGTGCGCCTCCGGCCGGGCTATGCCGTGGTGGCCGCCGACGGCGGCGTGCTGCGGCGCCTGGTGGCGGCGCTGCTCCGGCCATCGCCGCGCGATCCCGAACGGCTCCTGGCCGTCGCAGGTGCGCGCGCCGGTCTCACTTTCGTGGGGGACGACGGCGCGACCTACCGGCTCCTGCGCGACTTCTCGGGCAGCTCGAAGCTCGGGCGGCTCGATCCGCAGCGGCGCATCTTCGTGCCGGTGGATGAAGATGCTCCGGGGGAGGGGGGGGCATGCGCCGCCGCGACGGCCTCGGCGAACCTCCTCGAGCTCCTCACGCTCTCGTCCTCCTCCCTCCCGTCGCGCCGCGTGGGCTCGGGCCGCCCGACCGTGCCGGTGGTGCTGCCGCGAGCCGAGCCCGGCCGCGACCCCGCTGCCCGGCGGGCCGAGCTCCGCGCCGAGCTCGATCGGGCGCGGGTGGCCGAACAGCTCCAGGAGCGCCTGAACGCGGCGCAGAGCCAGCTCCTGGAGGTGGAGCAGGCGCTCCGCGAGGAGGCGAGGCTCCGCGAGGCGGCCGGCGCCGCCCAGCGGGCCCTGCAGGGGGCGGAGCCCGTCGCACGCGCCTCCGAACGGCTCGGCGACGCCCGGGCGAAGCTCGAAGGTCACGCCAAGGCGCTGGGCCGCCTGGAGGAGGCACTGGCGCGCTGCGCGTCGGACGGGGCGGAGCTCGACCTGGCCGGGCAGGGAGGCAAGCCGCCCGGCTTCTGGCGCCTCCCGAGCTTCTGGGCGGGCGTGGGCGCGGGCGCAGCGGCGGTGGTGGCGGCGGTCGCCGGCGCCTCGGTGGCGCCGGGACTCCGCTACCTCGCCCTCCTGGACGTGCCCGCGCTCGGTTGGTCGGCCTCCGTCGCGCTCTCCTGGGTGAACGCCGAGGAGGAGTACGGCCGCCGCATCAGGCGGCGGCAGCTCGTCGAGGAGTACGCCCGCAAGGCGCGCGTCGCCTTCGACCGCGAGACGGCCGAGGTGCAGGCGGCGGTGAAGCAGCTCGGCCTCGCGGCGGTGTCGGAGCTGCGCGAGGCGCTCGCGCAGCTCTCCTCGCTGCGGGCCGCGGCGGCCGCCGCCGGCGAGGTCTTGACCGCGCACCTCGTGCGGCCGGGCACGAGGAGCGCGCAGGCGCTGAAGGCGACCCTCGAGGCCGAGGTGCAGGGACTCGAGGCGAGGCTCGCCTCGGCGGGCGAGACCTGGACGCGCGACCCTCGCTCGGTGGAGGCCGAGCTGCAGCGCCTCGAGTCCGAGCCCGCTGCGCCGGGGGAGAGCGCCCCGCACGCCGGGCGCGGCGTCTCGCTGGAGGATTCGCCGGGCGCCCGGGAGGGCGGTGAGGCGGTTTCTACCGACCCCTTCCTGGCGCTCCTGGCGGCGGCGGCGCGCGCCCTGGGGGGCAGTCCGACCGGCGCCGCGCGCGGCGTCGCGCCGCGTGCGGGGCAGCTCCTGCAGGCGCTCGCGGGTGGGCGCCTCTCCGCGCTCGGCGTCGACGATCGGGGAAACGTGCTCCTCTCCACGTCGGGCCGGCCGGCGCCGGTGGCGAGCGCGCCCCTGGCCGACCGCGACCTCGCCTTCATCGCGCTCGTCCTGGCGTTCTGGGAGGAGCTGCTGCCGCGGCGATTCGCGCTGGTCGACGACGCCCTGGCGGTGCTCCCGGAGAGCGCGCGCCAGGTGGCGGGACGACTCCTCAAGCAGCTCGCGCACCGCGGCCAGGTGATCCACTGCAGCCTCGACCCCGCCTTCCGCGCCGCCGCCGACCACCTCGCATGAGCGCGCCCACGCGACGTCCGCCGCCAGCGCGCGAGGCGCCTTCCCTCGACGCCGCCGCCGTGGCGAGGCGGACGCAGCGCGCCAGTCCCGGCGCGGTGGGCCGCGCGGCCGAGGAGGGAGCGGCGCGCTGGCTCGCGGCCCAGGGCTACGAGATCCTGGCGCGCAACCACCGGACGCGCCGGGGGGAGGTGGACCTCGTCTGCAGGGAGGCGGGTGTGCTGGCGTTCGTGGAGGTGAGAAGCCGCTCGCGACTCGACTACGGTTCGCCGGCGGGCTCGGTGGACCGGGCCAAGGCTCGCCGGGTGGTGGCCGCCGCCACCGACTGGGCGCTCCGGCACGGCGGGCTCGGGCAGGACATGCGCTTCGATGTGGTGGCCGCCGATCTCTCCGGGCGCGAGCCGCGCTTCCTGCTCATCCGCGGCGCGTTCGACGCCGAGGGCGAGCCGCGCTAGCGCGGACTTCGGGCCAGCATGACGGGCATCCTTCACGTGGTGGCGACGCCGATCGGCAACCTCGGCGACCTCTCGCCTCGCGCGGCCGAGACGCTGCTCCGGGTGTCGGCGGTGGTGGCCGAGGACACCCGCCGCACCCGCCAGCTCTTCGCGCACCTCGGCCGGCCCGCGCCGCCGCTGCTCGCGCTGCCGGCCTTCGACGAGCAGGGGCGCCTCGGCCCCATCCTGGCGCGCCTCGCCGCGAACGAGGAGGTGGCGCTCTGCACCGACGCCGGGACGCCGGCCGTCTCAGACCCCGGGCAGAAGCTGGTCGATGCCGCCTGGCGGTCCGGGGCGCGGGTGGTGCCCGTGCCGGGGCCGTGCGCCGCGGTGGTGGCGCTGACCGCCTCGGGACTGCCGAGCGACCGTTTCCTCGTGCTGGGGTTCCTCGCCCGGAAGGGCAAGGGCCGCCAGGAGGCGCTGACCCTGCTGCGGGGCCTCGCCTGCACCGCCGTGATCTACGAGGCCGGGAACCGCACCGGCGAGACGCTGGCCGAGCTGGCCGCGGCGCTCGGCGCCCGGCCGGCCGCCGTGGCGCGCGAGCTCACCAAGCTCCACGAGGAGATCGCGCGCGGTACGCTGCCCGAGCTGGCCCGCCGCTTCGAGGGCGGCGCCAGGGGCGAGGTCACGCTGGTGGTGGGTGGGGCGGAGCCTGGAGCGGAGCCGCCCGGCCGGGGAAGCGCTCTGGCTGGAGGGGAGCCCGAGCCGGCGGAATCGCTCGCGGACGAGCTGCGCCGCCGGCACGCCGCAGGCGAGAAGCCGAGCGCCATCGCGCGCGAGGTGGCGCGTGTGCGGGGGCTCTTGCGCGCCGAGGTCTACCTGGCGCTGGAGCGGCTGCGGCGCCCGAGCTCGTGAGGAAGAGCGCGAGGGGCGACGGCTGACGGCGCGCGGCCTCGGTTGCCCCGCGGCCGGGTCGACCCGGCCGCGCCCGGCTTCGCGGCGCCGGGCTTGCCGCTCAATCGTCCTCCCCGCGCAGCCCGAGGTCCTTCATCTTCACCTGGAGTGACTTGCGGCTGATCTGCAGGCGCTTCGCGGCCCGGGTGACGTTGTGGCCCGTCTCCTCCAGGGCACGGGCGATGAGCTCGCGCTCGAGCTCCGCCTGCGCCCGGCGGACGATCTCCTTCATGGGCGCGCCCCCGGTGGCGGAGAGCGCCTCCAGGCTCCCCAGCCCGGAGAGGGGGGTACCCGAGGCAGGCCGCTCGCGCAGCGCCTCGGGCAGCGAGGCGCCGGCGATCACCGGCCCGTCGGCGAAGAGCACCGAGCGCTCGACGAGGTTCTCGAGCTCGCGGATGTTGCCCGGCCAGGCGTAGCCCAGGAGGACGCCGAGCCCCTCCTCGTCCATGCGCTCGACGCGCTTCCCGAGCCGCTGGTTGAACTTGGCGATGAAGTGCTGCACCAGCGAGCGCGATGTCCTCCTTGCGCTCGCGCAGCGGCGGCAGCGAGATGGGCACCACCGTCAGCCGGTAGAAGAGGTCCTCGCGGAACTTGCCCTCGGCGATGAGCGCCTTGAGGTCGCGGTTGGTGGCGGCGACGAGCCGGACGTCGACGCTGAGGGTCTTCATGCCGCCCACGCGCTCGAACTCCGACTCCTGCAGCGCGCGCAGCAGCTTCACCTGCATCTCGACCGGGATCTCGCCGATCTCGTCGAGGAAGAGGGTGCCGCCGTCGGCGAGCTCGAAGCGCCCCGGCTTCGAGCCCACCGCGCCGGTGAAGGCGCCGCGCTCGTAGCCGAAGAGCTCGCTCTCGATGAGGTCCTTGGGGATGGCGGCGCAGTTCACCTTGATGAAGGGCTTGTCCCGGCGCGAGGAGCAGCCGGTGGAGCGCGCGCGCCACCAGCTCCTTGCCGGTGCCGCTCTCGCCGGTGATGAGCACGGTGGAGGGCGAGTCGGCCACCCGCGCCACCACGTCGTAGACCTGGCGCATGCGCCTGCGAGTGCGCCGACCAGCGGCGGCGTGCCCCGCCGGCGGCGCCGCCGTGGACGGTCTGGCGCTCGAGGTCGTGCGCGCGCGCCGCCTTGGCGATGACCTTCTTCAGCTCCTCCTGCTCGAAGGGCTTGGTGATGTAGTCGAAGGCGCCGGCCTTGAGCGCCTCACCGCGCTGTCGACGGTGCCGTGGGCGGTGATGACGATGACCGGCACGTCGGGGAAGTCGCTGGTCGATCCGCGCCAGCAGCTCGATCCCGCCGAGGTGCGGCATCACGAGGTCGGTGACCACCACGTGGACGGGGGTCTTCTGCAGCACCGCCAGCGCCTGCTCGCCGTCGGCGGCCGCCGTGACGTCGTAGCCGTCGCGTGCCAGCATGGCCGCCAGCACCCGGCGGATGTTGAGCTCGTCGTCGACGATGAGGACGTGCGGCACGGCTCGTGGTTAGCACAGGCGCCGGCGTGGCGCACCCGCCGCCGGTCGCGCTCCTTCTCTCAGGCCGGGGGCAGCGCCGCGCGGCGCCGCCGGCTCCGGCGGCCGGTTTGCTGCTCCGCGGCGCGGGGCGCGAGGCGGCACGTCGCGCTCCTCGCGCAGGGCCGGGAGGGTGATGACGAACTCCGCGCCGCCCTGCCCCGAGGTGCGGACGGCGATGGAGCCGCCGTGGGACTTCACGATCCGCTGGCAGATGGCGAGCCCGAGGCCGGTGCCCTTCTCCTTGGTGGTGAAGAACGGCACGAAGACGTGCTCGCGCTCCGCCGCCGGGATCCCGGGACCGGAGTCGCCGAAGCGGATCTCCACCAGCTCGCTCCGGCGCGGCGCGTCGCGCCAGAGAGCCCCCTCGTCGCGCGCCAGGCCGGTGGCGATGTGCAGCTCGCCGCCGCCGGGCATGGCCTGGAGGGCGTTCAGGGCGAGGTTCAGGAACACCTGCCGGAGCGCCTCGGCATCGCAGGAGACCCTGCGGGAGCTCGGGGGCGAGGTCGAGGACGAGCTTCACCGAGGGTGGCAGCTGGGGCTGCAGCAGCACCAGCGTCCGGCGCAGGATCTCGTTGGGGTCGCCCGGCGAGAGGCTCGCGCGCGCCGGGCGGGCGTAGTCGAGGAACTGGGTCACCACCCCGTCGAGCCGGCTGCACCTCCTCCGCGATGATGGCGAGGAAGTCGGCGTCGGTGGGGCTCTCGGGCGCGCCCGGCCGGACGGTGGCGGCCGCCGCGCTCGCCCCGCCGGACCGCGCCCCTCCCTCCGGCAGGAGGAGCTGGATCGCGCCCTGGATGGCCGCCAGCGGGTTGCGGATCTCGTGCGCCAGGCCCGCCGCCATCTCGCCCAGCGCGGCCAGGCGGTCGCGCTCCTTCATGTGCTGGTAGAGCTTGGAGTTCTCGATGACCAGCGCGACGCGCTCGGCCACCTCGATGAGCGCGGCGATCTCGTTCGAGGCGAAGGCCTCCTGCACCCGCTCGTCCCCGCAGGCGAGGAAGCCCACCGCGCGCGCGCCGGCGGTGAGCGGCATGGCGATCCCTGCCCGCATCACCCCCAGCGCGGCGCGCGCCTCGTGGAGGCGCTGCTGCTCGTCATCGGGGCGCGCGTCCCCGGGCGCGGCGGAGCCCGGCGCCTGGGCGAGCAGCTCGGCCAGGCGCCGGTCGACGTTCTCCAGCAGGATGGCGCGCTGGCCGCTGCCGGCCGCGGCGAGGAGCGCGCGCGCCGTGCCGGGCTCGAGGAAGGGGGCCGGCGGCGGCCCGCGGCTGTCGAGGAGACGGAATCCAGGCCTGTCCTCGGCGAGGAGCCACAGCGAGGCGTGCGTCACCCGCCGGGTCTCGACCAGCGCGTCGAGGACCACCGTGGCGAGCTGCCCGGGGTCGATGACGGTGGCGATCCTCGCGCGCAGCGCCTCGAGGCTTCGCACCAGCTCGTACCGCTCGCGGAAGAGGGTGGCGAGCACCCACTCCTCCACCTTGTCGCGCAGGGGGTCGAACAGGGAGAGGATGACGAACGAGGCGACGAGGGTGTTGAAGTAGAAGAGCTCGGTGCGGCTCCCCACCCAGGAGACGAGCCCTCCGTAGACCGCCACCAGCACCAGGCAGAGCGAGGTGACGATCACGATCTTGCCGAGCAGCTCGTGCAGGTCGAGCAAACGGTGGCGCAGCAGGGTCTGCGACACGAAGAACATGAAGACGGTGAGGGTGCAGGCGCCGAGGCCCTCCAGCGGGTAGGGCACGCCGAAGCGCGGGAGCGCGTCGAGGGTGGCGAGCACCAGCGTGACGCAGGCGCCGACGAAGAGGTAGAGGAGGCGTGTCCGCTCCACGCGCGTGGGTGCGGCGCGCAGCCGGTTCCACATCACCGTGAGCAGCGCACCGAGCCCGGCCACCACGTAGACGGTCACCGCCGCCCTGGGCAGGGTGAGCCGCGCGAGCGGGGTCGCCGCGACCACCAGTCCGAGCAGCGCCCCGCCCATCATGGCGTTGCGGGCGCGGCGCGCCGGCCGCCGCGCCACCCCCAGGAAGTCGAGGAAGAAGGCGAAGGCGCTGGCGGGGAGGAGGGAGGCCGCGAGCACCGCCAGCCTGTCCCACACCTCATAGGGCAGGGCGGCGCCCGGCCAGGAGCCCAGGAACTCCGCCAGGAACTCGATCCCCACGTTGGCGGAGAAGAGCGCGAAGAGGGTGAAGGTGCGCGGCCGGTGATGGCGCAGGAGCGCCGAGCCGGCCAAGGCCAGCGTGACGATGGCTGCGAGGAGCCGAGCCTGGGTGCGAATGTCCACGGCGAGCGTCTTGTACCGCACCGCGCGCCCCGGCGCCGCGCGCGCAGGCTTTCCTCTCGGACGAGAAATGGCCAAGAGGCCGCCAGCGTTCTAGGATGCACGGGTCGCCTCCGGCGCCCTCTCGCCGGCTCGGATCTCCATGTTCACCTCCGCCTACCTTTCAGCAGTCGTGTGCCTCGCCGTGGCCGCCTCTCCCGCGGCGCGGTCTTCCGGTCCGGGGGCAGCGCGCTCCCCCAGGGCGAAGTCCGCCGCCGCCGCGAAGCGGGAAGTGACCGTCTCGCGGGCGCACCGCTCCGCGCGATTCGGGAGCGGGGGCGGGCAAGGCCACCGCCGCGGCCACCGCGAAGCCCTTCAGCGAGGCGGATGTCGCACCCTATTTCGCCGGGCGTGAGCTGGTCCGGGCTGGGGAAGACCTCGAGGCCGGGCGGTGGGACGAGGCGGCGGGTGGCTTCGCGAGGTCGAAGCGCCCGGAGGCGCGCTACCTGCGCGCGGTCGCGCTCGTCGAGGGCGGCCGTGGAGCGGAGGCCCTGCGCGACCTGCGCGGGCTGGAGCAGCGGCTGCCCGAGCTCGCCGACCGGGTGCTGTACTGGCGCGCCCGGGCGAGCGAGGTCGCCGGCGAGGTCCGGGCGGCGGCGGGGGTCTACGCGCTCGTCCCGGGCGACTCGCTCCTCGCATCCGAGGCGCGGCTGGCGCGCGGGAGGCTCCTCGCGCAGCTCGGCGAGGAGCGGGGCGCGCTCGAGGCGCTCGAGCCGCTCATCGAAGCCAGGGACTGGGATGGCGAGGCGAGCGGCGAGGCGCGCCCCGACCGCTCGGCCGAGGCGATGCTCCTCGCCGGCCGCCTCCGCGCGATGCGCGGCGATGCCGCCGGGGCGCGCCGCGCGCTGCTCGACTGCTGGGCCGGGCACCCGCTGGCGGGCTTCGCCGACGCCTGCCGGGCGGAGCTGGAGAGGCTGCCGGCGGAGGCCGGGGCGCCGCCCGCGGCGGAGGACGCGCTCCGTCGCGCCGAGGCGCTGCTCGCCGCGAACCACAACCGCGAGGTGGTGAGCGCGCTCGAGCCTCTGGTGGCCGCGCTTCCCGAGGCCGGGCCGGACGAGCTCGTCTCCTGCCGCGCCCGCGCGGCGCTCGGCAAGGCCTACCGGCGCCAGCGGCAGCACACCCTCGCCATGCAGACCCTGGGGCCGGTGGTGGAGAGGTGCACCGACCCCGACCTCCGGGTGCGGGCGCTCTACGTGCTCGCCAGCGCCGCCTCCATCGTCGCCCCGGAGGAGGGGGTGGCCTACTACCTCCAGCTCGCCCGCGAGCTCCCCGACCACCGGTACGCCGACGACGCCCTCTTCTACGCGGCCGACAGCCTCGCCCGGCTGGAGAGGCCCGAGGAGGCGCTGGCGCTCCTCCGGCA
>CAVWSG010000005.1:0-151764 GCA_963757745.1 uncultured delta proteobacterium
GGAAGAGACGTGGTGTTTTGGAAGAAGTGTCGTCAAATATCTACGTCACGAGTGGTGCCTGGTCAACGCGATGGAGATGCAGCCGCTTCGACCGCGGCGGGCGTTCACATGCAGCATTTCGCGTGCGATGCATTCTCGCCAAACATGTCCGAGCGAATTGACCAGAGCTGGTCACCGCGAGTTTCGAAAGAAACAACTTGAGCAGCCCCCCCGCTGGGATTCGAGGACGACATGCTTATGTAGCGAGATAGCAGGCCGGAGCGGACCCACCATACGTGCGGTAATGCGCATTTCTGACGGTCGTGCCTACCATGCGCCTGGGGGGACTTTTCCACACTCGCAATGCGGGTATGATTACGTGTGCGGCTGGAACCCCCGGCTCGGCCGATGACGGGCAGCTCTTTTTTTTGTCGTTGGCACTCGCCTCCGCTAACCGAGTTGTGCCATGCGGCCACACGTTCCTGGAGATGCTATGAGTGTCAAAGTTTTAGTGGCTGACGATCATGAAGTCGTTCGTACGGGTCTAGCGAGCCTGCTGGCGGGCTCGGACGTCAAGATCGTCGCCGAAGCGACGAACGGCGACGATGCCGTGAAACTGGCGATGAAGCACAAACCGGATGTCGCGCTGTTGGACATCCGCATGCCCGGCACCGACGGGCTGGAAGCGCTGGACAAGATCCATCGCCAATTCCGAACACGCGGGTCGTCATGCTGTCGACCTACGACAACCCGACTTACGTGGCGCGGGCCGTGGCGCTGGGGGCCTGCGACTACGTGCTCAAGGGCGCCAGCCGGCAAGAGTTGATCTCAACGATCACCGGAGCCGCGGAAGGCAAAGCGCCTTCGAATAAGCGGCGAGTTGCAGCGCGTGGCCGGCGCAATGAGCAAGAATCCGCCAGCCCAGCAAGGAAGAATTCCGCTGACCAACCGCGAAACGCAAGTCTTGCGTCACGTGGCCCTGGGTCTGAGCAACAAGGAAATCGGCCGCTCGCTCATCGATCAGCATCGAGACGGTTAAAGAGCACGTGCAGAACATCCTGCGCAAGATTGCGGTCACCGATCGCACGCAAGCCGCCGTCTGGGCCGTCCGCAAGGGATTGGTCTAAGCCAGTCTTGCTCGACGCTGCAAGCCGCGATTAAACGGCCGTGCGGGTCAGTTTGCGCGCGGGTGGCGCGTTCGTAGGCGGCGCGCAATCCGGCCGTGCTGACGTGCGTGTAGATCTGCGTCGTCACCAGGCTCTTGTGGCCCAGCAGTTCCTGGACGCTGCGAATGTCCGCGCCCGCGTCGAGCAGGTGCGTGGCAAAGCTGTGCCGCAGCGTGTGCGGCGTCGTGCGCCGATCGAGGCCCGTCGCTTCAGGTGCTTCTCCAGCAGGCGGCCCACGCTGCGCGTGGTCAGCCGGCGGCCGAACTTGTTGACGAAGACCGGCGCCGGGGCCCCTGCTTCTCGCGCGGCGAAAGCTACCGCACGGCCAGCCATTGCCAGCGCCATCGACGGCGAACGAGCCCACCGGGGCGATCCGTTCGCGGCGGCCCTTGCCGCGCACGCGCAGCGCTCCGCCGGGCAGGTCCAGGTCGCCGTCGTTGAGTCCCGCCAATTCGCTCACGCGCAGGCCGGCGGAATACAGCGTCTCCAGAATCGCCCGATCGCGCAGGCCCACGGCTCGTCCGGCGGGCGGCGCTGCGAGCAATCGCAGGATTTCGTCGGACGAAAGAAAGTGCGGCAGCGAGCGCGCCTTGCGCGGGTTGCGCAGCGGCTTGGCCGGATTGCTCTTGGTCCAGCCTTCGCGCTGGCCGAAGCGGAAGAAGCTGCGCATCGAAGCCAGCCGGCGGGCGATCGTGGTCTTGGCGTAGCCCGCCTCGTGCATCGCCGCGACGTAGCCGCGCAGCTCCACCGTGCCGACGTCCCGGGCGCCGGAACGCGGCCCTGCATTCGTCAGGTACTCGACCAGCGCTTCAGATCTTCGCGATAGCTCTTGGTCGTCAGGTCCGAAGCATTACGCTCGACGCGCAGATACTTCAGAAACCGATCGACGGCGGCTTGCATGGCGCGTGAGCGTGCGGGGCACTTCCGAACGCGGACGGGCGACTACGAACAACTCGTCCGTGTCGGCGTCGCTGGGCAGCGGCAGGTCGAAGCGGCGCAGCGGCCGCCGGCGCCTTGCGGATTCCTGGCGAATCTTTTGGCTCAGCACGGCCGCGTCGTACCAGGTGAAGCTCAGTTCCGGATTCGAGGCATAACGTCCGAGCACCCGCAGCGTTTCCGCACGGCTGGAGTCGTCGTACGAGAAAGACGTACGCGCTCCGCGCCTTTGACCAGGGCCAGGACGTTGATGTCTTGATTCACTGCGATGCTCCTTCGGCGCCGTGAGTGCGGGGGCAGTCGGCGTGGATTGCCGCAACCGCCCAGTTATTCCAACCCTACTTATCGGCCAATCGACCTGCGTTTCACGACTCGCGGTTTTTGAGGTCGTCGATGCGGGGACATCATGGCACGCCGTGCCTGCTTGGCGGCGCGCTCCACACTCGCATGTCCTTCGCGCCGCTTGAACTATGTCGGCGTTGAGCCGCGTATCTGTCCACGCTTAGCGTCGACCGGCGAGGATTTCCGCCTAGAATCGCAGCGATCTCGCGCGATTCGCCGTGCCGAGACAGCGACACTGGCGCACGTGCCGCCATCATGCATTCGCCTTGCGAGATACAGCACGCCGCTACCACGGCCTGATGCGGGTCATGCCGATTACAAGCACGCTGTCGCGGGCAGAGCGCATTGCGGCATCGCCGGAGCATTGGCACGGGCATCGCTACAGCAGATCGCGCATGCTGGCGAGACCGATGGGCTCGCGGCTGGCGAACGGCTCGCCGTAGGCCGTCCCGATCGACCATCCCCAATAAGCGGCCTGATCGCGCAGGCGATCGATGAACGTCGGCGGCTCCTGCGGGCGGCCCGTAATGAACTGGCTGCGATAGCACTCGATGCTCGCCCGCTTCTTTTCCCAGATATCGCTGATGTCGAGCACGAAGGCCGGCTTTTCCACCAGCCGCAGATGCACGCAGTTGTAATAGAGGATGCGGGCCGGATGGTGCGGTTGGCCCGGCATATCGGTTTTGGTCAGCTTCGACCAGAAGCGAGCCGCTTCGATCAGCTCCACGGCGGCCAGATGGTCGGGATGGGCGTCGACCCAGTAAGGAGAAAACAAGCAGCCGCGGCCGCAGCTGGCGAAAGACGCCAGCCAACAGTGCCCGTGCTTCGAGCGTGGGCTGCAAGCTGCGGTTGGGAAGCCCCAGATTCCCCCGCCAATCGAGCCGCAGGATCTCGGTGGCGGCGGCCGTTTCCTGGGCGCGGATCTCGGGCTTCCAAACGGCGTAGGCTCGCCGCTGGTCAGATCGAGCACGCCGACGCGGAAGCCCTCGGCCTTGTAGCGCAAGATCGCCCCGCCCATGCCCAGTTCGGCATCGTCGGGGTGCGGGGCCACCACCAGCACGTCGAGCGGCTCGGCGGGAAGCTCGGCCAATTGATCATCGTTGATCCTCGAGACGTGAAAGTGTCCGACGCAGGTAGGCTTGCTGCTCGGGTGAAGTCTGCTCGATCAGGGTCGATGCTGGCGACCGTGGCGTTCATCGAACCGGGCGCCGCCCTCGACGGATGCCTCTGGACAAAAAGATGTTGCCACCATGCTGGCAGCCAGCAAGCAGGCCCCGCGGAGGTCGGCTGCCTCGAAGTTGGCGCCTTCCAGGTCGGCATCTCGAAAACTCGCGCCGCGCAAATTGGCTCTGTTCAAAGTGGGCATTGGTCAAGTTCGCGCCGTCAAAGCAAGCACCTGCCAAGATTGCAGCCACGAAAGTCCGCGTCGCGCAGCACGGCACCCTGTGCTTGCAGCCCGGCCAAGTCGAGCCCCTCGGCCCGCAATCCCAGCAGGTGGCAGTCGCCGCAAGCGTGCGCTCGGCGAGCAATGTCGCGGGCCTCGGCCGCGGAAAGTCACCGGCAATGTAACGCTGCTCGCGCCAGGGATCGGCGACGTTGTGATAGCCCGACGTGCTTTCCCAAAATCCCAGTCGATCTTCCGCTAGAAATTCGATTCGTTCGAGCCATTTGAGGCTCTTGTAGAAATAGCGTCCCGGCACGACGAGCCGCACGGGTCCGCCATGTTCTGCTGCCAGTGGCGTGCCCTCGACTTCCAGAGCCAGCAGTGCGTCCAGCGCGAGGCTTCGGCGAGCGGCAGGGAAGTGCTGTGGGCCCGATCGCTTCGCGCAACGAAGGACACGAACTGCGCCGGATCCGTGGGTTGCACGCGGTTGACGAGCTCGGCCAAGCGGTACGCCGCGAAAGCGCACGCCCGAGCTTCGACCAGCGAGTGACGCAATGGATGTCGACGATCGATTCGCGTTGCGGGCAGGCCCGCAATTCGTCGAGCGTCAGCTCGATCAGCGTGCTGCACTTCGCCGAGCAACCGCACCTGCCAGGGAGCTGTCGTCGGCCCGCGGCTCCCGCTCGCCCACGAGCGGCCACTTGCCTGCGGCGACGAGTTGTTGGCCGGGCGGCAATGCTTTCGTGGTTGAACTGGTGTCATGTCCGATGTGCGCGTCGAGGCTGCGATTGTCATTACGCGAACTGCTCGTTCGGGATTAATATAGTGGCATGGCCAGCGGCAGACCGGCAGTGCGATTTGGGAGGCGGCGGAAGTGTCGAACGTTCGGGTTCAATTTGAGTGTCCCCATTGTAGCCATCAGTTCGAGCTGGAGAATCCGCCGCGAGGTGCTCGGGCGGCGTGCCCGGCATGCGGCAAGGAATGACGATCCCGGCGGAGTTGCCCGAGCCTAGCGATAACGCGGCCAAGCTCCGCCATCGAGTCGCCTCACGCCGGCGAAGCCGCACTGCCGGTACTGGGCAATCCGGGCCAGCGACGCCGATTGACGCGCCAGGAAAAGGAGCGGCGGCGCCAGATTCGCAATCTGGTGCTGATGCTGGTGGGGATACTCTTGCTGACGATGCGCCACGATCTGGCTAAGCCGGATGTGATCGAGCCTCGGTTGCTCTAGTCGAGCTGTTGGCCGATGCGATAGATCTCCTCGGCATCGAGCACGTGGTCATTCGCGGTGAACAACTTCCGAACGGCACGCCTTATGGATCTTCATTTTCGTGCCGCCGACGCCAATTGCGCCGTAGCAGGTCATGCCGTCGCGCTCCTTGCCGCGATCGGTCACTTCGATTCCCGCCAGCCCGACCGGCGGAACCGCGCTTAAGTCGATCGCCACCTTGAGAGCATTTGCTTTGCGTACGGGCGGACGCTGATGCCAACTCGACGCCGGGAGCGCCCGCCGCGATCACAATCTGCGCGTTCGCCAGGGGCCGGCGGCAGCCTCTGGCGAAGTGACTTCGAGGGCCGTCAAGTCGGCACCGGGCGTGCGCGCCGCGACGGCCCGGCAGACCGCTTCCGCCCGAGCACGGTTTCGCGAAGCGACCTGCACGCGGGCTCCTTCGAGCGCCAGCAGTCGCACGACGCGCGAGCCCACCGGCCCGGTGCCGGCCAACACGACTGCGGTCGCGCTTTGCAGCGGCACATGCCGCGCGGCGCACAGCACCGCGGCGGCAGCCGTCGTGTTGGCGCCATTGGAGTCCAGCATGACCGAGACGCGCATCGGACCGAAGAAGGTCTTCTTTATCTGTGCCAGCAGCGCTTCGCCCGCGGCCACATCGGATCCGCCCACGAAGATCGCCGTCGATTGCAGGTCTTCGCCGCCGCGCGTGAACATCGCGCCAAAAACGAGGTCGCGAACCTGTTCCAACTGCACTCCGCCGTGGCGGAACAGTTGTTGCACATCGGCGTCGACAGCGACCACGCTATCGAACACGCTGGGCTGCGGATCGGTATCCAATTGGACAAGAATTCTCGGCTTAGTCATCGGCACTTCCTCGATGACGTGAAAAAGGCCCACGGGCCGACTGCTCGACCCGTGAGCCTTGGTTTGTTTCGTCCGCGATACCCGCCGGGCGAGCCTTAGAATCCGCGGAACGGATGGGCGGCCTTGTCCTTGCCGTCGAGCATTTCCTTGACGCTCGGCTTGCCCTGCATGGCGGCGGCAATGGCGTCTTTGGTGGCCTGGTAGTTGAAGTCGTAGATCTTCTTGTCGTCTTCGGCGCCGGGGTGAATGAACACGCCGCAGACGATCACCAGGTCTTCGGCGTCCTTCTGCGGAATCACGCCATCGGCAACCGAGTCGGCCACGGCCTTGGCCACGGCGGCCTGGGCGGGACCGAACATCTGCACGGCCTGCTTCATGCCCTTGATCGTGACCTTCGTGATCATCACGGTCGACGGCTTGACGGCCAGATTCGGCGTCAGCACCGCCAGCAGGTTCGAGTGGCCTTCGCTCTGGCGGGCCAGCGCATTGGCGAACGCGACGCCCACGGGCCCATCCTTGCTGCCGATCAAGAGGTCGATATGGGCGATCTCATTCCCTTCGCCGACCAACGCCTCGCCAATGAACATGGACATGTTTTGTCTCTCCATCTCTTGCGGAATTGCACGGAAGATTAACGCCTGCCGGCCAGTGTATTGCGGGGCGTGCGCACAGAGTGGCTCGCCGCGGGTTTTTCGAGGGATGGCGGGCCGTCCGATCGCCACTAGCGTCGGCCAGCTTCGCCATCGGCACCCGTTTCGACCGAAGCCCCCAACGATATCAAACCGCCCCGCGTTTGCAAGCACCCCCAAGAAGACTGGGTAAATTGCGCAAATTTTCCGGTTGGGAGGGTTGTGAGGGATGCCGTTCACGCCCCTATGCTGGCAAGCCTTACCTAGTGCTCGCCCTCGCCGTCGGCGGTCTTCGGCAATGTAGCCGCAGCCGCCGTTCGGATCCCCCTCGGGGGCGCAGCCGCCGGGTGCCATCGCCACGGAACGCATGGCCGCCCGGTCCTACCTACGGTTCTTGCAACAGGAGATTGCACAACCATGCTTGGAAGCCTGATCACACTCTGCGCCGGCCTGACCGCAGCGATGGCGCCACCCGCCGCCGCGGCCGCTCCGGCGCAGCCCGTCGATCTGCACGCCATCGAGGCACGGATCATCGAGAAGACGAACGCCCAGCGGATTCGCCACGGCCTTCGGCCGCTGTCGGTCGACAACCGGCTGATCCGCTCCGCTCGGCGTCACGCGGCCTGGATGACCAACAATCGTTCGATGGTCCACACCTCGGCCGCCGTGGCCGAGAACATCGCCATGGGGCAACGCTCCAGCACCGAAGTGATCAACGCCTGGATGAACTCCTCGGGACACCGGGCGAACATCCTCAATCCGGGGCACACCAAGATCGGCGTGGCGGCCTACACAACGCCGGAAGGCACCATTTACTGGTGTCAGCAGTTCTTGCGGTAACCGCCTGCAACGCAAACAATGGCCTTGGCAGACGCCGCAGCGACCGAAGCCTACCCGCTGTTGGGCAGGCTCCGGATTGCGACGCGTGACGCAGGTTCTAACCATTGTCGGAAGCAGCGCCCGAGCCGCGGCCCAATCAGCCGCGCGCTCGGGCTTTCTCGTTCATGCCGCCGACTTGTTCGCCGACGTCGACCTGTGCGGCATCGCTCAGGCGAGCCACGGTCGAGGATTATCCGTCGGGTCTGGCAGACGATCATTCGCGGGTCGCATGGCGGCGGCTGGATGTACACCGGGGCCCTGGAGAATCACCCCAGCCTGGTCGCTGCCTGGGCTCGCGTCTGCGGCCCCTGCTAGGGCAATCCCGCCAGTACGTGCTACGCGACATTCGCAATCCCGCTGCGCGTCGCCGAAACGCTCTACGCCGCAAGGGCCTCGAGCGTCCCGCGCGTATGCCTGGATGCGTCCACCGTGCCGCGCGACGGCTCCTGGCTGGTGAAACCCCTTCGATCCGCCGGCGGAATTCAGGTCTCGAGAATGGCGACGGGCCGAGTCCACACAGTCGGCCGCTGACGTAGTCGATGCTACTTTCAGGAGCACATCGAGGGACGCCATACGCCGCGGTTTATCTCGCCGCCGGTCGCAAAGCCGTTCTCCTGGGAATCAACGGAGCAATTGATCGGACTACCCTGGGCTGGCAGCATGGTTATCGCTACTGCGGCTCAGTCGGACCGGCTCCGTTGCCACCGACGGCGACGGCCAATTCGTGCAACTCGGCGAAGTGCTCGCCCGCGAGTTCGGCCTGGTGGGGCTGTTCGGCGTGGACGCGATCGTGAACTCCGAAGGCGTCTGGCCGGTCGAGATCAATCCGCGATACACCGCTTCGACCGAGATACTCGAACGATCGCTTGGAGTCCGTACCGTCGAGGCGCATCTGATCGCCTGCCTAGCACGGCACACTCCCGCGACCGCCAGTCACACCAACGGCGCCAAGGCGGTAAGGCCATTGTGTTTGCCACCAGCAATCCGACATTTCCAGCCCTCGACACCTGCCCCCGGAACTGCTCGCCCAGCACGCATGGCCAGCAATGGCAGACATTCCGCATCCCGGCACGGAATCGAAGCGGGCTGGCCCATTGCCACGGTGCTGGCCGCATGGTGCCGATCGGACGCCGTACTTGACCTCGCTACGGCACGACGCGCGAGCTGCTGCATCCTGCCGGCGGCCGACTGATTCCCCTGCCGGCGCGAGTGCATCGGCCACGTTACAATCGCAAAAAAAGCGGCCGGCAGAATTGAATCTGCCGGCCGCCTCGATTCATTCCAGTAGTATCACTCCCGATCGATTAACCCAGGTCCGCGATCAGCGATTCCAGCAGGGAATCGTCGAGATCCAGGGCATTGGTGACTTCATTGGCCGCCAGCAGCAGCGAGCGGGTGGCTGGCGTGTTGGCCTCGGCCAGATGCGTGAACAGGTTGGCAACCTTGCCGCTGTTCAGGTCGACGCTGGCCAGCCGGTTGCGTGATCCAGCCCGGTACTTTCGGCAAGCTTGGCAGGCCCTTGGCCGCCAGGGCCGAAGCCACGGCCGAGCCGCTGCCATCGCTGGCCACGGCCGGTTCGGCAAACGGGCCGACGGCCGGCACGTTGAGCCGAATCAGGTTGCCGATGTTGGCAAACACGATGGACGCGTCGTTGGTGGTGACCTGGCCGTCCTTGTTGTAATCGCGGAGGTCCGTGACCGGCTTGCCGGCACCCACCGTGGCGAACACCTGGGCCGCATCGGCAGTGGTGGTCTGGAAATTACCCGCGACCAGGCCGGTGCCCGAGTCGGCAACCTTGTTGCCCCAGAAGAACACGTCCGGAGCGGCCAGTACCGGTGTGGGCGGTCGGCAAGACCTGCACTTCCAACCATTGGTTGCGGATGGTGTTCGCGGGGAAGAGAATCTCCACGCGGTCCGAACCTCCCACGCCGCCGCCGGGGATCACCGAGATCGTCGAGGCCGCCGTGGTCGCCCAACTGCTGGGCGTGTTGTTGGTACCCGTCTTGAAGACAAAGTCACTGGCATTGATGCCCGAGTGATCGACGCCCGCCGACAGGTCCACCATGATGCCGTTGATGCCACGCGAGTAGCTGGTGATGTTGGTGTACAGGGCTTCGGCACCGTTGGCGATGTACGGCGTCTTGTCCGTGGCACGGGCCGCTTCGTCGCCCGCCGCGTTGACACCCGCATTGTTGCCGTCATACGCCGACTGGTTGTAGAAAATGTGACGACCGGCAACCGAGTCCGACCCCCCAACTCCTGTGTAGGTCACGACGACGTCGTTTCCGTCCCCACCGGCATAGTTGACGGTGATACCCAGGCGTGACACTGGCCGAACGTGCCCACGACCGGGTCCGCTCCATCGTTGTTGATGATCGTAAACTGCTGGCCGAGTGGTGGGAGTGAAGTTCTCACCCAGACCCAGCTCCAGTTTTGATCCGTTGAGATTGACCGAGCCGGTTACATTCAGTTGGCGAATTCAGAATCGAACTGGCGATCACCTCCTGGAAGATGGCATTGAGCGTCAAGTCGGTGTTGCCATTAATCAAACCTTCGTCGCCGAGACGGCCCAGCCCATGATCTTGTAGAGATCGAAATCTCCGTCGGGAGCGCCCGGCAAAGTGAACGGAATCCCCGGTGCCGCCAGATTGATGCTGACGGTGGAATAGGTCGTGGAATTCAGGCTTTCGGTTGAAGGCGGTAAACAGAGCGACCTGGCCATCGGTGTCCACCAGTCCGAAAATAAATGCCTTTGACGTATTGGACGCCCCGAGCTTGACGACAATATCGACTTTCGAAATGTTGCTACTGAGATCGACCGGATCGAGAATGTACGAGCCCGGCACATTGGGCTCTGGGTGGTTCAGCGTTCCATACGAGAGAGACAGCGGGCCGTTTGGCAAGTTGACTGTCAGCAGGCCGCCCGATCTGATTCACCGAGAAATAGCTCCGGCCGTAGGGATTAATCGGTCTTCCCGTCCATCGGGGGCGTCGGAATGTAGCCCAGCGGAAGCTCACCCACCTCTTCGCCAAAGTCGAATAGCATTTGGTTCCCGGTTTGTCCCGCCAGCAGGACATCGAGCGTACTCGAGCTGTTCAGTGTAACGTCGCCGCTCTTTAAAACGTCGGCATAAGGTCCGGCATAATTGTCCGGCGCTCTCGGCGCAAAGAAGCTCTCGGAAACCCCGGCTCCAACTTGCCGGTCCCTGAAATCACGATGCCGGAAGTCGTATCGGTATTGCCCTGTAGCAGGCTGTTATTGCCAATGTGAATGGCAGTGCCGTTACCGGTCAAAATCGGACGATCGATCTGGACCTGGTTTGTCTCGGCCAGCGGACGTGACCTGATTCGAATACAAGCCGGTCTCAAACCCCGAAATTGTCGTCGAACCGGCAATTCCAAACGTCGCAGGATGCGTCGGATCGTCGGCATTGTCCGCCAGGATTCCCACCGAACCGGCCACACCCATTCCGGGACCGGTAATCGTCGTGCCCGTAATCACGGGCAGCCGCAGGTCCCGAAACGTCGTGTTTTCGATCTTGATGCCGATCTTGGCATTCACCGAGCTAAAGCCAAGGACCACCTGTTGACTCTGATTGACATACAGACCAATGCCATCGTTTGCCGAGTTGGTGTAAATGGCTTTGTTGGCGTCGAAACCAGTGAATCGCGCGCTGGGCACCAGAATTACGTTCAGATCGATCCTGAGGGGGTGGGAGGGTCGGGTCCTCGTACTCGGGCGTCTCGAGCACCGGGTCGTCGCCCTCCCCGCGCGCCTCGGCCGCCGCCTTCCGCAGCCGCGCCTGGGCGCGGTCGAAGGGGTCCTCGCGCGAAGGGCGTCCGCGGCCTCTCCCGTGGGACGCTGCGCCGGCACCGGCCGCCGACGAGGTCGATCACCACCTCGTCGCCGGTGGGCTTCGCCTCCACCGGGGAGTCGCCCAACGCGCGCCCCTCGGCGCGCAGCTTCTCCACCTTGCCGTTGTAGGAGCGCAGGTCCTTCGAGCCGGTGTCGGCGAGCACCTGGGTGCGCCGCTCCATCTCGTCGACCGCCCAGCTGAAGGGCGCGGGCCGCCTTGGCCGGGTCGGTCACCACCGGCAGGAGAGGTGCGGAATCTCCTCGTACATGCGAGAGCTCGAGCATCTTCGGGTCGACCATGATGAAGCGCACCTCGTCCGGCGTGCCTCTAGAGCAGCTCCAGGATCATCGTGTTGATGCCGACCGACTTGCCCGAGCCGGTGGTGCCGGCGATCGAGGAGGTGCGGCATTCGCGGAGGTCGACGCAGTCGGCGATGCCCTCGATGTCCTTGCCGAGCGCGAGCGGCAGGAGGCCGCGCGCGACTTGTCGAAGGCCTCCTGCTCCAGCACCTCGCGCAGGTCAGCACGACGCGCGGTCGCTTGTTCGGCACCTCGATGCCGACCACGCCCTTGCCGGGGATCGGAGCGATGATGCGGATGCGGATCGCCGAGAGGGCCATCGTCAGCTCCTTGTCGAGGTTCTCGATGCGGGCCAGCTTCACGCCCGCCACCGGGATGAACTCGTAGAGCGTCACCACCGGCCCCGGCCGGATGTGCTTCACCACGCCGTCCACCCCGTGCTGGCGCAGGGTGGCCACGATGAGCTCGGCGGTGTGGGTGAGCCCGCTCGCGTCGACGTCCTGCTTCACCACCTGGCGCTGGTCGAGGAGGTCGGTGGAGGGGAGGCGGAAGACGTCGCCCTTCCGGGTGAAGGTGAAGGCGGGGACGTCCTCCTCCTTCTCCTTCTTCCGGCGGGCGCGCTCCTCATGAAGGGCGAGAGCACGATCTCGGGCCGGTCGCCGGAGGGAGCGGCTCCTGCGCCTGCTCCTCCGCGCCCTTCGCCGGCTCCTCGGCGCCGGCCTCCTCGTCCTCCAGCGGGGCATGGTCGGTGGCGTCGCAGACCACCGTCTGGGGCTCGTCCTCGGTGGACCTGTGGCGCCGCCGCGCCCGCTTGTCCACGGGAGGCGCGCTCGCCGAGGAGCCCACGCCGGCCAGTGCCACGGCCCAGGCCGGGTCGGCCTCGTTCGCCGCCGCGCTCGACGGGGCGGGCGCGATGGCGAGCCCCTCGGTCTCGGCGGCGGCCAGCGCCTCGGCCTCCGCCTCCGCACGCCGGGCGCGGGTGAGGGCGTCGGTGGCGCGCAGCTCGGCCACAGCCTGCCGGTGCTCGTCCATCGCCCTGGCGAGGTGGGCTCCGAGAAGCCGGCCACCGCCTGTGACCCGGTGAAGAGGCCCACCACCTGGCGGAGCTGGAGGTCCACCGCCACGATGGCGGCGACGAGGCGCAGGTCGCGACCAGGATGGCCGCGCCGACCGTGGAGAAGAGCGCCTCGGCGCGGTCGAGAGGAGGCGTCCGACGACGCCGCCAGGCGGGAAGCTCGTGAGGTGGCGGGGGGCGAGGAGCCAGGTGGGCGAGGGTCGCGACGGAGAGCGCGAGGACCAGATAGGCGGAGAAGGCCACCAGCGTGATGCGCGGCGGGGCGCGTGCAAGAGCTTCCAGCCGAAGACGACCAGGGCCACCGGCACGACCAGCGCCGCGAAACCGAGGAGGCGATAGCTGTCGCGGGCGAGCTCGTGCCCCACCGGCCCGACCAGGTTGGAGGCGGTGGGGAGTCCGCGGGCTACCAGCCGCCCGTCGCCCGCGGCGAAGGTGAGGAGGGCGAGGCCGAGCACCAGCGCGGCCGCCATCATCACCACCGCCGCGATGTCGCGCCCCATGCCGCTGCGCGGCGACCGCCCCGCGCCCTTGCGCTCGACCTTCTTCTTCCGCCTTGCCTTCACCATCGGTGCCGTGTGCTCCCGTCTCGCGGGCGCGCGGGCGCCGGGCTGTCGCCCGGGGAGCCCCGCTGCCTCGACCCATCGAAGATATCGGCGGGGGGCAAGCGGTCAATATTTCGCGTGAAACTGGGTGTGGTGCTTGCCAGCCCAGGCTTGCCAGGGCTACCCTCGGAGAGGCCCCCACCCGGGCGGCCGGCAGGGCCGTGCCCCGCCGGGAAAGCCACCAACCACGCCTCACGCCCCACTCACGCACGCCTCGCCAGAGAACATGGAAATACGCTGCGAGCGCTGCAACGCCGCCTACGAGGTGAAGGACGAGTCGCTCGGGCGGCCGGGCTGGGCGTACGGTGCAGCCGTTGCGGCCACAACTTCCGGGTGCGAAAGCCACCCGCGCCGCCCCCCTCCCAGTCGCTCCTCGTGCGAAAGCACCGCACCGGCGAGGTGTATGCGTGCGCCGACCTCGCCCTCCTCAAGCGGTGGGCCGGAGAGCGGCGCGCCGTGCGCGAGGACGAGCTCTCGGCGGGGGGGGGGCCCTGGCGCAAGCTGGGCGACCTCCCCGAGCTGGCCGGCGCCTTCGCGCTGGCGGAGGCCCGGCGTCGCGCCGCCAGCGCCGGGGCGGCGCCGTCCGACGGGGCGGCGACCGGCAACCCGCCCAATCCGACGGCGCCGTCCGCTCCTCTCCCCGCGGCCCCGCGCACCGAGATCGCCTTTCCTGCTCCCACCGTGAAGCCGGGCCAGGGTGGCGCGCCGCCCGCCCGACCGGGTCCGGAAGCTCACGGCCCGCCGAGCTCGCGCCCTTTCGGGCCGGCTTCCATCCCGGAGCCGGCCACGGCCCGGCCGCCCGCTGCCTCGCATGAGCCCCGCTCCGAGGTGGGGCCGGCGAGGGCGGGGCAGGCCATCCCCAGCGCGAGGACCCCGGTCCCCCCGGCCGCGGCGAGGACCACATCCCCCCCGCCTCCAGGCCGGCCGGTGCGCCGAGGCCCCTCACCGCCCCCGGTTCGCGACCTGTCGCCCCTGCCGCTTCGAGGCCGGCTTCCGCTACCGGTCAGAGGCCCGCGTCCACCCCCGGCCCGACGACGTTCCGGCCCCCGGGCGCCCGCGCCGGGCTGCCCTCCGCCCCGGGTCCCACGACCCACCGGCCCCCGGGCGCCCGCGGCGAGCCGGCCTGGGCAGCCACCCCCCCCGAGGCGCCGCGCTCGGCGACGCCGCCGGTGCCGGAGGGGCGCGGGGGCTCGGAGAGCGAGGACGTCGACACCGGCGAGCTCGAGTTCGGGACGCCGCTCTCGCCAGCGCAGCTTCGCGAGGAGCCGAGGGAACGCACGGCCAACCCGCTCGCGCGGGAGCTCGTCCTGGGCGTGCCGTACGACGAGCGCGGCTCGGAGCGGGCTCCACCGGGGCGGCCGGGTCAACGGCCGGTGAAGCGCCGGCGGCGCGCCTGGCCGTTCGTCCTCACCTCGCTCATCGTCTTCGCCCTCGCCGCAATCGGCGCAGCGGCGGTGGTGATCCTCGAGCCCGGCTGGCTCGGCCTCGAGCCGCTCACTGGCCAGCCGGCCGAGAGATCCCCGGAGAGCACCTCCGCGGTGACGCCTCCGCCGCAGGCGGCTCCGACCCCGCCTCCGGCAGTCGCCCCGCCTTTCACCCCGAGCGCTTCTCCGCCATCGGCCGCGGCGAACGCGCCTGCGGCGCAGAGCGCGACGCCGGCCCCCGGCGCAGAGTCCGCCGCCCCCCCCCGCCCCCCCCTAGCGGCCTCGCAGGAGCCGCCACCCTCTCCCGCAGCGGTCGCGGCGGCCCCCGCTATACCACCCCGCACCCCCCCAGCGGCCTCGCAGGAACCGCCACACTCTCCCGCAGCAGTCGCGGCGGCACCCGCGCCGCAATCCGCGCCTTCGCCCGCCGCGTCGCAGCCCGCCGCGTCGCAGCCCCCGGCCGCGGCGGAGCCCGCCACCGCCCTCGCACCGGCGCCGCCCCCAGCGCGCGCCCCGTCGGAACAGCCGGCGGCGCCGAAGCCGGTCCCCACGACTCCGCCCGACGCACCCGCCGCCGCGCCCCGCAGCGAGCCGAGCGCGCCCCTGGCGATGGCAGTCCCCCACGCCGCTCCCTCCCCCGGAGCAGCCGCGGCGCCTTCCCCCCGGCCGGTGCCGGAGCCGAGGCCCGCGCCGCGCCGGCCGCCCGAGCCAGCCCCTTCTCCCGAGGTGACGCCTGCAGCTCCCTCCCACGCTCGACCCGAGGCGAGGCCTCCGCCGGCCGCCAGGCCCTCGCCGGAACCTCGCCCCGCACCCGCGACCAGGCCGCAGGAGGAGCCCCCGGTACCCGAGGCCAGGCCGACACCTGTGGTGAACCCCCCGGTGGTCCTCCGGCCCTCGTCCGAGGCGAAGCCAGTGCCGGAGCCTGCCTCCACGCCGGCGCCGGCCGTCGCCTCGAAGCCGTCGCCCGAGCCGGAGGCCGCGCTTCCCGACCGCCCAGGCGAGGGTCAGGCAGGGCCGGAGAACGCCCCGCCCACGAGGCCCACGGAGGCCGCGCCGGCGCCCGTCGCCGCCGCCGAGCCCGCGGAGGAAGAGGCGGCGCAACCCGCGCCCGCCGCTGCGCCGAAGCCCAGGCCGCGCCCTCAGCCCGAGGCGACGGACGATCCCGAAGCCAATCCCGAGCCGGAGCCGGCCCCCCCCCCGAAGCCGGCGCGGCCGGCGAAGCCCCCGAGCAAGACCGATGCGCAGCTCGCCCGGGCCGAGGCCCTGCGCGCGCGGGGGAGGGCCGACGCGGCGCTCCAGGTCTACGCGGAGGTGATCGCGCGCGAGCCCGACAACTCGGACGCGCACGCCGGCCGGGGCCTCGCCTACTTCGACCTGGGCCAGACCGCCCGCGCCGAGCGGTCGTTCAAGACCGCGCTGCAGCGCGACCCGAAGAATGCCAGCGCCCTGCTCGGCCTCGCCGAGACCTACCGCTACGTGAGCCGCCGCGAGGACGCCATCGCCTACTATCAGCGCTATCTCACGGAGCACCCCAGCGGCCCCGGCGCTGTCTCCGCCCGCACCGCCTTGCAGTCGCTCGAGGAGTGATGCCCTCCGGCGGCGCGAACCGAGGTTCACCGCACGTGTCTCTGTCGCTCGAAGAGGTCCGCCGCATCGCCACCCTCGCCCGGCTCGCGCTGTCGGAGGAGGAGGAGGCGTGCCTCCAGGGCCAGCTCTCGGCCATCCTCGAGCACGTCGCGACGCTCGGCGCGCTCGACCTCGCCGGCGTGCCCCATGACCCATGCGCTGGCCGAGGGCGAGGTGAGCCTGCTGCGCGAGGACGCGGTGGTGCCGAGCCTCGCGCCCGGGGTGGCGCTCGCGAACGCCCCGGCGCGCGAGGGCACCTGCTTCAAGGTGCCGAGGATCATCGAATGATGGCCGCGTCCGAGGCGCTCGACCTCACGCTCCTCGAGCTCTCGGCGGCGCTCGAGGCGCGCCGCCTCTCGGCGGCGGAGGTCACCGAGGTGGCGCTGGCCAAGGTGGAGGCCACCGACGCGCGGCTGGGCGCCTTTCTCACGGTGATGGCCGAGGAGGCGCGGGAGCAGGCGCGGGCGAGCGACGGGCGGGCGGCGAGGGGCGAGCGGCTCTCCCCGCTCGACGGCGTGCCGCTCGGCCTCAAGGACCTCTTCCTCACCCGCGGCGTCACCACCACCGCCGGCTCCCGCATCCTCGAGCACTTCGTTCCGCCCTACGACGCCGCGGTGGTGGAGCGGCTCCGGGCGGCGGGCGCGGTGCTCCTCGGGAAGCTCAACCTCGACGAGTTCGCCATGGGCTCGTCGAACGAGAACAGCGCCTACAAGCCGTGCCGGAACCCCTGGGATCTGGCGCGCACGCCGGGCGGCTCGTCGGGCGGCAGCGCGGCGGCGGTGGCCGCCCGCCAGGTCTTCGGCGCGCTCGGCACGGACACCGGCGGCTCCATCCGCGAGCCAGCCTCGTTCTGCGGGGTGGTGGGTGTGAAGCCCACCTACGGCCGCGTCTCGCGCTACGGGGTCATCGCCTTCGCCTCGTCGCTCGACCAGCCGGGACCCATCGCCCGGACCGTGGGGGACGCCGCCGCGCTGCTCCGGGTCGTCGCCGGGCACGACCCGCGCGACCTGACCTCCTCCCGGCGGCCGGTGGAGGAGTACGCCGCCCGGCTGGAGGAGGGCGCCCGGGGGCTCAGGGTGGGCGTGCCGCGCGAGTGGCTCGCCGCCGAGGGGCTCTCGCCCGAGGTGGCGGCGCGCGTGCGCGAGGCGCTCTCGCGCTACGAGGCCATGGGGGCGACGCTGGTCGACGTCTCGCTGCCGCACACGCGCTACGGCATCGCCGCCTACTACCTCATTGCGCCGGCCGAGGCCTCCTCGAACCTGGCGCGCTACGACGGCGTGCGGTACGGCCTGCGGGCCGGGGAGGCGCGCGGGCTCGGCGAGCTCTACCGCGCCACCCGCGCGCGCGGCTTCGGGCCCGAGCCCAAGCGGCGCATCATGCTCGGCACCTACGCGCTCAGCGCCGGCTACTACGACGCCTACTACCTGCGCGCCCAGCAGGTGCGCACGCTGCTCCGGCGCGACTTCGACCGCGCGTTCACGCAGTGTGACGTCATCGCCGGGCCGGTGGCGCCCGGGGTGGCCTTCCCGCTGGGGGAGCGCACCGGCAATCCCCTGCGCATGTACCTCGCCGACGTGTTCACCGTGACCTGCAACCTGGCGGCGCTGCCGGGGCTCTCGGTGCCGTGCGGGCTGGGCGCGGAGAGCCGACTGCCGGTGGGGCTGCAGCTCATCGGGCGCCCCTTCGACGAGGCCACGCTGCTCCGGGCGGCCCGCGCGCTGGAGCGCGAGCTGGGGCCGCTCCCCGCGCCGCGCGGTCTCGAGGAGGCGCGCTCGTGAGCCTCGCCGACTTCGAGGTGGTGATGGGACTGGAGGTGCACGCCCAGCTCCTCACCCGGACCAAGATCTTCTGCGGCTGCTCGACCGAGTTCGGCGGCGAGCCAAACTCCCGCACCTGCCCGGTGTGCCTGGCGATGCCCGGCGTCCTCCCGGCGCTGAACCGCCGGGCGGTGGAGCTGGCGGTCCGGGCGGGGCTCGCCCTCGGCTGCGAGGTGAGGCCGCGCAGCATCTGGGCGCGGAAGAACTACTTCTATCCGGACCTCCCGAAGGGCTACCAGAATCTCCCAGTACGACGCGCCCATCTGCGAGGGCGGCGGCGTCACCATCGACGCCGAGGGCGGCGAGAAGCGCATCGGGCTCATCCGCATCCACCTAGAGGAGGACGCCGGCAAGAACCTGCACGACGTGTCGCCCGACGGCTCCTCGGGGGTGGACCTCAACCGCGCCGGCGTCCCGCTGGCGGAGATCGTGAGCGCCCCCGACCTCCGCAGCGTGGACGAGGTCATCGCCTACCTCGAGGCCCTGCGCGCGGTGCTCATGTATCTCGGGGTGAACGACGGGCACCTGGAGGAGGGCTCCTTCCGCTGCGACGCCAACGTGAGCGTGCGGCGGTGGGGCGACCCGGAGCTCGGCCAGCGGTGCGAGCTCAAGAACATGAACTCGTTCCGGTACCTCCGGCAGGCCATCGACTTCGAGGTGAGGCGGCAGGTGGAGGTCATCGAGGGCGGAGGGGCGGTGAGGCAGGAGACGCGCCTCTTCGACCCCGCCCGCGGCGAGACGCGCGCCATGCGCTCGAAGGAGGACGCTCACGACTACCGGTACTTCCCGGAGCCCGACCTCCCGCCGCTCGCGGTGGACGAGGCGCTCGTCGAGGAGGTGCGCCGCGCGCTGCCCGAGCTGCCGCGGGCGCGGGCCGCCCGCTACCGCGCCGAGCTGGGCCTCTCCGCCTACGACGCCGGCAACCTCACCGGCGAGCGCGCCACCGCCGACTACTTCGAGGCCACCCTCGCCGCGGTGGGCGGAGGCGCCGAGGCCGCGAAGCGCGTCGCCAACTGGGTGACCGGGGAGGGCGCGCGGCTCGCCAACGAGAGTGGGCTCCTGGCGAGCGCCTGGAAGGTCACGCCGGAGAAGCTCGCCGCGCTCCTCGCGCTGGTGGAGAAGGGCACCCTCTCCGGAGCGGCCGCCAAGTCGCTCTTCGAGGAGCTCTTCCGCAGCGGAGGCGACCCCGGCGAGCTGGTCCAGGCGCGGGGGCTCGCCCAGCTCTCCGACGAGGAGGCGCTCGGGGCAGCGGTCGACCGGGTGCTCGCCGCACACCCAGCCGAGGTGGCGCGTTACCGGGGAGGCCAGGCGAAGCTGCTCGGCTTCTTCGTGGGGAAGGCCATGCGCGAGCTGGGCGGCAAGGGCAACCCGGCCGTGTTGAACAGGCTCCTTGCAGAACGGTTGGGCTGAGCCCCCCTTGCGGGGCACAAGGGGTTCGAGGGCGCTCGCACGGGTGCCGAGCTGGTGCGGAGGCCATACTTTGGGACGATGGGCAGGTTGGGGAGCGGGGCCGGCCGGCGCCGGCGCGACGGGAGGACCATCGCGCGCCTTCCTCGGGGTGGCTCTTGTGGCAGCGGCGCTCGCCGGGGCCTCGATGCTGCGCGAGGGGAACACGGTCGGGGGCGGTGTGGCGCTGCTCTGCGCCCTCTACTTCGGGCTGCGCTTCTTCGGCCTCCTCGGGCGCCGCTCGCCGCCGGACGAGCCAAGATGAGCGTCGAGCTGCAGGGCCTCCCGTTCACCTCGGCGGCGAAGCAACGCGCGAGGAGTTCGCGAAGCTCCTTGCCCGCCACCCCCGAATCGATGAACGGCGCGCCGTGGGGGCCAGCGGCTGGCAGCCGGCCTCCTCGGCGCTCCGGGTAGCCCGGGACAGCCTGGCGGATTCGACGCTCGGACGCCGTCCTTGCGCGAGTAATGGCTTTGCGCCCGCCCCGACTGCCGCGCTGCGTCTCCCCGGCGGGCTCGTTACCTTGTCTCTCGACATGACCGCTCCCTGCCCAGCCTGCGGCAAACCGCGCGGTACCAACGCCACCTGCCTCTCCTGCCGCGACGCAGCGGCGAAGGAGCTCGCGCGCGAGGCCACCGACGTCACCGACGAGACGCTCTCCTCTCGCGCCAGGAGGGCTGGGCTCTTCGCCGACCGGCCGCCCTGGTACGCCCGCTTCGGCGCCGGCCGGGTGCTCACCCGGCTTCGGCTCCTCTCCATGGTGCTCGGCGACTACGTCCACGGGCGCTACCGCAAGCTTCCCTGGCCGGCGCTCGCCGCCTGCGCCGCCGCGGCCGCCTACGTGCTCTCGCCGCTCGACCTCGTCCCCGACTTCCTCGTGCCGCTGGGCTGGTCCGACGACCTCCTCGTGCTCGCCATGGCCTGGGGCTTCGTGAAGCGCGAGCTCCGCGACTACTGCGCCTGGAAGGGCATCTCGCCGGCTCACTTCGGGCTGTAAGCCAACCTCGCGTCATCCTTGACACTGATCGGTGGCCGATCGTATAGAACCGCCTCCCCGGAGTGCCGGGCGGTCGCGCGTTCGCAGGGAGCGGCAGCGCCAACCCAGCCCGACTCCAAGAGATTCTAGAGAGAAGGAGCTTCCGATGTACGCGGTGATCCGGACCGGCGGAAAGCAGTATCGCGTCTCCCAGGGCGAGCGCGTGAAGGTGGAGAAGCTCACCGGGGGCGTGGGCGACAAGCTCGCCTTCGAGGTGCTCATGCTGGGCGGTGAGGGCGAGGCGAAGGTGGGCCAGCCCGCCGTGGCCGGCGCCGCGGTCGAGGGCGAGATCGTCGGGCAGGACAAGCACAAGAAGGTCATCCACTTCCGCAAGCAGAAGGAAGGCTGGACGAAGAAGCGAGGCCACCGGCAGCCTTACACCGAGGTTCTCATCACCACCGTGCGCGCGTAGGGCCCGCGTCGAGCGAAGGCCTCCCGCCACCCTTTCGAGGAACGAACATGGCTCACAAAAAAGGACAGGGCTCCTCGCGCAATGGGCGCGACTCTCCCGGCCAGAGGCGCGGCGTGAAGGTGTACGGCTCCGAGGAGGTGGTGGCCGGCAACATCATCGTCCGCCAGGTCGGCACGCTCTTCCACCCCGGCGAGAACGTGGGGATGGGGCGCGACTACACCATCTACGCCACCATCGACGGCACGGTGAAGTTCACCCGCAAGCGAGGCGATCGCCGCTACATCTCGGTGATGCCCAAGGCTTGAACCGAGCCCGCCTCCGCGCCCGGCCGATCCCCGGCGGACTGGAGGTGCAGCGCTCGAGAACGCCGCAGCCCCGGAGAGCCTCTCTCCAGCGGGGCCGCGGCGTTCGCATTTCCGGGGCACTCGCTCACCGGAGGAGGACCGCATGAAGTTCGTCGACGAGGTGCGCATCCGGGTGAAGGCCGGCGACGGCGGCGACGGCGCCATCGCCTGGCGGCGGGAGAAGTTCGTGCCGAAGGGCGGGCCGGCCGGCGGCGACGGGGGGAACGGCGGCGACGTCCTGCTGGTGGTCGATCCGCAGCTCGCCACCCTCCTCGACTACCGGTACGTCCGCGAGCACGCCGCCCGCTCCGGCGAGGCGGGGCGCGGCTCCGACCAGAACGGCAAGGATGGCGCCCCGCTCGAGCTGCGCGTGCCGCCGGGCACGGTGGTCAAGGACGCGGCGAGCGGCGAGGTGCTCTTCGACCTCTCCGAGCCCGGCGAGCGGGTGGTGGTGACGAAGGGGGGGCGCGGCGGGCTCGGCAACATGAACTTCGCCACCTCGACCAACCAGGCGCCGCGCCACGCCGAGCCCGGCACCGACGGCGAGGAGCGGGAGCTCGTCCTCGAGCTGCGGCTGCTCGCCGACGTGGGCATCGTGGGCTACCCCAACGCCGGGAAGTCCACGCTCGTCTCGCGCATCTCCCGGGCCCGGCCCAAGATCGCCGACTACCCGTTCACCACCCTGGTCCCGAACCTGGGCGTCGCCTCGTGGCGCGGCGAGCGGAGCTTCGTGGTGGCCGACATCCCCGGCCTCATCGAGGGAGCGCACGAGGGCGCCGGCCTCGGGCACCAGTTCCTGCGCCACGTGGAGCGGTGCCGGGTGCTGGTGCACCTCGTCGACGGAGCCGCCGAGGGCGAGGGGCGCTCGCCGAAGGCCGACCTCGACGCCATCGACCGCGAGCTCCGGCTCCACTCGCCCGAGCTGGCGGCGAAGCCCCAGGTGGTGGCGGTGAACAAGGCCGACGTGCCCCAGGCGCTCGAGGCGGCGGCGGTGCTTCGCCGCTCGCTCGCGCGCCGGAAGCCGCCGCGCCGGGTGATCACCCTCTCGGCCGTCACCGGCGCCGGGCTCGACGAGCTCCTCGACGCGGTGGCCGAGGTGCTCTTCGGTGCCGGCGAGTCCGCGCGCGCCCCGGGCTCGGGCAAGAGGCTCGGGAAGCCAAGGGCGAACGGGTGAGCGCCGCGCGTGGCTCTTCTTGACCGGGCGTGAGCGCGAGGGCGGTGCCGGCGCGCGCGGCGCCAGGCCGGGCGGCGGCGCCAGGGGCGGTGCTGCTCATCCCGCCTCACGGGACGCGAGCGAGACGGCTCCGGAGAGCGCCTCGGCCTCCGTCCTCCTCCCCGAGCGCCGGGCGCGCATCGACCGGGTGGTGGCGCAGCGCACGCGCACGCTCACGGTGGTGATGGAGGCGCTCTGCGATCCACAGAACGTGAACGCGGTGCTGCGCACCTGCGACGCCTTCGGCGTGCAGGAGGTGCACGTGGTCGAGGGGCCGATGAAGGCCTACGACCGCAACAAGAAGATCAGCCAGAACGCCGACAAGTGGCTCGAGGTGGTGCGGTGGCGCACCGCCGCCGAGTGCTTCCACGCGCTGCGGGGGGAGGGGTTCGCGCTCTATGCCACCCACCTCGGCCCGGGGTCCTGCGAGCTCGGCGCGCTCTCCTTCGCCGGCAAGGTGGCGCTCGTCTTCGGCAACGAGCAGCGCGGCGTGACGCCCGAAGCGGTCCGCCTCGCCGATGCCACCTACGCGCTCGCCATGCGCGGCTTCGTTCAGTCGTTCAACGTGTCGGTGGCGGCGGCGCTCTCGCTCGAAGGGGCGGTGCGCCTGCGCGAGGCGCAGCGCGGCCGGCACGGCGACCTCGAGCCCGCCGAGGCCGAGCGCCTGCGCGAGCGCTTCTACACGCTCGCCGTGCGCCAGCGCGCCCGCATCGCCAAGGCCGAACGCCAGGGCGCGCGCGCCCTCTCCGGCCGCGCTGCCCGCCGCCTCCGCCTCGGCGGGTGACGCTCCGTCACTCCTCCCTCACCCGCAGGAGGCCCACAGCGCCGCGAGATCCGCCGGCAGAGGCGCCTCGAAGCTCGCGCGCTCGCCCGTGGCCGGGTGCGGCACGTCGAGCCGCCAGGCGTGCAGGGCGTGGCGGTCGAGGCGGAGCCGCGTCCGGTCCTCGGGGGTGAGCGCACGGCGCGTGAACCGGTCGAAGAGGGCCTCGTCGAAGCCGTAGATCTTGTCGCCCACCAGCGGGAAGCCGGCGTGTCCGAGGTGGGCGCGGATTCTGGTGCTGGCGGCCGGTGGAGGGGTGGCAGGAGAGCATGGCCAGTCGGGCGCCGTCGGGCGCGGTGCGGCGCCCCAGCACCTCGAAGGCGGTGTGGGAGGGGGCGCCGCCGGGAGAGACGTGCATGCGCACGCGAACGAGCGAGGCGCGGGTGAGCGCCAGGGGCACCTCCACCTCGAAGCGGTCGCGCTCCGGCCACCCCACGCAGAGCGCCAGGTAGCTCTTCGTGACGCGGCCCGCCGCAAAGGCCCTCTTGAGCCGCGCGGTGTGCTCCGGCGCGCCGCCGCAGGCGAGGAGCCCACTCGTCTCGCGATCCAGGCGGTGCGCGGGATCGACTTTGCGCTCTGGCCAGCGCGCCCGCACGAGCGCGGTGAGGGTGTGGACGAGGTAGCGAGCGGTGGGGTGCACCGGCAGTCCGGCCGGCTTCTCCAGGATCACCAGGGCGCCGTCGTCGTGGACCACCCCGAAGTGGAGAGGCGTCTCCGGCTCCGGCTCCACCTCGCGCACGAGCGCGAAGCGCAACCCGGGGTACACCAGGCTCTCCGCGGTGAGCGGCGCGGGCTCGTCGTGCTCCAGGCGGTGGGCGAGGATGAAGGCGAGCTTCTCGGGCGCGAGCCGACGCAGCTTCTGCTGGAGATAGGCGTCGAGCCGCCAGCCGCGGTAGTTCCGCTCGACCTCGAAGCGCACGCGCACCTGCATCGGGGCGAAGGTAGCACCGCGTCGGCCTCGCCCGGAGGGGGGGACTCTCCCCTGCCTGAGGCGCCGGGGGCGCCGGAGATCGCGACAGCGGCGGCAGACGTGCCCGCTGATCGGTGGCCCCCCGCCGCTGTTGACCTCCCGCCCTCCGCCGAGTAGTTAGCACTCCCGTCTTGGCCCGAGCTTCGCTTCCCCCCGCGACGGTCGCCGTCATCATCCCGGCCCGCCTCGGCGCCACCCGCTTCCCCGGAAAGCCCCTGGCCCTCCTCGCCGGAAAGCCGCTCATCGCCCACGTGGTGGAGCGCGCGCGCCTCGTCCGCGGCGTGGGCACGGTGGCGGTGGCCACCGACGACGAGCGCATCGCCGAGGTGGCGCGCGCGGCCGGGGCGCTGGCGCTCATGACCGGCCCGGCCCGCACCGGCACCGACCGCGTGGCCGAGGCGGCGCGCCAGCTCGTGCCGCGCCCCGCCGCGGTGGTGAACGTCCAGGGGGACGAGCCCCTGCTCGAGCCGCAGGCGGTCGAGGCGCTCCTCGCCGCGCTGGCCGAGCCGGAGGTGGAGCTCGCCACGCTCTCCCGGCCGCTGGCCGAAGGCGAGGCCGAGCGGTCCCAGGTGGTGAAGGTGGTGTGCGACCTCCAGGGCGACGCGCTCTACTTCTCGCGGGCGCCCGTGCCGCACCGCCGCTCGGGCGGAGCGAGCCCGCTCGCCCGGGCTCACGTGGGTGTGTATGCCTTCCGCGAGCCCTTCCTCCAGGCCTTCGCCGCGCTCCCCCCGGGGCCGCTGGAGGAGGAGGAGGCCCTCGAGCAGCTCCGCGCGCTCGAGCACGGGCACCGCATCCGGGTGGTGGAGACGCACTTCGCCGGCTCCGGCGTCGACACCCCGGAGGACCTCGCGCGCGCGGAGGCGCTCCTCGCAGCGGCCGGAGGGCCAGCCGGGGCGAGCCGCCCGGCGACCGCCCCGGCCCGAAAGGACTAAGACACCCATGGTGAAACGCACCAAGAAGACCAAGTACCTGTTCGTCACCGGAGGCGTGGTGAGCTCGCTCGGCAAGGGGCTGGCGGCGGCCTCCATCGGCGCCCTCATGGAGAACCGCGGCCTGGCGGTCACCCACCTCAAGCTCGACCCGTACATCAACGTCGACCCCGGCACGATGAGCCCCTTCCAGCACGGCGAGGTGTTCGTCACCGACGACGGCGCCGAGACCGACCTCGACCTCGGCCACTACGAGCGCTTCACCAATGCCCAGATGACCCGGCGCAACAACTTCACCACCGGGCGCATCTACAACTCGGTCATCCAGAAGGAGCGGCGCGGCGAGTACCTGGGCAAGACGGTGCAGGTGATTCCCCACATCACCGATGAGATCAAGAACGTCATCCGCGAGGCGGCCGGTGAGAGCGACATCATCATCGTGGAGGTGGGCGGCACGGTGGGCGACATCGAGTCGCTCCCCTTCCTCGAGGCCATCCGCCAGATGAAGTACGACGTGGGCGAGGAGAACGTGGTCTACGTCCACCTCACCCTGGTGCCCTTCATCGCCGCCGCCGGCGAGCTGAAGACCAAGCCCACCCAGCACTCGCGTGAAGGAGCTGCGCGAGATCGGCATCCAGCCCGACATGCTGCTCTGCCGCTCCGACCGCGAGATCGCCCGCGAGATGAAGGACAAGATCGCGCTCTTCTGCAACGTCGACCCGTCGGCCGTCTTCACCGCCAAGGACGTCGCCTGCATCTACGAGCTGCCGCTCTGGCTGCACGCCGAGGGGGTGGACGACAAGCTGGCCGAGCTCCTCAACATCTGGAGCCGCGCCCCTCGCCTCGAGCGCTGGGAGGCGGTGGTCGAGAAGGTCACCCAGCCGAAGCGGGGCGCGGTGCGCATCGGCGTGGTGGGCAAGTACGTGGAGCTGGCCGAGAGCTACAAGAGCCTCAACGAGGCGCTCATCCACGGCGGGATCGCCAACGGACGCGAAGGTGCAGCTCGACTTCATCGACGCCGGCAAGCTGGAGGAGGGCGACCTCTCGGCGCTGGAGGCGGTCGACGCGGTGCTGGTCCCCGGCGGCTTCGGCGTGCGCGGCACCGAGGGCAAGATCGCTGGCGGTGCGCTGGGCGCGCGAGCACAAGGTGCCGTTCTTCGGCATCTGCCTCGGGCCTGCAGATGGCGGTCATCGAGTTCGCGCGCGACCTGCTCGGCCTCGCCGGGGCGAACTCGCTGGAGTTCGACGCGCAGACGCCGCATCCGGTGGTGAACCTCATGGCCTCGCAGGTCGACATCGCCGACAAGGGCGGCACCATGCGGCTCGGCAGCTACGCCTGCCGCCTGAAGGAGGGCACCCTGGCGCGCGCGCTCTACGGCGCCGAGGTGATCGAGGAGCGGCACCGCCACCGCTTCGAGGTGAGCAACGCCTACCGCGCCCGCCTGGAGGAGGCGGGGCTCGTCATCTCCGGGCGTGAACCCCGACCTCGACCTGGTGGAGATGATCGAGCTCCCCGGCCACCCCTGCTTCCTGGGGTGCCAGTTCCACCCGGAGTTCAAGTCGAAGCCGTTCCGCCCTCACCCGCTCTTCGCCGGCTTCATCGCCGCGGCGCTGAAGCACCGTGATGCCAGGCCGAGGGTCGCCGCTCCGGCCGAGCTGCGGCCCCTCCAGGCCGGGAAGAGCGCGTGAGCGGCGCGCCCGCCGGCGGGGTGCGGGCGACCATCGGCGGCCACGCCGTGGGCGACGGGTGCCCGCTCCTCCTCATCGCCGGGCCGTGCGTCCTGGAGTCGGAGGCGCAGGGCCTCGCGCACGCCCGCCGGGTGCTGGCGCTGGCGGAGCGCCACGGCGTGCCCGCGATCTTCAAGGCCTCCTTCGACAAGGCGAACCGCACCAGCCTTCAGAGCTTCCGCGGGGTGGGCCTCGAGCCAGGGCTCGCCATTCTCCAGAAGGTGAAGCGCGAGACCGGGCTCGCCACCCTCACCGACGTGCACGAGGCCTGGCAGGCCGAGCCGGCCGGAAAGGTGGTGGACGTGCTCCAGGTGCCGGCCTTCCTCTGCCGGCAGACCGATCTCGTCACGGCGTGCGCCCGGCACGGGCGGAGCGTGAACGTGAAGAAGGGGCAGTTCCTCGCGCCCCGTGACATGCGCCACGCGCTGGCGAAGTGCAGGGAGAGCGGGAACCGGGAGGTGCTCCTCACCGAGCGGGGCACCTCCTTCGGCTACGGCAACCTGGTGGTCGACATGAGGAGCCTGGTGCTCATGAGGTCCCTGGGGGCGCCGGTCTGCTTCGACGCCACCCACGCGGTGCAGCTCCCCGGGGCGGCGGGCGACGTGACCGGCGGTGAACGCGAGCTCGTCGCACCGCTCGCCAGGGCGGCGGTGGCGGTGGGCATCGACGCCCTCTTCTTGGAGGTGCACGAGGATCCGGCCACGGCGCTGAGCGACGGGGCGAACTCGCTCGACTTCGAGGCCGCCGGCGCTCTCCTCGCCGAGGTGCTGGCCCTCCGCCGGGCGCGGGGGCAGGCGTGAAGGTGACGCCGCGCCACCGGCCGGCCTCGCCCCGGCCGGGCCGGAGCGCCACCGGGGCGATAGGCGCAAGGCGGGGCTCCGGGCGCAAGGGGGAGGGGAGCGCTGGAGCGCTCCCGGCGTATGCCGCGGGGCTGCTCTCCCGAGCCGGCGGCGTGAGGCTCCTCCTCCTCGACGTGGACGGCGTCCTCACCGATGGCGGGCTCTACTACGGCGCCTCGGGCGAGGTCCTGAAGGCTTTCCACGCCCGCGACGGCCTGGGCCTCGCCCGCGTCCGGCAGCACGTCGAGCTCGGCGTCATCTCCGGCCGCCCCGACCTCGCGCGCGCCCGCCTCGCCGAGCTGAAGTTCGCCCACCTGCTCTTCTCCCAGCGTGACAAGCTCGCCGCCTACGCGACCCTCGCCCCCCTCGGCTTCGCCGACACCGAGGTGGCCTTCATGGGGGACGACGTGAACGATCTCGGGCTCATGCGCAGGGTGGGCCTCTCGGCATGCCCCTCCGACGCCCACCCCCTGGTGCTCGCCGAAGCGCGCTTCGTGGCGCGGCTTCCGGGCGGGCGAGGAGCGGTGCGAGAGCTGGTGGACCTCATCCTCTCGGCGAAGGGGGTCTCGCTCGAGGGCGGGTGAGCCTCTCGCTCCCCACGCGCCGACGTCTGGGTCTGGCAAGGTTCGTGCTAGCGTCGTCGCTTCGTGTCGATTCCGCTGCACACGCGCGCGAGGCGCGCCGTCCGCTCCGCGCTCCTCAGGGCCCTGGTGGCCTCGCTGGGCTGGATGCCCCTCGGCCTGGCCTGGCGGGTCGGCGGTGCGCTGGGGCGGCTCGCCTTCCTCCTCGTGCGGGGTGAGCGGAGGAGGGCCGAGATGCACCTCGCGCTCGCCTTTCCCGAGAAACCCGAGCGCGAGCGCCGGCAGATTGCCCGGGGCTCTTTCGTTCACCTGGGGCGGGCGGCGATGGAGACGGTGGTCCTCCGGCGCCGCCTCGCGCCCCGCCTCGCGAGCTACGTGTCGCTCTCTCCCGGCTCGGAGGAGGTGGTCCGCCGCGCGGTCGCGCGCGGCCGCGGCGTGGTCTTCGCCGCCGGGCACCTCGGCCACTGGGAGCTCCTCGCGCAGCGGCTCGCGCTCCTGGCGCAGCCCGCCGGCGTCATCGCCCGGCGGAGTCGTATGCCCTGGGTCGACGCCGCCATCGGGCGCATCCGCTCGGAGGGACAGCTCGCAACGCTCTGGCGGGACGACCCCGCCACCGGTGCGAGGCTCATCCGGCTCTTCCGCGCCGGCGGGAGCCTCGGCATCCTCATCAATCAGGACACCCGGGTGCAGGGCGTCTTCGTGCCCTTCTTCGGCCGGCCTGCCTTCACCCCGCGGGCGGCGGGCGACCTCGCGCTCCGCTTCGGGGCGCCGGTCCTGTTCGTGGCCAGCCACCGGCGCGGTCCCGGGCCGGGTGACGGGCACGAGGTGGAGGTGCGGGAGGTCCTCCGCGCGTCGTCGGCCGCCGGGCGCGAGGAGGAGGTGCTGCGACTCACCGCCGAGGTGGTGCAGCTTCAGGAGGAGGCCATCCGGCGCCATCCGGAGGAGTGGGTCTGGATGCACAAGCGGTGGAGGAGCCAGCCGTCGGCCGCGTCAGCGCCCCTGTCGGCGAAAGCGGCACAAGCAAACACGGTGCCGAAAAGCCGTGAGGTTTCCAGCACCTGAGGCTGACCTGGCCATGAGGATGTCCAGCAAGCTTCATGCCACTATGGAGACCCCTTGAGGAATGCTATGGTTACGCCCGTTTTGCGGAGGGTTCTGTGGGGCGGTCTCATCGTGGCCCTCTCGGCATGCAGCAAGGGCGCCAGCGCGCCCGATACGGAGGACGGTCCCGACGTGCCGCCACAACTCACCTTTCAGAAGCTCGAGTTCCGCATCTATCGCGGCCCGGAGCTGGCGGCTGAAGGGCGCGCAGCGCAGGCCTCCTTCCGCAGGGATACGGGCGAGGTGGTGGCCGAGCGCATCGTCGCCCGCTTCCCGGAGGAGCCGTCGCGCCCAGCCACCCGCATCGAGGCCGGGCACGGGGAGGGCAACGTGCGCGAGCGGCGCTTCGCCGGCTCGGCCGGGGTGAAGGCGGTCCAGGGCAGCCAGGTTTCGACCACCGCCGAGGCGCGCTGGTCGGCCGCCGACGGGATCATCCGCGGCGACGAGCCGGTGGTGGTCCGCCGGGGGCGCCTGGTGGTGCGAGGCCCAGGGTTCACCATCAATCCCAAGGACCAGCGGCTCGTCATCGACGGCGGGGCTCACGCCGTAGCGGGTGGACGGTGAGCCGTCTCCCCCCTTGGTGCTTTGCCTCGGCCTGGGCCTCGCGGCCCTCGCGCCGGCGGCCGCCCCGGCGCGGGCGAGCACCCGGCAGCCCGCGCGCGCCGCGGCGCGCCCTGCAGCGGAGAGCCGCGAGGGAACGCCCCCGAAGCCGGCAGAGACCGCGGCCGCGCCCACGCCTACCCACGTCGAGGCCGCCAACATCGAGTACCTCTACAAGGAGCGGCGCACCGTGATGACGGGCAAGCCGCTCGTCAAGCTGCGCCGCGACGACGCCACCCTGGTGTGCCACCAGATGGTGGCCGACAACGACGAGGCGGGCGACATCCGCACCGCCACCTGCGAGGGCGACGTGAAGCTCTCGCGAGGCGAGCAGACGGTCACCTGCCGTGAAGCCACCTACGACGCCGCCGCCGGGACCATCGTCTGCCGTGGAGACGGCGTGCTCGTCGACGGCGCCACGGTGCTGCGGGCGAGCGAGTTCACCTACGAGCTCGGGCGCGACCGGGTGGTGGCGAAGGACGTGAAGGGCACCGTGTACCGGCGGCCTGGGCAGAAGCTGCCCGGCGCCAGGGAGCGCTCGCGGTGACGGGGCACGAGAACGGCACCGGAAGCTCGGCCGGACACCTCTCGGCGCTGCCCGGGGGCGGCGGCGACGTGCTCAGCGCCGAGGGCCTGGTGAAGGCCTATCGCCGGCGCCGGGTGGTCGACGGCGTGTCGGTCCACGTGCGGCCGGGCGAGGTGGTGGGCCTGCTCGGGCCGAACGGCGCCGGGAAGACCACCACCTTCCACATGGTGGTGGGGCTCATCCGGCCCGCCGCAGGCACGGTGCGCCTCGGCGAGCACGACCTCACGCGCCTCCCCATGCACCGGCGGGCGCGGCGCGGGCTCGGCTACCTGCCGCAGGAGGCGTCCATCTTCCGCAGGCTCACGGTGCGGGAGAACTTCACCGCGGTGCTCGAAGCGCTCGGCGCGCCACGCCGTGAACGGGAGGCGCGGGCCGACGAGCTCCTCGCCGAATTCAGGCTGGAGACCGTGGCCGGAAGCCTCGGGGAGACGCTCTCCGGCGGCGAGCGCCGCCGGGCCGAGGTGGCGAGGAGCCTGCTCGCCAGGCCTCGCTTCGTGCTCTTCGACGAGCCGTTCGCCGGCATCGACCCCATCGCGGTGGGGGAGCTGCAGCGGCTCATCGTCTCCTTGCGGGCGCGCGGGCTGGGCGTCCTCCTCACCGACCACAACGTGCGCGAGGCGCTCGGAATCTGCGACCGCGCCTATATCCTCTCCGGCGGGCGGCTGCTGGAGGAGGGTACACCCTCCGTCATCGCGGCGAGCGCGCGGGCGCGGGCCACCTACCTCGGCGAGGGCTTCCGCCTCGACGAGGGCGGCCCCGGCCACTCCACGCACCGGAACTGAGCCCACCATGGCCCTCGAGCTGAAGCAGAACCTCAAGATGTCGCAGCAGCTGGTGATGACGCCCCAGCTGCAGCAGGCGATCAAGCTCCTCCAGCTCTCGCGGATGGAGCTCGTCGACCTCATCCGCAACGAGGTGACCGAGAACCCGCTCCTGGAGGAGCCGGCGGAGGGAGAGGAGGAGGGCCGCGCCGAGGGCGCCAGCCCGGCAGAGCAAGCCCGGGAGGAGTCCGAGCCGCAGCACAAGGAGGCCGAGAAGGCGGTGGAGGTGAAGGGCGAGGAGGGCGCCAACGAGATCGACTGGGACCAGTACCTCGACCACTACCAGCTGCAGGGCCACACCGCGCCGTCGAACCGGGGCATGGCCGACGAGGAGCTGCCAGGCTACGAGGCCACCCTCACCCGCAAGACCGACCTCACCGACCACCTCGTCTGGCAGCTCCGCCTCTCCGCCTTCACCCAGGAGGAGGAGCGCGTAGCGATGCTCATCATCGGCAACCTCGACCCCGACGGCTATTTCCGCATGCCGCAGGTGGAGGGCGAGGCCGAGGACGGCGCAGCGCGCGACCCCTTGGTGCGGGTGTCGTTCGAGTCCGGCGTGGGGCTGGAGAAGTGTGAAGGGGTGCTGAAGAAGGTGCAGGGGCTCGACCCCCTCGGCGTGGGGGCACGCGACCTCCGCGAGTGCCTGCTCATCCAGGTGCGCGCGCAGAACGCCGACACGACGGAGATCGTGGCGATCATCGAGCGGCACCTGCGCCACCTGGAGTCGAAGAACTACGGCGCGGTGGCGCGCGATCTCGGGGTGAGCATCGAGGAGGTGGTGAAGGCGGTGAAGGTGATAAGCCGACTCGACCCCAAGCCGGGCCGCGCCTACTCGGGCGAGGAAGCCCAGTACATCACCCCGGACGTCTACGTGCACAAGCTCGGCGACCGGTACGTCACCGTGCTGAACGACGACGGGCTCTCCAAGCTCCGCATCAGCGGCACCTACCGCGCCGCCCTGAAGAACGGCCAGGCCGGCAAGGCGAAGGAGTACATCCAGGACAAGCTGCGCAGCGCGGTGTGGCTCATCCGCTCCATTCACCAGCGGCAGCGCACCATCTACAAGGTGACCGAGTCGATCGTGAAGTTCCAGAAGGAGTTCCTCGACAAGGGCATCGCGCATCTCAGGCCGCTCATCCTGCGCGACGTGGCCGAGGACATCGGCATGCACGAGTCGACCGTGTCGCGCGTCACCACCAGCAAGTACGTGCACACCCCGCAGGGCATCTACGAGCTCAAGTTCTTCTTCAACTCGGCCATCGCCCGCACCGGCGGCGAAGAGATCGCCAGCGAGGCGGTGAAGAACCACATCCGCCAGATCGTGGCCGCCGAGGACCCGAAGCGCCCGCACTCCGACCAGAAGATCGTGGACCTGCTCCGCGACCGCAAGATCGAGATTGCGCGCCGAACCGTGGCGAAGTACCGGGAAGTTCTGGGGATTCCCCCCTCGTCCCGGCGCAAGAAGTACTTCTGACCCCTGCGAAGCTCCCGCCCTGAAGCGCGCCCATCCCCCTTCGAAATCACGGGCTGGCGCCACGCCCCCTGTTACAATCCGAGCGGGCATGATCGAAGCCCGTGCGACAGCGACCGCGGCGTCCCGTCCTCCAGCTGGTGGAGCGCGGACCCGCGGTCGAGCCGTTTTTCAGCCGCACCCCCCGCTCACCACCGCAGGAGATCGTTCATGCAGGTGAACATCACCTTCAGGCACCTCGAGTCGACCGAGGCGTTGAAAGACCACGCCCACAGCAAGGTGGAGCACATCCAGAAATTCATCGATCGGCCGAGCGAGGCCCACGTGGTCCTCTCGGTACAGAACCTCGAGCACCACGCCGACATCCACCTCAAGGCCGGGCCGTTCCTCCTCCGCGGGCGCGCCAAGAGCAACGACATGTACGCCTCCATCGACGCGGCCGCCGACAAGATCGAGCGACAGCTCAAGAAGCACAAGGAGAAGATGCAGACCTGGAAGCCGGTGGAGCGGGTGAACGGCTTCGAGCCGCTCGACGTGCGCCACGAGGTGTTCGACGCCGAGCGCCCCCCCTCCGACCGGGTGGTGAAGTCGAGCGCGTTCCAGGCGAAGCCCATGAGCCTCGACGAAGCAGTGATGCAGCTCGACCTCTTGAACAGCCAGTTCTACGTCTTCCAGGACGCGAGCAGCCGCTCGGTGAACGTGGTCTACCGGCGCGACGACGGCAAGCTGGGCCTCATCGAGACACGCACGGCCTGACCGCTCCTCGGCCCTTGCCCCCGCCCCGCCATCCCGGTAAGGGAGACGCGGGCGAGGGGGCGAGCGACGGAGCTCTCCCGGCCCCACCTTCGGACGAGAAGCTCCCGCAGAGCGAGGCGGCCATGAAGATCGTCGAGTTCCTCCAGGCCGGCGCGATCGTCGGCGACCTCGCCGGCACGAGCGCCCAGGCGGTGCTGTCGGAGCTCACGCGGGCCCTCGGCGCGACCACCCGCAGCGACCCGCAGCGCCTCCTCGACACCCTCCTCGACCGGGAAAAGCTCGGTTCCACGGGGATCGGCGAGGGCGTCGCCATTCCCCACGGCAAGGTGCCGGGGCTGCCCTTCCTCGTGGCGAGCTTCGGGCGTTCCCCCGCTGGAATCGACTTCAAGGCCATCGACGGCAAGCCCACCCACCTCTTCTTCACCCTCTTCGCCCCGGAGAACTCGGCCGGGGCGCACCTCAAGGCGCTCGCCCGCATCAGCCGCATCTTCAAGAACGCCACCTTCCGGGAGTCGATCATGAAGGCCGACGACGCGGCGGCCATCTACCGGCTCATCGAGGCGGAGGACGCGAAGTACTGACCGGGCTTCTCCGATGGAACGCCAAGCCACCGCGCGGGTCGGGGCAGGGCGACGCCGCAAGGGACGACGCTGCTAGGTTGGGTACGCTGGCCGCGCGAGACCAGGCCCTCGGGCGTGGGACGCTCGGTCGCCCGACGGGCCCTCCCCTGGCCGCTCGTGGAGGGGAGTGCTAGATCGAATCCATGTGCGGAATCGTTGGCTACGTGGGTTCGAGGGGCTGCACCGACATCATCGTCAACGGCCTGCGCAAGCTGGAGTACCGCGGCTACGACTCGGCCGGGGTGGCGGTCGTCACCAGGGACGGGCTGGCGGTGGCCCGGGCCAAGGGAAAGCTCGACAACCTCATCCGGCGCCTGGCCGAGAAGCCCATCGCCGGGAGCACCGGCATCGGCCACACCCGGTGGGCCACCCACGGCAAGCCCTCCGACGAGAACGCCCACCCCCATTGCTACGGCGGGGTGGCGGTGGTGCACAACGGCATCATCGAGAACCACCTCGAGCTGAAGGCCTCGCTGGGCGCGCGCGGGCACCGCTTCGCGAGCGAGACCGACACCGAGATCTTCGCGCACCTCATCGCCGAAGCGCTCGCCGCCGGGGCGGTGAACCTCGCCGCCGCGGTCCGCACCTCCCTCGACCAGGTGGTGGGCACCTACGCCATCGCCGTCATCTCGGCCGAGCGTCCGGGTGAGATCGTGGCCGCCAAGAACGCGAGCCCGCTCGTGGTCGGCTTCGGGCAGGGCGAGAACTTCCTCGCCTCCGACGTACCGGCCATCCTCGAGCACACCCGCGAGGTGGTCTACCTCGAGGAGGGCGATCTCGCCTTCATCACTGCCGACGCGGTGCGCATCGAGGGGCGCGACGGCGTGGCGCGCAATCGCCCTCCGCGCCGCATCGAGTGGAGCGCGGTGGCCGCCGAGAAGGAGGGCCACAAGCACTTCATGCACAAGGAGATCTTCGAGCAGCCGCGGGCGGTGGCCGACACCATCCGGGGGCGCGTCTCGCTGGAGCAGGGTGACGTGATCCTCGACGGCGTGGACCTCGACGAGGCGTTCGCCCGCAGCATCGACCGGGTGGTGCTGCTCGCCTGCGGCACCGCCTGGCACGCTGGCCTCACCGGCCGGCGGATGATCGAGACCCTGGCTCGCCTTCCCGCGCAGGCCGAGCTGGCGAGCGAGTTCCGCTACAGCGACCCGGTGGTGGGGCCGAACACCCTCTGCATCGCCGTCTCCCAGTCGGGCGAGACGGCCGACACGCTGGCGGCGGTGAAGGAGGCGCGGCGCCGCGGGGCCTCGGCCATCGCCATCTGCAACGTGATGGGCGCGGCCATCCCGCGCGAGTGCACCGAGCCGTCCCGCCCCGGCGGCGCGGCCGGCACCCTCTACACCCACGCCGGCCCCGAGATCGGCGTCGCCTCCACCAAGGCCTTCACCACCCAGCTCGCCGCGCTCTTCCTGGTGGCGGTGAAGCTCGGGCGCCTGCGCGGCACGCTCACCCCGGAGGCCGCGCGGGTCCAGCTGGAGGGGCTCCGCCAGGTGCCGCTGTGGATGGACCAGATGGTGAGGCAGGAGCCCTCGGTGATGCCGGTGGCCCGGCGGTGCGCCGTCGCGCGCGACGTGCTCTTCCTCGGGCGCGGCAGCCAGTACCCCACCGCCCTGGAGGGGGCGCTCAAGTTGAAGGAGATCTCCTACATCCACGCCGAGGGATACGCCGCTGGCGAGATGAAGCACGGCCCCATTGCCCTCATCGACGAGGAGTTCCCGGTGGTGGTGCTCGCCACCCGCGAGCCCGCCTACGAGAAGACCCTCGGCAACATGGAAGAGGTGCGCGCCCGTGGCGGCAAGGTCTACGCGGTGGTCTCCGAGGGCGACACCCTGGCCGCCAGCCTGGCCGAGATCGCCCTCACCGTGCCGGAGGCGCCGCCGCTCCTCACGCCGCTGCTGTCGGCCATTCCGCTCCAGTTCCTCGCCTACCACGTGGCCGACTTGAAGGGCACCGACGTGGATCAGCCGCGCAATCTCGCAAAGAGCGTCACGGTGGAGTAGCGCGCGGCCGCGTCACGCCCTCGACGAGGATGGGAGGAGCGCGCGCAGCCCTGGCTTCAATCCGAAGGGGCGAGGAGCGCCCGCGCCGCCGCCTCGGCCCCGCGGCGCAGCCTGAGCCGCGCCGGGTCGCCGGCGCTCTCCACCACCGCCCGCACCGCCAGCCGCTCGGCCGCGCCGAGCGGGGGCGACAGGGCCGCGGCGGCGCTCGCCACCTCGGGGAAGAAGCGGCTCACCAGGGCGCACGCGCCGTGAAGCGCCCGGGCGAGGCCCGCCCGACCGGCGCGCGCCGTGAGCTCCTCGCGGGCGGGGACGCCCTGCAGCTCGGGCAGGAGGAGCAGCTCGCGCAGGTCGACGTAAAGGATGAGCGGCGCGTGGAGGCCGGCCAGCGCCAGCTCACCCACCGTGTAGAGGAGCGCGTCGGCGGCCGAGAGGCGCGAGGCGGCCGGGCTCACCGCCGGGAAGGGCACGGCCCGCTGGAAGAGGCCGTGATCGTCCGCCCGGCCCGCGACGAGCCCCTCCTGGATGGCGAGCTCCAGGCGGCCGTCGCCGAAGCGCGCGGTGTGCCCACCGTCGCCCTCGCGCGCCTCGCCGAACCCCCGGCGGGCCAGCGCCTCGGCAAAGCGCCGTCCGTCCGTGCCCTTCACCGCCAGGCGCAGCTCGCCCACCGGCCGGAAGGCGAGGTGGGGGTAGACCCAGTCGAGGAGGGCCGCGCCGCCGAGGAGCACCACCGGCACCTCGACCTCGCGGAGCGCCGCCTTCAGTGTCATGAGCTTGAAGACGTTGTCGTTCACCACGCCCTGGTAGAGCGGCAGGAGCCGCTCGCGGAGCGCCCTGGGCGCGCTCGCCCCGAGGCGCGTGCTCTCCAGCACGTAGGAGGCGAGCGGGCCGAGGCCGTGCGCGTCGAGCACGTCGCCCAGCTCGTCGAGGTCGCACTGGGGCAAGGTCTCCGGGCCCTCCTCGCCGCGCGCGACGGGGAAGGCGGTGATCGCGCGGAGCGCTTCGAGGAGGGACACGGGCTCTCTACCTAACCGTGCGGAGGGCGGTGCGCGCCCCGGCCGGTGGAGCGCGCCGAGCGGCGACGGGGCGCGATCGCGCCTGCGCAGGTGCTTCTGCGCCCTCAGCCTCGGTCCACCGAGGCGCGGCCGGGCCCGTGCAGGGCGAGGAGGAGCATCCCTCCGGCGATGGAGGCGTTCTTGAGGAGCTGCACCATCTGACCCCGGTCGCCGGCCAGGGCGGGGTGCCAGTGGAAGAGCCAGGTGACGACGACCAGGTAGGCGAGGGCGGCCAACGCCGCGCCGCGCGCCTTGAGGCCGAGGACGAGCAGCACCGCCAGCGCCAGCTCGAAGAAGGCCGCGGCGTACGCTCCGGTGGTGGCGAGCGGGAAGCTCCGGCCGGCGAGCCGGGCGGCGGTGGGCCCCGGCGTCGCCAGCTTCCCGTACCCCGAGTAGAAGAAGAGCAGGGAGAGGAGGAGCCGCGCGACGAACGGTCCGATCGAGGTGTAGAGCGCCTGCATGAGGGCCATTCATATCGCGGGCGCCGCCTCTCGGGTACCGACTCGAAGGGCTCGCTGGCGCCTGGGGAGACCCGCATCGACTTAGCCCGGTGCCGCCCGCCGCCGGCCGGGCGCTCGACCAGCCCCGGCTTCCGTGCTCTGCTCCGCCCCGTGAAGCGCGCGCCGCGGCGACTGGGCCCGGGATGGTCGCTCGCGGTGGCCGTCCTCCTCCAGGTCGCGGTGGCGAGCTCCGCTCGCGCCGCTCCGCCGCCCGCCTCGCCCCATCTACCGCCGCACCACTGGGCGGTCCTCGCCGCGGAGCGGCTGGAGGAGCTCGGTCTCCTCGACCGCTACCTGCCGGCGCAGCACTCCGTTCCCCTTCGGGTGGTGGCGAGAGCGCTGGCCGAGGGCGAGGTGCATGCCCGTGAGTTGCGACCCGAGCTCGTTCCGCTCGCCCGCGCGTGGCGCGAGCGGTTCGCGGAGGAGTGGAGCGGGGTCGCGGAGGAGCTGGCGCCGGGGGGAGGCGCGGAGGCCGCCCGAGGCGCTACCGCGCGTGAGCCCTCTTTTCGAGGCAGGGGCCTCCACGCGCTCGGGGGCCAGCTCGCACTCGGCTACCAGGCCGGCTCGACCCGCGAGCTCCCGGGGGCTCCCGCTGCCGGTCCGGCCGCGCTCCACCTCACCGCACCGGGGAGCGACCCGTTCCTGGAGGCCGGCGGGGCGGTCGCTCTCGGCCCGCTCCTCGCTGTGGGGCTTCGCGCCGAGGCGACGCCCTGGGACGCCCGGCTGGCCTCCGGCGACGTGGCGATCGCCGCCGGTCCCCTCGCGCTCGCGGCGGGGCGCGGCCACGTCGCCTACGGCCCCGGCCTCCTCGGCGCGCCCGTCTCCTCCGGGCTCGCCGCCCTCGATCGGCTGGAGCTCGCCACGGCGGCGCCGCTCGAGCTTCCCCTCGGCCTGGGCGAGCTCGCCTTCGACCTCGCCATGGCCGCGCTCGGCAGCTCCGCTCGCCACCCCGACGGCCCGCTCCTCCTCCTCGGCCAGGTGAGCTGGCGGCCCCACCCGCGCCTCACCTTTTTCGGTGCGCGCGGCTACATGTTCGGCGGCGAGGCGTGGCACGGTATCTCACCCGGCGATGCGCTGCTCGGCCTCTCCGGGCTCGGCAACATCGCCGGGAACAACGTCTTCTCGCTGGCCCTCCGCTACCGTCTCCCGACCGATCGCTGGCAGCCGCTCACCCTGAAGGTCGACCTCGGCACCGACGACAACCTCGGCGCCCTGCTCTCCTGGCCCGGGCTGGTGGCCGGCCTCTCCGCTCCGGCGCTGGGCTCACTTCCCGTGGGGCTCAGCGCCGAGGTGGCGCACTACGGTCGCGGTATGACCGTCTTTCGCCACGACCCGTTCCCCTGGTACACGCACGGTGGAACCTACTCCGGGGGCTGGGCGGTGGGCGAGGCACCGCTCGGCGATGCGCTGGGGGGGAACGGCGACGCCCTCCGCGCCGAGCTCTCCGCCGACCTCCTTAAAGGACTCCTGCGGCTGCGCGGGCGGGGGGAGGTGCGGTGGCGGGCCTCCGACAACCTGTATGCGCCGCAGGCCGGGGCCCGCAGCGCCGTACTCACGGGCGAGCTGGAGCTCCGACGGGGCCGGTACACGACCGGCGCGAGCGGGGCGTACGAGCGCGGCGGGAGCGGCTGGGAGCGCCGCGAGGTGCGGGCGTGGGTGGGGGCCAGCCTGTGACATCACACGCGAGGGCCCATCGTCCGCCAAGACGCCACCTCGCGTCGTCAGGACCGAGGCTTCATCTCCCATCCGCGCGCTGCTCGCGCCTGGCCAGCTCGAGGTCGCCCTCCATCATGAGCCGGACCAGCTCGTCGAAGCTGGTGCGGGGCTCCCAGCCGAAAACCCTCTTCGCCTTCGATGCATCGCCGAGCAAGTGGTCCACCTCGGTCGGGCGGTAGTACCGGGGGTCGATCGCCACATGCGACCGGTAGTCGAGCCCCACATGGGCGAAGGCGCGCTCGCAGAGCTCGCGCACGCTGTGGGCCTCGCCCGTCGCCACCACGTAATCGCCCCCTTCTGGCTGCTGGAGCATGAGCCACATCGCCTCGACGAAGTCCCTGGCGTAGCCCCAGTCGCGCTTCGCGTCGAGGTTCCCCAGGTAGAGCTTCTCCTGCAGCCCGAGCTTGATGCGCGCTGCCGCCCTGGTGATCTTGCGGGTGACGAAGGTCTCGCCCCGGCGCGGGCTCTCGTGGTTGAAGAGGATCCCGTTCGAGACGTGCAGACCGTACGCCTCGCGGTAGTTCACCCCGATCCAGTAGGCGTACACCTTGGCGCAGCCGTAGGGGCTGCGCGGATAGAAGGGCGTGCCTTCGTGCTGCGGCGGCGGCGAGGCGCCGAACATCTCCGAGGACGAGGCCTGGTACACGCGGGTTCCCGTGAGGCCGGTCTCGCGGATGCCCTCGAGGAGCCGCACCGCGCCGAGCCCGGTCACCTGCCCGGTGTACTCCGGCACGTCGAACGACACCCGCACATGGCTCTGCGCGCCGAGGTTGTAGATCTCGTCGGGTTGGAGCTTGCGGAGCAGCAAGTTGAGCGACGAGCTGTCGTCGAGGTCGCCGTAGTGGAGGAAGAGCCGCGTCTCGGGCAGGTGCGGGTCGCGGTAGAGGTGGTCGATGCGGCCCGTGTTGAACGACGACGAGCGGCGCACGATGCCGTGCACCTCGTACCCCTTCTCGAGGAGGAGCTCGGCGAGGTAGCTGCCGTCCTGACCGGTGATGCCGGTGATGAGCGCCTTCTTCATCGTAACCTCTCCATGCAGCCCTGGGGTGTGCGCTGGCTCCTGTCGAGGGGCGCGGGTCCGGGCAGGCTCAGGGTGCGGGCCGCAGCGCGCCCCGGTTCGCCTCGTACCACGCCACGGTCTCGCGGAGCCCCTCGCCGAAGGCGGTTCGCGCCTGCCACCCCAGCTCGCGCTCGGCGCGCGTGACGTCGAGCATCCTGCGCGGCTGGCCGTTCGGCTTCGTCGTGTCCCAGGTGATGCGCCCCTCGAAGCGGCACGCGCTCGCCACCATGGGCACGAGGTCGCGGATGTAGATCTCGAAGCCCGCGCCGAGGTTCAGCGGTTCGCTCGAATCGTACCGCTCGGCGGCCGCGACGATGCCCTCGGCGGCGTCGCGCGCGTGCAGGAACTCGCGCGAGGCCGATCCGTCGCCCCACACCACCACCTCGGCGTCGCCGCGCTCGCGCGCCTCCACGCACTTGCGGACGAGCGCCGGGATGACGTGCGAGGTCTGCGGGTCGAAGTTGTCGCGAGGGCCGTAGAGGTTCACCGGGAAGAGCACCACCGTGTTCATCCCGTACTGCTGGCGGTAGGCCTGGCTCTGCACGAGGAGCATCTTCTTCGCCAGGCCATACGGAGCGTTGGTCTCCTCCGGGTAGCCGTTCCAGAGGTCCTCCTCGCGGAAGGGCACCGGGCAGTGCTTCGGGTAGGCGCAGATGGTGCCGAGCGCCACGAGCTTGCGGAGGCCCACCTGGCGGCCCACCTCGATGAGCTGCACCCCCATCATGAGGTTGTCGTGGAAGAAGCTCCCCGGGTGCTCGCGGTTGGCGCCGATGCCGCCCACCTTCGCCGCGAGGTGCAGGACGAGGCTGGGCCGGGCGTCGGCGTAGAGCCGCCTGACCGCAGCGAGATCCACGAGGTCGTAGTCGTGCGAACGCGGAACGAGGACGTCGCGAGCGCCGCGCCGCGCGAGCTCCTCCAGGACGAACGAGCCGAGGAAGCCGGCGCCGCCGGTGACCACCACCCGCTCCCTCGACCAGTCGAATCTCGCCCCTCGGTCGTCCACGCGCTCCTCCCTTCGAGCTGGAAGAGATATCCCCGGTCGGAGCCAGGGGCCAGCGGCGGCGCGGGGCTCGGCGGCCGGCCGAAGCCTCAGGCCGCGGGCACGAGCAGGGGCGCACCGGAGCCTAGCGCGGCGGAGGCCGGGGATACCGGGGATCGCGGCGTCGCTCAGCGGGTGGTGACGGGCCCCGCCGCGACGAACTCGAAATCGCTGCCGCGCAGCTCCTTCAGGGCGTCGAGATCCTCGTCGTCCCAGCGCGGGTCGAGCGCGCCGGTGGCGAACCAGCTCGCGCCGTTGTCGGCCAGGATCATCCCGTAGCGCTGCAGGGCACGCGCCACCGTACGGGCCTGGGGCGTCATCGCGGAGAGGTCCACGCTGGCCTTCAGCCGGGCGCGCGCCCCCATGGGCGGCACGCCGTCGCTGGTGAGGCTCGAGGCGAAGTGGCGGGCGGGGGCGACGTACCCCTTCTGCGTGCGAGCCGCCGTGAAGCGCAGCGCGTGCCGGATCTCGCCGGCCGCCGCCTCCTCGTAGCGGGCGAGGCCCGGCAGGATGGGAAGGCCGGCCGCGTCCGCGCTCGTCCAGCCCGCCGGCCGGAGCGCGTTGGAGCCGAGGTCGAAGACGGCGCCCGAGCCGGCGTGCCACGAGGCCGGTCCAGGCTCGGCCGCGAAGAGCTCGTAGAGGCGGCAGGTGGACGTGTCGACCACGATCACGTGCGCGTCGCTGCCCTGCTCGACGGGGGCGTCTCGGGGGATGGGGTAGGGCCCCGGGTCGCTCTCCTCCGCGTACTCGAAGTCGACCGGGACGAGTGGCGTCGAGGCGTCGGCCGTGGTGAAGGGGATGCCGTAGCGCGAGCCGAAGTCGGGGTGGAAGCGTCCCGAGGTGCCCAGCGAGCCGACCCAGGCGTCGGAGCGCGGGTCGAGCGGTGCCGAGGAGATGTCGGTGTTCCAGGGATCGTCCGCAGGGAAGACCTGGCAGCCGCCCACCAGGCTCGCGCTGACGCCTGGAGGGAGAGGCGACGGGTCGCCGCTCGCCGCGCCGGAGCTTCCCGCGCTGCAGGCTGCGAGGGCCAGCGAGACGAGGAGGAGTGGCCTCACGGCGCCGAAGCTAGCAGACGGGGTCGCGGGGTGTTCAGGGCCCGGTGAGGGCCCCGCGCCCACCTGGCCGGCCGAGTGCCCACCGGCGCCCTCATTTCGTGATAGAGCGGCCTCCTCGCAGATGACGAAGCTCATCGCCGGCGGCCTCCTCGCGGCCCTGTTCTTCAGCTCGACGTTCGTGCTCAACCGGGCGATGAGCCTGGGGGGCGGCCACTGGGTCTGGTCGGCGAGCCTCCGCTACCTCTTCATGCTGGGGCTGCTCACGGGGTGGCTCGCCGCGACGGGGCAGACGAGGGTCCTGCGGGCCAGCCTTGCCGAGCTGCGCGCGCGCTGGGCCGTCTGGCTCGTCGCTGGCAGCGTGGGCTGCGGGGTCTTCTACGCGCCCGTCGCCTACAGCGCCTCGCACGCGCCGGGCTGGGTGGTGGCCACCACCTGGCAGCTCACCATCGTCGCCACGCCGGTGGTGCTGCTCGCCTTCGGGCGGAGGGTGCCGCCCAGCGGGCTCGCCTTCACCCTCCTCATCTTCGCCGGCATCGCGCTCGTCACCCTGGAGCAGGGGCACCTGGCCGGCCTGCGCGAGACTGCGCTCGGTGCCCTCCCCGTGCTCCTCGCGGCCTTCGCCTACCCCGCCGGCAACCAGCTGGTGTGGGAGGCGCGCCACGGCCGACTGCGGGTGCGGCACGATGACGTTTCCCCGGAGGTGGTCGCCGGTGAGAAGGCGAGGGGCGAGCTGCTCGACCATCCCATGGCGCGGGTGCTGCTCCTGACGACGGGGTCCATGCCGTTCTGGCTGGCGCTCGTGCTCGTCACGCGTCCGCCCTCGCCGTCGGCCGGCCAGCTGGCCCAGACCGCGCTGGTGGCGCTCCTCTCGGGCGTCATCGCCACCCGCCTTTTTCTGACGGCGCGGCACCAGGCGAGGAATGCCTACGAGCTCGCGGCGGTGGACGCCACGCAGGCGGGCGAGGTGATCTTCTCGCTGGTGGGCGAGCTCGCGCTCCTCGGCGGAGCCTGGCCGGGCCTCTCCGGCGGCGCGGGCGTGCTCCTCGCGGTCGCGGGCCTGTGCCTCTACGTGGTGGCGAACAGCCGGCCCGCGCCGATCGCCCGGGCCGCGGAGGGAGAGGTGCGGCAGCGCGCGAGCGCGACCCTCAGCACTCCGGCAGACCGACGCTGATCGCCGAGCCGGGTGGCTCGAGCGCGAGGCCGCCCTGCGCCGTCTCCTTGTACTTGGAGCGCATGTCGCGGCCGGTCTCGCGCATGGTCCAGATGACCTTGTCGAGGCTCACCACGCCCTCGCCCTCGCCGCGCAGCGACAGGCGGGCGGCGTGGATGGCCTTCACCGCGGCCATGGCGTTGCGCTCGATGCAGGGCACTTGCACGAGGCCCTTCACCGGATCGCAGGTGAGGCCGAGGTTGTGCTCCATGGCGATCTCGGCGGCGTTGGCCGCCTGGGACGGCGTGCCGCCCAGGATCTCCGAGAGGGCGCCCGCGGCCATGGAGCAGGCCGAGCCCACCTCTCCCTGGCACCCCACCTCGGCGCCGCTGATCGACGCGTTCTCCTTCACCAGCGCGCAGATGGCCCCGGCGGTGAGCAGCATGCGGACGACGCCGGCGTCGGTCGCCCCCGGCACGAAGCGCCGGTAGTAGTGCAGGACAGCCGGGAGAATGCCGGCGGCGCCGTTCGTCGGAGCGGTCACCACCCGGCCTCCGGCCGCGTTCTCCTCGTTCACCGCCAGCGCATAGAGGCTCACCCAGTCGAGCACGGTGAGCGGATCGGACATCCCGCGCTCCGGGTGCTCGAGGAGCTGACGGTAGAGCCCCGGGGCGCGGCGCTTCACCCCGAGACCGCCCGGGAGCGAGCCTTCGGTGGTGCACCCGCGCTGCATGCAGGCCTCCATCACCTCCCAGATGCGCACGAGCCGCGCTTGCACCTCGTCCTCCGAGCGGAGCGCCGCCTCGTTCCGCAGCATGAGCGCGCTGATGGAGAGACCGTGCGCCCGGCACAGGGCGAGGAGCTCCCGGGCGGTGTGGAAGGGGTAGGGGAGCTGCCGCTCGGGTGCGGAGGTGACGGTGGGCGCCGGCGCGCCCTCCTCCACCACGAACCCGCCGCCGACGGAGAAGAAGGTGCGCTGCGCCAGCGTCGCGCCGGACGCGCCCAGCGCGGTGAAGCGGAGGCCGTTGGGGTGGAAGGGGAGGGGCCTCGGCTCGAGGTGGAGGTGCACGCGCTCGTCGAAGGGAATGTCGCGCCGGCCCAGCAGCGAGAGCCGGCCCCGGCCGCGGATGCCGGCGAGCAGCGGCTCCACCCTGGCCGGGTCGAGCTCCTCGGGATCCTCTCCCGAAAGGCCCAGCATCACGGCCCGGTCGCTCCCGTGGCCGCGGGCGGTGGCGGCGAGCGAGCCGAACAGCTCGGCCGAGACGCTGCTCACCTCTTCGAGCCGGCCGGCGTCGTCGAGCCCGGCGGCGAAGCGGAGGGCCGCGCGCATCGGACCCACCGTGTGCGAGCTGCTCGGGCCGATGCCGATGCGGAAGAGGTCGAGGACGCTGATCGCCATCGCTCTCTCTCACGGCACGAGGCGCGTGCCGGTGCGCCCGGCCAGCGCCTGGGTGAGGTGCGCCGGGTCGGTGATGAGCCCCTCCTGGCCGCCGCCCTCCACGAACCGGATGAGCGCCTCCACCTTGGGGAGCATGCTCCCCGGCCTGAAGTGTCCCTCGGCGATGTACCGCTTCGCCTCCGCCACGGTCATGCGCGAGAGGGCGCGCTGGGTGGGCTTTCCGAAGTCGAGGCAGACCTGCTCCACCGCGGTGGCGATGACGAGCACCTCGGCGCCGAGCTCGCGCGCGAGCAGGCTCGAGGCGTGGTCCTTGTCCACCACCGCCGCCGCTCCCGACATCGCGCCCTGCCCGTCCTCCACCACCGCGATCCCACCACCTCCGGCCGCGATCACCACGAAGCCGGCGTCGAGGAGCGCCCGCACCGCGTCCACCTCGAGGATGGCCTTCGGCGCGGGCGAGCTCACCACCCGCCGCCACCCCCGGCCGGCGTCCTCCACCACGTCCCAGCCGTCGCGGGCGCGGTGCTCCTCCGCCTTCTCCTGCGACATGAAGGAGCCGATGGGCTTGGTCGGCTTCTCGAAGGCAGGGTCACGGGCATCGACCAGCACCTGCGTCACCACCGAGACCGCCCGGCGCCGCATCCCGAGCCGCCGGAAGGCGTTGTCGAGGGCGCACTGGAGCTGGTAGCCGAGCGCGCCCTGGGTGTCGGCCACGCAAGAGTCGAGCGGCACCGGGTGGAGCGCGGCCGCCGCGAGCTCGGAGCGGCGGAGGATGAAGCCGACCTGCGGGCCGTTGCCGTGGGTGACGACGAGCCGCGTGTCGCTCCCCTCGAGCATGGCGGCGAGGTGGGCGCTCGTCGCCTCGACGGCGTGGTACTGGTCGGGGACGGTCTGGTGCGCCTCGTCGGTGACGAGGGAGTTCCCGCCGATGGCGACGACGATGGTCTTCACGACGACCTCCTGCTGCGGTGAGACCGCTCCTCGAGGTGCACCGCTCGTGCGGCGCGCGCCTCATGAAGCAGAATTCAAAAGCGGGCCCAGAGCCGGCTCGCCAGCTCGCGGCTCCTCGCCGCCAGCGCGGCCTCGTCGACTTCGACGAGGAGGCGCCTCCCCTCCATGAGGAGCTGCCCCCGGCAGATGGTGGTGTCCACCGGTGCCTGGGAGAGGCCGAAGACGAGGTGGCCCAGCACGGACCCGTCGTCGAGCGGCGTCGGCGGGTGGTAGTCCACCAGGATGACGTCGGCGGCCGCGCCCTCGGCCAGGGTGCCCAGGGGGAAGCCCCAGAGCCGACTCGCCAGTTCGGGGTTTCGCTGGAAGAGGGCGCCGGTGAGCTCCATGAATCCCGAGCTCGGGTTCTCCTGCCGGAGGTGCTGCGCGAAGAGCCCCACCCGCAGCTCCTCCAGCATGCCCACGGTCATGGCGTCGGTGCCGAGGCCCACCCTCACCCCCCGCCGGACGAGGCCCACCACGTCGGCGATGCCCACCGCATTGTTCAGGTTCGACTGCGGGTTGTGGGCGACGAAGGTGCCGCTCGAGGCGAGGAGCTCCATGTCCGCGGCGTCGACGTGCACCGCGTGGGCCGCGAGGCTCCGCTCGCCGAGGAGGCCATGCTCGGCGAGCCGGGCCACCGGGCCCTTCCCGTGCTCGGCGCGGTTCCGGGCCACGTCGGAGGCCGCCTCGGCGACGTGGACGTGGAAGCCGGCTCCGTGCTCGCGGCCCATGGCGGCCGCGAGCTCGAGCGTGCGGTCGGAGAGGGTGAAGGCGGCGTGCAGCCCGAAGAGAGCCCGAAGCTGCGGGTCGCGCTCGGCCGCGCAGCGCCGAATGAAGGCCTCGTTCTCGGCCAGCCCCTCGTCTCTCACCCGCTCGCCATCGCGGTCCGACACCTCGTAGCAGAGGCAGGCGCGGAGGCCGCTCCGCCTCACCGCGCTCGCGATGCGACCCAGCGAACCCGCCACCGCGCCCGGGCTGGCGTGGTGGTCGACGAGCGTGGTCGTCCCCTTGCGGATGGCGTCGAGGAGGATCACCTCGGCGCTCACCTCCACGTCGTCGAGCGTGAGCTGGCGATCGAGCCGCCACCACAGGTGCTCCAGCACCTCCTGGAAGTCCTTGCTGGGTGCGGCCTTGCCGAGCCCGCGCACCAGGGTGGAGTAGAAGTGCATGTGGGCGTTCACGAGCCCGGGCATCACCACCTTGCCCCGGGCGTCGATCACGCGGTCGAAGGGTCCGGCGAGCGTGCCCGCCGGTGCCACCCGGGCGACGCGGTCGCCCTGGAGGAGGAGGTCGTGCTCGGGGAGCACGCGGCACTGCGCGCCGAGGGTGACGAGCGTGCCGTTCCGGATGAGCGTGCGTGCGGCCATGGTGCCTCCTCCCCGCTGAGGTACCGCCTCAGGCCGCGCGCGAGGCGGAGAGCCCCACCTCGCGGTTGAAGTCGGCGATGAGCCGGTCGAAGTGGGACACCTCGTCCACGAAGAGCTCGCTCCAGTACTCCGGGCTCCACTGGGCGTTGATCTCCTCGTAGGTCTTCCCCTGCTGCTCCACCCACGTGTAGTACTTGAGGTTGTGGATGGCCTTGCGGTCCACGTGGGTGAGCTCCTTGAAGTGCTCCACGCCCTGGTGCTCGAGGCTCCCGGCGTGGGCCCGGGCCGCGTCCACCATGGTGAAGGCGCCCCGCTCGGCGGTGAGCTCCTGGAGCCGAGAGCGGTACATGTCGACGCTGTCGGTGAAGACGGTGCAGATCACGTCGTCCTCGCCGAGCTCCCAGTAGCGGGCGGCCTTGATGGCGGCGAGCACGTTGCAGACGCTGCTGATGCCGAGCAGGTCGAGGCGCTCCGACTCCGCGCCGCTCACGCCCAGGGAGGCGAGGAAGCAGCGCCCCTCGGGCTCGTTGAAGAGCCTGAGCAGCCGCATGCAGTCCTCGTCGTCGATGGCGGCCACTGCGTCGGTGTTGCGCACGTTGTGCACCCAGGGGACGTGCTTGTCGCCGATGCCCTCGATGCGGTGGTCGCCGAAGCCGTTCATGAGGAGCGTGGGGCACTGGAGGGCCTCGCTCGCCACCACCCTCGCCCCGGGGTGCAGGGTCTTGAGGTAGTCGCCCGCGGCGATGGTGCCGGCGCTGCCGGTGGCGCTCACCCAGGCGGCGAGGCGCGAGCGCGGGGTGGCGAGGGAGCGGTACACCTCCTCCACCGCCGGCCCGGTCACGTTGTAGTGCCAGAGCGGGTTCCCGAACTCCTCGAACTGGTTGAAGACCATGTGCACCGGGTCCTTCTTCAGCCGCCAGCACTCGTCGTAGATCTCCTTCACGTTCGACTCGCAGCCAGGGGTGGCGATCACCTCGGCGCCGATCGTCCGCAGCCAGGTGAAGCGCTCCTGCGACATGTTCTCGGGCAGGACCGCCACAGCCGTGCAACCCAGGATGGCGGAGTCGAAGGCGCCGCCCCGGCAGTAGTTTCCGGTGCTGGGCCAGACCGCCTTGTGCTTCTCCGGGTCGAACTCGCCGCTCACCAGCCGCGGCACCAGGCAGGCGAAGGCGGCGCCGACCTTGTGCGCTCCGGTGGGGAAGTGCTTGCCGACGAGGCCCACGATGCGCGCCTTCACCCCGGTGAGGGCGCGTGGCACCTCGAGGTGGTTCACGCCGCCGAAGAAGCCGGTCGCCGGGTCGTTCTTCCAGGTGATGCGGAAGAGGTTCGCCGGGTTCACGTCCTGCGGCCCCACCCCGCGCAGGCGCTCCACGCCGGCGGCGGGGATGCGCTCTGGTTCGCGCATCTGGGCAAAGGTGGGGATGACGATCCCGCGCTCGCGGCACCGCTTCGCCGTCCGCCTCATCACTTCCTCGTTCATCGACTTCACGATCCGCGACATGGAGTGCTCCGCTGCGAGGGGAAGGTGCGGGCGGGGAGCGGCGCTCACCGCCCGCATGGGGGAGTGGCTAGAGGACGAGGCCCTGCGCCCGCTCGAGGACGGCGGCGAGCTTGGCGGCCGGGTCCGGGAGGCGGGTGAGGAACATGAGCGCGCTGATCACGAACGGCTTGTAAGCCGCCTCGTGGTAGGTGGGGATGCGGTACTGCTCGAACACCTCGGCGCTCACCTCGCCGGTCTTGCAGCTCACGCCGGTGATGTCGGCCGGCAGGCAGTGCATGTAGAGCGCTGCCCGGTCGCGGGTGAGGTCCATCTTCTTTCGGTCGCACTCCCAGCCGGTGAAGCGGGCGTTGTTCGCCAGGCACTCCTTCTCCAGCGCGGCGAGGCCCGGCTTGTCCGACTTCTGCAGAAGCTCGGTCCGCCGCTGCATGACGCCGTAGGGAGCCCAGGACTTGGGGTAGACGATGTCGGCACCCCGGAAGGCCTCCTCCATCGAGCCCACCACCTCGAACCCACCGCCGCTCTCCGCCGCGTTCTTGCGGGCGACCTCGATCACCTCGGGGATGAGCCCGTAGCCCTCGGGGTGTGCGAGCGACACGTCCATGCCGAAGCGGGTCATGAGTCCGATCACCCCCTGCGGCACCGAGAGCGGCTTGCCGTAGCTCGGGCTGTAGGCCCAGGTCATGGCGATCTTCTTCCCCTTCAGCTTCTCCAGGCCGCCGAAGTGCTTCTTCAGCCAGGCGAGATCCGCCAGCGTCTGGGTGGGGTGGTCGATGTCGCATTGAAGGTTCACGATGCTGGGCCGGCGGTGGAGCACGCCACGCGCCGCCCCCTCGGTGAGCGCGTCGCCCACCTCGCGCATGTAGCGGTTGCCCTCGCCGAGGAACATGTCGTCCCGGATGCCGATCACCTCGGCGAGGAAGCTGATCATGTTGGCCGTCTCGCGCACCGTCTCTCCGTGTGCGACCTGGCTCTTCTGCTCGTCGAGCTCGGAGAGGCCGAGGCCCAGCGCGGTGGCTGCCGAGGCGAAGGAGAAGCGGGTGCGGGTGGAGTTGTCGCGGAAGATGGAGATGGCGAGGCCAGCGTCGAAGGCGCGGTAGGAGAGGCCCTGGCGGTGCAGGCTCTTCAGGATCTCGGCCAGCTCCAGGATGGCCGTGAGCTCCTTCCTCGAGTGCTGCCAGGTGAGGAGGAAGTCCTTCTGGAAGAGGTCGGTGGGCAGCGCCCGGAAGGCCTCGAGCTGCGCGGGGGTCACGGCTGCGTCCATGGTTCGCTCCATTTCGTTCGTCGGTTGTGCAAGAGCCGCACGCGCCGGGAGGCGAGCGCGGGGTGTGGCTTCACGCCTCGACGGTGGCGCTCGCCTTGGCCGACTCGGCGCCCGCCAGCTCGGCGCTCTTCAGCCTGTTGAAGAAGAGGTTCAAGGTGACCGCCACCAGCGTGGCGAGGAGGATGCCGCTGTGGAGGAGCGGCGCGAGGGCGTGCGGAAGCTGCTCGAAGAACCTGCTCGCCACGATGGGAATCATGCCGGTGCCGACGCCGATGGCCACGATGTACGCGCTGTGCGGATTCTTCTGGTAGTCCACGCCGCCCAGGATGCGGATGCCGGTGGCGCACACCATGCCGAACATCACGATGCCCGCGCCGCCCAGCACGAAGGGCGGCACCGAGGCGACCACCACCGCGAGCTTCGGCACGAGCCCCAGCACGACGAGGAGGACGCCGCCCGTCACGCACACCCAGCGGCTCCGCACGCCGGTGACCCCGACCAGGCCCACGTTCTGGCTGAAGGAGGTGTACGGGAAGGTGTTGAAGATCCCACCGAGGAGCGTGCCCAGGCCGTCCACCCGGAGCCCATCGCCGAGGTCGCGCCCGGAGAGCTTCTTGCCGGTGATGTTGCCGAGGGCGAGGAACATCCCGAGCGACTCGATCATCGCCACCAGCATGACCATGCACATGGTGAGGACGGCCACGAGGTCGAACCTCGGCAGGCCGAACTGGAAGGGCGTCACCACGGCGACCCAGCGCGCCTCGTGGAGCCCGTCGAAGCTCACCTTTCCCAGCGCGAGCGCGACGAGCATGCCGAAGACGATGCCGAGCAGCACCGAGATGTTGGCGAAGAAGCCCCTTCCGAAGCGCGTGATGAGCAGGATGCAGACGAGCACGGCCAGGGCGACGGCGAGGTGCAGCGGCGCGCCGTAGGCGGGGTTCGGCACCATGCCTTCCGCGGTCTTGACGAGCGGCTGACCCCCTGCCGCCCAGTTGATGCCCACCCCCATGAGGGAGACGCCGATGACCGTGATGATGGTGCCGGTCACCACCGGCGGGAAGAGCGTCAGGAGCCGGCTGATGAGCGGCGCCACCAGGATCCCGAAGATCCCGGCCCCGATCCCGGCCCCGTAGATACCCCGCAGGCCGAGCTCGGGGGCGGCCGCCAGGGCCAGCATGGGGCCGACGGCGGCGAAGGTGACGCCCATCATCACCGGCATGCGGATGCCGAAGCGCCAGAACCCTGCGGACTGGATGATGGTGACGAGGCCGCAGGTGAAGAGGTCGGCGTTGATGAGCAGCGCGAGCTGCTCCTTCGGCAGCTTCAGCGCGCCGCCCACGATGAGCGGCACCGCCACCGCCCCGGCGTACATCACCAGGACGTGCTGCACGCCGAGGAGCGAGAGCCGGCCCGCGGGGAGGACCTCGTCGACGGGAGCGGGCCGAGAAGAGGGGCGAAGCGTCGGCCCGGGTGCCCCCTGCTGCCTGGTCTGCGGCATGGCATCCTCCTCCACGGCGGTGCTGCGCGACCTCTTCACGTCACCGGCCTGCGGAACGCTTCCGCGGGCAGCCTTCGGTCGAACGGCCTCGGGTGAACCGTCCGCACGCGGCATGGCTCAGCTCACCCCGCCCGGCAGTGAAGGCTCCGCCCGAAGGAGCGCGACCAGGGTGGCACACGGCGAGAGGTCGAGCGCCTCGCCCTCCGCGAGCTCGCCGGCTGGTTCCGCGCCTAGCAGCTCCCAGTCGCCAGGCGCGAGACGGGCCCGCACCTTGTCCGAGAGGTACTCGGCGGCGTCCGCGCGGAGCGTGAGGCTGTGCTCGACCCCGCCGAGGCGCGCCCGGAGGGTGACGGAGCCGTCACCGCGCTGGAGGTGGAAGGCGTCGCCCTGCGCCTCACGGAAGCCTTCCGGGTCGAGCCAGAACCGCGGCTTGGCCTTGTAGGGCGCCCCCGAGGTGGGGCAGAAGGTGTCGCAGTTGCCGCAGGCGTTGCAGAGGTCGCCGATGTTGGCGATCTGCACCGCCTGCTTCACCGAGAAGGTGCGAGGCGCGCCGGCGACCAGGGCGCCATCACTAACAGTGAACGAAGGCCAGGCGAGGGCGAGCGGCGCCATGGCGTACGCCTGGTTGGCGCGGTTGGGGCACACCGTGACGCACAGGCTGCACAGGTCGTCGCAATCGAGGCAGCGGCTCGCCTCGGCCGCGGCCGCCTCGGGTGAGAAGGACTGGATCACCTCGGCGAAGCCGCCGCGTTCGGCCACCGGCAGCACGGGCACCGTCCGGGGCGCCGTCTTGCGCGACTTCTTCTGGAGGAGGTCCACCGGGCGGGTATGCTTGTCGAGCGTCGGCTCCGGCTCGGGCTCGACACCGTGGCGCCGGCCGATCGCCTCGGCCACCGCGCGCCCGTCGGCGATGGCCTTCACCACCGAGGCCGCGCCGCGCACGAGGTCGCCGCCGGCGAAGAGCCAGGGGAGGCTCGTCTGGCGGGTGGCCGGATCGACCTCCGGCGTGCCGTCACGGCGGCGGGCGAGCTCCACGCCGTCGAGGAAGTCCAGCACGGGCTCCTGACCGATGGCCGGGATGACGGTGTCGGCGGGAAGAATCACCTCACCCGTCCCCCCGGCGGGCACGGGTCGCCGCCGGCCCGAGGCGTCGCGACCCTCGAGCTTCATCGGAGTGCAGGCGAGGCCCACCACCTTGCCGTCCTCCACGACGACGTGGTGCGGCGCCAACAGGTCCCTGAGTCCGATACCCTCCTCCAGGCAGTCGCGCACCTCGGCCGGGTCGGCCGGCATCTCGGCGCGCGTGCGCCGGTAGACGAGGGTCACCTCGCCGTCACCCGCGAGGCGCCTCGCCGCACGGGCCGCGTCCATGGCCGAGTTGCCGCCGCCGACCACCAGGACGCGCCGTCCCAGCTCCACCGGCTCCTTCGCCCGCACCCGGTCGAGGAAGGTGAGGGCGTCGAGCGCACCGGCTGCGTCCTCGCCGGAGATGCCGAGCCGCTTCCCGCGCTGCGCGCCCACCGCGAGAAACACGTAGGCGTGTCCCTCACGGAGCTCCTCCGGCGAGAGGTCGCGGCCGAGCGCACGGCCGAGCTCCACCCGCACGCCGAGCTGCCGGAGCCGGTCGAGGTCGTTGCCGATGGCCTGTCCGGAGAGCCGGTATCCGGGGATGACGCCGCTCACCATCCCGCCGAGCCGCTCCTTCGCCTCGTAGAGCACCGGCTCGAAGCCCATCCTCGCCAGGAAGTAGGCGGCGGAGAGCCCCGCCGGGCCGGCGCCCACGATGGCCACCTTCACCCCACGTGGGGAGGGGGCGCGCGCCGGGCTCACCTCGCCGTGCTCGAAGGCGAAGCGCTTCACCTCGCGGATGGCGAGCGGGGCGTCGTAGAAGTTGCGGACGCACCGCTCGGTGCACGGGTGGTCGCAGACACTGCCCGTGATCCCGGGCTGCGGGTTCGTGCGCAGGATGACGTCCATCGCCTCTGAGGGACGGTCGTGGGCCACGAGCCACATGTAGTCGGGGATGTTCTGGTGGGCGGGGCACGCCTCCTGGCAGGGGGCGGCGATGCAGTCGAAGTGTCCCAGCGCGCGCTCGCCCTTGAAGGCGAGGGGGCGGTCGCGGCGGGCGAAGCGAGCGTCGGAGGTGGCGGTCTCGACGTGGCGAGCGAGATTCCAGCGCGCGCCCCGGCCGCCGGAGCTCCGCTCGACGAAGGAGGCGAGATCGGCCGCCCCGGCCCGCTCCATGGCCGCCTCGAGGTTGGCGAGGTACTGCTGCAGCCTGGCGTAGCCGCCGGGCTTGAGGAGGTCGGTGCAGACGGTGACCGGGGTGAGACCGTCGGCGACCAGGTCGGGGAAATTCTGCGCGTCGGCCCCGCCGCAGAAGCTCACGGGCACCGCACCGCCGAGCGCGTCGTCGACGAGCCCGGCCAGGGTGAGGGTCAGCGGGTGGAGCGAGCGCCCCGACATGTACATCATCTTTTCGGACGACGGGAACACCGGGCGCCGGTTCACCACCTCGAGCGTGTTGGAGAGCTTGAGCCCGAAGTGCTGGGGCCGGCCCTCCGCGGCGCGAGCCAGGTTCTTCACCATGGCCATGGCTTCGCCGAAGCCGGGGTCGTGCGCGAAGGCGGTGTCGGGCACCTCGATGTCGAAACCCTGGCGTTCGTTGAGGAGGCCGCGAAGCCGCTCCGGGCCGAGCAAGGTGGGATTGAGCTTCACCCAGGTGTGGACGCCCAGCTCGGTGAGGAGGAAGTGGGCGATGCGCTCGATCTCCGAGGGCGGGCAGCCGTGCATGGTGGAGAGGGTGATGTGGTCGGAGAGCTGGTGGGGGATCTCGAGGTCGCGGACGGCCGGGTAGACCTTCGCCACCGCCTCGATGGCCGCCGGGAGCGCGTCGCGGGCATCGCGCATCCTGGCGATGAAGCGCTGCACCCTCGGCTCGCGGATGCCGGCGAGGTCGTAGCCGACGCTCATGTTGAAGAGCGTCTCCGGGCCCTCCATCCCCAGGGCGTGCGAGAGCGCGTGGATGAGCACCCAGGCGTGGAGGTACTCGTCGAACGACTGCTCGAGCTTCAGCTCCTGCGACCACTCGCAGTTGTAGGTCTCGTCGGCGGAGTCGATGCAGGGACGGCTGACGGTGAGCTCGTCGAGGATCTGCACCGTCTTCAGCTCGATGAAGCGGGCGCCGCACAGCCAGCTCGCCACGATGTTCGGGGCGAGCTGGCTGTGGGGGCCGGCGGCGACGCCGAGCGGCGCTCCCAGGGTGCGGCCGAGGAGCTGCGAGCGCAGCCGGGGCGAGGGCGCGGCGAAGTTCCCCCGGGGGATGCCCAGCACCGTGTCCGCACCCTGCAGATCGCGGAAGATCCAGCGGGCCAGCGCTTCCAGCGGGAGGGGGCGAAGGGGCTTCTCCATGGTCGTCGTCCCTCGAGCTCTTCGACTTGCTTCTGGGTTGAACGGGCCGCGCCCTGCTACCGCTCGCCCGCGAAGACGCTGGGGAAGCGGGCCAGGAAGGCCGAGGCGTGCTGCAGCTCGCGCTCGTCCACGCACTCGCCGATCTTGTGGGTGTTCTGCTCGATGCCCACGCCGAAGCCGAACATGGCCGGGTGCTTGTAGCTCTCGGAGGTGACCCAGCCCTTCTTCGCGGCACCGGGGACGCTCGCGTCCTTCGGCACCGGGAAGCCGACCCCGTCGGTGGAGAAGACCCAGCGGTCGACGCGCGGCTCCTTCGGGATGCTGCCGCCCGTGCCGCTCTTCCCCTCGACGTGCGGGGAGATCACGCCCTCATAGGTGCTCACGGCGGCCTTCAGGGCGGGGTGCCCCTCCGGCGTGAGCCAGCCGAGGTAGACCTGCGGGTTGTCGAGCACGTACCCCTTCCAGCTTGCGTCGCCGTAGACAGGGACGCTCACCTCGATGGTGAGGCCGGCCTTGCGCGCGGCGGCCACCGAGGAGAGCCCCTCGATGTCGGCCACCGCCTGCTCCGGCGTCTCGCCGATGGTGAGGCGCCGGTCGAAGCGGAAGGTGAAGCGCTCGGGCACCGCGCAGTCGCTGGGGGTGTCGAGGCGCGACCAGGAGGCGGTGCGGGTGCCGCGGCCGAGGAAGGGGTCGTCGAGGAAGCCCTCGTGGCGCTCGTGTCGCTCGGCGGCCTCCTTCAGGATGGCGGCCCCGTGCTCGAGCGGGTTCAGGCCCTCGTGCGGCATCGAGCCGTGGCAGGAGCGCCCGGTCACCGCCACCTCGATCTGCATGCGGCCGCGCTGCCCACGGTAGATGCCGAGCGCCCCCTTTTTCGAGCAGCCGGTGCCGTCGGTGAGGATGACCACGTCGGGGATGACCTCCGGCCCGGCGGAAGGGAAGACCTTGCGCACGAGGTACATGGGGCCCGCGCCGTCATTGTCCTCCTCGCAGACGGTGCCGTAGGAGCGGACGATGGCGCCGCGCAGCGCGCCCTCGGGCGCCAGCTCGAGCAGGATCTTGGTGGCGATGATGGCGGCCACCACGCCGCCGAGCTGGTCGGCGGCGCCGCGCCCGAAGACGAGGTGCTTCCACTCCGACTCGGGCGGCACCCAGCCCAGCTCGCGCTTGAGGAAGGCCTTGTTCAACTTGGCCGGGTCGGTCAGGCCGTCGAAGGGGTCGAGGCCCGCCTTCTCCCGCCACTGCTCGCGCAGCGGGCGCACCGTGTCGGTGTGGCCGTCGATGTAGACCACCTTCTTCTGGGCCGGCGCGATGCCGTCCGAGGGGTCCTCGACCGTCCACACCAGGTTGCCGAAGTCATCGAAGAAGACGTCCTCCGGCCGGCGAACGGCGCCGATCTCCACGATCCTCCTCCGCAGGTACCCGATGCGGGGCAGCTCGTGGTTGGAGGTGCCGCACTTTGGGTCGCCGCCCTGATCGACAGGCTTGTCCACGTGGTCGGCGGGGATGCGGATCGCCTCCCTCAGGATCTCCACCGCCAGGGGCCGGTACTTCGCGGCCAGCTCGGCCACGCGTGCGTCGAGGTTCGACATGCGAATTGCCTCCTTCTGTTCTGCTCGGTGCTGGGGGACTTCAAGGGAGGGGCAGCGCCACCGCGGCTCCTCCGGAGGGTGCCGGGCGGCTCACGCCGGGATGGGGGTCTTCTTGCCGGGCTCGCGCGGCTCCTTCTTGCCGATGGGGTCCTTGCGGCCGAGCGCCCGGAGCTCCCTCAGCGGGAGCCTGGTGCGGCGGACGCCGTCGAGCTGGCAGAGGGCGTTCGCCACGGCGGCGGCGGTGGGCACGAGGCCGATCTCACCCACACCCTTGGCGCCATACGGCCCCAGCGCATCCGGCACCTCGATGCCGATGATGTCGAGGGGCGGCATGTCCTTCGCCTTGATGATGCCGAGGTCGGACATGCGGAGGGAGACCGGCCAGCCGTCGCGGTAGGGGAACTCCTCGGTGAGGGCGTAGCCGAGGCCCATGTGCAGCGAGCCCTCGATCTGCCCCTCGAAGAGCGTGGGGTTCATGATCTTCCCGGCGTCGTGGGCCGCGGTGATGCGGGTGATCTTGCCGCTCTCGTCGAGCTCCACGAGCTGCGCGGCGAAGCCGAAGGAGTAGTGGGTGACGATGTCGTGCCCGGGCTTGGGCGGCTTGCCGGGGGGGACGGTCCAGTCGCACACCCAGCTCCCCCGGTACGACCTGCCCACCAGGTCGGCGAGCGTCTTCCCGGAGGCGAGGTCGGCCGTGAGCTCCTGGCAGGCGGCCTTCACCGACAGGCTCACGAGCGAGGTGCCGCGGGAGCCGGTGGTCATGCCCGCCTCCGCCTCCTCGTCGGTCTCCACCTTCACCTCGACGAGGGCGGGGTCGATGCCGGTCTCCTCCACCAGCGTCTGCACCGCCATGGTGAAGTTGCCCTGACCCATCTCGCACCAGCCGTGGTGCACCTCCACGTGGTCGGCCGCGCGGATGACGATCTTGGCGTGGCTGAAGTCGGGCAGGCCGCAGCCGATGCCGGTGTTCTTCATCCCGGCGGCGAGGCCCGCGTACTTCGCCGCGTGGAAGCGGTCCTTCACCGCCTCCAGGCACTTCCGCACGCCCACCCCCGCCTTCAGCACCTGGCCGGTGGCGGTGGTCTTCCCCTCGGTGAGGGCGTTGTCCCAGCGGAACTGCCAGCGGTCGAAGCCGCCCTGCTTGCACAGCTCGTCGAGGCACGACTCGAAGGCGAAGTTCACCTGGTTCACGCCGAAGCCGCGGAAGGCGCCGCAGGGAGCGTTGTTGGTGACGACGGCGGTGCCCTTCACGTGCACGTTCGGCACGAAGTAGGCCGCCGCCGAGTGCGACACCGCCCGCTCGATGACCGCCAGCCCCACGCTGGAGTAAGCGCCGGTGTCGGAGTGCAGCGTTGCCACCAGGGCCGTGAGCATCCCCTGCGCGTCGCACCCCACCGCATAGTCCATGGTGATGGGGTGCCGCTTGGTGTGCATCCGCAGGGAGTCCTTGCGCGTGAGGCGCACCATGGCCGGCTTGCCGGTGAGCCAGGCGAGGAGCGAGGCGTGGCTCTGGGTGGTGATGTCCTCCTTGCCGCCGAAGCCGCCACCGTTCTGCACCTGCACCACGTTGACCCGCGCCTTGGGGAGGTCGAGGAGGAGCGCCAGCTGGTGGCGGTCCTCGTAGACGCCCTGGCTGCAGCTGTAGACCTTGACCCCCGGCTGGCCCTCCTTCTGCCACGGCAGGGCCAGCGTGGCCTCGGGCTCGAGGAAGGCGTGCTCCACCCGCTGGGTGACGAAGCGGTTGCGGGTGACGTGGGCCGAGCGGTCCAGGCCCTCTTCGGCGTCCCCCACCTTCACCTCCGCCCGGTGCAGCACGTTGCCCTCGATGTTCACCCGCGGCGAATCAGGCCGGAGCGCCTCGAAGATGTCGGTGACCGGCGGCAGCACCTCGTACTCCACCCTCACCTTGGCCGCCGCCTCGCGGGCCACCTTCTCGGAGGTGGCCGCCACCGTGGCGAGCACGTCGCCGACGAAGCAGGTGGTCTCCCCCGCCGCCACCAGCACCGGCCAGTCCATGGTGATGGAGCCCATGAAGCGCTGGCCGGGCACGTCCTTCGCGAGGAGCACGCGCTCCACGCCCGGCGTGGCGAGCGCCTCGGAAACGTCGATGCGCAGCACCTTGGCGCGAGGGTGGTCGGAGAAGCGGAGCGCCCCGTAGAGCATGCCCGGCTCCTTCATGTCGGCGACGAAGACGCGCTCGCCCAGCACAGCCTGCCGCGCGGTGTACTTGGGGTGGCGCGTCCCCACCTTCCCGGTGCCGGAGGGGATGGAGACCGGGGTGCCGGTGCGGAGAGCCTCGGCCGCGCAGGCGATCGAATCGACCACCTTCACGTAGCCGGTGCAGCGGCAGATGTTGGCGTTCAAGCCCGCGGCGATCTGCTCGCGGGTGGGGCTCGGGTTCTTGTCGAGGAGCGCCTTCGCCTTCACCACGATGCCGGGGGTGCAGAAGCCGCACTGCACCCCCCCCTTCGCCACGAATGCGTCGGCGAAGGCGTCGCGCTCGGCCCTGCTGAACCCCTCCAGCGTGGTGAGGGTCTTCCCCTCCACGTCCTTCATGCTGAGCTTGCAGGCGGGCTTGGCGATTCCGTCCACGAGAATGTCGCAGCAGCCGCAGACGCCCTCGCCCGAGCAACCGTCCTTGGGGCTGAGGAGGCCGGCCACCTCGCGCAGCCAGGTGAGCACCTCGAGCTCCGGATCTCCATCGTGACGCCGGGTCTGCCCATTGAGGATGAGTTCCACGGCCGTCTCTCCGCTCGGGAATCGAGGTCACCACTTCCTGCTGCTCGGGCTTCGAGGTGCACGGTAGCAGAAAAAAAATAACTATCAAGCTGCAACCATTTTTGACCGTACCTATACCCATTGGGGTAAAGGCGAGGACTTCCTTTCCATTCAATTCACGTCGGCGGCAGCCGAAAGCTAGCAGGCAAGAAATGTTCGACGTGTGATATAAGTCTTGATCAGGAAATGACGGTCGACCCCGGCTCCAGCGTCCAGGCCCGCCTGGCCCGCGCCTACGGCGAGCTCGCCGGGGCCCAGCGCGCCATCGCCGAGACGGTGATGAGCGACCCGCTCCTCGGCGCCCTCTGGGGCATCGAATCGATGGCCGAGCACGCGCACGTGAGCGTCGGCTCGGTCATGCGCTTCGCGAAGCGGCTCGGCTACGCCGGGTTCAGCGACTTCCGCGACGCGCTCCGCGAGGCGTGCAACGCCCGCTCACGGGAGCCGTCGCTGCAGCACCTCGAGCCGCCCACCGACGTCTTCGGCACGCTGGGTGAAGTGCTGCGGCGCGACGGTGAGGAGCTCTCGCGCCTCCTCCAGTCGGTCGACCACGCCATGCTGGAGTCGGCCTCGCGCCTGCTCGTCGGCGCCGACCACCGGGTGATCCTCGGCCGGGGGGTGGGCCACGTGATGGGCCTCATCTTCGCCTTTCACCTCACGCAGGCTGGCGTCCCCTGCATCGCCGCGCTCCCCTCCGACTTCTCCAACCAGGTGGCGAACCTCGGCCCGCGCGATCTCCTGGTGGTGGTGAGCTTCGCGCCCTACAGCCGGGAGACGGTCGACGCCGCCGCCTTCGCCAAGCAGAGCGGCATCCCGGTGCTCGCATTCTCCGACCGCAAGGACTCGCCGGTGGCCGCGCACGCCGACATCCTCGTGCCGGTGCCGAGCGAGAACCTGCTCTTCAGCTTCAGCTTCACCTCCTTCTCGGCGCTTTCCCACGCTTTCGCCATCGTGCTCGCGGCGCGCGACCAGGCGGGGACCCTGAAGCGGCTGCAGGCGGCCGAGCGGGTGGCGAAGCCGCTCTTCGTCGACCTGTGGCTCCCGCTGCAGCCTGGAGCCATCGGGACGCGGACAGGCCGGTGACGGCGCGGGTCGCCGGGGAGGACGCACCCCGGCGGGCCCGCGCCGGAAGCGTCACACCAGGCCGTGCGCCACCATGGCCTTGGCGACCTTGATGAAGCCGGCGATGTTGGCGCCCACCACGTAGTTGCCGGGCGCGCCGAACTCCTCGGCGGTCTCGAAGCAGTTCCGATGGATGTTCTTCATGATGCTGGCGAGCCGCTTCTCGGTGTACTCGAAGGTCCACGAGTCGCGAGAGGCGTTCTGCTGCATCTCCAGCGCGCTGGTGGCGACGCCGCCGGCGTTCGCCGCCTTGCCCGGGCCGTAGGCGATCTTCGCCTCGAGGAAGACCTTGATGCCCTCGGGGGTGGTGGGCATGTTGGCGCCCTCGGCGACCGCCCGGCACCCGTTCTTCACCAGCAGGGCTGCATCGCTGGCGTTGATCTCGTTCTGCGTGGCCGACGGCATGGCCACCTGGCAGGGCATCTCCCAGATGTTGCCCCCCGCGACGTACCGCGCGTGGGTGCGGTACTCCACGTAGTCCTTGATGCGGCGCCGCTCCACCTCCTTGAGCTGCTTCACCAGCTCCACGTCGATGCCCTTCTCGTCGACCACGTAGCCATTGGAGTCGGAGCAGGCGACCACCAGGCCGCCGAGCTGGTGGAGCTTCTCGATGGTGTAGATGGCGACGTTGCCCGAGCCGGAGACGAGGCAGCTCTTGCCGCCGACCGAGTCCTTGCGCACCTTCAGCATCTCTTCCAGGAAGAAGGATGCGCCGTAGCCGGTCGCCTCGCGGCGCACCAGCGAGCCGCCGTAGTCGAGCCCCTTGCCGGTGAGGACGCCCGCCTCGTAGCGGGCGGTGAGCCGCTTGAACTGCCCGAACATGTAGCCGATCTCGCGGCCGCCCACGCCGATGTCGCCCGCCGGCACGTCGGTGTACTCGCCGACGTGCCGCTAGAGCTCGGTCATGAAGCTCTGGCAGAAGCGCATGATCTCGTTGTCGCTGCGGCCCTTGGGATCGAAGTCGGAGCCGCCCTTGGCGCCGCCGATCGGAAGGCCGGTGAGCGCGTTCTTGAAGATCTGCTCGAACCCCAGGAACTTGATGATGCCGAGATAGACCGACGGGTGGAAGCGGAGGCCGCCCTTGTAGGGGCCGAGCGCGCTGTTGTACTGCACGCGGAAGCCGCGGTTGACGTGCACCTCGCCCCTGTCGTCCTGCCATGGCACGCGGAAGATGATCTGCCGCTCGGGCTCGGCGATCCGCTCGATGATCTTCCGCTCGGTGAACTCGGGGTACTTGGCCAGCACCGGCGCGATCGACTCCAGCACCTCTCGCACCGCCTGGTGGAACTCGACCTCGCCGGGGTTCCGGCGCAACACGTCCTGGTAGATGGACTCCAGCCGCTCCGTCATCGCCATGGCACTGCTCCTTTGGGCTTGGGCGCGATCCCGCTGCCCTGTGAGGCGCAGGAGTGTGCCACACTCGAAACGTGACCGAAACGCTTGCACCGACCACCGGGCTCGCGGCGCTCGACCACGTCCTCGGCGGGCTGCGCGAGGGCGACAACGTCGTGTGGCGGGTGGAGACGGTCGGCGACTACCCGCTCCTCGTGGGTCCCTTCGTGAAACGCGCGCTGGCGGATGGACGGCGGCTCGTCTACTTCCGCTTCGCGCGCCACGCGCCGCTCGTGGAGGACGCACCGGGGGTGAGGGTCGTCCAGCTCTCGGCGACGGTGGGCTTCGAGAGCTTCACGGCCGCCATCCACGCGGCGATCGACGAGGCCGGCCCGGGGGCCTTCCACGTCTTCGACTGCCTGTCGGACCTCGCGGCCGACTGGACCAGCGACCTCATGCTGGGGAACTTCTTCACCGTCACCTGCCCGTACCTGTACGAGCTCGCCACGGTGGCCTACTTCGCGGTGCTGCGCGACGGGCACTCGCCGCAGGCGCTGGACGCCATCCGGGGGACCACGCAGCTGCTGGTGGACGTCTTCCGGCACCAGCGCGCGGTCTACCTCCACCCGCTCAAGGTGGACGGCAGGCACTCCCCGACCATGTACCTGCCGCACCGGTGGCAGGGGGAGGCGCTGCGCGCGCTCACGGGGAGCGCGGAGCTCGCCGAGGTGCTCGCCGAGGCCGACGAGCGGCACCTCGACCCCGCCGCCCAGCTCGACGCCTGGGATTGCAAGTTCCTGCACGCGGGGGAGGTCCGCCAAGGGTTCATCCAGGGCCGGTGCAGCGGCAGCGACGAGGAGCAGGCTTTCCAGTCCACGGTGAGGATGATTCTCACTGGCGACGCTCGCTTCGCCGCCCTCGCCGCCCGCTATCTCGACCTCGGCGATTCTGCTCGGCCTGCGCAGGCGCATGATTGGCACCGGGCTCATCGGCGGCAAGGCGGCCGGCATGCTGGTGGCGCGCGCCGTGCTCACGAAGTCCTATCCGGCCTGGGCGAGGAGGCTGGAGCCCCACGACTCGTGGTTCATCGGCTCCGATGTCTTCTACACCTACCTCGTCGCGAACGGCTGCTGGAGGGCGCGGCGCGGGCAGCGGCGGCCCGACGCATTCCTCGAGGGGGCGGAAGACGCCCGCGCCCTGGTGCTGGCCGGCCGGTTCCCCGACTACATCGAGCGGCAGTTCGTGACGATGCTCGAGTACTACGGCCAGTCCCCGATCATCGTCCGCTCCTCCTCGCTCCTGGAGGACGGCTTCGGAAACGCCTTCACCGGCAAGTACGACAGCGTCTTCCTCCCGAACCACGGCTCCCCCGCCGAGCGCCTCGCCGAGCTCGTGGGAGCGGTGAAGGCGGTGTACGCGAGCAGCATGAGCGAGGAGGCGCTGCGCTACCGCGAGCGGCGCGGCCTCCTCGACCGGGACGAGCAGATGGCCATCCTGGTGCAGCGGGTGTCGGGCGCCGTGCGCGGGCGACTCTTCTTTCCGGAGCTCGCCGGGGTGGCGCTCTCGTACAATCCCTACGTCTGGGACGCCTCGATCGATCCGCAGGCCGGCGTGGTGCGGCTCGTCTTCGGGCTGGGGACGCGCGCCGTGGAGAGGTCGGATGACGATTACACCCGCATCATCGCCCTGAACGCTCCCACGCTGCGCCCGCAGGGCGGACCGGCGGGAGACCCCGTCGAGCACGCGCAGCGCCGTGTCGACGTGCTGGATTCCGAGTCGCGCCGGTTCGTCTCGGCTCGCATCGACGACGTCCTCGCCGAGGCCGGCGATTTCCCGTCGACCTCTACGCCAGCCGGCGGGGGACGACGTGGGTGCTCGGCTTCGAGGAGCTGCTCTGGAAGACGCCGTTCGTGGAGTACCTGCGCGACCTCTTGAAGCTCCTCCGGGAAGCCTACGGTCATCCCGTCGACGTGGAGTTCACCGCGAATTTCGCCGCCGAGGGCGATCTGCGAGTGAACCTGGTGCAATGCAGGCCGCTCCAGGTGCGGGAGGGAGGCCCCGAGCTCGAGGCGCCCCGCGACCTCGCGCCGGAGAACGTGCTGCTCGAGAGCCGTGGGCCGGTGATTGGGAGAAGCCGCTCGACCCCCATCGACCGCCTGCTCTACGTGGACCCCGACCGCTACGCCCGGCTGGGCACGCAGGACCGCCACGAGGTGGCGCGCGTGGTGGGCCGGTTGACCCGCCTCGAGCCAGCGGGGGCGCGGAACATCCTCCTCGTGGGCCCGGGGCGCTGGGGAACGACGACGCCCGCGCTCGGCGTGCCGGTCTCCTTTCCCGAGATCCAGCGCGTCTCGGCCATCTGCGAGGTGATGAAGCTCGGGGAGGTCATCCCCGACGTCTCCCTCGGGTCCCACTTCTTCAACGACCTCGTGGAGGAGGACATGCTGTACCTCGCGCTCCACCCCGGCTACCCGGGCCACGCGCTCGACGAGGCCCGGCTCCGGGCGCTGCCGAACCGGCTCGCCGCGCTTCTGCCCGCCGACGAGCGGCTCGAGGATGTGGTGCGGGCGATCGACTTCCCGCTCCCCGGAGAGAACCGCACGTTCTGGCTGCACGCGAGCTGCGTGGGGCAGGAGGTGAGGTGTTACCTGATGTGAAGGATCGCGCCCATCTTCGGCGCGAGGGTCAGGAAGCGCCAGAGGTCCGCTTCTGCTCTCGATCAAGCGATGTGGCCGGATTCCCGGCCCCTGCGACGTCACATCACGAGGCTGCGGGACTGGAGAGGACTCGATAAGAGCACCCTCGTGCGCCTGCACCTCGTGGACGGCACGTTCGAGCTCTTCCGGGCGCACTTCACCAGGCGACCCGGACACGTCGCGCCGGGCGGAGCGCAGGTGAAGGCGACGGTGGGCCTCGCTCAATCGCTCCTGGCGCTTCTCCACGACAGGGAGGAGGCGGTGACGCACCTCGCGGTGGCCTTCGACAACCCCATCCGCTCCTTCCGGAACGATCTCTGGCCCGGCTACAAGAGCGACGATGGCGTCCCTGCCGAGCTGCGGGTGCAGTTCGACTTGGCCGAAGAGGCCGTGCGCGCCCTCGGGGTCACCGTCTGGTCGATGCGCGAGCTGGAGGCCGACGACGCGCTCGCCACGGGCGCCTCGCGCTTCGGCGGTGAGGTGGAGCAGGTGCGCATCCTCACCCCAGACAAGGACCTCGGTCAGTGCCTCTCCGGGCGCAGCGTGGTGCAGGTGGACCGCGTGCGGAAGCGGGAGCTCGACGAGGGAACGCTCCTCGCGCGCTGGGGGATACGCCCGGAGAGCGTGCCCGACTTCCTCTCCTTGATGGGCGACGACGCTGACGGCTACCCCGGGGTCGCCGGCTTCGGCGAGAAGACGGCCGGAGCGCTCCTCGCTCGCTTTCTGCACCTCGAGTCCATCCCGGTCGACCCGGGGGCCTGGCCGGCTGGCATTCGAGGTGCTGCGGCGCTATCCGTGACGCTCCGTGAAAAGGTGGAGGAGGCGTTCCTCTTTCGCCGCCTCGCCACCCTGGTGCGAGACGCGCCCTTGCCCCGCTCGCTCGGCGCCCTCGCCTGGCATGGGCTTCTCCGGGAGAGACTCGCTGCCTTTTGCGACGCGACAGGCCTGCGGCCGCTCCTGGAGCGGCTCGACGCATCGGCGGAGACGCGCTGGGCGGGATGAAGCGTCCTGGCGGGGGGGGGGGCGAGAGCTGCCTCGCGCGCGGAGACGCGAGGCCCCCGCTACGATGGCCGGGGAGGGTCCATGCCGGAGCAGGCGCGTCACATCCTGGAACGCATCCGCCGCCAGGCCATGCCGGGCGGCGACGTGGCGTGCCGCGGCACCTGGGTCCGTCAGGAGGGGGAAATGCGATTCGCCCCCGACCGCCCATGGCTGCCCTTCGAGGCAGAGCAGTGGTTCCTGGGCCCCGGCGTCGACTTCCGCTGGCAGGCGAGGGTCAGGATGGCACCCCTCCTGCGAGCCCGCGTCACCGATTCCTTCGCGAAGGGTGAAGGCGCCTTGACGGCCCGGGTCCTGGGCTTCGTGCCGGTGGCGAGGGCGTGCGGCCCGGACATGGACCGGGGGGAGGCGCAGCGCGGCCTCGCGGAGCTTCCGTGGAGACCATTCGCTTTCAAGGAAGGGCAGCTCGTCACGTGGGACGTGGGCGAGGCCGGCCGGCTCCACGCCACCTTCGACGACGGGAAGACGCAGGCAGCCGTCGAGCTCGCGATTGACGATGAGGGTCGCGTGCTCCGGGCCAGCACGCCGGCCCGGCCGCGGCTCCTGGGGAGGTCGGTGGTGGACACCGCCTGGTCGGGAGCTTTCGGTGCGTATCGGTCGTTCGGCCAGCTCCGCGTTCCGAAGGAGGCCGAGGTCACCTGGCAGCTGCCCGGAGGCCCGTTCACCTACTGGCGAGGGCGCGTGACCGCGTGCAGGATCCTCCGGTGAACAGCTCGCCATCGCGGCCGGATGCTCACCGAGCAGCCGCTGGAGTGTCCTCCGATGAAGGTCGAGCCCAGGCACTCTGGGGCATCCCGAACTTGGCGGAGCGCGGATCCTGGACGAAGGTGATCCCGTCGTGCTCCTGGTGGCACGCAGACCCTCGGTGCCATCGGAGGCCGTCCCCGACAGCACGATCCCGAGCGCCCCGGCCTCGCGATCTCGGCGAGCGAGCGGAGTTTCCCTGCTCGGCCACCCTGTGGTGCGGCCGGTCGCGAGGACCTCGCCCCGGGCGGGGCGGGGCGCCGAGCAGGAGGCACTGCTGCGCCTCGTCGCGGCGTGACGCGCCCGTGACCCGTCGTTCGTACGTTCAGAATCGTGATCACCGCGGAACCCACGATCTCCCGCTCCCGCAGCGCAGTCGCCGTGGCACGGCTCCGGGCCGAGGGCGGCGCGTCCCTCCCGGCAGGTGCCGATGGAGGCTCGCGCGCGGATGCCTGCTCCCCGTCAGGCGCCGCCGCGCTGCGGGCCTTCGAGCGGCCGCGCCTCGCGGCCTCGGTTTGGCAGGTTGCGAACACCCTCGTCCCCTACGCGGTGACGATGTCGTGCATGGTCCTCGCCGTGCGCCACGGGCTCCCGTGGTGGCTCACCGCCGCACTGGCGGTCCCCGCGGCCGGCCTGACGGTCAGGCTCTTCATCCTGATGCACGACTGCGCGCACTCCTCCCTCCTGCGTTCGCGTCGCGCGGAGCTCCTCCTGGGCCGGCTGCTGGGCGTGCTCGTCTTCACGCCCTTCACCGAGTGGCGACACGCGCACCTCCTCCACCACGCCACGTCCGGCGATCTCGATCGGCGCGGGACGGGCGACATCTGGACGATGACCGTGGCGGAGTATGCGGCCGCGTCGCCCGCGATGCGGCTCGCGTACCGTCTCGTCCGCAACCCGTACCTCATGTTGCTCGTCGGCCCCCTCGTGCTCTTTCTCTGGATCAACCGCGTTCCACGGCGGGGCGCGAGCCGCCTGCGCGTCCGGAGCGTGTTGCTCACGGACCTCGCGATCGCCGCGGTCGTCGCCGCGGCTTCCCTGACCATCGGATTCCGCGCGTACCTCCTGGTCCAGCTCCCCGTCCTGTTCCTCGCCGGCGCGTGTGGCATCTGGCTCTTCTACGTGCAGCACCAGTTCGAGCCATCGTACTGGTCGCGCCACGAGGGGTGGGGGCCCGTTTCCGCGGCGCTCCAGGGCAGCTCGTACTACCGCCTGCCCAGGGTGCTGCAGTGGTTCTCCGGCAACATCGGCCTTCACCACGTGCACCACCTCCGCCCACGGATCCCCAACTACAACCTCCAGCGCTGCATGGAGGCCACGCCCGAGCTTCAGGTCACGCGCCCGCTCACCATCGCCGGCAGCCTCGCGTGTGCGAGGCTCGCGCTCTGGGACGAGCGGGCCGGTCGCTTCGTCGCCTTCGGCCCCGCGAACGGCGTCCGGCAGCCTCGAGGCGGTGGACCCTCGCCTGGAAGCCCGGACCCGGAGGCGCGGCCCCGGCGGTGAGCGATTCGCGGTTGCAAGGAGCCATGTCGAGGTCGACTGGCCAACCCCTTTTCGCAGTTGTGTCACGTTCTTTGCGTGGTCATGATTGGATTGCGCATGAGCGACGCTTCGAGAGAGTTGTCGTGGAGCGTCGCGGTCCGGTTCGCGCGAGGAAGGAGCAGGCATGAAGCCAAGCACGAAGGACCAGGTGAAGGGGAAGTTCGAGAACCTCAAGGGAAAGGTGAAGGAGGCAGCCGGGATTGTCACGGGACACCGCAAGCTCGAGTCCGAGGGGAAGAATCAGCGGGTCACTGGCAAGATCCAGGAGAAGGTCGGGCAGATCGAGAAGATCATCGGGCAGTGAGAATCCGGCGGCACCACGCGGCCGCCAACGGGGCTCAGCTGGCTCCACTTCGGACCCGCAGGGATGAACCCCGTCGGTTGGCTGCCAGTTTGCTGCTGGGACCCGCCAATGCCAAAGAGGAATAGGCCCCGAGGCAGCCGAGAAAACCAGGCACGCCTCGGGGCTCCATGGTCGGGGCGACCGCGGTTTTGAATCAAGCTCGACCCACCCAAGTGGAGGGGAGGGCCGTGCTTCTTGGGGGCCATGAGGCGGAGGATGCAGCCATGTTGAGGTGTCTGAAGGAGCTCGATCGATGCACGGTGAACGCCATGGACGGCGACGTCGGGAAGGTGGCCGACTTTTTCCTGGACGATGAGCGCTGGACGATACGATATCTGGTCGTCAAGACCGGCTGGTTCTTCAATGAGCGCGAGGTGCTCATCTCCCCCGCCTTCTTCAGAGAGGCCGACTGGTCGACCAAGCTATTTCACCTGGCGTTGACGAAGGACAAGATCAGGAACAGCCCGAGCATCGACGTGGACCAGCCGGTGTCTCGCCAGTTCGAGTCCGACTATTACGGCTACTACAACTATCCCTATTACTGGGGGGCCTCGGGAGTCTGGGGCGTGGGAGCTTTCCCGACTTCACTGGCGCCTGGGATGCCGAGGGGGGCGCCTGAGCTCCCTCCTGAAGAAGCCCGGGACGCGCATCTGCGAAGCGCCAAGGAAGTGACCGGATACCACATTCACGGAAGCGACGGCGATATCGGACACGTCGCGGATTTCATCGTGGACGATGAAACGTGGGAGGTGCGCTATCTGGTGGTCGATACATCACACTGGTGGATGGCTGGCAAGAGCGTGCTGATTGCACCTCAATGGGCGACGTCCGTCAGCTGGCCGAACCGGGAGGTCCGCATCGATCTCACGCGGGATGCCATCAAGAGCAGTCCCACATGGGATATCGCCACGGTGGTGAGTCGAGACTATGAGGTCCGCCTGTACGACCATTTCGGTCGATCCGTGTACTGGGAACGAGCGGGCCTCCCCGGCTCGATGTCCGGCTCCCGCCCAGGCTCGACCGAGAGCACGGACACGCGTTAGCAGTTAGCCGCGGCCTGAACGAGCGGAGGACTTTACCTGGTCCTTCACGGGAGCGGACCCTCCTTCAACGCTCGCCTCATCACCTCCGCTAGAACGTCGGGTGAACTGCTGGTGTCGGTGCGGAGGAGGACGGTCTTCCCCGCTTTGATGCGCGATTCCCCACGGGTCGGGCACCTCGTAGTCGGGCGTCGGGCTCGATCGGCTGTGGCGCCGCTCGCGCGGCAGGCAGCGGTGTCAGGCGGAGACGCGCGAGCCGCCGGGCCCCTCCGCGTCAGCCCCCGGCCGCGAGCCGCCGCCGCCCCTGGGGTGCGCGCTCGCCGCTCGTGCCGTCGGTGCGCAGCTGGAAACGCCCGACCAGGCTCCTCATCTCGCTCGCCTGTGCCGCCAGCTCCTCCGCGGCGCTCGCCGACTCCTCCGAGGTGGAGCCGGTGGCCTGGGCCGAGCGCTCCAACTCGCCCACCACGCTCGAGAGCTGCGCGGCGCTCCTGGCCTGGCCGGCGGTGGCGCCGGCCATCTCCTCCATCAGCTGGCTCACCCGCGACACGGAGCCGAGGATCCCCTGCAGGCTGCGGGCGACCTCGTCGGACATCGCGCTGCCGCGTCCGGCCAGCTCCACCGAGCGACGGATGAGCTCCTCCGTCTTGCCGGCAGCGCTCTTGGCCCGGCCAGCGAGGGTGCGCACCTCCTCCGCCACCACCGCAAACCCGCGGCCGGCCTCTCCGGCGCGGGCGGCCTCGACAGCCGCGTTGAGCGCGAGCAGGTTCGTCTGAAAGGCGATTTCGTTGACCTCGCGGATGATGGTGGACGTTCCCTCGGCCGCCTGGTGCATCTCCGCGATGGCGGCGCCCATGCGGCCGACCGTGCCCGCGCTCTCGTCCGCCGAACCGCGCATGGAGCCGGCCAGCCGGCGCGCCTCCTCCGCCAGCTGCGCCTCCTGCTGGGCGCCCCCGGCTACCTGGTTCGCGGCGGCGGTGGCCGACTCCACGTGCGCGGCCTCCTCCGACGCGGTACGCGCCAGCGCCTGCGATCCCTGCGCGATCTGGTTCGAGGCGCTGGCCACCTGCTCGGCGGTCTCCGCCAGTTGGCGGATGACGCTCTCCAGCCCGTCGCGGGTGGCCCGGAACTGCGTCGCCATGGCCAGGAAGATCTCGCGCGCCTCGCGCGTGTGGTCGTCGGCCTCCGCCACCTCCACGTCGGCGTCGAACCGTCCCTGGGCGAGGCAGGCCAGCGCGTCCTGCATGCGCTCCACTTCCCGGCGCTGGTACTGCACGGTCTTCACCTTCCCGGTGATGTCCTGGACCACCTCGACGTGCCCGATCCGCTCGCCGGCCGGCGTGGCGAGGTAGGCGGTGTCCACCTGGAAGCTCCCGCCCTGCTGGTCGAAGAACGTCACCCGCTCGCCCTTCCTCAACCGGGCGATGCCGCACGTCTCGGTGTTGCAGATGGCGGCGTTCCAGGTGCTGCAGGGCTTGCCCGCCATCTCCTCGCGCTTCACCTTCAGGAACTGCTCGACCGGCCGGTTGATGAACGACCACTTCATGTCCATGTCCGTGACCGACAGCGGGAACGGGAGCGCGTCGAGCAGGGCCTCGAAGAACTGGACGCGCCGCCTCACCGCCCCGATGAAGGTCGCCGTGCCCTCCGGGAGGCCGGGCGGCGCCTCGGGTGGAGTGCGTCCCGCGTCGAGCGCCTTCGCCACCGCGCCCATCGCGGCCAGGGTGGTGCCCTCGGCGGCGACCCGGCGCGCCTCCAGGCGCGTGGCGCGAAGCGCTGCCCCGACGACGACGGCGCACGTCGCGGTCATGACCACCAACAACGGCAGCACCGCCCCAGGCCGGAGGATGGCCATGCCACCCACCACCGCCATCCCGGCCAAGCCAGGCGCCGCACTCTTCACGACCGTGCTCATCGTCACGTGTGGTCCCCTTCCCGTGGTCGACTTGAGCGCTATGCACGAGCGGGGCCACCCAGGCGAGCACGGGGGCCCGGGATACTCCTCGCAGGGCGGCCGACCCTGGGTCGGAACCGTGACCCCCCCCCACCAAGGAATGGTTCACACCACGCTTTCCAGCTGGAGCGTGGGTGGAGCGCAGCTCCCTTAAGCGGGTGCTGATGACGGTCGCGAGGTCGTGACCGGCGATGTCGCAGGAGACGGTCTCGGCCCCGTCTTCCTTGCCGAGCCGGATGAGCCGATCGGGCTGGCCGAGAGCCGTTTACCGCGCAGCGGTCTTGAATGCCTTCTCCGCGGTGGGCGGCTCGGGCAGGAACTCCGGCGCGAGCCGCGCGCCGATCCAGATGGACTCCAGAGTCGATCAATCGGCTTCGGAGAGGGTCCAGTAGACGATATCGCCGGGGTGCTGGCGCCCTGATTCAGGACGGAGGTTACGCTGACGAGAGTCACAGGGGTGGCCTCCTCGCGCTCAGCGCGCGAGTAGAAGGAGGGGACTAATGGAAGGAGAGGTCGCCAACCGAGATCGGCTAGGAGGCGTTGTATCCAGCCATTCTCATACCCGGAGGCGGTGAATCATTTCGCATCCCTGGAGCGAGGGCCCCGCGCGTTGACTCAGGCCGGACGTCAGTCAGATACGTTGTAGAACCTGAAGCGACGATCCAGGGGGTACTCCGGGCCGACTTGTGGTATTGGAGCGCTATAACCGTTCACTCAAGGAAACGACCCTATGCCCTCAGTCGCAGACATCCTCGTCCAGGAGATCCTGTCGAGCCTCCGGCCGGCAGTTGCCGACGCCGTCCAGCGTGCCTTCGGTGGGTCGTCACCGGCCTCGGCACAACCAGCTCAGCGCCCCCAGAACTCAAGGAAGACCTCGAAGGCAAAGGCCAAGCCGGGCGTCTACATCGTCGGAGCGTCTCGCGGAAGGTTGCCCGACTGGCTGAAGGCCGCCGCCAAGGCCGAGAAGTCGTCCGAACTGAGCGCCAAGTGGAAGAAGGGGACCGAGCTGCACAAGGGCGCCACGCTGCCACCGGTCACGGCCACCCCGAAGGCAAAGGTCTCCAAGCGCAAGCCGGCTGCCTCGAAGGCGACGAAGCTGGCCCCCAAGGCTGCCACCGCCGTGGAAGCAAGGTAGCGCCGCCCTCAGGCAGAAATAGTCCAGCGGCCTGTACAGGTGGCGGGGCCTGACCAGCCGCCGGATGACTACCAAGACGGTCCGACCGGTCGATTCCTGCCGATGTGCCGCCTTTCCACGAAGTGGCGCAGGCTGCGCCATCCTGGCCGCCGCCCAGCCTCGCCGGCGACCTTGCGCGCCAGGATGTTCGATGGCACCTCCAGCATGTTCCGTTCCCCTCGCCTGGCGAGCCGGTCGCGGAAGAGCGAAGATCTGCCGTACTCGGAGTCGGCCACGATCCATCGACGTGGCAGGCGCCGGCCCGACGACTGATGGATCCATGGCTTACACTCATCGTCAGATCGCGCGTACCGTCTGGATCCCCGCCTTTGCCACCCCAGCTTCTGCTCTTCGTACAGTAGAGGTACCCTGGAAGAGCAGGGAGGAGATCACGATGAGCAACAAGCAGGTGGCACCTGAAACGAAAGGTGTTGCGGTGAAGATACTTACAACGATTGACCTTGGACCCGAGATCGAGGGCATGTCAGGGCGTCAACTTCGAATGCGTATGGTGACCATCGAGCCTGGAGGCGTCTTCGGTCCGATTCACGACCATAAAGACCGACCAGGCACCGTCTACATACTGCAAGGAACGATCACTGACCATCGAAATGGAGTCGTTACGGACTATGGGCCCGGAGTGGGCTGGCCCGAGGATAGGAACACCACACACTGGCTTGAGAACAGAGGAACGATCACGGCGGTGGAGATCTCGGTCGATATAGTGAGGCAAGAGTAAGCAGCATCACCACTCGGCCATCGGCTACGGGAGCCCGGCTGAGCAGGAGAGGGCGGTCGCGGCAGAGTTGGTCGCGCAGTCAACCTGTCTGCGTATTCGGATCAAGCCCTTCTGCAAACCCACAGTCTCGGCCCGAAACAGGTGCGCGAGCGACACGGCAAGCGCGAGCGTTTCATCCATGTGCTGCACCAGCGCCACGAGCAAGCCAGTGCGGTCTCCGAGATGGAGATAGACCGCCTGGCGCGAAGCACCGGCCCGATCGGCGGCATCGCTCAACTTCAGCTTCGAACCGCTTTCGGCGACCAGCGCCTGGGTGGGTGGCTGCCAAGATGCGCTCGTATCGGATCCCCGCACGGCGCTTGACTTGACAAAACCCCCGCTCTACGGGTGTGTTCAAAAGCTCCGCCTGGAGATCGAGACTTCTGTCGACGCATTCACCATCGCCCAACGCCGCATGCTGGCTTGCCACGGCGTCGACGCCCAAGCGCGCTTCGTCGACGTCCCAAGCATCGCCGGTCGGGGCACCCGCCAGGCGCCGGGCGACGGCACAGCGAAGGTGGAGGAGAAGGCCGTCGCTGACGCCGCAGCGCCCGGCGAGGGGCCGAGCTTCTGGCGAGCGCACGCGTCGCAGGGCTTCGACGGCGAGCCGTCCGGCGTGAACGCGATGATCTTCCTCGTGGCGGCGCAAGGGTAGCCGGCCGACGTGGCGGAGCGCGCGCCCAAGGCGAAGGCGACGGAACCCCGTCCGGGCGGGGCCGCCCCCGGGCAGAAGCCTCGGCCGGCACCCTCCGAGTCGGGGGCCCTTCTGGAGACGGGGCCGGACTGGGCCCGCCAGAATCGGCTTCGGGATGGGCCCGCAGCTGGCGGGCCTTGCCGGCGCTGGCGCGGGCGACGACGCGCCCGGTCCCTTCGGCGTGCTGGTGGACGACCGCGCAGCGCCAGGACCCGGACAGATGGCGCGCGGGGCCTTCATGGCGCGGCTCGAAGAGCGCATCCGGGCCGCGGCCGACGACGAGCTGGCGCAGGTCGGCAAGACGGCCCGCGACTGCCCGTACCTCGAGGTGTGGCTCGCGTTCTACCGCGCGAAGTCGGCGGGGCACATCGAGCGGGCCATCCGCCGCTACACGAGCGAGACCCGTCCCAGCGTCGAGGGGCTGTCAGAGGCGGTCGAGGCCCGCGTGCGTGAGGCGGTCGTTCGGTGGCGGCAGACGGGCCAGCTCTCCGGGATCCCGGAGCAGTCGCCGGTCCTCGTGCCCTCGACCGACGCTGCGGGGCCTCCGCTCCTCCGCGCGAGGGCGTCCGACGCCCTGCCGGCGCCCGGCAATCCGGCGGCCACCGCGGCGAGCCTCGGGCCGGGGCGGCCCCTCGACGCCGGCGTGCGGACGCGGATGGAGCAGGGGTTCGGGGGCGAGCTCGGCCACGTCCGCGTCCACGCCGACGCGACGGGAGCAGCGCTGGCGCGCCGCAACGACGCGCTGGCCTTCTCGGTGGGTGAGCACGTCGCTTTCGCCGAGGGCGCCTACCGGCCGGGTAGCCCGGCCGGCGACGCGCTCTTGGCGCACGAGCTGGCTCACGTCCGCCAGCAGGCGCGACCCGACGCAAGGGCCGGCACGCCCGACCTTGAGCGGAGCGCGACGCTCGCCGCCGTCACCTCGATGAGGCGCCTATACGGCTCGAACGAGCCCGCTCCGCTCGCCGGACCCGGCGCGGGCCTGCGCCTGCAGCGCTGCAAGGGCGGCACGACGACCCAGGAGGTGACGGCGGGCGATCGTCAGTGGAACGCGCCGTCCCTCTCGCCCGCCGCCGGTGCGAGGACCCCGCGCGCGGACGTCCCCGACCTCACCTCCATCCCGTTGGCAGTCGGCGAGGGCTGGTCGCGGATTCCCGACGACCACGTGCTGGCCGTGCAGTCGGGCGACCGGCTCTTCCTCGCCCCTGCACACTTCTTCGTCTCGGAGGGCACGGAGCCGATGGCGGCCCGGGCCACCCCACCGGACCCCTCTCGCAGGCCCATCGCAGGCATGCCAGCCGTCGGCCACGGCTCGCTCACGCTCTTCAACGTGGGCGGAATGGGCATCCTCTTCGACGCTGGAGGAGCGGGGGGACAGACCCGCGGGATCCTGCCGGGCGCCCTCGCCGCGCTGAAGGTCAGCCTCGGAATCGATCGGATCGACGGAGTCCTGCTGCTGCACACGCATGCCGACCACGTGCGCCAGCTCGTGGCGCTCATCGAAGCCGGCCAGATCCAGGGCAACCGGGTCTGGATCTGGCCGGGATGGGAAACGGCAACGAAGGGCCCGTGGGCCAAGGTCCTCCAGCAGCTCCGGGACCCCTCGATGACCGCGCGCGGCTTCGGGCCGAGCTGGTCTCCCACCCCGCTCGCCGTCCAGACCATCGGAGCGACGGGCAGGGAGCTCACGGTCGGCACGATGCCGCTCGGCAATGCCGAGCTCACGATGGTCACGCGCACGGCGGACCTCGCGGCGTACGTTGGAGAGCTCCAGAGCGGCTCGACCGGGACGCGGACCGCCGACGCCTCCTCCATGCTGACGCGCGTCAGGGTCCCCGGCGCCCCGGACGTGCTGGTGGTCGGCAATCTGCGCGGGCACACGATTCAGCAGATCGCGGATCAGATGGAGGCCGGGGGCATCCGTTTCGTCGAGTGGGTCTCGCAGGTGCGCATGATCATCGGCTTCCACCACCTGGGGAACGTGGAGACGGCGACGGACACCGGAGGGTACTCGTACCTGTTCCGCGCGCTGCCTGCGGGTGAGACCGTGACGATCGTCGCCCAGGCCAACCCGGCCAAGGTGAACGTCGCGTTCCGAAACCGCCTCATCGCAGCCGGCTTCCGCGTGGTGATCCTGCCCACGGCCGACCCGGCGGCCGTGCGTCAGCTCACGCTGTCGCAGTCGCGGCAGGTCCTGGCCTCCGGCGCCTCGGTGTACGAAGCGACCGGCGCCGTGGCGGAGACCAGCGCCCGGATCGCCCGCATCCGGGCGGCGAGCAGCGTGCTCCGGAGCCGCATCATCTCGGGGAGCCTGATGGTCACGGGGGACGCCACCGCCGCGCAGCAGCTCGCCGACGCGCTCGACGCCGAGGCGAGGACTCTAGAGCAGGCCGTCCGCGACCGGCGCGAGCTCGAGCTGCGCGGCCTGGAGGACGAGACCCGCCCGCCCGACTACGCCACCCGGGCCGCGGCGTCCGACACCGCGCTGCGCGCGCAGGGGCCGGTGGAGACGCGCGTTGGCGCCGAGACCTTGACCCAGCTCGCTCGCGTGCAGCCGCGCATCGGCGAGCTCGTGCGCCTCCTGGAGGAGGTCGCGCGCACGGGCACGTCGCGGCCGGAGCTGCGCGCGCTCATCGAGGAGGTGGGGCCGGACGTCTACCGCGAGGTGCTCGCCCGCAACCGCATCGAGGACGCCGCTCCCGGCGCTGCGCGCGAGCGGGCCATCCGCTCGTCCTTCGCCCAGCTCCTGCGCCAGCGCGACCTCCAGCGCGCGCTGCAGACCGGGCCCGGCTCGGTGGGGATGGTGGGGCGCGGCGTCCTCGCGTTCACGGCGTTGGTGGAGCTCGCCAACGCCATCGGGCCGTACATCACGCGCGCCAGGGACGCGGCCAATGCGAGCGAGGCGCAGAAGATGATGTCGCTCGTGGGCGCGATAGGGTGGTGGCAGCGGTTCGGGCTCAACGTGCCCTTCTGGGCGGCCACCGGCGGCGCGACTCTGTCCCCTGAGGCCGTCGGCCCCGCCATCGCCCGCCGCCTCTGGGAGGCCACGCCGTATCAAGACCGGATGCCGGAGAAGGAGCTGCCCGGCGCGGTCAAGAGCGCGGCGCCGCTCGAATCGGTTGACCATCCGCGCGGTGAGCGAGTGGCCCGCCGCGTTCTGGGGGCTGTTCGTCGAGCGGCTCGCGACCATCGTGCCGACCTGGAACGAGTGGTACAGCTGGATCAACGACAATCCGGCCGTCGGGATCAGGGTCGCGGGCGATCTGGACACCGGCCCATGGCAGGCGCTCACCGGTACCCTGGAGTGGGGTGGAATGAGCCTGATCCTGTGGGAGACCGAGGACAGGCTCACCCAGGCCATGCGGTCGCGGCTCGGCGTCGTGCGCCAGGGCACGACGGGCTGGCTGCAGGCCGAGCTGCCGGCGCCGCTGCCTCGCAGACCGTCGAGGGGCGACGAGGGGCCCGGCATGGACGTCCAGCGGCACCGGCGAGCGAGCTTCGGTGCGAAGGCCTCACGCGCGGCGTTCAGCCCCTATGGCCCCCGTGAGGTGGCCGGCTCCAAGTGGACGGTGGCGGCCCCCTCCTTCATCGTGCTCGAGAGCCAGAGCGCGCCGAAGGACCTGGTTTGGGTCACAGGGGCCGACGAGGCGACGTACCGCGACATCCGGGGCATGACCGTCTATCGCTACGACCCGAACGCCGTGGTGCAAATCCGGCGACCTACACGGTCGGAGCTCACCTACGGAGAGGCCGCGGGCGTGCCGCCCGACTGGTACGACTGGGCGATGAAGCAGGGGACCGCCGACGAGAAGGCGGCGGCCGTGCTCGTGCGACAGCAGGCGAAGGACGTCGAGTGGGTCCCTTATCCCGAGGGCCACAAGCTGCGTGGCGACTACTACGGCGAGGTGCGCTTTCCCCGAGAGCAGCCCAACACCTCCGGCATGATCCTGGTCCGGCGCGCGGACCTCGAGTTCCCGGCGACGCCGTGACAACCGCCGTGCGCACGCTGCTCGAGCACCTGCCGTTCTTGCTCCTCGAGGTGCAGCCGGTGTGGGGCTGGTACCTCGCGCTGTCCTGGAACGCGCAGCCCGAGGCTGGGAGGAGTCCGGGGTTGCTCGCGCCCTGGCTGCGCCTCGCGGCCCTGGCCGGGGCCGCCCCGGACCCGGCGCGGCTCTCCGAGGCCCTGGACGACGCTGCGGCGGCCTCGGCGTTCGAGCTGGCGCGAGCCTCACTGCTCTTTCATGCCGGGTTCCTGCTGCCGCCCGCGTGGGCGACGGCGCTCGACGACGTCCAGGGGCCCGACGTCCCGCGGTTCGGCGTGACGCCTCGCTTCGTCAATCTCGTGCGCGCCGACCCGGGGCGGGCCGAGCGCCGCGTGGCGCTGGCGCAGCGGGCGGGCCTCGCCTCGCGCATCGCCGCCGACTTCGTCTACGCGGCGCTGGTCGCCTGCCACGACGCGAACGTGCCGGTCCCCCCCGGCATCGTCCGCGACCGGCTCCGACTCGAGGGCAGCGCCCGCTCGCAGGTCGACGAATCCGCGCGCTACACGGGCCGGCTGCGCCTGGCGGCCCGCGCCGACGCCGAGGAAGCGGCGAGGCTGGCGGAGGAGGCCCTACGCGAGGTGGGCACCGAAGCAATCTATGAGGGGCTCTGGTCCGTCATGGCCCGGTGCGCGGAGCCGCGAACGCTCGCGCAGCGGCTCGTCGCGACGCGCCCGCGCACGCCCACGCGGGAGGTGGTGCTCTCGCTGCGGGTGCGGTGCGGGGCCGCGCAACGCGACGAGGTGGAGGCGAGCGCCCTCGAGCTCGCCGCGCACCTCGTCCATGGTTCGGTCGACGGCCGCCGCGCCTGGCCCGCGGCGTGGCGGCTCCTCGGCGCCGGCGTGGCGGCCGGCGCGCCCGCGGCAATCGACTCGGTCCTCTCGCTCCGCCCGCCGGCCTGGGCGGTGGAGCTGGCCACGTGGCGCGAGCTGCGTGCCGCGCCTCCGGCGCTGCAGGATCGGCTGTGCGCGTTCCAGGCCGGCGCCGCCGAGGCTCACCACCGCGAGGGTCCGCTGGAGCCGCCCTCCCCTCCGCCCTGGGCATGGCTTCCCCCCGAGGTCTTTGCCGCCCGCCTGCGCCTGCTCGGCAATCGAGGCGTGCCGATCCCGGCCGAGTTCGCCTGGGGTGCCGGGCCGCCGTGAATCGAGACCCGCCCGGTCTCCGCGACGTCCCCGCCCCAGCCTCTGGAGTGCGGCGCTGCCCCAGGCCGCCTCACCCTCTCGCGGCCCGTCGCCTGAAGACGGCAGCGGGGAGTTCAGGCGCCGGGGGCACACAGCAGCTGCGAACACCGGACCCGCGAGCGCGCGAGTGGCCACGCAGCTCGCCGCTGGCGAGGGAGCGAGCGCCGCCCTGGCGCACCTGCACCCACCGCCTTGACGTCGCTACACTAACGATTAGCTTGACTAATTGAACGGGCACGATGAAGGCACGCGAACGCCAGGTTGGGGAGGCGCCACCCACGGCGCAGGCGTGTGCGCGCCAGCTGCTGGAGGTCGTGCCGCAGGCGATGCGTCTCCTCCGCGAGGAAATGCGCTCCGGGATTGGCCTGGGGCTCTCCGTGCCGCAGTTCCGGGTCCTCGCGTTCCTCTCCCGCCATTCGGGAGCGTCGCTGGGGGCGGTGGCCGAGTTCATCGGGATCGCCGCTCCCACGGCCTCGACCATGGTCGAGCGCCTGGTTCGGCGTGACCTCGTGGCGCGGCGAACGGATTCCAAGGAGCGGCGGCGCGTCGTGCTGAAGCTGACGAAGTCCGGTGCGGCGCTCCTGGAGCGGTCGCGCACTCGTACGCGCGCCCGGGTGACGGAGCGCCTCGAGGCGCTCACCGGCGCGCAGCTGTCCTCGCTGTCCGAGGCGTGCGGGCTCCTCGAGCGCATCCTCGGCGCGACGCCCGCGGGAGGAGAACGGTCATGACGCCAGGCAACCCCGTGGCGGCGCATGCCGATAGCGGCCAGCTCGCCGCCGCGGTCGAGATCGCCGACCTCACACGACGATTCGGAAAATTGGCCGCGGTCGATGCCCTGACGCTCTCCATACCGCAGGCGAGTATCTTTGGCCTCCTCGGGCCGAACGGCGCGGGGAAGACCACGACGCTGAAGATGCTCGCGACCCTGCTGCCGCCCAGCGAGGGGTCCGCGCGCATCGCGGGCCTCGACATCGTGGAGCAGCCACGCGAAGTCCGACGCCGGCTGGGGTACGTGCCGCAACTCGTCTCCGCAGAGGGGGCGCTCACCGCTTACGAGAACCTGATGGTCTTCGCCAGGCTGTACGGCGTGCCCCGACGGGAACGGCGCGACCGGGTGCGACAGGCGCTGGAGCTCATCGGCCTGGCCGAGGCGGCGGACCTGGTGGTGAAGCGGTTCTCGGGCGGCATGATCCGGAGGCTGGAGATCGCCCAGGCCGTGATCCATCGGCCAAGCGTGCTGCTGCTGGACGAGCCCACCGTGGGGCTCGACCCGATTGCCCGGCGCACGGTCTGGGAACACGTGCGGGACCTCCGAGCCAGGTTCGGCACGACCGTCCTCCTCACCACGCACTACATGGAGGAGGCGGACGAGCTGTGCGATGCCGTGGCGGTCCTCCACCTGGGCAAGGTGGCCGCCCTGGGCGCGCCGGTGCGCCTCAAGGCGGAGGTCGGCGAGCGCGCAACGCTCGACGACGTGTTCACTCACTTCACCGGGAACCCCCTGGATGAGGGAGGGAGCTACCGTGACGTCGCAAGGACTCGGCGGACGGCGCGTCGCCTCGGGTGACGCAGGTACGCCCTGGGCCATGGCCGGGGCAGGGGAGGGGCCGGCGGCGAGCGCATCGCGGGCCGTGGCGGGGTTCGTCGATCAGGTGCTGACGATCGCCTGGGCCGAGACCCGCAAGCTGCGCCGCGACCCGACCGAGGTCTTCACCCGGGCCGTGCAACCCGTGCTGTGGCTCGGGATCTTCGGCGTGGTGATGAGCCGAGCCAGGGCGATCCCCACCGGCTCCATCGGATACCTCGATTTCCTGGTGCCCGGGATCCTCGCCCAGAGCGTGCTCTTCGCGGCCATCTTCTACGGAATCTCGCTCATCTGGGAACGCGACCTCGGCATCCTCCACAAGTACCTGGCGAGCCCCGCCTATCGCACCGCGCTCGTGGCGGGGAAGGCTGCGTCCGCCGGTGTGCGGGCAGTCATCCAGGCGATCATCGTGGGCCTGGTCTCGCTGCTCATGGGGGCGCACGTGCGCATGTCGCCGCTGCCGCTTCTCGGAGCGCTGGGCTTCATCGTGCTGGGGGCGGCGCTGTTCTCGACGTTTTCGCTGGCAGTTGCCTGTATCGTGAAGACGCGCGAGCGGTTCATGGGCATCGGCCAACTGCTGACCATGCCTCTGTTCTTCGCGAGCAACGCCATCTACCCGCTCGAATTGATGCCTCGGGGACTGCAGATCTTCTCGCGCGCGAACCCGCTCACGTATCAGGTGGACGCGCTGCGCGGTCTCATGATCCAGGGGGGCCACAGCACGATGGGGTACGGGGTCGATCTCGCGGTGGTCGTCTCGACGCTGTTCATCCTGATTGGAGTGGCCGCGCGCCTGTACCCGACGACGGTCAATTGATCACATCGCGCCTGACGAACTCCCCGCGCCCGACCATCAGGCCATGGCTCCCGTCGGGCCGGGGATGGTGAAGGGCACGTCCGCGGTGGCGAGCGCCGCGGCTTGAACCTCGCACTCCGCCGCGAGCGCCGCGTTCCCGACCGCACGTGCAAGGGTCGCCTTCTGCACTCAGGCGTCGCGCTGGCGCAAGCAGCGCATCGGTCGTCCTTTCTTGATGGCCATCATCGCAGGCCAACGGCCCCCCGGCTTCGGGGCAGAGCAGAGCGATGGCAAGCTCGCTCCTCAGGGGCGCGCTCCGCCGTTCCATGGCAGCTCCGGATCGAAGAAGTGCGCACCGGCGGCGAGCTCCAAGTAGTCGAGCTCGGTCGAGTACCGCGCCCGGAGCGCCTGGTGATCGAACCACTCGGGAGGCACTCGTCTGCCTCGTCCCACGAGCTCGTAGCTCACGTCGATCGGTACGGAGACGTTTGGCGCATAGGCGAGCCGAACCAGGCACTCGGATGCCCCCGTCGCCACCGCCCGCACTGCGGCCTCTCGTGCGGCATAGGCGCCGATCGATGTGGGAGAGGTGCTTCCCGGAGAGGGCGCCGCCGCCAATGGGGATGCGTGGCCCGTAGAAGTCCATGACGAGCTTCCGTCCTGTCTGCCCGTTGTCCCCATCACTGCCGCCGTTCAGCAGCGGGCCATTCGGGTTGACCATCGTCTCCACGTCTTCCCAGGCGGCAGACCAGCGGTCGTCGGCGGAGCGGGTCCGTTGATACGCCTCGCGAACGACGTGGATCACGCCCCGGCACACGTCGAGCAGCTCCAGCTCCGCCCGGTGCTGCACCGTCGCGAGCAGGTGCTCCAGATGCCATCTCCCCTTCGATCGCCTGGGACAGGTCAGCCGTCGCGTCGGCACCGCGCTCGACTGGCCGCGAGCAAGATACGGAGGCTCTACGGGGGGGGGGCGTGAGGCGGGCGGCCCGTGCCGGCGGGCTCTCCTCAGCCGGCCTTGGCCTCGTCCTTCAGCGATCGCTTGAGCTGCTCGCGGAAGTCGGGTGTGTCGGCGTGGCCGTGCACGTCGGCCGCATGCAGGACGGCTGCCCGGATTACCTCGCCCTCCTCGCCGGCGATGGTCAGGCTGCACTTCGAGTCACTGGGAATTTCACGGCAATCCAAGATCTTTCGCGACATGACCGCCCTCCCTGGCGGCGCGCCGGGTCGTGCGCCGGGCGCACGGGCGGGCCACCGTCCACCCGCATAACTGCGCTGGCCAGGGCGCTCAACGGTAGCGGACGTTGACCCCCTCAATCCCGCCCCCGCGACCTGCGGTGCCGTACCGGCGGGGGGGAACCCCGCGTCCGCGGGCCAGGTGGTCGTCCCCCGCGCCGGCCCACATCGGCGCCGGGGCCCGCGTCGGGAGATCACGTCGGGCGTATCTCTCGCTGGAAAGCCTCCGGGAACCGGCAGTGCGTGGCACCTCCGCGGCGCGGGGCTTAGCCTTGCGCGAGGGAGGAGCGCGTGCACGAGCGACAGAGCCGGTGGCCGGGGCCGTGGTGCCTAGCGGGGGTGGTGTGCGTGCTCGCGGCCTGCGGGGGCTCGTCCTCCACGGGGAGGGGGGCGAGCTGCACCCAGCCCGTCGACGATGGCGTGGCGTGCACGGTGGACGCCTGCAACGGCGCCACGGGGCTCATCACCCACTCCCCCTCGTCCGGCCTTTGCGGGGCGGGCCAGCTCTGCTCCGCCACCGCCGGGTGCCAGGACGCGCCACAGTGCGCCGCGCTCCCCCGCACGGCCGGCACGGCCGTGAAGCTCCAGCCGGTGGTGAGCCAGGGCCTCGACGCGCCGGTCCACGTCGCGTCGCCGCCGGGCGACGCCGGTAGGCTCTTCGTGGTGGAGCAGAGCGGCCGGGTGCGGCTGGTGGTGAACGGCGAGCTGCGCGCCACGCCCTACCTCGACATCACTGGCCGCGTCGCCTTCGGCGGGGAGCGGGGCCTCCTGTCCATCGCCTTCCACCCGTCGTTCGCCGCCAATGGCCGGTTCTACGTGAACTACACCGACGGCGAGGGTGACGTCCGCATCTCCGAGTTCCGGGCGGCCGACCCCGCCGCCGAGGCGGCCGACCCGGCCAGCGAGATCATCCTCGCGGAGATTCCCCACCGGGAGCACGACAACCACAACGGTGGGATGGTGGCGTTCGGGCCGGACGGGTACCTCTACGCCAGCGTGGGCGACGGCGGGGGCTCCGGCAACCCCCTGCGGACGGCCCAGGACCCTGCCTCGCTGCTGGGCAAGCTCCTCCGCTTCGACGTGGAGAGCCCCTCCACCCCGGTGCCGGGCAACCCGAACGGCAACGCGGTCTACGACCGCGGCCTGCGCAACCCCTGGCGCTTCAGCTTCGACCGCCAGACGGGCGACCTCTTCATCGGGGACGTGGGCCAGGGTGACCGCGAGGAGATCGACTTCAAGGCGGCCGCAGCGCCGGGCCAAGCTCCGCCCCCCGGGACCGACTGGGGGTGGAGCGTCAAGGAGGGCACCCTGTGCTTCCCCGAGACGGCCACCTGCGACTCGTCCGGGCTCACCGATCCGGTGCTCGACTACGGCCGCGCGGAGGGATTGGTGGTCATCGGTGGTCACGTCTACCGCGGCGTCTCCCTGCCCGACCTCGCGGCCACCGGCACCTACTTCTACGCCGACTCGGGTTCGGGCTTCGTGCGCACCTTCCGCGTCGTGAACGGGCAGGCGGTGGACCAGCAGGACCTCACCACCCAGCTCCGCGTCCCCGTGCCCGTTTCGTTCGGGGAGGACGGCTGCGGCGAGCTCTACCTCGTCGACCTGCTGGGGACGGTCTCGAAGATCGTCGCGGGCCCATAGCGTCCCTCCCTCAGGGCTGCTGCCAACCTGGCTAACGCTTAGCGCGCCGCTCGACCGTGAGTCCAACGTGCGAGCACGCCCGTGGGGTGTGCGCGTGCCGTGGGCTAGGCGGAGCTCTCCATAGCCGGATCAAGCCCACTGGTCGCGCCATCGGGCCAAGGCGGGCTCGGCGAAGCCCTCCACGCACTGAACGACCCCCTTCACATCCGCCTGCTTGCGCTCACCGTGCATTGAGCGCGGGCTCCTGGTCGCGAGCGCGGTCGGCAGCGGCGATGTCCTGGATGCTTGCGGCATAGGTCGTGCGCGTCCGCGCGATGTGGACATCGAGGATCGCCAGTGCACCGGCCTGGTCACCCCCCTCGACCGCCTCGAGCATGGAACGATGCTCGGTGAACGACAGCTCGGTGTGATGTGGCTTGTGTGAGAGGTGCGTGCGCACCGCCGCGATCTTGCCGGCGAATAGCGCGTACGTCTGCGCCATCAGGTCGTTGCCGGAGTGGTCACAGAAGCACGAGTGGAACGCGGTGTCGTGCCGCAGGTACGCCTTGCGGTCGCCAGCTGCTTTGGCACCCCACATGGCCTCGACGACGCTGGCGAGGGCTGAACGGAACGCCACGCCCCCGCGCTCGATCGCGAGCCGAAGGGCCGCCGCCTCGAGCGCCCAGCGCAGCTCACACATCTCGACCACCTCTTGGGCGGAAAGCGAGAACACGCAAGCGCCGCGCTGGGGGTAACTTCGGACCAAGCCCTCGAGGCGTAGTTGGGCGAGAGCCTCGCGAACCGGAGTCTTGGAGATGTGCAGCATCTCCGACAGACCGCGTTCCGACAGCGGCTGTCCCAGCGCAAGATCCCCCTCCACGATGGCGTCGCGGAGCTGCGCCAGCGCGCTCTGTGTCAGCGAGAGCGGGCGCTCGATGGGGCGGATGGCGCGCCTGGCGGCTGATGAGTGCTGTGCGTGACCTTCTCTCGGGATCATCCGAGTGTCTCCTAGCTGCAACGTTCAATGACTCCGTATCGATTCGGAGCCCTGTTGACACTGGTATACCAGATTTCGTATACGGTCTCACTCATACGGTGTCTCACTCACCGGATGCTGAGAGTATGGAGGAAGTCGATGCTCCGCGCCGACCTGGTCCTCGACTGTCGCAACGCGCATGGTGAGGGTGTTTTCTGGGATCCGCGCCCCCGGCGGCTGTGGTGGACCGACATCCACGGTAGAAGGCTCTGGTCCTTTGATCCTGCCTCGGGGGAGGCGTCTTCCTTCCCGGCGCCGGCGCGGGTCTGCTGCTTCGCTCCGCGTGCTCGCGGCGGCCACCTGGTTGCCTTCGCGGACGGGTTCGCTCTGTACGACGTCATTTCGGGGGACCGGCAAGATCTCCTGCGCTTCGAGCCCGAGATCCCGGGCACGCGCCTGAACGACGGCCGAACCGATCGGGCGGGGCGCTTCGTCGCGGGCGGGATGGACGAGGTGGACGCTCGGCCCGTGTCATCGGTCTGGCTGATCGACACGGACCTCTCCGCGCGAAAGCTTTTCGGCGGCGTGGCGTGCGCAAACGGGACGTGCTTTTCCCCCGACGGACGCACGATGTACTTCGCCGATTCGCCCTCCCGCACGTTGGAGGCCATCGCGTACGACCCAGCGTCCGGCGTGACGGGGAAACGTCGCCTGCTGTGCCACTTCGACGAGCCCGGCGTGCCTGACGGAGCCTGCACCGATGCCGAAGGCTTCGTGTGGGTCGCGATCTGGGAGGGCTACCGGGTCGAGCGCAGGTCGCCGGACGGTGGCCTCGTCGCCACCGTCGAGGTCCCCGTGAAGAAGCCCACCTGTTGTGCGTTCGGTGACGAGTCTCTCGACGTTCTGTACGTGACCACCTCGCGGCTCGGCTCGAGCGAGGCGGAGCTGCATCGTGAGCCAAGTTCGGGCGGTCTTTACGCCATTCGCGTCGGAGTGCACGGCTTGCCGGACGTTCCCTTCGCGGGGTGAGCCCGCGAACTCCACGGCGCACCAAACGATGAGGAGGAAGCAATGAAGCGGATCACGAGAGTTCTGGTCGGAGGCGCTTTGCTCATCCTGGCGGGGGCGGCCGCTGCCGCGGAATACCCAGCGCCGGTCGCGCTGAAGCAGGGCGCGCAGGCCGACATTGCAAAGCTCAAGGCGGGGAAGCAGATCACGATCGCCTACATGCCGCCCGCGACCGAGTTCAACTACTACATCGCCATCGGCGAGGGCATCAAGGCGGAGGCGGCCAAGAACGGCTTCGACACGTTCATGCTCGCGCCGCAGTCGGGCGCCGACATCAACGGACAAATGGGCATGATCCAGGACGCCATCACACGCAAGGTGAATGCGATCATCCTGTCGACTCACGACGAACAGGCCGCCGCGCCGCTCGTGAAACGGGCCGTCGGCGCCGGCATCGCGGTCGTCATAGTGAACTCGGATATCGCGCATTTCCCGGCCCCGGTGCACGCGGTCGTCGGCTACTCCCAGCGCAAGGGCACGCACAAAATCGGTGACTACCTGCTCCAGAAACTCGGGGGCAAGGGAGCCAAGATCGGCGTCATCGAGGGCCAGCCGGGCTATCACTCTACGGAGCGCTGCGGCGGCTTCCTCGACGCCGTGAAGGGAAAGCCCGGCATCGACATCGTGGCCTCGATGCCGGGAGGCTGGAACGTCGAGGGCGGGAACACCGCCGGCATGGACCTGCTCCAGGCGCATCCCGAGGTGAACGCCGTCTTCGCCGCAAACGACTACATGATCATGGGCGTCGCGCAAGCCACCAAGTCGCTGGGACGCAGTGACATGGTGCTGCTCGGAAACGACGGCGACACGGCGGCGCTGGAGGCCATCCATCAGGGCGAGGTCACCGCGACGGTCAATACCACGCCGTTCGTCATGGGGCAGATCGCCCTCCGAGTGACGCGCGACGTGCTCAACCACAAGTTCCCGGGTGGTTTCGTCGAGACGCCCACGACCATCGTCGACAAGGACAATGTCCTGCCGGTGCTGAAGAAGCCGGACGAGCTCTATCCGAAGCCCTCGCGCCAGTTTTGAGGGAGCGGCGGGCGGCGGAACCCAGCCCTGCCGCCCGCCGTTCGCGCACCGACGCTCGACAAGCCCATGACTTCGACTGCCGCCCCGCTCTGGGAGCTCGAGCAGGTCACCAAGCGCTTCGCCGGCGTAGTCGCCAACGATCGCGTCTCGCTACAACTCCACGGCGGCCAGATTCACGGCCTTCTCGGCGAAAACGGAAGCGGAAAGTCGACGCTGATCAAGACGCTGTGCGGCGCCCACCGGCCTGAGGGTGGCCGGATTCTCCGAAGCGGTGAGCCTGTGGTCTTCGCCGACCCCGTGGAGGCGCGCCGGGCCGGGATCGCCACCGTGTTTCAGGAGTTCTCACTCGTCCCCACGCTCACGGTCGCCGAGAACGTCTTCCTCGGACGGCTGCCGCTGCGCCGAGGGAAGCAGGTCGACTGGGCGCGGATGCACGCCGAGGCGCGCGGTGTCCTCGCCTCAATGGCTGTCCAAGTCGATCCGAACGCCATCGTCGGCTCGCTCTCGGTGGCGAACCAGCAGCTCGTCGAGATCGCGAAAGCGCTCGCCGTCGACGCCACCATGATCGTGCTCGACGAGCCGACCGCCGCGCTCGGGGTCGACGAAATCGCGCGGCTACACGCGCTGCTGCGTCGGCTCCGAGAGCAAGGCCGAGCCATCCTTTACATTTCCCACCGGCTCGACGAGGTCGTCGACCTGGTGGACGTCGTCACCATTCTGAAGAACGGGAGGGTGTCCTCGTCCGCGGACGAGTCTCGTGTCGAGCTCCCGTACATCGTGCAGTCGATGGTCGGCGACATCGGTGAACACTACCCCAAGGAGCACAACGTCCGCGCCGAGGTCCTTTTCCGGGCGGAGCGCCTGGCCACGGCGAACCGCGTCTGCGAGGTATCGTTCGAGGTCCACCGGGGCGAGGTGTTCGGGCTCGGCGGCGTCCTGGGGTCGGGTCGGACGGAAGTGGCACGGGCCATCTTCGGGCTGGACCGGCTGACTGCAGGCTCCATGACCCTACTCGGCCGTCCCTACCTGCCGTCGAGTCCCTCGGCGGCCATCCGCGCCGGCGTGGCCCTCGTGCCCGAGAACCGCAAGGCGGACGGGCTGTTCTTCAACTTCAGCGGGTTTCCCAACATCACCATCGCTCGCCTGGGGAAGCTTGGGCCCCACGGAACGCTTCGCCTCCGCTCGGAGCGCGACGCGGGACGCCGGCTCGTCTGCGAACTAGAGATCACGCCTGCCGCCGAGGAGCGCCTCGCCGGCATGCTCTCCGGCGGCAACCAGCAGAAGCTCGTGGTGGCGCGCTGGCTCTTCGCAGAGGCGGAGCTGTTCGTGCTGGACGAGCCGACCCAGGGCATCGACATCGGCGCGAAGATCGCGGTGTACCGGCTGGTGAACCGCCTCACCGCCGCCGGCAAGGGCGTCATCCTGATTTCAGCCGACACCAACGAGCTCCTGGCCGTGAGCGACCGCGTCGGCGTCATGAGCCACGGGCGGCTGAGCGGCGTCCTCGAGCCGAAGGAGCTGGACGCGACGTCGCTGGTCCGCGCCTCGGCCGACCTCGCCGGCGAGAAGGAGATCGTGGCATGAAGCGCTTCCTGGCGTCGCCCTTCGCCGGACCTCTGATCGCCCTGGTCGTGGTAGCCACCGCCGTGGCGCTGACCACGCAGCGTTTCCTCGAGGGCGGCAACCTCGCCAACCTGGTTCTCCAGGTCTCGATCATCGCCATCGTCGCGATAGGTTCGACCTTCGTCATCTTTACGGGCGGCATCGACCTCTCGCCCGGCTCCATGATTGCGCTGCTCACGATGGTCTTTGCGATGACCGTGAAGATGGGCGGGTTGCCGCTGGCGGTCGGGGTGGCCGTGGTCCTCACGCTGGGGATTGCGCTCGGTCTCCTCAATGGTGTGCTCAGCGCGTACTTGAGAATTCCCTCGTTCATAACGACGCTTGCGTCGCTGTCCGCGTTCCGCGGCGTCGCCTTCATGTTCAACAACGGTTCGCCCATCTTCTCGCTGTCCCCACACCTCGAGCGGATCTTCTACGGCAAGCTCCTGCGCGTTCCGCTGCCGCTCTTCTACGTGGTGCTCCTGTACGCCGGCGCCTTTTGGTTCTTGCGTAACACCGCTCCCGGGCGCGCCATCTACGCGGTCGGGGGCAGCGCAAATGCCGCGCGGCTATCGGGCATCCGCGTCCGGCGCGTCCAGCTCCTCGCCTTCGTGGTCGCCGGCCTGACGGCCGGTGTGGGCGCGGTCCTGATGGCGGCGCGCCTCAACTCGGGGTCGCCAAACTACGGCGTTGGAATGGAGCTATCAGCCATAGCGGCGGCCGTCATCGGCGGCGCGAGCCTCGCGGGAGGGCGAGGAAACATCATCAACACCGTTCTGGGTGCGCTCACCATCGTCATCGTCCAGAACGGGCTCAACCTCAACGCCGTCCCGACCTCGGCCCAGAGCGTCGTGGTCGGAGCGATCATCGTGCTGGCAGTCGGCATCGACATGTGGCGGGCCGAGCTCGCCGACGTATTGAGCTTCCTTCCCACCCACAACGAGGGCGAGAGCCCTTCAAGGAGCACGCCGTGAGCAATCCCCCTGTCCGATTCAGCCACATTGGCATCACCGTCCCCGATCTCGAGCGCGCCGTCGACTTCTACACGAAGGCGCTCGGGCTCTATCTGATCATGAAGCCGACGACCATCAACCACGACGAGAGCGCCATCGGAAAGATGTGCGACGACGTCTTCGGCGAGGGGTGGGGCTCCTTCCAAATTGCGCACATGTCCACGGTAGACGGCGTCGGGGTGGAGATCTTCCAGTTTCCTAAGACGCAACCGGAGAAGGTGCCGTTCGAGTACTGGCGTCCCAAGATGTTCCACTTCTGCGTGCAGGATCCCAATCTCGAGGGGCGCGCCAAGCTCATCGTCGACAACGGCGGCAAGGTCCGGATGAAGCAGGTCCGGCACTACTATCCCGGCGAGAAGCCGTACCGGATGCTCTACTGCGAGGATCCATTCGGCAACATCATCGAGCTCTATAGCCACTCCTACGAGCTGACCTACTCGGCGGGCGCCTACGTCTAAAGTGACGAGCGCAATGGCCCGGTTCAAGGTCGTTATCTCCGATTCCGATTATGGCGACGAGGCGGCCACGGAGCGCGCGATCCTCGAACCGATCGAGGCGCGTGTCGTACTCCTGCAGGCCAAGTCGGAGGCGGATCTCTTCGAAGAGGCGTCCGATTGCGACGCCATCGTCAACCAGTACGCCCGCGTCGGGGCCGCGACGATCCGCGTCATGAAACGGTGCCGGCAGATCGCTCGGTTCGGCATCGGGGTCGACATCGTCGACGTCGAGGCGGCCACTGCCGCCGGCATTCTGGTGACCAACGTCCGCGACTACTGCACCGAGGAGGTGGCCGATCACGCCATCGCCCTCTGGCTTTCGCTCTCGCGCAAGCTCTCGCAGTACGACCGCTCCACCCATGCCGGCGTCTGGCGCTGGCAGTCGGGTGCTCCGGTCCACCGCATTCGTGGCCGCACGATGGGTATTGTCTCGTTCGGGAAGATCGGTCGGGCGATTGCGGCTCGCGCGCTCGCCTTCGGCGTCGAGCTGATCGTCTACGACCCGTACGTGCCCGCCGAGGTGATCGCCTCGCTCGGAGGGACGAAGGTCGACAAGGACGAGTTACTCGCCCGGGCTGACTACGTCATGCTGCAGGTTCCCATGACGCTGGAGACGCGTCACTTTCTCGCGGCGCGCGAGTTCGAGATCATGAAGCCCGGCGTGTTCGTCGTGAACACCGGACGCGGGCCCACGGTAGACAATCGCGCGCTCCACGATGCGCTCGTCTCCGGCCGCGTCGCCGGCGCGGCGCTCGACGATCCCGAGGAGGAGCCCGCGAAGAAGGCGGCCTGGCAGCCGGCGGACAATCCGCTGTTCAGCCTGGACAACGTCATCGTCACGCCGCACTCGGCGTACTACTCCGAGCAGTCCATACGCCTCGCGCGGGAGACCGCCGCCTGGGAAGTGCGCCGCGTCCTGTCGGGCGAACGTCCGCGCAATCCCGTCAACAACGTCAGGCTCGTCTCGGGCGAAATGTCGCTCGAGTCGAGCCGAGGGAGCGCATCGTGCTAAAGGTCTTCAACGAGTTCGCGCGCCGCCCGGAGCTGCTGGCGCGCTTCGATTCCGTCGTCCGCTGCTATTCTGCCTCGGCGGTCTTCGCTGACGTGCTGTACCGCATGGGCGTGATGGACGCAGCGATCAAGCCCGCTTTCTCGGCCAAGATCGTTGGCCAGGCCGTGACGGTCCAGCTCTCGCGGGGCGACCTGGTCGATCCCTTGAAGGCCCTGGAGATGGGAAAGCCCGGTGATGTGATCGTGGTGGACGCTGGCGGCGACACCCAGACCGCGGTCTGCGGCGGCCTCATGGGTGGGCTGGCCAAGAACCGCGGCATCCGCGGGATGGTCGTGGACGGCGCCGGGCGCGACGTCGATGAGCTGCAGGACATCGGCTGGCCCATCTGGACGCGCGCGATCACGCCTCGCGGGACGCACACCATGTTCTCCGGCCGAAAGGAGGAGCTCTCGATCAACGTGCCCATCAGCTGCGGTGGCGTGCCGGTCCGACCAGGCGACTTCGTGGTCGCCGACGTCATCGGGGTGACGGTGGTACCGGTGGAGCAGGCCGAAGAGGTGCTGGAGAGGGCGCAGGAGCAGGCGGAGCGAGAGGAGAAGACTCGCGCCTGGGTGGCACGCGGAAAGACGGTGGAGGACCTTCTCGCGGAGTTCGGCCGGATATAGGCGTCGCGGGCGCATCCGGCCAGCCCGAGACCCTCGACCGGGAGACTGAGGTCTCGACATGTTCTTTCCAAACGGTGAGGTCGCCGTCGTGACCGGCGGAGGCAAGGGGATAGGGAGCGGCATCTCCAAGGTGCTCGCCGCCCACGGCGCCCAGGTGGTCATCGCAGACGTCGATACGGCTGCCGGAGAGCAGGTGGCGGCCGAGATCCGGACGAGCGGCGGAACCTCATGCTGTCTCCCCTGCGACGTTTCTCGGGAGCCGGCGGTCGAGGCGCTCTTCGGAGAAGTCGTCCAGCGATTCGGGCACCTCGATGTGCTCGTGAACAACGCCGGGATCGGGGGGTATAGCCCGATAACCGAGACGTCCCTGGCCGAATGGGAGGCGTGCATGCGGGTGGACCTGACGGGCGTGTTCCTGGGCTGCAAGCACGCGATTCCCCACATGCGGCGGGGCGGCAAGGGCTCGATAGTCAACATATCCTCGGTCCACTCGATCAAGTCGGTGAACCGGTGCGCCGCCTACGATGCGGCCAAGGGGGGCGTGTCGGCCCTGACCCGGCAAGTGGCCATCGACTACGGACCCGAGGTGCGAGTCAACACGGTCTCGCCGGGATGGACCATGTCCGAGAACGTGCGCAACATCTTCGCATTTTACCCAGACCCTGAGGCGCAAAGGCAGCGGGTGGAGCAGCGACAGATCATGAAGCGGATAGGGACGCCCGAAGACATCGGAAACGCGGTGGCCTTTCTGGCCAGCGACTGCGCATCCTTCATCACAGGCGTGGAGCTCTTCGTGGACGGAGGGCTCACCTGCGAGCTCGAACGTTGGTGAGAAGTGCAGCCGGATGTGTGCGCGACGCGACAGTCTCGTTCTAGGGAGGACGACGGAAGCGCAGTGGTCGAGACCTGCGGCAGGCCAACTGAGTGAACGAAGTGGAGGTCGAACCGTCATGAAGCGAACATTCGTATGCAGCGTCCTGGGCAACATTTTGGCGGTCGCGTTGATGGGGACGTGCCTCGCGGCGGTTCCGGCGGGGAGCACGCTGGCCGCTGGATTGCAGGGTGCGGCGGGTGAGGAGTACATCGCCGTCGCCTGCATGGGGAACCTCGAGTATTTTCGGGCCCACAAGTTCGCATGGAAGGAGATCGGGGATAAACTGGGAGTCAAGACGAGCTACATTGGCCCCGCCGAGTATGACGTTCCCGGCCAGATCGCCGCGTTCGATCAGGCCATCGCCCGCAAGCCCGCAGGAATTGCGGTGTTCGGAGTGGAGGCCAGCCTCAAACCGGAAATCGACAAGGCCATGGCCGCCGGCATCCCGGTGGTCACCTTCTGCGGGGACGTCCCCGACTCCAAGCGACTGACGTTCATTGGCACGGACCAATATGAGCTGGGGTCTTTCGGTGGAAAGAAGCTGGCGGAGATCCTGGGCGGCAAGGGTGAGGTCGCCGTCTTGAGTATCCCAGGAGTACCATGTTCGACACCCGGGAGAAGGGCTACAAGGATGCGTTTGCGGGCTACCCCGGCATCACAGTGGTGCAGACCGGGGACACCAAGGCCGACACAGTAACGGCCATCAGCACCGCCAAGGCCATCATGCAGCGCTTCCCGAACCTGAACGCCTTCGCCTGCACAGACTCGACCGGCGGGATCGCTGCTGCCACGGCCGTGAGCGAGGCGGGCAAGTCTGGCGCCATCAAGATTGTCGCAATGGATCGCAACTCGGACGTGCTGGAAAAGATCAAGAACGGAGCAGTCACCGGCGCCGTCGCCCAGGACGATGCGGCCCAGATGGTATGGTCCATGATGGTCCTGTTCAGCCGCAACCATTTCGAGCCGCAACTCTCCTCGGACAACAGGAAGGCAAACGTGGTGGCGGAGCCGACCAGCATCTACACGTCCGTGAGCTGGGTGGACAAGGCCAACGTCCAGTACTTCCTCGAAGCGAACCGCCTGTACTCAAAATAGCTAGGTGGGGGGAGAGGGCGTGCAGCCCCTCCCCCGCCCCGAACCCACGGGCGCCGTCCCCCCTTTTGGGGAGCGATCTCCTGGAGCCGCCATGGAGCGAAAAGTACGCTGGGGAGTGCTGAGCACCGCCGAAATTGGCCGCGTGAAGGTCATACCTGCCATGCAGCGAGGACGCCTCACGGAGGTCGTGGCCATCGCGTCTCGCGACCTGAGCCGGTCCCAGGCGGCCGCTCGCCAGCTCGATATCCCACGTGCCTACGGAAGCTACCAGGAGCTCCTCGATGATGCGGAGCTCGAGGCTATTTACATCGCCGTGCCCAACCACCTTCACGTCGAGTGGTGTGTAAGAGCAATAGAGGCGGGCAAGCATGTCCTCTGTGAGAAGCCACTTTCGACCAGCGTCGCGGAAATCCGCAAGGTGGTAGCTGCTCGCGACCGGGTAGGGGTCAAGGTGGGCGAAGCTTTCATGGTTCATACCCATCCACAATGGGTGAAGGTACGTGCCCTGGTTCGCGCGCCGGAATTCGGCCAGCTGCGCGTCATCCATGGGTTCTTCAGTTACAACTTCACCGACCCCAACAACATTCGGAACATCTTGGAGTATGGCGGAGGCGGTCTGCGCGACGTGGGCGGGTATCCCATCCATACATCGAGGTTCGCCACCGGCCTGGAGCCGACGCGCGTGGTCGCCAGCATGGAGGTAGACCCGATCATGAAGATCGACCGGCTGGATACCGTTCAGCTCGACTTCCCCGGCGTGCAGGCGGTCTTCACTTGCGCCACGCAACTCGTGCCCCATCAACGCATGCAGTTCTTTGGGACCGGGCAGCGCGTGGAGGTCGAGATCCCGTTCAATGCTCCCATCGACCGGCCATGTCGCATCTTCGTGGATACGGGCGCTGGCGGTTCGCCTACCGTGATCGAAGTGCCAGTCTGCGACCAGTACTCTCTTCAGTCAGACGCGTTCTCGGAGGCGATCCTTTTCGGCGGAGAGGTTCCGGTCACGCTTGAGAACGCCATCGCCAACCAGGCGGTCGTTGATTCCATCTTTCGATCGGCGGAGACCGGCGCCTGGGTGGCGGTGCCGCACGAAGATGCCGCCGATGAATTCGGCGCCAGCGGCAAGGGCCATTGAAGTCGTCAAGCCATGTCTGACTTGCTCTCGCTCGAGAACATCCGCAAGGCATTCCCTGGAATCGTGGCTGTGAAGGGCGTGAGCCTGGAAATCGTCCGCGGCGAGATCATGGCGCTGGTGGGCGAGAACGGGGCCGGGAAGAGCACCCTCAGCCAGATCATTGCCGGCGCGCTTCGGCCGGACTCAGGCCGAATCCTGCTCGAGGGACGGGAGGTCTCGTTTGCTTCTCCTCACGACGCCCTCCACGCAGGGATAGCCATCGTGTTCCAGGAGCTCTCGCTCGTGGGTAACCTTTCCATCGCCGAAAACATCTTCGTGAATCGGCAACCGATCGACGGATGGAACCGGATTCGGTGGCGCGAACTCCACGCGCGCGCGGCAGAACTACTGAGCAACTTCGGCCTCGGTTTGGACCCGCGGATGCTGGTGAAGCGACTCTCCAAGGGGCAGCAGCAGATTCTGGAGATCGTCAAGGCGCTCTCCACCAGCCCTCGGCTGCTCATCCTCGATGAGCCGACATCCTCCCTGACGGAGACGGAGACCGCCTACCTGTTCGAGGCCATACGGCAGCTGCGTTCGCGGGGGATGTCGGTACTGTATATCTCCCATAAGCTCTCCGAGATCTTCAAGCTGGCCGACCGGGTCGCCGTCATGCGAGACGGCGCCTTCGTTGGTTCGGTGCCGATTCCCGAGACCAGCGAGCCTCGGCTCATTTCGATGATGGTGGGCCGTGAGATCAGCGACATCTACGGCGCGCGAACCGGTCCGGGCCCAGGTGCACCGCGGCTCGAGGTCCGCGGCTTCCATCGGCGGGGGGTATTCTCCGCCGTGTCCTTCACGGCTCGGCGGGGAGAGATCCTCGGGTTTTCTGGACTCGTCGGCTCCGGGAGGACGGAGGTGGCGCGCGCTATCGTGGGGGTGGACCCGCGGGACTCCGGTGAGGTCATGCTCGACGGGGCGCTGCTGCGTATCGCCAATCCCAGAGACGCTATCCGCTCGGGACTGGTATACATCACGGAGGATCGCAAAGATCTGGGCCTGTTCCTGAGTATGTCGGTGCGCGACAATATCGTGGCGCCATCGCTTCCCGACTTCACCTCTCGTCTAGGATTCCTGGAGCGCGGTCGGATTGGCGCGTTCGCAAACGCCGTCGCCAGGGCCTTTGCCGTCCGCACCCCCACGGTGATGAAGAAGGTGGGGCTCCTCTCGGGCGGCAACCAACAGAAGAGTCTCATCGGTGCGTGGATGAGCACCGGACCGAAGGTGGTCATATTCGACGAGCCGACGCGCGGTGTCGACGTGGGGGCGCGCCAGGACATCTACCGCAAGATCCGCGAGTTCTCGGAGCAGGGCGTCACCGCGTTGATCATCTCCTCTGAGCTCCCCGAACTCATTGGCATGTGCGACCGGGTCTTGGTGATGCACCGAGGAGCAATTAGCGGAGAGGTGCGGCGCGAAGAATACTCGGAGGAGTTGATCTTGTCGCACGCTGCCGGGCTTGGTCGACCCATGACGGACGGTCCTGATGCAAACTCCTGATCGCTTCGAAGAGAGTAGGCAAGCGGACCTTTGCAATCAGGACGCAGATGGCCGGGAGGCGGTCGGGCGCCGACTGCGTCGGGGCCTACGCGCGATCCTCGCCTTCCGTGAGTCTATCCTGATCCTGGTCATTCTCACCTTTGCCGTGGTGATGACCTTCGTCTCCCCCGTGTTCCTATCGTGGCCTAACATCGAGGCCATCCTGCTCGGGCTCACCACGGATGGCCCAGTGACCGTTGGCATGGCGATGCTCTTCGTCGCCGGCGGGCTTGATCTATCGGTGGGGTCCACGCTGGCGTTCACCGGCGTGGTGGCCGGCCTGACCGTCACTGCGGGGGTACCGGCTCCCCTCTCCATCGCATTGGGACTGTTGGCGGCATTGGGGGTGGGGCTGGCCAATGGCCTGCTCATCGCCAAGCTGCGGATCAACGCATTCATCATCACGCTGGGCCTGATGATCACCATCCGAGGTCTCCTGCTGGTGATAGCGCGCGGGCGGGCGGTGCTGAACCTGCCCGAGTCGTTCACCGTCATCGGGCAGGGGCGGCTGTTTGGAATTCAGTATCCCATCCTCGTGACATTGGTGCTCGTCATTGTTGGTGACCTATTGCTCCGGAACACTCGCTTCCTCCGCCAGAACTACTATGTAGGAGGAAACGAGAAGGCGGCTCGGCTCTCGGGCATCAACGTCGATCGTGTAAAGATTCTGAGTTATTGCGTGATCGCCGTGCTGGCCGGTATCTCAGGCCTGATGATCACCGCCCGCTTCGGTTCGGCTTCCCTGACGGTGGGCGGCGGCCTGGAATTGCGCGTCATTACCGCCACTATCATTGGAGGGGCGAGCCTGAGCGGTGGCGAGGGGACCATCCTGGGTGCGTTTCTGGGTGCCCTCTTCCTCGGGGTGTTGGCCAATGCCCTGAACCTGCTCGGCGTCGACGTGTACTGGCAGAACCTGCTCACGGGGCTCCTGCTTATACTGGCAGTGATGTTCGACGCGGCCAACGAACGGCGGAAAAGCCGGCGTTAGGCCACACTCTTAGGCAAGCACCCATTGCGGTAGGTGCGGTAGGCGTGGACCGAGTTCGTGGGGGCGGAGGTTGGGGGGCGATGTCACGGGCCGGCCGGCCGTGGACGTCGGCGGAGGAGATCGACCATGAAACCAGTTCAGCACGGGCCGACGATGAGCCAAAGCCCACCGTCCCGCGCGACCATGTCCGGCGGATGGCCGGGTAGCCAGCACGGGGAGTCTGGGTTCGTGAACGGGAACTGGGCGACGAGGTGCTTGCGGCTCGGCCTCACCGAGGTGCGGGACGCGAGCGGGCCGCCTCAGTTCCCACGAAGGTGCCCACTACCCCAGCTTCATGTGCTTGAACTTCTTGACCTGCTCGGTGATGGCCCGCTCGACGGGGAGGCGCTCCATGCTGGAGGCGCCGTAGAACCCGTTCACCCCCGGCATGCGCTTCATCGCCTCGGCGACGTTCTCCGGCTCGTCGAACGGACCACCGTGACAGATGACCAGGAGGTCCTTGCGGACCTTGCGCGCGGCGTCGGCGATCCGGACGGTGGTGTCGATGGCCTCGTCCATACTGGCTGCCGCAGCGGCGCCGATGGAGCCGCCGGTGGTGAGGCCCACGTGCGCGACGATGATGTCGGCTCCAGCCTTGGCCATCGCCTGCGCCTCGTCCTCGTTGAAGACGTACGGTGTGGTGAGGAAGTCCATCTCGCGAGCGAGGCGGATCATCTCCACCTCCTTGTCGTAGCCGAGGCCGGTCGCCTCCATGTTGGCGCGCATCTTGCCGTCGAAGAGGCCAACGGTCGGGAAGTTCTGGACGCCGGAGAAGCCGAGCTCCTTCACCTGGCGGAGAAAGACGGGCATCGAGCCGGAAGGGGTCGGTCGCGTTGACGCCAGCCAGCACCGGGGTGTGCTTCACGACGGGGAGCACTTCCCCCGCCATCTCGATCACGATCTGGTTGGCATCACCATAGGCGAAGAGGCCGGTGATCGAGACGCGCCCGGCCATGCGGTAGCGGCCGGTGTTGTAGAGCACGAGGAGGTCGATGCCGGCCGCCTCCTCGCACTTCGCCGAGATTCCCGTCCCGGCGCCGCCGCCGATGATGGGCACGCCAGCCTTCGCCTGGGCGTTGAGCTTCTCGAGGATGTCCTTCCGGGGAATGGCCATCGGTGTCGCTCCTCCTCACGTGTGAAGCATTCGAAGCAGGTCTCCGTGGCCTTCTCGGAGAACTCGGGGTCGTTGACGTTGTGGTCCACGAGGATCACGGGGATGTCGGGGCGAAGATCCTTCCGGAGCGCGTCGACGAAAGCCTGGTCCGCCTCGGGCCACCAGAACGGTTTATCGGGCGCGTCGAGCTCGGAGAAACCCTTCAGCGGCACGAGGACTGCGACCGGCGCGCTCGAGGCGGACAGCTTCCTTGCGAAGATGCGACCCATCTCGGCGTTCTCCTCGGGCGTGGTGCGCATGAGCGTGACGTTGGGGCTCCAGTGGTTGAACTTGCGGTTTGGCGTAGCGCTGGGGGACGGACTCCGGCGCCCAGAAATTGCACATGTCGATGACAGGCCGGGCGTGACGACCTGTGGCACCCCGGTCGCCAGCCGCCGCGTCCAGGCGCTCGGGGCCGGCGCAGAGGACGCCGCCGCAGACCTCGTCGGCCCACTCGGTGGTGGTGAGATCGAGGACGCCCGCGAAGTACCCCTCGCCGATCGAGGCGCTCCATCGTCCGGCCGCCGGTGCCGGTGGCGTGAAAGACCAGTACCTCGTAGCCCGCGTGCCTCGAGGAGTTGCCGGGCGTGATTGACCGCGCTTGGTGGTGTTGCCGAACATCGATCGCCGCGATGAGCGGACGGTCGCCGTCGACGGCGGGCGCCTCCTTGCGCCCCGATGCCATGCCGCAGATCGCGCCGGCCGCGTTGGCGAAGATCGTCCGGCTGATGCGGTTCAGGCCGGAAACGTCGACGATCGAGGGCATCATGATGATGTCGCGGTGCCGACATAGGGGCTGGTGTCTGCCGGAGGCCACGGTCGAGACCATGACCTTGGGTACGCCGATGGGCAGGGCGCGCATGGCGCTCGTCCCGAGCGCCGTGTTCCCCGCCGCCGCCCATGGAGATGATCCCGTCGAATCGCCCTTCGTCGAACGCGCGCGCCACGACGACGGGTAGCGCCGCGTCGCCATGACGTCGAGCGCCCCGCCCCGTTCGAGCCCTGCGGGCGAGGTCGGGGAGCGATCCTCCGCCGGCGGCGCAAATCTCCTCGGCGCTGATGTCCGGCAGGAAAGCGGGCTGGCCCAGATACCCCTGCGTCGATGATGAGGGTCTGCGCAGCCGCCGCCGCTCGATCTCCGTTCTTCAGGAAGGCGAACTCCGCTCCCTTCGTGTCGAGCGTCCCGACAATGGCCACCGTCTTCATGATGGTCCTCCTAAACCCCGAGGTAGCTGCTGTCGCAGCGCGAGATCGCCGAGGAAGGCTCGCGCCGGTGATTCGTGGACGGTCCTGCCACTCACGAGGACGTAGATCTTCTCGGCGAGAGCCTCGGCGACGCGGATGCTCTGCTCGACGAGGAGAATGGCGAGCCCCTCGCGCTCAGTGCGCGGCAGGTCTCGATCACCCGATCGATGGCAAGGGGAGACAAACCCTCCGAGGGCTCGTCGAGCAGGATGATCTTCGGATTCGTCACCAGCGCGCGGCCGATGGCCAGCATCTGCTGCTCGCCGCCGCTCAGCCGAGTTCCGCCGACGCGCGCCGCTCACCGAGCTCGGGGAACAGGTCGAAGACGCGGGCAGGGGTCCACTCGTTCGGGCGAGTGGTCTTCCTGTAGGTGAGCGCGAGGTGCTCGTGCACGGAGATGGACGGAAACAGGCGCCTTCCCTGAGGCACGTAGCCGATGCCGCGTCTCGCTGCGATCTGGAAGGGCTTCTGGCCCGGCCAGCTCCTCGCCGTCCAGCCTGATGTGGCCTGAGCTCGGCGGCGTGAGGCCCATGATGGCCCGCAGCAGCGTGGTCTTGCCCATGCCGTTGCGTCCCGAGCACCGTGACGCACCGTGTCCGACGGAGAGCGAGCAGCCCTGCAGCACATGGCTGTCGCCGTAGGACGCGTGGAGGTCCTCGAGCGCGAGGACCGGGCTCTGCCTGGGGGCGGGCTCAGGCATGCCCTCTCCCAGGTAGATGCGCTGGACCTCGGTCGTTGCCCGGATATCTCCGGGCGTCACCTTCGGCGATGACACGGCGCCGCGATGCAGCACGGTGATGCGCTGCGCGAGCTCGCAGACGATGTCCATGTCGTGCTCGATGAGGATGAGCGTGATGTTCCGGCGGCATGGCCTGGATGAGCCCGACGAGCGTCTGGCGCTCGGCCGGCGAAAGGCCGGCGGCCGGCTCGTCGAGCATGACCAGTCGCGGCCGCATGGCGAGCGCCATGCCGAGTTCGAGCTGGCGCTGAAGCCCGTGCGCCAGCTCGCCGACGGGTCGAGAGAGGTGGATCAGCCAGGCCGACCTGGTCGGCGACGTCTGCGGGTCCAGCGCCGTCGTCGGCATCGGTGCGCGCCAGTTCGGCTGACGAAGCTGAAGCCGCCGGTGCCGCGGCGCTGGCCAGGAACAGGTTCTGCTCGACCGACAGGTCCAGGAACAGCTGCGAAATCTGGTAGGTGCGTCCAAGACCCAGCCGGGCGCGGCGCTGCACGCTGAAGCCGGGTCGCGTCCACGCCCGAGGACGCTGGATCTGCCCCTCGTCCACCGGTGATCTCACCGGTGATCAGGTTGAACAGCGTCGACTTGCCGGCGCCGTTCGGCCCGATCAGGGCACGCCGCTCGCCGACGGCGACGGAGAGGTCCACGCCCTGGACGGCCTTGCACGCCGCCGAACGGTCTTGGACAGACTTGCCGGTGACGATGGCGTGCTTCTGATCGGCGGAGGCCATGATGCGCGCTCGTGTGCGAAGCGGCCTCACTTCCCGAAGGGCACGAACTCGTAGTCCTTGGCCACGCTCGAGCATCGTCGGCGGGCATGTCCGTGCGGAGGTCCGGCGGGCTGGTCACGGCCGTCGGCCGGCTGCTCCATGTAGATCTCGTGGTCGTACGGTCCGAACTGCGTTCACGTTCTTCGCCGTGAACAGGCCCTTGTTGTACATGGCGCCGTCGGTCGCCTAGCGCGACTTCGCGGACGTAGACGTTCTCGATGGCCGCATTGTAGTCGTCGAGCGTCACTGGGCCGCGCGGTTCGTCGCTGAGATCGACCTTCCGCATGGCCTTCGACCAGCGCGGCCTTGTCGGCGACGTCGCCCTTTCGCGCCTCGATCGCGCGCAGGATGAGTCCATACGACCCGTAGGCGAACTCGGATGCCGCCGACGGGTTATGGCCCCAGCGCTTCTGGAATGCGTCGCGGAAATTGTTCCAGTTGGGCGTGTCCATGTCGTCGGCGGTAAGATGCGCCGAATAGGCGCCGACGATCTCCTGTCGGCATGGAGTCGAGGTCCGGCTTCTCGAAGGTGTTGGACTGGCCGAGCAGCGGGATCTTCTTCTGCATGCCGAACTCGACGTACTGCTTGACGAAGGCCACCGCGTCGGAGCCTGCGCCGTTGTAGAGCACGGCGTCATAGCCCTGGTCGAGCGGGATCGAGGCGATGATCGAGGAGTAGTCCGAGGTCGGGACCGGGTGCCAGATGGTCTTCACCTCGTCGCCGCCGCCGCGCAGGAAGCCGCGCTTGAAGCCGCCATGCCTGGTTGTAGGGATAGGAGTAGTCCTCCCCGATCATGTAGATCTTCTTCATGCCCTTCGACTTGGCCAGCCAGTAGCCGAAGACGTCCATCGGCTGGGCTGCCGGTCCACGTCGGGCGCACGATGAAGGGGTACCATTCGCGCATCGTCATGTCCTCGGAGGCCGATACATCGGGACCACCGGGATGTTCTTGCCCTTCATGTAGGCTGCCCACCGAGAGACCCTCGTCTCCGGAGACGAGGCCCGTGACGACATCGACCTTGTCCTGTTCCACGAGCTGCTTCGCCTTCGTGACGGCCTGCTCGTTGTCGAGCTGGTCATCGGCGTAGATGACCTTGATCTCCTTGCCGGCGACCCGATACTTCGCCTGCTCGAGAGCGAGCACGGCGCCTTCCTTCTGCAGCTGACCGAAGGAAGAGAAGGGCCCTGTGAATGCGCTGAGCAGTCCGATGGTGATGATGTCGGAGGCCGAGGCGGCCCCCGCGTGCATCGAGAGGCCTGCTGCTGCGAGAGCGATCAGCATCTTCTTGACCATGTCGCGCTCCTCCTCTGCGGGGAACTTCTTGGCTACACCTCTACGACCGAACGGTTCACCTCTCTCGGGCGCTCCTGCTCGCCCTCGCAACGCTGGACGCCTCGGACTCATTCGACCCCCCGCGGCCCAGGAGGCTCTTCAGGCGAACTGAGCGGGCACCGTCGAGGAGTCCGAGGATCCCGTCCGGCGCGAGCAGGACGACGGTCAGGAAGATGATCCCTATCACCGTGTTGTAGCGCGGCGTGAGCTGGCTGATGAGGACGTCCAGCCACACCGCGATGACCGTGCCGAGCACGGGACCCCAGAAGTGCTTGGCCCCGCCCAGGATCACCACCAGGAGGATCCAGATGGTCCGGCTGAGCTGGATCGTGGTCGGCGTGACGATGCCCGCCGACCAGGCCGCAAGGATGCCCCCCGCCCCGGCGTAGAGGCCGGCGATGACGAAGACCGTGACGCGGAGCCAGTACACCGGATAGCCGAGGGCCATCATGCGCCGAGGATTCTCACGGATGCCGTTGAGGGCCAGGCCGAAGGGTGATCGGACCAGCCGCCAGAGGACGAGCAGCGCAGCGGCGAAGAGCGCCAGTGAGAGCCAGTAGAAGTTCGCGTTCTTCGTCCAGTCGATGCCGAGGAGCGCCGGGGGCCGGATCCCCCGGATGCCAGCCCAGCCGTGGAGAAGGCTGGTGTTCTGGCGAGCGAAGGACCAGCAGATCTGCCCCAGGGCAAGCGTGAGCATGAGGAACACGGTTCCTTGCGTGCGCATGACGATGAGGCCGAAGAGGAAGGCCAGCGCGACGACGGCGACGAGCCCGGTCAGCTCGGGAACGGGAAAGGGGGCGCCGCGTTCCGTGCCGACGAGGCCGATGACGTAGCCGCTCAGGCCGAAGAAGGCGGTCTGGGTGAGGCTGATCATGCCGCCCTGCCCCAGGAGAAGACCCACGCTCAGCGCGAGAAAGCCGAAATAGATCGTCCGGATGAACGTCGTGAGCGTGTAGGGCCCCACGTAGAGTGGAAGGGCAACGAGAGCCACGGCGACGAGGGAGATGACGACGATTCCGGGCGCGCTGGCAGGCTCGACGGTTCACACGCGCCTCCCGAAGAGCCCCTCGGGGCGCAGCGCGAGCACGAGCGCCATGGGAACGAAGACGAGGAACATCGACATCTCGGGGACATAGGCGAGGCCGAACGATAGGATCTCGCCGAGGATGCAGCGAGCTCACCACCGTGCCCAGCAGGCTGCCTAGACCGCCCACGATGACGACGACGAGCGAATAGGTCAGGATGGTGGTGTCCTCGCCGGGGCTCAACTGCAGGTACGTGGCGCCGAGGACGCCGGCCACACCGGCGAGCAACGCGGAGAGCATGAACATGAGCGAGTAGATGGTGTCGATCCTGACACCGAGCGCGCTCACGGTCTCTCGGTCATCCACGCTCGCCCGTACGGCGGTGCCGAAGCGCGTTCTGAACAGGATGAGCCATAGTAGGAGGGCGATGACGACGCTGGCGGCCATGAGCACGTAGCGAAAGCCGGGGTAGGTGATTCCGAAGACCGTGATGGGTCGGCTGATAGCCGCGGGAGCACGCAGTCGAGAGGGGGTGGCCGCCCCATGTCGCCAGCGCCACGTCGGCGATGATCATCGACAGCGCGATGGTGAGCAGGGTCTGGGAGAGGTCGCCACCCCGTCGCACCCTGACGAGCATGGCGCGCTCGAACACGAACCCGAGCACCGCGATCGAGAGGCCTCCCACGGCGAGCGCGACGGTCCAGCTCCCGGTGGCCCTGAACGCCGAGATGCCGAGGTAACCGCCCGAGGAGATAGAACGCGCCGTGACTCAGGTTCACGACCTGCATCAGACCGAAGGCCAGGGTGAGTCCGCTGCCGAGGACGAAGAAGAGGGCACCCTGGGTGAGTCCGTTCAGGATGAGGATCGCGAAGCGCATGTGGCTGCGGTCCCTTCACGGCAGGCGCGCAGACGCCGAGGTCGACTTCCAGCGCGACCCAGTGACGATTCGGGGAAACCCGTTGCGACGCTAGCCGCCAAAGTCCCCCAACCCTGCTAACCCGTTTGCATGATCCGAACACGGCCGCTGCGGTTCCGCAAGGACAACGGGCGAGACCAGAAGGGTGGCGTAGCCGGACGGTTCGTCTGGCAGCAGCGCAGCGGGTCTCTTCGGCCGGGTGAGGAGGTCCCGCCGAACACGGACTCCATTCCCCAGCCTACCGCCGGTACTCGATGCACCTGGCGGTCTCGTCGGCAATGGCCTTGCCGTGGAGCCGTTCGACGACCTCGAAGGCCATGTCGATGCCGGAGGCGACGCCGCCGAGGTGATCAGGCCGTCCACGACCACGCGCTCCACACGCTCGATGGTGATGGCCCTCCCCATGGACGCGAGGAGGTCGAGCGCGCTCCAGTGGGTGGTGGCGCGGCGACCGTCGAGGAGGGAGGCGCCAGGTCGCCGACGAGAGCCGCGGATGGCAGGTGTGCCCTGGCGATGCGCTCGACGCGAAAGAGCCGGAAAGCGCTGCGATGGTGGCAAATAGCTGCAAGGAGCCAGCGCCCACGGAAGGAGAGCGCCAGCGTGTCGACCTCGCGCTCCGTCTCCTCGCCCTCGGCGTCGCGATAGAGGATCTTCACCCGGCGCCGGGCATCGAGCGCCCGAGCGAGGGTGACGAGGCGTCTCAGCGGCTCGTGTTGCCGGACGGCGGCCATGTCCGATGGCGCCGTCAGCACGACGCCCCGGCCGGAGCCGGGATGCCGAACGGCACCTTCGCCGTCGCGAGCGCCGCCGCCTGCGCCTCGCACTCTGCGACGACCTCGTCCTGCCCGAGCGAGCGCGCCAGCCCGGCCTTTTGCACCCACGCGTCGCGCGACACCGGGGCGAGCAGCGTCACAGCGTCGAGCACCCGCATCGCCTCGGTGGTCTTGTCCGCGTGAGCGAGATGGCGCGCCATGGCGAGGTGAGAGGCGACATCGGCCTCGCCGGCCTCGAGCAAGATCTGGTACAGCCGAGGCGTGCTCGGATCGTCAGGCGCCCGCTGCGGGTCGGCGAGCGCGGCGCGGATGTGGTTGGCGATGACGTTGAAGGAGTTCTGTGCCGCTGGATTGAGCGGGTCTCTCGCGATCGACTCCGAGATGGTGGTGAAGGCCACGTCGAGATCTCCCAGGTAGTCCGAGGACACGGCAATGCCCCACGTCAGGTAGGCGGACTCGAGCCCGAGCTTGGCGGCGCGGGCACTCACCTGGGTGAAGAGGTCGCGCGACTCGCGGTACTCGCCGCGATCGAGATGCTCCTGCGCGCGCTGGGCGTCGGCCATGACGCCGCGGATGCGGAGGTCGGGGAAGGTTCTCATCGTGTCTTCGTCCTTTCGAAGACAGTTTGCCGGGGGGACGGACACGGCTGCGAGCGGCCACGCCGCGCCGGGAGCGTGTCCGTGCCCTCGTTACAGTGAACGCCATGAAGACGGACGCCCGACTCACCCACGACAAGATCCGATTCGACGAAGGGAAGGACCTCCACCTCGTCCTCACCCTCGAAGCGCCCCGTATCGACTGGCAGAAGCAGCGGCCGCCGATCTGCATCATCCCCGTCATCGACGTGTCGGGCTCGATGGAGGGCGACAAGCTCCACTACGCCAGGCTGTCGGTGATGAAGCTCATCGACCACCTCGCGCCCGGCGACTTCTGCGGCGTCGTGACCTTCACCGACGAGGTGACGACGGTCGCTCTGCCGCTCGAGATGACCCAGGCGAGGAAGGATGCGCTCAAGGCGGCCGTCGGCCAGCTCGGGCCCCAGGGCTCCACCAACTTCGCGGGCGGGCTGCTCGCCGGGCTCGAGCACGCGACCAAGGTGGAGATCCCGGCCGGCATGGTCCGGCGCGTGGTCATGTTCACGGACGGCCACGCGAACGTCGGCGTGGCCACGAAGGCGCCCGACCTCCTGCGGCTCCTCGAAGGCAACCTGGGCGCGGCGACCGTCTCCGCCTTCGGCTACGGCGAGGACGCCGACCAGGAGTTGCTGCGCGACCTCGCCAACAAGGGGAAGGGCAACTATGCCTTCGTGAAGAACCCGGAGGACGCGCTCACCGCCTTCGCCCGGGAGCTGGGCGGCCTCCTGTCGACGTACGCGCGCGACCTCGAGGTCGTCGTCCGGCCCGCCGCCGGGGCGCGACTCCTCGACGTCGTCTCGGACGTGGACGCCCGCGAGGATGGCGGCGCCGTGCACATCCGCATCCCAGACATCCTGTCGGAGGAGGTCCGCCAGCTCGTCCTGGGCGTCCACCTGGAGGCGCAGGGACAGCCTGGCCCGGCGCCGGTCGCCCTCGTGGAGGGCCGCTATCAGGTCGTGGACGGCGCGATTGGGCGTTCCCGAGAGGAGCGCTTCGAGATCCGGCTCGAGGTGCAGCGCGTCCGGGCCGGCGAGGAGCAGGTCGAGCCCACCCGGGAGGTAGATGAGGTGGTGGCGATGGCCCAGGTCGTGCGGGCGCAGATCGAGGCCGAGGAGCGGGCACGCAAGGGCGACTTCCGAGCTGCGCAGCAGGGCGTCCACCTGCTCCTGCTGTCGCTGCAGTCCCGCAAGCACGAGGTCGCCGCCGAGGCCTGCGCCCGCATCCTGGGCGCGGTCGCGGACGGCGCCGCATACGGAGAGAGCGCGTCGTTCCGGAGCAGCTTCCGAAAGGGGGTGACGCGCAGCGCCAGCAGCATGATCGACGCGGACGCCACCGTTCTGCTGAGGCGCGCCGGCATGAGCACGTCCACGCCAGCGCAGGAGGCGATGGCCGGCTCGTTCGAGGCGGCGGGCGTCGAGGGGGGCGGAGCTGCCGGCAAGAGCGCGCCGCCAGTGAAGAAGACGACCGGCGTACGCGGCAAGTCGATCACGCGGCGCAAGTCGAAGCGCTGGTAGTGCGGGGGGGAGGGCGGCGCGGTACGGGGGCGTGCCGCCCTCCGCTGTTCCGTCGGTCAGTTGTAGCCCTGGCGGAGTTCGCGTCGCCCCGGGTCGTCTTCGTCGAAGCTGAGCTACGAAGTCGTCCGATCGCCGGTCGAACCACTCATCCACCCAGGGCGCCTTCGAGCGGCACGGTGCCGCGCGCGAGCGCTCGGGCCACGCGGCGAACGTGATCGGACGGTGTGCGCCAGAGGTACTCCGCGCTGAACTCGGTCACCGCGAAGTCGGCCCAGTCGCTTCGAGCTCGTCAGCATGCTGCCCATGCTGCCCAAGGTCTATCCGCAGACTCTCCGCCTCCTGCTACGCCGGGGAGGGACATGGCCGTCGGCCGGCCCCACCCGCTCGAAGGAGAGGGAGAGGACCCAACCACTTCGGCCATCACTCCGCCGTCGGGCCCAGGATCCTCCCGAGCACCGCCCGCGCCGTCCCCGACAATCCCTCGGGATCGAGCCCCGCCTCGAGCTGGCGCGACTGCTGCGCCGCCTCGAACGCCTCGCGACGGCCCGCCTCGTCGAGGTCGTGCCACGCCGGATGAGACCCGACTCCACCGCCGGCCCGGCGGGGCCGCCAGGCGGAGGCCGCCCTCTCGATCAGGAGCTCGCGGGCACGCGCGTTCATGGTGAGATCTCCAGCTCGACGCCTTTCGTCGCGAGGCAGCGGGCGAGCAGCTTCCTGGCCCTCGTCACGTTCTGGAGGAAGGTGTTGAGCTTCATGCGGAGCCGCGCCGCGAGGACACCGTCATCCTCACCGCCGCTCACGCCCAGCCGGGCGACGAAGGCGCTCCGCGGCTGTGTCGGGAGCTCCTCGAGGCAGAGCCGGACGGCGCGGGCGAGGAGCGGATCCGGCTCGCGCGGCTCGACCGGGATCTCGATCTCGGCGGCGTCGAGCGGAGGCGGCCGCCCGCGGAGCTGGCTCAGCGCCAGGTTGCGAGCCACGCGCGATGCGAAGCGGAGGAGCGCGTTGGGCCTGCCGTCGGGCTCGACGCGTCCGGCCACCTGCCAGACCCGGAGCAGCGCCTCCTGCAGGACCGCCTCCGTGTCGACCACGGCCGCGAAGCTCCGCAGGCCGCTCCGGAGAGCGGGCTCGGCACTGGCGAGCCATCGCCCGAAGGCGAGGGCATCACCGGCGGAGATCTGCGGCAGCTCGCGGTCGAGGTCCAGGGCGTCACTCCTTCTCGCGCTTGACGCGGTGGCCAGGGGGCGCCTTCCGCCCGTGGCGCGGGAAGGTGACGGTGACGCCGTGCCCTTCCATCGTGAACTCGAGGCGATCGAGGTCGGCGTCTGCGCTCGCCGCGGCGCGGTCCAGCACGAGCCGGAGCGTCTGGCCAGCCTCGAGCTCCCCCGCGCCGGTGCTCTGGCTCCCGACGACGCGAGTCGTCTTCACCGAGCCGTCAGCGAGGACGAGCGACACCTCCTGCGGCGCATCCCAGGCGAGCGGCGCGGTGAGCTCCACCTCGACCACGAGGCGGCCGTCGCGGGCGAGCTTGACGCGCCCGACGAGCTGGAGAGGCAGCGGGAGACTGCCGGGGCTCGCGCGCGCGAACCGCGTCTTGCGCGGCGGCGACGGCGGCGCGTCCGAGTCGAACGTCGCGATCTCCATACTCGCCAGCGCCCGGATTGCCTCCTTGTCGCCCGCTTCGGTCGCCGTCGGGTCACCCCTCGCGATGGCTGCCTGGTAGAGGACGCCGATTCCCGCGGTTGGGGAGGCGCAGACCGCCGGCATGGCCGGAGCCGCCAGCGCACCCCGGAGGCCCAGGCCCTCGACCGACATCCCGTACGGGAGCTCGTGCGGGACCTTCACGCGGCGGAGCGGGGCTCGCGGATCGACGGTGGGCTCCTCCGAGATGGCGACCCATGAGGTGAGCCGAGTCGAGAGCTGAAGCTCGAGGCCGAGCTTCTCGATGGCGGCGTCGATCGGCTCCGACTGTTCGCCGGCCGCGAGCCGCATCTCGAGGTCCTCGACCGCCTCGCGGCCGAAGAGCGCCGCGAGCCGCGGCTCACCTGCGCCGGCCTCGAGAGGAAGCACGTGCAGCGTTCGCTCAAAGCGTCCGCCGGGCGTGGTGCCGCTCACGCGAACGTCGCCGCCCTCGGGGCGGAGCCGCAGCGCGACGAGGCAGGGGGAACCGGAGAAGAGGTCGGGGAGGCGTGCCGGGGCGTGCTCCATGGCTGCGTCGCCCGTGATCAGGAGGTCGGTCACGAGCGGCGTCGCAGTGTGGGCGACGAGCGCGAGCGCCGCGCGCTCCGGGTCCTCGCCGAGCCCGACCATGGTCTCGGTCCCGCGCCCGGCCCGGGCGGCCGGTGCCGTGAGCGAACGGTTTACCGACGAGCCGACGCCCAGCGTGTGGAGGCGGGAGCCGGCGGGAAGCCGGGCGAGCACCTCCCCGACAACCTCCGACTCGAAGCCGATGAGCCCGTCGGTCACGAGGACGACCTGCCGCTGCGCTCCCTTCCGGACTGGCCGGAGCGCCTCGACGATGGCCTCGCGCATCTCGGTCGAGCCCGCGGCCTCGAGCTTCGCCAGCCAGGCGAGCGCGGAGCGGCGCGCCTGTGGCGTCGTGCGGACCGGCTCGGAGTTCCAGCGGCGGGGCTCGTCGGAGAACTCGATGAGTTCGAGCGTGTCCTCGGCAGCGAGGGAGTCCACCAGCGCCGAGACGACGTGGCGCGCCTGCTCGAGCGGCTCGCCCGACATGGAGCCGCTCGTGTCGAGGAGCACGACGAGGTCGCGGGGAAGGACCGTGAGCGCTGTGTCGATCGGTGGCACGAGCGTGAGGAGACCGAAGCCGGCGGCAGCGAGCGGTCCGGTCGCCGCGCGGAACGTCTGGATCGTCGTGCCCACCGCCGCGGACGCCACCGGCCAGCGCACGACGACGTCGCGGTCGAGTGGCGCCCCCACGGCGTCGGCGAGCGCCGCGGCGACGAGGCCGGTCTCCGAGCGGAAGCTCACGTCGTGCGACGGGGACTCGGGCCGCCGTCCATCGGCGAGCGCGTCGGCAACCGTGAGCGCGAGGGTGAAGCGCGGCGGCATGGGCGCGTCGGCGACCTCGGCCTCCAGGCGGCGGGCGTCGGTGACGCGCCCCGCCCCGCCCTGAAAGCGCGGTGCGACGGTGGTGGGGAAGCGCCACTCCCAAGAGCCGACCGGCAGCCAGGCGAGCTTCTGATCGATGGTGAGCTCCGCCACGACCTCCGCGCCGGGCGGTACGTTGCCGAGTTCCTGCGTGAAGAGGCTCCCGCGCTCCTGATCGAGGATCGCCGCCGAGCGGCCGGACGCGATCGCCTCCTCGAAGCGCTCCCTCGCGGCCTGCTTCCGATCGATCTCGCCGACGATGCGACGGTCGCCGATCCGGAACGCGAACCCGCTCACCGCACCGTCGTGCGGCAGCGCGAAGAGATAGGTGACCCGCAGCGGATCCGCCGAGGCGTTCCGGAAGCGCTGCTCGAGGACGGTGCGCGCGAGCCCACCCCGGGCCCGCGCCGTCACGATCGCGCCCAGGAGCGGCAGGCTCTGGCCGTCCACCGTCACCAGCCGGCCGCCGGTGCTCTCGTCGTCCCTCATCGTCATGCTCGTCGCGGTCATCATGTCAGGCCTCCCTCGCCGTTGGGTTCCACCCGTTCAACGCGGCGGGGCCGGTTCCTGTGACAGCGGTGAGGCGGGTTCGTTCACTGCGGCGGAAGCGATCGACCAGCAGGTCGCGGGGGAACCCGCGCGAGCCAGCCCGCCGACCCGGTGACCCCGTTGGAACACGACGGACCCCTTGCCGACCGCCTCGTACACCGCGCGGTCATTCACGCCGTCGAGGCCGAGGTCGCCAGCCGAGACCATGATGTCGATGCCGCCGCTGAGCGAGGTGCCTCCAAGCCTCCGCGCGGCACCGAGAATCGGTGTGCACGTCGCTCAGGCAGAAGATTCGCACGGCCACCTCCTTGCGTGCCATCGGGGCCGTCCCTTGATCATGTTCCGAGGACGGACACGGCTCGCGGAGTCAGGTCCGCGCGACGCGGCCTATCCCTGGAACCCGACTGGCCGCCTCGGACCGGGTGAGGTCGCCGAGCGCGTGGGCCACCGCCTGGAGGCGCTCGCTGCGACGCGGCTGGCGCGACCACTCGACCGGGTGTGCGGTGGTTCGCCCAGGCGCGCAGCGCGGGATGGCCCGACGGGTGTGGCGGCGCCATCTCTCCGTCGACGGGCGGCTTCCCCTGGAGCGCCCAGGCGATGGCGGACGACATGAGGTCCGGGTCCGAGCCCTGGAACGCGAAGATGGCCCGCTTGCGATCCCCCACCCAGATGCTGCGCTTCGCGAGCGAGCCGAGCGCCGCCGCCACCGCGAGCTGGATGGGCGACGTGTCCTGGAACTCGTCCACCAGCACGAGGTCGAGGCGGCCGCGCAGGGCCTCCTGGACCGCCGGCTGCCCGAGCAAGCGGTGGGCCAGCGCGAGCATGTCGCCGAAATCGACCACCCGCGCGGCCGCCTTCTCCGCGGCGAACGCGTCCATGGCGCTCGCCGCGAACCCGAACAGCGCGGCCTGCAGCTCGAAGACGTCGTCCTGGAACGCCCCGCACTCGAGGTGACCGCGGACGAGGTTCACCAGTTCGGACGTCAGGTTCTGCAGCTTCTTCGGGCTTAGGAGCTCCGCGCCCGCCCAGAAGCGCCTCCATCTTCGCCCGCTGCTCAAGGCTCATCCTGGCCTTCGAGCGCTCCATCGCCTCCTTCATGCGGGTCGCCATCGCCCGGCCGGTGCCCTCGTCGAGACGGCGGTAGAGAGCCTCCGGTGCCCCGACTGGCTCATGCAGGTTGCACCGGTAGATGTCAACATTGGGTAGCATGCAGACCATCAACCCGCTGCTGCTCTTGAGTGTCGCTGCGCTGGGGGCTGGCTCGCCCACGAGGGCTGGGGTGCTGACCTACCACGGCGATCTGCGCCGGTCCGGCGTCTACACCGAGCCCCGCCTCACGCGCGCCGCCGCGGCCAGCCTCCACGCCGACCCCTCGTTCAAGGCCAGCGTGCAGGGGGCGATCTACGCCCAGCCGCTCCATGTCCCCGCCGTGGCCGGGGTGCCCGAGCTCATCGTCGTTGCGACGGAGCAGAACGTCGTTGCCGCCTTCGACGTGACCAGCGGCCGGGGGGTGTGGACGACGAACCTCGACCCACCAGCACCGCGCTCCGCCCTGCCCTGCGGGAACATCGACCCGCTTGGCGTGACAGGCACCCCGGTCGTCGATCCTGATACCCGCACCCTCTACCTCGACGCGATGACCACCCCCGACCACGGTAGGACGAAGCGTCACCTCCTGTATGCCCTGTCCGTGAATGACGGCGCGGTGAAGCAGGGATGGCCACTGGACGTCACCGCAGCCCTCTCGAAGAGGAGCCTCCTCTTCGACGCCGCCGTGCAGAACCAGCGCGGCGCGCTCGCGCTGGTGAAGGGCACGCTCTACGTGCCGTTCGGCGGTCACTGGGGCGACTGCGGCGACTTCCGGGGGTGGCTGGTGGCCGTCCCGGTAGACCGACCAGACAGCGTGACCGCCTGGCGCACCGGCGCGCGCGGCGGAGGCATCTGGGGGCCGAGCGGCGTCGCGAGCGACGGCGACAAGGTGTACGTCGCGAGCGGCAACACGTTCGAGGCCCGGACCTGGGCAGGAGGCGAGGCCGTGCTTGCCTTCGTCGCAGGTGCACCGCTCGGCACATCGCCTGCCGACTCGTTCGCGCCGAGCAACTGGCGCGAGCTCGACGACGGCGATATCGACATCGGCGGGACCGGCCCGCTCCTCCTGGACCTCCCGGGTGCCACCCCGTCACGCCTGGCGATCGCGCTCGGCAAGGACGGCAAGATCTACGTCCTCGACCGCACGCATCTGGGCGGTATCGGCGGTGCCGCCGTGGTGGCGGAGGCGAGCAGCGCCGAGATCATCAACGCGGCGGCAGCTTACGCGACGAACAGCGGCACCCACGTGGTGTTCTACGGCACCGGGGTGGGCTGTCCGGAGGGCCATCCCGGTGACCTGGTCGCGCTACGCCTCACGCCCGCGTCGCCGCCACGGGTCTCGGTGGCGTGGTGCGCACGGCAAAGCGGCCGCGGCTCACCCATGGTGACCACGACCGATGGACGCTCCGAGCCGGTGGTGTGGAGCGTGGGCGCGGAAGGCGACGGTCTCCTTCGCGGCCTCGACGGCGAGACCGGGCATCAGCTGGTCTCCGTGCCGGCAGGCAAGGTTCGTCGCTTCCAGACTCCGATCGCAGCCGGAGGGCGGGTCTTCGTTGCGGTGGAGGGCGGGGTGAAGGCGTTCGCGCCGTGAGGCCGGCCCGGCGAAGCCAAGGGTCTTGCGTCAGCTGCGACGCCCCGTGCCGGGAATCGGCAGGGCCGAGTGTGCCGAGACGAGTTGGCACCCGGAACGAGGGGCATCGCGACTGCAGTCTGCGATCGCTGACCGGCTCCACCCCAATCCCGTACCTTGACCCCCGTGAAGATCTTCGTCGATGCCGATGCGTGTCCCGCCGCCGTGAAGGAGATCGTCATCCGAGCGGCGGAGCGCCTCACCGCGAGCGCGATCTTCGTCGCCAACAAGAACATCCGCCTACCGGCCTCGCGCCACGTCTCGACCGTGCGCGTGGCGATGGGCCTCGACGTGGCGGACGGGCACATCGCCAGGGCGGCCGGCGCCGGCGACCTCGCCGTCACGGCCGACATCCCCCTGGCGGCTGCGCTCGTCGCCCGTGGCGTGGTGGTGCTCGACCTGCGGGGCACGGTCTACACGGAGGAGAACGTCGGGGAGGCGCTCGCGCTCCGCAACTTCCATCAGGAACTGCGCGAGGGAGGCGTCGTGACGGATGGTCCGACCGGGTTCGGCCGCAGGGAGGCTCGCGAGTTTGCGGCGCGTTCGACCGCGAGCTCGCCAGGCCGTTGCGGCTCGGGACGGAGGGCGCGGTGAAAGCGTGAGCACGTCCAGGGACAGCGAGCTAGGGGAACGCAAGCGACATGGAAGCCGAGGCTCTGCTTTGCTCCCAGTGCGTATAGCCGCTCGCCGTCAAGTTCACCGGAGCGGTCCTCGCGCAGGGCGATGAGCCGGTCGGAAGGCGCGCCGCGAAAACAATATCGACCGGGCACTCCCTGGTGAGTCGGTGGTGGCCTTTCCGCCAAGTGAACGACGTGCCCAACACGGTCAGACATGAGCCGGTTAGCCGAGGCTGAAAGCCGACATCCGCCCTCTCAGTCGAAAGTTCGCCGATGACGCGCGCGCGGTGGAGAGGGACCTCTCCGTCCTGAGGTCCGTCCTGGAGGGAGCCTGAGGCGCATCTGCACGTGCTCGCCGGCCGCATCCGCGAAGCGTGGAAGGCCTGGAAGGCCAGTAGGCGTCGACCTCCCGCAACTCTGATCACTCCCGGCCCGCGTTCAGGTGTGGTGAGCGAGCGCGCGCGGCGATACATCCTCTCGACTGTATGCCGGTGATTACGCAGAGTCGGATTCCCCGTGGCGGCCTGGCTTCGCGCAGCCTCCTCCCCTTGGCCGTCTCGCTGTTCCTGGTTGCCCCCTGGTGCGCCCGGGCGGCCCACGCCTACGCCCAGTTCGGCGACATCAAGTATCCGGCCGGCTTTGATCACTTCGAGTGGGCGAACCCGGGTGCGCCCAAGGGCGGCGAGATCAGCCCTGATCCCCTCCTGGAGGGTGGCCTACTTCGACAAGTACAACCCCTACACGCTCAAGGGTATCTGCCGCTCCCGGCATCGGGCTCCTGTTCGACACCCTGCTCACCACGACCTACGACGAGCCGACCACCGCGTACGGGCTGCTCGCCGAGGACGTGACCGTCGCGCCCGACCGGCTCTCGGCCACCTTCCGGCTCAACCCGCTGGCCCGATTTCATGATGGCCAGCCGGTCGTGGCGGCCGACGTGAAGTACAGCTTCGACACGCTCGACGGCCCGCTGGCCCACCCGGCCTACCGCCAGGCCTTCGCCGATGTGAAGAGGGCGGTGGTGGTGAGCCATCGGGTGATCCGTTTCGAGTTCAAGACACCGGCCCTGGAGCTGCCGCTCGTGGTGGGCGGCATCCCGGTCTTCAGCCGCGCATGGGGCCTCGGCAAGCCCTTCGACAAGATTGTCACCGACATCCCGGTCGCCAGTGGGCCCTACCGCATCGACCTGGTCAACTTCGGCCGGGACATCACCTACGTGCGCGACCCCACCTACTGGGCCCGCGACCTCAACGTGCGCCGCGGACTCTACAATTTCGACCGGATCACCTACCGGCTCTACAAGGACGACACCGCCAAGACCGAGGCCTTCATGGCCGGCGAGTTCGACTTCATCCAGGTGTTCACCGCCCGCGAGTGGTCACGCACCTACGTGGGCAAGAAGTTCGAATCGGGCGAGCTCATGCGCCGCGAGGTCCCCAGCCACAACGCCGGCGTCTTCTCGGCCTGGTACCTCAACACCCGACGGGCCAGGTTCGCCGATCCACGGGTGCGCCATGCCATCGCGCTCGCCATGGACTTCGAGTGGATGAACCGGCGGCTCTTCTACGACGCCTACAAGCGAACGCAGAGCTGGTTCCCGGCCAGCGACTTCGAGGCCAAGGGGCTGCCCGGGCCGGACGAGCTAGCGGTGCTGGAGCCGCTGCGCAGCCTGCTCGAGCCCGAGGTCTTCACCAGACCGGCTCCAGTGTTCCCTTCCACCGATCCACCCGGCAGCCTGCGCCAGAACCTCCACGAGCCCGGGAGCTGCTGGCCGAGGCCGGCTGGACATACCGTGACGGCGCGCTGCGCAACGCCCGGGGCGAGCCGTTCACCCTGGAGTTCCTCGACAGCCAGGACAGCCTGGGCCGGATCGTCGACCCCCTACTGCCAGGCGTTGGCGAAGCTGGGCATCCAGGCCACTTTCCGCGTGGTCGATTTCGCCCTGCTGGAGCGCCGCTTCGAGGTCTACGACTTCGACGCCGCCGCCCTCAACCTCCCGGGGAGCGAGGCTCCGGGCACCGATCTCAAGGACCGGCTCACCACCGCCGCCGCCAACAGCGACGGCTCGAGCAACCTCGCCGGCATCCGTGATCCGGCCGTGGATCGGCTGGTGGACCTGGTCGATCGCCGGCACCAGCGCGGCCCGAGCTCGTGGCCCGCCTGCGCGCCCTCGATCGCGTGCTGCGCCACGGCTACTACGTCGGTGCCCGAGTGGTACAGCAACACCTTCCGCATCGCCTACCGCGCGGGCAAGTTCGGCGAGCCGCAGAGGTGCTGCCCCTCTACTTCCAGCCCGAGGACTGGGTGGTCTCCACCTGGTGGGCCACCCGTCGCTAGGAGACCGACCTCGTGTGGGCTTACCTTCTCAAGCGGCTGCTGCTGATGATCCCCACGCTGCTGGGGATCGTCACCATCACCTTCGTGGTCACCCAGTTCGTGCCCGGCGGGCCGGTGGAGCAGATGGTCTCGCAGCTCCGGGGGCGGGGGGGCGGCGGAGAGGGAGGCGCCTCTGCTCCCCAGGGCGCCTACCGCGGCCGCCAGGGGGTGGACCCGGCGCGGGTCGAGGAGATCAAGAAGCTCTACGGCTTCGACAAGCCGGCTCCCCAGCGTTATCTGAAGATGCTGGGGCAGTTCGCCCGGATGGATCTGGGCCGGAGCTTCTTCCAGGACAAGACGGTCTGGCAGCTGATCCGCGAGAAGCTGCCGGTCTCGGTGAGCCTGGGGCTCTGGACCTTCCTGCTCACCTACCTCGTCTCGGTGCCGCTGGGGATCGCCAAGGCCGTGCGGGCGGGCACGCGCTTCGACACCGCCACCACCTTCGTCGTCCTGGCCGGCTACGCGGTCCCCGGCCTTCGTGGTGGGCGTGCTGCTGATGGTCCTCTTCGCCGGTGGCACCTTCTTGCAGTGGTTCCCGCTACGAGGGCTCGTCTCCAGCACCTGGGCGCAGCTCTCGCTGCTGGGCAAGGTGACCGACTACCTCCGCCACATCGCCCTGCCGGTCACCGCCCTGACGCTCGGCAGCTTCGCGGTGATCACCATCCTGACCAAGAACTCGGTCCTGGAGGAGATCCACAAGCAGTACGTGCTCACCGCCCGCGCCAAGGGGGTGGGCGAGCGGCAGGTGCTCTGGCGCCACGTCTTCCGCAACGCGCTGATCCCGATCATGACCGGCTTCCCGTCGGCGTTCGTGGCCGCCTTCTTCAGCGGCTCGCTCCTGATCGAGACCCTCTTCTCGCTCGACGGCCTGGGGCTGCTCTCCTACGACTCGGTGGTCCGGCGCGACTATCCGGTGGTGCTGGGAACCCTCTTCTTCTTCGCGCTCATCGGCCTCGTCACCAAGCTGATCCGCGACCTGGCCTACATCTGGGTGGATCCCCGGGTGAAGTATGACTAGCCGCTCCAGCCAGAGGCCCTGGCGCCGCGCCTGGCGCCGGTTCTGCGCCAACCGGCTGGGCTACCGCAGCTTGCAGGTCTTCGCGGTGCTCTTCGTGGCCAGCCTGTTCGCGGAGCTACTCTCCAATGACAAGCCGCTCGCCGTGCGCTACCAGGGCCACTGGTACTTCCCCGTGGTGCAGACGATCCCCGAGGTCACCTTCGGTGGCGACTTCCACACCCCCACCGACTATCTCGACCCCTTCATCCGCAAGCAGCTCGACAGGCCGGGCAACTTCGCCCTCTTCCCACCCAACCACTATCACCACAGCACCATCAACTACTTCTCCAGGGCGCCCGATCCGGCGCCGCCCAGCGCCCAGAACTGGCTGGGCACCGACGACCGCGGTCGCGACGTGCTGGCGCGGGCGCTCTACGGCTTCCGGCTCTCGGTGCTCTTCGCGCTGGCCGTGACCGCCATGTGCGCGGTGTTCGGAGTGGGCTATGGCGCCATCCAGGGCTACTTCGCCGGCTGGACCGACCTCTCCATGGAGCGCTTCGTGGAGATCTGGGGCTCGATGCCCGAGCTCTACATGCTCATCATCTTCTCGGCGCTCTTTGCCCCCAGCGTCGGGCTGCTGGTGACGCTGATCTCGGCCTTCGGCTGGCTGGGGATCGCCGCTTACGTGCGCGCGGAGTTCCTCAAGAACCGCACGCTGGACTACGTGCGCGCCGCCCGAGCGCTGGGCCAGCGCAACCGGGTGATCATCTTCCGCCACATCCTGCCCAACGCCCTCACCCCGGTCATCACCCTGATCCCCTTCGAGATGGCCGGAGCCATCGGTGCCCTCACCAGCCTCGATTTCCTGGGATTGGGGGTGCCACCGGGCACGCCCAGCTTGGGCGAGTTGCTGCGGCAAGCCAAGGGCAACCTCGACGCCTGGTGGCTGGCGCTGGTGAGCGTCGGAGTGCTGGTCGTGATGCTGGTGCTGCTGATCCTGGTGGGTGACGCCCTGCGCGATGCCCTCGACCCGCGCAAGCAGATCGGGGAAGAGCCGGCCCAGATCACACCGGCGGCGATCGCCCCGGTCGCCGCGGCCAAGGGGGCGCCATGAGCCTGCTCGAGCTCCAGGATCTCTCCATCTCCTTCGGTCGGCGGCGGGTGGTGGACAGGATCTCCTTCAGCCTGGCGGCCGGCGAGAAGCTGGCACTGGTGGGTGAGTCGGGATCGGGCAAGACCGTCACCGCCCTCTCCACGTTACGGCTGGTCGAGGGGGCCAGCCTCGAGGGTCGGATCCGCTTCGAGGAGCGCGACGTGCTGTCCATGACCCCGCCCCAGCTCCAGGCGCTGCGTGGCGCCGAGATCGCGGTGATCTTCCAGGAGCCCATGACCGCCCTCAACCCGGTGATGACAGTGGGAGCGCAGATCGAGGAGGCGCTCCAGGTCCACAGGGGGCTCGCCGGTCAGCCAGCGCGTCAGCAAGCCATCGCCGCGCTGCGCAGGGTGGGGATGCCCGAGCCGGAGCGGCGGGTCGACAGCTTCCCACACCAGCTCTCCGGCGGTCAGCGCCAGCGGGCGATGATCGCCATGGCCCTGGCCTGCGAGCCCAAGCTGCTCATCGCCGATGAGCCCACCACCGCGCTCGACGTGAGCATCCGCCACCAGATCCTGGATCTGCTCGATGGGCTGCGGCGCGAACGCGACCTGGCGGTGCTGATGATCACCCACGACCTCAACCTGGTGCGGCGCTTCGCCGACCGGGTGGCGGTGATGGAGCGCGGGGTGCTGGTGGAGCAGGGGCTGGCCGTCGAGGTGATGCAGGCGCCGCGGCACCCCTACACCCGCAGGCTCATCGACAGTCGCCCCCGGCGCGAGGTGGGTGAGCCGGGCCAGGGCTGCCTGCTGGAGGGACGCAACGTGCGGGTGGAGTATCCGGTACCGCGCCCGGGCATCCGCGGCTGGTTCTCGCGGGGCCGGTTCACGGCCGTGTGCGGTGCGAGCTTCACCCTGGCGCCAGGTGAGACGCTGGGTGTGATCGGCGAATCCGGCTCGGGCAAGACCTCGCTGGGGATGGCGCTGCTCGACCTCATCGCCTCCACCGGCGAGATCGCGGTGGAGGGCCAGTCCTGGGACAGCCTGGGGCGCGCCCAGAAGCGGGCCTTGCGCCGGCACGTGCAGGTCGTCTTCCAGGACCCGTTCTCCTCGCTCTCGCCGCGACAGACCGTCGAGCAGATCGTCGGGGAAGGACTGGCCATCCACGAGCCCGGCCTCTCGGCCATCGAGCGGCGCGCCCGGGTGATGCAGATCCTGGAGGAGGTCGGGCTCGGGGAGGACGGGAAGACCGAGCCGCTGCTCGATCGCTATCCGCACGAGTTCTCTGGCGGCCAGCGCCAGCGCATCGCCGTGGCCCGGGCGCTGATAGTGCGGCCCCGCATCCTGGTGCTGGACGAACCCACGAGCTCGCTGGACGTGACCATCCAGCAGCAAGTTCTACAGCTCCTCGCCGAGCTGCAGCGCCGCCACGCGCTCTCCTACGTGCTGGTGACTCACGACATCGACGTGATCCGGGCCATGGCCCACCGGGTGATGGTCATGAAGGACGGCCAGGTGGTGGAAGCCGGGCCGATCGATCGGGTGCTGTCCAGCCCGCAGTCGGACTACACGCGGGAGCTGATGTCGGCGTTGGGCGGGGGGGATCCGAGGTTGGGCCGGTCTCGGTGGGAGAGAGGACGACCCTGCCCACGACGACATCATGAAGGCGCTGCGCGCGAGCGGCTGGCTCGAGCACGATCCGAGGAGCGTGAGTCCGCGGACGGGCGCGAGCCATCCCACGAGGCGGGAGGGCCAGTAGTGCGGCGAGCGCCGTCCTGCTCGCAGGCGGCTACATCGTGATGGATCCGAGCGCCTCGCTCACCATTCACCGGGCAACCGGTGGCGACACATCCATCGCCAACTCCGCGACCGTCGCGACGAGCCGGTTTGCGACCCTGTACGAAGAGCGGACATCGCTCGGATCGTAGAGCGCGATCAGGGGCCTGCTCGAGGGCTGCGGGGATACCCGTCTCTCGGCGTGGGACGCGCTCGGCTACGACTTCGTGGACGAGGTCGCCGACGAGAACCGGGCCCGTGAGGTGGCGCACGAGCTGGCGTGGTCCTGGCCGTGCTGGCCGACGAACCCGCAGAGCCCCCGCCGACTGGCACTACAAGCCCGCGCTGAGAGACGGCGGGCGGGGCTGTGAGATTTGCGGAACGGGCTTCCGTTCGGCCCGCGGCGCTGCCCTTGGGTGGTGGGGCGAGCGCCGGACTGGCCTTCGCGTGGCGCGAGGGAACGAACTGGGACGCCGCTCGACGGGAACCCTCGGCGCACCGGAACGGGAGTTCCGGGCGTCAGGGGGTCCGGCGCCGAGAGACCACCATGGAGGCAACGCCAGGACGCAACCGGCCTTGTTTCTGAGCGCACTCCGAGGGTGGGGGTGCATCATACTGCGCCGCCGCTCGGGTGGCTGCACGCCGCGACGAGCGGGAAGGCCAGGGCCAGGAGCTTCACGGGGGACCGCTACACGTGGCTTCCTCCGGTCAGTTCGGGCAGAAGCAGGCCGTGAAGTCGGCGACCGAGAGGTTGTCGAGGGCGCAGGCGTAGGCCGTGAACGGCTCGAAGCCCGGGGCCGGTGGGTTCCCGGCCGGGTTCGACGATGGGTAGTAGGTGATGTAGGACGCGCGCTCCGACCAGCCGGCCTCGATGCGGGCCACGGCGTCAGCCACGCCGACGGAGTCGAACGCCACCTGGCCGTAGGTCTCGTCGAAGCTGTACTCGTCGGCCCAGACGCCGGGCACGGCGGCCGTGGCCGACGCGATGTTGGTGAGCCGGACGGTGGTGGCGTCGGTCATGCTGCCGGCCGCCGGGTCGTAGGTGAATCGCACGAAGGCCGGATCGTTGCCGTGCATCGGTGAGATCGACGGCACCAGCTTCATCCCGAAGAGCGGCCGGCCCGACGGGTCCCGCATCACGCGGAAGTCATCGGTGTGCTGGTGGGCGAAGAGCCCGAAGCCGATGAGGTCGCCATACTGCTGGTATAGGGAGAGGAGCTGGGTGGCGAAGGGCTCCGCGTAGTAGGGCGAGACGGCGGCCTGGCAGCTCGTGCCGCCGGCGAGGGCGGTGGCCGTCGGGGGTGCCCCGATGCCGGGCGGGATGTGGCCGAGCAGCCAGACCCGCTCGCCCTTGGCGCGGGCATCTGCGAGCTGCGCGGTGAGCCATGCGATCTCGGCCGCGCCGCTGCTCTCCGCGTCGGTGGTGCAGCCGGAGGTGCACTCCGCTGCCCAGGGCTGCGTGTAGAGCACGAGCAGCCGGCCCTTCGGGTCGATGGGGAAGGCGGTGGAGAAGTAGCCGCCGCTCGTGAAGGTGGGCTCGAGTGCTGGCGCCTCGCCGTGCCGGTTGGCCAGCGGCCCCCACGCCGCGGCGAACGAGGCCAGGAACGCGGGGTCGGCCTGGTAGGTCGGGATCTGGACCTGATCCCAGTCGCCCATGGTGGCGAGGATCTGCGCCTGCGGGAAGGTCTGCGATAGCTTCCAGGCCAGGTATTGCTGCGACTTGGCGGCGAAGCCCGCCAGGTCGGCCCCCCGATAGTAGAGGGCGAGCCCGTGGACCAGCAGGTCGCCGGTGAGGAAGACGACGTCCGGGCTCGGCACCCGGGCCTTCATCTCCGTCAGCGCCGACTGGAGTAGGAAGAAGTTGGTGTCGTGGGGGGCCCCGCTGAAGATGGCGGGGGTGGAGCCGGCCAGGATGGCGTCCCACTGGGCGACCGGGGCCGCCTCGAGCTGGGCCTGGAGGCTGGTGTCCGCCAGCGGGTTGAAGTGTAAGTCGCTGACCAGGGTGCCCGTCCGGCTCGGGGCCGTCGCGTTGCCGCAGGCGGCCAGCAACGCGAGCGCGAGCGGCAGCGCGGTGGCGAGCGGGCGAATGGTGCGGGTCAGCGTCCTGCGCTGACGCAGGGTCGGAGCAGTGGACATGGAATCCTCGGGCTGATGCGCGGCGAATGCGCGGCACTGCCTCTCTGACGGAGTGCAGAGCCCTTCGGTGCATCAACGGTGCCCGCTCTCGAAACGCGAGGCGCCTGGAATCATTTCGGAAAGCACCACCGGTTCACGTCGGCCGCGGACCCGGGTCAGCGGAGCACCACACGCGGAGCCCGGAGGTAGGAACAGGGGTGCATCATACCCGCCACCGCGCGGCTGACCGCGCTTCACCCAGCGTCCTGCGAAATCGGGCCGAAGACTAGAAACGGCCCCCTCCATCATACGGGGGGGCGCCGTCCCGACCGCGCTGTCCTCACGACGTGTAGCAAAGCGCGTTCGTTACGTCGCGCACCGCGGCGCCACGCTGTCGCATCCGTTTGAAGGCATGGTCCGGGATAAAAACTCGCGGCGCAGAGGCAACGGAGGTAGGTGCGCGGCCCGAAGAGGCGGACGATCGTGACGGAGCGTCGGATGACGTCCTTGCCAGTGATCACGCCGCGCATGCCGGGGAGACGGCGCGCCGTCGCGAAGCTGACTTGTAGGGGTCGGAAGTCGGTTAAAAGCGCGAAGGTAGAGTCGACAGCTGATCCCGCCTTATTCACCGTGCGGTCGGTCGCCTGCCGGGTGAGGCGTGGATGCCCCCTCGCGAGCCCTTGGCCTGGCCGCGGGAGCACCGAGGCCCGAGGCGATGAGCGTGAGTAGCGCCACCAGGAAGGCACCCCACGCCCCCGTCTTGCCACCGTTGGCGGCTGCTTCGCCCGCCTCGGATGGCGACCAGCCCCCAGTCCCCACCCCCACGCCCATGTGCTTCCAAGACGCGAGATCCCTCGGGTCGACCCGTCCCCACGAAGAAGCCGGCGGCCAAGGCACCCCAGCGCACGTGCTCAAACGACCGCGACCTCTGGGACCGACACGACTACGTCTGCTCCTTGTGACATCACATTGCTGCGCACTTCTTGACCGACCCGGCATGGAGTGACCGCAAGGTGCGCCACGAAGCGGCCAGTTACGCGCTCTCGGCGCTGACAGCTCGTGAGCCCATCGAGGCGTGGATCGTCGATGACACTGGCTTCCTCAAGCAGGGGAGGCATTCCGTCGGCGTTCAGCGCCAGCACTCACCCGGCAGAACGCTCGCTTGCTGGTGGGCAGCAAGCTCTGGCTCGCTTTCAGGGAGCACCATGGCGCCCGCCACGATGCGGAGCTCGCGCTGCCACGGCCGTGGGCCACGCAGGCGCATATCCGAAGGTCGAGGGTAGTGGGACGACCTGGCAACTTGCGAGTGGCCAGGACGGCTGGAATTGTCTACACGGCGAGGTGGCTTACTCGGCTCGAGGAGGTGAAGTCATGAAGCTGCATCGCTCGTTGTGGGTCGCCGCGGTGATGGTCGTGGCCTGCGGCGTTCCAAGGGAGAGGTACCAGGCGGCGCTGGCGGAGGCCGACCGGAACATGAGGGGCGCGGATGACCAGCGTCAGCGGGCCGAGGCCTGCGAGGCGAAGGAGCAAGAGACGAAAGCCCGTGCGGCCGAGGGCGAGAAGCGAATCGCGGAGCTCTCGGATCGGCTGACGCAGCTGGAGCAGGCGGCCTCGGCGGCCACGACCGACGCGAGCCGGCAGCGCGAGCTCGTGGCGCAGCTCGCGAAGACCAAGGAGCTCTTGGAAGAGCAGAGCGCCAGCGCTACCGCCGAGGCCGAACGCCAGCGCGCTCTGGCCGAGCAGCTCCAGCAGGAGAAGAGCGAACTGCAGGAGAAGAGCAAGGAGTACGAGGCTCTTTCTGCATCGCTGGACGAGGAGATCAAGGCTGGCCGGATCAAGCTCTCGGAGCTTCAGGGGAAGCTGACCGTCCGGATGGGCGAGCGCGTGCTGTTCCCCTCCGGATCGGCGGCGATCAGCGCGGACGGAAAGGCCACCCTCCGGAAGGTCGCGGACGCCTTCGCCTCGGTGAAGAACAGGACCATCCGGGTCGAGGGGCATACCGACGACGTCCCCATCAACACGGCGCGCTTTCCGTCCAACTGGGAGCTGTCCGCCGCCCGAGCCATCGCGGTGGTGCGCTATCTCCAGGAGCGAGGGATTGACCCGAAGGTTCTCGGCGCGGCAGGGTACGGTGAGTACCAGCCCATCGCGTCCAACGACACTCCCGACGGTCGCGCCGAGAACCGGCGCATCGAGATCAGCCTTGCGGCGCCGCTCGAGTCGCTGCCCGCAGCGAGCGGCGCCTCGCCCTGAGCTCGCACATATCGCCGTTCACGGCCGCCACGCCATGCAGTTCGAGCGGTTTGCGACGCCTCACGCCCGAATTCATGCGCTGGCCGGACAGGTCTTTGGCGGAAGCGGCCAGCGGCGACCGCACCGCGGCCGCGGGACGGGTCGAGGAGGCACGGCAAGGTGTACTGGCGGAGCTGGTGCGCCTGTTCGAGTCCACCCGCGTCGTCATCCGTCAGGAGCACCGCGAGATCGGCGTCGTCGTGGAGTTCGGCGGGAGTTCCACCGTCCTCGCGGTCGACCGGGCCGAGTCAGTGACCCATGTGGCGCCGTTCGAGGACGGCGAGGACCCGCTCCTGCGCTGCGGGCTCCAAGGCCTCCTCCGTGGCCTCGCGCGAGGCGAAGGTGCTCGACGTCGGCCGAGCCGTGACCCGGGTGCGGCCTGGCGATCTCGTCGTCACCATGGTCCGGCGACCCTGCGGCCACCCGGAGTGCCGGCCCTGCTCCAAGGGCCGCCAGGACTTCTGCTTCACAGGGGATTTCACCGAGCGCGGCATCAAGGGGCGACACGGTTTCATGACGGAACGCGCGGTCGATGACCAGCGGTTCATGCATGTCGTGCCGGGCCACCTTCGCGACGTGGGCGTCCTGGTGGAACCGCTCACCATCGCCGAGAAGGCGCTCATCCAGGTATGGGACGTCCAGGCGCGCCTTCCCTGGACGGCGGCAGGGGTCGTCGCGGGATCGGGGCACGGGCAGAGGGCGGTCGTGTTGGGAGCCGGTCCAGTCGGGCTCCTGGGCGCCCTGGCGCTCCTCGTCCGTGGCTTCGAGACATGGGTCTACTCGCTGGAACCCGCCGACGACCCCAAGGCGGGCTGGGTGGAGTCCGTGGGGGCGCGCTACGTCTCATCCGTGACCACCACCATCGCCCACATGGCCGAAGCGGTCGGAAACGTCGATCTGATCTACGAGGCGACGGGAGCGGCCGGCGTGGCGTTTCATGCCCTCGACGTGCTGGGCGTGAACGGCGTCTTCGTCTTCACCGGCGTGCCCGGACGCAAGGGTCCCATCGAGCTCGATGCCGGCACGCTGATGCGAAGGCTCGTCCTCGAGAACCAGCTCGTGTTCGGCACGGTCAACGCAGGCACCGACGCGTTCCAGGCGGCCATCACCGACCTGGCCAGGTTCCACGCGCAGTGGCCGCAGCAGCTGAATGCACTCATTACTCGCCGCTACCCGCCCGATGCGGCCCCGGCTCTCCTCGCGGGCCCTTCCTCGGGGATCAAGTCGGTGGTGAGCTTCGCGGAGGGCAAGTGAGGGACCCGCCGGCCAATGCCGAGCGGCGCCGGCTCGAGGAGAACGAGCGGCGCGAGCGGGACTGGACCCGGTGGGGCCCGTACCTCGCCGCGCGGCAGTGGGGCACCGTACGCGAGGACTACTCGCAAGAGGGGAACTGCTGGGAGTACTTTCCGCACGATCAGGCACGCAGCCGCGCCTTCCGCTGGGGAGAGGACGGCCTCCTCGGTATCGCCGATCGTGAGTGTCGCGTCTGCTTCGCCCTCGCGCTCTGGAACGGGCGCGATCCCATCCTGAAGGAGCGGCTGTTCGGCCTCACCGGCCCGGAGGGCAATCACGGGGAGGACGTGAAGGAGCTCTACTACTACCTGGACGCCACCCCGACGGCCTCATACCTGAAGGCGCTCTACAAGTACCCGCAGGACGAGTTCCCCTACGCGAGGCTGGTGGAGGAGAACCGCAGGCGCGGCCGCGACCAGCCGGAGTTCGAGCTCGAGGACACCGGTGCCTTCGACCACGGTCGCTACTTCGATGTCTTCGTGGAGTATGCCAAGGCCGATCCGGACGACATCCTGATCCGGATCACGTGCGCGAACCGCGGCGCTTCGCAGGCCACCCTTCACCTGCTCCCCACGCTCTGGTTGCGCAACACTTGGGCCTGGGGAAGGACCGGCGAGGGGTACTGGCCGAAGGGACGCATCGATCGCGTCGCGGACGGCGTGCTCGTCGCCGACCACCCAGCGCTGGGAAGGTTGAGGCTGCTTTGCGACCCCGCGGCGGGCGCCTCTCCCCGCTTGCTCTTCACCGACAACGAGAGCAACGCCGAGCGACTCTTCGGAGCCAGGAACGCCAGCCACTACGTGAAGGACGCGTTCCATCGGCTGCTCGTCCACGGCGAGGAGAGCGCGGTGAGCCCCGAGGGCGAAGGGACCAAGGCCGCGGCGTGGTACCAGCTCACCATCCCGGGGGGCGCCGAGGCCTCCGTGCGCCTTCGCCTCACGGAGGACCCGGGCGCGTCTCGAGACGCCTTTGGTCCGGCTTTCGACGACCTGGTGAGCAGCCGGATCCGCGAGGCCGACGATTTCTTCGCCGCCTACCGCGACTCCCCCCTCACCGCCGAGGAGCGCCGGGTCGTGCGCCAGGCCGACGCCGGGCTCGTCTGGTCGAGGCAGTACTACGGCTACGTCGTGGAGCATTGGTTCGACGGAGATCCGGTGCAGCCGACGCCACCCCCGGCCCGTCGCGATGGGCGCAACCGCGGCTGGACGCATCTGTACGCGCGCGACGTCCTCTCGGTACCCGACACCTGGGAATACCCCTGGTTCGCCGCCTGGGACCTGGCCTTCCAGTGTGTGGCAGCGGCACGCACCGATCCGTACTTCGCGAAGCGTCAGCTCCTGCTGCTCTGCCGCGAGTGGTACATGCACCCCAATGGCGAGCTCCCCGCGTACGAGTTCGCCTTCGGCAACGTCGACCCGCCCGTGCACGCCTGGGCCGCCTGGCGCGTCTATCAGCTCGCACAACAGCGGGGCTTCGGACGGGACCGGCTGTTCCTGGAGAGCGTCTTCCAGAAGTGCATGGTGAACTTCACCTGGTGGGTGAACCGCGAAGACGTCGACGGGAACAACCTGTTCACCGGTGGCTTCCTAGGCCTCGACAACATCGGCTTCTTCGACCGCTCGCAGCCGCTGCCCGCGGGAGGACGGCTGCAGCAGGCGGACGCCACGGCATGGATGGCCTTCTACTGCTCCACGATGCTGGCCATCGCGCTCGAGCTCGCGCGCGAGGACCTGGCGTACGCGGACATCGCCTCGAAGTACTTCGAGCACTTCGTCGGCATCGTCACGGCGATGAACGAGCTGGGCGGGACCGGCCTGTGGGACGAGGAGGACGGGTTCTACTACGATCAGGCGTCCGTGGACGGGCGCGCCATCCCGCTGCGCGTCCGCTCAATCGCGGGGCTCATCCCCCTGCTCGCGGTCGAGACCCTGGACGCGAAGCTGCTCGCCTCTCTGCCGCTGTTCCGGGCACGGCTGCAGTGGGTCCTGGAGAACAAGCCGGAGCTGGCGAGGAACATCGCCTCCCTGCACCCGGACCAAGGCGAGCCGCGCCTGCTTCTCGCCGTCCCCACGCGCGAGCGCCTCCTCCGCGTGCTCGGGCACCTGCTTGACGAGGGCGAGTTCCTGTCGCTCCACGGCGTGCGTTCGCTGTCGAGATTCCACCGCGAGCACCCCGGCAGACTGCGTCTGGGCGGCGAGCAGCTGGTCGTCCGCTACGTTCCCGGCGAGTCCGACTCTGGCCTGTTCGGGGGTAACTCCAACTGGCGCGGCCCGGTGTGGCTCCCGCTCAACTACCTGCTCGTCGAGGCGCTCAAGCGTTACCACCACTTCTACGGCGACAGGCTGCTGGTCGAGTGCCCGACCGGATCAGGCCGGCGGACGACGCTGCGCGAGGCCGCAGAGGAGATCGAGCGGCGGCTGGCCCGGCTCTTCCTCCCGGACGCCCAGGGCCGGCGCCCGATCCACGGAGACCGCGCCCGATACGCGACGGACCCGTACTTCCGGGACCTCGTGCTCTTCCACGAGTACTTCCATGGGGATGACGGCAGCGGGCTCGGCGCGAGCCACCAGACCGGCTGGACGGCGCTGGAGGCCAACGTCCTCGAGCGGGTGGCCGCGGCGCGCGAAGCACGGGAGCGGCCCGCCCCGTGAACTCGCCGGCGGCCTCGAGGCGGCCGGACACGACCGCCCCCAACCCGTGGCCGCTGTGGTGCGCCGAGCTCGTTGGGACGGCGCTCCTCGTCGGAGTCGGCTGTTCGCTGGTGATCATCGACTTCGGCGCGGGAAGCCCGGTCATCGCCCTGCTGCCAGGAGCAGGCACCCGCCGGGCCGTCACGGGGTTCCTGTTCGGCAGCGTCGGAGCGATCATCGCCGTCTCGCCGATCGGCAAGGTGAGTGGCGCGCACATCAATCCCGTGGTCACACTCGCGTTCTGGCTGATGCGTCGCATGAAGTCGCGGGTGGCGCTGGGGTACGTGATCGCCCAGCTCCTGGGTGGGCTCGCCGGAGCGGCAATCCTGCGCGGCTGGGGTGCGATGGGCGCGAGCGCGGCCTACGGCGCAACGGAGCCGGGGCCGGCCGGGGCCGGGGTCGCGACACTGGGCGAGGCGGCAGCCACGTTCTGCCTCATCACCGGGCTGTTCCTCTTCCTCGGCCGTCCTCGCCTCCGCGCCTTCACCCCCGTGCTGTTTCCCTTCCTCTACGCCGTGCTGGTGTGGATTGAGGCACCCCTCTCGGGAACGAGCACCAACCCGGCCCGGACGCTCGGTCCCAACCTCGTCGCCGGGGCGATGGGAGGATGGTGGGCCTACTGGCTGGGGCCGCTCCTCGGCACGCTCGCAGGGTTCGTGACCTTGAGTGCTCCCTGGGTGTCGCTCGATATCCGAGTCGCCAAGGTCTTTCACTTCGAGCACGATCGCTTCGGAGTGTTCGCGCACACCCGTGCGACCATGGAGCTGGACCGGCGGAAGTCTCTTCTCTGATCACGCCCCCCGGGGTCGTCCGGCCACCGCTTTGACTCTTGTTCGACAGTTGTACGGGCCAGACCGGGCTCGATCCTGAGGAAAATGGATCGGTTAGCGAGTTCGTGGCAGCGGCAGGGTAGGGTGGGGTCCACCTGAGCGCCGCGCCGCTGCAGTTCCCCGGACGCTCGCGCAACCGGGCGGGCTCGCCGCGCCGGCCGGCGTTACATTCTCCGCACCATGACCAAGCCCACGCTCATCTACTTCTCGGCGCGCGGGCGCGCCGAGCTCATCCGCCTGGTGCTGGCCGAGGCCGGCGTCGACTACCAGGAGCACCCCGTCGGCCGCGGGACACCGCCCGTGAACGGCCGGCCCACCGAGTTCGCGGAGCTGAAGGCGAGCGGCGCGCTGGCCTTCGAGGCGGTGCCGGTCTGGGAGGAGCCGGACGGCTTCCGGCTCGCCCAGAGCGCCGCCATCGCGAGCCACCTGGCGCGGCGGCACGGCCTGCGGGGGAAGAGCGCCGCCGAGGAGGCCAAGGTCGACGAGCTGCTCGGCGCGGTGGACGACGTACGCCTCGAGCTCCGCAAGCTCTCCACCGCCGCCCCCGAGCAGCGTCCGGCGCTGCGGGCCGAGCTCGCCGGCACCACGCTGCCCCGCTGGCTCGGCTACCTCGACCGGCTGCTCGGCCAGAACGGCGGCGGCGCTGGCTTCGCGGTGGGCTCCGGCTTGACGCTGGGTGATCTCGCCCTCTGGTACCTGCTGGAGCTCATCTCGGATAACGGCCTCGGGGAGGCGCTCTCCCGCTTTCCGCGGCTGGGCGCCTTCGCCGAGCGCATCGCCAGCCGGCCGCGTATCGCCGCGTATCTCGCATCGCCGAAGCGGCCACCCTTCGTCCCCCTCCCGAGGTGAGCGGGGCAAGGTTCGCTCCAAGTTGCCCGGCCCCGCCCCGCCGCCCTACCAGTACGGCTCGACGGGAACAAGCCGCGTTGCGGGGACTCCTCGCGCCTCAGGTCCACTTCGGTCCCCGCGACCATCGGCAGGCCGGTCGCCGCACGAAACCCGGCCACGATCTGGGCCAGGATGATGGGGGCGGCGCAGGGGCGAGGCGCGGCTCCCGGCGGTCAGCGGGAATCGGGTCTGGGGCCTCGGTAGCGGGACCCTTGCGAGGCTGGGCCTCGGCGAGCGCCTCCCGGGCCAGCCTGCGCAGGCTCGGCTTCGGATTGGCCGCAGCCACCTGCCGTAGCGCCTCTCCGGCCGACGGATAGATGTCCTGATACCTCCGCAGAAGACCGACGGCGCCGCTTCGCACGTCATCGGCGCGATCGCGGGTCGCGGCGAACGCCTCGAGGAGCCGCTCGTCGCGGGCCGCCTGCGCTGCTTCGGCGCTCACCCGGTGAGTGCGGATCGGCGAGCCTCGACGGCGTCGCCGGCGCGCGCAAGGCTGCCGGCGCGATGGGGAGCGCGCCCCGCCCGTGCGAGCCGCCGGCGCAAGCCCTCCAGCTCCGCAGGCTGCACGGACGGTACGCCGGAGCCGGTGATGTCGCAGTCGCTGGGCGCCACCAGGAGCGCGCCGGCGAAGGGAAGCCGCGCAGCACGGGACAGCGCGTGAAGCAACTCGGATGCATCGGCCCCAGCAGACGATGGTGTTGTAGGGGCAGGCGGGGACGTTCAAGGACGCGCCGGAGTGGCTGGCCACCATAGCCCTCGATATTTGAACCTCGCGGGTGCGCCGCGACGAAGCCGGCGGGCCGACCCACGACCGCAGAAGACTAACGCGTGCCGCGGCTGGGCGCAGCGCTCCCCGCCGCTGCGTCTTTCATCATGGCGGCGAGGCAGCTGGCGGTGCGGACGGTGTGACGCCGTGAGGTGGGCGTTCCATCCTTCCGGCTCTTGCCAACTCGGTTGAGGCCGTTGGATCGGGCGTGGGTACTGTTACACGGGCGTAACGGCGGCCGGGCTTCCACAGAGGGGCCTCCTTTTGCGCTGCCGCTCGGCTGGTCCGATGTTAAACGCTTGCGACCACATGGATGCTCATTTCGAACAGGTCATGCGTCTCCGGACCGACCTCGCGCGCCGTGCGGCGCCGCCCCGGCTGTATTTCGCCTACTCCACCGTGCTCAATCGGATCGCCTTCGAGGCGTGGCTGCTGACCACGGGTCCGGTTCCGTTGAATTGCCGGAGGGCGTGGTCGCCGAGGCGCTCGACGTCGACCTGGTCTACGACTTTCCGTGCCGCTGGACGGTCGGCCGCGTGGCGGGGCTCGCGATCGGCCGGGCGCCTCGGTCTTCGGGCGGCTCTTCACGGTGTCGGGCGAGGACTGGCCCATCGTCCAGCACAAGGAGGGTGCCATCACCGGGATGAGCGTCGAGCGGCCTGTGGGCGTGCTTGCCGGAGGGGAGCGCCTTGAGGCCACCGCCTTCACCACCAACCCCGAGCGCGCCTCGCTCGAGGGTCCCGTGAGCCCGCGCTTCGTCGAGGCGCTCGTCCGGGGTGCCCGCGCCGCAGGTCTCCCCGGGCCCTACGTGGCACGCCTCGCCGTTTCCAGCTTCGTGCCCGTGTAGGGATCACCATCGCCCCGTTTCCAGCCCCCGCCCGTTCGAACGCAGAGGGAGGATTTCCCGCATTCCGCTCTCCTGACCACTTCTTCGCTAGGGTTATGTGACTCACGGAGGAGGAGCGTCACATGCGCAATACGCACCCGCGGACGCCACGCCCGTCAACTTCATCGTCACGTAGCCGTCGATGCTGAGCGCCTTCCATGTGCGCGCGAACGACTCCGGGCGGTGAGCGCGTTCCCAGAGCAGGTTGACGACGACTGGGTGGTCGTCGAGCCGGTTCTTCGTGACCTCGAAGATCCGCGTCCCGCCGATGCGCTCCTTCAGCCAGCGCACCTCCTGCTGTGCGCGCCGGTCCATGAGGTTGTAGGCGCGCTCCAGAGGCTGTCCCTGCCGGTCAATCAAGACGAGGGAGGGCAGCGCGGACGAGACCGCCACGCCTCGCACCTCGCGCGCGGGGACCCCTCCTTCGACGAGACAGCGCTGGATGAGCCGGCAGGCCACGGGCCAGTAGTGGCCGGCGTCGTGCTCAGACCAGCCGGGCCAATCCGTGAGGATGGGGTACTCCTCGAACGCGTACGCACGCAGGGTGCCCTCCGGGTCGATCAGCGCCGCCTTCGCGCCACCGGTCCCGTAGTCGATCCCCAGCAGGCAGCCCGACATGATCGCTCCCTCCTCAGCCCTCGAGCAGCGCCCGAGCGGTGTCCTCGTCGCTCACCAGCACGTTGATCAGCCGGCCCGCCAACGCCCCGCGAATGGCGGGGACCTTCTCCGGCCCGCCTGCCACCGCCACGCGGCGCGGGATGGCGAGGAACGCGGGCAGCTCGATTCCGAGCACTCGCCCGTCAAGGCTCGTCCCGACTGGTCGCCCTGCAGCGTCGAAGTAGCGCAGGCAGACGTCGGCGACGGCCCCCTTGGCGACAATCGCTTGGAGATCCTTCTGGGAGACGATGCAGCTGGCCGCCGCCGTGCTCGAGCTGCACGATGTCGTACCCGTGGTGCACTGATTTGCGGGTTGACACACCTGGCCGGACAGACAGCCAGTGATGGCGGAGCTGGCGCACGCCCTCGCAGCCATGGGCCGCAGCCTAGCCGACTACGCCGCTGTCGTCGGAGGTGCCGCGTGAGCGAGATCGTCCGCGCTCGCGTCCTCGAGCACCTGGGCCGCCTCCGGCTCGGCCGCGTTGCCGAACGGCTCGACGCCTTGCTCTCCGACGCGGCCCGCTCCGAGCCGACTTACATGGACTTCCTCGACGTCATCCTGGACGAGGAGGTGGGCCCAAGCAGCGCAAGCGGTTGCCATGGGCATCCAGATCGCCCATTTCCCAGCGGTGAAGAGCCTCGAGGACTTCGACTTCAAGTTTCAACCCTCGGTGGACCAGAAGCTGGTCCGGGAGCTGGCAGTTGGTCGCTACATCGCCCAAGCTGAGAACGTCCTCATCTTCGATCCGCCCGGCGTCGGTAAGACCCACCTCGCCATCGCGCTCGGACGTGCGGCCGCTGAGGCGGGGTACTCCACACTCTTCAGTTGCAGGCCGTCGACGGGACCGGGATCTCGAACGTGAAGCTCCGGGATACGGGCTCGGGCTGCGTGACCGACGCGCAAGCACAGCCGAAGACGTTGCAGCCCTGAATCGGATCGGGGCCGCTGGGATCGCCGTTGTTCAGGTGAGCGGTGGTGTTCGCGACCCGCGCGACGAAGTCGACCTCGATGTCGAACGTGCCGCCCACGCGCGTGTCGGGGCCCGCCTCCCAGTGCACGCTCTGGACGGCGTCGGAGAACTTGCCGACCGGCGTCTGACCCTGTTGCGGGTTCGTGCCCGAGTTGTCGCCGAGCTGCGCCTGGCACACGTCCTTCACCATCTGCACGTGGCCGGTGCAGTGGTGCCGGGGTCCGGCTCGAGGCCCGTGGTGCAGTACTTGAAGTTCCAGCTCACGCCCTCGTTCCCGTGTTGCCGACCTCGACTATGAGCGGGGGCACGGTGGTCTGCGTCGTGTTGATCCACGTCGCCCCCGCGGAGATGCCGCCGGACGGGCCCTTGGCCGACACGTTCACCGTCCCCCCGATCGTGAAGCTGAAGCCGGAGGTGTAGGTCGTCGCCTGCCCCTGCGTGGCTGCGGGCGCAGCGTTGATCTGGGTCACCGTGCCCTCGTTGCGCGGCACGATTGTCAGGCCATAGGACAGCGGGTAGCCGACGTAGCGGCACACGTCGTCGAAGTCGGCGCCGGCGCCCCCGGACGAGCAGTAGGTCCGGTTGTCCTGCCAGTTGATCACCAGCTGACCGTTGCCGTCGAGGTACATACTCGGATTCGGGCCTTCCGAGGTGGCGCCCTGCCACTTCGCGTTCGTCGCCGTCCAGTCCGCCTCCGCCGCCACCACGTAGTGATCCGTGCCGTCGAGGCAGCGGTGCAGTGCGTAGACGTTTATCAGGGTGTTGTAGACGCCCTCGGAGCCGTTGATGGCGAAGGTGACCGTCTGGAGCGGGTTGTCCTGCCAGGCGATGGGCTGGTTCGGATCGCGCGGCCCGGGAGCGCCGACGGCCGGCGCACGCCGCAGCTCGGTCACCGCGCGCTCCGCGGCCCGGTCGAGCGCCGCCTCGTCATTGGAGAGGCCGGTGGGATCCGCGCCGCCGGCGGGAGTTCGCAGGGAGCTGCGGTGCACGTCGGTCAGCAAGGTGGCCGTGGGGATTTGGTTCTCCCGCCGCAAGGCATAGGCCAGCGCGACACCCGACTCTTTGGAGCGGTAGCTCACGCCTTCCCCGACGATTCCGTGCAGGGTCCGGACGTGCCGCATCGTGGCGTCGAGCAGCACGATGGCGTATCCCGCCTGGTAGGTCGCCTTGAGCTCCCGACGGTGCTTGTCCCTCAGGAGGTCCACCGTCTCGGCTCGCAGCAGGATCGGCGAATCGTGCCGGGATGTGAACGGGACGAGGGCCACCTGCCTGAGGATTCGGGGGGCGATCACGCCGCCCAGGCGCCCGATGTGACGGACGGTCACCTCCCCCTCGCTCGCCAGGGAGACGCGGGTACCGAGCGTCCAGGCGAGGGACACCAGCAGTGCGAGCTCGAGGAACCTGCGTGGCGTGGTTCGCATGCGTGGCGTATGCGCACCGGGCCGCCGAGGCGCTTCCGTCCAATTGGGTCGGCGCGGTCGGGGGCGTCAACACACGGTGACGCGCGCCGCGTCGTACCGCGTGCTCGCCGCGATTGACGTCAGGGCCACGCCGCGGCGATGGGCCACTCCGGCGCCCGCAGGCAGGACCCAAGCAGGTTCATGACGGGAGGATCGCGTGAACGACGACTGCGAGGAGAAGCGGCTGGACGCCGCGCTGGACTCCGGCACGAACACGCATTTCGCAGGCGCTCGACAGCCAGGACTCGCGGCCCGAGGGCTGGATCCGGACGATCGCTTGCGATGAGTCGCGCGCGATGGGCGGAGCGCGCGGGTGGGTACCCGGCGTACGGCGCCGACGGCGCGCGCCCATCCGCGGTCCGCCTGTGCGCCGCGACGCATACTGACCGTCAAAGAATGCGGCAGATCTGGACGCGCCCCGAGGTACGCTTCGCGCGAACGGGGCGGGTGCACGCCAGCCTGGCGGCCCGCTCCCCATCGAAGGGCATCTCGATGTCGACGCGATATGCGTAGGTCGTGGCGCTCCGTGGCCGCCCCCCGGCGGCGCTCGTCATGAACGAGCTTTGCGACCGCATCCTGCACGAGTTGGGCAAGGTCGCGCCGGGTCGGGAGCCGCGGGTGTGTAGTGTTCAGCTCAAGACGTCGCGTGAACGCCGCCATCCAGCTCCGTCGCCGGCCCGGATTCCGTCACTGTCGGTTTGCTGAGGGATGGGACCCCGCCGTTGCAGAAGCATTCCCCCTGCACGCGACGGGTTCGTGTCCCTAGAATTGTGTGATTCGGAAACTCGCGAAGGCAGAGAAGAGAAGGGAAGCTCCTCACCTCGATGGGCGCCGTCGACCTCAAGGTGCCCCGGCTCGCCGGGCGCACTATGCACCCGGGCGCGAGCGAGGGCTCGGACGGAGCGGGGTGTCGCCAGGGCCTGGCTGGGACCGAGCCCAGGTTCTGCTCGCAGCCGGCGGACGGGAGCGGGCCGGGCGTGGATCCTGGCCGGCGAGGAGACGATTGCGATGCAAGATCCCGTGAACCCAGGCGAGTCGGATCGGCAGCATCGACGGACGCCCGCGCCGGTGATCCTCGCGATCGACAGCGATGCGGATGTGCTGAGCGACATCGGCGCGACGTTGCGCGGTCGCTACGGCCAGGACTACCGCGTCGAGTGCATCCGGTCGCCGCACGAGGCGCTCGCCCGGCTGGAGCGGCTCGCCGCGGGGCACGAGGACGTCGCGCTGGTGCTCGCGGGCGAGACCTCGACGGGATGACGGGGAGCGACCTCCTCGAGGCGCGCGTCGCCTCCATCCGCACGCCAGGCGTGGGCTCTGATCGCGTGGGGAAAGTGGGGCGTCCCGGCGACGGGGAACGCGATCTACGACTCGATCTCCAGCGGCCGGATCGACCACTACGTGCTCCGCCCGTCGCCGCCGCCCGACGAGCTTTTCCACCACGCGATCTCGGGTTGGCTCCTCGAGTGGGCGGAGTCGCAGCGCGTGTCGCCGTACACGATCAACATCGTCGGCGAGTCGTGGACTGGCCGGGCCTACGAGCTGCGGGAGCTCCTCGGGAGCTGCGCGATCCGCACGCGTTCTCGCTCGCGGACTCGCCCGACGGGCGCGTCCTGCGTGGACCGGGCCGGCGGCGAGGGAGGGCTGCCGCTGGTCATCTTCCCGGACGGGACGGTCCTGCGGGATCCCACCAACGCCGAGATCGTGGAGGCCGCGGGCTCCGGCGGTCGATCCCGGCGGAGCGCCGACTTCGACCTCGTGATCGTGGGTGCGGGTCCGGCCGGCCTGTCCGCCGCGGTCTACGGCGCATCCGAGGGGTTCGACACCCTGGTCGTCGACCAGGGGGCATCGGCGGCCAGGCGACCTCGAGCTCCCTCATCCGCAACTACCTCGGCTTCGCTCGGGGCGTGAGCGGTCGTCGGCTCGCCCGCCAGGCGTACGAGCAGGCGTGGGTCTTCGGCGCCAAGTTCGCCTTCATGCAGCACGTCACGCAGCTCCGGCGAGATGACGCCGGCCTGGCGGTCACCCTCTCGGACAGCGGATGCGTCCGCAGCCGCGCGGTGCTGCTCGCCACGGGCGCCGCGTACCAGCGGATCGGGATCCCGGCGCTCGAGGCGTTGAACGGCGCGGGCGTGTTCTACGGAGGCACCGCGTCGGAGGCGCCCGCCATGGCCGGCCGCGAGGCCTACGTGATCGGCGGCGCGAACTCGGCGGGGCAGGCCGCGCTCCATCTCGCGCGGTACGCGGCGCGCGTCACGCTGATCGTCCGCGCAGCCTCGCTCGATGCAGGGATGTCGCAGTACCTCGTCCGACAGGTGGAGGCGACACCGAACGATCGACGTCCGCCTCGGCACGGAGGTGGTCGACGGAGGCGGCGCCGGACGGCTCGAGCACCTCGTGCTCCGGGATCGTGGGACCGGAGCCGAGCAGACCGTCCCTGCCGACGGGCTCTTCCTCATGATCGGGGCTCGGCCGCGCACCGACTGGCTGCCGCCCGAGATCGCGAGGGACGAGCGGGGCTTCGTCGTCACCGGCCCCGATCTCGGCGACGAGGCCTCGTGGCCCCTGGATCGTCGGCCGCTCCCGCTCGAGACGAGCCTGCCGGGGGTGTTCGCTGCCGGGGACGTACGGAGCGGCTCGGTGAAGCGCGTGGCGTCCGCGGTTGGTGAAGGGTCGGTCGCCATCCAGATGCTCCATCGGCTCTTCGAGGCGGAGCAGCTCCGGCCCCGCGGCCGTTCCGGCGGCGCGGCCGGGGCCGGCGAAGCGGCGAGCGCCCCCGCGCCTGGGTAGGCGCGGCCACCTGTGTCCGAGCGAGGCAGGATCCTCGAGCTGCCCGAGGTCGACGGGCTGCACCATCGCTACGAGCGTCGCGCAGCTTGACGCTGTCGCGCGGGAAGGCTGAGGGCGTGCGCGGCGGTGGGTCTCGCCGCATGCCTCAGGTGCGTCGGGCCGCACGTCCTTGATGACGACTCCGCTGCCGCGTCAGCGATGGCATCACGCTCCACACCGGCCCAGGGGGCCGCGGATGGGGCATTCGGTATGGACAGGATGCTCGCGATCAATGGCGTGAGCGCGCACCTCTCCACCGGGGTCGCCGAAGCGATCCCGGCGGCCGCGGGCTCGGTCGATTGCGTCGTGGCGGTTTCCGCGCTCGAGTTCGTGGACGACCTCCCGCGCGTCTGCGGCGAGGTCGCGCGCGTGCTCCGCCCCGGCGGTCGGTTCATCGTCGTGACACCGGCGCACTCGCTCCTGGCCGACGCCGGAAAGCGCCCGAAGGACGATTTCGGCGACCGGCGCGAGAGGCTTCGTCCGACGCTGCTGAAGCATTTCCGGGTGCTGGAGCACAAGCGCTTCCCGCGCACAGGCGTCCTGTTGTATGACGCGCTGGCGTTGCGGTGAGTCGACATCTTCGTGGGGAGCGGCCGCGCCAGTTCTCCTGTCAGCGTTCGAGGAACGGTGAGAGGCGAGGCGCGCCGATCCGCACTATGTCTTTCACCACTCCATGGGTGACGGGATCGAGGAGCGCGGCCAGGGCGGTCAGCTAGCGGAGCGCGAGCGCTCTCTGCGAATCATCGGCCACGTGAGCTACGCGCTGCATGCCGTGGTCGCAGTGGCCGCCGTCTTGCCCGGGGTGCACGCGAGCGTGGTGCTCCTCATCGTGGCGTTTCTGCTCGACATGGTGAAGCGCGACGACGCGCGCGGGTCGTGGCAGGCCAGCCACTTCCGCTGGCGCATCCGCAGCGTCCTGTGGGCCGGCGGGCTTTATGTGGTGACAGCACCGCTATGGCTCCTGCTCATCCCAGGCTGGATCGCCTGGGTAGTCATCTCGATCTGGTTCACGTACCGCATCGTGCGCGGCTGGGTGGCGCTGAGCGGTCGGAAGCCGATGCCGGGATGAGACCCGCGCGCCCTGGCGATGGGTCAACGGTGCTTCCCTCCACTACGTCGAGGACGGGATCCGGCGAACCCGTGGTCCTGGTTTACGGGGTCGGCCAGCGACTTCCGCACCTGGGACGCGCAGCGCCGCCCGGCAACCCTTCCCTTCCGCCGCGCTCACGCAGAGCTCTTTTGCCCGAAGGCCAGCACGTTCAACCAGGTCATCGTGAGATGCGGCTGGTCGAGCAGGTGCTGCCGGGATTGCGGGTCGACGAGCTGGTGAAGCTCCTGGAGCAGGTCGGCCTCCAAATACGGCGCGACCCGGGACGCAGCCTCTTCGAGGTAACCCTGCAAGAGCGCCCGCTCGGCCATGCCCAAGGGGGCCCGACGGTCGAATGCGTGAGTCGTCATCCGGACAGGCTCCAACCCGGCTGCCGCCAGGATCGCAGGGAGCCGACGACCGACGTAGTATTTGCTAGAGTTCCTGCTCTCTTCCAAGAATGACCGCAACTCGGCCGCCCGCAAGGGAAGCTCGAGCGAGACTGGCCAGGGCAGGAACACCTGATGCAGGGTGTCGTTCTCGAACACCGCGACGATGCCCCCGGGCCGCAGGACCCGAGCCATGTGGCCGATGGCGATGACGGGATCCGGAAGGCTGTGGAGACTCTGAGCGCACCACACCAGATCGAACGTATCGTCCGGGAATGGCAGCCGATCGAAAGAGGCGGCGACGAGCTCGATCCGTGCACTCCCATCCCGGCGGGAGGCCTGCTCCCCGCCCTCGGAGATGTACGCCAGATGATGTAGCTGGGTGAGATGCGTAAGTGGATGAGGGAGGGGGAGGAGGGGGGAGGGAGCGATGTGAGCCTGCCCCGATCGTGGACACCTCCGATGTGGTGGAGACGGACCATGGAGAAGCGAAGCGGCGGAAGTCACAGCCGAGTACAAGGCTGAGGTGGTGGGGTTGGTCCGGGAAAGCGGCAGGGCATCGGCCAGGTGGCGCGGGAGATGGACCTGACGGAGACGGCGGTGCGGGCCTGGGTGAAGCAGCACCGGAGACGGAAGGCGGGACCGCAGGGGCCGCTGACGAGCGAGGAGCGCGCGGAGCTGAACCGGCTGCGGCGCGAGTCAAGACGGTGCGCGGAGCGGGACCCTCCGAAAGCTGCAGCCTCCGCCAGGAGCGGAGATGAGCTCGAGCTCATGAGGCGGAGAAGGCGACTCCCGAGGCGCTGATGTGCAGGGCGCCGGCAGTCCTGCCGGCCACCATGCCCGAGACCGCGGCCCGTCCAAGCGCGAGCTGGAGCACAGAAGCTCGACGTGCCGCCGCGGCGATCCGCCGAGGAGGAGGGGCGCTACGGGGCGCCCGCGTCGAGAAGGAAATGCGCCGGAGAGGCACCAAGACCAGCCGGAGCGGGTGGCCCGCCCCTGGCACAGCAGGGCCTGAGGCACGCCAGCGGCGCCGCGGAAGACACGACGGACCCTCCACCGGGAGCCGGCGCGCCGACATCCCGCCGCGACCACGGCCGAGGCGCCTGACAAGGTGTGGGCGCCGACACCACCTACCTGCCGGTGCCGGCGGGTCATCTACCTGGTGGTCACCCGACCTGTCCGCGCAGGTCGTCGGCGGTCGCTGGGGGACAACCTCGACGCGGAGCTGTCGGGGGAGGCGCTGCGGAAGGCCCTGGCCAGGCGCAGCCCTGCGCCCGGCCGCTGCCACCCGACCGAGGGAGAGCGCGGCCAGGAGCCCGACAGCTGCCACGCAGGCCGGGGCGGTGCAGAGCTGAGCAGGAAGGGCACGCTGGGACAACGCCCCGTCCGAGAGCTCCCCACGCCGAGTCGAGATGGCCCCGGGCCGGCCTGGCGGAGGCGACGGACGCAGAGCCGAGATGTCACCTCATCGAGAGCTACACAACGCGAGGAGGCCACTCCAGAACGACTACTGCAGCCCCAACGAGACCGAGTTCAACTGGCGCTCACGCGCCTCGGCGGCTATTTCGGTGTCCACTGGATTGGGGCAAGGTCACTTCACTCCAGAACGACTACTGCAGCCCCAACGAGACCGAGTTCAACTGGCGCTCCATGCGCCTCGGCGGCTATTTCGGTGTCCACTGGATTGGGGCAAGGTCAATGACGGATCCGGAAGGCTGTGGAGACTCTGAGCGCACCACACCAGATCGAACGTATCGTCCGGGAATGGCAGCCGATCGAAAGAGGCGGCGACGAGCTCGAATCCGTGCACTGCCATCCCGGCGGGAGGCCTGCTCCCCGCCCTCGGAGATGTACGCCAGATTGATGTCGGCTCCGGTGACGATTCCGCCCGTCCCCAACGTTCCCGCGATGAGCCGACTGTAGAATCCGTCTCCGCAGGCGAGGTCGAGCACGCGCATTCCGGACCTGAGCGGCAACTCATCCACGATTGCCTGCAGCTCGCGCTCGAAGGCCCTGTGAAACGACGATAGCTGGCCGTGGTAACCCGGCAGGGACCCTTCACCCGTGGGACCCGCGTCTCCGGAGGTTCCGTCGGACCTGAACGATCTGGTAGCCCTTCCATCGGACATTGATCACCACAGCTACTGTAGCGCGCCCGGTTCTCTGAACACAGGGTTGAGCCACGCGGCACGGCGGAGCCTGACGGTGCAAGCCCGCGCAGCGACTGCAACGGGTCGCAGGGATCGCGATCTTCAGGCCATACCCTGCCGCCATGTGCCTGGCGCCACACCGACCTCCCTCTTGAACGCGCGGCTGAATGCGGCCTCCGACTCATAGCCGACCGCCTCCGCGATCGTGCCCATCTTCGGGCCCTGCGTCTCGGCCAGCAGGCGTGAAGCCAGTTGCATGCGCCACCGCGTGAGGTAGTGCATCGGCGGCTCGCCAACGTAGCGGACGAAGCGTTCGACGAGAACCGACCGTGAGGTGCCGGCCCGCGTGGCGAGCGTGGCGAGCGTCCAGGGCCGCGCCGGCTCGGCATGCAGCAGCGACAGCGCGCGCGCGACGAGCGGATCGTTCAGCCCAGCGAGCCAACCGGTCCGCGACTCGGCCATCGTCTCCAGATGGCGGCGCACGACCTCGACGAACATCAGCTCGGCCACGCGCATCAACACCCCCCGCCCGCCGGTGGTCGGCCCGCGCAACTCGTTCAGCGCGAAGTCGATCAGCGGCTGCATGCGGTCGCCCGACCGGCTGGCGCCACGCAGGTGAATCACGCGCGGCAGCGCGGCGAGCACCGGATTGAACGGCCGCAGGTGGCAGCCGAGGAAGCCGCAGATGAACTGCGTGCGTTCGGGGCCGCCGCCGCCAGCGCCGACCATCGGCGGCAGCCCGCCAGCGGCCATGCAGCGAAAGAACTCCACGGCTTCCTCCGTCCCGTAGGTCTGCTGCGCGTCGCGCGGTTCGGCCAGCGAATACGCGTCGCCGTGCGGGATCACGAGCACATCGCCTGCCTCGTAGCGCTCGGGCGAGCCGCAGCGCAAGCCGGCCCAGCAGCTGCCCTCCGTGACGATGTGATACGAGATCACGTGCTGCGATTGCGGCAGCACGGCGGGGCGGAAGACTTCCGCCTCGGGCGCCCAGGTGATCCACGGCGTCGTCGCATCGATCAGGAAGAGCATCGCGCCGGTCAGCCGCACCGAGCCGAGCACGTCGGACAGGACGTCGAAGTCGGACCCAGGCGGGTCGGCGTCGGGCGATCGGTCACGCGCATCGCTCATGGCGCCTTCGACCCCACGACGCTGCCCGGCGAACTCTCTCCGAGAGCAGCGCTCCGCCTCGCGCAAGCCCTCGTCAGTGACCGCGGCGGACCGCTGCTCGCCGACCGGCCGTGAACGATGCGCAAGCAGCCGAGCCCGTCCCGATCCATACCCTTCCCCGTCCGCGCGTCGTCGGGCAGCGTCAGATGGAGGAGGGCGAGCACACTCTCGTCGATCTCCTCGCTGTCGACAGTCGTGGCCGTGCTCCTTCGAGATCCGCCGCCTGGGATCCTGAACACCCCTGGGGCAGCCGGCAAGGCGCGCGCGCGCGGCGCGAGCAGGCGGCCGATCGGGCATGCGGCCCGGACGAGCGGTCATGGCCGTCGGTCATCGTGCGGCCGATGCTGTAGCCCATGGGACCTCCCAGGACGACGATCGGCGGGTGGCAGCTCGCTCGCCGTGCCGTGAGGGCGAGCATCCTCGGTCTCCGGCGATCCCCGGACCGGCGCCGCGCACCGTCGTCGCACGCGCGCGCTGCCGAACGGGGAGCGGGACTCGCGCCGCTTCGCGCCCACATCGTCCCAACCCGGTGACGCGCCGACCCCACGAGCCCATCCAAGGAGAGACATGATGAACCAGGCATTCGGTACCCGCGCCACTCCCGGCGCGCGCACCCCGGCCGACGTCTACGACGAACAGTTTGTCCCCGCGCTGTTCAGCCACTGGGGGCCGGTGTTGTGCGACGCGGCCGACGTGCGCGCCGGCCAGCGCGTGCTCGATGTCGGCTGCGGCACGGGCGCGCTGACGCTCGCCGCGGCCGAGCGCGTGGGCGGCGGCGGCCACGCCGTCGGCCTCAATCCCAACCCCGAGATGCTCGCGGTGGCGCGGCGCAAGCCGACCGCGATCGAATGGCGCGACGGCCGCGCCGAGGCGCTGCCGTTCGCCGCTGCGAGCTTCGACGCCGTGGTCAGCCAGTTCGCGATGACGTTCTTCGACGATCCCGTTGGCGCGCTGCGCGAGATGCAGCGCGTGCTGCGCCCTGGCGGGCGCATCGCGGTCGCGGTGTGCGACGCGGTCGAGAACTCACCCGGCTATGGTGCGCTGGCGACGCTGCTCGATCGGCGGTTCGGCCGGCGCATCGGCGACGCCTTCCGCGCCCCGTTCGCGCTCGGCGACGCGGACCGCTTGCGCGAGCTGTGCAAGGAGGCCGGCTTGACCGACGCGACCGTCACGCAGCGCGACGGCGCGGTGCGCTTCGCGTCGATCCAGGCGCTGGTGTCGACCGAGCGCGCCTGCGCCTGGACGCTCGGCGGCTTGCTCGACGACGCACAGTTCGAGCGTCTGCGCAGCGAGGCGCAAGGCGTGTTCGAGCCGTTCGTCGATGACGGCGGCAAGGTCGCGTTCTCGATGCCGGCGCTCGTCATCGGTGCCGCCAGGCACTGAGGGACAGGGCGGGCCGTGCCGCAGCTACAGCGCTCCATCCCCACCCCGGCGCAGCCAGCCATCTTTCGCACCGGCCCTCGCTCTCGGCCTGCCTCACCGCCGGCGGCATCACATGGACCCCGGGACTGTCGCTCACCCGCCGGGGCGCGGCCGCGCTGTTGGCTGCGGAGCCCGGGATCAGATGCGGTGGGTTTGCCCGACCGCTCTGGGGGAAGCGGTCGATCAACCGGTGCACCGCGCGATAGCCGGTGCAGTGGGCGGGGACGACGCAGCCCAGCCGGAACCGCGCGAGGTCGTCGATCGTCGCGTCGATCCATTGCTCGTTGGCGGCGCCGGACAGGTGAAGTCCACCGACCACCACGCGGATCGGGACGGGATCGAACAGCTCGTTCGTCGCAGACCGCGGAACGGCGATGCTCTCCGATCCCGATCGCGAGGTGGTTACCCGTGCAAGACGCCGCCGGGGACTCGATCACGTCGACCCGCGTGAATGCTGGTACCGCGGCGGCGGCTTGATTCTGTCCAGGCCAGCCCGGATGACACGCGCCTCCTCCGGCGTGTCCGCGTGCATCGCCTTGAAGCAGGCCCTGAGCAGCCCGACGGGCGCGAGCGTCGCCCCGATGATGAACAGCGGCTTCCGCCAGTGACTCCGAGGGCTTCACCGCCTGGCCAGAGCGCCCGGACGAGGGTCCCGGCGCGGCGCCGGCTGGCGGCGCGCCAGCCCCGATCGAGGCCGATCCGGCCATCGTCGCCGAGCTGATCGGACGGCCAGGCCGGCTCCATCCGCACCTGACGCAGCGCACGTCATGACGTCTGCAGGTCGACCCGAGAGTGGCGACTCAGTGAGCCCGTTTGAGGCCTGTGCGAGTGACACTTGAAGTGTCAAAGTTGAGACTCTGGGGCAGAGATGGAACCGAACAGTCTCACTCCCGATGTCGACTGGGCCGATGAGCAGGCGTCGGGTGCGCTCGTCCGATTCGGCTTCATCGGGAAGAGCGGTCGGGCGGGACGCTGGCGGCTGTACACCCACCCCGACCTGACGGACTACCTCGAGTTCCCCGAATCCGACGTCCTGAACGTCACGCCGGTCTCGATTACTCAGTCGCCGCTCGGTGGTTCAATCGTCTGGTTTAGGGCCGACGCCAAACTGCAGCGGGTCAGCAGCCGTTCTCACGAGGAGCAGAGCAAGTTCCTCAAAGGGCCCATGACCTCCGGATTCCTGGCCCAGACCCGGGGCGTGAACATAGGCGGTAACGGCTTCTCCCCGGAGACCATCATCGTCGAGACGATCTCCTACCTGGTCGGCTGCCCATCTCATTGGCTCGGCTGTACGGTGCGATGCACCGTCGATACCTGCGGCGACACTCGGGCCGGGCTCTGCCCGATTTACTCGCTGTTCTGCACATACGAAAAACGGGTCTGTGGGTGAGATCATGCCAAAGAACAAGCCGCTCGTCGAAGACGCGCTGATCTCCAGCCTCGTTCCCGATCCCGCGGACGTTCCTCATGTCCGCATGTACGTGGGGCTCCTGGGAAAGAGCACGAAGAAGGGCTACTGGCGCCTTTACACATCGCCGCAGCTGACCGATTTCATCGAAGTTCGGGCAGAGGACATCCTGCATGCCGAACAGATGGAGGGGGCCCAGGCACTGCTCCGCGGGACGGCGGCCTGGATCAAGGCGGACGCTCAGCTGACCCGCACCCGGGTGGGCGCGCACCAGGCCCAAACCGACTTCCTGAGCGGCGACATCGCCCGGGGGCACCTGGGGGGCACTCTCGGGGGCGGGCTGGGGTGGTGGAGCTGGACCACCGTCCTCACCACGCTCGTCTGCATCGTTGTCGTCTCGACGGTCTGTACGGTGAACTGCGAGACGCGCGGCGCATCCAGCGGCACCAATTCCTGCTGTATGTGTGCCTAGCGGGCGGGGGTCTCCTTGCCGTCCTGGCCGCGCCTCACCGCTGGGTCGGTCCCCGCGTATCTGCTCGAGAAGAGCCTCGTCGCCCCCGGTCAGATCGTCGACCACGGGCTGGTGGTCGTCGAGGTATCGCGGCGCAACCGCAGCTTCCGCGCCGCCAACGCGGGCGGCGTGTCCTTCTTGTTGAAGCAGGGCGTCGGGTCGGAGCGCGCGCTGACCGTGGCCAACGAGGCGTCGGCTTACGCGTTCCTTCACGCGCGGCTCGACGAAGTATCCGCCCACCCGTTCCTGCCCCGCCGGCATCTCTATGACGCCGAGAACAACGTGCTTGTCCTGGAGTTCCTGCAGGAGTCCGAGAACCTGCGCGAATACCACACCCGCATCCGGCGCTTCCCCACAGCTATCGCAAAGCAGCTCGGCCAGGCCGTGGCAGCGGTCCATGGCCAGCCCTCCGATTGGGGAAACGACCCCGGCAGCCATCCTCCCTGGGCCTTCTCAGCGCTGCAGCTTCCAAGCGTAGGCTTCCTGCGCGAGGTCAGCGGCTCGAACATCCAGCTCGTCAAGATTATCCAGGAGTTTCCGGAGTACTGTGAGCTTCTGAATCGGTTGAAGGCTGGCTGGTCGCCGACGTGTCTGGTCCACGGCGACCTCAAGTGGGAGAACTGCGTGGTCTTCTCGCAGGGCCGGGGGAAGAATCTCAGACTAGTCGATTGGGAGCTGGCCTCGGCGGGCGACCCTGGCTGGGACGTGGGCTCGATCTTCGCCGACTATCTCTCCCACTGGGTGTTCTCCATGCCCGTCAGCGGCGACGCCGACCCCGGCGATTTCGTCAAGCTGGCCCAGTGGCCGCTCGACAAGATGCAGCCGGCGATGAACGCCTTCTGGCAGGCCTACGCCCGAGAGCTGGGCCTGGCCAAGGCCGAGCGCCAGGACCGGCTGGTGCGCAGCGTCTCCTACGCCGGAGGACGGCTCGTGCAGACTGCCTTCGAGCACCTGCAGAACTCGAACTACCTCACCGGCCAGGCGGTGTGCCTGCTGCAGCTGAGTTTCAACATGATGAAGCGTGGGCCAGAAGCAGCGGTCCAGCTACTCGGGATTCCCAGCGAAGACTCATGGGACACAACTTGGAAGCCCTGAGAGAGGCCATCCAGGCTGTCCACATCACCTCGCCGTGGAGCTTCACCTGGTTCGGCAAGGTTGCGGAGAAGCTGCCCAAGAAGGTGAAGGGCGAGTTGCCGGCCGAGAAGGTGCGGCAGTTCCTGACCTTCGCTCTCCAGGGACGGCTCTATGAGGACTTCTACTGCCCTGGCGCGGCTCGCGCGACCGACAATCCGCTTGAGGGGCAAGCCTCGTTCGGGCGCATGGACTTCGTGGAGGCGCTGTCCCGGGCGAACCAGGGCGAAGGCGGGTGGGATTCCGGCTGGACCCTCACCCGCGTAGACGGTGAGACCTTTGTCGTGACCCGAAACGGCCTCAGCCTGAAGGTGGAGCCGGCCAAGGTCGCGCCGCTCAACGGGGGCACGCTGCTCGAGGGCGCCACGGTGTCGGTGCGTTTCCCCCACGAGCTGGTCGGCGTTTCGCCAGGCTTCTACATGGCGGTGGGTGACCAGCCGCTGAAGGAAAGCGGCGGCGTGCTGCGGATCTATCTCAACATGCACGCGACGGCGGCGGTGCCGGTGATGAGGCTGACGACCAGCTTGCTCAACCAGGCCAAGGTCGGGTTCAAGTTCAAGATCCTGAATGACGACACCCGCTTCAATCGCTGCGACAGCGCTGTACTCTATGTCAATGCGGCGGATTTCGGGCGAGCCGACTCCATCCTGCGCGACGTCCACCAGGAGTACGGGGCACTGCTGGGGGCCTCCACGCCAGCTTTCACCAAGCGGCTGGCGCGTGGGGTGGGGCTGGCCGAGAGCCCGCCACCCAAGGGCCCGCTGGAGATAGAGAGCTTCGGGATGAACCGCTGCCGGTTGGTGGCGGAGGGCCTGATCGAAGCAAGTGATCGCAAGTTATCGGCCGTCGACGAGCGGCTGATCATCGTGAACGAGCGCTTCGCCCGTGAAGGGCTGTCGCTGACGACGCCGTACCTCAACCCGGGCTCGGCGGACGACTACGCACCCTGGAACGATGTCGCGCCGCGCACCTCCGTCGCCTCGAGGCCGGAGGGCCGACCGCCGTCCAGGGCGCCTGCCGACCATCTCGAGGCCGCTCACGCCATCGGCCGGACCCTGGCCGACACGGCAGTCTGGCACCAGGACCGTTGCACCTGGATTGGCGCCCAGCCTCCGGAGTTCGCCGCCCGAAGGAACCTCGCCGGATCGACTTATGCCGCCCTGGGACCGGATGTCTATTCAGGCCTGGCTGGCGTCGCGCTCTTCCTCGCCGAGCTCTCGGCCGCCACCGGCGACCAAAGGGTGGCCGACACGGCCAAGGCAGCGGCGCGGCAGGCCGCTCGCACTTCTGAACTCGTGGGGACAGCGGACCGCATCGGCCTCTACACCGGGTGGGTGGGCATCGCGCTGGCGCTCACCCGCGTGGGAACCACTGTCGACAGCTCCGAGGTGTTCGACCTGGGCGCGAAGATCGCCCTGGGCGCGGCGGGCCTGCCCCGTCAGGACGCCGAGGCCGACCTGCTGGTGGGGCGGGCAGGCGCGATTGTGGGGCTGATCGCCCTCCACGCCCGGATGGGCGATGGGGCGCTGATCGACCACGCGCGGGTGCTGGCTAACGAGGTGATCGGCCGCGCGGTGCTGGACGGGGCCGGCCACGCCTCTTGGCAGCTGCGGGGGTATCCCAGGCAGCGCAATCTGACCGGCCTATCGCACGGGGCGGCGGGGGTGGCTTACGGCCTGTTGAGGCTTTACGGCGTCGTCCACGACGCTCGCCTCCTGGACTGCGCGCTGTCCGCCTTCGCCTACGAGACCGCGGTCTACGACGAGGACGCAGAGAACTGGCCCGACTTCCGGGATGCCTCGGGCATCAAGAAGGGCGATCGCCACCAGACCTTCGCGACCTACTGGTGCCATGGCGCGCCCGGGATTGCCCTCTCGCGAACGCTGGCAGCGAAGGTGGCCCCGGCGCTGGACTTCAGGCGCGACGTCGAGGCGGCCTTGAGAACCACGCGCGCCTATCTCGAGATGGGCCTTCAGCACCGGGTGGCGAACTTCTGCCTCTGCCACGGGCTCGCCGGCAATGCCGACGTGCTGCTGCTGGCTGCCGACGCGTCTCCGGACGAGACGGCCCTTGGTGACATCGAGCTGGCCAAGCAGGTAGGCGCCTTTGGCCTCGAGCAGTACGGTAAGGACGTCAGCTGGCCCTGCGGCGTCGGCGCGGGCCTCAACCAGAGCCTGATGCTGGGCCTGGCGGGCATCGGGTACTTCTACCTTCGCCTGAGCGACCCCGCGCTTCCGTCCGTCCTGGCGATCTAGCCTGTCCCTCGCCAATACTGGGTTCCATCGAGAACCGTTGACGTTTTCGGCCAGGGCCGGCAGCCTCACCGGCCTCCATGTTTCGACTTCTCGGTTCGCCGGAGTCGGTGGACCGGAACAGCCCGGGTGTGCGTGCACGCCCAACGCCTGGGTGCCGTGGGCGCCGCACGCCCCGCGCGACTCTTGTCTTCCGTTCCCGAGAGTGGCGGATCGAGTACTGGCGAGGCACAGGAGTTCGGCAATCGTGGCCCACGCCTCTCGAACGCGCGCAGTGAGCGCCCCCCCGCTTCCGCCAGCTGCGCAGCCGGAGTCGGCCCATCCGTCGTGCGCCTTCTCCTCGCGTCCGTTGCGAGCGCGCCGCGATTCGTCGCGATCGGGCCCTCAGGAGGCGTCCAGGCGCTCCTCGCGCTGGCAGCTGGGCCGGTGAGTGGGCCAGGGCTGGCGGGACGGAACCCTGGGTCGGGTCGGCGCCATACGCTTGAGTGCGGGTGCGAGCTCCCGCGCGGCCAACGCTACCGCTGATGCTCGAGCGACCCGGCGAAGCTGGAGCGCCCTGCTGGAGCGCCTTGTAAGACCTGTTCGATCGCGCCCGTCGTCGTAACCCGCGCAGCGACCTCCGCGTACTGCAGATCGCGGGAGGGAAGGCGCGGGAGGCGCGCCACCGCGGGAGGAGCAATGGCATGAGGCGCCAGGGTCTAGGGAAGTGGATGTCCGGGGCGGCGGTCCTCTGGTCGCTCGCCGGCGGTTGCCGGGCAGGGGAGCCTCACCCTGCGCGAACCGACGTGCCGCCCGCGGCTGCCGCGGAGGAGGGCAAGACCGTGTCGAGCTACCACAAGCCGTCCGAGCAGGAGCTGCGTGCCCGGCTGACCCCGCTGCAGTTCGACGTGACCCAGCGCGAGGGGACGGAGGCGCCGTTCCAGAACCAGTACTGGGACAACCACCAGGCTGGACTGTACGTGGACGTGGTGTCGGGCGAGCC
>CAVWSG010000006.1:0-252140 GCA_963757745.1 uncultured delta proteobacterium
CCAATATACGAATATGTTTTCTAGTCTCCGCCGTTTTTGCCGCGAATACGGGCCCTTTTGTGCTCCGTGACGGTCTCTGGATCGCGCCTTTTGCCAGGTCATCGCGGATTTTGGCCATCTGTCTCTGGGGTAAGAAATTCCGTTTTCCCGAAACAGAGGCTGCGACGAACGGAGAATGGTTCGAAAGTCCGATATTTGGGGTAGGGCGGACATCATTAGAGATTTGCGCGATGTCCGTTAGTGACCCTGGCTGTGTGAAAACGCTCTGTATGCAATTCATTCCGCAGTGTGATATTGTGTGCGGAGGATCGCATGAAGCGCTTTGTTGAAGGCATTGATCACAAACAGAGCACGCTCTTTCCGGAGTATTTGGACGACTGGATCGACGAGAACAATCCAGTTCAGGTGATCGACGCCTTTGTCGATGAACTTGACCTCGGTGGGTTGGGCTTCGCGGGGTCGCGCCCGAGGCAACTGGTCGGCCGTCGTATCATCCCTCAGTTCTGCTCAAGCTCTATATTTATGGCTACCTCAATCGGGTTCAGTCGAGCCGCGGCTTGAACGCGAGGCTTCACGCAACATTCAGGCGATGTGGCTGACAACCGGCTGGTGCCCGATCACAAGACAATTGCTGACTTCCGCAAGGACAACGGCAAGGCCATTCGTCGGGTATGCGCCCGGTTCATCGTGCTTTGCCGCGCCCTGGGCCTCTTCGGGGAAGCCAGCATCGTGATTGATGGCAGCAAGTTCAAGGCAGTGAACAATCGGGAAGGAACTTCACCCGGGCGAAGATGGAACGGCGCATGGAGCAGATCGGGAGAGCGTTGCCCGCTATCTAGGCCAACTCGACACCGCCGATCGGCAGGAGTCATCGGAAGCGCGCACGACCAAAACGACCCGCCTGAAGGAGAAGCTCGCAAAGCTGAAGGAGGAGATGCAGCGCCTGCGTCGGCTTAAGGCGCGGATGCTGACAGAGCCTGATCAGCAGATATCGCTGACCGATCCTGATTCCCGCTCGATGGCGACGAGCGGTCGCGGGTCGGGCGTGGTAGGCTACAACGTCCAAATCGCCGTCGATACCGGGCACCATCTCATCATTACGCATGAAGTGACCAACGTTGGCAGTGATCGGGCGCAGCTCGCACGGTGGCCAAGGAAACGAAGGCAACGCTGGAAAGAGCCAATCTCGATGTGATCGCTGACCGTGGCTACTTCAGCAGCGAAGAGATCCTCAAGTGCGAGCAAGCCGGCATCACAGTCACACTGCCGAAGCCGATGACCTCAAGCCCACGGCGCTTTGGTAAGCAGGACTTCCGCTAATCGCCAAGGAGGACGTTTACGTCTGCCCTGCCGGCGAAGGTCTCGTGCTCATTCACAACCAAAGAAAACGGATTAATCCTGCACCGCTACCCGACCAAGGCCTGTCAAAACTGTGCCATCAAACAGCGTTGCACGACCGGCAAGGAGCGACGGATCACGCGATGGGAGCACGAGCACATTCTCGAAGCCGTTCAGCGCCGGCTCGATGAACATCCGGAGAAGATGCGCCAGCGACGCAAAACGGTCGAGCATCCCTTTGGAACGATCAAAGCCCGAATGGGGCCACACACTTCCTGATGAAGACGCTGCCGCGGGTCGCCTCAGAGATGGCGCTACACGTTCTCGCCTACAATCTCACCCGCGTAATGAACATCATGGGCATCCAGCCGCTCATGGCGGCAATCAGGGCCGCCTGACAAAGACCCAGGCGCCGACGAAAAACTACCAAACTGACCCGCAGCTAGAGCGTTTTTACACGGCCAAGACCCCAAGCAGACATACCTATCGGGACCGTACATCGATTTCCGGCCAACTCAGCTGATTTAAAATTAGGCGCCTGTCTTTCGTTCTCGACCGTTTCTGGGACGCGCAGGCAGGTCAGTGCAAGTTCCAAAGCCTGTGATCAGCAAGCCGAGCGCACGTTCAAGCTCGCGCAGGCCGGCGCGAAGGTTGGTTACATCGTTGCGAGCCAACGCCGTAGCTCGACCTGGAAGATGCAGAAAACCGTCCAGCCAACGAACAGCGGCGGTTCTCTCGGGGCGATCTCTTTACTCGCAATCGCCAACTCGATGGTGTGGCCGAACAGGCGGATCAGGCGCTCGCGCGTCTTCTGAAAAGGCCGCTTGCGCGCCGGAATCGTAAAAGATCATCTCGCGCAACGCGAGGCGCGCAGCGCAGGCTGCTGGCCGAAAAACTGATAATGCGGCTTCGCAATCGCCAGGAGATTGTCGATCAGCGACGCCCGCGGATCGACGGCGTTTTCGGCTTGCTGCGTCACCGCCTCGAGCTGGCTCGTTGATGGTGAGAAACAGCAGGTCGCGCTTGTTCTTGGCGTAAAGAAAGATCGTGCCGAGCCCGACGCCGGCGCGCACCGCGATCTCGCGCATGGTCGTATCGTCGAAGCCTTTGGCGACAAACAGGTTCTGCGCCGCCTCTTTGATCCGCCGCAGCTTCTCCAGCTTGTTGCGCGTCGCGCAGGCCATCGAGCGGCAGCGAGCACCACATCGGTCATTCGATTCTTCTCCGCCAGTTGCGACGCTTTTAGCGGTCGCGCCGGCTTGACAACAAGATGAACATGTTCAACTATGAACGTGTTCAATAAAAAAGAAAGCTCCCAGCTGATGTCAGAGGGAGCGGCTCGGCCGGGAGGGCCCCAAGTGCAGCCGATGCGCAAGACCAGTTGGTGCCGCTGGCCGGATACAGCCGAGCGCGTCCGCGCTGACGATTTCCGATCTCAGTCGTGCGATTCGGCGCGCGGCACGATCCTGCGACGCGCATCAACTTCGATGTGCGCGAAGGCGAGTTTCTCTGCATCGTCGGCTCCTCGGGATCGGGCAAGACAACGCTGCTGCGCGTGCTTGCCGGGCTCGCGCGTGCCGCCGAGGGCAAGGTTTTGTTCTCCGGCGCGGAAATTTCGGGCCCCTCGCGCGACCGCGCCATCATCTTCCAGGACTATTCAAAGGCGCTGCTGCCCTGGCGCACCGTGCGCGGCAACGTGGCGCTCAGCCTGGAAGCGCGCGAATGTCCCGGCCGGCGAGCAGGACGCGATCGATCGACGAGCTGCTCGCCAAGATGGGCTTAAGCGCGCGCGAAGGAACAATTTCCCGGCCAGCTCTCCGGCGGCATGCAGCAGCGCGTGCAGATCGCGCGTTGCCTCGCGCAGGATCCGAAGCTGCTGCTGATGGATGAGCCGTTCGGCGCGCTCGACGCGATGACGCGGCAGACTTTGCAGGACGAGATCCTGCAGCTGGTTGCCGAAAAGCAGATCGCGACCGTGTTCATCACCCACGATCTCGAAGAGGCGATCTATCTCGGCGATCGCGTCCTCGTGCTCGGCGGTTCGCCGGCCAGCATCATAGAGAGCATGGAAATCGATCTGCCGCGGCCGCGCAACCAACTCACGACGCGAGAGGACGCGCGCTTTCTCGCGTTATCGGCATCGCCTGTTCGAAATGCTGGCGCATGAACGTCCCCTCGCATGCGGCGCCAGAGCAAGGGTCAGCGCTGATGCGCCGTTTCCTGCTCGGAGCGATTGTCCCGGTTTCTTTCTCGTCTTCTGGGAAGATGTCCAGCCGGACCGGCTTGCTGACGCTCGAATCGCTGTCGCGCCCGTCGGATATTGTGCTGGCCGGATACGCCGCTCTGCGCGACGGCTCGTTGCTGCTCGCCACGCTGCAAACCTGCGAGACGGCGCTGCTCGGGCTTGCGATTGCGGCGGTCATGGGATTGCGGTCGGCACCGTCCTCGGCCTCCTGCCGACGGCTGAACGCATCACCGGACCGACGATCGAGGCGCTGCGGCCGATCCCCGCCATCGCCTTCATGCCGCTTGCTCTGATGATGTTCGGCTTCGGCGTCGGACTGGAAGCGAGCATCGTCGCCTATGCCTGCGTCTGGCCGATCCTCATCGTCACGATCGCGGCGGTGCGCGCCATCGAGGGCGCGGCTGCTCGAAGTCGCCGCCGTGCTGGAGCTTCCGGTCTGGAAGCGGATGACGAAGATCGTCCTGCCGGCGGCCTTCGCGCGGATCAATGTCGGCTTGCGCGTTGCCGCCGCCATCTCGCTGGTGGTCGCGGTCACGATTGAGATCGTGCTCAATCCGCGCGGCCTCGGCTACCATCTCGTCCTCGCCCAGCAATCGCTTCATATCGGCCTGATGTGGGCGCAGCTCGTCTGGCTGTGCCTCCTGGGTTTCGTGCTGAATCTCGATGCTCAGCCGCGTCGGCGGCGGCTCGGGATTGATGTGGAGGCCGCTATGAGGCGGCTCCTCGATCCCATCAACCTCGCGGCGCTCGGCTTCGCGCTATCGCTGCTGGTCGCGTGGCAGTTGCTGGCCGATGCGCATCTGATCTCGCCCATCTTCTTCCCGTCGCCGCTGCGCGCCATCGAGGTGCTGCAATATCGCGCTTTCGACGGCTCGTTATGGGTTTCGCTTGGCGGCGACCGCTCTGCGCATGGTGGTTGGCTGGCTGCTTGCCTCGGTCATCGGCATCGCCCTCGGTGCGGCCATCGGCTCGTCCCGGTTGGCGCGCGAGCTGCTCAATCCAACGCTCGAATTCATCCGGCCGCTGCCCGCTTCGGCCGTCATTCCCGTCGCCATCCTGTTCCTCGGCCTGTCCAATGCGATGTCACTGACCGTCATCGCGTTCGGGGCCGTCTGGCCGGTCCTGCTCGCGAGCGTCCACGGCTTCTCTTCGGTTTCGCCGCAACTGACCGACGTGTCGCATGTGCTCGGCTTCAACCGCCGTGACTTCCTGCGCAAGATCGCGTTGCCATCCGCGCTGCCCGACATCGTCGCCGGTCTGCGCGTTAGCCTAGCGCTCGCGCTCATTCTGACGGTGGTCACCGAGATGCAGTCGTCTCTGCCGGGGCTTGGGCTGGGATATTTTCTTCGCGCAGCGTTCTTATCGCAGCGCCGATCTTTATGCCGGGCTGATCCTTCTCGCGCTGCTCGGCTTTGCCGCCAATCATCTGATCTTGCTTTTCGAACGCCGCGCCCTGCGCTGGCGCAACTTGGGTGCATAAAACGGGAGGAACATCATGAAGACATTCCAGAGAGTTCTAACGGCTATATTCTTGTCGGCCTTCGGTCTGACGGCGGCCGCAGCCGAGCCGGCCAAGGTCGCCTTCGGTTATCCGCCAGCGACCGATTTTCTTGCCGCCTATGTCGCCAAGGAAAAGGGCATCTTCGCCAAGCACAATATCGACGCCACGATGGTCAAGATTCCGGTCGTCAACAACATTCCCTCGGCGGTCGTCTCGGGCAGCATTCAAGTCGGCATGACCACCATTCCGACGCTGCTGCAGGCGGTCGACGGCGGTCTTAATCTCGTCTTGGTCGCCGGCGCCGCGCGTCACACCAAGGAGCACCCGTTCATCAGCCTGATGGCGCGTAGCGACATCAAGTATGACAAGCCTTCCGATCTGATCGGTAAGACGGTCGGCGTGCCCGGCATCAACAGCGTCATCGACGTGATGTTCCGCAAATGGCTGCTCAACAACAAAGTGCCGCTCGACAAGGTGAAGGTGGTCGAGGGTCCGCTGCCGCAGCTGCCCGACATGCTGAAAAGCAAGAGCGTCGATTATGTCGCGATCGTCGAGCCGCTGCGCACGCGCATCGTTGCGACCAAGACCGGATATAACGCGGCCGAGTATTTCGCCGAGGTCAATCCCGATGTGCTGGTCAGCGGCTGGCTGGCGAGCGGCGACTGGGTGAAGAAAAATCCCGAAGCCGTGAAGAATTTCCGCATCTCGATCGACGAAGGCTTGGACTTCATCCGGAAGAACCCGGAAGAAGCCAAGGCCATCGAGAAGAAATACATCGGCTACAATTCACCGAGCTTTCCCGACCTTCAACAACAAGGCGCGGCCGGAAGACCTCACGTTCTTCCTGAACGTCGGGAAGGAGTTGAAGCTTTATCGCACGCAGCTCGATCCCAAGAAGATCGTCGCGCCGTGACGGCGGACGCGGGAACGTGGACATGACCGAGAAACGCGCGGGCAACGCTGCTGGCTGCGGGCGATCGCATTCCGGGAGACTATGATCGAGCCGCCGACTTATGAGGGGATGGTTGCGGAAAAGGACGTCGCCGTGCCGATGCGCGACGGCGTCAACCTTTCGGTCGATATCTATCGTCCGGACTCGACCGAGAAGTTTCCTGCGTTGCTCGCGTTCTCGATCTACAACAAGGATCTGCAGGGGCCGGACGTCGCGGCCTCGCTGCCCCCGCAGCCGGCGTGGTCCTCGCTCTGGGCCGGCCTGCTGGAGGCGGGCGACACCAAGTTCTTCGTTTCGCGCGGCTACGTGCACGTCATCGGTTCGCCGCGCGGGATCTTCAAATCGGACGGCGGCGGCAGCCGCCAGTGGGACAGTTACGACCTGATCGAATGGATTGCGCAGCAGCCTTGGTGCGACGGCAATGTCGGCATGGTCGGCATTTCCGGCTTCGGCGCCGAGCAATTCCACGCCGCCAAACAGAATCCGCCGCATCTGAAGGCGATCTTTCCGTTCGATCCGCGCGGCGCGCTCGGCACGCTGGGCAGTTTCCGCGAGGAATATCCCGGGCGGCGTGCTCCACTTCTTCCGTTACCTGATCATGCACTTCGCCGCTTTGCACCAGAACAAGGGCAAGCCGGGCGAATTGCCGGCCGAGCGCGAAGCGCTCTGGCGCGAGGCCATGCAGAATCCCGATTACCGGATGTATCCGCATGTCTTCAACGTGCTGACCCAGAAGGGCCAGCACATGCCGCCGTATTTCGATCTCCTGATCGACCCTTACGATAAGGAGGCGGTGGTCGAAGCGGCCGAAAAGGCGATCGAGCAGATCAAGGTGCCGAGCTACACCGGCGCCGGCTGGTACGCCTACACGTACAAGACGCATCTCAATGGCGCGCAGAACTATTTCGAGCGTCTGCGCGGGCCGAAAAAACTGACATTTGCCGGGCCGGCGCATCTGGAGCGGCCGTTCCATTCGCTGCACAGCGAAATCCTGCGCTGGCACGACCATTGGCTCAAAAACATCGACACCGGCATCATGGACGAGCCGCCGGTGCGCTATTGGGTCATGGGCGCCAACGAATGGCGGTCCGGCACGCGACTGGCCTCTGCCGGAAACGCAATGGACCAAGTTCTATCTCAATAGTTGGGAACGTCTGCAGACCGCGCCGTTCACGCCGTCGAGCGCCGACGACGAATTGCCGCCGGATGCCTTCGTGCAGATGCCGCCGACGCAGACCAACACGATCCAGAAGCTGCGCTATCTGACCGATCCGCTGCCGCACGATCTTCTCGTTGCCGGACCTGCGGTCCTCAACCTGTTCGCCGAAATCGATCAGGACGACACCAACTGGATCGTCAGCGCTCAAGGATGTCGGACCGGACGTTTCGGTGCGAACGGTACGCGAAGGCGAGCGCGAAATTGCCAACGACTTGCCCGAACGCGAGGTGACGCGCGGCTGGCTCAAGGCCTCGCACCGCGCGCTCGATCCGCGACGCGTCGAAGCCGTGGAGGCCGTGGCATCCGCTCACGCGCGCCGCGCAGAAGAAGGTCGTGCCCGGCGCGATCGAGAACTACGCGATCGAGATCATGGCGACGGCCAACCTGTTCCGACGCGGCCACCGCATCTGCCTGGAGATCACGAGCGCCGATATGCCGACCGGAGTCGGCGGCGCGACGAACGCCGAATACGTGCCGAACCACATCTGCAGCAGCCGTACCACGCTGCACAAAATCTATCACGACGCCCGGCGGCCCTCGCATCTGCTGCTGCCCGTCATCCCGCAATAGAGATCTCATCTGGAGTTGTCCATGAGCGAAGCTCGCCAAGCCACGCCGGTGAAACCCGGTCCGGAGATCAAGCGCTTCCGGCGCATCGTCACCGGTCATGACTGCGCAAGGCCGCTCCGTGATCCTGTCGGACGATACGTCGCCGCATGTCGATGCCGATCATGGATCAGCCGAACTTCGCGGTGACCGATTTCTGGAAGACCGCCGCGACGCCGGCCGACAACGGGCCCGGAACCCGCAACGACCCGTGCCACCTGCCGATCCAGGTGGCGCCGCCGGCGAACGGCAGCGTATTTCGCGTGGTGCAGTTTCCGCCCGACAAGGACTGGGCGGCGAAGGCTGCCGCAATGGGCGGGTCGGTCGCGATCGACGAGACCGCCAAGGCCGCGCATACCGGCGGGCCGGTCCGCCACGCGCACATGCATCGCACCCGCTCGATCGATTACGCCATCGTCTTGTCGGGCGAAATCTGGGCGGTGATGGACGAGGGCGAAACCAAGATGGTGGCCGGCGACGTGTTGATCCAGCGCGGCACCAATCACGCCTGGGCGAACCGGTCGAATGCGCCATGCGTGGTCGCGTTCGTGCTGATCGATGCCAAGCCGCTTGATTGAGACTGCAGAGAATACGAATTCGAACTTAACGGAGACACCAAAATGAAGCCCCACTCTAAGAGCGTTGGCGATCATCTTTATGTGGCGGTGCTGCTGCCCTTCGATCGGCAGATGAAGATCGACGAGCCGGCTTACCGCCGCTACCTGCAGTACTTCCTGAACAACGAGAAGTTCGTCCGCATGGGCGGCGGGCTGTGCATCAATCCGGAGGCTGGCGAGATCTTCTACCTTACCCGGCAGGAAAAGCGGCGCGTGCTGGAAATCGCGATGGAGGAGGTGAATCGGCAAGGTACCGATCCTCGCCGGCACATGGGCGATGACAACCGACGAAACAGTCGAGACAGCGCGCGACTGCAAAGCCCTAGGCGTCGACGGCATCTTCGTGACGCCGCCGGGCGGAGCGCAAGACGTCACCTCCTGCTGGGATGCCGACAACTATCCGGAAATCTGGCTCGACCAGATCATCGCGCAGGATCGCGCGGTCGATCTGCCGATCGTCACGCATCCGGTCGGCGGCGCCAAGCCGCCATTCTATCCCGGCCTGCCGCTCGAGGCGACGCTGCGCATCTGCCGCGAAGTCCCTAACGTCGTCGGCTGGAAAATGACCTACATGTATGACGGCTTCCGGCTGATCGCGAAAGGACTGCGCGGCCTTGATCGTCATGTCGCAGTCATGGGCGCGCTGGCTTCGCGCTTCCACGAATACAAGGCGACCGGCATGTTCGACGGTACGCTGTCTGGCTTCTGGAATTTCGCGCTCGAGCCCATGCTTGATCATCTCGAAGCCTGGGACGCGAAGGACATCGACAAGGCGCGCGCGATCTGGGATGGGGGCTTGGTGCAGCTCCACGAATATGTCGCCGACATGGGCCGTTTGCACATTCGCTACAAGACGGCGACTTGGCTGCGCGGGCTCATTCCCAATCCGTTCATGCGCTCGCCCATGCCGAAGCCGAAGCAAGCGGAAATCGATGCCCTATACCGGCTGCTGACGGCGCTGAACTTCGATGTGATTGAGGTCAAGGAGACAAAGCTGGCGGCCTAATACCGGCCCGATCGCTACTCCCGGCCGCAGCTCTGAAGTTATCTTAGTGGATGTCGCGCTGGACTTGCGCGACGTCTGCTATTGGCCCACGGCCAACATCGCGGTCGAATTCAGTGAATGTCCGCCTTTGGAGATGGAGCGGACGCAGTGACCTGACGGAGACCGGTTCGATAGGACTGCGTGGTAGGCAATCAGTTCGAGCCCTCAAGAGACCACCACCCATTCCCTATCGAACCCTAAATTTCTGGTCCTCGGAAAAAAGGGCCGATATTGCGGGCAATATGCGCGACGTCGCGTATCTTTTTGGTCTCTGCCAGGGGTTACTTGGAGAACACCGGAGATTTGGGCCTTCAGTCTCTGAGGCCCAAATTTCCGTTTCCCCGATGCACTGCTAGTTTTGTGCCGACAAGCCAAGCGCCCGGTATTGGCGTGGCCATTCTGCCGGAAGATCGCAGAGCCGCGCGTAGCCGACACCGCGCGGCAATGTTCCTTGAAGAACAGCCTTCACGAGGCTCGGTGCCAGGAAGGCAAGCGAGACCATCATGTTGACGGAGCGAACGCTGTAGCCCTCGCGAACAGCGATTTCAGTTGTGTCCGTGACGGCCCCCGAGGCTAGTTCATCTAGCCACGCGCGGCCTCGCGAGATCGCTTTTATCAGCCGTTCGCGCGCGTCGCTGCGGATCGGCTGAAGAGGTTTTTCGCTCGCAGTTGATGGCAGAAGGATCTCCCGTTTCCGCTTTGACGGCGATTTCTTCCATGCAATATGGATTTTAGAGGGAATCTTCGACCCGGTATGGCGCTTGGTGGAGACGATGAGTTTGTCCGCGTGGACATCGACCCGTTCAACCAAGCTCCGAATTAATTCATCATCGCGTTGATCGGTACGGCGACGTATTCGTTTTCTGAGAGCCGCAGCAATGGTGCTTTCAACTTCAACTGCGGGGATCCGATCGATGGATCCAGCTAGCTCTTTGCGGCCATGCACCAGGCACGAAGAAACGTAATATCGATACTTGCGCCCCTTCTTGCGAGTATGGCTCGGCCCCATCAGGTTACCGCTGTCGTCGAATATTTTGCCCAGCAAGAGTGCGTCGGATTTGGCACGCTTTTGATTGTGGTTATTGAGTTGCTCGGCAAGCTTATCCTGGACCGCGTCAAAGAGGTCACGTGACATCAGGGCAGGCTGGGGTCCTGGAAGGACTTCGCCCCTGTACACGACTTTGCCGACATAGAACCGGTTCCGCAAAAGATGCGACAGCGGTCCGCGCAAGAAAGGTTTCCCGCCGACTATTCGCCCGTTTTTATAGATCCGCTAGTTTTGTTCGAACCTGCCTGCGGTGAAGCTCGGCAGTTATTCGATGTTCATGGTTGTCTCCCCTTTGGCACAGTTGAAATGAGCGTGCGGGGACGACAAAAAAATTAAGACGTGACCCCGCGACGATGCTCCAAGAGGCCTGCCCATGCAGGTCCTTGGGCCCATCGGGCGTCACGCCCTCATCTACACGCTACCTTGCAGATTGCCGGCCATCCGGCGCGGGGTAAGTATGTTGTCCAACCCCATGGTTGGCATACCTAGACCCTACTAAATCCTCGCGTGAGGCGGCGCGACCATCGCTCGGCTCTGGGGTTGCAGTCAAGGATCGCAAGGCGAAAATAACGTAAATGGATCAATTGCTTGCGAAATAGATGCCGCGAAACGACGTCGGTTTCGCAAGCTAGACGCAAACTGCGGCGTATGCCGCAGACTGAAGCGTTTTAGGGACCGACGACAGCCAAATTTTTTGACACAGCCAATTCGCAGAATGGGGTTATGGAAATATGCCGCCGCGTGTTGCGCCTTGCGCAAGCGCTCGCGCGTAAATGGATGCTAGAGCAGATCCCCATCGTCTCCGAAAAACGGATGCGGCCCGTCGAAATCGCCCATCGGCACCCAATGTGTCACCACGCTGCCGAATTCGTCGCCCGGAAACCAGACGTGGAGGTGAAAGGCAGGCGGCTCGATATTGAACGAGGGCGGCAAGTGCTCCTCGAGATCGAGCGCCACCGCGTGATTCGGCGCCGGACAGATTGTGGCGGCGGTACCGGCAAACATCGTAGACGTTGCGCGGTGTACATGACCGGCGGCGACGAGCCGAACCCGTGGGTGCCGACGCAAAATGGCTTCGAGCAATTTCGCGTTGCGCAAATTCTGCACATCCATGTGCGCGATGCCTGTCACGACAGGAGGGTGGTGGACGAACAGCAAAGCAGGGCGCGTCGATGACGCTCCCAGGACGGTGTCGAGCCACTCCAGCGTCGTGCCGTCAAGCTCGCCGTGTGGTTTGCCAGGCACGCTGGAGTCAATAAGCAGGACGTCGATGCCGCCGACTGCGCGCGTGAGGTTTATGGGACCGAAGTGCGTTGCGTCTTGAGGGAAGGTGGCCCGCATCAGCGTCCGATCATCGTGGTTGCCGGGAATAGCCACGAAAGGAATTTGCAGCGGGGCGAGCAAGGCCTTCAGGTGATCGTATTCCTCCGGCGACGGCGTATCGGCGAGATCGCCAGAGATCACTACCAAATCGGGCCGCGGAGACAGTTGGTTTAGCGTTTTGATGCAACGCGTCAGCGCTGCTGCGGTATCGACCCGCCCATAGGCAAGCGCGCCTGGTCGCTTGATGTGCAAGTCAGAAATTTGGGCGATGAGGGTGGGGTGGGGCACCACTCTCTACTCCTCGGGCAGCAGGCGGATCACGGCCGGATCGACCGACAGCCCAACACGGTCGCCGGCTTTGACTGAGATGGAATTTGGCGCATCGACCGTGATCGCCTTGTCTGCGGCGCCGCCGATGGTCAGCCGCTGCCGGTCGCCGATGAAGCTGACGCTGTCAACGCTGCCAGTCAGGCTTGCGCTCTCCGCGGTAACGATCCCGATCGATTCCGGCCAAATCATCGCGAAAACCGTGCCAGTAGCCGTGACGTCGGTGATCCGCAATTGTCCACCCGGCAAAATGAGGATGCTGCCACGGCATTCGGCTTTTACGATGTTGGCCGCGCCAATAAATTCGGCGACGAAGCGACCACTAGGCGTAAAATAGATGTCGCGCGGCGCGCCAACCTGCGCGATGGCGCCTTGCCGCATAACTACGATCCGGTCGCCGAGCGCCATCGCTTCGGACTGGTCGTGAGTCACGTAGATCGCCGTAATTCCGAGCGTGCGCAGCAGGCGGTTAAGTTCGCCGCGCAAGCGCTCGCGCAGCGCCGCATCAAGCGCGGTTAGTGGCTCGTCGAGCAGCAACACGCTAGGCCGCGCCGCGACAGCGCGCGCCAGCGCCACGCGTTGGCGCTGCCCGCCCGACAGTTGATCGATGCGGCGTTGCTCAAGTCCTTCGATGCCGGTGAGCGCCACCAACTCGGCGACGCGCGCCTTGCGCTCGGCCGCTGGCACGCCGCGGATTTTCAGGCCGTAGCCGATATTGTCGGCGACATTCATATTGGGAAACAGCGCATAGGATTGAAACACCATACCGACATTGCGGTGCTCAATCGGGACCGGCGTTACGTCGTTGTCGTTAAACAGCACCCGCCCACCGGCATCCGGTTGCTCAAGCCCGGCGATGATGCGCAGCATCGTGGTCTTGCCACAACCCGAGGGGCCGAGCAGCACGACGGTTTCGCCACGTGCGATATCGAGAGTGACCGGTGTGAGTGCTCGCGTGCCGTCGGCAAAGGTCTTGCCGCACTGTTCGATGCGGACGGTGACGCCGTGATCGCCCGTCATCGCCGCGCCCCCAGCCGTTCGCCGCGGTTGGCGAAAATCTGCATCGCCACAAGCAGCGGAATGATCATCACAAAGAACACCAGTGTATAAGCGGATGCGACCTCCAGCCGCATAGAGGCGTAACTGTCAGCAAGCCCGACCGGCAACGTCTTGGTCAGCGGCGTGTGCAGCATCCATGTCAGGTTGAATTCGCCGAGCGAGAGCGTCACCACCATCAGCGAGCCCGCAAGGATTCCGGGCTGTGCATTGGGCACAATAACGTCGCGGAAGCGCCGCCACGGTGATGCGCCAAGTGAGGAGGCGCTTTCATCTAGCGTCTTGACGTCAATTGCGGCAAAGACGGCAATCACCGAGCGCACCATGAAAGGCAGCGTGAAAACCACGTGGCCCGTCACGATGAATAGCCAAGAGCGGCGAAAATCGCTGAAACCACCGTAGGTCAACAGAAGCGCCAGCGCGATAGCCAAACCGGGAATGGCAAGCGGCAAGGTGATGATCTCTTCCACCGTTCGCGACAGACGGCCGCTGCGCCGGTGCAGCGCGTAGGCCGCTGGAATTCCGACGATCAATGTCACGATCAACGTCACGAGCGCGATAATCAATGAGCGCGCTATCGTGTCTGCATACAGTGCCCAGACCTGCACCACCCAATCGAGCGTCACGCCGGAGCGGATGCCACGGAAATAATTGACGGTCACGCCCGCCATCATCGACAGCACCGCCGGTACGATGAGAAAGGCGGCGACCAGCAGCGTGAAGAGGAGTTGACCGGAAAAGATCAGCCTATCGCGCATTGCGCTAGCCCGCTGCTGCAATGGTGGCGCCGGCGAAAGAGCGCGCTAGCGCCAGGGCCGCCCAGGCGACGAGGCCCAATCCGACTGACAGCGCTGCCGCCACGGCGATGTTCGCCGACAACGTGAACTCGGTGTAGATCAGCATCGGTAGCACGTCGATATTGGTGGCGAGTGTGAACGCGGTGCCGAAAGCCCCCATTGCTGTGGCGAATGCGATCGCGCCGGAGGCGAGGAAAGCCGGGCCTAACCCCGGCAAAATCACGTCGCGATGCACTGCCCAGGGCCCGGCGCCAAGAGCTCGCGCGGCTTCCTCGAGCGAGGGGTCGAGCTTTTCCACCGCCGCCATGATCGTCAGGATGACGCGTGGGATGGAGAAATAAAGATAGCCGAGAAACAGGCCTTGGATGGAATATGCGAAGACCTCTTTGGTACCGAATAAATGCTGCGTGATCTCGCCGATCAATCCCTGGCGGCCAGCTAATAGGATAATCATGAAGCCGACTACGACGCCAGGAAACGCCAGCGGAAAGGTGAGGAGTGCCACCAGCAGCGAGCGGCCGGGAAAACGGTGTCGCTGGAGGAACAGCCCGGAAACGGTCGAGATCGCCAGGCTCGCGAGCGTCACGGCTGCCGCGAGCAGCACTGTATTAATCAAAGTTGCACGATATCGCGGTTCAGTGAGGATCGCCGCATAGGCCCCGATGCCCAGCTTGCCGGTGCCGCCGACCACAATCAATTCCGCCATTGGCAAGAGAAAGAAGGCAAGCACCACGATGGCGAGCGGCAGCAAACAGAGCCAGATGAACGTCTTCAACGACATGAGCGATGGTGCTCCGGGCTATCCGGAGCACCATCATGCCTCATCGCACTTCGGCGAGGTAGCGGTCGACGAAAGTCTTCTGCACCTTAGCGAGTTCTCCCCAGTTTACGCTTTTGGCGCGTGCGTAGTCGCTCGCGGGCAGGAACCGCTTCTGCACCGCCTCAGGGAGCGGTACGTTACGCGCTGGGTGCAGATAGGCGTTGGTCCAGATCGCCTGACCCTTGTCGGATAGGATGAAGTCGAGAGCCTTCTTTGCTTTTTCCTTGTCTGGAGCGTTCTTCACCAGACCTTCGACGTAGGGAAATGTCACGCTGCCTTCACAGGGGATCACGAATTCGAAGTTACCCTTTTCCGTGTACTTGCCGCGATAGGCGTTGAAGTCGTAATCGAACAAAATCGGGATTTCGCCCGAGACAACGCGCGCATATGACGTTTGCTTCGGCACGATGGCCTTCCCCGATCACGGGTTTTCCCAAGCCGTTCCTGTTCCTCGGCAGCGGCTCGATCCTTCACGTGCCCGTGCCCCTGACCATCCTTGCCGTGTGCGGTGTGGCCGCCGCCGTGATGCTGCAAAAGACGCGGCTGGGATTCGCCATCTATGCCGTGGGCATGAACGCAATCGCCGCGAGGTTCTCGGGAATTGGAAACCGTGGAGTCCTGCTGCGGACCTACCTCGTCTCGGGCCTCCTGGCGGGGGTGGCGGGGCTTCTCATCATGTCTCGCGTGGACTCCGTCAAGGTCGGCTACGGTTCCTCGTACCTGCTGCAGGCGGTGCTCGTGGTCATCCTCGGCGGCGTGAGCCATATTGGGGGCAAGGGAAGCATCCTTAACGTCATCTTCAGCATCGCCATGCTGCGTGTGATTTCCAGCGGTCTCAACATCGCTGGGTTCACAGAGTACTTCCGCAACGTCATCTGGGGCTTGCTCCTGGTCGTGGTGACCGCGGCAAACAACCTGGTGCCGCTTGCGGCAGGGAGGATCGCGAAACGCCACGTGGCGGAGCAGGGGGCGAATAACAACGCTGTGTGAAGCGGGCCCAGAACATGTCTGTCGAGGAGGAATTGCATGGAACAGATTTTCAGTGGCAAGCGTGCGCTGGTGAGCGGCGGGGCGGCGGGCATCGGCCGGGAGATAGTGAACGCCCTCCTGTCCAGGGGCGCCCAGGTGGTGGTCATTGACCGCAGCACGGACGGCCTCGCGACGGTGAAGGCCCAGACCGGCTGCGAGACGATCCTCGCCGACGTCGGCGACGCGGACCAGGGGCGAAAGGCGGCGGAGAAGGCGCTCCCTGTGGACCTGCTGGTGAACTGCGCGGGAGTGGTCAACCTCCAGCCGTTCCTGGACACCACAGTTGAGAACTTCGATGAAACCATCAACGTCAATACTCGGGCGGGAATGATCATCGGCCAGGTGGTGGCCCGCGACATGATCCGGCGCAAGAGCAAAGGTGCCATCGTCAACATTTCCAGCATCGCCAACCAGCGGGCCTTCCAGGATCACACGACCTACTGCGTCTCCAAGGGAGGCGTGGACCAGCTCACTCGGTGCATGGCCCTGGAGCTGGGCGGATACGGGATCCGTACCAACGCGGTGGCTCCCGTCATGACGATGACGGCCATGGGAAGAAAGGCCTGGAGCGACCCGGCTAAGGCAAAGCCTATGCTGGAGAAATTGCCATGGGACGGTTCAACGAGCCCGCGGATGTAGCAAACGCCGTGGTGATGCTCCTCAGCGACGAGGCCGCGATGGTCAACGGATCGGTTCTCTCTGTAGACGGCGGGTTCCTCATCCGTGGGTGAGGCCAGGGGAAGGAGGGACTACATGGGCGCGGTAGACCGAGTGTCGGTGCGGCGCACGCTGCCGGAAAGCTTGAAGGGGATCGTGCAGTGGATCGCGCGTCCGGTCCAAGTCGCGGGGCGACAGAAGGTCGGGGGGGTCATCGAGTTCTTCTTCGGGGAGCTAGGGGTCATGAATTGCCCCGGGGAGATAGAGTTTGGCATTTGCGTGTTCCACGAGCGGCCGCTGGTCCTGAACCAGATGGAGCGTCACGCGCTGACGCCCGAGCTGTTGTACGCGATCGACGAGGACTTCATCGCCGTGGCCGCTCCCAGTGAACCCGGCGGGAAAGCCCCGCGGTTGTCGGAGCTTGCGGCGTTGAAGGTCCGGCGGGGCGAGGGGCTGCTCTTTCAGGCAGGCTGCTGGCACTGGGCCCCGTATACCTTCTCAAACGAATCCTTTGCCCTCGTTGGGTTCGCCCGGGGTACCGCGACCGAGGACATGACCATCCAGCCCCTCGGTAGGACTATCACCATATCCCTACAGTAGATCAGGTGCGCCGCGGCGCATCACCATCGATGAAATCATGTGGACGCGCGCGGCAACCCGCGAGACAACGTCAGTTGGCGTTCGCTTCACGGTCGGTATTTTTGTGGTGGCCAAGACCCCGTGCAGTAGATTGACCCGCGCCGCGCATAGGTATCACCCTTTTTGTGGCAGCCGGAAACGGGAAGCACGTGTAGCAGTGTCTGACTCTACCTGCGGCGCAGCGGCTGCCTCCTGAGGGAGGCGCGCATAGAAGCGATCGTCGAGCGGTGCTGTGGGTTGGCTGACCGATCCCCTCATTCCCACGGTCATGGGATGGGCTGATCTGTAGACGATCCGCGGGCTTGGGATCAGTGTGCGCGACCCATGCGCACTCATGCTATCCGTCCCAGCCGCGTGCAGACCCTTGTCTCCTCCATCTTCGAAGACAACCTCCACGCCAAGCGCGTGGCTTCGCTTGGCGATTCGGTCGTTGGCGCGCTCCTCGGCGCACGGCTCGGCGTCGCCATGATCGGTCGGGCGCTGGCGGTCGCGAAGAGCCTCAATCCCAGCACGCGATCAAGCAGGTCAATCGTTTCTTCTCCAATACCGGGGTCGAGGTCTGGAACCTCTTCGCCTCCTGGGTTCCGTTCGTTGTGGGTCCGCGGCCCGAGATCAAGGTCGCGCTCGACTGGACCGAGTTAGACGCGGATAACCAGTCCACCATCGCGCTCACCTCGTGACCAAGCACGGCCGAGCCACGCCGCTGCTCTGGAGAACGGTCGTGAAGTCCGAGATGAAGGGCTGGCAGAACGAGCACGAGGACGTGCCTCTCGAACGTTTCCGGGAGGTCCTGCCCGAAGGCGTGAAGGTCACGGTGCTCGCCGATCGCGGCTTTGGAGACCAGGCGCTCTACGAGCTGTTGAAGGACCAGCTCGACCTCGACTTCATCGTGCGCTTCCGCGGCATCGTGAAGGTGGCCGACGAGCATGGCGTCACGAAGACCGCCGCCGAGTGGGTGCCCGGCAACGGGCGGCCGTGACTGTTGCGCAAGGCGCGGGTGACAATGGTAGACTTCCACCAATGACTGCCGTCTGACGCCTCCACAAGGAGAGCTTCCATGCTCAGGATGCTTGTTGCCGTCGCGCTGCTCGTGACTTCGCACCCGACGCTCGCGCTTCCGACAGCGAAGGAGGTTCTCACGGACTGCACTCTCGAGGCCACGAGCCCCGATGAGGCTTTTCGGCAAACGTGGTGCCAGGGATATGTAGGCGGAGCCCTCGATGGCTACAGCGTAATTCAACAACAGTTTCCTAAGGTTCGGGTCTATTGTCCTCCTCGATCGGGCCTGAGCCTGGAGATAGTGATGCCTGCCCTTAGGGATTGGATCCGAACCGAAGGTGGCGGTGAAGTTACCCCTGCCAGGACCGCCGATTATCCTTGCCCTACAGAGGAAGTTCCCCTGTAAGTAGGAAGACAGAGACTACTCCCCCGCAGCCACCGGCTCGTCGGGCGGTCAGAGACGGCGGTCCACGGTCACTCCTGATTCGCATTCCGTCGCCATGCCCACGTACTTGCCGATCCCCCTTGCTTGGCCTCCCCTCAAGTTCAAATGGGTCAGAGTTGACGTTTCGAGATGGCGAGACTTGTGCCGAGGGGGCAGCCTGCTGCCCCCGTCCTTGCGTACGTGGCTTCCGCACGGGCGGTGTCAAGCCCGCGAAGCGCCGAGCGAAGCGAGGGAGGCTTTACACACGACCGTACGGAGGCCTCCCGGAGTCGCGATGTGGCGCGGTCAATCTCGCCGGAGCCGGATTTCAGGTCAGATGGGGAGGACGAGTTGGAGGTCGGTGCAGCAGAGGAAGACCATCGCGGCGAGGGCGGCGGAACGTGTGGAAGCCATAGGCGCGATGCTTGATGACGCCGATTTTGTTGTCCAGCCCCTCCCATCCTGCCGTTGGAAAGGCTGCCTCGACCTCGCTTGGCGGCGAGGCCTGTTGGTCTTGGTTTCGAGGAGCTTCCCTTCTCTCTTCAGCCTCCGCGACTTCCGAATCACACAATTTTAGGGACACGAACTGCCGAAGCGCAGGTTCTTCACATCGCGGAAGGTTTCCTCGATCGTGAACCGCTTCCAGTACGTCCTTCACGATTTCGGCCCCGGTCTTGTCGGCGTGGCTGGTGGCGAGGCACCAGGGCTCCTTCATCCCCTTGGCCTTCACGCACACCACCGCGCCTACCTCGCGCCTGGTCTTCGTCACCCGCGCCTTGCGCAACAGGCACGGCCGCCCGTTGCCGGGCACCCACTCGGCGGGCCGGGATCTGTGACGCCGTGCTCGTCGGTCACCTTCACGATGCCGCGGAAGCGCACGATGAAGTCGAGGTGGAGCTGGTCCTTCAACAACTCGTAGAGCGCCTGGTCGCCAAAGCCACGATCGGCGAGGACGGTGACCTTCACCCCCTCGGGCAAGACCTCGCGGAAGCGTTCGAGAGGCACGTCCTCGTGCTCGTTTCGCCAGCCCTTCATCTCGGACTTCACGACCGTCCTCCAGAGCAGCGGCGTGGCTCGGCCGTGCTTGGTCACGAGGTGGAGCGCGATGGTGGACTGGTTATCCGCGTCGAACTCGGTCCAGTCGAGCGCAACCCTGATCTCGGGCCGCGGACCCACAACGAACGGAACCCAGGAGGCGAAGAGGTTCCAGACCTCGAGCCCGGTATTGGAGAAGAAACAGATCGACCTGCTTGATCGCGTGCTCGGGATTGAGGCTCTTCGCGACCGCCAGCGCCCGACCGATCATGGCGACGCCGAGCCGTGCGCCGAGGAGCGCGCCAACGACCGAATCGCCAAGCGAAGCCACGCGCTTGGCGTGGAGGTTGTCTTCGAAGATGGAGGAGACAAGGGTCTGCACGCGGCTGGGACGGATAGCATGGGTGCGCATGGGTCCCGCACACTTAATGCAAGCCCGCGGAATCGTGTACAGATGGGCCCATCCCATGACCGTGGGAATGAGGGGATCGGGTCGGGGGCCGGCCAGAGACGACGAACCCGAAGTCGGGCACCGCCGGAAAGGAAGAGTCGTGCGACGGAAGCACCACAGGGCGCGGAGGGCGGCAAGGAAGGCGACGGCATCTTCTTCCAGGAGATCGCTCGACGCGATCGAGCCCGACCCAGCACCGCCGCGCCTTCGACGAGGGAAAGCTCCAGAGCCTCGCCGCGAGCCTGCGGAGGTACGGGCTACTCCAGGAGCCCGGCGTGTGCCTGCTCGCCGACGACGGCACCGGCCGCGGAAGCCGGTTCCGGCTGATCTGGGGCGAACACCGCTGGCGCGCCGCCGCGATCGCTCGGGCTCCAGGCGCTCCGGTGCAAGGTGCATCCGTGCGCGGACGCGAACGCAGCCGAGCAACTCCGCGCCAGGGAGATGCAGTGGGCGGAGAACATGGAGCGCGAGGGACTGACCCCGCTCGAGGAGGCCATCGCCATTCAGGATGTCGTCGAGCTGGAGCAGAAGCTCTCCCCGAACGTACCGGCCGGCGAGCTCGTGGAGAAGGTCGGAGCGCAGCGCGGCCTCAACGGCATCGTCGCGCGGAACGTCGTCGGCCTGCTCCGGGCGCCACGCTGCTTGCAGACCGCCGCCCATGAGCGGGCCATCGGCCGGGAGGTGGCGTTCGAGCTGGCGCGCCATTGGAACCGGCTCCTCGCGCAGAACGAGCTCCAGGGGAGCGCGAAGCGCGGGATCCAGTTCCGCAATCTCGTCGAGGCCTGGTCACGCGCCCGCGGCATGGAGCTCGGCGCGGTCGCCCTGAGTTCCGTGACCCACAGGTCGCCTCCTCCGCGCACGTACTGGACGACGAACTCCCGCCGTGCCGGGTGGTGGCCACGCTGGCAGAGGTTGTGTCGCCCGCGAACCGTTCTCCCGATTGCGGATACAGAACCGCATCATCGGCATAGATCGCCTGCTCCGCGGCCTCGTCGCCCGCCTGCGATGCAGCCCAGTGACGATCGATGGTGGCCCTGCGATCTGCATCTGTCATCGAAGGTTGACCTCCCGTCAAAGGTCGATCACCACGTCTTCGGTCGGCCTCGAGCAGCAGATGAGCACATTCCCAGCGGCGGGTGGCTCCAGGGGCTCGGGGTCGTACGCGACCGATCCCGACAGCAGCGCCGTCTGGCAGCTGTGGCAGACGCCCATGCGGCACGACCACTTGACCGGCACGTCGCAGGCCTCGGCGAGCTCGAGCAGGGTGCGGTGCGAGGCACTCCACGGGACCGCGAGGCTGCTTCGTCCGAACGAGATGAGCGGCCCCGGCCCCGGCGGCCCACCAGGTGGATGAGGAGTCCGCGCCCGAACCGGGGCGATCCCCGGGGTGCTCGAGTCCCCAGGTCCGAAGACCTCGGTGTGGATCCGCGTGCTTGCGATCCCCCATCCGGCGAGACCGCTGGTCAGGTCGCGCAGGAAGCCGGGCGGCCCGCACAGGTAGAAGTCCGCGTCTCGCGGCACCCGCTGGTCCTCCAGCGCGGCGGCGGTCAGGTGTCCAGGGGCGTCGTAGTCGACGCCGATCCGGTCCTCGGCGCTGGGGCGACTGTAGCGGACGTGGGAGTGTCCGCCTGGCAGCGACCCGAGAACCGAGCGGACCTCCTCGGCGAAGGGGTGATCGTCGTGGTTGCGCGCACCGTACAGCCACCACACGTCTCGCCGCGAGCGCTCCGACGCCAGCGCGTGGAGCATGGCGAGGACGGGGGTCGCTCCTACGCCGGCGCTGACGAGGACGACCGGATGTTCTCCCGCGCCGAGCGTGAAGAATCCACGCGGCGCGCTCGCCTCGACGACATCGCCCACGCGGGCACGATCGAGGAGGTAGGTGCTGCCCAGCCCGTGGGGCTCGCGCTTGACGCTCAGCCGGTAGCGCTCGGCGCCGGGCGCCCCGGAGAGCGAGTAGTTGCGCAAGAAGGGTGCGGCGGCGGGGCCGGGCCGGAGCCGCAGGACGACGAACTGACCGGGGAGGGCGGGCGGGAGCGGGGTGCCGTCGGCGGCCTCGAGCCCGAAGGAGGTCACGCTCCGGCTCTCGGGGGTGATTTGCGCGATGCGGAGTGGGCGAAAGCCCGACCAGGCTGGCGGCCTCTCCGTGCCGGGGGCGAGCCCGGGGTTCCCCGTGAGCTCGCCGCCCGCCCGCTCCTGCTCGAGCATTGCCTGGAAGGAGCCCCTCCACCCGGGGCTGAGGGCCGGGATTCGGAGCGCCCGCTCCAGCTCCGAGCGGGCGTGGCCGGGGAGGTAAAGGAGCGCGTTGGCCTGGGCAACCGTCAATCTCCCCGGACCTTCGGCCACCCGGACGAGCTCGTCACCGGCGCCGACCTCGCCCTCCTCCAGGACGCGCAGGTAGAAGCCGGGGCGCCCATGGGAGACGAGCAGCGCGGGCATGCGGGGCTCGCCCATCCGAAGGCCGACCCTGTAGCAGGTCACCCGGGGCTGGGTGACCTCGAAGAGCGCACCGCCGCAGCGGTATCGGTCGCCGATGCACACCTCGTCGTCGGGCAGTCCCTCCACGGTGAAGTTCTCGCCGAACTGCCCGGGCGTGAAGTCGTGTCGGCCGAGCTGTGCCTCCCAGTAGCGGTAGGACGACATTTGGTAGACGAGGACCGCGCGTTGCTCACCTCCATGGCCGGCCAGGTCGCCCTGCCGATCGCCATCGAGGTTGAGCCTCCTGGCCATGCATCGCTTCGCGATGGGTGCCTTCCACACCGATGTGTATACGGTGCGGCCGCGCCAGGCGACGTCGCGGGGTATGCCGACGTTGACGGAGATCAGCCGCGTCATCCGTAGCCCCCGAGCCCTTGCCTGCGTGGTCAGGACGACTTCATCCCCGCCAGCGCCGCGCGCGCGACCACGACGTCCTGCTCCACGCTGCCGCCGCTAGCTCCGACGGCTCCGATGACAGCGCCGTCGACCGTAATCGGGATCCCGCCACCGAAGACCACGACTCTGCCGCGGTTGGTCGTGTTGAGGCCGGAGCCCTCTTGCCCGCTCTGGGTCAGGTCCGCGAGCGCTTCGGTCGGCGCGTCGAACGCCCTCGCAGTCCAGGCCTTGTCGATTGCGATCTCCCTGCTGCCGAGCCACGCACCGTCCACGCGCACGTGCGCGACCAGACCACCTCCGGCATCGACGACTGCGATGTTGTAAGGGATCTCGGCTCGATGGCGTTGCGCTCGCCTGCGGCGATCACGCCGGACATCTCCTGGGGTCATCGAACGACCTGTCGTGGCATTGGCAGCTCCGAGCGTTCAGTGCGCGAGCGGTCCCAAGTAGTGTCCCAGGCGGTCCTCCACCTCTCCAGGCTTGTGGAACCCCTGCTCGAACAGGGATTTGAATCTGCGCTGTGTCTCGGGCCGGGCAATCGAGGCGATGCACGCATCCCACCCGGCCGCGATCTCGACGTCCGGCGGCAAGCTCGCGTTCGCGAGGCGCTTCGTGTTCGCAATCGCCCACTTGTCGAATGAGGCGATGCGGGTCGCGAGTGCATCGACGAACCCATCGAGCTCGGCGTCCGGCAGGGACCGATTGACGTAGCCATACGCTTGAGCCAGGTCGCCCCGGATGTCCTCGGACCCGAGGAGCACCTCCAGGGCGCGGCCCCGGCCAATCAGTCGAGGCAGGCGCGCCATTGGACCGCCGCCAGCGACCATCCCGACACCCACCTCCCACTGCGAGAGGATTGCCTTCTCGCGGCTCGCGAAGCTCATGTCGCATGCCAGGGCGATCTCACTGCCGTTCCCCGTTGCCCGACCTCGGATGAGGGCGATCGACACGAAGGGCGCTCGGGTCAGGCGCACGAGCACGTCAGGCCATGCCTCCAGCCCCGTGGGCCCCTGGGGTATGGCGGTCAGATCTTCGAGCCTGGAGAGGAAGTCGCTGTGGTTCAGGAAGAATCCCTCGATAGCGCTATCGAAGACCACGACCTTGACCCCCTCGTCGGCTTCGAGGGCGTTGACGACCTCCCGGATCTCCAGCACGAACTCCGGACCCATCACATTGAGCGGTGGATTGTCGAACGTGACCCGCATGTACCCCGGCGAGCACTGGCTGAGCCGGACTTGCACTTTGTTCGTTGCCCCGTCCAGCATTGCCTCCCCCTAATCCCTCACTCTCTCGCATCCGCTGAGCAAGGAGCATTGAGCAAGGAGCATGCCCGCGGCCCTGCGTCCCGGAAGGTCGTTGGTCCCGTCGTCTGCTCGGCCACCAGGCCCTGACGACCAAGGCTCCTCTCGGACGGTGAGGGGAGCCGAACGCGCAGCATTCGCCGATCCACCGGCACGCGCGGACTCGGTCGCACACTCGCCAAACCGTGCGCTCGTGGCTGGCCCATCCGTTGCAGCGTGCAGCGAGCCAGACTCGAGCCGGTGGCCCGCGAAGGACATCCACCGCCCCCGCGCGCCGCCTGTCTCGGCTCTTCGCCCCGAAGCGCAACGGCCGAAGACCCTCGGCCGCGAGGCCGACGCTCTCACGGCTGACTCAGCCGCCTGCCTCACGACAGCGCGTACCGGGGCAGCGACAGGACCACCGATTGCACACCCTCAGCGAACGACGGGTGCACCGCCTCCATGTCGACGAGGGCGCGCGCGGTCGCGCCGGCCTGCATCAGCGCGGCGAAGACGTGGATGAGCTCACCGGCCTCCGCGCCCATGATCGCTGCGCCGAGGATCCGCTCCGTTGCGGGGTCGATCAGGACCTTGAGGAGGCCCGCCCGCTCGTCCGTCTCGATCGCCCGTGCCACGCTCCCGAACGGCATCGCGCCGACCTCGTGGGGAACGCCCCTCGCCTTCGCCTCGCGCTCGGAGAGGCCGACCGCCGCAATCTGCGGGTCCGTGTAGACCGTGTGCGGGATGAGCCGGTCCTTGCGTCCTCGCTGGCGCCGCCCGGCGAGGATGTCGAAGAGAATCCGGTGGTCGTCCCACGCCGCGTGCGTGAACTGCGCGCCCCCGGCGCAGTCCCCGACCGCATACACGCCAGGAGCGCTCGTGCGGTAGTCGTCGTCCACCCGGATGAACCCGGCAGCGTCGCGCGCCACGCCGGCGGATTCACACCCCAGATCATCGGTGTTGGGGCGACGGCCGGTCGCAACCAGGAGGTGGGACGCCGCGATCGCACGGCCATCCGCGAGCCGGACAGCAATGCGCCCCGCGGTACCGGACACCTCGTCCACCCGCGTCTCGTTGAGGACGGTGATGCCCTCGTCCCGGAATACGCCTTCGATCGCCTCCGAGACCTCGACGTCTTCGCGCCCGAGCAGGTGCCTCCCGGGTTCCGCGATGGTCACCGCGGCCCCCAGGCGCCGGTAGACCTGGGCGAACTCGCAGCCTACGTAGCCGCCACCGATGATGAACAGGTGTGAGGGGAGGTCATGGAGCTCCATGCAGCGCCGGTTGTCGAGCCAGGGCACATCGGTGAGCCCTGGGATCGTCGGGACGGCCGGCCGGCCGCCGACGTTCAGGATGATCACGGTGCCGCGATGGTGTTCGCCGGCGAGCTGGACCCTTCGGTCACCGAGGAGTAGCGCGTGACCACGGACCAGCCGGAGCGTGGGGCCGGCGCCAGCGATCCGGCGGATTATCCCTTCGCGCCACAGCTGCACGATCGCGTTCTTTCGCGCGATGACGGCGGGGAAGTCAACCTGCACCTCCCGTGGGTGGATACCCAGGCGCGCCCCGGTGCGCGCGACATGAGCCGCGCGGGCGCTCGCGACGAGCGTCTTGGTAGGCGTGCAGCCGGTGTTCGTGCAGGTGCCGCCGAGCTCCCCCCGCTCGGCAAGGAGCACCGCCTTCCCGGCGCGCGCCAGTCGCGTCGCCAGCGGAACACCCGCCTGGCCGCTTCCGATAACGATCACGTCGAAGTCCATCGGCAATCTCCTGCGCGACGGGCTGCACCTGGCGGGCCAGTCGCGAGCCGGTGCAGAGCTATCTCAGCACGCGTCGGCTCGGTATTGCCTTTAGCAGAGGCCCGGCAGGCACACGAGATGCTCGCGGGCGCGTCGCACTTGCCCGGCAAGATCGTACTGCGAGTTTCCTAGGCAGGAGAACCTCTTCGGATTGGCTATAGTACGATTCCGGCGCGCTCCAGAGCGGCTTCGCTTATTCCGCTCGGAGTTCAGACAGGGGACGCCCGCGTCAATGAGGGAGGCTGGGCTGCTGCTCCGAGAAGCCAGCGCTTCGGCCTGGTCTCTCCGAGGCGCTGCTCACCGAGGACCTCCAGCAGCCGCTTCCCCAGAACCGCGGCCGAGTGGGGGTTCTGCCCGGTGACCAGGTTTCGGTCCTCGACCATGTACGGCTTCCACATCTCGCCGCGGCTGAAGTTGACGCCGACCTTCTCCTTGAGCTCGGTCTCCAGCAGCCACGTCGCCCTGGAAGCCAGCCCGACGGCCTCCTCCTCCTCGTTGGTGAAGCACGTGACCCGGTAGCCCTTGAAGGGCGACACGCCGTGGATTCTGGTGGCCAGCATCGCGGCGGGACCGTGGCACACGATGAAGAGCGGGTTGCCCGAGGCGAGCTGTGCGGTCAGCAGCCGTCCCACGTCGGCGTCGAACGCCAGGTCCGCCATCGGGCCGTGACCGCCCGGCAGGTAGACCGCGTCGTAGTCCTCGAGGCGGACGTCCGACAGCTTGAGCGGCCGCCGCATCACCTCCGCGGACCGGATGATGGCCTCCAGCTCGAGGGCTCCCTGCTCCCCGCCCGCCATCGCGGGACGCAGGCTCATCATGTCGACGTTCGGGGTCACGCCGTTGGGCGTCGCGACCACGACCTCGTGGCCGGCGTCGGTGACGATCTTGTACGGGTTCGCGAACTCCTCGGCCCAGTAACCGGTTGCGTACCTCGTGCCGTCCTTCAGCACCCAGTAGGTGGCTCCGCTGACGATGAAAAGTACCTTCGCCATGGCAACAACCTCCTCTCGTCTCCGCGCAAGGGACATACCGTGCGCCGAGTGTCTCGAAGCAAGGCACGTGCCACCGATCGCGGCAGTCCCCCCATGCGTCAGTGGCCAGCGATCTGGCCGCCGTCGATGTGCAGGATCTCACCGGTGATGTACGGCGATGCCTCCAGGAACATGATCCCGTCGACGATGTCGCTGATCCGGCCGACCCGTCCGATCGGAGGGAGCCGGTCTCCGAGCTCTGCGTAACTTTCCGGTGGGTGCATCGGCGTCTGGATCACCCCGGGTGACACGGCGTTCACCCGGATGCCGCGGGAACCGTACTCGATGGCCAGCGATCGGGTGGCTGCGGCCAGTCCGCCCTTGGTGAGCGCGGTGAGAACCGCTGGAGTCTTGGAGCTCGCGCGTTCCGCAATGGTCGCGCTGATGTTGACCACGTGGCCGCGACCTCGCTCGAGCATCTCGGCTATCGCCAGCTGGGTGATCCAGAAGAACCCGGCGAGGTTGACGCCGGTGATGTGGGCGTAATCCTCGGCTGTGTACTGGGTGAATGGCTTGGAGACGAACACGCCGGCGTTGTTGACCAGCGTGTCGATACGAGCGAAGCGGTTCAGTGCTTCGCCGATGATCCGCTGCGCGGTCGCGCGCTCGGAAATGTCTCCCTCGACGCTAAGCACGTCCCGGTCCGCGGAGGGCTTGATAGTCAAGGCGTTGGCCACGACGCCCCAGCCCTGCCCGCGGTACCCCGCGACCAAGCCGGCACCGATACCCCGCGACCCTCCTGTGATAATCGCGACCCGTTGCTCCTCAGCGCCACGCATACGTGCCCTCGGCCTTCCCTGAGCCCGCAGCAAACCACATGCCTCCCGGTGCTGGATGGGACGCGGGCACGCCGTTGGCGAACAGGCGCAAGCGACGACGCGGTGGGCGCGCAAGACCCCGGCCGAGCCCAGAGGCGGCGCGCCGAGCAATCAGCATGTGCCGAGCAGTGGGCATGCAAGGCTGGGCGCCTGCGGTGAAACCCTTGTAAGCGTCGTGGACATGAACCACCCCCGTCGTGGACTCACCGAAGGTCGAGCACGGAGCGTGCCAAGGCGTGATCGGGTGCTGGGCGGCTCGGGGTCGATTCTCACGCCGAGAAGTGAGCCGTTGCCGAGAACTCGTCGTGGGTCTGGCAATGAGGGCCACAACAATGATCGCCGGGCAGATCGCTCTTGAACCCCCGCCCGCTCACCCGCAGACTGGCGACCGCGGGCTCAGGGGCCCTTGAACCTGTACATGTCAATACGAAGCGCGCGGATCTTCGACTCCAGGGTCTGCCGTGGAATGTGGAGCCGCGCCGCGGCTCCAGCCTGCCCCGAGACGCGCCCCTTGGTCGCAACGAGCGCGGCTTCGATGATCTGGCGCTCGTTCGCGGCAAGCGTCCCGGGGAGCGAACCGATCGGCGCCGAGCCCTGGTTCGCATCCTTTCTCAGCCAGGAGTCGTCGACCACGAACGTGTCGCCGTCGCACAAGATCATGGCGCGCTCGACCACGTTCTGGAGCTCGCGCACGTTGCCTGGCCAACTGTACTCCCGAAACAGCGCCAGCGTATTCCTGTCGATGCTGTGAATACGTTTGCCCACCCTCTTGGCGTAACGCCCGACCATGTAATGCACGAGCAGGTGAATGTCGTCACCCCGAGCGCGCAGCGGGGGGATCTCGATCGGGAACACGTTCAGTCGGTAGAAAAGGTCCTCCCGGAACGAGCCAGCTCTCACGGCCGTCGCAAGATCGCGGTGCGTCGCCGCCAGGACGCGGACATCCAGCGGGATGGGACGGCTGCTGCCGACACGTTCGAACTCCCTTTCCTGGAGCACTCGAAGGAGCGTCACCTGCATGTCGACGCTGAGGTCGCCGACCTCGTCCAGGAAGATCGTCCCGCCGTCCGCCGCCTCGAAGCGGCCGATTCGCCGCTGCAGCGCTCCTGTGAAGGCGCCCTTCTCGTGTCCGAACAGCTCGGAGGCGACGAGTGCGGGCGGTATCGCGGCACAATTGACCCGTATGAATGCCCGGCTCGCACGCTTGGAGCGCTTGTGGATGGCGCGCGCGACGAGCTCCTTGCCAGTTCCCGTCTCGCCCATGATGAGGACGGTCGAGTCCGTCGGCGCGACCCTGGCGACCTTCGCCGTCACCGCGCGGAGCTCTTCGGAGGAGCCGACAATCTCCTCCGACATCGACGAGCGGTCGATCTCGTCTCGGAGCGCCAGGCTCTCGTTATGGACCCTCTCCTCCGCCCGCCGGCGGTCTTCAATGTCGGTTGCCGTCGCGTACCAGTGGAGGATCGCGCCAGCTGTGTCTCGGAACGGGTTGTACCTGACAAGGAACCAGCGGTACTGCCCGTCCTTTCGGCGGGCGCGCAGCTCCGATTCGAACGGCATTCCGCGTGAGAGCCCAAGCTGCCGTTCGTAGCCGGCGCGCTCGAGATCCTCCGGATGAAAGATCCTGTCGCGGGCACCCTGGGACCTCGCGTCCTCGAGGCTCAAGCCTGTGTAGGTAAGCACGTAGGCGTTCACGTAGACCGTGCTCCCATCGCGCGCCAGCACGATAATCGCGTGTGGGATGGCGTCGGTGATACGCCGGAGCTCCTCGTTGGCGGCGGCGATCTCCCTGGTCCGCGCTGCGACCCGCTCATCGAGCTCCTTCGCGATGCGCTTCTGCTCGCTCAAGAGCCGCGCCTCGTGGAAAGCGATCGCCGCCTGGTTTGCCGCGACGCTCAGCAGGAGTCTTTCGGTATCACTGGGGAACCCGTCACGCGTTGAGGCCACCACGATGACGCCGCCCTCCTGCCGCAGTCCAAGCCGGTGAGGAACGATGGCGACGTCGCCCCCGCCGACTGGGTTGGGCATCCGCGAAGGCCACCGATCCGCGTCACCGGCGCACCACCGATCGAGCGCGTCGGCGATGCGCCGCTCCGCGTCCGCAGCAGGCGGAATCTCGCCTATCCGCACCACCTCGAAGTGCGGCGAAGTGCCCTCCAGCTGCAACCATCCCCCCGCGAAGTCCAGATGCAGGATGCTCACGAGCGCCTCGAGGAGCGTGCCGACGACTCGGGGCGCGTCCTGGCCGGTCCACATCGCGGGCAGAGCAAGCACGCTCACGAGATCGTTGATGCATCGCTGCAGCCGCGGGCTATCGGTCGCGCGTTCCATGGCGTTCAGGAGCGGCGCGCACGGGCCTCGCGCAAGAACTCGTCGGGCGGTACGAAGAAGGGGTTGTGCTGGAGAATGCCGCCGATGATGACGAGCGGGTGGGTCCGTACCATGTCGACCACGGTACCTCCGCCAAACTTCGCGAGGTCGTACACGCAGATGACAATGTCTTCGCGGCGGGCCCAGACGTCATTGACGCGCGACTCGAACTCGACGAGAGCGTCGAGGTGCGCCCGATGGCCGGAGGCCCAATCCATGTGGCACACCACGCGGCTGAGTGGGAAGCCCTTGGCGCTCTCGTTCGCCAGCTCTTCGAACGCGGTGACCATCCGGTCCTTATCGAAGAGTCCATCACGGAGGTACGTCTCCGTGCTAGTCCGGAGCTCGAGCTGACCGTTGCGCTGGGCGGCCACCGAGTCGATCCCAGCCGCGCGGAGCCGGCGCACGTGATCTTCGCGTCGCGCGGGGCTGACGATGTGAATCGCCTTGTGACCACGCTCGAACCCTCCCGTGATGAACGGGAGGAGCACGCGATACTCCTCGTCCTCGCTGGTGAAGAACGCACACACGTGACGTGACTTGCCTGTAAGCTGGGAACCGGCGAAAGACATCGATGCCGCGGACGGGCTCATCAGGCCACCTCCGTGTGGTGAGCCGATTTGTCGTTCCACGGCCAATAGCGTCTCTTCCGAACTCATTCGAGTGAAAATTCGGGTACCAAGAACTCACTTTGCCCAGTGGGCGAGCACGGCCGGCGCCCGGCCGTGCTTGCGCACGGCGGCCCGCCGGATCGCCGCGGTCTTGCTCGAGAGCGGGTGGGCGCGCGAAACGGGGGAGGTTGACCCTGCTCGAGTCTGCCTGCTCCCGGGACGATGAACGTGCGACTGGCGAGACGGTCAGGCGGGTAAGCGGCGCTGCCCCACGTATCGCGAGCGCGTCAGGCAGAGCCGCGTCAGAGCCGCGGATGGAACGGGCCAAGTATCACGGGATCATCCGAACGTGAACACGAACGCCTCGACGCCAGGCTCGAGGAACTCGATCTCGAACTTCCGATCGACGATTGGACCCGTCTGGCGGATCAGCTGGTACAGACGCTGCTCGGTGACACGACCCAGCCCTTGCTCGTCCACGTCGCTCCCGTGGCCGGCGCCTGGTGGGCGGCCGTCGACACGCACGCGGAAGCGCACGGACGCCCCTCGGGCCGCAGGACCCAGGACAAGATTGACGTCGCGCGCGTGAAAGCGGTAGACGATGCGCCCATTCGCCTCGTTCATCAGCGACGTGCCACTCTCGACCGTCCACGAACCGGCTAGAGCCCACTCGTTCAGCGCCAATCGCGCGGGAACGGCGTACCGGCGTCGCTCATGGAGGACGGCGCCGCCCGGCGACGCGAAGCGCTCGATGCGTCGATGCCGAACATAGGTCTCCGGCGACCTCAGGGTATCCCAGTCGGCAGCGGCCTCCGCGCCGTGGCCGACGACCTCCACGAGGTCGCGACCTACGCCTGGAGCCCCGGCCTCGGTCAGCAATCGCTGGAGAAGGCGCTCCGCCTCCTCGTACCCACCCTCGCCGTACTGCCGCGCTCGAACCTTCCCGTTCGCGTCGACGAAGTAGAGCGCCGGCCATGCCTCGTTGTCGAAAGCGCTCCAGATCGCGTGCTCGCTGTCGAGGACTACCGGGTAGGCGATGTTCATGGCCTTCACCGCTCGATGGACATTGTCGACGTCCTTCTCGAACGGGAACTCGGGCGAGTGCACGCCTACGACGACGAGCCCGTGGTCCTTGTATTTGGCTGCCCACGCCCGGACGTACGGCAGCGTCCGTAACCAGTTGACACACGTATAGGTCCAGATATCGACCAGCACGACCTTCCCACGAAGGCCGGCTGCGGTCAGCGGCGGCGAGTTGATCCATTCCGTCGCGCCGTCCAGCGCTTCCAGCTCGCGTGCGTTCGACCGAGGGACGTGCTCTTCGGGCATCCGGTGCGTCCCGTGCTCCGCCTCGCCGGAGGTGCGGGCGGCGCGCCCGCCTGCGACGACGAGCATCCCCAAGAACAGCATCTGCTTCCCGCTCATGGGCAGTGACCAAGCAAGTGCAATGCCGGCGATCTGCCGAAGTAACAGCAATTGCTGAGCGCGCTGCACGCCGCACGGCACGTCCGGTGCAAGGAGCACTGCTGACAGGAGCGCTCCGGCGATGACCATGCGGATCGACACGACGGTGGACGGCCCTGTCGTGACGCTGCACCTGAGCGGTCGGGTCAGCTCCCGGGAGGTCGACGCGCTCAGGAGCGAGATGGGGAAGAGCCGAGGCACGGAGGAGCTCGATCTCGAGGAGGTGACGCTCGTCGACGTGGAGGTGGTGCGGTTCCTGAAACAGGTCGAGCGGTGTGGGATACGGCTGCAGAATTGCCCGCCGTTCATACGTGAGTGGATCGAGCGCGAGTGAGAAACGGGTACACCATGTGCTGCTCGCGCGACCTTCCGGAACGCATCACGAAGGCCCGCATCGCCCGCGAGCGTCCCAGCCCAGGTGCGCCTCGTCGAGGAGGACGTGCCCGTGCGCGAAGAGCACGACGTCGCCGGAGGGGCGCACGCACTGCGCGATCACACGGTCGCATCGTGTCCCCACCTGGTCCGCGGACTCGCCCCCGCTGACGCCGGCGTTCCAGATGATCCAGCCCGGGATCTCCTCCGGATCTGGGCGGTGGTCCGCCCTTCGTAGGCGCCGTAGTCCCACTCCAGGAGATCCGGATCGTCCCGGGCGACTCCGCCGTACCCGGCGAGGCGGCAGGTGTCTCGCGCGCGCCTGAGCGGGCTCGTGAGCACGAGCGCGAACTCGCGTCCGGCGAGCCGGCGGCCGAGGAGCTCCGCCTGGCGCTCGCCCTGTGCGGTGAGAGGGATGTCGGTCCGTCCGGTGTGCTGGCCGGAGCGGCTCCATTCCGTCGCGCCGTGGCGGATGAGCCAGAGTTCACGCATCGTGATGCCCCGCGTCGAGGCCTTCGGGCTTCTCGAGGCGCTCCTTCCCCCGCGCCTGCAGCCGCTCCGGTTTCCAGCCCTGCATCGCCCTACACTTTGCGAGTGGACGCTTCGAAGATGCTCTGGACGGAAGCGTCGAGCGCCCGGTTGAACTCCGCCTCGGATTGACGGGCCGAGAGTCCCTCGAACAGCGCGCGCGAGAAGCTCGCGATGACGCCGTGGTTCCTTCGCAGGCGCTCGTTGCCCTCTTTTCGCGTGTACCCGCCCGAAAGCGCCACGACCCGCAGGACGCTGGGGTGGCTCACGCAATCGGCGTAGAAGTCGTCGCGCTCCGGCGGCGTGATCTTGAGGGCGACGCGCTGACCTGCGGGAAGCCGATTGAGCTCGGCGAGGATGCGCTCCTTGAGCAGCTCTTCGGCTTTCGCTTTCTCGGGGCAGTGGATGTCCACTTCCGGCTCGACGATCGGCGCGAGACCGGCGGCGATGATCCGGCGGGCCGCCTCGAACTGCTGAGTGACGACCGCCTCGATCCCGGAGGGATTGGCTCGCTTGATCAGCGATCGCATCTTGGTCCCGAAGATCCGCTTCGTCCGCGCCTTGTCGAGGAGCGCGGCGAGGCCGAGCGTCGGCTTCATCAACTGGACGCCGTCCTTCTCGGGCAGAAGGCCCTTGTCCACCTTCAGGAACGGCACCACCCGTTTGACGTTCCACAGGTAATCCGCGGTCGGCTGCCCCTGGATGTCCCTATCCATCGTGTTCTCGAAGAGGATGGCGCCGATGATCCGCTCGCCGGTGAAGGCAGGGCTCGTCACGATGCGAGTGCGCATGTCGTGCACGAGGGTCAGCATCTCCTCTTCGTTCGACCAGGCGCCCTCTGTGATGCCGTAGGCGTGGAGCGCGCCCGGCGTGCTGCCTCCACTCTGATCCAGCGCGGCGATGAAGCCGGGGCGCGCCTCGATCTGCCGGAGCTGCTCGTCGAACTTGCTGCTGCTCATAGGGAACCCCCTTGATGTGCCGGTAGCGCCGGACGAGGTCGCGCGCCAGGATCTCCAGCTGAAAGCGCAGCGCAGCGAGCGGCGTCCGGTCCTGCGAGACGAGCGCCAGGGAGCCGCTCTTCGCGCGACTGCCCGCCCCTCACCATCCCTGAACGCCGCACGCAACCATGCCAGTTCGGTCCCCCGCCTCGGGAGCCTGGGGGCGCGGCCCTCGGTCGCCGGCCTGGCGATCGAGCGGTCGATGGGGTGCAGCTCACGCCGAAAACTTGGCATTCGCTGATGGTCGGGCGCGCTGACTTGGCGGCTGGGAGCCGCGCCGCCAGCGACGCACGTCCACATCGCACTGCCTCGGGCCTCAGCCCGGGATCGGAGGCGCTGGCTCTTGGCTGGCCTGTGAAGTGCATCCGCGCCGACGTGACTCGATGCAGGAGGCACCGATGGGCACGACCATTCCCCGCAGTCGCTACGCGACCGACAAACGCACCGAGCACGTCGACATGAAGCTCGAGGTGGTCGCCATCCCCGTCTCGGACGTCGACCGTGCCAAGAAGTTCTACGCGGGGCTCGGCTGGCGGCTGGACGCCGACTTCAGCAGCGCCGAGGGCAGGGTGGTCCAGCTCACGCCTCCAGGCTCCGACTGCTCGGTTCACTTCGGCACGAACATCACGTCCGCGGCGCCGGGGTCATCGCAATACCTCTTGCTCATCGTCTCCGACATCCAGGCCGCCCGGAGCGACTTGCTGGCGCATGGCGTCGAGGTCAGCGAGGTCTTCCACTTCGCCGGGTTGAACCGGGTCGACTCAAGGGCGCGGTTGGGTGGCCCCGCTCCGGACCATCGAAGCTACGGATCTTCGTGTCCTTCAAGGACCCGGACGGCAACGCCTGGCTGCTGCAGGAGATCACGACGCGGCTGCCCGGACGGATCGACGCCACCACGACCAGGTTCGGCTCGTCGAGCGATCTGGCGAGCGCGCTTCGACGGGTAGAAGCGGCCCACGGCGAACACGAGAGACTCACCGGGCAGCGGGACGCGAACTGGCCCGAGTGGTACGCCGCCTACCTTGCGGCCGAGCAGACCGGCCAAGCATTGCCCGCATGAGCGATCCGGCCAGTCGGGGCAGAGCAGAGGACTTCCGCGACATGCGGTTCACCGTGGATCACACGATCTCCCAGACCGTCTCCCGTCGGCATGCGTTGCGGGCCCTGGGCGTTGCCAGCGGAGCTGCACTCTTCGGCCGTGTCCTTCCAGCTGTCGCGACCGAACGCGAGGGCGGCTCGGCTGGACTCGGCTCATCAGCCGGTAGCCCCAAGGGCGCGTTCTCGGAATCCGTTCGTCAGGTCGACGCGGGTCTCCTGAACGTCGGATACGTCGAGGTCGGGCCGCCACAGGGGCGCGCAGTCGTTCTTCTGCACGGATGGCCCTACGACATTCACAGCTACGTCGAGGTCGCGCCCTTGCTCGCCTCGAAGGGTTACCGCGTGATCGTGCCGCATCTTCGGGGCTACGGGACGACGCGCTTCCTCTCCGGTGAAACGCTGCGAAACGGGCAGCAGTCCGCGCTCGCTGCCGACCTGATCGCGCTCTTGGACGCGCTGAAGATCGAAAAGGCGATCCTCGCCGGCTTCGACTGGGGGGCTCGCACCGTTGACATCGCAGCGGCGCTGTGGCCTGCCCGGTGCGGGGCGCTCGTCTCCGTCAGCGGATACCTGATCGGGAACCAGAATGCCGGCAAGCTCCCACTGCCTCCCCCGGCCGAGCTTCAGTGGTGGTACCAGTACTACTTCGCGACGGAGCGCGGGCGAGCCGGCTATGCCAAGTACCGTCACGACTTCGCGAAGCTGATCTGGCGGCTCGCCTCGCCGAGGTGGTCGTTCGACGACGAGACCTTCGATCGCAGCGCAGCCTCGTTCGAGAACGGCGACCACGTCGACATCGTGATCCACAACTACCGTTGGCGGCTCGGAGTCGCCGAGGGCGAGCCGCGGTACGAGGATCTGGAGCGGCGGCTCGCCCAGGCCCCGACCATCGGAGTGCCGACCATCACGCTCGAAGGGGACGCCAATGGCGCGCCGCACCCGGATCCGAGCTCTTATCGGGACAAGTTCGCCGGCCGGTATGAGCACCGCCTCGTCGGACGGGGCATCGGGCACAATCTGCCCCAGGAGGCCCCGAAGGACTTCGCCCAAGCCGTGCTCGACGTCTCCAGGATGTGACCGGCGCGAGAGCGCCCTGGTAACCGCGTCGGTGCGCCCGTAGTACCTGGAGGAGCATTCCACGATGCATCCCGACCTCGCGCCTGGAGCGATCTTTCCGGATTACGAACTGCCCGATCACACGAGCACGCCGCGCAGGTTGGCGGAGCTGCAGGGGGACGACCCGCTGATCCTCACGCTGGCGCGAGGTCACTACTGCCCGAAGGAACACCAGCAGCATCTGGAACTTGCTGCGTTCTACCCGAAGATCGCGGTCGCGTACACACGGGTTGTCACGATCTCCACGGACGATCACCACACGCTGCAGGAGTTCCGTGCGTCCGTGGGCGCGCAGTGGACCTTCCTCTCTGATCCCGACCGCAAGGTTCAAAGGGACCTGGACATCCAGGAGTACACCGACCCGGAGCACAACCCGATGATCCCGCACACCCTCGTGCTCAAGCCGGGCCTCGTGATTCACCGCATCTACAACGGCTACTGGTTCTGGGGTCGTCCGTCGGTCATCGACCTTTGGCACGACCTGCGAGCCGTGATGACGGAGAGCCGTCCAGACTGGGACTTGAGCACACCTGGACTCCGCGAGGCTTGGGATGCCGGTGATCATTCCCGGTTCCACGGGTGGAACAAGCGACCACCACCTCGCCGCTGAGGAGGACTACGCTAGCCTGGATTCGGATGGCGGCAGGCGGGCTTGCGATGTCGATGAGGTCGGCGAGCGGGGTAGCCTGAGAGGACGAGAGACGTGACCAAGAAGCGCAAGAACGGGAACGTGGTGAAGTTCCCCGTCCACCGTTTCTTCAAGCGTGTTCTGCTCGCGCCCCGTCGGGCGCTGCTACCGAGGCGCTAGCGTTACTCGCGCGCTTCTGCTGCGACGATCCGCTCGGCCGCGTTGCGGCGGGAGTGGGCGGGCCATCGCGATCTAAGTGCCGATCTGCCCGTACTGCGGTTTCCCACCGCGCTCGAACCGGTGAAACGTCGCGCCCCTGCCGCTCGTGACCGACTCCACCTGTTTGAGCGCCACGGGCACCGTGCCGCTGGCGAAGAGCCGCTTGCCGGAGCCGAGCACCACGGGGAAAACGAACAGCCGGTACTCGTCGATCAGGTCGTTCTTCAGCAGCGTCTGGAGAAGGTCGGTGCTGCCCCAGGTCTGCACGGTCCGGCCGGGCTGCTGCCGGAGCTTCCGGAGCTCGGCGACCACGTCGCCCTTGATGAGGCTGGAATTGTTCCAGGTGACGCGATCGAGGCTGCGCGACACCACGTACTTTGGCCTCGAGTTGAGCGCGGTTGCGATGGGGTTGTTGGGGTCGGTGACCTTGGGCCAGTAGTTGGCGAAGATGTCGTAGGTCTTGCGCCCGAGCACGAAACCGTCGGCATTCGTGATCCCCTCGGTGACCAGCCGTCCCATGACGTCGTCGACATAGGGGGCCTGCCAGCCCCCGTGCGCGAAGCCACCGTCGCGGTCCTCGTCGGGGCCGCCGGGAGCCTGCATGACGCCGTCCAGGGTCAGAAATGCATTCACGACAATCTTGGGCATACTCTCGCCCTCCACGAACCACCCGGCCGGGATCGATAGCTCGGCACAGAAGAGATGTCCACCGGATGGCCTCCTGACGAGCCGTTGGAAGAGGGTCCGTCCATTGGACCCGGCGGCCGGGAAACGACCATCGATCGTGCCCCAAGCGAGACGGCGCCGAGATGGCACGCGCTCCGCGCAAGGAGGCGTCGCCGTTGACGACGAGCACGCGACCCGACGGATTCCATCGTGACTCGCTGGCCCGGCCAAAGGATTCGAACGCGCAATGGGGAGGAGATGAGATGAGATTCCTCGTTCTGGCCTTGGCAACGATGCGAACTGGAGGAGCCCTGAGCAAGTCCGACCAGGGCGCGCCGTTGGCCCAGGACGAAGCACTGCGCCGATGGGGCGACCTCGTCTCGGCGCTCCACGACCGCGCATCCACCTGGCGGGCCGAGCCCGTCACCGTCGCTTCACCCGCGGCGGTTGGAACTGCGCGGCCTCGAACTGCGCCGGCAGCTTGATCTTTGCCAGGTCGGTCATGAGCGCCTCCGCCTCCTCGGGCGAGTCGGCGGCGATGCCGCCGAACGACGCCTCGAGCCGTCCGATGTAAGCGAGCGTGGAGCCGATGATGAACATCGGCTCGCTGGCGTGAATCGCCTGCGCGGCCCGAGACGTGAGCTCGGCGATGGGCAAGCTGAGCGCGATCGAGATGCGGATCTCGGTCGGCTCGTCCCCGCGATGGGCGTGTAGGGCCAAGAGGTGGTGAGGCGCGGCGTAGGGCCCTCCGCCGCCCAGGTGATGCCGAGGCGCGCGGCCTCGGTGAGAACGGCCACCTGCATGAGCTGGGTGCGCTCCATGCCGTCCAGCGCCTCGCACGCCTGGTCGATGGGCCTGATGTGGAACGCGTCGCAGGCGACCGGGATGCGTTCACCGCTCCTCGGCCTCGCCCCTGCGCTTCCCGGGTTCAGCGGACGGCGGGTTGTACCCCCGGTCACCCCACGGCCGGAGCTTCTCGATCCACTGCGCCTCGAGCTGCTTCAGGGCGTCGACACGGTAAGCGAGGTCTTCCCCCTCGTCGAGGATCTCCAGGATCTCCACGACGAAGTCGGCGGCGCCCTGGGCCGCGAGCGCCGCGCGGAGCTCGGCGTTGTGGTGCACCCCGCGAGCGAGCTCGGCCTTGCGCCGGTTCAGCATGCGGGTGTTCGGGACGCTCTCGACGAGCACCTTCCCCGTCGACACGCTCCGGATCTGGTAGACGGCGGCCTCGGTCTTCTCCTCGCGTGCTTGCCGCTTCAGTTCTTCTCGCCTGTCCACGTTCCTCACCTCAACACTCACCCTGTGCTGGTCTACTTCAGCCGGCAAGCGGGCGCCAGACGGGGCTCGCCGGGGTGGATGTCGCTCTGAACCAGCCTTGGATCCCACGCAGCAAAGGGCGACGGCACCGCGCCGCCTGGGCGGGGCGCGGCGGCGCGGTGCCGCCCGCCACCAGCCGAAGGAGTTCCATGCCAGCTGCTGCCAAGAAGACGTCGGCGAGATCCGCCCCAGGCGCCCCACCACGATGCCCTTCGCGGTCGCGATGATCGAAGTGGGCGCGATCGACCCGTCGCCGGGGAACGCGACACGACGCGCGACCTGGCGCCGCTCGTCGAGTCGATCCGCCCGTACGGCGTCCAGATGCCCATCAAGCTGCGCCCGAAGGGCGAGTGCTTTCGAGATCGTCTTCGGGGAGCGGCGCTGGCGCGCGGCGAAGGAGCTCGGGCTCGCGGCCATCCCGGCCACCGTCTAGGACCTCACCGACGTGGAGGCACAGGCTCGAGAACACGCATCGGCAGGGCCCTCACGCGCTGGAGGAGGCGGAGGCCTACGAGCGGCTCCTCGCGATGCGCGACCGCAAGGGTCATTGAGCGCGACTACGCGTTCCAGGGCGACGGCGCTGGTGCTCCTCGAGCAGGCACCGGCCGAGGGGCGGACCTTCGCGCTCGTGGCGTACAACGCGGCGCCGTTCCAAGTCGAGGTCGCCTCGCCCCGCGCCGCGCTGCCGCTCGAGGCGCTCTTCATCCGATGCGCCGGCGGCACCGCGATCGCCGCTGCGGTCGAGCGCGGGCTCCAGCTGGTGGCGGCTCGACTTCGACCGGGTGCCACCCGTCGAGATCCGCAGCCAGCTCAAGGCGACCGGCTGGCGGTGGGACCCGCGCCTCCGAGTGTGGTGGTCCACCGAGGCGGTGCCGCCGGTGTCCGCGGGGGTCATCCTCCCGGCCGAGCGGCGGGCGAGCGCCGCGGCGAAGCCGCCGGTGATCCGGCGGCGGGTGACGACGGCGGCTTGAGCTGGCAGAGGCTCCGTGATTCCCTGCAGAGCCGCGGAGTCGCCCTGCGTGCCCCCTCCGTGGCCGCGTCCTGCTGCACCGATCGTGGAGAAATTGCGCGATGACGTCCGGCACCTCGAGCCGCCTACAGACCCGGCCGCAAGCGACCTGCACCCTGATCGCGGCGCTCCTCGCCGCCAGCGCCGGGTGTGCTTCGGGGCGCATTTACGGCTTCGCGGCAACGCCACGGCGCGTGTGCCCCGCCACGAGGATCGTCACGCTCACCTGGAACGTCGAAGGCAGGGTCTCGCTCTCCGCCCTCCCACCGCTCGAGGGCCTCGGGCACGAGCCGTCCGCGGGCAAGAAGGACATCCCTGCTGCGGCGCGGACCGTCACGCTCACCGCGAGCAAGTTCCTTGCCACCGACGTGAAGAGCGAACAGGAGATCACGGTATTCGGGGCGCCCGAGGCGATTGCCATCGGCCCCGACGCAACCGACGTAACATGTGACGAAGCGAACCGTGAGGCGGTGGCCGTGCTGGCCTTCGAGGCGAGCGAGTTCGACCCGCTGGTGCGCGTCCTCTCCCTCGAGAACGCCTGGGACCGCGAGGTCGCGGTGGCGCACCGTGGCGCCGCTTGGACAGTACGGCCGAGGGAAACGGTGACCCTCGTTCCGAGGGCGGGGCTGTCTCCGGGCGTCCAGCCGGCCGGACCGTGGGTGCTGCGCGCCCACCTCAAGGACGGCGAGACCTGCGGGACGCCATCGGCGAGGGCCCTCCTGCACATCACCTTCAACGCCACCATTGGCTGCGGAGGGAGCTAACGTGAGCGATCTGGAGCGCATCGAGCACGTCGTCATCGTGATGATGGAGAACCGCTCGTTCGACCACGTCCTCGGCTGGATGAGCCTGCCCGCCTACGGCAAGCGCAAGGACGTCGACGGGCTCAAGGGCGACCTCGACCCGATCACCGGCGAGGTCGTCAACACCGAGTACGAGAACTACGCGCTGGGGAAACGCTGGCGGCCCTACGTTGCCACCGCCGACGAGCGTCTCGTCACCAATCTGGGCCACAGCCGCGCGGAGGTCGCGGAGCAGCTCGATTTGAACGCGACCATCGGCGGATTCTCCATGACCGGCTTCGCCAAGAACTACTTCACGTCATACCCCGGCAACAGGGTGGGCCGCCCGGAGGCGATGCTCTTCTACCCGCCGCAGCTCCTTCCCACCACGTCGTTCCTTGCGAGCACCTACACCGTCTGCGACCGCTGGTTCTGCTCGGTGCCGGCCGACACGCAGCCGAACCGCTTCATGTCGCTCGCCGGCTACACCATCCGTGACGACACGCCCCGCGCCCCACCCGACCACCGCATCCTCATGGATTGGTGCAACAGCAAGGGCATCCGATGGCGCGTCTATCACGAGGGGTTTCCGTTCGAGGCGCTCTACCGCCGAAAGGTCCTCCTCGACGAGCACTACGTGAGCTTCGATGGCCTGGCGGACGACTTTCAGACCGAGTCCGACGAAACCTTCCCACAGATACTGGTCGTCGAGCCCGCCTTCGACGACGACCCCTTCGCCTTCCACCCCGATGACAACCACCCTCCCCTGCCTTTGGGCCCGGGCGAGATCTTCCTCTCGCGCGTCTACAGGGCGGTCACGAATAACCCGGCCCGCTGGGCGAAGACGCTCCTCCTCGTCTACTACGACGAGCACGGCGGCTTCTTCGACCACGTCCCGCCGCTCCCGGTCATGACCAGAGCGCCGAACGGCGGGTACCCGGATTTCACGAGCCTCGGTCCTCGCGTGCCAGCAATCGTCGTCTCCCCCTACTCCAGGGCGGGCTCCACCTGCAGCCTCCCGCTCGACCACACCTCCCTCCTCCGCTTCATCGGCGAGCGTTTCTCGCCGGACGGGAAGTTCACCGACCTGGTAACGGCCCGGCACGCCGACGGCGCCCTCCGCAGCCTCGCGGAGACCCTCGACCTGACCACGGTCTCGGTACCGACCCCACCGCCGGCCCCTGTCCTGGGGCCGGTCCAGACTGTCACCTATGGCGAGCCGCGGCAGCCAGTGACGCCGCTCCAGCAGGCGTTCGCCCGGGCCCGGGCTGACGCCGTCGCCACGCAGGCGAACGCGGTGGGCGACCGGCACCCGCGCATGCTCTTCTACGTGCCCCACCCAGCCACCGGACAGCCCGAGAAGAGCGCGCCGCGCGCCCGACGCGAGCACGCCCAGTCGCTACTCGCAGCGGACACAGCGCCGAAGGCGCGCCCCACTCCCAGGGCGCGCCGTGCGGCGACCAGGAAGGCTCCCACGAAGCGGCGGGGCAAGCGCACGTAGCCATTGCCCGAGCTTCCGGACCCTGTGGGTCAAGGTCCCGTTCTCCGTGTAAAACGAGGCGTAGAACCTCGTGGCCGCCTCGAAGCCGTCGGTGAGGCACGCCATCCACTCGGGGAGCTGCCGCCCGAGACCGGCGGGATCTCCGCGCTCCTGCGCTTGTACCGCTCGAACACCGCGCTGCCGGCGGAGCCACCCTCGTGAGAGCGCGGCACCTTGAGGTCGATGGCGCCCATCGAGGTGATGAGCCGTCGCAGATACGTCCCCGTTGCGGCTGTCGACCCGCTGGGGTCGACAGCGGGCCCGGGACGCCTCACCGTCCGTGGTGAGAGGGAGAGGTCGTCACCTTCAGCCCGATGGCCTGCCACAGGCGTCGGTCTACTAGCCGGAACGAAGGCGCGGGTGTACACGGACGACATCTCCAAGCTGCCTGACGCCGTCACGAGGCGGCACGTGAAGCATGCGGCGATGGACAGCGCTGGCGGCCCCTTTCGTTCGACATTCTCGTACCCCTTCCCGTTCAGGTCCTGGGAGCGGCCCTGCGGCGGAGCGCATCGACGCTCCAGGGCCCCGCTCCGGCGGCCGACAGGTAGAGCCAGAGGAAGCAGAAGAGGACGGCGGAGTGGCCCTGGTTGAGCACCGGCCAGAAGCCCTGCGGCGCGTGCCCGATGAAGTAGGCGAACGCCATCTCCCCGGAGAGCAGGAAGGCGACCGGCCGCGTGAAGAGCCCGATGAGGAGCAGCGCGCCGCCCAAGGTCTCGAGCAAGCCTGCCACGCCGGCGAGGGAGGCTAGGGGCGCCGTGCCACCGCCCGGCATCACGGCCGCCGGGAAGGCGAACAGCTTCGCCGTGCCGAACTGCACGAAGAGAAAGGCGGCGACGATGCGGAGCGTGCTCAGCAAGCACGGTGCCCACCCGGTCCACCGTGCGACGATCTTCGGCTCGATCATGATTTCTCCGTTGGACCACGGGGAGCGCTGAACGTCGGGGCCGCGGGGGACCCCGAACGGAACGCACGCCTCGGCCAGGGTGCGCTTCGCGCGGACGACGCGCTGCGCGGTGGGCGTTGCCGGCACGAGGAACGAGCCTGGCGCCCGGATGTCGGGGACGCCGTCGCGCGGCCAGCGCTCGAGCGCGGCGAGGAGGGCCTCCTGCGCCAGGTCCTCCGCGAGTCCCAATTACGGACCCAGCGCGAGGCCGCCGATGAGCCTGTCGGACTCGATCCGGAAGACGGACGGCCTCGCGCGCGCCAGCGGGCACGGCCGTACCCTGCTCCGGTTCTCCTACGGCTTCCGGCGTTCCATCTCGGCGCGCTGGCGGCCTTCCTGCTCGCGAAGCTCCGGCGTGAACTCCGCGCCGAAGTCGACGGCCTCGAAGACGGGGCGGATCTCGACCTCAATTCCACCGTCGAAGGGAGCACGCTTGAGCCATTCTACCGCCTCGTCCATGCTCTCCACCCGCCACAGCCAGAAGCCGGCGATGAGCTCGTTCGACTCCGCGAACGGTCCGTCGAGGACGGTCCGCTGGCGGCCGGAGAACCTGACCCGCTTCCCCTCGGACGTGGGGTGGAGGCCTTCGCCGGCCAGCATAACCCCCGCCTTCACGAGCTCCTCGTTGAAGTTCCCCATGTCGGCCAGCTCCCTCGTCGTGGGGAGCTGCCCGGCCTCCGACTCCTTGCTCGCCTTCACCAGCACCATCACGCGCATGTTCGTTCCTCCTACGTAGGGGGCGGGCGGTGCCCCAGATGAACCTGGCGAACCCCCCGTTTCTCAGCAAGGCGCCGAACGACAAAAAACGCCCAATCGACACGTCACGACCGCGGAAGAGGCATGCGTCGAGGTATCCGGGCACGTGAGGTAGCTGGTTGGCTGCCCCCGGTGGCTCAGCCCTCCTGGATCAGCGCCAGGATGTTGCCCTCGCTGTCCTTGAACCAAGCAGCCTTGCCTCCGACGCCGCTCGCAACGCCTTCGCGGAACTCCATTCCCGGCAGGTCGTACTCCTCGAACTTCACGCCCCGAGCCCTGAGCTCGGCGACTTCGCGCTCGATGTCGTGGACCATCCAGTACGCCTGGCTCGCCTTGGAGGTGCCCGCGTTGGGGGTCGGATACAGGAAGCAGGCCGTGTGGTCGGCGAACTCGTAGATGACGCCGCCGGCGAGCTCGCACTTGGGCTTGAAGCCGAGCTGGCCTTCGTAGAACGCCCGCGCGCGGGACAAGTCCCTGGCTGGCAGGTAGGCGTACAAGGGAGAGCTCTGAAGCATGGATCCATCCTCGGTGTGAGTGACTTCTTCATGTTGGACTCGCGGCCTGCGAAAACTCATCGATCGCCCGCAGCGAGTTCCGACCGTCCAAGCGGACACCAAGTGCAGGCACCCAGTCGTTCAACAGCCCCATGCGCCGCTGGCGCGCTTGAGCCGCAGGCACAGGCGCTTCACCGCGGAGAGGGTCGCGCCCACGACGCGGAACTGTTCGTCCTCGAGCCGGAGGCGGTCGTAGATCGCGCGCGGGCCGAGGCCCTTCTTCCACAGCTCCTCGATCTGCTTGAGCCACGCCTCGAGCGAGGAGGTCTGCCGTGGCGGTGGCTTCCGCGGCAGCCGATCCTCCAAGGCCGCCTTGAGCGCCTCGAGCGTCGGGATGTCGAACGAGGCGCGCCGCGAAATCAACGGCGCCGTCCGGGAGAACCTAGGGCTCGCGGGGCATGGCCATGAGTTCGCGACGCTCACGCGCCGCGACACGACCCAGGCCGAGCGCACCTTCTCAAGCAACTTCGCCCCAGGCGATGTCATTCAGACGGAGCGCGACTACGCGAGGCTCGGCCTCGAGCGCGGTGCCCTCTACGAGGTCATCGAGAACGGAGCCGAGTACCGACTCACGGGAGGCTGACGCCATGCGGAAACTGACTTTTGGCATGAACCAGAGCCTGGACGGCTACATCGCCGCGCCCGGCGACGACCTCGGCTGGAGCGTGCCGAGCGACGAGTTGTTCCAGTGGTGGTCCGACCGGGTGGGGGCGACGGGCCTGGCGCTGTACGGGCGCAAACTGTGGGAGACGATGAGCTCCCACTGGCCGACCGCCGACCAGCAGCCTGGCGCCACACCGGCGCAGATCGAGTTCGCCCGCCGCTGGCGGGACATGCCGAAGGTGGTGTTCGCCTCGGCGACCAGCGCGGTCGACTGGAACGCCCGCCTGGTCACCGGCGACGCTGTCACCGAGATCAGGCGGCTTAAGGCTGAGGATGGCGGTCCCATGGACGTCGGCGGCGCCACCCTCGCCGCGGCGGCCATGCGGGCCGGGCTGATCGACGAGTACGCGATCGTCACCCACCCGGTCCTGGTGGGAGGCGGCACGCCGTTCTTCACGGCCCTGGACAACTGGGTGAACCTGAACCTGGTGGAGACCCGGACGTTTCCCGACGGCGTGCTCCTGACCAGGTACGAGACCAGGCGCTGAATAACCGACCTCGGATCGGCGCGGGCTCGGGCCAATGAAGTCCTGCCACGCGAGGATACTCTCGAAGTCGCGGCGACCGCGCACCAACAGGGCCTGCTCGAGCCGAGCCTCGAGCGCTCGATGGCAGGCTTCGACGTCCCCGTTCTGCTCCTTGGCCGCGATCTCGGTCGTCCGCGGGGCCATCCCGAAGTGGCGCATCAGCGGGAGGTACTCGTCGTTGAAGGGCCGTTGCCGACCCTCCACGCGGGCCTCCTTGCCGCTGGGGATGCGGTGGGTCGCCGCCGTCGAGTTGTCGCTTCGGCGGCGGCCACGAACTGATCCACTTGCGGCGGTCAGGGAGATCCATTCACGGTTGCGGGTGATGGGCCGGTCAGCGTGCAGTAGCCCGGTGAGAGACCCGGTTACCTTTGGCAGGTCGTAGGGCCGCCTGGGGAGGCGGAGGGAGCCGTAGGCGACCGCAGCCTGCCCAGGCGGCGCGCGCGCGGTCGGGCCCCTGGAGGCGGGCCGGCGCTGGAGCGTGGACGCGGAGAGCGAGGCGACGCTGCCGCTACACGCGCAGGAGTGGCCGGCCCGTTGCCTGGACAGGTCAGTGATGCCTTCCGCCGCATCGCGTCACGACGCGAGTGCTTCCGTGGGCATCCTGATGGCCAGGGCCGTAGATGCTGGCGCCGAAGCGGCGGCGCGCGTCCGGAGCGGCGGACGCGTCGTCCTCCCCTTCGCGAGATGAGGTCCGCGAAGCGCTACGTGCCCGGAGGCGTCGATGCCGCTGAACGCCCGCTGCTTCCACTCCTCCAGCCGATAGACCTCGACACCCAGCTCCCGCGAGAGCGCGTCCACCGGCTCGCCACGCAACAGGCGCAGGACCACCTCTCGCTTGCGCGTCACGCTCCGCGCTGGCCCGGCCCAAGGGGCCCGACGGCCGCGACGGTGGGTGAAGCTACTGTCGCCCTACGGGTCCTTCCGCTTCACCAACCGTGTCCCTATCCCTCCGCTTCCCGTTCTTCATCATGGTCTCCTTGAACACTACAGCACCGTGTCCAGAAAATCCGGGTGCGCCTCAGCGCCCGGTGCGCGACGGCGTGAGCCCATGATGGCTCGGAGCAGCGTGGTCTTCCCCATGCCATTCCGCCCTAGCACCGTCACGCACACGCGGATCCCCGCGGCCGCGCACGTCGTGCACACGCCGTTGCCGCGTGCCCCAGATCCTGGCCGCTTCAGCCGAGCGTGAACTCCGGCAGGTACATGCGGTCGCCGCGCTTCAGCGCGGACGCGTGCGACAGGATGCCGGCGCAGGTGATGTTGGCGGCCTCGCGCGCGTTCGGGTACGGCTCGCGGTCCTCCACGATGGCGGTGAGAAACTCGTGCGCGAGGTGCGGATGCGACCCGCCGTGACCGCCCCCCTGGATGAAGGAACGGTGCGCGTGGTCGCTCGAGTCGTAGACCCCGGCCCGCGTGAAGCGCTGCAGCTCCGGCGGGAGCAGGTGCGCGAAGTCGGGGATGTCCACGTGATGCGGCGCCTCACCCACGTGCAGGGTGTGCCGCTCCCCCTCCACCTGCGTCCACTCGAAGGTCTGTTTCTCACCGTAGACGTCGAAGCTCTCCCGGTACTGCCGCGCCACGCCGAAGAGCGACCGCGTCACCTCGGCGCCCACGTCGGTGTCCTTGAACTGGATGTGGGTGCTCTCGATGGAGAACGGCGACCCGTACCGCGACACCATGCGCTCCTCGATCCGTCCCGCGCCGAGGCAGGCGACCCACTCCGCCCTGTCGTGCCGGAGCGCCAGCGTCGGCGAGATCGCGTGTGTGGCGTTGTACATGGGGGGGAACCCCTCCCAATAGTCCGGCCAGCCGGTCATGTCCTGCTGGTGCGAGGAGCGGACGAACTGGATGCGGCCGATCTCGCCGCGGTCGTACAGGTCTTTCACGAAGAGGAATTCCCGGCTGTAGACCACGGTCTCCATCATCATGTACTTCTTGCCGGACTCTGCCGCCGCATCGACGATACGCTCGCAGTCCTTCACCGAGAGCGCCATCGGGATAGTGCAGGCCACGTGCTTGCCGGCGCGGAGCGCGGCCACCACGTGGTCGGCGTGCTGCATGGGCGGCGTATTGACGTGGACGGCGTCGATCCCTGGATCCCGCAGCAGCTCGTCATAGCTCGTGTAGCGGACCTCCACGCCGAAGGCATCGCCCACCCGGTCCAGGCGCTCTCGCGTGCGCTGGCAGATCGCGTACATCTGCGCGTTCGGGTGCGCCTGGTAGATCGGGATGAACTCGGCGCCGAACTCCAGCCCGACGATCGCCACGTTCAGCTTGGTGCCTTCTGCCACGATCTACCCCCTCCGGCCAAGGTCGGCATAGTTCCTGTAGGCATGATCGCGAGAAGACATCGGGCCTGTATTGTCCGGAAACTCACGAGAGTTGTACGGATGCGACCAGGGCTTCACCACCGACCTGCGGTCCCTTGGGAAGATCGCTCGCCTGGCGGCGGCCTCATCCCACGCCACACCACCCTCGAGCCCCCCGTGGCAGCGGCGCGCGCCGGGACCGCTGCGATCCGGTCCAGGATCCCCTGGAGCCGGTGGCCGCCTCGATGGACGAGGCCGTCGAAACCACCCTCGGGATCGCTGCGGCCGCCCGCCAGGTGCGCGGTGACCAGCTGGTGATTTGTCACCGTGGTCCGTTCGACGAGCCCGAGAACGCCGAGGCGGCGATGCTACGGATGCCCGGCATCAACGGGTTCTATGGGGCGTCGAGCATGGAGCGGCTGCCCGTCGAGCGCGCCATCACCGACCAAGTCAGGAGGTTCGAGAGCATGAAGCTCGGCTGAGGGCGGGGGGCTGCAGCATGCGGCCGGGGCGGTGCACGACCTGCATCGCCCCGGCCATACAATTGGTGCACGAGCGGGACTTGCGCATCGACCGCCCATCAATCGCGGCTGCGCGTCCCGGTGGCGTAGGCGGCCATGAGCACGAGGATGATGGCCCCCTGGATGGCGTTCTGGCCGCCACCCGACACGCGGAAGAGCGTCAGTACGCTCGAGATGAGTGTGAGGAGCAACGCCCCCGCGATCGTCCCCGCGTAGCTGCCGATGCCGCCCAGGATGGACGTGCCGCCCAGCACCACCGCCGCGATCGAGGCGAGCTGATAGGCGTCGCCCATCCCGAGGTAGCTGTTGCCGGTGAAGCCGATGGAGACGATCCCGGCGACCGCGCTGAGCACGCTCGAGAGCACGTAGACGAGGAGCGTGAGCCGCCTGGGGCTGTAGCCCGCGTACACGGCGGCGGTGGCGTTCGAACCGGAGAGGACGATGCGCTTCCCGTACGTCGTCCGCCCGAGGAGCACGAGCACGAGGACGGAGACCAGGGCCCAGCTCTGGAGCACCCCGTTCACACCGAGCGCACCCGGCTTCACAATCCACTCCTGGAATCGGGGTACACGCACCTCGTGAGGCGTGCCGTTGCTGATGATGAGGGCGATCCCGCGGACGATGGTCGCTGAGGCCAGCGTCATCACGAGAGGGGGGATCTTGAGCAGGCCGATGCCTGCCCCGTTCAGCGCCCCGAAGACGATCGCAAGCAGGAGCGCCAGGGCGACGGCCGGAAGGAATCCGGCGTGCGTCGCGTACATGATCTGGGTGACCGTGACGCCGGACAGCGTGAGCATTGCTCCGACGGAGAGGTCGATGCCGCCCGAAATGATGACCACCGTCTGCCCGGCCGCCACGATCCCGAGCAACCCGGCGAACTGAACCACGTACATGAAGTGAGAGAGCGAGCCAAAGCCCGGGACTGCGAGAGCCACCACCGACCAGCAGGCCGCGAAGAGCACGAAGGGGATGACGTAGCGGACGTCACCCTGGAGGCTCCAGGCGAGCCTACGCCTGGGCCTGGCGGTCCGAGCGGTCGTCCCCGCGCGCTCAGCTCTTGAACTGATTGAGCACCCCCACCAGGACGGCGACGAGGAGGATTGCGCCCTCGGCGACGTACTGGTACATGGTCGAGACACCGAGGAAGAACATGATGTTCACGAGCACGGCCATGACGACCGCCCCTGCCGCCGCCCCGCGCATGGACCCGGAGCCACCGAGAAAACTGGCGCCGCCGAGGACGGTGCTCGCGATCGAGGTCAAGGTGTACGGCTCGCCGATGAGCGCGTCGCCGGTCATGGTCTTGCCGGCGACCACGACGCCGGCCAGCCCAGCCAGGAGCCCGCTCCCGACGTAGGCGGCGATCTTGGCCCGCCTCACCGACAGGCCGGAGGCGAAGGCACTGTAGGGATTGCCACCGGACGCATAGATGGAGTGTCCGAGCGGCGTGGCCTTGAAATACTTCCACGCCAGTAAGACGATGAGGACCAGGAGCGCGCTGTTGGGCACACCGTAGGGCCGGCCGGTGACGAGCTGGCCGAGCAGCGGGTCCACGTGGCCGCCCGACTGCGGCATGACGACGAGGGCGAGCCCGCCCACCACCATGGAGGAGGCGAGGGTCACCACGATCCCTGGCACGCGGAGCCAGACGACGACGGCGCCCGACGCGAGGCCGGCCGTCACTGCTGCCGCGAGCGCGAGCACGACCGAGCCGGCCCCCAGTCGCTCGGTCGTGGTGCCGATGATGGCCGTGGCGAGGCCAATCTGTGCGCCGACGGACATGTCGAGCTCGCGCACCAGGACCACCAGCGTCTGGGCCATGGTGACGAAGATGAGCGCGGTCGTCTGCAGCGACAGGTTGTTGATCCCCCGCAGGGTGAGGATGCGCGGGTTGAGCGCGATGCTCACACCCAGGCAGAGGGCGGCTGGTACGAACGCGAAGGGGAGCTCCGCGCGGAGGGCCCGGGAGGCCGAGGCCACCGACGCGGGGATCCTCACGGCGTCTCCACCGCAGCACGCCGCCTGTTGCCGAAGGAGGCCGCGATGATGTCGTGCTCGGTCACCTCGCCGCCCTGGAGCTCCCCCGCGATCCTGCGCTCGAACATCACCAGGACCCGGTCACACAGGCCCACCAGCTCGAGGAGGTCGTTCGTCGACATGACCACCGCGACGCCGTCGTCGGCCAGCTGCCGGAGCAGCTTGTAGATCTCCACCTTGGTGTTGACGTCAATCCCGCGGGTCGGCTCGACGAGGACGATGACCTCGAACCGGGAGCTGAGCCAGCGGCCCAGCGCGATCTTCTGCTGGTTGCCGCCGCTGAGGCTCCGGACGGCCGCCGAGACATCGGGGACCTTGATGCTCATCTCCCCGATGAGGCGGCGCGTGACCCGCCGCACCCGCGCCGGGATAAGGATGCCGAGCCGCGACACGAGCGAATGGGAGCAGGCGACGATGTTCTCCTCGACAGAGCGCTCGACGAAGAGCCCCTGGCTCTTGCGATCCTCGGGGACGAATACGATGCCCGCCGCCTGGGCGTCGGAGGGGCGATGGAGGTGCAGCGGGACGCCGCCACGCAGGATCTCGCCGGCGCTGGGCTTCCGCAGGCCATAGAGGCACTCCAGCAGGTCGAGCTGCCCGTGGCCCTGAAGCCCGCCCACGCCAAGGATCTCGCCGGCGTGGACGTCGAGCGTGACGTTCTGCAGGCCGCTCCGCGTGGCGAGCCCCTTCACCTCCAGGATGCGCTCGCCGCGGGGTGAGGCCCTTCGCGGCGGGAAGAGCTGCTGCGTGGCCTGGCGACCGGTCATCTTGGCGACGACGCGGTGCTCATCCAGGTCCGCGAGCATCCCCTGGTGCACGAGTCGACCGTCCCTCATGATGATGCACCGATCGCAGAACCGGAAGAGCTCTGGCATCCGGTGCGAGACGAAGACGATGGCGCGCCCGCACGACCTGAGCTTCTGGACCGTACGCTCCAGCAACCCCACCTCGACGTCGCCGAGCGACGAGGTGGCCTCGTCGAGGATGAGCAGCGCTGGGCTCCAGGAGAGCGCCTTCAGGAGCTCGACGAGCTGCTTCCGCGCCAGCGCGAGCGCTCCGACCCGCTGCGCCAGATCGACCTCCAGGCCCACCTCGTCGACGAGGCGAGCCGAGCGGAGGCGCAGTTCCTCGAAGTCAATCCGTCCGGCGCGCGTCAGCGGCTCGTGCCCGAGCCAGATGTTCTCCGCCACCGTCATGGTGTCGACCAGGGTGAGCTCCTGGTGCACCGCCACGATGCCATCCTGCATGGCCTGGTGCGGAGAGCGGAGCTCCAGCTCGCGCTGCCGGAAGCGGATCCGGCCGCTGGTGGGATGCACCAAGCCAGTGAGCATCTTGACAACAGTGCTCTTCCCCGCGCCGTTCTCCCCGATGAGCGCGTGGACGGAGCCGCCGAACAGCTGGAGGCTCACGTCGTCGGCCGCGAAGGTGGCGCCGTAGTGCTTCGTAAGGCCGAGCGTCTCGAGCAGCGGTTCACCCTGCGGCTGGGGTGAGCTCTCGTCCGGAACGGTCACTCGCGAACTCCCGTCGCCGGGCGGAGGCCGTGCGCCGGTCTCCGCCCGGTTGCCCTGCGCTACATGGACCCCTTGATGATCTCGTCGACCTTGGCCGTGTCGAGCCAGTTGATCGGCCAGTAGTCGTCCGGCTTGTCGTTCATCACCTGCGCCTTGACCGTGTCGTCCCGGATGATGGTGAGCGGGACCTTGACGATCTTGGGCATCTTCTCACCCTTCGCCGCACGCTTCGCCACCTCCAGCGCGATCTGCACGTCGAAGTTTGGAAGCACCGGGGCGATCGACGTGAATCCGTTGGGCATGTTCTTGATCCACATCTTCATGAACCCGTTGTAGGCCTCGCCGACCATCGGGACGAGCTTGCGCCCCGCCTTCTCGAACTCGATCATCGCCGCCGCAGTCATTGCGCCGCCCTGGGACCACACGCCGTCGATCTGCGGGTACGCGGCGAGCCAAGTGGCGACGATGGGCTGGGCCTTCGCCTGGTCCCAGTCGGCGTTGGCGACGGCGAGGATCTGGATCTCGGGGTGCGCGTCGAACACCTTCTTGGCGCCACCCCACCTGTCGTTGTTGGCCGAGTTTCCCGGAGCGCCGTTGAGGACCACGATCTTGCCGCCCTTCGCCCCGATCTTCTCGATGAGCCACTGGGCGGTAACCTCCCCCCACTTCACCTGATCGACCCAGATCTGGGAGGTGATGTTCTCGTTCTTGACGTTGTGGTCCGTGGCGACGACCGGGATCCCTTCCTTCATCGCCGCGTCGAGCGTCGGGTTGAGCGCCGTCTCGGACGCAGCCACGACGACGATCCCATCCACCCGCTTGTCGATCATGTCGTTGATCTGCGAGATCTGCTTCTCGACGCTCGTCTCGGCGTTGGCGACGATGAGCTTCGAGATCTCGGCATCGGATTTGGCGGCTCGCTCCACGGTCGTGAACGTCTGCACGTTCCAAGAGTTCCCCGTGAAGAAGCCGGCGAAGCCCATCACGAAGCCCGTCTTCTTGGGCTGCGCGGCCAAGACAGGTCCCCCGGCGAGGAGCCCAGCCAAGATCACCAGCGCCATCGCCCGCATCACATTCAGTCGTTTCATCGTGTCCTCCGTTCACGTTCGGCGTTCAACGGCGATCGTATCGAGCCTTTGGGGAGCACCCGACACGATGGTGGCACCGGGTGGGCGAGCCGTATTGGCTCGTCCACCCCAACGTTTGTACGTTTGCGTCAGGTGGGGCGGGCTACCAGCGCTTCCGGTACTGGCGCGGGGTCATCCCCATGTGATCCTTGAAGTGCCTGCTGAAGGAGCTCTGGTCGTAGAAGCCGCACTCCGACGCGATGTCGGAGAGACCCCGGTCGCCCAGCCGGAGCAGGTCGCACGCCTTGTGGACGCGCATCTTGATGAGGAGCTCGCGGAAGCTGGTATTGAGCTTCGACTTGAACATGCGCTGGAGCTGGCGCGGCGTCACCCCGGCGGCGTCGGTGAGCGCGCGCTCGCGCACCTGCTCGGTAAAGTGCGCCCGCAGGTGGACAATGGCCTTCGCGAGCCGCTGGTCGTCGAAGGAACGCTCGTGGGCGGCGCCGAACTTCTGGATGACGCCCATGATGCCAATGACCCGACCCTCTATGTCGAAGACCGGGCGCTTCGCCGTGAGGTACCAGTCGGGGATCCCCTCGTCATCGACGAAGAGTTCGAATCTGCCGCGGCAAGGGCGTGCCGGTGCGGGCGATGGCCTCGTCGTCTGCCCGGTACTTCTCGGCCAGGCTCCTCGGCAGCACGTTGAAATCGGTCTTACCGATGAAGTCGTCGGCCCGCTGGATTCCGTAGTGATCGAGGAGTTGCTGGTTCGCGAGGATGATCCGGCCCTTGAGGTCCTTCACGAAGAAGAAGACGTTCTGGAGGTGCTCGAAGAGCAGCCAGAAGCCGTCCTCGACGCGGACGGACCGGAGGAACTCCTCCTGAAACTCCAGCATCGCCGGCCTGTCGGTCACGACTCCATTACACCGGTCATGTACGTTTCCGACAAGCTGTTGTTGCCCGCGCTTCCACCCCCGAGCGTCACGATCCTTCACCGGCAAGGGGTGTGTTCCCGGTTTGACTGCTGCGGTGGTGGATTCTGAGGCCTGCACCGCCGGCGCGCACAGCCGCACCGCCCAGAGCGACGTTCCCAGCTCGCTCGGCGCCACCTCGATGCTCGCGGTCACCTCGGCCGTCATGCCCGCTACCGTGCGCGGTCACCGCCCAGTCCGACCAGACCGGCCCGTGACGCTTGTCCCAGAATCCCGGCGCTTTCCCCTGCGATCTCAAGGGAGTCCACGCCGAGGCCGGCCCGTGTCGGACACCGCAACTGCCTTTCACTTGGTGTCCACTTTGCCGGGTCAAGCCATAGCCGCAGGCTCAGGCCTGGAGGTTCGGAGTCGGCTCGTCACCGCCCCCGCGCCTTCTGCCAGAGCCGGACGCACCCGTTCGAGCGGTAGGGCCAGGTATGCAGCAAGATCTTCGGGAGGCACGCTTCGCCGTTCAGGACCGCCAGAAGCACGTAGGCCGCCGGCTTGCCGGGCGAGGGGTTGAGGAAGGTGGCCGCCTGCCGACCTTGTGTGACAAGGCGGATCGCACTCGGCAGGGCGTCGATCCCGACGACAAGCATCTCGTCCTCTCGGCCGACGTCCGCCGCGGCGTCGAGCACTCCGCGAGCCATGTCATCGTTCTGGGCATAGACACCGTCTATCCTGGGCTGCCTTCTCAGGACCTGACCAAACTCATGGCGAGCACGCCCATACTGCCAGTTGCCGATGCACTCATCGATGACCCGCAGATGCAGGTGGCCTGCAAGCGCCTCGCGAAAGCCGGCCGACCGATCGATCGCAGTCTGCGTCTCGATCAGACCACGTACTTCTATGAGGTCGCCCGAGCCGCCCATGGCCTCCACGAAGAACTCGACTGCCGCGCGGCCGATGCCACGATTGTCGCTGAGGATGATCGAACGATACAGCTCCGGTGCGTCAATGTCGTTGTCGATGAGGATCACGGGGATGCCAGCGTCGCGGTACCTCCGCAGGACGGGTCGGATAAGTTGCGCGGCGATCGGCAGCAGGATCACCGCGTCGACGCGTTCCTCGAGATAGCGCTCGAGGATCAGGACCTGTTCAGCGGCGTCCCCCTGCGGATCAGCGAACACAACCTTGACATTCGGGTGGCCCTCCACGGCGGCCTCGATGTCACGCTTCACGCGCTCGCTCCAGAGGAGATCCTTCAGGACGTGCAGGACGACCGCGACTCTAGAGTGACCACCTACCATGCACCCAATGTAGTGGGCCGGGAGAAGAATAGCCCAAACGGACTAGTTCACGTCTGGCGACCCTGCCGCCAGCACGAGACAGCCCTGCTATCTCGGGAGCCTCGGACTGAATCGCCGGAGGTCGGAGGTGGACGGTCGGGCGCGAGTTGCCTCGACGAGGTGTGAGCTGCTCTGTTGGTCCTGCTGCTGCCGGTCGACCCTTCCCCAGCGCGGACGACTTTAGCCCTGCGACGCCCGCGTTGACCACAGCCGACCAGCCGACTCCCCGCTCTGCACCCTTTCCAGGAAGGGACCCACCTCCGCCCGACTCCCTGGCTCGTCGGACGTAGCGTTCCATAGGTGGCGCGTGGCCGCCTCTGTCCACGGGGTATGGTGGCAAGGGCACCCGGACTACCTGCCACCAAGGTCGGCGAACCCACCCCAAGGTCGCGAGCGTCCCCTCCCTGCTCGCAAGGAACCTCCCGAACTTCGACGGCCTCGACTTCCGCGTGTACACCGGGCAGCAGTGGCAGGACCTCTCCACAAGAGCCACACCAAGGTTGCGCACTGGCCTGACGGCCACCAGACCAAGGGACTCGAGAAGCGAGGGTACGTAGTAGTCAAGAGAGGATCGAGCTCCATGTCCGCCCGCCAACCACAGAGCGACACACGCGGGCCGCGCATGCCCGTCCTCTTCGTGGGCCACGGCTCGCCGATGAACGCGATCGAGGACAACGTGTGGACCCGCGGGTTCAAGGCGCTCGCTACCACCCTACCCTCGCCGAAGGCGATCCTCGCCATCTCGGCGCACTGGTACGTTGAGGGCACCTTCACCACCGCGAACGAGCGGCCGGAGACGATCCACGACTTCGGCGGCTTCCCGGAAGCGCTCGAGCGCGTCCAGTACCCGGCACCCGGCGACCCAGGGCTCGCGAGGCGTGTGGTCGGGCTCGTCGGGGATCGACGGGCTTCGCTCAGCGCCGATTGGGGGCTCGATCATGGGACCTGGAGCGTGCTCGTGCACCTCTGCCCGACGGCCAACGTCCCGGTCGTTCAGCTCAGCATCGACAGTCGCCTCTCGTCGGCAGAGCACCTCGCCATCGGGCGTGCTCTCGCGCCAATCCGCGAAGAGGGCGTCCTCGTCCTGGGCAGCGGGAACATCGTCCACAACTTGCGCCACGCGTTCTCCGCATGGCACCGCGGAGACACCCAGACGCCGGACTGGGCCCGGGACTTCGATGCCGGGATCGCCAAAGCGCTCTCCGGGCACGACCACGACGCCCTCTCCCGTGCGCTCGAGAGCGATGCCGGCCGATTCGCGCACCCGACACCCGACCACTACCTGCCGCTGCTCTACGTTGCCGGCGCGAGCTCCCCGGCAGACCTCGTCCGCTTCCCTATCGAGGGGTTCGACATGGGATCGCTCTCGATGCGCACGGTGTTGCTCGGATAGGGCCGCCTCGGGTTGGCACCCGGAGCTGGCCATCCCGGCCCGACGCACTCGCTCTACTCGCACTCGGGACGCCATCGGCGTGGCAGCCCCAAGTTAGCCAGCGAGTGAGCGGCCCGCGGACCAGATCATTGCAGCCGCACGGAGCGGTCAGGGAGGTGAAGCCATGGCAACCCCACGAGACGTGGCGGTCGTCGTCGGGAGCCTTCGCATGGAGTCCTTCAGCCGCAAGATCGCTCGCGCCATCGCGGCGGTCGCGCCACCGGCGCTCAAACTGGAGATCGTCGAGATCGGGGGGCTGCCCCTCTACAACCAGGACGACGACGAGGGGAGCCCGCCGCCCGCCTGGGTTGCTTTCCGTGACCGCATTCGGAGCGCCGACGCGGTCCTCTTCGTGACGCCGGAGTACAACCGGTCGGTCCCGGGCGTCCTCAAGAACGCCATCGACGTTGGCTCGCGCCCGTACGGCATGAGCGCTTGGTCCGGAAAGCCCGGGGCGGTGGTGAGCGTGTCGCCTGGCCCTCTGGCCGCGTTCGGCGCGAACCACCACCTTCGCCAGTCGCTCGTCTTCCTCGACGTCCCGGTCATGCAGCAGCCCGAGGCCTACGTCGGCGGCGTCGCCAACCTGCTGGATGCCGACGGCCAGCTGACGAACGAAGACACGCGCGAGTTCCTACGAAAGTTCGCCGAGCGCTTCGCCGCCTGGATCGAGGCGACGACGAGGCGCTGAGCCCGAGACGGGAAGCCCCTACTGCGAGGGCAAGGGCAGGACGTAGAGGAGGACGCATGACGGCGCCGTCGAAGTGGCAGGAGAGAATCCGTGTCGGGTTTCAGGTCTTCGCTCGCGATGGAGACGAGGAGTTCGGCGCGGTCCGGGACATCTGTCCCGCCGGCCGCCAGGAGCTGCTCATCAACGTCGAGAACGAGGGTGATCACTGCATCCCGCTGGCAGCCATCGTCGACGTCCACGACGACAAGGTGATCGTTGATGTGGCGACGCTACCAGCCACGCTGCGCGCGGCCATCGGGCGCGCGCACGACGCAGAGGTCCCAGGGCTCTGAGCACCGATTTTCGCGGACGGCCGGCCGTCACCGCCTGACAGGCCCCGCTGTGACCCCCCCGTAGGGCTTCCGCTTCTCGCCCAGGGCGCCGCTTGCTGCTAGTTTGCTGCTGGCACTCGGGGATGCCGACTGCTTGCTGACGGTGTCCGACGCCGCGCGAAGGCTCCGGTGTTTCGAGGGCAACGGTCTACAAGCTCGTCGCCGAGGGAAGGTGTCGCTGTTGCCGAAGCCGGGGGCGTGGAACCGGTCCGCCAGGGCCGTCGTCGGCCCGGTCGAGCGCCTCCCGAAGTTGGAGGGTGACGCTGCTCCTAACCCGCGGATCGGCTGGTGCGCTGCACCCAGGGTCGGACCCCAATCGCCTCGGGTGGCGCCTGGCACCTCCGCCGTGTGTCGTCCACGAACCCATCAAGTGTTCGCGCCCGGCGCCGCGATCGCACACTTCTACTCCCGTGGAACATGCCATGTTCGTGCAGGAGCTCTGGCGTCACCCCGTGAAGTCGATGGCCGGCGAGCGCCTCACCGAGGCGATCCTCGGGGAGCACGGCATCCGGGGCGACCGGCTGGTGCAGGCCCGCGACGCGCTGGGCCAGCTCGTCACGGCCAGGACGCGGCCCGGGCTGCTCGGCTTCCACGGCACGCTCGGCCCGGACGGCGACCCCCTCGTCGACGGGCGCCCCTGGCGCGAACCCGAGGTCGCGGCGGACGTGGAGCGGGCGGCGGGCCCGGGCGTGCACCTCCTTCCCGCCGATCCCCCGCATCGCTTCGACGTCCTGCCCCTGCTCGTGGCCAGCGACGGAGCCATCGCCGCGCTGGGTGTCGACCGCCGACGGTTCCGTCCCAACATACTCGTGGGCGGCGTGGCGGGCCTGGACGAGCGCAGATGGGTGGGGCGGGTCCTGCAGCTGGGCGAGTGCCTGGTCTCCGCGCACCAGCTACGCCGGCGCTGCGTCATGACGACCTTCGACCCCGACACGCTCGCCAAGGACCCGCGGATCCTGCGCCGCATCTACCGGGAGTTCGACGGCGTCCTCGCCCTCGACTGCAGCGTGGTTCGAGGGGGCACGCTGCGCGTGGGCGATCCGGTCCGTTTGCTCGACGCGAAGGGTGACGAGCCCGAGGTCGTGGATCCGCCGCGCCCACCCCGCGCGTCCACTCGATCGGTTGCGACCTAGCAGGGCGGCCACACGGCACCCGTGGGCGCTCCGTGGCCGCGCCGCACACGGCCGACCGAGCGGCCGATGGCGAGGCGCTGACCATGGCGAGGCTTCTCTCGGTTAACGTGGGCCAGCCCCGGGACGTGTCCTGGCGCGGCGCGCGGGTGCACACCGGCATCTGGAAGCGGCCCGCGGCCGGCCCCTGTCTGGTGCGGCGCCTGAACGTCGACGGCGACGGTCAAGGGGATCTCGCGGAAGCCCGCCTCCCGCCTGGAGCGGCTTCCGGCCGCTCGGGGTGGTTCGCGTGGAAGCTCCAGATCGCCTGGGCGCTCGTGTTCGATCAAACGTAGGATGCGTCACGTCACCCAGTCCTGGTTCACCGAGTTGTGGGGTGGCTTTGCCATCACCATACTAAATTGAACTTATTCGGGGCTGCTGCGTCACCCACTCATCGATGGGAACCGCGAGGGGAACCGCGAGTTCGAGGGGGAGAAGGGCATGAGGAGATGGCCTGCTGTGCTGGTGGGGGCGCTTGCGATCGTGGCCTGCGCCTCGTCGAGGAAGGAAAGCCAGGAAGCCCCCACCACGGCGGCCGCCTCCACGACGCCCCAGGCAGATGCGACCGATCCGGCCGGCCCTGCTACTGGAGCGCGCGACCAGGCGAATGCCGACCTGGCGAGTGCCCGGGCGCGTCTCCAGGAGGCGCAGCGTGAGCTGGAGGCGGCCAGGCCGGCCTGGACCGCTGCGGACATGGAGTCAAGGAGCGCGCAGGCCCAGATGGAAAGCGCGAGCAAAGTCACGGACAGCGTGGCACAGGCGCGCGCAGCCGAACTCACGCGTGCCGCGGAGACGCACCAGCAAAGCGCAACGACGCAGCTCGACTACGCGAACAAGCTCGTGGCGGCGCGTCAGGCCGACGTCGAGACCGCGCGACTCCACGTGGCCACCGTCGAGGCGGGCGGAGGCGCCGCCGCGTCGACGTCCAAGCAATCCGATCAGCGTCTGGTCGATGCGCAGGACGCGGAGAACGCCGCGCGGCAGCGGGCATCCGAGCGCGGCCGGGCAGCGCTCGCCGCACAGCGCGCGTGGGAGGACGCGTCGGGTCGCGCACGCGCTGCCGTCAGCCCTGCCGAGGCGGCACCCATGGGCACGGGGAGCGGCGGCGGTGCGACGGACCCAGGCGTACCCGTACCCACCCCCATGCCGAGCGACCCCGCACCGGCGGGACATTGATTCATTTCAGACGCTCCTCGTGGAGCACGAGTGGTGGTGAACTCGCCGGTGCTCGTCGCGGTGGCGGTCCTGGCGGACTCTGCTGCAGGTGGCGCCAAGAGGCACTGACCCTGTGGTCACACCGGGACTGAGGAGGAGAACATGACCGCAGAAGGCAGCCAGAGCGATTCAGCCGAGATCCGCGCGGGTATCGAGAAGCGAGTGCGGGCCGTCCGCGCGAAGGACGTCGAGGCGCTGATGGCCGACTACGCGCAGGACGTCGTCACGTTCGATCTCGTGGCGCCTCTTTCGAACAACGATGCGCGTTCCGTCCGCAAGCGGGTGACCGATTGGTTCTCGTCGTTCCAGGCGTCCATCGAGTACGACGTGCGCGACGTGAGCCTGTTCGTGGCCGGCGACCTGGCCTTCGATCACCACTTCACCCGGGTTCGCGGAGAGAACAACTCCGGAGCAAAGATCGACATGTGGTTCCGCGAAACTGTCGGCTACCGGAAGATTGACGGCCACTGGAAGGTCACTCACCAGCACAGTTCCGTGCCTTTTGACATGACGAGCGGCAAGCCGCTGCTCGACCTTCAACCGTCGGCCCGCCGTGCAGAGAGCGTGTACGACGCCGGTGCGACGCTCGGCAAGTGGGATCGGGACGCGCTCGATGACCCGCTGGCAAGGCGCGCGGCCGGGGCGCCCACGGTGAGGATCGACCGATCTCTATTGGAGCGACGCCAATCGCCTCGACAGGTAGCGCTTCACGGCATGATCCGTGGTGAGCCCCACCGCGACCGTCAGCGCCTCTACCGCCCCGGCAGCGTCGCCGGCCCGGGAGAGGAGGTGCCCCTTCGCGGCCCAGTACGGCTGGTACGAGAGCATGCGCGGGTCGCTCTCGAGGGCCGTCACCTCGGCGAGCGCCGCGCGCGGGCCATGCAGCTCACCGCGCGCGACGGCGCGGTTGAGGACGACGACCGGCGAGCCGGTGAGCGCCAAGAGCCGATCGTACAGCGCGACGACCGCTGACCAGTTGGAGATGCCGGTGAGGCGGCGGGCGACGTGAGCCGACTGGATCGCGCCCTCGAGCTGGAACCGGCCGCTCGGCCCGCTGGCGCTCGCCTCGTGGAGGTGGGTCTCGGCGGCGGCGATCAGCGACGAATCCCAGAGGCGCGTGTCCTGGGCTTCGAGCGGCACGTAAGCGCCGGTCGCGTCGCTGCGGGCCGCGCGGCGCGCGGCGGTGTAGAGCATCAGCGCCAGCATGCCCTTGGCCTCGGACTCGTCGGGCAGCAGGGAGACGACAACCCGGCCGAGCCAGATCGCCTCGTCCGCCAGCTCGACCCTGGCGTCGTTTTCCACCTCGTTCCAGCCCCGGGTGTAAGCGGCGTAGATCGCGTCGAGCACGGCGGAGAGCCGCTCGGGCAGCTCTTCCGCATCCGGCACGCAGAAGGGGATGCCGGCGTCGCGGATGCGCTGCTTGGCCCGGACCAGCCGCTGTCCCATGGTCCTGGGCGGGAGCAGGAACGCGGCGGCGATGTCCTCGGCGGTGAGGCCGAGGATGGTCTGCAGGATGAGCGGCGTGCGAACGCCGCGTTCGATCGCGGGATGGGCACAGGCGAACATCAAGGCGAGCCGCCGGTCGGGGATGACCTCCCGCTCTTCCCCCAATGCTTCGGCCTCCCCGGCGACGAGATCGGCGTGCTCCTCCCCGGCAGCGCGCGTCTGCCTCCGGCGCAAGGCGTCCGTCTGCCGCCGGCGCGCCGCGGTCAGGAGCCATGCGTCGGGATTCTCCGGTAGGCCGTCGAGTGGCCAGGTGCGCAGAGCTGCCGCGAAGGCCTCGCCGAGCGCGTCCTCGGCGGCCGCGACGTCGCGGGTGCGCGCGGCGAGGAACGCGACGAGGCGGCCGTAGCTCTCGCGCGCCACGCGCTCCGCGGCACGGGCGGGATCACCCGCTGGCATCAGCGCGTGCGCCGGGCGCCCAGCCCGTCTGCCGGCTTCCAGCCCGCCCCCGCCTCGACGACCGGCCGGATCTCGATGGCGCCGTACTTGCTCGATGGACAGCGCTTCGCCCAGACAATCGCCTCGTCGAGCGTCGGCGCCTCGACGAAGAAGTAGCCGGCGAGCTGCTCCTTCGTCTCGGCATAGGGGCCATCGAGCACGTCGGTCTTGCCCTCGTGCTGGCGCACCGTGGTCGCGGTCGAGCTCGGCCGGAGCCGCTCGCCTGCGGCGCAGCCCTCCGCTTTGGCGAGCGCCTCGTTGAACGCGCCGTATTCTGCCCAGAGCTCCTTCTGCGGGGCCGAGGCGAGGGTGGCTTCGTCGTGGTGGATGAGCATCATGAACTTCATCTGGTTCGCTCCTTTGCTTCATTCACGCCGTGTGCGGCTTCGCCGGTCCATTCGCGCTCCCCACCGGCGAACCCATCCTGCTTCCGCCGCTCGCTCGGCGACGTCACCCTGGGCTCAGCGCCTTCTCGAGCAGCGCGCGGATCCTCGCCTCCTCGCCGGCGGTCAACTCCTTCACCGCGAACGCCGTCGGCCACATCTCGCCGTCGTCGAGCTTCGCCTTGTCGCTGAAGCCCAACGTCGCGTACCTCGTCTTGAACTTCTGTGCCGTTTGAAAGAAGCAGACGACCTCGCCGTCCTTCGCGTACGCGGGCATCCCGTACCAGGTCCGCGGCGAAAGCTCGGGCGCGGTCCTCTTGATGATCGCGTGCAGCCGCTCGGCGATCGCGCGATCCGGGTCGGGCATCTCGGCGATCTTCGCGAGCACGGCGCTCTCGCCGTCGAGCTTGTCCCCTCGCGCCCCCGCGGCCTTCAGCTCTCGCGCACGATCTCCTCATCGCGTCCCGTTCCTCTTCCGTGAAGCCCTCGAGCTTCTTCGTCGCCGCACGGGAGCCCCCAAGTTTCGCGTCCCTTCGGGTATTCTTGTTCGGGCTCACACAGGTCTCCTCGCAGTGGGGCCCGCGCGGGGCGTGGCTTGCTGGGTCGGGGTGCATCGCCGTCATGGCTCGCATGTCATTCGCTCCTCGAGGGACCTCGTGTCCCGATGCCTCCATGACGTGCGAGCTCGGGCGATTTCTACACGCCCTCGGAAACTCTCTCTCGCTCACGCGAGCGCCTCCAGGGACGGGCGGAGCACGGGCCGCCCGCGAGCGTCGTTCACGTAGCCAGGGGCGCCTCTCGCTCGTATCGAAGTGGCATGACGGACGCCACCGCCTCTCCGCTCGGCAGCACCCCCGGGCCGGGGGTCGCCCTGGATGGACACCGGGCCGCCCTGACCGGTCACTGCTACCGGATGCTCGGCTCGCTCGTGGAGGCGGACGACGCGGTGCAGGAGACGATGATCCGCGCGTGGCGGAGCCTCGACCGGTTCGACGGGCGCGCGTCGCTCAGGACCTGGCTCTACCGGATCGCCACGAACGTCTGCCTCGACGCGCTCCAGGACCGCTCTCGTCGGGAGCTGCCGATCGAGATGGCGCCCGCGGGCACGGTCGACGGCCCGCTCGTCGAGCACCCACGCAGCCACTGGCTCGAGCCGATCCCCGACGCGCGCGCGGTGCCGGCCGACGGCAATCCGTCGGAGCATGCAATCCTGCGTCAGAGCATCCGGCTCGCGTTCGTGGCTGCGCTGCAGCACCTCCCTCCGCGACAGCGGGCAGCGCTCCTGCTCGCGGAGGTGCTCGGCTGGTCCGCCGCCGAGATTGCAGACACGCTCGAGACGTCCGTGCCCGCCGTGAACAGCGCGCTCCAGCGCGCCCGCGCCACGCTCGCGGCGCGCGTGGTCGACGGGGAGGTCCTGCCTTCCCTCACCGAGGACCAGGCGGAGCTCCTCGACCGCTACGTGGAGCTCTTCGAGCGATACGACGCCGACGCGCTCGCGGCGCTGCTCCGCGAGGACGCGACGTTCTCGATGCCTCCGTACGCGCTGTGGCTTCGCGGCCCCGAGGCCGTCCGCGCGTGGCTCCTCGGGCGCGGCGCGGCGTGCCGCGGCTCGCGCATGATCCCGGTGGGGATGGCGAACGGGCTCCCCGCGTTCGCTCAGTACAAGCCGCCGGCGGAGGAGGGCGGGCCGTATCTGGCGTGGGCGCTCGCGGTGCTGGAGCTGTCCGGCGGGCGCATCTCGAGCTGGACGTCGTTCCTCTACGTTCGAGAGCTCTTCCCGAGGTTCGGGCTCCCGCTCGAGCTCGTGCCGTAGCCGCGCCCGTCCGGGGCCGTCCGCGCCCACCGATGAGTTCCGACGCCGCGGGGGGTCCAAGCCAGGGAAGGACGGACATCAGACTCAGAGGAGACGAACATGACGATGAAGAAGAACACGATCTGCCTGTGGTACGACCATGACGCTGAAGAGGCCGCGCACTTCTACGCCAGGACCTTTCCCGACAGTACGGTCGGCGCGGTGCACCGGGCGCCGTCCGACTATCCAGGCGGCAAGGCGGGCGCCGTCCTGACGGTCGAGTTCACGGTGTGCGGCTTGCCGTGCCTTGGCCTCAATGGCGGGGACGTGTTCAGGCACAGCGAGGCGTTCTCCTTTCAGATCGCCACCGACGACCAGGCGGAGACCGACCGCTATTGGAATGCGATCGTCGGCAACGGCGGCGCTGAGAGCGCGTGCGGCTGGTGCAAGGACAAGTGGGGCCTCTCGTGGCAGATCACGCCCCGCGTCCTGTCCGAGGCGATGGCCAGGGGCGGCGACGCGGCGAAGCGCGCCTTCGACGCAATGATGGTGATGACGAAGATCGACGTCGCCAAGATCGAGGCGGCGGCGCGCGGCGAGGCCGCGCCGGCATGAGCATCGCCGGAGGAACGGTGATCTCGAGGCGGTCCAGGCGGGCAGCCGGATCGTGAGCGGGATCCCCTCCGCGCTCCTGCTTTTCGACGCGGTGCTGAAGTTCGCGAGGCCCCCATGGTGGTCGAGGGGACGGTGAAGCTCGGCTTCCCGGCTCAGGTGATCGTTCCTCTCGGGGCCGTCCTGCTGATCTCATCGAACGATCGAAGGAGTGGAACATGGCAACGACTCGGAAGGTCTTCGTGAACCTCGCCGTCAAGGACCTGAAGCGCTCGATGGGGTTCTTCGAGAACCTTGGCTTCGCGTTCAATCCGCAGTTCACCGATGACAAGGCCGCGTGCATGGTCCTCAGCGAGGAGGGCTTCGTGATGCTCCTCGGCGAGCCCTTCTTCAGGACGTTCACGAAGCGCGAGATCTGCGATACCTCGCGCCAGACGGAGGCCATGGTGGCTCTCTCTTGCACGAGCCGCGAGGAAGTGGACGAACTGGTCCGAAAGGCGATCGCGGCCGGAGGGAAGCACGCGATGGAGGCGCAGGACCACGGCTTCATGTACGGCTGGAGCTTCTACGACCTCGACGGTCACCACTGGGAGGTCCTGTGGATGGACCCCACGATGATCCAGAAGCAGGCGTGAGCGCCTTCCACGCCCGCCCGCGAGCAGTCGGGGACCGTCAGCTGCTGTTCGCGCGGACCGAGGTGCGCTCTCGGCTCGCCGGCTCGCACCTCGGCCACGTCTTCGACGAGGGACCCGCGCCCACCGGGCTCCGCTACTGCATGAACTCCGCTGCCCTGCGGTTCGTCCCCGAGACGGGCTGGACGCTGCCGGGACGCCTTTGCGGTGGCGCTGTTCCTGGAACCGCTCCGCAGAAGCAGCCGCCCGTGTCCATGGCTCGTGTCCCTCGTTGAATCGGAAATCCTCGCCGAGGCCCGGCGACCTGTGATCACGGTGATAGAAGGTGGACGCTCCAGCCGTCGCCCGCGCGCAGATAGAGCACCCGCTCGTGAAGCCGGCTTTCGCGGCTCCGCCAGAACTCCACCCGCTCCGGACGGAGGACGTACCCTCCCCAGAACGGCGGCCGCGGCACGCTGCGTTCAGCGAACCGCTGCTCCACCTCCCCTACCGCCCTCTCGAGCGCCTCACGACCCGGAAGCTCCGCGCTCTGCCGCGACGCCCAGGCGCCGAGCTGGCTTCCCCTCGGACGGGTCGCGAAGTACGCGTCCGACTCCGGATCCGGCAGCGTCGCGACCGCGCCCTCCACGCGCACCTGCTCGCCGATGGCCGGCCAGTAGAAACAGAGTGCCGCCTGCGGATTACCAGCGAGGTCCCTTCCCTTCCGGCTCTCGCGGTTGGTGTGGAAGATGAAGCCACGGGCGTCGACGCTCTTCACGAGGACCACCCGTACCGACGGACGACCCGCGGCGTCCGACGTCGCGAGCGCTGCCGCGGTCGCGTCATCGGGGCTGGCGGCTGCGGCGCGCGTGCGCGCCTGGAGAAAGAGCTGGACCGGTTCGGCCGTGGGCACGTGCACGATCGCTTGTTAGTCGCCGGGCCGAGGCGCGGCTACTTGGACGTCCCGCGGCGCTGCGGCCGTCCGGGAGCGGGGCTAGTCTATTGGGTGATGCTCCCGCGAACGGGCGGGCTCGTCGGCCTCTCCTTCTGCAGAACGGTGCCTACGGCGAAGCGGTCGCCACCCGGGCGGCCGCCACGGCGCGGTCGACATCGGCCTCCGAGGTTCGCCAGTTGCAGACGCTGATCCGCATGGCACGCCGGCCGCGCCAGGTGACGCCGCCGAAGAACGCCTCGCCGGACGCGTTGATGGCGGCGATGACCGCATCCGTCCGGCGGTCGTGGTCGCTCTCGGAGGCATGCGGCCCCGGCGCCCGGAACCGCACCAGCCCCTGATTGAAGCCGTGGGTCGCGACCAGCTCGGCGCCCGGCAGGCCTCCGATGCGGGTGGCGAGTGCATGCGCATGCCGGCAGGTCCGCGCCACCAGCTCGGCCAGGCCTTCGCGGCCGAGCTCGCGCATCGCCGCGTAGACCGGGAACGCGCGGGCGCGCCGGGAGAACTCGGGGTTCCAGTCGAGCTCGTCGCGCGCCTGGACGCCCGGCGGCAGGTAGCTCGTGGAGAGCGTCATGGCCGCGCGGTGGGCGGCGGCGTCGCGCACGAAGGCGAAGCCGCTGTCATACGGCACGTTCAGGTACTTGTGCCCGTCGGTGGTCCAGGAGTCGCAGAGCTCGATGCCCTTTGCGCGCTGCGCATGCGCGGGGCTCACCCGCGCCCACAGGCCGAAGGCCCCGTCGACGTGCGTCCAGGCGCCAGCCGCGCGGGCCACGGGGGCCAGCTCCTCGAAGGGGTCGAAGGCCGCGACGTTCAGCTCGCCCGCCTGCAGCACCACGATGGCCGGGTCCCCGGACCGCGAGAGGGCGGCCTCGAGGGTCTGGCGGCTGACCTGCCCCGCCGCATCGACGGGCAGTGCCTCGATGCCGTCGGTACCGAAGCCCAGCAAGCGCAGAGCGCGGTCGACCGAGCCGTGGCGGTCGGCGCTGGCCAGGACCCGGACGCGCGGTGCGCCGGTGAGCCCCAGGCGCTCGACGTCCCAGCCGCGTCGGGCCAGCACCGCGTGGCGAGCGGCGGCCAGGCAGGTGACGTGGGCCATCTGGGTGCCGGTGACGAAGGCGAAGCTGGCCTCCGGCGGCAGGCCGAACAGATCCTTCAGCCAGCCTCCGGCGACCTCCTCGACGACCGAGGCCGCCGGACTGCAGGCGTAGATGCCGGCGTTCTGGTCCCAGGCCGTGGTGAGCCAGTCCGCGGCCATGGCGGCGGGGAGGCTGCCGCCGATGACCCAGCTGAAGAACCGGCCGCCCTGGGAGCCCAGCAGGCCGCCGGCGGTGTCGGCCACGAGCTCGTCGACGACCTGGGGGGCGGGCGTACCGTGGTTGGGAAGGGGTCGGGCCAGCGCCCGGCGCAGCCGCTCGAGCGTGGCCGTGGCCCCGACGGCGCTCGAGTTGAGCGACTCGAGATGGGCGAGTGCGTGGCCCAGGGCCCGCTCCAGTGCCTGACGTTCGGGGCACATGTCAGTTGGCCGTCTGGCCGAAGGGCGTGGAGCGGAAGATGCCCACCTCCTCGTCGGTCATGTCGGCGGGGACGCTGGCGAACAGGGGCGTGCTCAGGTACCGCTCGCCGGTGTCGGGCAGCATGCAGAGGATGTTGGAGCCCTTGGGTGCGTCCTGGGCGATGGCCAGGCCGCCGGCGAAGGTGCCGCCCGAGGTGATGCCGACGAAGATGCCCTCCTTGATCGCGAGTTCCTGGCTGCAGCGCAGGGCGTCGGGGCCGGTGACCGGCAGGATCTTGTGGACGTGGCGCAGGTCGACGTCGCCGGTGATCTTGGGGATGAAGTCGGGCGTCCACCCCTGCAGCGAGTGGGGTTTCCACGCCGGGTGTCCGGCTGCCGCCGAACCATCGGGGTTGCGCGACTGCGGCGTCCCGCTGCCGAGCAACGGGGCGTCGGATGGCTCGCAGACCACGATCTTGGTCGCCGGCGACTCCTTGGCCAGCACCCGGGAGACGCCGCACAGCGTCCCACCGGTACCATAGCCGACCACCCAGTAGTCGAGGTGGTCGCCCTTGAAGTCTTCGATGATCTCGCGCGCCGTGGTGCGTTCGTGCATGTCGGGGTTGGCCGGGTTCTCGAACTGCCGGGCATAGAACCAGCCGTGCTTCTCTGCCAGCTCGACGGTCTTCTTCACCATGCCGGTGGCCCGCGCTGCGGCCGGCGTCAGGATCGACCTTGGCTCCCATGAAGCGCATGAGCTTCCGGCGCTCGACGCTGAAGCTCTCCGCCATGACGACCACCAGGGGATGGCCCTTCGCCGCGCACACCATGGCGAGCCCGATGCCGGTGTTGCCGCTGGTGGCCTCGACCACGGTCTGGCCCGGCTTCAGCTCACCGGTCTTCTCCGCGGCCTCGATGATGCCGAGCGCAAGCCGGTCCTTGATGGACCCGAGCGGGTTGCGGGCCTCCAGCTTCACCCAGAGGTTCACGTGCGGGGGGGCGAGGTGGTTGAGTCTCACCACCGGGGTGCGCCCCACGGTTTCCAGGATGCTCGCGTATCGCGCCATGGCTTGCCTCGTTTCGGAGTGCTCGGGAACTTCGCCGCAGCATTCTTAGCCGGAGGGCGGACGGGGGGGCATGGAGATAGCCTGGAGGTTTCCTGGAGAAGTCGCCGGCCCCCACGGGGCGAGCGCGCCATCAGGCCGGCGGCCATCTCGACCTCGACTTCGACCCAAGCTCGACCCCGACCTCGATCGCACACCCTCAGCGCCGCCGCTCGCGCGACAGCCGGCGCAGCTCCTTCGACACCCCCTTCCACCGCTCGCGCTCCGCCCGCGCCGCGCCGCCCCCGCGCCGCTCCGCCTGCAGCGCGAGCTCGAGCGCAAGCTTGCGGTGGCTCTCGACGCGCGCAGCGTCGATGCGCCCGTCGGCGATCGCCTCCCGAACGGCGCACTGGGGCTCCCCCCGTGGGAGCAGTCCCGGAAATGGCATCGCGCCGCGATCGCGGCCAGGTCCTCGAACGCAGCGTCGAGCCCGCTCGCGTCCCATAGCCGCAGCTCGCGGATCCCCGGGCCGTCCACCAGCGCACCGCCGCCGGGCAGCGCGAAGAGCTCGCGCCCCGACGTCGTGTGGACGCCGCGGTCGTCGGAAGCACGCACCGGCGTGGTGCGCTGCGCGTCACGGCCGAGGAGCGCGTTCGTGAGGGTGGACTTCCCTGCACCGGAGGGGCCCACGAGGACCCCGGTCCTGTCCGGGCGCAGGCGCGCCGCGAGCGCGGCGATGCCCTCGCCCGTGAGCCCGGACGCGACCTCGACCTCGACGGCGGGCGCGGCGGCGCGGGCCTCGGCGAGCGCGACGGCAAGGTTCTCCGCCCGGTCCGGCTTCGTGAGGACAATCGCCGGCTCCGCGCCGCCCGCATGAACGGCCGCGAGCGTCCGCTCGAGTCGGCGCGGGTTCGAGCCTTCGTCGAGCCCCTGCACGACGAACACGACGTCGACGTTGGCGGCGAGCACCTGCTCCGCGGTCGCGCCGCCCGCAACGTTCCGGGAGAGCCAGGTGCGGCGATCGAGGACGCGCGTGATGACGCGATTGGGCCCGGGGCTCGCGACGACGAAGTCGCCCACGACCGGGAGGACGACCTCGGAGCGCAGCCGACGGGGGACAACGACCGGGTGGGCGCCATCCGGGAACCGGACGAGGAGGCTGCGGCCGTGATCCGCAACCGCGCGACCGACGAGGAAGGACTGCAGCTCCTCCAGGGAGAGCTGGGAAGAGAAGAAGGGGCCGAAGCCGATGAGCTCGGGATGGACCACAGCGTACCTCGAGAGCGCGAGTGACGAACGAGACCCGCGGCCCCCCTCGACGGGGTGGCGGGATCCGGACGGGCGCGTCTCACCTGCCATTCGGCGGGCGGACGCGGCGACTCAGGCTAGCGGGCACGATCCACGCGTCCCCAATAGACCGGAAGCGGGTGCGCGTGCAAGCGGCGCGTGCGGGCCCCCTGGCGACCGCGACGGGCGACGAAACGTCGCGCGGGAGCGAACCTTTCCGGGAATAGTCCCTATTCTCCAAGGCCGTGCCCAATGAGAGAGACGGCCGAATTATTGACCCGCCTCTACGCCGGGTGATATCGGCGAGCCGAACGGGATATTCACTGACGGAGGGATGAGATGGCCAAGGGCAGCAAGGGGGCGAGGGCGGCGGGGACGACGCGGACAAAGAAGCTGGTGCGCGGCGAGGCAGTGAGCGCGGCGGCGGCCCCAGGAGTCGCGGGCGCGGCCAAGGACGAACCCGCTGGATCGAAGGCTGCCCCCGCGCCGGGTCCGGTGCCTCAGCCGGCGGCCGAGGTGGTGAGCTATCCCGAGGTGGAGCGGCGATCGCCGGTCCAGGCAGCCGACAACCTGGCGGTGGCATGGAGGCCCCGCGGCTTCGGCGCCGGCGAGCTCTTGCTCACCTACGAGGGCCCGCTCGCGTCCCAGGATCGTGACGCCGTCTTCGCTCGCGCTGGCACGCTGCGCTGCGGCGGGCAGCCCTGGTCCGAGACGCGCGACGTGCCGCTCGTCCGGCAGGCACCCAATCGCCTGGTCGGCGTCATCCCCGTGCCCGCCGGCGCCCCGGTGGAGGCCATCAATCTCGCCTTCCACGCTGGGGAGGCGTGGGACAACGGCGGTCGCGCGCCGCTCGGTTTCTACGAGTGGAGCGCGCGCGAGCAGCGGATCGAGGCGCGGTAGCAGGGGCGCGACGCCGTCGAAGCCGGCCGGGGGCGTCGTCAGCCGCGAGATCAGCGATCGCATGCGGGTGGCACCGCGCCAGGTGGCGCGCTACACTCCGACAGGTGGCGTGAGCTGCCCGGGGGTGCCGCATGTCGGAGATGGAGGCGGTCGTCGAGCTGCTGGGGGGCAAGCGCGCGCTCGGGATGGAGCCGCGCCGCGAGCGCGACCTCATCCCGCTGGTGCGTGAGGGCGTTCCCTTCCGCGCCTTCCGGGCGGCGTCCGACTCCCTGGACCTGTCGCTCGCGGACCTCCAGGGCGCGCTCGGCCTCAGCGCGCGGAGCCTCCTGCGGCGCAAGCAGGGCCGCCTCAATCCGGTGGAGAGCGAGCGATTCCTCCGCCTCGTTCGCACGGTGGCCCGGGCCGAGCACGTGCTCGGCGCGCGCGACGCCGCGCTCGACTGGCTGCAGACCCCGAACCCCTCGCTCGGCGGTGAGAAGCCCATCTCGCTCCTCGACACCGAGATCGGCGCGCGCTCGGTGGGCGAGGTCCTCGGACGGATCGAGTTCACGGTCTACGGCTGATGAAGGCCTGGCGGCTCTCGTGCTTCGCCTCGGCTTCGCGGTCCTTCGACGGCGAGGGCGCGCGGCTCTTCCCCGGCCGCTGGAACGCGGCGGGGGTTCCGGTGGTCTACGCGAGCGAGCACCTCTCCCTCGCCGCGCTGGAGGTGCTGGTCCACGCGCGGATGGAGCAGCTCCGGGTGACCTTTCACGCCTTCGAGATCACCCTCCCCGACGACTCGATCGAGCTCCTCGCCGAAGAGCGGCTCCCCCGCGGCTGGGATGCGCCGACGATCGCCCGCGCGAGCCGCGAGCTCGGGTCCGCCTGGGCGCGTGAGGGGCGTACCCTCTCGCTCTCCGTCCCCTCCATGGTCGTCCGCCAGGAGCGCAACCTGCTCCTCAATCCCCTCCACCCGGGGTTCGCCGGGCTCGCCATCGGGCGGCCGGTGCGGTTCAGGTTCGACGACCGGCTGGTGCGGGCTCCGGCCGGCCCGTCCGCGTAGAATCCTCGGCGGAGGCGGTCGTGGAAAAGCAGTCACAGGCGATCCGAGCTCTGGTCAGGGAAGCTGACGCGGCTCGCCCCGGGGGCGGTTCGGCCTTGTGCCACGCGCACAAGCAGCAGGACGAGTTTCTCCACGTCCTGGAGGGCGAGCCGACGCTTCACACCGGCGCGGGCGCACGCGCCTCTCGCCGGGCATGTGCGCCGGGTTCAAGGCCGGAACGGGCGACGCGCACCAACGTCGGCCCCAGCCGCGGCCCGCCCCCTCAATCACCCTCGACCACCTCCCTCACCATGCGCGCCCGCTCGGCGGCGCCCGGCAGCCGGCCGCGGCACGCCGCCATGTTGTCCTCGAGGTGCTTCACCTTCGAGGTGGCCGGCAGCGCGCAGGTGACCGCCGGGTGCGAGACCGCGAACTTCAGGAAGAGCTGAGCCCAGCTCGCGATCCCGAGCTCGCCTGTCCAGGCCGGGAGCGGCTTGTCCCGCACGCGGCCGAAGAGGCCACCGAGCTGGAAGGGCCGATTGACCAGCACCGCGATGCCGCAATCGGCGGCCAGCGGCAAGAGCCGCTGCTCAGCCTCACGGTCCTCGAGATTGTAGCTGAGCTGAACGAAGTCGAAGGGCTCCTCGGCGAGAGCCCGCGCGAGCTCGTCCCGCATGCGGCCGTGCGAGGTGGTGATGCCGACGTAGCGAACCCTTCCGCTCGCCTTCCACTCCTTCAGTGTCTCGAGGTGCACCCGCCAGTCGCGCAGGTTGTGGATCTGGACGAGGTCGAGCCGTGGCACGCCCCAGAGCCGCCGCGAGACCTCCATCTGCGCGATGCCCTCCGCCTTTCCATCGGTCCAGACCTTGGTCGCCGCGAACAGGCCGCGGTACCGAGTCTTCTGGAGAAGCTCACCCACGACCTCCTCCGCCGCGCCGTACATGGGCGAGGAGTCAATGACCGTTCCACCGGAGTCGAAGAAGGCCTGCAGCACGGGCACGAGCGACGCGCGCGCCGCTCCCGGCGGGACGTCGAACGTGCGGGAGGTCCCAATCCCGACCACCGGGATGCGCTCCCCGGTGGAGGGGATGGGCTTCGTGAGCAGCGCCCCGGAGGGCGCTTCCGCGCGCGAGGCCGGCGGCATGAACGATGCGGCGCTCGCGAGCCCCACGGCTCCCAGGAACCTGCGGCGGCTCACGACCTGGCGGCGAGGCTCCATCACGTTCCTCCCTCTCTGCTGGCGGCCGCGGCCAGCGCTTCCTGCCGCTGGCCGAGCCGGTGGGCGAGCCACGCCCACATGGCGGTGACCGGCACGGCGAGGAGAGCCAGCACCCCGAGCCCGAGCCCCAGCGCCCGCAGGCCAGCGTACGCCCACGCGCTCAGGGCATCCCCGCCGCGGTAGGCCACGGTGTCGAGGAGGCTCTTCGCCTTGTACTTCTCCTCGCGGGCGAGCACGACGTACAGGAGCTCGCGGGCAGGGCGCGTGATGGCGTACTCGCCGGCACGGCGCACGATCTGGACGGTCAGGATCACCCCCAGCGTGGGCGCCAGGCCGAGCGCGAGGAAGCCGGCGCCCAGCAGGACCGGGACGAGGGCGAGCGTCCAGGGCTCACCGAAGGTGCGCACCACGCGGCCGGTCAGGAACAGCTGCGTACCGAGCGTGAGCGCGTTCACGGCGAAGTCCACGGCGGCGAACACGGCTGTGCGCTCCTCGCGCGTGGCGAAGGCGTCGCGTACAATCTCCGCCTGCTGGAAGTAGAGCACCGTGGAGGCCGTGGAGAAGAGGAGCATGAAGAGCGCGATGCCGAGGAGGTACGGGGAGCGGAGCACGAGCGGGATGGCGGCGAGCACGCCACCACCGAGTGCCCGGCCACCGTCGGCGCCCCGCGCGCTTCCGGCCACGGAACGATGCGCCTCGCTCCAGGCGAGGAGGCGCTGGACGCACAGCACGGCGGCCGCCAGCCAGCCGGCCGACACGAGCAGGAGCGCGGCCGTCCCCAGCGGGCGCGCCAGGACGCCGGCCAGCACCGGGCCGAGGAGCGCGCCCGCCGTGCCGCCCGCCGCCACGAAACCGAAGAGCCGCAACGCCTGCGCGTTCGTGAACAGGTCGGCCATGAAGCTCCAGAACACCGAGACCACGAACAGGTTGAAGACGCTGGTCCAGACGAAGAACGCGCGCGCCACGTGGACGTGGCCGCCATCTCGCAGCAGCGGATAGAAGGTGAGCAGGTTGGCGATGAAGAACAGGTAGACGAACGGCAGGAAGCGCCGCCGGGGGAAGCGCGACGTCACCCAGCCGTAGAGCGGGACCGCCGCGAGCATCGCCACCAGCGTCGCGGTGAAGAGCCAGTGCAGCTCCTCGACGCCGGCGGCGATGCCCATCGCCTCGCGCACCGGCCGCAGCACGTAGTAGCTGCACAGCAGCGAGAAGTAGTAGGCGAAGGCCCACAGGGCGGGCCGGAGCTCGCCCGGCTCGATCCGGACGAGCCGCGCGAGCCGGCGGTGAAGGGCGCTCGCGGCTCCGGGCATCCCGTGTCGATAAGGCGCCGAGGGAGTGCGTGCGTGGCTGTATCGGGTGATCGCATCGCCCCCGCCTGACGGGCCCTTGCGCGTCGCGCCACGCGACCGTGCCGGCTGCCAGCACGGGCTCAGCAGCCAGGCGGAGGGCACGGCGCGCGCTCGCGCCCCGCCCTGCCGCGCGTTACAACCTGCCGCCGCTCCTCCACACCTCCACCCTCGCCAACCCCCGTGTCCGACACCCCTGCCATCCGCTGCCGCGCGCTCGTGAAGCGCTACGACGACGTGCTCGCGGTGAACGGCCTCGACCTCGAGGTGCAGCGCGGCGAGTGCTTCGGGCTGCTCGGCCCGAACGGTGCCGGCAAGACCACCACGCTGGAGATCCTGGAGGGCCTGCTCGCGCCCACCTCGGGCGAGGTGGAGGTGCTGGGCCGGCGCTGGGGCACGCAGGAGCACGAGCTGCGCGAGCGCCTCGGCATCACGCTGCAGGAGACGCGGCTCCCGGAGAAGCTCACCGTGCGCGAGATCGTGCAGCTCTTCCGCTCCTTCTACGCGCACGGGCGGGAAGTGGACGAGGTGATCGCCCTCGTCTCGCTCGAGGAGAAGCGCGGCGCCTGGTACGAGAAGCTCTCGGGCGGCCAGAAGCAGCGGCTGGCGGTGGCCTGCGCGCTGGTGAGCGACCCGGAGCTCGTCTTCCTCGACGAGCCCACCACCGGCCTCGACCCGCAATCGCGCCGGCAGCTCTGGGAGGTCGTCGAGGGGCTGAAGGCGTCCGGGAAGACGGTGCTCCTCACCACCCACTACATGGACGAGGCGCAGCGGCTGTGCGACCGGGTGGCCATCGTGGACCACGGACGGGTGATCGCCCTCGGCGCGCCCCGCGAGCTGGTGGCGCGTGTGGCGGGCCAGGAGCTGGTGGAGTTCGCCTCGAACGGCGTGCCCCTCGACGAGGCCGCCCTGGCCGGACTCCCCGGCGCTCGCGGCGTGCGGCGGGTGACGGGCGGCTTCGTCCTCACCGTCGACCGCGTGCACCTCACGGTGCCGGCGCTCCTCGCCCACCTCGAGGCGGCTGGCGCGCCGCTCCTCCGGCTCTCCACCCACTCGGCCACGCTGGAGGACGTCTTCGTGACCCTCACCGGGCGGAAACTCCGCGATGAGTAGCCTCTGGCAGCTCACCCTGACCCGGGTGCGCCTCTTCTTCCGCGAGCCGTCGGCGGTCTTCTGGACCTTTGGCTTTCCCATCCTGCTCTCGGTGGCGCTGGGGATCGCCTTCCGCAACCGGCCGCCCGAGCCCATCGCCGCGGCGGTGCGGGCGGGCGACGGTGCCTCGGAGCTCGCCGCAGCGCTGGGGCGCGACGGGCAGGTGAGCGCGAAGGTGCTCTCCGAGAGCGAGGCGCGCGCCGCGCTGCGGGTGGGCCGGGTGGCCATCGTGGTCGAACCGGGGCCGCCCCGCCGCTACGCCTTCGATCCCACTCGCCCCGAGAGCCGGCTCGCCCGCGCGGTGGTGGACGACGTGTTGCAGCGCGCCGCCGGACGGGCCGACCCGGTCCCGGTCACCGAGGCGCGCGTCGCCGAGCCGGGCTCGCGCTACATCGATTTCCTCATCCCGGGGCTCATCGGCCTCAACATCATGTCGAGCGGCATGTGGGGCATCGCCTGGGTCATCGTCGAGACGCGCCAGAAGAAGCTCCTGAAGCGCCTCGTGGCCACCCCCATGCGCCGCGGCGAGTTCTTGCTCTCCTTCGTCTTCCTGCGCATGCTCTTCCTGCTGCTGGAGCTGCCGGTGCTGCTGGGCTTCGCCTGGCTCGCGTTCGCGGTGAGGGTGCAGGGCTCGCTGCCGCTCCTCGTGGGACTCGCCTTCCTCGGCGCGCTCGCCTTCAGCGGCCTCGGCCTCCTCGTCGCCTCGCGGGCGAGGAACAGCCAGACCGCGAGCGGACTCATCAACCTCGTCATGATGCCGATGTTCATCCTCTCCGGCGTCTTCTTCTCGGCATCCAACTTCCCGGAGATCATGCAGCCCGCCATCCGCGCGCTGCCCCTCACCGCGCTCATCGACGCTTTGCGGGCGGTGATGAACGAGGGCGCCGGGGCGGCGGCCGTGGCGCCACAGGCCGCCCTCCTCGCCGGGCTGGCGGTGGTGAGCTTCGGGGCGGCGCTGCGCGTGTTCCGCTGGGCCTGAAGCGCCTTGACGACGTCGCGACCGTGCGGCGCCGCGCGCGAAGCCGTCAGAGGCCGACGGTGAAGGCGGCCGCTCCCGCCCACCTGGAGCGTGCGCTGAGCGGAGTTTGCCGTCAGGCGATGAGCGCGAACGCCACCACGCCGATGAGCACGAAGGCGAGGACGATCTTGGCGACGGAGCCCACCACGAAGCCGACCAGGACGCCCACCCCGGCCTGACCGGCCTTGCGCAGGTTTCGCCCCTTCCAGAGCTCGAAGGCCACGGCGCCGGCCGCCGGGCCCAGGATGATGCCGGGCAGCCCGAAGAAGAGCCCGACCAGCAGCCCCACCGCCCCGCCCACCATGGCCCAGCGCGACGCCCCGAAGGCGCGGGCGCCGAGCAGGCTCGCCACCTGGTCCACCGCCAGCATGGCCACCGAGAGCAGAGCGGCGATGGTGAGGCTCGGCCAGCCCAGGCGCGCGAAGTCGCCGGCCCAGGCGATGACCACCACCCCGCCCAGCATCACCAGCGGACCGGGGAGCACCGGCAGGACGAGACCCGCGAGGCCCACGAGGAGGAGCGCGGCGCCTGCCACGTAAAGGAAGATCTGCATGCCTCAGGGCCTCGCCCGGTGGCTGCGGCTCGCTTCACGGCCTCCCCCGGTGCCGTCCTCACCGCCCTCCGGCGGCTCGGCGTAGACCGCCCGGGTGAAGCCCGAGAAGTACTTCCAGCCCGACCAGAGGGAGAAGAAGACGCTCAGGTAGAGGAGGCCGGTGCCGACCCGGTTGGCATCGACGGTGAGGGTCTTCACCACGAGGTCGATGGGGTACGGATAGTGAAGGATGAGGAAGCTGATGCCGGCCAGCTGGAGGGCCGTCTTGTACTTGCCCTCCTGCCCGGCGGCAATGACGATGCCCTCGCTCATGGCGATGGTGCGCAGGCCGGTCACCGCCAGCTCCCGGGCCATCACCACCACCACGATCCAGGCCGCCACCCGGCCGAGGTGCACGAGCATGATGAGCGCGGAGATGGCGATGAGCTTGTCGGCCAGCGGGTCGAGGAACTTGCCGAGGACCGTCACCTGGTTCCAGCGGCGCGCCACCCAGCCGTCGAGAAAGTCGGTCGCGGCGGCCAAGGTGTAGAGCATGGCCGCCACGAAGGAGTGCACCCGCGACTCGTAGAAGGTGAAGCCCAGGAACAGCGGGATGAGCGCGACGCGGACGAAGGTGATGATGTTGGGAGCGCTCCAGAGCTCCCGCTTGAAGTCGCGCGACACCATGGCCGCCCGCCGCGCTAGGCGGCCGCCCCCTCGTCGATGAGGACGCGCCCCTCGCCGCGGAGCTCCACCGCCAGCGGCTCCTCGCCGCGGTGCGAGCCGCCTTCCGCCAGCGGCACCAGCCGTGGCTCGAGCGCGCCCTCCCATCCCACCAGGGCCGGGACCAGCACTCGCGCCGCGGTACTGGGGCCAACCTCCAGCTCGGCGAGCGCTCCCCGCAGCGAGAGCACCGTCCGGCCGGGACCGGTGAGCCGGACCAGCGCCAGCTCCGGGCCGCCGACGAGGCCGAGCTTTCCGTTGTCGAACGTGGTGCCCTCACCGAACGCGAAGAGCGATTCCTCCCGAACATAGAGGGAAGCGGGATGGAGATCGAGCACCGAGAGGCGCTCGGAGAGGCGAAAGGCGAGCTCACCCTCCCCCCTCGCCCGGAGCATCCGTCGCTGGCCGAGCCCGAAGGGGCGAAGGCTCGGCTCCCCGCCATGCCGCTTCACCTCCGGTGAGAGACGCACGCCGCCCCGCACCGCCAGGAGCCCCGCCTGTCGCACCACCACGTCACCCCGCACCCGCACCAGCAGGTGGTCCCCTCGCAGCTCGAAGGTCTCCGGGAGGCGGGGCGAGTCCGGAGGCTCCGGCGCGCTGGAGCCGGGTTCACCGGGCGGGATCCGGACCGGCGAGCTCGCCTGCAGCGGCGGGGGCTCCACGGGGGGTGGCTCGGTCAGCGCGTCGAGGCTCACCTCCTCCTCCATCTGGCCCTCGCGAAGGAGCGCGTCGCACCTCGCCACCAGCACCGAGCTGCCGGCGCGCGCGAGCCAGGGGCGCGCCCGCTCCGGCTCACCCTCCTCCAGGAGCGCCAGGCCGAGGCAGCCCATCGCCTTGCGGTGCCCCGGCGCGAAGTCGAGCGCAATCTCCAGCTGCCGTATGGCGAAGCGGCGCTCCCCGGCCCTCAGCGCGGCGAGGCCCAAGTTGAGGCGGGCGGCCGGTTCAGCCGGGCTCGCGTCGACCAGGGCGCCGAAGGCCCGGGCCGCCTCGCCGTACCGCCCCAGCCTGTAGAGCGCCTGCCCGAGGAGCCCCAGCGCACGGGCGTCACCGGGGGTGCGCGCGCAGGTCCTGGCGAGCTGAGCCCGCGCCCCCTCGGCGTCGCCCGCCGCGAGCAGCGCCGCGCCCAGCTCGAATCGGAGAAGGATCGGGCGCGGCCATGGAAACGCTAGCCCCGGGCGAGCAACTTCTGGTAGAGCGCCAGGACCTTTCGCACGTAGGCCTGCGTCTCCGGGATGGCCGGGACGGCGCCGCCCGAGCGCTTCACCGCCTCGGGGCCGGCGTTGTAGGCGGCAAGGACCTGCACGAGGTCGTTCCCGAAGCGGTCGTGGAGCTGCCGGAGGTAGCGCGCCCCGCCGTCGATGTTCTGGGCCGGGTCACGGGCGTCGCTCACCTCGAGCTCGCGCGCGGTGCCGGGCATGAGCTGCATGAGCCCCTCGGCGCCCTTCTCGGAGATCGCCAGCGGATCGAAGTTCGACTCCACCGCCATCACCGCCTCGAGGAGCGGCGCGGGGAGGCCGTAGCGCTCGGCCGCCGAGCGGATGTGCTCCACGAAGGGCGCCCTCCGGGTGGCGAGGTCGACGCGCCGCGAATCCTTCGCCGTGCGGCCCTCCTGCCGGCGCCCCTGGATGACGACGCGGGTCACGCCGGGTGGAACCGGCCGCGCCCGGAGGACCCGGACGCGGTGGTAGCGGGGATCCTGCGGCACGTTGGTGACGTGGATGACCCCCTCGCCGTCGACGAAGGAGTAGAGCTCCTCGGCGGCGGCGTGGAGCGGCGCACCGAGGAGGCCCAAGGCGGCCAGCGTGGCGAGACCGAGTCGCATCCTCGCCGGAGGTTATCAGGCAGGGAGGTGAGGGGCCAAGCGGCGCGGGCGCCGCAGGGCGCCCACCTCGCGTCGGTCCCCGCACTCACACCACGGCGCGCTCCCCGCGACACGAGCCGCGGCCGCGGTGAACCCTCACGGCGCCATGATCCCTCGCCCCGCGGAGCATCGCGAGGCGTCCGGGTGCGTGCTACAGGTAGGGCATGGTCCGTCAGGGTGTGCGAGAGCACTTCGACTTCCTCGTCCTCGGCAGCGGCATCGCCGGCCTCTCTTTCGCGTTGGAGGCGGCGCCCTTCGGCTCGGTGGCGGTGTTCGCCAAGGGTCAACCCTCCGAGGGCTCCACCCAGTACGCGCAGGGCGGCATCGCCGCCGCGCTGGGCGACGACGACGAGCTCTCGCGCCACGTCGAGGACACCCTGGTGGCCGGCGCCGGGCTCTGCCACCGCGACGCGGTCGACGTGACGGTGAGCGAAGCTCCCGAGCGCATCCGCTGGCTCCAGTCGCTGGGGGTGGAGTTCGACCGGCTGGGCCCGGCGCTCCACCTCACGCGCGAGGGCGGCCACAGCCGGCGCCGGGTGGCCCACGTGAAGGACGCCACCGGGCGCGAGGTGGAGCGGGCCATGCTGGCCGCCTGCGAGGCGCGGGGGCTGGCGGTGCGGGCCGGGCAGGTGGCGGTCGACCTCCTCACCACCAGCCGCCTCGGCCTGGGCGGCCCCAACCGCGTGCTCGGCGCCTACGTGCTCGACCGGCAGACCGGCGAGGTGAACACCTGCACGGCCCGGGTGACGGTGCTCGCCACCGGCGGCGCCGGCAAGGTGTACCTCTACACCTCCAACCCGGACGTGGCGACCGGCGACGGGCTGGCGATGGCCTGGCGCGCGGGCGCCGCGGTGGCCAACATGGAGTTCTTCCAGTTCCACCCCACCTGCCTCTTCCACCCGGCGGCGAAGAGCTTCCTCATCTCGGAGGCGCTGAGGGGCGAGGGCGGCATCCTGCGCAACCGCGGCGGGGAGGCCTTCATGGCGCGCTACGACCCGCGCCGCGAGCTGGCGCCGCGCGACGTGGTCGCGCGCTCCATCGACGCCGAAATCAAGCGCCGCGGCGACGACTGCGCCTACCTCGACATGACGCACCTGCCGAAGGCGTTCCTGCTCGAGCACTTTCCGTACATCCACGCCACCTGCAGGGAGTTCGGCATCGACCTGTCGGTGCAGCCGATCCCGGTGGTGCCGGCCGCCCACTACCAGTGCGGAGGCGTGGTGACCGACCTCCACGGCGCCACCTCGGTCCCGGGCCTCCTGGCGGTGGGCGAGGTGGCCTGCACCGGCCTTCACGGTGCGAACCGGCTCGCCTCCAACTCGCTGCTGGAGGGGCTGGTCTTCGGACGCCGGGCAGCCGTCCGCGCGCGGGAGCTCCTCGCGTCCTCGCCGCCGGAGCCACCCCCCGTGCCGGACTGGAACCCCGGCGACGCGCTGGCGCCGGACGAGGGCGTGGTGGTGACGCACAACTGGGAGGAGGTGCGCCGCCTCATGTGGAACTACGTGGGGATCGTCCGCTCGATGAAGCGGCTGGAGCGCGCCCGCACCCGCCTGCTGCTCCTGCGGCGGGAGATCCGCGACTACTACTGGGAGTACCACCTGACGCAGGATCTGGTCGAGCTGCGAAACCTGGCCGACGTGGCCATCCTCATCGTGGAGAGCGCCCGGCGGCGGCACGAGTCGCGCGGGCTGCACCACCTCCTCGACTTCCCGGAGACCGATCCGCGCCTGGCCCGCGACACCGTCTTCACCCGAGGTGACTTCGACTGAGCCGGACCACCGGCGGACTCACCGGGCCGGCTCGAAGGCGAGGTCGAGCCGGCCCTTGGGGCCGGCCATCCGCAGGGTGAAGGGTCGCGCCGAGAGCCCGCGGCCGCGGCGGGCGAAGCGCACCCGGTAGACGCTGTCGAAGTCGCCCACCGTCGGGTAGAGGGCGCGCAGCGTCGGGTCGGGCCGCACCGCGGTGACCTCCACCGGCTGCGCCCGCTCCTCGCCGTCGGTCACCAAGGTGATGCGCCAGACGCTCGGCGCCCGGTCGAGATCGTTGGCGGCGCGGTCGGGCGTGAAGAGCGAGAGGAGGAAGTCGTCGCAGCGCGACGCCTCCTCGCGCTCGCTGGCGAGCGCCTCGCGCTGCCCGGCGCGCGACAGGGCCCCCCATTCGGCGAGCCTCGCCACCTTGGCCTCGCGAACGGCGCGAGAGGTGGACCGCCTTGGCGAGCGCGTTGAGGCCGAAGCCGTCGTAGAGATCGCCGCGGCCGGTGCTGGCCTCCCGCACCGCGGCCCAGGCGCCCTCGTCGGCCGGCGGCTTCGGCGCGCGGTCGAGCTGCTGGACCGAGGAGCACCCCGCCGGGGCCGCGAACGCGAGCACGAGCACGAGCGGGAAGAGGCCGCCCCTCCGGGGAGCGCCGAGCGCGGGCTTCACGGCAGGAAGTCCTGGCGCGAGAAGAGCGCCTCGACCGGCACCCCGGCGGACTCGATGGCCTCGCGCCCGCCCTCCTGGCGGTCGACCAGGGAAAGGCAGGCCACCACCATGAGCCGCTCCTCGCCGGCACCTCTCGATGGCCCTGAGCGCGCTTCCACCGGTGGTGATAACGTCCTCCAGCACCGCCACCGGCTGCCCGTCGGGCACGGACCTTCGGCCCTCAATCCACTGGCCGGTGCCGTGGCCCTTGGGCTCCTTGCGGACCACGAAGGCGTGGATGGGAGCTCTGGCGGGAGCTCCGCCCACTGCGCGCGCCTCCTCCACCTCGAGGAAGCTGGTGAGCGCCACCGCCGAGGCGAGCGGATCGGCGCCCAGCGTGAGACCACCGACCGCCACCACCGGCGGGTCGAGGCGCCGCGCCCGCTCGAGCAGGCATCGCCCGATGAGCGCGTGCCCTTCGGCGGTGAGCGCCGTGCGCTTGCAGTCGATGTAGAAGTCGCTCTCGCTTACCGGAGGCGAGCACCACCCTCCGCCGCTCGAAGGAGAGCTCGCGCAGGAGCTCCAGCAGACGGGCGCGATCCCGGGCGAGCATCATCCCTTCGCCTCCAGGTACGGCACGAGATTGGCGAGCCAGCGCGCGCCCTCGAGGAGCTTGCGGCGGCCCTCGGGCGGCAGCTCTCCCCACGCATCGTAGGCCAGGGCGAGGTCCTGGTTGAGCTCGGTCAGCCGGGTGAGCAGGTCCGCCACCAGCTCCTCGGGGGTGAGCTCGACCACGTTCGCCGGGTCGAGCGGTTCTGGCTCGAACGCGGAGCTGGAAGGCGCCGCCGTGGCCGGCTCCACCGCCGCCTCCGGCACGCCCTCGGGAACGAGCGGCCACTCGGCGTGGGCGGGCGGGGGCGGCGCGTGCTCGTCTGCTGTCGAGGGCCCTCTCGCATCGTTCCAAGCCGAGCCGGGAGCCGCCGGTGTCCCCGCGGCCTGCTCGGCCTCCACCACCCCCCGGCCTCCGCCTGCTCCATGGCCTCCGCGGCGTGCTCAGGCTCCCCGGCTTTCGCGGTGTCCTCGGGCTCCCTGGCTTTCGCGGCAGGGGCGGCGCCCGGGGGGAAGGCCGGCTTCTCCTGCTCTTCCGGTGAGGCTCCGATGTCGGGTGGCGCGCCGGCCCGGGGGGACTCGGCCTGGGCTTCCCCCTGCGCGGGGGCGGCCGGCTCCGGTGGCGAATCGGGTGCGCCCGGTCTGGGTGCCGCCGCCTCTTCGTCGTTCACGTGGCCTCCCCTGCCCGATGCCGAGAGAAATTCGTAGAACGTCTCGCGGAGCGCGACGGGGACCGGCGCGCACGCCCTCGCCTCGTCGACCAGTTCCTCGGCCCAGCGCGGACCACCCCGCTGCGCGAGGCGTGCTCGCAACCCCTCCAGCTCCTCGCCCGTCCAGGGGCGCGCGAGCAGCGCCTCGGCCAGCGCGAGGCCCCAGGCGTCGCCGGAGGAGAGGTCGCGGTGGAGGCGGGCGAGGACGCGCTCCCTTGCGAGGAGCTTCGCCGCCGCCACCCTCCTGAAGCCGCAGACGAGCTGCCAGCGCGGACCGCCGGCGCCGGGCACCGCCCCGGGCCAGGGGCGCAGCTCCACCGGGACGAGCTGGCCGAGGCGACCCATGCTCTGGGCCAGGTCGGCGACGTCTCCCTCGGGCCGCAGGCGAATACTCGCCGTCGTCGGCCACCTCGGTGAGGCTCACGAAATCCACCGCGCCGGTCGCGTGGACAGGCGCCTGCTCACGCTGCTCACCGCGGGCTCCCACGCGAGGGCCGTCTCGTGCGGCTACTTGCGACGCACGATGACCTTGCGCTTCAGCGACCCCACGGCGACGGGCGCGGGGGGCGCGGGGGCCTGCTGCGCCTGCGGCCGGGCGCTCGCTGACCTCTTCCTCCTCACCCTCGTCCTCTTCGCCACCCTGTCCCGAGACCACCACCTCCGGGCGCGTGGCGCGGGGCGGCGGCGCGCGCAGGGCGGGCCGCGCGGCGGGCCGCGCCAGGGCGGGGCGCTCCTCGGCCGGCGCCGCCTCGCCCGTCTCGATCTGGCCGCGGAACGAGGCGCCATCGGCGATGAGCACGCGAGGCGAGCTGATGTCGCCCACCACCCGCCCCTCCCTGGTGATCTCGACCGTCTCACTGGCGGTGATGTTGCCCTCCACCGTCCCCGAGATGATGCAGGTGCGCACCTGCACCTCCGCCTTCACGGTGGCGGTGGGCTCCACGTAGAGCGTCCGGGTGAGCCGGAGCGAGCCTTCGAAGCGGCCGCGGACGGTCATGTCCTCGTCGCCCTCGAGCGTGCCGTTCACCAGGATCGATTCGCCGATGACTGTGCTGTTTTCGGATTGGGCCACGGTCACTTCCCCTTGAGGTCCATGTCGACGCTGCCCTGGAACACGGCGCCGTCGGCGATCAGGATGCGCGGCGAGCGGATGTCGCCCACCACCTTGCAGTCGGTCTTCAGCTCCACCCGCTCGCGCGCGGCGATGGTGCCGGTCACCTGGCCCGCCACCTCCACCGCGCTGGCGTCGACGTCGGCCTCGACGACGCCCGAGGCCTCTACGTAGGCGCTGCTGGCGATGGAGATCTTCCCGCGCACCGTGCCGAGGACCACCACGTCCTCACCACCCGAGACCTCGCCGTCGAGGACGATGGACGGCCCGAGCACGGTCTGGGCGCCGTCGCCGGACGGCCTCTCGCTGCTGTTCGCCATGGGCGTTTCCCTCCGGAAAGCCTGGGGCGCGACCAGCGCGCCGAGGGCGCGAAGATAAGGGCGCATCGCGCGCAGCGTCAACTGCGGGGGGGTGCGTCTACCCGGGCGCGCGTTCGGCGATCCACGCCACCGCGTCGCCGATGGGCCGGGCTCGCTCGCGCTCGTTGAAGAGCTCGTGCTGGAAGCCGGGGTAGGAGCGCACCGCCTTGTCGCTCGACCGCACCCGGGCCGCGAAGGCGCGGCCCGCCTCGGGGTCGGCGATGCGGTCGGCCTCGCCGAGCAACACGAGGAGCGGGTAGTCGAAGCGCGCGGCGGCGGCGCTCACCTCGGCCTGCACGCGCTGCGACTCCATGAACCAGCGCGGCGTGGTGGCCTTGCCGTAGAGGGGGTCGCCCTCCGTCCAGCGCTGCAGCTCGGGGTCGGAGGTGAGCTCCTCGTAGCGGAGCCCGGTGGCGAGCGGGACCCAGGGCAGGACGGCGTTCATGAGGCGGGCGCCGATCACCTTGGCCCGTGGCGGCTCGAAGGCGAGCCGGAAATAGGGCGACGACAGGACGAAGCCGGCGACCTCCCGCCCCGGCGCGAGCCCCCAGCGCCCAGCGATGAGCCCGCCCTGGCTGTGTCCCACCACGAAGAGGGGTCTCCCGCTCGCGCCTTCCCGGACGTGATCGACGAAGACGTCCGCGTCGGCGAGGTAGTCGTCGAACGAATCGACGTGCCACCGCCGGCCATCCGACTGGCCGTGGCCGCGAAAATCCACCAGCGCCACCTGGAAGCCTGCGGCGGCCAGTGCCGTGGTGAGCGCAGGGTAGCGCCCCGAGTGATCTCCGCCACCGGGGAAGACGGCGACGGTCGCGCGCGCGCCCGCGGGCGTGTAGCGCTGCCAGTAGAGCCTGACCCCGTCGCGCGTGCGCAGAAAGCCATCCTCGCGCCGTGCGATCGTGGCCTCGGGATACGAGGGAACGGTCATGCCGGATGGACTAGCCGCCACTTCACGGTTTGTCCACCTGCCGCGCGGGCCGCGCGCCGAGGAGCTCTGCCGCCGACCGCACCAGGGTGCCGCCGGCGAGGGGCCTCGACAGGGCTGCATCGCACCCGGCCGTCTTCAGGCTCTTCACCCATCCGGCAGGCCCGACCGCCAGCACCGCCACCTCGCCGAGGGTGCGATCGGCGCGGAGCCCCCGCAGGACCTCGCCGCCATCGGGCGCGCTGGCGGCGAGCACCACGAGGTCGGGCTCGAAGCGAGCGGCCGCCGCGCCGCCCGCGAAGCCACCGGAGGCCTGCTCCACCGCAAAGCCCTCGTGAGCGAGCTGCCGGGCGAGCCCCTCGCGGAGGGGGCCCGACTCCCCGAGGACCAGCGCCTTCCGGCGCGCCAGCACGACGCCGTCGAGCTCCTCGGGCAGCGGCATACCCTGGAGCACCATGAAGCTCGCCAGGTCCTCGCGCGCGATGCGGCGGTGGCCGCCGGGGGTGCGGTGCGCCTTGAGGCGCCTCGCCTTCACCCAGTTCACCACGGTGGGGAGCGACACCCGAGAAGCTCGGCCGCCTCGTGCGTCGTGTAATAGCCGGACATGTGCCTCGGAGTGTAGTGGGCGCCGCCCGGCGCAGCGAGCCGCACCGCGCACAGGTACCCCGGCCGCATTAGACCGAGAGCCATGCTCACGGGCTCCTTCCTCGCCGCGGTCGCGCAGATGACCTCCTCCTCCGACCGCTCCGCCAACCTCTCGTCGGCGGTGCGGCTGGTGAATCAGGCGGCCGATCGCGGCGCGCGCCTCGTCGGCCTGCCCGAGAACTTCGCCTTCATGGGCTCCGAGGAGGAGCGCCTGGCGACGGCCGAGACGCTGGAGGGACCGACCCTGGCGGCGCTCCGCGAGCTGGCGCGCGCGCGGCGGGTGTACGTGCTCGCCGGGTCCGTGGCCGAGCGGCTCGACGAGCCGGGAAAGACCGCGAACACCAGCGTCCTCCTCGCCGACGACGGGTCGCTCGCCGCGGTCTATCGCAAGATCCACCTGTTCGACGTCGCCATCCCCGACGGCGCGCGCTACGCGGAGTCGGAGTCGGTGCGGGCTGGCGCCGAGGTGGTGGTGGTGCAGACGCCGCTCGGCTGCGTGGGGCTCTCCGTCTGCTACGACGTGCGCTTCCCGGAGCTCTACCGGCGCCTCTCGGAAGAAGGAGCCGAGATCCTGACCGTGCCCGCTGCCTTCACGCTCCACACCGGCAAGGATCACTGGGAGGTGCTCCTCCGGGCCCGCGCCATCGAGGCGCAGGCCTACGTCCTCGCGCCGGCGCAGGGAGGGCGCCACGCCCACGGCCGCGTCACCCACGGTCACGCGATGATTGTCGACCCCTGGGGCGTGGTGCTGGCGCAGCTCCCGGGAGAGGGCGAGGGCGTATGCCTCGCCGAGCTCTCCCCCGGGCGCCTCGCGCAGGTGCGGCGCGAGCTCCCCGCGCTCGCCCACCGCCGTTTGCGGTGACGCGAGCTCCCGCCTGCGAGGCCGAGCCCGCGATGAGCCTCCAGGGCTGGGAGAGGGGGGAAGGGGGGTGAGGGCGAATCAGAACACGAACAGCAGCCCCCCCGAGAACAGCCACCCATCGTTCGAGAGGTCCCAGCTCTTCCCCGACCCGAAGTCGGAGATCGACTGGTGCGTCGCGTCGGCGAAGAGGTAGACGTGGTTCACGCCGGTGTCGCGGTCCATCTCGCGCGCGAGACCGGGGTCGATGAAGTCGAGCAGGAAGGCCAGCCCCCCGGTGAACGACCAGCCGTTGGTGGCGCCCGACCCGCTCACCCCGCGATCGCTGGCGGTGTCGCCGGCCCCGTTCGTCACCCACCACCACCAGCGGTCGAAGGAGAGGCGCGCGTAGGGCGCTATCGGGATGCCGTACCGCTCCACCAGCACGTCGAAGCGGTAGGTGGCCGTGAGGCGGGTGGGGATGGCGTGGAAGGTGGTGGAGTCGACGGCGCGCGCGCCGATGGAGCCATCCGGGTTCTGGACGAAGCCCCGGCCGCTCTTCTGGTACCAGCCGAGGCCGAGCCCCAGGTCGAGCCCGCCGAAGCCGAGGTCGAACGACTTCGCCCCGTCGAGCCGGAAGAGCGGTCCACGACCTCCCCCGAAGGTGGTCCGCCAGGGGCGGGAGGCCGGGAGCTCCGAGTCGATGTTCGGCCGGTAGGCGCCCACCGAGAGCTCCACCGAGCCCCAGCGCTCGGTAGGGGTCTGGGCCCAGGCTGGCGTGGCCGCGAGCCAGCAGGCGATCGCGCAGGCCAGTGCCGGCGCCCGGACCATGCGTGGAAAGCCTCGCGCGCTCACGAGCGCCTCCGGGGCCGCAGCGCGAGCGGCAGGAGCCCCAGGAGGGCGAGGAGGCCTCCCGGCCCGGCCCCGCACCCGCCCTGCTCCTCGCCGCCATCCTGCTTGTAGAGGCGCCAGAAATCGTAGACGAAGGTGGGCGTGCCGCTCGCCAGCGCCGACCTCGGCCCCTCGTTGCCGCCGGAGGTGAGGGCCGAGACCTGCACGTCGTAGGCGACGGAGTTGACGAGGCCGCCGATGCGGAAGCTTCGGCTCTGCGTCACGCGCTCGGAGCGGGTGAGCGCCTCCCCCTGCCCTCCCCAGTAGACGCGGTAGCTCGCCGCGGCACCGGAGGCGCCCGCCTCGGCCGACCCGGTGCCGTCGTCCCAGCTCACCTCCAGGGCCGAGTCGCCCGGCGTCACCGAGCGGATGACGGGCGCCGGCGGCGCGGCGTAGTCGAGCGGGATGTTGAGGGTGGCGGCGGGCGAGGTGGTGGTACCGGTGGTGAACAGGCAGACGTAGGCGTAGCTGGCGGCCGGGTTGCAGTTCACCACCTGCACCTGGTTCATCAGTTGACTCACAGTGTATGTCGACCCGGTGCCCGGGTAGGTGCCGGAGCTCGCCACCGCCGAGGAGATGTTGACGCTGTGCGCGGTGCTGGTGGTGCTCGCCGGCGGGCATCCCGACTGGTCCGACACCCACAGGTCGAAGCCGCTGGCGGTGGCGCTCGTCACCTGCCAGCTCAGGGTGATCCGGTCCGTCCCGGCCTGGCACTCGGCCAGGTTGATGATTCTGATCCTGATCGTTCGACTCGCTGAAGGTGAGCGACTGCGCGCGCGAGACGGCGGGGAGCCCGGAGAGGAAGGCCAGGGCCGTCGCCAGGGCGAGGCGGGAGAGCATGCGCGGCATCCTGCAACGGGAGCGCACCCTCGGCAAGCGAGGCGCAGGGGCCCGCCAGAGCCGGCGCGCTCCTCCCGGGAGCGCCCCGGCGCGCGCCACCCACCATCGCACCTCACCTCGCCCCGGACTCACCCCTGCCCGACGAGGCCCCGCTCTCGGAGGAGCGAGGCCACCCCCACCGCGCTGGCCGCGCCGCGGCGCAGGTTGTCGCCGGCCAGGACGAGGAGGAGCCCGTTCTTTCGCGTCGGGTCGTCTCGGACGCGGCCCACCAGCACCGCCTCGTCGTTCACCGCCAGCATGGGCATCGGGTACACGCCCTCCCCCGGCGCGTCGAGGAGCTTCACCCCGGGCGCCCCCCGGAGGAGGGCGCGCGCCTCGGCGGCGGCGAGGGGCTGGCGCGTGCAGAGCGCCACCACCTGCACACACCCGTGGAAGACGGGCACCGTGAGCTCGGTGACGGCGATGGAGAGCGAGGAGCCGAGGAGGCGGCGCACCTCCCCGGGGAGCGACCGCTCTCCCTCGGCGTGGCCCGCCTCGTCGAAGGCGCCAGCGTGCGGCACCACGTTGAACGCCAGGCGGTGGGGGAAGGCCGAGGGCGGCGGCGGCTCGGCGAAGGAGAGCATGGCGCGCAGCTCGCCCTCCAGCGCGTCGATCCCGGCCTGACCAACGGACGAGGCGGGCAGAAGCGTGGTCACCTCGGCGCGCTCGATGCCCACCGCGCGATGCAGCGGGTGGAGCGCCAGCACGAGCTGCGCCGCGGGCGCGGCAGGCACCGCCACGCGGCCGGTGCGGGCGAAGCCGGCGATCGCCTCGGGGTCGAGCTCGGGCAGGAGGAGCGGCACCTCGAGGTCGGCTCGCGAGAAGGGCCCGAGGTCGACGGCGCCGCAGCCGCCGGCCCGGACCGCCGCGAGCCACTGCCCGGTGACCGTCGGCGTGGCGGCGAAGAAGGCGAGGTCGAGGCCGGAGAAGCTCGCTCCGTGCGCCTGGGCCGCTCCGGCCGCTGGAGCGGCTGTGCCGTTCGGCGCAGCGCCGTTCAGCGAGCCGCCGCTCGCCGGCACTGCCGTACCCAGGGTCGATGCCGGGCCGCCCGCCCGCAGCTCCTCCACCCGCAGCGGCTCGCCCCGGAACTCGAGCTCGCTCCCCGCCCCCCGGGCGCTGGCGTAGAGCGCGAGCGACGCCACCGGGAGCGCGCTCTCCTCCAGCTCCTGCACCAGCGCGCGGCCGAGGGCGCCGGTGGCGCCGATCACCGCCAGCCGAAGCGCCCTCCCGGCCCGCTCCGTCATCGCGCCTCGATGTGGCCGTCCGCCACGAGCAGCTCGGCGGTGAGCACCGCGCCGCCGGCGGCGCCGCGGAGTGTGTTGTGGGAGAGCGCGACGAAGCGCCAGTCGAGGATGGGGTCGGGGCGAAGCCGTCCGATGCTCACCGCCTGCCCGCGCCCGGCGTCGCGGTCGAGCCGCGTCTGCGGGCGGTTCTCCTCCTCGTGGTAGACGAGGAAGGGCGACGGGGCGCTGGGGAGGCCGAGCTCTTGCGGGCGGCCGGCGAAGGACCTCCAGCGGGCGAGGATCTCGTCCCGCGGAGGCTTCCTCTCGAAGGCCACCGACACGGCGGCGAGGTGGCCGTCCGAGACCGGCACCCGGATGCACTGTGCCGAGATGATCGGCGCCGTGGCCGGGGCGATGGCGCCGTCCTGCACCCTCCCCCAGATCTTGAGCGGCTCCTGCTCGCTCTTCTCCTCCTCGCCGCCGATGAAGGGGATGACGTTGTCGACCATTTCCGGCCAGGTGGCGAAGGTCTTCCCGGCGCCGGAGATGGCCTGGTAGGTGCACACCGACAGTCGCGTGGGCCCGAACTCGAGGAGCGGGTGGAGCGCCGGAACGTAGCTCTGGATGGAGCAGTTGGGCTTCACCGCCACGAAGCCGCGGCGGGTGCCGAGCCGGCGCCGCTGCGCCGCGAGCACCTCGGCGTGGGCAGCGTTCACCTCGGGTATCATCATCGGGACGTCGGGCGTCCAGCGGTGGGCGCTGTTGTTGGAGACGACCGGCGTCTCGGCCCTCGCGTAGGCCTCCTCCAGGCGAGCCGTGTCGGCCTTGGGCAGGTCCACCGCGCAGAAGACGAGGTCGACCTCGCCTGCCACCCGCTCGACCTGCGAGGCGTCGACCACGGTGAGCCCGGCCGCTGCCCGCGGAACGGGCGCGCTCATGGCCCAGCGCCCGTCCACCGCCTCGGCGTAGCGCTTGCCCGCCGAGGAGGGGCTCGCCGCCACCACCGCCACCTCGAACCAGGGATGATCGGCGAGGAGCGAGAGGAACCGCTGCCCGACCATGCCCGTGGCGCCCAGCACTCCGGCCCTCAGCTTCTTCCGCATCCGCCCTCCGAAAACCCCGCGCGATGAAAAAGGGGCGAAAGCTTAACAGGGGACGGGCCCTCACGCACCCGCGAGCGCGTCGGCCACCGCGCGGTCGAGCTCCGGGAAGCCAAAGGCATAGCCGAGCCGGAGCGCCTTCGCCGGCACGGCGCGCTGCCCTGTCGTCACCACCGAGGCCAGCTCCCCGAGCGCGAGCTCGAGCGCGAAGGGGGGCACGGGGACGGCATTCGGGCGGTGGAGGGCGAGGGCGACGGCCGCCGAGAGCTCGCGGTTGCGGGCCGGCGCGGGCGCGGTGGCGTTGAGCGGCCCCGACACGTCGCCTGCGGCGAGCGCCCAGCGGATGAGCCCCACCTCGTCCTCGAGGTGGATCCAGGGCTGCCAGAAGTCGCCCTTCCCCACCGGACCACCCACGAAGAGCTTGAAGGGCAGCGCCATGAGCGGCAGGGCTCCGCCCTTCCCCGAGAGCACGATCCCGGTGCGGAGCTTCACCACCCGCGCCCGCCGCGCCGCGGCTTCGGCCGCCTCTTCCCACGCCTGGCACACCTCCGCCAGGAAGCCCTCACCGCGGGGCGCCTCCTCGTCGAGCGGCGCGTCGCCCTGCGCGCCGTAGTAGCCCACCGCGCTGCCCGAGACGAGCACCGACGGGCCGCGCCCGGCGATCACCTCGGCGACGTGGCGCGTGCCCTCCGTCCGGCTCGACCGGATGCGCCGCTTGCGCTCGGCCGTCCAGCGGCCGCTCGTCAGGGACTCTCCGGCGAGGTGCACGCAGGCGTCGCAGGCGGCCAGCACCTCCTGCCAGGGGCCGCGCTCCTGGGGGTCGCCGCGCACGCTCCGCGCCGCCGCGGGGAGCTGCGGCCGCTCCGAGCGCGAGAGCACCGTGACCGCATGTCCGTCAGAGAGGAGGGCGGGAACGAGGGCGCGCCCGATGAGGCCGGTGCCGCCGGTGACGAAAACGTGCATTGGCGGGATCTAACGCAGCCGCGCGGGAGCGTCGAGGGGCCGGCTCCGGCGCCGCAGCGCCGTCAGGGCCGTACGGGTGGTAGACCGTGCGGGAATTTCACCTCGGCCTCGCTGGCCCGCACGTAGTGGGGCTCGAGGGCGTAGAGTCGGGCGGCGTCGTAGGCCGCGCCGAGGAGCGCCGCAGCGCAGAGCCGGGCCACCGCCAGCCCGGGCGGCGACGGCACCTCGGCCCCGAGGCGAGGCAGCCCGGCGAGGGCCTCGGCGTAGGCGAGGAGCCCCTCCCCGAAGGCCACGATGTCGCCGGCCGGGCGCAGGGCCTGGAGGCGCTCCAAGAGCGGCCCCGCCGGGAGCGCGGCGTCGGGGGCCACCGGTGCCACGCTCCCGCCCACCGCCTCGTAGAAGCCGGCGTAGAGCTCGCCCTTCCGGGCGTCGAGGAGCGGCAGGAGGAGCACGCCCTCGGGAGCGGACGGCGCCGCCGCCAGCGCCATCGCCGCGAGGCTACTCGCCCCCGCGATGGGGCGCTGGTGCGCATAGGCGAGGCCCTTCCAGGTGGCGAGGCCGATGCGCAGCCCGGTGAAGGACCCCGGGCCGAGCCCCACCGCCCAGCCCTGCACGTCGGCGAGCTTCGCGCCGGCCAGCTCCAGCAGCTCGGAGAGGGCCGCGGGGAGCCGGCCTCCGTGCCCTCCGGTGGGGCCCTGCGGTCCGCGGCGCGCCGGCGCGTGCTCCAGCTTCTCGGCCACCAGCGAGGCGCCACCCTCGCCCACCTCGCAGAGGGCGCAGGAGAGCGTGAGGGTGGCGGTGTCGAGGGCGGCGACGAGCATGAGCCCGAACGTCTACCCCATGAGCCGGGCGATGTCGTTCTTGAAGACGAACAGCATGAGGGTGAGGAGGAGGGCCACCCCCACCATGTTGGCGATCTCGCGGGCGCGGAGCGAGAGCGGCCGGCGAGTCACCCCCTCGAGGACCGAGGCCACCATGTGCCCGCCGTCGAGCACCGGCACCGGCAGGAGGTTCATGAGGCCGAGGTTCACGCTGATGAGCGCCATCTTGAAGAGGAAGCTCGGCAGGCCCTCCTCCGCCGCCTGGGCCGCGATCTGGAAGAGCATGATGGGCCCGCCCACCGTCTTGAAGCTGATGTCGCCGGTGAAGATGCGGGCGATGCCGAGGACGGTGAGCCGGGTCACCTCGTGGAGGTTCTTCACCGCCACCTCGGCCGCCTCGGCCGGTCCGACCCGCAGCGGCACCGACTCCACGAGGAGCGCGTCGAACCGCTCGAGGCCGGTGGTGTCCGGGTGGAAGCCGAGGACGAGCTGGGGCATGGGCTCGCGGGTGAGCGCATCGCGCTCCATGCGCTCCTCGGGGACGAGCGTCGCCGTGCGGCCTCCGGTGAGGGTGAGCTCCACCTCTTGCCCGGGGCGGAAGGCGGCGCTCCGGGCGTTGAGGTCGCGGAAGCTCCACACCCTTTCCCCGTTCACCGAGAGGATGGCCTCGCCGCGCCGGATCCCCGCCTGGTCGGCCGGGCTGCCGGGGTCGACCGACGCGACGTAGGTGGAGACGCCGGGGTCGGCCAGGGCGAAGGTGGGTGCGCCCGCCGCATCGCAGGTGGGGACGCCGGCGAGTGCCACCGGCGCGCGCGTCGGGCGTGCCGGGGCGCCGGAGGCGCTGCCCGCCGGACGGGGCGACGTCGCGTCCGCCCGCTCCACCTCCATCGCCACCGGTGCGCAGCCAGCCGCGGCGAGAGCGCGCCGGAGGTCGGCGGCCTGCGCCACCTTCCGGCCGCCGAGGCTCGTCACGACGTCGAAGGGCTGGAGCGGCCCGGCCGAGCCGGGCGAGACCGGCGCCACCACCGCCGGCGTGTAGGCGGGGCTCACGCCGATGAGGCCGCGGCTCGTCGTCTCGATGGGGTTCGACTCCACCTCGCGCGCCGGGCGGATGGTCAGGGTGGGCAGGCGCTCACCATCGCGCTCCACCTCGAAGGCGAGCGGCTCGCCGGGGTGCGGCGCCACGAGGTCGCGCAGGTCGGAGAACCAGCGCACCGTCCGAGGCGCCTCGCCGGGCGCGGCCACCGACAGGATGCGGTCGCCGGGGAGGAGCCCCGCCTCGGCGGCCGGAGCCCCGGGGGCGACGGAGCCCACCCGCGGGCCGGGGACGGGCGAGCCGTTCTGCGCCAGGGTGAGGCCGAAATAGACCAGCGCCGGGAAGGCGAGGTTCATGGCCGGGCCAGCGAAGGCGATGACGAAGCGGCGCCACGGCGCCTGCTCGAGGAAGCCGCGACCGCGGTCCTCCGGCGCGAGCTCCGCGCTGGGATCGTCCCCGGCCATCTTCACGTAGCCGCCGAGCGGAAGCGCGGCCACCCGGTACTCCGTCTCGCCCCGGGTGAAGCCGAAGAGGCGTGGGCCAAAGCCGATGGAGAAGCGGATCACCTTCACGCCGAGCAGCTTCGCGGCGATGAAGTGGCCCAGCTCGTGGATGAAGATGAGCCCTCCCAGGAGGAGGACGATGGAGCCCGTCTTGAAGAGGAGGTCGGTCATGGCGTCGTGGGCGGGGCCGCCAGCCGGCCGCGCGGCCCCCGAGCATAACGCGGGGGGGGTCCCCGGGCTTCCGGGGGCCGGGTGGAGGGCCTCAACCCACCCGGCGCTCGGCCTCGGCGCGGCCCCAGTCGCTCGCGGCGAGCGCCTGCTCCACGGAGCGGAGCGGCTCCACCAGGTGAGCCTGGAGCACCTCCTCGCACACGGCGGCGATGCGGGCGAAGGCGCAGCGGCCGGCGAGAAAGGCCGCCACCGCCGCCTCGTCGGCGCCGGAGAGAGCCGCGGGCGCGGTCCCTCCGAGCTCGAGCGCACGGTAGGCCAGGGTGAAGGCCGGAAAGCGGGCCGGGTCAGGGGGCTCGAAGGTGAGGCGCCCCACGCGCGAGAGGTCGAGCGGGGGGAGGTCGAGCCGCAGGCGCTCGGGGTAGGCGAGCGCATAGCCGATGGGACCGCGCATGTCGGAGACGCCGAGCTGCGCCACCACCGAGCCGTCGACGTACTCCACCATCGAGTGCACCACCGACTCCGGGTGCACCACGATGTCGATTCGCGCGGGGTCGATACCGAAAAGCCAGCGTGCCTCGATGACCTCCAGCCCCTTGTTCATCAGGGTAGCCGAGTCGATGGTGATCTTGTCGCCCATGACCCAGTTGGGGTGGCGAAGGGCGCGCTCGGGGGTCACCGCCGCCATCTCCGCGGCCGAGGCCGTCCGCAGTGGCCCTCCGGAGGCGGTGAGGAGGAGCCGCCGCACGTCGGCCCGGTTGTGGCCGGCCAGCGACTGGAAGATGGCGCTGTGCTCGCTGTCGACGGGGAGGAACGTCGCGCCGCGCGCGGCGGCCCGCGCCACGAGCAGCTCACCGGCCAGCACCATCGACTCCTTGTTGGCGAGCCCGATGACCTTGCCGGCCTCTACGGCGGCTACCGTCGAGCGCAGGCCCGCGCCACCCGCCACGGCCGCGAGCACGAAATCGACCTCCGCCAGCGCCCCCGCGACGGCGACGCCCTCGTCACCCTCCAGCACCTCGGGCGCATCCGGCCCGAGCCGCTCGCGCAGGCGCGCGGCGGCCACCGGGTCGACCATGGCCACGAGGCGCGGGCGGAAGCGCCTCACCTGCTCGGCCATGCGGGCGTCGTTGCGCCCCGCCGCCAGCGCCACCACCTCGAACCGCTCCCCGGCTCGCGCGACGACGTCGAGCGCCTGGACGCCGATGGAGCCGGTGGAGCCGAGGATGGCGAGGCGCTTCCTCGAGCCGGACCAGGCGACGGGCTCCGCCGAGCCCGGGTGGGCGTGCTGTTTCATGGACGAGCCAGGCCGTTCAAGCCCAGAACGTAGCCCAGAGGTAGATCCAGGGCACCACGAAGAGGAGCGCGTCGATGCGGTCGAGGAGCCCGCCGTGGCCGGGGATGAGGTTCCCCGAGTCCTTCACTCCGGCCGCCCGCTTCAGCATCGACTCGGAGAAGTCGCCGAGCGGACCCAGCACGCCGGCGCCCAGGCCCAACAGCACGCAGGCCGCGGGGGTGAGCGCGAACGCCTCGCCGGCCGGCTGTGGCAGCCAGAGGAAGACGGCGCGCACCCCCAGCGCTCCGAAGACGCTCCCCACCATGCCGCCGGCGAACCCTTCCCAGGTCTTCTTGGGCGAGACCTTGGGTAGGAGCAGGTGCCTCCCGAGAAAGCGGCCGGCGAAGTAGGCGAGGATGTCGTTCATCCAGCTCACCACGAAGGCCAGGATCACCCAGGCGAAGCCCGACTGGAGCCGGAGCCCCACCATGGTGGCGATGAGCACGCCGCAGTAGAGCCAGGCGAGCGCCGAGGCCGCCACCCGCTGGTGCGCCTGCTCGACGGGCCCGGGGCGGAAGAGGTTCAGGACGAGCAGCACCATGGCCGCGACGGCCAGCGCGAGCGGCAGGAGCGGGGTGTTCGAGGCACCGTGCTGCAGCGCCCACCAAGGCGCCACCGGCACCAGGGCGGCCACCGCGATGCCGAAGGCCTCGGGCAGCCCTACCCTGGTGAACATGGTGGTCACCTCCAGCGCCCCCACCCCGGCTGCCACCGCCAGGAGGAGGGTGAAGGGGAGGCCTCCGGCCCAGGTGATCCACACCAGCAAGGGGAAGAGCAGGATCCCCGAGACGACGCGCAGGGCGAGGTTGCTGCGTGGGGCGTTCATGCGGGGTGGGGGTCTCCCGGTGGGGCGCTGAGGCGGGCGGCGGGCGCGGGCTCGACCTGCGAGGCGACGAGCCCGAAGCGGCGCTGGCGGCGCTGAAAATCCTCCAGCGCCCCGAGCAGCTCCCGCCCCCGGAAGTCGGGCCAGAGCGTCTCGGTGAAGGCGAGCTCGGCGTAGGCGCACTGCCAGAGCAGGAAGTTGGAGATGCGCCGCTCGCCGCTCGTGCGGATGAGGAGGTCGAGCTCGGGGAGCTGAGCGGTGGAGAGGTGGGCGTCGAGGTCGGCCGCGGTGAAGCCGTCCCCTCGCGCGCGCGCGGCGCGGCGAGCGGCCTCGGCGATCTCCTCGCGCGCGTCGTAGGAGAGCGCCAGCGTGAGCGAGAGCCCGCGGTGGCCTGCCGAGTCGCGCGCCAGCCGGTCGAGCCGCTCACGCACGAACCCGGGGAGCCGCTCGACCTCGCCGATGGCCGAGAGGCGGATGGCGTTGTCCATGATGTCGCCCCGCTCCGAGTCGAGGAACTCGGCGAGGAGATCCATGAGGGCGGCCACCTCGTCCGGGGGGCGGCCCCAGTTCTGCGCGCTGAAGGCGTAGAGGGTGAGCGCCTCCAGCCCGAGCGCCCTCGCCTCGCGCGTGACGGCGCGCACGGAGGACGAGCCCTCCCGGTGCCCGGCCACGCGCGGGAGCCCCCGCGCCTCCGCCCAGCGCCCGTTGCCATCCATGATGATGGCGACGTGGCGGGGCAGCGGGCGAGAGCGCACGCGCTCGCGGAGCTCCTCCATGGCGTCGGAGTCGGTGTCGGCCACGCGGCGGATGGGATAGCACGCCGGGGGAGGCGAGGCGAGGCGGTCCGGAGCCTTCGCAGCGCGGTTGCCGCCTCGGCGCGGCGCCCCGTATGCTGCGGCCGATGCCCCCTCGCATGCTGGGCCCTTACGAGATCCTGGCCGTCATCGGCCGGGGCGGGGCCAGCACCGTGTACCGGGCGCGCGGCCCCCGGCGCGACGAGGTGGCGCTGAAGCTGCTCGCACCGCCGCCGGCCTGCGAGCCGAACGCGGCGCGGCGCCTGGCGCGCGAGTTCGAGGCGCTCTCCGAGCTCGATCACCCGAACGTCGTGCGCGTGCTGGGGAGCGGCGTGCACGACGGCTACTCCTTCCTGGCCATGGAGCTGGTGGAGGGGCTCGACCTCCGGGCCTACCTCTCGCCGGTCCTCGACGACGAGCTCGCCGGAGAGCTCGGCGCCGAGCTGGAGCCGGGGGAGGCGGCGCGCGGGGGGAGCCTCGGCTTCGACGCCTGGTCCGACGAGCCCGACACCGGTACCCTCTTCACGGGCTGCGAAGGTCCGGGGGCGCTGCGGGCCTTTGCCGAGCTGCTCGACGAGCCCGCGACGGAGGACGGCGAGCCGCGGCCGCGGCGACCCGAGTCGGCGTGCCCCGCGGACGCACCGGGCCTCGCCGACGCGCGGCCGCTCTCCCCCAGCGTGGCTGCCCGGCTGAACGGCCCCGGGCGCATGGCGCGGCTGCGCGACGCCCTGCGCCAGGTGTGCGCCGGCCTCGCCTACGTGCACGAGCGGGGCCTCGTGCACCGCGACCTCAAGCCGACCAACATCATGGTGGACGACGAGCGGCGCGTGCGGCTCATGGACTTCGGACTGGTGAAGCTCCTCGACGACGCCCCTCCCCTCACCCTCCACGGGCGGGTGGTGGGCACCTACCGGTACATGGCGCCGGAGCAGGCGCGGGGCGAGGCGGTGGACCACCGGGCCGACCTCTACAGCCTGGGGGTCGTCCTCTTCGAGCTGCTCACCGGCCGCCCGCCGTTCACCGCGCGCACCGCGCCGGCGCTCTGGAACGAGATCGTCGCCCGCTCCGCCCCGCCCGTGCTGAGCGTGAACCCGGGGGCCGACGCGCGCCTCGCCGCCGTCGCGGCCCGCCTGCTCGCCAAGGACCCGGGCGCGCGCTTCCAGCACGCCTGGGAGGTGGGGGAGAGCATGTGATCGCGGCGCGGCGCGGCGCCGGGGGCGCGCATGATTCACCCATCGTGTAGCCGCCCGGCCGCCGGCCGGCGCAGGGTGTGCGCCGGCCGTGGTCAGGGTGGCGATCGATACTCGCCCCGTGTCCGACCTCCCGGCAGGCGAGCTCTCCTACGAGACGGTGGTCACCGAGTATTTCCTCGGTCTGCGTGGGATCGGTCTCATGCTCTCTCCTCTCGATCAGGAGCAGGTGCGCGCATGGGAGCGCCGCGGCGCTCCCGTGGCGGTGGTGTGCGCCGGTCTCCGGCAGGCGCTGGCCGACGCCCGTGAGCACCGCCCCCCGGGCTCTCCCCTCCCGAAGGCGCTGCGCGCCTACCGCATCGGGGTGGAGGCGGCCATCCGGGCCCACCGCAGCGGCCGGGTGGGCTCGGCGCTGGCGCCCCCCTGCGAGGAGCACGCCGCCCGGGTGCGGTTCGCCGCAGCGCGCGAGCTCCTCGGGCGCCTCGCTCGAGGGGCTCCACCCCCTCTGCGCCAGGCCTACCTCACCGCACTCTCGGCGGCCGGGCCCTTGCTCGAACCGGCGGCGCCGCCCGCCGCCGCGGCGGACGGCGCCTCGCCCGGCGCGACCGGTCCAGGGGCGGCGGATGTGCACCCGACCGAGGGTACTGCCGCGCCGGGAAGGGCCGGCCAGCGGTCTCCCCTCGCGGAGCTCGACAGCGCGCTCGCCGGGATCGACGCGGCGGCGCTGGCGGCCTGGCTCCGTGCCCTGCCGCGCGCCCGGCGAGCGGCGCTCGGGCCCCGCTGCCGGCTCCGGGCCGGCGCGCGCCATCCTCTCACGCGCCCCGCCTCCTACCGGGAGGCGCTCCGGGCTCACGTGGAGGAGGCCGCTCGCGAGGCGGGCCTGATCCGGCTCCGCGGTTCGGTGTAGAGTGCGCTGCCCCATGGTCGATTCGCCGGAGCCGAACACCTGCCGCAGCTGCGGCGGGGTCGAGTACGTGGTCGAGCAGATCCTCGGCCGCACGGCCCGGGCTCGGCGCTGCACCTGCAGCGCCGCCTGCCACCGCTGTGGCGGCACCGGCTACCTCCTCGTGGCCAGCGGCGCCACCGTAGTGGCGCAATCGTGCGCCTGCCGGCGGCTCGACGAGCGCATCGCCCTCTTCAACCGGGTGGGCATCCCGGCCTCGGTGGCGCTCGCCTCCTTCGAGGCGTTCAAGCCCTGGACGCCCTCACACTCGTCCGCCAAGGTGGAGGCTGAGGACTTCGCCCGGAAATACCGGGGCGACCAGCCCACCAAGGGCCTGCTCCTCTACGGGCGCCCGGGCGGTGGCAAGACTCACCTCGTGTGCGCGGCGCTCAGGTATCTCACCCTGGAGAAGGGCATCGCCTGCCGATACGTGGAGCTCATGCTGCTCCTCTCCGACATGCGCGCCGGCTTCGACGCCAACCGCGGGCCCATGGAGATCCTCCGCCCGCTCATCGCGGTGCCGGTCCTCGCCATCGACGAGCTCGGCAAGGAGCGCGGCACCGAGTGGGAGCGCTCGATGCTCGACGAGCTCATCAGCCGCCGCTACAACGCCGGCCTCACCACCCTCTTCGCCACCAACTACTTCACCACACCTCAGGAGCTGCCACGCTCCTCGTTCGACGCCCCGGGAAAGGTCGTTCGCACCCGCTCCGCGGAGTTTCAGCGCGAGGCCGAGGCGCAGACGCTGGAGCAGCGGGTGGGCGATCGAATCTACTCGCGCCTCGCCGAGATGTGCCGCTTCGTGAAGCTCGACCCCAACGTCGACGTGCGGCGCGAGGGAGCGAAGGGGCTCTGGTTCAAGGGGTGAGCTCTCGGGCACGGCGGGAGCACTCGCGAGCGACCGTGAACCTCCGGCCGCCGGTGTTGACCCGGCCCCCTCGGGCTCTTAGTCTCTCCCCCCCGGCCAAACCGCCGCCATTTTCTTCGACATCTCGCCCAGGAGGGCGCTCTCATGGCTCGCGTCACCGTAGAAGACTGCCTTCCCCAGGTCGACAACCGCTTCGCGCTCGTCCTGCTCGCCACCAAGCGCACCCGCCAGCTCATGGCCGGCGCCCGCGCCTTGATGGACGCCGCCAAGAACAAGCCGGCGGTGCTGGCGCTTCGCGAGATCGCCACCGGCCGCGTGCGCTTCGACCGCTCCGTGCGCGATGCCCTCTCCGGAAAGTTCGACCAGGAAAAGGTGAGCATCGGCGCCGGCCAGACGCGCACCCTCCGCTAGGCACCCCCAGAAAAAACCAGGCCCCTCCCGGCGCACGCCCGCGCGGGAGGCGCGCTGTGATCGCGCGCGTTCCCGCGAGCCTCACCGCGGCTCGCCGGTCGCTTGACACCCCCCCGCCGCTGGTTACAGTACGACCCGACCGCTGGCAGTCTCCGTAGGCGACTGCCAACGGTCGACTCTCGATACGGGCTCCAAAGGAGCCCCCGCTGGCGGTCTAACCTGAAGCGGAACTTCAGGCTAACCGCCTCAAACTCAAGGAGGAATCAAATGAAGATCCGTCCGCTCCAGGACAGGCTCATCGTCAAGCGCGTCGAAGAGGAGGAGAAGACCAAGGGCGGCATCATCATCCCCGACACCGCCAAGGAGAAGCCGATCGAGGGCAAGGTGCTCGCCGTCGGCAACGGCAAGGTCCTCGAGGACGGCAAGGTCCGGCCGCTCGACATCAAGGCCGGCGACCGCATCCTCTTCGGCAAGTACGCCGGCACCGAGGTCAAGATCGAGGGTGAGGAGCACCTCATCCTGCGCGAGGAGGACGTCCTCGGCGTGATCGAGGGCTAGTCGTCCCGCCCGCGGCGAGGCGCCGCGACCGCCGACCGGCTGGTCGCCGCTGCCGCGTAGAGAAGGCGAGCAGATCCGAAAACCTCAAGGAGAACAAATGGCTGCCAAGGAAATCAAGTTTGATCAGCGCGCTCGCGAGGCGATCCTCGCCGGCGTCAACACCCTCGCCGACGCCGTGAAGGTCACGCTCGGGCCCAAGGGCCGCAACGTCGTCATCGAGAAGAGCTTCGGCTCGCCCACCATCACCAAGGACGGCGTCACCGTCGCCAAGGAGATCGAGCTCGAGAACAAGTTCGAGAACATGGGCGCGCAGATGGTGAAGGAGGTCGCCTCCAAGACCTCCGACGTCGCCGGCGACGGCACCACCACCGCCACCGTGCTCGCCCAGGCCATCTACCGCGAGGGCGCGCAAGCTGGTGGCCGCCGGCCACAACCCGATGGACATCAAGCGCGGCATCGACAAGGCCGTCGAGGCCGTCGTGGCCGAGCTGAAGAAGCTCTCCAAGCCGACCAAGGACCACAAGGAGATCGCCCAGGTCGGCACCATCTCCGCCAACGGCGACACCACCATCGGCAACATCATCGCCGAGGCGATGGACAAGGTCGGCAAGGAGGGCGTCATCACCGTCGAGGAGGCGAAGGGCCTCGAGACCACGCTCGAGGTGGTCGAGGGCATGCAGTTCGACCGCGGCTACCTCTCGCCCTACTTCGTGACCGATCCGGAGCGGATGGAGGCGGTCCTCGAGGACGCGCTACATCCTCATCCACGAGAAGAAGATCTCCAACATGAAGGACCTGCTCCCGCTCCTCGAGCAGGTCGCGCGCGCAGGCAAGCCGCTCCTCATCATCGCCGAGGACGTCGAGGGCGAGGCGCTGGCCACCCTGGTGGTCAACAAGCTCCGCGGCACGCTGCACGTCTGCGCGGTCAAGGCCCCCGGCTTCGGCGACCGCCGCAAGGCCATGCTGGAGGACATCGCCATCCTCACCGGCGGCAAGGTGATCGCCGAGGAGCTCGGCCTCAAGCTCGAGAAGGTCACGCTGAAGGACCTCGGCCGGGCCAAGCGCATCACGGTCGACAAGGACAACACCACCATCGTCGACGGCGCCGGCAAGAAGGCCGACATCCAGGCGCGCGTGAAGACCGATCCGCGCCCAGATCGAGGAGACCACCAGCGACTACGACCAGGAGAAGCTCCAGGAGCGGCTCGCCAAGCTCGTCGGCGGCGTGGCGGTCATCAACGTCGGCGCGGCCACCGAGACCGAGATGAAGGAGAAGAAGGCTCGCGTCGAGGACGCGCTGCACGCCACCCGCGCGGCCGTCGAGGAGGGCATCGTCCCCGGCGGCGGCGTCGCCTACCTGCGCTGCCTCGACGCCCTCGACGCGGTGCAGGCCACCGACGGCGAGAAGATTCGGCGTCGACGCTCGTCCGCCGCGCGCTCGAGGAGCCCCTCCGCCAGATCGTCGAGAACGCCGGCGGGGAGGGCTCCATCGTGGTGAACAAGGTGAAGGAGTCCAAGGAGGCCAACTACGGCTTCAACGCCCAGACCGGCGAGTACGAGGACCTGGTGAAGGCCGGCGTCATCGACCCGACCAAGGTCTCCCGCACCGCGCTGCAGAACGCGGCCTCGGTCGCCTCGCTCATGCTCACCACCGAGGCGATGATCGCCGAGAAGCCCAAGGACGAGCCCGCTGGCGGCGGCATGGGCGGCGGGATGCCCGGTGGCATGGGCGGCATGGGCGGCATGGGCATGTAGCCCTGTCTCGACCCGCCACTTCCGGCTGTGAACGGGGCCGCTCCCTTCTCTGAGGGGGCGGCCCTCTTCGTTCGCGCGCCCCCTGCGCGGCCGATTGGCCCGGGCCGGCTCTCCCGTGCGCAGCGCCACGGCGTCCCCCGTGAGGCCCGGCGCCGCTCAGTGCAGCGCAAACAGCTCGCGCGCCAGCGCCGAGAGCCCGCTCAGCACGGCTTCAGGGAAGAGGAGCACGGGCGCCGCCAGAAGGAGCGCGGCTGCCAGGGCCCTTGCCCTGGGGTGCGCCACCCCGGCCTGGGTCTCGAAGAAGATCGACGTTCCGAAGACGGCGAGCGTCACCGTGGCGCCGCCGGCGAGGCCAGCCGGGAGCGGGAAGCCGAAGGCCCGGAGGGCGGAGGTCACACCGGCGAAGCCGAGGCCGTTGAGGAGGTCGCGGCCGTGGCCGGCCCACCAGGCGCGCCCCTCCTCGCGGCGGAGCCAGAGGCCCACCTCCTGGAGGAGGACGAGGAGCGCCACCGCCGCGAGGTACCCCACCGCGGCGCAGGCGCGCGTCAGGCTCTCTCGCGGCTCCAGGTCCCACATGACGCTCTTGTAGTGCCGCGACCCGCGCGGATCGATTGAGCCCGACGCGCCGCGGAGCGGCGCCCGCTGGAGAGCGCGAATGGACGTCGCCGCCGGAGGCGATTCCACGGCCTCGGACCGAGGGGTCGTGCGCACCCGGGCGCTCGACCGGCCCGCGCCCGAACCGAGCGGTCGCGTCCGAGACCCCCGGGTGGACAGCTCTCGCGATGTCGGACGCGGTGCGCCTGTACCATGAACGTCGGGTGACGGTCTCCGGAAGGAGCCGCTATGCTTCGAGGTGGGAGGCAGGCCATGCAGAAGGTTCACCTCGGGCAGATGCTGGAGGCGCAGGGCTTCATCGATGCCGAGGGAATCCGCCACGCGCTCGACCACCAGCGCGCCTGGGGCGGGCGCTTCGGCCGTGCCTGTCTCGAGCTCCGCCTGGTGAACGAGGCCCAGCTCACCGAGACGCTCGGCCGCCAGCTCGAGCTTCCGGTGGTGTTCCTGGCCGGCCGCCAGATCCCGCCCTACGTGGTGGCGAAGCTGCCTCGCCACCTGGTGCGCGACCGGTGCGTGCTGCCGCTCGAGCTGGTGCGAACCGGACAATCGGTGAAGCTGGTGGTGGCCTTCGCCTCGCCCGAGGACCTGGCGCTGGTCGACGAGGTCTCCTTCGCTGCGGGCCTTCCGGTGCAGGTGGTGCTGGCCGGCCCCGACGACCTCCGCCGCGCCATCGCCCGCCACCTCGACGGCCAGGCCTTCGTCACCTCCGGTGCACCCAGCCTCGAGCTCCCGGAGCTGCCCGACGAGCCGATGCAGCTCGTCGACGGCCGGCTGCTCGTCAACTGACGGCGCCACCCGGTCCAGCCGGTGGAGGGCAGCGGGGGAGGGGCGTGCGGGACGTGGCGCGGCCGGACCGCACCGCGCCCCGCGCGCCTCGTGCGCAAATGCACGGTGGTGCGGCGGCGAGCGGCATTGTGCGCGGCTCGCGGAGGACGTAGGTTCGCGCCATGTCCGCGGCATCCCCTGCACTCGCAGTCCGAGACCTCGAGGTGTGCTTCGGCGAGAAGTGCGTCTTCACCGGTCTCTCCTTCGAGGTCCCGGCCGGCAGCACGGTGGCGGTCATCGGCCCGAACGGCGCTGGCAAGACGGCGCTCTTCCAGGCCCTCATCGGCGCCCTGCCCTCGCGCGGCACCGTCACCTGGGCGCCGGGCACGCGGCTCGGCTACGTGCCGCAGAAGCTCGACATCGAGCGCGACCTGCCGGTGAGCGGGCTCGACTTCCTGCGCGCCAGGGCCAGCGTGGCCAGGGTGGCCGCGGCCGAGATCGAGCGGTCGCTCGGCCTCGTCGGCCTGCCGCGGGCCACGGCGCGCCAGCCCATCGGCTCGCTCTCCGGCGGTCAGTTTCAGCGCCTGCTCCTCGCCTTCGCGCTGCTGGCGAGGCCCAACGTCCTCCTCTTCGACGAGCCCACCGCCGGGGTCGATCAACCTGGGGAGGAGCGACTCTACGAGACGCTCTACCGGCTCCAGCAGGAAGGGTCGCTCACCATCCTCCTCATCTCGCACGAGCTGACGCTCGTTTACCGCTATGCCGGCGCGGTGCTCTGCTTCGGCCGCGAGCGCCCGTGCTACGGCCCGCCGGCCGAGATCCTCACGCCGGAATCTTTGGCCGAGGCATTCGGCGCCGAGGTCGGCTTCCATCGCCATCCCCGCCAGACGAACCCATGATCCTGACCCTCGAGACCCTGGCGCTGGCGGTGGCCATGGCGGCCGCCGCTGGCCTGGTGGGCGCCTTCGCCGTGATGCGGCGCATGGCGCTCGCCTCCGACGCCCTGTCACACGTGGCGCTCCCCGGGATCGGGCTCGCCGTGATCCTCCGCCTCCACCCGGCCGCCGGGGCGGCCGCGGCGCTGGGCGCTGGGAGCGCTCCTCATCTGGTGCGATCGAGCACCGGACGCGGATGGCCACCGAGACGGTGATCGGCGTGGTCTTCTCGGCGGCCCTCGCCGCCGGCAGCCTGATGGCCACCGGCGACGAGCTCCTGGAGGCGCTGCTGGGGGGGCCGCTCGACCTGGGGGGGGGCGAAGTGGTCCTGGGGGTGGGGGCCGCGCTCCTGGTGGTGGGCTTCATCCTCTGGCAGAAGCACCGCCTCGTCATCGCCCTCGTCTCGCCCGACATGGCGCGCACGAGCGGCGTGAAGGTCGATCAGCTCGAGCTCGTCTTCCTGCTCGCCTTTGCGCTGGCGGTCGCCCTCGGGCTCCGCTACCTGGGCGTCCTGCTCATGGGGTCGCTCGTCATCATCCCGGCGGCCACGGCCAAGCAGCTCACCCGGACCTTGAACGGCATGCTCGGCCTGTCCGCGGGCCTCGCCGTCTTCGCCACCTTCGTCGGCGAGGTCGTCGCGGCGCGGCTCGACCGTCCCTCGGGACCCATCATCATCGCGGTCGCCGCCACCCTCTTCTTCCTGTCGCTGGCGCTCCGGCGGCGGCGCTGACCGGGGTTCACCCTTCGCCGGCAGCGCCCTCGCCTGCGCTCCGCTCCTCCGCCGCCTCGGGGTGCGCGCCGTCGCCTCCCCGCATACGAGACGCTGCATGGGCCTTCTCGGAAACCTCTTCGCGGCGGCCTACGACCCGGTGATGGCGCAGACGGAGAGGCGGCTCGGGCCGCGACGCGCCGCGCTCCTGGAGCGGGCGCGGGGACGCGTGCTGGAGATCGGCGGCGGCACCGGGGCGAACCTCCCCTTCTACGGCGGAGCGGTGGAGGAGCTCGTCCTCGTCGAGCCGGACGAGGCGATGGCGCGCCGCCTCGAGGGAAGGCTGCGGGCGGCCACCCGCGCGGCGCGCGTGGAGCGCTCGCCGGCCGAGGCGCTGCCCTTCGAGTCGGGGCACTTCGACTGCGCGGTGTCCACGCTGGTGCTCTGCACCGCCGCTGACCCGGCCCGCGCGCTCCGCGAGGTGCATCGGACGCTGCGCCCCGGCGGAATCCTGCTGTTCATCGAGCACGTCCGCGCGGAAGAGGCGGGGCTGGCTCGCTGGCAGGACCGGCTGCGGGCGCCATGGTCGTGGGTGGCGCGCGGCTGCCACTGCAACCGCCCGACGGTGGAGACGGTGCGGCGGGCGGGCTTCAGGGTGGAGGAGCTCGAGCGGGGCACCCTGCCCGGCGCGCCGGCCTTCCTTCGACCGATGGTGATCGGCGTCGCGAGGCGCATCGCGTGACCGGCCGCAGGACGGTCAGATCCCGGCCAGCGTGAGGAGCCACCGCACCACCCCGGCGGTGGCGAGCAGCCCCACCGGGTTGAGCGGGAAGCGTGAGAGGGTGAGCAGGGTGGCCACCGAGATGCCGATGTCGACGGGCGAGCTGAGGGTGGCGCCCAGCGTGACCGCGGCGGCCGCCATGAGACCCACCACGGCCGGCGTGAGGCCGCGCAGGCCGGCGCGCACGACGCGGCGCGAGCGCATGCGGAGGAGCCACCCACCCAGGGTGACCACCAGCAGGAAGGGCGCGGCGAAGATGGCCCAGGTGGCGAGGAGCGCTCCGGGCAGGCCGCGAGCCACGTAGCCCACGAAGGTGGACATGAGCAGGACCGGACCGGGGGTGAGCTTCCCCACCGCCACCGCCGCCGCGAACTGACCCTCGGTGATCCAGCCGCCGCCCACCGCCGAGGCGTGCAGGCTGGGCACGATGGCGAAGCCGCCGCCGTAGGCGCCGAGCCCGGTGCGCAGGAAGAGCAGCGTCAGGCCGGCCAGCGCACCCGCGCCGAGGTGCGAGAAGAGCCAGGGGGGCACGACCGCCAGCACGTTGGGGGTCTTTCCGGCGGCGCGCTCCTGGTGGAGCGGCTTCAGCGGCTCCCCCTCGTCCGGCAGCGCCACCGGAGGAGAGGGCCGATGCGGCGTGCGCCGCAGCCGCACCAGCCGGGCGCGCTTCAGGACGAGGTCGAGCACGAGGCCCGCGCCTATGCCGAGGATGGCGATCTCGCCGGAGCCGGCTTCGGCCCCGATGGAGAGGAGCAGCGCACCGGCCGCCACTCCCATCTGCCACAGGCGGCCCACCGAGGTGCGCACCATTCTCAGGGCCAGCGAGGCGATGATCCCCACCACCGCGGCGTTGAGCCCCGCCAGCACCGCCTCGGCCTTGGGCGCGATACCGAAGCGCACGTAGGCCATGGCCCCGGCGAGCGTGAGCAGCGCCCCGGGCAGGATGAAACCGGTGTAGGCGGCCACGGCACCGGGTAGACCCTGCAGGCGCAGGCCCATGTGGGCGAGCGCGCTCGCCGCCGCGCCACCGGGGAGCATCTGGGCGATGGTGGCGGTGTTGGTGAATTCACGGTCGGTGAGCCACCGGCGCTTCTCCACGGCGAGGTGCCCGATCATCGTCAGCACGCTCACCCCGCCGCCGAAACCCAGGCACCCCAGCCAGAGCGCGGCCCGGAAGAGCTCGAACACGGTGGGTACGGGCCGGGGCGAGGTGCGCACCGGCGGGTGCGAACGGGCGGGGGCGAGGGCGCGACGGGCGGGGGAAGCTCGCTGGGCATCCGCGCTCCGATAGCGTGCGGCGCCGCCCTCCGCCCGCCGTCTTGACTGTGCCCGGTGGGCGCCGATAGTGAGCGCCGGGAGCGTATGCCGAGACCCTTCTGTCCTCGCCACATCGCCGGACGGCCCGCCGCCCGCATCTTCAAGCCGGCCGGCCGTCCCCTCGCGGCGATGGAGGAGGTGGCGATGACGCTCGACGAGTTCGAGGCGCTGCGGCTCGCCGACCTCGAGGGGCTGTATCAGGAGGAGGCGGCCCGCCGCATGAACGTGTCGCGCCCCACCTTCAGCCGCATCGTGGACGCGGCGCGTCGCAAGACCGCCGACGCGCTGGTGCACGGCAAGGCGCTGTGCATCGAGGGGGGCCCATCGAGCTGGGCGCGCGCCGCTGCTGCCGGGTACACGATCGCGAGTGACTCACCTCGGCACGCTCTTCCCGGTCGCGCGCGCTTAACCTCCTCGGGCTCGAGGGGTCTCCATCATCAGCCGTGCAGCAACGACCCGCGGGGCGCTGGCGGCCAACCGGTCGGCAAGCCGCCGACGTTCACAAGAAAAGGAAGAGCTCCATGACGAAGCAACTGAAGTCGGGCCTTTTGGCCCTCGCGTTCGGACTGCTCGGTCCGCTGGCCGCCTCGGCTCAAGATACCGACAGCGCACAGGCGCCCGGTTGTCCTGGCGGTTGTCCGGGCGCGCAGGGCGCCGGCGACCAGGCCGGCTGCCCTGGAGGCGGGGCGAACTGTCCCGGCATGCAGGGCGGAGGCGGGTGCAACTGCAGCGGTCCCGGGATGATGAGGGGCCACGGCATGATGAGAGGCAACGGCATGATGATGAGAGGCAACGGGATGGGCTCGGGTGGCCGGCACGGGATGGCGGGGCACCGCGGCCAGCGCATGTACGACCCGGCCACCGTGAAGACGGTGGAGGGCGAGGTCCTCGACGTGCAGCGCGTGCAGGGCCGGCGCGCCGAAGGCGTGCGGCTCCAGCTCCAGGCTGGCGAGGAGAAGCTGTGGGTGCACCTCGGCCCCGGTTCCTACGTCGACCAACAGGGCGTCACCTTCCAGAAGGGCGACAAGGTCACGGTGACCGGTTCGCGCGTCACCTTCGGGGGCAAGCCTGCGGTCATCGCCCAGGAGGTGAAGAAGGGCGACGAGGTGCTCACCCTCCGCGATGCGCAGGGCACCCCGCGCTGGCGGGGCATGGGGAGGGCGCAAGCCCAGACCCCAGCCGCGGCCCCGGCCCCGGCCCCGGCACCAGACGAGACGCCAGCGCCGGCCCAGGCGCCCGAGGAAACGCCAGCGCCCTCGCCTGCAGAGTAGTCGACAGGGGAAGGATCTTCCCGGCTCCCCCTCCGGTGCTCGCCGAGGGGGAGCCTGTTCATGTGGGGGGCATCTGCACGGTCTCACCGGCCGTAGCCCCGGCCCGCTGCGGGAACCGGACGGTCGAGGTCATCCGCAGGACGGCGGCGCCCACCAGGCCCGAGAGCAGCGAGCCGGCGAGGATGCCTACCTTGGCCTGGTCGAGCAGCTCGGGGTGCGTGGGGAAGGCCAGGCCGGCGATGAAGAGCGCCACCGTGAAGCCGATGCCCGCCACCACCGACACGCCGAAGAGCTTCGGGAGCGAGCTGTTTCCGGGCACGGGCGCGAGCCCCGGCTTCACGGCACCCAGCGTGAAGAGGAAGATGCCCAGCAGCTTGCCGAGGAAGAGGGCGGCGCCGGTCCCCACCGCCACCGGCCCGACGAGCTGCGACGGCTCCAGCCCCCGTAGATCGACGCCGGAGTTGGCCAGCGCGAAGAGCGGCATGATCAGGTAGGCGACCCACGGGTGCAGGGCGTGGATGAAGCGCGCGACCGGCGCCTCCAGATCCTCCAGGTGCTCCTCGATCCGCAGCACGGCCGCCGAGTCGAGCTCCTCGTCGGGCGCTTTGCGCAGCAGCCCCTCCGCGTGCCGCGCCAGCTCCGAGAGAACCTCGCGCGAGCGGCGGCGGGGCCGGGCGGGGATCACGAGCCCCAGCACCACCCCGGCCAGGGTGGCGTGGATGCCCCCGTGGTGGAGCGCGTACCAGAGCGCGAGGCCCCCCGCCGCATAGGCTGGCGCGCTGCGCACCTGGGCGCGGTTCATGAGCAGGAGCGCGCCGCTCACCGCGGCCGCGCCGAGGAGCCACGCGAGGTGCATGCCCTCGCCGTAGAAGATGGCGATGACCAGGATGCCGCCGATGTCGTCGAAGATGGCGAGCGCGGTGACGAAGACGATGAGCGCGTGGGGGACGCGGCTCTTGAGGAGCGTGAGCACACCGATGCAGAAGGCGATGTCGGTGGCCATGGGGATGCCCCAGCCCCCGCTGGCCGTCGCCTGCCCAGTTGAATGCCAGGTAGATCGCGGCGGGGACCACCATCCCGCCGAGCGCCGCGATGGCCGGGAGGGTGGCCTGCGCCAGCGTGCGGAGCTCGCCCGAGACGAGCTCGCGCTTGATCTCCATCCCCACCAGGAAGAAGAAGACGGTCATGAGCCCGTCGTTGACGAGCGCGTGCACGGTGAACTGCCCGAGCGCGTTCCCCGCACCGAGGGTGAGCCCGTAGCCGAAGAGGGCGTGGTAGCTCTCGGCCCCTCCCAGGTTCACCCAGAGGAGCGCGGCGAGGGCGCAGGCGAGCAGGACGAGGCCGCCCGAGGCCTCGAGCTGGAAGAAGGCCTGGATGGGCCGGACCACCACCCCGAACAGCGGGAACGCCCGGCGGGGACCTCCCGGCGCGCCGCTCATGGGAAGCGGAGCTCCCCGGGGGCCGCCCGCGCTTCTCCCGCGCGGGAATTGCCACCTCCTGCTCCGGAGGCGCTCACGGCTCCATCGCCTTCACGAGCCCTTCCCAGCGCTCGCCGAGGCCGTCCTGCCGCACGCGGGCGCTGACGAACGCGCGCAGGAGCTCGTCCACCGCGGCCTGGTCGGGCACGAACCACCGGGCGGCGGACGGGCTCGCCTGGCCCACCCGGATGGCGTGGCTCACCGGCTCGGCGCGGAAGGCCTCCTCGTCGGTGATGTCGTCGCCGACGTAGACGGCGGTGGAGACCTGGAGCCGCTCGCAAAGAGCCCGGAGCGCAACGCCCTTGGTGGGCGCCTCGGCCGGGACCAGGTTCACCACCGCGTGGCCGGAGAAGACCCGCGCGCCGCTCACGCCGGCCACGGCCCGGGCCACCTGCTGCTCGGCCTCCTCGACCGAGGGCGCGTTGCGGAAGTGGATGGCGACGCTGAAGCGCTTGTTCTCCAGCTCGATGCCCGGCAGGCCCGCCAGCGCAGCTTCCAGGGGTTGGCGCCACGACGCGACGCGACGCTCGGCCTCGCAATCGAGCGGGCCGAACGCCGCCTCGGCCCCGTGGTTCCCCACCACGGCGGCGAGCGGCACGCCGGAGAGGCGTCGCAGCACGTCGTCGCGGCAGCGACCCGACACCACCGCGCACGGGTGGAGGAGCGAGACGGTCCGCAGGAGGGCGCGCGTCTCGGGGCGAACCTGCGCGTCGGCGCGATCCGGCACGATGGGCGCGAGCGTCCCGTCGAAATCGAAGGCCAGGAGCGGTCGCGTGCGCGCAATCTCCTCGATGGCCGAAGCCCCCTCGGGCGACAGGATGGGGATCATCATCGGTGGATCCTCCGCACGCGGGTCGGGTTCACTCCCCGCCCTCCACGGCGCGCAGTCCGAGGGAGAGGCGGTCCGAGAGACGCACCCGCTTTCGCAGCCTGCCGGCGTCGGCCAGCATACGCCCTGCCCAGCGGTAGACGTTGAACTCGGCGATGTAGGTGCGCATGGCGCGCATGCGATCGGCCTGCTCGTCGGCCGGCATCTCCAGCGCGGTGGCCAGGGCAGCGCTCGCCTCCTCCAGGTCGTAGGGGTTCACGATCAGCGCCTCGGTCAGCTCCTTGGCGGCGCCGGTGAACTGGCTGAGGATGAGGACGCCGCGCTCGTCGTCGTGGGCGGCGACGAACTCCTTTGCCACCAGGTTCATCCCGTCGTGGAGGCTGCTCACGTAGCAGAGGTCGGCGGCGCGCAGGTAGCGGAAGATCATCGGCGGCTCGTGGTGCGCGCGCAGGAGGACGATGGGCCGGTAGGTGCCCGAGGCGAAGCGGGCGTTGATGCGGTGGGCGAGCGCCTCGATCGACTCGTTGAGGGCGCTGTACTTGGGGATGGCGGTGCGGCTCGGTGCCGCGAGCTGCACGAAGGTGAAGCGGCCCCGGAGGTGGGGGAAGCGCTCCAGCGTCCGCTCCACGGCCAGCAGCCGCTCCTCGATGCCCTTCGTGTAGTCGAGCCGGTCCACCCCCACGCCGAGCAGCACGTCCGGAGCGAGCCCCAGCTCGGCCACGGCCATGCGCCGGCACTCCGCGGCCGGCGGCGCCCCGGCGGCCCAGTGGTTCGGCCACTCGATGGAGATGGGGTAGCTCCGCACCAGGCACTCGCGACCGGCCTGGATCACCGACTGCCGCTCGCGATCGATGCGCGACTCGAGGTAGCGGTCGACGCCCTCGACGAAGTTGTTGCAGTGCTGCTGGGTGTGGAAGCCCACCACGCTGCTGCCGAGCAGGCCTTCGAACAGCTCGCGCCGCCACGGGCAGATGCCGATCTGCTCGGCGTTGGGCCAGGGGATGTGCCAGAAGGTGATGATGGTGGCGCGCGGGAGGCGCTCGCGGATCATGCGCGGGACGAGCGCGAAGTGGTAGTCCTGCACCAGGACGATGGGGTCGGGCCCTTGCACCTCGTCGCACACCGCGTCGGCGAAGCGCTGGTTGACCCGCACGTACTGCTGCCAGTCGACGGCGCGGAACTCGGGCCGGGTGTGGGCGATGTGGCAGAGCGGCCAGAGCCCCTCGTTGGAGAAGCCGAAGTAGTAGCCGCGCTCCTCCTCCTTGGTGAGCCACACCCGGCGGATGGCGTAGGACTCCTCGCCGGGCGGCACGCGCACTCGGTCGTGCCTGTCGACGGTGTCGCGGTCGGCGGTGCCGCTCGCCGTGGGCGATCCAGGTGCCTGAGCAGGCGCGCATGACGGGCTCGAGCGCGGTGACGAGCCCGCTCGCGGGGCGCAGCACCCGCACGGCGCCGTCGGGGGTGCGGTCGTGGATGTAGGGCTCGCGGTTGGCGAGGATGACGATGCTCTCTCCGTGAAGGGTCTGCCGGAGGGTGTGCTGCAGGCGCTCCGGCGACCAGGGCCCGGTGGCGACCGACCCGCGCTCGCCCACGAGGTCGGCGACGAGCTTGCGCACGTCCTGCGGAAAGGGGCTGAACGCCGCGCGCTGAGCCCGCGAGCCCGGCGCGGCGCCCGGAGCCGGCGCGAGCAGCCGGCGGAGCTCGTTGGTCCAGCTCCTGAGCGACTCGCGCCGGACCAGCACGGTGAAGAGGTAGGCCAGCAGGGCGACCAGCGCGAAGGCGCCGATGGTGAAGCGCTTCATCGCCGCCTCCCGGCGGCCGACGAAGCTCACGTCGTGCACCAGCACCAGGAAGCCGCGCACCTCGCCGTCCGTGCGCAGCGGCAGGATGCTGAGGTGCACGGGCCCACCCTCCAGCTCGGCGGTCACCTCGCGCCCGCCTGGCTCGGCCGCCGCGCCGACCAGCCGCTCCTTCAGGGACTCGCAGCCGAAGGGCTCCGGAAAGTTCTTGGTGCGGCCGGCGGTCACGCCCGTGGGGCCGCACGCCTCGGCGGCCATGATCCGCTCGTCCTCGGCCAGTCCCTCGAGGATGGCGGTGACCCGCCGCCGCTCGTTCGAGGCGAGGTGGCCGGCCAGCGCCTCCTGGGCCCCGGCCGCGGCGAGCCGCGCCCGCAGCGCCACGTCGCGCATGAACCAGGAGCGGGTGGTGGCGTTCACTGCGAGCGTGCCCACCCAGGCGAGGAGGCCCAGCCCCACGAGCAGGGGTATGCCCACGCGCAGCAGCGATCGCATGCCCGGATGCTAGGGGAAAGCAGCGCGGCTCCGCAATCGAACGGGCCGTCGCACGCCCTTCTGTGACGCATGTCGAGGCGTGGCCACGCACCCTCCGTCCGCTTTCCTTCCGACGGCCGGCACGGCGAGTGGCGGCGGGCGCACACCCGGCGTTAGCATGGCGGGCGAGATGCCCGAGGCCGCGCCGCCCACCGCACCTTCCGCCCTTCCCGAACCTTCCGCCGAGCTGCTCGTCGTGGTGGCCGAGTCGGCCGTCCAGGGTGTGGCCAGCTCCTTTGCCGCCTCGCTCCAGTCGCTCGTCGAGCACGGCATGGGGGGGAGGCCGGTGGCGGTGCTGGTGGCCGTCTCCCGGCCGGAGCCGACGCTCCTCGCGCCGGACGAGGCCCTCCTCGGCGCGCCCCCCGAGCCGGGTGGCGAGCTCGCGGTGGGCGGCATCAGCGGTGCGCAGAGCGTTCTCGGGGCGGTCCTGCGCGAGGCCGACCGCCGCAACGCGGGCGCGGTGGCGCTCCTCTCGGGCACCCGGCGAGAGGGCGGCGTCGACTGGCTGCACCGCCTGCTCGCGCCCATCTTGGAGCAGGGGCTCGAATACGTGTGCCCCACCTACCGGCGGGCGCGCTTCGACGGGCTCCTCGGCACGTCCATCGTCTACCCGCTCACGCGGGCGCTCTACGGGGTGCGGCTCCGCCAGCCCGCGGGCGGCGAGACGGCGCTCTCCATCGAGCTCGCGCGCGCGCTCCTCGCCGACCCGGACTGGCGGCTCGACGCGGGGAACGCCGGCTCCGATGCCTGGCTCATCGCCAAGGTGCTCTCCGAGCGCCGGCGCGCCTGCCAAGTCTGGGCGGGACCCTGGCCCGGCGACGGCGCCGCGGACGAGGACGCCAGCCACGCGCTGGCGAGGCTGGTGGGGCCGCTCTTCCGCGAGATGGAGCGGCACGTCGCGCGCTGGCAGCGCGTCGACGGCTCGGTGGCGCCGCCCACCTTCGGGGAACCCGGTCCACTCGACGAGCCGCCGGTCGAGGTGGACGTCGCGCCGCTCGCAGCCACCTTCCGCCTCGGCCTGCGCGAGCTCGACGAGATCTGGAGCCGCGTCCTCCCGCCCGCCACGCGCTTCGCCCTGCAGCGCGCCGCGGTCGCGGCGCCTGCCGAGCTGAGACTCGACGACGCGCTGTGGGCGCGCGTCGTCTACGACTTCGCGGTGGCCCACGCCACGCGCGCCATCGAGCGCCGGCAGCTCCTCCGCTCGATGGCCCCGCTCTACCTGGGCTGGGTGGCGAGCTTCGTGAACGCCGTCCGCGCCTTCGACGCGGCCGCCGTCGAGGCGCGCGTGGAGGCGCTCTGCGCCGCCTTCGAGCGGGAGAAGCGGTACGCCATCCGGCGCTGGCGATGGCCCGATAGCTTCGCCCCGTGACGGCTGCGACCCTGAGGGAGGACCCATGTGGCAGGAAACTCGACGCATCTTCGTGGAATCCGCGGCGGACGTGCTCCGCGCCACCGCCCGGATCCTGCCGAGCGTGTTCGCCATGCTGCTCTTCTTCGCGCTCGCGGCGGTGCTGGCCTTCTTCGTGCGCTGGGCCGTGCGCCGGGCCTGCGAGCGCCTCCGGCTCGACCAGCGCCTGCGCGAGTGGGGCGTGGCCGCACCGAGCGCCTCGGGGCGGGCGCCGCCCTCGCTTCTCCTCGCGCGGCTGTCGTTCTGGGCGATGCTCCTGGGGGGCGCTTTCCTCGGACTCTCGGTGATCGACACCCCGGCGGCCACCACGCTCTCGATGCAGCTCGTCGAGTACGTCCCCCGCGCGCTGCTGGCCCTGCTCATCCTGGGCATCGGCATCGCCGCGGGGCGGATCGTGGAGCGGAGCGTCCTCATCGGCGCCGTGAACATGGGCATGCAGTCGGCGCGCCTCCTCTCCCACGTCGCGCGCTGGTTCGTGGTCTCCCTCGCCGCGGCCATCGCCCTGGAGCACGCCGGCGTGGGCGCCGGGGTGGTGATGGTGGCCTTCGGCATCCTCTTCGGCGGCATCGTCCTCGCCATGGCCCTGGCGGTCGGGCTGGGGGCGAAGCCCCTCGTCACGCGCTCGCTGCAGCGGCGCTACCCCGAGGGCGCCACGACGGGCGCGCCGCCGGCCGCACCGGGAGAGCGCGAACCGCAGCGGATGCACCACCTGTGAGCGCGGGGCGAGCGGCGCACGCCGGGCGCCGGGCGCTCCCCGCCCGGCTCTTCCCCGAGGAGTGGACGTGGCTCGACTGCTGATCGTCTCGAATCGCCTGCCGGTGACCGTGCGCCCCACGGAGTCGGGCCTCGCCGTGGAGCGGAGCTCGGGGGGGCTCGCCACCGGCATGAACGGCCTGCACGAGCGCACGGGGGGGCTGTGGATCGGCTGGCCCGGCGCCTTCGAGGGCCACGGGCCGGAGGCGCGGGGGGAGATCGAGCGCCGGCTGGAGGAGCTGCACCTCGTCCCGGTGCCGCTCTCCGAGGAGGAGGTGGCCCGCTACTACGAGAGCTACTCGAACGGCGTGCTCTGGCCGCTCTTCCACTACTTCGCCGCGCGCCTGCCGCTCGAGGTCCACGACTTCGACGTCTACGAGCGGGTGAACGCTCGCTTCGCCGAGGTGGTGGCCGAGTGCTACCAGCCGGGCGACCGCATCTGGATCCAGGACTACCAGCTCATGCTGGTGCCGGCCATGCTGCGCGAGCGGCTGCCCGACGCGCGCATCGGCTTCTTCTTGCACATCCCCTTCCCCTCCTCCGAGGTGTTCCGCCTGCTCCCCCACCGCGAGAGGCTGGTGGAGGGGCTGCTCGGGGCCGACCTCCTCGGCTTCCACACCGCCTCCTACCTCCGCCACTTCGCCTCGTCGGTCCTGCGCCTCACCAGCGCCCCCAGCGCGGTGGACCGGATCCGCTGGACGCACGGCGACGTACACCTCGGCGTCTTCCCCATGGGGATCGACGCGGCCCACTTCTCCGAGCGGGCGGCCTCGCGGGAGGTCCAGGCGCTCGTCGAGGCGCACCGCCCGACGGGCACGCAGCTCCTCGTCGGGGTGGACCGGCTCGACTACACGAAGGGCATCCCCCGGCGCCTGCTCGCCTTCGAGCACCTGCTCCAGCGCCACCCCGAGCTGCACGGCAAGGTGCGCCTGGTGCAGGTGGCGGTGCCCTCGCGCGAGAAGGTGGAGGCCTACCGCGAGTTCCGCGGGGAGGTGGACGCGCTGGTGGGGCGGATCCACGGCGAGTTCGCCACCGCCGGGTGGTCGCCCATTCACTACCTGTACCGTGGGCTCCCCCAGGAGGCGGTGATCGCGCTCTACCGGGCGGCCGACGTGATGCTCGTCACGCCGCTCCGCGACGGCATGAACCTCGTCGCCAAGGAGTTCGTCGCCGCGCGCCCCGACGGGGACGGCGTGCTCCTCCTCTCGGAGTTCGCCGGCGCGGCCTCCGAGCTCTCCGAGGCCATGCGCACGAACCCGTACGACATCGAGGGCACGGCGGAGATCATGCACCGCGCGCTCACCATGCCCGAGGAGGAGCGGCGGATGCGCATGGCGGTGCTGCGCGGGCGGGTGATGCAGCACGACGTCCACGGCTGGGCTCGCTCCTTCCTGGCGCGCCTGGAGGAGGCGGGGAGCTCGGAGCCCTCGCCGAAGCCCTCCTCGCGCGCCGCGCTCGCGGCGGCGGTGGAGCGCGCGCGCGGAGCCGAGCACCTCGTCCTCTTGCTCGACTACGACGGGACCTTGGTGCCGTTCGCGCCTTCCCCCGAGCTGGCGGCGCCCGACCCCGCGCTGACCCGCCTCGTTCGCCGGCTGGCCTCCCGCCCGTCCACGTCGGTGAACCTGGTGAGCGGGAGGAGGCGCGCCACGCTGGAGCGCTGGTTCGGGAGCCTGCCGGTGGGCTTGCACGCGGAGCACGGGTTCTGGAGCCGGCCGGTGGGGGGCGAGTGGAAGAGCGCCGAGGTGCACGACCTCCGCTGGCGCGAGGCGGCCCTGGCCATCCTACGCGACTTCACCGACCGTACACCCGGGGCGCTCATCGAGGAGAAGACAGCCGGCTACGCCTGGCACCACCGGGCGGCTGATCCCGAGTTCGGGGCGGCGCAGGCGCGCGAGCTGGTGCTCCACCTCTCCGCGCTGCTCACCAACGCCCCGGTCGAGCTCCTGCACGGCGCCATGGTGGTGGAGCTCAGGCCCCACGGGGTGAACAAGGGCCGCGCCGTCCGCACGGTGCTCGCCGGTGCACCCGAGAAGGCGCTCGTCTTCGCTGCGGGTGACGACCGCACCGACGAGGACCTCTTCGCCGCCCTCCCCGAGGGCAGCATCGCCGTGCACGTGGGTGCGAGCGAGAGCCGCGCGCCGCTCCGGGTCGCGGACGTGAGCGCGATGCGGGCCTTGCTGGAGGCGATCGCGCGCTGAAGGCGGCCCCACCCCTCGAATGGTCCGGGCGCGGTGCGCGCTCCGCGGCCGGCGGCCCGCGCCCGCTCAGCCTGGCCTCACCCCGAACCCCCGCTCGACCTTGTCCTCCACCTCCGACACGTGGGCGGTGATGCCGTTGCTGATCTCGGCGAGCTTCGCCGTGAGGTCGAGCTCGAAGCGGTCGACGCGCGCCTCCAGCTCGGTGCGCCCGCGGACGCTGCTCTGCTCGATCTTCCGCAGCTCCGCGTCGAGGTAGGTGCGGAGGTCGGTGAAGCGCGAGGCCTCGGCGCTGTCGGCGAGCTCTCGCTGGGCGTGGAGCTCCTTCGAGAAGCGCCGGGACTCCAGGAGGGCGTTCGTCTGCTGCAGGAAGATGAAGGCGGCGAAGACGGCGGTGAGCAGGCCCGCCGCCACCAGCATGATGAGGCCGAGCGGCGCCTGCACGGAGGTGACGCCCAGCGAGAGGGTGGTGGGCGCGGTGACCGCCCCCCAGTTGAGCAGGGCGAAGACGGTGAGCAGCCCGAGGAGCACCAGCACCACGAGGACCCGCAGCTTCACGTGAGCCTCCCTTCCACGGCGTGTTCGGCCGATCGCGGAAGGCGATCGACCTCGAGGTGGACGGTGCGGGTGGGGAAGGCGAAGCTCGATCCGGCGCGCTCCACCACCTCCATGAACCCGAGGAGCACCTCCTGCCGGGCGAGCTGGAACCCTCCCCAATCGGCGGTCTGGAACCAGGCCATGACCTCGATGTCGAGCGAGGAGGCGGCGAGCTCCTTGAAGCGCACCACCACCGCGTCCGGCCAGATCTTGGGGTGTGCCCTGAGGACGCCCTCCAGCCCCTCCAGGACGGCCTTCATCTGGGCCGGGGTGGTCTCGTAGACGAGGCCCACCGTGCAGGCGAGCCGGAAGCGGTCGCGCACGGTGAACGACTCGAGGCGCATGTCGGCCAGCTTGCCGTTGGGCACGGTGATGAGGGTGCGATCGAGGGTGCGGAAGCGGGTGGAGCGGAGCCCAATCGCCTCGACCGTGCCGACGAAGTCCTCCACCTTGACGAAGTCGCCCTCGCGGAAGGGCTGGTCGATGCCGATGGAAAACGAGCCGAAGAGGTTCTCCACCGTCTTCTGCGCGGCGAGCGCCAGCGCCAGGCCGCCGATGCCGAGGCCGGCGAGGAGGCTCGCCACCGGAACCCCCCACACCGAGAGCACCGCCACGACCGAGAGCGCCACCAGCGCCACCTTGGCAGAGCGGACGGCGAGCGGCATGAGCGCCCGGGAGAAGGGCCGCGTGGTGGCCCAGCTCGAGGTGGTCGCCACCCTCCCCAGGACCTCGGCGAGGCGCAGGAGCGCCCAGAAGAGCGCCACCACCACCACCGAGGTGAGGACGATCTCGCTGGCGTGGACCCCGCCCTGCTTCAGCTCGAGGAGCGGCAGGGCGCTCCGGGTGAGGAGCACCCACCAGCCGAGGCGCAGCGGGCCGGTCAGGCGCCGCGCCAGGGTGTCGCCCCGGTCGAACCGGGTGCGACTCACCGTCCTGGTGAAGACGGCGGCGGTGAGGCGCGCCAGCGCCAGGGCGAGCGCCCAGGCGACGAGCGCGAGCAGCGGCAGCGCCAGCCACTGCCAGAGGAGCAGGCCAGCGGGCGCGGGGCGCAGGAGCCACGCGGGGAGGTGGGCGGCGATCATGCGGTCATGGATACACCAGCCGCCGCGCGCGTTGGGGGCCACGGCGGGGGCGTCTCTCCTCGGGCCGGCTGGGAGAGCCCGTCTCCCCCGCGGTGCCACCTGGCGCCGGGCGCGCCGGGCGCGTGGAGCGGGTGCGCCCGGCGGCGCGACGCTCAGCGCTCCCTGTCCTGCCGCTCCCGCAGGGCGATGCGCTCCCGGAGCCGATCCTTCGCCGCGTGCAGCTTCTCCAGCCTCTCCTTGCGCTCCTCACGGTCTCCCTCCGGCGACTGCGCCGAGCGCTCCACCTCGATCCTGCGGCCGAGCTCCTCCAGCGCGATGCGCATCTTCTCCAGCGAGCCGGCCTCCTCGGCCTTGTCGAACATGACCTCCTCGGCGATCGCCTCCGCGCGCTCGCGCTCCACCCTCGGGCTCGCCCCTTCGGGGATGATCCGCGCGCCGGGCGAGAGCGCCCGCGTGGTCATGAAGGTGGGCGACACGATCTCCACCCCGCCCTCGTGGAGGGCGTCGAGCATCATGGCGCGCAGCGCGGAGCGGGCGCTGAGGAGCTGCTTCACCTCCTCGAGCAGCCCCGCCACCCGGTAGGTGACCGAGAAGTCGCCCAGCTCGACGAGGTGGACGAAGGGCTCGGCGAGCTTGGCCTCGGCGGCGGCGGCGAGGAGGAGCAGCTCGACCTTGCTCCGCGGCACGTCGTACCCGAGGGAGATGGTGGCCGAGACGATGGCGCCCGAGCTGCGGACCACGGTCATGGGATGGGTGACGAGGTAGAGGTTCGGCAGCGTGGTGAGGTCGCGGTCCTCGGTCTGGATCTCGGTGTGGAGGAGCGAGCGGTCGGAGACTCGGCCGAAGTGGTCCTCGACGCTCAGGTAATCGCCGGGCCGGAAGTTCCGCATGATGCGCAGCATGATGCCCGCCAGCATGTTGCCGATGAAGGTGGTGGAGGAGAGGGCCAGCGCCGCGCTGAGGATGACGCCCACGAAGCCGAGGAGCTGCCCCCGCAGCTCGGGCGAGATGGGCAGCGCGAGGAGGAGGGCGAGGAGCCCCACCGCGGCGAGGCCGAGGGTGGCGAGCTGCCGGGAGAGGACGAAGCGGCTCCCCTTCGCGCCCAGGACGGCGCGCACGGCCACCATGGCGACCACGCTCAGGGCGAGCACCAGGACCGGCCCGAGGTAGGCCCGCAGCCAGCTCCCGAACTGCCACAGGACGTCCATGCGCCACCGCCTTCCGCGACCCGCACCGGGAGCATACGCCACCGGTGGGCCGGCCCGGTGCGGCCGCACCGCGCATGGTGGGCGGGGTCCCGGGCGTGTAGGCTGTCGGCCTCCAGGCGGCGGAAGACCCTCATGCTGGCGATCCAGGAGAGCTTTCTGCGGGAGGTCCGGGACCAGGACGGCTTCTGATCCTGTTCGACCACCTGCGGGAGGTCTTCTTCTTCGCCAAGGACCTCGACGGGCGCATCCTCCTCGCCAACCAGCAGCTCATCGAGCACTACGGCTTCCGCGACGCATCCGAGCTCATCGGCAAGACCGACTTCGACTTCCTGCCCCGAAGCCTGGCCGAGAAGTACCGGCGTCGCGCAGGTCGCCCCCGCAGCCTAATTGTTGACCCCCGGCGGCCGATATCGCATGGTCGCGCCCAGCATGGCCCTCCCTCCCGTCATCGAGTCGATGGAGCTCGCGCAGGTGCTGGCCGAGGCCGAGGACATCGCCCGCAGCGTGAACCAGAAGCTCACCAGCGCCCACCAGCTCCTCGCCTTCTTCACCGTGCCGAACCGGGCCGAGCTGCTGCTCCGCGACCGGGGGGTGGACGAGGACCGCATCCTCGCCGCCATGACCGACAAGCCCGAGGAGGCGGAGGGGACCGAGCGCGACCTGCGCGAGCGGGCCCGCCAGGTGGCCGCCGGGGTGGGCGCCGAGGAGGTCGATTGCCTCCACCTCCTCATCGCCATGAGCAGGGTCCGCGCCTCGGCGGCGCACCAGCTCCTCGCCGGGTGCGGGTTGCAGGTCTCCACGCTGCGCAACGTGGCGCTCTCCTACTTCACGAGCCGCATGCCGCGGCGGTTGCGGGAGGTGAACGCCCAGGCCGTGAAGGTGGCGGCGACCCAGCGGCTGGCGCCGGCGACGCCGGCCTCGCGCGCTCCCTCGCTCGGGGTGGCCAGCGCGGCGAGCGCCGGTGAGGCCGCCACCGCTCGCGAGCAGCGAGCTCCGGGCGCTTCACCCTCCGCACTCGCCCCCGCGGCGCTCCCCGCCATCCGGCTCCCTCCAGCCGCACCGGCGCTGGCGCCGGCCGCGCAGGACGGGTCCACTGCGCCGCGGCCGGCCGCCGGGAGCGCGCGGGCTGCGTCCCCCTTCGCGCTCGACCCCAAGGCGTTTCCCTGGCTCTCCGCGCTCGGCCGCAACCTCTCGGAGCTGGCCGCCGCCGGCCAGCTCGACCCGCTGGTGGGCCGGGAGCGCGAGGTCGAGGAGACCCTCGACGTGCTCGGCAAGCGGCGCACCAACAACCCGCTCCTGGTGGGCGAGCCAGGGGTGGGCAAGACCGCCATCGTGGAGGGCGTGGCGCAGCGCCTCGTGCGCGAGCGCGGAGCGGAGCGGGTGGTGGTCGAGCTCGACATGGCGAGCGTGGTGGCCGGCACCCAGCTCCGCGGCTCCTTCTCCGAGAAGCTGAACTGCATCAAGGACGAGGTCCGCGAGGCGCAGGGCCGGGTGGTGGTCTTCATCGACGAGGTGCACACGGTGATGGGCGCCGGCGCCTCCGGCGACGGCCCACAGGATGCGGCCAACGAGCTCAAGGCGGCGCTGGCCCGCGGCGAGTTCCCCTGCATCGGCGCCACCACCCACGACGAGTACCAGCGCCACCTCTCCAAGGATCCAGCGCTCGAGCGGCGCTTCACGCCGGTGCTGGTGCGCGAGCCGTCGGTGGCCGACACCACCCTCATCCTGCAGGGCCTCTCGTCCCGCTACGCCCAGCACCACGGCGTGCGCTACAGCCAGGAAGCCATCGAGGCCGCCGCCAGCCTCTCCGCCAGGTACATCAGCGATCGCTGCCTCCCCGACAAGGCGGTGGCCGTGCTCGACCTCGCCGGTTCCCGGGCGCGCCGCGAGGGGCGCGCCGAGGTGGACGCCACCGCGGTGGCGCGGGCGGTGGCCAAGGCGGCGGGCTTGCCCGAGGCGCGCGTCCTCTCCTCCGACCGCGAGAGGGTGCTGGGGCTCGCCCAGGCGCTCGCCCGCCGCGTGGTGGGCCACGCCGAGGCGGTGGAGCGGGTGGCGGCGGTGCTCCGGCGCAACTACGCCGGTTTCTCCTCGCGGCGGCCCATGGGGAGCTTCCTCTTCCTCGGCCCGAGCGGCGTAGGCAAGACCGAGCTGGCGCGCGCCATCGCCGACGGGCTGTACGGCACGCCCGAGGCCCTCGTCGAGATCGACATGAGCGAGTGCTCGGAGCCCACCGGCGTGGCGCGGCTCGTCGGCGCGGCCCCCGGCTACGTGGGCTATGGCGAGGGCGGGCAGCTCACCGACGCCGTGCGGCGCCAGCCCGCCAGCGTGGTGGTCCTCGACGAGGTCGAGAAGGCGCACCGCGACGTGCTCATGCTGCTCCTCGCCGCGCTGGAGGAGGGCCGGCTCACCGACGGCCGCGGGCGGCAGGTCGACTTCTCGCACACGGTGGTGATCCTCACCTCCAACCTCGGCGCCACCGAGGCCGTGCGGGGCGGCGGCGCCCTGGGCTTCGGCGCCAGCGCCAGGGGGGCGGAGGGCGCGCCGGCCCGCGAGGAGGCGGCCCTCGCCGCGGCGAGGGGCGCGCTGCCGCCGGAGCTGTGGAACCGGCTCGACGAGCGCCTCCTCCTCGCGCCCCTCTCGCGCGAGGAGGTGCGGCGGGTGGCGCTCCTCCTCCTCGAGCGCTCCTCGGCGCGGCTCTTCGAGGACCGGCGCATCCGCTTCACCACCGGTGAGGGGGTGGCCGACTTCCTCCTCGACCACGGCGGCTTCGAGCCGGCGCTGGGGGCTCGCCCGGTGCGCTCGGTCCTCCAGCGCCTCATCGAGGCGCCGCTCGCCGAGGCCATCCTCTCCGGCCGCTTCGACCCCGGCGACGTGGTGCGCGTGCGCCTCCTGGAGGGCGAGCTCGCCTTCAACCGGTAGTCGCGCCGCCCCGCGGCCCGGCCTTCAGACCCCTCCCACGTAGAGCCCGCGCGCCGCGATGTACTCCAGGACGGCGCTCGGGACGAGCCGGCTCACGTCCTCGGACCGGGCGAGCGCCGCGCGGACGGCGGTGCTGGAGATCTCCGGCAGCGCGGGTCCTCCCGCTCGCGCCTCGGGGTGGCCCTGGCGCCCCACCACCACCACCCGCGCCAGCTCCTGCACCCGGTCGAAGCGGTACCAGCTCGCCGTCTCGGCGAGGATGTCCGCGCCGAGGACGAGCGTGAAGCGGGCCTCCGGGTGGCGCGCGGCGAGGTACTCCAGCGTGCGCACCGTCCTCCCCACCAGCGGGTCGTCGCGGAGCTCCTCCTCCGCCCGCGAGACCTTCGCCCCCCGGAGCCCGTCCACGGCGAGCTCGCACATCCGCACGCGCTCCCCGAAGGGCGCGAGCTGCTTGCCGAACGGGTGGCGGTAGGCCGGGAGCAGCCACAGCGCGTCGAGCCGCTGGGTGGCGAGCGCCCAGGCGGCGAGCATGAGGTGCCCCACGTGCGGGGGGTTGAACGAGCCGCCCAGGAGCCCGATGTCGCCCACCTCGGAGGGGCCCGCGTGCTCGCGCAGGATGGTCACCTCAGGCCTCGTACAGGAGGTGGGGCGCGCGGCGCCGCCCGAAGGCGGCGGACTCCCCCTTCCAGGGCCTCGCGAGGTCGCGGAGGCTCGCGCCGGCCTCGATGGCCCGCCGTTCCCGGTCCGAGCCACAGAGGAGGTCGAAGGCCGGCACCCCCTCCACGAACTCGTACGTCTCCCGGCGCCAGCGGAAGCGGCGCGGGGCCTGGGCGCGCGCGGCGGCGACACACGCCACACCGGTGAGGAAGGGGCGAAAGGTTTCACGATCCGTCACGAGGATCTCGGCGCCCTGGCAGCGCGCCCCCGCGTGCTTGTCGAAGCCGGGGACGAAGCTCGCCGGCCGGAAGCGCACCCCAGGGAGGCGCATCGCCTCGAGCGCCTCGCACAGCGCCGCCCCGTCGAGCCAGGGCGCGCCGAAGAGCTCGAAGGGCCGGGTGGTGCCCCGACCCTCGGAGAGGTTCGTGCCCTCGAGGAGGCACATGCCCGGGTAGACCAGCGCCGTCTCCGGCGTGGGCATGTTGGGCGAGGGGAAGACCCACGGCAGGCCGGTCGCGCGCGCGTGCTCCCCTCGCCTCCAGCCGCGGCAGGTGACGAGCCCGAGCTCGAGCCCGGAGAGGCCGCGCTCCGCGGCGAAGAGGAGCGCGAGCTCCGCCACCGTGAGGCCGTGGCGCGGGGCGAGGTCGTGGAGGCCGCAGAAGCTCTCGAAGCCGGGCCGCAGCCGGGGACCCTCCACCGCCAGCCCACCGATGGGGTTCGGCCTGTCCAGCACCAGGAAACGGAGGCCAGCGCGGGCCGCCGCCTCCATGCACAGCATCATGGTGGCCTGGTAGGTGTAGTAGCGCGCCCCCACGTCCTGGATGTCGAAGACGAGCGCGTCGAGGCCGCGGAGCTGCTCGGGGGCGGGCGCCAGCGAGCCAGGGGTCGGGCCGTACAGCGAGTGAACAGGGACGCCCGTGCGCGGGTCGCGCGCCCCCTTCACCGCCGCCATGTAGGGGGCGTCGCCGCGGACCCCGTGCTCCGGGCCGAAGAGCGCCGCGAGGCGGACCCCGGGCGCCCCGGCCAGGAGGTCGGCCGCGTGGCGGAGGCGCGCGTCCACCGCGGTGTGGTTGCACACCAGCCCGACCTTCATCCCGCGGAGCGAGCGAAACCGCTCCGCCACCAGGCGGTCGAGGCCGGACTCCACCGCGCGAACCGGTGCCACCTTCCTGGGGAGAGCCCTCATGGCCAAGGGATCCAAATTTAGCATGGCGGCACGGGATGCGCGGGCCGCCCGGAGACGGCGAAACAGCGCATCACGTGTGCGCCACCTGCCGCGCCATCGGGTATATCCCTGCGCGTGATACCCGACACCGATCCCAGCCTGTCCCACCTCGGCTGGCCCGAGGTGGTCCGCGCGCTCACCGAGCGGTGCCGGCTGCCGGCGGGCCGGCGCCTGGCCGAAGCGCTCGGCTTCCTCGCCACGCCGGCCGAGGCGCGCGAGGCGCTGGCGACCGTGGAGGAGGCGCGCGCGCTCGCCGAGGCGCGGCTCACGCTCCCCCTCGCCCTCACCGGGTCGCCGGAGGAGCAGGTGAACCGGGCGGCCAAGGGAGGCACCCTGGAGCCTCCGGCCCTCCGCGAGTGCGCCGAGCTCGTCCGCTCCGCCGCCCGCACCCGCCGCTTCCTGGAGGCGAGGCTCGGGCTCTCGCCCCGGCTGTGGGCGGTGGCAGCCGAGCTCTCCTCCGACGAGCGGCTGGCGGACCGCATCGAGCGGGCCATCGAGCCCTCGGGGACGGTGGCCGACCGCGCCAGCCCCGAGCTCGGCGCCCTGCGCGACCGGGTGCGCGGGCTCCACCGGTCGCTGAAGAGCCAGGTGGAGAGCCTGCTCGCCGACGAGCTGGTGCAGCGCGACCTCCGCGACACCTACTTCACCATCCGCAACGACCGGTACGTGGTGCCGGTGCTCGCCAGCTCCCGCTCGCAGTTCCCGGGCATCGTGCACAATGCGTCGCAGTCGGGGCAGACGCTCTTCGTCGAGCCGCAGGCGATGGTGGAGGGGGGCAACGAGCTCGCCATCGCCACCGCCATGGCGGCCGAGGAGGAAGCGCGCATCCTGCGCGAGCTCTCCGAGGGGGTGGGGCGCCGAGCCGACGGCCTCCTGCGCGACCTGCAGCTCCTCGGACGGCTCGACCTCCTCGAGGCGGAGGCGCGGCTCGCCTCCGAGCTCGACGCCCACACGCCCGAGGTGTGCGCCGTAGGCGAGGGCTTCGAGCTCCTCTCGCTGCGCCACCCGCTCCTCGTCCTGCAGGGCAAGAAGGTGGTGGCGAGCCACCTGCGGCTCGTCCCGCCGCAGCGGGCGCTGGTGGTCTCGGGGCCGAACGGCGGCGGCAAGACGGTGGCCATCACCGCGGTGGGCCTCTCTGCCTGTCTCCTGCGGGCGGGGCTGCCGGTGCCGGCCGCGCAGGGCTCCCGCCTTCCCTTCTACGCCGAGGTGCGAGCGGCGGTGGACGAGCGCGGCGACCTGGCGCGCGACCTCTCCACCTTCACCGCCCACCTCACCCGGGTGCGCGACATCGCGCTCGGGGCGGGCGGTGGCTCGCTGGTGCTGGTCGACGAGATCGCCGCCGACACCGACCCGCGCGAGGGCGCGGCCCTCGGCACCGCCATCCTGGAGGACCTCCTCCGGCGCGGCGCCCAGGTGCTCGTCACCACCCACCTCGACGAGCTGAAGGCGCTCGCCCTGGCCGACCCGCAGTACGCCAACGCGCGGGTGGGGTTCGACCCGGAGAAGCTCGCCCCGACGTATCAGGTCCACCTCGGCACCCCCGGCAGCTCGTCGGCGCTGGAGGTGGCGCGGCGCGTGGGCCTCCCGCCCGCGGTGGTGGAGCGAGCCCGCGGGGCCATGACCGGCCAGGGCGGCGCCCTGGCCCAGGCGTTGCGCGCGCTGGAGGAGGAGCGGGCTCGCCTCGCCCTGGAGCGAAGTGGGCTCGCCGAAGCCAGGGTCGCGGCGCTCTCGGCCGAGGAGCGCGCCATCGCCCGGGAGGAGGGGGCGCGAAGGGCCGAGCGCGAGGCCGCGGCGCGGGTGGGTGAGGTGCTCTCCGGCGAGCTCGAGGCCGCGCGGGGTGAGGTGGCGCGGGTGCTCGCCGAGCTGCAGGCCGCGCCCACCGTGCGCAAGGCGACCGAGACCTCGCGGCAGCTCGAGAGCTGGCGCGGGGAGGTGGAGCGCGCCGCCCGCTCGGCCGGGGCGAAGGCCAGGGCCGGCTCCGAGGCCATCCCGGAGGCTCCGCTTCGCCAGGGCACGCGGGTGCGGGTCCTCTCGCTGGGGCAGGAGGGCGAGGTGGTGGAGGTGCACGACGGCGAGGCGCTGGTGCGCGCCGGCCCCCTCAAGCTGCGCCGCCCGGTGAGCGACCTGCTCCCCCTGCGCGGCAAGGCCGCGGCCGCGCCCGGCTTCGGCCGCTCGCGGGCGGAGCGCCTCTCCGCCGCCGAGGAGAAGCGGCCTGCCGCGCCGCTCACCCAGGAGCGGCGACTCGACGCGCGCGGGCTCCGGGTGGACGAGCTCCTGCGGGAGGTGGACCAGTTTCTCGATCGCCTCTACGCCGGCGGGGCGCCCGACGCGGCCATCCTGCACGGGCACGGCACCGGCGCGCTGAAGCTGGCCCTCCGCGACCACCTCTCCGCTTCACCCTACGTGGGCTCGTTCCGCGGCGGCGAGCGGCACGAGGGGGGAGACGCGGTGACGGTGGTGCTGCTCCGGAGTTGAGCTGGGGCAGCCCTAGAACGTGTACTGCGTGAAGAGGCCGAGCTCGCTCACCGTGGCGCTCCTGGCACTCGTGCCGAGATTGTCGTGCTTGAACACGAGGGCGAGGTTCACCGCCTTCACCGGCTTGTACTCCAGGCCGGCGTTGAAATAGATGTCGCGCAGGTCGTTGCTCGCGTCCTTGGCCGGCTTCTCCCAGTCGAAGCGGCCGAAGACGGTCACGTCCTTGTAGAACATGAAGGAGGCCCAGGCCGAGGCGCCGATCGCCTTGTCCTCGGGAGCCCCCCTCACCAGCGCCGCGGTGTGGTTCTTGGCCCAGAAGGCCTCGCCGCCCAGCCGGAAGCCGCCGTCCACCCAGGCCACGAGGCCGCTCAGGCGCTGCGCGGTGCGGGGGGTGGTCACCGCGGGGACGAGCGACTCATTCCCCTCGGAGTCGAGCCCGAGCTTCCCCACCTCGCCGCCGATGGCGATCATGAGGGGCTTCACGGGCGCCACGCCCAGGCGGCCCTCGAAGGTGGGCGTCTTGCTGCGGGTCCAGTCGGAGTAGCCGCGGCCGTTGGCCATGGAGATGGCGTAGTTCACCATGCCGTTCGCGAACTTGCCGCCCGCGTGCACGCCCCAGTCGGCCGAGTTCGCCACCTTGAGCCGGTCGGTGAGCGAGTTCTCCACGTAGCGGAAGCCGTAGAGGCCATCGACGAAGCCCACCCAGGGCATGTCGGCCGAGCCGAGCCGCAGGCCCAGCTCGGGAGCGAGCTTGGCCTCGATGTAGGCGTGCTTCACGAAGACGTTGACCTTGCCGCTCGCGAGGTTGCCGATGTCGGAGGTGAAGCGCGCGCCCCAGACGTCGTCGAAGGAGTGCTCGACCACGACGTAGAAGCGCTTCACGTCGACGCCGATCCCCTTGTCGCTGGTCTTCCCGGGGTTGGCCGCCACGGCGGGGGTGGTCCCGGTGGCCGGCACGGCCGGAGTCCCCGGGGTCGCCGGCGAGTCCTTGTAGGTGAGGTCGGCAAAGGCCTTGCCGGAGACGGTCGTCTTGCTCTCGGCGCGGGCCGAGACCGCCGTCCCGGCGAGGGCGAGGATCGCTGCGGCCGCAAAGATCTGTCGCATCGGTGTGTGGCTCCTGTGGCGGCGCGGGCCGCCCGTCAGTACACGGCGCTCCCCGCTTCGGGAAGCACCCGCTCGGTCGCAAAGGCGTCGAGCGGCCAGGGGTGTAACAGCGTCACATGGCGAACCGGTGAAGCGCGCGTGACCGTTTCGCCTCGCGGCCGGAGCGGGCCGCACCCTTTCCCCCGGCATGCCGGGGGGGTCGTGGAGAGGTGGCGGATCCCTGAAGAGGGGCCACGGGAAGTCGTTCGTCGGCCCGCCAGACAGGCTATGGTCTGCCGAGCGCGCCGTCACACGTTCGACCCGGAGGAGAAGGAGTGGCTGCCATGGAGAAGCTCGCGGTGAGCGACTGGATGACGCCGCACCCCATCACCATCGACGCCTCGGCGACGGTGGTCGACGCCATCCACCTCCTCAAGGAGAAGAACATCCGCCGCGTGCCGGTGATGAAGGGCGGGAAGCTCGCCGGCATCGTCACCGAGCGCATGCTGCTCAGCTTCTCGCCCGAGAAGTCGCGGACCGTCGACAGCTGGGAGCTCCACTACCAGCTGGCGAAGACCCCGGTCACCGAGGCGATGAATCCCCGGCCGCACACGGTCACGCCGGAGACCCCGCTCGCCGTCGCCGCCCAGCTCACCCACGACCGAAAGCTCAACGGGGTGACGGTGGTCAGCGACCAGGGCGAGCTGGTCGGCATCCTCACCAGCACCAACTTCCTGGAGGCGCTCATCTGGTTCGCCGAGCAGGCGGCTCTGTGCGCGGAGACGAGATGACCACCACCACCAGAGACCGAGGCGACATCATCCACCTCGCCGGGCGTCGCCACCTCTCGCCGGCCCTCGATGCGCGAGGCGGCCCGGCCTGGTGGTCGCCGCAGGGTGAAGGGCTCGCGAGGTGCGGCTGGGAACCGTTCTTCGCCGCGCTCTCGAAGGGCAAGCTGGCGGTGGCCACCGGCGCCGAACCGGGCTTCGCCCCGCCGTCCGCGCCGGAGGACCTTCGGGCGCGCCTCTCCCACGCCCTCGCCCATTCACGCCGGTTCTGGGCGGCGTTCCGCGGCTCTCCGCCTCGGGCGCCTCCTCCCGGTTGAGCTCCCCGAACCAGGCCGTGCCTATCTCTTCGGGCGCCGAGGCTCCCCGCGGCTCCCCTTCGATCCGGATTTCCTCGCGCCGGCCCCGCCGCGCCTCGGCGAGGGCTCGCTTCGCCGAGCGGATGGTCCCCTCTCGCCCGTGCCGCGCGCCCCGGCGGCGCGGCTCGCCTGGCGCTTCCCGGCCTCCCGGGGCGCCTCGCGCTCGGCCAGCACCTCGGAGATGCGCCCCCTCCTGCTCGCAGCGGGCGGGAGCTCCGCGTCCACTCCGGGCTGGCGAGCGGGCTCGGCCTCGCCCGCGGGATCGAGGTCGATCTGCCGCCGCGCCGGGCTGGCCGCGGCGACCTTCACCCGGAGGCGATCGCCCACCCGGTAGGCGCGGCCGGTCCGGCGCTGCACCAGGGCGTGCAGGTTCGGGTCGAGCTCGAAGCCCTCGCCGAGCGACTCCGACTTCACCAGCCCCTCCACGTACCACGGGGCGATCTCCACGAAGAGCCCGAACTCGACCACGCTCGCCACCACGCCCTCGAACAGCTGCCCCACCTTCTCCTTCATGAACAGGGCGGCGTAATAGGCGCCGATCTCGCGCTCGGCCTGCATTGCCGCCCGCTCGCGCTCGGAGCAGAGCGCCGCCACCGGTCCGAGGTCGCGCGGCGTGGAGGCTCCCTTCGCCTCGGCGCCCTTTGCTTCGGCGCTCGCCGGCGCCACGGCCTTTCGGCCACGGCGCCCGGCCGCGGCGCGATCGCCTCCCGGGGCGCCGGCCTTCTCCTGCTCTTCCGCCCCCCTCGCCCAGCCCTCCTTCAGCAGGCGGTGGACCACCAGATCCGGGTAGCGGCGTATGGGCGAGGTGAAGTGCAGGTAGTGCTCGGCCGCGAGGCCGTAGTGGCCGATGTTCTCGGTGGTGTAGAGCGCCTGCATCATCGCCCGGAGGAGGAGCTGGTTCAGGGCGCGCTGCTGGGCGTGGCCCTCGATGGCGTGGAGCAGCCGGTTCAGCTCCTTCGGGCCCAGTGCGCCCTCCGGCACCTCGAAGCCGTGGGTGCGCGCCAGCTTGCGGAAGGCGTCGAGCTTCTCCTCGTCGGGGAGGCCGTGCACGCGGTAGAGGGTGGGGAGCTCGCGCCCGCCGAACTGCCGCGCCACCGCCTCGTTGGCGGCCAGCATGAGCTCCTCGACGATGCGGTGCGCCCGGTTCCTGGGCCGCCGCTCGATGCCCTGTACGCCCCCGCCGGCATCGAGCACCACCCGCGTCTCGGGGATGTCGAAGTCGATGGCGCCGCGGCGCGCCCGCATGGAGGTGAGCTTCTCCTGCACGGCGGCGAGCTCGGAGAAGAGCCCGCGAAAGCGCTCCCGCTCCGGCGCGAGCTCGCCTGCGAGGGCACTCGCCACCTCGGTGTAGGTGCAGCGCGCCGCGCTGCGCATCACCCCCGGGTAGAGCGTGGTGCCCACGTTCCCGCCCTCCTCGTCGAGGAGCAGGTCGGCCACCATGCACAGCCGCTCGACCCCGGGGTTGAGCGAGCAGATGCCGTTGGAGAGGCGCTCCGGCAGCATCGGCAGCACCTGGGCCGGAAAGTAGACGCTGGTGCCGCGGCGCAGCGCCTCGGCGTCGAGGGCGCTCCCGGCGCGCACGTAGTGGGCGACGTCGGCGATGGCCACGATGGCCCGCCAGCGCGCCTTGCCGCGCGCCTTGCCGCGGCCTCCGCTCTCCAGGCGCTCGACGTAGACCGCGTCGTCGAAATCGCGCGCGTCCTCCCCGTCGATGGTGACGAGCGGCAGGCCGGTGAGGTCCTTCCGGCCCCGCCGCTCCTCCGCGAGCACGTGGTCGGGCACCCCCTCGGCCTCGGCCTGCACCGCCTCCGGAAAGAGGTCGGAGAAGCCCTTGGCGTAGGAAACGCGCAGCACCTCGACCCGGGGGTCGCCGGGGCGCCCCACCCGCTCCACCACCTCGCCCTCCAGCAGCTCGCCGCTTCCCGCGCGGAGCGCCACCTTCACCACCTCGCCCTCCTCGGCGAGGCCGGAGGGCGGCACCGCCACCTGCCCTGGGAGGTCGTCCCCGGCCGGGACGACGAAGCTGCTCCGGCCGCGCGGAAAGTAAGTGCCGATGAGCCACCGGCGCCGCCGCTCCACCACCTCGTCGATGCGACCCATGGTGCGGCCACCGCGGCCGGGCACGATGGCCAGCCGGACGAGATCGCCGTCGAGGGCCTTCTGCGCCTCTCCCGGCGGCACGAAGACGTCTTCGCCCTGGCGATCGAGCCGCGCCACGAAGCCGTAGCCATCGCGGTGCCGCGTGAGCGTACCGACCACCTCGCCTCGCCGCCCGGCGCCGGCCCGCGGCACCGCCGCGGCCTCCGCCTCTGCATGGCGGCCGCGCCTGCCGGCGGAGGGCGGCGCGCCATCTCGCGCGGTGGAGGCGGGCTGCGCGAGGCCATATTGCTTGCCCTCGCGCACCAGCTCTCCCTCGCGGACGAGGTCGCGCAGCGCGCTCTTCACCTCGGCGCGCTCCCCGGGGTGGAGACGGGCGCGCTTCATGAGCTTGCGCACGGAGAGGAGCTCGCCGGCGGCGCGCAGCTCGGCGAGGAGCGCGGCGGCGCGGCCATCGGCAGATCGCTGACTTGGCATGGTAGCGGAGAGTGTAAGCGCCGCGGCGGCCGGCGCGAGCCGCTTTACCCCCGGGACGGCGAGTGCTAGATCGCGCGCTGCAATTCATCCGCTGATCACTCGGGGCGGGGGAAGGGATCCCGGATGGCGCGAAGTGCAACCACCCCAGGAGATCCGACGCCATGGCTGGACTGGCAGACAAGTTCGCGGTGAACCTCAAGAACGAGCGGCTCCGCCGGAAGATGTCGCAGGAGACGCTGGCGCAGAAGGCCGGACTCTCCGTTTCCTACATCTCGATGCTGGAGCGCGGGCAGCGCACGCCCCCCCTCGACACGCTCGAGTCGCTCTCCAGGGCGCTCAGCGTCTCCGCCACCACCCTGCTGTCCTGACCACGGGGCGTGCCGCCCCGCGCAGCGGCGGGGACCGTGCGCACCCGCCCGCCCCGGCTTAAGAATCGGCTCGAACTGGGCGCGTCCGAGCGCCACGAAAGGAGCGCTCTTTGGCGCGCATGGTTCACTGCAAGAAGCTGGGGCGCGAGCTGCCCGGCCTCGCCTTCAAGCCGTTCGACAACGAGCTCGGCCAGCGCATCTACGACCACGTGTCGCAGGACGCCTGGAAGATGTGGCTCGAGCACTTCAAGATGGTCATGAACGAGTACCGGCTCACGCCGGCCGACCCTCGCACGAACACCATCCTCTTCCAGCAGGCCGAGTCGTTCTTCTTCGGCGAGGGCGCGGCCCTCCCGCCGGACTACCACCCGCAGACCAAGGGCTGAGCCCTCCCCGCGCCGGGTGAGCCGAGCTTGCCCCGGGACGGCCGGAGGCGGCGTCGGACCCGGACCCGCCGGTCGTCCACAGCGCGAAAAGCTGCGGGCGGCCTCGGGGTGACCGGGCCGCCCGCTTCACTTCAGGATTCTGGTGGACCCGACCGGGATCGAACCGGTGACCTCTTGAATGCCATTCAAGCGCGCTCCCAGCTGCGCCACGGGCCCGTCACTGCTCTCTCGATGCGTCTCCGCCCACGGGGCTCGGCTCACCTCGGCGATGCGGCCGCTGCCCGAAAGGAGGCTGTGCTTACCGCGCCGGCGCCGAGCGAGTCAAGCGGACTCTGCGGCTCACTTCTTCGCCGGCGCAACCTTCTTCGCCGCCGCCTTCTGCGTCTTCAGCCGGCGCTTCCATCGCTGGCGCCGCTTGCTGATGACGCGCATGTGCTTGCTCTTCGAACGGGCCATCTCTCTCCTCGGGTTTCTCGAAAGGGAGCGGGAATCTACTCCAAGAGGGCGCCGGGTAGAAGGGCCGGGAGAGGCTCTCCCCCCGAACGCCAGGTCGCGCGCGTTCGACCGAGCCGGAAAGGGTCATCAGCCGCCGGCCGACCTCCGCGAGCCCTGCACCGAGCTCACCACCGGACCGGGAGGCGCGGGCGCCACCGCTTCGAGGTCGCCGGCGGCCGGCGCGAGCTCCGCGCGCGAGAGCACCTTCCCGTCGACCACCTGCGTGTCGGCGAAGAGGTCGCCCATCCGGAGGCCGAGCCGGTCGTCCCACACGCGCCAGGCCTCGAAGAGGACGATGGGGAGGCCCACCACGAGGAGCAGCACCCAGCCCACCAGCGCGATCCCGTAGAACAGCCCCGCCAGCGCGAAGGGGGCGTTGCGCAGGAGCGACTCGCGGTAGCCGGCCGGGACCCCGCGGGCCTTCTCGCCGGGCGGGAGCACCATGGCGCGCACGCCGAAGATGCGCTTGCCGATCGACTGGCCGTGCATGAGCCCGTCGGCGAGCAGCAGGTAGAGCGCGGCGAGCGGCGGCCCCGCCTCGCGGGCGACGTTGGCCACGGCGAAGGCCAGGGTGAGGTCGACGAGCCTCGCCAGCCCGCGGAGGGTGAGGTCCGCCTTCGGGTAGGGCGACTGCTCGCGGCGCGCGCTCTTCATCCTGGGGTGCGCCTCACGAGGCGCGGGGTGCGGCGGGCGGCCCGCTCCTCCCCCCCGGCCACCGCGGCGGGCCTGGGACCGCCGGTGAAGAAGAGGAACGCCATCGCCGGGCGGTGCGAGCCCTCGCGCATGGCGAAGTGGATCGACTCGAAGCTCCAGCCCTCCCGCGACCGCTCGTCGAGCGCCCGCTCCAGGGTCTCTTCACTCACCGGCGACACCTCGACGACGCGGTAGCGGCCGCTCATCACCGCCTCCCGGTGAGGAGGCCGGCCGCGTGGCGGGCGTGGTAGGTGACGACGAGGTCGGCCCCCGCCCGCCGGCAGCAGAGGAGCGTCTCCAGGGCCACCCGGTCCTCGTCGATCCACCCGCGCTCGGCCGCCGCCTTGATCATCGCGTACTCACCGGAGACGTGGTAGGCGGCGAGCGGAAGCTGGAAGCGCTCGCGGACCGCCCGGACGATGTCGAGGTAGGGCACCGCCGGCTTCACCATGAGCAGATCGGCGCCCTCGGCCACGTCGAGCGCCACCTCGCGCAGCGCCTCGCGCGCGTTGGCCGGGTCCATCTGGTAGCTCCGGCGATCGGCGGGGGCGCCGGGCGGAGGGCGGGGCGCGCTTTCCGCCGCATCCCTGAACGGTCCGTAGAACGCACCGGCGAACTTGGCGGCGTAGGAGAGGATGGGGAGGTCGGCGTAGCCGGCCTCGTCGAGGCCGCGGCGGACGGCCGCCACCCGCCCGTCCATCATGTCGGAGGGGGCCACCACGTCGGCGCCGGCCCGCGCGTGCGCCACCGCCTCGGCCGCGAGGAGCGGCAGCGCTGCGTCGTTGTCGACGACGAGGGGGACGACCGAGGCTCGGCCCTCCTCCACCGGCACGCCCGTCACCATGGGGCGAAGCGGGCCGCAGTGGCCGTGGTCGGTGTACTCGCACAGGCAGACGTCGCTCATCACCACCAGCTCGGGCAGCGCGGCCTTCAGCGCCCGGATGGCCCTCGGCACCGGACCTCGCTCGTCCCACGCCTCCGAGCCGCGGTCGTCCTTCGCCGAGGGAATGCCGAAGAGGAGGACGGCGCGCACCCCGGCCTCGAATCCGGCCTGCGCCTCGGCCACCAGCTCGTCGACCGAGAGCTGGAACACGCCGGGCATGCTGGCCACCGGCCGCCGCACCCGCTCACCGGGCACGGCGAAGAGCGGCCAGACGAGGTCGTCGGGGGCGAGCGCCGTCTCTCGCACCAGCGCGCGGAGCGCCTCGGTCCTCCGCAGGCGGCGAGGGCGCTCCTCGGGAAAGGCCATGGGCATCCTTTAGCCCAAGCCGGGGCCGGAAGGTAGCTGGCACGGCTCCGCCTCGCGCAGGGGTGGCGTTCCCTCGCGGAGCTCACCGCCTTGCGCCGGCCCCGCGGCGAGCCCCCGGATGATGGCCAGCGAGAGGCGCTCGTCGCACCGTCCGTGTCACCACGAAAGGGGCGTTGGGCGCCCCCAGGCTGGGCCCCGCTTGGGTAGCCAACCTCCACTGAGCTTGAACCGGCGCGCGGAAGCGCCAAGTTCCGCCCATGACCCATACCTACGGACGTATCCCGGTCGCACTGGCTGCAGTCCTCCTCACCCTCCCCGCCCTCGCTCCCAGCCGGGCCGAAGCGGCGTCGTACGACCTCGACCCCACCCAGATCGCCGCCGGCAAGCTGGCCTTCGCCCCCTTCGTCGCGCTCGACATCCCCACGGCGAGTGGCGTGAGCATCGGACCGCGCATCGGCGGCGAGCTGATGTACGGGGTCGGCGAGGTCGCGCAGAAGATGCACCTCGACATCGGGCCCCGCGCCTCGTTCACCTACAACGGCGGCGACGCCAGCCTGTGGACCCTCGACGTGCTGGGCACCGCGCGGCTCAGCTACCTCGTCAACAAGGGCCTGTCGGTTTACGGCGAGGCCGGGCTCGGCCTCGGCTACTACCACGTGAGCGTCGACTTCCTCGGCGGCTCGGTGTCGGACAGCGGCATCATGTTCGACATCCTCTTCGCCCCCGGGATCATCTACGCCATCACGCCCACCATGAACCTTCTCGGCGAGGTGGGCATCTGGATCAACGCAAAGGACGGCGTCGGGACCCACATCGCCATCCCCACCATCGGCGTGCAGTGGAAGATTCTGAGCTGAGACCCGCCGCCCCGCGCGTTCGAGCGAGAGGCGACCAGCAAAAGGGCCGGGGACCTCGTGGGTTCCCGGCCCTTTTGCTTGCCGAACGCCCTGCTTTGCCGACCTGCTCTACGGGAACTCGATGCCGACCTTGCCGAGGATGCCGTAGTCCGGCGAGCCGAAGTCGCCGCCCGAGGTGGGCCAGCGCACCAGGCCGGTGGCGCCGATGCGCACCGGGGTCGAGGCGAGGCGGAAGCTCACCCCCGGCCGGAAGCCCACGAAGGTGGAGCCACCGGAGTCGAAGATGTTGCCGAAGTCGATGCCCCTCCGGCCGAGCTCTCCCAGGAGCTCGAGGCGCACCGGGAGGAGATCGATGAGGAAGCCCGCCAGGATCGAACCGGACCAGGGCTGGACGTCTCCGCTCACCGCCTTGTCGACCGCGACCCCGAGGCCGAGCCCTCCAAAGTCGAGGAGGAGGTCGGCTCCGAGAAGCCCGGTGCCCTGGCTGCCGCCGATCGCGTTGCCGAGGGAGCCCCGAGAGAGCTCGAGGTGCTGCCAGCCGCCGAGCGCCTCGACGGTGACGGAAGGGGTCGCGCGGGCGGCGGGTGCCGCCAGCAGCGCCGCTGCTGCTGCAAGTGTCAGGGTGATGCGTCGCATCATGTGGTGGGTCCCTCCTTGAGAATCCCGGCCCACAAGCTAGGGGCGAGGAGCGCATTCGGAAACGGACCGGCCGGGACGCGCCTTCCGCCAGCCGAGCGCTCGCCGCGGTGGGAGGATTGGGCGAGGGGCCGCGTCCCGTCCCCACCGCCGCAGCGCCGAGGCCCTCGGCGGCGCGCGTGACCGAGGGTGAACCGCGAGCGGGGCCTCCGCGACGCGCCGCGTTACACGGCGCGTCAACTCAGGGAGAGCACCCGCGCCCCTCCTCTGGTAGAAAGACTCCGCGCTGCCGCCGCCTCGCCCTCGCCTCGCCGTGGACTCTCGTCCCGGGCGCGTCGCGGCACGCTTGACCTCATGGGGAGGATGCCAGCATGGAGAGCGCGGGGCCTGGCCGGGTGGCGGTGGTGGATCGCGGTGAGGGCGCGCTGCGGGTGCTGCGGGCCGTGCACGAGCTGGCCCGGACCGGGCAGGCCGCGGTGGCAGTGGCCATTCACCCTGCCGGTGAGCACCTCTCGCGCTTCGCGCGCGACGCCGACGAGGCCGTGGAGTGGCCGGAAGGCGACCCGGCCGGCGCCCTGCGAGCGGCCCGCGCGGAGAGCGCCTGGCTCGGCCCCGCCTCCCTCGCCGAACGCACCTCGTTCGCGGAGGCGTGCGCCCGCGCGGGCGTGCGGCACCTCGGGCCCGACCACGCCACGCTCCTCGCGGTGACCGAGCCGGGGGGCCTGGAGCGCCTGGCCTCGCGCCTCGGGGTGGCGGCGTGCGCGGCCAGCCGCGCGGGTTCCGGGGCTCGCCTGGTCGAGGTGGTGGTGGTCCGCTCGCGCTCGGGCGAGACCCGCACCGTGGGTGTAGGCGAGGCTTCCCTCCGGCGCGACGGGGTGGCGGTGCTGGTCGAGGCGCCGAGCCCGGCCCTCGACGCGGTGGCGGACGAGTCCGCCCGCCGCCTGGCGCTGGCGGCCGCCGGGCTCACCGGCTGGATCGGCGTCTGCGCGGTGCAGCTCGTCTACGATCCGGCCGCGGCCACCTTCGCGCTCTGCGGGATCGACGCCTTCGCCCACGCCTCGCCGGCCATCGAGGCCCTGGCCGGCGTCGACCTCGTCCGCTTGTCGCTGTGCGCGGCGCTGGGCGCCACCCTGGGTGAAGGTCGGCCAGCCCTCGGGCACGCCTTCGCCGGCCGCATCCAGGCGCAGGACCCGGACACCGGTCCGGTGGCCGACGCGGGCACCGTCGAGCTCCTTCGGCTTCCCTCCGGCCTCGGCGTGAGGTCCGATCTGGCCCTCTCCCAGGGCGACCGGGCGCCGGCCGGCGACGGCACCGTCGCCACGCTGGTGGCGCGCGGCGAGAGCCGGTCCGAGGCGCTGGCCCGGCTGGAGCAAGCCCTCGCCGACGGCGATGTCCTCCTCACCCGCAGCGGCTCCTCGAAGGGGTGGCTGGCCGCGCTCTGCGCGCGCCCCGAGGTGCAGGAGGGGCGCACCGGCGCGGGCCTCCTCGCGAGCCTGACGGCGCCCGGCGAGCGGCTGGCGCGCCCCGCCCGCGAGCCCGCGCTGCTCGCCGCCTCGGTGCAGTCGTACCACGCGCAGCTCGAGCTCGAGCGAGCGCGCTTCGTGGCCGAGGCGCGGCGCGGGCGCCCCCGGGTGGGCCCCTCGTCCGGGCGCCTGGTCGAGCTGCTCTACCGCTTCCACGCCTATCGCCTCGATGTCCGCCAGACCGGACCCCGCACCTACCGCGTGGTGCCGGGCGGGAGCGGCACACCGGTCGACGTGACGGTGGAGCGGCTCGGCATGCACGAGCGGCGCCTCGTCTGGCAGGGCCGGCGCTACCGCATCCTCTCGGCCTCCGAGGGCAACAGGCTGCTCGTGCTGGTGGACGGCGTCGCCCACGCGCTGGTGCGCGACCCGAGCGGCGTCGTGGTCTCGCCCATGCCGGCGGTGGTGGTGGCCTTGCCAGTGCGGCCCGGCCAGCGCGTCGCGGCCGGCGAGCCGGTGGCGCGGATCGAGTCCATGAAGGTGGAGGTCGAGGTGAAGTCGCCCTCGGAGGGCGTGGTGCGCGAGCTCCTGGCAGTGGTGAACGGGCAGGTGGACGCGGGAGCGCCCCTCCTCCGCCTCGATCCGGTCGGCGGCGAGCTGCGCCCGGAGACGGAGCCGGCCACCGCCGAACCGCTCGCGCTCGGTCCCGACAGTGCGCTCCCCACCGAGCCTCGCGAGCGCTACCTCGCCGCGCTCTCCGAGCTCACCCAGCTTCTGCTCGGCTTCGACGTGGGCAAGCCCGAGGCGAAGAAGCTCGCCTCCGGCTGGCAGGCGACGGCCGGAGCGGTGCCGGTGAGCGACCCCGCGGCGCTCTCCGCGGAGGAGGAGGCGCTGGCGGCCTTCGCCGACGTCCAGTCGCTCTTCAGCCGCGCCCACCGCGCGGACGAGAAGCCGGCCCTGGAGGAGCTGTGGAGGTACATGCACGAGCCCGAAGCGAGGGGCGAGGGCCTCTCGCCGTGGTTCGTGGAGGAGCTGGGCCGCGCCCTCGCGCGCTACGGCGTGGCGCTCGACGCCCCCGGCCGGGCGCTGGAGCTCGCGCTCCTGCGCATCCAGAAGGCGCACGAGCGGGTGGGCGAGGCGCTGCCGCCGGTGCTCGCCATCCTGGAGCGCCGGCTCGGCAACGGCGCTCCCCCCGGCTTCGACGCACCCGCCTCGCGCGGCCTGCTCCAGCAGCTCGCCGAGCTCGGCCAGGAGCGTTTCCCCTCCCTCGCCGACCTCGCGCAGGAGGTGAGCTACCGCCGCTTCGACCAGCCCACGCTCGAGCGGGGGCGCGCCGAGGCCTACGCGCGGGCCGAGGCGGATCTCGCGCGCCTCCCCTCGGCGAAGGCGACGGAGCAGGACGAGCTGGTGGCGCGGCTGGTCGCCTGCACCCAGCCGCTCGCCACCCTGCTCGTCTCCAGGATGGCGGGCGCTTCACCCCAGGTGCGTGGCCGCCTGGTGGAGGTCACGCTTCGGCGCTACTACCGGTTCAGGCCGCTCGGACCGGTGCGCCTCGCGCAGGCCGGAGAGGCGGTGGTCGCCGAGACGGAGTACCGCCGCGACGGAACGACCTTCCACCTCCTCGGCTGCGCTGGCCCGCTCGCCGGCGTCGAGGGCCTGGTGCGCGAGCTGGCGCGCAGGGCGTCGGGGGTCGAGGAGGGGCGCGAGGTCGTCCTCGAGCTCTACCTGTGGCAGGACGGCGAGGCCGCAGGCGACGAGGCCCTGGCTGCAAGGCTCTCCGCGGCTCTCGCCCAGGGGGGCTTCGCACGGCCGGTGCGCAGGGCCTCCCTGGCCGTCGCCTCGGCCGACTCGGGCCAGCACCACGAGCCGGTCGGGCAGCACTTCGCCTTCCGCGGCGGCCCCGGGGAGTGGCAGGAGGAGCGCCGCCTCCGCGGCATCCACTTCATGCTCGCCGAGCGGCTACAGTTCGGCCGGCTCGCCCGCTTCGAGCTCACGCGGCTTCCCTCGGTTCGCGACGTCTACCTCTTCCACGCGGTGGCGCAGGGCAACCCCAAGGACGAGCGGCTCTTCGCCATGGCCGAGGTGCGCGACCTCACCGCCGTGCGCGACGCCGCCGGCCGGGTGGTGCAGCTCCCCTACGTCGAGCGGATGCTGCACGAGGCCCTGGCCGGCATGCGCGTCTTCCAGGCGCGCCGCCCTCCGGGGCAGCGCCTCGAGTGGAACCGCGTGCTCCTCACCGTCACCCCACCGCTCCTCCTCTCGCACGAGGAGGTGCGCGGCCTGGCCGAGCGGCTCGTCCCGGCCACCGTCGGGCTGGGCCTGGAGATGCTGCTGCTCACCGCGCGCGTCCCCAGCTCCACCACCGGCGAGCTGGAGGAGACGCTGCTCCGCGTCATCACCACTGGCAACGAGGTGAGCCTCCGCTGGGACCCACCCACCGACCGCCCCCTCGAGCCGATGGCGGAGTATCAGCAGAAGGTGGTGCAGCTCCGGCGCCGCGGGCTCACCCATCCGTTCGAGGTGGTGCGCGTCCTCGCCCCGCCCGAGGGCGTGCGATCGCCGCTCCCGCCGGGCGAGTTCGCGGAGTACGACCTCGACGAGGCGAACGCCCTGGTGCCGGTGGAGCGGCCCCCCGGCAGGAACACCGCCAACGTCGTGGTGGGGGTGGTGACCAACTTCACGGACCGTTATCCCGAGGGAATGAGGCGGGTCATCGTGCTCGGCGACCCGGGGCGCGAGATGGGCTCGGTGGCCGAGCCGGAGTGCCGCCGCATCCTGGCCGGCCTCGCGCTGGCCGAGCGGCTGGGCTTGCCGTTCGAGTGGTTCGAGGTGTGCGCGGGCGCCAAGAATCTCCATGACCACCGGCACCGAGAACATGGACTGGGTCTCCAGGGTGCTCCGCAAGCTGATCGAGTTCACCCAGGGTGGGGGCGAGGTGAACGTGGTGGTGATGGGCATCACCGTCGGCGCCCAGCCCTACTGGAACGCCGAGGCCACCATGCTCATGCACACCAGGGGCATCCTGGTGATGGTGACCGGCTCGTCGCATGGTGCTCACCGGAAAGCAGGCCCTCGACTACTCGGGGAGCGTCTCGGCAGAGGACAACGAAGGCATCGGCGGCTACGACCGCATCATGGGGCCGAACGGCCAGGCGCAGTACCAGGCCGCCAGCACCGGCGAGGCGTGCCAGATCCTGCTGCGCCACTACGAGCACTGCTACCGCGCACCCGGCGAGCGCTTCCCCCGTCAGGCCCCCACCGCCGACCCTCGCGAACGCGACGTGCGCGCCCACCCGCACGGCCCCGAGGGCGGCGCCGGCTTCACCACCGTGGGTGACGTCTTCAGCTCCGAGCGCAACCCCGACCGCAAGAAGCCGTTCGAGATCCGCCACGTCATGGCCGCCTGTGCGGATCAGGACCACCTCACCCTGGAGCGCTGGCGCGACATGCGCGGCGGGGACACCGCCGTGGTCTGGGACGCCCACCTGGGCGGCTGGCCGGTGTGCCTCATCGGCATCCAGTCGAGGCCGCTGCCGCGCCTGGAGTTCGTACCGGCCGATGGGCCCGAGTACTGGTCGGCGGGCACCCTCTTCCCGCAGTCGTCGAAGAAGATCGCCCGGGCGATCAACTCGGCGAGCGGCGTGCGGCCGCTGGTGGTCCTGGCGAACCTCTCCGGCTTCGACGGTTCGCCCGAGTCGATGCGGCGCCTGCAGCTGGAGTACGGCGCGGAGATCGGCCGGGCGGTGGTGAACTTCCAGGGGCCGGTCGTCTTCTGCGTCGTCTCGCGCTACCACGGCGGCGCCTTCGTGGTCTTCGCCAAGACGCTGCGCGAAAACATCGAGATCGTGGCGGTGGAGGGCGCGCGCGCCTCGGTGATCGGCGGCGCGCCCGCGGCGGCGGTGGTGTTCGCCCGGGAGGTGGAGACGCGCACCCGCAAGGATCCGCGGGTGGTGGAGGCCGAGGCGGCGGCGGCCAAGGGCGGCGCGGCGCGCGCCCGCCTCGCCGAGGTGGTCGCCCGCGTGCGCTCCGAGCGGCTGGGCGAGGTGGGCGACGAGTTCGACCACATCCACTCGGTGGAGCGCGCGCTGAAGGTGGGCTCCCTCGACGGGATCATCGCCGCCGCGGAGTTGCGCCCCTACCTCATCGCCGCCGTGGAGCGGGGGATCGCGCGCACCCGCGAAGGGGCGAGCGCGGCGCAGGGACCCGCGGAGCAGGGGTGAGGTCCCCGACGACTCCGCCGGCGGGGCGGGGCGGCACGCTGCGGGCACGCCCCGTGCTTGATCACACGAGGCGGCTCGCCAGCCGGCCCACCAGCCGCACCGCGCCCTCAATCCGCTCGCTCCAGAGCTCGCCGCAGGAGAGGCGGATCCCGTGCGTGTGGGTGTGGCCGGCCGAGAAGACGTGCCCCGGCGCGATGGCCACCCCCGCGTCGTGGGCGCGGGCGTGGAGCTCCATCGCGTCCACCGTCTCCGGGAGCTCCACCCACACGAAGCACCCTCCCCTGGGCCGCGACACGCGGGTGCCCTCGGGAAAGCTCCCGGCGACGGCCGCGCCCATGCGCGCCACGTTGCGCTCCAGCCGCTCGCGCAGCGTGCGCAGGTGCCGGTCGTAGCCGCCGCCCGCCAGGAAGTGCACCAGCGCGTGCTGCGGCAGCGTGGAAGTGGCCACGCTGGTGGCGAACTTGAGGAGCTCGACCCGCTCGCGCCAGCGCCCCGGGGCGACGAAGCCCACCCGCAGCCCGGGCGAGATGGTCTTGGAGAAGGAGCCGCAGTAGAGCACGGTGCCGTCGCCGTCGAAGGCCTTGGCCGGGCGCGGGCGCGCCGGCCCGAAGGCGAGGTCGCCGTAGACGTCGTCCTCCACGAGCGGGATGCCGCGCCCCGAGAGCATGCTCACCAGCCGCTCCTTGGCCGCGTCGGGCATGCAGCTCCCGAGCGGGTTCGAGAAGCTCGGGACCGCCAGCACCGCCGCGACCGCGTGCTGGCCGAGGCGCCGCTCCAGCTCCGCGAGGTCAATCCCGGTGTCCGGATGGCAGGGCACCTCCAGGACGCGCAGTCCGAGCGCCTCCAGCGTGAGGAGCACGCCGTAGTAGGCGGGTGACTCCACCGCCACCGCCTCTCCCCGGCGCGTCACCGAGAGGAGCGCCAGCTCCACCGCCTCGGTGGCCCCGCTGGTGATGACGAGGTCGTCCTCGGCGAGGGCGCACCCCGCCGCCACCGCGCGCTGGGCGACGAGCCGCCGGAGCGGCCTCAATCCGGGGGGATAGGCGTAGTCGAGCCCTCGTGCGCCAGCCTTGCGGGTGGCCGCGCTCATCGCGCGCCCGAGCTCCCTCACCGGCAGCAGATCCGGGGAGGGGCGCGCCGTGCCGAGGTGGACGAGGCCGGGGTCGGTGGCCGCGTGGTAGAGCGCGGCCACGGTGGCCGCCATGTCGCCCCGGGCGGCGCCGAGCTGCGCAGGCGGCGCCGAGGGCCTCGGAACCGGCAGGAGGGAGGGCGCCACCGCGTAGTAGCCCGACCGGGGCCGCGCCTCGACGAGCCCTGAGGCCTCGAGCTGCGAGAGCGCCTGGAGCACCGTGGAGGCGGAGACTCCCTCGTCGAGCCGCAGCCGCCGCACGGAGGGAAGCTTTTCCCCGGGCGCGAGGGTCCCGTGTCGGATGGCGTGGGCGAAGCGGTCGGCGATCTGCCGGTAGCGGGGGAGCCCGGACGCGGCCTGCTGCCGGGAGGTCCCTCGTGCCTCGTCCTCGCCTCCCGGTCGGAGCGGGTGGACGTGCGCCATGGGGTCTCCATGTAGCACAATTCTTGGAACAGTTCATCTGTACTGGTATCAGAAATCGATTCCTGTGTCTGTACCGTTAGCCGGGCGTGCCTTATGGTTCTCGAGAAAGGGACACGCCATGAAGCGCTTCCACGGTTCAGCCATGCTCCGGCGCCACGCGCGCCCCGTCCGCACCGACCTCGAGCTGCCAGCCGGCGAGGCCTGGAGCTCTGAAACCCCGCGAGGTGGAGTCGACATCGCCTGTGACCGCGGCACCCTCTGGATCACGGTGGAGGGCGACCCAGAGGACCACGTGGTCGTGGCCCCGCACCACTTCGAGGCGGCCCACGGGCGCGTGGCTGCGCTCGCGCTGGAGAACAGCCACCTCGCCGTGTCGCCTCGGCACGGCTGAGAGGGAGCACGGGCGGGCGTCCTCCCCTGAAGCGGGGGGACGCCGCCCGTCAGGAGCCGGGGTGCGGTGGTGGCGCGCGGACGCAGAGCGTATGATCCCGCCATGGCGGTGCGTACCCCGAGCGAAGGCCCCGTGCGCCCCACGCTCCGTTACGAGGTGGGAACCCATCAGCTCAGGATCACGCAGCTCGTCCCCGGGCGCTGGCTGCTGGCGCTCGACGACCAGCAGCTCTCCGGCAGCTTCGACACCCGGGCCGAGGCCTGGGAGGCCGGCGTGAGAGAAGCCGACCGGCGCGACCAGCCGCCCCGAGCAGCTAGCTCGCCTTGAGGAGCTTGCGAAAGAAGTCGATTCCCGAGAGCAGCGTCGACGGCTCGTTCTCGGCGGCGCCGACCTCCACCACGATGCGGCGCGAGGGTGCCTGGAGGCGCTTCAGCGCCGCGCCCGATTCCTTGCACTCCAGGATGGAGGCGCGAATTCCCGCTCCTCCTGCGGGGCCGGCGAGAGAGGCCAGGACGGCCTTCTGGTAAGCGATGCGCGCGCCTTCGTAGCGAGCCATGGCTGCCTGAAGTTCGGTCGTCATCGTGTCGCCGTCTCCCTGGGTGAGGGCGTCGCCCGCATTCCACTTCGAGAGCGACCTCACCTTCGCAGGAGAGATAGCGCTCGCTTTCGCCAGCGGTTAGCCCTCGACCAAGCGACAGCGGGGGGTGGGACGGGGCAAGGGCCCGAATTCAGGGGGGCTTGCTGGCTGGCACCTGTGTGGGATGCCATGGTCAGGGGAGGGCCTTCAAGCGACCGTTCTCTGACGACGCTCGCGCCCGAATCCCCTTCGGCCGTGCTGCCTGCACGCGCCCGGCTTCACTGCGCCGGCTTGCGGGTCAATGAGCGCAGAGCTTCGACACCTCGCGGCGCAGATCGTCCAGGCTGAAGGGCTTCTGCAGGAGCGCGTCGGCGCCTTCGGGCATCACCCCCACCACCGCGCTCGCCACCACCACCGGCACCTCCTTGAACTTCTCGTCTCCTCGGAGCCGGTCGAGGAAGGTCCAGCCGTCCATCCGCGGCATCATCATGTCGAGCACGATGGCGTTGGGCTGAAGGCCCACTGCGAGCATCTGGCCCGCCTCGATGCCGTCGCACGCCACGGCCACTCGAAAACCGAGGCTCTCCAGGATCTCGGCCACGGCGCTGCGGATGCCTTCGTCGTCGTCCACCACCAGCACCGTCGCAGCCTGGGCCACGCGGAGGTAGTTCTCGGCCTCCTCCTCGCGGAGGTCCGCGAGCGGTCGCGCCTTCACGGGAGTCGAGGGCGCGGTGAGTTGGATGTCCATGTCGTCGGCTCTGACATGAACCTTGGGGCTCTCCCAGCAGGGTGCAAGCCCCCCCCCGAACACGCTCGGTACGCCCATCTCCCCAGGAGACTCCGCCATCTCGCCGTCGATGCGCCGGCCAGTCGACCCGTTCGAGGCACCCTTCGGCATCAGGCCGCCGCCTTTGGAGCCTGGGGAATCCGCGCTTGCACGGCCGGCAGCGGACCCGGAGCGGTGCCGCCGCTGGCGCCGAGGCCGTGATCCTCGATGTACGCCTGCAGGTGGGAGATCCGGTCCGCGGTGAGCGGATGGTCGGAGAGAAAGCGCATGAGGAACGAGGAGTTGCCCTCGTTTGCCTTCAGCTTCTCGAAGAAGGTGATGAGCGCGTGAGGATCGTATCCGGCGCCGCTCGCGTAGCGCGCCCCGTACTCGTCGGCCTCGGTCTCGTCGGAGCGTGAGTTGGCGAGCATGGCCCCCTTGCCGGCGACGCCCGCGGCCACCTGCGCGGCCACGCCGGGATCCTTCCCCAGCGCAAGGCCGAGCACCGACTGCAGCCCGTAGGCCTCCACCATCTGCCGCGCCGAGTGTCTGCCCACCACATGTCCCACCTCGTGGGCCATCACCCCCGCCACCTCCGCGGGATTCGACGCCGCGAGCAGGAGCCCCGAGTAGACATAGAGGAACCCACCAGGGGTGGCGAACGCGTTCACGGTCTTGGGGTCGTCGATGACGAAGACCTTCCAGTCCACCCCCGGCCGGTCCTTCTCGGCCAGGGGGAAAAGCTTCTTGGTGATTCCCTCCACGAAACCCACCACCTGGGGGTCCTGGACGTATTTCAGGTTCTCCTGCTGCTCGAGCTGCTGCTTCGTCTGAAGGCCTATCTGCTTCTCCTGCTCGTCGGAGACGAGCGCCTTGGCGATTGTCGTCTCGGCGGTGGTGCGCTGGGCGTGCGAACAGCCGAGCTCGGCGGCGAGCGCAGCGGCGGCAGCGAGGCGTCGGAGCATGAAGACCTTCCCGGTCGGGCGTGGTCGTGCAAAGGCGCGGACCCCGGCCGCACGGCGCCGCGGGTCCGCCAGCGTCATACCGCCGAGGAGCCCCTGCGAAGCACGGCGAAGATGAGCGCGATCACCGCCAGCACCAGCAAGATGTGAATCCACCACCCGAGGGTGGCACCGCTCACCATCCCGATCGCCCACAGGACGAAGAGGATGATGGTGATGGTCCATAGCATCGGTTGTTTCCTCCCAGCAGAACGGTAAGTGCGGGCCTGCCGCCGAGGTAGGGGCAGCCCTGCACGGGCTGGGGTCGCGCCACCCGACCCGACCTCGATGGCCCAGGAGGGTCGGGGGGCGAAGGGCTCGGCGTCGGGGGGAGCGCGCGCCGCTGAGAGGATCCACCTTGCTGCCGGAGGGCGACGCCATCCGCGCAGCGACCGCTGAGGAAATAGGAGGAGAGCACATGCCACGCGCCCTGTGGAGCGGTTCGGTGAGCTTCGGACTCGTCAACATTCCCGTGAAGCTCTACAGCGCCGTGACGCAGCACGAGATCCGGTTCAACCAGCTGCACGACGCGGATGGAGCGCGCATCCAGCTCAAGCGCTTCTGCTCGGCGGAGGGGGTGGAGGTGCCGTACGAGCACGTGGTGAAGGGCTACGAGGTGAGCCGCGACCGCTACGTGACCGTGACCTCCGAGGAGCTCGACGCCGCCGATCCCGCCGCGGGGAGGACCATCTCCATCGAGGATTTCGTCGAGCTGGCCGAGATCGACCCGGTACAGTTCGACACCACCTACTACGTGGGCCCGGACCGGGGCGCAGACCGCGCCTATGCGCTCCTCGTCGAGACCATGCGCTCCACCGGAAAGGTGGGGGTCGCCCGCTTCGTGCTCCGCTCGCGCGAATCGCTCTGCTGCCTCCGACCGATGGGCCGGGCGCTGGCGCTCTCCACCATGCACTGGGCCGACGAGGTGGTCCCGCTCGACGACCTGGGCCTGCCGGAGACGGCCCCCCCTGCCGAGCGCGAGCTCGATCTCGCGCACCGGCTGGTGGATTCACTCAGCGTGCCGTTCGACGCCGCGCGTTACCGCGACACCCATCGCGAGAAGGTGCTGGCGCTCCTCGAGAAGAAGGGCGCGGGCGAGGAGGTGGTGGCAGCGCCCGCACCCGCCGTGGCTCAGGTGGTGAATCTCGCCGACGCGCTGGCCGCGAGCTTGTCTCGCTCGCGCGGGGCCGCCCCGGATCAGGCGGGCACCTCGAAGGGCGGCCCGGCAGCGAACGAGGAGCCGGCGGCGCGAGCCGAGCAAGGTTCCCGGAGCGCGCCGAGGCCGCGGCAGGCGGCCCACACGGTCCGGCGGAAGAAGGGAGCCTGAGCTCGTGGGGGCGCGCCGGGAGGTGACCGTCGAGGTCGAGGGCCGCCCGCTCGTCCTCTCGAACCTGGACAAGGTCTTCTACCCCGAGAGCGGATTCACCAAGGGAGACGTGGTCGAGTATTACCGCCGCGCCGCGCCCGCCCTCCTCCCCCACCTCCACGGGCGGCCGCTCACCTTGAAGCGATACCCGGACGGCGCGCCCGGACCCTACTTCTACGAGAAGCGTTGCCCTCGCCATCGTCCGGACTGGGTGGAGACCGCCGAGGTGGCGCGCGACGGCGGCGAGGAGCCGATCCGGTTCTGCGTGGTGAACGACCTCCCCGCCCTGATGTGGGCGGCCAACCTGGCGTCACTCGAGCTGCACACCGCCCTTCACCGCGCGCCCGACGTCCTTCGGCCGACGGCGCTCGTCCTCGACCTCGATCCCGGGCCTCCTGCCGACCTCGTCCTCTGCTGCGAGCTGGCGCTCCTGCTCCGGCGGATCTTCGATCGCCTCTCGCTCCAGCTGTTCCCCAAGACCTCGGGGTCGAAGGGGCTGCAGCTCTACGTTCCGCTCGGCGCCACCGCGAGCTATGACGCCACCAAGCTCTTCGCGCGCGCGCTCGCGGAGCGCCTGGCCGCGAGCCGCGGCGACCTCGTGGTCTCCTCGATGAAGAAGGCGCTGCGCGAGGGGAAGGTGCTCGTCGACTGGAGCCAGAACGACCGGAGCAAGACCACGGTGAGCGTCTGGTCGCTCCGCGCGCGCGAGCGCCCGACCGTGTCGGCGCCGGTCACCTGGGAGGAGGTCGCGCGGACCGCCCGCCGGGCTCTCCCCGGCGAGCTCTCCTTCGAGGCCCACGAGGCGATCGAGCGGTACGCCTCGATGGGGGACGTCTTCGCCCCGGTCGAGAGCCTGCGGCAGAAGCTTCCCCCCGTCGAGCTCCTCCACGCCGCCATCGCGGCGGTGCTGGGCGGGGGTCCGGGCGATGCGGAATAGCGGTTCGGTTCGGCCGGGGCGGGGGAGAGCTCATTCTCGTCCAGGACCCTCACGGAACGTCACGATCCGGGCGCATCCAGCGGAGCGATGAGTATGCTAACGGGGCGACAGACGAAAGCGAGCGAGCGTCTGCAGGAGGTGGACATGGGGGCCGAGGTGGAAAAGAGCGGGAGGGCACCGCAGGCGAACGCGCGCGGGGTGGGCGTGGTGGTGGGGGCGCAGGGGGGGGCGCAAGCGCGGGTGCGCGAGGTGGTCGGCGCCGCGGTGAAAGAAAAGGGCGGTCCGCAGGTGGAGGTGCGGGAGGTGGTGGGGGTGAAGACGGTGACCCACGCCCAGGACGCCGCCCGCCGGCTGGCCGGCGATGCGGCGCTGAGGACGCTCACCACTCGTGATTTGGCCTCCCGGATCGCCGCGAAGGCCGGGGAGCTGGCGCGCAAGGAGGTGGAGCTCGCCAAGGCCGAGGTGCGGGCCGACGTGAAGACCGAGCTGCGCGTGGCAGGGGGGTTGGGGATTGCCGGGGTGTGCCTGCTCATGACGCTCCAGCTCCTGCTCGTGGCCGTGGTGCTGGCCCTTCAGGAGTCGGGGCTGCTCGCCGGATGGCTGGCCGCGCTGCTCGTGGCCGCGGCCGTCCTGCTGGTCGGTACGGCGACCGGCCTCACCAGCTGGAAGAAGCGCGTGAAGAACCCCATGGAGGCGACGCGCCGCTCGGCCCGCGACGGCGTCCGCTGGGTGAAGGAGCAGGTGAGGTGACGCCAGGCGACAGCCGTCCAGAACCTCATGAGCTGGAGCGTCACATCGGCGGCCTGCGCGACGAGCTGGGCGAGCTGGTGGGTGAGCTCGACCGGCGCCGTCGCGAGCTCTTCGACGTCCGGGCTCAGGCGCGGCAGCACCCGGTCGCCCTGACGCTGGTCGGGGTCGCCGCGGCCGTGGTGGTAGGTGGCGCAGTGGCCACGATGCTGAACCGGGGCCGCCGGCGGCGCCGCCCCGCCTTCAAGGCGCGGCAGCTCCGCGCGGCCATGCAGCGGATTGTGGAGCACCCGGAGCGGGTGGCTCGTGGCGAGCCGCCCCCCAGCGAGAAGATCCTCACCGCCATCGGCGTGGCCGCGGCCGGCATCCTGGTGAAGCGCGCGCTCGAGCGGGCCGTGGCGGAAGGCCCGCCGCCAAAGAGCAAGCCCCCCCCGAGGTCGGGCTTCGGCAAGGGCTCCGAGACCGTGGGTGCTGCCCGCGCGGCGAGCTGAAGCCGGCGACGGCATGGCGGCGCGGCGCAGGGCCCCTCCCCGGCGAGGGCTCCTCAGTTGGTGAGCCCCGCCACCGCAGCGCCCACCAGGGCCGCGTCGGGGGCGGCGACGAGCTCGAAGCCGAGCTTCCTCGGCCTCGTCAGCTCGCTGGTGAACCCGGCGACCCGCTCCCTGAAGCCCGCCAGGCCGTAGAAGGTCGAGCCCTCCACCGTGACGCACACGGGCGGCCCCGGCATCCGGCCAGCCTCTCCCTTCACCAGCGCAGCCGCGGTGGCGATCGCGGTGAGGCGAGCCGCCCGCTCGACCACGCCCCGCGCCACCTCGCGCGCGAAGGTTGCGTCGTCCTCGCTGGCCAGGAGGGCGCCGTAGAGGCCGCCCGCGGGAGCGTCGAGGAGAAAGTCGTTCAGGTCTCGCGTCTCCAGCTCGCGTCTCGAGCGGACCGCCTCGGCGCCAGCCCGGGAGAGGAGCCCAGCGTCGGCCGCGGCACGCAGCGCCGTGGTGGTGAGCCCCCCCAGGTAGGCCCCCGATACGGCCTTCTCGAAGAGATAGGTGCCGGGCGCCTCGGTGGTGGCGTCGAAGGCCGCGTCGATCGCGCCGCGGGGCACGGCGGCGTAGTCGCCCGACTCCACGTTGATGATTTGCCGGCCCCCCGAGCGCAGCTCCGGGCGCTTCCCGATGCGCTCGTTCCGCTCCACGTACGCGCAGTTGGTGCCGGTCCCCAGGATGAAGCCCACGTGCGAGGCGTAGACCTTGTCAGCGTGTGCGATGCGGCCGGCGAGCAGGGCGCCGACGGTGTCGTTCAGCACCACAACCTGGAGCCCCGGGTCGAGTCCCGCGCGGGCGAGCGCGGCCCTGAGGCTCTCGCCCACCACCTTGCCGCCGATGTCGCGCACCCGCACCTCCTTGCAGAGGCTGATGATGCGGCCGTCCTTGCTGGGCAGGATCTCCGCCGGGTAGGAGAAGGAGAGGCCGAGCCGGTTCGCCTCCGGGCGCACCTCGCGCAGGTGGCCGGCCAGCGCGTCGAAGAGCGCGTCCGGGGACAGCTCCCGGTCGAGACCGGGCATGGGGTGCCGGCTGAAGTGGCTCACCACCGGAGCCCCCGCCGCGTCGAAGCGCACCACCGCCACCCGGAGGTTGGTGCCGCCCGCGTCGACCGCCAGCACCGGCTCCTCGCGCGGCACCTCGGCGGCCGTCTCGATGAAGGTGGGGATCATCTTGAGCGAGCTCGCCTCGCCGGCGAGCCCCCGCTCCATCTCCACCAGGAACCTCGCCAGCTCGTCCTCGAGGTCGACGGCGCTCGGTTCGAGCCCGCTCTCGCGCAAGAACGCCCGGGCCCTCTCGGTCGGTGCCGTCATGCCGTTTCCCCCCCTCGCGCGGCTCTGGGTAGCATGAAGCGCGCTGCCTGCCCAGCGGCGGCGCGCGGCGGCTACTCCCGGGCGGTCTCCTCCGGCCGCTTGTCCGGCCGCAGCCCCTGAAACGAGGGGTGGCGGAGCCGGCCTTCGGCGGTCCACTCGGTGAAGGCCACCTGGGCCACCAGGCGCGGCGTCACCCAACGTGCATCCTTCAGGCGGGGGGCCCCCTCGGCGGACGGCGCGACGGCCCGGTCGGGCTCGAGCTCTCGCAGGAGCGCGCGGCGCGTGGGTTCGTCGAAGCCCGTGCCCACCTTGCCGGCGTAGACGAAGCGCCCCCCCTCGAAGCTCGCCACCAAGAGCGCCCCCACGCCGGCCGCTCCGCTGGAGATGGGCGTGTACCCCACCACCGCCAGCTCCTGGCGGCCCAGCACCTTCACCTTGAGCCACGCCCTCGACCGGCCCCCGGCATAGGCCGATCCCGCCCGCTTGGCCACCACGCCCTCCCACCCCTCCGCCCGGGCTCGGGCCAGCGCCTCCGGGAGCGGCTGGGAGACCGCCTCGGCGAGGGTCACCACCTCGCCTCCCCGCGTGCGGCCCGCTCGACCCGCACCGTGCCCCTCCTTCGCCCGGCCCCGCCCCTCTCCCCCGACGAGCTCGCCCAGGCTGGCCAGCCGCTCCTCCAGCGGCAGCGGGCGGAGGTCGCGCTCGCCGAGCCAGAGGAGGTCGAAGATGGCGTAGCGGACGTCGGTGGGTGCGCCGCCGAGGGCCTGGAAGCGCCCTCCCCTCCCGGCTCCGGCCACGAGCTCGCCGTCGATCACCGCGGTGGAAGATCCGAACCGGGTCAGCGCCGCGATCACCCCGGGGAAGCGCGAGGCGAGGTCGAGCCCGTTGCGGCTCTGGAGGGCCACCCGGCCTCCCGCCAGCGCGGCCAGGGCGCGAAAGCCGTCGTACTTCACCTCCAGGCGATCGTCCGCCCGCACCTCGCCGGGGCGCGCGGGCGAGGCCAGCATCGGCGGCCACACGCGCAGCAGGAGCTCTATGGGTTGCACGCCCCACAATCTGGGAGTGGCGCGCGCTGCCCGCACGCCGGGCCGCGAAGCGCTGCGCGCGCGCCGTGCGAAGCGCGCGGTGCGGCAAGCCCGCTACGCCGGGTCGGCCTGCCCGAGCGAGGGTAGCCTTATCTGGAGCGGCTCCAGCTCCTGCTCGGCGGTCACCCGCACCACCCGGTAGGCGCTCTGCGTGGCGAGCAGCTTCTTCACCAGCGCCTGGTTCAAGGCGTGGCCGCCCTTGCGCGCGACCACCCGGCCGATGAGCGGCATGCCGAGGAGGGCCAGATCGCCGAGGGCGTCGAGCACCTTGTGGCGCACGAACTCGTCCGGGTAGCGCAGGCCGCCCGGGTTCAAGATGGAGAACTCGTCGATGACGATGGCATTGTCGAGGCTGCCGCCCAAGGCGCGCCCGGCGGCCTTCATGCGCTCGATGTCGCGCAGGAAGCAGAAGGTGCGGGCGGCCGCGATCTCGCGCACGAAGGCGCGGTCGGAGAAGACGAGCTCGAAGGTCTGGTTGGTGATGAGGGGATGGCCGAAATCGGCGGTGAACCTGATCGAGAGCTCGCGGGCGGGCTCGACGCGCACCAGCCGGTCGCCGTCGCGGACCTCCACCGGCTCGCGTACCACCAGGAAATGCTTGCCCACGTGCTGCGTGCGGATTCCCGCCTCCTGCAGCAGGTAGACGAAGGGGGCCGCGGAGCCGTCGAGCACGGGGACCTCCGGCCCGTCGACCTCGATGCGGCAGTTGTCGAGGCCGAGCCCCACCAGCGCCGAGAGGAGGTGCTCCACGGTGGCGACGCGCGCGCCCTCCACCCCCAGCGAAGTGCTGAGGAGCGTATCCACCACGTTCGGCGCCCTCGCCGGCACCTCGATGCCGAGGTCGCGCCGGTAGAAGGTGAACCCGGCGTCCGCCGGCGCGGGAGAGAGGGTGACCATGGCCGGGCGCCCCGAGTGCAGTCCCACGCCCGTGCAGCTCACCTTTCTTCCGAGGGTCCGCTGATTCCAGTGCGCCATATTTGAAACTCGCCGCTCCCCTCTCGAACCCGAACCCGCCCACCGCCGCAGAGCCCTCACTTCACCCTGCGCACATCCGACCAGCCTGCCGCCGGCGCCGCGAAACTTAGCAAGTGGGGTGCCAGCCCACGCGGTCGCGAAAGGGGGCCTGCCGGGCACCGTGCCGTCGCCCACCCGGGCGCTCGCCCCCACCCCTGCCTCCACTCACCCCGCTCGCCAGAGCGCCCCCCGGCCGCCCGCCCCGCGACTTCCCAGGGGGGTCTTCTCCATGGGCTCCTCACCATTGCCCACCGTGAAGCCGCGGCACAGTGTGAAGTTGCAGCCCGGCGCCGCAATGGGCAGCACTCATAGCACGGGTGCATCGCGCCGTCTCGCTCCTGAGCGCCCTGCGCTCGCGCCTGCTCGGCGCAGCGGCTCGGTCTGGTGCTCCGGGGTGGGTCGTCACCGGGGGTGACGTACACGCCCCTTGCGCCCGGTCGAGCTCTCCGCGAGCCGCTCAGAGCAGCTCGCCCTGCCGGCTCCCCGGCCTCGGGCGCCCGAGCCTCTCGTAGGCGAGCGGGAGGGCCACCCGGCCTCGGGGCGTGCGCGCCAGGTAGCCCTCGCGGATGAGGAAGGGCTCGTAGACGTCCTCCAGCGTCTGCCCCTCCTCACCCACTGCGGAGGCCACCGACTCGATGCCCACCGGTCCTCCACCGAAGGTGTCGAGGATGCATGCGAGCACGCGCCGGTCCATGGCGTCGAGGCCGCGCTCGTCGACCTCGAGCCGCGCCAGCGTGACCTCCACGATCCGGCGGTCGAGGCGGCCATCGCCCTCCACCTGGGCGAAGTCGCGCGCGCGCTGAAGGAGGCGGAGGGCGATGCGCGGGGTGCCGCGCGCCCGGCGCGCCAGCTCTGCCGCGCCCTCCTCCTCCACGGGCAGTCCCAGCTTCGCCGCGGCGCGCACCACGATCACCCGCAGCTCGGCGGGGCTGTAGTAGTCGAGCCGCTCCTGGATGGGGAATCGGTCGCGGAGGGGCGATTGCAGCAGCCCGGTGCGCGTGGTCGCGCCCACCAGGGTGAAGCGCTCGAGCTTCATCTCCATGGTCTGCGCGCCGAGCCCGGCGCCCAGCACCACGTCGAAGCGGAAGTCCTCCATGGCCGGGTAAAGCGCCTCCTCCACCGAGGCCGACAGCCGGTGAATCTCGTCGATGAAGAGGATGTCGCGCGGCGCGAGCGCGGTGAGGAGCCCGGCGAGGTCACCCTTCTTCACCAGCGCAGGCCCGCTCGTCACGTGCAGCGCAACCCGCAGCTCGCGCGCCAGGATGTGGGCGAGCGAGGTCTTGCCGAGGCCCGGCGGGCCGGAGAGGAGCACGTGGTCGAGCGCCTCGCCTCGCCCGCGGGCAGCCTGTGCGTACACCCGGAAGTTCGCGACCAGCTTCTCCTGGCCCACGTACTCGTCGAACGTGGCGGGCCGCAGCGAGCCCTCGAGGCGCTCTTCACCGGGCCTGGCCTCGGCAGACAGCTCTCGGACGGGGCGGGGAGACATGGGCGGACCTTGCCAGAGACCTCTGACGGGTAGGACGCTAACCTCGGACGAGCTTCAGCGCCTCGCGGAGGAGCTCCTCCACGGGCCTGTCCGAGGCGCTCCCGGCGAGCCGTTCCACCGCCGCCTGCGCCTGCGCCGGCCTGTAGCCGAGCCCGACGAGCGCCGCCTCGAGCTGCTCGAGCGGGCCCTCCGCGGACGCGGCCGCCTCCGGCGCCGCCGGCGCGCGAGAGCGCCAGGAGCTTCTCCTTCAGCTCCAGCACCAGCCGCTCGGCGGTCTTCTTGCCGACCCCCGGAACGCGCGTGAGCCGCTGCACGTCGCCCTGCGCCACCGCCCGCGCCAGCTCCCGTGCGTCGATGCCGGAGAGGATGTGGAGGGCGGCGCGGGGGCCCACGCTCGTCACCCCGATGAGCGCCTCGAAGACCTGCTGCTCCTCCTCCGCGACGAAACCGTAGAGCTGCAGCGCGTCCTCCCTGACGTGGGTGAAGGTGCGGAGCACGGCGCGCTCGCCCGGCGGGGGCAGCGCCGCGAGCGAGGCCTCCGAGAGCTGGACGCGGTAACCGACGCCGTTCACGTCGAGGATGGCCGAACCCTCGCCCTTCTCCAGCACCACTCCGGCGAGGCGCGCGATCAAGGCATCGCTCCCTCGCCGAAGCGACGCACGGAGGGGCGGAGGAGCGCGGTGGCGGCCGCGACCCGCCGTGAGCAGGCGAGGGGCGCGGTGAGGGTGGAGCGGGCGCCCGCGCGGGCGGCCACCTGCTCGGCGCCCCGCCGCGCGGCGAGGTAGCAGACGGCGATGGCCAGCGCGTCGGCCTCGTCGCTGCGCCGGGCCTCCACTCCGAAGAGCGTGTGCGCCATGCGCACCATCTGTCCCTTCTCGGCTCGACCATGTCCGGCGAAGGCGCGCTTCACCTCGGCCGGTGCGTACTCGTGGATGGGGACCCCAGCGCGGGAGGCCGCGGCCAGCACCACCCCGCGCGCCTGCCCGAGCGCCAGGGCCGAGCGCGGGGAACGGCCGCAGAAGGCGCTCTCCACGGCCACGGCGTCCACCTGGACCCGCGCGAGGAGCGAGGTGAGGCCCTCGAGGAGCGAGCCGAGGCGTTCGGGGGTGGCGAGCCGGCCTGGCTCGAGCACTCCGGAGGCCAGGCGAACGAGGCGCCCTCCCCTGCGCTCGACCACGCCGTAGCCGCAGCGGCGGGAGCCGGGGTCGATGCCGAGGACGATCACCTCCGCATGGTAGACCGCCCGGCGGCAGCGGGGAATTTATGTTCCTCCGGGCGGCGCTCCGGCTAAGAAGCTTGCCGTAGAACCGGAGGAAGAGATGCTCTCCACCGACGCGCTCGAACGCATCACCGTGGCGGTCACCCCGGCGGTGATGCTCTCCGCCTGTGGCCTCATCGCGCTCGGCCTCGACAACCAGGTCTCGCGCATGGCCTCGCGGGTGCGCGACCTCGTGCGCGAGCACCGCGCCCTCTCCCCGGCCGACGACCGCCGGGCGCTGGTGCGGGCGCAGGTGGACGCCTTCGACGAGCGCCACCGCATCCTCACGCAGGCGCTCTTCCTCGACTACGGCGCGCTCCTCGCCTTCGTGCTCACCTCGTTCCTCGTGCTTCTGTCGGGAGTGGTGGCGATGCCGAGCGCCGTCCCCATGGCGCTCTTCGCGGCCGGCGTTGCGATGATGGGCGCGATGTCGGTGTTCGTGATGATCTCCATGGGCCGCGCCCGGCGCGCCATCACCATCGAGCGGCGCGACCTGGAGGCCGGCCCGGAGCGCTGAGGGCCCGAGCGTCCGGCCGAGGGGCCGCGTGCGCGCTGGCCCTCGCCTGCCAGCCCCAGGCGACGTGGGAGCCTGGTGGGGCCTTGCGCGCTCTCCGGGCTTCCCTTGCCCGAGGGGCGACCACAGCTTTTGCCCTAAGGAGGAAGACACCATGGGAATGGGCGACGACGACAAGGTCGAAGGAGCTTGGGACAAGGCGAAGGGCAAGGCCAAGAAGGCCTGGGGCGAGATCACCGACGACGACGAGAAGAAGGCCGAGGGCGAGGTCGACAAGGCCAAGGGCGCCTTCAAGGACGCCAAGGGCGACGTGAAGAACGCCATCGATCCCGACACCAGGTGAACCCACCGGGGCCCCGACCCCGCTGCATCTCCGCCCTCTCCCGGACCGCCGGGAGGGGGCGTTTCTCGACGTCTCGAGCAAGCAGTCGATGCGCAAAGCGAACGCGCCCCGCGGCGGGCCAGCGCTCAGGCGGGCGCCGAGCTCGCAGGGGTGCTCTCCTCGAGCTCGGCGATCCTTCGCCAGAGCTCGTCGGTGCCTGCTCGGGCCACGGCCGAGAAGGGCACCACCTCGCCTTCCTTCACCCCGAGAGAGCGGGCCGCCTCCTTCACCGCGAGCCGCTGCCGGCTCTTCGCGAGCTTGTCGATCTTGGTGACGGCGAGGAGCACCCGCCGGCCCTGGGCAAGGAGGAAGCCGAGCGCCTCGGCGTCGAGCGGCGTGGGCGGGTGGCGCGCGTCGACGATGAGCACCACGGCGAGGAGCGCCCCCCGCTCCCGCAGGTACTCCTCGATCATCCCGGCCCAGCGCGCGCGCTCAGCGGGCGGCACCCTGGCGAAGCCGTAGCCGGGAAGGTCGCAGAACGAGATGGGCCGGGGCCGGGCGGCGCGGGTCTCCTGCCGCAGGATCTCGAAGAACTGGAGCGCCTGGGTGCGGCCCGGCGTGGACGACACGCGCGCCAGCTTGTCGCGCTGGGCCAGGGCGTTCAGCATGGAAGACTTGCCCACGTTGCTGCGGCCCACGAAGGCCACCTCGGGCAGCGGCTCGGCCGGCCACTCCGACTTGCGCGTCGCGGTCTTCACGAACTCGGTGCCGACGATCTTCATCTCGCTGTGTGCGAGTTCTCTCACCTTCACCCAGAGGGTTCAACCCGAGCTCTCGTCCTATGATGTTCGCCGCCATGCGACTCGCCTCCGCCGCCCTCCTCCTCTCCGCGCTCGCCCTCACCGCCGCGGCCGCTCCGCAGGCCACTCGCCGCGGCTGGCAGGGGGTCACCCCGGGCGTCTCCACCGGGGCCGAGGTGACGGCGCGCTTCGGGCCTCCCAGCACCGAGGGCAAGGCCGGCGCCCGGAGCGCGATCGTCTACAAGGACGAGGAGGCCATCTCCGGCACGCGCCAGGCGCAGTTCTTCCTCCGGCCCGACGGCGTGGTCCAGGAGGTGGTCGTCTTCCCCGCGAGCCAGCTCGACCGCGAGACGGTGGAGGGCACCTACGGGAAGCCGAGCAAGAAGGCCTTCACCGACGACTTCAAGACCGTCTGGTTCTTCCGCGCGGCGGGCATCGCCGTCTTCTTCGACAAGGAGGGGCTGGTCGAGGCGATAAGCTTCCGCCTCCCCGACGCAGCGGCGCCGGCCGGCACCTCGGGCTGACCGCGACCAGCGGTTCGGCTGACCGGCGAGCGGGAGCGGGATAGGCTCGCCCCGTGAACCCCCTCGTCCTCGGACTCACCGGCGGGATCGCCACGGGCAAGAGCACCTTCGCCGCGGCCTTGCGGCGCCTGGGCGCCCCGGTCCTCGACGCCGATGCGCTGGCGCGCGAGGCGGTCCTCCCCGGCAGCCGGGCCCTCACCGAGATCGCGAGGCAGTTCGGGGGTGAGGTGCTCCTCCCCGGCGGTGCGCTCGACCGCGCCGCCATGGCGCGGCTCGTGTTCCGCGATGGCGAGGCGAGGGCCCGGCTGGAGCGCATCGTCCACCCCGAGGTGCGCGCGCTCTTCGCGTCGCGCTGCGCGGCCCTTGCCGCGGCGGGGCAGCCGCGGGTGGTCTATGACGTGCCCCTCCTCTTCGAGGCGGGACGCGCTTCCGAGGTCGACCGCGTGGCCGTCGTCTGGGCCCTTCCCGAGGTGCAGCTCGCCAGGCTCAGGGAGCGCGACGGCCTCGACGAGGCCGCGGCGGCGGCTCGGCTGGCCGCGCAGTGGCCCCTCGCGGAGAAGCTCGCGAAGGCCGACGCGGTCATCGTGAACGACTCGGATCTCGCCGCGCTCGAGGCAAAGGCCGGGCGCCTCTGGGAGGACCTCGGGCAGGGCCTCCCCCGGAGGCTTCCCAAGGGGGAGCCGGCGCGATACTAACCGTGCGATCGCGAACGGCGCGAGCGGGTGGCGACGGATGGCCAGCGACGGCGAGGTGGTGCTCATCACCGGGTCCTCCGGCCTCATCGGGCGGCGCCTGTCGCGTGCCCTCGCCGCGCGCCTCAATCCCGCTCGCGACCGGCTGGTCTTCCTGGCGCGCCCCACCAGCGTCGACGCGGCGCTGGCATCGCTCGCCGCGCTCCCGGTGCCGGGGGAGGTGCTCTCGGGCGACGTGGCGCACATGCACCTCGGGCTCTCGAGAGAGGAGCTCAAGAGCCTCGCCCGCGAGGTCACCTCCATCTGGCACCTCGCCTCCGAGCAGGATCTCGCCCTGGAGGCGCGGCGCCTGCGCGCGGTGAACCTGGAGGGCACGCGCAACGTGCTGGAGCTCGCCGCGAGAGCACCGCGCCTCGCCAGGCTCAATCACTTCTCCACCGCCTACGTCTCCGGCGACCGCGCGGGCGTGGTGCTGGAGGAGGAGCTGGAACGCGGCCAGCGCTTCGGCGACGCCTACTCGCGCACCAAGTTCGAGGCCGAGCGGCTGGTGCGCGCCGCCATGCCAGAGCTGCCGGTGACCGTCTACCGGCCGGCGACGGTGGTGGGAGACCCAGCCCTCGGCGAGAGCGCCCGGTTTGACGGACCGTACGCGGGGGTCCTCCTGCTGGCGGCCTCGCCGGTGCCCCTGCCGCTCCCCGGCAGCGGCGTGGCCCCCCTCCACGTGGTCCCGGTGGAGTGGGTGGTGGATGCGGCGCTCGCCCTCGCGGCGAACCCGTCGGCCATCGGCGCCACCGTGCACCTCGTCGACCCGGCCCCGCTCTCGGTGCGCCAGCTGCAGAAGCTCGTCGCCGATCGCGATGGCAAGTCGCTGCCGCAGGTCTCCCTGCCCCGCCGCGCGGTGGAGACCCTGCTCGGCCTGCCGGGCCTCGAGCGCCTGGCGCGACCGCAGCGCAGCGCCGTGCACCTGGTGAACCACCTCGCCCTTTACAACTGCCGCCAGCTGCTCACCCTGCTCGGCCCCGGCGGCCCGCGCTGCCCGCCCGTGACGAGCTACCTCGACCGCCTCGTCGCCTTCACCCGCCAGCGCCTCGCTCTCGCGGCGCGGGACGAGCCCACGGAGGGCGAGGATCCTCTCGACGAGGCGCCCTGACCGGCGGGCGTCTCGCCAGCATCTTCGAAGCCGGGAGGGGGAGGTCTCCGCCGTGAAGCCACCGAGCGATTTCCACCCGGGCGACATTTTCGCCGCCGAGCGCACCTGCGACCGGTACCGGCCCATCTACTACGCGGCGGTCTCCGGCGACTTCAATCCGCTGCACCTCGACCCCGAGGTGGCGCGCCTGGCCGGGCTGCCCGGGGTGGTGCTTCACGGCATGTGTACCCTCTCCTGGCTGGCCGAGGCCTGCGTGCGGTGGCTCGACGATCCGGGGCGCCTCGCCCGCATCTCGGCGCGATTCGCGAAGCCAGTGTTCCCCGGAGACACCCTGCGTCTCGAGGGGTGTTGCCTTTCGCTCGCGGAGGGGCGGGCGGTGCTGGGCCTCCGTGCGGTGAACCAGCGCGGCGAGGAGGTGCTGAAGGGCGCCTCGGCCGAGGCCCGCCTCGCGGCGGCCGTGGGGACCGCACCCGCGGCGGAGCGTACGGGGCCGGGTGAGGGATCGGGGCCTGGCGAGCCGCCAGCCGGCCTCTTCGCCTCCGCCGTGGGGCGACGCTACGGACCGTACGCCTACGCGGTCGGCCTCGAGGAGCTGCGCGACTTCGCCGTGGTGCTCGCCGGCGGCGTCCCGGGCCGCGTCTTCGCCGGTGCCCCGCCGGAGGAGCCGCATCCGCTCTGCGTGGACGAGGCGGCCGCGCGCGCCGGGCCGCACGGGGGCCTCGTCGGCTTCCCCACCGCCTGCGTCCGCTTCGCCCTCGAGCCCTTCGCCCGCGCCTGCATCGACCCCTCGCTGGGGGTGAACCTCACCCGGCTCCTCCACGGCGAGCAGGCCTTCGAGTTCGGGGTCCCTTTTCGCCCCGGCGATCGCCTCACCACCACCGGCACCATCGTGGAGGCGCGCGCGCGGCCGAAGATGGACCTCTTCACCTTGGAGAGCACCACCACCCGCGCCGACGGCGCCCTGGTGGTGAGGGGCCGGTGGACGGCGGTGGTGCGGAGCTGACGAGCTCGCGCGCCCTCGTCAGGTGCGGATGACGCCCTCCTGCTGCAGCGCGGCGAGGATGCGCGCGGTGTCGAGTCGCGGGAGCCCCGACAGCGCAAAGAGGTCCTCGTAGCTGATGGCGCCGTCGATCTGGGCGAGCAGGAAGCCGGCCCGGTGATCGAGGTTCAGCCACATCACCTCCTCCGGCTGGATGGCGAGCCGCGGGACCGCGGTGCGCGAGCCCAGCTTCGACTCGTACATGGCGATGAGGGTGGCCTCGTTCTGCGCGAGGTAGGTCCGCGCCTCCGCGTGCTCCGGGTCGACGCGGAGGATCTTCTCGATCATCTCCAGGGAGCCGGAGAAGTCGCCGAGCGCGAAGAGCTCGCGCGCGCCCACCATCCACACCTCGACCTCGCTGCCCGGCGCGACCGGCGCGCCCGGTCGAGACGGGCCCTGCTCCGGGACCAGCGGGCGGATGCCCGACTGCTCCTCGACACTCGAGAGGTCGAGGCCGGCGCCGTCCTCGACCTGCACCGAGCCGAGGCGGGGGCCGTCGTCCCAGGGGGAGGGCGCGAACTCCGAGAGCGTGCGGCGGGCGCGCCCCGGACGCTCCGCGGCCTGGGCTGCGGCGAGGAAGGGGTCGTCGGGGCGCGGCGCGGAGGCGGACCCAGCCGCAGCCTCGGCAGCGAGGGTGGAGAGGTCCAGCATGGCGCGCGGATAGGCGGCCAGCGTGGTGTGAGGGGCGGAGGGGGAAGCCTCGGGGGCACGTCCCGCGGACCGCTCGGCGCCGAGGTCGCCCCAGGGTGGCGAGCGGCCGGCCGGCCCCGGGAGGGGAACAGCTCCCGGAGGGCCGGAGCTGCGCGGGTCGCCCGCAGGCCCGGGCCCGGCGGAGGAGGCGGGCGCGGGGAGAGGCACCGGCGCGGACGAGGTCTCGGGCGCGGCGCCGCTGGCCAGGCGGCCGATGAGCTGCTCCAGGTAGCCGCGGGCCCGGGTGTCGTCGGGGTCGAGCGCCAGCGCGTCGCGCCAGCACCGCTCGGCCTCGCCCAACTTTCCTCGACCGAAGGCGCGAATACCCCGCTCGATGAGCTCCTGTCCGGTCACCGGCGACGCCCTCCGGGCTCGCTCGAGGCGAGTCCCTTGAAGAGCTGCAGCGTGCGGTCGAGCTCCTCCTGCAGCCCGGTGAGTGCCGCCGGATCGCGCCCGGCGAGCGCCTCGCGGGCGCGCCCGAGCAGCTTCTCGGCGCGGGCGGCGGCCTCCTCGCCGAACCGGCTGGCCTGGAGGACCGACTCCACCCTCGGCAGGAGCGCCTCGATCTCGGCCAGCGCGCTCGCCACCGGCGCGCGCCGCCGCGCCAGCTCGGCCTCGCCCTGCTTGCGCTCCAGCAGCTCGTCGCGGTTCTCCTCCACGATGCGCCGGAGCTCGTCCTGGGTGAGCCCGGAGGTAGCGGTGACGGTGATCGACTGGGTCTGCCCGGTGACGAGGTCGACCGCCGACACGCCGACGATCCCCTCGGCGCTGATGTCGAACACCACCTCGATCTCCACCTCACCCCGCCGCGCCGGGCGGATGCCGGTGAGCACGAACTCGCCCAGGAGCTCGTTCTCGATGGCCTTCTCGCTCTCGCCCTGCAGGACGGCGATGCGGACCTGCGTCTGCCCGTCCTGGGAGGTGGTGAAGAGGTGGCGCTGGCTGGTGGGCACGGTGGTGTTCTTCGGGATGACGGTCTGGAAGTAGCCGCCCACCACCAGGATGCCGAGGTTCTGGGGCGTGACGTCGAGGAGCAGCACCTCGGGGGCGCCGGCGGCCGATGGATGGGCCAGGGCGTGGGCCTGGATGGCCGCCCCCAGCGCCACGACCTCGTCGGGGTGCACGTTGCGCGACGGCTCGCGCCCGAAGAGCGCCTTCACCGCCTGTTGAACGCGGGGCATGCGCGTCTGCCCGCCCACCAGGATGACCTCGCCCACCTGGGAGGGCCTGACGCCCACCTCCGCCAGCGTGCGCTCGGTGACGGCCACGCACCGGTCGACGAGGTCCTCGGTGAGCTCCTCGAGCTGCTCGCGCGAGAGGACCTGCTCGAGGTGGAGAGCGGGCCGGCCCTCCCCTCCGCCGGCCAGGAACGGCAGGTGGACGCTCGCGGTCATCGCGCCGGAGAGCTCGCACTTCGCCTTCTCGGCCGCATCGCGGAGGCGCTGCAGCGCCATCTTGTCCCGCCGGAGGTCGAGGCCCGGGTGCACCGCGGCGAAGCCGTCGGCCAGCCAGTCCACCACGCGGCGGTCGAAGTCCTCACCGCCGAGGTAGGTGTCGCCCCCCACCCCCACCACGTCGTAGACGCTCTGGCCGATGTCGAGCACCGAGACGTCGAAGGTGCCGCCGCCCAGGTCGAACACCACCACCTTCTTCTCCACCGCCTTGCCGAAGCCGTAGGCCAGCGCGGCGCTGGTGGGCTCGTTGATGATGCGGATCACCTCCAGGCCGGCGATGCGCCCCGCGTCCTTGGTGGCCTGGCGCTGGCCGTCGTTGAAGTAGGCCGGCACGGTGACCACCGCCCGCACCACGGGCCCGCCGAAGAAGGCCTCGGCGTCGGCCTTCAGCTCGCCCAGCACCAGCGCGGAGATCTCGGGGATGGACCAGGGGCGCTCGCCGAGTCGCACCCGCACGTCGTGGCCCTCGGGCCCGGCCTCGAGCCGGTAGGGCAGCGCCTCCCGTGCATCCTCCACCTCGCGCGAGCCCCACCGCCGGCCGATGAGCCGCTTCGCCGCGTGCACCGTGCCCTCCGGGTTGGTGATCGCCTGGCGCTTGGCGATGCTCCCCACCAGCCGCTTGCCGTTCAAGGCGAGCGCCACCACCGAGGGCGTGAGCCGCTGCCCGCTGCGGTTGGGGATGACCTGCGGCACCCCGTCCACCACCGCCGCCACCACGGAGTTGGTGGTGCCGAGGTCGATGCCGATGGTGGGCTCCCCACCACCGCCCAGGGAGGGGCTCATCCGAGAAAGCTCCAGCGCAACTTCTTCTGCAAGGTCTTCGCCTCCGCCAGCTCGGGATCGATCGCCAGGGCGTCCTCGAGCGCCTTCCTCGCCCCGCGGGTGTCGCCGAGGGCGTGGAGCGCCGCCCCCAGCGCGCTCTGCGCCCGCGCGTCGCGCGGCACGGACGCCACCGCGGCAGCGGCCAGGGAGCGCGCGCCCTCGCTGTCACCGCCGGTGAGCGCGAGCCGGGAGGCGGCCACCGCGCAGCGCGGGTCTCCGGGGGAGATCTCCAGCGCCTCCCTGAGGAGCTCGAGCGCGGTGGCTGGCTGGCCCACCGCCTCGGCCTGCAGCCCCTTCTCGTAGAGCTCGCGGGCGCGCGCTCCGGAGGCCCTCTTCCGGGCTTCCTCGGCCAGGGCGCGCGCCTCGGGGTGGCGCGGGTCGAGCCCCACCACCGTGAGGAGGTCGTTGGCGGCCTGCGAGAACTTCCCGGCGGCGAGCGCCGCGCGGCCGCGCTCGAAGAGCTCCTGGACGCGCGCCGCCCGGGCGACGATGGGGTTCGCGCGGCGAAGTCGCGCCCGGCGCTCCTCGGACCGGGCCGCGTCGGTGAGCCGCCGCGCCTCCTCGCGGGCCCATTGCTCGGGCGGCGCCGTCTTGTGGGCGTAGGCTGCGCGCCGCGCCTCGTCGGCGAGCTCCTCGCGGGCGGCGGTGAGGGCGCGGAAGACCTTCTCCAGCTTGGCGAGCCAGGGCCCGAGCTGGCGGCCGGCGTGGCGGTCCGGGTGGAAGACCTTCACCTTCTCGAGGTAGGCCCTCCGCGCGTCGTCGGCGGAGGCGTTCCACGGAAGGTCGAGGATGGCGAAGTGGTCGACCTTGCCGGCGCGCTGCGACTCCCGCTCGATGAGCTCCTGCAGCTCGGGCGACAGCTCGGTGCCACCGGCGGCGGAAGGGCGCGCGGCGCCGGAGCTCTGAAGGGGGACCGCCATGGACGAGCAGCCCGGCGCCAGCGCGCCAGGCCGAGCGAGGCGAGAGTAACCGACCGCACCCCGAAGGGTCAAAACCACCGCGACCGCAAACTGCCTACCTCGGCGCAACCGGGGGCGCTGAGTCGCTCAGGCGAGAAGGAGCTCCAACAACGCCTTCTGTGCGTGCAAGCGATTCTCGGCCTCGTCGAAGACCGCCGACTGCGGTCCCTCGATGACCTCGTCCTCGATCTCCTCGCCGCGGTGGGCCGGAAGGCAGTGGAGGACGATGGCCTTCGCGTCGGCGGTGGCGAGGAGCGCGCGGTCGACGAAGTAGCCGGCGAAGGCGCGGCGGCGCGCCTCCACCTCGGCTTCCTGACCCATGCTGGCCCACACGTCGGTGTTGATGACGTGGGCGCCCCGCGTGGCCTCGGGCGGCGTGCGAACCACCCTCGCCTTGCCGTTCGTCTTCGCGAGGAGGGCGGCGTCGGGGTCGTGACCCTCGGGGCAGGCGAGGCGAAGCGTGAAGCCCAGCACCGCGCACGCCTCCAGCCAGGAGTTGGCCATGTTGTTGCCATCGCCCACCCAGGCCACCGTGAGCCCGTCCTTGCGCAGGGCGTCGGCGCCGAAGCGCTCGGTGATGGTGAGGAGGTCGGCGAGCACCTGGCACGGGTGCGAGGCGTCGGTGAGGGCATTCACCACCGGTACGTCGGCCCAGGCCGCGATCTCCTCCAGCTTGGCGTGGGCGAAGGTCCGCACCACGATGGCCTGGAGATAGCGCGAGAGCACGCGGGCGGTGTCCTTCACCGGCTCGCCGCGGCCGAGCTGAGTCTCCTGCGGCGAGAGCACGAGGCTCATGCCGCCGAGCTGGTGGATGCCCACCTGAAAGGAGACCCGGGTGCGGGTCGAGGCCTTTTCCATGATGAGGCCCACCGAGCAGTGCTCGAGGGGGCGCGGCCCCTTGGCGCCGAGGAGCTTCCACTCGGCCGCCCGCTCGAGGAGGCCCAGCAGCTCCTCGCGCGAGAGGTCGGTGAGCCGGAGGAGGTCGCGGTGCGGCGTCGTCGCGGCGGGCATGGCGCAGGACTCCTTCAGGAGACGGCGGCGAGAGCCCCGGCGAAGCGCGACAGCGCCTCGTCGGCCTCGACCGCGGTGAGGGTGAGGGCTGGGGCGATGCGGATCACCCGCTCGCCAATGGGGTTCACGAGGAGGCCCCGTTCGCGCGTGGCCTGGGCCACGGCGGCCGCCACCGGCTGCGAGAGGACGATGCCGAGGAGGTGGCCGCGCCCGCGCACCTGCTTCACGCCAGGTGAGAGCGCCTCGAGGCCGGCGCGCAGCCGGGCCGCCACCGGCGCCGCCCGCTCCAGCACCCCGCCCTCGCCGAGCTCGCGCAGGACGGCCAGCGCCACCGCGCAGGCGAGCGGGTTTCCGCCGAAGGTGTTGCCGTGGCTTCCGGCGGTGAGGTGCTGGCCCACCTCCTCGGAGGCGAGCAGCGCCCCGATGGGAAAACCGCCGCCGAGCGCCTTGGCGCTCGACATGAGGTCCGGCTGCGCGCCGGTCCACTGGTGCGCCCACATCCGGCCGGTGCGCCCGACGCCGGTCTGCACCTCGTCGAGGCAGAGGAGCGCTCCCGCCCGGCGCGTCAGCTCGCGCGCCCGGTCGAGGTAATCGTCCGGCGCAGGCACCACGCCCGCCTCCCCGAGGATGGGCTCCACCAGGAAGGCGGCGGTGCGCTCGGTGAGCGCCGCCTCCAGCGCCCCGACGTCGCCGAAGGGCACGTGGCGCACGCCCGGCACCAGCGGCTCGAAGCCGTGGGTGTACTTGGGCTGTCCACCCACGGTGAGGGTGAAGAGCGTCCGGCCGTGGAAGGAGTCCAGGCAGGCCAGGATCTCGTTCCGCTCCGGGTGGCCGCGGTCGGCGTGGTACTTGCGGGCGAGCTTCAGCATCGCCTCGTTGGCCTCGGCGCCGCTGTTGCAGAAGAAGGCGCGCGAGGCGAAGGGCGTCACCGCCAGCAGCCGCTCGGCGAGCTCCACCTGGCGGGGGATGAAGAAGTGGTTCGAGACGTGCCACACCTCGCGCGCCTGCGCGGCGAGCGCCGAGAGCAGGGCCGGGTGGGCGTGGCCGAGGAGGTCCACCGCCACGCCGCCGATGAAGTCGTGGTACTCGCGCCCGTCGGCGTCCCAGACGCGCACGCCCTCACCGCGGACGATGGCGGGGGGCTGCTGCCGGTAGTTGGGGGTGAGGACGGCGCGGGCGCGCTCGGCCCAGGCCTCGTTCGGCGTCGGCATCGGGGGCTCATAGCATCTCGCCCGGGACCGGACAACGGAGCGGCGTGAGCTGGTGGAGCGCTGCCGCCGCCGCCTCGGCCGAGGTGGATCTCCCTCGGCCTCGCCGTCTGGGCCGGATCCGACTCGCCGCCACCTTCGGGGCGGCCAGGCGAATGCTCTTCGCGGGTGGGAGGCTAAAGGATGTAGCGGGAGAGGTCCTCGTCGGCGAGGACGCCGGCGAGCCGCTCGCGGACGTAGGCGGGGTCGACCACCGTCACCTGGCCGCGGCGCTCGTCGGCGTCGAAGGCGATCTCGTCGAGGAGCCGCTCCATCACCGTGTGCAGCCGCCGGGCGCCGATGTTCTCCATGCGGTCGTTCACCTCGGCGGCGATGCGCGCCACCTCCTCCACCGCGTCGTCGGTGAACTGCAGGTCGACGCCCTCGGTGGCGAGCAGCGCCACGTACTGCTTCACCAGCGAGTTGCGCGGCTCCCGGAGGATGCGCACCAGGTCCTCGCGCCGGAGCGGGTCGAGCTCCACGCGGATGGGGAAGCGCCCCTGCAGCTCGGGGATGAGGTCCGACACCTTGGCCACGTGGAACGCGCCGGCGGCGATGAAGAGCACGTGGTCGGTCTTCACCATCCCGTACTTGGTGTTGACGTTCGAGCCCTCGACGATGGGCAAGAGGTCGCGCTGCACGCCGCCGCGCGAGACATCGGGCCCGCGGCCGCTGTCCTGCCCGGCGATCTTGTCGATCTCGTCGATGAAGATGATGCCGGCGTTCTGGGCGCGGTCGAGCGCCTCGCGGGTGACGCGCTCCATGTCCACCATCCGCGCCGCCTCCTCGGCGGCGAGGAGGCCCAGCGCCTCCTTCACCCGGAGCTTGCGCTTCCGCTTCTTCTGCCCTCCCCCCAGCATGTTGACGATGGGGTTGTTGCCGAGCTGGCTCATCATGTCGTTGAGGCCCTGGGCCATGTCCTCCATGCCCGGCGCCATGACCGGCAGGAAGGGCGCGCTCTTCTCGGCGATCTCGACCTCCACCTCCTCGTCGTCGAGCGTACCGGCGCGGAGCTGCGTCCTCGCGCGGTCGCGCGCGCCGGTGCCCTGCGCCTTCTCCGATTCGCCCCGCACGCGCTGCGCGGCCTGCCGGAAGCCCAGCCCGAAGCCGCCGCTGCCGAAGCCCAGGGCGTCGAGCACGCGATCCTCCGCCGCCTCGGCGGCGCGGCCGGTGAGCTTCGAGAGCTCCTCCTCCTTCACCAGCTTCACCGAGGCCTCGACGAGGTCGCGTACCATGGAGTCGACGTCGCGCCCGACGTACCCCACCTCGGTGAACTTGGAGGCCTCCACCTTCACGAAGGGTGCGCCGGCGAGCTTCGCCAGCCGGCGGGCGATCTCGGTCTTCCCCACCCCGGTGGGGCCGATCATCACGATGTTCTTCGGCAGGATCTCGTCCTTCAGATCGTCGCGGACGCGCTGGCGGCGCCAGCGGTTGCGCAGGGCGATGGCCACCGAGCGCTTGGCATTCGCCTGCCCGACGATGTAGCGGTCGAGCTCGGCCACGATCTCCTTCGGGGTGAGCTCTCGGGCGTCCACGGTCACAGCTCCTCGAAGGTGAGGTGCTCGTTGGTGTAGATGCAGATGGCGGCGGCGAGCTTCATGGCCTCCTCGGCCACCGCCCGGGCGGGCAAGCTGGTGTGGGCGAGCAGGGCGCGGGCCGCCGCGAGCGCATAGGGCCCGCCGGAGCCCACCGCCGCGGCGCCGCCGCCGTCCACCGCGTCGGGCTCGATCACGTCGCCCGCCCCCGAAAGGACGAAGGTGCTCGCGCGGTCGGCCACGAGGAGCAATGCCTCCAGGCGCCGCAAGAGGCGGTCGGTGCGCCACTGCTTGGCGAGCTCCACGGCGGCGCGCGGCAGCGAGCGGGCGTGCTCCTTCAGCTTCTTCTCGAAGAGCTCGAAGAGCTGGAAGGCGTCGGCGGTGGCTCCGGCGAAGCCGGCCACCACCTGCCCCTCGCCGAGCCTGCGCACCTTGCGCGCGGAGGCCTTCATCACCGTCTTGTCGAGGGTGACCTGGCCGTCGCCGGCGATGACGACCTGGTTCTCGCGCCGGACGCAGAGGATGGTGGTCCCGTGGAACATGCTGGCCTGACCTAGCGCCGCGCCGCGCGGCGGGCAACCCGCATCCCCCGCCCGCATCCCCGCCAGCGGTCGGCCGCGGGCGGCCCGGGAGACCGCGCGCCAGACGCCGGATCCGCTCGAGCCGGGCCTCAGCCCTTCGCCCGCGGGTGCGCGCGATCGTACACCTCGGCGAGCCTCTTCCAGTCGAGGTGCGTGTAGCGCTGGGTGGTGGAGAGCGAGGCGTGCCCGAGCAGCTCCTGGATGGCGCGCAGGTCGCCGCCGTTGCCGAGGAGGTGGGTGGCGAAGCAGTGGCGCAGGACGTGCGGGTGCACGTGCCGGGGGAGCCCGCTCGCCAGCACCGCGCGGTCGAGGCGGCGCGCCACCGACCGCGCCGAGAGCCGCCCGCCGCGGTAGTTGAGAAAGAGGGCGCGCCGGGCGCCGGGGTGGTCGCGCCCTGCGGCGAGGAGCGGCCGCCCCTCCTCGAGCCAGCGCGCGAGCGCTTTGCGTGCCAGGCTCCCCACCGGCACCACGCGCTCCTTGCGCCGCTTGCCGACGACGCGCACCGAGCCCTCGTGGAGGTCGAGCTGCTCGAGGTCGAGAGAGGTGAGCTCCGCCACCCGCAGCCCGCTGGCGTAGAGCAGCTCCAGGAAGGCGCGGTCGCGCAGCAGCAGCGCGCTCGCCGGAGCCCCGTCGCCGGGCGCGGGCGACTCCACCAGCACCGCCACGTCCTCCTCCGGCAGCACCTCGGGCAGGGGCTTCGGCCGCCGGGGGCTGGAGACGGCGCGGGCGGGATTCACCTCCGAGAGCCCCTCGCGCACCAGGAAGCGGTAGAAGCTGCGCAGGGTGGACAGCTTGCGCCCGAGCGTGGTGGCGCCGCTCCCGCCGGCGGCGTGGGCGAGGTAGCCTCTCACCAGCGCGGGCGAGGAGGGCACCAGCCCAGCCCCCCGCGCCTCCAGCCAGGCGGCGTAGGCCGCGAGGTCGGCGAGGTAGGCCCGCAGCGTGTGCGGGGAGCTCCGCCGCTCGGAGGTGAGGTGGGCGGCGAAGCGCTGGACCTCGGGCGGGAGAGGCGCGGGCTCGGCGGCGGGCGGCGGCACGGCCCGATGGTGCCCCACGCGCCGCTCGCCCGCGAGTTTCCGGACGCAGAGCTACGGCACCTCCGCCACGTGGACGCCCTCGCGCTTCGCCGCCAGCACCGCCCAGGCGAGGCGCGTCGGGTCGCCTCCCACGAACCCGGCCGAACCCGGGCGAACCACGGTGTCGAGCGCGATGAGCTTTCCCTCCTCCCACAGGGCGAGGTCGAGCGCCACGCGGTCGGTGCGCGACCAGCCGAGGAGGAGCCGGCCGGGCCGCCCAGGCGCGCACTCCCAGGACTTCACTCCTTGTGCCACCGCCTGGGGGGCCGCCGCGCCGGCGCCATCCCCCGGAACCCGGAAGAGGTCGCACGCCTCGGCCTCGCGCACGCAGGCGTTGCGGTAGTAGAGCCACCTTCCGTCGGGCGAGAAGCCAAAGCCGAAGACGCCGCGCGCCACGCGGGCGCCGGCCTCGGGAGGGGCGTTCGGCGCCAGGGAGCTCTTCGCGGGCGCCGGAGCGGGCCTGTCCAGCCGGGCGAGCCCGAGGTCCACCGAGAGCCCCCCCGCCGTCTCGTGGACGAGGTAGGCCACAGCCATGCCGTCGGGGGAGAGGGCGTAGTCCGAGACGTTGGATGCGACGGCCAGCGGCCCCTCCCCCGGCCCGGCCACCATGAGCTTGCCGGTGCGGCTCTGCGCATCGTAGGCGTCGAGCCATGCCAGCCGCTCGCCGCCGGCGCTCCAGCGCAGCTCGGACGCGCGCTCGCCGAGGCGCGCCGCCGCCTCTCCCGCCGCGAAGAGGGCCCACACCTCGGCCGGCCGGCCCGGCGCCCTCGCCGAGAGCCAGGCGAGTCCCTCGCCGCGCGGCGCGAAAACGAAGTCGCGAACGCCGCTCCCCAGGCTCGCGGCCTTTCCACCTCGGAGCTGCGAGACCACCAGGGTGCGCTCGTCACCCTGCGTGTAGGCGAAGCGCGCCCCGCCCGGCGCGAAGCGGTAGTCCCGCACGCCCGTCGCGACCTTCTTCGCCCCTCTCCTCCCCGCTTCGGTCACGAGCCACAGCTCGCTGCCCGAGGCGAGCCCGCGCCGGAAGAGCGCCGCACCGCCGGCGAGCTCCACGGTGGCCGATCCCATCACCGCCCGCACGGGCGCGGCCTCACCCTGTGGCAGGTGCACGAGCCCGGCCGGCCCGGACGGTGAGGTCCAGGCGAGCAGCGCCGACCCCGGGTCGAACGCGTAGTAGGAGACCCCGGCCGACAGCAGCCTCGCGCCGGCGGGCATGGTCTCCGGCCTCGGGCTCGCGTCCGACCACGCCACCAGCGTGCCGGTGCCCGTCTCCGGGGCATAGTCTCGCAGCGCCGCCAGCACCGAGCCCTTCGCGGCCCAGGCAAAGCCAGCCGGCAGGGTGGTCACTCCCTTCGCCACCGCCACCGGCTCGCCCCCGGCGGAGGGGACCACCGCCAGCTCGCAGGAGGCGGTGCCGGGCGGGAGCGTCCGGTCGGCCTCGGGCCGGCAGCGATGGAGGAAGGCCAGCCAGCGCCCGTCGGGCGAGGGACGCAGCGCCAGCACCTCGCCCGCCACCAGGCGATGCCCAGGTCCTGGTGGTGCCTCGCGGCGGGAGGTGCATGCGACGCTCGCGGCGAGGAGAGCCGCAGCGAGGCCGGTGAGGAGCGCCACACGCCCGGTGCACCGCGCACCGCCGGCCGGACACCCCCTCATAGCCACCCCTCCAGCGCCTGGCGCGCGCGCTCGACGTGGGCGCTCTTCCGGGCGGCCTTGCCGCGGTGGCGCCCCGTGAGCGGAGGAAAGAGGGCGAAGAGGATGTGAGAGGGGCCGTAGGGCAGCCCCTCGGGGTGGGCCTCCCCGGTGAGGTGGCGGTGTAGCGCGCCCAGCGCGGTCTCGGGCGGCGGAGGCCGGAAGTCGCGTCCTTCGAGCCGGTCGAGGACGGCCCGGGCGGCGATGAGCCCGCAGGCGGTGGATTCCACGTAGCCCTCCACCCCGGTGAGCTGCCCGGCCACCAGCACGTGGGGGAGCGCGCGCAGCGAGAGGTCGGGGGCGAGGACGCGCGGCGCCTCGAGGAAGGTGTTGCGGTGAATCTGTCCGAGCCGCAGCCACTCGGCCCCGGCCAGCCCTGGCAGCAGGCCCCCGAAGACGCGGCGCTGCGCGGGCCAGGTGAGCCGCGTCTGGAACCCCACCAGATTGTAGGCGGTGCCGGCGGCATCCTCGCGCCTGAGCTGCACCACCGCGAAGGGCCGTCGCCCCGTGCGTGGGTCCGTGAGCCCCACCGGCTTCATCGGGCCGAAGGCGAGGACGTCGGGGCCGCGCGAGGCCATGACCTCCACCGGGAGGCAACCCTCGAAGTAGCGCGGCTCCTCGAAGCCGTGGGGCGTCACCACCTCGGCCTCGCGCAGCGCGGCGACGAAGGCGCGGTACTGCGCCTCGTCGAGGGGCAGGTTGAGGTAGTCGTCGTCGCCACCCTTGCCCCAGCGCGAGCTGCCGAAGGCGACGGTCCGGTCGACGGAGTCGGCCGCGACCACCGGGGCGATGGCGTCGTAGAAGTGGAGCCGGCCTCCGCACACCGCTGCGAGGTCGGCCGAGAGCGCCTCGCTGGTGAGCGGGCCGGTGGCCAACACGGCGAGCTCGGGCCCGGAGGGAAGGCGCGTCACCTCGCGCGCGGTCACCTGCACGCGCGGGTGCGCCGAGAGCACGGAGGTGATCCGCTCGCTGAACCTCACCCGGTCCACCGCCAGCGCCTGACCAGCCGGCACGCGCGTCGCGTCGGCTGCGGAGAGGACGAGGCTTTCGAGGCGGCGCAGCTCCTCGTGGAGGAGCCCCACCGCGCTCGCCGGGTCGTCCGACCTGAGCGAGTTGGAGCAGACCAGCTCCGCAAGCCCGTCGAGCTGGTGAGCGGGCGAGCGCCTGGCGGGCTTCATCTCCACCAGCTCCACCTCCACCCCCGCCTGCGCGAGCTGCCAGGCGGCCTCGCTTCCGGCGAGCCCTCCCCCCACGACGGTCACGCGGTGACAAGATGCGTCCACGAGCAGCTCTCCTGGGAGGGTGGGCGCCGGACCTGCGCGCCGGGAAGGTCCGCGGCCGGTTGGTCAGGACAGCGCGGCCTTCCCGCCCGCCGAGCCCCCCCGCAGCGAGCCTTGAAGGGGCGCCTCGCCGACGCCATCTTCCCCATGGCGGCGGGAAACCGCAAACTGAACTTCCACGCACACAGCGGCCTCTCGCGAAGGAGCGCGCCATGAAGCCCCAGCAAATCGATTCCATCCGCAAGGAGCTGCTCGCGCAGCGCAGGTCCATCCTCCAGGTCGCGCAGCACGCCCAGGACGAGCTGGACGCGCTCCGCGGCGCGGAGCGCGATCCCGAGTTCGAGGAGGGCGCACAGGTGGAGCACGCCCAGTTCACCCTCTCCCTGCTCGGCGAGGCGCAGCGCCGGCAGGTGGCCCTCATCGACGCCGCCCTCTCGCGCATCGACGACGGGGTGTTCGGAACCTGCCTCGACTGCGAGATGGTGATCGAGCCGCGCCGCCTCGTGGCACTCCCGTTCGCGCTGCTCTGCACGAGCTGCGCGACCCGGAGAGAGAGCGCCACGGCGGGCGAGGGGCGCGGGGCGACGCTCTAGTCAAACACCAAGGGGCTTGCCGCCCCTCCCCCCAGCTTCGATGGGGCTCCCCTCTCCACACCATAGGGGCGTGCGGCCCCTCGGCGGCTCAGGCGGGGGTCGCGTTGGGCCCGGCGCTCGACGCCGCGCCGCCGGCGTGGGGCGCCTCGCGGCGGTAGTCGCACTCCTTGTTCGGGCAGGCGATGAACGGGCCGGTCCTCTTCGAGAACTTCTCCACCAGGTAGGAGCTGCCGCAGCTCGGGCAGGTCTCGTTGCGCGGGCGGTCCCAGGCCACGAAGTCGCACTTCGGGTAGGAGGAGCATCCGTAGAAGGTCTTCCCCCGCTTGGAGCGGCGCTCGCTGATGTACCCGCCGCACCCCTTGGGGCAATCGACGCCGATGGAGATGGGCTTCGAGGTCTTGCACTCCGGGTAGCGTGAGCAGGCGAGGAACCGGCCGAAGCGGCCGCGCTTCACCACCATGGGCGCCGAGCAGGTCGGGCAAATCTCGTCGGTGGTGAGCTCCTCCTCCCTCACCAGGACGATGGAGCCGTCGGCCTCGCGGGTGAAGTTGCCGGTGTTGCGGCACTCCGGGTAGCCGGAGCAGGCCAAGAACTCGCCCATGCGGCCCCACTTGATCACCATGGGCTTCCCGCACTTCTCGCACGAGAGGTCGGTGGCGATCTCCTGGCGCTTCACGTCGCGCATCGTCTCCTGCGCCTTCGCCAGGTCCTCCTGGAACTTGTCGTAGAAGTCGCGGAGCACCGCCTGCCACTGCGAGCTCCCCTCCTCGATCTCGTCGAGCTTCTCCTCCATGCCGGCGGTGAAGGCCACGTCGAGCTCGCGCGGGAAGGAGCTCACGAGCAGATCGGTGACCAGCGTGCCGAGCTGGGTGGGCTTGAAGTTCCGCTGGTCGACCTTCTCCACGTAGGCCTTCTCGGGCTGCGCCGCGCCCTCGCGGATGCCCTGGATGGTGGTGAGGATCGCCGCGTAGGTGGAGGGGCGGCCGATGCCGCGCTCCTCCAGCTCTTTCACCAGCGACGACTCGTTGAAGCGCGGCGGCGGCTGGGTGAAGTGCTGCTCGGGGAGGAGGCGGAGCAGCCGCAGCTCCATGCCCTCCTCCAGCGGTGGCAGCAGGCGATCGGCGTTCCTGTCCTTGCCCTCCTCGCCCTCCGCCTTCTCCGCCCCTTCCTCGCCGGGCTCGGCGCCCGCCTCGTCCTCGGGCGGCCTGGCGCCGTACACCTTGAGGTAGCCGGCGAACTTCAGCACCGAGCCGCTGGCCCGGAAGGTCGCGTTCTCCGCGGCGATGTCGGCGGTGGTCTGGTCGTAGACCGCCGGGAGCATCTGGCAGGCGACGAAGCGATTCCAGATGAGCTGGTAGAGACGGAACAGGTCGCGGTCCTGACCGGAGAGGTGGGGCTCGACGGCCTCCGGGGTGAAGGCGAGCGTGGTGGGCCGGACCGCCTCGTGCGCCTCCTGGGCCGACTTCTGCTTGGTGCGGTAGAAGATGGGCGCCTCCGGCAAATACACCGCGCCGTAGGTCTCGGCGACGTGCGCACGGACAGCGTCGAGCGCCTCGCTGGAGAGGCGCACCGAGTCGGTGCGCATGTAGGTGATGAGGCCCACGAGGCCGTCGTCGCCCAGGTCCACGCCCTCGTAGAGGCGCTGCGCCAGGGTCATGGTCTTCTTGGTGGTGAAGCCCAGCCGGTTCGCCGCCTCCTGCTGCAGCTTGGCGGTGGTGAAGGGCGGGGGTGGGTTGCGCCGGCGCTCCTTCTTCTCCACCGAGGCCACGGTGAAGCGCGCCTTCTCCAGGCGGGCGGCGAGCGCCCGGGCGGTCTCGCCCTCCTTCACCTCGGACTTGCGGCCGTCGAGCTTCACCAGCCGTGCGCGGAAATCGGGGGGTACCCTGGCGGCCAGCTCGGCGTCGAGGGTCCAGTACTCCTCCGCCCTGAACGCCTCGATCTCGCGCTCGCGGTCCACCACCAGCCGCACCGCCACCGACTGCACGCGCCCGGCGGAGAGGCCGCGCTTCACCTTGCCCCACAGGAGCGGGCTGATCTTGTAGCCCACCAGCCGGTCGAGGATGCGCCGCGCCTGCTGGGAGTCGAACTTCTTCTGGTCGAGGTCGAGTGGATGCTCGATGGCCTTCTGGATGGCGCCCTTGGTGATCTCGTTGAAGAGCACCCGGCGCACCCGCTCGTCGCCGCCCTCCGCGCCGATCTCCTCGGCGATGTGCCAGGCGATGGCCTCCCCCTCGCGGTCGGGGTCGGTGGCGAGGAGCACGCGCGAGGCGCCGCGCGCGAGGCGCTTGATCTCGGAGAGGACCTTGGCCTTGCCCTGGATGACGTCGTACTCGGGGACGAAGCCCCGCTCGACGTCGACGCCGATCTTCGACCTGGGGAGGTCCTTCACGTGGCCCACCGAGGCCTTCACCTCGTAGGCGCGGCCCAGGTATTTCTTGATGGTCTTCGCCTTGGCAGGCGACTCCACCACCACCAGGGTGGGGCCGTCGGCCTTTCCCTTCGAGAGGGCCCTCGCCCGCTTCGGGGCGCCGGCGCCCGGGCTCGCGCTCTCGCCGACCACCTTCGGCTTCTTCGCCGCCGGCGCGCGCTTCGCGCGGGTCTTGACCTCGCCCTTTGCCGCCGCCTTGGTCCCTGTGTCAGCCGCCATCGTCCCCTTCTCGATTCGCGCCGTCAGTCGCGGCGCTGAAACAGATGTCCCGGGAGCTGCTCGCACAGCCCGCGCAGCTCGAGGAGGAGCAGCCCCGAGAGCGCCTCCGCCGCGGTGAGCCTGGCGTCGCGCGCCAGCGCGTCGGCGTGTCGAGGTGCCCGCCCGAGCGCCGCCCAGAGTGCCTTCTCCTCACCCACCAGCGACGCCGCCTCGTCCTGCCGGTTCGGCTCCTCCGCGAGGGGCAGGCGCAGCTGACCCTCGATGCCCAGCGCCGCCAGCACGTCGGCGGCCGAGGTGGCGAGGCGGGCGCCCGAGCGGAGCAGGGCGTGTGGCCCCTGCGATCCCTCCTCGTACACATCGCCCGGGACGGCCAGCACCGGCACGCCCTGCTGGCGCGCCCACTGGGCGGTGATGAGCGCGCCGCTCCGGCTCCCGGCGCGAATCACCACCACGGCCTCGGAGAGCCCGCTCACGATGCGATTGCGCTCGGGGAAGGTCCAGCGCGCGGGCGGGGCGCCATCCGCGAGCTCGGAGAGGAGCGCGCCCCCCTCCTCCAGGATTCGCTGGAAGAGGCCGCGATGAACCGCCGGGTAGACCACGTCGACGCCGCTCCCCAGCACGGCGATGGTGCGGCCCCCGGCGTCGAGCGCCGCGGCGTGGGCGGCGCCGTCGATGCCCTCGGCCCCGCCGGAGACCACGCACACGCCGGCCCTGACGAGATCGCGCCCCATGTCGCGGGCCAGCCGGAGGCCGTAGTCGTCGGAGTGCCGCTGGCCGACGAGCGCCACCCGCCGTTCGGTGGGCGGCCCCAGCACGCCGCGCACGCGGAGCCGCTCGGGAGACCGGACGATGCGCGACAGGCGCTCGGGGAATCCCTCTCCGCCGCGCTCCAGCGTGCGGGGAGGAGCCTCCCACGCCGATGTGCGGGCCGGGTCCATGAGGGGGCTCGCTATACTGGCCACCCCCTGCATCGTCAAGCGAGGGGGTCCGACCGAGGGACCGCTCCGGCCTAGCGCGCGCTCAGCTCGACCGCGGCCTTCATCGTCACCTCGTCGCCCACGAAGAGCTCGCGATCGCTCTGGAGCACCAGCGCGGTGGAGGCGTTCTCCTGCACGTCGACCACGAGCAGCGTGCCCACCGCCTCCACCGGCAGGTTGGGGTCGTGCTGCGCCTCCTTCATGTCGCGCTCGAGGAGGTCGCCCGAGCGGATCACCTGGAGGGTGTTCCCCTCCTCCACGCCATCCTTCTTGCCGAGGTCGATGAAGACCACGTGGTGTTGGCCGAGCTCGGTCTGCACCGCCTGCTGGGCGGCGACGATGTGGCCCTCCAGGTCCTTGCCGTTCGGCCGGCGCGGCACCTGCTTCACCAGCTTGCCGGTCTGAGGGCCGAGCAGCGCGCCCCGCTCGATGGGGTCGAAGGCCTGGACGATCTCCACCGTGGCAGCCCGGGCGTCGACCGCGACCACGCGGCCGGTGCCGAGGATGCTCGTCTGGTAGCCGAAGGGCAGGCCAGTCGTGGGGTGCGTGACGGGCCGCTCGGTCTTGTAGAAGAGGTAGCTCTGCCCCGGGCGCACCTCCGAGGGCGTCTTGAACCGTGCGTAGACGCGATCGCCCACGGAGAGCATCGACTTCTCGTCGAAGGCGGCCGTGAGCACCCCGGCCTCGGCCAGCTCCCGCTCGGTGACGAAGGCGTCGCGGCGGGCGTAGAGGCCCCGGGGAGGCACATAGCCGATCTTGTAGGGCCCCACCACCGCCACGTCGTCGTCGTCGCCGATGGGGGTCCCGTCGGAGGTGCTGAGGTCGTCGAGCTCCCGCGGAGCGGTGGGCGCGGCCTCGATCAGGCCCTGACGACCGCCCGGGAAACGGATGGAGCTGCCGGGATAGATGAAGTGGGGGTTGGCGATGGAGGGATTCTCGGCCCACACCTTCGGCCAGGTGTACGGATCGTCGAGGAACCTCCTCGAGAGATCCCAGAGCGTGTCGCCCTTCTGCACGGTGTAGCTCTCGGGCGCCGCGAGCTCGCGTGCGCCCTGCGTGGTCACCTCGATCGGCGCCTCCGCCGAGGGCTCGTCCGAGAGGTCCACGGAGAGTCCGTGCGGGATGCTGGCTCCGTTCCTCGCGTCGCGCTCGCCCGCGTAGGCCGCGTCGGCCTCGCGCTGCCGCTCGGCGCTCTTCCCCTCGACCAGCGCCTTCGCATCGCGGGCACGCTGCAGGGCTCCCGCCTGACCCTGAGCCAGGGAGGGCGCGAGCAGGAGCAGGAGCAAATTGACGAAAGGTGAAACTCGCATGGGCCGCGGCTCCTCGTCCGCGCGGCCCGGCCCGCGCGCGGCGCGCGCGCCGGCAGCGCTGGAATACCGCGAAAATTCTCGGGCTCCGGGCCCGGCAAGTCAAGGCGAGCAGGCCTGCGAGGGTGCGATGAATCCCACCTGCCGGCCGGTGCGGCCGGCGTCGCGGCGGTGGGAGAAGAAGGTGTCGCTCTCACACGCGCTGCACCGGCCGAGCACCTCGATGCGCTCGCGATCGAGCCCCGCCTTGCGCAGGACGAGCTCGTTGGCGAGCCAGAGGTCGACGCGCGAGCCGCACCCCCTCGGCTCGGCCACCCGCGCGCCGAGGTCCTCGCGGAAGGCCTGCGCGAGGTCGGGCGCCACCTCGTAGCAGCAGGGGCCGATGGAGGGCCCGATGGCCGCGAGGAGGTCGGAGCGGTGCGCACCCTTCTCCCGGACGAGCGCCTCCACCGCCCGCGCCGCCACGTGGGCGAGCGTGCCGCGCCAGCCGGCGTGCACCGCGGTGACGGCGCCCGAACGCGGATCGCCGATGAGGATGGGTACACAATCGGCCGCGGCGACGCAGGCCGCCACGCCGGGGCGGGTGGACAGCACGGCGTCGGCCTCGGCGGTGGGGGCGCAAGGGCCAAGGGCGAGCCACACGGCGTCGCCGTGCACCTGGCGCACCCTGGCAAAGGAGAGGCCGGTGGCCGCGGCGAGGGTCTCCCAGTTCTCCTGCACCGCGCCCCGCTCGTCACCGACGCCGCCGCCCAGGTTGAGGCTGCCGAACGGCCCGGACGAGTGGCCGCCGCGCCGGGTGGTGAACCCGTGCGGGAACCCGGCCAGGAGGGCGCTGGAGAGCAGTTCCATCTCGCCCCCTCTCTTGTCGGTGGTGGGGCGCGACCGCAACTCGGGAGGAGGTGGGCTCCTCCGCGCGCTCGGTCCCGCCCGGCGGGAAAGTGGGCAACCTGCACGCTGCGTCCGATTGTCCTCGCGCCCTCCCGGCGGCTAGGCTCCCTGGCTCGCGATGAAGCCCCCTGCCCCGATTCCCTCCCTCGACGCGCGCTCGCGCATCGGCCGCAAGCTGCTCCTGGCGGTGGGCCTGCCGCCGCTCGGCCTCGCCCTGGGCGGGCTGGTGTGGCTCGGCACGGCCACGCACGCGGCGGTGTGGGGACCGGCCCTCGCCTTTCTCGCCCTCATGGCCGCGGCGCTCGTCGCCATCCACTTCTTCGCGGTGCGCTCGCTCCTCGAGCGGCCGCTGGCCCGCATGGTGGCCGCGCTCAAGCGCGCCGAGGAGAACGCCTTCCTCCTGCGGGTGCCGGTGGAGACGGACGACGAGCTGGGCGAGCTGGCGAAGAGCTTCAACAACGCCCTCGCCACCATCACCGACCTGCACGCGCACCGCATCGACGACGCGGAGTCGATGGCCTCGATGCAGCGTGAGCTCGCCCTCAAGGCCGAGGTGGAGGCGCAGCACGCGCTCGCCGACGAGGCGAACCGCAGGCTGCAGCACCGGCTCCGGGAGCTCACCCTGCTCGCCAGCCTCTCCCGCGCCCTCTCCTCCACCATCCGCCTCGAGGTGCTGCTCGGCACGGTCACCGAGCAGCTCGGGCGCGAGCTGGGCTACGAGACCTTCGCGCTCATGCTGGCGAGCGAGGGAGGGCGCGCGGGGGCCGGTGAGCTGGAGGTGCGGAGCCTGGTGGGGGTGGACCCGTCGGTCATGGGCACCCGCATCGCCTTCGGCGAGGGCGTGGCGGGCCTCGCCGCCGAGGATCGCCGGCGCGTCCTCGTGCGCGACACCCGGATCGACGCGCGCTTCCCCTCTCAGAGCTGGACCCACGGGCGGCAGGGGTCGGTGCTGGCGGTGCCGCTCGTGGCCGGCGACGCCTGCGTGGGCGTGCTCGACTTCTTCCGGCCGGTGGTCGACGGGTTCCCGGACGACGAGATGGACTTCCTCGAGTCGGTGGCGGGCCAGGCGGCCATGGCCATCGCCAACGCCGGGCTCCACGAGCGAACCCTGAAGCTCTCGCTCACCGACGCGCTCACCGGCCTCCACAACCGGCGCTCCTTCTTCCAGCGGCTCGGCATGGAGCTCGATCGCTCCGAGCGGTTCGCCATGCCCTTCGCGGTGGCCATGATCGACGTCGACCACTTCCGCCTGCTGCACGAGCGCGGCGGCCACCGGGTGAGCGACGCGGCGCTGCGCCGGGTGGCGGAGCTCGCGCGGTCGGCCACCCGCCGCGTCGACACGTCGGCGCGGCTGGGCGGCGAGGAGCTGGCGGTGCTCCTTCCCCGGGCCGACGCGGCGGCCGCGCTGGAGGTGGCCGAGAAGCTGCGAAGCCTGGTGGAGGCGACGGCCTTCGAGGGCGCCGAGGCACTGCCCGGCGGCCGGCTCACCGTGTCGGTGGGCGTGGCCGCCTTCCCGGAGCACGCGCAGGCGGTGGATCTCCTCGCCGACTGCGCCGACGCCGCGCTCTACGCCGCCAAGCGGCGCGGGCGAAACGCGGTCGTGGCCTACGAGCCCGGGATGCGGGAGGAGCCGAGCCGCCGCCGCGACATCCGCACCACCGGCGCGGCCGACGCGGGGCGGGACCTCACCACCGCGCTGGCATGACGGGAGGGCGACCCGCGGGCGCAGCGGCGAGAGCGGCCGCGGGCGCGGGGCGCCGATCGACGCCTCCGGAGCACATCACCCTCCGTAAAACGAGGCTTCCAGCGCCGCCAGCGCGAGGTTCGAGAGGGCGTGCAGCGCGATCGGCGCGGCGAGCCCGCCGGTGCGCTCGCGGAGCCACCCGAACACCAGGCCGGGGAAGAAGGTGGCGAGGCGCCAGGGGCGCGGCACCACCAGGTGACCCAGGGCGAAGAGCACCTGGGTGAGGAGGAAGCCGCGGCCCAGGGTGGCACCGAGGAGGCGGAAGCCCTTCCCGGGGTCGCTCGCCGCCCAGCGCGTCTGCATCCACCCCCGGTAGAAGAGCTCCTCCGGCAAGGCCACCACCAGCGCCTGCACCGCCACCAGGAGCGCGAAGTGCGGTGGCCAGCGGAAGGCGACCCGCCCGGCGGGGGCGTAGGGGGCGAGCACCTCGGCGAGGCCGGGCGGGAGCCATGGCAACAGGCGCGCGTAGCCGTAGAAGGCGAGGAAGAAGAGCGGGAAGATCACCGCGCCCACGGAGAGCGCCGCGAGCAGACCCTTGCCCCAGGCGGCCCAGGTGCGCCGGTCGAGCGCGCCCCACCACGGCAGGCCGAGCTCCCGCCAGCGCACGCCCTGGCGGCGCATCCAACGCTCGGGGAGCACCACGAACAGGACGGCCGCCACGCCGGCCAGGTTCGGGGCGAGCAGCCCGGTGGGCTCCACCATCCCCACCGCCCGCGCGGCGGCGAGGAGCGCCACCGCCGCCGCCCAGGTGACGACGAGCTCGCGCCCGGTTTCCCCCTCTCCCGGAGGGAGAGGGGGGGAGGGGGGTGAGGGAGGCATGGCACGAGCGTACCACTGCGTTTCCCCTCCCCTGGCCCACGCTCTACCGGAGCCCACCCGCGGCCGTGTGGGCGGCTGCGGTGGGGGCCTCCGCCGGCTCCCGCTGCCCTCCTCCCCGCACGAAGCGCTTCGCGCCAATGACCATGAGCGCCTCCGCTCTCTGACTCAGGGGCAATCCCCCTCCACCACCGGGATGTCGAGGTGAGCCGACGCCAGCGGCGGGTTCCCGGGGTTCACGATCCAGACGCTGTAGCTCCCGGCGGGCGTGGTGGAGAGATCGACGCTCACCCGCACCTGGCCGTTCTGGCACTGTCCCAGCGCGTCGGTCCCGTGGAGGCAGCCCGTCTCCAGCACCGAGTCGGTGATGGCGCCGCCCGCCACGTGGGCCACCGAGCTCGGGTAGAGGTGGGTGCCGCTCACCGTGAAGTCGGTCTGCGCGCGAGAGGCGCAGGTCTGAGCGGTTCCCAGCTCCGGCGCACCCTCGGTGATGGTGAACTTCAGGGCCGCCGAGCTCGCCCCGCCCGGGTTCGTCACCACGAGGTCGTAGGAGCCCACCGGCAGGGCTGCGGGCGCGAGGCCGGTCGCGTGTGCCGACCCGGCGTCCACCACCGTGGTCGCGAGCGTCGTCACCGTGCGGGCGGCGCTGCCGGCGGGGCCGCTCAGGGTGGCCACCATCCCGGGCACGAACGCCACGCCCACCAGGTCGAGCGGGAGGTCCGCTTCGTCCTGCCGGCTGGTGGCCCTGGGGCTCACCCCCCGCAGGAGCAGCTTGTCGGTCACCGCCATCCGGGCGAAGTTCGACACCATCGGTCCGCCGGTGGCGCTCGCCGGGTTGGGGTTCAGCACCCGCACCTCCACCGTGGAGCCCACCTGCGCCGCCGAGAGGTCGAGCCCGTTCACCCTGAGCGAGGTGGCGGTGAGCGAGCTCGCCTCGGCGTCGAGCACGGCCGTGTCGAGCCCGCCGCCGGAGAGCCTCACCCGGGCGCCGGTGACGAAGCCGGTGCCCTTCACCGAGAGCGTGGTCTGGTCGCGGCCGGTGGCGGCCGGGCTGATCGCCTGGACGTACGGGTTGCCGGTGTCGAGCGAGCAGCCCCCGCCGATGCAGGCGAAGCCGGCCTGGCAGGCCCGTCCGCAGGCGCCGCAGCTCGAGAGGCTGGAGGTGAGGTCCTGGCAGGCGCCACCGCAGGCGGTGAGGCCTTCACCGCAGCTCACCGTCTGCGGGCTCGACCCCTTCGAGCCGCAGCCCGGCGCCCCGAACGCGAGGAGCGCCACGCCCGCGACGAACAGCGCCCGCTTCGTGCCGGCGGCCGATGCCACCGCGAGGCGTGGAGCGCGCCGGCGCACCGCCAGCGCGGCGAGGAGCGCCAGCGAGGCGAGCCCCCCCGCGCCGCCGGTGCCGCAGCCGCCCTGGCCGGGCACGGGCGACGAAGCCTCGGGGGCGCCCGAGGTGAGGGCGGCCACGGCGGTGAGCGCCTTGCCGGAGGAGCGCGCCACCACGCACTGTCCGTCCTGACAGCTCCCCGCGGGGCACACCACGTGGTTGCACGGGGGGTCGACGCAGAGCCCGTTGCGGCACACCTGTGAGGCGCCGCAGGTCACCCCGGCGCAGGCGTCGGGCTGGCAGGACCCGAGCACGCAGAGCTCGCCGGCCCCGCAGGCCGGGGAACAGGGCGACTCGCAGAAGCCGTCGGCGCTGCACGACTGGCCCTGGGCACATTCCACGACGGCGCAGGAGCGGACGCAGTCGCCCGCGCGGCAGAAGGTTCCGGTCGGGCAGCTCGCCCCGGCGCACGGGTCGGCGACGCAGCTCCCGTCGAGGCACACCTCGCCCGGGGCCGGGCACCCGAGCCCGCTGATGCTGCACCCACCGGCCAGGCACTGGCCGCCGGAGCAGGAGGATCCCTGGCCGCAGTGCACGCTGGCGCAGGGATCGACGCAGGCACCGCCCTGGCACACCTTGCCCGCGCCGCACGGCGTTCCGCCGCTCCCGCAGGAAATCGGCTGGCAGGTGTGGCTCGCGTCGCAGCCGAAGCCCACCGGGCAGCGCGCGTTCTCGTTGTTGCAGGAGGAGGGGAGGCAGGCGCCGCGCGAACAGCTGGACCCGCCCGCGCAGAGCGTCCCGTCGTCCACCCCTGCGGCGCAGTCGTCGTCGAGGCCGTTGCACACCTCGGGCGTGGGCAGGACCTCGCCCTGGCACGGGCTCCACAGGCCGCCGGTGCAGGTCTGCGTCCCGTGCCGGCAGGCGCCGACGCCGTCGGTACCCTCGGGGCCGTGGTAGCAGGCGCGGGTCTCTCCCGGGCTGCAGGCGGGGGGATTGCAATCGTCGTCGATGAGGCCGTTGCAGTTGTCGTCCTGGCCCTGGCAGAGGTCCCTCGGCGCCGGCGCCGCGCCCACGCACTGGTAGCCACCGCCGGACGCGCACTTCAGGACGCCCTGCGCGCACTGGCCGAAGCTGCCGGTGCTGCACGGGGTGCCCGGGTCGGCGCAGCCGAAGCCCAGGTTGAAGAGGGTGTTGAGGACGATGCGGGTGCCGGCGGTCTGCCCGCCGCTGGCGCTCGACGGGTCGGGCGAGTAGTCGTGACCACCGAGATAGGCCACGTTCCCCCTCGGCTGACCGTCGGGTCCTTCGACCTGGATGGTGCTGGCGATGTCCCACGGCGTCGTATCGGAGGGCTTCTCCCAGGCGAGCCGCTTCGCCGTGGATCTTGTACGTCGAGGCCGGCGAGGCGGCGCGGTCGGGGTAGTAAGTCTCGATCGCTCCACTCACCAGCGCATACGAGAAGTCGCCGATCTGGAGGCTCGGGTGCGCGGGATCGATGAACGGCTGGAGCGTGCCGCGCCCGTTGTAGCTCTTCATGCCGGCGGTGGACTGGAACCGGGTGGCCGCGATGCCGTAGTTGGGGCCGCCGGTGTTGGTCTCCCCGGTGATGCCCTCCAGATCCTGGATGCCGAGGCACTCGACGAACAGGTTGTTCCCCTGGTTCACGTACCAGGCGAGACTCTGGAGCTGCCAGCTCAGCTGATTCTCGAGCGACATGTTGGTGAGCGGCGGGTGCAGGGCCGGGTCCGTCGGCACCACGTGGTTCGTCTCCCAGTGGGGGATCCAGAGCAGCTTGTAGCCTCCGGCCGCGAGGGCGGTGTCGGCCAGCGTCCCCGCGCGCGGCGCGCCACCCGGGACGGGCACGGTCGCGGGGGGGATGAAGTCGTCGTCGCACAGGATGTCGTAGACGAGCCCTGGTCCCCGGTTGAAGTTCGGCGCGCAGAGGCCGTTGCTGCAGACCTGCGGGATGGCCGTGTCGCCACCCGGGCTCGCGAGATAGGCGAGCACGCCCCCGACGTCGCACCCCTTTCCTGCGCCGCCCGCCGGGTGGACGCCGTCCCCGCTCACGCCGCCCGCGCAGTCGCCGTCGCCCTTGCACGGCCAGGAGAGCCCCGCAGCCACCGCGTAGCGGTACATCACGTTGGACGAGGTCTTCTTGTTGCTCGGGTTGATGTTGAGGATGGCGAGCTTGGGCGGGGGACCGGTGAGGGTCCGCACCTGGTTCACCGGCAGCGCGGCGGCAGACTGGATGCGGTGCAGGTCGATCAGGTGCTCGGCACGGAAGCGGGCGAAGTCGGCGTGCTCGGGGTCGGCCGGGTCGGTGAGCATCTTCACCACGCGGGCGCTGTCGGCGGCGTCCACCATGAAGGGGCCGCCGATGTAGTCGACCCCGCTCGCCGTGTCGGTCAGGTCCGCGAACGCTCCGTCGGACCAGGCCATGCGCTGCGCGGCGGACGGGGCGTGCGCCGGCACCGCCAGGTCGACGCTGGTGGGGGTGGCCTTGGGGGTGGCCCCGTCGATGGTCCAGTAGACGGTGACCCCGTGCTTCAGGAGGAAGTAGACGAGACCATACGCGCGCAGGACGCCGCTGTCCTTGCTGGCGCTCCCTCCCTTGCATCCCGCCGGCAGGCTCCCGTCGCGCCACTGGTGGCAGTTGTCCATGGGGATGACGAGCGAGCCCGCCGCGAAGGAGCGGGCGGCGGGGCCGCTCGGCGTGCACTTCTGGGCGCCGATGGCCACGAGGCCGAGCGCGACGACGAGCGAGGTGGAGAGGACGGTGCGCCGCATGGGGTGTCTCCGGAGCAGGTGACACCGCCATGGTAGACGAAGCGTGATCTTCACGCACCGTGAGACAGGCGACCACGTTCACCCACGGAGAGCAGCTTCCCCACCTCCGACCACCGCGCTTCCTCCCGGCGGGGGCAGCGGCCGGCCCCCTCTCGGCGGGCTGCCGGGGACCTACACCGGCCCCGGCGCACCGATGGCGGCGCGCACCGCGGCCACCGCCTCCTCGGCGGAGAAGGGCTTGCGCAGGAGGTCGTCGGCGCCGAGGGCGCGCAGCCGCACCTCCTCCTCGGCCGAGACGCGCGCGCTCATGAGGAGGAGCCGGGTGCGGCGCCAGTGCGGGTGCGCCTTCACCACCCGCACGACGTCGGCGCCGTTCAGCCAGGGCATGTAGACGTCGAGGAGCAGGGCGTCGGGCTCGAGCTCGGCCATGCGCTGCAGCACCGCCTCGCCGTCGGCCGCCGCGCCCACCCGGTAGCCCTCGTCCTCGAGCGCCGCCACCAGCTCGTCGAGCTGGGCCGCCGAGTCGTCCACCACCAGCACGGTCTTCTGCCTGCTCATGCTTGCGCTCACTCATATCAAGGGCGCGCTCGCGTCGCGAGGCGCATGCCCCCGTGCTAAAGCTCCCGCCGCCATGCCCACGGACAAGCCGCGCCTGCGCTTCGCCCCCTCCCCCACCGGCTACCTGCACATCGGCGGCGCCCGCACCGCCCTCTTCAACTGGCTCTGGGCCCGCCGTGCCGGCGGCACCTTCGTGCTCCGCATCGAGGACACCGACCAGGCGCGCTCGACGCGCGAGGCCGAGGAGGCGATCTTCGACGCGCTGCGCTGGCTGGGGCTCGACTGGGACGAGGGCCCGGACATTGGCGGCCCGAACGGCCCCTACTTCCAGACGCAGCGGAAGGATGTCTATCGCGCCCACGCCGACCGCCTCCTCGCCGAAGGGAAGGCCTACGCCTGTTACTGCACCCGCGAGGAGCTGGAGGTGCAGCGCAAGCGGGCGGAGGCGGAGAAGCGGCAGTTCCGCTATCCGGGCACCTGCCGGGAGAAGCCGTACGACCCGTCGCGGCCCCACGTCATCCGCTTCCGCATGCCGGAGACCGGCTCCACCACCTTCCGCGACCTGGTGAAGGGCGACATCACCACCCCGCACGAGACGCTGCAGGACGAGGTGATCCTGCGCGGCGACGGGATGCCGCTCTACAACTTCGGCGCGCTGGTGGACGACGTCACCATGGGGATCACCCTGGTGGCGCGCGGCGACGACCACGTGAACAACACCGCCCGCCAGATCCTCATGTACGAGGGGCTGGGCGCGAGGCTCCCCACCTTCGCGCACCTGCCCATGATCCTGGGCGCCGACAAGGCGCGGCTCTCGAAGCGGCACGGCGCCACCAGCGTGACCGCCTACCGCGACATGGGTTACCTGCCCGGCGCGGTGGTGAACTACCTCGCCCGCCTCGGCTGGTCGCACGGCGACGACGAGATCTTCGGGCTCGAGGAGCTGGTGAGGTGGTTCGCCTTGGAGGACGTGGGGGCGGCGGCGGCGGTGTTCAACCCGGAGAAGATGGCCTGGGTCAACCAGCAGTGGATGAAGGCGCTCTCCGACGAGGAGCTGGCGCGCCGCGCCGCGGGCTACCTCCAGGCGGCCGGCCTGCCGGCCAGGGCAGACGACAAGCTGCGCCATGTCTGCCAGGTGGCGCGCGAGCGCGTTCGCACCTTCGGCGAGCTGGTGGAGACCTTCCGCTACTTCTACGCGCCGCCGGTGATGGATCCGAAGGCCAGGGCGAAGTTCCTCACCGCCGAGCAGCGGCCGATCCTGCAGGAGATCCGCGACGGGCTGGCGGCCATGGGCCCACCCCACACCGAGGCGCTGGAGCGGCTCTTCCAAGGCGCCGCCGAGCGGCGCGGGCTCGGCCTCGGCAAGGTGGCGCAGCCGGTGCGCGTGGCGCTCACCGGGGGCACCGCCTCGCCCGGCATGTACGACGTCATCCAGATCCTGGGCAAGGAGGAGAGCCTGGCCCGGCTCGACGCGGCCCTCGCCACCACGTCCTCACCCTGAGCGTGAAACGGCGCCGGCCGGCCCGGTAGGCCGGTCCGCGGGCGCCGCTTCGGCTTGCGAGCCCGGCCCCATGTGGGATACCAAACGCTGCACTTATGAGCGAGAGCGAACGCCCCCGGAACTTTCTCGCCGACATCCTCGCCGCCGACGTGGCCGCGGGCCGGAACGGCGGGCAGGTGGTGACGCGCTTTCCGCCCGAGCCGAACGGCTTCCTGCACATCGGCCACGCGAAGTCGATCCTCCTCAACTTCGGGCTGGCGAGAGCCTTCGGCGGCCGCACCCACCTCCGGTTCGACGACACGAACCCGATGACCGAGGAGACGGAGTACGTGGAGGCCATCCAGGGGGACGTGCGCTGGCTGGGCTGCGACTGGGGCGAGCACCTTCACTACGCGTCAGACCTCTTCGGCCGGATGTACGCCTGCGCCGAGCGCCTGGTGGAGGAGGGCAAGGCCTACGTCGACGACCAGACGCAGGAGGAGCTGCGCGAGGGCCGGGGCGACTTCGATCGCCCGGGGGTGAACAGCCCCTTCCGCGACCGGTCGGCTGCCGAGAGCCTCGACCTCCTGTTGCGCATGAAGGCGGGCGAGTTCCCGGATGGCGCGCGCGTGCTCAGGGCGCGGATCGACATGGCGCACCCCAACGTGCTCATGCGCGATCCCCTGCTCTACCGGATCCGCCACGCGCGCCACCACCGCACCGGCGACACCTGGTGCATCTACCCCATGTACGACTTCGCGCACCCGCTGGAGGACGCCTTCGAGGGGGTGACGCACTCCATCTGCACGCTGGAGTTCGAGTCGAACCGGGAGCTCTACGACTGGGTGCTCGACAACCTGGGCCCGTGGGATCCGCGGCCGCGGCAGTACGAGTTCGCGCGCCTCGCGCTCGGCTACACCGTGCTCTCCAAGCGAAAGCTCCTCCAGCTGGTGCAGGAGAAGCGCGTCTCGGGCTGGGACGACCCGCGGATGCCCACGCTCGCCGGCCTGCGGCGGCGCGGGGTCACCCCGGAGGCGCTGCGCGAGTTCGCCGACATGATCGGCGTCGCCAAGAACAACAGCGTGGTCGACATCGGCAAGCTCGAGTTCGCCGTGCGCGCCGACCTCGAGCGGCGCTCCCCCCGGGCGCTGGCGGTGCTGAATCCCCTGCCGGTCACGGTCGTCGACTGGCCGGCCGAGCGCGTCGACGCGCTCGAGCTCCCCTGGTGGCCGGGCGCGCCGGAGCAGGGCGCGCGCAAGGTGCCCTTCGGGCGCGAGCTCCTGGTGGAGCGCGACGACTTCGCCCTCGACCCGCCCGGCGGCTGGAAACGTCTCGCTCCCGGCCGCGAGGTCCGCCTCGCCGGTGCTTACGTCATCCGTTGCCAGGAGGTGGTGCGCGACGAGGCCGGCGAGGTGGTGGCGCTCCGCTGCACCCACGACCCGCGCTCGCTCGGAGCGCCCAGCGGCGAGCGGCGGCGCGGCGGCACCCTCAACTGGGTCCATGCCACCCGTTCCGCGGCAGCGAACGTGCGGCTCTACGACCGGCTCTTCGCGGTGGAGCAGCCCGACGCGGCCGACGACTTCCGCACCGTGCTGAACCCTCGCTCCCTGGCGGTGGCAGAGGCGGCGCGGGTCGAGCCCGCCCTCGCCTCGGCCGAACCAGGGTCGCGGTGGCAGTTCCTGCGCCAGGGATACTTCTTCGTCGACCCCGTCGACTCGCGCCCCGGCGCGCCGGTCTTCAACCGCACCCTCACCTTGAAGGATGGATGGACGGGCCGGAACGAGGCCTCGCCGGCCGGGAGACCCGAGCGCGAACGGGGACAGAATCCCCCGCTCCGGCTGCGGCTCCTCCCGCGGCTGCGGCGGCCCGGCCGGCCCGCACCGGAGCGCGCGCCAGCGCCCGCGCCACGGATCCGCAGCTCGCCGAGAGGGAGCAGCGATGGCAGCGCGAGCTCGGGCTCTCGTCCGAGGAGGCCAATCTGCTCTCCCGAGAGCGAGCCACGGCGCTCTGGTTCGAGGAGGCCGTGGCCTCCTACCAGAGCGCCATGCCCGCCGCGCGACAGACTCCCCGCTCGGTGGCGCGCTGGATCGTGAACGAGCTCGTCGCGCTCGCGCCCGACGGCCGCGTCGAGGCGCTCCCCCTGGGGGGCGGCGCCTTCGGGCGGGCGGTGGCCCTCATCGACTCGGGCCGCATCGCGCCCGCCGCGGCGAAGAAGCTGCTCGCCAGCCTGGCCGAGCGGCCCGGCGAACCTGCCGAACGGGTGGCCGAGCTGGGGCTCGCGAAGCTCGACGACCGGAGCGCCCTCGAGGAGGCCGTCACCCGTGCGCTCGACGCGCGGTCGGCCGAGGTGGCCCGCTACCGCGCAGGTGAAGCGAAGCTCCTCGGCTTCCTCCTCGGGGCGGCCATGCGAGAGACCCAGGGCGCGGCCGACGCCGCCCTCGTGCGCGCCATCGTGCTCGCTCGGCTCACGGCGGAAGGCGCTTGACCAGAATCCGGCCGTCCCGTTATATGGCCGCGCCCTCCGGCGAGCAGCAGGCGGAGCGCGCCACCGGGAAGTTGGGGGATCGTCTAACGGCAGGACGCCAGGCTCTGGATCTGGCTATCTAGGTTCGAATCCTAGTCCCCCAGCCATCTCACCTCGGGCGTTGACACCAGCGGCGCCCATTCAGTAGAAGGCCAGCTTTCGTTTCACCGGAGCAGTCGCAAGAGCAGCAGTGTCAGGCCCCTTAGTCTAGTGGTCAGGACGTCGGCCTCTCACGTCGAAGACATGGGTTCAAATCCCGTAGGGGTCACACCTTGCCGCGCCAGAAATCGTCCATCTGGCGCGGCTTTTTCATTCTCCGTCCCATCGACTGTCACCTTGACTGTAACCCCCGCCCTGCTCCTTTCGGCGGCGTGCCCCGGCCGGGATCTGTGCCCTGGCGCTGTTCGAGCTGGAAGCTCCCGATCATGGCGGCGAGCTCCTGAGATTGACCGGCGAGCTCCGCGGCTGCCGACGACGACTCCTCGGAGCTGGCAGCGGTTCCCTGCGTGACCTTGTCCATCTCGCTCACCGCCTTGGTCACCTGGTCGATCCCCGCTGCCTGCTCCTTCGCCGTCGCGGCGATCTCGGTCACGATCTCCGTCACCTTGGAGATGGAGGCCGCGATCTCGGAGAAGCTCCCCTGAACCCGCTTCGCGGTGGCCCCCCCCGAGCCAGCCTGCTTCACCGACTGGCGGATGAGGTCCTCCGTCTTGTTCGCCGCCTCCTTGGACCGCAGCGCCAGTGACCGGACCTCCTCTGCGACGACGGCGAAGCCGCGCCCCGCCTCGCCGGCTCTCGCCGCCTCGACCGCGGCGTTGAGGGCAAGCAGGTTCGTTTGAAACGCGATCTCGTTGATGTCCTTGATGATCTGCGACGTGCTCTCCGCAGCCGCCCTGATCTTCTCCATCGCGTCCGTCATATGTCCGATGGCCGCGCCGCCCTCCGTCGCCGAACCCTGGGCGCTTTTCGCCAGCGCCGCAGCCTGCTGCGAGCTGTCCGCTGCCTGTTTGGTCATGCTCGACATCGACTCCAGGCTCGAGCTCGTCTCCTCCAGCGCACTCGCCTGCTCGGAGGCACCGCTCGCCACTGCCTGGCTCGATGAAGCGATCTGAGCCGACGCGCTGGCGACCTGGTCTACGGCCTGCGCCACCTGCCCCAAGGCGTCGTGGAGCGCCACGGCGGTGGCGTTGAGGGACTCCTTCATCTTGGCGTGGTCGCCGTTATAGTCGCCCTGCATCCGCGCGCGCATGTCACGGCCGGACAGCCGTTCCAGCACGTTCGATGCCTCCGTGATGGGAGCGATGACGGCGTCCAAGGTCTGGTTCACGCCCTCCACGATCTTCCTGAAGTCGCCCTGATGCTTGGCTGCCTGGGCGCGGACCGCCAGGCGCCCCTCGGTACCGGCCTTCGCCAGCGCCAGGGTGTCGGCCACCAGCCCATTCACCGCGTCGATGCTCTCGTTGAGGCTGTTCTTGATGTCGTTGAAGTCGCCCTCATATGTATCCGTGATCTTCGGTGGGATGTCGCCCTTGCCGATCCGCCGCAGGTTCTCCGTCGCCATGCTCAGCGGTCGAGTGAAGGCGTCCATCGTGTCGTTCATCCCCAGGACGACGGGCCGGAACTCGGGAGCGAGCCGCGCCGCATCACCGCGCTGGTCGAGTCGCCCAGCCCGCACGGAGGCGGCCATGCGGGCGGCTTCCTCGGTCAACCGGGACAAGGGTGCGGCGACGAAGTAGTTGACGATGAGCAGGAGCACGATGGCGAGCAGCCCATCCACGACGATGATTTGCAGGCAGGTCTGCAGCAACGTCGCGTTCAGTTGCGCCACGAGCAGGTCGCGCCCGTAGACAATCTCGCCTTGCCCGAGCGTCTTGCCTTCCCGGGTGACGACGAAGCTCCTTGACAGGGAGGACGCCGACACTCGAGGCGGTTCCGTCACCACGGCCGGTGCTCCATCCTTCCTCGCCACGGCGCCGAACAAGACTCCGTCGCCGTCCTTCAGGACGATGGCCGAAATGTCGGCGATGAGCATCTCGCTGGTCAGGACGTCGGCCGCTTCGTTCTTGGTGACGTTCCAGAGCGGGCCGGTGAGGTTGGAGGTCAGACGGGCAGCGGCTCTCTCTATAGAACCCCGGAGGGCATCATCAAGCTGCCTCTTCTGAGCCCTGTACTGAATCGCTCCCATGATGGCGAGCACGACCGTGATCGACGCCAGGCAAGAGAAGAGGACTCTCGCCCTCAAGCTGCCGCGTCCAAGTGTCGTGACAATGCTCATCCTGCACCCTCCAATCCCGGCGTGGTTCTCGGCGCAGGGACGCCGACAGCCCTACTTGATGAAGCCGTTCAGCTCTTGAATGAAGGCCTTCGTTTCGGGCGAGGCCTTGCACAAGACGGTGTCGTCGTGCGTCTCCACCGGCTCGTTGGATGCGTGTGGCAACGCCTCCATCTTCAGTTTCTCGAACGCGAAGTCCATGTCGGGCGTCCACTCGAGCACGTAGTCCACCCGCCCGAGCTGGAGCTTCTTGATGCTGGCCTCGGCGCTGGGGGAAGAATCCTTCGTGAAGTCCTTCGCCTGCTCAATCCGCTCCCCATAGGGCAGCCCAGCCCGCAGGCCGACCTTCTTGCCCTTGAGCGCGTCCAGGCTGGACACGGCTTCCTTGCCCGCAGGAGAGAAGATGTAGATCTTGGCCACGCCCATCGGCTTGCTCGCCACAAAGGCGTCGGTGTTGAACTCATAGAACACCGGGTTCTTGTTGGCTGGCGAGATGCAACAGTTCGCGCATTTCGCGAACTCACCAAAAGCCCTTGCCGCCGGCTCCACCGTGATCTTCGTGTCCTTGACGTTCCCGATGATCTTGTCGTAGTCGCCGGAGCGGTTGGACGCGTGGAGGCCCTCGATCTCGATGCCCAAGACCGTGACTTCTGCTCCAGCCAGCGCCGGGACAAGAGCCGCTAGGAGGACAATTGGTGAGAACAGGTGTTTCACGTTCATGACGCTTCCTTCCAAGGGCTGGACATGAACAGCACGATGCCGATCACGAGCCTTGCGCGACCAGCGAGGGAACTCGTTCCTTCGCGAGAAGGACTGAGCGCGGAGTACACCGAGCAAGAATCAAGCCGGCCGACCGGCCAGCGCGCTCCAAGGGCCTGAGGCAAGCCTGGCGCGGAGCCGTAACGTGCGTCTTCCCGATGCAGCGTGTCTCCGACGCGATGCGGCGCGCACCACCACAAGGGCCCGCTCCACAGACCCCGCCATGGGTAACCCCTCACCCCGGGGTGTCACCACCGGACCCTGTGGGCCTCCCGGTCACCGGGCTCCCTGCCCTGTCTTGACGGCGGGTGGACGCTACACTCAAAGCTGCGCTTCGATGGCTCCCTTGTCTATCACCGACCATACCTGCCAGATCTTCTCTCCCTGGAACTCGTAAAATACATGCTCCGTGAAGGACACCCTTCTCCCGTTCACCTCGAGCCCGAGGAACCGCCCCTGTGGCGTACAATCGAATGCCAGCCGGCTCGCAATGTAGGGAGGATCGGAAATCAGCAGCTGCACGTCGAAATGCAGATCCGGAATCTCCCTGACGTCCTTCTCCAGCATCTCGCGATAACCCGGCACCCCGATTCGCTGACCGTTGCGGCTCACCTCGTGATGAACGAACCGCTCCAATCTCGACCAGTCCCGCACGTTCAGGCAGGCGATGTAGTCTCGGTAGACGCCGGAGAGGTCGGCACCTGTCATGGCAAAGTGCTCCCGTGATCTCACGGCAGTAGCCACGATATGGACTTCGCGCACCCGGAGATCTCCGCCGCCTCGGGCCGTCCATGGCACGCGATGCGTCAAGCGACCCGTTCGAGGGTCCCGAAGGCGGGTGTTCGCAGCTGTGGACGCCGTGTCCAGGATGGACGTGCCTTGCGCGCGAGCCACGCCGCGCACAGTGATCGAGGCGGAGGACGGACATGACCATCGAACAGGCGACCCAACCCTGGCCAGACCTTCCGCTCGCTCCCTGGCGCGCGACGCGCGAGACGCTTCACATGTGGACGCAGATCGTCGGCAAGACGCTGCTCGCGCGCGCCCCCGCCCAGAACCACTGGTGGCACTCCGCGCTCCGCGTGTCGTCGCGCGGCCTCGCAGGCGCGCTGCCGTCGATCGACGGCAGGCACACCTTCGACGTCGAACTGGACCTCACCGAACACGTGCTCACCGTCCGCAGCGACGGTCGCTCGGGCTCGATGCCACTCGTCCCGAGGACGGTGCGCTCCTTCTACGAGGAGTACCTGACCCTGCTCCGCACGCTCGATCTCGACCTGCAGCTCTGGACGACCCCCTGCGAGGTGCCGGCTCCGATCCCGTTCGAGCGCGACGAGGTGCACCGCGACTACGACGCGGTCGCGGCGCACCGCTTCTGGGAGGTGCTCTGGCGCTGCGACGCAGCGCTGAAGGGGCTCGCCAACGAGTTCGTCGGGAAGCAGAGCCCGGTCCATTTCTTCTGGGGCAGCTTCGATCTGGCCGCGACGCGCTTCTCGGGCCGGCGCGCACCGGAGCGGCCGGGCGCCGACCCCGTGACGCGCGAGGCATACTCCCACGAGGTGATCTCCTTCGGCTTCTGGCCGGGAGGTACGATGCCGAGCGGTATCTCGGTGGACGAGCCCGTGCTCTATTCGTACGCCGCGCCCGAGCCCGCCGGCTTCCGCGAAGCCGTCGTTCCGGCGCCGGCACGGTACGATTCGGCTCTCGGCGAGTTCATCCTGCCGTACGCGGCGGTCCGCACGGCGGAAGACCCCGCGGACGCCATCCGCACGTTCTGCGAGAGCGTCTATGACGCCGCGGCGACGCTCGGCCGCTGGGACCGGACCCTGCTCGAACGCTCGCACCACGGATGAACTTCGACTTCCTCAGTCATCGACCCCGCCACGGGCCCACGGCACTGCGGCCAGCCGCTCGTACGGGATGGGTTCACCCGTCTTCTCGCTGATCCCGTAAGTGCCGGAGCGCAGCTTGTCGAGCGCACGCTCGACCTCGGTGAGGAGCGCACGCTCGCTCTCGGCGATCCCGAGTTGCTGGGTCGCCTCCGTGGCGCGCTGGGCGCTCTCCTCGAACTCGATCTGCTCGCCATCGGAAGGGGTCGCGGGGACCGGGTCCGCCACGAGCCTCCGGATCTTAGCGCGCTCGTCCGCAAGCCTCCGCCGCAGGGAATCCACCTGCTCCTTCGTGAGCTTGGTTCCACCGACATTCGCCATGGTTCCTCCTCCGTTCGCAATCAGCATAGCGCCCGAAGGGACCGCAGCCACGACCCGACCGGGAAACCGCCTCGTGACCGTCCCGGTGTTGCAACGCCGTGGGGCGTGTGGATTCCGGAAAAGATGGCCGCATCCATTCCGGAAATTCTGGCCGGTCCGGACGGAGTGTTCCGTCCGCCAGTAAGACCGATCTCCCCCACGCTCGATGGCGAGCTCGTCGAGCTCCACGGTCGCACCGCGGCGGCGAGGCCCTCGACGCGAACGCCATGGTGTGCGATCAAGCCGGTCGCTCGCGCTCTCGCCCCCGCCGGGCCCATGATCCGGCCAGGGGTGGTGCCGTGAGCTGTCGAGTGACACTCATCGTGAGGATCGCGTGAGCACGACCCCCAGGGAACAGCACCTCGACGCCAGGAGGGCACACCTGTTGAGAAAATATCTCGTGACCGGCCTCCTCATCTGGATACCGATCGCGGTCACCCTCTTCGCCCTGGGGCTCATCATCAATTTCATCGACCAGGTCCTGCTCGTCCTGCCGAGACCCTACCGGCCCGAGACGCTCCTCGGGTTCCGGGTACCTGGACTCGGCGTCCTGCTCGCGCTCGCCGTGCTCCTCGCCACGGGGGTGCTGGTGGTTCACCTGCTCGGTCACCGGCTGGTGAACCTCTGGGAGGGGTACCTCGGGCGAATCCCGATCGCCGGCGCGATCTTCCGCGGCTCCAAGAAGCTCGCGGAGACGCTCCTGGCGCCGGACAGCAAGTCGTTCCGCAAGGTCGTGCTCATCCGCTGGCCGAATCACGAGTGCCGCGCCCTACGCATTCGCCACCGGGAGCGCGCTGGGCGAGGTGCAGGCGAGGACGGAGGAGGATCTCGTCGCCGTGTTCTTGCCGACCACCCCCAACCCGACCTCGGGCTTCATCCTGATGGTTCCGGGGAACGAGATGATCGAGCTCGAGATGACGGTCGACGAGGCGTTCAAGATGATCGTGTCCCTCGGCGTCGTCGTTCCCGAGTGGCCTCGGCAGGCCCCGGCGCGTGGAGTCACGGCAGCTCGGCAGCGTTGACGGGGCGGCGGCGCACGGCAGCGGTCCACCGGGACCGCGGGCCGCCGCAGCACGCCGCGCGAGCGTGGGCGCGGTCGGGCCCTCCGGGAGTGAGGGGGCGACCGAGCGCGGGTCAGACGCGGGCTTCCGACCTCCGACCCGACCTGAGCCTCATCCGCTCCTCCACGAAGGCGCGGATGCCGGTGAGGGAGAAGGCGAACAGCAGCACGACGCCGATGACCACGCGCTGCATGAACGAGTCGACGTGGAACATGTTCATGGCCGTGTTGAGCGAGGCGAAGAAGACGGCTGCGAGGAGGGTGTTCGCCACGCTGCCCTTCCCGCCGGAGAGGCTCGTCCCGCCCAGCACCACCGCCGCGATGACGTCGAACTCGTAGCCGATCTTCATCCCCGAGTTGGCGGACCACATGCGGGAGGAGATGAGGAGCGCGGCGAGGCCGGTGAACGCCCCCACCAGCGTGAAGATGAAGAGGCGCACCCGCGCGATGCGGATCCCCGAGATCCGGCTCGCCCGCACCGAGTTGCCGATGGCGAGGACCTGGCGGCCGAAGGGCGTCCGGCGGAGGATGTAGGTGCCGACTCCGGCCAGCACGACGAAGACGATGAAGGGCGTGGGGAGTCCGGCGAGGCTCCCGTTCCCCACGCGCGTGAACCACTCCTCCTGGAACTGCACGGGCCGTCCGTTCGTCACGATGTAGGCGACGGCCCGGTAGATGTAATACATGGCGAGCGTGGCGATGAACGCCGGGATGCGCAGCCCGGCGACCAGCAATCCATTGAGCAATCCGCAGGCGGCCCCGAGCAGGGTGACGGCGATCGCCCCCAGGACGAGACCGGTGTGCCCCACCATCGCCACCACCGCGATGCCGAGCAGGGAGAGCATCGAGCCCACCGACAGGTCGAAGTCGCCGCTGATGATGCAGAAGGTCATGCCGATGGCGGCGACGCCCACGAAGGCCGACTCCCGCAGGATGCTGAGGTAGGTGGAGGGCTCGCGAAACATCGAGTTCGTGGCGGCGCAGACGACCCAGAAGAGAACGAGGGCCAGCAGGATCCCGTGCTCCCGCGCGCTCAGCCAGGCAGGGGTCGGCCCACCCTTCGCCGCCATCTAGGCTCTCCTTTCACGGACGGCCCGGCCGAGCGAGTCGAGGGCGAGCGCCACGATGAAGATGAGCCCCTTGGCGAGCCGCTGGTACTGGTCGGGCAGCCCGAGCAGGTTGAGCCCGTTGGCGATGATGGTGAGCAGCAGGGCGCCCACCAGCGTGCCCCAGATGTTGCCCTTCCCGCCGCTGAGGCTCGTCCCGCCCAGGATGGTGGCGGTGATCACCTCGAGCTCGAAGCCCTGGCCCACCCGCCCGTTGCCGGTGAGGAGCTGCGAGGTGAGGAGCGCTCCCGAGAGCACCGTCGTCATCGCGGTCACGACGAAGATGCCGATGATCGTCCCGTCCACCGGCACCCCGGAGATCCGCGAGGCGACGATGTTGGAGCCGATGCTGCGCACCCGGACGCCGAACGGCGTGTACCGGTAGGCGAGGTGGGCGAGGAGGAACACCGCCGCCATCAGCACCACCGGCACGGGCACGCCCGCCACCTCTCCCGAGGTGAAGACCTTGATGCCCAGGTTGCCGTAGAGCGTGGCGTCGCGCCCGCCGGTGTAGATGAGCGCCAGGCCGCGGTAGATGATGAGCGTCGAGAGGGTGGCGACGAAGGTCTGGATCTTGAACTTGGTGATGATGAGGCCGTTCACCGCCCCGAGCACCGCGCCCACCGCCAGCGCCGCCGCCATGGCCCCGCCCACGCCCAGGGAGGGCACGAGCTTTCCGAGGACGCAGGTGGTGACGGCGAGCGTCGAGCCCACCGAGAGGTCGAACCCTCCCCCGGTGATGGCGAAGGTCATGCCGGCCGCGGCGATGGCCACCATTGCCGCGTTGGTGAGGAGGTTCAGGATGTTGGCGGCCGAGAGGATGTTCGGCGTGAGCACGCCGAAGACGGCGAGGGTGGCCGCGGCCACCACGTAGATGAAGTACTCCTCCCAGACGCGCCCCAGGACGGCGGTCACCTAGACCTCCGCGCCGGCCGGCCCGAGGCCGGTGGCGCGCTGCATGATGGTGTTCTCGTCGATGTCGTGGCCCACGAGAATCCCCCGTCACCGTCCCCTGCCACACCACCAGCACGCGGCTGGAGATGGCGATGAGCTCGGGCAGGTCGGAGGTGACGAGGAGGAGCGCGATGCCTCTCGCGGCGAGGTCGCGGATGAGCTGGTAGATCTCGGCCTTGGCGCCGACGTCGACGCCTCGGGTGGGCTCGAGGAGGAGCAGCACCCGGCAGTCGGCCGCCAGCGCCCGGGCGAGCACCAGCTTCTGCTGGTTGCCGCCACTCAGGTACATGATGGGCTGCGCCTCGGAGGCGTAGCGCAGGTTGAGCGCGGTGGCGTAGCCGTCGAAGAGCGACCGCTCCCGCCGCGGGTCGACGTAGGCCCCGAACCACCGGCTCATGCGCCCGAGTACGTTGAGGGTGACGTTCTCCCTCACCGACATGAGCGGGAAGATCCCTGCGTCCTTCCGGTCCTCGGTGACGTAGCCGAGCCCGAGCGCCAGCGCTTCCCGCGGGCTGCCGATGGCGACGGGGCGCCCCTCCAGCCGGATCTCTCCCGAGTCGCAGGGGTGGAGGCCGTAGAGGGCCTTCACCAGCTCCTCGCGGCCGCTCCCCATGAGACCGGCCAGGCCCAGGACCTCTCCCTTTCTCAGGGTGAAGCTGACGTCGTGGAAGGCGCCCTCGCGGGTGAGGTGGCGCACCTCCAGCGCGATCTCCCCGCCCGCGGCGCCCGAGCGCTGGTAGAAGCGCTCGACGTCGCGGCCCACCATCATGCGGACGATGGCCTCCTGGGAGAGGGAGGCGGTCTCCTCCGTTCCGACGTAGCGGCCGTCGCGCAGCACCGTCACGCGGTCGGAGACCTCGAAGATCTCCTTCAGCCGGTGCGAGATGTAGAGGATGGTCTTGCCCTGCGCGCGAAGCGCCCGGATGATCTGGAAGAGCTTCTCCACCTCGGCCCCGGTGAGGGCCGCGGTGGGCTCGTCCATGATGAGGATTCGAGGCGTCGAGGTGGAGCGCCTTGGCGATCTCCACCATCTGGCGCTGCGAGACGCTGAGGTGCTTCACCAGGGTGGCCGGATTCGAGCCCGAGGTCGAGGCGCCCGAGGAGCTCCGCGGCGCGCGCCTCGAGGCGGCGCGGTCGCACGAGCGGCAGGTAGCGGGCGGTGGGGAGATCCGCGACGAAGATGTTCTCCGCCACGGACAGCTCCGGCATGAGGTTCAGCTCCTGGTAGATGACGCTGATGCCGTGCGCGACCGCGTCCTGCACCGAGCGGATGTGGGCGCGCTTACCGCCGACGAGGATCTCCCCGCGGTCCGGGTGGTAGACGCCGCCCAGGATCTTCATGAGGGTGCTCTTGCCGGCCCCGTTCTCCCCGACCACCGCGTGGACGGTTCCCGCCTCGACGCCGAAGCTCACGCCGTCGAGGGCGACCACGCCCGGGAAGGTCTTGGTGACGGCCCTGATGTCGATCGCGTTCGCCATGCGCTCGAGCTCGGCGGTTGCAGGTGGCGCCGCGTCCAGGCGGCCGCGGCGCCAGCTTTCGTCACTTGAGGCCGGCCAGGGCCTCGGCCACGTTCTCCTTGGTGATGAGCTTCACCGGGACGTAGATCTCGCGCTTGGCGGCGTCGTCGAACTTGATCTTCTCGCCCTTCACGAGCTGGTCGGCGAGCTTGGCGGTGAGCTTGCCCATCTCGTAGGGAAGCTGCTGCACGGTGGCGGCCATCGTCCCGGCCTGGATGGCCTCGAGCGCCACCTGGTCGGCGTTGAAGCCGATCACCAGGATGTCCTTGCGCTTGGCGTCGGCGACGGCCTGCGCGGCGGCCGCGGCCATCGGGTCGTTCTCGGCGAAGACGGCGACGACGTCCGGGTTGGAGGTGATGATGTCCTTCATCACCGTGTACCCCTCCTCGGCCTTGTCGTGCCCGCTCAGCTCCTTCACCACCTTGAAGCCGGCCTTCTCCACCGTCGCCTTGAAGCCCTCGCCCCGGCGGATGGCGAAGACGTGCGACGGGTCGACCTTGATGATGGCGACCTCCTTCGACTTGGCGCCGCCGAGGTGGTCCACGGCGAACTTCCCGGCGAGAACTCCACCCTCGTAGTTGTTGGAGACGGCGAGCGCGTCGTAGTTGGAGCCGCCCCCGCCGATGTCGTCGATGACCACCGGGATCTTCTTCTTGTGCGCGGCCTCGACGATGGGCCCCATCACCTCGGGCTTGATGGGCGAGACGATGAGCGCGACGACGCCTTGGTTGATGAGGTCCTGGCAGCCGGCGATCATCTGGGCCTCGTCGCCCTTCTGGTCGTGCAGGACGTACTTGTAGCCAGCGGCCTCCACCCCGTCCCGGGTGCCCTTCTCCATCTGCTGGAAGAAGCCGTACTGCATGTCGAAGACGGAGAAGCCGATGGTCTTCTTCTCCCCCTGGCCTGCGGCCAGGGCCGGGGTGAGCAGCAGACACGACAGCGCGACGAGCGTTGCTCTCATGCTCTCCTCCTGTGACGTGGGGCGTTCCGTTTCATCGCCGGGTGCCCTCTCCTCGACGGCGTGTCAACGGCGGGTATCGACGGCGGGTGCTGCGACGGCCTCCTCCTCCCACCGTGCGTGACGGGGGCGGAAGCGGCGTCGATCCTTTGGACAGCGGTCGCTTGTGGCTCTGCGCAGGGTAGCACGAACGGCGACCGGCTTTACCCGCGAAAGGGGGCTGTTTTGCCCGGCGACGCTCCTTCGGGCTACGCTCGCCCCATGCGCGTCGGCCTCTTCAGCATCGGCCTCGACACCTACTGGCCGCAGTTCGCCGGATTGAAGGAACGCCTGCTCGGGTATCACGCCGAGATCGCCTCGCGGCTCGAGTCGTTCGGCGCCTCGGTCGTCGACTGTGGCCTCGTCGACGACCCGGCCAGGGCCCGCGCAGCCGGGGCGCGCCTCCGCTCCGAGGGCGCGGAGATGGTGTTCCTGTTCATCTCCACCTACGCGCTCTCGTCCACCGTCCTCCCGGTGGTCCAGGAGGCCGGACGCCCGGTGGTGGTGCTGAACCTCCAGCCGGTGGCCCAGCTCGATTACGCGCGCTTCAACGCGCTCGGCGACCGGGGCCTCATGACCGGCGTCTGGCTCGAGCACTGCCAGGCCTGCAGCGCCCCCGAGATCGCCAGCGTCTTCAACCGGGCCGGCATCGACTACCACCTGGTGACCGGCCACCTGAAGGAGGAGGCGGTCTGGAGGGAGGTGCGAAGCTGGGTGGAGGCGGCCCGGGTCCGCGCCGCCATGGCAGAGAACCGGCTGGGCATCCTCGGCCACTATTACGGCGGCATGCTCGACGTCTACAGCGACCTCACGCGGCAGTCGGCCTCGTTCGGCACGCACGTGGAGATGCTGGAGATGTGCGAGCTGGCCGCGCTCCGCGAGAAGGTCACCGGCGGCGAGGTCCGGACGAAGGTCGCCGAGCTCGAGGAGGCGTTCGCGGTCTCGCCCGAGTGCGATCGCCTGGAGGTCGAGCGGGCCGCCCGCACCTCGGTGGCCCTCGACCGGCTCGTCGCCGCGCACGGGCTCGGCTCGCTCGCCTACTACTACGAGGGGCAGGAGGGGAACGCCTACCAGGACATCGTCACCTCGGTCATCGCCGGCAACACCCTGCTCACCGGGCGGCACGTTCCGGTGGCGGGAGAGTGCGAGGTGAAGAACGCCCAGGCCATGAAGCTCATGGACCTCTTCGGCGCGGGCGGCTCCTTCTCGGAGCTCTACCTCCTCGACCTCGTGGACGACGTCGTCTTCCTCGGGCACGACGGCCCGGCGCACCCGGCCATCGCCGACGGCCCGGTCGGCCTGGTCCCGCTCCCCGTCTACCACGGCAAGCCTGGCCACGGCCTCTCCATCCAGATGACGGTGCGCCACGGCCCGGTCACCCTGCTCTCGGTCGTCGAGCGGCGCAGCGGCGGCCTCGAGCTCCTGGTGGCCGAGGGTGAATCGGTCGAGGGCCCGGTGCTCCTCATCGGCAACACCAACAGCCGGTACCGCTTCTCGCTTGGCGCGCGGGGATTCGTGAACGCATGGTCGAAGGCCGGACCTGCGCACCACTGCGCCATCGGGGTGGGTCACCTGGCGGAGAAGGTGGCGAAGCTCGGCGCCCTCCTGGGAATGGAGGTCACGCGCGTCTGCTGAGCTCCGCGACCTCGCCGCATCGACGCTTGCGGGTTCAAAAGTACCTGGGTCGAGATTGCGCGCAAGGCGGGGCAATCCCCCCTCGGCACCTTCGACAAGGCGCTCGCCAGGCTCGAAGGAGCGCAGCTCATCGAGTAGGCGGTGGCGGGGCTCGCCGCGCGCCCTCAGCCCACCGTCTCGGCGTAGGTCATGACGAGGTAGAGGAGCGAGTCGTCGGGGCCGGGGTTCCGGTAGGCGTGGGGCACGTCGGCCTCGAAGACGATGGCGTCGCCCCTGCGGAGCAGGCGCCTCTGGCCCTCGTGCTCGAATCTCCACCGCACCCCTGGTGACGACGAGGTATTCCACCGTGCCCGGCGCGTGCGCCTCGGCTCGCTCCTCGGTGCCGGCCTTCTGCCGGAGCTCGTAGAACTCCACCCGCCTGGGCTCGTCGAAGGGGAAGAGGGCTCGCGTGCTGAAGGAGCCGTCGTGGCTGGTCAGCACCTTGGCCTGATCGGCGGGGAGCATGACCAGGCTGCCGGTCTGCCGCTGGCCGATGAGGCCCGAGAAGGGCACGCCCAGGGCGGTGGAGATCTTCCACAGCACGTTGATGGTGGGCGCGCTCTGGCCGAGCTCGATCTGCCCCAGCATGGCGCGCGAGACGCCGGAGAGGCGCGAGAGCTTCTCCAGCGAGAGGTCGCGCTTGCCGCGCAGGCGGCGAAGATTCGCGCCCAGCACCGGGGCGAGGTCGGTGGGGTTCGGCGCCGACTCCGGCTCAGCCGGCACCGGGTCGGCCGCGCGGGCCGGGCGCCGCCCCGCTCGGACCGCTCGCCGCGCGCCCGCGGCCTCCTCCTTGGGTTTCCTCATGGTGCGCGAATTCGCATTGACGGACGTGGATGTCAACGCACGCGCCTGCTCGCCCGGGCGTGACTTTCTCCCAGCAGTCCCCCTCACGCCGCCCTCCCCGCGACGCTCGCCTCGGGCCACACCAGCCGCCGCGCGGCGGGGCGGGCCGCCAGGTACGCCGCGCTGCCGGCCACCACCACGGCGCCTGCCGCCGCCAGGCTCGCCACCCACAGGTTCACCGGCAAGGCGAGGTAGAGCCGCGACACCGCCACCGCAACGAGGAGCGCCCAGCCGGCGCCCTGCACCTGCGACGAGAGGCGCAGCCGGGTGAGCCGCCGCGGATCGAGGGCCTCGAGGCGCTCCCACAGGAGCTGCTCCTGCCGCCAGTAGGTGTAGACCACCGGGATGATCTCCAGGGTGAGGAAGGCGCTGGTGAGGAGCCCGCCCACCATCGGCGCGGCGATGCGCTTCATCACGTCGGCGCCCGAGCCGGTGGCCCAGAGGAGCGGCAAGAGGCCGGCGAGCATGGTGGTGACGGTCATCAGCTTCGGCCGCACCCGCTGCACGGTGCCCTCCATGTGCGCCCAGATGATGTCGTAGAGGTCGCGGATCTTGCCGGCCTTCCGGCGCCGCTCGTACGCGTTGTCGATGTAGACGATCATCACGACGCCGGTCTGCGCGGCGAGCCCGACGAGCGCGATGAGCCCCACCCACACCGCCGCCGAGAGCCGGTAGTCGAGGAGCCAGAGCAGCCACACGCTCCCCACCAGCGCGAACGGGATGGAGAGGAGCACGATGAGCACCTCGGTGAAGTTCCGGAAGTGCATGAAGAGGAGCAGCACGATGAGGACGAGGGCGGCGGGGATGAGGAGGCGCATCCGCGCGGCCATCTTGAGGAGCTCCTCGTACTGGCCGGTCCAGTGGAGGGCGTACCCCTGCGGCAGCGGGAGCTCTCCGCTCTGGATGGCGGCCTCCACCGTGCGCCGCGCCTCGTCCACGTAGCCGCCCAGGTCGCGGCCCGGGTCGACGTCGACGTAGACGTAGCCGGCGAGGAGGCCGCCCTCGTCGCGCACCATGGGCGGACCGTCGACGAGGCGCACGCTCGCCACCGTGCCGAGCGGGATGAACGCCTGCGGCTTGCGGCGCTCCTTGCCGCGGCCGATGCCCGAGGGGCCGCCCTGGTCGGAGAGCTCCACGCTCGGCTCCCACTGCAAGACGGGCGCGTCGGAGAGCGTGCCGGGCACCTCGCCCGCGCCGGGCTTCGGCGCCACGCCCTTCGGCTTGCCGCCGCCCGCGTTGGCACCCCCCATCATCTGCGCGAGGAGGAGCTCGGGGATGCGCGGCGAGCCGAGCGCTCCCATCTGCCCGCTCGCACCCGCGGCCGGGGCCGGCGCCGCCGAGGCGAGGGGCACGGGCAGGCTCTTCAACCGCTCGAGGTCGCTGCGCAGGTCCTGCGGGTAGCGCACGTTGATGGTGAAGCGGTTCCGCCCCTCGATGGTGACGCCGATGGGCGCGCCGCCCACCGCCGCCTCGATGGTGCGCTGCAGGTCACCCACGGTGAGGCCGTAGCGCGCCAGCGCCGCGCGGTCGGGCACGATGTCGACGTAGCGGGCGCCCTGGTTCCGCTCGTAGAAGGCGCTGCGGGTGCCGCGCACCGGCGAGAGCACGCCCTCGAGGGCCAGGCCCACCTTCTCGATCTCGGCGAGGTCGGCGCCGAGGATCTTCACCCCCACCGGCGTGCGCACGCCGGTGGAGAGCATGTCGACCCGCGCCTTGATGGGCATGGTGAAGGCGTTCGTCCAGCCGGGGAACTGCATGGCCCGGTTCATCTCGCCGGTGAGCTCCTCGGTGGTGATGCGGGTGCGGTCGGGCCAGAGGGGGCGGAGCACGCGCTTCATCCAGTCCGGGGCGAAGCCCGAGTACCAGCGCTGGCGCGGGAGCTTGCGCCACGCCTCCACCGGGCGGAGGCGCACGGTGGTCTCCACCATGGTGAGCGGCGCCGGGTCGGTGGCGGTCTCGGCGCGCCCGGCCTTGCCGAACACCGTCGCCACCTCCGGGAAGTCGCGCAGGACGCGGTCCTGGAGCTGGAGCTGCCGCTTCACCTCCTCGATGGAGATGCCTGGCAGGGTGGTGGGCATGTAGAGCACGTCGCCCTCGTCGAGGGGCGGCATGAACTCGTGCCCGAGCCGAAGCGCCAGCGGCACCGCCGAGAGGATGCAGAGGAGCCCGATGGCGATGGTGGAGCGCGGCCTGCGCAGCGCGACGAACACGAACGGTTCGTAGACCCGGCGGATGGCGCGGGAGACGGGGTGGTCGGCCTCGCTGCGGATCTTCCCGCGGAGCAGGAGGTCGCGCAGCGCCGGCGCGAAGGTGATGGAGAGGAGCGCCGCCGACAGCATGACGAAGGTCTTGGTGTAGGCGAGCGGGCGGAAGAGCCGCCCCGCCTGGCCGGTGAGCGCGAACACGGGCAGGAAGGCCACGGCGATGACGAGGAGCGAGAAGAAGATGGCCGGCGTCACCTCGCGCGCCGCCTCGGCGAGGAGGCGGTGGCGGTCGGCGCCCGGCGGGGCGTGCTCCAGCTTCTTGTGCGAGGCCTCGATCATCACGATCTCGGCGTCGACCGTGGCGCCGATCGCGATGGCGATGCCGCCCAGGCTCATGATGGTGGCCGGGATGCCGAGCGCAGCCATGGGGATGAAGGCGAGCGCGACGGCGATGGGCAGGGAGGCGATGGGCAGGAGCGCCGAGCGGAAGTGCAGGAGGAAGAGCAGGATGATCGGCCGCCACCACCACCGCCTCCTCGGCGAGGGCGCGCTTCAAGGTGGCGATCGCGCGGTGGATGAGGTCGGTGCGGTCGTAGGCGACGCGCACCACCACGCCCTCGGGCAGGGTGGGCTCGAGCTCGGCGAGCCGCTTCTTCACCCGCCCCACCACGTCGAGCACGTTCTCGCCGTAGCGGACCACCACGATGGCGCCCACCGCCTCGCCCTCCCCGTTCCACTCGAGGAGGCCGCGGCGGGCGGCCGGGCCGAGCTGCACGGTGCCGAGGTCGCGCACCAGGATGGGCACGCCGTTCGGACGGGTGGCGCACCGCCACCTGCTCCAGCGAGGTGGTGTCCTGGATGTAGCCCCGCCCGCGGACGTAGTACTCGCGCCCGGCGAGCTCGAGGGTGCTCCCGCCCACCTCGCCGTTGGAGTCGCGGATGCGGGAGATGACCTGCTGCAGGCTCACGCCTAGCGCGCGCAGCCGGTTCGGGTCGACCGTCACCTGGTACTGCTTCTCGAAGCCGCCGACGCTCGCCACCTCGGCCACGCCGGGCACCTGCTGGAGCGATCGTAGCGCAGGGTGAAGTCCTGGAAGGTGCGCAGCTCGTCGAGGCCGTGGGTGCCGCTCTGGTCGACGAGCGCGTACTGGAAGCCCCAGCCGATGCCCGAGGCGTCGGGTCCCAGCACCGGCGTCGCGTCGGGCGGCATGCGGGTGCGGAGCGCGCTCAGGTACTCGAGCACCCGGCTGCGCGCCCAGTACAGGTCGGTGCCCTCCTCGAAGAGGACGTAGACGAACGACATCCCGAACATCGAGTAGCCGCGCACGTCGCTCACCCGGGGCGCGGCAATGAGCGCTGCTCACCATCGGGTAGGTGACCTGGTCCTCGACCAGGGTGGGGCTGCGGCCCATCCAGCCGGTGAAGACGATGACCTGCGGGTCGCCGAGGTCGGGGATGGCGTCGAGCTTCACGTGGCGCATCGACACCAGCGCCGCCACCGTGGCCACCCCCACGAGGAGGAGCACCACCAGGCGGTTCCGGGCGCACAGCTCGATGATGCGGGAAACCAAGCGGTGAGCGCCTCCGACCGGGCGGGTTCACGTCCGAGGCGGTTGTAGCACGGCCCGGGAGGGGTCGCCCCGCGGACGGTCGCGGGGCGCCGGAGGGCCATCTCGTTGCCTCCTAACAACTGCCGTGCCAATTCCTGCGCCGGCGCGAGGTCCTTCATTCAGTTTAGAGCCTGCGCGATATGGCCCTGAACTTGCTTCAGGCGGCGTATCCAGCCATCTTGCATCAGGAACGACGATGCTCGACGAAACGACGCTGGAACGGCCCCCGACGCGGGAAGCCTCGCCGAAGCGGCCGCTCTCCCCCTGGTGGCGCCACGGCGTGATCCTGGTGATGATCTTCGGCTTCTCCGGCCTGGGGATCGTCACCGCGCTCACCTACAAGAACGCGCCACCCATCCCCGCGAAGGTGGTCGACCCCGCCGGGAAGACGCTGTTCACCGGTGACGACGTCGAGGCGGGCCAGGAGGTCTTCTTCAAGCACGGCCTGATGGAGCACGGCACGCTGTGGGGGCACGGCGCCTACCTGGGCCCTGACTACACCGCCGAGCAGCTTCACCGCCTCTCCGAGATCGCGCGAGACCAGGAGGCCCGGACCCGATTCGGCAAGCCGTTCGAGGCGCTCACCGCCGAGCAGCAGGTCGCGGCCACCGGCGCCATGCAGGCCTCGCTGAAGGAGAACCGGCTCGACCCCGCCACCGGCGTGCTCACCTTCTCCCAGGGCGAGACCGAGGCGCTGCGCCAGCTGGAAGCCTACTGGACCGACTACTTCACCCGGCCGGCGGCCGCACCCGGCCTGCCCGCGAAGTCCATCTCCAGCCCCGAGGAGCTCCGGCAGCTGAACGCGTTCTTCTCCTGGGCCACCTGGGCGACGGTCGCGAACCGGCCCGGCAAGAGCTACAGCTACACGAATAACTGGCCGTACGACCCCGGAGCCGGGAACCGGCCGACCACCGAGGCGTTCGTCTGGAGCGGGCTCAGCCTGGTCTCCCTGCTCGCCGGGCTCGGCCTCATCCTCCTCGTCTTCGGCAAGTACCACTTCCTCGGCTGGGAGGGAGACGACACAGAGCCACTCCTGGCCCCGGGGCGCGCGGCGTTCGCGCTCACCGCCAGCCAGCGCGCCACCGGCAAGTACTTCGCGGTCGTCGCCGTGCTGTTCTTCCTGCAGACGGTCATCGGCGGGGCGCTCGCCCACTACCGGGTGGAGCCGTCGTCGTTCTACGGCATCGACGCCATCGCGAGCTGGCTTCCCTACAACGTGCTGCGCACCTACCACCTGCAGCTCGCGATCTTCTGGATCGCCACCGCCTGGGTGGCGGGCGGGCTCTTCCTCGCGCCCTGGGCCGGCGGCGGTGAGCCGGCGCGCCAGAAGGCCGGCGTCGACGTGCTCTTCTGGGCCCTGGTGGTGGTCGTCTTCGGGAGCCTGGGCGGCGAGTACCTGAGCCTCACTGGCCGCATGGACCGGCTCTGGTTCTGGTTCGGGCACCAGGGTTCCGAGTACCTCGACCTGGGCCGCTTCTGGCAGCTCCTGCTGGCGGTGGGCCTCGTCTTCTGGCTCTTCCTCATGTTTCGCGCGCTCCGGCCGGCCATCCACGAGGAGGGGCGGAGCGAGATCTCGGCGCTCTTCCTCTACGCCGCGGCGGCGATCCCCATCTTCTACCTGCCGGCGCTGTTCTACGGCCCCCGCACGAACTTCGCGGTGATCGACAACTGGCGCTTCTGGATCATCCACCTCTGGGTGGAGGGCTTCTTCGAGCTGTTCGCCACCGTGCTGGTCGCCATCATGTTCCGCCACATCGGGCTCATCAGCACCCGCACCGCCACCCGGCTCGTCTACCTCGACGCGATCCTCTTCCTCATGGGCGGCATCATGGGCACCGGCCACCACTGGTACTTCACCGGCCAGAGCACGCTCAACATGGGGCTCGCCGCCTGCTTCTCCGCGCTGGAGGTGGTGCCGCTCACGCTGCTCACGCTCGACGCGGCGGGCTTCATCCGGCTGGGCCGGGGCACCTCGATGCGGCGGTCGGCCGACTCGGAGGACATGCCCACCAAGCAGAAGTGGGCCATCTACTTCTTCATCGCGGTGGGGGTGTGGAACTTCATCGGCGCCGGCATCTTCGGCTTCCTCATCAACATGCCGATCGTCTCCTACTTCGAGGTCGGCACCGCGCTCACCACGAACCACGGCCACGGGGCGATGTTCGGCGTGTTCGGGATGCTCGGGCTGGGCGTGCTGGTGTTCTGCCTGCGGGCCATGCAGACCGACGAGGCATGGCGCGGCACCGAGAGGCTGGTGAAGCTCGGCTTCATCGGCCTCAACGCCGGGCTGGCGCTGATGATGCTCATCGACCTCTTCCCCGGCGGCGTGCTGCAGCTCTGGGACGTCATCCAGAACGGCTACTGGCACGCTCGCAGGGTCGAGTTCACGATGCACGGGCCCTTCCACACGCTGGAGTGGGTGCGGGTGCTCGGCGACACCGTGTTCCTGGTGGTCGGGGTCATCCCCATCGTGCTCGGCACGCTGCGCGCGACGCTGTTCGCGCCCCGGGCCGGCCGCGGCGCCCCGACCGCGGGGTGATCGACGGCGCGCGGTGACGTGCCGGCCGCCGGGCTCCCCCTCGGGTCCGGCGGCCTTTTCCGCGGCTTTTCCCCGCGGCTCGAGCAGAGGTCGGTCGTCGTCCTCGACTCGTGGGCGCGCTGGCCCTGCGCGCTCACGCCGGCTTCGTGCGGCGCGCCCTCTTCCTCGCCTCCCGGGCCGGCTCGGCGGCCGCACGAGGCTTCGGCTTCCTCTCTCCCGGAGCCGCGTTCGTGCCGGTGACCCCGGCGGCCTTGCCCTTCACCTTCCGCTTCGGCGGCGACGCGGACGCGGGGCTGGGTACGGAGCGGTCCGGGCGCGGGGCGGCCTCGGGCGCCGGGACCCGCGATTCCGATCCCAGCGGCAGGTCGACCGGGCGCTCGGCCACCTTGCCGTTGCGCTGAACCTGCTCCTTCGCCGCCTGGACGAGCGTGGAGAGCCGCGCCAGCGGGTGCTCCGAGCGCTCACCGTCGAGCGTCGCCTGCACGATGGCCTGGATCTGCCGGGCGAGGTCGTCGCACTCCCGCGGGCCGGGCCGCGAGGGCTTCCCCTGCTCCGCGAGCCGCACAGGAGGGTGGAAGACCACCTTCCAGCGGGCCGGGAGCGGGATCGCCGCCAGCGGCAGCCCGACCACCGAGCCGATGAGCGGCTCCAGCACCTTCAGTTTCCAGGCGACCGGAAACGCCTCCTCACCCCCGAACACGGCCACCGGCACCACCGGAGCGTCGAGCGCCAGCGCCAGCCGCACGAAGCCGCGGTTCCAGGGGTGCATCCGGTAGGCCTCCCAGAACGGCTTGGTGTTGCCGTCCACGCCCTCCGGGCAGATCCCGTACGACTCGAACTCGGGCGGCAGGCGCGCGGGGTGCCTGAACAGCGAGGCCGGCAGGCCCCCGATCCTTCGCAGGAACGGGCCTATCACCGGCATGGTCAGCGAGGTGTCGATCGCCGCGAAGTACGGCGTGCGCTCGACGCCGATCGACCGTGCCACCGCGAAGCCGACCATGAGCGTGTCCATCGCGAACCACCCGGCGTGGTTCATCGCATACACGACCGGCCCCTGCCGCGGCAGGTGCTCGGCGCCCTCGATGTCGAACGAGAAGTACCGGAGCTTCACCAGCCTACGGACCACGGCGTCGGTCCGCAGGACGAAGTCGCGGCGGTCGGCAATCTGCTCGGGGCTGGTGGGCAGGGCTTCGCCCGGGTGCGGTGGGCGCGCGTCGGTGGCCATGCGCCCCAGCCTACACGAAGGTGCGCGCCTCGGATCACCCGCAACGCAGGCGCGGGCACCCGACGAGACCAGCTACGCCGTCAGGCCCGCGGGTGCCCACCTCAGCCGCCCACGACGGCGAGCCCGAGTGCGCGTGCTGCGTGAGCCTGGCGGAGGTCGAACGTGAGCAGCGTCAGGCTGCCCCTGCCGGCGCGGTGCATCGCCGCGAGGTGGAGCGCGTCGAGCGTCCTCGCGCCCGTCACCTCCGAGACGTCCGCCGCGATCGCGCAGGTGACCTCATCGAGCTCCACCACGTGGAACCGCGTCCAATCGGAGGCGAACTGCTCGCGCGCCGCGACGAGCGACTCCCCGTCGAGCAGCCGAGCGAGGTTCCGGCGCACCTCGACGACCGTGTGCCGCGCGGTGAGCCACACGGGATCGGCGAGCAGGAGCTGCTCGCAGCGCTCGCTCTCGGGCTCCTCGATGTAGCGCTTCAGGAGCGCGCTCGTGTCGACGTAGAGCGCCACCCGCCCCTCAGTCGCCCCGGTCTTCGCGGAGGACGTCCGCGGAGGAAACGCGCGCCCGGAACCGCCGGACGGCGCGAGGAGGGTCGCCGCTTCCCTCACGGATCCAGCCCTCGGCGGCGCCTCGTTCCAGCTCGAGGCGACCGGGGACGGGGCCGATGACCGCCTTCGGCTCACCGCGATCGGTCACCACGATCAACTCTCCGCGCGCGGCGCGCTCCAGGTACTCGGACAGCCTCGCCTTGAGCACGCGCACCCCGATCTGCATGTGGCCACAGTAGCTCACGGATGTGGTCACGTCCATGGCGGACGGCTACCGGCCGGAAGCGACCTCGGCCTTACCCTCCCCGCCGGCCGCCGTGCCCTGCTGCGCAAGTGGAGGTGCCGCCGGTGCACCGGCGGTGCGCTCCACCGCCGAGCGGAGCCGGCTCTCGGAGTCGACGAGGAAGGTGGCGGCGGAGACGACGCGCTCGCCCTCGGCGAGGCCGGCGAGCACCTGCACCGCGCCTGCGCCCCGGAGGCCGAGGCGCACCGTGCGCGGCTCGAAGCGGCCGCCCTTCCCCGCCACGAAGACGTACTGCAGCTCGCCCGTGTCGATGACCGCGTCGGGCGGCACGGTGAGCCCCTCCGCGCCGCCGAGGTCGATGGCCGCCTCCCCGTACATGCCCGGCTTCAGCTCGAGATCGCGGTTCGAGAGGACGATGCGCGCCTGCAGGGTGCGGGTGTCGGAGCTCACCGCCGGGTAGAGGAGCGTCACCTGCCCCTTCCACGCCCTGCCCGGGTAGGCGGGAAAGGTGACGCGCGCCGCCTGCCCCACCCGGACCCGCCCCACGTCCTGCTCGTAGACCTCGGCGAGCACCCAGACGTGCGAGAGATCGGCGAGCTGGAAGAGCTCCACCCCCGGCTGCACGAAGAGACCGGGCACCGCGCCCTTGCGCACCACGTAGCCGTTCACCGGCGAGCGCACCGGCAGGTCGTCGAGGAGGCTGCCCCGCTCCTCCAGCGTGTCGATGTCGTGGAGCGAGACGCCCAGCAGCTCCAGCCGCCGGCGCGCGTCCATCTCGATGCCGCTCACCGTGCCCGCCCCCGGTTGCCCCGCCTGGCGCGAGAAGCCGGCGGAGTTGAGGAAGACCTGCTGCGCGGTGCTGAGCTCGGGGCTGTAGAGGGTGGCCAGGGCCTGGCCCTTCGTCACGCGCTCGCCGGTCTGGGTGACCTTCAGCTCCTGCACCCAGCCGTTGATGCGCGCGCTCACCACCACCACCGAGCCCTCGTCGGCGGCGACGAACCCCACCGTGCGCAGCTCCGAGGCGAGCCGCTGGCGCTTCACTGGCGCGGTGCGGAGGCCCATGAGCTGGGTACGCTCGCTGCCGAGCTCCACCGGGATGAGACCCGGGACCGGGGAGCCCGGCCGAGGGCCGCTCGCCGCGCTCGCCTCCGACGCGCCGGCCGCGTCGCCCCCCGGCTCGCCACCCACCGGCCGCTTCTCCAGCCTCATGTGGCAGGTGGGGCAGCGCTCCTTGGGGTTGTCGCTCGTGAAGTCGTGGTGCATCGGGCACCAGTAGGCGCCGAGGTGCTGGTGGGGCGCGGCGGCCGCTGGGCTCTGCCCCTCCGCCCCCGCCATGGCCACCTCCGCCGGTTCGGCGGCCATGGCCGGCGAGCCGGCGGCCATCTCCATCTTCGGTGGCGCCGCGGCCATCGATGGTGCGCCAGCCACCATCGCCATGGGCGGCTCGGCAGCCTCCCCCTTCCCGCCGCTCGCAGCCTCCCCGTGCTGGTGGCTCGCCCCGGCCCCGTCGACCAGTACCAGGTCCATGCCGCAGATGGGGCACTCGCCCGGGTGGTCCTGCAGCACCGAGGGGTGCATCGGGCAGCGGTAGAGCACCGCGCTGTGCGCCGCCCCGGGGGTCAGGTTCGCGTAGGAGACCCAGGCGCCCAGCGCAGCCACGGCGGCGAGCGCCACCAGCGACCAGCGGACGATGGACATGAGCCGCACGCCAGGTGGTGGACGCTCGCGGCCCTCCGGCAGGTGCTCACCGGGCGCGGCCCGATCCGGAGCCTGCGGGTCGTGATGGTCCATGGTCGCCGCTGGCCTCGCTCGAGAGAGACATGGACTAGATAGCACACCCCCGTGCAGGGAACGCGGGCCGGGTGGGAGGTCGGACGCGCTCTCCGCCGCGAGGCCGCCTCAGCGCGCTGGCGGAGGCGGCGCGTCGGCCCGGGGTGCGTCCGGCCCCGCGGTCGCGCCGACCAGCACCGCCAGCTGCCGGCCGGCCGCGAACACGGCGAAGCTGATGTGCGTGCCCAGCCGGCCCAGGGTGACCACGCCGCCCTCGGCGGCGATGCTGGAGACGTAGGTAGCGCAATGCTCCTCGAAGGCACCGTAGGGGCCGATGGCCCCCTTCACCCCCTCGCGCGCGAACGTCTCCGCCCGGAGCATGGCGTCGATCATCTTTCGCGCCGCGGCTGCCGACACCGTGCGGGACGTCGAGAGATACAGCGACGGGTCGGGGCGGGCCGGGGCACCGTTCTGGTAGTACTCCCTGGCCTGGGCCGTGCCGTCGGCATCGACGACGTGGCTGCGGTGGACCTCCTTTCCCAGGCGCACCTCGATCACGCTGTGGGCATCGCGCACGGGTATTCCCTCGGCGTAATAGGTGACGCGCCCGGTCCTGGGGAGGAGACCGTTGCTCAGCGACTTGGCGCCGGCCACCATCAAGATGGCGCTCGAGACCTCGCCCACGATGGCGGAGGCGCCGAGGGCGATCTTGCCCTCCTCGAGCTGGTGGGTGGCCACGCCGCTGGCCGCGCCCAGGCGGAGCGGGCCCCGGACGGCGGTGCCGGGGTCGAGCAGCGGCACGACGATGACGTCGGCGACCACGTCGACCACCGTCTTCGTGGTGAGGGCGACCGTCACGCGCGCCGCGCTGGCCGGCGCGCTCTCCTCGGGATCGGCGCTCGAAAGCCAGTCGTTGAACCGCTCCGCGACGGCGCCCTTGACCGCCTCGCTCACCTCCTCGCCGCTGGCGCCGAAGAGGAGAGCGCTGGGCGTCCAGGTGACGTTTGCCTCCCAGGCGTCGGCCCAATCGGAGGGCGAGGGGACGTTGCGGCGGATCCATGCCCCGAGGCGGACGCTGGCGGGCGGTTCCTCCGACCCTGGAGGCGGCGGTCCCAGGGGCGCCGGGCCAGCGCCGGGCTCCGACGGCTCCTCACCACCGTCGCCCTCGCCGTCGGGCGGCGGGATCTCCCCCACCGCCCGGGAGGGAGAGGGCCCGGGAGCTGGCGGCGCTGCGGCCGCACCAGCGGCGACCGGTGCAACGGCGGCGGCCGGACCCTCAGGGCGGGCCGGGCTGGCCTGGATCAGGACCGGCTCGAACAGGAAGGACCTGCCGCGCCCGCCACCGTCGCCTTCGTCCATGGGCTCGCCGTAGACGGCCGAGGGCGGCGGGCGGTCCCCTGCTACCGGCGCCGGCACGCCGGCCCCGTGGGGCGCGGAGGGCAGGACGGGCGTGGCCTCGGCGGCGGGAGCACCCTCGAAGACGAGCGGGTCCATGACCAGGTCCCGCCCCAGGGCCGCCGCGTCGGAGGCGCCCAGGCTGGTGAGTACGGGCGGGCTGGCCGGGGAGAGGAGGCCGATGGTGGCCGCGGCCTGGGCCGCCGCGACCACGGAGGCCCCCAGCGCCACGACCACCTCCTCCACCCCGGTCGGCACGCTAGAGCTCCGCCGGGTCGTGGCGGAGGTCGGCCACGGCGTGCAGCTCCAGGAGGTCGATCGCGCCCGGCTGCCCCACCAGGCGCGCCCGAAGCCGCTCGCCCCGGCCCCCGCGGATCACCACCTCCAGCGGCAACCGGAGCAGGGCGACGTCGGCGTTGCCGTCCCAGCCGCCCGGCTGCAGGTGGCGCGCCAGCTCGGCCCGCTCCAGCAGCTCGGCCAGCGAGCGGAACAGCCAGCGCCGCTCCGCCAGGGCGATCCACGCGCAGAGCCGAAAGACCACCGCCGTACGGGTGGCCTGCTCACCAGGCGGGGTGGCGACGCCTGGGTCGAGGTAGGGAAGGGTGACCCGCCAGCGGAAGAAGTCTCCCGCCAGCGGCTGGGCCAGCTGGCGGGAGCCGCGGGCGATCTCCGCCCCCGTCTGCGCGATCGCGGTGAATGCACCCTGAGTGGAAATACCACCCGCTCCGCGCTGGCCCAGCGCCAGCTCCAGGGTGGGCGGCGCGACGAGGTCGCCCGAGGCGTCGGCCCTCCCCGCCACCTCCCACGAGCAGGCCACCACGCGCGTGCCGTGGCGGAGGCCGACGGTTGGGCCCGTCCATCGCACCGGGGCCGGCAGGGCACCAAACGGCGCCGGCGCGGGCTCGCCGTGCAGCCCGGCGCGGGCCGAGCCGTCGAGGGCGAGCCCCGACCCGGGATCGCTCACCGTGCCCTCGTGCAGGCCCAGGCTCCACTCGCGGGCGGAGGCGGTGTGGTGGGGGACGAGCGCGGCCACGTCCCTCACCCGCCCGTACCCGTCGTCCACCTCCACGGCGACCTCCAGCGCCGCGCCGCTCCCGCCCAGGTCGGCGGCGCCGGAGAGCAGGCCCCGACCGGCCAATGCGACGGCGAGCGAGGTGGTTTCGTACCGCTCGTCGCGCGCCGGGGGCGCGAGCTCGAACCAGCTCCCCGGCGCGGCGGCGAGGTTGGTGGCGCCCGACTGCGGCTCGCGCAGGAGCGCCTCGCCGCGGCTCAGGATGCGTGACTGGTGCATGCCTCAGCCCTCCCGGGGGCGGGGGAGGACGCGCCCGCGAAACTCCACGTCGAGCCGCACCCCGGGCGGCAGGTGGTGCACCCGCACCCGCAGCTCATCGGGCGGTGCGCTTGCCCCGGCCGCGGACCCGGGGCCGCCCGCGTAGGAGGGGCGCGGGAGGTCGAGGCCGCGCAGGAGGCGCCCCACCGGCACCGAGACCAGCACCACGTCCTCGTAGCGTCCCCCGTGCCGCACCTCGAGGCCGCGCCGCCGCACCTCGGTCGACAGGTCGCGGCGGAGCGTGCTCCTGACGTCGAGCGTGCGCCCCCGGGAAGTCACCAGCCCGGAGGTGGTGGCGGCGCTGGTGGTGCGGGCGCTCGATTCCACCGTGCGAGCCTCGGTGAAGGCGACCGACCCCTGGGAACCGGTCACCGTGGAGTCGGTCACGCCGCCGCCCACCTGCCCGCCCACGTTCACGGAGAGGCCGGCACTGCCGCCCACCTGGCCCACCGCCGAGATCCCCACGTTGCCCCCGACGTTGCCGCCCACGCCGAGCGAGACCGGCACCCCCTGGGCCGAGAGCTGGGAGGCGAACTGCGCCACCTGATCCAGGAGGGCGCCCGGGTCCATCCCCAGCGGGTCGAAGCTGGGCAGCTCCAGGTCCTCGAGGTCGAGGGCGTAGGTGCGCGTGGTCCGCAGGCCCGCCGCCGTCCGGTCGGGCAGGCCGGCCAGGGGGCCCTCGCCCAGGTTGTCGCGCGGACGGTCGGTGAACTCGGTGAAGGTTCCGGCCCGCGTCACCGTGCGGTTGCCGTACGCCGGGAGCACGGTCGAGGTCTGGTCCTGGGCGGAGGTGGCGCGGCTCCGGGAGCGTTGGCGCGAGCGGCCGCGGGTGCGCTCCCACAGGCGCTGCACCGGCTTGTCGGGACGCCGCTGGTTGGCGAACACCCTGTGGTGGGTGTTCTCGAACAGCTCCAGCACCGTGCGGAAGGCCCGCAGCTCCTCCGGCGGACCCCCTCGCTCGCTCAGCTCCACCGCGATGGAGGCGCCGTGCTCGCCGTCCAGCCGGGCGTAGTCGTCGAGCAACGCCTCGCCCCGGAGCCGCAGCAGCACGACGTCGACCTGGTGATCCTCGCCGAGGTCGGGCGCGAGCACGAAGTCACGGCAGCGGAGGAGGTCGAGCCGGTGCAGGAGGAAGGGCGCCGCACCCCCCGGGCTCCCGCCGGGGGGCGCCACCGCCCGCGCGGTGAGGCGGACCCAGCGCGCGCGGCGCGGCGCGGTGAAGGGCACGAGCGCGCTGCTCACGATCGAGGCCCGCACCAGCCGCTCAGGCGCGGCCAGCCGCCAGCCGGGGTGGTCCTCGTCCTCGGAAAAGGCCGCCTCCACGTCACTGGTGGTGTCGATACGGACGCGGTAATCGGGCAGGCCCGGTAGCTTGGGCCCGCGGTAGAGCTTCGCGTCCTCCGGTGGGCGAAAGGTGAGCCGCACCCCGTCGAGGACCGGCACCTCGTCGGTGGTGGCCTGCAGGGTGAGCCAGGCGCGGTCTCCCGCGGCCGGGTCGAGCGAGAGCCAGTCGCTGGCGTACAGCTCCACCGGCCCCACCGCCGGGCTCACCGCCGGCTGGCCGCACAGGGCGCTGGGCAGCAGCAGCGCCTGGTTGGCGGGGTCGAGGAGGACGGCCTGAGCCGTGGCGGTGGCGGGGGCGACGCCCTGCGGCGACCAGTAGGGCGACGGCTGGGGGAAGGCGCGCTGCCGCGACAGGATGGGCGCGTACTCCACGTGCGGGGTGTGCTCCACGTCCTCCAGCGCCGGATAGATCACCAGGGCCTGCAGGTCGAGTCCCCGCACCGGCGCGCCGTCTGGCGCCAGCACCTGGGGCAGGTCCGACAGCGCCAGGATGAGGTAGCGGCCGAAGAGCGCCGGGCTGAGGTGCAGCGGCGTCCAGCCCCACAGCGCGCGCAGGTCGTGGAACTCCTGGGCTCCCTCCCGCACGTCGCGGGGGTCGCTGCTGAAGGAGCCCGGCTCGCCGCGCCGGTGGCGGTCGGCCACCGGGCGCTCGGCCTCGGCGCAGCCCACGCGGACCGTCCGCGGGAGGCCGAAGTTGTGCACGGGCCGGCCGCCCTGGAGGAGGGGCGGCAACAACGCGTTGCCGTACAGCTCGAGGCGGGCCACCTCCCGGTCGGCGCCCAGGTCCACCACCAGCACCACCGAGTCCGGCGCCCCAGCGCCGAAGCGCGCCAGCACCTGGACCGCCACGTCGGCGAAGGGCACCTCCAGCGCCTGGCCCGGGAAGAGGGGGCAGCTGGTGGGCGCGAGCGGCGGGCCGGCGTAGAGCGCATCGGCCACCACGTGCGGGACGAGGTCGAGGGCGAGCGAGGCCGGGCGCAGCGGGAGGGGCGCGGTGCGGGTGCGGCTCGACGCCACGCGCAGGGGCGAGGGGCCGCGCGGTGCCGGGGAAGCGGTCATTCTGGCTCCCCGCCCCCGCCGGCGGCGGGCTCCGGGCTCTGCGGCGGCTGCCCCAGCAGCCGGCCCGCATCGAGCCGGAATCCCCCGCCCCACCACGAGCAGCGTGACGGGGCCCTCGGGGACGACGTCGAGGAGGGCGCTGCCACTGTCCAACGGCCGCCAGGTGGGTGGTGCGCCCTCCGCCGTCGGCCCCAGCACGAAGGACTCGGGGGCGCCGAAGCGCGCGCTCCCGGCCTGCAGGCCGGCAAGGCTGGCATGCACGCGAGAGCGCCCCTCCGGCGCGTCCAGGCGGCACCAGAGTACGCTGCGAACGCGTCGGCCGGAGAGGTCGAGCCCTCGGTCGCCCCCGCCCGCGCCGTTCACCACCGCGAGGGGCGGAAGGTCGAGGTGCTCGCCCGGGACGATGGCCCGGCGCGCGCCGTCGTGACCCTCCACCCGGACCGGCCGGTCGCCGGTCACGGTGAGGCGAAGCGAGGAGGCGAGCGCGACCTCGCCCCCCAGCCGTCGCCGCGCCTCCACCATCAGCTGGCGGAGCTCGGCGGGTGGCAAGTCCTCCAGCTGGCGAAGCAGCTCCCCGAGCCGAGGCTGATCCATCGGACCTCCACCGCGCCGCGAGCCGGGTCGAGAGGCCGGGCCGGCGCAGGCGAGCCTCGTAGCCCCCGGGCACCCGCCGCGCACGCCGCCCGAGCGCTCACTTGGGGCTGCACCCAAACTGTCAAGGGGCATGCGTTCTCTACGGGTGCCCCGAGGCGGATGGTGCGCGAGGTCACTCGAAGAAATGCTCGGTCGCGATCACCGGGAGGGCTCTGCGAACGATCGGATCGGACTCGAACAGGCGCTGGATGCGGTGGCCGGTGAGATGATTCGCGAGCGCCACGAAGGTCATCGATTGATCGAGGGTCAGGTAGGTGTAGGCCACGACGCCCGAGACCGGGTCGACGGCGTCGTAGAATCCCCAGTCTCCGTACACCGGGTAGCGACGCGCCAGCTCCTGCAGGTCGGCCAGGGCGGCGGGGGCATCGACGGCCAGCGCCAGCGCCGCCGCGTGCGGAGTCACGGCCCCGATGCCGTAACCAATCGCGCCCAGGACCTTCACGCCGTACTCGGCGTAATCCCACTTCCCCGGGACCGTGCTGGGGGACATTCCCCACACCGGGTAGCCGAGCACCTGGGTGGCGTAGTCGCGCTGGACGGCGACGTTTGCGGTGTCGTTGGCGCCCAGGCTTTCGGGCGCGAGGCGTGGCTCGTCGAGCACGAGCGTCGGCATGAGCGCCTCGAACATGCTCCCGCCCCACGACGGCACGTAGCGCCTCCCCTGCCACTCGTACCAGCCGCCGACATAACGGATGCCCGACGCCTCCTTCGACGTCCGCCCGACCGGCTGGCGCGATTGCCAGGCGCAGCCCGGCTGAAGGGTGCGCAGCATGCGGTACCAGTGCTGCGGCGGCGCCTTGCCCTCCCCGATCGCTATCAAGCTCCCCAGCCGCGATTCGGCGTACAGCATCCCGTAGTGGTAGACCGACCGCTCCTGCCGCTGCACCAGGTAACCGTGCGACATCTGACCCAGCGCGGGGTCGTACAGCCAGGCGTAGTCCATCGCCTGGATGAGCCGCGTGGCACGGCCGGCGAGTGACGGGTACCGGTTCCGCACCACGATCAGGCCGGCGGCGAGCCACGACGAGTCGACGAAGGACAGCAGGTTGCTGGTCCGCTCGAGAGAGGTGGTGTCGTAGTAATTGAAGAAGAAGCCGCGATCGGTGTCGAGCCCGTCGAGCGTGTCGAGGAGCTGGGCGATGCGGGCCACCGCGCCAGCGTCGTCGAGATACCCGAGCTCGTTGGCGCCCGTGATCGAGAGCAGGCGCAGGCCGACGTTGGTCGGGCTCGCGTAGTCGCCCACGCGCCCGTCCGGGCTGCCGCGCGACGCCGGGTCGAGGTGCACGTGGTCGACCGGTAGCCCGTTCTCACGGTCGTGGAGCGCCTCGAGCCCGCGCCAGGTATCTCGCGCCACCCGTCGCGCGAACTCCTCGGGATCGGAAGGGAGCGCGGCGCCGTCGACGTGGAGCGCGCGCGGCCAGCCGTTCAGCCGCGCGCGCACGAACGGTCGCGCGGCGACCCCGCCACCCCGCGCGGCTTCCCACGCCTCCTTGCGAGGCGCCTCGACGTTCTCGCGCAGCGCCGGGTCCGGGTGGCCTCGCTCGACCTCCTGTCCCAGCTCGCAGGTGTCGTTGGCGTCGAGCCCGCTCTTCCAGCGGACACACCCCGGCGTCGCGACCAGCACCAGGAGCAGCGGGATCACCCAAGTGAGGATCGCGGACGACCACGGCCTCTTCATGCAGCGAGAGAGGTGTGGTCCCTCCGCGTTCGTTTCAAGCCAATCGCCGAGATGGGCGCGATACGCGCGCCGCGGCTGTGCTGAGCTCGGGGCTGCAGAGGGTGGCGAGGGCCGTCGCCACGCGCTCACCGGTCAGGGGGACCATCAGATTCCTGCACCCAGCCGTTGATGCGCGCGCCCACGATCACGACCGCGTCCTCGTCGGCCGCCACGAACCCAACCGTCCGCAGCCCGGCGAGAGGAGTTCCGTGCAGCGCGTCGAGGTCGTTGCGCCGAGGCAGGTCGCAGCGAGCGGTGGGCCTTGTGGCGCGAGGTCATCGTGCGCCTGGACCAGCAGGAGAAACTGGCCTGCCTCGAGGATCCGAGGCAGGGCCGTCTCAAGGCCTGATTTTGCGAAGTCGGCCCGAGGCGCCCGTCGCCTCGTTCATGGGGGACCGGGCCCGTGGGGCGGCCGAAGCGATCTGTGCTCGCCGCGATTCACGCCGGGTCCCGAGTCTTGACCGCCACGAGATAGGTGGTCGAGGCCAGGACGTGCGCATTCTCCCTGGTGTTCAAGATTCCATCGAGCGGCCGGGAGCGCCGATCCGATTACGGCCCAAGCCTTTGAGAGCGGCCAGCGCAACGAGGCCGGGGCGTACTCGTGGATGAACGCGCCAGTCAGGTTCACCATGGTGTAGACCGGCCCCACGCAGACGCCGCTGCTCGCGACCTGAAAGCCTCCGGCTGTGAAGAGGTGCTGGTGCCCGGTGAGGGAGAAGTTCTGATAGTGGTGTGGGTACCCGTGGTATCCGAAGATGAAGGGCGAGCACGCGAAGACCCGTCCACCGGCCGTCAGCACCCTGAACATCTCGCTGACGGCACGCGGCGGGTCCGCCAGGTGCTCCAGCACCGCCTCGCAGTAGATCGCGTTGACGGAACCGTCCGCGTAGGGCAACCGGTGCGCGTCGGCGACGACGTCGACGTTCTCGAAGGGGCCGATGTTGAGGTTGATGAGCAGAGGGTGCGGCCGCGTCGGGCCGCCGCCGATCGAGAGGCACAGCGCGCTCTCCGCGAGCCCTTCGAAGACCGCGGCGAGGTCGTCGATGGAGGCCCTCGTGCGGTAATCATGAAAGAGAAGGCGCTTCAGCTTGCCGGGGAGCGTCCGCTGTCGGGCAAGGCTGTCGCCCTGGTAGTCCGCCGTCATCCTCTCGGAGGAACGGGCATAGGTCGCGGCCAGAGCTTCATCCACGACGAGCACCGGCACCCTCCGGTCCACGACCCGATACCGTTCTCCACCATCCGCCGTTCGCAGCCCACGGCCGTCACCGTCCAGCACCAGAGGCAGCCCAGATCGCGGGCTGATAAGTTTGCCCTGCTCGACCTGGCGTTCGATGGTCCAGTGCATGTTGCGCTACACGAGGGTGAGGGGCTGCCTTTGGCCGTGGCGTGGACGCTGCGTCTCAGTACTCGAAGCTCGACGCGCTCGGCAACCGTCCGTGGTCGGCTGGTTCCTCGGGGCCGCGACTTCAGCCAGGCACCGCGCGTAGAGCTGCCCATGGGCCTCGACGACCCTCGACAGGCCGTAGCGACCGATGCGACGCCGCCCCTCCGCGCCCAGGGACCTGGCCCAAGCTTCGTGATGCACCACCCTCGACAGCGCGGCGGCCAGCCTGGCGATGTCTCCCGGCTCCACCAGGAGCCCGGAGCCGCCCTCCAGCAACTCGGAGGTCCCGCGGATCCGGGTGGCGACCACCGGGACGCCCATCGACATCGCCTCCAGCACGCAGCGCGGAAGGCCCTCCTGCTTCGATGGCAAGACCAGGGCCACGGAGCCCGCGATGAGCGCCCTCACATCCGATCTCTGGCCGGCAAAGTGAACCGTACCAGAGAGCCCGAGCTCGCCTGCCAGGGCGCGGCTCCTCGCCATGAGAGGGCCTTGGCCGGCCAGGAGCAGACGCAGAGAGCCATCTCGTCTGCTCATCTGGGCGAAGGCGCGCAGCAGGTCTGCATGCCGCTTCCGGGCGATGAACTCCCCCACCATGAGGAGATAGCGGACGCCCTCCCCCATCCCGAACTCCGCGCGGACCGACTCCACCTCCGCAAGGGAGGTCGCCTCGGGGCTGTAGTGCTCCGTATCCACCCCGATGCCGGGCATCACCGTGAGCCTCTCGTCCGGGACCAGCCGGTGCCGGCCGAGCGAGCTGCTCGTCCTCGCGGTTCATGACCACCAGGTGATTGGTCCACCTCCCGGCCAGCTTCTCAAGGGCCACGAAGAGCGCGTTGGAAAGTCTGCCGCCCGCCGGATGGGCATGGAAGCCGTGGGCCGTGTACACGACGACCGGAGAGCGGCGGGCGGTTCTCCGCTGAGCGCGAATCGCGTCACGAAAGCCGCCACCGGGGTGTGCACGTGGACGATGTGATAGCCACCGCGGGCAACATGTTCTCTCACCGTGGCCGGGGCCGAGAGCACGTTGCACGCGGACCAGGGCCGCCTCGTCCACTCGGTCATGTGCACCCCGTCGAAGTGGGTCCTCGCCTTCGAGTGGTCGAGCCCGGGGCCCGACAAGGCATCGACAATCCAGCCCGTCTCCCTGAAGTGGTCGGCGAAGGGCGTGAGAAAGTCTTCCAGCATCCGGGGGATGGTGGTGACCAAGAGGAGCCTCGGCCTTTCAGCTTTGGAATGGGGCCACGTCATGCTGACCTCCTCGCGTCGCCCATCGGAGCGCCCCTGATCGCAGCGAGGAAGCCAGGGGCCTGCGCGGCGACCGTGAATCTCTGGGCCACGGTGCCCATGCAATCACGGGGCATAATCGTCCAGCCTGCAACTCCCTGCGCAATCGACTCAGCGCCTCGAGCCACGCCGCCGGCGATCTGCCAGGTAGCCATTCACCCCGGGTACGACAATCCTGGAGTTCATGCCGACGGGGCTCGCCACCACCGGCACACCGGCGGCGAGGTACTGGATGAGCTTCAGCCCGCACTTGCCACGCTCCCACGCCCCATCCTCGAGCAGCATGATCCCAATGTCGAATCCGCCGAGTTCGTCCACCTCGCGCTCCTCTGACCACTCGCGATACTCCACCGCGACGCCGTCGGGGAGAGGGATCCGTGCTCCGCCGACGATTCGCACCACACAGTTCTCTTCCTGGCACATGTGCCGGAGCACCTCGCCGATCGACAGCAGGTGGTGGGAGTTGCGATGGCTCCCAATCCAACCGATGACCGTGCGGCGCTCTGTCCGTGCGGGCCGCGGCCGGAGATAGCGGCTCTCGTCGACGACCTTCGGGAGGGCGCGCACGTCCTTGGCGCCGGCCTGCCGGGCATACGCCTCGAGGTAGGGGTTGCCACACAGGACCACGTCGGCCATCGACATGAGCCGGGCAATCTTGTTGTTCACGATGGAGCGCTCGCGCCTGCCCTTCGGGCGGTCGTACTTCAGGAAGACGGCGTCGTCGTAGTCGACGAGCACCCGCGTCGCTCGCGAGAGGAACCATCGTTCCACCGCGAAGGGCAGGAGCGGGAACAACTCCTTTTCAACCACCCAAACCGGGCAGCGACGGCCCGTCCCAGCAAGCAGCGCCATCCGCTTCAGGTAGGCGAGGAGCACACAGAGGGCGAAGTGAAACTCTCCTGACGCCGCTCCTTCAGGCGGTACATGGCGTCGCTCTGGATGAAGTTCACCTTCGGGTCGATGCCGGCCCGCGCGAACGCTTCGAAGTACTGGTAGTAGCGGTATCGGCTCGGGGCCCCGATGCGGTCGTAGTGGGTCAGGAAGAGCACGGCGAGGTTCTCGCAACCGCGGGAGGGAGGGGCCGTAAGCTCCGTCGGGAGGGGGCGTGCGGAGGTGCTCTTCAAGGATGGTCCGAGGTGAAAGGGCTCTCCCTCCGCCAGGCGGCGTCCGGCGAGAGAGGCCAGCTGTTGTCGATGCGCTCCCCCGCCACGGGCTTACGCGCCACGCACAGCACGCTGTTCGGAAGCCACGCCCTGGCGGCCAGCACCCGCAGGGGGGCCGCGTCCACCAGCGCCACGACGAGCTGGGTGTCGAACACGTGGTGGTGGAGACAGCGGGTGCGGAGATTGTCCCGCCCCGCCGCTCGAGCTCCTCGCGAGACGGGCAGCCCGGGTCGCGTCCGAGGTCGTGCAGGCGCAGAATCTCCGGCAGGTGGGTGAGGTCGTCTTCGCCGGTACCGCGCCGGGCGTCTTCCTGAAGGTGCGCCAGGGCCGTCACCGGGCGCCAGCGGTCGAAGGTGCCGTCCCGGTGAGGGACCACCAGCACCAGCAAGCCGCGCGCGCGAAGCACCCGCGACCACTCGCGCAGGGCGGCTAGCGGATTCGCCACGTGCTCCAGCACGTGCGAGCAGATGACGTAGTCGTACCCTCCGTCCGCCGCCGCCGCGAGGCGCGTCGCCTCGCAGACGAGAGTCCGTCCCCACCGCGGGGCCCGGAACGCCGTCCCGTCGCACTCCCTCTCGTTCCACACCGTGACTGCACTGTAGTCGCAATTGTCGAGTACGTCCGCGACCTCGTAGACGGGGAAGGCTCGACCCCGCGCAAAGAAGGGGCTCGGACCGCCAATCTCGAGGCCACGCCCGGCTCGCAACTCCTCCTCGAAGGTCGTGAACTCCGGTATCCGGGGGTGCTGCAGGCGTTGCCGGATAAGGGCCGCGGTCCCGCGCAGACCGGACAGCTTCAAGGACCGCCGCAAGAGCTCAAGCATGCCTCGCCTCGAACCGGGTGAGGTGGGCGCGCCGCTCGGCGGGGGACTGCTCGGCCTTCCGCGTCAGCAGCGACTCGCAGAGCCAGAGCGCTCCGCCGATGAAGATCCAGTTAGAGATCTGCGAGAAGTACTGCTCGGTGAAGAAGAACATGAGCGTTGGGGCGAAGAGCAGTGCGGCCATGCCCACATGAACCACACTCGACCGACGGCGATGCGCCATCTCGAAGAAGAAGCAAGTGACGCATCCGTCGATCGCCGCGAAGAGCACGATCCCGAGGATGCCGAAATCGCGATAGTAGGGGTCGAGCGCGGTGAAAACGTTCACCCCGAAAGGGACGTACACCATCTCCTGGACCATCGGGACTACCGGCAGGTGGACCCCGAAGTGACCGAGCCATAGGCAGAGACTCCGCAGCGTATTCAGCCCCATCTCCAGGGACGGTCTCGACGCGACTACATGCTCGAAGGCAGCCACGCTGCCTACGGCATAGTTTCGAACTACCGACCGAACAAGAACGGTGTCGATGAGGCCGGCCGCGTCTCCTTGGAAGTGACCCCGCAGCGCGGCGAAACCGAAAAAGATGAGCAGAAACACCCCCGCACCTGCGATGACCACTTTCTTGATCGAGAGCAGTCCAGAGAAGCAGGCCGACAGCCCGATTCCGCCAATGACCATCAGCGACAGCCCGCGATTCGCAAACGCGAGGGAAGCCAGCAGGGCGAACGCAGTGGAGCCGATCACAGTGGCACGCAATCGCCGGTTCGATCGGTCGTGCGCAAGGCGCACCACCGTTAAGAGGGTGAGCGCCAGGAACGAGCGGAAGACCCAGAGGTGAATGCCGAAATCCAGCTCACCTTCCCTGGAAGCCGCGTTGACTGTCGCCACCAGGTTGTCGAGTTCGGCCTTTCGATGGATCGACGCCAGCTTCGGGAGCACCGACAGGAAGATGGCGCCTAAGACTACCAGCAGGGCGACGACGAGATCGAGCTTGACGGCTGGCGCAGGAGCAGCGGATCTGCGTGGGCGCCGTCGGGCTTCGTGACGTCCGGCACCGCCGCCCAGGGTGAAGGCGAGGAGCCCGGCGACGACGAGGGCCCGGGTCTCCACCCCCACGCTGTTCACCTCCGTATTCCACAGCGACAGCGCGGTGAAGACTGCCGCCAGGACAAGGGCCAGGACCACGGGGGGCCAGGACCATCTGCGGGAGTAGCGCTGGGCCGCGAGGCCGATCGAGAGCAGGACCAGCGCGGTCACGGCTGCTCCTCAGGAGCCCTGGCCATCCCCTGCCACAGCCCTCGCGCCATCTGGCGAGCCTTCGGGATCACCCGGTCCTCGTGGGACAGGGTTCCCACCACCAGCCTCGCCTTCAGGGCGATGGTGTAGAGCGCCCACACCGGATCGAACAGGAAGTGCATCCGGATGGTCCAGATGTGATTGCGGACCATGTAGAACCAGCGGAGCGGCGGGTGATTGAGCGCCCACCTGGACCTCGACGGATCGCCGATCCGGTGTTCGATGAGGCTCTTGTTCAACCGCCACACCCTCCCGCCGGCCCGGCGGACGCGGAGGCAGAACTCGTCGTCGACGTGATCGATGAAGAAGTCATCCCGGAAGCCCCCCACGTGTTCCCACAGGGCCACCGGCACCAGCGAGCCAGTCGTGATGACGGTGCGCTGGGCTGAAAACCCCGTTTGTCGTCCGCGTGGCCCTCGCGCCGGCTTCAGATACCGACATCCCACCACCGCCTCGCGCGGTTCCGAAGGTAGCCGGGCGAGCTCCCCTGTGAATGCATCCCAGAAGCCAGGGAGGACCCGCGTGTCCTGATCGAAGAACAGGGCGAACCCGAAACCCCTGCGCTGGGCCCATCGACAGCCCTGATTGAGCGCGCGTGCCTGGCCGAGGTTCTCCCCGTTCTGGATGAGCTGGCAACCCGTTTCGGCGCAGAGCGCGCTCAGCCCAGCCCGGGCGAGCAGCGTGATCGAGTTGTCGACGACGAGCAGGCTAGGCGTCTCGCCGCGCAAGGCGCGGATCTTTTCCAGGGAGGCCTCCGACGGCTCGAAGGCGACCACGCATGCCAAGACTTCAGCGCCCAGCCGCGCCATATCCGACGAGCACACGGGAGCCTCGCAGTGAGCCGGTGAATCGCCTGCTGAACCAGAGGAGGAGCGCGGCGTCCGCCGTCACGCGCAGGACGAAGGCCAGGGCCGCGCCCTCGATGCCGAGCACCCGCACGGCCGCGACCAGGAGGGCGAGGTAGAGCGGCAGCTCCAACAGGTGGAACTTCGCCGTCACATCGGGCCTCCCCTGCCCCTGGATCAAGCTGAGGGGCACGATCGCGAGTGCATTGACGAGCACCCCGACGGCCAGAAGCTTCGCCACATTGGCCGAGTGTGCCGCATACTCCGTGTCGATCCACCACGCCATCAGCTGACGGCTCCAGCCGAGAACGAGCACTACGGCCGGCAGCAAGATCAACGAGATGATGGTGATGGCTCTCGTTTGGAGCGCCTTGAGCGCACCGGGCTCGGTGGTCCGGCTGAAGTGGGGGAAGGTCACCGCCCCGACCGCACCGGCTACCATCCAGAGTTTGGTGATGGCCTCGTACGGTGCGGCGTAGTAGGCCACCGCGCCGAGGGACAGCATCGCCCCGACGACGAAGCGATCGATGCTGGTCATCAGCGGAGACACCACGTTCGAGACGGTGATCCAGCCTCCGAAGCGGAGCAAGCGGAGCACCTCGCCGCGCGCTCCTCGGAATCCGAAGCCGACGCGCCCGACGAGTCGCCTGGAAACCCCGGCGTGCAGGACCAGGCCGGCGAGCCGCAAGACCATGAGCACGCCGACGATCAGGTCGAGACGGGAACTCCATAGGGTGACCACCCAGGGACCCACGAAGTTGGCGATGCCTAGCGGAGCTCTGATGACGCTCAGTGCAAGGAAGGCACACTTGCCCTCCGCGATAGAGCGGTACGCAGACGTGAGCAGGGTCACTGGAAGGGCCGCGGCCATGATGAGGAGGGAGGTGAGCAATTCCGGCACGAGCGGGCGGGGGACGCTCAGCGCCACCGTCGCGATGAACCAGGCGCTGCCCGCCAGCAGGAGTCCCCCGACGCTCCCGAGGAGGAGCATAATGGTGGTGGCGACGCGGAGTTGCTTTGACAGCGTCGGCCCATCCTGCCCCCCGGCCACCAACTGGGTGACGGCTCGCGTCAGACCGAGGTCGAGGAGGCTGAAGTAGCCGATGATCATCCACACCAAAGCAAGGAGCCCGAAACGCTCGCTCCCGATGCGCAGCAGGATGCGTGGGACGAGAATCAATCCGGCCAGGGCGGGGCCGGCCTGAGCCAATAGGGTCCACAGCGAACCCCGAAGGATCCCCGCCCCTGCCGTCACCCGAGAACTCCTGGGGGTCGAGCCTTCCGCTTCCGGGGACCGCACCGATAGTTCCCCCCGGTCCGGTGGCGTGACCGGCCCCTCGCCGGTCACGCCACCGCCATCAGCACGTTTTCCAGACACCAACTCCTACTGGATCACGTAATCCACGAAGGTCCAGGTGTCCATACCGACGAGCGGACTCGTCCTCACCCAAACCGCCACCTGATAGGCTCCGGCGGGGGTCGAGGCGGGCAACGTCCATGTGGAGCCACCGCCGTAAGCCTGGGTGACGGTCCAGCCGGTGCTGTCCTTCAGCCAGAACTCATACTGGTAGCCTGATGAGCCCTGTCCAGCCGCGGTGAACGTGACCGCGGTCCCGGCCGGCTGAGGGCTGGCCAGGCTCGGCGTCAGCGTCACTCCGGTCGCGGGCGGGGCCACAACGGTGTAGTTGACGAAGGTCCAGGCGTCCATCGATACCGCCGAGGTCGTCCTCACCCACACCGCCACCTGATAGTCGCCCGGAGGAGTCGCCGCCGGGAGCGTCCAGGCCGAGGCCGCGCCATAGCTCTGGGTGACAGTCCAGCCGGTGCTGTCCTTCAGCCAGAACTGATACTGGTAGTTTGAGGAACCCTGCCCGGCAGCCGTGAACGTGACCACCGTCCCGGCCGGCTGCGGACTGGTCAGGCTCGGCGTCAGCGTCACTCCGGTCGCCGGTGGGACACCCAGGGTGTAGTCCACGAAGGTCCACGCGTCGAAGCCCACCACGAGCGCGCTGGTCCGGACCCACACCGCGACCTGGTAAGTACCAGCCGGAGTTGTCGGCGGGAGGGTCCAGGTCGAAGCTGCACCGTAGTTCTGAGTGACGGTCCAGCCGGTGCTGTCCTTGAGCCAGAACTGATACTCATAGTTGGAGGAGCCCTGGCCGGCTGCCGTGAACAGCACGGCCGTCCCCGGCGTCTGCGGACTGGGCAGACTTGGGGTCAAGGTCACCCCCGTCGCCGGCACCGGGAATGATTCCCGTCCCCGTCAGCGGCACGACCTGACTCGGGCTGATCGGGTCATTCGTCGCCACCGTGACGGAAGCCGTCTTCGCCCCCGTGGTGGTGGGCTTGAACGTCACCCGGATGGCGCAGGCGGCATTCACGGCGAGCGAGGCGCCGCAGGTGGTGGTCATGGTGAACTGGTTCGCGTCGGTCCCACCCAGCGTGATGCCGGAGATGGTGAGGGTGGAGGCCCCGGTGTTGGTGAGCGTCACCGTCTGCAGGGGGCTCGTCGTGCCGACCACGATGTTCGCGAACCCGAGGCCGAGCGGCTTGGGCGTGAGGTTGGCGATGGGGGCAGGGCCCGCGGTCGCCACGTTCGACCAGGCCGAGGTGGCCGGGAAGTTCTCCCCCGGGAGCGCGGGGCTGGTGAGCACCTTCTGGGCCTGCACGCGGTAGTAGTAGAGCGTGTTGGCGAGGAGGCCGGAGTTCCGGTCGGTGTAGGTCACCTGGCCGTGCGCGGCGGGCGCCACGATGGAGAAGGGCGTGGGGTTCGTGAAGCTGGGGCTCGTGGAGCGCTGGATGAGGAAGCTCATCGCGCTCTTCGACGCGTCGGTGAAGGTGAGCACGTTGCGGCGCGTGGGGCTCGTGAACGCGGCCGCGGTGAGGCTGACCGGCACCTCGGGGGCGGTCACCAGGATCTCGCTGCGCAGCATGTCACTGTCCTCGTGGCCGAGGAGGTGGCAGTGCCAGATGTACTCCTGGCCGAAGTTCACGAGCTGGTTCGTGATCTGGATGGGGTTGTTGTAGATGTCCACGCCGGTGAACTGCGAGGCGGTGCCGAGCTTCCGGTCCACGTCGAGCGGGCGGATCATGTCGGGCAGCGGCCACGGCAGGTTCTGCTTCACCGGGAGGAGCGCCAGGACCACGTCCTGCAGCGGGTGCATGCGCACCACATCCTTCCACCCGAGCTCGTTGTCGTCGGGCGGCACGATCTGCCCGTCCCACCCCACGCGGTTGATCACCTGCGCGTTGAACAGGTGGAAGTGGATGGTGTGGGTGTCGACGCCGTTGTGCGTCACCTTCCAGATCTGCGGCTGGCCATCGGTGAGGAACTCGGTGGCCGGGTCGTAGTTGGCGTACGGGATCGTCGTCTGGTTGAGCCAGCTCGTGTTCGGGATCTCCATCGCCAGGAGCGAGTTCATGCGCCCGTAGTCGGTGGTGAAGAGCTCGTGCAGCGCCTTGTTGCCGAAGGGGATGGTGATCGGCGTCGTCTGCAGCACCGGGGTGAAGGTGAGGCTCATCGCCTCGATGGGCAGGTAGGTGTTGGTGTAGGGGACGGCCGGGTTGTAGAGGGCGTTGTAGGCCGCCTCGGGCACGACCGGCGGCGGCTGCTTGGTGCGGAAGTTGTCCTGCACCGCGGTGGTCACCTGGGCGAGGTCGAGCGGCGGCTGCGAGCCCTGCGTGGGCGAGGCGCGCACCTTCACCTGCATGAAGGTGCGAATGTTGGGGCCATAGCCGGGGAGCGGGGTCGGCGCGCCGCCGGTGGTCGTCATGTCGGGACCGCCGGTGTAGAGGTCGAGGCGCGGGTCACCGGCCGGCACCGGTGCGGGCGAGTCGTTGTAGAGGATGAGCGTCTTCCCGGCGTAGGCCGAGAAATCGACGATCATGTCCGCGCGCTCGGCCGGTCCGAGGAAGAGGCTCTTGGAGGTGACGTTGAGCACCGTGATGTTGCGCTTGTTCTTCTCGTAGTTGACGGGCTGGGGCGGGATGATCGCCGGGGCGGGGAGGACGCCCCCCTCGCTCGAGATTCGGATCCACTTGGGACCAACCGCGGCCGGGTCGGGCACGCCGCCCTGGCGGGCGTCGGCCGGCCACTCGCGCGGCCAGCAGGTGGGCGTCTGGAGATCAGGGCCGTTGGGCGTGCCGGTGACGGCGCTCAGGGGCGCGCTGGCGGCGCAGAGCGGCTGCGTCGAGGTGGGGAGGTGCACCGCCGCCGGCACCATCGTCACCTCGGTGCCGGAGGCGTCGGCCTCGAAGAAGCTGAGGTTCAGGTTGCGGTCGTTGGCCGCGTTGAGGATGTGGAAGCGGTAGGCCACCGGGTCGATGGTGACGGTGGGATACGCGACGCCGTTCACGAGCGGCGTGTCGAGGAACGACTCCGGCACGTTCGCCACCGCGGGCGTGGTGGGGCAGGTGGTGGCGCCGGTGGGGTTCGTCGGGGTGACGGAGGCGGTGCTGGTGCACGGCTGGAGCAGCGGGCGGTTCACCGTCTGTCCATCCCACGTGACTTCCGTGAGGCTCGTCTGCACCGGCCAGAACCACGGACCGTAGTCCCAGCGGCCCATGGGGTTCGCGTTCGACTCGTCGGGAGCATCCGTCCACTGGTTGGGGATGTAGACGTGCGGGAACCAGAGGCTGCCCTCGCCGCCCCACTTGGCGATGTCCCAGGTCGGGTCCTGCTGGGCGAGCTGCGCCGCAGGCGGCACGAAGGACTTGTCCTGCAGGACGAGCGGGATCATGTGCGCGCTATCGGGCGTCGTGCCCATGGTCCCGGGAACGGTGCCGGCCGCCAGGCGATCTTCCTCGGACTTGTCGACGAGCAGGTAGCCCGCAGCCTGACCGGCGTAGACGCCGATCCGGGTGATGCCGGACGCATGGTCGTGGTAGAACATGAACCGCGTGCTCTGCTGGTTCGTGTAGTAGAACGACAGCGCGCCGTCGCCCGGGTTGTTCGAGGCGCCGGGAGCCGCGCAGGTGGTCTGGCCGGCGCACGCCTGGATGACGTTGCCGCTGGCGTCGAACCACATGTCGGGCACGTAAGCCACCGCAGCGCCCTTCTTGAAGTGCGACGCGGTCTCGCCCTTGGGGGCGGTCCACTGGTGCAGCGTGCCGTCGCTGATCCACGGGGTGTTGCCGCCGTGGAGGTGGATGGTGACGCGGTTCTGGGGGAAGGGCGTGCCGTCCGGCCCGAGGTTCGTGCCGCCGAGGGTCTTGTCGACCGGGAGGAAGTACTCGGCGTTGGGGGCGACCTCGTTCACCATCTTCAGGCGAACGGGGCGGTTCACGTCGGCGATGATGAGCGGCCCGAGGTAGTGCGGGCTCAGCGCCGGTGCGCCGCTGGGCGCATTCTTCTGGTAGTAGCCGCGCACCTTCGCCCCCTGGGGCAGGTCGCGGTGGAACGTGGCGTTGAAGTCGGTGACGCCGAGCTCGTAGTAGTCGGCGCCGGGGAAGGTGGTCTTGTCTGGGACCGCCACCGACATGCAGTTGCCGAGGGTGTTCACGCCCTGCGCGCAGGGAAGCGCCAGCGTGTCCACGAACTTCTGGATGCCGGTGCCAGGCACCACCGGTCCGGTGCAGGTCTCGCCGCCCGGATACTGGTCGGCCTCGATGAAGTAGGGGTCGAGGTAGCCGGGGCAGTCGGAGTCCTTCTGGCACAGCACCGTGGTGGCGACGGAACAATGCGCGATGGGCAGCTTGCTCGTCGCATAGTTCGGCATGGCGTAGAGGTCGGGCGTACCCACCTGCGCCACGGCCATCTCGAGGAGCGCGGCGGCGGCGCCGCGGACTCCCGTGATGCCGTCGGCCCGGGCGGTGGGAGCGGGGAGCTTGTCGGCGGGCTTCGCGTTCTTCGGCTTCGCGAACTGCGACTTCGCCTTGGCGCGGAGGATCCCGGCCTTCTCGGCCACCTTGCGGCGGCCGGCGGCGCGGTTCGCCGCGGCCAGCCGTTGCTGCGCCGTCATGCGGCGCATGGGGTTCAGCACCGTGCCGTCGCGGCGCGGCGACTGGACGGGCCCGGCGATGCGCGCGGCGTTCGCTCCCGTCTGCGACGGCGTGGTGGCGGCCTTGGACTTGACGTTCGAGCCCGCCGCCAGCGCGGCAGGAGCGGACGCGAATAGCGCCACGGCCAGGGTAACTCGCAGGGTTCCTGCGAAACGCTTGCATTTCATGTGTGCTCTCCCCTTGCACGGGCCCCGGGCCCGCAACGGGTGCGACATTACGAGACAGGGGCGGGCGACCGCACGTAGGGCCCGCGGGGGACTCTACGGTCGCTTACCGGGATTCCGGGCACTTGCCGGATTCAAAGGGTCGATACCGCCCCAAAAGGGTATTGATCTAGGTCAATTTTTTGGAATAGTTCCAGCACAAACGGATGCTTACCGGCTGCCGTCGGGGGCTTCGGCGGCGTCGACCGGAGGCGCATCAGGACTCTCCGTGAAGGGCGGCGGTGCCTCTCCGGAAGGGGGAGGCTCGGGCAGTCCAGCGCGCTCCGCATTGCGCCGGTTGAGCGCATCCATCGCCCCGGTGAGGCGCCGCTTGCGGAGCTCGGCAATGGCCGCCTCCCGCTCGCCGGGATCGCTCGGCAGCTCCACGGCGTCGTGGTGCAGCTCCACCACCGGTGCGGCGCCTGGCCTCACGTAGGAGGGCGCGGCACGCGGGGCGGTGTCGTTCTGAGGGGCCTGGTTCAGGTCGACAGCGATGCGCGGCCGGGGCAACGCGGGCGGCGGCCCTTTAATCACGGCGGGTGAAGGCGGGGGAGCCTGCGCGGGAGCGACGGGCATGTTCGGCGGCTCGGCGGCGGGGCCGGGCTCGGCGAGCGCGGGCGCGGGCAGGTCGCCCACGGGGGCGGGCCCGGGCCGGGTGAGAAGGTAGATGGCGAGGAAGGCGCCGCCGAGGAGGCCGAGGACGGCGGCGAGGACGAGGAAGAGCAGTTTCATGTGGGTGTCGCCCCCTCACCCCTGCCCTCTCCCCCTCCGGGAGAGAAGGTGAAGGCCGGGGCCCGCCGTCAGTGTCTTGGAGGCCGGTCAGTACTTGTAGTGGTAGTGATACCCGTACCCACCGTACGCATACCCGCCCATCCTGGGCTTCACGTCGTTCAGGATCACGGCGTGGGGGGAGACGCCGTTCTGGGCGAGCCGCTTCACGGCGGCCATCACCTCGCGCAGCGGGTGCTGGCCAGCGCGCAGCACAAGGAAGCTCGTGGCGGCGGCGCGGGCGGCGAGGGCGGCGTCGGTCACGGCCAGGATGGGCGAGGTGTCGACGATCACCACGTCGAAGCTGCGGGAGGCCCACTCCATCACCTCGTCGTAGCGCCGGCTGGAGAGGAGCTCGGAGGGGTTGGGGGGCACCTCGCCCATGCCCATGAACGCGAGGTTCGGCGAGGCGGTGGCGCGCACCGCCCGCGCGGGGTCGCCACCCTGGGCGATCACCTCCGAGAGCCCCTCCCCGCGCTCACCGCCGAAGTAGCCGTGCAGGTGGCCCTTGCGCAGGTCGGCGTCGACGAGCAGCACCCGCCGCCCCGAGTCGGCCACCACATGGGCCAGGTTCACGGCGATGAAGCTCTTGCCGATGGCTGGGCTCGGGCCGCCGATGGCCACCACGTTGTTCCTCGCCTCGGCGAGGGCGAACTGGAGGCTCGTGCGGAGGCTCCGCAGCGCCTCCACCGCGAGGTCGTTCGGGTCGGTGAGCGCGAGCACCGGCACCGCCCGCGAGCGGCGGGTGCTCTTGCCGCGGCTCTGCTGCACGGCGCTGTGGGGCACGCTGCCGTACACCGGCAGGCCCAGCTCCGCCTCCAGCACCTCCGGGTCCTCCACCCCGAGGTCGAGCGCCTTGTGCACGAAGGCGGCGGCCACGCCGAGGAAGAGGCCGGCGAGGAGCGACAGGGCGGCGGTGTTGCCGGGGCGGGGCGACACGGGCTCGAGCGGCACCGACGGCGTGTCGATGATGCGCACGTTGCCGATGGTGCCGCTCTTCACCACCTTCAGCTCCTGGCTCTTGTTGAGGAGAAGCACGTAGAGCTCGCTCGCCACCCGCGCGTCGCGGAGCCGGCGGGCCGACTCCAGCTCCGAGCGCGGCAGGAGCTTGAACCGGCTCTCGAGGTCGTTCCGCTGCGCCTGCAGCCTCGCCGCCTTCTCGCGCAGCGACTGCATGAGCGGGTGGTTGTCGGTGAAGCGCGCCCGCGCCTCGTCGGTCTGCATCCGCAGCTCGGTGAGCGCCTTCTCCACGTCCACCGATTGATCGAGGGCGGCCTTCGCCTCGAGCGAGATGTCGACGCTGCCCTTCTTGGTGCGGTAGTCGGAGAGCGCCGCCTCGGCCGCCTCCACGTTGCCCTTCAGCTCCGGCAGCTGCGTCTCGATGAAGGCCAGCGTCTTCTCCGCCTCGGCGCTCTTCCGCTCCACGTTCTGGCGCAGGTAGGCCTTCTGGGCCGCGTCGAGGATGCGGGCAATCTGCTCCGGGTCCTCACCCTCCAGGGAGAGCCGGAGGACGCCCGTCTTTCGCCCCTTCTCCGCCACCGAGAGGCGCTCCTGCAGGCTCTGGATGGCCGAGAGGCGAGCGGCCCGCCGCACCCGGAACTCGGTGCCGGGCCGTGCGGAGAGGGCGGTGACGAAGATCTCGGGGGCGCGCGTCACCCCGGGCGCGGGGGTGGAGGCCTGCCCCACCGCACCCACGGCCGCGAGCTGCCCGCCGGGGCCGAGGAGGTCGTAGCGGCCGCCGGAGCGCGCCACCAGGGTGAGGCGCTTCCCCAGCCACTCGCGCGGCACCCCGAGCCGCGTCACCTCGATGTGCTCGCCGCCCCAGGCGAAGCGGTCGAGCCCCAGCAGCGGCGGCGCGGGGACGGCGGCGTGGCGGAATCGCGCGACGGCCCGCCCCACCAGCGGGAACCAGCGCGGCGAGGCGGAGATCTCGAGGTCGAGCTGGTCCACCACCGCGCCCACCAGGTAACGCGAGCGCAGGATCTCGATCTCGGTGTCGGCCGGCGACTGCGTCTTCACCATGTCGGTGAGGTCTTCCAGGCCGGCGATGCCCTTCTGCTTCTCCTCCACCTGCACCAGCGCGTCGGTCTGGAAGCGGGGGGTGGAGAGGAAGTAGTAGGCGGCGCCGGCGAGGAGCGTGAGGAGCAGCACCCCCACGATGAGCGGCCACGAGCCGAGGAGCGTGTCGAGGTAGCTCCGCAGGGTGGGGCCGTCGTCCTCTCCGGGCCCAAGGCCGCCGCCGGCCCCCCCGTAGCTCACGTACGGTGCCGCCGGCCGGAGCAGCTCCACCGGCCAATCGTCCGGCCCGAGCGGCCGCTCGGCACGTCCCTGAGGTGGTGTCATGGGTTCCTTCATGGTGCGAGGGCTAGGAGCGACGGGAGGGCGGCGCGGCGCCCAGGCTGGGCGGTCTCACCGGCGCCTCTTCCAGAAGGCGTCGAGGAAGCCCTGGAGTCCCCTGGCCGTGAGGTCGAAGGCGAGCTCGAACGCCTCCCGCCCGCGCCGGTAGGGGTCGGGAACGTCGAACTGACCGAAGCGGCCCACCCGGTGCACCTTACCGCGGGTGGTGGGGGCAATGGCCTCCACCGCTCGCTGATGTCCGGCGTCCATCACCAGGATGAGCTCGAAGTCGCGCGCCATGGCGGCGGTGAGCTGGCGCGCCCGATGGGCGGTGAGGTCGAGGCCGTGCTCGCGACACAGCTCCACCGCCATGGGGTCGGCGGGCTCGCCCACCAGCGCCCCCACCCCCGCCGACTCGACCCTGGCCTTCACCCCGATGGCCGCGAGATCGCGGGCGAACATCACCTCGGCCATGGGGCTCCGGCAGATGTTGCCTGTACACACCATCAGGATGCTGGAGAACACGGGACCCCGCTCGGCCGGAGGCAGCTCGACCGGGGGTGTTACTTACCCCATCCGGGCGCCGGGCGTCGAGGCATCACCCTCCCCCGGCCCCCTCCCTCCGGGAGAGGGGGGGCGAAAGGACATTGCGCCATCATCCGGCCTGGCCTGATAATGGCGTCATGCCCCATCGCTTCATCGACGCACCGTCCCTGGCCGGCGCCTTCCGCGCCCTCGATGCGCGCCTGCCCGGGCCCATGACGCTGGTCGTGGGCGGGGGCGCGGCCATGGTGCTCGCCTACGGCCTGACGGTGAGAACCACCGATGTCGATGCCTATCCCACCCGCGGGCGGCTGGAGGACCTGGGGCCGGCCATCCGGGCGGTGGCGGCCGAGGTGGGGCTCGCCGCCGACTGGCTGAACCCTCACTTCGAGACCTTCGCCCACGTCCTCCCGGCGGATTATGGCGGCAGGCTCCGCGAGGTCTTCGCCGGAGAGCGACTCCTGGTGAAGGCGCTCGGGGTGGAGGACCTCCTCGTCATGAAGTGCTTCGCCGGGCGCGAGAAGGACGTCGGCCACGCCCGCGCCCTGCTGAAGCTCCATCCCGACCTCGCCCTGGTGGAGCGGCGCGTGGAGGAGCTCGCCGAGCGCAACGTCCCTGGCGCCCTCGACGCGCTCGACTTCCTCGACGAGCTGGGGGCGAGCGCGTGAGCCGCGCCCCCGGGGGCGAGCAGAGGCCGAGCGCTCCCGCACCCCTCGCGCGACTTCCGATGGACGAGGCCGAGCTGCCGCGCCTCTACCGCGAGCTGGCTGCGCTGGGGGCCAGGGCCGAGGGGCAGCGCGTGCCCTGGACCTTCGACGGCCTCTCCCGCGAGGAGCTCCTGGTGCTCGCCGCGCAGGCCTCCCGGCAGGAGCCGAGGCTGCTCTGGGTGGTGGTCGAGCTCCTCGCCCGGCGGTACGACGTCTTCAATCCGCTGGCGCTCAGGCGGGCACTCTCTCACGCGAGGTGGCCCGCCGCGCTGGCGGTGGCTCTCGACTTCGCGCGGAAGGCAATCCCTTCCCAGGAGCTGGATGACCTGGCGGCCTTCGTCACGGCCCGCGTGGTGCCGGCGAACAACGAGCGCTTCTTCCTCGGCACGCGCGCCTTCGGCGGCGCCCTGGCGAGGCGCGACGTGGAGGAGTCGCTCGCCGAGTACACGCGGTGGGGCTACTTCTCGCGCGAGGAGCCCCTCGCCAAGGAGCTGGGCTCGCCCGCGCGCGGGTCGCTGGCGCGGCCGCAGCGCATGAACCTGCTCCGCCGCATCGCGGGCCAGAAGGAGGCCATCACGGCTCGCGACTACCTCGACGCGCTGCGGGGCCGCGCCTCCCGACGCCAGGCGAGCCGCGACCTCGCCGAGGCACCCTTCCTGGAGGCCTCCGGCACGACGCGGGGGGTCACCTACCGGTTGTCTCCCTCACCCCCCCTTCCCCCATCTCCCTCCGGGCGAGGGGGGTGACCATGCCTCTCTCGCTCTCCCTCCGGGCGAGGGGGGTGACCGTGCCTCTCTCGCTCTCCCTCCGGGCGAGGGGTGAGTGAGCTTACCCCCCTCGCTCGAAGAAGAGCCGGGCGACCTCCAGCACCTCGTCGAACGGCACGGCGCCCTCGCGCAGCAGCCTCGGGACTCCGCCACCGAGGGCGACGAGGGTGCTGGGCTTTCCGCCCGGCGTGGGGCCGCCGTCGAGCACACCGTCCACCCGCGCCAGCAGGGCCCCATCGAGCTCTTCGACGCGGCAGGGCGGCGGGCCGCCGGAGAGGTTGGCGCTGGTGGAGACGAGCGGCCCGCCGGAGAGCCGCGCCAGCTCGCGTGCCAGCGTCGAACCGGGCACCCGCACCGCCACCGTGCCCGTCCCGGCGGTGACGGCGGCCGAGAGACCGGGGAGCGCCGGCAGGACGAGGCTGAGCGGCCCGGGCCAGAAGTGGGCGGCGAGGGCCAGGGCGAGGGGGCGCGAGATCGAGGCGACCTCGCGCACCTGGCCCAGGTCGGCGGCGAGGAGCGGCAGGGGCTTCCCCTCCGGACGCAGCTTGCCCTCGGCGAGGCGGAGGAGCGCGTCCTCCCGGGAGGCGAGCGCGCCGAGCGCGTAGAAGGTCTCGGTGGGGTAGACGACGACGCCGCCCGCGCGGAGCAGCTCGGCCGCGCGGGCGAGGTCGAGGAGCTGGCTCAACGCCGGCTCACCGCGCCCCTCGGCCGAACACCACCGCCGGGATGGTGAGGAGCACGATCTTGAGGTCGTGCCAGAGCGACCAGTTGTCGATGTAGTGGAGGTCGAGGTCCATCCACCGGGCGAAGTCGATCTCGTTTCGACCCGACACCTGCCAGGTGCAGGTGATGCCGGGCTTCACCGAGAGGCGACGGCGCTGCCACCGCTCGTAGAGCCTCACCTCGCTCGGGAGGGGCGGGCGCGGACCCACCACGCTCATCTCGCCGCGGAGCACGTTCAGGAACTGGGGGAACTCGTCGAGCGAGGTCTTGCGGAGGAGGCGCCCCACCCTGGTCACCCGGGGGTCGTCGCGCATCTTGAAGACGGGCCCGTCCATCTCGTTCCGGCTGCGGAGCTCCGAGAGCCGCGCCTCGGCGTCGTGGCTCATCGAGCGAAACTTGTAGAGCCGGAACTCGCGCCCGCTGAGACCCACCCGCCGCTGCCTGAAGAAGACCGGCCCGGGGGAGTCGAGCTTGATGGCGATGGCGATGAGGATCAGCAGGGGCGACATGAGGAGGAGCGCCAGCGCGCTCACCACCACGTCGAAGACGCGCTTGCCGGCGAGCGGAGCCATGGCCGAGGGCGCGCTCGAGAAGGCGAGCATGGGGATGCCTTCGAGGTCCTCCACCGCCAGCTTGGAGATGCGGTTCGGGAAGAAGTTCAGCACCACCCGGACGTTCACGCCCTGCTCCTCGCAGAGCAGCACCGCTTCCTCCACGTCCTCCAGATTCTCGCGCGGCCACCGCGAAGATGACGTCGTCGAGCACGTGCGTCTCGAGCAGCTCGCCGATCTCCGTGAGCTTCCCCAGTACCGTGGCCCCGAGCGGCACCGCGGCGCCCTCCTCCACGATGTAGCCGGCAAAGCGATAACCCCACTCGGGGTGAAGCCGGAGCGCCTCCACCGCCTCCTGCGCCATCTCGCCCGTCCCCACCACGGCGAACGACTTGAGGTTCAGGCCGCGCCGCCGGCTGGCCCGGGCGGTGAGCCGGAGGGCGATCCGGTTCGCGCAGAGCAGCGTGAAGGCGATGCCGAAGTAGAGGCCGAAGAAGAGCCGGGAGAGGTCCTGCTCCTGCCGCCAGATGAACTGCCCGGCGGCGGTGATGAGGGCGAGGAAGAGGAGCGACCGCGCCACCCGCATGAGCTCGGTCATGATGCTCTGGGTGCGGTAGGCGGCGTAGAGTCCGGAGCCCCAGGTGGCGAGCTGCCAGCCGAGGAGGGAGGCGGCGAGGACCGGGGTGTAGGTGTCGATGGGGTACAGCCCGCCGTTGGAGAGACCGAGGACGCGGTCGCGGAGCAGGTAGGCGCCGGGGAAGGCCACCACCAGCACCAGCAGGTCGAGGGACCTGAGCCCAGCCGAGATGAGTCGCGCGCGCTGCTTCAGCATCGGGTCCGCCTTGGCCTGCCGGGTGCGCCGCAGGATCACCCGATCGCACGGTACGGCGCCACCTCATGACCATGGCACGAAGGAGTGCCACCCTCGCGCATCTACTATACTCCAGGCGCCGGGCGGGTGCAGCGCACCGCGGCGCCTGGGGGTAGCGTGGGCCTCTCCGGCGCGAAGGCGAAGGGGTCGCTTCACGAGCCTGGGCAGGGCGGGGAGGTCGTCGGGGGGAGATCGGAGGCCTCCGGCCAGCGCGGCCTCCGACAGTGGGCACAGGGGGATCGCCTGCATGAGCCGGAGCCGCGGCACTGGCTTGACGCTCCACCGGGCGGGTGCTACCCGCTCCGCCGGTGCAACCCGACACCTGGCTCTTGGTGGTGAACTGGAACGGGGCGCTGCTCCTTCCGGCCTGCCTCGCCACGCTGGCGGGCCAGACGCGTCCGGCGCGCGTGGTGGTGGTGGACAACGGCTCCGCCGACGACAGCGAACGGGTGGTGGCCTCGTTCCCGGGTGTGCGCTGGCTTCCACTCCGCGAGAATCGGGGCTTCGCCGGCGGGTGCAACGCTGGGCTGCGCGAGGGGCTCGCTGCGGGGGCGCGCTGGCTCGGCGTGGTGAATCCGGACGTGCAGCTCGAGCCGGACTGGCTCGCGACCCTGGTGGCCGAAGGCGAGGCGCACCCCGAGGCCGGCGTGCTGGGCGGGCTCCTCCTCTTCACCGAGGACGCGGAGCGGGTGAACTCCACCGGCCTCGCCATCGACGCCATCGGGCGGGCGAAGGACCGCGACTTCCGGGCGCCGCTCTCCGGGCTCACCACCCGCGACGGTCCGGTGCGCGGCGTCACCGGTGGTGCGGCCCTCTTCCGGGCCGACAGCCTGCGGCGAACGGGGCTCTTCGACCCCGCCTACTTCGCCTACTACGAGGACGTGGACCTCTGCCTGCGGGCCGCGCGGCTCGGCATCGGGGCGCGCTACGTCTCCCGGGCCCGCGCCCTGCACGGCTTCGGGAAGAGCTTCGGACCGGGTTCACCGGCGCAGCGCTACCTGCTCGCTCGGAACCACCTGCGTTCGCTCGCCACCCACCTCCCCCTGGCGCGCGCGGCGGTCCTGGTGCCGGCGCTGGCCCTGCTCCGGGCGGGGGTGAAGGCGCCGCTCGAGCTCGCCTCGGGAAGGCCGGCCAATGCCGCGGCCCACCTCCGCGCTGCGCTCGACGGTTCGCGCGCCGCCGCCGCCGTGCTCGCCCGGCGCCTCCTGCGGTGCGGCCCGGTGCCGAGGGGGGCGGAGGTGGAGGAGCGGGAATGTCCGTGAGGCTCTCGTGAGCCCCGCTCCTCCTTCGACAGCGGCGTTCCCAGAGTTCCGCTCACCCTGAGCGCGCGGCAGCTTCGCCGCGCTGTCGAAGGGCGAGCGAGTGGCGCGGCTTCACCGCGATGTCCCGCACGAGTTGCGGGTAGTCCGCGATCTCGCGCGCGGCGACTCCTCGTGAGCGGCGTCATGGAGCGACTCCCCAGCATGGCGAAGGGCGCCGGCTGCGCTATGGTACGCGCGTGACGGATGCTGCCGAGAAGGTGCTCGACGAAGCCATGAAGCTCGCTGACAGTGAGCGGCGTACGCTCGCGATCTGGTTACTCGACAGCCTGGGCGACGAGGCACCGGAGGAGGTCGAGCGCGCCTGGGTCGACGAGGCTCGTCGGCGGCTCATCGAGAGCAAGGCGGGGCGCTCCCGCCTCATCACCTGGGACGAGGCGAAGGGTAGGATCTTTCGCTCGCGACCGCTGAAGTGGCCCCGTCGCTCGTCGTCCTCTCACCGGAGGCGGAAGAGGAAGCGCGAGCCGCCTTCGAGTGGTACTATGAGCAAAACCAGGCTGTAGCAGCTCGCTTCGAAGCGGAACTCACGGCCGCCGTCGAGTCGCTCGAGGAGATGCCGGAGCGGGGCACGCAGATGGAGCAAGGGATCCGGAGGATCTCCCTTCCTCGGTTTCCATATGGGCTGCTGTACTCCCAGGAGGAGGGCCGTGTGCTCCTGGTCGCGGTGATGCACACGCGACGGAGCCCGGGATAGCGGAAGAAGCGCCGGCGTTGAGCTGTCGGCTCGGGCGGCCAAGTTTCGAAGTTCATGGCCACGTCGTGGGCGTTGGACCAAGCCGCCGCGACACACGCGGCATGTTCGCTGCCGCGCTGTCGAAGGGCTAGCGGAACCGACCCGGGCGAAGACCGCACGCTCACCGCGCCTTCACCCTCCCCCACACCCTGCGCGCCAGCTCCGCGGCGACCCGGCCCCGATGCGCTCCCGCCAAGCTCGCCCGGGACGAGCAGCCGCGGGCGCGGAGGGGCCGGCGCTTCCAGCAGGTCGGCGAGCGTCCGGGCCGATCTCGACCAGCGGTAGCGCCGCCGCGCCGGCTCCATGGCTGCGACGCGCCCGCGCCCGCGCGCCGGGCTCGAGGAGCGCCGCCATCGCGTCCGCCAGGCTCCGCGGGTCGCCCGCGTCGGCGGCGCTCCCCCACCCTTCGCGCTCGGCCTCCTCGGCCAGCGTGTCCCCGCGGGTGCAGGCCGGCGGCAGCCGCGCCCACAGGCAGTCGAGGAGGCGCGTGCGGAAGGCGAGCTCGGTCTCGAGCGAGGGCCGGTGGGCGGTGACCGCCAGATCGGCCTCGGCGAGGACGCTCCCGCGCTCCGCGTACGGGACCCAGCGGTCGAGGAAGTGCACGCGCTCCACCACCCCCAGCGCGTGCGCCGCCCGGCGCGCCTCGTCGGCGGCCGCGCGCATGGTGTCGCCGCCCGGGCGGGCCCCGGCCAGGAAGACGAGGTGCACCTCCGCTTCCTGCGTCGCGAGCTCCGACACGGCGCGCACCGCCAGGGCCGGGTCCATCCAGTCCCACAGGCCACCCCAGAAGAGCGCGAGCGCGGCTCCCTCCGGCACGCCCAGCGACGCTGCGGAGCGCGCCCGGCTCCGCGGGGAGACGCGGCTCCTCGTCGGGCAGCCCGAAGGGGACGACGGCGACCAGGCGCCGCGGCCCCGGGGTCGCCGGCGAGCACCGCGGGCGAGAGGCGGCCCGCCGCGCCCGAGCCAGCCGAGCCAGAAGGCGCGCTGCCGCGGGCGAGGCGCAGAGGACGTGGTCGGCGCGGGCGAGGAGCGCCAGCAGGCGGGCGCGCACGTGCGCCGAGCGAGACGCGCTGCGCCGGCGTGGGGGTCGGGCCGAACTGCGCGAGCTGCTCGAGCTGCACGGGGTCGTAGAGATCGAGCACGAGCCGCCCCGGGAAGCGGAGCGCGAGCCGCAGCGGGAAGGTGAAGCCCTGCGTCACGAAGACCTCGGCGCCGCGCAGCGCGCCCGCCAGCGCCTCCGGCTCGGCGAGGCGTGAGCTCTTCCGCCTCGGCCGCCGACAGCTCGCTCGCCCCCGGCGCCACCAGCGTCACCTGGTGCGGGCCGGCGAGGCGCCTCGCAGAGCTCCACCGCCCGGATGCCGGGGCCGGCCATCTCGGCGCCCACGCGGTCGGCGCAGAACCAGACCAGCTTCACGTGCCCTCTCCTCTCTGCCCGTTGGCCGGGCCAAGGCGCCGGCGTCGCGACGGCTCAGGTCGCGGCGCGGACCTCGGGCGTGAACCCCTGCAGCGCCCGGTAGTGGGCGATGGCCTCGCGCGGCGCGCCGTCGAAGGCGAGCGCGCCGTGGTGGAGCACGATCACCCGGTCGCACAGCTCCTCCACCGAGGCGAGCGCGTGCGACACGTAGAAGATGGTGCAGCCGCCGCCGCGGATCGAGCGGATGCGCTCCATGCACTTCGCCTGGAAGCGCTCGTCGCCCACCGCCAGCACCTCGTCGATGATGAGGATCTCGGGGTCGACGTCGGCGGCGATGGCGAAGCCGAGGCGCGCGTACATGCCCGACGAGTAGTTCTTGACCGGCTGGTCGACGAACTCGCCGAGCTCGCTGAACTCGATGATGCGGTCGAGCTTGCCGGCCATCTCCCGGCGGCTGTGGCCCATGAGCGCGCCGTTGAGGAAGATGTTGTCGCGCCCGGTGAGGTCGGGGTCGAAGCCCGCGGCGAGCTCGATCATGGGCGAGATGCGCCCCTCCACCCGCGCCTGTCCCTCGGTGGGCCTGAGCACCCCGGCCGCGATCTTGAGCAGCGTCGACTTGCCCGAGCCGTTGTGGCCGATGAGCCCGACCGACTCGCCCGGGCTTCACCTCGAAGCTCACGCCGCGCAGCGCCCAGAACTCGTCGTACCCCTTGCCGCGGCGGAAGCGCCCCAGCACGGCCTCCTTGAGCGTGTCCACCCGCTCCCGGTAGAGCCGGAAGGCGAGGCCGACGTCGCGGAAGGAGAGCGTCCCGGCGGGCATGGGCAGGAGCGCGGCCGGTGCAGGGTGGGGCGAGTCGCGCGCATCAGAAGTGGTGAATGTGCTGCGGTTCGCGGTGAAGGAAGACGGCCGCCCCGAGCACGAGCACGACGGCGGTGGAGAGGCTGGCCGCCCCCAGCGTGGCGAGGTCGGGGAAGCGCCGCTCGTAGAGCGAGCAGCTGGAAGAGGCGGACGATGGGCGTGGCCGGGTTCGAGCAGGAGCACGGGCCGCAACCAGGGGTACGGCAGCTTCTCCAGGTACGACATCGGGTAGAGCACCGGCGTCAGGTAGAACCACACCTGCATGAGGATGTCGATGAGGTGCCGCATGTCCCGGTAGAAGACGGTGAGCGAGCTGAAGAGGAGCCCCAGGCCGCTCGAGAAGAGCGTGGCCAGCGCGATGGCCGGCAGGAGCCCCAGCCAGGAGAGCGCCGGGGGGCGCCCCATGACCACGGCGATGAGGGCCAGCGGCACGAGCGAGAAGAGGAGGTCGACCAGCTTGGAGGCCACCACCGACAGTGGATAGACCATCTGCGGTACCGCCACCTTGCGGATGAGCCCCTGGTTGTTGAGGAGGCAGTGGGCCGCGCCGGTGATCGAGACCGAGACGAGGGTCCAGGGCAAGAGGCCAGCCAGGAGGAAGAGCGGGAAGGCCGGCAGGTCCACCCGCATGATGGTCTTGAAGACGATGGTGTAGACGATCATCTGCAGGAGGGGGTTGAGGAGCGTCCAGCCCATCCCCAGCACGCTGCGCTTGTAGCGGACCTTGAGGTCGCGCACGACCAGCATCGTGACGAGCTCGCGGTAGCGCCACAGGTCGGTGACCGGGTGCGCGACGCGCGGTCACCGGCCGCTCCGCGCCTGCCACTGTGCGTGGAACCGGTCCAGCGCCGCGTCGACGTCGAGCGGCTGCTCGCGCAGGAGCGCGGCGGCCCGCTCGACCCGGAGCCCGGCCCGGAGCGGGCGCGGCGCGAGGAGCTTCAGGTCGGCGAGCCGCACCGGGACGATCTCCCTCGCGGAGCCCGAAGCGCGCGGCCACCCGCGCGGCGAACTCCACCCGGGTGAGCGCGCTGGCGCCGGTGGTGTGGAGAACGCCGCGGTAGCCGTGCTCGAGGAGGAGCTCGAGGCACATGGCGGCGGCGCTCTCGGCGAGCGTCGGCGAGACGATCTGGTCGGTGAAGGCCTTCACCTCCTCGCCGCGCGTGAGCTTCTCGACGATCTGCGTGGCGAAGGTGCTCTTCGCGCCGGGCCGGCCGCTGTAGACCACCGCCACCCGGGCCACCGCGCAGTCCGGGGCGAGGAGCAGCGCCGCCTCCTCACCGCACCGCTTCGAGCGAGCGTAGGCGCCGCGGGGGTTCGGGAGGTCGTCCTCTCTGTACGGACCGGCCTCACCGTCGAAGACGTAGTCGGTGGAGACGGCCACCAGCCGGGCGCCGAGCGAGTTGCAGGCGCGCGCCACGGCGGCCGTGCCCTCCACGTTCACCCGCCAGGCCGCCTGCCGGGTCGCGCTCGCAGGCGTCGACGTCGGTCATCGCGCCCGCGTGCAGCACCGCCTCCGGCCGCTCATCGCGCAGCAGGGACTCCAGCGAGGCCGCCGTCGCCGAGATCGACGTCGAGATAGCGGTAGGGCCCCGGCGGCAGGCGGCAGGGTCCGCGCCCGAGGGCGAGCGCCTCGTGGTGGCCGGCGAGCTGCGCCACGGCGGCGCCCCCCAGGAGGCCGTTCGCCCCGGTGACGGCCACCCTCACGCGCGAGCTCCGTACTGGCGCTCGTAGTAGCGGAGGTAATCGCCGGTGCGGATCCGCTCCCACCAGGCGCGGTGCTCCACGTACCAGCCCACGGTGGAGGCGAGCGCGTCCTCGAAGCGGTGGCGCGGCGCCCAGCCGAGCTCGCGCGCCGCCTTGGCCGCGTCGATGGCGTAGCGCCGGTCGTGGCCCGGCCGGTCCTTCACGTACCGGATGAGCGATTCCGGCTTCTCCAGCAGGCGCAGGACGCCCTTCACGATGTCGAGGTTCCTCCGCTCGCTCGCCGCGCCGAAGTTGTAGACCTCTCCCGGCCGGCCCTGCTCCAGCGCCGCCACGAGGCCCCGGCAGTGGTCCTCGACGTGGATCCAGTCGCGCACGTTCTGCCCGTCGCCGTACACCGGCAGAGGCTTCTCCTCCAGCGCATTGGCGATCATGAGCGGGATGAGCTTCTCCGGAAACTGGTAGGGGCCGTAGTTGTTGGAGCAGCGCGTGACCACGACCGGCAGCGAGAAGGTGTGCGCGTAGGCCAGGGCGAGGAGGTCGGAGGAGGCCTTCGACGCCGAGTAAGGCGAGGAGGGCGCGAGCGGCGTCTCCT
>CAVWSG010000007.1:0-598878 GCA_963757745.1 uncultured delta proteobacterium
CGGGAGGACTCCGAGTGCCGCCCGATCCGCCGGATATCCGCGGTTACGTGGCGCGGGCGCTGCGCGGAGGGTTCCCTGAAGCGGCTCTGGCTGCCAGCGAGCGAGCCTCACGACGATGGCTGTCCAGCTACGTCGACCAACTCGTCTCCCGCGATGTGTCGCTGGTAGGAGCCGTGCGGGACCCGATGCGCCTCCGGCACTACCTCCAGGCTGTGGCCGCGAGCACCGCCGGGACGCCGACCTTGAAGACACTCATCGATGCGGCTGGAATCGAACGCCCGACTGCCAATGCCTACGACGCGCTGCTCGAGCGGGTGCTCATCACCGAGCGGATCCCCTCCTGGTCATCCAACCGGCTGAACCGTCTCATCCGGCTACCGAAGCGATACCTGGTCGATCCCGCATTCGCCGGCCCGCTGATGGGTGTGGATGCCCGCGCTGTCCTTCGTGACGGTGACCTGCTGGGCAGACTGCTCGACAGCTTCGTCATGGCGCAACTGCGAGCCGAGTGCACGGTGAGCGAGCTTTCGCCCCATCTGTTTCACGTCCGCGACGCGAACGGCCGACATGAAGTGGACATACTCGTTGAACTCGGCGATGGCCGGGTGATTGGCATTGAAATCAAGGCCGACTCCGCACCGGGACCTGACGCGGCACGGCACCTGCGCTGGCTCCGGGATGCCATCGGGAGCCGATTCGCACTCGGCCTCGTGCTGCACACCGGGCCGCGTTCGTTCCGGCTGGATAAATCAATCGCCGCGTTGCCCATCTGCGCCCTGTGGGGCTAAAGATCCTGAAGCTCCTCCCCGTTCATAGCGGGGTTATGCGGCCTGGTCTCGGCAGGGATTCGTCAAAGTCGCGAATGGTGTTCAGCCTGGTGAGAGCCCTGTGAGATCGAGGAATTGGAGGGCTCTTCGGGGGTCCTGGGCGATGCGGCGGGTTTCGGCGGTGTATCTAGTTACTCCGTGTAGGCGGAAAAGGGTGATGACGAGGTTGGTGAGGGCGGACCAGATCTGGGGTGCGTTTCCGGTGCGGATGAGTGATTTGTCTTCTTTCCAGATCACGTCGCGTAGCCAGTGCGCGTGCTCCACCCGCCAGTGCCCGCGGACGTGGGCGAGCAGGTCTTCGGGAGCGGTTTCTTCCGCGCCGAGGCTGGTGATGTAGAGGACGGCCTCGGCCCGGGTCAGCCACTGGCCTTTGTTCTTGTACGTGGTGTAACGCTCGATGAGGACGGCCTGGGCTGCGCCGGCGAAGCCGGTGCCCTCGGGGGCGGGCAGGACGCGGATGGTGCGGGTCTCGATCCGGCCGCGGCTGATCTCGCTGGTGGCGGCGGCGACCGGGGCCGTTTCCCAGGGCAGGGCGTTCAGCTGCGCGTTCAGGCCCGGCTGGTTGCCCAGGATCGGCCACAGGTAGTGCGCGTTCTTGGCCTCGCGCAGGAACAGGGCGTTGTCCCTGTTCGCCTGCATGGCGTCCGCCGTTATCAGGACACCGTCCAGGGGCAGGGGCGCCAGCAGCGGCTTGAAGTGGCTGATCTCGTTGGCCTTGCCGGCCTTGGCAACCTTGTCCTGGGCGATGACCAGGCCGGGGACGTGGGTGACGGCGGCGAGCAGGTGCACCTTCTTGTTCCCGCCTGCCTTGGCGAGCTTGCGTTCCTTGCCGTCCACGGCGACCGCGCGGCGGGCGGGCACGTGCCCGGGATCGCCGGTCACGGCCGCGTCCAGCCAGGGGTGGAGCGGGTGCGGCCGGAACCAGCCGTCCTCCCGCTCTTGCCGGAAGCTCTCCGCCGCCGGCTTCCGCTTCTTCCGCTTTTCCTCCTGCTCGCGCTGCTGCCCCGCGCGGTGCGCGGCATACGCGGCCGGGATCGCGGGATCGAGCGCGGCGGCAGCCACGGCCGCGGACAGCGCGGCCTCGAACTCGTCCGCGTCCAGCAGCTTCCCGAGCCTGTCCAGCATGGAAGCGGACGGCGCCACCCGCAGCCCGGTCCGCGGGCTGACCCGGCAGCCGTGCGCGGCCAGCACCTCCTGGTCCCAGCCCGCCGCCGCCTGCGCGACCGCCAGCGGCCCGCCGTGCCCGGACGCCACGCCCGCGACCAGCACCGAGACCAGCGACGGCAGCGGATGCCGCTTCCCCCGCGGCTTGCGCGTATCGGTCAGCCGCCCCTCCAGCACCGCCCGCAGGGACACCGGATCAGGCGCAGTCCCCGCAGGCAGGTGGCGGCGGATGCAGTCGGCAAGCCATGATGAAGACACGGGCGCGGCCAAGGTAGTCCTCGTGACGGTTTAACGGCGTGAGAACCTGGATCATCACCTGCAGCAGCCTGGCCGCGCCCTCACTTCAGCCACATCCGCACCGTGCCCGCCGCGTATCCGCAGCCGGGCATGCCCCGGCTACCGGTCACGCGAAGTAACGGCTGCGGCACCCGCGCACTCCCCGGAACACCATCAGCGAACCACCCCAAGCCCGCCCAATCAGTCACACGCTGTCACGCCGACTTTGACGAATCCCTGCTGGTCTCGGCCGCGAGGGTGAGCACGAGGGATTGCTGGGGAACACCAGATGTAGCCGGGCAATCAGACCGTGACTTTCGTAGTACTCTCGCCGGGTGCTGGGGCAACAGGGCCCGCGCGGCGGCGGACGTGCAGGCGAGTGGAGTGTGCTGGAAGGCGTGCTAGCGGGCTGCCGGTACCGGTCAGCCGATGGTGCCGCAGGGCTGGCCGGTGGGTGCTCGAAGGGATGCTCGCGACCGCACTGCGATGCTGGGGGTCACGGGAGCTTCAGATCTCGGATTCGGGCGTGTGAGGAGGGCGTGCAGCGATGACCCCCGCGTCCGGGCATTCGCAGCGTTCTGATCGGGTCATGCCCCGGCCCCGGCCGACGGCTGGCGGATTGCGCGACGCGCTTGGCGAGTTGTTCCCGAGTGTCCCCGGCGGCGCGGGCGCGGGGCGCCCACGTGCTCGGTGCCGTGGTGCAGATCGCGGCGGTCGGCATCGCCTCAGCAGCGATGCTGCTGCGCGTTCCCGGGCGCCCAGCCTGGCGCACCATCTTCGGCGACGACTACTTCGAGTTCCTCGTCGGGGCTATCCAGCATCCCTGGCACTGGCGCGCGTACGGCGGGTACGTGCAGGTTCTGCCGCGCTTTATCGCGCAGGTCGTGAGCTATCTGCCGCTGGCTGACGCGTCCCTGGCGTTCGCGCTGGCCGGCGTGGTGGTTGCGGCGTGCTGCGCCCTGTTCATATTCCACGCGAGCGCCGGCCACATCGAGTCGGTGAAACTGCGCGCCCTCCTCGCCGTGGCCCTGGTGTTGCTTCCCGTCGCGCCGATGGAACTCATCGGCAGCGGGGTAGAGACGCCCTGGTACCTGCTGCCTGCCCTGTTCTGGGCGATGCTGTGGCGGCCGCGGACACGGCCCGCGATGGCGGTGGCGGCGGCGGTCGGGCTCCTCACGATGGCTTCCAATATCCTGGCCGCGCTGCTCGCACCGCTGCTTGTCGCGCGACTGTACGTGCTGCGCCGTCCACGGGAGCACGCGGTGAGCGCGGGCTGGCTGGCCGGCTGCCTGGTGCAGGCGACTTTCGTTATTTCCGGTGCGCTGCACGGCCACTCCCGGCTTTACCTGAAGCATGCGACGCCCGGCCAGTCGCTCGCCTTCTACGGCCACGTCGTGCTGCTGCCATCGCTCGGCTGGCACACGTCGTGGTGGCTACGGTCGTTCGCCGGAGCAAACGGGGCCGCCGCGATCGCGGCCGTCGTACTCGCCGTCAGCTTCGGCCTGATCCTCGTCACCCAGCCGGGGGCACGGCTATTCGTGGTGACCGCCGTCGCAGTCGGCTTCATCTTCACGGTGATAAGCGTCGGCATCAACCGCGGACCGGCCGCAAAACCGATGCTTCCCGCGCAGGTGCTCGGCACCCGGTACGCGATCATGGCTGACTTCCTGATCGTGTCCGCCCTGATAGTCGGGGCAGATTACGCCCTACGGTCACGTGCTCACAATCGTCGACGGCAGGGGGCGGGCCTGAAATCCGTGACGGCGGTCACTGCGCTTGTCGTCTTCCTCACGGCCACATGGGCGGTGGACTTCCGGTACACGGGCCTGCGCACCACGACAGCATGGAGCTGGGCGCCGATAGCGGCCAAGTGGGAACGCGACTGCGCGCACTCCCGGACAGGGGAGATCACCGAGACGGTCTATAACAGGCCCTGGACGCTCCCCTGCCGGAATATCACCCCGTAGCCGTCGGCGGCCGCTCCCAGCCGGACACGTGTTCGCGGACCAACGGTTCCACATGGGGCACCGTGGGCAGGCAGAGTTCGAGGTCGTGGCCGCGCTGGCGCAGCATGTCCACCGTCCGCCCGAAATCCGTCAGAAGCCTGCCGACCTCACTGCGGCGGGAGCCGGGAAGCAGCAGGAGGCGGCGGGGCCGTTTGTCCTCCGAGCTATCGCCTTCCGCCTGCATCGCTGCCGCCCGCAGGACCCCGGCGTCGCGGACGAGCCGATGACCGACATAGGTTCCGGGCGGCCCCTTCAGCGTCTCGAGCGCTGCTGCCTCGAAGGGCAGGAGGCACAGAACCTTGTCGACATAGGCCGCCATCGCCGGGGCACGGCCGGGGCGCCACGCCCAGACGCTGGGGCAGACGTAGTGGACGATCGGGATTTTCGGATCGGCCGCCCTCACCTTCCTGGCAACACGCAGCGAGAACTCCGGGCTGTCTATGGTGATCAGGCAGTCCGGATTGGCGCGCACGACGGCGTCGGCCGTCTGGCCGATTCGCCGCAGCAAGCCTGGCAGCCTACCGACGATCGCGGCGATACCCACCAGCGCGATCTCGGCTGCATCGAATTGCGATCGCAGCCCCAGCGCCTCCAGGTGCCGGCCGCCGACCCCCGCGAGTTCTACCGGCGCGCCGGTCGCGGCCGACAAGGCGCGTACCAGGTCGGCACCGAGCAGGTCCCCGGATTCTTCCCCCGCGACGATCGCGATCTTGAGGGTCGCCGGATTGGTCACCGTCCCTCCCGGTCCAGTCCGCATATGAACAAGCCAAGCCGGTCGGCGATGTCCACCACCTCCCGCCGCTGCAGGATAAGTGAGCGCCCGGCTTCCACGCCGATCCCGGCGAGGCCTGCCCTGTGCGCCCCCTCGACGGTCTGCGGGCCGATGGCCGGCAGGTCCGCGCGCAGTTCCTGCCCGGGCTTGGCGCACTTCACCAGCACCCCGCCGGAGCTGCGTGCCAGCCGGCCATGGCCGCGAAAGCCTGCAACGCGTTCGAGCAGCCGGTCGGTGCCTTCGATGTCCTCGAGCGCCACGGCGCGGCCGCCGATCGCCACCGCCGCCTGGCCGACGTCGAGAGCACCGATCGCATGCGCGGCCGCCCAGGCGGCCCCGATGTCGCGAAGGTCCGCGGCGGTGGGTCGCCGCGAGGTCATCGGCCCCGCCTCCGCAAGCAGGTCGGGAACGATCTCGTGCGCGCCGACGACCTTGAAGCCATGCCTCTCGAACAGGCCGACCAGCATTCGCAGGAGGCCGTCGTCGCCGCGCAGAACGCCACGGGTAAACGCCAGCAGGGCCGACACCAGGCCCATCGTGACACGAACCGAGCGCCAGTGCGGCCGCCGGGAAACACCCCCTGCCAGTACGACATGCGTGGTATTGTTTCGCTTCAGGACGCGGAAAAGGTCGCCGACGTCTTCCAGGGCGAGGACCTGGTGGTCGTGATTCGCGAAAGCAGCCTCGTCCGCCTCGCCCCGGATCACCACCACGAAAGGTCGGCACCCTTGGGCCGCAAGGCCATCGGCGACATCCTGGGGCAGACGGCCGCTGCCTGCGATAACCGCGACGCGGTCACCCGCCTTCAGCCTTGCCGGCGCCTGGTCAGCCGTCGTCATCGTCGTCGGCGTCACGCCGGCCCGAGATCGGCGGCACGACGAAGCGGCGCTTGCCGGCGCCGGCCATGAACGCGACAACGCGCGCCACCAGCGGGTGGGCGGCGATCTCGGCGGGCAGATCGGACAGGTTGGTCGCCACCGGCCGCGCCGGGTCGAAGATCATCCTGTAGGCCTTGCGCAGCGCCATGATGTCGGCGCGCGAATGGCCGGAACGTTTCATGCCGACAACGTTCAAGCCACGCAGATTGCCGCGCACGCCCGTCATCATGCCGAAGGGTATCACGTCGGCGGGAACACCGGTCATGCCGCCGATGAAGGCGAACTCGCCGATCCGCACGAACTGATGGACCGCGGAAAGTCCGCCGAGATTGACGTTGTCGCCGATCTCGCAGTGTCCGGCGAGAGTCGCGCTGTTGGCGAAGATGACGTTGTTGCCGATGATGCAGTCGTGCGCCACGTGGGAATAGGCGAAGAAGCTCGAATTGTTGCCGACACGCGTGATGCCGCGGCTCTGGTCGGTGCCGACATTCATCGTCACGCATTCGCGGATGATGCAGTTCTCGCCGATTACGAGTTGCGTGCGCCCACCCTTGTGCCGGAAGCTTTGCGGGGGCCCGCCAAGCACGGCGCCGGGATGGACCTGCGTGCCCTTGCCGATGGTCGTCGCCCCGGCGACAGTCACGTATCCAACCAGGCGGACCTGGTCGCCGACGACGCAATCGGCCCCGACATGGCAGAAAGGGCCGATGCGGACGCCTTCACCAAGCTGCGCGCCCGCCTCGACGACCGCGGTCGGGTGTATTTCGCTTGCGGTCATGCGATCAGGCGGCCTGCGGCGGCATCATCATCGCCTGGATCTGGGCTTCGGCAACCTTGCCGCCGTCGACGATGGCCTCGCATGCGAAACGCCAGATGTTGCTTCGCTTCTTCAGCTTGCGCACATGAATCTCGACGCGGTCCCCCGGGACCACGGGCTTGCGGAATTTCGCTTCGTCGATCGTCATGAAATAGACCAGCGGGGGTCCATTCTCGGTGACGCTCGCAATGCAAATCGCGCCGGCGGTCTGTGCCATCGCCTCCAGGATCAGCACGCCCGGCATCACCGGCTGGCCGGGAAAATGGCCCTGGAAATGGGGTTCGTTGAAGGTGACGTTCTTGATTCCGATCGCCGAGTTGTCGCCGTCGATCTCGATGATGCGGTCGACCATCATGAACGGATAGCGATGCGGCAGCAGTTTCAGCAGCTGCAGGATATCCATCGTCTCCAACGTCTTCAGCCCGCTTTCAGTCATTAGCGTCTTCCGATTTGGATTTTGGCTTCACGAGCGCACGCAGCGCGGAGACCTCGCGGAAAAAGGCGCGCATCGGCTGCGCAGGCGACCCTGCCCAGCGCTCGCCGTCGGGCACGTCGTTCATGAGGCCAGCCGACGCCGCCACCTGCGCGCGGGCGCCGATCACGACATGGTCGGATACGCCGACACGCCCGCCAAGCATCACGAAATCGCCGAGCGTGACCGATCCCGAAAGGCCGGAATGGCCGGCTATTATGCATCCCCTGCCGACGCGCACGTTGTGTGCGATCTGGACCAGATTGTCTATCTTGGTGGCTTCGCCAATGACCGTGTCGCTCATGGCACCCCGGTCGATCGTCGTGTTGGCGCCGATCTCGACATTGTCCTGGATGATGACCCGGCCGATCTGCGGCATCTTCTCCGGACCGGCGGACCCGCCGACATAGCCGAATCCATCCTGTCCGATGCTGACGCCGGGATGGATGATCACGCCGTTGCCGATCAGCGCAGTCATCACCGTCGAATTCGACCCGATGTAACAATCCCGCCCGATACGGCTGTTTCGACCGATCACCGCATTGGGCGCGATGATCGTGTTGCGCCCGATGGCCGCGCCGGCGCCGATGACGGCGCCCGGCTCGACGATGGCGCCTTCTTCCACATGCGCGGTCGGATCGACGAATGCCCTCGGCGAGACACCGGTCTCCCCGGTCACCGGAACGGGCCGCGACGCCGACGGATAAAGGAGCCGCGCCACCTGCGCGAATGCATATTGCGGCCGGTTGATGACGAGCGTGGCGACGCCGACAGGCACGTCGGCGACGACATCCGGCGTGCACAGGACAGCCGCAGCGTCGAGACCGCGCAGCATCTTGGCGTTGCGCTTGCCCTCGACGAAGACGAGCACGTCAGGTCCGCCCTCCGTCGCGGGGGCGAGACGTGCGATCTCGGTCTGCTCGTAGGCCGGATTCTGGAGTCTGGCTCCGGTGAGAGCCGCTATCTCAGCCGCCGTGAAGCGGCGAGCGGGCGCAAAGAACACCGGGTCCGTCATTCAAACCTTATGCCTGCCGGCTTGCAGCTTGGGGACAGCCGGCCGCTAGAACCGCGTCGAAATGCCAAAATTGAAGTTCTGCACGTCGTCCGTGTCCTGCTTCACGACCGGAACGGCATAGTCGACGCGCAGCGGGCCGAACGGCGAAGCCCAGATCAGGCCGGCGCCCAGCGACACGCGCCACTCGCTGCCGACCGACGCATCCGCCTCGGGGAAATCGTTGCCGTACAGGGTGGCGGCATCGGCGAAAAGCGCGCCCCGCAGGCCGAAGCTCTCCGGAATCACCGGGATGGGGAATTGCGTTTCCGCGGATGCGTTGAAATAGGTGGTGCCGCCCAGATGGTCGCCGGTCGTCGTGTCGACGGGACCGATGCCGCCATATTCGAAACCGCGGATCATGCGGTCGTTGTTCATGAACATGTCGAACACGCGCAGGCCGCCATTGGTATTGGCTTCGTTGCCGAATCCCGCGACATAGCCGCCGCCGGCGGTCAGCAGGCCGATGACGTCCATCTCCTCCACCAGCGTCTGGTAGTAGGTGGCGCGCCCGGTGACCTTCACGAATTCCGCATCGCCGCCGAGGCCGGCGATTTCCGTGGTGAAGTTGCCGTAGATGCCGCTATGCGGATTCTTGACGTCGTCGATCGTGTTGTAGATCAGCGAGCCCGACACCGAGGACTTGATCCAGGGGCTGTTCTCGATGCCGTCAACGATGGCCTGCGAGATGTTGCAGCCCGAGTCAGGCTGGCCATTGTTGTCGGCGTCGCAGCCGTCGTCGTAGCTGTAGTCTTCCTGCGAAAGGTTGTAGGCCAGCACCGCCGAAATCGAATTGGTGATCGGCAGGCCGAAGCGGATCGTGCCACCCGTGGTTTCGCTGTCGTAATTGTCGAAGTTGCGTGTCGACCGGATGATTTCAAGCCGGCCGAAACGCGCCGGCCGAGGAAATACGGCTCCGTGAACGAAAGCGCGAAGTCGCGCGAGTTCTGGCCGCCGCCGGCCGAGAAGCGGATGAACTGGCCGCGTCCAAGGAAGTTGCGCTCGGTGATCGACCCTTCGACCGAAGCGCCGCGCCGATTCGCCGCCGGTCGTATAGCCGCCGCCGATCGAGAATTCGCCGGTCGCCTTTTCGGTCACGTCGACGACCAGGACGACCTGGTCCGATTCGCTGCCGGGCGCCGTCGAGATCTTGACGCGGTCGAAGATAACCGAGCGCTTCGAGCCTCCGCTTGGCGCGCTGGATAAGCACCTGGTTGAAGGCATCGCCTTCGCTGACGTCGAATTCGCGCCGGATGACATAGTCGCGCGTGCGGTCGTTTCCGCGAATCTCGATGCGCTCGACATAGGTGCGCGGTCCCTGGTCGATCGTATAGACGACCGAGATGGTATGGTTCTCGAAGTTACGGTCGCCGCGCGGCGTGACCTGCGCGAAAGCATAGCCGAGGCCGGCGACCCGCTCGGTCAGCGCAATCAGCGTGTCCTCGACATCCTTGGCGCTGTAGACCTTGCCCGACTGCGTCTCCAGCAGCGGCGTAGAGCGATTCACGTCGACGCCGGCGATGGTGCTGTCGATCGATGATCGTCGCCGAACTTGTAGCGCTCGCCTTCATCGACGGTGATGTTGATCGTGTATTCGTTGGTGGCCTGGTCGAGGTCGCGCAAAGGCCGAGACGACCTGGAAATCGGCATAGCCGCGATTGTAGTAGAAGCGACGCAGCGCTTCTTCGTCGGCCTTGCAGCCGATCCTCGTCGTAGATGTCGTTGCGGAACAGGAAGGACAGGATAAGTCGACCGCTTGGTGGCGATGACGTCCGTCAGGCGGCCGTCGCTAAAGGCGTCGTTGCCGACGAAATTGATCGCCGCGATCTTGGTGCGGCCGCCCTCGTTGATCTCGAAGACGACGTTGACGCGGTTGTCGCCGAGATCGATGACCTGCGTCGGTCACGGTCGCGTCGTCGCGGCCGATCGCGCTGATAGGCGTCGTCGATGGTCTGCGACGTCGGCATCGATGCGTCGCCGCGGAGAAGGTTCCGCGCGGCTTCAGCTGGACGACCGCGCAAGCTCGGCGTCCTTGATCTTCTTGTTGCCCTGGAAGAGGACCTGGTTGACGACCTGATACTCGTCGCACGCGCACGACCAGCGTCGATCCCGACCTGATTGACGCTGACGTCGGAGAACAGGCCGGTCGCGAAAAGCCGCTTGACCGCTTCATCGATGTCGTCGGCGGAGAAATTCTGGCCCGGGCGTGATGTCCACATAGTTGCGGATCGTCGTCGGCATCGACGCGCTGGTTGCCGCTCGACCTCGATGCGGCTGACGACGGCGGCCTGCGGCCACGGTCACCGACAAGGCGGACAGCGATCGTGGCCGGGCATGGCCAACGCTCGCGGAAAGGGCGATCGCCGACGCCGCGCTCATGAAACTTCCATGCTGCCTTCATCGGGCTGAATTACCTTTTTCTCGTAGTCCCCACGGCGAGAAATCCGGACGTCGCGGTGCATCTGTCTCGTACCGTATTACCCGGATTTTCCCTACACGCAAGGCTCCTGGTTAATTTGCGTTTACTTAGCGCAATGCCGTGGCATTCGCGTCACGCCTAATCGCCCGCGATGGTAAACCAGTCTCAATTTGGCACAGCATGGCGCTAGATTCCTTCATGATTTCAGCAGCCGAACAGGTCGTTCCAGAACACGAACCCCATGAAGCCGAGGACGAGGAAGAAGCCGACGCGATAGACCGCCTCCATCATCCGCTCCGAGACCGGACGCCGCTGACCGCCTCGATGCCATAGAAGACCAGATGGCCGCCGTCGAGCGGCGGAATCGGCAGAAGGTTGAGGAAGCCGATCCCGACGGAGAGCAGCGCGACCAGCTGGACCAGCCACTCGAAGCCAAGGTGCGCGGCCTTGCCGGCCATGTCGGCGATCTTGACCGGTCCGCCGAGCTGGCACTTGTCCTCGCGACCGACGGCGAAGCGTTTCAGGAACTGGCCGGTGCGCGCGATGATGTGGCCGGTCTCGCGCGACCGCCTGCACGAGCGCTCGGCCGGACCGTAGTTGATCGACCCGCGGCTGGCCGAGCTCGCTCGTTGTTGACCACCCCGATCACGCCGACCTTGACGACATTGCCGAAGGCGTCCTTCTGCTCGATGATTTCCGGCGTGGCGGTCAGGTCGACCTCGCTTGCCGTCGCGCACCATCACGAAGACGATCGGATCGCCGGCCCTGCCCGAGACCAGACGCTGCACATCGGCGAAAGATCTCGACCGGCGTTGCCGTCGACGCTGACGAAGCGGTCGCCCGGCATGAAGCCCGCGGCTGCGGCGGGACTGCCGGCGCGCACCTCGGCGACCATCGGGTCGGAAACGAACCGGCCGTAGATCGAGAACATCACCGCGAAGACGGCGATCGCCAGCAGGAAATTGACAAGCCGGCCCGGCTACAACGGTCGGCGCGCGCTTCCAGACCGGCTGGGTGTGGAAGGCGACCTTGCGTTCGTCGTCGCGTCAGCGCCGCCATTCGTCGGCGTCCGGCTGCGCTGGTGGCGTTCATGTCGCCGACGAACTTGACGTAGCCGCCGAGCGGAATGGCCGAGAGCTTCCAGCGCGTGCCGTGGCGGTCGTTGAAGCCGAAGAGTTCCGGCCCGAAGCCGATCGAGAAAACGTTGACGCCGATGCCGCACCAGCGGCCGACCAGATAGTGGCCCATCTCGTGAACGAAGACGACGACGGTCAGCACGAACAGGAACGGCACCAGGGTGCCGATCAGGAGGCCGTTGGTCGAAAACAGCCGAATGGTCAGAAATTCGACCTCAAGCGCGGACCCTCTAATCGCCCTCTGCCGGAAGACTGTGGCAACAATACCGGCAAATCCAAGGCGGCCGCCGGCCGCAGCCGAGGCTCAGGCAGCGAACAGAGCCGTGCGCGGGATTGTCCGGCCCCGGCAAGAACAGCCCGATGAGGTACAGTGCGATGGCGGCGGCGACAAGCCCGTCGACCCGGTCCATGACGCCGCCGTGGCCGGGAATGAGATTGCCCGAATCCTTGACGCCGTAGCGGCGCTTGACCGCAGATTCGAACAGATCGCCGATCTGCGACACGACCGACAGCAGCAGCGCCACCACGCCAGCACGGCAGCGGACCGCGCCTGGCCGGTCGCAGACGGCGAGCGCCAGTCCGGCCGACGGTTCCGCCGACCGCGCCGCCGATGGCGCCGCTCCAGGTCTTGCCCGGCGAGATCGACGGCGCGAGCTTCGGCCCGCCGATGGCGCGGCCGACGAAATAGGCGAGGATGTCGGTCGCCCACACCACGGCGAACAGAAACAGGATGGCGAGCAGCCCGGCCTGGTCGTCGCCGCGCAGCAGCGCGAGCGAGATGCCCGACAGGCCGGCATAGGCCAGTCCGGCGCTGGCCAGCCGGCTCCTGCCCGCTCCGAGCAGCCGGGCAGCGATGGCGACGACGCGAAGCCCGCCGGCAAGACCGCGAACGGCCAGCCCGCCGACGAGCCCAGCGACCAGCACCAGCGCGAGCAGAACCAGCCAGCCGAACGCGGCACGACGGCCGCCGTCGGCGCCGTCGCGCGGTCCATCGCGCCATTCGTAGAAGCATCACCAGCGCGATGAGCGGCCGAAAGCAGCGCGGAACGGCAAGCCGCCCAGCCAGGTCACGCCGAGCACGACCACCGCCAGCACCACCGCCGAGATCGACCCGCAGCTGGAGATTGCTCATCGCACGCTGCCGGTGCGCCCGATCCAGCCGCTCACAGCGCGACGTCGCGTGCCGCGATGCCGCCGAAGCGGCGCTCGCGCGCCGGCAAAGACCTGCAACGGCCTCGACAAGGTGCGCGCGGGTGAAATCCGGCCAGTAAGCATGGCAGGAACACGAACTCGCTGTAGGCGGCCTGCCAGGGCAGGAAATTGGACAGGCCGCATCTCGCCGCTGGTGCGGATAACCAGGTCGGGATCGGGGATGTCCGCCGGTGTCGAGGAAGCTGGCGAAGATATCGGGCGTCGACTCGCATGCCGGATCGCCGCCGGCCGGCCGCATCGCGCGACCAGCTTGCGGGCCGCCCGCGCGATCTCGTCGCGGCCGCCATAGTTGAAGGCGATGACGAGGTTCAGGCCGGTGTTGCGCGCGGTCAGCGTCTCGGCCTCGTCGAGCAGCGCCCTGATGTCGGGGGCAGGCCGTCGCGTTCGCCGATGACCTGCACGCGCACGCCGTTCTGGTGGAGTTCGGCGAGGTCGCGGCGGATGAAGAGCTTCAGCAGCCCCATCAGGTCGCTGACTCCGGTCTTCGGCCGCGACCAGTTTTCCGAGGAGAAGGCATAGACCGTGAGACAGGGATGCCGAGGTCGCCGGCGGCGCGCACCGTCTCGCGCAGCGCCTCGACACCCGCGCGATGGCCGGCGACGCGCGGCAGGCCGCGCGCCTTGGCCCAGCGGCCGTTGCCATCCATGATGATCGCGACATGTCCGGCGTGCTCGTCATCTCGCTTTCGCTCGCCGGCATCCGTCCCGTGCGTGCTATGCGCGAACCCGCGCCGGATGCAGGTCAGACCTGCATGATCTCGGCTTCCTTCGCGGCGAGCAGGCCGTCGACCTGGCGAAATCGTCTCGTCGGTCATCTTCTGGACCCGGTCGGCCTGGAGGCGGCGCTCGTCCTGGCTGATGTCGCCGTCCTTCTCGGCCTTCTTCAGGTGGTCCATGCCGTCGCGGCGGACGTGACGGACGGCGACCCTGGCGTTTTCCGCATATCCGTGCGCGATCTTGACCAGTTCCTTGCGGCGCTGCTCGTTGAGTTCGGGCAGCGGAATGCGCAGAGTGGTGCCGTCGACGATCGGGTTGAGACCGAGATTGGCCTCGCGGATCGCGCGGTCGACCGGGCCCACCATCGACTTGTCCCATACCGAGACCGATATCATGCGCGGTTCGGGCACGGAGACCGTGGCGACCTGGTTGATCGGCATGGCGACTGCCGTAGGCTTGAACCATCACCGCGTCGAGCAGATTGCTCGAGGGCGGCCGCCGAGGTTTCTTGCCGCTCGGGGACGACCACGAGGTGCTGGTGGCGGCGGATGGGCGGGCGGCGGTGGAGATGGCGCTGGTGGCGCGCCCCGACCTCGTGTTGATGGACCTGTACATGCCGCGCATGGACGGCCTGGCGGCGCTGGAGGCGCTGCGCGCCGACCCCATCACCGCGTCCGTTCCGGTCATCCTCATCTCCGGCCGCGGCGACGACCTGACCCGCTCGCGCAGCCTCGACCTCGGCGCGGTCGACTTCCTGCAAAAGCCCTTCTCGGCACGCGAGCTCAAGGCGCGCATCGACCGGACCCTGCGCCTCACCCGCCGGACCAGCCAGCTCGAGCAGATGGCTCGCACGGACGCCCTCACCGGCCTCGCCAACCTCCGCGCCTTGCGCTCGCGGCTCGACGAGGAGGTGGGCCGCGCGCTGCGGTACCGCACGCGCCTCGCCTGCGCGATGGTCGACATGGACCACCTGAAGCCCATCAACGACGAGCTGGGCCACGCCGCCGGCGACCTGGCCATCGCCACGGTGGCCGAGGTGATCCGGCGCGAGCTGCGCGAGACCGACTTCGGGGCTCGCTACGGGGGCGACGAGTTCGTGCTCCTGCTCCCCCACACCAGCTCCGAGGAGGCGTGCATCTTCGCCGAGCGCGTCGTCGAGCGGCTGCGCGAGGCGGACGTGAAGGTGGGGGGACGCCGGCTCTCGCTCTCCGCCTCGTTCGGCATCGCCTCGCTCACCGACGAGCCGCTGGAAGACCCCGGCCAGACCCTCATCCGGCGCGCCGACGCGGCCCTCTACCGCGCGAAGCGGAGCGGCCGAGGGCTGGTGGAGACACACCCGATCGCACCGGAGGCTCCGGAGCACGGCGGGCTCGACGGCGCCAGCCAGGCGTGAGCCGCGTCCTACGGCGACTCGCGGGCTCGGGATTCACTCCTCGCCGTCGGCGGAGACGAGGTCCGGCTGGGCGGGGCCTTCACCCACCCGATCGCGCGCCTGGGCGGCGTAGCGGTTGAGCTTGTTGTAGAGCGTCTTCTCGCTGATCCCGAGCCGATCGGCGGTCCGCGACTTGTTGCCGCCGTGCTTCCGCAGCGAGGCGAGGATGTACTCCTTCTCGAGGTTGCGGAGCGGGAGGCCCAGCGGCACCCGCAGCGTCGCCGACTCCTGCCGTGTGGGCCGCATGTCGGGCGGCAGGTGCTCCTCGTCGATCATGTCGCCATCGGTGAGGATCATGGCCCGCTCGACCGTGTTGCGGAGCTCGCGGATGTTGCCGGGCCAGGCGTAGGCCTGGAGCACGGCGAGCGCGCCCGGGGCCACCCCCTGGACGTGCTTGCCGGTCTCGGCGTTGAACTTGTCGATGAAGTGCTGGACCAGCATCGGCACGTCCTCCGCGCGCTCCTTGAGCGGCGGCAGGTGAATGGTGAAGACGTGCAGCCGGAAGTAGAGGTCCTCGCGGAAGCGTCCCTTGCGGAATCTCCTCCTTGAGGTCGCGGTTGGTGGCGCAGATGACGCGCACGTCCACCTCGACCTCGCTCTTGCCCCCCAGGCGCCGGAACTTCCGCTCCTCCAGGACCCGCAGGAACTTGCCCTGCATCTCCAGCGGCAGCTCGCCAATCTCGTCGAGGAAGAGCGTCCCGTTGTGGGCGATCTCGAAGTTGCCGAGCCGCCGCTGGTCGGCGCCGGTGAAGGCGCCGCGCTCGTAGCCGAAGAGCTCCGACTCGATGAGGGTGGCCGGGATGGCGCCGCAGTTGAGGGCGATGAAGGGCTTCTCGTTGCGGGCGGAGAGCGAGTGGACAGCCCGGGCGACCACCTCCTTGCCGGTGCCGCTCTCGCCGGTGAGCACCACGCTGGCGTTGGCCGGCGCCACCTTCTTCACCAGCTCGAACACGCGCTGCATGGCGGGTCCGGAGCCGATCATGTCGGTGCCCGGGGCGAGCGCGGCGAGGCGCCTGCGGAGGAGCTGCACCTCGCGCATCGTCTCCTTCTTCTCCAGCGCCCGGTCGAGCACCACCCGCAGCCGCGACACGTCGAGCGGCTTCTCGATGAAGTCGTAGGCGCCCTCCTTGATGGCCTGCACCGCGGTCTGCACGGTGCCCCGGCCGGTGAGGAGCACCACCGGGCAGTCGGGCAGCTCGGCGCGGAGCGCCCTCAAGAGCCAAAGGCCGTCCATGTTGGGCATCACCAGGTCGGTGAGGATGACGTCCGGGTGCAGCTCGATGGCGCGGCGGAGCGCCTCGGTGCCGTCCGAGGCCGTCTCCACGGCGTAGCCCCAGCGCCCCGCCAGCTCGGCCAGCGCCTCGCGGCTGTCGACCTCGTCGTCCACGATGAGCAGGCGGTACTTCACTGGGCACGCTCCCTCGACAGCGCGAGCTCGATCTTCTCCAGCCCATCCTCCGCGGCCGTGCGCAGCTCGCCCTCCAGCGCGCAGGCGCTCATGCGCGCCGCGGCGAGGGGCCACTTCGGCTCGCCCGCGCCGTCTGGCGCGTGCGCGAAGCGAAAGGTGACGGAGGTGGCGGTCGCCGTGGCGCCGAGCTGCACGCGTCCCCCCTCGCCGGTGGCGGCGAAGGCGCGGGCCGCCAGGCCGAGCACGAGCCGGGTGACGCGCGCCGCCTCCCCCCGCACCCGCGCGGCCGGCGGAGGCTCCACCTCGAAGGCGATGCGCCGCCGGCGCGACTCGTGGCCGAAGAGCGCCTCCAGCTCGGCGAGCAGGGTGGGCACGTCGACGCCGGGCCGCGCGGCCGGGTCGGCGGCCTCCGCGTGGCGCCGCACCAGATCGTCGATCCGGCCGATCTGCTTGCGGAGCGAGCTGAGGTTGCCGCCGCAGGCGGCAGCCAGATTCTCGCTGGCGCTCGCGATCTTGTCGCCGAGCAACGCGAGCTGGAGCGCCATGGCGTTGAGCGGATTCTTCAGGTCGTGGGCGAAGCCGCCCTCGAGGCGGGTGAGCGCCATCCCCTGCAACGCCAGCTCGGCAGGGGTACCCCATTCGTGGAGCAAGCAGGCGACCAGCACCGTGCCAGTGTCGCAGCGCCTGCGAGCCATGAGGCAGGGAGCTTCAGGGCGAGGCAGCAGGAGCTCGTCCGGTCCTTCGCCGGCGAGGAAGCGGGCCAGCTCGGGGTATGCTCTGGACTCCGCCAGGAGCTCCTCGCCGGCTCCCTCGGGGGGCAGGCCGAGGAGGCCCTTGAAACCGTCGTCGGCCGCGGCGAGATTTCCAGCCCTGTCGAGAAATGCGAAGCCGTCGGCCAGCATGGGGCGATTTCCAAGGAGTGGGTTCCGGGTGAGTGGCAATATTACAGGGTCAACCGGGGGCGCGCGCGGCGAAGACCCACTTTTTCTTGAAGCTGGCCCCCTTCCTGGCCGGTGCGGAGCGAACGGGGCGCGTTTTCGCCGGTCGTTCTTTCCGGCTCGCGCGATGGCCCTTGCGGCCACGCTCCTCCTGGCCTGCGCCTCGGCTCGCGCTCCGGGTCGTGCAACCGACGGGCGCGTCTCATCCGCGACGAGCGGCCAGCCCCTGGCGGGCCCGGAGACCACCGAGGCACGCACCGGTTTGGGCGTGGCATCCACGCCCGAGCGGGGCGTGGCCACCTCCACCCGCGACGTCGGCCCCGAGTCTGGCGCGGCGCCTGCCACCCCCCGCGGAGGGCCCCTCCACCCCGTAGCTACCGCGCCGCCGGAGATGCGCATCGTCGCGCGCGCATCGATCGGCGCGGTGGGCGATGTCCTCATGCATGGAGCGGTGAAAGACGCGGCGGCCGACCACCGGCGCGGCGACGCGGATGGCGGCTTCGGCTGGCTGTGGGCGCCGGTGAAGGACCTCCTCTCCGCCACGGACCTCACCTTTGCGAATCTGGAAACTCCGGTGGCGCCCACCTCCGGAAGCGGCTCGCGGAGCTTCGTCTTCAACGCCCCGCCGGCCGTGGTGTCGGCGCTGCGGAGCGGCGGCGTGAAAGTGGTCTCCTTCGCCAACAACCACGTCCTCGATCAGGGGCGCCCCGGCTTCGAGGAGACGCTCGGCGTGCTCGACCGCCTCGCCATGCCGTACGTCGGCGCGGGGCCGGAGGGCAGGGAGTCGGGTCCCCGGGTCTTCGAGGTGAACGGGCTCAGCCTGGCGTTCCTCGGCTACGCCCGGTTCTTCAACCAGGATGGAAACGACTGCCCGCGCCCGGCCGAGCGAGGGGGAAGGCCCTGCGTGAAGTCCTCGCTGCTCGACCCGGAGCGCGCCGCGGCCGAGGTGCGCACGGCCGCTGCGCGATACGACGCGGTGGTGGTCTCGCTCCACTGGGGTACGGAGTACGAGCAGCAGCCGCGCGAGGCCGACGTGGCGCTCGCCCACCGCCTGGCCAACGCCGGCGCGCTCATCGTGCTGGGCCACCACCCGCACGTCTTGCAACCCATCGAGCTCTACCAGCGCGAGGACGGAAGGACGGCGCTCATCGCCTATTCGCTCGGCAACTTCGTCTCCAACCAGTCGCGAGGCTACGTCCACGGCGTCACGCCGGCCGAGGTGGGCGCCACCCGCGACGGCGCGCTGGTGAGGGTGGAGCTCGTGAAGCGCGACTACGGCCGGGGGGTGGTGCGCACGGAGGTGGGGAGCGCGGGCTACATCCCGCTCTGGACCGAGAACGACACCGCCGACCCAGCGAGGCGGAAGCACGGCGCACGCCCCTCCATCCAGGTGGTGGCCCTCAATCGCGCGCTCGCTGAGGTCCGCGCGGGGCTCTCGCGCCTGCCCTCACCCGTCCCGGCCGCGCAGGAGGCTCGCTACGTCGCGCTCCGCAAGGATGAGTCGCTCTACCTGGATCGCAAGGCGGCCATCGAGGCGGTGCTGGGCGAGGATCTCGCCCTGCCGGCGCCTCCCGCGCCCGCGCGCGCGGAGGCGCTCGCCCTACCCTGACGGCGCCACGCCGGCCGGTCTCAGCTCCGTGAGCTCGAATCCCGAGCTGCTTGGCGAAGTCGAAGATGCGCTGGTCGCGGTAGAACTCGCCGAAGACGATGCGGCGGCAGCCCGAGTTGGCGATGAGCTTGAAGCAGGGCCAGCATGGAGAGGCCGTGGTGTAGATGTCGGCGCCGTCGATGGCCACCCCGTTCTTCGCCGCCTGGATGATGGCGTTCGCCTCCGCGTGAACGGTGGCGACGCAGTGCCCGTCCTCCATGAGGTGGCCCACCTCGCTGCAATGGGGCAGGCCCCGGATGGAGCCGTTGTAGCCGGTGGAGAGAATGGTGCGCTCCCGCACCAGCACCGCGCCCACGTGCTTGCGGTCGCAGGTGGCGCGGGTGGCCACCACCCGCGCGATGGCCATGAAGTACTCGTCCCAGCTCGCCCGTTCCATTCCGAGAAGCTACCCCGCGCCTCTGACCGAAGCCGCCGCTCCCGGGCCACCGGAGGCCACCCGGGGCGATGCGAGCGGCGTTCCGGGCGGCGAAGAGGCCGCGCCGCTCAACCTTCGGCGTAGCGCCGGCGGAGCACGAAGAGCACCGCCTCCTGGGCGCACTTCTCGCAGTAGCCGTGCAGGGTGCGGAGCGCCTCCAGGGTCGACTCCACCCGGGCGCGCGCCTTCGCGTCGAGGCGGGCGCGCTCGTCGCCGAGGTAGCGCAGGACGTCCTCCTTGTGCTGGCGGAGCTGCCGCTTGCGCTCCTCGTGGGCGTGCTCGCGCAGGCGCCGGAAGAGGTCGGGAAAGATGGAGGCGGTGTCGAGCTCGCCCTCCGGGTGGTCGAGGCGGTAGGCGCCCACCTCGGCGATGAGCGACCTCCTGAACGCAGCGCGGTCCTCGGCCCCGCCCATGATCACCCGCTCCAGCTCGACCATGCGCTCCTCGTCGGGCCGCTCGTAGGCGCCCGTGAGGCGGTTGCGCACCCGCTCTCCCTGGGTCCAGGACGAGACGAGGCCCAGGTAGCGGCCGAAGAGCTCGCGGTACTGGCTCTCGGAGACGAGGCCCAGGGCCTCGCTCAGCTCCTCGTCGAGCCGGTCGAGGAGCTCCTCCTCCACCAGCCGCAGGAAGCCCTCGTGGTCGTGGTACCCGTCCTCGACCTCCTCCTGCAGGAAGGCGTGGCTGGCGCGGTCGCGGCAGAGCGCCTCCAGCGATTCCAGCACCGCCATCGGCGTGAGGCAGGCGTGGCGCGGGTCGTGCGCGGCGTCGAGCAGCGCCGTCTTCACCTCGCGCGCCGATGCGCCCGAGCCGCCCTCGTAGAGCGGTTGCAGCTCCTGCTCGCGGTACACCTCCTCGACGTGCTTGCGGAGCTCGCGCGCCTGCGCCATCGGCAGCCGGTCTGGCGCCGTCCCGTCGTCATAGAGCCGCAGCTTCTCGAGCGGGCCGAGGTCGTCGAGCAGGTCGCGCAGCTCGCCGCGGTGGCGCTCCAGCGCGGGCTTGCGCAGCCGCGTGAGCACCGCCCACATGGCCGCCACCTCGGTGGCGTGGGGTGCCACGTGCTTGCCGGCGGCGGCCGGGGTGACCTGCCGGTCGTAGATCTCGCGCTCCTGTCTCCACCGGCGGAGGTAGGGCACCCGCACCAGCACGAGGCGCCCCTTGAGTGAGCTGAAGTCGCCGAGGTCGCGGTCGCGGAAGATCGCCAGCTGCTTCTCGTTGGCGCTCGCCACCAGCACCTCGTCGAGGTGCAAGAGGAAGCCGTCGAGCGCCACCCGCGCCGTCTCGCTGGTTCCGAGCAGGTACTTGAACGCCTCCGGCGGCCGCTGGAGCAGGTCGGAGAGCTCGAGCAGGCCCCGGTTCGCCGCGACCAGCGGGCCCGACGGCTCGAAGAGCGCGGTGGCGCGGAGAGGGGCCGGGAGCGTCATCGCGTTCCGGTCCACCGTCACCTGGCGCCAGCCCGCGTCGACGGTGAGCTGCGGCTCCACCGTCACCCCGGCCTCCTGGTAGCGGGTGGAGACGAAGAAACGCTCCACCTGGACGTGGCGCAGCACCTTCAGGTAGTCGCCCTGGTAGGCGTTGAGCAGCGCCGCGTAGATGGACCGGCAGTAGTGGCAGAGCTCGCCCTCGGCGACGTAGTCGCCGAGCACGAAGTCGTCGGCCGACGCGCCTTCGCGCCGCGCCGGGCGGCAGCGCTCCTCGAGGAGCGCCCGGCGCTCTGCCCGGGGGACGAGGAACAGCGGGTGATCGCGCATCGGACACGGCAGCCGCGCGTCGAGGGCTTCGCCCTCGAGGTGGGCGTAGCTCGGGAGGTCCCCGGCGCGCTCCTCGCGGGCGAAGCCCACGCTGCCGGCCCCGCGCGCCCGCTTCTCGTCCGGAAAGACCCAGGTGAAACGGTAGAGCGCCCCCTCGGGCAGCCGCGAGTAGGCCTCCATGCCGCGCATCAGGGCGGCCACCATCGAGCTCTTGGCCGAGCCGTTCGGCCCGTGCAGGAGCAGGAGCTTGTTCACGCGTCCGGCGCGGGCGAAGTGACCCAGCGTGCGGTAGAGGACGGCCTGCACCTCCTCTTGCCCCGCCACCCTCACCGCCGAGCCCGCCGCATACTCGAGGTCGAAGAGCCGGAACCTCCGCTCGCGGCCCCACGGCACCGGCACCTCCACCGTGCCGAAGTGGTCGAGGACGTCCCGGAGGTACTGGGCCGCGCCGCGCGCCTGGGCGCGCGGGCTCTTCGCGAAGAGCTCGAGGTACTGGTCGAAGGAGAGGAGCCAGCGCTGCTGAGAGAAGTCGCGCTGCACCCCCTCGCCGATGCTTCCCAGCAGGGCGCGGGCGTCGAGCGGCGGCTGTTCCGGGAGGGGCATGCCGGGGATCTACTCACCGGGCAGGTGGCCACGCAAAGCGATCGCGACGGCACGGCCTGGACGCCTGGCGGTGTCTCCGAGGCTGGGGTACCCTCCCGGCGTGTCCGAGACGCGGCAGGACGAGGTCATCATCGGCATCGACCTCGGCACCACCAACTCCTGCGCAGCCCTGGCCCGCGGCGACGGCTCGGTGAAGCTCATCCCGCACCGCGGGAACGAGTTCACCATTCCCTCCATCTTCGCCATCGACGACAAGGGCCACGAGCTGGTCGGCCACGAGGCGAAGCGGCAGTGGCAGCTCAACCCCCGCAACACGCTCTACGCCACGAAGCGCCTCATCGGCCGCAGCACCCGCGACGACGTGGTGGAGACCGTGCAGCGCTCGGTGCAGTACCGGGTGCACGAGGGGGTGCACGACGCGGTCGAGCTCGACTGCCACGGCCGCAGCTACCAGGTGCAGGACATCGCCGCCAAGATCCTGGGCAAGCTGCGCGACATCGCCTCCGACCACCTCGGCCACAGGGTGCGGCGCGCGGTGGTGACGGTCCCCGCCTACTTCACCGACCGGCAAAGGCAGGCGGTCAAGGAGGCGGGGCGGCTGGTCGACCTCGAGGTGGTACGCATCATCAACGAGCCCACCGCCGCCGCGCTGGCGTACGGCATCGGCAAGTCGCTCCAGGAGCGGATCCTCGTCTACGACCTGGGCGGCGGCACCTTCGACGTCTCCATCATCGAGATCCGCGATCGGGTGTTCGAGGTGAAGGCGACCGGGGGCGACATCTTCCTCGGCGGCATCGACTTCGACGACGCCATCGTCCGCCACGTGCTGGAGGAGTTCCGGCGCCGCCACGCCATCGACCTCGGCGCCGACCCGGTGGCCATGCAGCGGATCCGCGACCTCGCCGAGCGCACCAAGATCGACCTCTCGTCTCGCTCCGAGGCGCCCTTCTCCATCCCCTTCATCACCATGACGCCGCGGGGCCAGCCGCTCAACGTCGACCTCCGCTTCGGCCGGGAGCTCCTCGAGGAGCTGACCGGCGCGTTGGTGGAGCGCACCATGAGCATCGTGGTGCAGGTGCTGGCCGACGCCGGTTTCGAGCCGTCGGACATCGACGAGGTGATGCTGGTGGGCGGCCAGACCCGCATGCCGCTCGTGCAGGAGCGGCTCACCGGCTTCTTCCGCAAACCGCCCTCGAAGGGCGTCCACCCCGACGAGGCGGTGGCCATTGGCGCCGCCCTCTACGCCCGCTCGCTGCAGGGCGATCGCGCCCTCGACCTGCAGCTCCTCGACGTCATCCCCATGGCCATCGGCGTCGAGGCCGCCGGGGGCGCCCTGCACGTGGTGCTGCCGCGGAACGCGCCCATCCCCAACGCCAAGGCCTTCTCGGCCACCAGCTCGGTCGACGGCCAACGCGAGCTCATGATCCGCATCTTCCAGGGTGACGCCGCACAGACGGCTCACGACGAGCTCCTGGGCGAGTTCGTCTTCGGCGAGGTGCGCCCAGCGCCGGCCGGAGCCGTGCGGCTGGAGGTCCTCTTCGAGGTCAACGTGGAGGGCATCCTCACGGTGAGCGCCAGCGACCTCGACACGGGGAAGCAGATGCGCACCACCGTGCGGGTCGCCTGGGGCTGAACCGGGCCCCGCCCGCCCTCTACCGGACCTCGCGCGCCCGGGCGGGCGCCGCGCGCGAGCCGCGCTGCCCCGAGAAGCTTTGCGCCGGGGGCAGGGAGGAGCCTGTGGGCCGCATGGGCTCCGACCGCTCCATCGACCGGGGCGGAGGCGCGGACTCGAGGCTGCGGGCCTGGACGCGAGGCGCCACGACCGGCGCCCTGCCCGCGGACGGCGGCGGGGCCACCATGGCGCGCGGTGCGGGTGCCGGAGCGGCCGAGCGCGGCGGTGCACTCATGGAGGGCGCCGGCCTGGGCGCGGCGCCGCCGGAATCGCCGCCCGGCCGGGGCATCGTCACCGACGGCCGCGGCGCATCGAACCCGCCGGAGGGCCGGGGTCCCGGGCTCGGGGGAGCGGCGTTCATCTGCGGCCGGCTGGGGGCGGGCGCCGGCAAGGCCGAGCCGGGGCGGCTGGGCATGGCCGGCAGGGGAGATGAAGCACCTGGCCTGCCCGGCGCGGGGGCCGGACTCCCTGAAGCCGAGCCAGGCCGGCCAAGGGGGGTGGCCGGGGCGGGCGCCGCAGAGCCCGAGCCAGGCCTGCGGGAGGGCGCGACCGCTGACGAGCCGAGCTGGCGAGGGGCCGGGGCCGGCCTGAAGACGGGCACCACACCCGAGGCTCTGGCCGCGCGGATGGCGGCGGGCGAGGCCACCGGCTGCAGCCTCACGGGGGCGATGGTATGGCCCACCGAGCGCTCGACCCAAGGCCTCGCGGGACCGCCCCACGCCGGGGCGGGCGCACCCTGGTAGGCGGACCGGGGCGGGGCCGGCCGGGTGTCGTGGAAGATGCTTTGCGCGCGCCCGCCGGTGTAAGCCCAGCGGTGGACGGGGTACCCGACGAAGCGGCGGCTGGGGACGAAGTTCCACCACCCGTAGTGAACCGGGTAGCTCGTCACGTAGACCGAGAAGCCGGGGGCGAGCGGGGCCCAGCCGATGTAGTCCGACCCGTAGCGCCAGCTCACCCAGGCCGGCGCCCACTGGTAGCCAGGCACCCAGAACCAGCCGTAGACGCCGTCGTAGGCCCAGCGGCCGTAGTGGTAGGCCGCCCACCCCCACGGCTCGTCGGAGACCCAGAGCCAGCCCTCGTCCGTCCACTCCCAGCGGCCGTAGTAGTAGGGGCGCCATCCCGAGGCGACGCGCATCGGTCTCCAGACGCGCCCGAAGCCGCGGACGTGCACCCACTCGCCGTAGGGTGCGAGCCCGTCGCGGAAGGTCTGGAGCGTCACCGAGTTGCCGGGCGTGGTGAGGTCGACGTTCACCTCGGCGGGCTGGGCCGGGTAAATCTCCTCGCCGCCCGGGGGGGGCGGACCTGGCTCGCTCCAGCGCCCGCCCCAGGCGTCCTCATCGTCGGCACGAACCGACCCGGCGGTAGCGAGCGCGATCACGGCGGCGAGCAGGGTGGAGGTGGCGAGGCGCAGCATGGCGAGTCTCCTCGAGGCGGTGATGGTCGCCCGCCTCGCTTCAATGCTTATGCAAGGCAGACGCCTGGAGCAAACCCGCCAGATTTCGGGGAGTTAAAGGGGCGGGGGCGTGAAGGGGAGATACAGGGGCGTGAGGGAGGCCCTCTCGGGCCACCCGCTCTTCACTAGGCAAGGTCCCGGTCCCCTTCAGCCGGTCTGCCCGGGCGCGCCCGGCTTCACTGCGCCGGGCTTGCGAGTCAAGCCAGCTTCTTTTCCTTCTCGAAGGAGAGGAGCGGCTGCTCCTTGGAAAGGATCACACCCTCGGTGATCTTGCACTCCTTCACGCCCTCCCGGTAGGGCACGTCGTACATGATGTCGAGCATGGCCTGCTCGAGGATGGCCCGGAGCCCGCGCGCGCCCGACTTCCGGCGCATGGCCTCGCGGGCGCAGGCGCGGAGCGCCTCCCGCGAGAAGGTGAGCTTCACCTTCTCCATCTCGAAGAGCTTCACGTACTGCTTCACCAGCGCGTTCTTGGGCTGGGTGAGGATGGTGACGAGGTCGTCCTCGTCGAGGTCGGTGAGCGTGGCGATGATGGGCACGCGCCCCACGAACTCGGGGATCATCCCGAACTTCACGAGGTCGGTCGGCTCGATCTTCGCGAGGATCTCGCCGAGCGAGTGCTCCTCCTTCTTCTCGATGCGGGCGCCGAAGCCGAGCCCCTTCACGCCCACTCGGCGGCGGATGGCCTGCTCCACGCCGCAGAACGCCCCGCCCACGATGAAGAGGATGTTGGAGGTGTCGACCTGGATGTACTCCTGCTGGTTGTACTTCTTGCCGCCGCGAGGGGTGACGTTGGCCCGCGTCCCCTCGATGATCTTGAGGAGCGCCTGCTGGACGCCCTCCCCTCCCACGTCGCGGGTGGGGGACGGGTTGTCGCCCTTGCGGGCGATCTTGTCGATCTCGTCGACGTAGACGATGCCGCGGGCCGCCTTCTCCACGTCGTAGTCGGCGTTGTGCAGCAGGTTCTGGATGATGTTCTCGACGTCCTCACCCACGTACCCCGCCTCGGTGAGGCTGGTGGCGTCGGCGATGGTGAAGGGGACGTTGAGGAACCGGGCGAGCGACTGGGCGAGGAGCGTCTTCCCCGAACCGGTGGGGCCGATGAGCAGGATGTTCGACTTCTGGAGGTCGACCTCCTCGGTCGTGCCTCCCGCGCGAGCCTGTCCCGGCCTCGGCGGCCGGGGCGCCTTCTTGGAATAGACGCGCTTGTAGTGGTTGTAGACGGCGACGGAGAGCACCTTCTTGGCCCGGTCCTGGCCCACCACGTAATCGTCGAGGAAGGTCTTGATCTCGGCCGGCGTGGGCAGCGAGACCGCGGGGCGGCTCTCGTCGCGCTCGGCTTCCTCGGCGATGATGTCGTTGCAGAGCCGGATGCATTCGTCGCAGATGTAGACGGTCGGCCCGGCGATGAGCTTGCGGACCTCGCGCTGGCCCTTCCCGCAGAAGGAGCAGCTCAGGTTACCGTGATGGTGCTCTTTGCGGCTCACGCGCCCCTCTCGGAAGGTGTGTCCCTGATGTGATGTTACCACCACCTGGCCGACGCGTCGGACGGCCCGTTGGACTCAATATAGCGAAGCTCGCCCGGGCGGCACGCGTGAAGCGCGCGCGGGGCGCCGAAGCCCGGACCGGTGGGCCGCCAGGCCGCTCGGGCGGGCCCTCCGCGCCCTACCCACTCTCCCCGGCGCGCGCCCGACACCCTTGCGCGAGCTCCCGGAGGTCATCGGCGAGGGCGCGCGCCCTCTCGATCACCGCCTCGGGCACGGCGCCGTCGGCAGCGCACCCCCGCGCCAGGCGTTCGGCAGCCCCTCCGAGTCGCCGCAGGCGCTCCTCCGGCCCCGGCGCCTCCCGCTCTGGCGGGGAGCCCCAGCGCTCCTCGAGCTGCCGGCTCAGGGCGGCCGGCGAGGGAGGCCGCTCCAGCACCTCGTCGCGCAGCGCGCCCCAGCCCTCCTCGGGGAGCTGGCCCACCGCCTCGGCGCGGGAGAGGACCTCAATCACCTCGAAGGGCGGAGCGGCCACCTCGGCGCGCCCGGCGGCGGCGAGAGCCGGCTCGTGCCTCGCGAGGAAGCCGTAGCTCTGAAGGAGCTTCTCCACGGTGGCCTTGCGAAGGAAGAGCTCCTTCGCGCAGTAAACGTCGAAGCTGGCGAAGCCCCAGCCACGCCACCCTTCGTCCCTCTTCACCTCGGCGAGCGCACGCCCCAGCTCCACCCAGGTGGACTTGAACCGCTGGGCGCACTCGAGCACGCGGCGTCGATGTGAGCCCCGAGGGAGGTCGTCGAGCCTCTCCTGTAGCTTTTCCGCCGTCGCTGCCATCGATGAGGAACATACTCCTGCCCCCTGACGGCTAGCGGGGGCCGATTCGGAAGGCGAGCGACACCACCGGCCGCTCGCCGGTGAAGGGGTCGAAGGACCAGCTCCGGAGCCGTTCGAGCAGGCAGTCGCGCAGCGGGCCCGAGCGCACCCGCGGCTCGTCAATCCAGAGCGCGGCCAGCCGGCCGTCGTTGCCGATGGCGAACTCGATGGGTATCTCGCCCGACAGCTCGGGAGAGCGGGCCGCCTCCTCCCGAAAGCAGCCGGCCAGGGTGCCGCGGCGCTGGGCCACCACCTCCTGGATCCGGGCGGGGTCGTAGTGCGCCCGGACCAGGAGGTCGTCGGCCCCGGCCGCCGCCAGCGGCGCCGAGGCTCTGGCGGGGCGCGAGGACTGGACTCGCTTCGGGCGGCTCACCGGGGGCGGCGCGGCCGCGGGGTCGGGCACCGAGAGCTCGAGGTCTCGCGCCCGGCCGGCGCCCACGTGCACCGCGCCCACCGCGATGCCGCCACCCAGGTCGGCGAGCAGCTCACTCTCCGTGCGCCAAGGCCGCTTCACCGCGAGATACCAGGCGAGGCCGATGGCGAGGAGGACGACGGCGGCCCCAGCAGCGGAGAGCAGCGTCCACCGCAGCGCCCGGCGGCGCCTCCCGAGGCGGTTCGAGCGCTCCACCTCGGCGTGAACCCGCACCCTCACCCTCGCCTTCTCGAGCGGCAGGAGCAGGGCTGGGAAGCTGTCGGCCCGCGCAAAGGCCCCGCCACCGGGGGAGACCTCCGTCGAGGCGATGACCTTTCCGCCCTCGGCGAGCGCCAGGAACCGCTCCTCGGAGACGGGCCCGTAGAGCTGACCTCCGTCCTTGAAGAGCCAGTCCGGGGAAGGGCGGGTCGGCGGGGGCGTCGGGTCGGTCATGAGGCGAAGGTTCGGCGCCCGGCGGGGCGAGAATTGCGGTTCGGGAGCCCATCGCGCGCCCCGCCCGTTTCGGATAGAGGAGCGTAGCATGTCCATGGAGCCGCGCCGATGGGCGCTCCGGCTGGCCTACGACGGCGGGGCTTTTCGCGGCTGGCAGCGGCAGCCCGGACTGCCCACCGTGCAGGAGAGTCTGGAGGGCGCTCTCGCCGCCGTGGGGTTGCGACCCCACCTCGACGCCGCGGCGCGCACCGATGCGGGGGTGCACGCGCTCGAGCAGGTGGTGACCTTCACCGCCCGCACCGCGCTCACCCCGGAGGCGATGCGCGCGCAGGTGAACGCACGAACCCCGCCGGGCCTCCTCTGCCTCCAGGCCGCGCGCGTCTCCCCCCGCGCGCACGCACGCGCCTCGGCCCTCTCACGCACCTACGTGTACCTCGTCGGCTGGCCCGCGCCTCCGGAGCTCACCGGGCGGGCCTGGAGCCTGCCTGATCCGCGCGCCTTCCCCTCCCTGGAGAATCCGCGGTTCGATGCCGGGCGGGCGCGGATGGTGCTGGCGTCGATGGTCGGCGAGCGCGACTTCGCCCCGTTCGCGCGGCCGGGCGATCAGACGGCCCGGCGCAGGGTCGATCCCCGAGCGACGGTCCGGGAGCTCCTGCGCGCCGAGCTCCTCCTCGCCAGCGATGCGCCTTGGGCGGCCATCGTCCTCGAGGGGCGCGGGTTCCTGCGCGCCATGGCGCGCCACCTTGTCGGGGCGACCGTCGCGGTGGCAGTAGGCGAGCTCGAGCCGGAGAGGCTCTCGCCCCTCTGGGGCGATGCCTCGGCTCGCTATCGCGGCCCGCGCGCCCCTGCCTGGGGCCTCACCCTCGCGCGGGTGAGGTTCGGCGAAACCCTCTTCCCGCCGCTGGAGCCCAAGCCTGGCGAGCGGTAGGCTTCCGGCCCGCTTCAGCCCACACAGGCGCGGTCAACGGTCCGAGGCGAGGCGGTCCGGCCGTACTTGGCGAGCAGGTCGGCCACCGCCTCTCGCAGGTAGTCCGACTGGCGCACGCGCGTCACCCGCGCCAGCTGACGAAGCTCCGCCGCAAGAGGCAGCGGGAGCCGCACCAGCATCGGCTCGAGGCGGCGCGGCTCCTCCCTCATTTCCTCTCGAGAGGGGCCGGGCATGGCTTCGCCTCCTTGAGCGAGGTTCGGGTGGGTGGAATAATCTTCGACGACCAGTTGGGGTTGAAGGGTCATGTGGGCTCTATCCTTCAGTGGTGTACGTTTACCTACACGCTACCACCAGAAATCGGACTGGCAACTTCTTGCCGGCCCTCGTGGGGCGTCGGCGAACCTGGCCCCGGAGCGCCGCTGCTCCTCGCCTACCGTCCGGCCTTCAGCTCTTGCGGGCGAGGCCGGCGAGGTCGTTCAGCCGGCCGCTGCGGAAAGGCTCCAGGTCGAGGACGGCCAGGCGAAAGCCGGCTCCCTTCACCGCACGGCAGAGCTCGACGCGCCGCTCGAAGGCGAGCGCCTGTTCCTCGGCCGACACCTCGAGCCGCCCAAGCTCGCCGTGATATCGCACCCTGAAGGACTTGAAGCCCAGCCCGCGCACCGCCACCTCCGCGGCCTCCACCTGGCCCAGGCGCGCGGGCGTCACGGGGGTGCCGTACGGGATGCGCGAGGCGAGGCAGGCCATCTGTGGTTTGTCCCAGGTCGGGAGACCGTAGTGCCTGCTCCAGGCCCGGATCTCTTCCTTGGTGAGGCCGCACTCGGCGAGCGGTGAGCGGACGCCCTTCTCGGCCGCGGCGCGGTGCCCCGGGCGATGGTCGAGGTGGTCGTCGGCGTTGAAGCCGTCGAGAATGCTCGAAAGCCCCTCGCGCCGGGCCACCTCGCCGCAGAGCCGGTAGAGCTCCCCTTTGCAATAGAAGCAGCGGTCGAGCGGGTTCGCCGCGTAGTTCGGGTCGTCGAGCTCGCGGCTGTCGAGCTCCAGGTGTCGCACGCCGATCCTCCGAGCGAGCTCACGCGCCTCCTCGCGCTCGGCCACCGGAACGCTCGGGGAGTGCGCCGTGAGGGCGAGGACGCGCTCACCCAGCGCCTCCCTGGCCACGGCCAGAAGAAACGTGGAATCGACCCCGGCGGAGAAGGCCACCAGGGCGCCGTCCAGCCCTCCGAGAAGAGCCGCGAGACCCTCCAGCTTGGGTTGCGACGCGCGGCGAAGCTCCTCGAGGTCGGCCATGCTCCCAGCGCTGATCACTTGGGGTGCCGCGCCAGCTTCTTTCGGGCCTGGCGTAGAGCCGGCGAGCGAACGGCGAGCTTGCGGGCAGGGCGGGAGGCGGCCCTCGCCGCACGCGCCTTGCCTGCCGGGGGCCGCGCTGCGCGCGATTTCTCTGCGGGTGGGGAGACGGGCGGCGACGAGCGCGCCTTCTTGGCTGGAGGCGCCTTGCCGGGCCGCCGCCTGGGTCGCGCGCCACCGGTGAGGCGCCCAAACTCGGCGGGCCCCACGTACTTGAGGTCCACCAGGGCCTGGAAGAGCCGGGCCACCGCCGCCTCGGGCGGCTCCACGTCCGAGTGCACCGTCAGCTCGGCGTGGGTGGGCGGCTCGTACGGGTCATCCACCCCGGCCACGTTCTTCACCTCACCGGCCATCGCCTTCCGGTAGATGGGGTCGCGCTGCATGAGGAGCTCCATCGGGCAATCGACGAAGACCTCGACGAAGCGGCGCGCCTCGCGGCGGAGGAGCTCTCTCGACTCGCGGAGCGGCGAGAGCGCGGCGCAGACCGCGACGACGCCGTTCCTGGCGAGCATCTTCGCCACCAGCCCGACGCGTCGAGCCGAGAGCTCGCTCCCGTCGCGGGACTGGTCCACGCCGTGCGCGAGGGGGCTCGCCTGATCGTCGGCATCGAGCAGCTCGGCAGCGCGCCCGGCGGCCGTGAAACGCTGGTGAACGAGCTTCGCGAGGGCGCTCTTCCCCGTCCCGCTCATCCCGGTGAACCAGACGATGAAGCCCGGCTGCGCCTGAACATCCATGCTGTCCCTCCGGGCGGGCTGCGCGTGATTCGCCTTCAACGGAGAGCGAAGTATACACCAGCGAGGCGAGAGACCATAAGTTCACTCCACCAGCCGAGGCTCGCCGGACCCGCGACCCCCTCACGGTCCCTCGCCACACGGACACCCGGGCAGGCGCGCGGTGGGGCGGCCGCGCGGCGCGTCGAGGAGCTCCACCCGCCTCCCCTCGCGACCCTGCAGCGCGAGCATGAGCAAGAGCTCCAGGGCCGCCAGCGTGCCGAGGGCCGCCGGGGCGGAGAGGCTCGGCCTCGCTCCCGCGCCCGGACGCGAACCGCAGGCGTAGCAGGGCGCGCCGAGGGGAACGGTGACGACCTCCCCGCCCTCGCCCTCGGGCACCGCCACCACATGCGGCACCCGCGCGCGCCGCATCCGCTCGGCCGCCTCGCGCGCGGCGCCGGCGGCGCTCGCCGCGACGATCGCCGCGGTGGGCACGGACCCGCTGGAATAGGGGCGGGCGCGAGAGAACGCCGAGAGCTCGCGCAAAGCCGACGCCGCCACGAAGGCCCGCGGCTGCCCCACCTCGGCCGGCGGATAGAGCCAGCCCGACGCATCCTCCGGGACCACGTCGGCCGCGTCGTCGATGAGGAGCGTCCCCACCCCGGCCATGGCGAGGTAAATCGATGCGGGTCCCGTGACCTCGGGCGGCCCGAGGAGGTGGACGCGCGCGGCCCCGAGCCGCTCCTGCGCAATGAGCGAGAACCCGGGCAGGACGAGCTGGCGGGAGAAGCGAGCGCGCTCGGCTTCGTCGAGGGACATGTGGAGGTCAGCCCTCCGCCCGAGCAGCACGCATCTCGAGATGGGAACCCTCCGCCGAGCGCGGCGACACGCCGGCGCACGCCGGACAATCGGGCCGGCGCCGCAGCGCGACGGAGCGCGAGCGGCCCGAGCGCGCTTCGTAGACGAGGAGCCGTCCGGCATAGGCGGGAACCTCGCCCGCGAGGAGCCGCAGCGCCTCGGCGCCCATGAGCGCGCCGGTGAGTCCAGCCAGCGCGCCCAGCACCCCGCCTTGCGCCCCGGTGAGTACCTCGCCGGGCTCGGGGGGCGCCTCGAACAGGCAGCGCAGGCAGCCGGTCTCCCCCGGCTTCACGGTGAGGAGGTGGGCGGTGTGGCCCAGCACCGCGCCGTGGACGAGCGGACGGCCCGCGCGCACCGCCTCGTCGTTCACCAGGAAACGGGTGGGAAAGTTGTCGGCGCAGTCGAGGACGACATCGGCCGCGCGCACGAAGCCCGCAGCGTTCTCCTCCTGAAACCTGCCGTCGTGCGGGTCGAGGGTTGCCGCGGGGAACAGCCTGCGCAGGCGCTCGGCGGCCATCTCCGCCTTGCGCCGGCCGACGTCCCTTTCCCCGAAGAGGAGCTGCCGGTTGAGGTTCGAGGACTCGACGGCATCCCCGTCGAAGAAGACGATGTGCTTCACGCCGGCCGCGGCGAGCGTGAGCAGGACGGGCCCGCCCAGGCCGCCAGCGCCGATGACCAGCGCGCTGCCCTCCACACTCTTCGCGCCCATGGCTGGTCCTCATAGCAGCTGCCGCAGCCCAGGGCAGCAGAGCCTCGCCCCGGCCACCCTTCGCCCCGCGGTCCACGGCCGGCTTGCACCGGGATCGCGCCGCGTTAAACCGGAATCGCCACCCCTTTCCACCCGGAGGAACGCATGGCCTACGTCGTCGCCGAGCCCTGCATCAAGTGCAAGTACACCGACTGCGTCGAGGTGTGTCCGGTCGACTGCTTCTACGAGGGACCCAACTTCCTGGTCATTCATCCGGAGGAGTGCATCGACTGCGGGGCCTGCGAGCCGGCCTGCCCCACCAGCGCGATCTTCCCCGAGGAGAGCCTGCCCGAGAAGTGGCGGGAGTACGTCGTGCTGAACGCCGACCTCGCCACCAAGTGGCCGAACATCGCGGAGAAGAAGGACCCCCTCCCCGAGGCAGAGGAGTTCAAGGCCGTGGAGGACAAGCGGAACCTGCTCGAGCTCTGATCCCGCGCACAAAAAACCGGGAGCCCCCCAGCCGACCGGACAGTGGCTGGAAGCTCCCGGCTTCGCCGGCAAAACTGTCGCCGCCTCAGGCGAGACCGCGCGGAAGGTGCCCTACGTGCACTCCGTCCTTCGCGCGAGCCACCCCGAGAAGCGTGATCATGTGACAGACGAGGCACACCCCGCTGGCCCCGGTCGGCGTGAAGCGGGCGGCGATGGCGCCTCCGCACGACACGCAAGCCTCCTGAAGCGTCACGTCGTGGATCATCTGCTCTTGAGCTTGCTCCGCGTTCATGAGGAACAGGTAAGGCTTCCTCGGGCGTTGGCAAGCTGGCGGGCGGGACCGGTGCGGGGGGAAGCGTTCGCAGTCTCTCGAGATGGGCCCCGCGGAACCCCCAATGCGAGCTCCTCGACGGCAAGCGCTCGGCCGCTACGCAAGGTTCGGACTGCCCTGCGGCCCGGCTGCCCAAGCGCGCTCCGCTTCAATGCGCGGAGCTCGCTGGTGAGTGCCCAGGGCGAGATTCGAACTCGCACGCCTCACGGCGCCACCCCCTCAAGATGGTGTGTCTACCAGTTCCACCACCTGGGCTCATCGACGGACGGCGTTTCTAGCAAAGGACCCGGAGGGGCGCAAGGGCGCCATTCGCGGTTCGTGCAACCCGCCGTGAGCTTTCCCCCACGGCGGGCATCGGACGGACTACTCCTCGGCAGCCCCTGCGGGCGCTGGCTCCGGTGGCGCCGCTGGCGCCGGCGTGGGGGGCTCTGCGGGCGCTGGGGTCGCGGGCTCGGATGCGGGAGGCGCCACCGGAGCGGCGGGCGACGACGATGCGGGCGCCGCCGGCAGTGCGGGTGCGGCGGGCTGCGCCGGTGCAGCGTCGGCCCTCACCACCGAGCTGCGGTGCGAGGCGTGGTAGGCGAGCGTGAGCGAGGTGAGCATGAAGATCGCCGCGCAGGCGCTCGTCACCTTGCCGAGGATGGTCTGGGCGCCGCGGCCGCCGAAGACCGTCTGCGCTCCTCCGCCGAAGGCGGCTCCCATGCCGCCGCCCTTCCCGGCCTGGAGCAGGATGACCAGGATGAGGACGATGCAGACGACCACGTGAATGGTGGTGACGAGGGCGATCAAGGGAGCGCGCCTTTCACGATCTGCGAGAAGCTGCCCGCCTCGAGCGCCGCGCCACCCACCAGGGCGCCGTCGACGTCGGGCTGGCTCATGAGCTCCTTGGCGTTGTCGGGCTTCACCGAGCCACCGTACTGGATGCGCACCTCGTCGGCGCCCGCGCCGGCCAGCTCCCGCACGAGCGCGCGGATGGCCGCATGGACCTCCTGCGCCTGGGCGGTGGTGGCGGTCTTGCCCGTGCCGATGGCCCACACCGGCTCGTAGGCGAGGGTGAGCCGAGCCACCTTCTCGGCGGCGAGCCCCTGCAGCGCACCCTTCACCTGCCGTGACACGACGTCGAGGGTCTGGCCCGCCTCGCGCTCGGCCAGCGTCTCGCCCACGCAGACGATGGGGAGCACCCCGGCGCCGAAGAGCGCCACCACCTTCTTGCGGACGCCCTCGTCGGTCTCGCCGAAGAGCTGGCGCCGCTCGGAGTGCCCGACGATGCAGTGCTTCACGCCGAGGTCGGCCAGCATCGCGGCCGAGATCTCTCCGGTGAAGGCGCCCTTCGCCTCGAAGTGCACGTTCTGGGCGGCGAGCTCGATGCTCGTGCCGCGGAGCGCCTCGGCCGCAGCCGCGAGCGCGGTGAAGGTGGGCGCCACCGCCACCTGCACCTCGCCCATGGCGGCGGTGAGCGGCGCCAGCGCCCGCAAGAGCTCGCGCGCCTCGCCCGTCGACTTGTGCATCTTCCAGTTGCCGCAGACGAACTTCTTTCTTGCCATGGCCTCTAGCTCTCCAGCACCGCGACGCCGGGAAGCTGGCGGCCCTCGACGAACTCGAGGCTCGCACCACCCCCGGTGGAGACGTGATTCATCTTGGCGACGAGCCCCGCCTCCTCCACGGCCGCGGCGCTGTCGCCGCCGCCGACCACCGTCACCGCCTCCGACTCGGCCATGGCCCGCGCCACGCCGAACGTCCCCTCGGCCCACGGCTTCTGCTCGAAGAGGCCCATCGGCCCGTTCCAGAAGACCGTCTTCGCATCGAGGACGCGCTGGCGGTAGCGGTCGAGCGTCTTCGGACCGATGTCGAGGCCGAGGAGCTCGCCGGGAATGGCCCGGTCGTTCACCACCACCCGCTCGGCGGTCTCCTTCGCCTCGGTGGCGCAGACGTGGTCCACCGGCAGGAGGAAGTCGACCCCCTTCGCCGCCGCCTTCTCGAGGATGGTCCGGGCGAGGTCGAGCTTGTCCTCCTCGACCTTGCTCTTGCCCACGGAGACGCCCTGCGCCTTGAGGAACGTGTAGGCCATGGCGCCGCCGATGCAGATGGCGTCGGCCTTGCCGAGCAGGTTCTCCAGCACCTTGATCTTGTCGGAGACCTTGGCCCCGCCCAGGATGGCCACGAACGGCTTGGCCGGGCGGGAGAGCGCCTTGCCGAGGTACTCGACCTCCTTCTGGATGAGGAAGCCGGCCGCCTTCTCCTTCACGAACCTCGCCATGCCGGCGGTGGAGGCGTGGGCCCGGTGGGCGGTTCCGAAGGCGTCGTTCACCCAGACGTCGGCGAGGCTGGCCAGCTCGCGGGTGAACCCCTCCTCGTTGGCCTCCTCCTCCGGGTGGAAGCGAAGGTTCTCGAGGAGCATGACCTTGCCGTCGCCGAGCTCGCGGACGAGCTTCTTCACGCCGTCGCCGATGCAGTCGTCGGCGAAGACGACGTCCTGGTCGAGCAGCTCCTGGAGGCGCTCGGCCACCGGGAGCAGCGTGTACTTCTTCTTGTCCTCGGGCTTGCCCTTGGGGCGCCCGAGGTGCGAGCCGAGGATCACCTTGGCCTTGTGATCGAGCGCGTACCGGATGGTGGGGAGCGCCGCGCGGATGCGCTGGTCGTCCGCCACCTTCCCCTGCGGGTCGAGCGGGACGTTGAAGTCGACCCGGATGAAGACGCGCTTGCCCGCGAGATCGAGGGCGTCGATGGTCTTGAGCGGCATGGTGATGGCCTCGGCTCGTGGCTCGTCGCTGGCTCAGGTGAGGTACTTCACGACGTCGACCATGCGGTTCGAGAAGCCCCACTCGTTGTCGTACCAGGCGAACACCTTGGCGAAGGTGTCGGTCACCATGAAGGTGTTGGTGGCGTCGAAGATGGCCGAGTGCGGGTTGCCGTTGTAGTCGACCGAGACGGTGGGCTCCTCGGAGTACAGGAGCACGCCCTTCAGCTTGCCCTCGGCGGCGGCCTTGAACGCGGCGTTGATCGACTCGACGGTGGCGGCCTTCTCCAGCTCGACGGTGAGGTCGACCAGCGAGACGTTCGGCGTCGGGACGCGGACGGCGGTACCGTGCAGCTTGCCCTTGAGCTCGGGGATCACCTCGGCCACCGCCTTGGCGGCGCCGGTGGTGGCGGGAATCATCGAGAGCGCGGCGGCGCGCGCCCGGCGAAGGTCCCTGTGCGGAAGGTCGAGCAAGTTCTGGTCGTTGGTGTACGAGTGGATGGTGGTCATCAGGCCGCGCCTGATGCCGAAGCTCTCGAGCAGCACCTTGGCCACCGGGGTGAGGCAGTTGGTGGTGCAGGAGGCGTTGGAGATGATCTTGTCCTTGGCCTTGTCGATCTTCTCGTGGTTGATGCCGTAGGCGACGGTGATGTCGGGGTTCTTGGCGGGGGCGGAGATGAGCACCTTGCCGGCGCCTGCCTGGAGATGGAGCTCGGCCTTCTCACGAGCCGTGAACAGGCCGGTGCACTCGAGGACGACGTCGATCTTGTTGGCCTTGTGCGCCAGCTCGGCCGGGTTCTTCACCGCGGTGATCTCGATCTCCTTGCCGTTCACCACGATGGCCTTGTCGGTGGCCTTCACCTCGGCGTCGAGCACCCCGTGCACCGAGTCGTACTTGAGGAGGTGGGCGAGGGTCTTCGTGTCGGTGAGGTCGTTCACGGTGACGAAGTCGAGGTTCTCACCGCGCTTCAGCGCGGCGCGAACCACGCAGCGGCCGATGCGACCGAACCCGTTGATTGCAATGCGAGCCATGGACCTGCTCCTCTCGGCTTTGGGGTTTTCGTGTGGGTCTCGTTGAGTCGGGGGCGTAAGCTACTGGCAAGGGCCCCGTGGCGTCAATGGAAACCGCCCGTCGAAATAGCCCGGAATGGCGCGCACTTCGCTGTGTGCGGGTGCCCGCACGGCGGGTTCCGTGGCGCCGGTCGCCGGGGAGAGAGGAAGGCAGGGCTCGCTTGCGCTACCGCATCCAGAACGTGCCCCTCTGGCTCGACGAGCCGGAGCCTCTCCTTGCGCGGCGCGCGGCCGAGGCCCTGGGCGTCGCCCCGGGCGCGCTCTCGTCGCTGCTCGTCCTCAAGCGCTCCCTCGACGCGAGGAAGAAGGGCCACCTGCGCTGGCTCGTCAGCGTGGAGGTCGAGCTCGAGGGCGAGCTCTCCGGCGCCTTACCGGCCGGCGTGAAGGCGGCCCCTCCTCCCATCCCGGAGGCTCCGAGGGTGCGAGTGCCCGGGCGGCCGGTCCTGGTGGTGGGCGCCGGGCCGGCCGGCCTCTTCTGCGCCCTCGAGCTGCAGCGCAGGGGCGTCCCCTCCGTGGTGATCGACCGGGGCAAGCCGGTGGGGCCTCGGCGGCTCGACGTGACGAGGCTCATGCGGTCGGGCGAGCTCGACCCGGACTCCAACATGTGCTTCGGAGAGGGCGGCGCCGGCGCCTACACGGACGGGAAGCTCTCCACCGGGGTCCATCACCCGGGCGTCCGCAAGGTGGTGGAGCTCTTCGCCCACTACGGCGGGGTCTCGCGCATCCTCTCGGAGGGAAAGCCCCACGTCGGCAGCGACGTCTTGCCCGCGGCGGTGGCCGCCCTGCGCGACGACCTCGAGCGGGGGGGCTGCACCTTCCACTGGGGCGCGCGGGTGGTGGACCTCGCGCTCGACGGAGGGCGCGTCACGGGGGTGCGCCTCTCCGGTGGCCAGGAGCTCGCCTGCAATCGGCTGGTACTCGCGCCCGGCAACAGCGCGCGCGAGCTCTTCGAGCTCTTCGCCTCGCGAGGCTGGCCCATCGAGGCGAAGCCCTTCGCCGCCGGGTTCCGGGTGGAGCACCCGCAGGCGCTCATCGACCGCATCCAGTACGGCCCGTCGGCGGGTCACCCTGCCCTTCCGCCGGCCGACTACCGGCTGGCGGAGAACCCCCGCGTCGGGGGCGCACCGCGAGGCGTGTTCTCCTTCTGCATGTGCCCCGGCGGGGTGGTGGTGCCGACGCCCACCGAGCCGGGGCACCAATGCACGAACGGAATGTCGAACTCGACCCGCAGCTCACCCCTCGCCAACGCCGGGCTGGTGGTGGCGGTTGGGCCCTCCGACTTCGCGGCCGAGGGCTTTCGCGGCCCGCTCGCTGGGCTCGCCTGGCAGCGCAAGTGGGAGCGCGAGGCGTTCTCCCTGGGCGGCGGCGGCTACCGCGCACCCGCCCAGCGCGTCACCGCCTGGCTCGCCGGCAAGGCCGGCGGCGCCCTGCCCCGCTCTTCCTATCGCCCAGGGCTGGCCGAGGAACGGCTCGGGGATCTCTATCCGGCGCAGATGAGGGCGGCGCTGGCCGAGGGGCTTCGCGGCTTCGACCGCCGCATGCGGGGCTTCATCACCGAGGAGGCGGTGCTCATCGGGGTGGAGACGCGCACCAGCTCCCCCTGCCGGCTGGTCCGAGGCCGCGATATGCAGTCGCCCGCGCTCCGCGGCCTCTATCCCGCCGGCGAGGGCGCGGGCTACGCGGGCGGCATCGTGTCGTCGGCGGTCGACGGGCTGCTGGTGGCCGAGGCCATCTGCAACGACCTGGAGCCTCTGACTTGAGCCCGGACGCCAGGCCCTCGCCGCGCTATCTCATCCGCGCGCCGGACGGCGAGGAGCTCGTCTGCCCCAGCTTGCCCGACCTCGTCGCGCTCTACCGGCAGGGCTTTCTCGCCGACGACGACCTCGTGAGGCAGGAGCAATCGGCGCGCTGGGTTCGTGCCGGCGACATGCCCGCCCTCCACGGGAGCCGCGAGGAACGGCGCGATCCGAGGAGGGCGCTCTTCCTGCTCGTCACCCTGGCGCTCCTGGTGCTCGCCGGGCTCCTCGGCGTGCGGATGCTTCAGGCTCTCCCGTAGGAGTCCTCGAGGCGGACGACGTCGTCCACCTCGGGGGTGGAGGCCTCGAGGAGGTTGCAGTCGGTGAGGGCGATCATGCGGTGACGCGTGCCGGGCCTCACCCGGTAGCTCTCACCGGCCCTGAGGCGGTGCTCCTCGAGCCCGCTCCCCTCGTCGAGGGCGAGGGTGAGCTCGCCGCTCCAGAGGAAGATCGTCTCCTCCTTGCGCTCGTGGTACTGGAGCGAGAGTCGGTGACCGGCCTTCACGTGGAGGAGCTTGCCCACGTAGCGTTCGGTCTGGGCCCACCACAGCTCGTAGCCCCAGGGCTTCTCCACCCGCTTCGGCTGGTCGAAGGTCTTCATGGCTGCGCTTCTATAGCCGGGAGCGGGCCGCGCTGGGGTTCCTCTTGGAGTGCCGCCGCGCGCGAGGGTCGGCCCCCGGCCACGCCGTGAGCGCTCAGCGCGCGGCCACCACCACGCCCTGGATGCCGGAGCGGCCGAGCGCGCTCAGCTGACGCCGGGCCAGCTCGCGGGTCTCGAAGGCTCCAACCTGCACGCGGTACCAGCGGCCGCGGCCGGGTACGTCGGCCGCCACGATGCGCGGCTTGCGGGCGGCGAGGCGCCTCGCCAGGCGCTCCGCAGCGGCGCGCTGCGGCACCGAGCCCACCTGGATGGTGTAGTGGCCGGCCACGGCGTGCGCGGCCGCTGCCGCGGCCGGGCGCCTGGCGGGCCGGGAGGGGCGGGCCACCGGCTTCGCCGCGGCTGCGGGAGGAGCCGGCGCCACCGGCTCCACAGACACCGATGGCGGTGAGGGGACCTGCGCTGGAGCGCTGCCCGCGGACGGCGCCGGGAACGCCGCAGCCACCTGCGGCGGCATGAGGTCGTCGCTCCCACCCGCCTGCCGGCCCGAGGGGCCCGGCGCAGCCTGCGCCTGGAGCGGCATGCTCTCGTCGAGCGGCTCGTGGCCGGTGAGCGCCTGGTGCGCCTGGAGCTCGGGCGCCGGCTCGGGGTGCGACGCCGCGGGCAGGAGGGGCTCGTCGAGCCTCGCCAGGGGATCGCGGCCGCCCTCGCGCTGCGCGCTCCGGTCGGCCGAGTGGCTCACGGAAGCGCCGAGGAGGAACGCGCCGCCCAGGGCGAGCAGCGCCACGGCGAGGACGCCGAGCACCTGCTTCAAGGAGAGGGAGAGGTCGAACCGCTCGGGGCGCAGCTTGCTGTTCTCGCGCATGGCGACCTCATGCTAGGCGAGCCGGGCGATAGCGCCAGTTTTCGACCGCGGCGCGGCACCGGATGCCGGCGACCGGTCAGCCGTCATTCCGCCGCCGAGGCGAGGGCGCCCTCCTCGAGCGCCTCCATGCGCTCGGGCGCGCTCACGCCGAGCACGTCGAGCCCGTTGGCGAGAGCCTGCTGCAGCGCCTTCACCAGGTAGAGGCGCGCCGCCGTCTTCCGCGCGTCCGGGCCGATCACCCGCTCGCCGCTGCGCTTGCCGCCGGTGTAGTAGGCGTGGAAGGCGGCGATGGTCTCCTGCAGCCAGAACGCCACCCGGTGGGGCTCGTAGGCGAGGGCCGCCCCGGCCACCAGATCGGGCAGCGCCAGGACCCGCTTCACCAGGTCGAGCTCCTCCGGCAGGGAGAGCGCGAGCACGTCGTCCTCGTCGAAGCGCGGCGCGGGGAGCCCGGCCTCCTCGGCCCGCCGCAGGATGCTGGCCATTCGGGCGTGGCCGTACTGCACGTAGAAGACCGGGTTGTCCATGGACTGGCGCCTGGCCAGCTCCAGGTCGAAGTCGAGCTGCGCGTCGGCCCGCCGCGTGAAGAAGAGGAAGCGGACTGCGTCGGCCCCCACCTCCTCCACCACCTCGCGGAGCGACACCACGGTGCCGGCCCGCTTCGACATCTTCACCGCCTCACCGCCCCGGGTGAGGTTCACCATCTGGATGAGCACGACGTGCAGGTCGCGCCGGTCGTAGCCGAGCGCGGCGAGGGCCGCCTCGAGCCTGGGGACGTAGCCTCCGTGGTCCGCGCCGAGGACGTCGACCAGCACGTCGGCGCGCTGCCGCTTCTGCCAGTGATAGGCGATGTCGGCGCAGAAGTAGGTGGGCGTCCCGTCGGCCTTCTTCACCGGCCGGTCGACCTCGTCGCCGTAGCTGGACGATCTGAAGAGCGTGAGCTCCTCGTTCGTTCCCACCTCCTCGTCGGCGGGCTGCGGCGCCGGGGCGCCCTTCCTCGAGCGCGGGGGCGGAAGGACGCCCTGGTAGACGAGCCCCTTCGCCGTCAGCTCGGCGAGGAACCGGGCGACGTCGCCGCTCTCGTAGAGCGCCTTCTCCGACGACCAGACGTCGAAGCCGATGCCGACCGCGGCGAGGTCGCCGCGGATGAGCGCGAGGACGTGCTCCACCGCGCGGTCGCGGAACGGGCCGAGCCATTCGGTCTCGGGCGCGTCGAGGAAGCGCTCTCCGTGCTCGGCGACGAGGCCCCGAGCGATGTCGACGACGTAGTCACCGGGGTAACTCTTCGGCGGCAGCTCGACCTGCCGCCCGAGGAGCTGCTGGTACCGCACGTGAACCAATCGGGCCAGCGTTTGCACCTGGGCGCCGTAGTCGTTCACGTAGTACTCGCGCGTCACCTCGTGCCCGCTCCAGGCGAGCAGCCGCGCCACCCCGTCGCCGGTCACGGCGTTGCGCCCGTGGCCCACGTGCATGGGACCGGTGGGGTTCGCCGACACGAATTCCACGTTGACGCGGCGGCCGCGACCGGCCGCGCTCCGGCCGAAGGTGGCGCCCTGGCGCTCGACCTCGCCGAGCGCCCGGAGCCACACCTCGGGTGCCACCCGCACGTTGACGAAGCCGGGGCCGGCCACCTCCACCGACGAGAGCAGCCCCGCGCGGTCGGCGGCCCGCACCTCCCCCACCAGCGCCTCGGCAAGCTCCCGCGGCGGCCGCCCCGCAGCCTTGGCCAGTACCAAGGCTGCGTTCACGGCGAAGTCGCCGTGGCGCTGGTCGCGCGGGGGCTCCACCCCGAGGCTGGCCTGGAGGGACGGCCACTTGCCAGCGGCCGCACCTCGCGAGAGCGCCTCCTCGAAGAGGCGGACGACGAGCTCCCTCATCATAGGGGCGGTCCTCTACCCTCCGGGTGTGGTCCGTGCAAGCGCCGCGAGGATGGTGGAGCGCGCATCGCCTCACGGTGAAGCCGACGGGGCCTCCTCGCGGGAGGCGCCCTCGCCGGCCGCGGCCGGGGGCACGAAGCTGTCGAAGGCGCCGCACCGGCGGCAGAGCCAGACGCGCAGCGGCGCCTCGGCGCCGCACCGTCCGCACAGGAAGGGCCGGACGCGCCGGAGCAGCGCCTCGATGAGCAGGTCGTGCCGCGCGGCGAGCGCCTCCGGTGCGGGGCTCGCGGCCTCGCGCAGGAGCTCGCGGACCGCCACGGTGACGGCGCCCGAGCCGTCGAGCTCGAGCGCGCGCCGGAGCGCTGCGAGGGCCTCCGCCTCGCGGCCCGCCGCCTGCAGCAGCAGGCCCTGGAGCCACCGGAGCTCGGCGTCGTCCCGCCTCTCCCCGAGGCGCGCGTCCACCGCAGCGAGGGCCCGCCCGACGTCTCCGGCCGCCATGAGCGCTGGTCCGGCCAGCAAGGCCGAGGAGGGCTCGCGGTCGAGGGCCGAGAGCACCGCCGCCAGGGCACCCTCGAGCTCGCCGGCGGCGCCCCTCGCCTCGGCCAGGGCCAGCAGGGCGTCGGGCGATCCTGGCGCAGCCGCCACGGCCGCTTCCGCCAATCGCATCGCGCCCTCCAGGGCCGCCTCCGCGGGCCCTGCCGCCGCGGGAGGGGCGGAGCCCAGCCGCCCGCACCTCGCCAGCCCCGCTCTGGCCTCGGCCGCGAGGAGGTGCGCCAGCAGCTCGTCGCCACCCTTGCCCCCGATCCGCCTCTGCACCTCCGCAGCCTCGGCCAGCCGGCCGGAGTCGGCGAGCACGTCGCGGAGCCCCTCCAGCGCATCGGGGTCGCCCGCTCCGGCCAGGGCCTGGTAGGCCGCGAGCGCCTCCTCCCGCAGCCCGCCGCGCCGGTAGTCGTGGGCGAGCTCGCGCTCCACCTCGCGGCGCCGCGCCGGGTCCAGGCCGGGCCGCAGGAGCATGTTCCGGTGCAGCCGGATGGCGCGGGCGAGATCGCCGGTGCGGCGAAAGAGCGCCCCGAGCGCGAGGTAGGTCTCGACAGCCTCGGGACTTCCGAGGCGGGCGGCGTCGGAGAGCGCGGCGATGGCTGCGTCCGGGTCGTCGGAGAGGACGTAGCGCACCCCGCGCAGGAAGGCGCGCGCCTCCTTTCTTCGCCGCCACAGGCGCTCGCCGACCAGGCCGAGCGCCAAGGCCAGCGCCAGGAGCGCGAGGAGCAGCCACGGCAGCGGATTCATACCGTGGGTCTCACTGGCCTCCGCGCCCCGATGCGCGAGAGGGGAAGGCTCGCCTCCGTTCGGGCCCTCCCCGCCTCACCACCCCGAGGTGCGGTCCCCGCCCGGGCCGGCGCGCCTGGAGTCGCGCGGGTCACGAGGCGAACGCTGAGCGGAGCCGCTCCCAGGTGGCGTCGAGGTGCTCGATCATCACCCGCGTCCCGGAGAGCACCGGCATGAAGTTGGTGTCCCCGCCCCAGCGCGGGACCACGTGCCAGTGGAGGTGGTCGGCGATTCCCGCCCCGGCCACCTTGCCGAGGTTCATGCCGAGGTTCATCCCCTCGGGGCGGTAGGCGCGGCGCACCGCCTCAACCGCGCGCGCGAGCTCCGACTGCAACTCGCCGGCGGCCTCCGCCGGGAGCGCGTCGAGCCGATCGACGTGGGCGCGCGGGACCACCATGACGTGCCCGGAGTTGTACGGGTAGCGGTTCAAGATGGAGAAGGCGTGCGCGCTCCGGTGGACGATGAGATTCGCCCGGTCGCTCGCCTCGCCCGTCGCGGAGGGAAACTGGCAAAAGATGCACCCGGGCGGCCTCGGCTTCTCCACCACCTCCAGGCGCCACGGTGCCCACAGGCGGCGCAGTGCCGCCGGCGCCTCCGGGAGCTTCGGCCGGCGCCCAGGCTGTACGCCGGGGCGCAGCTTCCTCGCTCGCGCCGGGGGTGAACGTCGCCTGTCCATGCCCGCCCTCCTTCAGCGCGCGAGGAAGTAGAGCCCGGGGGTGGAGGCCGCCTCGACCTCCTCGTGAAGCTCACCGCGCACCGCCCCGGCGGCGGCGCGCGCCGCGCTGCCCAGCAGACTTTCGAAGAGGCGCGTCCGATCGGCGGGGGGATAGACGAGGCGCGGCTCACCCGAGAGCCCCGCCTTCTCCCTCACGGCGTCGACCGCATCGTTGAAGTTGCCGAGCTCGTCGATGAGCCCCAGCTCCTGCGCCTGCTCGCCGGTGAGGACGCGGCCATCGGCCACCTTGCGCACCTCCTCCTCCGGCAGGCTGCGCGCCTCCACCACCGCCGAGAGGAACTGGCCGTAAACCTGGTCGATGAGCGCCTGCCAGTAGGCGCGGTCGGCGGCGGTCATGTCGCGGAACGGGTTGCCGGCGTCCTTCAGCTGGCCGCTCTTCAGCGTCTCCACCTTCACCTGGAAGCGGTCGGCCAACCCCTTCACGTTGGGGAACTGGGTGATGACGCCGATGGAGCCGGTGAGCGTGCCCGGCTCGGCCATGATGTGGGGGCAGGCCATGGCGATGTAGAAGCCGCCCGAGGCCGCGATGTTGCCCATGGAGCAGACCACCGTCTTCTTCTCGGCGAGCTTGCGGAGCTCGTCGAAGATCTCCTGGCTGGGCGCCACCGCCCCGCCGGGCGAGTCGATGCGGACGACCACCGCCTTCATGTCGGAGTCGTCCATGAAGCGCTTGATGACCTGGAGCTGCTCGTCGGCGTCGACGCCGCCTCGGCCTCCGCCGATCACTCCCTGGAGCTTCACCACGCCGATCCGCGGTCCGCCGCCGAGGCGCGCGCCGTCACCCCGCACCGCGCCGTAGGCGAGGAGCAGGAAGGCCAGGAAGACGAGGAAGAGGCCACCGAAGACGGCGATGACGATCGCGATCGCCAGCCGGTCGCGGCGCGGAGGGGCGGTGGGGGGGATGGCCGGAGGCGCCTGCTGTCCCCAGCCAGCCGGGGGAGGAGGCGGGGGCGGCTGCGCCGCGCGGCCCGGCTGGGCGTAGGGTCCGCTGCCGGTGGTGAGGGGCCGCGGCGGCGGCGCGGTGGGGAGCGGAGCGCTCCCTTCCGGGGGTTCTGCGGGCGGCCTCTGCTCTTCGCTCATGGCGCCGACAGGTAAGCACGCGCCGCGGTGGGTGGCAACGGAGCGGGGCGCGGCCCGCACCCCGGACTCCCGCACATGGAAACGGGCGGCCCGCTCGCGCGGGTCGCCCGTGACCTTCACCCGCGGTTGGCCCTCAGCGCTGGCGCCGGTTGAACTTCTCCATGAGGTCGCCGAGGCGGGCGCGGCCGTCGCCCTGCTTGGTCAGGTACTCGTGGTAGTCCTCGTCGCCGTGGTTGAGCGCCTTCACGGAGAGCGCAATCTTCCGCTCCTGCTCGTCCATGTCGATGACCTTGACGTCGAGCTCCTCGCCCTCCTTCACCACGTCGCGCGGGTTCTCGGTGCGCTCGTCGCGCAGCTCGGAGACGTGCACCAGCCCCTCGATGCCCGGCTCGATCTCCACGAACGCGCCGAAGTCGGTGACCTTGGTGACCTTGCCCCGCACGCGCGCGCCCACCGGGTGGCGCTCGGAGAGCGTGGTCCACGGGTCGGGCAGGGCCTGCTTGATGCCCAGGCTGAAGCGCTCGTTCTCCACGTCGATGTTGAGCACCACCGCCTCGACCACGTCGCCCTTCTTGAACTTCTCGCCCGGGTGCTTGATGCGCTCGTTCCAGGAGATGTCGGAGACGTGCACCAGGCCGTCGATACCCTCCTCGACGCCCACGAAGACGCCGAAGTCGGTGACGTTCCTGACCTCGCCGCGGATGACCGAGCCGATGGGGTATTTGTCCTCGAGCAGCGTCCAGGGGTTCGCCTCGATCTGCTTCATGCCGAGGCTGATCCGCTTGGCCTTGGGGTCGATGTCGAGCACCACCGCCTCGACCTCGTCGCCGACGTTGACGAGCTTGGAGGGGTGCTTCACCCGCTTGGTCCAGCTCATCTCGGAGACGTGCACCAGGCCCTCGACGCCCTGCTCCAGCTCGATGAAGGCGCCGTAGTCGGTGAGGCTCACCACCTTGCCGCCCACGCGCGTGCCCACCGGGTACTTCTCGTCGGCCCGGTGCCACGGGTCCTCCTGGATCTGCTTCATGCCCAGGCTGACGCGCTCGCTGGCGGGATCGAACTTGAGGACGACGACCCGGACCTCCTGGCCCACCTCGAACATCTCGGAGGGGTGGCCGATGCGGCCCCAGCTCATGTCGGTGACGTGGAGCAGCCCGTCGATGCCGCCCAGGTCGATGAAGGCGCCGTAGTCGGTGAGGTTCTTCACCACGCCCTTGAGGATGGCGCCTTCCTTGAGGTTCTTCAGGGTCTCGCTCTTCAGCTCCTCGCGCTCCTTCTCCAGGAGCACGCGGCGCGAGAGCACGATGTTGCCCCGCTTCTTGTTGAACTTGATGACCTTGAACTTGAACTTCTCGCCGATGAGCTTGTCGAGGTTCCGCACCGGGCGGATGTCGACCTGCGACCCCGGGAGGAAGGCCTTGACGCCGATGTCGACCGAGAGGCCGCCCTTCACGCGCCCGACGATGATGCCCTCGACGAGCTCGTCGCGCTCGCACGCGGCGGAGATCTCGTCCCAGATGCGCATCTTGTCGGCCTTCTCCTTGGAGAGGACGACCATCCCGGTGTCGTTCTCCCGGGACTCGACGAGCACCTCGACCTTGTCGCCCACCTTGACGGCCGGTTCCTGGCCGGGCGCGGGGGCGAACTCGTTGATGGCGACCTGACCCTCGGACTTGTAGCCGATGTCGATGACGGCGAAGTCCTTGGTGAGCTGGATCACGGTGCCGCTGACGACCTTGCCCTCCTCGACGGGGCCGGCAGCGGCCTCGCTCTGGGCGAACATCGTGGCGAAATCTTCGACGTCGGCGTCGCCGCCGGGCGTGACGGAAGTCTGATTCTCCATGTGGGGTGGGCTCGAACTCTGGCTGGCTGAGCCGGCGCGCGCGGGCGCGGTCACCTGACCGCGTGGAGGCGCTCACGAGATGCCGGCACGGTCTGCTGTGCTGACCCCTGGTGGTTGGTCGCGCGAGGTCGCCCGGGGAGCGAGGCGCCAAGCGTCAGCCGGGAGGCGCCCCGGCGACGTACGGACAGCGTAAAGCGGGCAACCTACACGCGGGGATCCAGCGCGTCAAGAAGGGGCAGGCACAGGTGGGGCCGGGTCGGCCGCCTGGTCTTCGGCCTGGGACGGGAGTGCGCGCAGGCGGTCCGCCACCTCCTCCACCACCCAGTCCGGCGTGGAGGCGCCTGCGCTGATGCCGATCGTCCGGCACCTCGCGAACCACTCCGGCCGCAGCTCCTCGAAGGTCTCCACGTGCCAGGTGCGCGGCTGGATCTCGCGGCAGATCTCGGCGAGGTGTCGGGTGTTGGCGCTGTTCCTCCCCCCCACCACCACCACCGCGTCGACCTCCCGTGCGAGCTGCCGGGCGTCGTCCTGGCGCTCGTCCGTGTCGTAGCAGATGGTGTTCACCGCCCGCACCTCCTTGTGCCGCAGGGCGAGCTGGCCCACCAGCTCCCCGAAGGCGGCGCCGATGCAGGTGGTCTGCGCGATGACCGCCACCTTCTTGGCGGCGATCTCCGGCGCGGGGGCGCCGGGCTTCACCACCGTGCAGGGACCCTCGGCGTAGGAGACGACGCCCTTCACCTCGGCGTGCTGCGCGTCGCCCACCACCACCACGTGGTAGCCCTGGCGCGAGAGGCGCTGGGCCATGGCCTGCGGGTACTTCACGTAGGGGCACGTGCCGTCCACCAGCTCGAGGCCGCGGGCGCGCGCCGCCTCGAGCTCGCTCTTCACCGCTCCGTGCGTGCGCACCACCACGGTGGTGTCCGGCGCCACCTCGCCCGTCTCGTGGACCGTCCCCACGCCCATCTGGCGCATGCGCTCCACGGCCTGCGGGTTGTGGATGACGGGGCCCAGGGTGACCACCGAGCGGTCGCCCGGCGCCGCCAGCTCCATCACCCAATCGACGGTGCGGCGCACGCCCCAGCAGAAGCCGGCGGTGCGGGCGATCTTCACTTGCATGGGCGAGCGTCCTCCAGGGCACCGTGGTTGTAAGCAGTCAAACCGTCTTGTCGCCCACGAACCTGTCCCGCTCGTCGCGAAACAGCACGTTGAAGGTGGTGAGGCTGCCGTAGCAGCGCGTCACGTAGGACTGGAGCTCGACCTTCTCCGCGTCGCTCAGCTTCTCGTGCGCGTTCACCCGCTGCTCCAGCACGCGGAGCCGGTCGCGGATCATCACCATCTTGTGGAAGAGCTGGTCGAGGGGGATCTCCTTCGCCTGGAGCGACGGGTCGCGCGGCTTCAGGAGGATGGTTCCCCCCTCCCACTTGGGCGCGAGCGGCACCACCGCCGACTCCTCGCTGAGGGCCTCGCGGATGGCCTGCGCGAACTCTTCTCGGGTCATGTCCAGGATCTCCTGCGGCAGCGGGGCACCGGCAAGTGTCGCCGGGCGGGAAAGGCCGGAGGTCGCGCCATGGCGCACCGGCGCCTGGGCGCTCGGCGCAGCGCGACCGCGCTCGCCGCGCGGCAGCTGGACGGGCAAGGCCTCGTTCCGGTCGAGGTGGCGCTCGCAGGGTGGCGCGGACCCGGGGAAGTCACCGGTGCGGACTCCCTGGCGGCAGGGGCCGATGGGCCCGCGGGCGTCCTCCAGGATGGGCCGCCACCAGCGGCAGCTGCCGCACGACTTGGTGTTCACAGCGGCGTCCACCCCGTGCGAGCTCCCAGCGCTCCCGGCCGCTCCTCCATCGAGGATCGATCCTGGCCTGGGCCGGTCCGCCCGGCCAGGCGCAGCTCCACCGCCAGGGCCAACCGCTCCACCACCTCGTCGAGGGTGAGCGCGCTCGTGTCGAGCACCGCCGCGTCTTCGGCCGCGCGCAGGGGCGCCACCGCCCGGCCGGCGTCGGCGCGGTCGCGCGCCCCCTGCTCGGCGAGCACGGTCGCGAGCTCCACCGGCGTCCCGCGGGCGGCGAGCTCGGCGTGGCGCCGCCCGGCGCGCACCTCGGGCGAGGCGGTCACGAAGAACTTGGCGTCGGCGTCCGGAAAGATCACCGTGCCGATGTCGCGCCCCTCCAGCACCGCCCCGCTGAGCCCGGGCTCGGTGGCGAGCGCGCGCTGCAGCCCGAGGAGCGCGCTCCTCACCACCGACCGCGCCGAGACGGCGCTCGCGCCCAGCGACATGGCGGGGGTGCGGATGGCCTCGGTGACGTCGTCCGGCCCCAGGAAGACGCGCTGCGCGCCGCCCTCCCGGGCGGGCGGCTCGAAGCGCACCGTCAGGCCGGGCAGGAGCCCGGCGAGGCCCGCATCGTCGTCGAACGCCACGCCCGCGCGCGAGGCCGCCAGCGCCACCACCCGGTACATGGCGCCGGTGTCGACGAGCGCGAAGCCCAGGCGGGCGGCGAGGCGCCGGGCGGCGGTGCTCTTTCCCGCACCGGCCGGCCCGTCCAGGGCGACGATGAAGGGGCGTGGCCCGGTTCCGGCGAGGGGCTCGCTCACGCCCGGAGCACCTTCGCCAGCGCGGAGAGCAGCTTCACGTTCTCGGCGCGGCGCCCGCAGGTGATGCGCTGGGCGGTCGGCATGCCGTAACCGCCCATCGGCCGCACCACCACGCCCTCCCGCAGGAGCGCCTCGAAGAGCGCGCCCCCCGGCCGGCCCGGGAAGTCGGCCAGGACGAAGTTCGCCTGCGAGGGCCACACCTCGGCCCCCAGCGCGCGGAGCCCCTCGGCGAGGAAGGGCCGCTCCTCGCGGACCAGGGCGAGGCTGCGCGCCACGTGCTCGTCGTCTCCGAGCGCGGCGAGCGCGGCCGCCTGGGCGACGAGGCTGGTGTTGAACGGCGCGCGGACGCGGTCGAGGAAGCCGACCACCTCCGGGCTCGCCACCAGGTAGCCGATGCGGAGCCCGGCCAGGCCATAGAGCTTGGAGAAGGTGCGGGCGACGGCGAGCTGTGGGAAGCGGCGCCTGAGCGCCAGGCTGTCGGGATAGGCGGGGTCGCTCACGAACTCGCAGTACGCCTCGTCCAGCACCACCAGCGTCTTCGCGGGCACGGCGCCGAGGAAGTCGACCAGCTCCCGCTCGCCGAACGAGGTGCCGTTGGGGTTGTCCGGGTTCGCGAGGAAGACCACCCTGGTGCGCGCGGAGAGGCGGGAGGCGAGCGCCGGCAGGTCGTACCGGTGGTCGCGCATGGGCACCTCCACGCAGGTCCGGCCGTGGGCCTGGCTCGCGAGGCGATAGACCACGAAGGTCTGGGCGCTGGTGAGCACCTCCTCGCCCTCGGCCACGAAGGTGCGGACGGCGAGCTCGAGCAGCTCGTTCGACCCGTTGCCGACGGCGACCTCCTCGAGCGAGACGCCGAGCTTCGCGGCGAGCGCGCTGCGCAGCGCGAAGGCGCTGCCGTCGGGGTAGAGGTGCACCCCCGCGCACGCCTCTCGCGCCGCGGCGATCGCGCGCGGCGAGGGCCCCAGCGCGTTCTCGTTGGAGGCGAGCTTCGCCACGTTGGACACGCCGTACTCCCGCTCAACCTCCTCGATGGGTTTGCCGGGGACGTAGGGGGTGAGCGCGGCGACGTGGGCGGGGACAGGGAACATGGCCCCTCTTTACCGCGGAGGCGCGGCGGCGCGCCAGGCAGCCAGGTCGGCGGCGAGCGCCGCCACGTCGACGGGCGGGCGGAGCCATTCGGCGAGGGGCTCTCGCCTCATCCAGATGACCTGCCGGCGCGCGTACCGGTGGTGGGCCACCCGCACCCGGCGCTCCGCCTCGTCCCGTGCCAGCTTGCCCGCGAGCACCTCGGCGGCTTCGGCGTAGCCGAGGGGCAGCCGGCCGCGCGAGCCCCGCGAGTCCCCTGATCCAGGCGCGTCCGGCCCCGAGAGCGCTGCCACCCGTCCGAGGAGCCCCGGGTCGAGCAGGGCCGCCTCGGCGAGGAGACCCTCGAAGAGCGAGGGGAGCCGCGCGTCGATCCGCCGGTGGAGCTCGTCGCGCGGCGGGTCGAGGACGAGGAGTCGCGCGCGGTGGCGGGGGGCGGCGGCCCGGGCGGCATGGGCCGCGAAGAGCTCGCTCTGGGTGCGCCCTCCGGCGGCCATCTCCAGGGCGCGCACGATGCGGACGAGGTCGTTCTCGCCGATGCGCGCCGCCGCCGCTGCATCGATCGCGGCGAGCCGCCGGTGGAGCGCGGGCCGGCCGAACCGCGCCGCCTCCTCCTCCAGCGCCGCCCTCAGGGCCGGATCGCGCCCCGGCGCCTCGGCCACGCCGCGCAGGAAGGTGCGGAGGTAGAGGCCGCTCCCGCCGCAGAGGATGGGCAGCGCGCCGCGGCGGGCGATCTCGGTCACGGCGGCGTCGGCCAGCGAGAGCCAGCGGGCGGCATCCATCCCCTCCCCCGGCCCGGCGAGGTCGCAGAGGTGGTGGGGGACGGTGTCCTGTTCCTCGTGCGACGGCTTCGCGGTGCCTCGATCGAGGCCGCGGTACACCTGCTGCGAGTCGGCGTTCACGATCTCGCCGCCCAGCCGCTCGGCGAGCGCCAGCGCCAGCGCGCTCTTGCCCGAGCCGGTGGGGCCGCCCACCAGAAGGACGGTGTGGTGGGCGTCGCTCACCTCGAGCGCAGCCGCTCGACGAGCCCAGCCAGCGCCACCGGCTCCTCCTGCCGGCTGTCGAGGTCCTTCAGCTTGGCCTGCCCGCTCGCCACCTCGTTGCCGCCGAGGACGAGCCCGTAGCGCGCCCCCACCCGCTCCGCCTGCTTGAACTGGCGCGCCAGCTTGCCGCCGCGCGGGTCGAGCTCGCACGCCAAGTTGGCCCTGCGCAGGCGCGCCGCCAGCACCGGCGCCTCGCGCGCGCCCTCGACGTCGGCCGTGACCAGGAAGACGAGCGGCCGCGCCTCGGGCGGCTTGCGGCCCAGCGTGTCGAGCATCATGGCGAGCCGCTCCTGACCCAGCGCGAAGCCGATCCCCGGGGTGGGCTGGCCGCCGAGCGTCTCCACGAGGCCGTCGTAGCGCCCGCCGCCCGCCACCGCCGACTGCGAGCCGAGGGCGTTGCTCGAGAGCTCGTAGGCCGTGCGGACGTAGTAGTCGAGACCGCGCACCAGGCGCGGGTTCACCGCGTAGGCGACGCCGAGCGCGTCGAGCCCGGCGCGGACGGCGTCGAAGTGGCCCCGGCAGCCATCGCACAGGCGGTCGAGCAGGCGCGGCGCACCGGCCAGCACCGGCTGGCAGCTCTCCACCTTGCAGTCGAGCACCCTCAGGGTGTTCCGCTCGATGCGCTCGTTGCAATCGCCGCAGAGCTCGCCCTTGCGCTCGGTGAGCCACGCCCTCAGCTCGGCCAGGTAGCGCGGGCGGCAAGCGGCGTCGCCCACCGAGTTCACCCCGAGCTCGGCGGAGACGCCCAGCCGCCCGAGGAAGTCCACCACCATGGCGATCTGCTCGACGTCGATGCCGGGCTCGGCGATGCCCAGGCACTCCACGCCGATCTGGTGGAACTGGCGGTAACGCCCCTTCTGCGGTCGCTCCCGGCGGAACATGGGCCCGAGGTAGAACCACTTCTGCACGCCCTCCACGTGGCAGCCGTGCTCCACGAAGGCGCGCACCGCCCCGGCCGTGCCCTCCGGGCGCAGGGCCAGGAGCTCCTCGCCCTTGTCCTCGAAGACGTACATCTCCTTTTTCACGATGTCGGTGGTCTCGCCCACACCGCGGGCGAAGAGCGCCGCCGGCTCGACCACCGGGGTGCGCACCTCGCGGTAGCCGTAGAGGGCGAAGACCTCGCGCGCGACCCGCTCCATCTCCTGCCAGCGGGCGATGACGCCCGGCAGGAGGTCGTTCATCCCCTTCACGCCCGCGATCTTCATGGGGGGCGTCTATACCACCTCGGGGAGGGCGCCAAGCCGGGTGGAACCGGGCCGTTCTCGTCTCGGGTGGTCTCCGGAGGAGGAGCGCTCGCGGCGGCGAGCTGGGCCGCCTCCCGACGTCGATGGTCTAGCAGGGTTTCTTGGCTGCGGCGCCTCCGGAGCCGGAGCTTCGGGTCAGAGCTGGCAGGCGGTTCGGGGGCCCGCGCCCCGCCCGATCGCCTCCCCCACCCTGACCCGGGCACCCGGCACCAGCGCGGCGTCGAAGTCGGCGCGCCCCGGCTCCAGCAACAGCACCACGGTGGAGCCCATCTCGAAGGTGGCCAGCTCGGCGCCCTTCTCCACCGGGATCGGTTGTGCGTAGTCGCGCGCGCGCGGCCGGGCGCCGCGGAGGTTCGAGAGGGGAACGTCCGGGTCGTAGAAGGCGCGGATGCGCCCCACGATGGTGGCGCCCACCGCCACCAGCGCGCAGCCGCCGAGCGGCGTCTCGAGCAGGGTGACGAGCCGCTCGTTCACCGTGAAGAGCCCCGGCACCCCCCGCACCGAGACCGGGTTCACCGGCCAGAGCTTCCCCGGCACGTAGCGCCAGCCGGTGATGCGACCTGCCAGCGGAGCGTGGATGCGGTGGTAGTCGCGCGGGGCGAGATAGAGGGTGGCGTAGGCTCCCCCGCGGAAGCGCGCCGCCAGCGCCGCATCGGCGAAGAGGTTGGCGAGGTCGTACGCGAGGCCCTTCGTCTGGAGGAGGCGCCCCTCCTCCGCAACGCCGCGCTGCGAGACCACCGCGTCGACGGGCGAGACGATCACCTCGTCTCCCGGGGCGATCGGGCGACGGCCGGGGAGCAGCGGGCGGGCAAAGAAGTCGCCGAAGCTGCGGTAGGCCGCGAGCCCCCCGCACTCCTCGAGGTCGAGGGCGTAGCGCGCGGCAAAGGCGCGCATGGCGGCCTGGAGGAGCGGCCGGGGAGGACGGGCGCGGGTGAGCCTCCCCACCGCCCGCGAGAGAGTGCTCTTGGGTAGCGCGCGCAGGGCGAGGAGGAAGACCCGGCCTGGCAGGCCCCCCCGGTTCACGGGGCCGCCGCCGCCGGCTTCCCGGGGGCTGGGCTCTCCAGTGCCGCGCCCGGCGGAAGCGGCACCACCTTGCCGCCCTCCTTGATGCCCAGCTGGCCGTCGGGGAGCGTGCCGAGCTCCACCTGCCGCCGCTCCGTCCGCAGCTTGTCCTTCGCGCCCAGACCCACCAGGGCTCCATCGGCGAAGAGCGCGAGCTGGTTCGCATGCTGCGGCAGCTTCTCGCGGCAGGCGATGAGATCCTTCATGCCCCACATGGTCCCGGCCCGCGCAGGGCCCTTGCCGCCCGGAGCGTCGATCTCCACCGGGCCCCGCTCCTCGAAGCAGTCGCCGTAGCCGGCCTTGAACGCCTCCAGCGTGAGCCCGGGCGCGAGCGGGGGTCGCGCCCGGGGCGGCGCCTTCCCCGCGGTCGGCGCCGATTCACCGGCGGCTCCGGCCGCCGCGGGCTCGGACGCCGCCGCGGCCGGCGCTGCGGCAGGAGCCGCTGGCGCAGGGCGGGCGCCGGCACCCTGAGCGGCGTTCGGAAGGCCCGCAGGGGCGACTGGCGTCGGCTCGGCCGCCTTCGCCACCAGCTTCGCCCGGTGGGCGCGCTCGTCCGCGGCCGTTTGACGCTCCTTCTTCACCCTCGCCAGGAGCTCGGAAGCATCCCTGGCGTCGGCGCTCTCGGCGGGGACCCGCTCGAGCAGCGCCAGCACCTCGGCCGCCTGGGGGTCGTCGGCTGCATCGACCCCTCGCGCCAGCACGAGGCGCGTCCACAGCTCCCGCGCCTGCGCGTACTCCGGGGAAGGCTGGGGCGGGCGAGCGCAGGCGCAGAGGGCGGCGAGGAGGAGCAGGCGGAGGCAGCGGTGCATGGCGCGGCGAGTTTACAACACCGGCGTCGGGCGCGGCGGAGGCATCACGCTGCGTGCCGCGCTCTGCCGTCGAGTGGGCCAGTCCACACGTCCCGCGAGAGGTCGATGCCCACGAAGCCATCCTCGGGCACCTCTCGCCAGGGCGCGCCGCCGATGGGCTCGCTGGCCAGCTCGAACACCCCGCCGACGAGGGCGAGATGAAGGCTGCGGCCGTGCCGGCAGGCCGCCAGGAGCTCTCCGTTGGTGACGACCAGGTTGAGAGAGGAGGGCTTCTCGGCGGGCAGGTCGGCGAGCCCGACCACCGTCGCTACCGTCCCGTGGAGCGCACGCCGCACCGCCTCCATCTCGGCCTGCCCTCCCGCGCTGGCGTGGGCCTGCAGCCGGGTGAGGAAGAGAAACAGGCAACGCTCACTGTCCGTCGCACCCGCGAGCAGGGGGCGCAGCGCGGGGAGCAGCTCCGCCTCGAGGCGCGCGCGCAGCTCGGGGTGGCGGGCGAAGCGCGCCACCGTGCCGTTGTGCGCGAGGAGCCATCGCCCGTGCGAGAAGGGGTGGGTGTTCTCCGGCGCCACCGCTCCCACGCTGGCGTCGCGGACGTGCGCCACCACCACCGGAGAGGTGGCCGCTCGCACCGCCGGCTCGAAGCCAGAGTCGGCATGGGCCGCGAGCACGCTGCGGCGGACGTGCAGGCCCGCGGCGTCGTACCAGCCGATGCCCCAGCCGTGCGGGTGGCGCTTCGATTGAACACGCAGTGCGTCACCCGAGGCACAGAGCTCCTCGTGCGGAGACCGGGGGCTGGCTGCGTGGTGGGCGAAGAGGCGGCACATGCGACGGGGACAGCGTAGCGCGAGTCGCGGAGTTTGGCACCTTTGCGGGCTCTCGGCACGCGCGAGCTGGCCGGCGCGCAGGCCGGCGGCGTGCGCCTGCGCCAGCTCGGGCGCGGAGGTGCGTCCGTCACCGCCGGTGTGGGCGATCCTCCAGCAGGTTCGCCAGGTGCGCGTGGCGCGCACCCCACCCCACCGCCCTCAGGTGGCGCGTGCCCGGAGCTCGGTCGTCATGGGCGAGGGTGATCTCCAGCCGCTCGGCCGGGAGCGCCCCCGGAACGCGGTCCGCCCACTCCACCACGACCGCCCCTTCGCCCCCGGGCAGCTCGCCGAAGCCGGTAGCCTCGAGCTCTTCCTCTCCGGAAAGCCGGTACAGGTCGGCATGGTGCACCGGGAGGCGCCCCGTGTAGCTCGCGATGATGGCGAAGGTGGGGCTCGCCACCTGGCCCTCGGGCACCTCTGCGCCCTCGCAGAATCCCGCGCACGAGCTGCGTCTTGCCAGCGCCGAGCTCGCCCACCAGGGCGATGACGTCGCCCGGCTGGAGGGCGCAGCCGAGCCTCACGCCCAGCTCGAAGGTGGCCCTCGCCGAGCGCGTGGCCTGGACCACCTCGGTCGAGGCGCCGCCGGTCACCGCTCCCACCTCGACCAGACTTGGCCCAGCTCGGCGGCGAGGTCGGAGGCGAGCAGGCCGCGCTCTCCCCAGCGGAGCTCGGCGAGATCCCCCGCCGCGCCGTGAGCATGGGCTGCCACCCGGGCGGCCGCGAACGGGGTGAGGTGGCTCGCGAGGAGCGCCCCGGTGAGCCCCGCCAGCACGTCGCCGGTGCCGCCGGTGGCGAGACCGGGGTTGCCGGTGGTGATCACCGCGGGAGGTGCGTCGGGCGAGGCCACCACCGTCCTGGCGCCCTTCAGCACCACCACGGAGCCCCACGCGCGCGCGAAGGCGGCCGCCATTCCGATGCGGTCCTCCTGGATCTCGGCGATCTTGCGGCCGGTGAGCCGCGCCATCTCGCCGGGGTGAGGGGTGAGCACGACCGGCACCGGCAACCCACCCACGCCTCCCGGCATCTCGGCGAGGGCGTTCAGCCCGTCGGCGTCGATCACCGCTGGGATCCCGGCCCGGGCGAGGAGCTCGCGGAGCGCGGCGCCGGTTCCCGGTCCACGGTGCAGGCCGGGGCCGATCACCAGCGCGTCCATGCCCTGCGACGCCGCGACGAGGGCGCCCACGTCGGCAGGACCGAGCGGGCCCCCACCCGGCAGCGCCACGCTCATCGCCTCGGGACGCCCGACCAGCGCCGCCGCGAGCACCTCGGGCCGCGCGGCGAGCGTCACGAGCCCCGCGCCCCCGCGCAGGGCGCCGGTGATCGCCAGGTGAGCCGCCCCGCACTTTCCTGGAGCGCCCGCGACCACCAGCAGCCGGCCGGCGTCGCCCTTGTGGGCCTCGGGGGAGCGCGCCGGGACCAGCGCCCGCGCCGAATCGTCGGTGACGAGCTCGCAGCGCACCGCGACGGACGCCGCCGCCTCGGCCGGGATGCCGATGTCGAGGAGCGCCACCGACCCGGCGAAGGAAGGGCCCGGGTGCAGGATCAGGCCCCGCTTCTGGAAGGCGAAGGTGACCGTCGCGTCGGCCTTGACGCAGGGACCGAGCGGGCGACCCGAGTCGGCCGAGAGGCCGGACGGCACGTCCACCGCGACGACGCGCGCGCCCCCGGCTCGCAGGGCGGCGATGCGCTCGATGGCGTGCGCGTACCGGCCCTCCGGCGCCCGGCCGAGCCCGGTGCCGAACAGGGCGTCGACCACCACGTCGCCCGGTCCTGCCGAGAGTCGGGAGAGCTCTGGCTCGTCCTCGATGTCGACGCCTTCCCGCTGCGCCGCCAGCCTGGCGCCGCGCGCGTCGCCGGCGAGCCGGTCGAGCGGAGCCAGGGCGGCGACCTTCACCGGCACGCCCTCGGCGTGGAGCCGGCGCGCCGCGACGTAGCCGTCGCCGCCGTTGTTTCCCCCTCCGCAGAGGACGAGCACCCGGCCGCCGGCTCCCAGCCAGGCGTGGAGCGCGCGCGCCAGCGCCGCGCCGGCCCGCTCCATGAGCTCGGCACCCGGAACGTGGAAGCGCTCGATGGCGGCGCGGTCGATGGCGCGCATCTCCTCGGCGGTGACCAGCCTCATCTCTCGCTCCTCTCCCTTTCCAGCAGCACGGTGGCGGCGGCGAGGCCCCCGTCGTGAGTCAAGGTCAGCATCACCTTCCCCACGCCCAGCGCGCGCGCGGCCCGGGCGGCGACCCCGGACAGCAGGAGCTGCGGGGGGCCCTTCCCTTCGGCGCGCACCACCTCCACGTCGTGGAAGCCGATCCCGGGCGGCACGCCCAGCGCCTTGGAGGCGGCCTCCTTGGCGGCGAAGCGGGCGGCGTAGCGGGTGGCGCGGTCGCGCTTTCCGTCGCAGAAGGCGCGCTCACCCGGCGGTGAATATCCGCTCCAGGAACCGCTCGGCCGTCGGGGACGCGAGCTGGCGGTCGATGCGCGCCACCTCCACCACGTCCATGCCGAGGCCCACGATCATGCGCCGGCGCGCGCCCGCTCGAGCAGGGTCTTCATCTCCCGCACCGCCCGCTCCATGCCCACCAGGATGGCGTGCCCGACGATGGCGTGGCCGATGTTGAGCTCCTCGATCTCGGGGATCTCGGCCACGGCGCCGGCGTTCTGGTAGTCGAGGCCGTGGCCCGCCGCCACGCGGAGCCCCTCCCCGGCCGCCACCCTGGCCGCCTCCGCCACCCGCTCCAGCTCGCGCCGCCGCGCCCCGGCCGCGCTGGCGTCGCAGTACGTGCCGGTGTGGATCTCGATGGCATCGGCGCCGAGGCGGGCCGAGGCCACCACCTGGGACGGCTCGGGGTCGATGAAGAGCGAGACCCCCAGCCCCGCGCCCCGGAGGGCCTTCACCACCTCGCGCAGCTCGCCCTCGGCGGCGAGCACGTCGAGCCCCCCCTCCGTGGTGAGCTCCTGGCGCCGCTCGGGGACGAGCGTGCACCCCTCCGGACGCGCCCCGATGGCGATGGCGACCAGCTCGGCGGTGGCCGCCATCTCGAGGTTGAGCCGGGTGCGGACCGTCTCGCGCAGCACGCGGAGGTCGCGGTCCTGGATGTGGCGGCGGTCTTCCCGCAGGTGCACGGTGATCTGGTCGGCCCCCGCCAGCTCGGCGAGCAGCGCAGCGTGGACGGGGTCGGGGTGCCGCGCGCGGCGCGACTGGCGAATGGTTGCGACGTGGTCGACGTTGACGCCGAGCTGAGGACGCATGAGGGCTGAGAGGATAGCGCAGGCCGGCCTCCGACGCAGTTCGGCTCTCGCGCGGTCGCCGCGTTCCACCAGCCACCAGGCGGCCCGCGGACCCTCGGCACCCCAATCAGTCCCCCAGCGCCTTGCGCAGCTCGTCGATGATCGAGCCCGCCCGGGCGTCGAGGACGCTCGCGTCCGGGCCCTCCACCAGCACCCGCACCTTGTTCTCGGTGCCGGAGAAGCGCACCAGCACCCTCCCCTCCTCGCCCAGCGCCGCCTCGGCGGCGGCGATGGCGCGCTGCACGCCGGCCAGCTCGGAGAGGGGACGCTTCTCGCGCACCGCCAGGTTGCGCAGGAGCTGCGGCGCGGGGGTGAAGCAGCGGGCCAGCTCGGACAGCGGCTTCCCCTCGCGCAGCATCACCGCCAGGAGCTGGAGCGCCGCGCACACCCCGTCACCAGTGGTGACGTTGTCGAGGAAGATGAGGTGGCCCGACTGCTCGCCGCCGAAGTTGTAGCCGGACCGGCGCATCTCCTCGACCACGTAGCGGTCGCCCACCTGCGTGCGGAAGAGCCGGCCCCCCGCCTCGCGCAGGGCCGCCTCCAGCCCCACGTTGCTCATCACCGTGGAGACCACCGTCTTCTTGGCGAGCAGCTCCTGCCGGATCGATGTCTCGGCCGACGATGGCCATGATGGCGTCGCCGTCGACGATGCGCCCGTGCTCGTCCGCGACGATGACGCGGTCGGCGTCGCCGTCGAGGGCGATCCCGATCTGCGCCTCGCTCTTCTTCACCGCGCGGGCCATCGCCTCCGGGTGGACGGCGCCGCAGTTGTCGTTGATGTTCTTCCCGTCGGGCCGAGCTGCCAGGCAGACCACCTTCGCGCCCAGCTCCTCGAAGACGGCCGGCGCCACGCGATAGGCGGCGCCGTTGGCGCAGTCGACCGCCACGGTGACGCCGTCGAGGGTGAGCTCGCGCGGGAAGAGCGCCTTCAGGAAGACCACGTAGCGCCCGGCGGCATCGGCGATGCGCTTCGCCTTGCCGATGCGGCTGGCGGTGGGGCGCATGGCCCTGAAGTCGGCGCTGCGGTCCTCGCCGTCCTCGCCCTCGCCGAAGACGAAGCGCTCGATCTTCGCCTCCGCCTCGTCGGGGAGCTTGAACCCGTCGCGCGAGAAGAACTTGATGCCGTTGTCCTGGTAGGGGTTGTGGCTGGCGCTGATCACCACCCCGGCGTCGGCGCGCATCGACTGGGTGATGAAGGCGATGCCCGGGGTGGGCAGCGGCCCGCACAGCTCCACGTCGACGCCCATCGAGCAGAATCCCGGAGGCGATGGCCTGCTCCAGCAGGTATCCGGAGAGCCGCGTGTCCTTCCCGATGACGATGCGGTGGCGGTGCGACCCGTTGCGCACGTGGTGGGCCAGCGCCCGGCCGAGCTGCAGCGCCACCTCGGCGGTCATGGGGTGCACGTTGGCCACGCCGCGCACGCCGTCGGTGCCGAAGAGCCGCCGCTCCACCGGCGCGGAGCCGGTGCGGCGGGCGGGGACACTCTGGAGGGCGGACTTGGCGGGCTGGCTCATGGGTTCTCCGGCGCCCGGAAGGCGCGGCTCTTGGTTCATGGACGGTCGGCGCGGAGCTGCACGCTGCCCTGCGAGGGGTAGAGCCACTCGACCCTGACCCCGGGGGGCAGGCGAACCGACTCGGGGCGCACCACCCAGCTCGCCACCCCCGGACCGGTGCGGGAGAGGTCGAGGGTCACCGGCCCGAGGTCGCGCCCGCCGAGCGAGCGCAGGCGGGCCCACGGACCGGCCACCTCCACCCGAAGCGACGACGGCAGGGGCGTGGCCGGCTCGAGCCCCGCGGGCAGGATGGCCGAGAGGGGCACGGTGAAGGTCTGCTCGACGCGCCGCTCACCGCGCACCACCACCGTGAGCGCCACGGCCATGGCGATCGAGAGCAGCCGCAGGCCGAGCTCAGAGCGGAGCATGGTCGTTCCCCGGGCCGGCCCCGACCGCCGGCGTGGCGCCCTTCTCCCAGGCGGCGCCGTCGCGGTGGCCCCGGCCGCGGTGGCGCCCTGGCGGCACGAGGAGCGAGGCGAGGCGGTGGCGGAGCTCGCTCTCGTCGAGCGCCCGGTGGAGCTCGCCGTCGACCGCCAGGCTGATCTCGCCGCGCTCCTCCGACACCACCACCACGACCGCGTCGACCTCCTCGGCGAGACCCACCGCAGCCCGGTGGCGCGTGCCGAGCTCCCTGCTCTGCGAGGAGGCGGTGAGCGGGAGGAGACAGCTCGCGGCCTCCACCCGGCCGCGCTGCAGCACCACCGCCCCGTCGTGGAGGGCGGCCCCGGGGTGGAAGATGGAGAGGAGCAGCTCGTGCGACAGCTCGGCGTCGAGCCTCACGCCCGTCTCGGCCACCTCGGCGAGGTCGGCCACCCGCTCCATGACCATCAGCGCGCCGCGCCGCCGCCGGGCCAGGTCGACCGCGGCGCGCGCCACCACCTCCACCGCCTCGGCCTGGGCGCGGCGCTCGTCGGTGAAGAGGGGCGTGAGCAGCGTGCCACGTCCCAGCCTCGCCAGGCCGCGCCGGATGTCGGACTGGAAGATGACGATGACCCCGAAGATGAACGAGTAGGTGAGGAAGTGGCCGAGGAGCCAGGTGAGCGTGACGAGGTTCGCCCACTGCGCGCCGAGGTAGACGAGCCCGAGCAGGAAGAGCCCGATGAGCACCTGGACCGCGCGCGTTCCGCGGATGAGGAGGAGGATCCGGTAGCAAATCCAGCCCACCACCCCGACGTCGAGGAGCGCCCCGCCGAGGTCGCGCCAGGTGGCTCCGGGGCCGAGGAGGTAGCGCAGGAGGTCGGGGAGGGCGCGGGACATCATCGAGAACGATTGTACCGGTTGCCGGGCCCAGCGCGTGAGGGCGGGCGCGCATCGTCCTTTCCGGCACGCGGCGCCCCCCCCGCAAAAGGCGCGGTGGGACGGTGTTTCAACCGCTCGTCGTGCTCCGCGCTTCCCGGATGGCGACGGCCACCCGGGCCGCCTGCAGCGCCTCGGCCACGTCGTGTACGCGCAGCACCTCCACCCCGGAGAGGACGCAGGCGGTCACCGCCGCCAGCGTCCCCGGCAACCGGTCGCCCACCTCCGCCCCGGTGACGGCCCCGAGGAAGCTCTTCCGCGAGGGACCTACCAGGAGCGGCCGGCCGAGACGGCGAAGTCGCGGGAGCGCGGCGAGCAGCGCGAGGCTGTGCTCGGCCCTCTTGGCGAAGCCGAGGCCGGGGTCGAGCACCACGCGCTCCTCGCGCACGCCCGCCCGCACGGCCCTCTCCAGCGCCTCCGCGAGCTCGCGCTCCACCTCTCCCACCACGTCGCGGTAGACGGCGCGCTCCGCCATGTCGGCGGGCGTGCCCCGCATGTGCATCAGCACCACCGGGACGCCCACGTCCGCGACCAGCTCGGCCATGACGGGGTCGGAGAGGCCCGAGATGTCGTTCACCAGGTCGGCGCCCGCCGCCAGGGCTGCACGCGCCACCGAGGCTCGCCGCGTGTCGATGGAGATCGGCGCGCGAAAGCCGCGCTCCCGGAGCAGGGCGACGGCGGGGACCACCCGCTCCGCCTCGACCTCGGGAGGGACCGCCGCGGCGCCAGGACGGGTCGACTCGCCGCCCAGGTCGACGAGGTCGGCTCCCTCCGCGACGAGCTTCTCGGCGCGGTCGGCTGCGCGCTCCGGCGCGAGGTGCCGACCCCCGTCGGAGAACGAGTCGGGGGTGACGTTCACCACCCCCATGAGGAAGGGGCCGGGCCCCGCGAGGAGCCGGCCCCCCACGCTCAGGTTCACGGAGCCCTCGGCGCCGCCCGGTTCGCGCCGACTCGTCGGCGCCTCGGCCGCCGCAGCGAAGCGCGCGCTCAAGCCTTCCCCGGCTCCACCTTGGGCACTGGGATGGTGTCGAGGAGGCCGGGCTTTCGCACCTTCTCGGTCGCCGGCGGCGCCGGCGGCTGGTTGGAGCGCGTGGGCGGAGGCCGGTTGATGGTGCCGCCGGCCATGAGGACGTCGATGTCGGCGGCGTCGATGGTCTCGTGCTCGAGGAGGGCCGCCGCGATGCGGTCGAGGGTGGCCTGCCCCTCGAGGAGGACCTTCTTCGCGCGCTCGTACTGCTCGGTGACGATGCGCCGCACCTCGGCGTCGATGTCGCGGGCCGTCTGCTCGGAGTAGCCCTGCATCGACTGCATCTCCCGGCCGAGGAAGACCTCGCCCTCCTTGCGCCCGAGGGCGAGCGGCCCCATGAGCTCGCTCATGCCCCACTCGCACACCATGCTGTGGGCGAGGTTGGTGGCCACCTCGATGTCGTTGCCGGCGCCGGTCGTCTTCTGGCCGAAGGTGATCTCCTCGGCCACCCGGCCGCCCATCAGGATGGCGATCTGGTTCAGCGCGAACTCCTGGTTGATGTTGAGCCGGTCCTCGGTGGGGAGCTGCTGGGTGAGCCCCAGCGCGCGGCCGCGCGGGATGATGGTGACCTTGTGTACCGGGTCGGTCCCCGGGAGGATCTTCGCCACCAGCGCGTGGCCGGCCTCGTGGATGGCGGTCGTGCGCTTCTCCCTCTCGCTGATGATCATCGAGCGCCGCTCGGTGCCCATCAGCACCTTGTCCTTGGCATACTCGAAGTCGGAGGTCTCCAGGCGATCCTTGTTGCGGCGCGCGGCGTAGAGCGCCGCCTCGTTCACCAGGTTCTCGATGTCGGCGCCGGAGAAGCCAGGGGTGCCGCGCGCGATCTGGCTCAGGTCGACCTGGGGGTCGAGCGGCGTCTTCTTGGTGTGCACCTTGAAGATGCCGAGCCGGCCGTTCACATCGGGCCGCGGCACGGTGATGCGCCGGTCGAAGCGGCCGGGCCGGAGCAGCGCGGGGTCGAGCACGTCGGGCCGGTTGGTGGCGGCGATGAGGATGACGCCGTCGTTCGACTCGAAGCCGTCCATCTCCACCAGGAGCTGGTTCAGGGTCTGCTCGCGCTCGTCGTGCCCTCCTCCGAGCCCAGCGCCGCGGTGGCGCCCCACGGCGTCAATCTCGTCGATGAAGACGATGCACGGCGCGTTCTTCTTCCCCTGCTCGAAGAGGTCGCGCACCCGGCTCGCACCCACACCCACGAACATCTCCACGAAGTCGGAGCCGGAGATGGAGAAGAAGGGCACGCCGGCCTCGCCGGCCACGGCGCGCGCGAGGAGCGTCTTTCCGGTTCCCGGCGGCCCCATCAAGAGGACACCCTTCGGAATGCGGCCTCCCAGCCGGGTGAACTTCTTCGGGTCCTTGAGGAACGAGATGATCTCCTCGAGCTCGTCCCTCGACTCGTCGATGCCGGCCACGTCGGCGAAGGTGACCTTGTTGTGGTGCTCGGTCATGAGCTTCGCCTTCGACTTCCCGAAGCTCATCGCCTTCCCGCCGCCCGACTGGAGCTGGCGCATGAAGAAGAAGAACAGGAGGAAGAGGAAGACGAGCGGCAGGTACTGCACGAGTACGGTGACCCAGAAGCTCGAGCCCTCGGGCTTCTCGTAGTTGACCTTCACCCCCGCGGCCTGGAGCTTGCCGAAGATGGTGGCCATGGGGTCGATGGGCCCCACCGTGTGGAAGTCGGTCCCGTCCTTCAGGACGCCCACGTAGTTCACGTTGTCCTTGACCTGGACCTCCTTCACCTCCTCCTTCTCCACGCGGGAAACGAAGTCGGAGAAGGCGAGCTCCTTCTGCCGCCGGTCGTGCTGGGCGAAGAACTGATAGAAGGCCACGAACATCAGGATCAGGACGACCCACAGCAGCACGGTCTTGTAGGACTGGCGCAAGCTCGCTCACCCCTTCGTCACGCCCCGACCGCCAGGCGCGTTGGAGTCATTCTTCCTTCGGACCGCAAGGCCCCACCTCACCTGGGACGCTCCTATAACAGAGGGCGCGCCCGCTTGCAGGCGGGTCGCGGCGCGGCCAGGCTACCGCTTGGGGCTCGACGGGCCGTCGCTCAACACGAGCCAGCCGCCCTCCACCCGGGCGGAGAGCCGCCCCGGCAACGCCACCGGCCCGTGCCCCGGCTCGGCGCAGAGCGACAGGAGCGCCTCGACGTGGCGCGCGCCCAGGTCGCGGTGGCCGGCCACGTTTCTCCAGACCCTCCGCACCGCTCGACCACGCACCGCGGGCGGGGTCCGGCGAAGGGCGGTGAGCGCCACCCGGCCGGCGCCCTCCGGCACGAGCTGCGAGGCGAGCTCCTCCAGCGCCTCGTCGTCCTGTCGCAGCAGGTCGGCGGTGCGGCAGAGGCGCGCCTCGAGCCCCGGCACCTCGGCCTCGAGCAGCGGCAGGAGGTCGAGCCTCAGGCGGTTTCTCGTGTAGGCCCGGCCTGCGTTGGTGGGGTCCTCTCTCCAGGGGAGCCCGAGCTCGCCGAGATAGGCCACCACCTCGCGCCGCGAGCGGTCGATGAGCGGGCGGACGAGCGCGCCGTTTCGCGGGGGGATGCCCGCGAGCCCGCGGGCGCCGCTCCCCCGCAGCAGGCGGTGCACCACGGTCTCGGCCTGGTCTCCCCGGTGGTGTCCGGTGGCGATCCGACCGGCACCGGTGCGGGCCGCCTCCATGACCAGGGCCGAGTAGCGCGCGCTTCTGGCGGCGGCCTGGCGGTCGCCTCCGCGGCGGACCGAGACCCGCACCGATGCACAGGGCACGCCGAGCTGGTCCGCCACTGCGAGGCAAGCCTCCCCATCGGCGGCGCCTCCCTCGCGAAGTCCGTGGTCCACGTGGAGGGCGTGGAGACCGGCCAGTTCCCCTTGCGCGCGCAGGACAGAGAGCGCCGAGAGGAGCGCCGTGGAGTCGGCGCCGCCGGAGGTGGCGGCGAGCACGATGTCGTCCGGCGTGAAGAGGCTCCGCCGGCGAACCGTGGCGAGCACGGCGCGCTCGAACGGGAGCAGGCGCGGTCCGGGTCGGCGGTACACCTCACGGCCTCCAGGCCGCGGTGCGCCCGCGAGGTGCGGGTCCGCGGCGGACGCCGGGGCGTGGCCGGGGACCCCGGCCTTCCTTCTCGTAACGTGAAGCGAGCGCCTCGCCGCGAGCCGGGGCGCTTCGCTTGACCATCCGACCGGGCCTCGCGTACAAGTGGCGAAGATTCCTCACACTGGAGATGGACGACCGATGGCTGGAACCGACAAGCGTAAGCAGTCGCTCTACTTCCCGGAAGACATGCTGAACGAGATCCAGACCGAGGCCAACCGGCAGGATCGGTCGCTCTCCTGGATCGTGCAGCAGGCGTGGCGCATCTCTCGCGGCGAGATCATGCGCTTCCCCTCCGTCAACGATGTGCTCTCCGGCGTGGCCCGCGAGGACGAGCGCGAGGTGAAGGGCGGCTGAGCTGTCTCGACGGTCTCGTCACGTGGACGAGCCCGAGGCCGGATCGCCTGAGCCCTCCGACATGGCGGGTGAGAGTTGCGAGGCGGCGGCGACCCCCCCGGCCTCGTGCGGTCGGGGTGTGTTCAGGATCGTACCGCTCTGGCTGGGGCTCGCGGTGGTCGGCCTCCTCTTGCTCCTCGCTGGAGGAGCCTTCTTTGCTTACCGGCATCACCAGGAGCGGCGGGTGGTGGCCGTGTCGCTGGAGCGCGCCCGGGCGCTGGTGCGCTCCGACACCTGGCTCGGCTACCACGAGGCGGCGGCGCTGCTCGCCCTGCGCGCGACCTCGCTCGACCCCCTCCAGGCGGGCTCGCTCCGCGCCCTGGCGCTCGCCGCGCTCGCCCTCGACTACCGCGACGCTGAAGCGGCGAACAGCGCGGGCAGCGAGCTTCTCGCGCAGCTGCGCGCGGAGCGGATACCGCCCTCGGCGCAGCTTGCCCAGGCCGCGCTGGACCTCGCGAGCGGGAAGGCCGGCGACGCCATCGACCACGCTGGCCGCGCCGGTGGTGCGCCGCTGGGCCTGGTGCTGCACGCCCGCACGGCGCTTTACGCCGGGCACCTCGCCCTCGCGCTCGAATCGCTGGAGCGCGCGCTCTCGGCCGACCCGGACCTCCCGGCTGCGCTCGCGCTGAGGGGCGATCTCCTCCGGCGGGACCGCAAGTACGGGGAGGCTCGCGCGGCATACGAGGCGGCCCTCTCCGCATCGTCCGCAGCGCTCGCGGCGGGGCTCGCGGGCAACGAGGTGCGCGCCGGGATGACCGCGCCCCACGTCCGCGCCACGCTCGGCCTCGGCAAGCTGGCCCTCTCGCGAGAGCTCCCGCCCGAGGTGGCCGCGGCCGGCCTGGAGCGGCTGCTCCGGGACGAGCGCGGCTCACCCCAGGTCGAGAGGGCGCGCGCGGCACTCCTCCTCGCGGCCCTGCAGGCCCGGCACGGCGACCGCTCGGCCTCGGCGGCCTCGGTCGCCGCCGCGGGGCTGCCACCCGACCTTCACGCCTGGCTCGAGCGCGCGGTGGGCCAGGTGGAGCTGGAGCGCGGCGCCTACCGGCCACCCGAGGGAGCTCCGGCAAGCCTTCTCTCGGCGAGCGACGACGACCCCTATGTCGCGCCACCTCCGCCTCCACCCCGGGTCGTCGCGCCCCCCAGGGCCGCGCTCCACGGGTTCAAGGTGCACGGGAAGTCGGTGGAGAAGAAGCCCGCCAAGGTCCTGAGGAAGGGCGGGGGGACTGCGGGGAAGAAGAAGAAGCGGTAGGCGCGGCGCGCGCTGGGTTCCTGGGGCCGAACCCGCATTCGTCGCGCATGAAACCAGAGGGCTGGCCGAGCTCCGCTTCGCGGCGCTCGGCGTGGGGAAGCTTGGCGTCTGGGCACCACCGTGCCCGCTCCTGCGGCACCTTCGCGTCTCGCGTCCAGGATTGCCTCGTTTCTGGTCAGGAAGAGCGCGGCATGCGCTCTGCAAGTAGTCACGCGACCCCCGACCCCCATCAACGGAGGCACCTTGAACAAGCTCAAGCTTCTCCTGGCCGCGTTCGCCATGTCCACCGCCTTGCCCGTCCTGGCCGCCGAGGGCACCGCGGTGAGCTCGGGCGACACCGCGTTCGTCCTCCTCAGCGCCGGGCTCGTCTTGCTCATGACGCCAGGGCTCGCCTTCTTCTACGGAGGGCTCGTCCGCTCGAAGAACGTCGTCCACACCATGATCCTCTCCCTGGTGTGCATGGCGCTCGTGGGGGTGCTCTGGGGCCTCCTCGCCTACAGCCTCGCCTTTTCTCCGGGTCCGGGCGCGCTCGACGCGGTCATCGGCGGGCTCTCCTTCGTGGGCCTTCGCGGGGTGGGCGGCGCGCCCGCGACCTCACTCGCCCCCTCGGTACCCCACCTCGCCTTCATGCTGTTCCAGGCGATGTTCGCGGTCATCACGCCGGCCCTCATCTCGGGCGCCATCGTCGAGCGGGTGCGGGTGAAGGCGTTCGTCGCCTTCGTGGCCATCTGGTGCGTGGTGGTCTATGCGCCGATCGCGCACTGGGTCTGGGCTCCCGGCGGCTGGCTGCGGCGGCTCGGAGCGCTCGACTTCGCCGGGGGCACGGTGGTCCACATCAACGCCGCGGCCGCCGCGCTGGTGTTCGCCCTGGTGCTCGGCCGCCGCCGCGGCCTCCGCCAGCCCACGGTCCTGCCGCACAACGTGCCCTTCGCCATCCTGGGCGCCGGCCTGCTCTGGTTCGGCTGGCTCGGCTTCAACGGCGGCAGTGCGCTCGGCGCGAACGGTCTCGCTGCGTACGCCTTCGCCAACACCTTCTTCGCCCCTGCCGCCGCCGCGCTCACCTGGGGCCTCGCCGAGCTCTTCCTCTTCCACGGCAAGATGTCGGGCGTGGGGCTCGCCTCCGGTGCGGTGGCCGGCCTGGTCGCGGTCACGCCGGCGAGCGGCTTCATCACCCCCTTCGCCTCGCTCGGGCTCGGCGCCATGGCGGGCGCCGCGTCGCTCATGGCGGTGCGCTTCCGCCCCCGACTCGGCCTCGACGACTCGCTGGACGTGTTCGCCATCCACGGCGTGGCGGCCACCCTCGGCGCGCTCCTCACCGGCGTCCTCGCCTCCACGGCCGTGAACCCCGACGGCGCCGACGGGAGCCTCCGGCTCCTCGGCATCCAGGCCGTCGGGGTGGTGGCCACCTTCGCGTGGTCCGGGGGCCTCTCCTTCCTCATCCTCAAGGCCCTCGCCGCGGCCATGCCGCTCCGCGCCGACGAGCAGGACGAGTGGTCGGGCATGGACCTCGCCGAGTCGGGGGAGCGCGGCTACATCAACGCCGACGAGTCCTCGTCCGAGCAGCGCCACGCGGCCCTCGGCCCCGGCGAGCGCGCGCGTCCGGCGCTCTGACCGGGCCCTGCGGTGAGTTCGCGAGACGACCGCCACCCGGCCCCCGGTGCTTCGCCGGGAGGCAAGCCCTGCCGCAGGCTGGCCTGGTTCTGACCATTCGACGCTGCGTCAACCTTGCAACCGCGCCAGCACGGCGTCGAACACGAAGATCTCCAGCCGCTCGGCGTCGGCCTCGGAGAGGCCGGCGAGCTCGAAGCCGACGCGCGAGACGCCCTGCTGCGGCCGGACCTCCTGGATCCTCGCCCGGCAGCGCAGGGGCTCGCCGCCGGGGATCCGCAGGGCGACCTCCAGCTCGTCGTCCACGCGCGGCGGCCGCTCGATGAGGGCCGCGAAGCCTCCTGCCGAGAGGTCGAGGGTGAGCGCCCGGAGGTTGCCGTCGTGGAAGGTGAGGTCGGCCTGGAGCGCCCGCGCCACCCGCAGCGCCCGCCTGGGGCGCTGGCCTGGCTGCAGCGCGACGTGCTGCGCCGCGAGGAGCGCGCGCGCGAGCTCGTCCCGCCCGGCCTGATAGGTCGCGACCTCGCCGGGCTCCAGCACCCCTCGCTTGGCCCTCTCGTGCAGCTCCCTGAAGCCCTTCAGCCAGGCCGCGAGACCCATGCCGTGCCCTCCCTTTGCGAGCTTCGGCCTTACAGCGCCTTCTTCAGCTCCGGCGCCGGCTTGAAACCGACCGTCTTGGTGGGCGCGATCTCGATGGCCAGGCCGGTGCGGGGATTGCGGCCCACCCGCCCCGCCCTGCGCTTCACCACGAAGGTGCCGAAGCCTGGCATGGCGAACCGCTTCTCCCTGCGAATGGCGCGCGAGAGCTGCTCGAAGACGGCGTCGACCACGTCGGACACCTGCCGCTTGGAGAGCTCGGGACGGGACCCCTGGACCTTCTCGATGAGGTCGGCCTTGGTCATGAGCATCCCCTCGAAGAGCCCGGCGGAGAGAGACGATGGCGAGGCGCTCGAAGTTAGCTCCGCCCATTCTCCCCGTCAAGGCGCATCGCCTTGGTCACGGAATGTGAAGCTACGACCCCCGCCCACAGCGCCGGACCTGCGCGTACCCAGGGTCAGGCCGTGGGCACGGGCGCCAGCGCGGCGGAGGCGGAGAGCCGCCGCACCACCTTCACGTCGCCGCCGGACAGGGGTGAACGGCCGGTGAAGAAGAGGCGGTACTGCTCGCCGCCGTCGCAGAGCGCCCAGGCCCAGCCGTGCCAGCCCTGCTGATCGGCCTCCTGCACCACGGCGCGGGCGCCGGCCAGGGTGGTGGCGTGGCGCCTCACGTTGGTGAAGCGCGCGGCGCCGCGCGCGAGCGCCGCCTGCGCCGCCGAGAGGCACTCCGCCTGGCTGGCGAAGGTGGCGTCCGGCACCCGCTGCGCGTCGATGCGCGCCCCGCTCTCCGGGCTCACCAGCAGGACGTGCCGCGGATCGCCCGAGGCTCTCCAGGCGGTCGGCGCCTCGAAGGAGAGCCGCCCCACGGTGTAGGTGGAGAGCCCCTCGGCGGTCGAGAGCCTCGACTGCGGCCCCGGCTCCCCCACCCGCTCGTGCGTGAGCCCGCAGGCCGCGACGAGGAGCAGGGCCGCGGAGGCCCCGTGGAGGAGCTTTCCCGGCGAGCCGGCGAGGCGTTCAGGCGAAGCGCGAAGGATGGTCGTCATGTGCTCTCTCCCGCGGCGCCCGCCCGCGCCGGCTCCGGCTCGTCCTCGGCTCGATCCGAGATCCGCCCTCCGCCCAGCACCTCGTCCCCGAGGTAGAACACGGCCGCCTGCCCCGGCGCCACCCCGCGCACCGGGCCAGCGAGCCGCACCGCGGCGCACGTCCCCGCGGGCACCACCACGCCCGCCTCGCCAGCGTGCCCGTGCCGCACCTTCACCCGCACCTCCAGGGGGCCAGCGGGAGGCGGCCCGGCCACCCAGTGCACCGCCTCCACCGCGAAGCGCCGGCGCGAGGCCTCCTCGGCGGTGCCGACCACCACCCGCCCGGCCGGCGCCTCGATCCGCACCACGTAGCGGGGGGGGCCGCCTCCCAGGCCCAGGCCGCGGCGCTGACCGACGGTGAATGCATGCACTCCACCGTGCCTACCCAGCACTTCACCCTGGGTGGATACGACCTCGCCCCCGCGGAGGCGGCCGCCGGCGCGTTCCGCCACGAAGCCCTGGGGGCCGCCGCCCGGGATGAAGCACACCTCCTGGGAATCGGCCTTCCTGGCCACCTGCAGGCCGCGCAGGGCGGCGAGCCTGCGCACCTCCGGCTTGTCGAGGGCACCCAGCGGGAAGAGCACGTCGCGGAGCACCTCCTGACCCAGGGTGTAGAGGAAGTAGCTCTGGTCCTTCGGACCTGGCGAGGCGAGCAGCGCGAAGCGCCCGCCCCGCCGCTCCGCGCGCGCGTAGTGACCGGTGGCGAGGCGTGCCCCCTGGCTCCGGGCGTGGCGGAGCAGCCAGCCGAACTTGAGCTCCTCGTTGCAGATCACGCAGGGGTTGGGCGTCGCTCCCGCGAGGTAAGCCTCCACGAACGGCTCGACCACCTGCGCGCGGAACGGGGCCTCGAGCTCGAGCACCTGGAAGGGAAGGCCGAGCGCCAACGCGGCCGACCGCGCGTCCTCGAGGTGATCCGGGCCGCACCGCGCGGAGGTCCCGGGGCTGGGCCCTGGGTGGAGGCGCATGAACGCCCCCGCCACCTCGTGCCCCTCCTCTCGCAACAGGGCGGCGGCCAGGGAGGAGTCCACCCCTCCCGACATGGCGACGAGGATGCGCAAGGCTCAGGGCGACTTCCGGTCCGCCGCCTCGGGGACGGGGCGGGCCGGGATCTCCATCACGAAAAGTGAACCGGTGAAGGGGTGGGCGCCGCCCGGCTGGTGAAGCGGCGGGCTCTCCACCGTGACGTGCCCGCCGTGGGCCTCACCGATGCGCCGCGCCACCGGCAGCCCCAGGCCGGAGCCGGGGAGCCGCGCCTCCTCGCGCCGCTCGCCATGGCTGAAGGGCTCGAACACGCGCTCCTGGTCGGCCTGCGGAACGCCTGGGCCCTGGTCGTAGACGGCGAAGCGCACCTGCCTCGCCTCGCGCGTCACCGCCACCAGCACCTCACCCCCGTGGGGCGAGAACTTGACCGCGTTGCCCACCAGGTTGGCGAGCGCCTGCCGGAGCTTGCGTGGATCCGCGAGGATGGGCGGACCGCTGGCGAGGCGCACCTCGACGTGCACGTAGGCCTCCTTGGCCGCAGGGCGGAGGTCCTCCACCACCGCCTGGGTCATGGCCTCCGGCTCTACTGCCGCGAGCGAGATCGCCGCCGATCCGGCCTGGAGGTTGGCGAAGTCCGACAGGTTGTCGACGATGCGGGTGAGGCGCGACACCGCCGTGGTCATCCCGTCGATCACCTTGCGCTGCTGTGGAGAGAGAGCCCCGAGCCGCTCCGAGCCCAGGATCTTGAGGTAGCCGGCGAGCGGGGTGAGCGGTGTCGATAGCTCGTGCGCGAGGTCGTGGATGAAGACGGAGCCGCGCCGCTCGCGGTCGGCGAGGAGCTGGCGCGCGCGCCGCTCCTCGCCGCTGAGCCGCTCGCGCTTGCCGCCGCGGTAGGCGCGCACCTGGGCGACGAAGCCGGAGTCGTCGACCGAGCGCGCGATGAAGCCATCCCAACCCGCCGCCAGCGCCACCTCGCGCTCGCTCGGCGAGTTGCCCACCGCGACGAGCGGCACCTGCCCAAGGCCCGGGTCGCGCCGGAGTCGCGCCAGGAGCTCGGCGTTGCGAAGATCGGGGAGGCGCGTGCCGGCGAGGAGCAGGTCGGGCGCCGCCGCGTGCGCGCGCTCCAGGCCCTCCAGCGCGCCCGAGGCCGGCTGGACGGAGAACCCGACCGCGCCGAGCAGGCTCTGCACCCTCTCGCGGGTGGGCGCGTCGCTCTCGATGTACAGGACGCTCAAGGACATCGCTCTCCAGTATAGGTTCGCGCCCCGCGCCCGTCCCGTCGCCCGATCATCCTACCTGGCCGCCCGACGGTCCGCGGCTCGCTCGCCACCTCACGAGCTCGGACGCCAGCGCGGCGCGGGTATTCAACGACGGTTCGTCCAGCACCCGCCCCAGCAGGAACCGGAGGGCCTCGCCCACCGCCGGCCCGCCCGACACGCCCAGGGCGGCCATCACCTCCCCTCCGCGCAGGGCGAGCTCCGCAGCGGTGAGCGGGGGCGCGCTCCGCTCCACCTCTGCCACCCGGCGCTCGAACATGGCGAGCTCGAGGGCGTGCTCCTCGGCGCGCGCACCGCCGCCGATCTGCTCGGCACAGGCTCGCCACAGCGCGAGGAGGGCGGGCAGGAGCGGCCGGCCCACGCCCGAGAGCCACCGCCGCACCGCGGCGCCCTCCAACGGCGGTGAGGGCCGCTCCGCCTCCAGCAGGCAGCCTTGCAGGTCGACGAGCGCGGCCGCGACCTCCGCCACGCGCCGGGCCACCCGGAGCGCGGCGAGGCGCCGGAGCACCGCGGCGCCCGCCTCCGGCCGTGGCTCTGCCGCCGCGAGGACGTGCAGGAGCGCCGCCAACCGCGAGGAGAGGTCCGGGGAGAGGCCGCCGCGGCGGCGAAGGCGTGCCCGCGCAGCCCGGCGGGGAGGGCCGCGAGCTCGGGGAGCGCCAGCCCGAGCAGGCCGCTGGCGTCGAGCAGGCGGAGGCCCTGGCGGGCGTGCGGCGCCATCACCAGACGTGAAAGCTCCTCCGCCACCCGCTCCGCCGCCACGCGCCGCGCGACGGCGAGGGCGCCCGGGATCGCGGCCGCGGTGATGGGCTCGAGCTCGAAGCCGAGCTGGGCGGCGAAGCGCGCCGCGCGATAGGGGCGAAGCCCGTCCTCCGCGAAGCGCGCCGCCGCGTCCCCCACGGCGCGCAGGAGCCGGCGACGGAGGTCCTCCTGGCCGCCGAAGGGGTCGCGAAAGCGGCCTCCGAGAGGGTCCCAGGCCATGGCGTTCACGGTGAAGTCGCGGCGCGCCAGGTCGGCCTCGACGTCGTCGAGGAAGGTGACGGAGGCGGGGCGGCGGCCGTCGAGATAGGCGCCCTCCCCGCGGAAGGTGGTGACCTCCATGAGCGCTCCGCGCATCGCCACCGTCACGGTGCCGTGCGCCTCGCCGGTGGGGATGACCCGGCGGAAGAGCGCCTTCACCTCGCCGGGTCGAGCCGAGGTGGCGAGGTCGAAGTCGCCGCCGGGGCGCGCGCGCTCGAGCAGGAGGTCGCGCACCGCGCCGCCCACGATCCAGGCCTGGTACCCCGCCTGCTGGAGCACCTCCAGCACCTCGAGCACCGGCGGCTCGACGCGCGCCGCGAGGAGCGCCGCGGGCAGGCCGGGCGTGGAGGTCATGGCGTCTCCAGCGCGGCGAGCAGGGCCGTCACCAGCTCGCCGGCGAGCTGCTGCACGCCCTCGAGCTCCTCGGGGAGGATGCCGTCGAGGTGGATGCCGCAGGTGAGCGACACGGTACCGCCCAGCGCCGAGGCGAGCCGGGCGGCGACGGCTCGCGCCAGCTCGTCCTCCTCGTGCCCGAGCAGGGTGATGACCGAGGTGGAGGCGCTCCGGCGCCCCCCGCCCGAATGGCTCGGCCGGGCCTGGCTCACCGCCACCGCGCCCACGTGCGGCCGTTCACCGCCGGTGAGCGAGGCGCAGAGGTCGTCCCCCAGCCGCTCGGCGGCGAGGCGCAGGCGAAGGCGCCCTCGCTCCCGCTCGAGGATCAACGGCCCTCCTCCGCGAGCCCCTTCCAGCGCCGGAAGCCGCGCGCCTCCAGCCCGAACTCGTGCATGATCTTGCCGACGATGTGCAGCTCGAGGTCGGCCACGCTGCGGGGCCGGATGTAGGCGGTGAGCATGGGCGGGAGCAGCACCACGCCCAGGCTGGCCGCGGCGGCCATGTTGCGCAGGTGGACGGCATTGAGCGGCGTCTCGCGGGGAACGAGCACCAGCCTCCGCCGCTCCTTGAGCGTCACGTCGGCCGCCCTGAGGAGGAGGTTGTCGGAGTAGCCGCTCACCACGCCGGCCAGGGTCTTCATGCTGCAAGGCACCACCACCATGCCGTCGGTGCGGTAGGTGCCGCTGGAGATGGCGGCGCCAAGGTCGGCCGGAGCGTGAACGCGGGTGGCGAGCCGGCCCACCTCCTCCGGCGAGAGGTCCGTCTCGAAGGCGATGGTCCTCCGCCCGCCCTCGCTGATGACGAGCTCCGTCTCCCACCCCGGCTGCTCGCGCAGCTCCTCCAGCAGGCGCACCGCCAGCCCGGCGCAGCTCGCCCCCGAGATCCCCACCACCAGCCGCTTCGCGTCGCTCATGACAGGGCGGAGAGGAAGCTCCGGCCGGCCGCGGCCGGGACGCCGAAGAGCTCGGACACGGTCGCACCGAGATCGGCGAAGGTGTCGCGCACGCCCAGCGCGCCCCCGGCTCTTCCCGGCGCGTGCACGAGGAGCGGCACGTACTCGCGCGAGTGGTCGGTGGAGGGGGTGGTGGGGTCGCAGCCGTGGTCGGCGGTGATCGCCAGCACGTCGCCCGGGCGCATGAGGCCGGTGAGGCGCGGGATGGCCCGGTCGAGCTCCTCCAGCGCGCGGCCATAGCCGGGCGCGTCGTTGCGGTGCCCGTACAGCGAGTCGAAGTCGACCAGGTTCACGAAGAGCAGCCCGCGCTCGAACGTCTCGAGCAGCCGCCCGGTGCGGGCGAGCCCGTCGGCGTTGCCGGCGGTGTGGATCTCCTCGGTGAGGCCCTTGTGATCGAAGACGTCGCCGATCTTGCCGACGCCAACCACCGGCACCCCGCGCGCGTGCAGCACCTCGAGCGCGGTGGGACCGGGCGTGGCGATGGCGAAGTCCTTGCGGTCGTAGGTGCGCGTGTACGCGCCGGGCTCTCCCACGAACGGGCGCGCGATGACCCGCGCCACGCGCCAGGGGTCGAGGAGCTTCCGTGCCGCGCGGCACCAGGCGTAGAGGGTGTCGAGCGGTACGGTGCCGGTGTGGCAGGCCACCTGGAAGACCGAATCGCCCGAGGTGTAGACGATGGGCTTCCCGGTCCGCTGGTGCTCCTCGCCGAGCCGCTGGATGATCTCGGTTCCGCTCGCCGCCTCGTTGCCGAGGAGGCCCGGCGCGCCGGTGGCGGCGAGCCAGGGGTCGAGGATGTCCGGAGGAAATCCCTCGGGGAAGAGGCGGAGCCCCTCCTTCAAGACCACGCCCATCATCTCCCAGTGACCGGTGATGGTGTCCTTCCCTTCCGACCGCTCGCGCATCTTGCCGAAGAAGGCGCGCGGCGAGCCCACGGGAGGAACGCCTTGCACCGCGGTGAGGCGGCCGAGCCCCATCAGGCCCAGGTTCGGCAGGTGGAGCCCGCCCACCGCGCGGCTGGTGTTGCCGATGGTGTCGGAGCCCTCGTCGCCGTAAGCGCGCGCGTCCGGGAGGGCGCCGCACCCCGCGCTGTCGGCCACCACGATGATGAAGCGGCGATTCGCCATGCCACCTTCTAGGCGCCCTGCGCCGCCGACGCACGCCTGGTGCGCCCCGCCGGGGCCTGTGTCCGCCGAGCCTTTCTCTCACGGCCCCGGGCGCGGTAGCGTCCCCGGCTCCAGCCCTCCGAAAGGCACCGCCATGGCCGACCTCGTCCTCACGCTCCTCGGGCCCGACCGGCCCGGCCTGGTGGAGTCCCTCGCCGAGCGCGTCGCCCGGCACGGCGGCAACTGGGTGGAGAGCCGCATGGCGCACCTCGCCGGGCAGTTCGCCGGCCTCCTGCGGGTGGAGGTGCCCGACGCCGAGGCCGCCGCCCTGCGCAGCGCGTTGGAGGAGCTGTCGGCGAGCGGGCTCAGGGTGCTGATCGCGGAGCCTTCCCCCGCGCCGGGCGCCTTCCGGCCGCTCGTGCTCGACCTGGTGGGCCTCGACCGTCCGGGCCTGGTGCGCGGCATCTCGCGCCTCCTCGCCGAGCGCGGCGTCAACATCGAGGAGCTCCAGACCGACCGCGCGCCGGCCGCCATGTCGGGCGCTCCGCTCTTCCGCACCCGCGCGCGCATCGGCCTGCCCGGGGGAGCGGACGTGTCCGAGCTCCGGAGCGCCATCGAGAAGCTGGCCGACGACCTCGACGTGCGCATCGAGCTCGCGCAGGCGAAGGGCGAGTAGCTTCCGTCAGCCCCTGGGCTTGCCGATGTTCGCCACCGGGGCCCCCTCGCCGCACGCGTCGCCGTCCTCGCCATCGACCCAAGGGTCCGGCCCGGTGGCCGGCCCGAGCCGGGCGAGGAGGTCTCGGTCGAGCAGGTGCGAGGGCACCACCTTTCCGAGCGCGTTGAGGAGGTTTCCCTTCACCGCCGGGTGCTCCCTCGCGAGCTCGGCGAGGAGCTCCTTCACCCGCCGCCTCCGGAGGTTCGGCTGGGAGCCGCACAGGTCGCAGGGCACCACCGGGAAGCCGAGCTCCTCGGCCAGGGCTGCGATCTCGGCCTCCGGGGCGTAGCACATCGGCCGGATGACCACGTTGCGGCCGTCGTCGGAGCGGAGCTTCGGCGGCATGGTCTTCAGGGCGCCGGAATAGAGGGCCGAGAGGAGCAGCGTCTCCACGAGATCCTCGCGGTGGTGACCGAGGGCGATCTTGGTGCAGCCAAGCTCCACCGCCGCGTTGTAGAGGATGCCGCGGCGGAGCCGGGAGCAGACGGGGCAGGTGGTCTTCCCCTCGGGCACCAGCCGGCGCACCACGCTGTAGGTGTCGCGTGCGAGCATCCGGTACGGCACGTTCACCGAGCGGAAGTGCTCCTCCAGCACGTGCGCGGGGAAGCCCGGCTGGCCCTGGTCGAGGTTCACCGCCAGGAGCTCGAACGCGATGGGCGCCCGCTCCTGCAGGCGCTGGAGCAGGTGCAGGAGCGTGAAGCTGTCCTTTCCACCCGAGACCGCGACCATCACCCGGTCGCCCTCCTGGAGGAGGTCGAACTCGACCACGGCGCGTGACACCGCGCGCAGGAGGCGCCGCTCCAGCCTCACCTTTCTCGGGGCGGGGACGCGGACGGGCTTCGGCGGGCGCGGGGGCATGGGGGGCGCATCCTCGCCCAGCCGCGCCGGCGGGCCAAGGGGCAGGCGGCGCTGGGAGGGGTCCCCCTGCTATTTCTTTGACGCTGCGGCGGCTCCTGCGGTAAAGCGCCGGTCCGGTTCGGTTCCCACCGGCTCGAGGAGGCCATGCCCGCCAAAGATCTCGGCATCAAGCACACGTGCTGGAAGTGCTCCACCAAGTTCTACGACCTGCGCAAGCCCAATCCGGCGTGCCCGAAGTGCGGCTCCGACCCTCGCGCCGCGCCGAAGACCAGGCCCGCCCCCGCCGCCGAGCGCCGCCGCAAGGTGGCTCCGGTGGACGAGGTCGCCAATCCCGTCGAGGAGGCCGAGCTCGACGAGGAGGCGGAGGAAGAAGGCGAGGCCGACGCCGACGACAAGGACGACAGCTGATCACCAGGGGGCGTGCCGCCCCTCGCCGCCCGCCCTTCTGCCGAGCTCACCGGCCGGCGAAGGTGAAGATCACCTGGGCCGTGCCCTTCTCGGGGACGGTCACCTCCGCCGAGCGGTCGCCCAGCCGCTCGTGCCAGGCGGTGATCCTGTAGGTGCCGGGCGAAATGTCACGCAAGGTGAATGATCCCCCGGTGCCGGTGAGGGCCGCCGGGCTCTCCACCACCACCACGTAGGCCGCCATCCAGGCGTGAACGTCGCACCGCACCTGGATGAGCCCCTTCTTGTCGAGCTTCACCTCCGCGCGCTGGCCCTCCCCGGGCATCGGCTCGTTGAACCGGGTGCGCAGGCCCGCCCACCCATGCACGTTGTGCAGCACCGCGTCGCTGTTCACGATCTCCAGCGTCGAGCCTCGCGAGGCGACAATCACGTGGGGGACGAAGCGGCAGCGCTTTTGATCGAGGGTGAGCTTCGCCGGCGGCGCGGGCGACGCCCCCTCCAGCACCACCACCACGTTGGCGAGCTTTCCGTCCGCCACCTCGATCGACTCGTCCTCCACCGCCTCGCCGCACGCCCGCGCGTCCTTGGTGACCGGCAGCGGAATGGGGAGGGGGCGCGCCCCCTCGAGGAGGGCCACTCCGCGCACCTCGCCGGCGCGCGCTGGAGGCGCCGCGGCGAGCAGGGCGACCGCCACCGCCGCACACATCGTTCCGGAGCTCATGAGCGATCGTTTACGCCAGCCGGGCAGCCCGGCGGCGTCCCTCTCGGGTGGTTCGTGCCGCAGCGCGCCTCGACCTGTTGCCGCTCGCCTGCCCCCCCTCTAAAGAAGACGGGGGAGGCTCGTCACCATGAGCGAATACCGCCTGGCGCTGGGCGCCGTTGCGGCCACCTTTGTCCTGTTGCTCGTCGGCGGTCTGGTCCACGCCACCGGCTCCTCGCTGGCCTGCCCCGACTGGCCGCTCTGCTACGGGCAGTTATTCCCGCCCATGCGGGGCGGCATCCTGTACGAGCACGGCCACCGGCTCGCGGCCGGAGCGGTGGTGGTGCTGACCGCGCTCCTCGCGGTGCAGGTCTTCCGTCGGCGCCGGGAGCGCAGCCTGCGCGCGCTGGCGGCCGCGGCGGTCGGGCTGGTGCTGGTGCAGGCGCTCCTGGGCGGGCTCACTGTCATCTTCAAGCTGCCCCTGCTCGTCTCTGCAGCGCACCTCGCCACCTCGATGGCCTTCTTCTCCATCCTCATCTATCTCGCCTGGCGCCTACGGCCGGCCGGACTCACGTGGCCCGAGACGGGGCCGCGAGTGCTGGTGGGCCTCGCAGCCATCGCCACCTACCTGCAGATCATCCTCGGCGCCTTCGTTCGCCACACCGGCTCGGCCATGGCCTGCACCGCCAACCTCCCGCTCTGCGACGGCCTCGTCTGGCCGGCCGCTGGGCCTGCCCAGATCCACATGGCGCACCGCTGGGCCGGAGTAGCCCTCGCCATCCTGGTGGTGGTCGCCACCGCCGGACCGGCCCGGAAGGCGCTGCGCGGGGGCCAGGCTTTCCAGGCCACGCTCGCCCTGGCGGCCCCCCTCCTCGTCCTCGCCCAGATAGGGCTCGGTCTCCTCACCGTCGCCACCAACGTCGCCCTGCCGGTGGTCTCGCTCCACCTCGGCGCGAGCGCCCTGCTCCTCGCCACCCTCCTCGGCCTCTTCCTCTCGCTCTCGGCGCGCCCCCACGCCGTGCGCCGCGAACGCTTCCCCGGCTTCAGGCCGGCGGCAGGGTAGACCACCGTGCTCCAGCCCCCGCTCGCCCAAGCTCGGACTGCCGTCCTCCGGCCCCCACTGGCCGTCGCCCGCGACGTGGTCGCGCTCGGCAAGCCGCGCCTCGCCCTGCTCGTGGTCTGCACCGCCGCGGGGGGGTTCTGGCTGGCGCCGGGGACCCGGAGCCTCCTCACCGCGGTGGCCTTGCTCACCGGCACCACGCTCGTGGTGGGCTCGGCCAACGCCCTCAACAACCTCCTCGAGCGCGACGTCGACGGGCGCATGCGGCGGACGCGCGGTCGGCCCCTGCCCTCCGGCCGGCTCGAGCCGTGGGTGGCGGCGGCGCTAGGGCTGGGGCTGCCCGCCGTGACGCTCCCGGCCCTGGCCCTCTACACCAACGGTCTCACGGCTACCCTGGCCGCGCTGGCGCTCTTCACCTACGTGGTCGTCTACACGCCGATGAAGCAGCGGAGCGCGCTCGCGCTCTTCGTGGGCGCGGTCCCGGGCGCCATCCCCCCGCTCATGGGCTGGACCGCCGCCACCGGCCGGCTCGACGCCGGCTGGCCTGGCGCTCTTCGCCATCCTCTTCTGCTGGCAGCTCCCCCACTTCCTCGCCATCTCGATCTACCTCGAGGAGGACTACGCGCGGGGGGGCCTCCGCGTCTTCGCGCTGGTGCACGGGCACCGCGCGGCCCGGCTCTGGAGCGCAGCCACCAGCCTCCTCCTCATTCCCGTGTCGCTCACCCTCCTGCCGCTTCACCTCGCCGGCCCCGTCTACGCCGTCACCGCCATCGTGCTCGGGGCCGGGCTCTCGGCCTACGCGCTGACCGGTCTCGGGGCAGCGGGCGGCTCCAACCGCTGGGCGCGGAACTTCTTCCTGCTCACGCTCGCCTACCTCACCCTGCTCTTCGCGGCACTCTTCGTGTCGGCGCGGTGAGCGCCGGGGTCGAAGGGCGCCGTTCGGGCCGCCCTCCGGAGAGGGCGGAGCTCGCGTGCGGAGGGGGCTTCGTGAGCGGGGAGCCGAGCGCGGGAATCGCCGCGCCTGGAGGTGCGCGACCTCACCTTTCGCTACGGCGAGCGCGAGGTGCTGCGCGGCGCGTCCTTCGCGGTAGCGACCGGGCGAGATCCTGGGGCTGCTCGGACCGAACGGCGCCGGCAAGAGCACCCTCTTCTCCATCCTCGCCGGACTGCTGCCGGCGCGGTCGGGGGCGATCCTCCTCGACGGGCAGGAGATCGCACCCGGGCGCGCGCGAGCTTCGCGCGCGCATGGGCGTGGTGTTCCAGGCGCCCAGCCTCGACGCCAAGCTCATCGGCGATGCGAGAACCTGGTGCTCGGCGCGAGCTGTTCGGCGTCGCGAGCGGGCGAGGCGCGCCGCCGCGCCGGCGCCCTCCTCGCCGCCGCGGGGCTGGCCGGTCGCGCGCCGGCGAAGCCGGCGGAAAGCTCTCCGGGGGGCTCCGGAGCGCGGCTCGAGCTGGCGCGGGCGCTCGATTCACCGTCCGTCGAATCCTGCTCATGGACGAGCCGACCAGCGGCCTCGACGCCGCGGCCTTCCGGCAGACGTGGGCGGCCGTCCGCCGGCTGCGCGGCGAGGAGGGCGCTCTCGGTGCTCGCTCACCACCCACCGGCCAGACGAGGCCGAGGCGCTGCGACCGCCTGGTGGTGCTCTCCGGGGGCCGGGTGGTGGCGAGCGGTCACCCGAGGAGCTGCGCGTCGCGGGTGCGCGGGCGACGTCATGACCCTCGAGGCGGACGGAGCCCGCGGCGCTCGCCGCCGAGGTGAGCGCGCGCTTCGGCGTCAGCGCCCGCGCTGGCCCCCACGGCGTGCACGTGGAGAGGGAGCGGGGGCACGAGCTCATCCCGCGCCTGGTGGAGGCCTTCCCTCCGGGCCGGTTCTCCTCCGTCGGCCTTCGCCGCCCCACCCTGGCCGACGCGTTCCTCGCCATCACCGGGGGGGAGCTGGAGACCGAGCTTCTCGGGAAGCGACGGAGGCCCGCGCTTGACCTCCGCCGCGCCGAGCGCCCGCCCCTCGAGTGGCACCTCGCCGGGCGCGCCCGCGGTCCAGGGCTCACCGCCTTCCGCGGCCGCCGGACGCTCCGCCACCGGGCTCCGGGTCGCCCGCGGCGCCGAGGAGCGCCCTCGCTCACGACCTCGCCACCGTGCGCGTGCTCTGGTGGCGCGACCTCGGTGCGCTTCTTCCGCCAGCCCTCGCCGCCTCGCCGGCGCGATCGGCCAGCCGGTGATCTTCTGGCTCGGTCATCGGCTCGGGGCTCGCGGGCACCTTCCGCATGCCGGGGGCGGCGTCGGGCTACCTCCAGTTCTTCTATCCCGGGCGTCGTGCTCATGGTGGTGCTCTTCGCCGCCATCTTCTCGACCGTGTCGGTGATCGAGGATCGCCACGAGGGCTTCCTGCAGGCGGTGCTGGCCGGGCCGGGCTCGCAGCGACCGCGCTGGTGCTGGGCAAGGCGCTCGGCTCGGTCTCGGTGGCGCTCTCGCAGGCGCGCCTCTTCCTCGCGCTCGCCCCGGTGGCGGGGTTCCCGCTGCGCGCAGGTGAGCTGGCCGCTCCTGGTCGCCGCCCTGGCCTCACCGCCCTCGGGCTCTCGGCGCTCGGCTTCGCGGTGGCGTGGGCGATGGACAACGTGCAGGGCTACCACGCCATGCAGATGACGCTTCCTCATTCCGCTGTGGGTCGTCTCGGGCGCCATGTTCCCCGATGAGCGCGACCACCCGCCTTCGCGGCGGTGATGCGCGCGAACCCCGTCGCGTACGCCGTGTCCGCCGCGCGGAGGCGCTCCGGGCGAGCTCGCGCCCGGCGCCTTGCCCGGCACCGCCCGGCGGGACCTCACCGTGGTGGCCGTCTTCGCTGCGTCCGCGCTGGCGCTCGCGATCCGTGGTCGCCCGCGGCGGGGGCCGTTCCGCTGACGCCGGAGTGCCCATAGCTCGCTGAGCTCCCCACCGTGAATGCCACCCTCAACGCCACCAGCGCCACACTCCTCTTCGCAGGGTGGCTCGCCATCCGGGGGCGACCGGCAGAGTTCACCGCGCACTCATGCTCGCCGCCTGCGCCAGCTCTGTGCTCTTCCTCGCAGGGTACTTCACGCGCATCGCCCTGACGGGACGCACCGCTTCCCGGGCGGTGGACCACTCCGGACGGCTACCTCGCGCATCCTGGCAAGCCACACCGTGCTGGCCGCGCTGACCCTGCCCCTCGGCCTGCGGCCCTTCAGCCTCGCATCGGGGCGCGCTTCGCCGAGCACCGACGGCTGGCGCGCTTCACCTTCCCCGTCTGGATCTACGTCTCGATGACCGGGCGTCGCCGTGTACGTGATGCTTTACTGGATCGCGCCCCTGGGGCCGTAGACATTGCGTTTCGTGAGTAGGTAGCGTTGCTGGCTGTCGCGCTGGCTGTCAGGAGACGGACGCCGGGGGGGAAGTGCGCCGACCGCCACTGCGGTCACTTCAGGCCCGCGAGGAGCTCCTTCGCCTCGGCCGCGTGCGGCCCGGCGGGGCACAGGCGCAGGTAGGCCTCCAGCGTCTCGGTGGCGAAGCCGCGATTGAAGTTGACGCTCTTCTTCCCCCCGCGGCTCCGGCCGATCCAGAACAGCGCCGGGCAGCTCTGGGGGTCGACCTTCAGCGCCGAGGCGTAGGCCTTCTCCACCGCCTCCGGCGCGCCGCCGCGCGCCTCCTCGGTCTCGGCGATCTCCACGTAGGCGGCGGAGGCCCCGGGGCTCGACTTGCCGTACGCCTCGAGGGCGAGGCCGAGCTCCTTCATCGCCTCCGGCCACTCCTTCGCCATCCGGCGGAGGCTGGCCAGCGCGAGGTGCGCCTCGGGGTAGCGCGCCTCCATGCCGAGCGCCCGTTCGTAGGAGGCGCGCGCCTCGGCCGGCTCACCCGCGGCGAGCTGCGCATCGCCGAGCAGCTTCGTCACCCGGGCACTCCGGGCGCGATCGCTCGCCTGCTTCAGGGTTTCCACCGCCTCCTTCGCTCCACCGGGGCGCTGCAACAGCGCCGAGGCGAGGTCCACGTAGAAGCCGACCCGCGACGGCTCGAGCTCGACCGCGCGCTGGAAGGACGCGACGGCGCCCGATGCGTCACCCCCCCGCAGCTTGCGCCGGCCGATCAGGTCGTGGAGCGCCGCGCTGGTGGGGTCGAGCGCCAGCGCCCGCTTCTCCTCCTCGTCGCCCTCGGCGCCCTTCCCCCGCGCGTGCAGCACCGCGCCGCGAAGTGCGGTGGCGAGCGCCACCTGCCGCGGCGAGGCGGCCTCGCCGAGATCGAGGACGCGCTGCACGCTCTTCGCCGCCTCCTCGGCCTTGCCGCCGTCGAGGAGGAGCTGAGCCTTGCCGAGCAGGGAGGGGACGTGGTCGGGCGCGAGGCGAGAGAGCACGATGTCGTAGAGGGCGTGGGCCTGCACCTCGTACCCCTGTCCGCGGCGCCGCCACAGCTCCGCCAGCATCTGGGTGATTCGCACGTCGCCCGGGGCGATTCTGCCGCGCCTCGGTGAGCTCCTGGCGGGCGCCGTCGAGGTCGCCCGAGCGGAGCTCGAGGATGCCCAGGACGCCGTGGAGGAGGCTGCTCGCGCCCTCCGGCCCGGTGAGCACCTGCCGCAGCGACTCCACCGCCGCCTTGCCCTCACCAGCCTGGTAGTCGAGATAGGCGCGAGCCGCGTGGGCATGGGAGTGGGACTTGCCGAGCCGCTCCAGCGCCTGGAGGTGCTTTCTCGCCTCGTCGCGCAGCCCCTCGCTCTCGCCGTGCTCGACGAAGCGGATGGCGTCGATGTAGGCGAGGTAGGCATGGCCTCCGATGGCCTCGGGGTCGCGGTCGAGGATGTGCTCGCAGAGCTTCGCCGCCTCGCGATAGGAGGCGTAGGCATCCTTCTCGATGAGCTCGCGCGTCTGCCGCAGGAGGCGGTCGATCTCCACCGCGCGCGCCTTGCGCATCGAACTCAGCGTGGCCCAGGTGGCGAGGACGCCGAGGAGCAACACGCCGACGACGACCGTGGAGACGAGCGCGGCCCGCGAGCGCTGCCGCCTGGCGGGAGCGCGGCCAGGCGCCGGCGGCTCGAGGCCGAACTCCTGGGTGGCGTAGCGAGAGGCCAGCTCCTCCGCGTAGGCCGCGTTGCGCGGCGCAGACCTCGCCTCGGGAGGGGTGGAGCGCGGCGCCGCCTCGGCCCGTGGCATCACCGGTGGTGGACCAGCCGCGCCGGGCGGCGGTGGCTGGGCACCCTCCGGGATCGCGGCCGGGGCGGGCGAGCCGGCGCCCCTGGATGAGACAGGCGGCGCCACCGCGGGTGCGACCGGCGCGGGAGGCGGAGGTGGGGAGAAGTCGAGCGACCAGGCGGCCAGCGCCTCCAGGGTCTCGGGGTCGCGCGGGTCGAGCTCCCAGGCGCGCCGCAGCGCCTCCACCCCCTGCTCACGCTCGCCGAGCTGCAGGCGGAGCACGCCCGCCACGCGGTGTGCGGCGCGGTCGGAGGGCGCGGCGACGAGTGCCGCCGTGAGCTCCTCCAGCGCCTTCTGCTCGCGCCCCTGGGCGGCGTGCACACGGGCGAGGAGCACGCGCGGGGAGGCATCGCCCGGGTGCGTCTTCACGCCCCGCTTGGCGACGACCATGGCCTCCATGAAGCGCTTCAGCGAGAGGTACGCCTCGGCGAGCGGGCGCCAGCTATCGGATGAGGGGTCGGCGGCAAAGGCGCGCTCCAGGGCGGCGAGCTCGGCGGGGAGAATGGGTCTGGCAGAGGGGGCCATGACCCCCAAGACTACCGCAAGCACGCGGAAGCGGAGACGGTCGGGCCACGCCACTGCCGTTCTCCTGCGCGGCCCGTCGGACCCGCGCGCCATGCGCACCGTGGCGCGTGGTGTGGGCGCAGGTCTGCGCCGGCAGCGGGCGGATGTGCCCCTGCCAATGGGCGGAGCTTCGCAAGGTGAGCCCGGCTCGCGTCGGCTTGACCCGGACCGCCGGAGCCGCTAGAAGGCACGCTCTCCCGTCAGGGAAGGTGTACCCGGGGCTGTAGCTCAGCTGGGAGAGCGCTAGAATCGCACTCTAGAGGTCGTCGGTTCGATCCCGATCAGCTCCACCAAGGTTCCTCGGGAGCCCGGCCGAAAGGCCGGGCTCTTCTTCGTAGGAGCTTCTCACCTCCTCTCACCCCAGCGCCGCGTCGACGGCCTCGACCACCCGCGGCACCTCGAGCTCGGCGTCGTTGGGCCAGTGAGGAGCGAAGCGCAGCGCGCCGTCGGGGAGGGCCACCGCCACCCCCGCGGCCGAGAGGCGCTCGCGCAGCGCCGGGCCGTCGCACCCCGGCGGCGGCTCCACCGAGAGAATGCCGGAGCGGCCTCCTTCCCCGGGTGCGCGGAGGCTCTTGAAACCGCGCTCCACGAGGCGGGGCTCCAGGCGGTCGAGGTAGGCGAGGACGTGGCGCCGCACCACCTCCACCCCGAGCTCCTGCAGCAGACCCACCGAGGCCTCCAGCGCCGCCGCCGAGAGCACGCTGGCCGAGCCGGCCTCGAAGACGCTCGCCTCCCGCCGCAGCGGCCGGTCGTACCGCAGGTGGTGCGCGCCCTCGGTGAGAAAGGAGACCGGCTCCTCGTGAGAAAGCCAGCCCGCGAGGGCCGGTCGCAGCGCCGCCACCCGCTCCGGCCTCACATAGAGCAGGCCCGCGCCCTCCAGCCCCATGAGCCACTTGTGCCCACCTCCGGCCAGGTAGTCCACGCCCAGGGCCGGGGCGTCGAGCGACATCGCGCCGAGCGCCTGGATGGCGTCGACGAAGAGCTCCGCGCCATGGCGTGCGCAGAGCGCGGCCATCCCGGTGAGCGGCATGGCGAGGCCGGAGCGGAACTGCACGGCGCTCACCGCCACCAGGTGAGCGCCCTGCTCGAGCTCGGCCGCCAGCGCCGAGAGCCCCTCCTCGGCGCTGCGGAGGAAGGGCGCGAGCGGCACGAAGGCGAGCCGGAGGTCGAAGAGCTCGGCGGCGCGCTGCCAGGGGGTGACGTTGGCCGGGAACTCACCCTCGAAGAGGACCACCCGGTCGCCGGCGCGCCATGGCAGTGACAGGGCGATGGCCTGGATGCCGTGGGTCGCGCCACCGGTGAGGGCGAGGTCGCCGGGGCGGCAGGAGAGGAGGCGCGCCAGCCGGTCGCGGAGGCGCCGCCGGAGCTCCAGCGCGGCACCCACCGCCGCCGCCCCTCCGCGGGCGTAGGTCGCGAGCGCGCCCTCCACCGCGGCCTTCACCGCCTGCGAAGGGGGCGAGACCCCGGCGTGGTTCAGGTAGGCGAAGGCTTCCAGCTCCGGGAAGAGCGCCCGGTCGCCCAGGCGAGGAGGAGGGAGGGTCGGCTCGTCCGTCATACCCTCATCATGTCCCGTTCCCTTCCGGTTGACAGGGTGAACATCGTTCGCGAAATACCCTGCCCTTGTCCGCCGACCACGCCCCGGAGAGCCTCGCGCCCGACGAGTGCGCCCTCGTCGAGGAGGAGTCGGAGCTCCTGCACCGCGTCCTCGCCGCGCTCGCTGCGCGCGGTCCGCAATCGCGCCGCGACGACCCCGACTTCCGCGGCCGCCTCGCCGAGCTGCGCGAGCAGGCGGTGGAGGCTACCGCCAAGGACATGCCCACCGTGTTCCAGGAGATGGGGCTGGTGCGGGCCATGCTGGAGCGAGACCGGGCGGAGGGCTTCCCCGATCCCGCGGCCCCCTACTTCGCGCACCTTCGGGTCCGGGAAGGCGACGAGCTGCGCGACTACTGCCTTGGCCGCAGCACCTTCGTCGACCTCGCCGCCGGCGTGCGGGTGGTCGACTGGCGGTTCGCGCCGGTCGCCCGGATCTTCTACGCCTACCGCGAGGGCGACGCCTACGAGGAGCGCTTCCCCGGACGCCTCGCCGAGGGCGTGGTGGTGGCGCGGCGGGTGGTGGTGGTCCAGCACGGGGTGGTGCGGCGCATCTCCACCCCGGCGGTCACCCTGGTGAGCGACGCCTCCGGCCGCTTCACCTCCTCGCGCGGAGATCCTGCCGCGCTGCTCGGAGGCGGCGCCGGCACCGCGGCCCGCCCGGGCACGCTGGGGGTCGGCGAGGGCGCTCGCGACCGGGCCGAGCGGGCGGAGGTGACGGCGCTCCTCGACCGTGAGCAGTTCGAAGCGGTCTCCTCCGGCGCCGAGGAGCCGCTCCTCGTGGTGGGGAGCGCGGGCAGCGGCAAGACCACCGTGGCGCTGCACCGCCTGGCGCGCATCGTGGTGGAGGAGCCGAGGCGCTACCCGCTCTCCCGGGTGCAGGTGGTGGTGCCCGAGCTCGGCCTGGCGCGACTCGCGGCCCGCCTGCTCGAACCGCTGGGGCTGGGGAGGGTGGCAGTCCGCACCCTGGAGACCTGGGCGAGGGCCACCTTTCACGCACAGTTCGGCGTGCCTCCGCCGCGCCTGACCGAGGAGACGCCGCCGCTCGTCTCGCGCCTGAAGCGCCACCCCGCCCTCTACCAGGCCCTGCGCCGGCACCCCACCGCGGCCAACGCGCCCGTCCCGGGATGGTCCGCGCTGCGGCGCGAGCTCGGCGACCTGATGAGCGACCGGAGCTTCCTCTCCCGGGTGGTGGCAGAGGCCAAAGGTGAGCTCCCCACCACGGCGGTGGAGGAGACGCTCCGCCACACCCAGCTCCAGCTCGCCTCCCCCCTGTCGCTCCTCCTGCGGGGGGTCGACCCCGAGCGCGCGGCCGCCATCGACGGCGAGGCGCTCGACGCGCGTACGCCCGACGCCCTGGCCGGCACGCTCGACGTCGAGGATCTTCCCGTCCTGCTCTTCCTGCGCGCCCAGCGCGGCGGGACCGGCGCCAGGGGCCTCGCCCACCTGGTGGTCGACGAGGCCGAGGACGTCTCGCTCTTCGAGCTCTTCACGCTGGGGCGACAGCTCGGCAAGGGTCACAGCCTCACCCTGGCCGGAGACGAGGACCAGCAGACCACCTCGGCCTTCGGAGGGTGGGAGCCGATGCTGGCCGCGGCCGGAGCCGAGCGCGCCGCGGTGTGCCGGCTGGAGACCACCTACCGCTGCCCGGAGCCGGTCGCCCGCTTCGCCCAGGAGGTGCTGGGCCCGCTCGCCCGCGGGGGCGTTCCTCCAGCCGGCCGCAAGGGCGTGCCGGTGGCCCGCTTCGACTTCCCCACCGAGGCCCACGCCCACCTCTTCATCTCCGGCGCGGTGCGCGACCTCCTGGAGCGTGAGCCGCTCGCCTCGGTGGCGGTGGTGGCGCGCGGACCGCAGGTGGCGAAGGGCCTCCACCGCCTGCTCGAGGACCTCCCCGAGGCGCGCCTGGTGCTCGACGGCGCGTTCTCCTTCCGGCCGGGCGTGGACCTCACCGACGTGGAGAGCGTGAAGGGGCTGGAGTTCGACTACGTGATCGTGCCGGACGCCTCCGCGTCGGTCTATCCGGCCGAGGACGAGGCGCGACGCCGGCTCCACGTGGCGGTCACCCGCGCCTCCCACCAGCTCTGGGTGGCCGCGGTGGGGAAACCCTCGCCGCTCATCGCCTCGCTGCGCCCGGTGGGATAGCACCTCCAAGCCGCGCCGGCGGCACCCTTCAAGCTTCTCCCAGGGAGATGGCCTCCGCCAGCACCAGGAGGCGTCGCGCCGCCTCCACGTGCAGCGCCTCCACCAGCCGGCCGTCGACCACCGTCATCGCCAGCCCCTTCGCCTCCGCCTCGGCATGGGCCGCCACCACCCGGCCCGCCCGCTCCACTTCCTCCGGGTCCGGGCCGAAGGCGGCATTGGCTGCGGCGATGGTCTTCGGGTGGATGAGCGTCTTCCCGTCGAAGCCCAGGTCGCGCCCCTGGCGGCAGGCCGCCTCGAAGCCCTGCTGGTCGGCGAGGTCGAGGTGCACGCCGTCGAGCGCGGCGAGCCGGTGCGCCCGCGCCGCGAGCACGATGAGGCCCAGGCTCACCATCACCTCGACCCGGCCGGCGGTGGGGCGCGCGCCGAGGTCCTTCACCAGGTCGGAGGTGCCGGCCACGAGGCAGGTCACGCGCGGCGAGGCGGCGGCGATGGCCTCGACGGAGAGCACGCCGCGCGGTGTCTCGATCATGCACCAGATCGGGAGGGAGGCCGGGCCGCCCGCTGCGTCGAGGAGCCACTCCGCCTCGCGCACCTCCTCCGCGCCCTCCACCTTGGGAAGGAGCACCGCGTCGAGCGCCGCGCGCGCGGTGGCCGCGAGGTCGTCCCTCCCCCACGGCGTAGCGAGACCGTTCACCCGCACCACGCGCTCGCGGCGCCCGTGGCCTCCCGAGGCCAGCGCCGCGAGCACGCTGGCGCGGGCGCTCTCCTTGGCCGCCGGCGCCACCGCGTCCTCCAGGTCGAAGATGAAGCCGTCGGCGGGGAGCTCGCGCGCCTTCTCCAGTGCGCGGACGTTCTGTCCGGGTACGTAGAGGATGCTTCGGCGTGGTCGGACGGAGGCCATCGGTTCACCTCGGCTTCGGCGCCTTCCCCGAGCAAGGCATGGAGAACGGACGCTCGGGCGTCCACCCTGAGGGGGACATTCGCTCATGGTACGGGTCGGCCCCTTGCGTCACGGGGGGCCTCTTAGCTTCAACCCAGGAACGCGTCGACCGGAAAGCAGCGCAGCCACCCCTGGGTTTCGCCGATGCGAGCGCCGCCCCCGGGCCCTTCTTTTGTATGGAGCCTCCGGCCGGACCCGTGTCGCCGTGGACCCGGGACAGAGCCACGGCACGGGGAGCGCGAAAGCTGGCGCCGGTTCTCGCTTTATTTTCTGATAGCCCATCCGCGGTGGCGGAGAACGAACCTTGCAAAGGCTCGCGGCAGCCCGGCCCGCTGCCGGGAGGGGGCCCTGCATGACGATGTGCGTCTCTCGACTCTTCCTTCGCCCGGCCGCCGCCGTGCTTCTCGCCGCTCTTCTCGGCCCCGGCGCCGTGCGAGCAGACCCGGCTGCGCTCCCCACCAGCCCCACCGCCGGAGCGCTCGCCACCACCGCCACCACCGCCGCGAGCCCGCGGAGCTTCCACCGGCTCGGCTTCTCGCTCGACGCGGGTATCCCGGGCGGCGCCGCCGCCACCCTGCTCTACCGGCCCTGGCCCTACGTGCGGCTGGGCGGCAGCTTCCTCTACAACACGGTCGGCTACGGCGTGGGCGCCAGCGTCTCGGTGGCGCCGCGCTACTGGATCGCCCCCTCGCTCACGCTGGAGGGGGGCCACTACTTCGAGGCGAACGCGCTCAGCCGCGTGCGCAGCTACACCAGCGTGAGCGACGCGGTGGCACCCTGGCTGGAGCACGCAGGGTACACCTACGCCAGCGCGCAGCTCGGCCTCGAGCTCGGCGCGCCGAACACCTTCGTCTTCTACATCCGCGCCGGCCTCTCACGCGTCTGGCTCGACGTGCACAGCGCGAGCGGTGGTGTGTCGGGCAGCAGCGACGGCGGCGCCTACGTCAGCTACGCGGCCGACCCCGACACGGCCAAGCTCGGCCTCCCCGCCGCCAAGGTCGGCTTCGCGCTCTTCTTCCTCTGAGTGAAGCAGAGCGCCGGCCTTCGCGCCTCTCCCGAGCTCATCCAGCACTTCCGAAGGACCCTGCCCATGCGACCCGCCGCCCTCGCCGTTGCCACCCTCGCCCTCCTCTCCGCCGCCGGTTGCGGTGGCCCGCCGCTCTTCGCCGAGATCGCGGACGAGCGCATCTGCGTGACCATGCCCGCGGAGGAGGTACCGGCCGCGCCGGCCGGTATCGGCGAGCGCACCGTCACCTGGCAGGGGCAGCTCGACGTCGGGGAGGGCGTCCCCGGACTCGACAAGCGCGATGCCACCACCGGCACCATCGAGCTGAATGGCCTCTCCATGGCGAGCACCACCGACGCGAGCGGCGTCGCCGCCGCGGAGGTGACCATCACCGAGGCCGACCCGTCCAACCCGTCGGTGCCGCGGGTGCTGCAGCGCTCCACCTACACGCGGAAGCCTGGCGCCGACCCGCGAAAGCTCGTGTTCGAGGTGGAGAGCCCGGCGCGGAACCTCCTCCCCGCGCTCACCGCCCAGGGAGGCGTCCTTCACTACCAGGTGACGTTCCGCGGGACGCCCCCCACCCAGGCGTGGACGGCCAGCGTGGAGTCGTGCGTCCGGGCCCACGTCACGGTGGACCTGACGAAGCTCTGATCCGGACGCTGGCCGCGCACCTGGGCGCCGCGCTTCCCTGCCCAGCCGGCCAGCGCCCTCACCGCGCCGGCAGCTTCAGGCCCATGTCGATCATGGCGAGGAGCGCCTCGGCGTTGGCCCGCGCGTCGTTCACCGGATCGTGGTCGTGCGGCGTGCGGCGCAGGTGCTTCCAGGTGGCGAAGCCGTCCCTCATCATGCCGCAGTAGAGGTCGCCGATGCGCCGCCCGCTCCAACCGAAGGGGTTATGGCCCAGGTAGGCGTGGAAGTACCAGTTCACCCACTGCCAGTCGAAGGCGAGGTTGTCGGAGACGAGCACCGGCCGCCCCTTGGAGCTCTCCGAGATCCACCGCTCGAAGCGCTCCATCACCGGCCCAGGCTCCTCGAAGCGGAGGTGCGCCTCGCGCGTGGTGCCGCTCACCGCCAGCGCCTCGGGCAGCCACCGCTCCGAGACGGGCCGCACCTCGCCCTTGAAGGTGAGGGAGAGCGTGGGCTCGACCACCACCGCCCCGAAGGAGACCATCGAGAAGAGCTGCGGCGCGGGGCCGTCGGCCTCCACGTCGACCACGATGAGGGACATGGCCTCGACCATGGCACGGCTGGGAGCGCGGGCGAAGCGGGACGGAAGCGGCGGGCAGCGCACCGCGTTAAGAGGACGCCATGCAAATCGGCATGATCGGACTCGGCAGGATGGGTGCCAACATGGTCCGCCGGCTGCTGCGGGCGGGTCACGACTGCGTGGCCTACGACCGCTCTCCCGCGGCCGTCGCGGAGGTGGTGAAGGAGGGTGCCCGCGGCGCCGCCAGCCCCGAGGAGCTGGTGGCGGCGCTCACGCCGCCCAGGGCCATCTGGCTCATGGTCCCGGCTGCGGTGGTGGACGCCTCCCTTGGGGAGCTCGTGCCGCTGCTCGCCCCGGGCGACCTCGTCGTCGACGGCGGCAACAGCCACCACGCCGACGACCTCCGGCGCGCCCGCGAGCTCGCGGACCATCAGCTGCACTATGCCGATGTGGGCACGAGCGGAGGGGTGTGGGGCCTCGAGCGCGGCTACTGCCTCATGGTGGGAGCCGAGCCGGAGATGGTCCGGCGGCTCGAGCCGGCGCTCGCCGCCCTCGCCCCCGGCCCGGGCACGGTCGCACCCACGCCCGGCGGAACGCACGGCACCGCCACCCAGGGCTGGCTCCACTGCGGTCCGAACGGTGCCGGCCACTTCGTCAAGATGGTTCACAACGGCATCGAGTACGGGCTCATGGCCGCCTACGCCGAGGGGTTCAACGTGCTGCGCCACGCCAACGCCGGCGCGGAGGGCCGCCCCGCCGACGCCGAGACCGCCCCGCTGCGCGAGCCGGAGCTGTACCGTTACGAGCTCGATCTCCCGGCCATCGCCGAGCTGTGGCGGCGGGGAAGCGTCGTCTCCTCGTGGCTCCTCGACCTCACCGCCGGCGCGCTGGCGCAGGACCCGCGCCTCGACGGCTTCGGAGGGCGCGTCTCCGACTCGGGCGAGGGGCGCTGGACCATCCAGGCGGCCATCGACACCTCGGTGCCGACGCCGGTGCTCACCTCGGCCCTGCAGGCGCGCTTCTCCTCCCGTGGAGAGTCGCTCTACGCCGACAAGCTCCTCTCGGCCATGCGCCACGCTTTCGGCGGCCACGTAGAGGTTCCGGCGCCGCCAGAGGTCCCGGCAGCCAGCCGCTGAGCTTCGCCGGCAGCCCAGCCGACAGGCTTCGGTCGACGAGCGGAAGCGCCCGGACGCCGGGCGCCGGCCGCTCTTCACCCAGCGGGGGTCAGCTCCCCGAGCGGCCGGGGCAGGCGCCCACCGTGGCGGTGGGGTCGATGGCGTCGCTGCCCTCCACGATGGAGAGCACCTTGCCGTCCTGGCCGATGACGAAGTTGGCGCGGCTGGCGAGCCCCACCACCGGCATGGTCCCCGAGTACTGCTTGATGACCTTCTTCTCCGGGTCGGAGAGGAAGACGTAGGGAGCCTTGCGGTCCTGCTTGAAGCGCTTCAGGGTGGCGGCGTCGTCGGCCGAGATGGCGAGCACCCGCGCGCCCTTCTTCTCGATGTCGCCCATGCGATCGCGGAAGTTGGCCGCCTGCTTCGAGCAACCGGGGCTGAAGGCCTTCGGAAAGAAGAACAGGATGACCGGCCCCTCCTGCAGCGCCTTGGAGAGCGTCACCTGCTGGCCCTCCGTGTCGGGAAGCGTGAAGTCGGGAGCCGTGTCACCGACGTGCAGGGCGCTCGAGGCGCCGAGCACGACCGAGAGCAGCGCGTGGGTCATCGGCCAGTGCTAGCCGCGCTAGAGCTTGTACGCCAGGGTCATCTGGACCCTGAACCCAAAGCGGGACTCGGTACCCCCTCCGTAGCGCCCCTCCCCGGAGTAGGCGTCAATGATGGCGCCGAAGCGCGAGTCGAGGCCGAAGGAGAGTCGCGGGTCGATGCGGTACTCCATCCAGGGGCCAACCAGCGGGCCGAAGAAGAACTGGGGCGAGGCCCCGCCGGTGATCATCAGGGTGGCGTTGAAGTCCGCTCCGACGCCGAAGAGGATCGGCGGAGAGACCGGGATCTCGAGGTTCAGGCCGAAGGGAAACTGGAAGCCGAAGAGGGCGGGGTCGTAGGTGTAGAGACGCAGCCCTGGATCGACGTGGAAGGCGAGTCGGACGTTTCCCGCGCGCGAGAGGCTCCAGCGCATGGGTACCGCGAAGGCGATGCCGAACTTCGAGGTGGTGGTGCTCTCCACCCCGTAGACGAACTGGAAGCGCCCTCCCAGGTCGAAGCCGGGGCTCATGCCGTGGGTGTACTCCAGGGTGAGGTCCGGCCAGCCGAAGCGGGCCGAAAGCATGTCGCGGCCCGGCGCCAGCGTCTCGGCGCCGAGCAGGCTCCCGCCGCTCGCCGCCCGGCTCCGCGCTTGCGCCTCGGCCGCCGGCGCGTAGAGGAGCGAGGCCGCCAGTGCGGCTGCGGCCAGGGCCAGCTCGATTCGTCTCGTCATGCGTTCTCCCCGTTCAGGTCACCGTGACATGGCGCAACGCCTGCCCTCTGTTCCTCCGCGCCATGGGGCGCGGGCGAACGAGGCCCGTGCGCGGCCCGAAGCTCTACGCAACGGGGCGCGCGATGTCCAGCGATCGCGCGACGGCGACCTTCCCGCACTCCTCGTGAAAAGTGCGATGCGGTGCCGGGCGAGCGCGCCAGCCCCAGCCTCCGCCTCTCAGCCGCCCAGCATGCCCTTCTTGAGGTCGCCGTCGGCCGGCTTCTTGCCGATCCAGTTGCGGAAGATCGCCTCGCCGAACTCCCTGCCGGGAATGGTCACCGGCTCGTGGCCCTCCACCTGGACGGTGCTCCCCTGCCCCGGCACGTAGGAGACGAGGAGCACGCTCCCCTTCTGCAACTCGACGAGCGCCTTCTCCGCCGGCCGGAGCTTCGCCTTGAGCGCCTTGGCCTCCTCCTCGGAATAGTTCTCGTTGAAGCCGTCCCGGAAGGCGTTCATCATCTGGTAGACGGTCACCTCGCGCAGAAAGACCATGCGCACTGCCTTCGGCGCGTCGGAGGTGGCGATGGCCTCCGCATCGTGCGAGGGCGCCTCGAGGTAGAGCCCCCCCACGTACACCTTCACAATCCACTTCTTGCGGAGGCCGGCTCCGTTGAGCCGGAGTTCCTTGCCCCCCACCGTGAGGGTGTCGGGCAGCTTCACCCCCTCGATCTCCAGGGCGCCGGCCGGCAGGGCGAGTCCTGCGGCGAGCACGGCTGCAAGCAGGGTCGTTCGGCGCGGCCAACTTCCGGCGCGGCGCCGCGCGGTCCCGGCGAGGCAGTGCGAGGTCGTGGGTTCAGCGGCTCTGGTCATGGTCGAGGTCTCCGGGGAGCGTGGTGGTGCGCGGCGTCACGCACCAGGAGTTAGGGCCGCTCACAGCGCGCGCGCCAGGAGTGAAGTCGAGCCTTGAGGGGTCGTGGCCGTCGGGAGAAAGCGTGCGGGGTGGTGAACGCGGCCACGCCGCGAGCGCTCCCCGCCCCCGGGGGACCCCCACGAGCGGGGACGCCATCGAGGGCCATGGGTCCGTGGAGCCCCATGCGCGAAAGGCACTCATCCGGGTGTCGTGTGTGAGCACGTCCCCCATGTCTGGGGCTGCACATGGGGCGTGCCAGGGATCATCATGCGTAGGCTCGAGCGTGCGCATGGCGCCACGGTCGGGGCGGCACCCATCGGCACCTACCATGAAGAACGCCCTCCTCCTCGCCGCGCTGTTCCTCGCCGCCTGCGGCGGGGCGCCCGACGCGCCCCTGGCCGTGACCTCCACGCTGGAGCGCCCCGGGGCGAGCTGGGCCTCCGCCGGAGATCTCGACGCGCGCACGGAGGCCACGATCGAGGCGGCCACCGAGGTGTGGGGTGCTCCCGGATACAGCACCTCCGGAGTCGGCGTCGCCTTCACCGACCACCTCATCGACTGCTCCGGCGTGCGGGCGGTGGGCTGCGCCACCGGTGCGCCGGGCCAGGGCTGGCTCGTGCAGGTGCTCGTCACCGGCGCCCCTTGTGTGGAGGCCACTACCCTCCCCCACGAGCTCGGCCACCTCGTCCTCGGCGGCGATAGCCGGCACCAGGATCCGCGCTGGCGCGACCCCGCGTTCTGGGACGCCATGGACAAGGCCCTCCTCGCCGTAAGCCCCTCCGGCGACGCCTCCTGCCAGGAGTTCCTCCACCGGCAGGGGGGGCTGCTCGCAGTGAACATGGCGGCCACGGCGAACTGACGTACGCTTCGTACGCGGACCCGCTGCAGGGGCCGAGCCCGGAGCCCCGTGACCCGGCGTACCCTCAGCGAGAGGTCTTTCGCCACCCGGCCTCGGAATGCGGTCCGGCTTTCACTTGGCGCTTGCAATCCGCCCCCCGACGGCGTTACGGTGTGACAGTCCCTATCACAGACTGACACAGTCACCGGCCTTGCGGAGGCGTTGGAATGACCTCGAGAGAGCGGCTGCAGGCCACCCTGCGGCACGAGACCCCCGACCGCATCCCCATGGATCTCGGGGCCACCTCGGTCACCGGCGTCCACGTGCGGATGGTGGAGCTCCTCCGCCGCGAGCTCGGCCTCCCGTGGCAGCCGGTGAAGGTCATCGAGCCCTATCAGATGCTGGGAGAGATGGACGAGGAGCTGTGCGACGCCCTCGGCATCGACGTGGTGGGCATCCCCGCCCGCAAGAACCTCTTCGGCTTCGAGAACAAGGACTGGAAGCCCTTCGAGGCGCACTGGGGCCAGAAGCTCCTCGTGCCGGCCGGCTTCGTCACCTCGCTGGACGAGAACGGCGACCTGCTCATCTACCCCGAGGGCAATCGGGACGCGAAGCCGAGCGGCAAGATGCCCAGGACCGGGTTCTTCTTCGACACCATCGTCCGGCAGTACCCCATCGACGAGGAGAAGCTCGACCCGGTCGACAACACGGAAGAGTTCACGCTCCTGTCCGACGAGGACATCGCTTACTGGCGGCGCGAGATCGCGCGCTACCGCGCGGAGGGCACCCGCGGCCTCATCGTCGGGGTGGGCGGCACAGCGCTCGGCGACATCGCGCTCGTGCCCGGCCCGTGGATGAAGGATCCGAAGGGCGTCCGCGACATCGCCGAGTGGTACATGACCACCCTCATGCGCCCCGACTACGTGCACGCCATCTTCGAGCGCCAGACCGAGGTCGCCCTGAAGAACCTGGAGGCCGCCCACGCGGTCATCGGCGACGCCGCCCAGGCCGTCTTCCTCTGCGGCACCGACTTCGGCACCCAGGACTCCCAGTTCTGCTCGCCCGAGAGCTTCGGCGAGCTCTACCAACCGTACTACCGGCGCATGACCGACTGGGTCCACGCGCACACCAGCTGGAAGGTCTTCAAGCACTCCTGCGGCGCGGTCTGGCCGCTCATCCCCGGCCTCATCGAGTCGGGCTTCGACATCCTGAACCCGGTGCAGATCAACGCCCTCGGCATGGACCCGGTGAAGCTGAAGCAGGAGTTCGGCAAGGACCTCGTCTTCTGGGGCGGCGGCGTCGACACCCAGAAGATCCTCCCGTTCGCCACCCCCGCCGAGGTCGAGGCGCACGTCCTCCGGCAGTGCGAGGTGCTGGGGGCGGGCGGCGGCTTCGTCTTCGACGCAGTCCACAACATCCAGGCGAACGTGCCGGTGGAGAACGTCGTCGCCATGGCCCGCGCGGTGAAGAAGTTCAACGGCGTCGCCTGAACGGCGCGCCCGCAGCCCGAGAAGAGGTGAGGCCCATGCACGAGATCCTAGAGAAGCTGTCGGCCAGCGTCGAGCAGGGCAAGATCAACCAGGCGTCGCCCTACCCGCCCAAGCTGCGCGGGCAGCTGGGCGCCGACGAGCTTTGCCGCGACGCCATCGCCAGCGGGATCCCCCCGAGGAGATCCTGAACGACGGGCTCGTCTCCGGCATGGCGCGCATCGGCGAGAAGTTCGGCCAGGGCAAGGCCTTCGTCCCCGAGATGCTGCTCGCCGCACGCGCCATGACTGCGGCCATGGCGCACCTCAAGCCCTTCTTCGCCTCCGGTCAGGTGAAGCGGCGGGGCACCTTCGTGGTGGGCACGGTGGCGGGCGACCTCCACGACATCGGCAAGAACATCGTGGCCATGATGGTGGAGGGCGCCGGCTGGGAGGTGGTCGACCTCGGCGTGGACGTGAAGGCCGAGCGCTTCCTCGAGGAGATGGAGAAGCGCCCCGGCGCGGTGGTCGGCCTCTCGGCCCTGCTCACCACCACCATGGTGAACATGGAGAAGATCGTCGCCGACATCAAGGCCAAGCACCCACAGGCGCAGATATTGGTGGGCGGCGCGCCGGTCAGTCACGAGTTCTGCAAGAAGATCGGCGCGAGCTTTTATTCGTCCGACCCCCAGGGCGCGGTGGAGCACCTCAAGACCCTCGCCGCCTGAGCCCGCCCCACGCAGATCGAGGAGGAGCGCCATGGAGACGACGACGGCACGAGCAAGCACCCGCCACATCGAGCCCGTTTTCATGCGCTTCACCTTCGCGCAGTGCACGCCCGATCCCGCCGAGGTGTGCCGCGCCATGGGCTACCCAGCCGGCGAGACTCCGGAGGTGGCCCTCGACGCCATCCAAGAGCTCTTCGACCGCGGCGAGGAGCTCTGGTCGCTGCAGGGCGGCTACACGGTCTACCCCGATCTCGCCGTCGACAAGGCGAACCACCGCCTCATCGTGGGCGACGCCGCCTTCGACGTCGGCAAGATCGTCTGCGGCCAGCTCTCGCGCTCCTCCTCGCTGGCCGTGTTCCTCTGCACCGCCGGCCCCGGCATCCAGCAGCTCATGCAGGACACCATGTCCGCCGGCGACCCCTTCACCAGCTACCTCGCCTCCTGGGTGGGCTCGCTCACCGTGGAGAAGGCGATGGACAACCTGCAGGACGACCTCGCCCGGCTCGCCACCGGCCTCGGATTGCACGTCACCAACCGTTACAGCCCCGGCTACTGCGGGTGGCACGTCTCCGAGCAGCAGAAGCTGTTCGGCCTGCTGCCGAAGGGGCTGTGCGACGTCCGGCTCACCGACACGTCGCTCATGCAGCCCATCAAGACGGTGAGCGGCTTCGTGGGGGTGGGCGAGCGCGTGCGCTTCAACGCCTACACCTGCAATATCTGCGACCACAACGACTGCATCTATCGCACCATCAACCAGGAGCGGCGCGACAAGGCGCGCGAGGCGCATGGCTAGAACAGCGGCCCGAACGCCGGCCCAGGCGTCCGCCGCGTCGCTGCCCCCCTCGCCTCCGGTCGCGCCGTCGCCGTCTGCGCCCGCCGGGCGCGCGAGCCTGGCGCGCCTCTTCGACATCCGCCCGCGGGCGCGCACGCCGGTCTATCTCCAGATGGTGGAGGCGGTGGTCGCGGCGCTCAAGTCGGGGCGCCTGCGCAAGGGAGACCAGCTCCCCTCCATCAACGAGGCGTGCGAGCTCTCCAGCCTCTCCCGGGGCACGGTGGTGAAGGCGTACGCCCGCCTGGAGGAGCTGCGCCTCATCTCGCCGGTGCACGGCCGGGGCTACTTCGTGCGGGCCGAGGCGGTGGACTTCAAGCTCCGCACGCTGGTCATCTTCGACAACCTCAACGCCTACAAGGAGAAGCTCTTCCTGGGCCTGAGGGAAGGCGTGGCCGGCCGGGCCGACCTCGACGTCTGGTTCCACCACTTCAATCCGCAGCTCTTCCGGCGCCTGCTGGTCGAGGGCGCCGGCAAGTACGACCGGTACGTGGTGATGCCCTTCCCGGCGCCCGAGGCGAAGGAGGGCCTCGCCGCCGTCGACAACGAGAAGCTCCTCATCCTCGACGTGCTCGGCGGCGCTGGCGACAGGAGCCGCTCCTTCATCGTCCAGAACTTCGACGAGGAGATGATCCGCGCCCTCGAGTCGGGGCTCGACCGATTCCGCCGCTACCGTCGCTTCGTCTTCGTCTTTCCGCCGGAGCTTCACCACCAGCCGGAGATGCCCGGGGCCGCGCTGGAGTTCGGCAAGCGCCACGGCCTAGAGGCCGCCGTGCTGCCGCGCCTGAGGGAGGAGGACGTGGAAGCCGGCTCCGCCTACCTCGTCATCGAGGACGACGACCTCGTGAACCTGGTGCGCTGGTGCAACCGCACCGGCCACCGCCTCGGCCGAGACGTGGGGGTGGTCTCCTACAACGAGACGCCGCTCAAGGAGGTGGTGGCGGGGGGCATCACCGTCATCTCCACCGACTTCTACGCCCAGGGCCGGCGGGCCGCCGAGCACGTGCTCGACCCCGGGCTGGTGCACGAGGTCAGGCCCACCCGGCTCATCCTGCGCAGCTCCCTGTGAAGGTGAAGAGAAGAGGCCGTTCCGCCGTCCCTTCCGTCGTCGCAGTCCAACCGCCGCACCACAACCGGAGGAAGCCCATGAAGAGGATGATCGCGCTGGCGCTCGTCGCCGCCGCAGCCGCGCTGTACGGAACGCCGGCGCAGGCCGCCGCCAAGGCCCCCAAGGACCAGCTCTACATCGAGGTCTCGGCCCTCGGGAACATCGACTACTTCTACGACCACAAGCTCGGCATGAAGATGGTCGGCAAGGAGCTCGGGGTCCAGACCGAGTACGTCGGTCCCGCCGAGTACGACATGAACGCCATGGTGGCGGCCTTCGAGCAGGCCATCGCCAAGAAGCCCGACGGCCTGGTGGTGGTGGGCTTCGAGCCCTCGCTCAATTCCATCGTGGACAAGGCGGTGGGCATGGGCATCCCGGTGGTCACGGTGGACGCCGACCTCCCCGGCTCGAAGCGCATGGCCTTCGTCGGGACCGGCAACTTCAACGCCGGCGTGGTGGGCGGCAACAAGCTGGCGAGCCTCATCGGCAACAAGGGCAAGGTCGCCATCATGCTGAAGCCGGGGCAGTCGAACCTCGAGGAGCGGGTGGCCGGCTACAAGTCGGCGCTCGGTAAGTTCAAGGACATCGAGATCGTCCAGATGGTCGACACTCAGAGCGACCCGGTGCAGGCCGCCCAGGGCGCCGCGGCGCTCCTCCAGAAGTATCCCGACCTGGCCGGCATCGCCTGCGTCGAGGCGGCGGGCGGCTCGGGCGCGGCCACCGCCGTGCGCGAGGCGAAGAAGGTGGGCCAGGTGAAGATCATCGCCATGGACCGCGGCAACGAGGTGCTCGACGCCATCAAGGAGGGCATCATCTCGGCCTCCATCGCCCAGCAGACGGCGCTCATGCCGTACTACGCGGTGCAGATCATGTACAACCTCAACAACTCCAAGGTCGCCATCACCAGCGACAACCAGAAGGCGGGCGTGCTCGGCATTCCCACGGTGGTCGACACCGGCGCCATCGTGGTCGATTCGTCCAACTGGAAGTACTTCAAGCGATAGAGCGCTACCCCTGGAGCGCGGCGTCCTTCCACGGCGCCGCGCTCCCTCGTTTCAGGCGATGGAGGCGCGATGGCGGAGTACGTCCTCGAAGCCCGCGGCGTGGTGAAGACGTTTCCCGGCGTGCGCGCGCTCGACGGCGTGCACCTGCGCGTCCGCCCCGGCGAGATCCACGCGGTGGTCGGCGAGAACGGAGCGGGGAAGAGCACCCTCATGCTCACCCTCACCGGCGTGCACCGACCCGACGAGGGCGAGATCCTCATCGACGGCCGCCCGGTCTCCTTCGAATCGCGGCAGGACGCGGTGGAGCAAGGCATCTCCATCGTCTTCCAGGAGCTGTCGCTCGTGCCCTCGCTCTCGGTGGCCGAGAACATCTTCGCCAACCGCCAGCCGGTGAACCGGCTCGGCTACATCGACCAGGCCGCGCTCCACCGCCAGACGCGCGAGGCGCTGGCGCTCTTCGACCTCGAGGGGCTCGACCCGGCCACACCGGTGCGCACGCTCTCGCCGGCCACCCAGCAGGTGGTGGAGATCCTGAAGGCCATCTCCACCGAGCCCAAGGTGCTCATCCTCGACGAGCCCACCTCCTCGCTCACCGAGGTGGAGACGCGGCGGCTCTTCGAGAACCTGCGCCGGCTCACCGCCCGGGGCCTCGCCTGCCTCTACATCTCGCACCACCTCAACGAGATCTTCCAGAATCGCCGACACCGTCACCGTGCTCCGCGACGGCGCCTTCGTCTGCGATGCGCTGGTGAAGGACGTCGACGAGGAGTTCCTCGTCGCGAACATGGTGGGGCGAAAGATCGCCGACATCTTCGGCGCCCGCAGCCCCGATGCCGGGCTCGGGGCGGTGCGCTTCGAGGCGCGCGGCGCCTCTGGCGAGGGCTTCGACGGGGTGAGCTTCACGGTGCGCGCGGGCGAGATCGTCGGCTTCTCGGGCCTGGTGGGCGCCGGGCGCACCGAGCTTGCGCGCGCCATCTTCGGCGCCGACCGCCTCACCGAGGGCGAGCTCTTCCTCGACGGGAAGCCGGTCCGCCCCCGCAACCCGGCCGAGGCCATAGCGTTCGGCATCGGCTACCTCACCGAGGACCGCAAGCTGCAGGGCCTCTACCTCGACTTCACCGTGCCGGCGAATCTGGCCGCGAACCGGCTCGGCGCGCTCTCCGCGGGGCCTTTCGTGAGCGACCGGCTCGTCGCGGAGGCTGCGGAGGCGGCAGTGCGCGACTACCGCATCGCCTCCGGCGCGGGTGGAAAGCCGGTGCGCACCCTCTCCGGCGGCAACCAGCAGAAGGTGCTGCTCGGCGCCTGGATCGGCATCGCCCCGCGCCTGCTCCTCGTCGACGAGCCCACCCGCGGCGTCGACGTCGGCGCCCGCAGCGAGATCTACGGCTTCCTCCGCCGGCTCGCGGCCCAGGGCACGGCGGTGGTGATCGATCTCCTCCGACCTCGCCGAGATCCTCGGCCTGTCGGACCGCATCTACGTCATGAGGTCGGGCCGCATCGCCGGCGAGCTGGACAGCGCCGCGGCCACCGAGGAATCGGTGATCGGCCTCGCCGCCGGCGCCGCCCTCTCCTCCGCAGCCCTCGGGAGCTGAACCGTGAACTTCTACCGCCTCCTCACCCGCCAGCGCGAGTTCATGATCGCCGCCATCGTGGCGGCGGTCTTCGTGGGCATGACCTTCGCGTCGCCCTACTTCCTCTCCTCCGGCAACATCCTCGCCCTGCTGCTCGGACTCTCGGTCGAGGCGATCATTGCGGTGGCCATGACGAACCTCATGGTCTCGGGCGGCTTCGACATGTCCGTGGGCTCGGTGGTGGCCTTCACCGGCTCCACCGCCGCCCTCCTCATGGCCAAGGGCACACCGGTGGCGGCGGCGGTGCTGGTGGGGCTCGCCCTCGGCGGGCTCATCGGCCTCTTCAACGGCTTCATCGTCTCCAAGGTGGGCATCAACCCCTTCGTCACCACCCTGGCCTCGCTCAGCCTCTTCCGCGGCCTCACCCTCATCGTCACCAAGGGGCGCAACATCGCCGGCCTCCCGGACGGCTTCAAGGAGCTCGGCCAGGCCACCTTCTTCGGCGTGCAGACCCCCATCATCGTGGCGCTCCTCCTCGTGGTGCTGGGCGACGTGATGCTGCGGAAGTTCCGCTTCTTCCGGCAGAGCTACTACATCGGCGGCAACGAGCGCGCCGCGCGGCTCTCCGGCATCCCGGTCGACCGGATGAAGACGCTCGCCTACGTGCTCACCGGTCTCTTCGCCGGGCTGGCCGGCATCATCATGACCGCCCGCCTCGGCGCAGCCTCGGTGACCGCCGGCACCGGCCTCGAGCTGCGGGTCATCACCGCCGTCATCATCGGCGGCGCCAGTCTCCAGGGGGGGGAGGGCACGGTGCTCGGCGCCTTTCTCGGCTCGGTGCTCATGGCCCTCATCACCAACGCCCTCAACATCCTGGGCATCGACGTCTACTGGCAGACCTTCGTCATCGGCGCGACGCTGCTCGCCGCGGTGCTCATCGACCGCCTGGGCAAGGTCCGCGCGGCGGCGGGCGAGAAGGCGCGTCCGAGGGCCTCTCCCCCCACCGGACCGAAGGCGCGCATGGCCGCCTGAGGTCCGCGGCGGCCTCCCGCGCCGTGGCGGCCAACCGCCCCGGGAACCGCCCGCGCCCTTTCACTCGTGGAGAACAGATCATGGGCAAGGCCACCTCGAAGCGGTTCAGCTGCATGGGGCGCGACGGCGTCGCCCTGGAGAACGAGCTCGTCCGGGCGGTGGTGGAGGACGAGGGCGGGATGATGCCCGAGTTTGGCGTGCGCCGCGGGCGCGGGCTCCAGAACGCCCACTGGATCCCGGAGTTCCGCTGGCGCGGCGGCCGCACCTGGGACGAGGCGCGCGATGCGCCCGAGCTCGGCCTCCGCCTGCTCTCCATCATCGCCGGCGACTTCCCCTGCTCGCCCAACTTCGGCACCGGCGGCGAGGTCGACGGCGCGTCGCTCCCGCTGCACGGCTGGGCCGCCAACGAGCGCTGGGCGCTCGATGGAACCGGCGTGGACGGCGAGTCGGGGGCGGCCTTCGCCCGCTGGTCGCTCCGCAGCCCGGCCCCGACCATGCCGCTGTCGTGGGAGAAGCTCAATCTGGTGCTGCCGGGCGAACCGGCCTACTACTCGGCCATCACCGTGCGCAACGGCGGGAGCGCGCCCACCAGCGTGAACCTCGTCCGCCACAACACGCTGGGCCCCCCCTTCCTCCAGGCTGGCTGCCGGGTGAGCGTCTCCGCCGAGCGGTTCGAATCCATCCCGGTCGGGACGGACTACGACGCGGGCCGGCGCCTCGAGGGCGGCGTGGAGTTCGCGAGCCTCGCCGAGGCGCCGCTCATCGGCGGCGGCACCGCCGACCTGCGGGAGATCCCCGGGATGATCGGCCTCACCGACTTCGTGACGGGCGCCATCCCCGCCCGCCTCCCGCTCGGCTGGAGCTGCGTGGTGAACCCCGTGCTCCGCCTCGGCTACCTCTGCTTCTTCCCGGGCCTGGCCGGCCTCCCGGAGGGGGAGATCGCCCCTTCCTTCAACGACCTGTGGATGCAGTTCGGCGGCCGTGCCTTCACCCCCTGGGCGCGCCACGAAGGCGGCCTCGACACCACCTTCTGCCTCGGCACCGAGAACGGCACCGCCCGCTTCGGCGCCGGCCTCGCCGGCTCGCGCGCGCAGCCCGAGCTCCTCGGGCGCGAGACGGTGGTGACGCTCCCCGCCGGCGGCGCGCGCACGCTCTGGTACGGCACCGCTCTCCTCCCGCTCGACGCGGCCCTCCTCGCTGAGGGCATCTCCGCGGTGGAACCGGAGCGCGGCGCCCTCGTCCTCCGGGGCGAGCGCTCCCACCAGCGCGTGGCGCTCTCGGGCGACCTCGCAGGCCCGAGAATCATCGGAGCCAGGCTCCTCCCGCGGTGACGGGGTGAGGTGAGGTCAGACCTCGACCTTCTCCCGCGTCCCCTGGGTGGTCTTGTCCTCCTCGGGGGCGACGTAGGCCGTGCTCGCCTGGGTGGGGCGGCCGCGCGCCGCCAGGATGGCATCGTCCGCCACCTTCGAGAGCGGCGTGTAGCGCGGGTGGTGTGACTCCTTGTACGGGTCGTTCCGGGCGGCGTTGTAGCAGCAGATGAGCGACCAGCGGGGCCGCTCGCTGGTGTTGGCCGCGGAGGCGTGCAGCACGTTGCCGTGGAAGAAGAGCCCGGTTCCCGGCTCCATGTCGCAGTGCACGAGCTCGAGGCGCTCGAGCGCCACCTTCACCCGCTCCGGGTCGGCGCCGGTCTGGCCGCCGAAGCGGCCGTGCTCCACCCGCCCGATCTGGTGCGAGCCGCGCAGGACCTGAAGGCAGCCGTTCTCGCGGGCGGCGCGGTCGAGGGCGATGAGGCAGCTCGCCATGTGCGGGAAGAGGCAGCCGTTCTGGTACCAGTACCCGTAGTCCTGGTGCCACTCCCAGGCCCCGCCCACCTTCGGCTCCTTCAGCATCATCTTGGAGTGATAGTGGTAGACCTCGCCGCCCAGGAAGGCCTCCATGCGGTTCACCACCCGCTCCGAGCGCGCCACCATCCCGTAGACGTCGTCGCCGGGGTGGTTCCAGATGGAGAGCTTGCTCTTCTTTCCGCTCGCGTCCTCCACCCCCATGGCGTGCGAGAGCAGCGCGTGGTCGGCCTTGCTCGTCTCGAGCAGGAGCTGGGTCTCCTCCGGGGAGAGGAGGCCCGGGACGAAGACGAACCCGTCCTCGTTGAAGCGGCGCACTTCGTCGGCGAGGTTCATCGTGGCGGCTCCTCTTCGGTTCGGACTCACCTCCGGCGGCGGAGGCGACTGGCGGTGAACGCCCATGAGGACTCCAGCGCACCCGCTGACGAGCGCTGTGACATGGTGTGCTTCAACTAAGCAGCGCGTGGCAGGGCGGCAAGAGAGAGACGGGCCATCTCGAGAGCCTAGCGCCATGCGCGCGTGACGCGCCGCTCCACGATGGCGGCCACCCCGGGGTGGCGCAGGCGGCGCTCCACCGAGATGGCGAAGAAGCTGGCGCGCACCTCCTCGGCCCTGCCGATGGGGGAGACGCCGTGCGCCGCGCACACCTCGCGCTCGATCATCGAGGGGGCAGCGAAGAAACCCAGCCCACGCGCCCCGAACGCCTCGAGCAGGGCGCTGTCGTCGAACTCGCCGGCCAGCTCGGGCGCCACCCCGCGCGCATCGAACCACGCCTCCAGCGCCCTCCGCAGCGCGGTGCCGCGCGAGGGGAGGAGCGCAGGGGCGCCCGCCAGAGAGCCCGGAAAGCCCTCGGAAAGCCCCGAGAGCGCCGGCGCGGCGAAGAAGGTGACGGCGCCGTCCGCGAGCGGGTGGGTGTGCGCCTTCACCTTGATGTCCTCGGCGAGCGGCGCGTCGGAGAGCACCACGTCGACCTCGTGAAGCGCCAGCGAGGCGAGGAGCTGGTGCAGCGGTGCCTCGCGGCAGAGGAGCGCCAGCCGTGGAACCGCCGCCAGGGCCGGCTCGAGGAGCGCCTCAGCCATGCGCTTGGGGATGACGTCGGCCACGCCGACCACCAGGCGCACCCGCCCGCCGGAGGGCATGCCCTTCATGGCCTGCTGGAGCTCGCGCCCCGTCCGGAAGATGTCGTCGGCGTAGCGCAGGGCCACGCGCCCGGCATCGGAGAGCACGAGGCCGCGGCCGCGCCGCTCGAAGAGCTCCTCCCCCAGCGAGGCCTCGAGCTGCTTCAGCTGGTTGGAGATGGTCGGCTGCGAGAGCCGCAGCTCGCGGGCGGCGCGGGCGATGCTCCCCGCGCGCGCCACCGTCCAGAAATAGAAGAGGTGGTGGTAGTTCAGCCACTCCATGGATCGTGAGCTTAACTGAAAGCATCCAAGAGACCTTTTGTCATTTCGCCGGTGACGCGCCGCCACTAGGAAGACGGAGAAGGGCACGGCCCATCGGCCGCCCGGGAGGGGTCTCGTGAAGCTTCACAACAGGTTCAACCTCGGCTACGCCATCGTCGCCATCCTCGGCGTGATGCTCGTCCAGGACCTGTGGGTGCGCAGCCAGCAGGTGGCGGTCATCCCCTACAGCAAGTTCGAGACGCTCCTCGCCGGGGACGAGGTGCTCTCGGTGTCGGTCGGCCAGACCGACCTCCGCGGCGAGCTGAAGAAGCCGCTCTCCGACGGCAAGAAGCGCTTCGTGACCGCCCGGGTGGAGGGCGACCTCGCCACCCAGCTGAGCAAGCACGGGGTGCGCTACGAGGGGAGGGTCGAGTCGAACTTCATCCCCATGCTGCTGTCTTGGATCGTCCCGGCACTCGTCTTCATCGGGCTGTGGATGCTGGTGGCCCGCAAGTTCGCCTCCAAGCTGGGCGGCGGGGCGGGGATGATGGCCATTGGCAAGTCGAAGGCCAAGGTGCTGGTCGAGACCGACACCAAGGTGCGCTTCACCGACGTGGCCGGTGTGGACGAGGCCAAGGCCGAGCTGCAGGAGCTGGTGAGCTTCCTCAGCGATCCGAAGCGGTACGGCCGCCTCGGCGCGCGCATGCCCAAGGGCGTCCTCTTGGTGGGCCCTCCCGGCACCGGGAAGACGCTCCTCGCCCGCGCGGTGGCCGGCGAGGCGGGCGTCCCCTTCTTCTCCATCTCGGGGTCGGAGTTCGTGGAGATGTTCGTGGGCGTGGGCGCGGCGCGCGTGCGCGACCTCTTCGAGCGAGCCAGGGCCAGGGCACCCGCCATCGTCTTCATCGACGAGCTCGACGCGCTGGGGCGCTCGCGCGCCTCGGCCCAGCTCGGGGGCGGCCACGACGAGAAGGAGCAGACCCTGAACCAGCTCCTGGTGGAGATGGACGGCTTCGACGCCGCCTCGGGGGTGGTCATCATCGCCGCCACCAACCGTCCGGAGGTGCTCGACCCCGCCCTGCTCCGCGCCGGCCGCTTCGACCGGCAGGTGCTGGTCGACCGCCCCGACCGTCGCGGCCGGGCGCAGATCCTGGCCGTCTATCTGCCCAAGGTGAAGATGGCGGTGGACGTCGACGCCGAGCAGGTGGCGGCGCTCACGCCCGGCTTCACCGGCGCCGATCTCGCGAACCTCGTCAACGAGGCCACCCTGGTGGCCACCCGGCGCGACGCCGCCGAGGTCTCGCTCGCCGATTTCACGGCGGCGGTGGAGCGCGTGGTGGCAGGTCTGGAGAAGAAGAACCGCATCCTGCTCCCGCGGGAGCGGGCCATGGTGGCCCACCACGAGATGGGTCACGCGCTGGTGGCCGCGTCGATCCCCGACGCCGACCCGGTTCACAAGGTGTCGATCATCCCCCGCGGCCTCGGCGCCCTCGGCTACACCATGCAGCGCCCCGCCGACGACCGCTTTCTGCTCACCCGCGAGGAGCTGGAGGGGCGCCTGGCGGTGCTCATGGGGGGTCGCGCCGCCGAGCACGTGATCTACGGCCACCTCTCCACCGGCGCCGCCGACGACCTGGGCCGAGCCACGGACCTCGCTCGCGCCATGGCCACCCGCTTCGGCATGGTGCCCGAGCTCGGCAACGTCTCCTACGAGGCGGAGGGCCCGGCCTTCCTCGGCCCTGGGGCGATGCCCCGGCGGAACTACAGCGAGGCCACCGCGCGCGAGCTCGACGAGGCGGTGCGGGCCATCGTGGACGGCGCCTTCACCCGCGCCCGCGGGCTCCTCGAGCGCCACCGCGACCTCCTGGAAGAGAGCGCGCGGCTCCTCCTGGAGAAGGAGACACTCGACGAGAAGGCGCTCTCGCCGCTCTTCGCGAGACTCCTCTCGCGCAAGCTCAGCCCGGCCGGCTCGGCCTGAGGGCGGCGCGTCCCGGTTCGCCACGGCGGTCGGCGCAGGGCCGGACTACACTCCGCCCTCATGCCCCTCGAACAGACGGTCTTTGCTCTGCGGCGCAAGGCGCTCCGCGCCCGGATGAAGGAGCACGGCGGCGGCGTCCTGCTCCTCCCCGCCGCCGAGGAGCGCCTGCGCAACGCGGACAGCGAGTACCCCTTTCGTCAGGACTCGGACTTCGCCTGGCTCTGCGGCCTCGACGAGCCCACCGGCTGCGCCCTCCTCTTCTCGGGCGCGGCGCCATCGGCCGCGTTCCCAGCCGCCCCGTCGGCGGGCAGCGCGGCGCAGGCGAGACCTCCGCCCGCCGCTCCCAAGCCCGCGCCTTCCCCCTCCAGCCATCAGCGTGCGTTCGCGCCCGCCGCCGCGCCCCCACCTCCGGAGGAGACGAATTCGTCGGCCCCCGCTCCCTCGCCCGCGACGCCCGGCTACGTGCTCTTCGTCCGCCCCCGCGACCCCAAGATGGAGCTCTGGACCGGCCGCCGGACCGGCGTGGAGGGTGCACGGAGCGTGTACGGGGCGACGGAGGCCTTCCCCGAGGGCGAGGTGGAGGCGCGCCTCGCCCCGCTGCTCGACGGGGCCGGAACGCTCTGGTTCCGCTTCGGGCAGGATGCAGCCTGGGACGCGCGGGTGGGCGCCGCCCTGCGCGCCCTGCGCGGTCGCGAGCGCCGTGGGGCGAGACCGCCCGTCCGCCTGGTCGATGCTGGAGAGCTCGTGCACGAGGCGCGGCTGGTGAAGGCGCCCGAGGAGCTCGCGTGCCTCCGCCGGGCCGCCGCGCTCACCGCCGAGGGACACCTCGCGGCCATGCGCGAGGGCCGGCCCGGCCGGCGCGAGTACGAGGTGCAGGCGGCCATCGAGTACGCCTTCCGGCGGCCCGGCGGCGGGGGACCGGGCTACGGCACCATCGTGGCCGCCGGGGTGAATGCCACCATCCTTCACTACCGCGCCGCCGGCGAGGAGCTTCGGGAGGGCGAGCTGTGCCTCGTCGACGCCGGCGGCGAGTGGAGCTGGTACACGGCCGACGTGACGCGCACCTTTCCGATCTCGGGGCGCTTCACGGAGGCCCAGCGCGCCGCCTACGAGGTGGTGCTCGAGGCCGAGCTCGCCGGCATCGAGGCCACCCGGCCCGGCGCCACGGTGGACGGGATCCACGACCTCGTCGTCCGCCGGCTCGTCGAGGGCATGATCCGGCTCGGCCTGCTCACCGGAACGGCCGAGGAGCGCGTCGCCGACAGGTCGTACGAGAAGTACTACATGCACCGCACCAGCCACTGGCTGGGCCTCGACGTGCACGACGTCGGCCGCTACCGCGCGGAGGGCGAGCCGCGGCCGCTCGTGCCGGGCATGGTGCTCACCATGGAGCCGGGCCTCTACGTGCCCGCCGACGACACGGGTGCCCCCGAGGCGCTCCGCGGCCTCGGCCTCCGCATCGAGGACAATCTCGTCGTCACCGAAGGTGGATGCGAGAACCTCACCGCCGCCGTGCCCAAGACGGTGGAGGAGGTGGAAGCCGCCTGCAGCCGGTGAGGTCAGGGGCGGGCTGGAGGTCCAGTCGCTGTCGCGGCGGCCGGCCAACTAGGCCCACACCGCCCTCTCACCCTCCGACCGCGCCGGACGGGGCGACTCCGCAGGAAGCGCGCGGGCCGGGGTGCTGGAGGTCATAGACCGCGCGGTCGCGAAGCAGGGCTTCCTCGCGGGAGACCACTTCACGCCCTCGACGGGCTCGCGGAAGCGTCGCGAGCCTTGACGCGCGCGCGCGCGCGGGCTATTCCGGCCCTGCTTCGGATGCCGCCGCATGAGGGAGCCGGTGTGAAACAGCGCGGTTCGCCACCGTGCGTGGCGCGACCGCTCGTCGCCTCGGCGCGCACCCTTGCCTCGTCGCCCTGATCAAGACCCGGCCCAGCCAGCTCCTGACCGGGGACCTCGCCCACAGGAATTGACCATGAGCACGCCCACCCACGCCCCGCTCCTCTCCGAGTTCCCGCCCTCTTCTCCCGATGACTGGCGGCGCGCGGCCGAGGCGCTCCTCAAGGGGGCGCCCTTCGAGAAGCGGCTCCTGACGAAAACCGTCGAAGGCATCACCACCCAGCCCATCTACGGCCCCTCCGACGCCGCCGAATCGCCGCGGCCGGAACAGTTCCCCGGCACCGGCCAGTACCTCCGGGGCCGGCACGCCGCCGGCTATCTGGAAACCGGCTGGGCCATCTCGCAGGAGCTCCCTGCGCCGACCGCCGAGGCTTTCAACGCGCTCGCGCTCGAGGCGCTCCAGGCCGGCCAGACGGAGCTCCACCTCCCGCTCGACGCCGCGACCGCCGCCGGGCTCGACCCCGACCTCGCCGCGCCCGAGCAGGTGGGTGCGCGCGGCGTCTCGCTCGCCGCCCTGGCGGACCTCCGGGCGGCGCTGCGCGGCGTCGCCCTGGAGAAGACCCCGCTCTACGTACGCGCCGGCGCGAGCGGCCTTCCGATGGCGGCCCTCCTGTTCGCCTACGCGCGCGAGCGGGGCGTGCCGCTCACCGCGCTGCGGGGGGGGCTCATTCTCGATCCGCTCTGCGTCCTGGCGCGCGACGGCGCGCTCGCCATGTCGCTGGAGGAGGCGTGGCGCGAGCTGCACCTGCTCACGGCCTTCTGCGCCGCCGAGGCGCCCGCGCTCCAGACCATCGGGGTGCGCACGCAGCCGTACCACGACGGCGGCTGCGACGCGGTGCAGGAGCTGGGCTTCGCGCTCGCCACCGGCGCCGAGTACCTCCGCGCGCTCGCGCAGCGCGGCCTCTCGCCCGATGCGGTGGCGCCGCGGATGCGCTTCGCCATGTCGGTGGGCTCCGACTTCTTCATGGAGCTCGCCAAGCTGCGCGCCGCGCGCATCGCCTGGGCTCAGGTCGTCGAGGCCTTCGGGGGCTCTCCCGCCGCCCGCGCCATGCACCTGCACGTGCGGACCTCGCGCTGGAACAAGACGCTCATCGACCCCCACGTGAACATCCTGCGGGCCACCACCGAGGCCTTCAGCGCCGTGCTAGGCGGCTGCGACAGCCTGCACGTCGCACCCTTCGACGAGCTCACCGGCGACAGCTCCGAGCCGGCCCGGCGCCTCGCCCGCAACACACAGCTCGTCCTCGCCGAGGAGTGCGAGGTGCGGCGGGTGATCGACCCGGCCGGCGGCTCCTACTACGTCGAGTGGCTCACCGACGAGGTGGCCGGGCGGGCGTGGGCGCTCTTCCAGGAGCTGGAGCGGCGCGGCGGGATGGCCGCCGCCCTCGCGGCCGGCTACCCGCAGGAGCTCGTCGCCGCCACCGCGGCGAAGCGGCTCCAGGCGGTGGGCCAGCGCCGCACCACGGTCGTGGGCGTGAACAATTACCCCAACCCCAGGGAGCGCTCGCTGACGCCGGAGGTGAAGAGGGATCCCGCGCTCCACGCGCGGCGAGTGGCCGAGGTGACGGCGGCCCGCGCCGCGAGCGACGTCCGCCAGGACGCGGCGGTGATGGCGAGCCTCGACGTCCTCTCGCGCGCGGCCCCGGAGGCGCTCCTTGCCGCCGCGGTCGAGGCCGCCGCGGCCGGGGCCACCCTGGGCGAGCTCTCGCGCACGGTGCGCGCGCGAGACGGCGAGGCGGCCGCCTGCGCGGCGATTCCTCCCCGGCGCTGGTCCGAGCCCTACGAGGAGCTGCGGGCCGCCTGCGAGGCCATCCGGCAGCGCACGGGGGCTGCGCCGCGCGTCTTCCAGGCGAACCTCGGCCCGTCGCGCGGCTACCGCGCCCGCGCCGACTGGACCACCAGCTTCTTCGCCGTGGGCGGCCTCGAGGTGGTGTCGGACCGCGACTTCGACACGCCCGAGGTGGCCGGCGAGGCGGCCCTCGCCTCCGGGGCGCGCGCGGCGGTCATCTGCTCGTCCGACGAGACCTACCCCGCCGCGGTCCCGGCGCTGGCCCCGCGCCTCCGCGCCGCTGGCCTCACCGTCCTCGTCGCCGGCTCTCCGGGGGCCGAGGAGGCCGCCTGGCGCGCCGCCGGCGTCGACGACTTCGTGAACGTGCGGACCGACAACCACGCGATGCTGAAGGGCCTCCTCGAGACCCTGGGAGCTCTCTGACATGACCGCCGCCCCGGACTTCACCTCCCTCCCGCTTCGCCGCAGCTCCGGTTCGAGCAATCCCGCCGCCTGGGAGGCGGCGGTTCGGCGCGAGACGGGTCACGCGCCTGCCGATTTCACCTGGAACACGGTGGAGGGGCTCGACGTGCGCCCGCTCTACACGCGCGCGGACCTCGCGGGAGAGGAGCACCTCGGCTTCACCGCCGGGCTGCCCCCATTCCTGCGCGGGCCGTACGCCACCATGTACGTGATGCGCCCGTGGACCGTGCGGCAGTACGCCGGCTTCTCCACGGCCGAGGAGTCGAACGCGTTCTACCGGCGCAACCTGGCGGCCGGCCAGAAGGGCCTCTCGGTGGCGTTCGACCTCGCCACCCACCGCGGGTACGACTCGGACCACCCGCGGGTGGTGGGTGACGTCGGCAAGGCCGGCGTGGCGGTGGACAGCATCCTCGACATGGAGACGCTCTTCTCGCGGATCCCGCTCGACAAGATCTCCGTCTCGATGACCATGAACGGCGCCGTGCTGCCGGTGCTGGCCTTTTACATCGTGGCCGCGCTGGAGCAGGGCGCGAGTCTCGAGCAGCTCTCGGGCACCATCCAGAACGACATCCTCAAGGAGTACATGGTCCGCAACACCTACATCTATCCGCCCGAACCCAGCATGCGGATCATCGCGGACATCTTTTCGTACACCTCGCAGCGGATGCCGAAGTTCAACTCCATCTCCATCTCCGGCTACCACATGCAGGAGGCGGGGGCGTCGGCGGACCTCGAGATGGCCTACACCCTGGCCGACGGCGTCGAGTACCTCCGCACCGGCGTGCGGGCCGGCATCCCGGTCGACCACTTCGCACCGCGCCTCTCCTTCTTCTGGGCCCAGGGCAAGAACTACTTCATGGAGGTGGCCAAGATGCGCGCGGCGCGCATGCTGTGGGCCAAGCTCGTGCGGCAGTTCGAGCCCAAGGACCCGAAGTCGATGGCGCTGCGCACCCACTCGCAGACCTCGGGCTGGAGCCTCACCGAGCAGGACCCCTACAACAACGTGGTGCGCACCGCCATCGAGGCGCTCGCTGCCGCGCTCGGCCACACCCAGTCGCTCCACACCAACGCGCTCGACGAGGCCATCGCGCTCCCCACCGAGTTCTCCGCCCGCATCGCCCGCAACACGCAGCTCTACCTGCAGGACGAGACCGGCATCGGTCGGGTGGTCGATCCCTGGGGGGGCTCCTACTTCGTCGAGGCGCTCACCGGCGCGCTCATGCGCCGCGCCTGGGGGCACATCGAGGAGGTGGAGAAGCTGGGCGGGATGACCAAGGCCATCGCCACCGGCCTGCCCAAGCTGCGCATCGAGGAGGTCGCGGCGCGCCGCCAGGCTCGCATCGACAGCGGCGCCGAGGTGATCGTGGGCGTGAACAAGTACCGGCCCTCCACCGCGGACAAGCTCGAGATCCGCGACATCGACAACAGCGCCGTGCGCGAGGCGCAGGTGAAGAAGCTGGAGAAGCTGCGCGCCAGCCGCGACAGCGCCCGCGTGCGCACCGCCCTGGAGGCGCTCACCGCCTGCGCCGGCGGCGCCGAGGGCAACCTGCTCGCCCTGGCGGTGGAGGCGGCCAGGGCGCGCGCCACGCTGGGCGAGATCTCGCTCGCCCTGGAGAAGGTCTTCGGGAGGCACGTGGCCACCATCCGCACCATCTCCGGCGTCTACGAGAAGGAGTTCGCGCAGCAGGACGAGGTGAAGGCGGTGCAGCAGCTCGCCGACCGCTTTGCCGCCGAGGAGGGCCGCCGTCCGCGCATCCTCATCGCCAAGATGGGCCAGGACGGCCACGACCGCGGCGCCAAGGTGGTGGCCACCGCCTTCGCCGACCTGGGCTTCGACGTCGACATGGGTCCGCTCTTCCAGACGCCGGAGGAGACGGCCCGCATGGCGGTGGAGAACGACGTCCACCTCGTGGCCATGAGCTCTCTAGCCGCCGGCCACAAGACGCTGCTGCCAGCGCTGGTCGACGCGCTCAGGGCGCAGGGCGGCCCGGACATCCTGGTCATCTGCGGCGGGGTCATCCCCGCGCAGGACTACGACTTCCTGCTGTCGCACGGCGCCGCCGCGGTGTTCGGGCCGGGCACGGTGATCACCCAATCGGCCACCCAGATCCTCGACCTCCTGCACGCTCGCCACGGCGAGGTGCCAGGCTCCTCGACGAAGGCATGAGGCCCGAGGCCGGCGCCCGATCCCCGGCTGTGGCGGGCGCGGTCGCCCTTCGGTACGTGCCGCTTCATGGCCTCGCCATCAGCACCACCTCTCCATGTCCGGCCTGAAGCACGAGCGCGCGCGGAGGCGCCCTTCGCCCGCCGAGCTGGCGACGCGCCTCCGCGCCGGCGAGCGCGCGGCGCTGGCCCAGGCCATCACCCTCGTAGAGAGCAGTCGCGAGGCCGATGTCGAGCCGGCGCAGCGCCTGCTCACCGAGCTCTTGCCGCTCACCGGGCGCAGCCTCCGGGTGGGGATCACCGGCGTGCCCGGGGTGGGCAAGAGCACGTTCATCGAGGCGCTCGGGACGCGGCTCTGCCAGCGCGGGCGCCGCCTGGCGGTGCTGGCGGTCGACCCCTCGAGCACGCTCACGCGCGGCTCGATCCTGGGTGACAAGACGCGAATGGAGCAGCTCGTCCGGGAGCCGAACGCCTTCATCCGCCCCTCCCCCAGCGGCGGCGCGCTGGGCGGCGTGACCCGCAAGACGCGCGAGATCATCCTGCTCTGCGAGGCGTTCGGCTTCGACACCGTCCTCGTGGAGACGGTGGGCGTCGGCCAGTCGGAGACGGCCGTCCAGGGGATGGTCGACTGCTTCCTCGTCCTCATGCTGGCGGGCGCCGGCGACGAGCTGCAGGGCATCAAGAAGGGCATCCTGGAGCTCGCCGACGCGGTGGTGCTCACCAAGGCCGACGCCGACAACCTGCGCCGCGTCGACCTCGCCGCGGGCGAGCTGCGCAACGCGCTGCGCCTGCTCCAGCACGCCGTCGCCGGCTGGCGCCCGCCGGTGCTCTCCTGCTCGGCCGTCACCGGGGCCGGCCTCGACGAGGTGTGGTCCGCGGTGCTTCGCTTCGCGGAGCACATGGAGCGTACCGGGCGGGCCGCGGCGCGCCGGCGGGAGCAGCTCCTCGGCTGGGTCTCCACCACCGCCGAGGAGGAGGTGCTGGCCGCCTACCGCGCGCGCCAGGACCCGGCGGCGCGCGCGCGCATCGAGGCCGAGGTCACCGCCGGGTCGCTCGCCCCCTACGCGGCGGTGCGCGCGCTCCTCGCCCTCACGGGCCGCTGAACGCGCTCACGCCCGAGCGAAGGGTGAGGGCACCGAGGGTGCCGAGCAGGCCCCCTGTGCGCCGGGAGGCAGAGCCGGGACGCGGTGCACCACACTGGCCGTGCTCGGCGCAAAGGGCGCTCCCCTCGTGACCCATCAGGGAATGGAGATGAGGTCGTCCGGGAGGTCGGCCAGCTTCTCCCCTCCCCCCTCGCCCACCGCAAAGGTGTTCTCAATCCCGATGGCACCGAGGCCCGGGAGGACGAACTTCGGCTCGACCGCCACGACCTGCCCGAGCACGAGCGGGGCGTCGAAGCCCGGCGCCAGCACCGGCAGCTCGTCGAGCTCGAGCCCCACCCCGTGTCCGACGAAGCGGGCCTGCGCTCCCGGTGGCCCCATGAACCGGTCTCCCAGCCCGGCCGCCTCGGCGAGCTCGCAGGCCCGGGCGAAAAGGGCCGATGGTATCGCGCCCGGACGCAGACCACCTGCGACCTCGGCCTGGATGCGCAGGGCCACCTCGAGGGCGCGCGAGAGCTCGGGAGCGAGCCGTCCACAGACCGCCATGCGGGTGAGGTCGGTCACGTAGCCGCCCTTCATGGCCGTGTAGTCGAGGAGCAGCGGCTCGTCGCGAGGGATGGGCGCCAGCGACGAGCCGAGGGGCGAGGAGGCCGACAGCCCGCTACCGGTGACGGGACCGTCGAAGTACCCGGGTGCGGTGGAGGAGCCCGCGGCGAGCACCAGGCCCATGAAGAACTCCTGGTTGAAGCCCCGGAGGCGCGGACTGCCCTCGTTCCCGGCCCTGCGCATGCGCAGCTCGAGCTCGGCCGCGACGTCAATCTCGCGCAGCCCGGCGCGCAGGAAGGCCGGGATCTCGCGGTAGACGCCGGCGAGGAGCGAGGCGGTCTCGCGCATGCGCTGGAGCTCCCAGGGCGACTTCACGCTCCGCTGCCGCCGCAGCGCGGCCGACACGTCAATCTGCTCCGCCCCGAGCGCACGCACCCAGAAGCGCTCCACCGACCCCGGCACGGCGTCGAAGGTGAAGCCGATGCGCCGGGGTTCACCCAGAGCGGAGGCGAGCTCCTTCGAAGGCGGGAAGGAGCGAATGTCGGAGAGCGGGCTCTCCGCACGCGCGCGCTCCAGGCTCTTGCGGACGAGGAGCACCGGCTCGCCCTCGGCGGGGAGCCACAGGGCGGCGTTCTGGCGGGTGCCCGCCAGGTAGAAGACGTCGGTGGCGTGCACCAGCAGGGCGCCATCCAGCTCGCTCTCCCGGAGCGTCTGGCGCAGCGCCTCGAGCCGGGCGTGACATTCGCTGGAGGGGGTCATCCCGAACGAGTAGCGCCGCGGCCGTGCTCGCCGCCACCGAAGCAGCTCGCCGCCGCGGAGAGGGGGAGCGCCCGGGCCTGGCCGGTCGAGGCGGGGCCCTCGGCGACACGCAGCCGTCACACTCGAGAGCCGGCTTTCGGGTCGGAAGGCGCCGGGCCGCAATTCAGGTTGCCTGTCGGCGCCCGGCATGGTGATTACGCCCTGCCACAGGTCGCGACGCTCTCGGGCACTCGCCCGGCGATGCCCCGGCCGCGCGACGCAGAGGTTTCAAACGTGAACGCCACGACGGATGCCGACCAGCTCACGGTGGACGAGCTGCGGGAGAGCTGGGACGTGCTCTCCGACGAGGAGCGGTGCGAGGGCTTCGCCGCCCTGGACCCCACCGGCAAGGCCGAGCTCTTCCTGGAGGCGCGAGCCCGCGACCAGAAGGTGCTGCTCGACGCCATGGCTTCCGCGGAACGGCGTCCGTTTCTACGGATTCTCGCGCCGGACGACGCCGCCGACCTCCTGCAGCTCCAGCCGACCGGCGAGCGTGAGGCGCTGATGGGCCTGCTCGACCCGGTCAAGCGCCGCGAGGTGGCGGCGCTGCTCGCCTACGCCGAGGACGAGGCCGGTGGGCTCATGAACCCGCGGTTCGCGCGCGTCCGCCCGGACATGCTCGTCGACGAGGCCATCGCCTACCTCCGCCGCCAGCCGCGAGAGGGGGCCGAGCTCATCTACTACGCCTATGTCCTCGACGCCGAGCAGCGGCTCCTCGGCGTCCTCTCCTTCCGCGACCTGTTCGTGGCGCGGCCGGGCCAGCGCGTGTCCGAGGTCATGGTGAAGGACCCGGTGACCGTCCTCGAGGACACCGATCAGGAGGCGGTGAGCCGGGTGTTCGCGCAACACGACCTGTTCGCCATCCCCGTGGTGGACGCGGACGGCCGGATGAAGGGCGTCGTCACGGTCGACGACATCGTCGACGTGGTGCAGGAAGAGGCCACCGAGGACATCCACCGCCTCGGCGGCAGCGAGGCCCTCGGTGCGCCGTACCTCTCGGTTTCCTTCGCCGGGATGCTCCGGAAGCGGGCGGGCTGGCTCTCCGCCCTCTTCCTCGGCGAGATGCTCACCGCCACGGCGATGGCGCGCTACCAGGGGGAGATCGCCAAGGCCGTGGTCCTGGCGCTCTTCGTTCCCCTCATCATCTCCAGCGGGGGCAACTCCGGCTCGCAGGCGAGCACGCTCGTCATCCGCGCCATGGCCCTCGGCGAGGTGCGCCTGCGGGACTGGTGGCGCGTCGCCAGGCGCGAGGTGCTTCAGGGCCTCGGGCTCGGCACCATCCTCGGCAGCATCGGGTTCGCGCGCATCATGGCCTGGCAGGCGCTGTTCGGCACGTACGGCGACCACGCGTCCCTCATCGCGCTCACGGTGTCGGTGAGCCTGGTGGGCGTCGTCCTGTGGGGGTGCCTCTCCGGCTCGCTCCTGCCCTTCGTGCTCCGCCGCATCGGCTTCGACCCGGCGAGCGCCTCGGCCCCCTTCGTGGCGACCCTCGTCGACGTGAGCGGGCTCATCATCTACTTCAGCGTGGCGAGCGCGGTGCTTCACGGAGCGCTGCTGTGAGCCGGAGCTCACCTGCAGACGGCAGCCCCAAGCCGACTCGCCCGCCGGCGCGACTAGATGAGGGCCGGTCGCGGCGCCGGGGGAGGCGAACAGACCCGGGACCTGGTGATGAAGTGCCTGTCGGGGCCGGCCGCGAGCGAGAAGCCCTCGGGCTCGCCGTCGCCGACATCGAGCATGAGCTGGGTGTGCTTCCAGACCTCGTGCTGGCGGTGATCGATGTAAAAGCGGGCGCCGCCCGGCTCGCCCAGCAGCACATCGCGCTCACCGATCAGGAGCTCGCCGTCGGCGAGGCAGATCGGCAGGCTTCCGTCGCAACAGCCACCCGATTGAAAGAAAATAATCGGGCCCCGCGCGGCGACGAGGTTCGCGATCGCCTCGAGCGCCGCGGGGGTGGCGATGACTGCTGGCTCCATCAACGGCCCAGCCATGCCGGCGCGGCTCAGAAGAAGCCGAGCGCGTTGGGACTGTAGCTCACGAGCAGGTTCTTGGTCTGCGTGTAGTGCTCGAGCATCATCTGGTGGTTCTCGCGGCCCACGCCGGAGATCTTGTAGCCCCCGAAGGCTGCGCCAGCCGGATACAGGTGGAAACAGTTGGTCCACACGCGCCCCGCCTTGATGGCGCGCCCCATGCGATAGGCGCGGCTGCCATCGCGCGTCCACACGCCGGCCCCGAGGCCGTAGAGCGTGTCGTTGGCGATCTCCAGCGCTTGCGCCTCGTCCTTGAAGGTGGTCACCGCCAGCACCGGCCCGAAGATCTCCTCCTGGAAGACCCGCATCTTGTTGTGGCCCTTGAGCACGGTCGGCTCGAAGTAATATCCCTCGGCAAACTCGCCGCCGACGGCGACCCGCTTGCCGCCGATGAGGCACTCCGCGCCTTCCTTCAAGCCGATGTCGACATAGCCAGTGATCTTCTCGAGTTGCTGCGCGGAGACCTGGGCGCCGAGCATGGTCTCGGTGTCGAGGGGGTTGCCCTGCTTGATCTTGCGGATGCGGTCCAGGCAGCGGTCCATGAACCGGTCGTAGATCGACTCCTGGATGAGGGCGCGCGAGGGGCAGGTGCACACCTCTCCCTTGTTGAACGCGTAAAGCACGAGCCCCTCGACCGCCTTGTCGAGGAAGGCGTCGTCTTCGGCCATGACGTCCGCGAAGAAGACGTTGGGCGACTTCCCGCCGAGCTCGGTGGTGGAGGGGATGATGTTCTGGGCGGCGTACTGCATGATGAGGCGGCCGGTGACGGTTTCGCCGGTGAAACCGATCTTGGCGATTCGCGGGCTCGAGGCCAGCGCCTTGCCGATCTCGCCGCCCGGGCCCGTGACGACGTTGATCACGCCCGGCGGTACGACGTCCGCGATGATCTCGGCCAGCTTCAGGATCGACCACGGCGTGGGCGAGGCCGGCTTGAGCACCGTGCAGTTTCCCGCGGCCAGCGCCGGGGCGATCTTCCAGGCGGCCATGAGCAGCGGGAAGTTGAACGGGATGATCTGGCCAACCACGCCGAGCGGCTCGTGGAAGTGATAGGCCACGGTGCTCTCGTCGATCTCGGTGCTCGTGCCCTCGAGAGAGCGGGTGGCTCCGGCGAAGTACCGGAAGTGATCGACCGCCAGCGGGAGGTCGGCCGCGAGCGTCTCGCGCACCGGCTTGCCGTTCTCCCAGCTCTCGGCCACGGCCAGCATCTCGAGGTTGGCTTCGATCCTGTCGGCGATCTTGTTGAGGACGGCGGCCCGCTCGGCGAGCGAGGCCTTGCCCCAGCCCGGCGCGGCCGCATGTGCAGCGTCCAGGGCGAGCTCGACGTCGCCCGGCGCGGAGCGGGCCACCTCGCAGAACGGCTTGCCGATCGCCGGGCTGATGTTCCCCATGTACTTCCCGTTCAGCGGAGCGACCCACTTCCCTCCGATGAAGTTCTCGTACCGGGGCTTCACGGTGACGACGCTCCCGGGGCTCCCCGGCGCCTTGTAGGTCTTGCCCATGTGTGACTCCGTGTGTTGGTACCAGCATCCGCCGTTTCGCGGCATGCTCGCGGTCGCGCGACCCGAGTCGGCGAGGCGCCTGCCGCCGCGCATCGTAGGCCGAACGTCACGCGCCTGGCGAGATCCCCGCGCGGGCCATTCCCCTTCGCGTGCCGGATGTCCTGACCCCCCGGCCTCGAGGTCGGCGGGTACACCTTCGAGGTCTCCCGAGTTGCCGGGGTGTGTCACCGAGGGCGACGACCTCGCCGACGCGAAGTTTTCACCCCTGCGCCAGGCGCGCAGCGCGCGCCGCGTAAGCCTGGTCGTCTCCGGGCTGGGCCTCCCCAGCCCGGTCACCCTCCACCAGGGCCCGGTAGCCGGCCACCTCGCGCTCGCGGCGCGCGGCGTCCCAGCCCAGCACCTCGCCCATGAGCTCCGCCACCCGCGGCGCCGCGGCGAGGCCGCGGTCGGGCACCTCCATCGCGACGTGGGTCCGGCGAGCGATCACGTCCTCGAGCCGGAGCGCCCCCTCGTGGCTGGCAGCATGGACGGCCTCGGCCTCCAGGTAGCACGGCGCCCCCGGGAGCGGCCGGGCCAGCTCCCGCCGGGAGCGGACCAGCTCCAGCACCTCGGTCGCCAGGCCACCGTAGCGGCCGACCAGCCGAGCCACGGCGGCCGGCTCGAGGCCGTGGGCACTCGCCAGCGCGTCGGCACGGCCGCGCAGCTCCTCCCAACCCTCCGCCCCGACCAGCGGCCGGTTGGCAGTGACGCAGGCCGGGACCGCCCCGCCCTGCGCCCGCAGCGCCGCGTCCAGGGCGTCCCGGGCCATCACCCGGTAGGTGGTGTATTTACCGCCGGTGACGGTCACCAGGCCCGGCGGGCCGGTCATGACGGCGTGGCCGCGGCTCAGATCGGCGGTCGAGCTCTTCTTGCCGCTCACCAGCGGCCGGACGCCGGCGAACACTCCCACCACGTCCTCGCGCCGGAGCGGCCGCGCCAGCCACCGGCTCGACTGCTCCAGCAGGTAGGAGACGTCCTCGGCGGTGGCGGCCGGAGAGGCCCGGTCGTGCTTCCACGGCGTGTCGGTCGTGCCGATGAGCCAGTAGTTCCACCACGGCCGGATGGCCAGCACGCTGTCGGCGGTCGGGGCGATGAGGGCAGCGCTGCCCTGGATGCAGCTCCGGGGCACGACCACGTGGATCCCCTTGGCCGGCCGGACCTCGATCTGGCCCTCCCCTGCCAGCTGCTGAACGAGGTCGGCCCAGGCTCCGGCGGCGTTGACGACGCACCTGCCGCGCACCTCCAGCTCGCCCCCGCCCAGCCGGTCGCGCACCCGGACACCCACCACCGCCGGGCCGGAGCGCAGCGCCCCGATCACCTCGAGCTGCGTCCCGACGGCGGCGCCGTGGCGGGCTGCGGTGCGGACCACGGACATGGTGTGGCGGGCGTCGTCGAAGACCACGTCGTAGAACTCGACCGCGCCGCAGATCCGCTCGGCGCGGAGCGACGGCGCCTCGCGGAGCGCACCGGCCTTGCTCAGGTGGCGATGTCCCTTCATGCCGGCGGGGCGATGCCCGCCCAGCAGGTCGTAGAGCAGCACGCCGGCGCCCATGGTGAGCCGGTCGAGGCCGGGGCGGGACAGTGGGAACAGGAACGGGGTGGGCCGGGTCAGGTGGGGGCAGAGCCGCTCCACCATCAGGTTGCGCTCGTGCGAGGCCTGCCGCACCAGCGAGAAGTTGAGCTGGCGCAGGTAGCGAAGGCCGCCGTGGAAGACCTTGCCGGAGCGGGACGAGGTGCCGCTCGCCAGGTCGCCCATCTCCAGCAGCGCCACCGAGAGGCCGCGGGTGGAGGCGTCGAGCGCCACGCCGGCGCCGGTGACCCCGCCGCCCACCACCACCACGTCGAACTGCTCCCGGGTCAGCCGGCCCAGGTCCCGGGCCCGCTGCTCCGGCCCGAGCGCGCCGCTCCCTGCCGACCTCGCGAGCTCCGTGGTCATGACTTCCCGCCGCCCGTCGGCGTGCACTGCCTCACCCGGGCCAGCTCCCTGAAGGTCTCGACCAGCGCCGGGTAGAGCTTCCGGTAGAGGCCGTAGTAGCTCTGGTAGAGGCCGTGGCGGGCGGAGTCGACCGGGATGGTCTCGCCCACCCTGTACCGCTGCCGGACACCCTCCGCCAGGCTCGGGATCAGCCCTACCCCGGCCGCCGCGGTGAGGGCCGTGCCGACCGTGGCACCCCGGGTCTCGGCCGGCACCTCCACCGGCAGCCCGGTGACGTCGGCCTTGATCTGGTTCCAGATCCGCCCCAGCGCGCCGCCGCCCACCACCCTGAGCGTGGGGAAGCGGAGCCCCATGTTGCGCATCTCCTCCAGGTTGTGGTTCAGGCCGTAGGCCGTCCCCTCCAGGACGGCCCGCACCACGTCAGCGCGGGTGGTGGACATGGAAAGCCCCAGGAGCACGCCGCGGGCGTCGGAGTCCCAGATCGGCGAGCGCTCGCCCAGGAAGTAGGGCAGGAGCAGGAGCCCGTTGCTGCCCGGCGGCGCCGTGGCCGCCAGCCGGTCGAGGGCCGAGAAGCGGTCGCCGGTCTGGGCCAGCGCCTCGAGGACCGCCTCCCTCAGCTCGGGAGTGGGCAGGTCGGGGCAGGTGGCCCGGGCGCCGAACTGGTCGCGGAACCAGCGCAGGATGCCGCCGGTCGCCACCATGGTGCCGGCCAGCCAGAAGAGGCCCGGGATCGGGTACGCACCAGTCGTGAAGGAGCCGATCCCCTTGGCCAGGACCTCGTAGGGGACCACCGCGTTGAGAACGGTCGACTGCCCGGTCATGTCGCAGACGTCGCCGGCCTCCGCGAGGCCGGCCTCCAGGCTGGCCGCGATCGCGTCCACCAGCCCCGCCACCACTGGCGTCCCCTGCCGGAGCCCGGTGGCCGCCCCCGCCGCTTCGGTCACCCCGCCCAGCACCGCCGTGGGGTGGACGATGGGCGGCAGCCACTCGGGCGGGATTCCCCAGAGCTCCAGGAGCTCCCGCTCCCAGCGTACCTGCGGGGTTCCCGCCAGGCAGGTGAGGCCGGCGTGCCCCTCGTCGATCGAGTGGACGCCCGTCAGCCGGAAGGCCACGTAGCCGTTGGCCATCACCACGCGGTGGGTCCGCCGCCGGGTCTCCGGCTCGTTCTCCACCAGCCAGGCAAGCTTGGCGGCGGCGTAGTAGGGGTCGATGGCGTTGCAGGTCAGCTTGCGCGCAGCGACCTCCTGGGCCCCCCGAGCGCGGCACTGGGCGTCGCTCCGCCGATCCATCCAGATGAGCGCCGGCCGCACCGGCGTCCCCTCGCGGTCGAGCAGGGTCGCGCAGGGCGCCTGGCTGCTCACCCCCACCGCCGCCACGTCGCCCGGCGCGGCCTTCGCCAGCTCGATCACCTCGCGGATGGCGGCGGCAGATCCCTTCCACCAGTCGTCCGGATCCTGCTCCGCCGCCGAGGAGTGGCCGGCGGGATAGGCGGTGGGGTGCTCGTTGGAGGCGCTCTCCGCCAGGATGCGGAGGTCCCGATTCAGCAGCACCGCCTTGGTGGCGGTGGTACCGATGTCCACGCCGATGACGCAGGGTCCCACGCGCTCGCTCCCAGAGAACACGACACCTATTGATGATCGCCGTCTTCGGGCTGCTCGGCTTCTGTCAGCGTCGCCGCTGGAGGAAAGGGAAGCCGCTACGTACGGCTCGCCAAGAGCTCGGTCAGCTCGTCGAGCGGGGGAGGCTTGGGCAGGTGCGCGTCGAAGCCGGCTCTTTTCGCCCGCTGCTTGTCCTCGGGTCGCGCATAGCCGCTGAGCGCGATGAGCCGGGTCGAGCGAAGCGCATCCTCGGCGCGGAGCGTGCGAGCGATCTCGTACCCGTCCACGTCAGGCAGGCCGATGTCGCACAGGATCACGTCGGGCTTCAGCTCGCGCGCAAGGGCAATGCCTGACTTGCCATCGCGTGCCACGCGAACCCGATGTCCGTCGAGCCCCAGCACATCTGCGAGGCTCTGCCCGGCGTCGACGTTGTCCTCGATGATGAGCACGTCGAGCGCGGCCCCTCCTCCGCGGCGGGCCGCGGCCGGCTTCGTCGGCTCCGGGGCCGACGCGAGCGGGAGCTCGAATCAAGAACTCAGCGCCCCTTCCCCCGCCCTCGCTGCGCGCTGACACCGTTCCGCCGTGAAGCTCGACGAGGCTCCTCGCGAGTGCGAGACCTAGCCCAAGTCCTCCCGCGGTCCTCGCGAGGCCCCGATCTGCCTGTACGAAGGGCTCGAAGAGTCGTCCGAGCAAGTCCTGCTCGATCCCGACGCCATTGTCGCGGACCCGGACAAGAGCCTTCGTCCCATTCTCCACGCCTACTGTGACCTGGCCCCTGGCGGGCGTGAACTTGGCCGCGTTCTGGAGCAGGTTACCAATGACCTGGGCGATGCGGGTCACGTCCGCGTCGATCCAGACGGGCCATGCAGGCAGATCGAGGCGTAGATCGACCTCGCTGCTCTCGAAGAAGGTCCGGTGATCTTCGCAGACCCGGCGGACGACCTCTCGAATGTCGATGCGCTCTGGCTTCAGGTCGATCTTGCCGCGCGAGACGCGGGTCACATCGAGCAGATCGTCGACGAGACGGGTGAGATGAGCCGTCTGGCGCTGGACGACGTCCTTGGCTCTCACTGCATGCGGGCTTCCCGGCGGAGCTCGGTCGAGTAGGTACAGGCTGTTGCGGATAGGGGCGAGCGGGTTCCTGAGCTCGTGAGAAAGGACGGCCAGGAACTCCGTCTTGCGCCGGTCGGCCTCCCGCACTGCCTGCTCAGCGAGACGCATCGCGGTGACATCCTGGTAGGTGCAAATGAACTGCACACCGACCGGCATGGTGATGCCTACCGCGCTCACCAGCATCCAGATCGGGTCGCCGCCGGATGGGCGCCGCACACCCACGAGCTGGTCTCGGACGGGCTGGCCCGACAGAGCTGCCTTGCGAACGGGGTGATCATCGAGGCGAAGGAGCTGCTCCTGCGCGTCCAGGACCTGCCAGCGCCCCCAGTCCTCGTGGTTGACGCTCGCGGGCGTGGACTCTGGCGCGAGGCCGAAGAGGTCGAGGAACCGTCGGTTGTACTGCGTGAACCGTCCCGCCTCATCGATGAGGGCCACGCCGACCGCCACGTTCTCGACCAGTGTGCGAAGGAACGCTTCGCTTACTCGCAGCGCCTCCTCGGCCCGCCTGCGCTCGGTGACGTCGCGGACGACGGCCACCGCGCGAACCTCGCCGTCTTGGAGCACGTATGAGGCGGTCGTAACCTCGCCGGCGAAGCGCGAGCCGTCCTTGCGGACGTAGGTGAGCACCGCCGCGGCGTGACCTTCTCGCTCGCGCGCCCCAAGGAACGCCTGCGTGCTCCCCGAGCTCACGTCCACGATGGCCGGCCAATCGAGCCCCACGAGCTCCGCCTCCGTGTAGCCGAAGAGCCGGCATGCGGCCGGATTCACCGCGAGCAGCGTGCCTGGGCCCCGGGGATCGGCCACCAGGATGGCGTCGGTCGCGCTCTCGAAGACCGCCCGGATCCGCGATTCGCTCTCTCTTGCGGCACGCTCCGCAGCGACCAGTGCGTCGCTCTTCTTCCGCTCGCGCAGATCCGTCGCCACCAGGCACAGCGCCCGCCGTCCACCATCCTGGGAAGCGCTGATGGAGAGCTGGGCAGGGAACTCCGTCCCACCACCGGTCCGCAGCACGAACTCGTCCCGGCCCTCCCCCTGGTGGGCCTGCTGCAGCATCGCCCGGAAGCGAGCCTGTTGAGAATCCCGGATGAACTCCTGGACGGGACTGCCCATCACTCGCTCGAGCGGCGCCTCGACCATGGCCGCGAAGCGGCTGTTGCAGTAGAGGACTGTGCCGTCCTCACCGAGGCTGACCGCGCCCTCGCTCATCGCCTCGACGAGGATGCGGTAGGAGTGGTTGACCCCCTCGAGCGCGTAGACCCTGGGGCCGTCCGGCCCTTCCACCACCAGCGAGTCCACCTCGCCCGCGCGGATTGCCCGGAGGGTCTCCTCCGCTTCCTCGAGCCTGCGGTAGAGGTCCTCGTCATCCGGGTGGCGCTTGGTCGAGTCCACCTCTCACCGCTTCTCGCAGAGGTCGAGCCCGAACAGCACGTTCTCCACGCTCGACAGGTTGCCGATGAACCGCCTGAGCGGCGCCGGGAGCACCTTGATGAGCGTGGGCGTGGCGACAATCTGCTCGTCCTTCGCCAGCGCCGGGAGCTGGCGGATGTCGATGACCTCCAGCTCGTAGCGCCCGTTGAGGTGCTGCTCGCAGACGGCGCGCACCCGCTCGATCGCCTGAGCGGAGACGCGGGAGAGGCCCGTGACGTACAGCCGGAGGACGTAGCGCTGCTGGTTCCGCTCCCGCGCGGCCTTCTCGAGCTGGGCCCTTGGGCTCACGTCGGCCGGAGCGGCCGCGGGTTGCGGTGCACCGCGCTTCCGGGCCGGGCCTCGCGTTCGCCGGCGTTCCTCAGGCATTTGCCACCTTCACCACCCGAAGGTCGAGGCCGATGAGGACGCGTTCCTCGTTCGAGAGGTCCCCGATGATCTTCTTCATGGGCTCCGGCAGCTTCCTCACCAGGGTCGGAAGCGCCAGGATCTGGTCACCGCGCGCGAGCTGGGGGTTCTGCAGCAAGTCGATCACCTCCAGGTGGTACCTCCCCTTGAGGTGCTCCTCGCAGAGCCGCTCCAGGTTCGCCAGGGCGGTCACGCTCCGCGCGGTCTGGCCGGCGACGTAGAGCCGGAGTTCCCATTCGGCCTGTCGCCCGGCGGCCTTCGGCCTGGGTCCGGTTTTCTCCTTGGGCGCGCGCTTCATGGCCGCCTCCTGGCGGTTCGTCGTACGCCATCACCTTCATGGCTGAAGGCCTGGCGGCTCACGGCCATCGCCCTCCGCTGGGACAGCAGACGATCACGCTTCTCGGCCTCTTCCCGTAGGGAACGCTCGAGCGCCGCGTCCTCGACCGCGAACTCCTCGCGCAGGGCGGCGATCTTGCCCTCGAGCAGCCTTCGCCTTTGCTCGCGCTCCTGCTGCTTGCGCGCAATCTCCTCGGCACGGGTCGCGAGGGCCGCCTCGTCGTCGGCCTCCTTGGCGAGCCGGGCGGAGCCGGTGAGGACCCCGCCCGGGCCCAGGTAGGCGTCCACCAGCTCGAGCCCCTTGCTGCTGAGCACGTATTCCCTCGCCTGGTTGGAGTGCGCCATGCCGCGCGACTTCACGATGGTGAGCGTCCGATTGCGCTCCCCGCCCACGCGCACCACCTCGAGCATGAGCCAGGTGTCGACGAGCGAGGAGATGCCTACCTCGCTCTGCTCCAGGTCGTTGCCGCCAGAGGTCAGGCTCGTGAAGAACACGGTCGTCCCGCGCAGCTTCAGGAAGTCGATGAGCCGGGTCACCATCGAGGTCGTCTCGGACATCGACCCCGCCGAGACGAGGTTTGTGATCGGGTCGACGATCACCAGCTGCGGCTTGAACGCGTTGATGGCCCTGTGCAACGAGACGAGGTGCATCTCGAGACCATTGGCGGTCGGCCGGGAAGGCAACACCCTGAGCAACCCGTTCTCGATGTACGGCTCGAGGCGGGTTCCGAGCGAGCGCATGTTGCGCACGAGCTGGGCGGCCGACTCCTCGAAGGCGAAGAAGAGGCACCGTTCGCCTCGTTCACACGCGGCGCGGGCGAGGAGCGCCGCGGCGGAGGTCTTGCCGGTGCCGGCGGTACCCGAGACGAGGACCGTGCTGCCCTTGAAGTAGCCCTTCCCTCCAAGCATCTCGTCGAGGCGAGGGATCCCGCTCGAGATGCGCTCGGTGGAGGCCCCATGCGTCAGTCCCAGCGAGGTCACCGGCAGGATCGAGATGCCCATCCTCGTCGATGAGGAACGGGTACTCGTTCGTGCCGTGGGGGGAGCCCCGGTACTTCACCACGCGCAGGCGCCGGGTGGAGCTCTGCTCGTTCACGCGGTGGTCGAGGAAGATGACGCAGTCAGAAACGTACTCTTCCAGGCCTTGGCGCGTGAGCAACCCCTCACCCTTCTCGCCGGTGAGCACCACGGTCATGCCCCGCTCCTTGAGCCAGCGGAAGAGTCGGCGCAGCTCGGAGCGCAGCACCATGGGGTTGGGCAAGCCGGAGAAGAGCGACTCGATGGTGTCGAGCACCACGCGCTTGGCGCCCACGGTCTCTATCGCGTGCTGAAGCCGGACGAAGAGCCCCTCGAGAATCGTACTCGCCGGTCTCCTCAATCTCGCTGCGCTCGACCCGCACGTAGTCGATGGCGAGCTTCTTCCGGGCCTCGAGCTCTGTCAGGTCGAAGCCCAGCGAAGCCACGTTGGCGGCGAGCTCCTGGGCCGTCTCCTCGAAGGCCATGAACACGCCCGGCTCGCCGTACCGGGTGGCACCGCGCACCAGGAACTCCATGGCGAAGAGCGTCTTGCCGCAGCCAGGACCGCCGCAGACGAGGGTTGGCCGTCCCCGGGGCAAGCCCCCGCCGGTGATCTCGTCGAGCCCCTGGATGCCGGACGGCGCCTTCGCCAGGCGCGGCTCCCCGGCGCGGCCCCTGGGCGGGCCGCGGGTCTTGGTGGTCCGTGCGTGCGCGGCCGGGCTCGGCATGGGCCTCTCCTTCGCCGCCGTCGTGACGCCTCCAGGATGCTGCAAATACTCGAAATATCTAGGCTGCGAAGGCCCGCTAGGCTCGGAAAATCCCGCCTGGCTGGGTGGATCCTTGTCTGATTCTTGTCCGATTCGACCGGTCCTCGCGCTATGAAGCGGTTGCTGCGGGGCCGAGCACCTTGTTGGGGGCAAAGCGTGCGTGGACGACCCCGTAGGGGTGGTCCAGAGGACTTCCGGGGCCGCCGCTCCCCCAGTGTGTTCTTACGCCAGGAGGTCCTGTCGCACCAGAAACTTCCTCGGGCCGCTCGTTGGCGAAGTGTGCGTGCCGCCCGCGATGGTGACCACGCTGGCATCGGGGATGCGCTTCGCGAGGAACCCGGCGACGGAGACCGGGCTCACCTCTCGGGTAGCCGGTTGGTGAGGTCGGTCCGACCCCCCACGAACCAGGGCGGCACGACTGAGGCACGACACGGCTCGGTCCCGAGGGTAGCTGCTCCACCAGTCAGCGCTGGCGTTGACGCGCCGCTGGTATGGGCAGGTACGGCAGCGAGCCCAATGCCGCCACCGCCCCCGACGACAAGATCCCCGGCCTTGTCCTATTGTTATTCCGGCCGGTGCAGACCCCTGCTGATGTCGCCCTGTCGGGCACCGCACTTCGGACACAGCTCAGCTCGGGCATCGAGAATGGCAGCGCAGGCGTGACAATATTTCTGGTACTTGCTGAGCGTCTGGGGCGTTAGCGCAACAATAGTTGCAGTTTCGGCTGCCATATGGTTCTCCCCAGTTGCCGTGATCGGCGGCTCATACCGAACACTTCCAACCTCCTGATGCTCTGCCAGCTGCGTGCCCGAGACACAGCATGAAAATCCCCGGAGTGTACGGGCGTCTCAGCCGATGCGGAGGTGACAGCGCTCCGGGTTTCCCAGACCCTGGGTTTCAATAGCCAGACGCGGGTAGTGTTGCGGACCGAGATCTTCGCACGCTGGGGCAGCGGGAATGGCGGGGACAATCTTTGTACGACGAAGAGGCCCAAACCGAACTCCTGTGCGGTTCCATACTGGCGCGCCGCCCGGCAAGGCCCTGCGTATCTTGACGATGAGGTGCTGAACTTCAGCCGCTCCGGGCTGTGCGTGAACCGCTCCGCCACCGGAGCCTCATCTGGGTTACCGTGTGGTCAAGCGTCGCACACGGTGCTCACGGCCTGGCAGGCGCTGACAGACGCCTCGGAGCACGGTCACATGGTTGGCGACGTGATGGTGCGGCTCGTCGGCGCACCGGGCTCACGATCGGTACGTGGGTCGACGACCGTTCGCTGATCGGCGGCTGGACCGGCGGCGATGCCCCCAACTGCGAGTTGAAGGAGTAGGATGGGTCGACACGGGAGGGCCCGGCCAAATGCTGCGTTTGCTCGTCGTGGACGATGACGTGGTGCTCCTCTGCGTTCTCGCCCGTGCTTTGCGGCGAGAGTACGAAGTAACGACGGTCTCGTCCCCCAGGGAGGCGTTGCAGTGTCTCGCGTCCGGTGGCTCCTTTGATGTGATCCTCTCAGACGTGATGATGCCCGGGCATGACGGTTTCGAGTTCGCGAGGCGAGCCATCTCGGCGCGACCCGAGCTTGCTGGTCACGTCGTACTCATGACCGGAGGGGTATCTACGCCACGGGCGCGAGCGAGCCTGGAAGAGAGTTCCTTCCCGGTGATCGCGAAGCCCTTCGATATGTCCCAGCTCCGCAGGCTTCTTGCGGCGGCGAGTACGGGAACGTTCGTAGGCGCGAGGGCAGCTGAGCCGGTCCAAGACTGAGTCGACCGACTTTCAGCGGCGCGCCCGCTCGCAGATGGTCGAGCCGTCTCCCAAAGGCTCAACCTACGCGACGGCGGTCGGTGCGGCGACCGCCTCCATGCTCCTCGGGAACGTCGCGGTGAAGGTGGTCTCCTGCCCGTCCGAGCAGGAAGCTCCCGAGCCGGTACGCCTCGTATCCCTCCAGCGCGGGGGATGAGAGCCGCACCCAAACGAACGGACCCGAATGGCCGAGTACGACCCCCACAATAGGGAAGTGCCTGAAGGGCCTGGGAGTCACATTGGTGGACTCGATATGCCATTTGTAATGAGCACATTCCTTCGAGAGCATCGCGATCAGATATTGCGCGAGTGGGAGGCTCTCGTAGAGCGGGAGCCGCGAGATATCAAGCTCGCGCACTCGGCCCTTCGAGACGACCTCCCTGAGTTCCTGGATGAACTTGCCGCCTGGCTAGAACGGGACGAGGCGTCGAGCACGGCGAGGATGCGGGTCGCCGCAGTCCGGCACGCTGCGCAGCGGCTGGAGCACTCGTTCCAGGTCACTCAGCTCATGCACGAGCTGAGTATGCTGCGGTCAACCCTCTTGCGCATCTTGCTCGAGGAAGAAGTCGTTTCTCAAGAACGGGTCGGGAGTGAACTCGTTGCAGAGCGCGTTGTCGATCTTGCTCGCCTCAACGCTGGGCTCGACTTCGCGATGACGGACGCCGTACAGAGCTTCGTAGGGGAGCGAGAAGAGAGCGTCAGACTCGCCAGGATCGAACATGAGGCAAAACTTCTCGACTACCTTTACGACGCGGTGATCGCATTCGACGATGGCGGCGCGATCACTTCCTGGAACCGATCCGCTGAGCGTATCTTTGGCTGGTCCCGTGCCCAGGTGACAGGGCGTCACCTGGAAGATGTACTGCCTACGGAGTTCGAGGGTGGCCTATCGGTCCAAGCTGTGAGGACACGAGCCGCTCGCGATGGCTTCGTGAGCTTCAGATCCCGGCGCAAGACCCGTAGTGGCAAATGGATCGATGTCGAGGACACGACAGCCGCCATCCTGGGAGAACGCGACACGGCGATAGGGTACGTCTCGATCAATCAAGATGTCACCGAGCGCAAATGCGCCGAGGAGGCGCTCCGCGAGCGCGAGTCCCTACTCTCGGAGTCGCAACGCATCGGGCACATCGGTAGCTGGACCTTTGACCTGTCCACGAACGCCATGCGCGGGTCCGACGAGTCCTACCGAATCTTCGGGCTTCAACCCAGCGCGTTCGCTGCCTCACCCGAGCCTTTCATCCAGCGCATCCACCCCGACGACCGGCCATCGGTGCAGGAGTGGATCAGGGCGTGCGTCTCGGGGGAGCGCCCAGACGAGTTGGAGTTCCGGATCGTGCGCCCCGACGGGAGCGTCCGGGTACTGCTGGGGCGCGGGGCCCTGGTGGAGGCGACCGACCACAGGCCACGCCGCATGACGGGCGCGGTGAATGATGTCACCGACCGGAAACGTTCGGAGGCTGAGCGGGACCGGCTGATGATGGCTATCGAACAGGCCGCCGAGGAGGTCGTGGTCACCGATGCCCAGGGGGTCATCGTGTATGTCAACCCGGCCTTCGAGACGGTGACGGGCTACACGCGCCTGGAGGTTCTCGGACAGAATCCGCGCATCCTCAAGAGCGGGGCGCACGACGAGGCCTTCTACCGCGCGCTCTGGGAGAGCATCAGCAGCGGGAAGACCTGGCACGGCCGCATGGTAAACCGGAAGAAGGACGGCACGCACTACACCGAGGAGGCGACCATCTCTCCCGTGCGTGACGCCGCCGGAGTCGTCACCAGCTTCGTCGCGGTCAAGCGGGACATCTCCCGCGATCTCGTTCTGGAGGCGCAGCTGCTCCAGTCCCAGAAGATGGAGGGCATCGGGAGGCTCGCTGGCGGCATCGCGCACGACTTCAACAACATCCTATCCGTCATCTTGACCTGCACCGGGTTTGCCCAGGAGAGCCTTCCGGAGGGCACCCCGGCACGGGAAGACATCGGGGAGATCGAGAAGGCTGGCAGGCGCGCCGCAGCGCTCACGCGACAACTCCTCGCCTTCAGCCGGAAGCAGGTCTTGCAGCCGGAGCTGCTCGACCTGAACAAGGTCCTGGTCGAGATGGAGAAGATGCTCCACCGCATCTTGGGGGAGGACATCGACCTCGTGCAGGTGCTGGCACCCGACCTCGGGATCGTCACGGCCGATCCAGGCCAGGTCGAGCAGGTGCTCATGAATCTCGTCGTCAACGCACGCGACGCCATGCCGCAGGGGGGCAAGCTCACGATCGAGACCGCCAACGTGGAACTGGATGCGGAGTACGTGGAACAGCACGCGGGGTCCAAGCCTGGGCTCCATGTGATGCTCGCCGTCAGCGACTCGGGCATCGGCATGGACGAGAAGACGATGGCGCGTGTGTTCGAGCCCTTCTTCACTACCAAGGGGCCCGGCAAGGGCAGCGGCCTCGGCCTATCGACCGTGTACGGCATCGTGAAGCAGAGCGGTGGCTGCATCTACGCCTACAGCGAGCCCGGCAAGGGGACGACCTTCAAGGTCTATCTGCCCCGGGAGCTGTCGCGCGCGCCGGTCGTCAAGCAAGTACCGACCACGAAGCGCTCCGGCGGCCAGGAGACCGTCCTCCTGGTGGAGGATGACGAGGCAGTGCGCAGCGTTGCGAAGCGCATTCTCGAAGCCGCCGGGTACACGGTGCTGTCAGCCGCGAGCGGGGACGAGGGGTTGCTCCTCTGCGAGCAGAACCCGGTGGAGATCCATCTCGTGCTCACCGATGTCGTGATGCCGGAGATGGGCGGGCGGGTCTTCATCGAACGCCTGGCGAAGGTCCGCCCAGGCATGAAGGTTCTCTACATGTCGGGCTACACGCACGACGCCATCGTCCACCACGGCGTCCTGGAGAAGGGCACGCTGTTCATCGGCAAGCCATTCTCCCAGAGCGAGTTGTTGCGTAAGGTCCGCGACGTACTGGACGGATAGCGCTCGGGAGACAGCTTCAGAAGAGAGAAACTCCCGGCGCGGGAAAGCTCCCGGCGGTTCGGAGCTTTCGGGGGGCACCCTCTCTCGGAGGGAGAAAGCTCCCTAGGGCCACCGCCACGAGCGCCGAGCGGAGATCCGCGAAGCGGAGAAGACAACTCCGCCCGTACGAGTTACGCGGCGGCTCTAGCCGTGATCGAGGACCCAATGGTGACTCGGCACGAGGATCTCCGACATCCACCCACCGGTGACCACCTTCCTTGGCCGCACCCCGTGGCTCTTGGCCGGGATGACCGACCCTCCCTCCTGCGCCAAAGGCCCCACGAAACCAGGCCGTCATTGGCCGGGTCGCTGCGGGATGCTGGCAAAGCTCCGTGACGAAGCGCGGACGGCCTGTTACCTGTGTAGGACATGATGAAGCTCATCTGTGGTCTCACGCTCGCCCTGTCCTTCCTGCCTTCTGCCCGCGCCCAGGTGCGGGTCCACATCGATCTGAACCTGCCCGCTGCGCCGCCGCTCGTGGAGGTTCAGCCCGGCGTCCAGGTGGTGGAAGGCGTGGGCGACGAGGTGTTCGTCAGCGGCGGTTGGTATTGGGCCCGTCGCGGAAACGGCTGGTATCGCGCGCGGTCGCCACGGGCCCATTTCTTCTGGGTGGACCGGCAGCGCGTCCCGGGAGCCTTGGTGCGGATGCCGCAGGGCCGTTACCGGAACTGGCGTCGGGCCGATCACCCCGAGTTCCGAGGGCATCAACGAGGGCCAGATCGCGGGCATGACCGTAACCGGGGGAACCGTGACCGGAGAGACGACCGTGGGCGTGAGGATCGCGGCGGGCGCGGGCAAGGTCACGAGGAGCGCGGGCAGGACCACCGCGAGGAGCATCGGTAGCCAGGTGAGCGCGTCGGCGGGTTCATGCTTCGGGGGGTCACTGCGTCGGCGGGCTCGCTGAGCCCGGTCTGCTCATGACCACCCCAGTCCCTTTCAGTGCGACGAGTTCCAGCGGGTGCTGGGGCCGCTCTGCGATCACTGGAGAGCAGGTGCTGCTGGCGGATCGCCGTGAGCCGAGTCTGGTGGAGGACTACTCGACCATGCGTCCTGAGACACGCGAAACCGGGGAAGGTGGGCTAGCGGGCGAGCCCTCCTTCGCTGCTGGTGAAATAGAATCCATGCCGAGGGAATAGTCGCGCCAGATGGCAACAAAGTGAGCGAATGGGCGGCGCTCCCGAGGAGGGACGACGAGATAATCGAGAAGATCCCGACTGAATAGCTATCTTCTTGATTGCTGTTGAAACCCCCGCCTGTCGTGCTCAGCTTGAGTTGTCGGTCCGGATGTTCGCGCTGGACCGGAAAGCCCCGACAGGAAGGGTCGCTGATGTCGGCTCTCGGCCTCGCGGAGCACGCGAGCAGTGTCGTGGCCCCGGCCAGTCTCACGTCCCCCGAGCGCAGAAGAACCGTGCTCGTCGTGGACGATGACGAGGCGATCCGCGAGTGCCTCGCTGAGTCCCTCGAAAGTTGGGGATACGAGGTCGCAGTGGCGGCCGACGGGCAGGATGCCGTGGACGCCCTGCTTGAGGGCCTTGAACCCGATCTCGTCGTCCTCGATCTGGTGATGCCGAACATGGATGGCTGGGCGGTCCTCAAGTGGCTCAGGGCCGACCGGGACCACGCGGACAGACCAGTGCTCGTGACGAGCGCGACGGTCAGCGCGCCTCCCATTGGGGCAAGCGCTTGGCTACAGAAGCCTTTCCAGCGTGACGAGTTCCAGCGGGAGGTGGCGCAGCTCTGCAATCACGAGAGAGCAGTGGGCGGCTGAACCAACCCGTCGCAGCGAAGCGGGGCGCGCCAGTCCGGCAAAACCCGAACGGGGCTAGCTTTCGGGCTAGCTGGGGCTAGCCTGAAGTTCCGCGGAACTTCAGGCTAGCTACGCCCCGGCCGGGCCGCTACTTTAGATCGCGTCGTAACCGAATTCGCAACGCGGCAGCGTAAGTATGAGCGGCGAGTGCGTTGACGGCCTCGGTTTGCCCAGGCAGGAGCGCCCAATGCTCTACGAGTTCATCACTGCCCACAGAGACGAAGTCCTCTCTCGCGCCCACGCAAAGGTTTCGGCGCGGCTGTTTCCCGCCGTCTCCAAGGACGAACTCGAGAGTGGGCTTCCCCTGTTCTTGACCCAGCTCGCGGAGACACTGCGTCTCCAGTCCACCACGCATCCGTTTTCCCCGACCGCTATCGGCATCAGTGCGGGGAAGCACGGCATCGATCTCCTGGGAAAGGGCTGGACGATAGGGCAGGTCGTCCACGACTATGGCGACATCTGCCAGGGCATCACCGAGGCAGCGGTCGATCAGAGGGTCGGCATCAGCTCCGAGGAGTTTAAGACTCTCAACTTCTGCCTCGATAACGCCATCGCGAGCGCGGTGACCGAGTTCAGCCGCCAGCGCGACCTGACGGTAGTCGAGGGGGAAGCGGAACGCCTCGGCCGCCTGACACATGAGCTACGCAACATGCTCTCCACGGCAATGCTTTCGTACGAGGCTGTAAAGAGCGGGAGGGTCGCCATTGGTGGGAGCACTGGGGCCATCCTGGGCCGGAGTCTCACCGGCCTGAGCGACCTCATCGACACGGCCATCTCGGGAGTGCTCCTGGCTGCAGGGGCCCACGAGATGAGGAGGATTCCCCTCGCCGGTTTCCTGCGTGAAGTTCAGACCGTCGCATCCATGAGGGCTTCGCAGCGGGGGATGGACCTGGAGTTCGGCCTTCCGCCGGACGATGTCGCAGTCGATGCCGACCCACAGCTCCTCTCATCGGCGCTGTTCAACCTTCTCCAGAACGCCTTCAAATACAGCGTTCCTCATGGCCGCGTGGCGGTGCGTGCCACTTGCGACAACAAGCGCGTCTCCATCCAGGTGCAAGATGAATGCGGTGGGCTCCCAGAGGGGAGTGCCGATGCCCTCTTCCAATCTTTCGCGGAACGGCGAGGCAAGGACCGCGCTGGTATGGGTTTGGGATTGTCGATAAGCCGCAAGGCCGTGAAGGCGCTTGGCGGTGACATCCGCGTCCGCAACCTACCTGGCAAAGGCTGCATCTTCAGCATCGAGCTTCCGCTCGCACCCGAGCGCCCGGCCGTAAAGGCCTAACGGGCGGCTGCCCGACGGCATGTCCGAGCGTCGAGGGAACCGACGGGAGCCACGCTGGGCAGGCGCCTGTGCCGCCCTCATGGCGGCCCCTGCTCCATACGTCGAGGTGCCGGAGATGTGGGGCGCAGCTCAGCGCTGCCTGCCTCGCCGGAGCCTGCATCCTCCAGCCCTCCAACGAGAAGGCCGGGCTCGTGGGCGGTCCCCACACTTGCAGGCACACCTTCGCGTCCCACTCCGACGGCGGCCCGATCTCTACCTGCTCGCCCGGGTGATGGGCCACGGCGACGTGACCGTCACGCGGCGCTACACGCACCTGCTCCCGGATCACCTCGACCGGGCGCGCAACGCGGTGAACTTCAAGTCCCCCGTCACGCCCGGCGGCCTGAAGAAGCGCGCAGAGGCGAAGATGTCGGAGCAAGCGCGTCGGGCGGGCAGCGCGCCCCGCCGTCGTGCGACGGCAAGGCCATCGTAACGCGCGCCAGAGCCGACGCCGGTGGTGCGGCGGCGGTCGGCGGTGGGCTGATCCTTGCCTGATACCTTGTCTGAAAACGAAAGGGGCTCCGCCTCGCAGCGAAACCCCTGGAAACATGGAGCGGGAAACCGGATTCGAACCGGCGACCCTCAGCTTGGGAAGCTGATGCTCTACCAACTGAGCTATTCCCGCGAAAACCTTGCAGCTATCTACGCGAACCGCGCGCGGAGTCAAGAAGCGCAGGCGGCCCTGCGAAGCTCCCCGCGCCCCGCGCGCTCGGGCCAGCAGCGCGGTCCCCGTCTCGCGGCGCAGCTACTTCTTCCGGAAGTCGCGGAAGAAGTCGACGATCTCCTCCTCGGCCTGCTTCCAGTCGACGGTCCCTGGCAGGTCGTCGGTGTCGGGACCCTCGATCCAGATGCCGCCGCACGACTCGCAGGTCTCGTAGTGGAGCGAGCGCTTCTCGCCGCCCTCGATCGAAACGAGGTCGACCCTGCAGGTGGGGCACGACCCGGCAATCTCCTCGGCGTTGAGGAAGCCGCCGACCGCCGTCAGCGAGGGAAGGTTGGCGTGCAGGAGAACGCGGTTCAGGTCGGCGCTGTCAATCCACAGCCCGCCGCACTGGGCGCACCGCTGGAGCGTGGCGTCCTCCTTTCCGACCTCGTTCATCTCGACGCTGCACCGCGGGCAATCCATGAAGTCACGGTCTCCTTCGGGACCTTGGGGCGAACCGGGCAAGGGGTGGTGGCGAAGCGAATTCGAAGCTTAGGCGGAACTTCCCTCAGGGATCAACCCGTTTGGCCAGAGGGACGCCCTTCACCGGCGAGCGCCGGTGGCGACCGGCGGGCTCCGGCTCGACCACCCGCCTCAGGGCTGCGATGAGCGTGCGAAGGCGCTCGCCGTGGAGCTTCAGCGCGACCTTGTTGACGATGAGCCGGGCCGACACCTCCAGCACCGTCTCCTCGATGGAGAGCCCGTTCGCCGCCAGCGTCTCGCCGGTTTCGGTGATGTCGACGATGGCGTCGGCGAGCCCGAGCGAGGGGGCCACCTCGATGGAGCCGTGCAGGGCGATGATCTCGGCCGGGAGCGCCTTCCTGGCGAAGTGCTGGGCGGCGAGGTTCGCATACTTGGTGGCCACCCGAGGCGCCACCCCGCGAGGCAGGGGGGCGGCGCCGGTGGGCCGCGCCACGATGATGGCGCAGCGGCCGATGCCGAGGTCGAGCGGTTCGTACAGGTCCCGCGGCTCCTCGCGGAGGACATCGAGGCCCGCGACGCCGAGGTCTGCGGCGCCGTGCTCGACGTAGCTCGCCACGTCCCCGGCGCGTATGGAGATGAAGCGGAGACCGGCCTCCGGCGCTTCGGCGGCGAGCTTGCGCGTGCCCTCGAGGAGCGAGCGCGGCGAGACACCGAGGGCGCGCTCGAAGAGCGCGGACGACTCGGAGAGGAGCCGGCCTTTGGGCACCGCCACGGTGAGCAGGGGCTCCACGGCCGGGCGGCCGCGGCGAGAGACGGTCTTCAAGCCTTCACCCTCCGGATGCGCGCCCCCAGCGGCGCGAGCTTCTCCTCGAGCCGCTGGTAGCCGCGGTCGAGGTGGTAGACGCGCAGCACCTCGGTGGTGCCTCGCGCCAGGAGCCCGGCCAGCACGAGGGCCGCCGAGGCGCGCAGAATCGCTCGCCATGACCGGGGCGCCGGAGAGCTTTGGCACGCCTCGGACGCGCACCGTCCTCCCGTCGATGGCGAGGTCCGCACCAAGCCGCTGCAGCTCCTGCACGTGCATGAAGCGGTTCTCGAACACGCTCTCGGTGACGAGCGACAGGCCGGCGGCCACGGCGAGGAGCGCCATGACCTGCGCCTGCATGTCGGTGGGGAAGCCGGGGAACGGCGCCGTGGCGAAATCCGCCGCGCGCGGCCGTTCACCGCCGCGAGCGCGCAGCCCGCCCTCCACCTCCTCCACCGCCACCCCGGCCGCGCGCAGGGTGTGCACGAGTGCCTCGAGGTGCGAGCCGACGGCCCCGCGAACCACCACGTCGGAGCCTGGCAGGGCGCCTGCGAGGAGCAGCGTCCCCGCCTCGATGCGGTCGGGCAGGACCGCATGGCGGAGCGGCCGGAGCCGCTCGACGCCCTTCACCACGATCTCGTCCCCTCCGTCGCCCTCCACGCGCGCGCCCATTCCCCGCAGCGCCTCGGCGAGGTCCTTCACCTCCGGCTCACGGGCGCAGCGGAGAAGGCGCGTCTCGCCTTCGGCCAGCGCGGCCGCCATCAGGAGGTTCTCGGTGCCGGTGACCGTGGGAACGTCGAACGTGAAGCGTGCCCCGCGAAGCCGCCCGCCTGGCACGCGTGCATCGACGTAGCCGTGGGCGAGCTCGATCTCGGCCCCGAGGGCCGAGAGCCCCGCCAGGTGCTGGTCGATGGGCCGCGCTCCGATCGCGCAACCCCCCGGCAGCGAGACGCGGGCGCGTCCGAACCGCGCCACGAGCGGCCCCAGCGCCAGCACGCTCGCCCGCATCGTCTTCACGAGCTCGTAAGGCGCCTCGGGCAGCACGCTCTCCGGCACATGAAGCGCGACCTCGTCCCCCTCGCGGGCGAGCTCGCACCCCATGTGCGTGAGGAGCCGCCCCATCGTCCGGACGTCAGCGAGGTCTGGCACGTTGGAGAGACGGTGATCGCCGGGGCAGAGCAGCGCCGCGGCCATCGCCGGGAGCGCGGCATTCTTGGCGCCGCTCACCCGCGCCTCGCCGCGCAGCGGAGCCCCTCCCTCGATGATGATCTTGTCCATGAGTGGATCAGCCTGGAGCGGCGGAGTCTACCCGCTCACCGCGCGTCCGGTCGAGCGAAGGACGGGCAGGGCTCCTCCGGGACTCATGCCGGGCGCGAGCACCGCCTCGCGGCACCGGTTCAAGGCTGTCTTCCCAGCGTGAAACGCGGGAGCCCCGCCAGGTCGAATCGCGCCTCCACCTCGCGGAGGCCCGCCTCACGGAAAAGCGCGGGCAGCGCCTCGAGGTGCCGCTCGTGCATCTCCACGAGGAGCGTGCCCCCGGGCCGGAGCCACCCGGGGGCCCCGGCCACCAGCCGGCGCGAGACGAGGAGGCCGTCCTCGCCGCCGTCGAGCGCCAGCCGCGGCTCGAAGGCGAGCTCCCGGGCGAGGGCCGGCAGCTCGCCGGCCGGTACGTAGGGCGGGTTCGCGACGATCACGTCGAAGCGGACCTCGGGCGGCAGGGGCGCGAAGAGATCGCCCTGGAGGAGCTCGATGCGCGCGCCGAGCCTCGCGCCGTTCTCGGCGGCGAGGGCCAGCGCCTCGGCCGAGATGTCCGTGGCGAGCACCCGCCCCTCGGGCCTCCCGAGCGCGAGGGCCACGGCGATGCAGCCGGTGCCGGTGCAGAGGTCGAGGGCGAGTCCCGCCGGCGGCAGCCGGTCGAGGGCCGCCTGGGCCAGAAGCTCCGTCTCCGGCCTGGGGATGAGCGCACGCCGGTCGGTCGCCAGGGTGTGACCGAGGAACTCGCGCTGCCCGAGGAGGTAGGCGGTGGGCTCGCCTCCCGCGCGACGCCGGACGAGCTCGCGGTAGCGGGCCAGCTCCGCCTCGCCGAGCGGCTTGTCGAAGTCGAGGTAGAGGCGCAGCCGATCGCAACCGAGCGCGGAGGCGAGGAGGAGCTCCGCGGTGAGTCGCGGCGCATCCGCGCCGGCGCGGGCGAGGAAGCCCTGCGTCCAGGCGAGGAGCTTGAGCGGCGTCCAGACCTCAGGCATCCGCGGGGCCCGGGCGCCGCGGACGTCGCGTCAACCCCTCGCGCGCCCGTGCGCCCTTCACGCGCGGCGCTCGGCGCCGAGGGAGGCCTCTTCGCGCGAGGCCGCGCGCAGCGCCTCGGCGGCATAGTGGGTGCGGCAGGCGTCGATCACGTCCTGCACGTCGCCGTCCATGACGGCCGGGAGGTTGTGGCGAGTGTAGCCCACGCGGTGATCGGTGAGCCTGTCCTGAGGGAAGTTGTAGGTGCGGATCTTCTCCGACCGGTCGCCCGAGCCCACCTGGCTCTTGCGCTCGGCGTCGCGCGCGCTGTCGCGCTTCTCGCGCTCCCGCTCGTAGAGCTTCGCCCGCAGCATCTTCATCGCCATGTTGCGGTTCTTGAGCTGCGACTTCTCCTGCTGGCACTTCACCACCACCCCGGACGGTCTGTGGGTGATGCGCACGGCCGAGTCGGTGGTGTTCACCGACTGTCCTCCCGCGCCGGTGGAGCGGAAGACGTCGATCTCCAGGTCGGCCGGGTTCACCTGGATGTCGATCTCCTCGGCCTCGGGCATCACCCCGACCTTGACGGTGGAGGTGTGGATGCGCCCCTGCGCCTCGGTGGCCGGCACGCGCTGCACCCGGTGCACACCGGATTCGTACTTGAGGGCCGAGTAGACGGCATCACCGCTCACCGTGACGGTGGCGTCCTTCAGCCCGCCCAGCGCGCCCGCCGAGGTGTCGACGACCTCGCAGCGCCAGCCCCGCCGCTCGGCGTAGCGCAGGTAGGTCCGCAGGAGCTCCGCCGCGAACAGGCCCGCCTCGTCGCCGCCCGCGCCGGCGTGCACCTCCAGGATGACGTCGCGGTCGTCGGCAGGATCGCGCGGTACGAGGAACGCCTTCAGGGCCTCCTCGGCGGGGCCGAGCCGAGGCCGGATCGCGGCGAGCTCCTCCTTCGCCAGCGCGCGCAGCTCGGCCTCTCCGGAGGCGAGGAGCTCCGCGTTCTCGTCAATCTCGCGCAGCAGCCGCCGGTAGGAGGCGAGCGCGTTCACCGTGGATTCGAGGCCGGCGCGCTCGCGAGACACCCTGCGGTAGCGGTCGCCCGACGAGGCCACCTCCGGGTCGGAGAGCTGGTGCGTCAGCTCCTCGAAGCGGCCCTCGATGGCCTCGAGCTTCTTCAGGACCGCGGGGGAGAGCATGGCCGGCCCTTCTTAACCGCTCCCGAGCAAGGAGAGCAAGGAACCTCCGGCGCTCGGCCGGGCGCGGTAGCATGTCCGTGGACGCGTGAACATCCGGTCAACTCGCAACGGGAGGATGAGAAGACGTGATGGCGGGCGGCGAGCACCGGCTCGGGCGCGGGGCCTGGTTCCGCGGAGCGCTGCGGGGCCTGCTCCTCGCCGCGGCGCTCCTCCTCGCCACCGTGCCCGCCGCCGCCAGCACGCACTGGCACGGTGAAGGGGGGGGTCGCGGTCGCCACGTCGCGGGCCTTCGCGAGGCGCGGTCCCACGCCCGGCCTCGCGGTACAAGCCAGCGCGCGACCAGCACCTCGGCCAGCCCGCACGCCACGCGTCATCGAGCCACCGGCGTCCTGCGCGACCATCGCGGCCACGTCAAGCGCGACCGCGAGAAACGGGCCGCCTTCATGCGCAGCCACCCCTGCCCTTCCACCGGCAAGCGGCACGGCGCCTGCCCTGGCTACCAGGTGGACCACCGCCGAGCGCTCGCCTGCGGCGGCACCGACAATCCAGCCAACATGCAGTGGCTCTCCGTGCGCCAGCACCGCGCCAAGCACGCTCACGGCGCCGGCTGCACCGTGCGGTGACGGAGGCGTCCGGGGGACGGGGTTCTACCGGCCAAGGGCCGGCGCGGCTCCCGCGCTCCTGGCTCCGGACGGGAAGCGGGCGCTCCGCTCAGCCTCCGAAGATCCTCGCCAGCTCGTAAGGCGGCGTCACCTCGAGCTGGTCGTACCGGCACGCCTCGGGCTTCCTGTCGGGGCGCCAGCGCACGAACTGCGTGGCGTGGCGGAAGCGGTCGCCCTGGAGGTGGTCGAAGGCCACCTCGCAGACGCGCTCGACCCGCACCGGTTCCCACGCGAGATCCTTGCCCCGGCTCCAGCGGCTCGCGGCGCCGGGCATGCGCTGCGTGGCCTCGGCGTCGGCCTCGGCCCAGCCGCGCCAGGGATGGCCGTCCGTAGCGCCTTCCCGGAGTGGAGCCAGCTCCTCCAGGAGCTCCCGCCTGCGAGCGGTGGTGAAAGCGCTGCAGACGCCGACGTGGTGCAAGAGGCCCGACCCGTCATGAAGGCCGAGCAGGAGCGAGCCCACCTGGTTCCCCTGTGAGCCCCTGTACCAGCGGAAGCCGCCCACCGCGCAGTCGGCGGTGCGGGCGTGCTTCACCTTCACCATGGCCCGGACGCCCGGCTGGTAGCCGCCATCGAGCCTCTTCGCCACCACGCCGTCGAGCCCCGCCCCCTCGAAGCGCGCGAACCAATCCTGCGCCAGGGGCGGGTCGCGGGTGGCGGGGGTGAGGTGCACGCGCGGCCCTGGCCTCGCGAGCGCGCGCTCGAGGAGCTGGCGCCGCTCGGCCAGCGGACGCGTGCGGAGGTCCTCGTCGCCCATCGCAAGGAGGTCGAAGGCGACGAAGCTCGCCGGACGCTCGGCCGCGAGGAGCTTCACCCGTGACGCCGCCGGGTGAATGCGCAGGAGCAGCGCCTCGAAGTCGAGACCGCCGGGGCCGGCGATCACAATCTCGCCGTCGACCACGCATCGAGGAGGAAGGCTTCGCCGGAGGGGCTCCGCCAGCTCCGGGAAGTACCGGTCGAGGGGCCGGAGCTCCCGCGATTGCAGGAACAGGTCGTGGCCGTCGCGGAAGGCGAGCGCGCGAAAGCCGTCCCACTTCGGCTCGTACAGCCAGCCCTCACCCCCGGGAATGCGTTCGGCTGACCTCGCCAGCATGGGCGCCACCGGCGGTGCGATCGGGAAGGCCACGCACCGGAAGATAGCCAGGGGCTCGCGTTCGGCCCGGCTCGTTCACAACGCGCGACCGGGCCCATGAGGGTGTCACCCTTCGGCGGCGATCGGTGCGCAGCTCTCCCCCACCACGAGCGAGGGCTGGAAGACCACGTTGCGCGGAGGATGTCCACTGTTTCGCTCGATGCGGTCGACCAGCAGGCGAAGCGCCTCGTTGGTCATTTCGGTGAGCGGATGCTCCGACCGCGTGAGGCGGGGTCTGAGACCGCCGATGCCGGGGATGGTGTCGGTGGAGGCGAGCGAGATGTCCTCGGGGCAGCGGAGCCGGAGATCCGCCATCGCGCGCATCGCGCCGAGGGCCATGAGCCCGCTCGCCACGTAGAGCGCGCTCGGCCGCGACGGGAGCGCGAGGATCTCGCGCGCCACGGAGTAGGCGGCGTCCTCACGAAACTCTCCCAATCGAACGTGCGCCGGCAGGGGCTCGAGCCCGCGGGCCTCCATCGCCTCGGTCATTCCGATGAGCCGGTCGCGCCCGGTCGTGAGGTGCTGGGGACCGGTGATGGTGCCGATGCGGCGGTGGCCCAGGTCGAGGAGATAGCTCGTGACCTGGCGGGCCGCGGCCACGTTGTCGATGGTGATCGTGTCGGCGCGCTCGCCGGCGACCGACCTCCCGAACAGGACCATCGGCATCGCCTGGCCGTCGAAGTCGCGCGGGTCGCGGTGCGCGGTGGAGCCGACGGGGACCATCACCACCCCGTCGCAGGAGAGCGTGCGGATCCTCTTCAAGATCCGCCTCTCGTTCTCCGGCTTCTCGTCGCTGTTGAAGACCACCAGTGAGAATCCCCAGGCGGCCACCGCCGCCTCCGCCGCGCAGACCACCCTGGCGAAGAACGGGTTCGCCAGGTCGGAGACCACCAGGGCGATGAGCTGGCTCCGGCGTCGCTTGAGATTCTGCGCTGCGAAGAGGGGAACGTAGTTCAGCGCATCGACGGCCGAGAGCACGCGCGCCCGGAGCTGCGGGCTCACGAACGAGCTGTTGTTGACCACGGCCGACACGGTTGCGGTCGAGACCTTCGCGGCGCTGGCCACATCCCTGATGGTCGCCACCCGTTCTCCAGCTAAACGTTTCGCTACCGAGGGCCATCGCGAGCTTGCCATATTGTCGCATAATCTCAAGTGGCACTTGCCTGAACGTTCACTTTCGCTAGAGTGAGCGAAACGGTTAGTCGGCGTTCGCCAGGGCCCGCATGGTGCGGAGCCGTCCGCGTTCGCCCTGGGAGGAGCCATGAGGAGCCGCCTCGTCGCGATGTGGGCCGTCGGTCTTGCACTCCTTTCGGGCGTGGCGCGCGCTGCCGAGGAGCCGCTGCTGGGGATCGTCTCGATATCGGCCACGGAGGCGAACAACGCTCGCTACATCGCCGGGGCGACCGCGGCCGCCAAGGAGGACGGTTGGACCGTGTCGGTCATCGATGCCTCCGGCAGCGCCGACCAGGCGAACGCCGCCATCCAGAACTTCGCGGGCCGCGGCGCCGGGGCGATCATCGACATGGTCTTCCCCTACTCCTCCATCGGCGCCGGGCTCGCGGCTGCCAAGGCGGCTGACATCCCGGTGGTGACGTGGGGCGGTGGCCTGGGCAGCTCCGTGGCCGCCACGAACGGGTCCGGCGCGCCCGTCGCGCAGCCCGTCCTCGACAAGATGAAGGCCGACCTGGGCGGGAAAGGGGCGCTGCTCGCCCTCACCTACCGCACCGGCGAGGTGTGCCGGAACCGCGAGGTGTTGATGGAGCAGGTGATGGGCAAGAGCGGGATTGAGATCACCAAGAACGAGGTCCGTATCCCGGGCTACTTCGAGGACGGCGCCCAGTACGCCAACGCCTGGCTCGCGAGCCACCCGCCCAAGAGCGGCACGCTGGCCATCTGGGGATGCTGGGACGACCCGGCCATCGGCGCCATCGGCTCGCTTCGGCAGCAGGGCCGAACCGACGTCAAGGTCTACGGCGTGAACGGCAACGCTCAGGCCATCGAGAACATCAAGAACGGTCACATGACCGCCACGGCCTGGCAGGATAGCTACACCGAGGGCTACCAGATGGTGAAGCTCCTGAAGGAGATCAAGGCGGCGAAGAATTCCTGGAAGCCCAAGGCCGCCGAGGTCCCGCCCGTCCTCATCACCAAGGAGAACGTCGAGCAGTTCATCAAGGACCACCCGGAGTCCATCGGCAAGTGAAGGTGTAGGCTGAGGAGCCATGCTGCCGACCGACGCAGCCCGGCCTGTCGTGGCCTCGGCTCCCTTTCTCCAGATCCTGGACCTCGCCAAGAGCTTCGGCGGGGTCCAGGCGCTGAAGGGGGTCTCGCTCTCCATCGGCGCCGGCGAGGTGCACGGCCTGGTCGGCGCCAACGGCGCGGGGAAGTCCACGCTCATCCGGATCCTGGCGGGCCTCGTGCAGCCGGACGGCGGGCGGATCCTCCTCGACGGCACCCCTGTCTCGGTCCATTCTCCGCACCACGCCACCGAGCTGGGGATGAGCTTCATCCACCAGGAGCTGGCCTTCGTGCCGGGCATGACGGTGATCGAGAACCTCATGCTCGGCCTCCCGAAGAAGAGCCGCCTCGGGATGATCGACTGGCGGGCGATCGCCCGGGACGTGGAGCCGGTCGCGCGCCGCGTCGGCCTGTCGGCGCCGCTCTTCGGCAGCGTGAAGGGGCTCTCGACCGCCGAGAACTGGCTCATCAACATTGGTCGTGCCCTCATCCGCAAGGCGCGCCTCATCGTGATGGACGAGCCCACCGCGTCGCTCTCGGCGAACGAGAGCGCGAAGCTCTTCGCCATCATCGAGGACCTCTCCCGCTCCGGCGTCTCGGTGCTCTACGTGTCACACCGCCTGGACGAGGTCCTTCACCTCTGCGAGCGCGTGACCGTCTTTCGCGACGGCCGCTCGGTGGCCGAGATCGAGGGGGAGGAGCTCACCCACCCTGCGCTGGTGGAGGGCATCGTCGGGGGCGCGGTGGAGCGCCTCGCCCGCTCCGCGGGGGCGGCGGCGGACGGGCCGGTGGTCCTCGAGGTAAGGGGGCTCGTCCGTTCACCCAAGGTGCGAGGGATCTCGTTCGATCTCCACCGCGGCGAGGTGCTGGGGCTCGGAGGACTGGTCGGCGCGGGCCGCACCGAGCTCGCACGCCTCATCTTCGGCGCCGATCGGCCCGACGAGGGCTCGATGCGGCTGGAAGGGCGGCCGTATTCGCCTCGCGGACCTGCCGACGCCGTGGGCGCAGGCCTGGGCCTCGTCCCCGAGGAGCGGCGCACCGAGGGGCTCATCCTCGGCAAGAGCTTGGCGTTCAACCTCTCGCTCTCCAACCTCGCCCGGATCGTCCGCAGCCCGCTCCTCCCGCTCATCGACCGCGGCCGACGCGAGTCGCTCGCCCTCTCCGTCGTCCGCGACCTCGCCATCAAGACGCCCGGAACGGAGGCCCCCGTGGGGCGGCTCAGCGGCGGCAACCAGCAGAAGGTGGTCATCGGCCGGTGGCTGCTTCACTCGCCCAGGGTGCTCATCCTCGACGAGCCGACGCGCGGCGTGGACATCGGCGCCCGCGCGGAGATCCACCGGCTCATCAGAAAGCTCGCCGCGGACGGCATGGCGGTCCTCGTCGTCTCCTCGGAGCCCGACGAGCAGCCCGATCTCTGCGACCGCGTCCTGGTGATGTCCGAGGGCGCCATCGTACAGGAGCTCCGCGGCGAGGGGCTGACGCGGAGCGCCATCATCGGTGCGAGCTATCTCCACCATCGGAAGGCGGAGGCTCTACTCTCATGATCACCCTCAGCGCCAGCAAGCGGCTCTCGCCCCAGGCCAAGCGGTGGCTCGGGCTGTTCGCGCGGTACGGGACGATCTTCGGCCTCGCGGCGATGGTCATCGCCTTCTCCCTGCTCTCCCCGCGGGCATTCCCCACGCTCTACAACTTCACCAACGTGCTCAACCAGGCGTCGCTGACCATGATCATCGCCGCCGGCCTGACGGTGGCGGTGATCGTCGGAGAGCTCGACCTCTCCATCGGCTTCGCCGCCAGCCTGCACGGGATCCTGGTGACCGGCCTCATCGTCGGCAGCAAGCTGCCGATCGGACTCGCGGTGCTGGTGGTGCTCCTCGGCGGCGCGCTCATCGGGTTCGTGAACGGCCTCATCGTCACCAAGGTCAAGGTGAACTCGGTGATCGGGACGCTGGGGGTCGGCACCATCCTGACGGGCCTCGCCTTCGCCTACTCCTCCGGGGTGCCCATCGTCTCCGGCGTGCCGGAGGCCTTCCTGCAGATCTCGCTCGGCCGCTGGATTCTGGGCATCCCCAACAACATCCTCGTCATGGCCGCCGTCCTCGGCGCCCTCTGGATCCTGGTGGAGCGCACCTCGATCGGGCAGGAGATCCAGGCGGTCGGAGGAAACCCGGCGGCGGCCCGGCTCACCGGGATCGTCAACGACCGGATCAAGATCCTCGGCTTCGTCATCTCCGGCCTGTGCGCCGCGCTGACCGGCATCCTCCTCGCCTCGCGGCTGGGCAGCGGGACGGCGAGCGCGGCGGACAGTTACCTCATGACGGCGTTCGCGGCGGTGTTCCTCGGCTCGGCGACGCTGCGCGACGGCGAGTTCCACATCTTCGGGACGCTCATCGGGGCGCTCATCATCGCGGTCGGCTTCAACGGGCTCAACATCTTCGGCGCCCCCACCTTCTCCCAGTACGTCCTGCAGGGCGCCTTCCTCATCGTGGCGGTCGGGCTCTCCAGCCTGGGCCGCTCCATCGCGGAGAGCTAGGGGGCTGAACCATGAGTGACAAAGGATCTCGCAGGGAGTGGGACGTGCACGTCCTCGAGTACGCCCGGTCGAAGGACCAGCCGCTGGCGGACCTCATCCAGGGAGCCGTCCAGGACGGCGTGCTCGACCTCCCCTTCGGCTTCGTGCTGGCCCGGCGCGGCGAGGCCGTGGTGCTGGTCGACTCCGGGTTCATGCGCGACGGCAGCGGCGAGCAGATGAGCAGGAAGTTCAACGTCCCGTACTGGATCTCCCCGCTGCGCCTGCTGAAGGAGCTGGGCGTCGCTCCGGGCGACGTCACCGACATCGTCCTCACCCACGCCCACTTCGATCACATGGGCTCCATCGATCGCTTCCCGCGCGCCCGCCTCCACCTGCAGAAGCGCGAGCTGCTCGCCTGGATCGAGTACCTGGCCCTCCCGCCACGCTTCGGCTGGCTCACCCAGATCGTGAACCCCGACGACGTCCGGCACCTCTTCGACGCGTCCGTGGAGCACCGGCTCCACCTGGTGGACGGCGACGTGAACGACCTCTTCCCCGGCCTTCACCTCCGGCTCGGCGCGGGCCACACCCCCGGACACCAGTTCGTCGCCATCGACACGGCGCGGGGGCGCCTCGCCATCGCCGGCGACTGCATCTACGCGCAGCGACAGGTCACCGGAAAGAACGAGGACGGCGTCTACGTGCCGCTCACGAACGCCCTCGGCACCGCGCTCGATCAGCTCATGACCATCGACCGGATCCACCAGGAGATCGGTGGCGACCTCTCGCGCCTCATCCTCATGCACGACCCCGAGGGATGGCCCCAGCTGCCGCTGGTGAAGGACGTCGAGGGCTTCAGGATCCGGAAGGCCTCCTGAGCACCCTCGTCCCGCGAGTCGTCGGATGTTCATGTCGGTCTCCCGGCGGCACAGGCCGACCCCAGCAGCGCGGGCGCGAGGCGGTCGTAGAGGGCGAGGTCCGCCTCCGAGAAGCAGCAGAGCACCACGCGCGCTAGCCCGGGCTGCCGCTCGAGGCCATGCCGCACCTCGGTGAGAGCGATTCTTTGCCGCCCGCTCCCCTGGGAAGCCGTAGACGCCGGTGGAGATGGCCGGGAAGGCGACGCTCTCGCAGCCGAGCTCCGCCGCGAGGTCGATGGCGCGGCGGTAGCAGGAGGCGAGCGTCGCGTCCTCCTCCTCTCCGCCCCCTCGCCACACCGGTCCCACCGCGTGGAGCACGTGGCGAGCGGCGAGGCGGTGCCCTCTCGTGGCCTTCACCTCACCCGGGCGCGCCCCGCCCAGGGTTCGGCAATCCGCCAGGAGGCCGGGCCCCGCCGCGCGGTGGATGGCTCCATCCACCCCGCCGCCGCCGAGGAGGGATGGATTCGCCGCGTTCACCACCGCGTCGACGCCGAGCCGGGTGATGTCCGCCCTCACCGTCTCGACCCGGCCTTCGAGATAGCGCACCATGCCTCACCTGCTGGGGAACTAAATTTAGGCTCACGCTGTCTTCCGCGAGCCCGGAACTTCGGTCATCTTTCGCTGAACGGTTCCTCCCGCCGTTGGCCGGCCGACCGACGGGGCCATAGGGCAAGGAGCCAGCGGTTCACATCTCCCGGTACCGCTTCGCCGCCGCCAGATCGCGCCGGAGCTCGTCGGCGGTGCGCCGCGGCCCGTAGCCCGGCGTGTCGCGCTGGATGCGCCACCCCTCGCGGAGCGGTCCGGCGTCGACCGTGTCGAACCCGAACTGGTCGAGCAGCTTCGACACGGTCGCCTTGGCCCCCGCGTCGTCTCCGGCGATGACCAGCGCCCGCCGGTTGGGCGTGCCCGCCGGCTGGCCGTGGGTGGTGAGCTCGGCCGCGTAGATGTGGTTGAAGGCCTTCACCACCTTGGAGGTGGGCAGGTGCGCCTGGAGCAGCTCCGAGGTGGTGGTCGACTCGTCGTCGAGCTCGGCGATGTGTCCGTCGCGCTGTGGGTAGTAGTTGTTGGTGTCGATGACGATCTTGCCGGCCAGGGGCTCGACCGGGACCGACCGGTAGGCCTTGAGGGGCACGGTCACCACCACCAGGTCTCCGCTGCGCGCCGCATCCACGGAGGTCCCGGCGCAGGCGCGCGGGCCGAGCTCCTTCACCAGCGCCGCGAGGGTGTCCGGGCCCCGTGAGTTGCTGAGCACCACGTCGTGGCCACTCCTCACCCCCAGCCGTGCCACCTGGCTGCCGATGTTCCCCGCCCCGATGAATCCGATGGTCTTCATGGCCGGTTGCGTACCGGCCAGGCGCAACCGCCGCAACGCCCGGCTGCGTCACGAGAGGGCCGCGTACTCGCGCTCCTCTCCGCAGCGGCGGGCGGCCAGGCGCCACTCGTCCTGCAGCGCTACCTGGACCGGACCGAAAGCGCGTTCCTCTGTCTCCATCCCCCGCGCCACAGCTGGTTTCAGCCCTCCGGCCGCTCCACCCGCCCGTCGGCGTGGCGGGCGAAGCGCCCCTCCTCGCGCGGGTGGACCGGGTCCTCGCTCGGCCAGGGCCAGCCGCCGAATTGCGTGCGCCGGAAATCGCGGAACGCCTCCTCGATCTCCGAGTGCGCGTTCATCACGAACGGTCCGTGCTGCACCACCGGTTCGGCGATGGGCCGGCCCTGGAGCAGCAGGAGCTCGGCTTCGCTGGGCCCATTCTCGAGCTCCGCCGGTGCGTCACCGCTCAGGTCCACCCGGTGCATCGGGGGGACGCTCTGTCCGCGGATCGCCAGGCCTGCTCCCTGGAAGTGGAAGAGGGAGCGCGAGACGCCGCGGGCGGAGGCCGGGAGGGTGAAGCGGGCACCGGGCGCGAGCGCGAGCGTCCAGATGGCGACGTCATTCTCCTCCCGCGCCGCCCACGACGAGGGCGGCGGCGCGGGCGGCCGGGCGTCGCCGAGCGACCCGGCGACCAGCGTGACCTCGACCTTTCGCCCGCGGGCGTCGGGCACCATCACGCGCGGGACGTCGCCCGACCAGAACATGGCGAAGTGAGGCCCGACCCTCTTCGCCGCGCTCGGAAGGTTCGAGCCAGATCTGGAAGAGCTCGAGCGGATTCGGCCCGACCCAATCCAGCAGCGGAAACATCTCCGCGTGCACGATCCCGTGCCCGGCGGTGAGCCACTGCACATCGCCCCGTCCGAACCGGGCCGCGGCACCGAGGGAGTCGGAGTGGTCGATGAATCCCCGCCGGACCAGGGTGACCGTCTCGAACCCGCGGTGAGGGTGCGCCGGGAAGCCGGGAACCGAGGCGCCATGATACATGCGCCAGCCCTCCTTGCCCTCGAAGTCGCTACCGAGGTTTCGGCCAGCGAGCGTCGCGGCCGGACCCATGGCCTCGTTTCCGGCCGGGTAGGCGTCCACGTGGTGCATGCAGAAGAGGAAGGGGTCGAGCGGCTCCCAGGGGGAGCCGAGGGGGCTCAAGCGGACGGCATCGGTCATTCGAGCGACCTAAGGTGGCAGCCCGCCCGCCGCACCAGGGTGTGCCCCGTGCCGCCTTCGGCGGGGGTGCCTAACCTCTTTCCGAGGAGCGCCCTTGGTCGCGGCACCCCGCTTCACATCGTACCGGCCGGGCTGCTTCGACCGGCGGGAGGCAGGATGGCTGAAGGTCGAGATCCTTCCGGCCCGCTGAGGGCGAGCGCCGAGGGAGCCGGCCTGCGGGCGGGAGAGAAGAGCGAGGAGCGGAAGGTCCACGCCGGCGTGAAGACGGCGGTGATCGTCCTCGCGATCCTCGTCGCCCTCCTCGCGGCCTGGACGGCACGCCGGGTGGTGCTGCTCGGCTTCGTCGCCATCCTCCTCGCCACCGTGATGTCGTTTCCGGTGAGCTGGCTCGAGCGTGTCCTGCGCCGCCGCGGGCTCGCCGTCATCGCGGTCCTGCTCGTCGGCCTGGGGGCGGCCGGTGCGCTCGGGGCGGTGGCCGCCGAGCCGCTCGCCGACCAGGCGCGCGCGGTGATGGAGAGCGCGCCGAGGACGCTCGACCGCCTGCGCGGCTTCCTCGACCGCTTCAAGCGCGGCGCAACCGGTGGCCACACCGAGAAGGCCGCAGACGAGGTGAAGGCGGCTGAACAGGCCATGAACGACGCGCCCAGGGAGAAAGCTCCCCCGGCCGCGAAGCCGGCCGGCGAACCCTCCCAGCTCGTCGAGGCGGCGAAGGTCGCCGTGCCGGCGGTGATGGCGGCGGTGGGAACCGTCACCGAGAGCATCCTCGTCATCGTGCTCGCGGCCTTCCTGATCGCCGCCCCCGAGGTCTACCGGCGCGGCCTGAGGAGGCTCGTCCCGCGCCGGCACGAGGACCTCTACGACGAGCTGTGGACGCGCCTGCGCGATGGCCTTCGAAAATGGGTGGGCGGCATCTTGGTCTCCATGGCCATCATGGGGACGCTCACCGCGGCCGGGCTGGCGCTGGCGGGCATCGACAACTGGCTGCTCCTCGGCACCCTCACCTTCGTCGGCACCTTCGTGCCGTACCTCGGCGCGGTGGCGAGCGCCATCCCCGGCCTGCTCGTCGCCGCCGGGCAGTCTCCCCGCCACCTCCTCTTCGCGGTGGCCGTCTACGTCGGCATCCACGTGGTGGAGGGCTACATCGTGCAGCCGGTCATCATGCGGCGCGCGGTGGAGCTGGAGCCGGCGCTCCTCCTCGCCAGCCAGGCGCTGTTCGGTGCCGTCTTCGGGGTGCTGGGGGTGGTGGTTGCCACGCCGGTGACCGTCTGCCTGAAGCTCGCGGTGGAGGATCTGTGGGTGGAGCGGCGGCTCCACAAGGCCTCGGAGCCCGGATGAGCACCCCCTCGATCTTCAAGGCGCTGGGATTCGCTCGCCGCGAGCTCCTCGCCGACCACGCGCCCTACCTCGCCGCGGCCACCGGCGCCGGGCGCGACACCTTCTGCCGCGCGCTCTTCCAGGCCACCGGCCACGCTCTCCAGTCCGGGCACGGGCTCGAGCTCATCGAGAACGGCGACATCTTCCCCGCCCTGGAGCGGGCCATCGCGGCGGCGAAGCAGAGCGTCCACGTGCTCGTCTACATGTGGCGCCCGAGCCCCGAGTCGAGGCGGCTCGTGGAGGCGCTCGCCGCCCGCAGCAGGTCCGGGGTGAGGTGCCGCGTCCTCGTCGATCCGGTGGGGAGCGAGCAGGTCTTCGGCTCCAACGACTTCCGGGGGGAGGTCGATCGCGCGCTCCGGGCCGCCGGCTGCGAGGTGCGCTTCTTCCGCCCGCTCGAGCGCCGCCTGATGCGCCGGGTGGTGGGCCGCAACCACCAGAAGGTCGTGGTCGTGGACGGGAAGGTGGGCTTCACCGGCGGCTTCGGCATCTGGCACGCATGGAGTGGAGAGGGCCGATCCCGCGATTCCTGGCGCGACACCCACGTGCGCATCGAGGGACCGAGCGTGCGGGAGCTGCAGCTCGCCTTCAGCTGGGCCTGGATCGAGGCAGGGGCCGAGCTCCTGGGGCCGGAGGAGTTTCCGGATCCCCGGGAGGCGGGCCCGGTCCAGGCGACCTTCGTGGCGAGCAGCGGCACCACCGGCATCAGCGACGCCGAGCGCATGACCTTCTTCGTCATCACCGCGGCCGAGCGGCGCCTGTGGATCGCCAACGCCTACTTCTCACCCACCATGCCGCTCATCCTTCGCCTCGGCGAGAAGGCGCGCGCCGGCGTCGACGTGCGGATCATGGTCCCCGGCAAGGTGAACGACATCCCGGTCATGAAGGCGGCGCAGCGCTGGACCTACCAGCACCTCCTGCCAGCCGGGGTGCGGGTCTTCGAGTACCAGCCCTCCATGCTGCACGAGAAGCTGATGATCGTCGACGAATGGCTGTCGGTGGTGGGCTCCACCAACCTCGACGTCATCTCGATGAACCGGCTCGTCGAGGGGTCGCTGGTGGTGGCCGACGGGCCCTTCAACGCGGCCCTGGCGCGCTCCTACGAGGCCGACCTCACCCGGACCGCCGAGGTGCGGGGGCGCGCGCGCCTGCGCTCGCGCCCCTGGCGAGCCCTCTGCCGCGAGAATCACCGTCCGGGCCGGACGGATCTGAGCAGGCGCTCCGTTGTCTTGCGAGAGGGGCTGGTCTTTCGGGCTGGCCTCTCTCCTGCCACGGGCCCTCGCCTCAACGCGCAGCGCGGGCCGGCGCGCCCGGCGCGCCGCTCTTGGCGGCCGCCTTCTTCCGGGCTGCCCGCTCCTCCAGCCAGATGGTCATCGGCGCGGCGATGAACCAGGTGGAGTAGGTGCCGGAGATGATGCCCATCAGCATGGCGGCCGAGAAGTCGAAGATGGTGCCCACCCCGTAGATGAGGAGGCCCACCAACGAGAGCGCGGTGGCGAACGAGGTGAGGAAGGTCCGTCCCAGCACCTCGTTGATGGAGAGGTTCACCAGGTCGGCGAGGCTCTTCCCCTTCAGCTTGGCCTGGTTCTCGCGGATGCGGTCGTAGACCACCACGGTGTCGTTCACGGAGTAGCCGACCACGGTGAGGATGACCGCCACCGAGGTGAGGTTGAACTCGCGCCCGCTGAAGGCGAAGTAACCGAGCGTGATGATGGCGTCGTGGACGATGGCCACGATGACCCCCGGGCTGAACCGGAAGTCGAAGCGCAGGCCGACGTAGACGACGATGAGCGCCATCGCGTAGAGGATGGCCTTGAAGCCCTGGTTGCGGAGCTCGCGCCCCACCGCCGGGCCCACGTACTCGACGCGCCGCACGTCGGGCTTCGCCTCACCGAAGTGCGAGGAGAGGTCGCGCTCGATCTTGTCCTGGATGCCCTGGGTGATCACCGCGAAGGAGCGGGTGCCCGCGGTGAGGCCGGCCTCCTCGCGCACCTCGCGCACCTTCACCCCGGCCTCCTCCACCGCCGCCCGCAAGGCCTCGGTGGTGGGCGGCGTGCCCTGGAACTGGAAGTCAATCTTGTCGCCAGTGTCGAGGTTGAAGTGCGGCGTCCCCTGCACCGGGAACTTCGCCTGCACCGCCTTCACCACGCGGTCGACGTCCTGCTGGCTCATGAGGGCGATGCGGCCCGATGCGGATGAGGTAGGTGTTCTCGGAGGGAGGGCCGTAGGTCTGCACCGAGGCGTCCTGGAAGCCGAGGTCGCCCACGCTCCTGCGGATCTCGGCCGGGTCGACGGCCTTCGCGAACTTCACCTCCATCTCGGTGCCGCCGGCGAAGTCGACGCCGAAGTTGAGGCCGTGGAGGACCGCCCAGAGGATGACCGCCGCGTTGGCGATGAGCGACAGCGCCACCGCGATGTGGCGCTTGCCGACGAAGTCGTACTTCGTGCCGTGCGGGATGAGGTCGAAGGTCTTGAATCGCATCAGACGCTCAGGCGCGCCGTATCACGGCGCGTGAAGTAATCCATGAAGACGCGCGTCACCACGATGGAGGTGAACATCGAGGCGATGAGCCCGATGGTGAGGGTGACCGCGAAGCCCCGCACCGGCCCGGAGCCGTACTGCATGAGCACCAGCGCCGCCACCAGGGTGGTGACGTGCGCGTCGACGATGGTCCAGAAGACCTTGTCGTAGCCCTGGTCCACCGCCTGCCGCACCGAGCGGCCGGCCCGCAGCTCCTCTCGTATGCGCTCGTTGATGAGCACGTTGGCGTCGACCGCCATCCCCAGCGTGAGCACGAAGCCGGCGATGCCGGGCAGGGTGAGCGTGGAGCCGATGATGGCCATGACGGCGAGCACCAGGAGGCCGTTCAGGACGAGGGCCACGTCGGCGATGAGGCCGGTGGCGCGGTAGTAGACCACCATGAACAGCACCACCAGGATGAGCCCCACGAAGGCGGCGGTGGTGCCCTTCTTGATGAGCTCGGGCCCGAGGGTCGCGCCCACCGTGCGCTCCTCGTAGATGGTGACCGGCGCCGGGAGCGCGCCGGCCTTGAGCACGAGCGCGATGTCGTTCGCCTCCTCGAACATCTCCTGGTACGGGCCGGTTCGAGCCGAGGGTGATCTGCCCGCTGGTGGAGATCTTGCCCTGGATGTAGGGGGCCGTCTCCACCTTGGCGTCGAGCACGGTGGCCATGCGGCGGCCGAGGTTGGCGCTGGTGAGCTTCTCCATGAGGCGGCCGCCCTCGGGCGTCATGGTGAAGACCACCACCGGGCGGCCGGCGCCCTGGGAGTTGTCCATCGCCGCGCGGGCATCGCTGATGTAGTCGCCGGTGAGCTCGGTCTTGGCGTGCAGGAGGTAGGTGCGGTAGTAGCGCTCCTTCACCACCCCGGTTCCGATCACCCCCTCGCCGACGCCGATCTCCTGGCCCGGCTGGAGGAGCGGCCTCGCCACCTTGTCCACCGCCGCGTCGAGCTGGCTGCGCGTGCTCGCGGCGATGAAGGTGGCCTGCCGGCCCGCTCCGCCGGGCAGCTCGACGTTCTCCACCGTCCAGCAGCCGCTCTCGGGGAGCGGCAGCTCGAGGCCGCCCTGGTCCTGGGGACAGGCCGGGAGCTTCCCGCGCACGCCGTCGAGGACGGTCGACTCGTCGTCGGCGATCTTGAACTCGAGCTGCGCGGTGCGGCCGAGCAGCTCCTTCGCCTTCTCGGGGTCCTTGAAGCCGGGGAGCTGGATCTGGATCTGGTTGTTACCCTTGCGCTTGATGTCGGGCTCGGAGACGCCCCACTTGTCCACGCGGTTGCGGATGGTCTTCTCGGCCTGGTCGACCGCCTTGGCCTCGAAATCCTGGATGACCTTCGACTTGAAGGCGAACCAGACGGTGCCGTCGGGCGCTCCGGAGGGCGAGGTGAGCTCGGCCCCGTACTGGTCGAGGACGATGGAGGAGACCTTCTTCGGCTCGGGGCTCTTCACCACGATGCGGCTGCCGTCGGCCGAAGGCGCCGAACCGTCGACCGGAATGCTCTTCTCCCGGAGGAAGTCGGCGATCTCGTCGGCGCGGCGCGCCACCTTGGCCTTCACCGCGCGGTCGACGTCGACGCCCATGGCGAGGTGGATGCCGCCCTGCAGGTCGAGGCCGAGGTTGAGGTGGCGCTTCGCGCTCGGCGCCCAGCCGGGCACCGACCCATCGTAAACCTCGCCGGTGCGCTGGTCGGGCGGGAGCTTGAAGTAGAACCAGCTCGGCACGAGCTGGTAGAGGCTGAAGAGGAGCACGCCCACCACCAGGGCGGCGCGCACGTACCAGTTGCGTTCCATCTACTTCTTCTCCGCCCTGGTGGGCTCGACGGGCGCCTCGCCCTTCTCGCGCCACTCGCCGGCCACCGCCGTCTTGAGGATCCGGAGCTTGGTGCCCCCGCCCACGTCGAGCAGCAGGGCCACGTCCTCCACCTGCGCCACGTTCCCGATGATGCCGGACTGCGTGAAGACCCGGTCGCCCCGCTTCAGGCTCTGGCGGAACGCCTCGACCTTCTTCTTCTCCCTGCTCTGCGGCCGCCAGAGCACGAAGTAGAAGACCACGAACATGAGGGCGATCATGAGGAACGGCGAGCCGAGGAGTCCGGCCGGGCCGGTCGCGCCACCGGTGGTCTGGCTGAAGAAGCCCGAGGTGAGCGGGTGCATGTGTTCTCCAAGCGCGCGCGGCCGGTGAGGCCAGGGGGCCGCCGCCGAGCGCTTCGAAGGCGGGAAGGGGATCCGCCGCTGTCCGACAAAAAGCACCGTCGTTTAGCAGTATTCGAACGCTGGCCGCAACCTCTATCTTCCCCGCCGGGGGCGGGTCGCTAGAGAGGGCCGCTCTGCCAGCCCTCCTCCACCTCCCGCCGAAAGGGGAGGAAGCGCCTCTCCTCGATGGCCCGGCGAGCACCGGCCATGAGCCCGAGGAAGTAGTGCAGGTTGTGCAGTGTGTTGAGGCGCAGCCCGAGCAGCTCACCCGAGCGGAAGAGGTGCCGGAGGTAGGCGCGGGTGAACCCGCGGCAGGTGGGGCAGGAGCACGAGGGGTCGGCCGGGCGCTCGTCGTCCTGGAAGACGGCGTTGCGGATGGTGAGCCGGCCGCAGCTGGTGAAGAGGAGGCCGTTTCGGGCGCAGCGGGTGGGGAGCACGCAGTCGAACATGTCGATTCCGGAGCCGACCCCCGCCAGGAGGTCCTCGGGCGTGCCCACCCCCATGAGGTAGCGCGGCTTCTCCGCCGGGAGGCGGGGGGCATCGCGCGCCACCCCCTCCCACATCTGCGCCGGCTCCTCGCCCACTGCGTAACCCCCTAGCGCGTAGCCGGGCAGGTCGAGCGAGGCCGCCTCCTCGATGGCGCGCGCGCGCAGGTCGCCGAACAGCCCGCCTTGGGCGATGCCGAAGAGCGCGGAGGGGGCCTCACCGGGAGGCGAGAGTCCGCGGGTCGCCGGGCTCGAGGCGGCGGCGCCGGGGGTGGCCTCAGCCTGGCCCTCCCCCTTGCGCCGCTCGTGGGCCTGCCAGGCCGCGACGCACCGCCCGAGCCAGCGCTGCGTCCGCGCCAGGGAGGCCTCGTGGTAGGCGCGGCCGGCGAGCGCCGGAGGGCACTCGTCGAAGGCCATGAGGATGTCGGCCCCCAGCGCCTCCTGGATCTCAATCGAGCGCTCGGGGCTCAGGAAGTGCCGTCCGCCGTCGAGGTGGCTGCGGAACTCCACCCCCTCCTCGCCGATCTTCACCAGCGAGCCGCGCCCCCGCGCCTCGGTGCCGGCGGCGCCGCGGGCGCCAACGCCCAGGCTGAACACCTGGAAGCCGCCCGAGTCCGTGAGCAAGGCGCCGTTCCAGCCCATGAAGCGGTGGAGCCCGCCCAGCCTGCGCACGCGCTCGTGACCGGGGCGCAGGTACAGGTGGTAGGTGTTTCCGAGGATGATCCGGGCGTCGAGCGCGGTGAGCTCGTCGGGGGAGACGCCCTTTACCGTACCGGCCGTGCCCACCGGCATGAAGACCGGCGTCTCCAGCGCGGCGTGCGGCGTGACGAGCCGTCCGCGCCGGGCCTGGCCGTCGCGCGCGAGGAGCTGGAAGGAGAGCGCTGCCAAGTCTTCTCGCCGATCGCTCAGCGGGTGCAGCGCGCCCGCCGCGCCGCCTGCGAGGCGAGCTCGCGCCACGCCGAGAAGCCGCGCCCCCGGCTGGAGAGCCGCAGCCCCATGCTCGCCCTGCCGTTCGCCGCCTGTCGCCAGCGCACCACCGCGTCGACCCTTCGCGAGAAGAAGAGCCACCGGGCGAGCTCGATCTGCAGCACCTCGCCCTCCTCCGGCAGCGGCCCCACCCAGACCACCGAGCAGCCCCGCCGCGAGACGTCGAGGGTGCGCATGGGGCAGGAGGTGCCTCGCCAGCGAGCCACCAGCGGGCGCTCCAGCACGTGCCGCTGCTCCCGCTCGCGGAAGGCGACCGGCTCACCGCGCGCCGCCGCCAGGAGGAAGCGGGCGGCGCGCAGCCCCACCTCGTCGAGGCTCACCTCCACCCCGCGCGGGAGGAGCGGCCCACCCGACCTGCGGACCAGCGTCACCGTGCCGAAGAGGGTGGCCCGGACCGAGAGGCCGGCGAGGCCCACCCGGACGGCCACCGGGTCGCCGAGGCTGGCGTGTGCGAGGGCCGGCAGGAAGACGGCACCGGCCTCCGCACGCCACCCCTTCAAGAGGTGGTCGGGCTCGACGCTCACGGCGATGGTGTGGAGCCTGCGGACGGTGGTCATCTCTGGGACGCCATCATAGCGCGGAGGTGGACTCGGACGCCGTGCGCGAGGACGGCCACGGCGCGGGGGCGGGACCCGAGAGCAGCATGGCGTCGCCATAGCTGAAGAACCGGTACCGCTCCGCGACGGCGTGCCGGTAGGCGGCCATCACCCTCTCGTACCCGCCGAAGGCGCACACCAGCATGAGGAGGGTGGAGCGCGGCAGGTGGAAGTTGGTGAGGAGCGCGTCCACGGCGGCGAAGCGGTGCCCCGGGCGGATGAAGATCGAGGTGCGGCCGGGTCCCACCGCGAGGGCGCCGCCCGGAAGGGTGGCGGTGCTCTCCAGCGTGCGCACGGCGGTGGTGCCCACCGCCACCACCCTCCCGCCGCGCGAGCGGCAGGCGCGCACCGCCTCGGCCGCCTCGGCGGGCACGTGGTACCGCTCCTCGTGCATCCGGTGCGAGGCGAGGTCCTCCCCCCGCACCGGCAGGAAGGTGCTGGGGCCGACGTGCAGCGTCACCGCCGTCCGTTCCACGCCCCGCGCCGTCAGGGCGGCGAGCAGCGCCGGGGTGAAGTGGAGGCCGGCGGTGGGGGCGGCGGCGCTTCCCGTGGCCCTGGCCCAGATGGTCTGGTACCGCTCCCGGTCGAGTGGCGACGGAGGTCGCTTGATGTAGGGCGGCAGCGGGATCGTCCCCTCGCGCTCCACCGCCGCCGAGAGCGCCTCCCCGGCGCGGTCGAAGCGCACCGCCACCACGCCTTCGCCGAGGCGCGCCTCCACCTCGGCGCGGAGCTCGCCGAAGCGGAGGTTCACGCCGGGCCGCAGCGCCTTGGAGGCGCCCCAGAGCGCGCTCCAGCGCGAGCCCTCTGCGCCCTCCAGCGGCTCGATGAGCACGAGCTCGCAGCGGCCTCCGCTCTCCTTGCGCCCGGTGAGCCGCGCGGGGAAGACGCGCGTGTCGTTGAACACCAGGAGGTCGCCGGGACGCAGCTGCGCCGGCAGCTCGCGAAAGCGGGCGTCGCTCCACGGGCCGTCGCCCGCCGGAAGGACGAGGAGGCGGGAGGCGTCGCGCGGCGTCACCGGCTCCTGGGCGACGAGCTCCCCGGGAAGGTCGTAGTCGAAGTCGGACAGCTTCACGCGCCGCACATCCTCATCAGTACATCCTCACGATCTCGGTGCCCGGATAGTAGCGCGTCAGGATGGCGCGGTGATCTTCGCCGGCCCGCGCCGCCCCGGCGGCGCCCCACTGGCAGAGGCCAGCCCCGTGGCCCGCGCCGTGGCCGTGAAAGACCACCTCACCTCCGGAGAGGCGCGCCTCGAAGAGGAGGGATGGGAGGCGCGCGTAGCCGAGGCGCTGGCGGAGCTCGACCGCGGAGAGCGTCACCTCGCGCAGGCCAGCCCGTAGCGCCACCCGCGCCGCCCGCCCGGAGCTGGTGCGGGCCGTCACCTTCACCGAGGTGGCGGGGCCGGGCAACCCGCACCGCCGGCCGAGCTCGGCGGCCGGCACGCGCACGGTCCAGTCGAAGCGAGGCGAGGCGTGGCAGCGGTCGCACGGCACCGAGACGAGGTAGGGGAGGTCGCGCCCGAGCGCCTCGGCGCCGCGCTCGGTGCGCCCGCCGCAGGTGGAGTGGAAGTAGGCCTCGATGGGCGCGTGGTCGAAGGTGAGCACCTCGCCGGCGGTGTCCAGGGCGGCGGCGCGCGCGCGCGGGTCGACCCGGGCTCCTCCGTAGACCTGGTCGAGCACGGTGGCGCCCATGTGCCAGCTCCGGCCGGCCGCCACCGCCTCGAGCTTCTTGAAGACGGCGAAGGTGCGCGCCGCCACGGCCTGTGCGCGGAGCGCCTCCCTGGGAAACCAGGCGGGCATCTCCGAGCCGATCACCGCCGCCACGTAAGCCTCGAGCGGCAGCGCGTGCACGACCGACAGCGCCTGTCCGTCGCGCCGCACCTCGACCTCGCCCCCGGCGAGCGGCATCGGAGCCCCGCTGGCGCGCAGCGGCCCCTCGGCGGTGAAGGCCACCCCCGCCGCGTCGACCGGCTGGCCGTCGACGGTGAGTACTTCCCCGGCGAGCCGCACCTCGGCGCGCGCGGAGGGCGGCTTCCAGGGCACGGCCGCCTCGCGGAGCGGGGTGACGGAGAGTCCCGGCCCGGAGACGATCACGCGGTCGACGCCGATGGCCACCGCGATGCGAACGCTCTCCACCGCGGTGGCGGTGGAGGGAAGGCCCGCGGCGAGCGCGGCGGCGAGGCACCACCCGGCCGCGCGGAGTCCCCGGAGCCTCAAGCCCCCTCCGGCCCCTCCGGCGCACGCCGCTCCCGGAGCTTGTGCCAGACGAACCAGATGGCGCCGGCCAGCAGGACGACGCCGATGGCGAGGTCGAAGCGGTGGAACGCCGCCTCGAGCCGCGGGTCGGAGTCCCACTTCTCGCCGAGCTTCATCCCCACCCAGGCGAGTCCGTAGCACCACGGGTAGGAGCCGACGAAGGTGAAGACGACGAACTTCACCATGTTCATGCGCGCCACGCCGGCCGGGAAGGCGATGAAGGTGCGCACGACCGGGAGGAGCCGCCCCACCAGCACCACCCACTGCCCGTGGCGGGCGAACAGCCGGTCGGCGAGGTCGATCTCGCGGCGCGAGAGGAGCACGTAGCGCCCCCAGCGCTCGATGAGCGGCCGCCCTCCGTACATTCCGAGGTAGTAGGCCGGGATCGAGCCGGCGATGCAGCCCACCGCGCCGGCCAGGGCCGCGCCGTGGAGCGTGAAGCGGCCGGTGGTGACCAGGTAGCCGGCGAACGGCATGATGATCTCGGAGGGCAGCGGAATGCACGCGCTCTCGATGGCCATGAGCAGGAGCACGCCCCCGTAGCCCATGGCCGAGATGGCTCCCGTGGTGAAGCCCGCCAGAACCTCCAGCACCCTCGCGATCATCCGCCCTCCCTCGCCGCGGTGCCGGACGCTCCGTAGAACACCTCGTCGTAAGGGCAGGTGCAGTCGCCCTCCGGAGGGTCCGGGTAGACGTACCGCTCACCTCGCCAGCTCCGGAAGGCGGTGCCGCCCTCGACGCGCCCCAGCGCGTAGGCGGGCTGGAGCGTCACCTTGCCCCCGCCGCCGGGGAGGTCCACCGCCAGGTGGGGCACGGCGAGGCCGCTCGTGTGCCCCCGGAGCTGCTCCAGGATCTCCACCCCGCAGGCGAGGGGGGTGCGCAGGTGGGCGGTGCCCTCGGCCACGTCGCCCTGGTGCAGGTAGTAGGGGCGCACCCTCCAGGAGAGCAGCCGGTGGTTCAGGTCGGCGATGGTGCGCGCCGAGGAGTTCACCCGGCGGAGGAGCACGGTCTGGTTCTCCACCGGCACCCCGTGGTCCACGAGCCGCTCACACGCCTCCTGCGCCTCGGGTGTGCACTCCTTGGGGTGATTGAAGTGGGTGACGGCGAAGAGCGGCTTCGCGCTGCGGAGGAGCCGCGCCAGCTCCTCGGTGACGCGCATCGGACAGGTGACCGGCGCCCGGGTGGCGAGCCGCACGATCTCCACGTGAGGGATGGAGCGCAGCGCGCCGAGCACCCAGGCCAGCCGAACGTCGGAGAGCGAGAGCGGGTCGCCGCCGGAGACGAGCACGTCGCGCAGCTCTCGGTGGGCACGCACGTAGGCGAGCCCCTCCTCCACCGCCTCGCGGTCGAAGCCGCCCTCTTCACCTCCCGTGATGCGGCGCCGGGTGCAGTGCCGGCAGTAGACGGCGCAGGAGTCGGCCACGAGCAGCAGCGCGCGATCGGGGTAGCGGTGCACCACCGCCCGCACCGGCCGGGTGCCGTCCTCGCCCAGCGGATCGCGCAGATCGCCCTCGGCGTGCGCGGCCTCGGCCGCCACCGGAATGGCCTGCATCCGCACCGGGCAGTGCGGGTGCTCCGGATCCATGAGCGAGGCGTAGTAGGGCGTCACGGCCACGCGGAAGCGGCCTGCGCTGGCCGCGAGCCCCTCGCGCTCGGCAGGCGTGAGCGCCACCACCCGGGAGAGGGCGCCGGCGGTGCGCAGGGCGTTCCGGTGCTGCCAGCGCCAGTCGCGCCAGGACGACCCGGCCACCTCGCGCCACGGTCCGGAAGAGGGCTCGGCGCGCCGCGCCGGTGCGGCGACCGCGCTCAAGGAGCGACCGCCACCGCCTCGATCTCCACCAGCGCGGCGCGCGGGAGGCCGGCCGCCTGCACCGTGCTGCGCGCCGGGAACGGCACCTCGAAGCGGCGCCCGTAGACTGCGTTCATGGCGGCGAAGTCGGCCATCTCGGCGAGAAAGACGGTGGTCTTCACCACGTCCCGGAGGGTGAGGCCGGCCGCGGCCAGCACCGCCTCCACGTTGTCGAGGGCCCGCTCCGTCTGCACGGAGACGTCTCCCTTCACCAGCTCGCCGGTGGCGGGGTCGATGGGCGTCTGGCCGGAGCAGAAGACGAGGCGGCCGCCGGCGGCGGAGAGCTGTACGGCCTGGCTGTAGGGTCCGATGGCGCCGGGCGCCCGGGAGGTGGCGATGGTCTTCCTGTCCATGATGGGCGCAGGATAGCGGCCCTCGCGGCGGCGCGCATCTTCCGGCCGCTTCACGAGGCCGCGCCCTCGGAGGCGTGGACGCGCTCCACCGAGACCACGCCCTGCAGGGCCTGGATGCCGCGCATCACCCCGCGGAGCTGCTTCAGCTCGCCGATGGCCACCTCGAAGGTGTTCACCGCCCGTCCCACACCGGTGGTGCGGCAGGTGGCCTGCGAGATGTTCATCCCGGCCTGGCTGATGGTCCGGGAGATCTCGGCCAGCACGCCGGGGCGGTCGTCGGTGACCACCCGGATCTGCACCGGCCGCTTCACCTCCCCGGCGCTGGCGTCCCAGGAGACCTCCACCCGGCGCTGAGGATCCAGGGCGGCCGTCTTCTCGCAGGAGCGGGTGTGGACGGTGACCCCGCGGCCCCGGGTGATGAAGCCCACCACCTCGTCGCCGGGCACGGGGTTGCAGCACTTGCCGTAGCGCACCAGCACGTCGTCGATCCCGCTGATCCGGACGCCACCCGCGGCCGGGCGGCGGGCCACCCGGCGGAAGAGCGCGCCGAGGCGTGAGGTGGGCTCGGGCACCGGCGGCTGCGCCAGCTTCTCCGGCGGGAGGAGCTGGGCGAGGAGCTGGGAGGGAGAGGCCTTGCCGTAGCCGATGGCCACCAGCACGTCCTCGCCGCGCTTGTAGCCGAGCTTTCCCGCGGCCTGGTCGAGCTCCCCTCCCCGCTCCAGCCGGCTCAGGGAGAGCCCGAAGCGTCGCAGCTCCCGCTCGGCCACGTCGCGGCCGATCTCCAGCGACCGCTTGCGCTCCTCCAGGCGGATGACCCCACGGATGCGCGCCTGGGCCCGGCTGGTGCGGACGAAGGTGAGCCAGTCCTTGGTGGGGTGGGCCGAGGGCGAGGTGAGGATCTCCACCGTGTCGCCGTTCTTCAGCTTGTAGCGGAGGGGGACGATCTTCCCGTCCACCTTGGCGCCCACCGTGTGCTCGCCCACCTCCGAGTGCATGGCGTAGGCGAAGTCGACCGGGGTGGCCCCGCGCGGCAGGCTCTTCACGTCGCCGCGCGGCGTGAAGACGAAGACCTCGTCGGCGAAGAGGTCGACCTTCACCGTGTCGAGGAACTCCTTGGGATCGGTGAGGTCGCGCTGCCACTCGAGGAGCTGCCGGAGCCAGCCGAAGCGGGCGGCGTCCTTGGCCCGCGCCTTCTCGTTGCCCTGCCCCTCCTTGTACGCCCAGTGCGCCGCGATGCCCTCCTCGGCGATCTGGTGCATCTCGCGGGTGCGGATCTGGATCTCGATGCGCTCCGCCCGCGGGCCGATGACCGTGGTGTGCAGCGACTGGTACATGTTGGGCTTGGGGATGGCGATGTAGTCCTTGAAGCGGCCCGGCACCGGCTTCCACAGCGCGTGGATGAGGCCCAGCGACTCGTAGCACTGCGCCACGTCGTCCACGATGACGCGGAAGGCGATGACGTCGTGGATCTGCTCGAAGTCGATGCGCTGCAGCTCCATCTTCCGCCAGATGGAGTAGAGGTGCTTCGCGCGGCCGTACACCTCGCCGGCGATGCTCGACTCCTCCAGCTTGCCGCGGATGATGCCCACCACCTCGGCGATGAACTTGTCGCGCTCCCGCGCGCGCTCGTTCACCTTGGCGCCGAGGTCGCCCCAGTCGTCGGGCTGCAGGTAGCGGAAGGAGAGGTCCTCCAGCTCGCTCTTGAGCCACTGGATGCCGAGCCGGTTCGCCAGCGGCGCGTAGATGTCGATGGTCTCCCTGGCGATGCGCTCCTGGCTCTCGGGCTTCATGTGCTCGAGCGTGCGCATGTTGTGGGTGCGATCGGCCAGCTTGACGAGGAGGACCCGGATGTCCTTCGCCATGGCGACGACCATCTTGCGGAAGTTCTCCGCCTGCTTCTCTTCCTGGGTGTTGCCGGCCGTGAACTGCGAGAGCTTGGTGACCCCGTCGACCAGCTCGGCGATCTCCTCCCCGAACAGCTCGGCGATGTCCTCGCGGGTGGCGAGGGTGTCCTCGATGGTGTCGTGGAGCAGGCCGGTGACGATGGAGGCCTCGTCGAGCCGCATCTCGGCGAGGATGCCGGCCACCTCCAGGGGGTGGACGAGGTAGGGCTCGCCCGACTTGCGGATCTGCCCCTGGTGAACCTTGGCCGAGTAGACGTAGGCCTTCTTGATGAGGTCGAGGTCGGGGTCCGGGTGGTAGCCGCCGACGCGGTCGAGGATGTCGTTGAGGCGGAGCAAGGCCGATCTTGAAGGCTAACGCGAGACTTTTCCCCCGGGCAAGTCGGAGTGGGCGCGGTCGCTCGTCGCGCGGAGGGTGCGGAGGCTCCCGGAGCTCGCTTCCCCGCGCTGCGCGCGCGGCGGGTGGCTGCACGTTGAGCCCGCCCCCTCGCGGAGGGTACAACGGCCTTCCTTGGCGCTGGCCTGCAAGACGTGCGCGACGCCGCTCGATCAGACGCTCACCCGCTGCCCAGGGTGCGGCGCCGACGCGCCCATCGGGAAGCTGGCGGCGCTCACCGGGCTCATCTGCCCCTCCTGCGAGGCCTACAGCGATCCTGGCAGCACGGCCTGCATGGGATGCGGAGAGCCGCTGGGCCGGCCCCTCGAGGCGCGGCCCTCCCCGCCCTTGTCGCCCCCGCCCCCGCCCCCCCCGCCGCCTCGCGCGGCGCCAGGCCCCAAGGCCGCCGCACGCGCGCCGGGCTTCGTCCGCCTGGTGGTGGAGCGGGGCGAGGCGCCGGTGGGGCTCGTGTTCCCGCTCGCCGAGGAGGGCGAGGTACGGCTCGGCGGGGCCGGGTCCGAGGTGCCCTTCCCTCGCGACCCTTGCCTCGCCACCTGGCAGGCCACCCTCTCGGTGGAGAACGGCGCGGTGCAGCTTCGCGACGAGGGCGCCGCCGGAGGAGTGTACGTGCGGTTGCGGGGGCTCAGCCTGCCGCTCCGCCCGGGTGGCCTCTTCGCGGTGGGCGACCACCTCCTGCGCTACGGCGGGCTCCTCCCGCCCCGGCTCGCCCCCGCCGCCGACGGCACCGCGCGGCTCGGCTCGCCCCGGCCGCCGGAGGGCTCGGCGCTGGTGGAGGAGCGGCTGGAGGGCGGGATCGGCGGCCGCGCCTACGTGCGACCGGGTCCGTCCATCACCATCGGCCGCTCGGGCTGCTCCATCAACCTCGCCGACGACATCTTCATCTCCCAGAACCACGCCGAGCTCCTCCTCGAGCCCGACGGCGGCGCCCGTTTGCGCGACCTCGGCTCCGCCAACGGCACCTTCGTCCGGCTCCCGCCTGGCAGCTCGCGCGAGATGCGCGACGGCGACCGCGTGCGGCTGGGGCGCGAGGTGCTGCGGGTGGACATCGGACCGTGACGGAGCTGCTCGACCGCGCCGGTGTCGCGCCCGCGACCCTCGGCGGTCTCGCCCGGGTGGAGCTCGCGCTCGCCGCGGCGGGGCCGCTTTCCATCGACCGGCTGGTGGCCTGGGGGCTCGCGCGCCCGAGCGAGCTGTGGCGCTGGCTCGAGGAGGCCACCCGCGCCGGCTGGCTCCGCGAGGCGGCACCGGAGGGCTCGGGGCTCTTCGCCTTCGCCGACGAGGCGCGCCGGCACGAGGTGCTCGCCGGTTGCGACGCCGCCGGCCAGAAGTGGCTCGCGAGCCAGGCCGAGCTCGCCGAGGCGCTCCTCGCCACCGCCCGCGCGGCGGCCCAGGCCCACCGGCTCGGCGACGCGGCCCTGCTCTACCGGGCGGCCCTGGGGAGCGCGCGGCACGAGAGCTTCCCCGGCGGACCACGAGGGTGGCTCGCGGCGGCGGTGGAGTGCGCGCGCGCCATTCGCATGGCCTCGGGGCTCGCGGCCACCGTCCTCGACGATGCGCTGGCGCTCGCGGTGGAGCTCGGCGACCTCCGCGCGCAGGCAGTGCTCTCGGCCGCCCGCGGCTCCGCCTCGCTGCTGACCCGCGACCCTGGCGAGGGCCACGGCTTCTTCGATCGCGCGCTGGAGGCGGCGCACGCGACCGGCGAGTGGGCGGTGGAGCTGGAGGTCCACACCCAGGTGGCCTTCGGCCAGATCCTGGAGGGGAAGGCGCACCAGGCCATCGCCACCTTCGAGCGCTTCCTGGGCGATGTGCCGCAGGAGATCCTGCCGCTGCCGGCCGGCGTCGCGTCCCCCTCCGACCCGCTCCCCGAGGCGCCCCTGGCGGTGCTCGCCGGCACCTATGCTCAGGTGGGCCAGTACGGTCGCGCCTTCGATCTCCTCCACCGCATCCACGCCGCCGGGGTGCGCCTCGGCCGGCCCGAGCTGGTGGCGCTGGCGCGCGCCTACCTCTCCGGCACCCACGCCGGCCGCCGCGAGCTGGAAGCGGCGCGCGCCAACGCCGAGCCCGCGGTGGCCTTCTTCTCCGCCACCGGCACCATCCCCTACTTCCTGTGGCACGCCTCCATCTCGCTCGCCTGGGTGCGGGTCACCGAGGACCGCATGGAGGATGCGCGCGAGGTCCTCGCGGTGGGTCAGCGCGCCCGCCTCGCCTCGGGGCTCATGTACTTCGGCGGCAGCGCCCTCTTCGAGGTGCTGGAGCGGCTCGAGGTGGAGGGCGTGGCGCCGCCGGAGGGGCTCTCGCTCGAGGGCGAGCTCTCGCGGATGCTCTCCTGGCCCGATGGCTACATGCGGGCGGTGGCGCACCGCTACCAGGCGCGGCGGCTCGCGCGGCCCCTCGGCGGGCTCAGGGGGGCGGAGGTCCCTGACGGAGAGCGGGCGGAGGAGGTCGATCGGAACCTCGCCCTCGCGGTCTCCATCCTGCACGCCTCGCGCGCCAGCGCCTCGGAGCTGGCCCGCGCGCTCGAGGATTCCGCCTCCTGGTCTGCGCGCCGCGGCCGGCGCGCGCTGGCGGCGAAGCTCGAAGGCGAGGCGCGCGAGCTCTTCGCCTCCATCGACCTCGCGCCGGCCCCTGCCGCCCACGGCGGCGTCTTCCTGGCCCGCGTGCTGCTGGAGCTGGGCCGCCTCGGGGTCCTCTCGGCGCGGCCGGAGGGGAGCTGGGGGGAGCTCGCCGCCCGGCTCTGCGCGGTGCTGGGCGCCGAGCGGTGCGCGCTCTTCGAGCTCGGCGGTGAAGGTGCGAAGCCGCTCGCCGCCCGCGGCGGTAGCGACGCCTGGCTGGCCGCGGTGAAGGGGCTCGCCGGTCGGGTAGAGGGTGCGGGGCCCGAGGCGCGGGACCCTCCCGCCACCTCGGAGGAGCCGGCCGCCGCGGGTCAGCTTCTCTCCATCCCCTTCGCCTCGGAGCGGCTCGGGCGGCGGGGCGTGGCCTTTCTGGAGAACCGCCACAGCCGCGCCCTCCTCTCGGCGGCCGAGCCACGCCTCCTGCACGCGCTCTCGGCCCAGCTCGGCGTGCTCCTGGAGAACGTCTCGCTGTGGCAGGAGCTCACCGCCGCGCGCCTGCGCCTGGAGGAGGAGAACAGGCATTTCCGCGCCGCTCCAGCCGACGCGCCCGCCGGCGGGCACCTCGTGGGCAACTCCCCGGCCATGCGCCACGCCCTCTCGCTGGTGGCGCGCGTCGCCCCGGCCGACACCCCGGTGCTCATCCGCGGGGAGACGGGCGCAGGCAAGGAGCTCGTCGCCCGCGAGGTGCACCGCCTCTCCCGCCGCGGCAAGGGGCCCTTCATCCCCGTGCACGTGGCCTCCATGGCGCCAGGCCTGGTGGCGAGCAGCCTCTTCGGGCACGAGCGCGGGGCCTTCACCGGCGCCACCGAGCAGGTGCGGGGCCGCTTCGAGCTGGCCGACGGTGGCACCCTCTTCCTCGACGAGGTGGGCGAGCTGCCCGCCGACGACCAGGTGCGTCTCCTGCGCGTCCTGCAGGACGGCACCTTCGAGCGCGTGGGGGGGACCCGATCGCTGCGCTCCGACTTCAGGCTGGTGGCGGCCACCCACCGCGATCTGGCGGAGGAGGTGCAGGCCGGGCGCTTCCGGGAGGACCTCTACTTCCGCCTGGCGGCGTTTCCGGTGGTCGTTCCGCCGCTGCGGGAGCGGCGCGAGGAGATCCCCACCCTCGCCCTCTTCTTCATGGAGGTGATGTCGAAGCGCCTGGGGCGCCGCTTCGAGGGCATCACCGAGGCCGATATCGCCCGCCTCACCGCCTACCGCTGGCCCGGCAACGTGCGCGAGCTGGAGCACGTCATCGAGCGCGCCGCGCTCCTCTCCGAGCCCCCCACCCTGCGCATCCCGCCCCTCCATGAGCCGTTCGGGGGGGCGCCGAGCGCTGGGGAGAGCGAGGAGTGGGTGACCCTCGACGAGGCGGAGCGGCGCTACCTCCGCAAGGTCCTCGCGCACACCGGGGGGCGAGTGAGCGGCAAGGGCGGCGCGGCCGAGCTCCTCGGGCTCAAGCCCTCCACGCTCTCCTGGCGGGTGAAGCGCCTCGGCCTGGAGGAGGAGGTGCGGCGCGCGCGCGCCGCCGCGGGCGCACCTGGCACGGCGAGCCGCTGAAGCGGTTCGGCTGCGGGCGCTCGGGCGTTCGCAACCGGCTGTGAGCTCGCAACATGTTGCGAGCTGCAAGACCTGCACGCGCTCGCGACCTGCGCCATCCCGCCGCGCAACGAGCTGCCGCAGCGCACTGAAATCCCTCCCGCCCAGGTGATCCGCGAAGGCGCGGCTCTCGCTTCCCGCCTGCGCCGGGTCCGGCACGCTCCGTGCTGATAGGTCCGGGCATGACGTACCGACTCACCCGGAGCGAGGCCTCGGAGGCCCTTCACCTGGAGCTCCAGGGGACGCTCGACGCCGCGGCCGTCGAGTCGCTCCGGGCCATCGCCCTGCCTCGCCGCGCAGCGTGCCTCGCCACCACCGTGACTCTCGCCGAGGGCACCGAGGTCGACGCCGAGAGCCTGGCTAGCCTGCTCCGGGTGGAGGGCCTCACCGTCGCCGCGCGGTCGCCGTACCTGCAGCGCTGGATCAGCACCACCCTTCAACCACCAGAGAAAAAGGACGAACCATGACGAAGCTCACCCGCAAGCTCCTGCCCGCCATCGCCACCGCGGCAATCCTCGCCGCCGCCCCCGCCCACGCCGAGAGCGGCCTCACGCTGGGCCTACAATCGGCCTACGCCATCCCCCTCGGCACCGCCGGGGACGGGACCTCCCTGAGTGACCTCTCGACCGGCTCCTACCCCTTCCAGCTCGACATCGGATACCGGCTCGACCGCCGCTGGCAGGTGGGCGCCTACCTCGGCTACGGACCGGCCAGCCTGGCCGACGACGCGCGCCGCACCCTGGCCGCCGCGGGCGCCACCGATATCAGGGGGCACGCGCTCATGCGCCTCGGCCTCCAGGCGACCTACGACCTCGCCCCGGAGGCGCGCTTCGCCCCCTGGGTGGGGCTCGGCGTCGGCTACGAGTGGCTCCGCTACGCCTCTGCCAAGGTGCCCACCGCCGGCGGGACGGCCGACGAGGAGCTGGGCCTGCGCGGCTTCGACGCCACCGTGCAGCTCGGCGGCGACTACCGGCTGACCCCCAGCTTCCGGGTGGGACCGTTCGCGGCGCTGTCGGTCGGGCGCTACACCTCGACCGTCTCCGAGGTCGTCCCCTCCGTCGACATCGCCGACAGGGCGTTTCACGCCTGGCTTCAGGTCGGGCTGCGCGGTGCATTCAATCTCTGACCACCCCCGCCCCCTACCCCCCTTGGCAGGGGAGGGGGTGATTCCTACCAGGGGCGGAGGCTTTCCAGGGGGAGGGGTGTTTCCCCTACCCCACCAGGATGACGGTGCAGCTCCGGGCGCCCTGGGCGCCGATCACCAGCGCCTGCTCGATGTCGGCGGTCTTGGAGGGACCGGAGATGAAGAGCCCGTAGTCGGGGGGGCGGGCGGCGAGGCGGGCGTAGGCCTCGTGCATGTCGCTCACCACCGAGCGGCGCTCCACGACCAGTACCAGGTGCTCGGCGATGACGAAGAGCACGCGGTGCGGCAGGTTGGCGCCGTCCACCCAGACGGCGGCGTTCTCGGCCACCGCCAGCTCACCCGGCAGCACCGCGACGTCGAGACCATCGAGCTCGTGGGCGTCGGGCACCGCGGCGAGATCCACCGCCGCCGGACCCGCGAGCTTCGCCGGCCCGCTCTCCGCCAGCCCGGCCTGGCCCACGCCGGGCACGAGCGAGGCGAAGCGCCTCCCGCCCGCGAAGGCCGGCAGCTCGGACAGGGCGTCGTGCGCGGCCGCGCGGTCGGGAACCTGGAGGCAGGTGCCGCCCACCGCGGCGAGGGCGATGGCGAACTGCTCCACCGGGTCGGCAAAGGGGCTCCCCAGGCCGGAGAGGTCGGGGAGCGGCACCTCGGGAACGGCCGCGGCGCGCAGCGCCTTCGTGAAGTCAGCGAGGCTCGCCACGGTGCCTCCGGTAGAGCGCCTTGAAGGAATGCGCCGGCATGGGCGGCAGCTCGCGCCCGCGGCCCCAGGCGTTCCAGCGGGTGTAGACGAGCCAGCGTGGGAGGAGCGGGACCACCCGGCGCATGAGCCAGCCCGCCACGCGGTAGAGCCAGGCGAAGCGAAACACGAGGCCGAGGAGCACCATCGCCAGCTTCTTCGACGGGGCGAGGAGCCCCTGGCGCGCCACCTCGCCCCTCCAGGCCAGGATCTCGTGGTGGAGATCGATCTTCACCGGGCAGACGTCGGTGCAGGAGCCGCAGAGGCTGGAGGCGAAGGGGAGCGAGCGGTGCGCGCCCGCATCGCGCGCCGGTGCGAGGACGGTGCCGATGGGGCCGGGGACGGTCCAGCCGTAGCTGTGCCCGCCGCTCCGGCGGAAGACCGGGCAGGTATTGAGGCAGGCGCCGCAGCGGATGCAGGAGAGCGACCTGCGAAAGGCTGGCGCTGGCGAGCTGCGCTGGAGCGACCGTTGTCGACCACGACGATGTGCAGCTCGCCGCCCGGGCGCGGGCCGTGGAGGTGGGTGGTGTAGGTGGTGACGGCCTGGCCGGTGGCGGAGCGCGCCAGGAGGCGGAGTGAACACGGCGAGGTCGCTCGCGCCGCGGGACGAGCTTCTCCACCCCCATGCACGCGATGTGGATGGGCGGCAGCGAGGTGCCCATGTCGGCGTTGCCCTCGTTGGTGCAGACGACCACCTCGCCGGTCTCGGCGACCGCGAAGTTCACCCCGGTGAGCCCGGCCTGCGCCGCGAGGAAGCGCTTGCGGAGGTGCTTGCCGCGCCGCCTCGGTGAGGTACTTCGGGTCGCTCGCCCCCTTCTCCGTGCCGAGCTCCGCGTGGAACAGCTCGCCGATGTCCTCCTTCTTGAGGTGAATGGCGGGGAGCACGATGTGGCTCGGCGGCTCGCGGCGGAGCTGCACGATGCGCTCGCCGAGGTCGGTGTCGGTGACCTCGATCCCGCGCGCCTCGAGGTACGGGTTGAGGTGGCACTCCTCGGTGAGCATCGACTTCGACTTCACCAGCTGCGTCACCCCCGCTCCGAGAGGATGCGGTGGACGATGGCGTTGTAGCTCCTCGGCGTCGCGGGCGTACCACACGGTCGCGCCGGCCGCGGAGGCGTTCCGGTCGAAACTCCTCGAGGTAGCTCGGCGAGGTTCGCCAGCAGCGTGTCGCCTTGATGGCCTCGGCGGCGTCGCGCAGCGCCTCCCAGTCTGGCACCGCGCCGGCGGCCAGGTCGCGCTTCTTCCGGACCCACCAGAGCGCGCCGTCGTGCCAGTGGGCGCGCGCGTCGTCGGCCACGAAGCGGGCCGCGGCCGAGGCGTGTCCCTCGCCGTTCACGCGGCCTCCGCCTGGTCGACGAGCTCGGCCACGTGCATCACCCGGAGCGGCCGCCGGTCGCGGCGGATGATGCCGTCCATGTGCATGAGACACGACATGTCGGCCCCGGTGATGATCTCGGCGCCGGCCCGCTCGTGGTCGGCCACCCGGTCGCGGCCCATCATGCAGCTCACCGCCTCCTCGTTCACCGCGAAGGTGCCGCCGAAGCCGCAGCACTCGTCGGCGCGCGCGAGCTCCACCAGCTCGATCTCGCGCAGGCCCTGCAGGAGCAGCTTCACCTTGTCGAAGGGGGCCACCTGCCGCTCGCTGCCGGCGCCGAGGCGCAGCTCGCGCAGGCCGTGACAGCTCTGGTGGACCCCCACCTTGTGCGGGAAGCTGCCCTCCACCCGCGGCAGCTTCAGGACGTCGACCAAGAACTCGCAGAGCTCGAAGGTGGAGGCGCGCAGGTGCTCGAAGCCCGGCTTTCCGCCGCAGGAACCCGTGGTAGTGATTCCGCACCATGGAGACGCAGCTTCCCGAGGGCGCCACCACGTAAGGATAATCGCGGAAGAGGCGGAGGAAGCGCTCGGCGAGGGGCGCCGCCTCGTCGCTCACAGCCGGAGTTGGCCATGGGCTGGCCGCAGCAGGTCTGGTCTTCGGGATACTCCACCCGCACGCCGTGGCGCTCCAGGACGCGGAGCGTGGAGAGCCCGACCTGGGGGTAGAGCTGCTCGACGTAGCAGGGGACGAAGAGGCCGACGGTGAGCATGGGTCGTCTGCGATAGAGAGCACTCACGCCGGTGTGAGGCAAGCGCGCTGTCCCCTTCGCGACGCTCGGGCGGGCCGCCGAGCAGCTCCCTTTCAACGGCCGCGGCCGGCCGCCACCGCCCGGGCCGGCGGTCGCGCCGGCCCAGCCGCCGCGGGCGTGGGGGCCGTCTCGCCCATCGACAGGAAAGCGCCGTGGCACTAGAACACGCGGTGGATGCTCCCTCCCTGCCCACGCTGCGGGCGCCTCAACGATCCGTCCTTCGCCTACTGCCAGGCTTGCGGTCAGGCCCTGCGCCGGGCCGCCGAGCGGCGCTGCCCGGGATGCGGCGCTGCGGCCGACGCCGCGCAGCGCTTCTGCGGACAGTGCGGACGGCAGCTCCCGGAGGTCTCGGTCCAGCCCCCTCCCTTGCCGGGCGAGCCTTCACGCGGAGGAAGCGGACGGGGGGCCTCTCCCGCTCCGCCGTCCCTCCGCTCGCCCCAGCAGGCCCGCCAGCAGGTGGCGATCCCGCCCGCCCCCGGTGCGCAGCGCGCCGCGCCGGCGCAGCGCCCGCGGCGGGTGGTGGCGCTGCGCCAGGACGGGGTCGCCGGTCCCTCGTGGCTCCTCGGGCGCGAGCCGGTGACCTGCGGCCGCAGCGGCGGCGAGCTGCGCTTTCCTGAGGATCCGGCGGTGAGCCCGCTCCACGCGCGCCTCGAGCCGCGCCCGGACGCCCTCCATGCGGTGGACCTCGGGAGCCTCAACGGCACCTTCGTGCGGCTCACCGCACCGCGCGCCCTCTCCCCCGGCGACGAGATCCGGCTGGGGCGGCAGCTCCTCAGGGTGGAGCCCATTCCCGAACGGGCGCCGGTGAGCGGAGGCCGGCCCTGGGGAACAATCGACCCCGGCTACCGGGCGCGGCTCGTCCAGCTCCTCGAGGGCGGGGGCACGGGCGAGGTCTTCCCGCTCCTCCCGGGCGAGAACGTCATCGGCCGCGAGACATCGCGCGTGGGGTTTCCAGCCGACCGCTTCGTCTCGGCGCGCCACGCACGCATCGAGGTGGGCGCCTCGGGGGTGGTGATCGCCGACCTCGGCAGCGCCAACGGGACCTTCGTGCGGATCACCGGGCCGGAGCCCCTCGGGCTCGGCTCCGAGCTGCTGGTGGGGCGACAGCTCCTCCGCCTGGAGTGAAGGCCGCGGGGCGGGGGCGCAGCCCCCGTCTAACTGAAGCTCTTCTCCTTCTGCTCCTGCTCCTCCTTGCAGCGGATGCAGAGCGAGGTCACCGGGCGCGCCTCGAGTCGCTTCATCGAGATCTCCTCCTCGCACTTCTCGCAGGTGCCGAAGATGCCGGCCTCGATGCGCCCGAGCGCCATGTCGATCTTGGCGAGCAGGAACTTCTCCCGGTCGCGCAGGCGGAAGATCATCGACTGGGTGTACTCGCTCGAGGCGAGGTCGATCTCGTCGGGCAGGTCGTCGGTGTCGAAGCTCGACTCCTCCGACAGTGTCTTCTTGGCGGAGAGGAGAAGCTGGCGCTTCGACTCCTCCAGCATCGTCTTGAACCGCTTCATGTCCTTCTTGTTCAAGCCGTTACCCTCGCTTCGGCCCTGCGGTGGCGACCGGCCACGTGCCGAGCGCCCGAAAAAGGACGCGCAACGTAAGGCGGCGGACCCCGCCGAGTCAAGGCGACCCTCCCCTACCCCACTGGCGGCCCCAGGACCGTCGCCGGCGCGCCCGCGCGAGCTCCATCCTGCGCAAACCAGGGCACATTTCCTTTACTCCGCACACACCCCGATCGCATGATTCGGCCGATGCCCGACGCGCGCTTCGATCGCGAATTCGTCCGCGCCGCCCTGGCCCTTTCCACCCGGAGCCAGGTCGACCGGCTGCTCATCGTGAGCGACGAGCCCTTGCCCCCCTCGGAGCTCCGCGGGAGGCCGATCAAGCGCAAGCTCGTCTACGCGGTCACCAGCGAGGTTCTGGCCGCCAAGCTCACCGCCAGGAAGTACAACGCCGTGGTGGTCCCTCCCTACGAGTACGGACGGGTGGAGAAGATCAAGGTCGCCCTGGTCGCCTGCCAGACCGACGGCCTCCTCCACGAGGGCGACACCATCCTCGCCCTGGCCGGTCGCGGGGGCGACAAACTCGACACGCTGGTGCGCATCCGCCTGGGGGACGACGACGAAGACGAGCCCATCCGCATCGATTCGCTCGACCTCGGCCCCGAGCTCTCCTCGCAGGTGGTCGAGGGACTGCTCCACACCGCCATGGAGATTGGGGCGCAGGGGTACGAAGGCCACCCCACCGGCACCATCCTGGTCATCGGCGACACCACCGCGGTGATGGAGAAGAGCCGGCAGCTGACCCTGAACCCGTTCGCCGGCATGAGCGAGGTCGACCGCAACTGCCTCGACCCGGTCATCCGCGACGCCATCAAGACCTTCGCCGTGCTCGACGGCGCCTTCGTCATCCGCGAGGACGGGGTGGTGCTCTCGGCGGGCCGCTACCTGCAGGTCATCTCCAAGGACGTGAAGCTCCCCATGGGCCTCGGGGCGCGCCACACGGCGGCGGCCACCGTCACCCTGGAGACGAAGGCGGTGGCGGTGACCGTCTCGCAGACCACCGGCACCGTCCGCTTCTTCAAGGGCGGCGAGATCGTGCTGGAGCTGCACCAGAAGGCGCGCCGGATCTGAGGTGCGCGCCCGCCTCCGCGCGCTCGCCGCGGGTCATCCTGCGCGCGCTGCCCTCCTCCTCGCCGTCGCCTCGCTCGGCCTGCACCTCGCCCTGGCCGGCGCGGTCGACCTCTCCCCGCAGGAGGCCTACTACTGGGAGTACGCTCGCCACCTCGACCTCTCCTATTTCGACCACCCCCCCCTCGCCGCCTGGACCATCCGCCTCACCACCGCGCTTCTCGGCGAGAACCGGTACGGCGTGCGCCTGGCGGCCCTGTTCCACGCCGCCCTCTTCAGCCTCTTCTTCTTCCTCGCCGGCCGGCGGCTCTTCGGGGCGAGGGCCGCCCTCGCAGCCCTCCTCAGCCTGAGCCTCGCGCCCATCTACGCGCTCGGGCAGAGCGTCATCACGCCCGACGCGCCGCTCCTCGCCGGCTGGGCGGCCTGCCTCTACTTCACCGCGCGTGCGCTCGGCGAGGAGCGGGGGAGGTGGCTCGTCGCGGCGGGGGCCGCGGTGGGGTGGGCGGCCCTCGGCAAGTACACGGGCTGGCTGCTCGCCCCACAGGTCGGGCTGGCGCTCCTCCTCGACCCCAGGGGACGCCGCCTGCTGGCGACGCCGTGGCCATGGCTCGGCCTCGCCCTGGCCGCCGCCCTCTTCTCACCAGTGGTGGCGTGGAACGCCGCCCACGGCTGGGTGAGCTTCGGCTTCCAGCTCGGCGACCGCGCCGCCGCCGCGCGCTCCTTCTCGCTGGTGCGCGTCCTGCGCTTCGCTGGCCTGCAGGCGCTGGCGCTCTCCCCGCTGCTCTTCGCCGCGGCGTGCGCGGCCGCCGCGGCGGCGCTCCGCCGCGCACGCGAGCCGTCCTTCCGGCTCTGCGCGCTCTTCTCGGTGCCGCCGCTCCTCCTCTTCCTCGCCGTCTCACCCTTCGTCTGGGTGAAGGGAAACTGGCCGGCGCCCGCCTATCCCGCCGCGCTCCTCGCCGCGGCCGCCCTCTGGCTCGCGGCCCCGCGGCGGCGAAGGCTGGGTCTCGTCACGTTCGGAACGGCCGGTGCGGTCACCCTCTACCTGCACCTCGCCATGGTGTGGCCCCTCCCCTTCCCCGCCCGCGACGACGTGACGAGCGGCTGGCGCGAGCTCGCCGCCCGGGTGGAGGGCGAGCTCGCCGGGCTCCCGGCCGATGCCTTCGTGCTGGGCTGCTCCTACAAGCCGGCGAGCCAGCTCGCCTGGCACCTCCCCGGGAAGCCATTCACCGTGGGTGACGACGTCCTGGGTGGTCCCGGCCTCGCCTACGGCTTCTGGGACGACCCCGCCAGCCTGCGGGGAAGGGAGGGGCTCCTCGTCCTCGACCCGCGCGACGGCCGCGGCTGCCGCGAGCGGGAGGAGCGCTGCCAGCCGCTCGAGGAGCTGGCGCCGCTCACCGTGCGGCGAGGCGCGGCGGAGGTGACGACCTTCCGGCTGTGGCGGTGCCGCCTCGCCGAGCCGGCCGTCGCGCCGCCGTGAGCCGCTGGCCGGTGGCGCAGCACAGGGCGAGCGCGCAGGCCCGGCAGCGGCGCGCGTCCACGTGGGCCGGGCAGGCGCCGCTCATGCCCAGGTGGCAGAGGGCGAAGTCGAAGCGCACCGGGTCGTCCGGGTCGAGGAGGCGCAGGCTCGCCGTCACCTCCTCGGCCGTGCGCCAGGAGAGGTCGGAGCGGCGGGTGAGCCCGAGGTGCCGGGCGATGCGCGAGACGTGGGTGTCGAGGGGGACGACGAGCAGGCGCGCGCGGCACCTCCGGCCAGGCGCCGAGGTCCACCGCATCCGGCCCTCTCACCATCCAGCGCAGATAGAGGTTCCAGCGCTTGCACGCGCCCGGCAGCGCCGCGTCGGACAGGAGGTGGGCGAGCCCGCGCCCGCCGCGCTCGCGCAGCACCTCGCGCGCCGGCGGCGCCTCGCGCAGCTCCCGGGCGAAGGAGGCCAGCGCGCTGCGGAGGGGCTCGGCGTTCACCTGCTCGCCCCGCAGGAGCGCGGCGAACCGCGCCCCCAGGCTTCCGTGAAGCCGGCGCTGGTGCCCGATGGCGGCGGTGAGCGCCGCCACGTCAGCAGGCTGGTTGAAACGGTAGCGAAATCCGCCGAAGAGCCGTGGGTCGGGGGCCTCGGCGAACGCCTCGCAGAAGGCGGCGGGGGACGGGCCCCACACCGCCAGCACGCGCCTCGCCTGCTCCTTGAAGAGGTCGGCCCGCCCGTAGGCGAGCGCCGCGGCGAGGAGTCCCACCACCTCCTGGTCGGCGGGGAGCGGGTAGCCGCGCGGCAGCTCCACCGGATCGGCGCGGAGGCGCGCCGCCACGTCGCAGCCGCGGGCGAGCCCGTCGAGGAGCGGCGCGAGGGCGCGCGCCCGCCCCGGCGACAACGCAGGGCGACCGGGCCTCGCCGGACGACCGCTCACGCCACCCCGCGGGTCGAGCTCGCGGACGAGGTGGCCGAGCTCGGGGGCGATGAGCTTTTCCCAGGCGAGCCGCACCGCCGCCGTCGAGCCCGGCATGGAGAAGAGCGCGCAGCCCCGCCACACCCCGGCCACCGCCCGGGACATCATGGCCGCGCTCCCGATCTCCTCGTACGAGAGCATCCGGAAGAGCTCGCCGAAGCCGTCGAGGCGCTTCTCCAGGAGCCCGCTCACCGCCTCGTAACTGCGGTCGCGCGCGGCGAGGCCGGTGCCGCCGTTCACCAGCACCACCTGCGCCCTTGCTGCGAGCGCCTCCGCCAGCGCCGCCCGGATGGCCTCCGGCTCGTCTCGTACCACCCGGTAGGCGGCGAGCGCGTGGCCGGCCGAGAGGAGCGCCTCGCGGAGCCAGCGCCCGCTCCCGTCCTCGGCTTCACCTCGCGTGTCGGAGGCGGTGACCACCGCCACCCGCACCGAGGTGGGCCCTTCGCTCCGGTGCTCGCGGTGGCTCAAGGGCCGTCTCCAGGGATGGTGAGGTCGCCGCGCAGCTCCGAGATCCGCTCCTCGACGGCGCGCCGGTCGCTCGCCCGCGGCGCGCGGACGAGGTAGGCGCTGTAGGCCTGGGCCGCGCGCTTCCGGTCGCCCAGGGCGATAGCGGCGTCGCCCACTGCGCGATGGGCGAGGGGCTCGTCGGGCGAGGCCTCCACCGCGCGCTCGGCGTAGAGGAGCGCCTCGCGGTGCCGGCCCTGGTGGCCGAGAAAGCTCGCCGCCGCCGCCAGCGAGCGCGCGTCGTCGAGGTCGAGCGGCCGGGCCTCGCCATACCCCTCCGGCCGCAGGACGAGGCCCACCCGCGAACCGGCGAGCGCCTCCCCGGTGCCCTCCACCCGTCGCGGCTCGAACCCGGCGGCGCGCGCCTCGAGCAGGTAGCGGTGGGCGGCCTCCGGCACCGGCACCGCTCGCCCGCCTGCTCCCACCACGCGACCATCGAGCGCCAGGAGCGCCCGCGGCGGCACCACCTCGACCAGCACCTCGGGCACCGGCTCGCGCCAGGCCTGCTTCGGCGCGGAGCAGCCCCCGGCGAAGGAGAGCGCTCCGAGCGCCATCGCCAGGCTCACCCAGCAGCGAGGGGCCCACCCGCGCCGGCTCGACGCACCGGCTGACCGGCGTCGGGGCGGCGCCATCGAGGATGCGCGCGTCGGCAGGGGCAAGCTCACCACCGGCAAGGTATAGAGAACGCGCCGATGATGGACAAGCTCTCCGTCGCCCGCGCCCTGCGCGAGCTGGGCCTCCTCCTCGAGGCGCAGGGCGAGAATCCTTTCAAGGTGCGCGCCTACGCCGCCGGCGCGCGGGCGCTGGAGGACGCCGAGGGCGAGCTCCCCGAGCTCGTCGAGAGCGGCCGCCTGGGTGAGCTGCGCGGCATCGGCGAGGCCCTGCAGAAGAAGATCACCGAGCTGCACCGCACGGGTCACACGCCCATGCTCGACCGGCTGCGTGCCGAGGTGCCCCGCGGCCTGGTGGAGCTGGCGCAGGTGCCCGCGCTCGGGCCGAAGAAGCTGGCGCTCCTGCGCGAGGCGCTCGGCATCTCGTCGGTGGACGAGCTCATGGCGGCCTGCCGCGCCGGTCGCGTCCGCAGCGTGAAGGGCTTCGGCGAGAAGAGCGAGGCGCACCTCCTGGAGGCGCTCGCCGCGTGGCGGGCTCGCCAGGAGGCCCCCCGGCGCTTCCTCCTGCCCGACGCGGTGGAGGTAGGGGAGCGGGCGAGGCTTCTCCTCGGAGAGGGCGGCCCTCCCGTGGAGCTGGCCGGGGAGGCGCGGCGCGGGCTCGAGACCGTGGCCGGCGTGGTGCTCCTCGCTCAGGACGACCTGCCGGCCGCCTCGGTGGCGCGGCTCGAGGTCCTCGGGGGCCTCGGGCTACCCGTCACCTGGGTGGCCGCTCCCGCCTCGGAATGCGGCGCCGCCCTGCTCCACGCCACCGGCCCCGAGGAGCACCTCGCGCGGCTCCGCGAGCTGGCCGCCGCGCGCGGCCTCCGCCTCGACGCACGAGGCCTCTGGCGCTCGGGTGTGCGCGCCCCGCTGCCCACTCCCTCCGAGGAGGAGATCTACGAGGCGCTCGGGCTACCCTTCATCGAGCCCGAGCTGCGCGCCGATGGCTCGGAGGTGGACCTCGCCCTGCGGGGCGGGCTCGCGCGCGACCTCGTCACCGCCGGTGACGTGCGCGGCTATGTGCACTGCCACACCGACTGGTCCGACGGCCGCGCCTCGATCGAGGCGATGGCGCTCGCCGCCGAGGCGCTGGGCGCCGAGTACCTCACCGTCACCGACCACTCCCCTGCAGCCGCCTACGCCGGCGGGCTGAGCGTGGAGCGGCTGCGAGGTCAGGCCGAGGAGATCGCCCGCGTGCAGGAGCGGGTGAAGGTGAAGCTCCTCCGCGGCATCGAGTCGGACATCTTGGAAGACGGCCGCCTCGACCTTCCCGACGCGGCGCTGCGCGAGCTCGACGTGGTGGTGGCGAGCGTGCATCAGCGCTACCGCATGGACGAGGCGGCGATGACGCACCGGCTGGTGGCCGCCATGCGCCTCCCCCTCTTCAAGATCTGGGGCCACGCCCTGGGGCGGCTCCTCCTCGAGCGCGAGCCCTTTCCCTGCCGCGTGGAGGAGGTGCTCGACGCGCTCGCCGCCTCGCGGGGGGCGGTGGAGGTGAACGGCGATCCGCACCGGCTGGAGGCCGACCCTCCGCTCCTCCGCCTCGCCAGGGAGCGCAACATCCCGGTGGTGCTCTCGGTCGACGCGCACTCGCCCGCCTCGCTCGGCTACCTGCGCTGGGCCGTCACCACCGCCCGCCGCGCCGGCGTTCGCCGCGGCGAGGTGCTGAACACCCTGCCCGCCCGCGAGTTCGCCGCCGCCGTGCGTCCGTGACGGTGCTGGGAGGATCGATTGGCTCGGCGGCACGCGCGCCTCCGCGACCCGGGAACCAGGCGGGGCTCGCTGGGCTGTTGAGCCGACCCCGCGCCGCCGCTTAGGCTCGCCGGGCCTTGACCACCCTCCGCAGCAAGCGCATCCAGCTCCTCGGCCTCCTCTCCGTCTCCTCCGGGATGCCGCTCGGCTTCGTCTACAACACGCTCCAGTTCTTCCTGGTGAGCCTGGGCATCCCCAAGGCCACGGTGGGGCTCCTCTCCAGCGTGTCCCTCCCCTGGACGCTCAAGTTCCTCTGGTCGCCGCTCATCGACAGGTACGCGCTGCGCTGGCCGGGGCGGAGGCGGAGCTGGGTGGTGCTGACGCAGCTCGCGCTCGCCGGCACCATGGGCGCCTTCGCGGCCTTCGCCTGGCGCCACGCCCGCGCCGGGGGCGGGGCCAGCGCCGCGCTGACGATCGGGCTCCTCGCCCTGGCCGTCGCCTTCTTCTCCGCCACCCAGGACATCGCCCTCGACGCCTACGCGGTGGAGGTGCTCCACCCCGACGAGCAGGGGCCGGTCTCCGGGCTCCGGGTGATGTACTACCGGCTCGGCATGCTGCTCGGCGGCGCGGTGCTGGTCTCCGCCTCCGACTGGCTCCCCTGGCCCGTGCTCTTCCTCGCCCTCGGCGTCCTCTTCCTGGTCGCGGTCTTCCTCACCCTGGCCGCCGACGAGCCGGACCGCCCCGCCCCGGCGCCGCGCACCCTCCGACGCGCGGTGAAGGAGCCCTTCGTCACCTACTTCGGGAAGCCGCAGGCGGTCACCGTCGCCCTGTTCCTGGTCTTCTACAAGTTCGGGGACAACCTCGGCGGCACGATGGTGAACTACTTCCTGAAGGACCTCTGCTTCACCAACGCCGAGGCCGGCGCCGCCATCAAGATCATCGGCACCGCCGCCACCATCGCCGGCTCGGGCGTGGGCGCCGCCCTCATGACGCGCATGGGGCTCGGCCGCGCGCTGTGGATCTTCGGCTTCCTGCAGGCCGGGGCGAACCTCCTCTACACGGCCGCCGCCCTCTCGCGCGGCGCGCCCCTCGACGTGCACCTCTGCGCGACCGCGCCCGCGCTGGAGGCCGCCACCCGCGCCTGGACCTACCTCGCCATCGCCGGCGAGCAGGGCGCCCAGGGCATGGCCACCGCCGCCATGCTCGCGCTCATCCTCCGCGTCTGCGACAAGCGCTACAGCGCCACCCAGTACGCGCTCCTCTCCAGCCTCTTTGGCGTGGGGAGGTGGCTCGCCGGCATGCCGAGCGGCTGGCTCGCCGAGCACCTCGGCTACCCCACCTTCTTCGTCCTGGCGGTGGTGACCGCGGCGCCCGGCTTCGCCCTCCTGCAGCGCATCGCGCCCTTCGGAGAGCGCGAGGTGAGGGTGGCGGCCGCCGACGGCTGAGCAGGCCGGGAACGCGCTTCACGCCAGGGGCGTTTTGTGGTTTCTATCCACGCCCGAAGGGTTCATCTCTCACCGGTCTCACCTCGAGTTGCCAGGAGCCCCGCGCATGAGCGTCACCACGGGCACCAGCCCCACCATCCGCGCAGCGCCGCCGTCGCGGCTCGGCCTCTTCTGGATGAGCGCCATCGGCAAGAAGATCCTCATGGCGCTCTCCGGCGCCATCCTCTTCCTCTACGTGCTGGCGCACCTGCTCGGGAACCTCCAGATCTACCTGGGGGAGGAGGTCATCAACCGCTACGCCCACTTCCTCCATGCGAACCAGGGCTTCCTCTGGTTTGCCCGGATCGTGCTCCTCGCCGCGGTGGCGGTGCACGCCGCGGCTGGAATCCAGCTCTGGCTCCGGAAGGGCACGGCGCGGCCGGTGCCGTACCGGATGAAGGAGAACGATCCAGGCCTCGAGCGCCTCGCGCACCATGATCTGGTCGGGGCTCGTCATCCTGGTCTTCGTCGTCTACCACGTGCTCGATCTCACCGTCGGCGTGCCGGGCATCCACCACGGCGAGTACGTGCACCTCGACGCCTTTCACAACTTGGTGCAGGGCTTTTCCAGCCCGCTGCCGGTGCTGATCTATGCGGTGGGCATGGTGGGGCTCGGCTTCCACCTCTGGCACGGCATCTACTCGATGTTCGGCACGCTCGGGCTCTCCCACCCGCGCTACGGCGAGCTGGTGAAGCGCGGCGCCGCGCTCCTCGCCACCCTCATCGCCCTCGCCAACATCTCCATCCCCCTCTCCATCCTCTCCGGCCTCGTCAAGTAGGAAGCCCATGGCCTTCGAATCCAGGATCCCGGCAGGTCCCGTCGAGAAGAAGTGGACCGAGCGCAAGGCTCACATGAAGCTCGTGAACCCTGCCAACAAGCGCAAGTACAGCGTCATCGTGGTGGGGACGGGGCTCGCCGGCGGCGCGGCCGCGGCCAGCCTGGGCGAGCTCGGCTACAGGGTCCTGAACTTCTGCTACCAGGACTCGCCGCGCCGAGCGCACTCCATCGCCGCGCAGGGCGGCATCAACGCCGCCAAGAACTACCAGAACGACGGCGACTCGGTGTACCGGCTCTTCTACGACACCATCAAGGGCGGCGACTTCCGCTCGCGCGAGGCGAACGTCTACCGCCTGGCCGAGGTGTCGGTGAACATCATCGACCAGTGCGCCGCGCAGGGCGTGCCCTTCGGCCGCGAGTACGGCGGCACGCTGGCGAACCGCTCCTTCGGCGGCGCCCAGGTGTCGCGCACCTTCTACGCCCGCGGCCAGACCGGGCAGCAGCTCCTCCTCGGCGCCTACCAGTCGCTGGAGCGGCAGGTGGCCTCCGGTCAGGTGAAGATGTTCCCGCGCCACGAGATGCTGGAGCTGGTGGTCATCGACGGGCGCGCGCGCGGCATCGTGGCGCGCAACATGGAGACGGGCGCGCTCGAGCCCCACATCGCCGACGCGGTGGTGCTCGCCACCGGCGGCTACGGCAACGTCTTCTACCTCTCCACCAACGCCAAGGGTTGCAACGCCACCGCCATCTGGCGGGCGCACAGGAAGGGCGCCTACTTCGCGAACCCCTGCTTCACCCAGATCCACCCCACCTGCATCCCCAGGTCGGGCGACTACCAGTCGAAGCTCACCCTCATGTCCGAGTCGCTGCGCAACGACGGCCGGGTGTGGGTACCGAAGAAGAAGGGCGAGACGCGGCCCCCCAACCAGATCCCCGAGGAGGAGCGCGACTACTACCTCGAGCGCGTCTACCCCTCCTTCGGCAACCTCGCTCCGCGCGACGTTTCCTCCAGGCAGGCGAAGTACCGGTGCGACGAGGGGCTCGGCGTCGGCCCGGGCGGCCTCGGCGTGTACCTCGACTTCGCCGAGAGCATCGGCCGGCTCGGAAAGACGACCATCGCCGAGCGGTACGGCAACCTCTTCGAGATGTACGAGCGCATCACCGGCGAGAACCCCTACGAGGTCCCGATGCGCATCTACCCCGCGGTCCACTACACCATGGGTGGACTGTGGGTCGACTACGACCTCATGAGCAGCATCCCCGGGCTCTTCGTGGGCGGCGAGGCCAACTTCTCCGACCACGGCGCGAACCGGCTCGGGGCCTCGGCGCTCATGCAGGGGCTCGCCGACGGCTACTTCGTCCTCCCGCTCACCGTGGGTGACTACCTCGCCTCGGGAGGCTTCGCCAAGGCCGACACGGACCACGCCGCCTTCAAGGACGCGGAGCGCGACGCCCGGCAGCGCATCGATCGGCTCCTCGGCGCCAAGGGCACCCGAACCGTCGACTCGTTCTGGCGCGAGCTCGGCGGCATCATGTGGGATGACTGCGGCATGGCCCGCTCGAAGGAGAGCCTCACCGACGCCCTCGCCAAGATCCCCGCCCTGCGCGAGGAGTACTGGAAGTCGGTGAAGCTGGTGGGCTCCTCCGCCGACCTGAACCAGGAGCTGGAGAAGGCCACCCGCGTGGCCGACTTCCTCGAGCTCGGCGAGCTCATGTGCCGCGACGCCCTCGACCGCGAGGAGTCGTGCGGCGGCCACTTCCGCACCGAGTATCAGACGCCCGACGGCGAGGCGAAGCGCAACGACGAGGAGTTCGCCTACGTGGCCGCCTGGGAGTGGAAGGGCGAGGGAGCGAGCCCCGCCCCGCACAAGGAAGCGCTCTCCTTCGAGAACATCCAGCTCGCCACCCGGAGCTACAAGTGAAGCTGACCCTCGAGATCTGGCGGCAGAAGAACGCCTCCGACCCCGGCCGGTTCGTCCGGTACCAGGTCGACGCCGACGAGCACATGTCCTTCCTGGAGCTGCTCGACGTCCTGAATCAGGGGCTGGTGGTGAAGGGCGAGGAGCCGGTGGCCTTCGACTCCGACTGCCGCGAGGGCATCTGCGGCATGTGCGGCTTCCTCATCAACGGCTCCCCGCACGGTCCGGTGCACGGCTCCACGGTGTGCCAGCTCCACATGCGCCACTTCAAGGACGGCGACCAGCTCACGCTGGAGCCGTGGCGCGCCGCCGCGCTTCCCGATCCTGAAGGACCTGGTGGTGAGCCGCAGCGCCCTCGACCGCATCATCCAGGCGGGCGGCTTCATCTCCACCCGCACCGGCAGCGCACCCGAGGCGAACGCCATCCTGGTGCCCAAGGAGGCGGCCGACCGCGCCATGGAGGCGGCCGCCTGCATCGGCTGCGCGGCGTGCGTGGCGGCCTGTCCCAACGCCTCGGCGGCGCTCTTCACCAGCGCCAAGGTGGCGCACCTGGGGCTCTTGCCGCAGGGCCAGCCGGAGCGCTACGAGCGCGTGCTGGCCATGGGCGAGCAGGCCACCCTGGAGGGTTTCGGTCACTGCACCCTCATCGGCGAGTGCGAGGCGGTCTGCCCGGCGCACGTGCCGCTCGAGGTCATCCCCCGCATGAACCGCGACTTCCTCCGCGCGAGCCTGAAGAAGCGCGATCCCAAGGCCATCGCCGGGGCGGGGTGAGAGCGTCCCCGCACTGCGGCGAGCTCGCCGGTCAGTACATCCGCACCACCTCGGCGCCCGCGAAGTAGGCAGCGAGGATCTGGCGGTAGCCCTGCCCCGCCTCGGCGCGGCCGATGGCTCCCCACTGGCACATGCCCACGCCGTGGCCCCATCCGCCGCCGCGCAGGACGAACCCATCGCCCTCGCGGTCGGCGACGAACATGGCGCTCGGCAAGTTCCCGAGGAGCCTCCGGATGGTGAGCTCGCCCTCGACCACGGTTCGGCCCCGCAGCCCCTCGACGCGAAGCACCCGGGCGCGGCCCGAGACGCCGCGCGAGGTGACGGAGAGCTCACGTACTGGGCCCACGCCCAGGCTCGCCGTGAGGCGGGCGAGCTCCGCCCGGCCGAAGCGCCGCTCCCATCGGTAGCGCCCCGCGGGAGCAGCGCGCGCCCGCGTGCACCAGGCACGCGGCGCCGTCGCGAGGAAGGCGCGCAGCGCGCTCTCCTCGCGGAGGTCGGCGAAGCGCCCCCAGGCCTCCCGGTCGGGCAGGTCGAGGCGCCCGCGCAGCTCGGGCGTGGGAAAGACCGGCCAGACGGCGTCGTCGTCCTCTCCGTGCCCCCCGCACATCGCCGAGTAGACGCCGTCGACGAGCGGCCTCCCGCCGCTTCCGAACAGCGCCTCCCCCCGCGTGGCCCGCACTGCCTCGTCGGTGGCCCCCGTCTCGGCTCGCTCGCCGCGATAGGCCTGACAGTGAACCTCGTCGCACAGGAGCCAGGGCTGGTCGAGGTGCCGGGTGCCGAGCTGCGCGAGCACGTTCGAGCGCGCCGCGACGGCCTGGGCGGCCAGCGCGGCGGGAGGGGCGCTCGCCGGTATCTCGCTCGGCACAACCCCGCGGAGCAGCTCCTCCAGGCCAATCTCCAGGACGCCAGCGAGGCGGCCCGAGGCGTCGAGGGTCACCCGGAGCCTGCCCCGGTAGCTCCGCGGCGCTGCCCGCGGCGAGCCCTGGCTCGCCTGGCGGGCGTGCTCCAGCGTGAAGCCCGCATCGCCCTCCACCTCCAGCGTGAGCAGCGCCTCGCCCTGGATGGACCCCATCGAGCTCGGCCACCACCGGTCCGGTGGGGCGCCTCACCACCTCGGCGAAGAGCTCGGTGCGGCTCCCGTGACGCGCGAGGGCGCGCTCCGCGAAGGCGCGCGCTCCCCGCTCGCTCCCGTCTCCCGCGGCGACGAGGATGGTGCGCCGGGTGTCCACCACGCGGCCCGCGAAACCGTAGACGCCGCCGGTGAGCCTCTCCTTGACCTCCACGCCGCGCAATCGCCAGCGGGCGCGCAGCGCCGCGAGGCGGGCCCGGTCGGCGTACGCGCCGGTTCCGAGCTGCGGATGGTAGCGGAGCTCGGCCGGGTGGGTCGCGCCGTGCCGGAAGGTGATGACCTCGCCGGCCCCGCCGAGGGACACCTGGCCCTCGCGGGTGACGAGGTGCGCGCGGCCTCGCGGCCTCACCAGGAGCTCGTCCACTCCCTCCGCGAGGCGCAGGGCGATGAGCGGCTCACCCTGTGGCGTGAAGCGAACGCGGTGCCCCCAGAGCGCGTCGAGGGGGTCGTGGTGGCCGTGCCCCTGGGGAAGGGCGGGCGGCGGAAGCGGCGCAGGGAGCGGCGCCGGAACGGCTTCCGCCCGCGCGGAGGACGAGAGCCCCCAGGCGAGGAGACCCGCACAGAGCACCAGCCGCCTCACGGCGCGGCGCCGTCCGTGGGAGCGTGCTCGCGCATGCGGGGCGCCAGCGCCTCGGCAAGGTCATGCGCCGCCGCATCGATGGCTTGCTCCCAGAGCGGGCTCGGGTCGGCGAGCGCCGCGGGAGCGCTCGCGCGCGCGCCCCCCTCCACCATGGCGGCCGTCCGGCCCGCGGGGTCCAGCGCCACCACCCTCGCGTGGACCTCGATCCGGGAGCCGCCACCGTCGAGGTCGTCGGTCGCCGCGGTGACCGAAGGGCGCAGGCGAAAAGCCACCTCCTCCTGGCCCTCCTGCGCCACGAAGCCGAGCCCGACGAGCTCGCTGAGGAGCCCTTGCCGGAGGCGCTCGCGCAAGGAAGCCTCCAGCTCCCCGCCCTCCACCGGCCCGAGCGCGAAGGTGCGCGCGCTTCGCTCCAGCGCGATCACCGCGGCGGCGGCCACTGCCCGCACGGAGGGATCGCGGTCGCGCGCCTGTGCGCGCCGCAGCGCCTCCAGCTCGGCCGCCCCACCGCGGGCGAGAAGGGCAGCGACGGCCGCCCGGCGCACCGCCGGGGCCCGGTCGCGGGCCAGCGCACGCCGGAGGGCTGCCGGAGCGTCGGGAGCTGCGCTGTGCACGAGGACGCCCGCCGCCTCCACGCGCGCCTTGGCGGATGGGTCGCGCGAGAGCGCGCGCAGGGCGCGCCAGGACTCGACCTCGGCCGCCACCCGCGCCTCGGTGGCGGCCTTGGAGGTGCCCCGCTCGGTGCGTGGCGCGGCCGCGGTGCCACCGGCCATCGCGGCGAGGCCGGCGCAGAGGGCGAGGCGACGGACGCAGCTGCGCCGCGGCGATCTCGCCGGAGGAGCGCCCGCCCGGACGCCGATAGATGACGCGCTCGTGGGCACGGGTCACCCACGTTACCGGCAGTTGGCACCCCCCGGCCACCCCGGCGGCCCTCGAATGCCGCGCGTGCCCGGCCGGGGTCGCCAACCTGGGCTCGCATCCCCGCAATGTCCCGTGCTCGGGCGCCGTCAGAGGGGTCGCCACCGCCCCGCGCGCGGCTCCCCGCCGAGCCGGGCGGGAGCCCACCGCTACTCCTCGCGGAAATTCGGGTCCGTTGTCTTCCCCCGGTTGAAATCGTATTGTCGGCGACGCGCTTGCATCCGGGACGGCCTCACCTTTCACGGAAGGGAAACTGCCCTTGTCTCCTCGCGAAGAACGGGTCGAGGCGGGCGGTCCGGAGCTTCAGCGAAAGGCGGGGCCGGTCCCGGAGGCGCATTCCTCCGAGGACCTGACCGCGCCCGGGCGCTCGCCATCGCGCCGGCGTCTCGCGCTGGTGCTGCTCCCCGTGCTCGTCGGGGCGGCGCTGCTCGTCGTCATGCAGGTGCACGCGCCGGCCTTCTTCCGCGTGAACAACCTCGTCAACATCCTGGTGCAGACGTCGGCGCTGGGGGTCATGGCCGCCGGCATGTCCTTCGTGATGATCGGAGGGGGCATCGACCTCTCCATCCCCGCCAACATGGCCTTCTCGGCGGTGCTCGGGGCGCTCGTCATGCGCTGGGGCGGCCTCGCGCCCGGGCTCGCCACCATGCTCGCTGCCGGTGCGCTCATCGGCATCTTCAACGGGTCGGCCGTGGCCCTCTTCGGCATGACGCCCTTCGTGGTCACCCTCGCCACCATGACGGTGGTCGGCGGCGTCACGGTCTGGATCACCAACTCCCAGTCCATCACCGGCTTTCCCGACGAGCTCTTCTCCCTCGTGCTGGCCCGCCCCGGTGGAGTGCCGGTGTCGGTCGTCCTCCTCGCCGTCATCGCGCTCGCCGCGACCACCGTCACCTCCTCCACGCCCTTCGGCCGGGAGCTCTACGCGGTGGGCCTGAACCCCAAGGCCGCGCGGGTGGGGCGCGTGCCGGTGGCGAGGGTGCTCCTCTCCACCTACGTCCTCTCCGGGCTCATGGCCGGCCTCGCGGCCATCATGCTCACCGCCCGCCTGGGCTCCGCCTCGGCCAACCTAGGCAACGACGGGGTGGTCCTCGACATCGTCTCCTCCTGCGTGGTGGGAGGCATCTCCATCTACGGCGGGGCCGGCCGGCCGCTGGGCGCCGTGCTGGGAGCGCTCTTCATCATCGTCATCAGCAACAGCCTGAACCAGCTCGGGGTGTCGTTCTTCATGAACCTCGTGGTGAAGGGCATCGCCATCATCGCCTTCATCTACCTCGACAAGCTCACCGCGGAGTCGCGCACATGAGCGGGCGGCCGAAGCTCCTCATGAGCGGGATCACCAAGCGGTTCGCCGGCGCCATCGCGCTCGACGAGGCCTCGCTCTCGGTGCGGGCGGGAGAGGCGCACGCCCTGGTGGGCGCCAACGGGGCCGGCAAGAGCACCCTCATGAACGTGCTCGCCGGGCTCGTCCGCCGCGACGCCGGAGCTATCGCCATCGACGGGGCCTCGGTCGAGTTTCACGGACCGCGCGAGGCGAGGCGAGAGGGCATCGGGGTGGTGCACCAGGAGCTCAACATGCTCCTCTCGATGAGCGTCGCCGAGAACGTGCTCATCGACGAGCTGCCCACGCGGCGTGGCCTCGTCGATCGGGCGGCCCTCAGGGGTCGGGCGAAGAGCCTCCTCGACCGGCTGGGCTGCCGGTTCGGGGTGGACGAGGTGGTGGAGACGCTCTCCATCGGCGATCGACAGATGGTCGAGGTGGCGCGCGCCCTCTCGGGCGAGCCCAAGATCCTCATCTTCGACGAGCCCACCTCCTCCTTGTCTGGCCGGGAGCGCCAGCGCCTCTTCGAGGTGATCGCCTCGCTGAAGGGCTCGGGGGTGGCCATCGTCTACATCACCCACTTCCTGCACGAGATCTTCGAGGTGTGCGACCGCGTGACGGTGATGCGCAACGGCCGGACGGTGGCGACGAGCGCGCTCGCCGAGACCTCGCCGGCCGAGGTGGTCCGCCAGATGCTCGGCAGCGTCGAGCTGCAGGACCGCCTGCGCCCGATGCGTCCCGCGGGCGGGCCGGCGCTCCTCGAGGTGCGCGACCTCACCCGCGAGGGCGCGCTCGACCACGTGAGCTTCGAACTCCGCCCGGGCGAGATTGTGGGCCTCTGGGGCCTCCTCGGCTCGGGCCGCACCGAGGTCTTGCGCGCGCTGGTGGGGCTCGACCCCGTCGACGGCGGCCGCGTACGCCTGCGGCGGGGCGGCGAGCTCTCCGAGATCGCGCCGGGGCGGCTGCAGGCGGAGGTGGGCTTCGTCACCGAGGACCGGCGCGGCGAGGGGCTCCTGCTGCCGCTCTCGGTGACGAGCAACATCTCCTTCGCCAACCTCCGGCGTCTCACCCGCCGCACCGGGCTCATCGACCGGGCGCGCGAGCGGAGCTTCGCGCAGGGGTTCGTCGATCGCCTGCACGTGAAGATCGCCTCGCTCGCCCAGCCGGTGCGCACCCTTTCCGGGGGAAACCAGCAGAAGGTGGTCTTCGCCCGCTGGCTCGGGACCGGCGCGCAGCTCTTCCTGCTCGACGAACCGACGCGTGGGCTCGACGTGAACGCGAAGAGCGAGATCCTGCGGCTCACCGCCGAGCTGGCGACGGCGGGTGCGGGGGTGTTGCTCGTCCTCTCCGAGCTGGAGGAGCTCATGCGGGTGTGCGACCGCTACCTCGTCCTCCACCGGGGGCGGATCGTGGGCGAGCTCCCCGGCGACGCCGGCGAGGAGCGCCTCATGCGCGCGGTGTCCGAGGGGAGCGCCGCCGCGTGAGCCCCGCCCGCACGGCGTTCGGCCGCACTGCCGATCTCCTGGCGCAGAGCGGCTTCTACGTCGTCTTGGCGGCGGTCTTCCTGCTCTTCTCCTTCACCACGAGGAGCTTCGCCACCGCCGCCAACGTGCTCGCCATGCTCCACGCCATGGCACCGCTCGTCATCGTGTCGTGCGGCATGGCCCTCGTCGTCTTCTCCGGCAAGCTCGACATCTCGGTGGGATCGATCGCCTTCCTCTCGTGCACCGCCGCGGTGGTGCTCATGCGCGGCCACGGCCTCCACTGGACGGTGGCCCTCGCCGCCACCCTCCTCTGCGGAGCGCTCCTCGGGGCGGTGAACGGCACCATCGTCGCCGTCCTGGGCATCAACCCGCTCATCGCCACGCTGGGCAGCATGATCACGCTGCGAGGGGTGGCCCTGCAGCTCACCAAGGCGGTGTTCATCCCCGTGCCCGAGCCGGTGCGCCTCCTCGGCAACTTCAAGGTGGGTCCGGTCTTCGCCGACATCCTGGTGCTCGCCCTGGTGGTCTTCGCGGTGCACCTCCTCCACCGCCGGACGGTGTTCGGCCGGCAGGTGAACGCCATCGGCAACGGGGAGGAGGTCGCCGAGCGCATCGGCGTCCCGGTGCGCCGCCGGGTGTTCGTGAGCTTCGTCCTCTCGGGCTTTCTCGCCTCGCTGGGCGGCTTCGCCTCGCTCCTGCAGGTCGGTGGCCTGAGCGGCTATCTCGGCAAGGGCATGGAGTTCACGGCCGTGGCGGTGGTGGTGGTGGGCGGGATCAGCCTCTTCGGCGGGCGCGGGGCGGTGCTGCCGGGCGTGCTGGTGGGCGCCTTCACCTTCCAGGTGATCCAGAACGGCCTCAACCAGCTCGGCGCGAACCCGTACTTCTACCAGGTGATCACCGGGGCCATCATCTTCGTGGCGATGTACGCCGACGCGCTGAAGTCGGGCCGGGTCCGCGTCGCTCGCCACAAGGTCGCGGTGCAGGCAGCGGGGATGTCGTGATGCAGCTCAACCGCTCGCGCGAGCGAGCCCGAACGGAGGCGCGTATGAGGTGGCTCGTCAGGTCCGTCGTGTGGGTGCTGTTCGCTGCGGTGGCGCTCCCCGCCTCCGCCAAGGTCGTCACGGTCGGTCTCTCCTGGAACGCCCTCGACAACCAGCTCCCGATCAAGTGGCAGGAGTACATGCAGGAGGAGGCGAAGACGCAGGGCGCCGAGGCCGGGCTCGAGTTCAAGTGGGTGGTGAACGTCGCCGACGCCGACCCCACCCGGCAGGCCGCCAACATCGAGGATCTCATCAACCAGGGCGTGGACCTCATCCTCGCACGCGCCGAGGACGCCGCCGCCATCGGCTCGTCCATCCAGGCCGCCCAGCGCGCCAAGATTCCCTTCATCACCTTCGACCGGCCCTCGGCCACCACGAAGCCCACCGCCCACGTGGGCGGCGACAGCTACGACCAGGCGAAGACCACCGCCGAGGCCTTCATCGAGCTCTTGAAGAAGAACAACGTGAAGGGCCAGTGCATCGAGCTGCAGGGCTCGCTGAAGGACATCAACGCCGTCAACCGTACCAAGGCGTGGCACGCCGTCACCGACACGTCGGGCGTCGTCACCACGCTCGTCTCCGTGCCCACCGAGTGGAACCCGGAGCTCTTCCGCTCCGGCTCCGTGAACGCGCTCCGCGCCCACCCCGAGGCGAACTGCATGTTCCTGGCGAGCGACTTCGCCCTCACCGCCGTGCAGTCGGCGCTGGAGGGCGCCGGCAAGTGGGCACCCCGCGGCGACCCCAAGCACATGTGGATCGCCACCCAGGACATCTTCCCCGAGGCGGTGAAGGCGATGGAGGCGAAGTACCTCGACCTCGGCACGGTCTACGACGCCTTCGCGCACTCCAAGGAGGCGATTCGCGTCGCCATCCGCATCCTCACCGGCAAGGGGGTCGACTGCCCCGACAACGTCTGCCTCGCCAAGGGGCGGCTCGCGACGCAGGAGAACATCGACACCCTGCCGAACCTCTGGTCTCGGCCGGAGAAGAAGTAGCGCAGCGCACGCGCGCGGCCCCGCGGCGGGCCGGGCCGCGCGCGCCATCTCGCGCCCCCACGCGAGCTCGTGCTACAAGGCGCGCCTCGTGATCAGGCTCGACGCCATCGCCAAGCAGCACGGCCACCAGATCCTCTTCCTCGACGCCTCGGCCACGCTGCAGCGGGGGGAGAAGGTGGGCCTGGTGGGCCCGAACGGCGCCGGCAAGAGCACGCTCTTCCGGCTCATCACCCGCGAGGAGGAGCCGGACGAGGGCACGATCTCCATCGACCGCGGGGTGACCATCGGCCACTTCAGCCAGGATGTGGGGGAGATGACCGGCCGCTCGGCGGTGGCCGAGACGATGGACGGTGCGGGCCCCATCTCGGAGGTGGCGGCCGAGCTCGCGGAGCTGGAGCACGCCCTCGCCGATCCGGAGCGCGCGGACGAGCTCGAGGCGCTCGTCGATCGCTTCGGCCACGTGCAGGCGCGCTTCGACGAGCTGGGCGGCTACGCGCTCGAGGCGCGCGCGCGGGAAATCCTGGCCGGCCTCGGCTTCTCCGCCGCGATGATGGACGGCGACGTGGGCGCGCTCTCCGGCGGCTGGAAGATGCGGGTGGCGCTGGCGCGCATCCTGCTCATGCGGCCGGACGTGATGCTCCTCGACGAGCCCTCGAACCACCTCGACCTCGAGTCGATCATCTGGCTGGAAGGGTTTCTCCGCGCCTACGACGGCGCCCTGCTCATGACCTCCCACGACCGCGAGTTCATGAACCGGGTGGTGGGGCGCATCCTGGAGATCGACGCCGGCGAGCTCACCAGCTACTCGGGCGACTACGACTTCTACGAGCGCGAGCGGGCCATCGCCGACACGCACCGGCAGGCGCAGTTCGACCGGCAGCAGGCGATGCTGAAGAAGGAGCTCGCCTTCATCGAGCGCTTCAAGGCCAGGGCCTCGCACGCGGCGCAGGTGCAGTCGCGCGTGAAGAAGCTCGACAAGATCGAGAAGGTCGAGCCCCCGAAGGAGCGGAGGGTGGTGGCCTTCGAGTTCCGGCCGGCCCCGCGCTCCGGCGACGACGTGGCGAAGCTCACCGGCGTCTCGAAGTCCTACGGCGAGCGGCGCGTGTACGGCGGCCTCGACCTCCTCCTGCGCCGCGGCGAGAGATGGTGCGTGATGGGCGCGAACGGCGCCGGCAAGTCGACCCTCCTCAAGATGGTGGCCGGCGAGAGCTCTCCCGACGAAGGGGCCGTCACCGTGGGGGCCAGCGTGAAGATGGGCTACTTCGCCCAGCACGCCATGGAGCTGCTCTCCCCGGTGAAGACGGTCTGGGACACCCTGCAGGACGCCTTCCCGCGCGCCTCGGTCGGCTCGCTTCGCACGCTGGCTGGCTGCTTCGGCTTCTCCGGGGACGAGATAGAGAAATCCTGTCGCGTGCTCTCCGGCGGCGAGAAGGCGAGGCTCGTCCTCGCCACCCTGCTCTACGACCCGCCCAACTTCCTCGTGCTCGACGAGCCCACCAACCACCTCGACGCCGACACCCGCGCCATGCTGGTCGAGAGCCTCGCCGGCTACGAGGGCACCATGCTCTTCGTCTCCCACGACCGGCGCTTCCTGGGCGCCCTCTCCAACCGGGTGCTCGAGCTCACCCCCGAGGGGCCCGTACCATACGGCGGTGGGTACTCCGAGTACGTGGCCCGCACCGGGCGCGAGGCGCCCGGTCTGCGCGCTTCCGGCTCCCTGGCGGCGTGAGCCGCGCGGGTTCCGCCTCTTCTCTGCGGTGGTGGCCCCGCGCGTCGGACTGGCCTGCTCTGACCCGACGCGATAGGCTCCGCGCGCTTGGGAGCCGAACCGGTGCGAGCATGCAGATTCAGGGTGGCGGCCCGCGCGCTCGCTCGGTTCGCATCGGGTCCACCCGGACCCCTGAACACCCCGTGGTAGCGGAGCCCGTGGACCCGCGGCGGTGGGATGACGCCGGCGACTTCCACGAGGTCGCCTACGCCAGAGAAGGCGAGGTGGCTCCGGAGCGCATGCTATTCCCGGTCAGTCGGGGCCCAACAGCGCCAGAGTGACCCAGCAGGGATTGGCGGGGCTCCGGGCTTTGCCATACCCGGGGGAAGGAGGAAGTTTCGATGCCCGAGAAGATCCATCCCAGGGTGAGCAAGCTCCTGCGAGTGCTGGTGGCAGGGGGCGTGGCGCTGGCGGGTGTCGCCGGCACGCGCGCGGCGGATAAGAACGCGGCGACCAACGAGCCCGCGAAGGGAAGCGAGAAGGACAAGGAGCTGGAGAAGGCCAAGGCCGAGAAGGCGGAGAAGGAGAAGAAGGGCGAAAAGAAGGCCGACAAGGACGAGAAGGCGGAGCAGCCGAGCGGAGTGAAGGGCTGGTGAACCGGCCTGGCGCCCGGCCTCCCCAGAGAGCGCGCGCGCTGGCGGCGTCGGCCTGGGCCTTCCGCTGGAGGGTGGAGCGCGAGGCCGAGGTCCGGTTCGAGCGGCTTGCCGCACGGCTCGAGGCCGCCGCCGCGGCTCCGGCCATCACCGAGCTCGCGCGCCGCGCCGCCTCCGACGAGCGGCGGCACGCCGCCCATTGCAGTCGTCTGGCGGCGGAGCTCGGCCAGCCTGTCCCGGAGGGCGTGCTCCCCCCGCCGTCGGACGTCGCGCCCTCGATGCTCGACGAGGAGGATGCGCTCACCTACGAGCTGGTGGCGGCCTGCTGCGTGGCGGAGACCGTCAGCGTGGCCGTGCTCGCCAGACTCCTGGCGACGGCGGGCGACCCCGCGCTCCGCGCGGTGCTCCGCGAGCTGGCCGAGGACGAGGTCACCCACGCACGCCTGGGCTGGGCGCACCTCGCCGCGGCCGCGGCCCGGAGCAGGACCGCGTTCCTGGGGCCGCTCCTCCCGGCGATGCTTCGGGACAGCGTCGACGACGACCTGTTCCTCCCGGTCGAGCAGGACCGGGAGGACGGGGCGCTCCTCGCACTCGGGGTGCTACCGCATGCCGCGAAGCGCGAGCTGTTCGTGAGCGCGCTCGAGGAGGTCGTCTTCACCGGGCTCCAGGGCGCCGGAGTCGACTGCACGGCCGGGCGGGAGTGGCTCGCGAGCCAGCGCGTCCTCCGGTGACTCGGGTCGGAGCGCGCCGGACGACCGCACCCGTGGCAAAGACGCGGCATGGAACCGCTCCGCGGCCGCCCAATCACCTCGAAAATGGCGGAAAGGGAGGGATTCGAACCCTCGAACCAGGTTACCCCAGTTGCCGGTTTAGCCTGGCCTAGGCCGTAGCCCAGGAGAGGCCTAGGCCGTGAACCGGAGCGAGCTCGTAGGGCACCGCCGCCAGCTGTACCATCGGTGACCCGCGTCCCAGCAGGGGGAAAGACCTTGAAGCCTCGCATCCTCGTGACGCGCCGACTCCCCGAGGCAACCCACCTCGAGCTCCGTGACCGGTTCGACGTCGAGCTGAACCCGGACGACCGCCGCTACGGCCCGGACGAGCTCGTGGCGCGCTGCGCCGGGAAGGATGGCGTCCTGTGCACAGTCGGTGACGACCTCACCCGGGCCACCATCGAGCGGCTCCCGCCCTCGGTCCGCATCCTGGCGACCTTCTCCGTGGGGTACGACCACCTCGACGTCGCCGCAGCGCGCGAGCGCGAAATCGCGGTCACGAACACGCCCGACGTGCTCACCGAGGCCACCGCCGATCTCACCGTGCTGCTCATGCTGGGGGCGAGTCGCCGCGCCACCGAGGGTCAGGAACTCATCCGGTCGGGAGGGTGGACCGGCTGGACCCCGACGCAGCTCATGGGCTGGGGCCTCTCGGGGAAGCGGCTCGGCATCGTGGGGATGGGCCGCATCGGCCGGGCGGTGGCGCGACGGGCCCGGATGTTCGGCCTCACGATCCACTACCACGACCGGAAGCCCGTGGCGGAGGCAGGAGCCGATGCGGTCTTCCACCCGTCGCTGGAGGCGCTCCTCGCCGTCTCCGACGTGCTCTCGCTGCACGCGCCGCTCAACAAAGAGACGCGGCACCTCCTCGACGAGGAGCGCATCGCGCTCCTCCCCGACGGCGCCATTGTGGTGAACTCCGCTCGTGGGGGCCTCGTAGACGACGAGGCGCTGGTGGTGGCACTCCAGAGCGGCAAGGTGGCCACGGCCGGGCTCGACGTCTACGACGGGGAGCCGCGCGTGCACCCCGGGTACGTCGCCTCCCCGAGGACGTTTCTCTTGCCGCACCTGGGGAGCGCCACCGTCGGGACACGCGAGGCGATGGGCGCGAGGGCCATCGAGAACCTGGTCGCCTTCTTCGAGGGGAGGCCGCCGCCAGATGCTGTCGAGTAGAGGTGGCCGAGGGTCTACACGTTCTCGCCGGAACGACCGGATGGACCAAGTAGCCAGCACAGGTTCATGCGCGGCCATGCGGGTGGCGGCACCTCTCTACGTCAGAAAGCTTTACGACTGACGCGGTCCTCACCTCGGGCTTCAGCGATGGCGTAAGTGAGCGCTCGGGCCGCGACCTCAGGGTCCTCTGCGGTGCAGATCGCGCTCACTACCGAAACTCCGTCTGCACCGGCGTGGATGGCGCGGCCAGCATTCTCAAAGTTCACGCCTCCGATGGCGACGACCGGTAGCGGAATCAGCCGTCGGACGGCCGCGAACTCGTGCTCGCCCATGACGGAGCTTGCGTCGGGCTTGCTCGCGGTGGGGAAAATGGGGCCGAGGCCCACGTAGTCCACCACGGCGGGGTCCACGGTGACGACCTCGGCGAGATCGGTCACGGACAAGCCGATAACGGCGGTGCGCCCGAGCTTGGATCGTGCCACGGCGGCCGCTGCGTCGGACTGGCCCAGATGAACGCCGTCCGCACCCACTGCAGCCGCGACCTCGATGCTGTCGTTCACGATGAGCGGGACGTGCAGGGGGCGAAGAAGCGTCAAGAGAGCCCGGGCGGCCGCCATGAGGTCGGCGGGGCAGGCCTCCTTGTCACGGAGCTGCACCGCGGTCACGCCGCCAGCTACGGCGGCGCGCACCGTCTCGACAAGCCCGCGCCGTGCCGTCATGACCGGGTCGGTGACGAGGTAGAGGGAGAGGTCGAACTGGCGGGTCATCCCAGCCGCACTTTCTCCGCCAAGGCCTGGCTGTCCAGGGCGTAGAGCGCATCGAGCAAGTGCATCTGAAGGCTCCCTGGGCCAGGGCTGTTCGCGGCCGCTATCTCGCCCGCCACGCCAAGGAAGGCGAGACCGGCCGCGCAAGCGAGGAGCCGGTCATGCTCCACGGCAAGCGCCGCGCCCACGAGCGCGGTCCCAGTGCAGCCGAGGCCGGTAACGCGCGCCATCATGGGGTGTCCGTTGGCGATGGAGACAAGCCGCTCACCATCGGTCACGTGGTCCACCACGCCAGTTACAACGACAACTGCTCCCGTCTTGCGACTGAGCTGCTGGGCAGCATCGAGCGCAGCATCGGAACCCTGCGTCGAGTCGACACCCCGGGTACCAGCGCCCGCGAGGCCCGCGAGCGCCATGATCTCGCTGGCGTTGGCCCGGATGGCGGTAGGCTTCATCAGGACGAGGTCCGCCGAGGTATGGTTACGAAAGCGCGTGGCGCCGACGCCGACTGGGTCGAGCACCCAGGGGACCTGGTGCGCGTTCGCGGCCTCGATCGCTAGCTTCATGGATGCCACCCATGGCGACGAGAGGGTACCGATGTTGACCACGAGAGCGCTCGAGATCCCCACGAACTCAGCGACCTCCTCCGGGGCATGCACCATTGCGGGCGACGCTCCGAGGGCCAGCAGCGCGTTGGCGGTGTTGTTCATCACCACGTAGTTGGTGATGTTGTGTACGAGGGGATTCCGGCTGCGGACGGCAGCCAGGACCCCCGCGATGTGACCAGCGTCGAACATTCGGCCCTTCCTGGACGGGGCGCCGCGGAGATTGCCCATTCAAGTCTAATACTTGTGCCTCTCCTCAAGCTTAAGTGGGTCGGAAACGGACGGGTCGGTCTTGCTCAGGTACCGCTGGATGGTTCTCTTGGCGACGGCGATGCCGGGCTTGAGGAGTTTGCCGCGGATGCGCTCGGCGCCCCAGAGGCGGTTCTCGAGTAACTCCGGGCCGGTCTTCAGCTTGCGTACGCGAGGCCATGAAGTGTCTAAAGTTCTCCGGATCTTCACGCTCCGGCGCGCTTGCGCAGGAAGACGTGGTTGGCGCGTTCGCCGGCGACGGACTTGAAGCCTTCGTAGCCGAGCGAGCGCAGGTCGAGTCCCTGGAAGAGGTGCTCTCCGCGGCCCAGGATCACGGGTCGAACTGCGAGGTGGAGGTCGTCGATGAGCCCGGCGGCCAGGTACTGGCGGATCGTGGCGACGCCGCCGCCCAGGCGCACGTCCCTTTCCCCAGCCGCCGCCTTCGCCTGCTTTAACGCCGACTGGATTCCGTCGGTCACGAAATGAAACGTGGTGCCGCCCTTCATCTCAATCGGCTTGCGCGCGTGGTGCGTCAGCACGAACGTCGGGACGTGATAGGGCGGCTCGTCTCCCCACCATCCCTTCCAGCTCTCGTCCGGCCACGGGCCGCGCACGGGTCCGAACATGTTTCGCCCCAGGATCCACGCTCCCATGTTCTTGAAGCCCTCTTCGGCGATCAGGTTGTCGACCCCGGTCTCCCCGTCGCCGCTGCCGTGCATCTTCTGGAAGACGCGCGTCGGGAGGAACCATTCGAAGATCTCGGGACCCATTTCCCCCAGCGGGTTCTGCAACGACTGGTTGGGGCCGGCGCTGAAGCCATCCAGCGAGATGGAGAAGCTCGAGACGCGAAGGCCGGACATGGTGGTAAACCTCCAAGCTGCGGTCTATCGCGGCGCGAGAGCGTGAGCGAAGCGAACCGATCGGGTTGCCCCAAGCGGGACCACGGCCGCGGACGCGTTCCAGAGTTGTGTTTGGCTACCCGGCGGTGGGGCACCGGTCACGCGGCGAGCCGGTAGTCGTGCATCACCGCTCCTCGCCGGGCGTCGGGAGGGGCGTCCCCAGCAACGCCGCCAAGAAGCTCCGACCGTGCCGTTCGGCACTGGGGCCTCTTCGGTCCGCGAGCGGAGACGGTGAGCTGATGTTAGCTAGCACAGGCCGCCCCGCGGTGGAGCGACACCGGCGGGGGCGCTGCGCATCCTCCGGCACTCCTCGCAGCCGGGGCCTTCCCGGTAGAATGGCTCATGGTCTTCTCCGTCAATCCCCACACCCACACCTTCGCCAGTTCGCACGCCTACAGCACCATCATCGAGTACGCTGCCGAGGCCCGCCGCAGGGGCGTGCGGCTCTTCGCCTGCACCGATCACGGCCCCGCCATGCCTGGCGGGGCTCACCCGTGGCACTTCGCCAACCTCCGGGTGGTACCGCGCCTCGTGGACGGCGTCGGCGTCCTGCGGGGCATCGAGGCCAACATCCTCGACGCCAGCGGCCGCACCGACGTGCCGGAGGAGGCGGCTCACCGCCTCGACGTGGTGCTGGCCTCCTTTCACGAGCCGGTCTTCCCACCGACCACCGAGGCGGAGCACACTCGGGCCCTGGTCAACGTCATCCGCGGGGGGAAGGTGGACGTCGTCGGGCACCTGGGCAACCCGGCCTATCCCATCGACGTCGAGGTGGTGGTCCGGGCCGCGGTAGATCACGCCGTGGCGCTGGAGATCAACAACTCGTCCTTCCTGGGCTCTCGCAAGGGGAGTGAATCCCGCTGCCGCGCCGTCGCCGAGGCCGCTCGCGACCTGGGAGCCCTCCTGGTGATGAGCTCCGACGCGCACTTCGCCGCTTCCCTGGGCGGGTTCTCGGAGGCGCTGTTGCTGCTCGAGGAGGCGAGGTACCCCGTGGAACGGACCCTCAACTGGTCGGCGGGTGCGTTCCTTGACTTCTTGGAGCGGCGGGGACGCCCGGCCATCCCCGAGCTGGTTGCCATCCGGTAGCCACGCTGCCGCGGGCGCGGCATGTTCAGGAGCGCCTGCTCGCCGAGGTTGCGGGTGACCTCCTCCGCCTCGTGCACGCCGCACCACGCATCGCGGCGCTGCTCGCCGGCGCGCTGGAGGTCACGCTGCTGCACGAGGCCGTCGACCCCAACCTCGGCCGCGCGCTTCTCATGCGGCGGGTTGAGACTCGCAGCCAGTTCTCTCACCGCGTGGCGCTCGCTGGAACTCATGCCTGAACGGCCGCTAACGCTAACCTATCACCGATGAAGTGGACTATGCCGTTCGCGCACTACCCCGCGAGGATCGTTTCGATGGGGCCTTGCGGTTGCGTCAGGAGATCGACCTGCAATGCTGGGCACATGACCCGGTAGCCGGCGGGATCGAAGTCGAAATCCAGCACGATGGATCCGCCCTCGTCGATCCACCAATCGGCACTGCAGGCGACCTCGAAGACGACGATCTGATTGGACTGCACCTGGATGTCGTTGCAGGACAGCGCATAGGATCCAAAAATGCTCTCCGCTTTTATAGTGCCGCCGGCACCGAGCGGCGCCCAGTCAGCCTCCGTATAGACCGAGCCCATCTGCTTCTGCTGACCGGCCTGGTAGTTTATCGCGGTCGAGCCGAGGAAGACCGTCAGCATCGCCCGCAATTCCAGCCATGCGCTGCCGGGAAACAGCCATCCCGGCTCGGCCGTGGCTTCGATGATCCCGTTGAGAAGCAGAGCCGTGCTGCAGTTGATCACTGCGAGGTAGTCCGATCTGTTCTGCCAGGCGAAGTAGAAGTTCACGACGGCGGTGCTGTAGCCGGTGTTTCGGTCGCTGGAATAGGTGAACTTCGCCCAGTTGTTCCACGGCTCCACATGGGTGTCGTGCAACATGCCGACCGGCGTCGCATAGATCAGGTACGGCGTCGTGATCGGAATGGGCGTCGTGACGTAGGGCTGGAACTTGATCTGCTCCAACGCCGCTCGGGTGTTGGCGATACCCTTTTGGCGCTGCTTGACAATGGGCGCCATCCGCTTGGCCGCCGCCGCCTCTTCCTTTTTCAGGGCGTCGCGCAGCCCGGTCTGGTGCGAAGCCAGCACCTTGTCGATCTTTCCGACATCGAAAGCGGCGCCGGCGAAGAGCGGCTGCAATTGCCTGCCGAGATTGCGCCGGAGCTTCGCCCGCTTTGAATGCTGTTCCATGCGGAGCTGATGGAGGTCGGGCCGCTTCCGTTCCTTGATCTCATCGAGGACGGCTTTCAGCTGCGACTTGTCGATCTTTGCCTGCTTCATCGCACCGACCTCCCATTTTCTGCGGAGAATGGCTGCGTGGGGTTGCTGCCGGGCGGAGTCAGCAACTCGATGTTGAGCGCCGGGGGAATGACCGCATTGTCTCCGCTCGCGAAGTCGAGGTCGATGCTCCCGTCGTCGATGGAGTAATCGGCGACAAACGCCACCTCGAACACGACCAGCTGGTCGCCCTGGACTTCGATGGAATTGCAGCTGAGATGCGCCGTGGCGGAAATATCCCTGTTCCCGATGGCGCCCGGGTCAAAGATGCTGCCGCCGTCGGCGGTTATTGTAACGATGTCGCTCTTCTGGCCGGGCTGCCAGGAAATCTCGACCGCGCCGACAAAGACATTCAGCTCGGCGCGCAGCTTGACCGTGGCGCTGCCGCCCGAAAAGAAGCCCCCCTCTGCCGTATTGGAGCAGTGACCGTTCGCGATCAGGTCGGCGCTGCAGTTGATCACCGCCAGATAGGCGAGCGGATTCTGCCAGGCAAAATAGAAGCTGACTCTGGCGGTGTTGCCCGAGGTGTCCTGGTCGGTCTGGAGAGCCGGCTTGCCCCAGTTGTTCCATGGCTCGGCGTGGGAATCCGTCAGGAACCCCGCGGGCCTGGCGCCGATCAGGTACGGCGTTGCGACCGGAATGGGGGTCGTCAGATAGGCGTTGAAGGCGAGGTGCTCGATCGCCGCTCTCGTGTTGGCGAGGCCCGCTAGGCGCAGCTTCGCCAGCTCCGCGAATTGTTTGGCGGTGGCGGCCTTGTCCTGGGCCAGGCTGCGTCGCAACTCGGCCTGGCTGCCCTTCAGCACCTTGTCGATCTTGTCGAGATCGAGACCGGCGCCGGTGAAGAGCGGCCTCAGCTCCTTGGCGAGCTTGTGCCGGAGTTTCCCACGAAACGCGTAACCTGGCTGGTGAAGCGCGGCGCGCTTTCGATCCTTGACGGCATCGATCGCGGCTCTCGCCACAGACTCGTCAATCGCTTTGGACTCGTCAATCGCACTCGGTGTCCGCTTGGCCATTCCGCGCTCTCCTTGATCACTTTGACTGAGAAGGAACTTTCAAACTGGTGAAGACACGCAGCAAGGAACGCGATGGAGGATAACGCGACGGCTGGAGGCGACATGCTGCAAGCCGCCGGTGACAAGGCGAGTCATGGGCCTGCGGGAAGCACACGGCCAAGACCGCGCGAGGCCACCGGTCCATCGCATACCATACTCATACGGAGAGCGTGGGCGGACGGCACGCCCAGGCGGGTTGCTTGTTGAGGCACGACGAAAGGGTAGCTCCGTCGAGGGCCCGCGCGCGCGCCGAGCAGCACGTTCTCCGTTCCCGCTCGCCGTCGCCGCTCGTGGCCGGCGCCGTGCTCGAACGGCTCGATCCTGGTGCATCGGCGCGGGCGGAAGACGTGGTCGTCCATCGCCGGCCAGGCCGGGCTCACTCACTCGGGAGACCTTCGTTGATCGCACCCGGCGACGCGGGGGCGAGCAATGCGAAGTGCTGCAAGCGGCGGCGTAGATCGCCCCACCGCGGATGCTTGCCCATGAGGCGCTGAGAGCCCTTTAGAGCTACGGCCACAGAACCTCTGGACCCATGTTTTGCTGTCCGTTAGAGTGTGAGCATGGCACGCGCACCCCGACGTCGACAGTACGGCATCGGCAGCATTGACCTGCGCTCCCCTGGAAACTGGCGCGTTCGTTGGTACGGCGTCGACGGCAGCCGCAAGTCGCAGGAGGGCTTCGCCACCCGCGCTGAGGCAGACGCTGGGGCGAAGGTCATCCTGGAGGGGCTCCGCAAGCTTCAGGCAGGTCTCTCCCCCTCGCCCAGCAGCGTCCCCGCCCTCTCGGTCTGGGCTGCAGGGTGGCTCGAGGCGCGCTCCAACGTACTCCGGGCCAACAGGGACGACCGCTACCGCTGGACGAACCACCTCGAGCCTGTCTTCGGCCACCTGCGCCCGTCTGAGGTCGACGCGGAGAAGGTCGAGAAGTTCGTCCGTGACCAGCGTGCAGCGGGTGACCTGGCACCCGAGACCATCGGTCACTGCGTCCGTCTCCTCTCCCGCATCTTCACGTCGCTCGTCACGTCGGCCAAGCGGTCGGGCGTGACGGCAAACCCGGTCCACAGCCTCTCACGGGAAGTGCGGCGTCTCTACAAGTCGGGTCACGACCCCCGCAACACCCCCTTCGTCGAGAGGGTCGAGGACGTCACGCACATAGTAAAAGCTCTCCCCCAGCCCTACTCGACCCTGTACGCGGTCGGCGTCTACACGGGCATGAGGCCCGGCGAGGCGAAGGCGCTGGCCTGGCCCGACATCTCCCTCGAGCGGCGCACCATCAAGATCTGGCGGGCGATCGACCGGGACGGTAACCTCGGCCCCCTCAAAGACGACGAGACCCGCTTCGTGCCCATCCTCGACCCGCTCCTCCCCATCCTGCTTGCCTGGCGTGCGGCGACCGGCGGCACTGGCTTCCTCTTCCCCTCCCCTCGGCAGCGGATGAAGAGGACGGCCGGCAAGGATGCCGCTCTCTCCTTCGTCAGGGGCAACACGTACCTCGCCGCGCTGCGTGCCGTCCTCCAGCCCCTCGCCCTTCCGCGCCTGGACGTCTACCAGGCTACTCGGCACACCTTCGCCAGCCAGTGGGTGATGGCTGACGGCAGCATCGCCAAGCTGGCTGCCATCCTGGGCCACTCCACGACCGAGGTCACAAAGCGCTACGCCCACCTAATCCCCGGGCGCTTCAGCGCAAACGACCTCGCCAGGCTCGGGTCTCCCGGACCCAAGAACGGGGAAATTAGGTCCGAATTAGGTCCAGACGCCGCTCCGCTGAAGTCAGTTTCCACAACGCAATCATGAACTTGGGGCGCTAGCTCAATGGTAGAGCTGCGGCCTTTTAAGCCGTAGGTTGAGGGTTCGAGCCCCTCGCGCCCCACTTCGCACCGTGACCCCACCCCCGCAAACCCCGGCGACGGCCGCCCCGGCTCCCTCGCCGGCTGCCGGTCGCGGCGGCGGACACGCGCTCCTCGTCGCTGCAGGCATCTTCCTCTCGCGGGTGAGCGGGCTGGTGCGACAGCGCATCTTCGCCCACTATCTCGGCAGCGGCTGGGTGGCGGGCGTCTTCAACGCCGCCCTGCGCATCCCCAACCTCCTCCAGAACCTCCTCGGCGAGGGGGTGCTGAGCTCCTCGTTCATCCCCGTGTACGCGCACCTGGTGGCGCGCGGCGAGGAGGAGGAGGCCGACCGCGTGGCCGGCGCGGTGGCCGGCCTCCTCGCCGCCGTCACCGCGCTGCTGGTCCTCGCCGGGATGCTGCTCGCGCCGGCGCTGGTGGCGGTGATCGCCCCCGGCCTCGCCGGCCGGGAGGAGGCGCTCACCGTGCGCCTGGTGCGGGTGCTCTTCCCGGCCACCGGCACGCTGGTGCTCTCGGCCTGGTGCCTGGGAGTCCTGAACAGCCACCGGCGCTTCTTCCTCTCCTACGCGGCGCCGGTGGTGATGAACGGCGCCGTGGTGGTGGCGCTGCTCGCCTTCGGCGGCCGCGTGGGCGACGAGGTGCTGGCGGCCTGGGTGGCCGCCGGCTACCTCGCCGGGGCCGCGCTCCAGGTGGCGGTGCAGCTCCCGACGGCGCTTTCGCTTCTGCGGCGCTTCCGCCCTTCCCTCCGGGTCGCCGGGCCGGTCCACGCCGTGCTTCGCAACTTCTTCCCGGCGCTCGTGGGGCGCGGGGTGGTGCAGCTCTCCGCCTTCCTCGACACGGTCTACGCCTCGTACGTGGGCACCCGGGGTCTGGCGGCGCTCGGGTATCAGCAGATCCTCTACCTCCTCCCCATCAGCCTCTTCGGCATGGCCATCTCGGCGAGCGAGCTCCCGGCGATGAGCGCGGCGGTGGGCACCCCGGAGGCGGTCGCCGCCCAGCTCCGCGGGCGCCTCGATCTGGCCCTCTCGCGCCTCGCCTTCTTCGTCATCCCCTCGGCCGCGGCTTTTCTCACCCTGGGTGACGTCATCGCCGGGGCGCTCTTCCAGACCGGCGCGCAGTCGGCGGCCGACACCCGCTACCTCTGGCTGGTGCTGATGGGCTCGACGCTGGGGCTCCTCGCCGCCACCATGGGGCGGCTCTACGCCTCGGCCTTCTACGCGCTGCTCGACGCGCGCACCCCGCTCGGCTTCGCGCTCGTGCGGCTGGGGCTCACCGCCGGGCTCGCCTGGTGGTCGGCGGTGAAGATGCCCGGCGTGCTGGGCATACCCCGGGAGATCGGGCTCGTGGGCATCACCGCCACCACCGGCCTCGCCGCCTGGGTGGAGTACGCGCTCTTGCGCCGCGCCCTGAACCGCCGCATCGGCGTGACGGGCCTGCCTGCTCGCACCTTCACGCACCTCTGGCTCGCGGCCGGCACCGCGGGTGCGGCCGGCCTCGCGCTGAAGGTGCTGCTCGTGCGCTGGGCGGGGGCGGCCCCTGCGCTCGAGGGGCAGTGGGGCGGCGGCTTCCTCCCGGCGCCTGCGCTCTCCCCGATCCTGGCAGCCCTGCCCGTCCTCTCCCTTTACGCGCTCGTCTACCTCGCCCTCGCCTGGCGGTACGCACCGGCCGGGATGACGCAGCGGGTCTTCCGCCGGCTGCGCCGCTGAGGCGACGCTCTCGCCGCCGAGGGAGCCCCCGTGTCCCTCCCGGTCCGCCACGCGCTCGACCGTCGCACCCGAGCTCACTGGGCTGCCTCGAGTCACCGGAGCAGGCGGAAGATCGCGGGCTGGCGTCTGTTCATGTGGGAAGCTGTCTCGAGGCGAGGGCACGGAGGAGGTCGCTTGAAGGGTCGGGAGCTGGGGAGGCGGGCACGTGAGGTCGCGGATTCGCTGCGCGCGAGGATCGCCGCCAGGGCGCGCGACCTGGGAAGGAGGGCGCAGGCCGGGGCGGGGCGCGTCCTGCGCGAGGTGGGTACCCGGCTCACCCCGCCGCCCACCGAAGCCGAGCCGAACGCGCAGGAGTCCGGCCCGGAGCGGACGCAAGGCGGGGAGCCCTCGGGCTGCGAGCGCAACCGGGTGGTGGGGCCTCGCACCGCGGCGCTGTGCGAGCTCATGGTGGAGGTGCTGGAGCGCTCGGGGTATCGCGAGGTGCGCGCCGACCTCGGCGAGCGCGAGCCGCCGGAGTTGGTGCGCGGCACCGTGCGGAGTCACCGTCCGAGCCTCTTCGCCATGGGCGGCCGGCGCCCCGCGCTGTTCGACGTCTTCGTGCCCGGGGAGGTCGGCTTCGAGGAGCAGCTCAGCCGCTGGCAGCTCTTCGCTAGCGCCGCGGAGCAGCTCTCCGGCGAGTTTCACGTCGTGGTCCCGCCCACCATCGACGGCGTGCCGGGCAAGGAGTGGACCCGCCGCCTTTCCGAGGCGGTGGGCCTCACCGTCACCAAGGTGTGGGAGGTCTGAGCCGTTCCGCTCGCAGCCGCTCGTTGCGGCAGGACTGCCGCCAGGTTCCGTCACGGCGCCGAGGCGGCGGTCTCGCCCAGCCACAGGTCGACCACCAGCGGCCGGTGATCGGAAGCCGTGGCGACGTCCGCGCCGCTCTCCACCCGGAAGCTCGCCAAGCGCATGGCCTCGCGGACCGGCAGGAGCGCGTAGTCGATGCGCTCGTGGGCGCCCTTTCCGCTCCAGGTCCATCCCGAGGCTTCTGGCAAGGAGGCGCCCAGGTCGAGCGTGGCGGGATCGCCGAGCAGCGTCGACAGCGCAGGTGCGCCGGGCAGGTCGTTGAAGTCGCCGATCGCCAGCACCACTGGCCGCTCCGCGCCCCCGAGCAGGGCGCGCGTCACCTCCGCCAGGCGCTTTGCCTGCTGCGCGCGCCGCGGCTCGGCATTGGGGTCCACCCGCGAGGCGAGATGCGCGGCCAGCACCACCACCGGCGGCGCCGTGGCGAGGTGGACCTCAGCGAGGTCGCGGGCAAAGATCGGCTTGCCGCCGGGCGCCCCGTCGCCGAGATGGCTCACGTAGCGCGACACCGGCGCCCGCGAGAGGAGCCCCACGTCGATGCCGCGCGGGTCGAACCCCTCCTCCAGCCAGGCCTCATAGTCGCGGCCGCGCAGCGGCCCCTCGGCGAGGCGCGAGAGGAGTGCCCTGTTCTCGACCTCGGCCAGCACCAGCAGGTCGCCATCGAGGCGCGCCAGCACGGTACCCACGGCCGCCAGCTTCGCCTCCACCTCCGCATGAGTGAGAACGGTGTCGCCCTTCCCCGGGTCGTCCACCTCGTCGAACAGGTCATGCACGTTCCAGAAGACGACGCGCAGCGCTCCGAGGGCCTGTTCGGTGGTGGTCCGAGAAGGGCCGGCGGAGGTGCCGCAGGCGAGCAGGAGGAAGAACGCGATCGCGGGGGTGCGCGGCATGCGGGCCGAGAGATGCATCGGCCCCGCCAGGCGCCGGCGCCCTCCGGTGCGGCGCGGGTGGGGACTCACGCGTCGGCCAGGGTACGCAGCGCGGCCGGATGTCCGCCAGGCGGCCTCCCCGCGACGGCAGGAACGTGGTGGCGCGGGGGAGAGCTCGTGCCGCTCGGAGCCGCCGGCGGCCTGTTCTGATTCAGCTCTCCGCCGCGAACGCCCGGGCGAGTGCCTCCCGCATGACCTCCTCCGGGGCGGTGCGACCGGTCCACAGCTCGAAGCCGATGACGCCCTGGTAGACGAGCATGCCGAGGCCATCGACGGTGCGCGCACCATGCTGGGCTGCCGCGGTGAGGAACGGCGTCACCGGCGCTGGGATGACGTCGCAGACCACCATCCCCGGGGCCAGCGTGCCGTAGTCGATGTCCGGCATCTCGTCAGCCCTCGGGGGGAGGCCCACCGAGGTGGCATTCACGAGGAGTCCGGTGTCGCGCGGGATCGCCTGGGCAGCGCCCCAGAGAGCGTACATGGCCCGGGCGGGCGTCTCGCTCGTGAGCAGCTCCACCAGCTCCGCGCCGCGGGCGGGCGAGCGGTTCACGATCGTGAGGTGCTCCACGCCGGCCAGGGCCAGCTCCACCGCGATGGCCCGGGCGGCGCCGCCGGCGCCCAGCACCACGGCGCGCTGCCCGCGCGGATCGAACCGGGCGCCCTCCCGGAGCGAGCGCATGAAGCCCTTGCCGTCGGTGTTTTCGCCCACCAGCCGGTCGCCGGTCCGGACGACCGTGTTGACCGCGCCCATGAGCGCGGCATCCGGCCGCACCTCGTCGAGGTGAGCAAGCACCGCGGTCTTGTGGGGGATGGTGAGGTTCACCCCGCGCATGTTGAACGCGCGGAGGCCGCGCATCGCCGCCTCGAGGTCGCGCGGGTAGACCTCGACGGTGAGGTAGCGCCAGTCGAGCCCCAGCGCGGCGAAGGCCGCCTCCTGCATCACCGCGGTCGGGTTCTCCGCCACCGGGTGCCCGAATACGCCGACCAGCTCGGCCTTGTAGTTGGCCATCTATTTCTCCATGCGAGTCGAAGCGGGCGCCCTGGTCGGCACTCTCACCAGTACGGATGCGCCAGAGGGCGGATCTGGCCGTCGTACAGCGCCTTCACCTTCTCCATCACCTCGGATGAAATCGGCGGGAGGTCGGCGGCGACGACGTTCTCCTCCACCTGGTCGGGGCGCTTGGCCCCCGGGATGGTGCAGGTGACGGCGTCGTGCATCAGGATCCAGCGCAGCGCGAACTGCGCCATGGTCATGCCCTGCGGAACGAGCCCGCGGAGCTCCTCCACGGCGGCCAGGCCCCGATCGTAGTCGAGGCCGGAGAAGGTCTCGCCGCGGTCGAACGCCTCGCCTTTGCGGTTGAAGCTGCGGTGGTCGTCGGGGGCAAAGGAGGTCTTCCTCGTCATCTTTCCGGCGAGGAGGCCGGAGGAGAGGGGCAACCGCACCAGGATGCCAACCTTGCGCCGCCTCGCCTCGGCGAAGAACAGGTCGGCCGGACGCTGCCGGAAGATGTTGAAGATGATCTGCACCGACTGCACACCCGGGTACTCGATGGCCTTCAAGGCCTCCTCCACCCGCTCCACGCTCACGCCGTAGTGGCGGAGCTTGCCAGCTTTCACGAGGTCGTCGAGCACACCGAAGACCTCCGGGTGGTAGTAGAGGTCGGTGGGCGGGCAGTGAAGCTGCAGGAGCTCGATCGCGTCAGTCTCCAGATTCTTCAAGCTGCGCTCCACGAAAGCGATGAGGTTCTCCTTCGAGTAGCCCTCCACCGTCTGCTTCGGGAGCCTGCGCCCGGCCTTGGTGGCGACGTGGATCTCCTCCTTCCGCTCGCGCCGCAGCCGGGCCAGGAGCCGCTCGCTGCGGCCGTCGCCGTACACATCGGCAGTGTCGAAGAAGTTCACGCCGCGGTCGACCGCGCGGTGGAGAGCCGCCAGCGACTCGCTGTCGTCCACCGAGCCCCAGGTTCCCCCGATGGCCCAGCAGCCGAAGCTGACCGGCGACACCTTCCACCCCGTACGTCCCAGCTCTCGTCGTTCCATCGCGACCTCCTCGTAGGTGTCTGGCGATCTTGCGAGCGGAGGGGCCGCGGCACAAGCCTTCCTTGGTGCCTTGGTGGCCGCGAGAGCGTATCCGCCCGGCTCCCGTCCGTTCGCCGGCGAGTCGCTGCCGGTCGCGTCTCCAGCCATGTCGCGGGGTCGTGGGATCCCGACCGCTCTTCACCTGGCGTAGGGGCCTACGATCGCGAGGAGGCGTTCGTGATGTCCACTCCTAGTGATAATCGACGGGGCGCGCGCCAGCGATGACCGCCCACAGGCCGCGCAGGCGGGCGGCCTCGCTATTCACGTGTGCCACGATTTCCAGGCGGCCCCCCCAGCGCGGTCACAAAGCGGCGCAAGGTGGAGAGCCGGTAGTCGGCCCGGTTGTCCAGGCGCGACACCTCACCTGCCTCATCTCGGCGAGCTTCGCCGCCTCGACCTGGGAGAGGCCGGCCGCCTCCCGGACGGCGCGCAGGTCGCCCTCGATGAGCTCCTGCTCCAGCTCGGCCACCGCCTCCCGTTCGATGCGGCCCACCTCTTCCCGCGTGAGCATCGAGGAGCGGTTCTTGATCGTCCCACTCGCATATCGCTGCAATTACATAGGGGTGGCTTGGCGTGACCGACCCGACCAACTCGCGCTCGCCCATCGCTGCTCCTGCGGCGGTTTCGCGTCGGCGGCCCATCTTCCCCCGGCGGAGGCAACCCCTTTACACGCCCCCCGCCTCCCACTACCTTGCGCCCCCTGACCCCATCGTCTAGAGGCCCAGGACCCGGCCCTTTCAAGGCTGTAACCGGGGTTCGAATCCCCGTGGGGTCACATGAAAGGCCCAGGTCATTCCTGGGCTTTTTTGTTGATGGTAGCTCGTGGTAGCTCGCGCCCTATATCCGCTAGTTGCCATGACGGCATCCCCTCCCCCGGCGGAACCGGTGGTCCGATCTCCCTTTGGGAGGCCTCCTCGATCCTCTTGAGGACCCACGGGACAGCGGCTTCGCGTGACCGAACTCGCGGAGGCGTACCCGACGCTCCACGTCGTCGTCGCCGGCGAGCGGGTCACACTAAAGGGCTCATACCCGGTCTGCGACGGTGCCGAGGTGCTGGACTGGTACTCTGTCGAGGTAACGCTTGCGACGAACCACCCCGCGGCCCTGCCGACGGTGCGAGAAGTCGGCGGTCGGATCCCGTGGCTCCTCGACCGTCACGTGCGGTGCGATGGTTCGGCGTGCGTCGTGCTGCCCGACGCGGCCAGGAATCTGAGGTGGTCCACGGGTCCGCCACGCCGGATGTACCTGTGCGATGATGTCGCATTCGCAAGAGCCAGGCGGGGCGACGGCGATGAACGCGCTGCTCTCACCAGCGAGGAACTGCATGCGACCCTTACCGCGACGGACGCTGCGTTTACCCCGGTCCCACTGGCTTCGCCGACCACCCTCGTGCGCACGTCGCGCGGCCCTGTCGAGCTCGCGACCGCCGGTGATTGCCCAGTCGTCGTCTCCGTTTACGGTGCGATGGCGGCTGGGATCAGTCGTTGCTCCTCGCTCGCACCATCGCCGAGGGCGGGGACCGGCTCGTCGCGGTCACGGCACGACCGACCGGGTGGAGCCGTTCCGCCACGCGAGCCTGCTCGCCGAGCGGATCCCAGGCGCCGAGCTCCGCGCAATCGCGACGCGGGCGAGCACGTCGCCATCTTCACGCACCGCGACGTCGTGCGGCGCCGCGTTTGCGCGTTCCTGCGAGCACACCCGTGAGCAAGACCGCGCTCGTCCTCGCCGCCTGCCTCGCGGCCTGCGGCGGTGCTCCGGGGGCGCGCCCGCGCTTCTTCCCGTCCGGCGAGCCGGTCCCGGTGAGTGGACCCGTGGTGCCGGGCGTCGAACGCTGGGACGCCGTGCTCGTCGCCTTCATGCGCCGGTGGGACGTGCCCGGGCTCACCGTCGCCGCCGCGCGGGAGGGGCGGCTCGCACTCGCACGAGGGTACGGGTACGCTGACGCGGAGGAGCGTGCGCCGATGGTGCCGGACGCGCTCCTGCGGGTCGCGAGCGTATCGAAGGTCCTCACCGCGCTCGCTGCGTTGCGGCTCGCGGACGCCGGACGCCTCGACCTCGACGGGCCAGTGTCCGGCTGGGTGGCGCTCCCGCCGAGCGCGGACCAGCGGCTCACCGGCCTCACGGTGCGGCACCTCCTGGAGCACGCGGGCGGCTGGGACCGGCAGCGGAGCGGCGATCCCGTTGCGCGGCTCCCGACCGCGGCTGCGGCGCTCGGCGCCCCCGGCCCGGTCACCGCGCCCGAACTGGCGCGCTTCGCGCTCGGGCTGCCGCTCGACTTCGACCCGGGGTCGCACGAAGCTTACTCGAACATCGGCTACGTGGTGCTCGGGCGCGTCCTCGAGGCGGTCGCCGGGGCGCCTTACGAAGCGGTCGTGCAGCAAGAGGTGCTCGTGCCCGCCGGCATCTCTCGGATGCGCATCGGTGGAACGCGGGAGGTCGAGCGCGCGCCGGGTGAGGTGCGCTACGAGGACCACGCCGGCGCCCCGCCCGTGCGTTCGGTCTTCCCGGGGGAGGGCGAGGTGCCCCGGCCGTACGGCTGGACGAGTCTTGCCGCGCTCGACGCGGCGGGCGGCTGGATTGGCTCGGCCATCGATCTCGTGCGCCTCATGATGGCCCTCGATGGCTCACGCGGCACGCCGCTCCTCTCGGCGGCCCGCCGCGACGAGATGATGGCGCGCCCTCCTTTGCCGGAGTGGGCGGGCGCGCCCTCCTGGTTTGGCCTCGGGATGCAGGTGGAGCCCGTCGAGGGCGGCGCCATCTGGCATCACGGCGGTTCCATGCCCGGCACGACGGCCGAGGTCCTGCGGACACCCGGCGGCACGACGGTCGCGCTCCTCGTCTCGAGCCGCCCGGCCGATGCCGACGTCGGTAGGTTCGAGCAGGAACTCGTCGACCTGGTCTGGTCGCTCGCGGGAGGTCCCGCCCCGGAGCCAGCCGACGACCTCTTCCCCTCATTCCGTTGAGATAAGCGCAGGCAGCAGCGACCCTGCTCGAATTCTTTTCGCAGCAACCGGTCGGGGCGTGCAACTTGCGGTCGCTGATTCACTCCCTCAGCGCCACCGAATCACATGACAGGCGGCGCTGCTCCTTCGACTCGGCCTTCCAACGCTCGCGCTCCGCCCGCGCCGACCCGCCCTCTCGCCGCTCCGCCTGTCGCGCGAGCTCAAGCGCGAGCATCCGGTGGCTCTCCACGCGCGCGGCCTCGATGCGGACGCCGGGCGCGACGTGGCGTGCGCTCGACGCCGTCTTTCGACGCCCATCCGCGCCGACGGATGCACCCCGTGGGTCATGCTCCCGTACATTGCCGCACGACCTTGCACCGAACCTCGGCGGTCGGACGACCTGGGGTGCGAACACGTCGCCGTCCAAGGACATGGCCAAGAGGCCCATGCTCGTGGGCGCGCTCGCGAGCCACCTCGTCGACCGCTACGGCCGCGAAGAGGTCGCATCGGTCCTTCGAGGTCTGGTGCGCGCGGGCCGTCTCGCGTCATGACGCGTCCGGCGGCGCGGGCACGGCGCGCGGCGCGCGGCTTGGCGCTCGTGTTGTCGTCCGAGCCTCGCCGAGTCAGGAGAAGGACGATGAGCTTCCGAACCCTCGCAAGGTCGCGCTCCTTTCTCTGGGCGTGCGGCAACAACCCGCGACCGTATACGAAGGGAGGGGTGCACGCATGAACGACCAGGAATCGCAACGCGCGGCCGCGCACTCGCGCCGTCAGCGCACGAGGGCCACGGCGAAGGTGACCATCCAGCATTCGGAAGCGGTGGCCTACGATCACACGGACGGCCCGGTGCTCGTGGCGATCCGTCTCACAGAGACGTTCACCGGGGAGATCGACGGCGAATCGCCCGTTCGCGCGCTCCAGGTCTTGCGCAATGACAAGTCCGCCCGCCTCGTCAGCATGCAACGGTTCAGTGGAAGGCTCGGCACGCACCGGGGCACATTCGTGCTTCAGGGCTCGGAAGTCGTCGAGGACGGAAAGATCGAGGCCACGTGGTTCGTCGTCCCGGGGTCGGGGAGGGGCGATCTTGCCGGCCTGTGCGGTGAGGGTGGCTTCGAAGGTGAGTTCGGGAAGGGGTCCGACGCGTGGCTTGAATACTGGTTCGAATGAGCTACGTCGGCGGCTGGCTGCCAGGCCGATCCGTACCGCCGCGCCGAAATCGCGTGCGCCTGGATCCGGAGCGCGCGCTGGCACTCGCGGTGTTCTCCTCGGCGGACGGGCAAGACCGGCCAGTGATGAACGGCTGAAGACCCCCGAACGGAGTTGAGGGACTCCAGATGCTGACGAGGGTGGGAGGGCATGGCCCCTCGCCCGGATGGCCAAAGGTCTTGAGCGACGAGAAACGATAGCGAGTGGTGGCGTTGGGCCGGCTGGGCTGGCCGCTGCGGCGCATCGACGACGCAACGGGCGTCCGCCGCGAGACCGCGAGCGCGTACCTGAAGGCGGCCGGGGTGCCGGTGCGCCCGCCGCGCGGGTGGGGTCGGCGGCCACCGGCAAACCGCCAACGCCCCGTCCGCCGACCCCGAGCCGCCAAGGCCGGCCAACGGGGCGTCCACCGACCCGCGTTGGCCGCCGCGGCCTTCCCGGGCACCGGCGTCGAGCTCGTGTCGTGGAGGTGCTCCACGTCGAGGGCTGCAAGAAGAAGCGCTGTGGACGGAAGTGCAAGCGGAAGGCGGACGGGTGGGAAGTGGACATCACGATCATCTACCCGGACGGGAAGCGCGAACCGAGGAAGCGAATCCGATCACCACATGGCTCCGAGGCGGCTACCGAGGCTGGGCGAAGGACTACGAGGAGGACAAGCTGGAGAGGTGGCGCGAAAAGAAACACGCGGTGGTGAGAAAGGATGTGCCCACCGTCGAAGCCTTCAAGCCTGTGTTCATCGATTACTGCAAGGCGGACCGCCAGAAGGGCAGCACGCTGTACGCGAAGGAGTCGATCTACCGGAAGCACATCGGGCCACCAGCGCTCGGCAAGAAGCGGCTCGATGAAATCTGCAACACAGACGTGATGGCGCTGAAGGCGAAGCTCGCCAAGAAGAACGCGAAGACGGTCAACAACGTCCTCACCTTCGTCACGAAGATGCTGAAGGTGGCGAAGAGGTTGGCAAGCTCGACGAGATCCCGTCGAGGTCGAGTTGCTGAAGGTGCCCACTTCGCCTTCAGCTTCTACGACTACGAGGACACGACGGCTTGTGAAGGCGGCAGAGAAGCTCGACTCCCGCATCCTCGTCACCGTGCTGCTCTCGGGCGACGCCGGGCTCCGCCCCGGCGAGACGGTGGGGCTGGAGCAGACCGACGCCCGGTGGGGACAGCGACCACTCCTGACGGTGCAGCGGCAGGTCTGGGCGGGATCAAGGTCGGTTCGCCCAAGAACGGCCGAGCCCGGAACATCCGGTTGACCGGCAGGCTGGCGGCGGCTCTCGCCTCCATCCGCCATCTGGGGAGAGCGGTTCCTCTACCAGGAGGGCGCACGCCCGGTGACGCAGAAGGTCCTCCGGGGGTGGATGGCGAGAGCGCAGCGGCTCGCGGGCCTGAAGGTGACGGGGAACCTCTACGCGCTCCGCCACACCTTCTGCTCGCACCTGGCGATGGCAGGGGCATCCGTGCTCGCCATCAAGGAGATGGCGGGCCACAAGAGCATCAGCACCACGATGCGGTACATGCACATGTCGCCCAACCACATGGACGAGGCCGTCGCTCTGCTGGAGGGCAGGCGGGCGCGGAATGGAGACGGGGTGGAGACGGAGGTCGGCAAAGAAACCCCTGGACGAATCAGGGGGTTAGATGGAGCGGGAAAAGGGATTTGAAAACATTCCGTACCCCCGTTCAGGGTCCGGTCTAACTACGCGACAGGACGCTGTTTTCTCGCACAACTGCCCGTCGCATCACGCTTTTCTGGTTCTCGTCGAGCTCATCCGATCTCACTCCACTTCAACCGATCTCACCCACCAACTGAGTCGATTCCTGATGCCCTCTCCACCACCCCCTCCCGATGCTCCCAAGGGCGACCACGGCTGGTCGGCGCTTCTCGACGCAACGAGGCGGGCCGGGAGAACCCGACCGGCCTGCGATTTCGGAAGCTCAGCCGCGCGATGATCCTTGACCTACCTGACCGCGCAGACGCCCAGCTGGCGCGGAGCGGCTTGGTTCAACGCGAGACAATAAGGACCCGCCGGTCTCACCGGCGAGCCCCCAGGCGGATCGAGGCGCCCCCCGCGAGCCCCGAGACCGCCAGCCCGTGACGCTGCTAATCAGCCACCAGTTCTGCATCTTCGGCCCGAGAAGGGTGCCCGCCATCGAGTGAGGGCCGCCCCGACACGGATTTCGTCCGAGCCCGCAGCGGCTCGCCGGCAGCGCGGTGCTGAGCTGAGGTGAGCCGCCCGCGGCGCGGCGGGCGGGCTTGCCCACCTGCGGCTCCCGCGGCGACCGTGCGCGGCTGCCATTCGCCCCTGCCATTCGCCGGGCCATCGGCCGCCGGCCAAGCCTGCCGAGCTCAGCGCTTCGCCCCGATGGCCAGGAACACGGGGTAGGTCGCGAGGTGTCCGTCGTGCGCCGGCTTCACGATCTCGGTGGCGGTGGAGACGCGCACCTCGCTGAAGCCGGCCTGCCGCATGGCCTCGACCAGCTCGGCGCGGTCGAAGCCGTGGTGGACGTGCGCCTCGGGTCCGTGGAACGAGCCGTCCTCCCGGTCGATCGGCCACGCACAGGTGTCCCGGCGAGCGCAGGAGGGCGTGGAAGCTCCGCAGCATCGCCTTCGCGTCGGGTACATGGTGCAGGGTGAGGACGAGGTCGAAGCTCCGGTCCGGGAACCGGTCGCGGGAGAGATCGAGGAGCACCGGCTCCAGGTTCGTGGCGCCGCTCACCTCGATCTTGCGCCGGGCCACCGCCAGCATGCCCGGCGAGCTGTCGGCGAGGGTGATGTGCCCCAGGCGATCGCGCAGGGCGAAGCTGAGGAGGCCGGTGCCGGCCCTGTACTCCAGGGCGGACATGCCGGGGGAGAGCGGCACCTGCGCGGCGATGGCCCTCGCCACCTCCTCGGCGCGCGCCACCCTTCGCCGGCTCGTCCCAGCTCTCCGCCTTCTCGTCGAACTCGCTCGCGCCGCCAGCCGCCGGCTCGCCACCTGCCTGGTTCATGGTGCCCCCTCCCGTGGATCGCGCGGGAGCGTAACGCGACCCGTCGGCTGGCGCCCGGCCGAGGTCACAGGCCAGGGCGTCCACCGCGAAGGCGCGAAGGCCTTCTCGAGGAGGCGGCTATGTCCGTCGTGAGGTGCCCGCGAACATCGGCTGGGTGGAAGCCGCCGAGGGATCCTTGGGGTCGTCCCAAACGGGACGACTCAACGAGGAGGGCCTCGAGCCCGGATTGACCCGGATCACATTGAACACGAGGTGTCGCGCGAGTATCGGAGTCGACGTCCTAGGTCGCCGGCACCCGGGTACGGTTCACGTCCTGGGCCGGGGCGACAGGGAGGTTGCGATGACAGCGCAGACGATGGATGACCTGCAGGCACGAGTGACCGGCCGTGTGATCACCCCGGGGCACCCGGGCTACGACGAGGCCCGGAAGGTCTACAACTTCATGATCGACCGCGTCCGGCGGCGGTCGTGCAGTGCGCGAACGCCGCCGACGTGGCGGCCGTGGTGCGGTACGCGGCAGAGACCGGCACCGACCTCGCGGTCCGGGGTGGGGCCACAGCGTCCCGGGTTCGGCACGGCGGACGACGCGCTCGTCGCCGACCTGTCCGGCCTCTGCTCGGTCACGGTGGACGTCGACCACGGGGACAGCCAGCGCCGGCGGCGGCGCGACCTGGGGACGGTTTCAACGAGGCGACAGGTGCCCACGGGCTGGCGACCACCGGCGGAATCATCTCCACGACCGGGGTCGGCGGGCTCACCCTCGGGGGCGGGATCGGCTACCTGGCCCGCGGCTACGGACTGTCCTGCGACAACCTGCTCTCGGCCGAGGTCGTGACCGCGGACGGACAGATCGTGACGGCGAGCGCGACGGAGCACCCGGACCTGTTCTGGGCCCTGCGCGGCGGCGGCGGCAACTTCGGGGTCGTGACCGAGTTCACCTTCCGGCTGCACCCGGTCGGCACGATCTACGGCGGCCCGATGTTCTTCGAGCTGTCCGACGGCCCGGCCGTCCTGGCCTACTTCAACGAGTTCATCCGGACGGCGCCCCGTGAGTACGGCGGGTTCCCCGCCTTCCAGATCGCGCCACCTCTGCCGTTCGTCCCGGAGACCGGGTGGGGGAGCCGTTCGTCGCGTCGTGTCCTGCTGGACCGGCTCTGCCGGCGACGGCGAGAAGATGCTCAGGCGTTCCGGGACGTCGCGAAACCGGTCGCCGAGCACGTCGGGACCATGCCGTACGCGGCGCTCAACAGCGCCTTCGACGCCTGGTGCCGCGGGGCCTGCAGCACTACTGGAAGGCTGCGTTCGTGGCAGACCTGACCGCCGAGCGATCGCGCGCGCACATGGAGCACGGACCGCGCGTGCCGGCCGTCAACTCCACGGTGCACCTCTACCCGATCAACGGTGCATGCCACGACGTGGCAGCCGACGCGACGGCGTTCGGGCACCGCGACGCCACGTACGCGGCGGTGATCGCCGGCATGTGGCCGGACCCGGCGGACAACGAGGCCAACACGCGGTGGGTGCGGGACTACCACGCAGCGATCGCGCCGCATCGCTGAGACGGCGGGTACATCAACTTCGCCTCCGCCGACGACCAGTCGAAGGTAGCAGCGAACTACGGCGCCAACTACGCGCGGCTGCAGGAGGTCAAGCGCCGCTACGACCCCGACAACCTGTTCCACCTCAACCAGAACATCCGCCCCTGACCGACCCAATCGCGGATCAGGGCCAATGGCCCAAGCGCATGAAGGCAGCTCATGAGGGCGGCCCTGCCGCGTTGACGTCCCCGGGAAACAGCTGGAGGATTTCGCTTCGTTGAAGCCACGGGGAAGGGACGGCAGCGATTCGGGAACCGAGGTGCCCGCCGCAAGGCGCAGGGCCCGCTGGCTTCAGGCCTGCTTCACCATCTTCTTCAGCGCTTCCGGCGGTGGCGGGTTTTCAACATCTCCGGGTGAGATGCCGCCATGTGCATCTTGACGTGCTCCATCAGGCCCGAGCCATGGTGGCTGGTCTCATGTGTCGGGTTTCCTGGAAGCCCGGGCGGTTCGCCGAGACGGGGCAGGTTCAACCATGGTGATGCGATCGTTGGAGACCGACTACCTCGTCGTGGGCGCTGGCGCGATGGGCATGGCCTTCACGGACGCCCTGATTGACCATGCGGATGTGCACGTCACGCTCGTCGACCGCCGCCATGCGGCCGGCGGGCATTGGCAGGACGCGTATCCCTTCGTTCAGCTACATCAAGCGTCGTTGTTCTACGGCGTCGCGTCGACCGTGCTCGGCCATGGCAGCGTGCAGCAGAGCGGCCCGGAGGCAGGGCTCCAGGAGCGGGCACGTCGGTCGGAGATTCAGACCTACTACGACGACCTCCTCCACCGCCGCTTCCTCGCCACTGGCCGCGTCACGTTCCTCGGGGGGAGCGAGTATCACACCGACGGCTCGTCACATTTCGTGGCGTCTCGGGTGTCTGGCGAGACCGTGCAGGTCGGCGTGCGACGTCGCGTCGTCGACGCCGCGTACCTTTCGCCGACGATCCCCGCGACGACCCCCCCGCCGTTCGGTGTGGCTGACGACGTTCGCGTCGTCGCCATCAACGAGCTCGCGAGGTTGGCCGCCACGCCGAACAGGTTCGTGATCGTCGGTTCCGGTAAGACGGCCACCGACGGGATCGTGTGGTTGTTCACGAACGGCGTCCAGCCAGATCGGATCGTCTGGGTGCGCCCGCGCGACCCCTGGATGCTCAATCGCGCCGTCGTCCAGCCCGATCCGATCGTGGCGCTCGGGCTTGCCGCCGACACCATGGCAGCGGCCGCCGCCGCAGAGTCGCCGGACGAGATCTTCCTGCGACTCGAAGCTGCCGGCGTGATGCTCCGACTCGACACCGGCGTCGTTCCCACGATGGCCAAGACCCCCACCCTCGGTGCGTGGGAGCTCGATCTGCTCCGCGCCGTCGAGAACGTGGTTCGTCTGGGACGCATCAGGCAAGTGACTCGCCGCGAGATCGTCCTCGACAACGGTTCGGTACCGCTGGCGCCGGGCTCCCTGATCGTGCACTGCGCCGCCTCGGGGCTGCGGTATCCGCCGCTGGTTCCCGTCTGGGGACCGGACAAGATCCGACTCCAGACGATCCGGGCCGGCTTCCCGTGCTTCTGCGCCGCTCTTGCGGGCTACGTGGAGGCGACCCGCGACGACGACCGGGAGCGCAACCGGCTGTGTCCGCCCAACACCCTCCCCGATAGCCCTGCCGACTGGGCGCGGATGCAGGTTCGCGGAGCTGTCGCAGCGCGCAGCTACGGCGCTGAGCCAGACATCGCTGCCTGGGCCAACGGCTGCGCCTTGAACCCGGCCCGCATCCTACCGTCGCAGCGCGACGACCCCCCGGTGCGGGCCGCCGCCGCACGTCTGGCCGACGTCGCCGAGCGCGGGCTCGCTCGCATGGCCGAACTCGCCGGCGAGCCGCTGTCGGGGATCGACGAGGCTTGAAGTCCTGAAACATGTCGAAGTACCTCGCCGTGGCGCTCGATGGGCTTGCCTCCCTCCGCTCACTTGGTATCAAGCGACCCTGTGCCTCGCCAAAACCCCGTTCTGCTGAGAACTGTTGACGTTTTCGGCCAGGGCCGGCAGCCTCGCCGGCCTCCATGATTCGACTTCTCTGGGCGATCATCGCTGCTGTGGTCTCGGGGTCCGGTCGCAGGGCGGCCTCATGATCGAGAACATGGGCCCTCCGTCAGCAGCTCTCGACGCTCCTGGAGAAGCGTCGGCCTCGGATCGGGCTGGCGGACCGGGTGTTCTGGGTCGTGCTTCGGCGCATGTGGGCAAGGTGGTCCGATGCGGTCGTCATCGTGAAGCCCGCGACGGTGATCAGGTGGCACCGCGCTGGCTTCGCCCTCTACTGGAGGTGGCTGTCCAGGCGGAGAAGGTCGCCTGGCCGGGCTGCGGTAGGACGGGAGGTTCGAGATCTCGTCCGGCGGATGGCGCGCGAGAACGGGTGGGGTGCCCCGCGGATTCACGGAGAGTTGCTGAAGCTGGGGTTCAGGGTCTCCGAGCGCACCGTCTCGCGCTACCTGCGTCGGCTGGGGCGTTCGCCGGAACGAAGGCAGAGCTGGTTTACGTTCCTCCGGAACCACCGGGAGGCGATCGTGGCCATGGACTTCTTCGCGGTGCCGACGGCGACCTTCCGCGTTCTGTACGTCTGGTTCGCGATCAGGCATTCCCGGCGTGAGATCGTGCACTGGAGCGTCACGGAGAGTCCGACGGCACCGTGGGTGGTGCAGCAGCTTCGGGAGGCGTTCCCCTTCGACGGTGCTGGCGGCCGCTCGAGATACCTGGTGCTCGACCGGGACACGATCTTCTCCGCGGCGGTGGTCGCCGCGATCGCGTCGATGGGGCTCGAGCCCACGCGGACGAGCTACCAGAGCCCTTGGCAGAACGGAGTGGCCGAAAGATTCGTGGGGACGGTACGGCGCGATTTGCTCGACCACGCCATCGTCCTCGACGGCGAGCATCTCCGGCGGCTGCTCAGCGAGTACTTGGCGTACTACCACGAGGATCGGACCCATCTCGGGGTCGAGAAGGACGCGCCGGTGACTCGTCCGGTGGAACTGCGCCCCGCAGGCGCCGCCGCCGTTCAGGCCCGACGCCGGGTCGGGGCCTCTACCATCGGTACGAGTGGGCCGCGGCCGCGTGGGCGAGGCCGTCCACGGTGCGAACCACCGACTGTCGCGGCCAAACCAAGGCGCGATGGCGTCCGCCGGACTGCCCATCGTGACGGCGACCGAGGTATCGGTGTGCGCCCGGGTAGACTGGGCCTTCCCGCATAACTTCCATGGCGCCCGAAACCAGTCGCAGTCTTCGTCGCTGCGATCCTCGTCTTCCATGCCGAATCGGATTATGGCGAGCGACACGGTCGGGCGGCGACGTCATGAACCCCCGTGCACCTATCGCCTGACATACTCGTGCACGCAGAGGATGTTGCCATCGGGGTCCTTGAACCACGCGGCCTTCTCGGCTCCCAGGACACACACATGCGCGACAGTCTTCAGGCCGGGGAGGTCGTAGTCCTCGAACTTCACGCCTCGTGACTTGAGGTCCGTCACCTCTCGTGCGATGTCCTGAACCTCGAAGCTCACCGCGGTGTAGGGGTTGTTGGCGGGCGCGCTCCGCGGCGAGAGCGCGAGTACGCTGTGGTCGATTTGGTAGACGACGGTGCCGTCCGCGCGCGTCTCCGTCGCCCGTAGCCCGAGTAGGTCCTCGTAGAAGGCACGGGCCCTGGCGACGTCGACGACCGGAAGCATGGTGGTAAGGCGACTCTGCGTGAGCATGGCAAAGTTCCTCGGGAGCGATACTTCGCTTCCGTTCGAGCGTTCCGCGGCGTGAAGCGGGGCGCACGGCCCAGAAGGGTCGGGCTGGCCAGCATTGATGTTAACTGCACAATCGATTGCTTACCCATGGTCGGCGCGGCGCGTCAGCGGGCATTCTTTTGGGTCATGGGGAGGGTGACCTTGCCGTAGTCGGCCTGCTTGTAGTCTCCCCTGAGCAGGTCGGTGATGGACCAGAGGAAGTTGGCGATGTCGCCGACCCCGAGAACGACCTCCCGTTGCCGGTCGGGGGCGCCGTCTCCGAGGTGGACTTCGAGGTGTGGTTGCCGCTCGCCGAGGCCTTTGCAGAGGCGTCGCGGCGAAGGGCTTGTCTCGGTCCAGCCTCCGCCGGTTCCTCCATGGCAAGGAGGCTCGACCGTAGGGGTGAACGGACGCGGGACGCAGATGCCTCGGGTCCCGAGACGTCACCTACCAGGAACCGCGCAGATGCGTGCCTCGCACGGCGATGCCGGCGCTCGTCACCGGGCACCTGCGGGAGGACGAGGCGCTTCGTCCCTCAGCCGGTGTGGCTGAACTCCGTGTGGCCACACCCGGAACGGGCGCAAGGCCCAGTGGTGCCGCTGCTAGGCGTCACATACGCCGGGCAAGTGCAACCAGCCACCGAGCAGGCGGTCGGGTCGCGATGAGACTTGCGAGCTTCGTGCGACGGTCGCGGGACTTCGGTCGTCTTTGGCATGGCGCTCATTAGCTTCGTGGACTCCATCGCGCAGCGACATGAGGGGAAGCACCCGCTCGGCACGGGGCCTCGCTGCCCCCTCCACCCCGCAGGACGGGAACTCTTCGTGGCAGGAGGTCCGTCAGGGGGTGCAGGTGCAGCCGGCGGCTTCCTCCAGTTGTTGTTCAATAGGGCCTCCCGTCCTTGTGGGCAGGCCTCCACCGACCGTCCTCGCCCTTCACGGCCTTCAAGTCGTCCGCCGGGTACGTGCATTCGTCCCCAACCGGCCGGTCACCCACCTCCAGGAACACCACGTCGGCGCTTGAGCGGTTCTCGACGTGGTGGGCGTCACCGCCGGCAGCGAACCCGGCACACATGCCTGGCTGCAGGATGACCTCGCCCGAGTCGGCGATGAGCGTCGCCTCGCCTTCCAGGACGTAGACGAACTCGTCCTGCAGCGAGTGCAGATGGTGAAGCGATGAGACGCTGCCGGGGCGCAGCCGCGTGAGATTCACGCCGAAGGCCTTGAGGCCGAACAGGTCGCCGAGGGGCCTCTTGACCCGGCCGGCAATCCTGGACGCGAAGGGCTCGGGGTAGGTCGAGACCTTTGCGGGCGCGTTCGCGGCAACGACAGCCAGGGGCTTAGTATCCATGGAGTCATCCTTCTCGAAGCCAGCAACGAGGAGCTGCGCCCGAGGCTGACGCTGCGAGGCGCTCCGGAGACTACAGGAGCCGGTCCATGCCGCGTGCGACTCCGACGAACTCGTGCACCCGACGGATGGCGAGCAACGTACCCGCCACGTAGGGCGCCGCACCGGGCCCGCCGTCGTAGGACAGCGTCTGTCGCTCGTCCTGGCGGCCGACCCGGATCTCCAGGCCGATGGTGTAACCGGCAGACGGATCGAGTGGACGCGAGACTGGTTGACAGAGGCTCCACGTGCGGTGTCGTCGCCGACTGTCCTCTCCAGGGGCACCTCGACCACGGGAGCCCGGATCTCAGCGAGCCCAGAGCTGCCGACGACCACGTGTCGACCGGCGCGGACGGCGGCCAACACGTTGCCCTTCACGGCTATGGCGCTGGTGTCGTCGACGAAGACGTCGGAGGGGACGCTCAACGCCTCCTCGACGGACCCGTTGATGGTCAGGGCCCCCAGCGCGGTGCCACGAGCCCGCCGTGCCACAGCGGCTACCAGTTCCAGATCATCAGCGCGGTCGATGGCCTTCGCCAGCGGTTGACCTACCCACCGTGTCCTTCCGGTAGGCGTGCGTGCGCACGACAGCTGACCCCCGGTAGCGTCTTGAGCCCTACCAGGGAGGGCGGCTCATGGCGCGGCGAACGCGGTCTCGCCGTCAGGAGGAGGAGCCCGAGCCCGAGCAAGCGGGACATGGCGAGGTCACTCCACCACCAGCGTCATACGCATGTTGCCGTGGCCGGAACCGCAGAAGTGATCGCAGATGGTGACGAACTTGCCTGCCTCGGGGGCGTTACCCGGACGTCGGTCGGCTTCCCCGGCTCGATGGTGGCGTCGATGCCGAGCTTCTTCATGTAGAAGCCGTGGTCACGTCTTCGCTGCGGAGCCGGAGGATGACCGGCTCGCCCCTCTTGAGCGTCACCTCGCTGGGCGTGAACTGGAAGCGCTTGGCGACGATCTCGATGACCTTGGGGTCGTCGGCGCGCGTGGGATGTCCCGGCGAGGCCAGCGCCAGCAAGGCGAGCAGGGCCAGGGTGTGGTCGGTTCCTCGGAAGCGGCGAGCCACGGTCGGAGCTCCTTTCGTCATCACAGGCTGCTGGGCCTGAGCAGCTGGGCAAACCCCTCGGTCCCGGAGTGCTCGGCCGTCGTCAGCTCGACCACCTCCGGGCGCACAGTGGCCGTGGTGGGGCGGCGCCCCGGGCCGGCGTGCACCAGGCGCAGGCCGAGGTTCTGGAACGGGTGGGCGGGGTCGAACGGCAGAGGCTTCTTCTCGTCGGTCTGCGTCGGGTCGGGGAACGCGTAGGCGAGGCAGCGCGCCGCGTAGTGGTGGGCGGTGCCCTCCACGTGGACGTCGTCGCGGTGGATGTGGCCGTAGAGGACGGTGACGTTCTCATACGGAGCCAGCACCTTCATGACGTCGTCCGCGTCGGAGGTGAACCACTCCCACTCGGGCTTGAGGTCGAACAGCGGCCGGTGGGTGAACACCACGACGGGCGCCGTGGCGGGGAAGCGGGCCAGGTCCTTCCGGAGCCAGGCGAGCTGCTCCGGCCCCACCTCGGGCTTGGCGCGCGAGACGTTGTCCAGCGCCACGAAGTGGAAGTTCACAGACCCTGGCGGCCATGTCCTGGTGGCGCTCCATCGCACAGCACAGGATGTCAGCCTTCACGTCCGCGACGACGGCGTCGGCATCAAGCCTGACCTGCTAGAAGGTGTGTTCGAGGCCTTCGTGCAGGCGGACACCAGTCTCCACCGCACGCGAGGTGGCCTGGGCCTCGGCCTCGCGCTGGTGAAGAAGCTGGTCGAGCTTCACGGCGGCACTGTGCGATCAGAGAGCGCGGGCGAGGGGATGGGGTCGGAGTTCATCGTGACGCTGCCGCTGGCAGCCGAAGCCGTCCACGTGGATGCGCTCCCCCCCACCGAGGTCACGAGGCGTCGGGTGCTCGTCATCGAGGACAACGCGGACGCGGCGGACATGCTCCGGGAGATGCTTGAACTGGAGGGCCACGAGGTCCATGTGTCGCCGGACGGGTTGAAGGGCGTCGAGGCGGCTCGGCTACTTCATCCCGATGTCGTCCTGTGCGACATCGGCCTGCCCGGCATTGACGGCTACGAGGTTGCGCGGCGGCTTCACGCCGCCAGCACTGACCGGGCGCTGCTCGTCGCCGTGACTGGGTACTCTACACCGGAGGACAAACGGCGGGCGTCGGAAGCGGGCTTTCACTACCACTTGGGAAAGCCGCCCGACATGGAGAGGCTGTCGCACGTCCTGGCGGAGTCATTCGGTCCGCCTGGCTCTTTGAACTAGCCCTCATCGGGAGCCCTGCGCAGCAGCGGAGCGACTGCGTCGAGGATGGCGCGAGCCTCGTCGCGCAGTAGAGGCGCCAGATTCAAAGACAGCCCCGACGATCACGTCGTGGCTCACCAGTTCGTCGTCACGCGGGGAGGCCAGCGGCCCAGGAACCCCAGGTGGCCGGCGGCCCCCCGTCCTCTCGTGTGGTGTCGACGCCGGAGGCCTTCACGGGCAGCCTTGGCGGTCTAGGATTGGGCGGGTGAAGGGGCTATGCGGGGTGACCGAAGCCCCGAGGTCCACGGGAACCGAAGTAGACTTGATCATGCACCGACAGAGCGCACTGGGGGCTGGTGAAGCTCCTCCACACGGTGGTCTGGGCGATGCTAGCGGTTGCGCGGCGGGATCCTGAACAAAGCGCGCCGCGGCGAATACCGGTGCCCCCTTCCCACCGGCTTCGTCTACGACGAGCGCGGTGTCCTCGATCCCGACGCGCAGGTGCGGGAGACGATCGCGCACTTCTTCGACACCTTCGTGCGCGTCGGCTCGGCGCACCAAACGGTCAAGTCGTTCCGCGACGAGGGCCTTCGCTTCCCCTCCCGCCTCCGCCCCGCGGCGGCCGGCGTGATCTTCCGACAGCTCACGGCGTCGGCGGCGATGCGCACGTTGAGCAACCCGCGGTACGCCGGCGCCTACGCGTACGGGCAGCGCGCGTACGGGCGGACGATCGACGGGAAGAAGACGCTTCGCAAGCGCGAGCGCGGTGACTGGCTCGCCTGCATCCCCGGCGCCCACGCCGGCTACATCACGTGGGATCAATACCAGGAGAACCTGCGCCTGCCCGCCTCGAACGGGCACGGATACGACGTCGCGCGTGCGTCGCCGCCTCGCGAGGGCGTCGCGCTCCTGCAGGGGCGGGCCGTCTGCGGGCGGTGTGGACAGCAGATGCGCGTGCGGTACCGCGAGGCGCGAGGGAAGCTCGAGTCTTGGTATGTCTGCGATCGTGCCACAGACGCGCGGGCGGAGCCGGGTTGCCAGTCGGTCGCAGGCTCTCCGCTCGACGAAGCGATCGGGCTCTTGGTCGCAGTGAAGATGACGCCAGCTGCGGTCGAGCTCGCGCTCGAGGTCCGCAAGGAGATCGAGGCGCGGTACGAGGAGGCGGACCAGCTTCGGTGCCGCGCGGTGGAGAGGGCGCAGGTTGACGCCGACCCCGCTCAGCGCCGCTTCATGATGGTCGATCCCGCCAACCGTCTCGTCGCCGATACCCTCGAGGCGGACTGGAACGAGAAGCTTCGAGCGCTCGGGAAGGCACGGGAGGAATGCGAGCGTGCTCGACGCGATGACAAGGTCGCGATCGATGACGCGACTCGCGACCGCTTGGTCCGCGATGACGACCCCGGCGGAACCGGCGGTCCGATCTCCCTTTGGGAGGCCTCCTCGATCCTCTTGAGGACTCACGGGACAGCGGCTTCGCGTGGGAGGGGCGGCCATGCGCACTCGCTCCGTGGACCCGAACACCCTGCTGTGCCTCGCCAGTACTCGATCCGCCACTCCCGGTAACGGAAGACAAGAGTCGCGCGGGGCGTGCGGCGCCCACGGCACCCAGCGTTGGGCGTGCACGCACACCCGGACCCCACGGGGATTCGGAAACCACAAGGAAAAGCCCGTTTCTAGGGCTTTCCAGTGCTCTCGGCTTCCTGGCTCGCGGCCGTGGCGCGTTCCTCGGCCACGTAGCGTTCGACCATCTCCGCCATGAGGCGGTGCGCCTTCAGCGTCGTGCCGTCCCATTCCCGGCTCGTCCATCGTCACGCGCAGCTCCTCCTTGAGCAGGTACGCCCGGTAGACGTTGCCGTTCATGTCGGCGACGGCGGAGAGGCGGATGCGCCCTCGGCTCGGAGGTTCTCGGGCGCCTCGAGCAGCGCCCAGCGCGAGCCCTTCAAGACGGCAGCCTCGGCGGTGCCCTTGTGCCAACGGTGCCGACGAGGCGTCGAGTCCTCGCAAGACCCGAAGTACCACAGGATTCCGGTGCGCTTGCTTCTTCCCTCTCTAGGCGGCCATCACGTGCCGCATTTCACGACATGTGCGGCTCTCGACCCATTGGACGTTGAGGAGAACCCTTCTTTCCACCTCACACCTTTGCTTCCCATCGAGGGCTGTGTGATGGTCCCACTCCTATCCACACACCCCACCGCGCCGATCTGCCGCGACTCTTCGACTTCCTTTGGGCCAAATGCCGAATGGCAAGAACGAAGAGTGCAATGATTGGAACAGCGCGGGTGGCGACAAGGGCCAAGATCCTCGTTGTAGACGACAACCGCGACATTCGCGAGCTGATGGCCGAAGCGTTGATGTTGGAGGGCTATCGCCTACAGTCCGCTCCGAACGGCAAGGTTGCCTTGGAGCAGGCGCGAGCGACTCCACCCGACCTGATCGTGCTCGACCTGATGATGCCGATCATGAGCGGTTGGGAGTTCCTTGAAGCTCAGCGCGGGGATCCGAAACTCGCCGCCATCCCCGTCATCGTCGTCACGGCGGTCATTGACCCCCACGTGGAATTTGCGGCGGAGCTCCTACGGAAACCCTTCGACTTGAGCACTTTGCTGGCGACCGTAGCCAGGTGCTGCGGCAACGGATGCGGCGCCGCATCGTTGGCGACCATGACGCCGCTGCATGGGGCACCTGATGCACCGCGCTTCGTGGATGCCGAAAATCAGCCGAGCGCGTGCTGAGTGCGAAGAGTAATGTTGAGGAAGAGTAATGTTGAGTGCGCAGAGCGTCGAAAGGAGTCGTTCAATGGTAATGACGAGCATGTTGCAAACGTGTCAAGTGTGCAAAGGCACCGGGCGTCGCCTCATCCAAGCCCAGACCAAGGCACAACGGAGGAAGGCCGACCCGCCGCCCTGCGAACTGTGCCTGGGAGCCGGACGGGTTCCGCGCCTCTCTATCCGACCCACCCACCCGACCGAGCAGCGGCAAACGAGGTTATGATTGACATCTGTTCCGCCTGCGGTCGGAGCCTCGGGCTGGGCGACCGATCCGGGTTCCATGTTGCCGACGAAGCTCACTACCCTCATCGCGACGAGAGTGGCGCTGTGGACTGTACCTGGCTCTCCCCCCTGCACGGAGCGTCGTGCCAGGTGACCTGGCCACCCCGCGCCCCAGCGCGGCTTTCTCTCGTTCCTCGAACATCCGGAATGCCGGAAAGCTAGGCTGAAGGGCTGAAGTTCCGCTGGCTGTCTTCACCGGAACGCGCGCTCCACGCTGCTCGGCTGCTCGTAGCTGCGCACGGCAATCTGCGGCCGTGAGGCTCGTCTTTGCGATGCTGGTGCGGATGACGTAAAGGCCGTCGAGCTTCGCCTCCGCCGCCACCTGCGAGGCCCGGTCGTGCCAGCCCACTCATGGTTGCGCGGCGCTCCGGTCGAGCCTGTCGACTTCGCGGACCCCAGCCTCCCACGCGTCGGCCTGCGAGCCGTAGCTGCGCTCCAACTCCGCCTTCTCGTCAACGGCGACCGTCCAACGGCCCTCAAGCACCTTGGTCGTTCGTACTACGTGGTCCGCGACGCGGTGGCGGGCGATGATGGGGACCATGGGGGCGGCGGGACGAGATCTGCTACTGGCCTTGGAGGTCACCAGAGCATCTTACGCCAGACCCCCCTGCGGCGCCCGCGCCCCTTGACCCACGCCGTCGGGACTGGCCGCTCTGCTCTGCCCGCCCGAAGCGCACGACGTCGAGCAGCTCGCACCGGGCTCTACCCCGCCTCCGGGCCCGATCAACTCCGAGCCGTCGCACACCCGTGACACGCCAGTGATGCAGCCATGGTAGGTGGAGGTATGCGGACCGCCAAGAGCGATTTTCTATCCCGATGTCTGGAGAGGCCGAGGTACGGCTTCGTGCGCGAAGGCCGACTCTACGTGCCGGCCGCGGGAGAGATCTTCGCGGAGGCACGGAGGCGACTCGACCTCCGTGAGACACGCAAGAACTGGCTTCCGGTGCTCTCGTGGTCCCTCGTGGCCCTGCTCGGCGTCGCGCTCGTCACCTTCGTCGCCACCTCCTTCAGCTGGCCCCTCGCCGCCATCGGGCTCTTCTACGCCATGGTGGTGCTGGGCACCCACGGCACCATCTACCTCCACCGTTACGCCACCCACCGGGCCTACCGGTTCCGCAACCGCTTCTGGATGTTCGTGGTGCGAAACCTCACCCTCAAGATCGTCCCCGAGGAGCTGTACGTCGTCTCGCACCACGTTCACCACAAGTACACGGAGCAGCCGGGCGATCCGTACAACGTGCACGGCGGCTGGCTCTACTGCTTCCTCGCCGATGTGAACCACCAGCTCGTGGCGCGCGACCTCGACGAGGCCGATTACGGGCGGGTGGCGCGACTCCTCGCGCACACCGGGGTACCGGCCAACGACTACGCTGGCTACCGCCGGTGGGGCACGGTGGCGCGCCCGGGCCGAACGCTGCTCCAGTTCGCCGGCAACTGGCTCTTCTGGTATGGCGCCTTCTATCTCATCGGCGGCCACGCGCTCGCCCTCGCCCTCTTCGGCATGTCGGCTGTCTGGGCGGTGGGTGTGAGGACCTTCAACTTCGACGGCCATGGGCGGGGGGTCGACCGGCGCCGCGAAGGCATCGACTTCAACCGCAAGGACCTCTCGGTGAACCAGCTCTGGCCCGGCTACGTAGCGGGGGAGTGGCACAACAACCACCACCTCTATCCGAACGGCGCCCGCGCTGGCTTCCTCTCCTACCAGCTCGACCTCGCCTGGCACTTCATCCATCTGCTGAGCCGCCTCGGCGCCGTCTCCTGGTATCGCGACCCGCTGCCCGACTTCGTTCGCGACCACCAGGCGCCCTTCGCGAGGAGCTCCAGCGGCCGTATGGCCGCGTGAACGGCGCCCGGCGGGCGCGGAGGCGGGGCCGGTCAAGCCTCCAGCGCGGCGCCCGGGACCGCGCGACGGTAAACCCTTCGCATGACCGCCCTCCTGCTCCTCGCCGCCGGTGCCGGGCGCCGCATGGGGCCGACGAGCAAGCTGCTCCTCGAGCTCGGGGGCGAAAGCCTCCTTCATCGGGCAGCCCGCGAGGCGCTCACCTCGGGGGTGGGATCTCTGACGGTGGTGGTCGGCGCGGACGGCGCCCGCCTCCGGGCGGCGCTGTCGGGGCTCGCCTGCGAGGTGGTGGTGAATCCGGAGCCGGAGCGAGGAATGAACTGGTCACTGGCCATCGGGCTCGCCTGGGTTCCGGCGGAGGCCGGGGCGGCGATGGTGCTCCTCGCCGACATGCCCGGCGTGGATGCCTCGATGATCCGGGCGGTAGAGGAGCGCTTTGCCGCGGGTGGGGTGAAGCTCGTCGCCTCGCGCTATGGGGAGGCCTCCGCGCCGCCCGTGCTCTACGCGCGCTCGCTCTTTGCCGAGCTCTCCGCGGAGCCCAGCGGCGACGGCCGCGGGCGCGAGGTGGTGCGGCGCCACCTCGCCGAGGCGGCCTTCGTCGACTGGCCCTCCTCCCTCCTGCACGACGTCGACGATCCGCTCTCCCTGGCCGCTGCGCGCTCGCGCTTCGGCGCGTCGAGGACTCCTTCACCCTCACCGCCTGGCGACGGCCGATGACCGAGGTCGAGGTGCTGGAGCAGGCGCTCGGCTGGGTGCGCCAGGGCCACGGGGTGGCGCTCGCGACGGTGGTTCGCACCTGGGGCTCCTCGCCTCGTCCCGCCGGGAGCCAGCTCGCGGTGCGCGACGACGGCGCATTCGCTGGCTCCGTCTCGGGGGGATGCGTCGAGGGGGCGGTGGTGGCCGGGGCGCGCGCGGTGCTGCGAGGCGGTGCCCAGCGGCTGCTCGATTTCGGTGTGACCCACGACCGCGCCTGGGAGCTCGGGCTCGCCTGCGGCGGCCGCATCGGGGTGCTGGTCCGGCCGACCGAAGGTACGGCGCTGGAGGAAGCCTGCGCAGTGCTGCGAGCGCGGCGCGCTCACGAGGAGTGGCTGGAGCTACCCGGCGGCGATCGCTTCAGGCTCGTCGTCACCCCACCGGCGAGGCTGCTCGTCGTGGGCGCGGTGCACCTCGCGCAGCCGCTCGTGGCCATGGCGCCGGTGGCTGGCCTCCACCCGGCGGTGATCGACCCGCGCACCGCCTTCGCCACGGAGGAGCGGTTCCCCGGCACCCAGCTCATCCACAGCTGGCCCGGGGAGGCACTGGAGGAGCTCGGACTCGACCGCCACACTGCGCTCGCCGCCCTCACCCACGACCCCAAGCTCGACGACCCAGCGCTGGAAGCGGCGCTCCGCTCCGAGGCCTTCTACGTGGGCGCTCTGGGGAGCAGGAAGACGCAGGCCGCGCGGCGGGAGCGCCTGCTCGCTGCCGGGTTGTCCGAGGCACAGCTCGGCAGGATGAAGGCACCGATCGGCCTGTCCCTGGGCGCCCTGACGCCCGGTGAGATCGCGGTGGCCATCCTCGGTGAGGTCGTCCAGGCTCTGCGTGCGCCCTCGCCTTGATTCCGGCCTTCTCGACCTCTGCGCTGAGGGTGCGTGACCGCCCTCCGGTTCTTCCCGGCCGAGACCCGCAAAGAGCCCGCCGTCGAGCCACCGCTCACCCCGAGGGGCAGGGTGAGCGGTGGGTATTGGCGCGGCGCCCGGCGATCAGTTGCTGCTCGGCACCTTGCCTTCGACGCCCTTCACGAAGAAGTCCATGGTGGCCTTCCACTTGTCGTCGCCGGTCTCACCCTTGGCGAGGCGCTCCTTGCCGGTGTTGTCGACGATGGGGCCCCGGAAGACGGCGCCGGGGTTCTCCACGAGGAAGGCCTTCGCCTCCTCCACCTTCTTCTTCACCTCCTCGGGCACCACGTCGTTGATCTTCACGAACTGGTTCATGCCCTCCTTGATGCCCCACCTGGCCGAGCCGGTCTTCCAGGTCTTGTCGAGCACGTCCTGGATGGCCTTCTCGTAGTAGGTGGTCCAGCTCACCACGCAGGAGGCGAGGTGTGCCTTGGGCGCGAACTCGCTCATGTCGCTGTCCCAGCCGAAGGCGTACTTCCCGGCCTTCTCGGCGGCCTGCAGCACGGCGGTGGAGTCGGTGTTCTGCAGGAGCACGTCGGCGCCCTGGTCCATGAGCGACTTGGCCGCCTCGGTCTCCTTGGGCGGATCGAACCACGAGCTCACCCACACGACCTTGGTGGTCACCTCGGGGTTCACGCTCTGCGCACCCAGGGTGTAGGCATTGATGTTGCGGAGCACCTCGGGAATGGGGAAGGTGCCGACGAAGCCGAGCGTGTTCGTCTTCGTCATGCCGCCGGCGATGATGCCCGCCAGGTAGGCGTCCTCGTAGAGCCGGTGCTCGTAGACGCGCAGGTTGGGAGCCGTCTTGTAGCCGGTGGCGTGCTCGAAGTAGACGTCGGGGAAGTCCTTGGCCACCTTCTCCATGGCGTCGCCGAAACCGAAGGAGGTGGCGAAGATGAGCTTGTTGCCCTGCTCGACGAGGTCGCGGATGACGCGCTCGGCGTCCGGGCCCTCGGGCACCTTCTCCACGAAGGTGGTCTTGATCTTGTCGCCGAACTTCGCCTCCACCGCCTTGCGGGCGAGGTCGTGCTGGTAGGACCAGCCCGCGTCGCCGGCGGGCCCCACGTAGATGAAGCCCACCTTGAGCGGCTCGGCCTTGGCCGGCTCGGCCTCCGCCTTGGCAGGCTCGGCGGCGGGCTCGGCGGTTGGCTTGGCGGGCTCGGTGGGAGCCTCTGCGGCGGGCTTGGCCGGCTCGGCGGCGGGAGCGGGCGCCGCGGGGGCGGCGGGCTCCTTGGGAGGCTCGCCCTTGCAGGCGACGAGGGCGCTGCCTGCCAGGAGGACAGCGAGCGCGAGTCGAACGGGCAGTGGATTGCGGGACATGGACGGTCTTTCTCCTCTGGGTGAAGCGTCGGTGCTGCGGGCTCGGCGCCGTCAGGCGCCGGGGAAGAACGGTTTGCCGAGGGAGGCGGGCATGTTGAGGCGGATCCACACCGGATTGCGCGAGATGAGCACGAGGACGAGCACGGTGGAGAGGTAGGGCAGCATGCTCATGAACTGCGGCGGGACATGCACCCCCCGTGCCTGGAGCTGGAGCTGGAGCATGGTGACGCCACCGAAGACCCAGGCGCCGAGCAGGATGCGGCCGGGACGCCAGGTGGCGAAGACGGTGAGCGCGAGCGCGATCCATCCGCGGCCGGCGGTCATGCCCTCCACCCAGAGTGGCGCGTAGACGATGGAGAGGAACGCTCCGGAGAGCCCGCAGAGCGCCCCGCCGGCCACCACCGCACCGAGCCGGATGTAGCGCACCTCGTAGCCCAGGGCGTGCGCCGACTCGGGCGACTCGCCCACCGAGCGCAAGACCAGCCCTCCGCGCGTGCGGTAGAGGAACCAGGAGAGCGCAAAGGTGAGGGCCACCGCCAGGTAGACCATGAGGTGCTGCCTGAAGAGCGCCGGGCCGAGGAAGGGGAGGTCGCGGAGGAGCGGGATGCCTTGCACGCCGGCCACCTCGAGCTTGCGGCCCACGTAGCCGATGCCGAGGAAGGCGGAGAGGCCGCCGCCGAAGAGCGCGAAAGCGAGCCCGGTGGCGTACTGGTTGGCGTTGAGCCAGATGACGAGCCAGCCGAAGACCACCGCGGCCAGCGCGGCGGCGAGCGCGCCGGCACCGAAGCCGAGCCACTCGCTCCCGGTGTGGAAGGCCGCCGCGAAGCCAGCCACGGCCGAGAGGAGCATGAGCCCCTCGGCGCCGAGGTTCACCACGCCGGCGCGCTCGTTCACGAGGAGGCCGAGGCCGGAGAGCGCGAGCGGCGTCCCGGCGGCCAGGGTGGCGGCGACGAGGAGGGCGAGCTGGTGCACCTGTCAGCCCACCCTCTCCGGCGTGGCGCCGGCCCTCCGCCAGCCGAGGGCCAGGCGCGGACGGAAGTGGATGAGGGTGTCGCAGGCGAGGAGCGCGACCAGCAGCACGCCCTGGAAGATTCCCGACAGTGAAGAGGGCAGCCCCAGCCTCGACTGCGCCAGCTCGCCCCCGATGACGAAGGTGGCGAGAAGCAGGCTGGAGAACACGCAGCCGAGCGGGTGGAGCCGGCCCACGAAGGCCACGATGATGGCGGTGAAGCCGTAGCCGTTCGACACATAGGGGGTGAGCTGGCCCATGGGCCCGGCCACCTCCAGCGCGCCGGCCACGCCAGCGAAAGCTCCCGAGAGGAGCAGCGTCGTCCACAGCGCCGTGCGCGAGGAGAAGCCGGCGTAGCGCGCGGCGGCGGGCGCCGGTCCCCCCACCTGGAGCTGCAGGCCGCGGTAGGTGCGGAAGAGAAAGAGCCACATCACCACCGCCAGCCCGAGCGCCAGCGCGAAGCCCCAGTTCACCCTGAAGCCGCGGACAAAGCGGGGCACCTCGGTGAACGCGGCGAAGGTGCGCGTCTGCGGGAAGTTGAAGCCGCGCGGATCCTTCCACGGCCCGAAGACGAGCCAGGAGAGGAAGAGGTTCGCCACGTAGACGAGCATGAGCGAGACCAGGATTCTCGTTCGCGTGGAAGCGGTCCTTGAGCCAGGCCACCACCCCCGCCCAGAGCGCCCCGCCCACCGCGCCGGCGAGGAGGAGCGCCGGGAAGAAGAACGCCCGCGGCACGAGGAGCCCGCTGTTTGTGACCCAGAGTGCAAGCCCCCCGCCGGCGACGGCACCAATCAGGTACTGCCCCTCGGCGCCGATGTTCCAGACGTTGGAGCGGAAACAGAGCACGAGCCCGAGCGCGCAGAGGATGAGGGGCGTCGCCTTGAGCGCGAGCTCCGACAGGCCGCGCAGGCCGCTCCAGGGCTGCACGATGAAGACCGACAGGGAGCGGCCGGGCTCCTTCCCGAGCAGGGCGAAGAGCGTTGCGGCCACCGCCACGGTGAAGGCGAAGGCGATGAGCGGCGAGAGCGCGCTCATGAGCCGGGAGGGGGCGGTGCGGGGCTCGAGGCGGATCACGGCGCCACCCCTCCCGCGGCCACCGCCCCGCCGTCCCCGCACCCGACAGGCGGTGGCGCGGCCTCGGAGGGCGGCCAGAGCCCGCTCATCCACTCGCCGATGAGCTCCACGGTGGCCGCCTCGGTCGGCACCGAGGGGGAGAGCCGGCCGCGCGCGATGACCTGGAGCCGGTCGGCCACCTCGAAGAGCTCGTCGAGCTCCTCCGACACGAGCAGCACCGCGCAGCCGGCGTCGCGCAGGGCGAGCAGCTCGGAGCGGATCTGGGCGGAGGCGCCCACGTCGACGCCCCAGGTCGGCTGCGCCACCACCAGCACCCGAGGCACGGCGTCAATCTCGCGCCCCATGATGTACTTCTGGAGGTTGCCACCGGAGAGGCTGCGCGCCACCGCCGCCGGCCCCGAGGCGCGCACCGTGAACCGCCCGATGATGCGCTCGGTCTGCCGCCGGAGCGCCCCCCGGTCGATCCAGCCGAAGGCGCGGAGGGCTTCACTCCTCGTGAGGAGGAGGTTCGAGGCCAGCGAGAGTCCGGGAACCGCTCCTCGACCCAGCCGCTCCTCCGGCACGAAGTGCAGGCCGAGCTTCCGGCGCTCGCGCGCCCCGAGACGTCCGACGGGCCGGCCGCTGAGCCGCACCGCGCCGGGCTCCGCCCGCGCGTCCTCACCCGAGATGGCGGCGAGCAGCTCGGCCTGGCCGTTGCCAGATACGCCGGCCACGCCCAGCACCTCGCCCGCCCGCAGCGCGAGCGAGATGCCGTCGAGCGGCACGCCGAAGCGGTGCAGCCGCGGGAGGTGAAGGCCGCGTACCTCCAGCGCCACCTCGCCCGGGTGCGAGGTGCGGCGCTCCACCCGCGGCGGCTCGGCGCCAATCATGAGGCGCGAGAGGCTGCCGGTGGATTCGCGCGCCGGATCGCAGGTGCCGACCACCCTCCCGGCCCGCAGCACCGTGCAGGCGCGGCAGAGCGAGAGGATCTCGTCGAGCTTGTGGCTGATGTAGAGGATGCTGCAGCCGGTGGCCGCGAGCTTGCGGAGGGTGACGAAGAGCTTCTCCACGGCCTGCGGCGTGAGCACCGAGGTGGGCTCGTCGAGGATGAGGAGCCGCGGCTCGCAGAGGAGCGCGCGGACGATCTCCACGCGCTGCCGCTCGCCCACCGAGAGCGTGTGCACGTGGCGCTCGGGCTCGAGCTCCAGGCCGTACTCGGCCGCCTTGGCCCGGACGCCGGCGGCGACCTCGGCGAGCCCCTTGCCGCCGGAGAGGCCGAGCCACACGTTTTCGGCCACCGTGAGCGTCTCGAAGAGCGAGAAGTGCTGGTAGACCATGGCGATGCCCAGCGCGCGGGCGTCGTGCGGGCTCTTCGGGCTCACCGCCCTGCCGTCCCAGAGGAGCTCGCCCTCGTCCGGCCGGAGCGCGCCGTAGATCACCTTCATCAGGGTCGACTTGCCGGCGCCGTTCTCGCCCAGCACCGCGTGGATCTCGCCCGGCTGCACCACCAGGGCCACGTCGTCGTTGGCGACGAGCGGCCCGAAGCGACGCGTGACGTGCCGGAGCTCGAGGCGAGGGACGCTCATCCGCGACGCGTCTTCAGGGGCGAGACGAACCGGTAGTCGATGTCCCAGGGGAAGAAGATCCACTTGTCCTGCTTGAACTCCTTCACGAAGGTGTCGACCACCGGCCTCCCCAGCGGCTTCGCATAGAGCGTGGCGAAGTGGGCGCGAGGGAGGCGCTCGCGCACTGCTCGGGCGGTGGTGCCGGTGTCGACGAGATCGTCCACGAGGAGCCACCCCTCGCCGTCGCCCTCCACCGTCTTCAGCCACTGCAGCTCGCCCTGCGCCTGCTCGGCGCTGCCCTCGGCGCTGGCGCCGTAGCTCACCACGCAGACGGTGTCGATGAGCCGGATCTCCAGCTCGCGCGCCACCAGCGCCGCCGGGATGAGCCCGCCCCGGGTGATGGCGATGATCCCCTTCCAGTCGCCCTTGTCCTGGAGCACGCGGCACAGGTAGCGCGCGTCGCGGTGCAGCTCGGCCCAGGAGATGACGATCTCGTCGAGGTATGGGCTCGCCGGCGCAGGGGTGGAACCGCCGGGTGCCTCGGGTTCGTGGGTCATGAGAAGGGGCAGGATACACTCGCTCGCGTCAGTATGGGACGCGATCCGGCTTGGCCAGCCAGAGGTCGAAGACCTCCCGTGCCTCCGGGCCGAGCATCCGGGCCATGGGAAGTGCCCGCTCCCCGGGCGGCAGCGCCACCTCGCGGTAGATGAGCGCGTCGTCGAAGCCGATCCGGGCGGCCTCGCCGCGGTCGTTGGCGTAGAAGAGCCGATCGAGCCGCGCCCAGTAGACGGCGGCGAGGCACATGGGGCAGGGCTCGCAGCTCGTGTAGAGGACGCAGCCGCGCAGGTCGAAGCGCCCCAGGTGCGCGCAGGCGGCGCGGATGGCCACCACCTCGGCGTGGGCGGTGGGATCGAGGCCCCGCACCACCTGGTTGTTCCCCTCCCCCACCACCTCGTCGCCGTGCACGATCACCGCGCCGAACGGGCCACCCTCGTTTCGCTCCATGCCCTCGCGCGAGAGGGCGATGGCCCGGCGCATCCACCTCTCTCCGCTCATTCTGTCGCCTCGCTGCCCCGGCGTTGCAGGAGCTGAGCCGCCACCGCGATGGCGATCTCCGACGGATTCTTCCCTCCGACCCCTGGGAGGCCCACCGGGCAGGTGAGCCGCGCCAGCACCTCCGGAGGGAGCCCGCGCGCCCCGAGCCGCGCCTCGAAGCGGGCGCGCTTGGTGCGCGAGCCGATGAGCCCCACGAAGCCGAGCTCCGGCCGGCGAAGCGCCGCCTCCACCACCGCCTGGTCGAGGTCGTGACTGTGGGTCATCACCACCACGTCGCTGCCGGGGGGGAGCCCGGCCACCGCCTCGGCGGGGGGGTCCACCACCTTGAAGCGCACCCTCGCACCAAGCTCGGCCGGCCGCGCCTCCTCGCGCGAGTCGATCCAGTCGACGGCGCAGGGGAGCCCCTCGAGGAGGCGCACGAGCGCGCTCCCGACGTGCCCGGCGCCGAAGAGGGCCACGCGCCAGGAGGGCCTCGCCACCACCTCGAGGAGGAGCGAGACCCGGCCGCCGCAACACTGCCCCAGGCTCGGGCCGAGCGGGTAGTCGCGCAGGACGGGCCGCGCCACCGCGCCCTCCCCGTGAGCCTCGAGCAGCGCGCGCGCCTCGGTGAGCGCCGTGAGCTCGAGGTGCCCCCCTCCGATGGTGCCGCGCTGCCCTTCCAGGGTCACCACCATCTTCACGCCCGCTTCGCGGGGGGTGGAGCCTTCGGCGGAGAGCACCGTGACGAGCACCGCAGGCTCGCCGCCGGCCTCGACCTCGGCCAGGGCCGAAATCCACGAGCTCACGTGGCGACGCCCTCGAGCGCGCGCTCTCCCGCGGCCGGCGCGGGGGCGCTCTCGCGCGGCTCGGCCCGCAGGGCCTCCATGGCGAGCAGCACGCGCTCGGGCGTGGCGGGCGCGTCGAGCCGGGGGATGGCGCGCGGCCCCCCCGCCGCCGCCACCGCGTCGCGCAGGGCGTGGAACACCGAGAGGGCCAGCATGAGCGGCGGCTCGCCCACTGCCTTGGAGCGGTGCACCGTGGGCTCGGCGTTGGGCCGCTCGAGCAGGGTCACCCGGAAGTCGTGCGGGACGTCGGAGCAGGTGGGGATCTTGTACGTGGAGGGCGCGTGCGTGCCGAGGCGCCCCTTCGCGTCCCACCACAGCTCCTCGCTGGTGAGCCACCCCATGCCCTGCACGAAGCCGCCCTCGACCTGGCCGCGGTCGACGGCCGGGTTGAGCGAGCGCCCCACGTCGTGGAGGAGGTCCACGCGCCGCAGCCGGTACTCGCCGGTGAGCGCGTCCACCTCCACCTCGGACACGGCCGCGCCGCATGCGAAGTAGAAGAACGGGCGGCCCTGGTAGGCGACGCCGTCCCAGTGAATCCTGGGCGTCCGGTAGTAGCCGGTGGCGGAGAGCGAGACCCGGGCGCCGTGGGCGGCCCGCGCCACCTCCGCGAAGGGGAGCGTCTTGCCTCCGCTTCGCACCTCGCCTCCGGCGAAGACCACCTCGTCCGGCTTGCCGCCGAGGAGGTCGGCGGCGACCCCGGCCAGACGCTCGCGCAGCGTCTCGGCGGCAGCGCGGGCGGCCGCGCCGTTGAGGTCGCGCCCCGAGGAGGCGGCGGTGGGCGAGGTGTTCGGCACCTTGTCGGTGCGCGTGGAGGCGAGCCGCACCTTCTCGAGCGGGAGCCCGAGCGCGTCGGCCACCACCTGGCCGACCTTCACGTAGAGTCCCTGGCCCATCTCGGTTCCGCCGTGGGAGAGGAGCGCGCTGCCGTCGGTGTAGACGTGGAGGAGCGCGCCGGCCTGGTTCATGGCGGTGGCGGTGAAGGAGATCCCGAACTTCACCGGCGTGAGCGCGAGTCCCCGCTTCAGCCCAGGGGCTCCTCGCGTTGAAGCGGTCCACCTCCGCGCGCCGCACGTCGTATCCGGCGCTCCCGGCGAGCTCGTCGACGAGCGCGGGGAGCCCCGACTCCACCTCCATCCCATAGGGGGTGGTGTCGCGCCCCGGGCCACCGTAGAGGTTCCTCTGGCGCACCTCCAGCGGGTCGCGCCCCAGGTGGCGGGCCACCTCGTCCATCACCGCCTCGATGGCCATCATGCCCTGCGGACCGCCGAAGCCGCGGAAGGCGGTGTTGGAGGCGGTGTTCGTGCGGCACCGGTGCGAGGTGACGGTGACGTTCGGCAGGAAGTAGGCGTTGTCCGCGTGCAGCATGGCGCGGTCGTTCACCGCGCCCGAGAGGTCGGGCGAGATCCCGCAACGCGCCGAGAGCACGAGGTCGAGCGCCTGCACCACGCCGGCGGCGTCGAAGCCCACCTCCCACTCGGCCACGAAGTCGTGCCGCTTGCCGGTGAGCCGCATGTCGTCGTCGCGGTCGAGCCGCAGCTTCACCGGCCGCCCCGTCCTCGCCGCGAGGAGGGCCGCCACGCAGGCCGGCAGCGCCGCCTGCGTCTCCTTGCCCCCGAAGCCGCCGCCCATGCGCCGCGTCTCCACCACCACCGCCGCCTCGGGGAGACCGAGCGCCCTCGCCACCAGGTGCTGCACCTCGGTGGGACCCTGGGTGGAGCTCACCACGTGCATCCCGCCGTCGTCGCCAGGGATGGCGAGGGCCACCTGCCCCTCCAGGTAGAAGTGCTCCTGCCCGCCGATGGCCAGCCGCCCGCGCATCCGGAGCGGGGCGCGGGAGAGGGCCGCGGCCGCGTCTCCCCGCTTCATCTGCCCGCTGGGGAGGACGAAGGAGCCGGCAGCGAGCGCCTCCTCCACGGTGAGGACGGCCGGGAGCTCCTCGTAGCTCACCTCGGCCAGCCTGGCCGCCGCGCGCGCCCCCTCCAGGGTCTCGGCGGCCACCGCCAGGATCGACTGTCCGTGATAGGTGACCTCGCCGTCGGCGAGGATGGGGTCGCCCGGGAAGACGGCACCCACGTCGTTGCCATGGGCGAGGTCCTTCGCCGTGAGGACCGCACGCACCCCCGGCGCTCGCGCGACGGGGGCGGTGTCGATCGCCAGGATGCGGGCGTGGGCGCGAGCGGAGAGGTGCAGGGCGGCGTGGAGCAGCCCGGCCGGCTCGGGGAGGTCGTCGACGTAGCGCGCCTCGCCCGTCACGTGCTGCACGGCGCTGTCGTGGGGCACCGCCTGATGCAGGGGGGTCGGGCTCACGCTTCCACCTCCGCGTTCCGAGGGGCGGTCTCGAGGAGCGACTTGCGGAGCAGGTTTCGCGCCACCAACCGCCGGTAGTCCGCCCCGGCCCGCGCGTCGGAGAGCGGATTGAAGTCGGCGTCGAGCGCGGCGAGCGCCCCCTCCACGGCGCTCTCGCCCCACAGCTCGCCGAGGAGCGCCGCCTCGCAGCCGCGGGCGCGCGCCGGCACCGCGGCCATGCCGCCAAAGGCCACGCGCGCGGCCGCCACGCGCCCGCCCTCGTCGAGGGTGAGCGCGAAGGCCCCGCACACCGAGGCGATGTCCTGATCGCGCCGCTTCGCCACCTTGTAGACGCGGAAGAGCGTCCCGGGCACGAGGAGCGGCACGCGGATGCGCTCCAGGAGCTCCCCTTCGCGGAGCGCGGAGCTGCGATAGCCGAGGAAGAAGGCCTCGAGCGGCACCTCGCGCCGCCCCCCCCCGCTGGCGAGGACGAGGCTCGCGCCCAGCGCCAAGAGCGCCGGGGCGCCGTCGCCCACCGGCGAGGCGGTGGCCAGGTTTCCGGCCACGGTGGCGAGGTTCCTCACCTGCGGTGAGCCGATCCGGCGCACGAGGTCGCCCAGCGCCGGGTGCAGCGCGGCGAGCGGCGAGAGCGCCTCGGCGTAGGTGACCGCGCCTCCCAGCTCGAGGTGGGTCGCCGTGCGCTCCACCCGGCGAAGCGCCTCCACCTGGGCGAGGTGCACCACCGGGCCGAGCGGCCGGTGGAGCTTCGTCACCCACAGGCCGAGGTCGGTCCCCCCCCCCAGCGGGCGGGCGCCGGGCTCGCCTGCGAGGAGACCGGCCGCCTCGTCCAGGGCGCGCGGCGCGTGGAACCGGTGGCCACCCCCGGCGAACGTGACGCCCTGGTCGCGCCGGAGCCCCTCCAGCTGCGCAGCCAGCGCCTCGCGAGCGCCGGGCGCCCGCTCCCGGATGCGGTGCGCTCGCTGGGCGGCGTCGGCGATGGGCCGGTAGCCGGTGCAGCGGCAGAGGTTCCCCTGCAGCGCCTCGTCGATGCGGGCGCGGGTGGGCTCGCCCTCGCTCTCGTAGAGCGCCCACAGCACCATGACGAAGCCGGGGGTGCAGAAGCCGCACTGCGAGCCGTGGCACTCGACGAGCGCCTCCTGCACCGGGTGCAGGGCGCCGCCGGGCTCCTTCAGGCTCTCCACCGTGAACAGGGCCCTACCGTCGAGGGCGCCTACGAGGAGGATGCAGGAGTTCACCGGGAGGAGCTTCACCCCGCCCGCGCCATCCGGCTCGCCCAGCACCACCGTGCAGGCGCCGCAGTCGCCCTCGGCGCACCCTTCCTTGGTGCCGCAGCGGTGCTCCGCACCGCGCAGCCAGGAGAGCACGGTGGAGCAGGGGTCCACGCCCGGGAGCTCGCGCACCTCGCCATCCAGCACCAACCGCACCACGCCCGGCACGAGGCCCGAGCCCGTTGCCGCCGTCATCGCCTCCATCGGGCCAACCTAGCATCCGGACCCGAGTGCGGTGAACCGGCGGCCGGGCGGGCGCGCTCCTTCCCGCCAAGCTTGCCCCCTTCGCCGGCGAAAGCCGTGGCGCAGCGGCCCTGGTCGCGCCAACATGGCCTGGATGAGCGAGCTCCTGGTGCGCGGCGGGACGATCGTGACCGCGGAGGGTCGTCGGCGCGCCGACGTGCTGTGCCGCGAAGGGCGCATCGCCGAGGTGGGCGAGGAGCTCGCCGCGCCGGCCGGCGCCGAGCTGATCGACGCCGGCGGCTGCTTCGTCCTGCCAGGCGGCGTCGATCCGCACACGCACATGCAGCTTCCGATGATGGGCACGGTGGCCGCCGACGACTTCGCCTCCGGCAGCGCCGCGGCGCTGGCGGGCGGGACCACCACCCTCATCGACTTCGTGGGCCCCGAGCGCGGGGAGCCGCCGCTCGAGGCGCTGGCGCGCTGGCAAGGCTGGGCCTCCCGCGCCTCGGCCGACTACGCGCTCCACATGACGGTCTCCTGGTGGGGGGAGCGCTTCTCGTCCGAGATGGCGCCGCTCGTCCGGGACCACGGCCTCACCAGCTTCAAGTTCTTCACCGCCTACAAGGGCGGCCTCATGCTGCCCGACGACGACATCATCCGGGGCTTCCTGCGTTGCCGCGAGCTCGGCGCCCTGCCACAGATCCACGCCGAGAACGGCGACCTCATCGCCCACCTCCAGGCGAAGCTCCTCTCGGAGGGCGTGACCGGCCCCCGCGGCCACGCGCTCTCGCGCCCCCCTTCCTGCGAGGCCGAGGCCACCTTCCGCGCCATCACCCTGGCCGAGGGGGTCGACGTGCCCCTCTACGTGGTGCACGTGTCCGAGGCGCGCGCGGCCGGCTTCATCGGCGAGGCGCGGCGGCGGGGGGCGCGCATCGTCGGCGAGACCCTGCCCAACTTCCTCGCCATCGACGCCTCCGTCTACGAGAGCCCCGACTTCGACTTCGCCGCGGGCCACGTGATGAGCCCGCCTTACCGTCCCCCCGAGCACCAGGCGGCGCTCTGGCGCGCGCTCGCGGAGGGCGCCCTCAGCACCACCGGCACCGACCACTGCTGCTTCACCCGCGAGCAGAAGCGGCTCGGGCAGGAGCGCTTCACCGCCATCCCCAACGGCTGCGGCGGCGTGGAGGACCGGCTGAACGCCCTCTGGCACCTGGGGGTGAACGGCGGAAGGCTCTCCCCCGAGCGCTTCGTGGCGCTCACCTCCACCAACGCCGCACGCGCCTTCAACCTGTGGCCGCGGAAGGGCTCGCTCGCCGTGGGCGCCGACGCCGACCTCGCCGTGCTCGACCCGGAGAAGACGAGGACGCTGTCGGCGCGCACGCAGCACCAGCGTACCGACTTCTCGGTGTGGGAGGGGCGCGAGCTCAAGGGCGTGGTGGTGCACACCGTCTCGCGAGGGCGGCACGTCTACCGCGACGGCGACCTCCGCGCCGAGCCCGGCACCGGCTGCTACCTGCCGCGCCGGCCATTCGGGCCGGTGTACGAGGGGGCCGTAGGCTGAAGGGGCCAGCGCCGTCAGACCTTCACCGCCTCCAGCGTGGGCTCGATGGCCGGCGGGATGGCGATGCGGGAGAGCGGAGCATCCACGTCCTTGAGGCCGTGGCCGGTGGCGAGGATCACCACCCGGTCCGTCGCCGCGAGGCGGCCTTCCGAGGCCTGAAGCTTCGCGAGGCCCGCCACCGCCGCCGCCGCAGCCGGCTCCACGAAGAGGCCAGCCGAGCGCGCGAGCCTCGCCTGCGCCTCCAGGATCTCGCCGTCGCTCACGAGGAGCGAGAGTCCGTGCGTCTCCAGGATGGCCCTGCGCGCCCAGTGCGCGTTGCTGGGGCAGGTGACCGAGATGGAGTCGGCTCGGGTGGTGGGGTGCGCGGCATCCTGGTAATGCCCGGTCTCGACGTACCGGTGGATGGCGTCGGAGCTCTCGGCCTGCACGCACACCAGCCGGGGAAGCCGCTCGACGAGCCCGGCGCGCTGGAGGTCGACGAACGCCTTGTGCACCCCGGCCAGGATGACCCCGTCGCCCGCGGAGACGACGATGGCGTCCGGGACCGTGAGCCCGAGCTGGACCCAGATCTCCAGGCCCACCGTCTTCTTCCCCTCGATGGTGAGCGGGTGGTAGGCGGTGTTGCGGTTCAGTCCCCCTCGCCGCTCGGTGAACTCGAGCGAGAGGTGGAAGGCGTCGTCGTAGGTGCCGAGGACCGGCACCACGGTGGCACCGCAGACGAGCATCTGCACCAGCTTGGCGCGCGGGGCGGTGGAGGGCACGAAGATGAGCGCTTCCCGGTCGGTGCTGGCGCACACCGCCGCCAGCGCCGAGGCGGCGTTGCCCGTGGAGGCCGCCACCACGCGCCGCTCGCCCACCCGCCGCGCCTCGGCCACCACCAGGAAGGAGGCGCGGTCCTTCAAGCTGCCGCTCGGGTTGAGGCCATCGTTCTTCACCCACAGGCGCTCGAGGCCGAGCTCGCTTCCGAGCCGGTCGACCCTCGCGAGCGGCGTGCCGCCCACCGGAAGGGGAGGATGGAACTCGCGCTCCACCGTGCAGAAGAGGTCGAGGTCCGGGTGGGCCCGGTCGAAGGAGGCGCGCAGGGCGGCGTCGTCGAGCACCGCCTCCAGCACGCCCGGCAGTGGTACGCCGGGCCTGTAGCCCTCGCCGCACACCGGGCAGAGGTAGCGCACCGAATCGCGGGCGTAGGTGCGCTGGCAGCTCGTGCAGCGGTACTCGAAGTCGATCACGAGGGGGCTCCAATCCAGGAGAAGGCGGGAACCTAGCAGATCAAAATTGGTTCGAAAGAAACAAAAATTGTCCATAGCCCGGGGAGGACCGAACCGCCCGCGTGGCTCCGCCGCCCGGGCGGGGGCACGCGCGGCTGGTTAGGCCTCCCCTCCATGGCCAAGCTCGTGCCCCTCCCCTTCGGCGTGCTCGTCACCCGCCTGCTCCGCGACCTGGAGGGCGGCGGCGCCGTGCTCGAATCTGCCCCGCTCGAAGCTCGCCGAGCTCGATCCCGCGCGCTCCGTCGCGCGCCACGTGCACGGCCTCTCCATCGCCACGCCCTTCGGGCCCGCGGCCGGCCCGCACACCCAGCTCGCCCAGAACGTCGCGCTCTCATGGCTGGTGGGCGGCCGGTTCATCGAGCTGAAGACGGTCCAGGTGAGGGACGACCTCGACATCCCGCGCCCCTGCATCGACGCCCGCACGGTGGGGCTCAACGTGGAGTGGTCGCAGGAGCTCGCGCTCGAGGAGTCGCTCGAGGAGTACGTGAAGTCGGCCATGCTGGTGGAGCTCATGAAGGCGGCCGGTGTGTCGCGGGGGCTCCACGACACCGTCTTCGACATGAGCGTGGGCTACGACCTCGCCGGCATCCGCAGCGCGCGGGTGGGCGCCTTCCTCGACGGCATGCGCGACGCCCGGTCCACCGTCGACCGGCTGCGGCAGGAGATCCCCGCGACCTGGGCGCGCTACCGCGACCTGCCCTTCCCCTCGCGCATCAGCGAGTCGCTCACCCTCTCCACCTTCCACGGCTGCCCGCCCGACGAGATCGAGCGCATCGCGCTCCACCTCATGGAGGTGCGGGGCCTGCACGTGGTGGTGAAGCTCAACCCCACGCTGCTCGGCCGGGAGGAGGGCGAGTCCATCCTGCGCGACCAGCTCGGCTACGGCTCGCTCGTGCCGCCCGCCTCGGCCTTCGAGGGCGACACGCGCTGGGAGCAGGCGGAGGGCTTCGTCGCGCGCCTCTCGGAGCGCGCGCGCTCGCTCGGCCTCGGCTTCGGGGTGAAGCTCACGAACACCATGGTGGTGGAGAACCGCCAGGGCTTCCTCCCGGAAGCGGAGCAGCTCGCCTACCTCTCCGGTCCGCCGCTCCACGTGCTGGCGGTGGCGCTCGCCCGCCGCTTCCGCCGCGCCTTCGGCGACGCTGTCCCGCTCTCCTTCTCGGGAGGCACCGATGCCGGGAACTTCGCCGACACCGTGGCCCTGGGGCTCAGGCCCATCACCGTGTGCACCGACCTGCTGCGCGCCGGGGGCTACGGGCGCGCCGCGCGCTACCTGCCGGAGCTCCGCGCCCGGATGGCGGCGGTGGGCGCCGCCGAGCTCGACACCTTCACCCTCCTCGCCTTCGGCCACGCCGAGCGGACGCTGCGCGACCTGAAGCTCCCTCCCGAGCTCGAGGCGCGCTGCCGCGGAGCGCTCGCGCGGGGCGGTGACCTGCGCGAGGCGGCGGGCGACGCCTTCGAGCGGTGGCTTTCCGCCGCGCGGGTGGCCAACACCGAGACCTACGCCGCGCGCGCGCTCACCGATCCCCGCTACGCGGCGCCGAGAAACGCCACCGCGCCGAGGAAGGTGGGGACGCGCCTCGCCCTCTTCGACTGCCTCACCTGCGACAAGTGCATCCCGGTGTGCCCCAACGATGCCAACTTCAGCCTGCCGGTGAAGGCGGGGATCGTCCCCGTGGAGCGGCTGGTGCCGGCCGGCACCGGCTTCGCGCTCGAGCGGTCGGGCGAGGTGGTGGTGGTGAAGCCTCGGCAGATCACCAACCTCGCCGACGCCTGCAACGCCTGCGGCCACTGCGACGTCATGTGTCCGGAGGAGGGCGGACCCTACGTGGTGAAGGCGCGCTTCTTCGCCGGCCTCGATTCCTTCGAGGATCAGCCGGAGCTCGACGGGATGGCGTTCGAGCCCGTCCCGCATGCTTCGCCGGTCCTGCACGCGCGCTTCGAAGGAAGGCGCTTTCGCATGCAGCGCCAGGGCGACGAGGTGCGCTTCGGCGGCGAGGGGTTCGACCTCGTGCTCGACCCGGCCCGTCCAGCCGCGACCGCGCGCGGAGAGGCCGCGGGGCCGGTCGATCTGCACTGGCTGCACGTCCTGCGGCGCTACGAGGAGGCGGTGCGCGTGGCGGGTCCGGCCACCTGGGTCGGCGCCGCCCTGGAGTGCTCCGGCGGCCTCGCCTCCGGGGCCTGATCGCTACCGCCTCGTGTTCTGTGCCGGGCGCCTGGCCCGCGCGTCCGCAGCGCGGAAACCCCCATGAGACGCCCGAGAACCGGGCAGATCGCGCCCGCGAAGCGAGCATTCCCCCCTACGCCCGACCGCTGTGCTACAGGAGCGCGACGGCATCCGGGAGGGTTGGAGCGGGGTCATACTGGTGGCTTTCTGGCCTCCTCCTTGCTCCTGTCTGGGTACCGTCGCCGGTGGAGAGCGGGTGGGGTCCGCCGGTCCCCTCGAACCCTGGAGCACACCTTGTCGAAGCGCAGCGTGACCCTTTTCTCCCTCCTCGCCCTCCTCGCCTCGCCCCTTTCGGCGCGGGCCGCCCAGTGGAGCGACGACTCCTTCCACTACTGGTTCGGCACCGCCTTCGCCGAGCCGGGCATCGCGAAGAACGTGGCGAAGCACGTCCTCACCTTCACCCACGCCAGCGGTTATAAGTACGGGACGAACTTCCTCAACGCGAGCCTGCTCTACTCCAACACCGCCGACCCGGTGAGGAACACCCCTTCCGCCGGCGCCGCCGAGCTCTACGCCATCTACCGGCACACCCTGAGCTTCGGGAAGATCTCGGGCAGATTGCTCGCCTTCGGGCCCGTCCGCGACCTCGGCATCACGTTGGGCGTCGACGCCAACACCAAGAACACCGCCTTCGCCGGGCGGAAGATCATGCCCATCGGCGGCCTCACCATCGCGCTCGAGGTGCCCGGCTTCCTGAACCTCGACCTCCTCGCCAACAAGGAGTGGAACACCAACGGCATCGTGGGAAAGCTGGTGGAGTTCGACGTCACCATGACCGCGGCCACCGCCTGGGCCATCCCGGTCTACGGGCCGGTCAACTTCGAGGGGTTCGGCAGCGTGAACCTCCCCAAGGGCAAGGACGGGTTCGGAAACGACACCAAGACCGAGCTCCTGTTTCACCCCAAGGTGATGGTCGACGTCGGCACCCTCTGGGGCTCCAAGGGCTGGCAGGTAGGCGCCGGCTGGCAGTATTGGTTGAACAAGTTCGGCAACGACCACAACAACGTGGTCGGCGCCGAGGAGAGCGCGGCGTTCGTGGAGGCCGCGGTCCACCTGTAGGGCCGTCGGAGCGGGCGCCCGCCGGAAGGCCCCCGGCATCGCCCCGACGCGGTAGACGCCCGCCCCTGCCGGGCGGGCGTCGCTTTTCCCGACCGTGGCCCGGAGGCAAGGGGCTACCATGGTGGCATGAACCTCGTCGGCAAGGCGAAGCGCGTTCGCATCTACGTCCACGAGGACGACCGCATCGGGCGGAGCCCTGCCCCCGAGGCCCTGCTCGACTTCCTTCGCCGCGAGCACGTCGACGGGGCCACCCTCTTTCGCGGCCTGGGGGGGTTCGGAGCGGCCGGCGAGATCCACACGGCGGGCATCCTCGAGGGTGCGCGGCGCCTGCCGGTGGTGGTGGAGTGGATCGAGCGCCCCGAGGTGGTGGAGCGGCTCCTCCCGGCGCTGCGCGAGCTCATCCCCCGCGGCCTCGTCACCGCGGACGACACGGAGGTGGTGCACCACGCCCCGCTGGTCCGCGACCTCCCGCGTACCAGCACCGCCGCCGACGTGATGTCGCGCGACGTGATGAGCGTCTCCCGCGAGACGCCGGTGCGCCAGGTGGTCGAGGCCATGTTCGGCAAGCTCTACCGCGCCGTGCCGGTGGTCGCGGACGGCGCTCCCATCGGGATCATCACCAACAGCGATTCTCGTGAACCGCGGCGGCCTGGGGGCCCGGCTCGACCTCCTGAAGAGCCTCGACACGCCCGAGCTGCGCGAGCTCCTCGACCGCCTCTCGCAGTCCGACCTGCTCGCGGGCGACGTCATGACCCACTCGCCGGCGACGGTCCACCTGCGCACGCCGCTCCCCGACGTGGCGAGCGTGATGAGCCGGCGACACTTGAAGCGGCTGCCGGTCATCGACGACGGCGGCGCGCTGGTGGGGATGGTGAGCCGGCTCGACCTCCTGCGCACCGCCTCCGGCGGCGGGATCGGCAAGCCGGACGAGTCGCACGCGCTCGGGCTCTCGGGCGACGTGCCCCTCTCGCGGGTGATGCGCCGCGACGTGCCCATCGTTCACCCGGAGACCGGCCTCCCGGAGCTCTTCCGCGCCGTGGTGGCGACCCGCCTCAACCGCGCGCTGGTGGTCGACGCCGGGGGACGCGTCCTCGGGCTCATCACCGACGCGGAGCTGCTCGATCGGGTGACGCCGTCGCTCCGCCCCAGCGCCCTGCGCTCGCTCATGAACCGGCTCCCGTTCGCTCAGCTCGAGGCCGACCCGGCCGCCGCCCAGCACGCCCGCGCCCGCACCGCCGCCGAGCTCATGTCGCGCCACGTGGCCGTGGCCAGCGAGGACACGCGGGTCTCCGACGCCATCGCGCTGGCGATCAAGGGAAACCACAAGGTGCTGGCGGTGACCGACGCCGCAGGGAAGCTCGCCGGCATCGTCGACCGGGCCGACCTCCTGCACGGGCTCCTGACGAGCTGACCAGCCCGGCGCGCTCCAGGGTACATCTGGCCGTCCGAGGAGCGTTTCGCGCCCACGTGCCGCGTCAGCGCCAGGGCTCGCTCGCCCGGAGCGCCGCCAGGATGGCGCGCGTCGAGGGCGAGCGGTTGAGCGTGTAGAAGTGAATGCCCGGCGCGCCCCGCCGCAGGAGGTCCGAGCACTGCAGCGTGGCGTAGGCGACGCCGAGCTGCAGGGCGCCATCGGAGTCTGCCCGGCGCACCTCCATGGCCGCCTGCAGGGAGGGCGGGATGACGGCCCCGCAGGTGGCGGTGAAGCGCTCCACCTGATCCACGCTGGTGAAAGGCATGATCCCCGGGATGATGGGAATCGCGATCCCGGCCGCGCGGGCGAGGTCGGCGAAGCGGAAGTAGTGTGCGTCGTCGAAGAAGAGCTGCGTCACGAGGAAGTCGGTGCCCGCCCGCACCTTGGCCTGCAGGTGCGAGAGCTCGCGTCCAAGGTCGCGCGTCTCGGGGTGGCCCTCCGGGTAGGCGGCGGCCCCGACGCAGAAGCGCCAGCGCGCCTCGCTGCGGATGAAGGCCACCAGCTCGCTGGCGTAGCGGAAGCCCTCGGGGTGCGCCTCGAAGGACGCCTGGCCCCTGGGCGGGTCGCCGCGCAGGGCGAGCACGTTGTGCACACCGGCCTCCGAGAGCTCGTCGAGCACGGCGGCGAGCTCCTGGCGCGAGGCGCCGACGCAGGTGAGGTGTGCCACCGCCTCCACCTCCAGCTCGCGCTTCAGACGCGTCACGAGCTCCACGGTGCGCTGCCGGGTGGAGCCGCCCGCGCCGTAGGTCACCGAGACGAAGGCCGGCGCCAGCGGCCGGAGCCGCTCCACCGTCTCCATGAGCGTCCGCACGCCCTCCTCCGTCTTCGGTGGGAAGAACTCGAAGGAGAAGACGGGCTCGCCGCGCTCGCGCGCGAACCGCATGATGTCGGTGATCTTCATCGCTGCGGGAGAGGTTACCATCCGGCGGCCATGTCTCGAGCGACGAAGCCTCCGCGCCCGCCCCGCGATCCGCGCCACATCACCCCGGAGGGCTTCGCGCGCCTCTCGACCGAGCACGCGCGCATCTGGACCGAGGAGCGGCCACGCGTCGTGGCCGAGGTGGAGGCCGCGGCCGCGCTCGGCGACCGCAGCGAAAACGCCGAGTACGTGTACGGCAAGAAGAAGCTGCGCGAGCTCGACCGCCGCCTGCGCTTCCTCTCCGAGCGGATGGACGAGCTCACGGTGGTGCCGCAGGTACCGCACCCCAGCGGGCGCGCCTTCTTCGGAGCGTGGGTCGAGGTGGAGGACGAGGAGGACACGCGCCGCACCTACCGGCTGGTGGGGCCGGACGAGACCGACGTCCCTCGCGGGTGGGTGAGCGTCTTGTCGCCCGTAGGTCGCGCCCTGCTCGGCAAGGGGGAGGGCGACCAGGTGGTGGTCGAGCGGCCGGCCGGCCGCCTCCGGCTGGAGGTCTTGGCGGTCCGCTGGAGCCCGACGGGGTCGAGCTGAGCCCGAGCACTCTGTCCGGGCGTGACGCGGCGCGCTTTCCCGGCGGGCGAGGCGTGCACACCTTTCATTCCGGTGCGGAGGCCCTGGTGGGTCTCCCGACCCGCTTCATGGCGCGCTTTGCGCCGGGATGACATCACACACCCATGCGAAGAGACCCTTGGGAGGAAAACATGAAGGTGAACTGGGAAGACCTCGCTGACAGGGCCGACGATCGGTGGCGGCAGCTGCGCAAGGTGAAGAAGTCCGACGTGCTCCACAGGCTCGGGCTCGACGACTACACCCCGACGAGTGACGTGTTCACCGGCGCCAGCCTCTTCGCCGTGGGACTGCTGGTGGGAGCGGGCCTCGGGCTGCTCTTCGCGCCCAAGCCCGGCGCCGAGACGCGCCAGCGACTCGGGAGCGCGCTCCGCGAGCGCAAGAACGAGATGGTGGACGACCTCGAGCGTCGCATCGACATCGACGAGGTGAAGTCGACCGCGAGCGACGTGAAGTCGACAGTCGGTTCCTCCATCTCCTGAACCCGCCGCTGGAATCGCTGGGCACACCGCGGCACCGGGTCTGCCCTCGGCTCCCCGCGGGTGAGCTGTTCTGATAAGGGCCGGGAGGCGGGTGGCTGTGATCCTGGGCAGAGATCATGACGCTCGTCCCCTGCGCGGTTTCCGAGCCTGAGGCGGTGCGAGCGGTGCGCGACCTCAGGCTGCCGCTGCTCTTTGCCTTCGCGCTCGTCACCTGGGCCGGGGGGCGGATTCGCGCTGCGGCTGACGGGGCCGAGCCGCTGGGCTTCCCCTGGGTGAGCCCGCTCGGCCGGGACCATCGGCTGGTGGGTGAGATCTGGGAGGTCGCAGGCCGTCGCTTCGTTCACGAGGCGGCGCTGTTCGAAACCTTGCGCGAGGCCGACATCGTCCTCTTCGGGGAGACGCACGACAACGCCGACCATCACCGACTGGAGGCCCGGTTTCTGCGCGGCCTCATGGCAGCCGGGCGCCGGCCGACGGTGGCTTTCGAGATGCTCGACCCTGAGCAGCAGCCTGGCATCGACGCGGCGCGAGCGCACGATCCCGGAAGCCCGGAGGCTCTCGCCGCAGCCGTGCGCTGGGTCGAGAGCGGCTGGCCCGACTTCGCGCTGTACCGGCCGGTCTTCGCGGCGGCGCTCGACGGGGGCCTTCCAATCGTGGCCGCCAACCTTTCACGCGCCAAGGCGCGCGAGGTCATGCGCCGCGGGCCGGACGCCCTCGGTCCGCCGGCCCGGGCGCTCCTCGAGCGAGCCGGGCCGCTGCCGGAGGCTGCCGCGCGAGAGCTGCGCCAGGAGATGCTGGACTCGCACTGCGGAAAGCTGCCGGAGCGGATGCTGGATGGCTTCGTGGCGATGCAACGCGCCCGCGATGCCACCCTTTCGGCGCGACTCCTCGCGCGCACCGGCGGCGATGGGGCGGTGCTGGTGGCCGGGGCGGGTCATGTCCGCGCAGACCGTGGCGTCCCCGTCTACCTCGCCCTGGCCACGCCGGCTCCGCGGGTCCGCACCGTCGCCTTCCTCGAGGTGGACGCCGGGGCGGAGGAGCTTCTCGCCGGCGAGCCCCTGCCGTTCGACTTCGTGGTGTTCACGCCGCGCGCCGAGCGGGAGGACCCCTGCGCGACGATGAAGGCACCCTGAGAAGCGAGGCCTCGACGGCGGCGAGCCGGTGGACGAGCCGGCCACACCGACGCTCCTGGGGTGCGCGCGGTTCCGCTACTCTTGCGTGAGTACCCCGGGGCGCAGCCGCAGCGTGGGTAGCTGGGCCATGGCGCAGCGCGTTGGACCCGTGGGGTCGAACACACCCCCCCAACTCAACCCTTCAGCGATGGCCAATCCGAGGCACGGCGCCGTGATAATTCGGCAATCCGGGCGGCGCGGCGTGCTCCTGGCACGGCACAAGCTGTGCATCCTCACCAGCGCATGGACGATCTACCCAGCAAGGGTGTGCGTGCAGCCACTGGCGTCAGCGGAGCAAAGGATGCCTTCGAGGCGGGCAGGAGCGCGGCCGCAGACGCCGTCCGCCCACTCGAAGGGGTGCCCCCGGCGCTCGTCATGGTGTTCGCCACCCCGCGGTACGACCTCCCCGCCCTGCTCCGCGGGATCCGCTCGGTGACCGGGAGCGCGCTCCTTGTCGGATCGACGGGTTCGGGCGAGATCGTGAAGGGCGACTACCTGGGATTCGGCGGTGGCGTCGGCGTCCTCGCCATGACTGCTGGACCCTACCGTTTCGGCGTGGCGTCGGCCGCAGAGCTGAGTGGCGACCTCGACCTGGCGGGCCAGAGCTTGGCGCGGGAGAGCCGGGCGCGCGCGGGAAGCAGCCCTCACGCGGCTGCCTTCCTGCTGACGGACTCGATGCTCGGGGACCTGCAGCAATTCGTCCAGGGGGTCTATCGCATCACCGGCCCGAAGGTCTCGATCGTCGGCGGCGCCGCCGGGGACGAGCAGAAGTTCATCCAATCCTCGATCTTCCACGACGAGGCCGTGCTCCACAAGGCGGCCCTCGTCCTGTGGATCGCCAGCGAGCAGCCCCTGCGCGTGGTCACGCGGCACGGTTTCGAGTCGATCGGTGCGCCGCTGCTCGTCACGCGCGCCGAGGAGACGGAGATCATCGAGCTGGGTGGACGGACAGCTGCGTCCGCCTACGAGGACCAGCTCGGCCTGCCGCAAGCGCTGACGCCGGCCACCTTCTGGAACACCTCCATCACCCACCCATTCGGCCTGTTGCAGGCCGATGGAACACACGTCATCCGGGTCGCGCGCAAGAAGAACGAGAACGGGTCCCTCACCATCCAGGGCTGCGTGCCGCCCACCGGGAGCGCGGTCCACGTCATGAGCGGCTCGGCGGACTCCCTGCTGCAGGTCACGGACGAAGTCGTCGGCACCGCGCTCGCCGCGCACCCCGGCGCGGGGGTCCTGCTGACGTTCAGCTGTGCCGCGCGAGCGATGATCCTGCGCGAGCGCGCACCGGAGGAGGCGCGCCGCCTGCAGGCCGCGGCCGGTCGAGTGCCGACCTTCGGCTTCTACTGCTGCGGCGAGTTCGCGCGCACGGCGGGAGTCCTCGGCACCCACAATGCCACCCTGACCGCCGTGGCCCTCTGAGCCGATGGCCATCCGGCGCGACGGCTTGGCCGGCGCGCTCCGACGGCAACGCGTCATGCACTCACCGGCACAGGACGGGGTCGAAGCGGGCAGCCGGCAGCCAGCGGAGCGTGCCGCCCTCGAGGAACTGCGGACCGCCATCCGCGACACGTCGCGCCTGACCCGGCTCTTCACCATCCTGAGCGAGCCGGCGCAGCTCACAATCCTGCTCGACCGCGTCCTCTCGACCCTCTCCGAGCTGTTCTCGTCGGATCTCGTGGTGCTCCTTCAGCAGGCCGGTCCCGGAGAGCTCTCGCTGGTGAGCGCGATCGGGCTGCCGGAAGACCTGCTCCACGAGCCGTTCTCCGGAGCCGAGGGCGGCTGCGCGGCTGCGGCGCTGCGGTCCCGGACTCCAGTGCTCGTTCCGAGCGCGCGCAGCGACGCTCGCGTCGAACGGCAGTTCCGGGAGCTCGATGTGGAGACGGCTGTCTGGCTGCCGATCCTGGGCAGCCAGGCGGTCCTTGGGGTCCTCGTCCTGGCGAGGTGTCAGCCGGTCCCGTTCCTGCGGGCCGACGTCGACCTGCTCATGGCGATGGCATACCGGATCGGGCTCGTGCTCGAGCGCGCCCGGTCGGAGGAGGAGCAGGAGCGGCTGGAGGCGCGGCTGCGCCAGGCAGAGAAGGCGGAGAGCCTCGGCCGCATGGCGGGCGCCATCGCCCACAACTTCAACAACACCCTCTCCGCCGTCATGGGCAGCCTCGATCTCGCCCTCGATGATCTGGCCCCGGAGCACGAGGCACGGAAAGAGATCGTCCACGCGCTGGAGGCCACGCGCCAGGCCGCCAAGGTGAGCGGCCTCATGCTGGCCTACCTCGGCCAGGGCGCCCAGGCCAGGGATCCGCTCGAGCTTACCGCCACGTGCGGCGACGTGGTCGCTCGACTGACCGCGAGCCTGCCGGCGAACGTCCGCCTCCGAACCGCGTTCCCGACCCACGGGCTGTGGGTCCGCGCCAACGAGGCGCAGTTCCGGCAGGTGCTCACCAATCTGGTGACGAATGCCTGGGAGGCCCTGCCCATCACTGGAGGTGAAGTCACCGTCGCCGTGCGCGCCGAGGCGGCTTCGCGCATCGTACCCTCCGCGTTCCCGGCGCCCGACTGGACGCCGAAGGCGGACCCCTACGCCTGCCTCGAGGTCTCCGACACGGGCCGCGGGATGGACGCCGCGACGCTGCGCAACGCGTTCGACCCGTTCTTCACGACGAAGTCCGCCGGTCGTGGACTCGGTCTCCCGGTGGCGCTGGGCGTGGTCCGGGCGCACGAAGGGACGGTCGCGGTGGAGAGCGAGCTGTGCCGGGGCACCACGTTCCGGGTCTACCTTCCGCTGCTGATGCAGGCGCCGCCGCTGGCCCCGTGCCCCGAGCGGCCGGCGCCGCAGCTGGACCTCGGGCACGGGCTCGCGCTGGTGGTGGACGACGAGCCCATGATCCGCAGGTGCTCCAAGCGGATACTGAATCGCATGGGCTACGAGGTCGTCACCGCGACGGACGGGGTCGAGGCACTGGAGCTGTTTCGCCACCGGCCAGCCGACGTGCGCTTCGTCCTCCTCGACCTCAGCATGCCGCGCATGGACGGCTGGGAGACGCTGGCAGCCATTTGGGAGGTCCGGCCCGGGACGCCGGTGATCCTGAACAGCGGCCACGACGAGGCGTTTGTCCTGAACGGCGAGCACCGTGAGAGCTCGGTGGTCTTCCTGCAGAAGCCCTTCGAGTCTCCCGCGCTGCACGCGGCGATCGAGAAGGCGCTCGCGGTCCAGGCCCAGGCGCTGCCGTAGCCCGGGACCGAGCGGTCGCTCGTCGCCCGTTCTGGGAGGCTCTCCCCGCCTCCCTGGCCGCATGGCTGCCAGCGGCAGCCATGCCGCCCAGCTTCACTGATAAAAGCCGGAGCCGCCCTGTAAGCCGGGTCCTGTGCCGCGCCGTGAGGGCCGCGGCGGTGGCCATTCCTCTCGGGCGAGCGTTGCCGCGCGCCTCTAGCGAGCTGTACCCGGGGGCTCGGCCGGGCCGGCCTACTCGGAAGCGGGCGTCGCCGTCCGCTTCCGCTCGTCCGCACCTCACGGTGCGCACGATGGCCCCCCTATTCGCTCTTGCACCAGGTGGGGTTTGCCATGCCGCGGCGGTCACCCGTCGCGCGGTGCGCTCTTGCCGCACCCTTTCACCCTTGCCACGCCTGCCCCCCGGCGCCCTCTCGGGCGCCGGCTCGACCTCCGCAGCGTTCGGCGGTCTCCTCTCTGTGGCACTTTCCTGCGGGTCGCCCCGACCGGCCGTTGGCCGGCACCCTGCCCTGTGGTGCCCGGACTTTCCTCGGCGACCCCGTTCCTGCGGGCCGACGCGTCCACCCGGGCGGCTCCGGCGAGGAGGGGTGTAGCACGGAGGCCAGGCTCCGGCCAGAAGGAGCGCCGGCCAGGGGATCAGGCGGGCTGGGCGCCGAGCTCCCGGAGCGCCTCGTCCACCGCGGCGAGGTTGGCGTGCGGTGTGTCGCGGGGAATCTCGCACCCCGCGCTCACGAAGAGCCGGTCGTTCCCCTGCGCCACGCAGGAGCGCACCGCGGCGCGGACCGTTTCCGGCGTCCCCTGGAGGGCAATGGCCACCGGGTCGAAGTTCCCGTTCACCACCGATTGAGGGCCCACCTTCTCCGTGGCAGCGGCGATATCCACCATCCAATCGATGTCGATGATGTCGGCCCCGCTCTTCCCCACGTGGTCGAGCAGGTGGTTGATGTTCCCGCAGATGTGGAGCTTCACCTTGGCGCCGAGCGCGTGGGCCGCGTCGACGATCTCGCGCTCGAGCGGCACCACCTGCTCGGCGTAGACGTCGGGCGGTACCAGCGAGGCCACCGCGTCTCCGATGCCGATGAAGTCGGCGCCGGCCTCGACCTGCGGCGCGAGGCAGCGGATCGCCCCGTCGCGGCAGAAGGCCATGAGGTCGCGCACCAGGTCGGGCTCGAGGATGAGGTCCATCATGAGCTCGGAGACGCCCCGCAGGTCGGCCGCCTCGGCGAGCGGGCCCTCCACCCAGCCCAGAATCGCGTAGTGGTCGCCCGCCTCGCGCCTGTAGGCCTCGATGGCGCGGAGGCGGTCGCGGATCCGGGTGGAGGAGAGGGGGTCGAAGTGGCGGAGCTTCGCCACGTCCTCGGGCTTCTTCACCAGGGGCTCCTCGCAGAGCGGGTTCTCGTCCTCTCGGAAGCTCACCTTGGCCCCAAGGTCGTAGGTCTCTCGGTACGGGTCGGACATCGTGTTCAGCATGTCGATCCCGAACCGCTCGTTGCAGCGAAGGTTCGCCTCCACCAGCACCCGGTGGTCCTTGCAGAATTCGCCCAGGCCCTTGCCGAGGTAGCGTGCGGCGAAGGCCATGAGGATGTTCAGGTTGGGGATCTTGTCGACGGGCTGGCCGGCCAGCCGGCGGTGGACGCGCTCGCGGGGGGTCATGGCGCAGGGCTCACTTTCTTGCTCCAAAGAGAAAAGGCGCGAGCCCCGGAGTCCGAACCCCGGAGCCCGCGCCGCCGCGGGCGACACGGCGGTCGCCGCCCGCCCTGGTGCTACTTCTTGTAGACCTGCTCCTTCTTGAGGTAGCCGCTCTTGATGAGCTTCTCGTCGAGGTCGCTCTTGGAGACGGCGTAGGGGACGAGGAGCACGGAGGGCACGTCGACCTTGTTGTTGTTCACGGTCTTGCCCTCGGTGTCGACCTTCTTGCCCTCGGCCATGTCGATGGCCATCTCGATGGCCTTCTTGCCGAGCAGGCGGGTGTCCTTGAAGACCGTCATGCCCTGCGTGCCCTGCTCGATGCGGATGGCGGCGGTGACTTCCGCGTCCTGACCGGTGATGGGCACCTTGCCGGCGAGCCCCTGGGCCGCGAGCGCCTGGATGCAGCCGCCGGCGGTGCCGTCGTTCGGCGCCAGCACGGCGTCGACCTTGTTGCCGCTGGCGGTGAGCGCCTGCTCGCAGAGCTTCTGCGCCTCGGCCGGCTGCCAGTCCTTCACCCACTGATCGAACACGATCTTGATGTCGCCCTTGTCGGCGAGCGGCTGGATGTACTTCATCGCGCCCTCGCGGAAGAGCTTGGCGTTGTTGTCGGTGGGGGCGCCGGCGAGGACGATGTAGTTGCCCTTCGGCACCTTGTCAGTGATCCACTTGCCCTGCAGCTCGCCGACCTTCACGTTGTCGAAGGACAGGTAGTAGTACTCGTGCGGCGAATCCATCACCAGGCGGTCGTAGCTGATCACCTTCACGCCGGCCTTGACGGCCTTGTCGATGATGACCGAGGCGCTGGTGGCGTCGTGCGGGGCGAGGATGAGCACCTTGATCCCCTGAGAGATGAGGTTCTCGCACTGCGCGACCTGCTTGGCGGCGTCGTTGTCGGTGAACTGGACGCGCAGGTCGATGCCCCGCTTCTTGGCCTCGGCTTCCATCGTCTGCTTGTCGCGCACCCACCGCTCCTGCATCTGGGTGGGCAGGGAGAGACCGACCTTGAGGCCCTTCGCCTGCGCGCGGGGCGCGAAGGCGACGAGCGAGGCGGCCGCGACGGCGAGCGCCAGCATCCTCTTCATGATGTACCTCCTCGATACGCTTGGTACGGACAGCGGGAGTTCTGCGTGAGACCGACTACGGCGCGGCGTACAGCAAGGGGTTGAGCTCGCTCGCGGCGAGCTCGCCGGGGGCGAGGCCGGGGAGCCAGCTCCTGAGGTCGTTTTGACGGCCCGCGTTGTCGGCGGATGCCACCCGCACGCCATCGGCGAAGTAGATGATGGTCATCACCTCGCGCGGCGCGTCCGAGCGATTTCCGGGCGCGGCGTGCAGGGTCCAGCCCGAGTGGAAGGTGGCGTCCCCCGCGGCCATGGCACCGCCTGCGACCACCCGGAAGCCGCGCTCCTTCACCAGGCGCGACAGCTCCTCGTCGGAGCGATCGGAGATGGGGAGGTCGCCCAGGTAGCCCGAAGCGTTGGAGCCGGAGGCGAAGCTCATGGTGCCGGTGAGCTCGCTGGCCGGGACCAGCGGCATCCACATGGTGATGGTGCGGTCGGTCTCGAGGGGCCAGTAGTGCTGGTCCTGGTGCCAGGGCGTGGGCCCGCCCCCCGGCTCCTTGTAGAGCGCCTGATCGTGGTAGAGCCGCACGCCCCGCACGCCCATGAGCTCCGCCGCCACCCGGGCGAAGCACCTCGCCATGACGAAGCGCCGCACGGCCTCGTCGTGCCGCCAGAGGTTCATGACCTGAAGAAAGGCCTTGCCGTAGGTGTCGCGCTCGGCGATCGGCCGCGTCTCGGTGCTGTGTCGCTTCACCGCGCCGGCGATGGCGTCGCGGTAAGGGGCCACCTCCGCCTCCGAGGCGAGGCGGCGCAGGAGCACGTGCCCGTCGCGGGCGTAAGCCGCGCGCTCGGATTCACCGAGAGCGTAGGGGGCGTCCAGCGCGGGTAGAGCATCGACATTCGAGGTGACGGTCACGGTCTGCCCCCCGGCGACGGAGGAAGGTGGCTCAGCGCTCTCGACGGCCGTGGAGACCCGGCCATTCAACCGGTGGATGCGGACCCTACCACGGCGGCCGCCGTCCGAGGAACTTTCGTACAGGTGGGCGGGCCCAGCGGGGATCACAGCCGCTCGTCGATGGCCCGGTTGGACATCTCGTCGGCGGCCGCGTTCTGCTCGCGCGGGATGTGAGCCAGGTGCACGTCGGCGAAGCCACCGAGCAGGGCCTTCGCCTCGTCGAAGAGCGGCCGGAGGTGCTCCGCCTTCACCGCGTAGTCGCCCCGGAGCTGCTTCACCAGAAGCTCCGAGTCGGAGAAGACGTCGAGCTCCTTGATGCCCATGGCCTTGGCGCGCTTCAGCCCGATGAGGAGCCCGGTGTACTCGGCCACGTTGTTCGTGCTCTCGCCGAGGAACTTCCCGACCTTGGCCATGATGTGACCGGCCGGACTGACGATGACCGCGCCCGCCCCCGCCGGTCCGGGATTTCCCCGCGCGGCCCCGTCGGTGAAGAGGCGGACGCAGGGGGCGCGCTCGGCGGCCTTGGCGACCACCGCCTCCCGCTCGCGCTCGGCCTCGGCCGCCCGCCGGCGCCGCCGCTCCTCGCGCTCGGCCTTGGACTCGTTCATGGCCGACTCCAGCTCCTCGGCCGAGGCGCGCGCGGCGCGCTCCACCTCACTGCCCTTCCTCACCTTGAGGCCACCCGGCTTTCCCCGCGTGGCAGCCGCCGCCTCGGCCTCGCGCCGCTCGGCCTCCTCCACCCGGTCGGCCGCCGCGACGATGAGCTTGCCGAGGGTGTCCCGGTCGTGTCCGCTGTAGCGCGCGAGGGTCCGCGGCAGCTCCTCGTTGGCGGCGATGAAGCGCAGCAGGGCTGAGAGGACGCTCACGAGAGGCTCCCGGAGGCGGTCACGACTCGGCCGTGGCCGGCGGGTTCAGCGCCTCGGCCGCGTAGATGATGCGGTTGCAGTTGGGGCAGCTCTCCACCGAATCGGCCCTCTTCAGCACGATGGAGAGCTGGGGCGGAATGTTGCGGTTGCAGCCCCGGCAGGTACTCCCGACCACCGGAGCCACCGCCACGCCGGCCCTCTTGCGCTTCAGGTTCTCGTAACGCGAGAGGAGCGCCGGGTCGACGAGGCGCGCCGCCTCCGCGCGCCGGGCCTCGAGCTCGGCGAGCCTCGCCGCCTGCTCGGCCTCCTGCCGCGCCAGGGACTCGAGCTCGTCGCGCGCCGCCATCTCCTTCTCGGAGAGGGCGTCGGCCGAGAGCTCGATGGCCTTCTGCAGCTCCGTCGCGGCGGCCACCAGCGAGCGTGCCTGCTCGGACTGCGTCTCGTTGCTCTTGCGGGAGATGTCGATCTCCCTGGAGAGGGCGGCATACTCACGGGGGGTGCGGATCTCGGAGAGCCGGCCCTCCCATTTCTTCACCTTGTCGCGCTCCTGCCCGAGCAGGGTCTCGATCTGGCGGCGCTCGCGCTCGTTGTCGTCGAGCCGCGCCTTGCTCCCCTCGTAGACCCGGCGCGAGGCCTCCACCTCGACCTCCAGCTCGGCCCGCCGGACCGGCAGGCTCGCGGCCTCGCCGCGCACCCCCGCCGCCTCGAGGTCGATCGTTTGCAGCTCCTCCAGTGCCTTCAGCTTCTCACGCAACGACAAGGTTCACTCCTCCGTGGGCGCCTCTCGCGCCTGCTCCATCCAGCCCGGTCGGTTGGGCCCACCAGGATTCGAACCTGGATCCGATCGGTTATGAGCCGACAGCTCGACCGTTGAGCTATGGGCCCCAGGGTGCCCCTCTTCTACTCCCTCCGCGGCCGGGCGGGCACGGGAAACCTCTCGGCGGCTCACTCGCCCGTTCCTCGGCTAGCTGTCGACGAAGCTCTTCAGCCGCTTGGAGCGGCTCGGGTGGCGGAGCTTGCGCAGCGCCTTGGCCTCGATCTGCCGGATGCGCTCGCGCGTGACCTCGAAGTCCTGGCCCACCTCCTCCAGCGTGTGGTCGGACTTCTCCCCGATCCCGAACCGCATGCGCAGCACCTTCTCCTCGCGCGGGGTGAGGGTGGCGAGCACCTTACGCGTCTGCTCGGCCAGGTTCATGTTGATGACCGCGTCGGAGGGCGAGACGATGGCCTTGTCCTCGATGAAGTCGCCGAGGTGGCTGTCCTCCTCCTCGCCGATGGGCGTCTCCAGCGAGATGGGCTCCTTGGCGATCTTGAGGACCTTGCGCACCTTGTCGAGCGGCAGCTCCATCTTCTCCGCGATCTCCTCGGGAGAGGGCTCGCGGCCGAGCTCCTGCACCAGGTAGCGGCTGGTGCGGATGAGCTTGTTGATGGTCTCGATCATGTGGACCGGGATGCGGATGGTCCGCGCCTGGTCGGCGATGGCCCGGGTGATGGCCTGCCGGATCCACCAGGTGGCGTAGGTCGAGAACTTGTAGCCCCGCTGGTACTCGAACTTGTCCACCGCCTTCATGAGGCCGATGTTCCCCTCCTGGATGAGGTCGAGGAACTGGAGCCCGCGGTTGGTGTACTTCTTGGCGATGGAGACCACCAGACGGAGGTTCGCCTCCACCAGCTCGGTCTTGGCGCGCTCGGCCTTGCGCTCGCCCTCGGCGATGGAGCGGTAGGTCCGGCGCAGCTCCTCCACCGGGAGGAGCGCCTCCTCCTGCACCCGCATCAGCTTGCGGATGGCCGTGCGCACGATGCGGTCCGTCTCCTCCAGCTCCTCGGGTGAGAGCTGGAGCCGCTTCGCCAGCTTGCGCGCCTCGCCCTCGTCGCCCCGGACGTCGCGCAGGTGGCGCTTCAGGTCGCGCATGGGGATGCCCACGCGCCGCTCGCACTCGAGGAGCTCGCGCTCCGCCTCCTCCACCCGGCGGATGAGCCCTTTCAGCTTGGAGACGATCCGGTCGATCTGCTTCTTGTTGAGCTGGATGGCCTCGAGGTTGTCGGCCATCTCCGCCTCGATGGCCTTGATCTCGGCCCGGAGCTCCTTGCGCTTCAGTTCGGAGAGCTTCTTCGACGCGAGCGTCTCCTTCAGCTTGGCGACATCGGCCTCGAGCTTGCTGATGCGGTCGATGTGCTTCAGCACGTGCTCGACCTTCTTCTCCTCGTCGCGCGCCAGCTTGGGCGCCGGGGCCGCAGCCTCCTCCCCCGCACCCTCGGTGACCACGCCGTCGACCAGCGGAGCGGCCTCCTCGGCGGGATCGGCCTCTTCCGCCTCCTCCGCGCCCTCCGCGGCCTCCGCTGGCTCCGCCGCCGGCTCGTCGCCGGCGTCCTTGACGATCTCGCGCACGCGGAGCTTGCCCTTCCGGAGCCGGGCGCCGAGGTCGATGATCTCCTTCACCGCGATGGACGAGGCGAGCACCGAGGCGAGCACCTCCTTCTCGCCCGACTCGATGCGCTTGGCGATCTCCACCTCGCCCTCGCGGGTGAGGAGGGAAACCGAACCCATCTTGCGCAGGTACATGCGCACCGGGTCGTTCGACTTGCCGTAGCCCGGGTCTTCCTCTTCCTTCTCCTCCTGCTCCTCTTCCACCTTGGCCTCGACCGGCTCGGGCGGCTTGTCCGGGAGCTTCATCTTCTTTGCGTCGTCGACCACCTCGATGTCGTGGTCGCCGAACATCGACATGACGTCGTCGATCTGCTCCGAGGAGACGATGTCGGGCGGCAGCGCGTCGTTCACCTCGTCGTAGGTGACGAAGCCCTTGTCCCGGCCGCGCTCCATGAGCGCCTTCACCTCCGAGCGATCGGCGAGGTCGGGGTCGTCCTCCTCCTCGTCGTCGTCGGCCTTCACCTTGGGGTCGGGCTCTTCCTCCCCCTCCTCGACCGGGGCGCCGCGCGCCGGCCTCTTTCGCTCCCGCTGCTCCTCGGAGGCCGCCTTGCGGGCGCGACCCGCGGGCTTGACGGGCGACTCCTTCGGCTCGGCCCCCTCGCCGCGGGTCCGGCTCCCCTCGGAGCGGGCCTGCGCCGATGGCCTGCCACCGCGCTTCGGCGAGCCCTTGTGCGGGGCCGGCGGCGCGCTCGCCTTGACCTCGGCGCTGTCCCCCTCGGCCTTGCGCCCCTCGGCCCTGCGCGGCGCGGCCGGCTGCGCCTTCGTCGCCTTCGCGTCGCGCGCGTCCCGGTTCGCGCGCGCGGGCGGATGGGTCTTGGCTGGCGCTCCCGCCTTCGGCGCCTGCCTCCCGTGCCCGCGGGCCTCGTGCGAGGCCTTGGGCTCCCGGTTCGCCGGGTGGCCCGCCCTGGCGCTGCGCTCGCTCACCGGGCGCTCCTTGCGCTCGGGCGAAGGCTTACCCTTGGGCCTGCGAACGGGCTTCTTGGCCACGGCCTGGGACTTCGAACTCGTCATGTGCTGGCGCTCCCGGGGCTCCGACGCTCGGTCCCCTTGCTTAACCTCTGGCTTCTGGCCCAGCCCGCCGAACCTCTTCAGGAACCGTCCGAGGCGGTTCGTCATCCGGGCCTCCGTCCGTCGCGTCGCCTCTCCAGCTCCGAGCGGCGCCGGACGGCCACGCCCATGGCGGCCTGCAGCGCCGCGGAGAGCGGACCCTGGCTGGCCTCGGCGCTGAGGCGGCCGATCTCCTCGCTGTTCCGCCCGATTCTGCGCCTCCACGGCCGCCTTGCGGAGCTCGCGCTCGGCGTGGGCAGGCTCGGGCCGCGCCTCGGCGACCAACTTTCGCAGCCGCGACAGGGCCGCGGCGGGGAGCGCCTCGGCGAGGCGCTGCACTGCGCCGTCGCTCGTCACCTCCTGCCGCAGGAGCTGGCCCACCACTTCCTCGAGCGGCGAGCCGGCGAAGAGCTCTGCGAGCCGCTCCTCCTCGGCCACCGGCGCGAGCTCGGGGTAGGCCGCCAGCACCCCCAGGGCATCGAGCGCGGCGCTCCCGGCGAGCTCGCGCACCCGGGTGGTCACCGGGGCCGCGCGCGGGCCGGGCCTGGCTGCCATGACGTGGGCGCTGCCCAGATCCTCGGCCAGCGACTCGGGGCTGAGGCCGATGCGCTTCGCAACGCGCTCCTCGAAGATCGAGCGCGACATCCCCTGAGGGACCGCCTCGAGGAGCGGCCGGAGCTCGCGGTAGGCCGCCACGCGCTGCTCGTACGAGGCGTCGGACGGCTTCGGCCCGCAGTGGCGCGCCACCGCGCGCTCGAGGAGGTGGTCGGTGAGCGCCACCGATCCGGCGAGGAGGCGCTCCACGCCCGCCGCGCCGTGCTCGCGGGCGAAGCTGTCGGGGTCGGTCTTGCCGTGCTCTCCCGGCAGGAGCGCCACCCGCCCCATGAGCCCGGAGGGGAGGAGCACCGCTGCCGCCTTGCTCGCCGCCTCCACGCCCGCCGCGTCGCCGTCGAAGAGCAGCGTGAGGGTGCGGCAGTCGAGGCGCCGGAGGAGCTCCACGTGCTCGGAGGTGAGCGCCGTCCCGCACACGGCCACGGCCTGGGCAACGCCCACCTGGTGCAAGCCGATCACGTCGAAGTAGCCCTCCACCAGGACTGCCGAGCGGGTGCGGCGAATGTGCTCGCGCGCCTGGTCGAGGCCGAACAGCACCCTTCCCTTCTTGTAGAGCGCGGTCTCCGGGGAGTTGATGTACTTCGCGCGGTCGGCCGGCGCACCGGGGAGAAGTCTGCCTCCGAAGCCGATGACCTCGCCGTCCAGCCCGGCGATGGGCACGATGAGGCGCCCCCTGAAGCGGTCGTAGCGGCGACTGCCTCCATCGTCTGCGCGCCGCGCCACGAGGCCCGTCGCCTCCAGCGCGTCCTGCGAGACACCCTTCTGCGCCAGGCGAGGGGTGAGGTCGTCCCAGCCGTCCGAGGCCACGCCCAGCCGGAATCGCGCGGAGGCGTCGGCGCTGGTCCCGCGCCCGGCGAGGTAGGCGCGCGCCGCCTCGCCGAAGCGGCTCGCCAGCCGCGCCGAGAAGTACCGCGCCGCCGCGTCGCAGGCCGCCAGCAGGCGCGCCCGCTCCTCCCGCCGCCGCCGGTGCTCGGCCGAGTCCTCCTCGCGCTCGGGGATGGTCACCCCGACCTCCTCCGCCAGCGCTCGCACGACCTCGGGAAACTCCTTGCCCTGCAGCTTCTGCAGGAACTTGAAGACGTCGCCCCGCTCGCCGCAGCCATAGCAGGCGAAGTGCTTGTCCTCCGGGTAGACGTGAAAGCTCGGCGTGCGCTCGCCGTGGAAGGCGCAGCAACCCTTCCAGGTGCGCCCGGACCTCTTCAGCTCCACGTGGCGGCCGATCACCTCCACGATGTCGACTCGCGCCCGGATCTCGTCGAGGACGGCGTCGGGGATCATGCACCGGCCTCCGGCGACGAGCGCCGCGAGTGCGCTGCGCCGGCGGGCGTCATGCCCCCCCGGCGAGCCGGGCCTTCACCGCCTCGCTCACCACCTTGCCCTCCGCCTTGCCCTGCACGACCGGCAGGAGCGCCTTCATCACCTTGCCCATGTCCCTGGGCCCGCTCGCCCCGCTGGCGCGGACGGCCTCCTCTACCGCCGCGGCGAGCTCCCCGGCCGAGAGCGGCTGGGGAAGCCAGCCCTGGAGGATGGCGATCTCGGCCTCCTCTTTGGTGGCGAGGTCCTCCCGGTTCCCCTGCCGGTACTGCTCGACCGCGTCGCGGCGGCGCTTCACCTCGGACCCGATGACGCCCTGGACGCCAGCGTCGTCGAGCGGCTTCATGAGCTCGATTCTCGCGGTACTTGATGGCGCTCTTCAGCATCCGGACGGTGGACAGGCGCAGCGCGTCCCTGTGCTTCATCGCGGTCTTGAGATCCGCGTCGAGCCGTTCTTTGAGGGCCATGGTTCGCTCTCGCGGCCTATTCGCCGCGCCCTGCGCGAGAGGCTAGCGGCCTCCCGGCTCTTCCTCGCCGCTTCCGGAGTCTCCGCGTGGAACCCGCGAGGGCACCGCGCGCTTCCCTAGAAGACCTTGCGAGCCTTCTTCATGGCGCGCTTCTTGGCGGCGAGCGCCTTCTTCTTGCGCTTCACGCTCGGCTTCTCGTAGTGCTCGCGCTTGCGGATCTCCGAGAGGATGCCCGCCTTCTCGCACTGCTTCTTGAAGCGCTTCATGGCGTTCTCGAAGGACTCTCCGTCCTTCACTCGCACACCAGTCATTCGGTCTCCGTCGGGCCGCCGCCCCGGCGAGGGGCGCGAGTCCAAAATTGAAACGAGCCGGGGGGGTACGCGCCCGGCCCGTCCGGTGGTTGCGAGGCGCTTGTAGAGAGAATGGTACGAAGTGTCAAGGGGTTTGGGCTCCGGAGCGCGGCTGCGATGCCCTCCCCCGGCGCGCCTCAGCCCGCCTCTGGGGTCGAGGCAGGCGTGGCCGGCCGGTCCTGGGCGGGCGCAGCGTGCCGGCGCTCAAGCACGGCATAGACCGCCGAAGGGGTCACGTCGGCCGAGGCGAGGAGCACGAGCAGGTGGTAGAGCAGGTCGGCGGCCTCATGCGCCAGGTGGTCGGGGCTGTCCTTCCCGTCCAAGCAGGCCTGGTGGGCCTCGTTCACCTCGTAGGCCTCCTCGGCGATCTTCTTCCGGAGGAGCGAGGGGTTGTACAGGAGCTTGCGGGTGTAGCTCGAGGTGGTCGAGTCGTCGGCCTTTCGCGACTCGATGGTCGCCCAGAGCTGGGCGAGGAAGCGCTCGTCGGCCATGTCGAAGCTCCTTTCTGGTGGGGGTGCCGCAGCTCGAGGAGCCGGGCGCCCCGGGGGCGGACCGCCGAGGGCCCGCGGTGGAGGGTCAGTCTATGCGATCGAAGCAGGTCCGGGCACCCGTGTGGCAGGCGGGGCCGGTCTGCTTCACCGTGTAGAGCACGGCATCGCCGTCGCAGTCGACGCGGAGCGCGAGGAGGCGCTGGACGTGGCCGCTGGTGTCGCCCTTGCGCCACAGCTCGCGCCGGCTGCGCGACCAGTAGACGGCCCTCCCGCTCGCCACCGACTCCTCGATGGCCTGGCGGCTGGCCCACGCCAGCATGAGGACCGTGCCGTCCTCCTCCTGGGCGATGACCGGCACGAGACCCCGCTCGTCGTACCGGATCCGGAGGAGCTCGGCTGCGGGCACCTGGACCGCTCCCGGGGCGCTCGCCCCCCCTTCGATCCGCCTTTCCGCCCCCCCAGCTTGGCCGGGCCCCCTCCTCACGTCCTCACCTCGAACCCGCGCTCACGCAGGTAGGCCTTGGCCTCACCCACGGTGTATTCGCCGTCGTGGAAGATACTGGCGGCGAGGGCCGCGTCGGCGAAGCGCAGCCCCTCGGCGAGGTGCTCCAGGGTGCCGACGCCGCCCGAGGCGATCACCGGGACCGCCACCGCGCTGCAGACGCGCTCGAGGAGCTCGAGGTCGTAGCCGGCGCGCGTGCCGTCCCGGTCCATGCTGGTGACGAGGAGCTCGCCGGCGCCGCGCCGCGCCACCTCGACGGCCCAGGCCACCGCCTCGAGGCCGGTGGGCCGCGTGCCGCCCGCCGCGAAGACCTCCCACTCCTGCGGCGAGGTGTGCGGCCGCCGCCGGGCGTCGATGGCCACCACCAGCGCCTGGCAACCCGCCACCGCGGAGAGCCGGTCGACGAGCCCGGGGTCGGCCACCGCCGCCGAGTTCACGCTCACCTTGTCGGCGCCGGCGCGCAGCAGGGCCACCATCTCCGCCTCGCTGCGGACCCCTCCACCCACGGTGAGCGGCGCGAAGACGCAGGCGGCGGTGCGCTCCACCAGGGAGAGGAGCGTGCCGCGATTCTCGCGGGTGGCGGCGATGTCGAGGTAGGTGACCTCGTCGGCGCCCTGGGCGTCGTAGCGGCTGGCGGCCTCCACCGGGTCGCCCGCGTCGCGCAGGTTGACGAAGTGGACGCCCTTCACCACGCGTCCGTCCTTCACGTCGAGGCAGGGGATGATGCGCTTGGCCGGCATCAGCTGCTCGCCTCCCGGAGCGCCCCGGCGAGGTCGATCCTCCCCTCGTAGAGCGCCTTGCCCACGATGACCCCGAAGAGCCCCGCCTCGCGGCAGGCGCGCACGTCGGCGAGGGAGGCCACGCCGCCCGAGGCGACCACCTCCACGCCGGCCTCCTCCGCGAGTCGTGCCGCCCCGGCCGCGTCCACCCCGCTGAACATGCCGTCGCGCACCACGTCGGTGTACTCCACCACCGCGACGCCCACCTCCCGCACCCGCCGCGCCACCTCGGCGGCCGCGAGCCCGCTCCCCTCGACCCAGCCCGAGACCGCCACCTCGCCGCCCTTCGCGTCGACGCCGCACACGAATCCGCCCCGGGTAGCGGGCGCACGCCTCGCCCACCAGCTCGAGCCTGGCCACCGCCGCCGTGCCCAGCACCGCCCACCCGGCGCCGAGGTCGAGGACCCTCGCCACGTCGTCGAGGGTGCGGAGCCCACCGCCCACCTCGAAGGGCACGCCGGCCGCGGCGATGGCGCGCACCGCCGCGAGGTTCATCGGCCGGCCGGCCCGGGCGCCGTCGAGGTCGACCACGTGGAGCCGCCTCGCCCCGGCCTCCCCGAAGCTGCGCGCCACCTCCGCCGGCTCGCGGCCGTAGCTGGTGCGGGTGGCGAAGTCGCCGCGGGCGAGGCGCACCACCCCTCCGTCCATGAGATCGATGGCCGGGATCACGATCACGTCAGAGCTCCACGAAGCGCCGGAGGAAGTCGAGCCCCACCTTCTGGCTCTTCTCGGGGTGAAACTGCACGGCGAGGAGCGAACCGTCGGCGAGCGCCGCGCAGTAGGGCCGGCCGTGCTCGGCGACGAGCGCTATTCCCCGCGCGTCGGCGGGGCCGGCGAAGGAGTGGGCGAAGTAGACGTACTCACCGTCGAGCGGACGGAAGATGGGGTGACAGCCGGCGACGGCCCGCACCGGGCTCCAGCCGATGTGCGGGAGCTTCACCGAATCGGGCAGCCGCTCCACCCTGCCAGGCAGCAGGCCCAGCCCCTTCGCGCCCCCGTGCTCCACCCCCTCCTCGAAGAGGAGCTGGAGCCCTACGCAGATGCCGAGCACGCGCGCACCTCGTCCCAACGCGGTGACGAGCGCCCCGGCGCAGCCCGAGGCGCGCATGGCCTCGGCGCAGGCGCGCATCGAGCCCTGGCCGGGCACCACGATCCGCTCGGCCGAGGCCACCCGGTCCGGGTCGTGCGTGACCTCCACCCGGGCTCCCACCGCGCGGAGGGCGTTCTCCACCGAGCGCAGGTTGCCGGCGCCGTAATCGACGAGGGCGATCACGCGGCGCTCGCCCCTGGGGCGCGCCTGGCCCCGTCTTCGGGGGAGGCGGTGCCCCGGCGCGCTCGCGCCGAGCAGGCAGACTTCACCGCACAGCGCCCGGTCACAGGAGCCCCTTGGTGGAGGGCAGCTCGGCGCCCTCCCTCGCCACCGCGGCGCGGAGCGCGCGGGCGGTGGCCTTGAAGATGGCCTCCACCACGTGGTGGAGGTTCCGGCCGTAGCGGACGTTCACGTGGAGGCAGAGCCCGGCGTGGTTCACCAGCGCCTGGAAAAAGTCGCGCGTGAGGTCCACGTCGTAGGTGCCGATGAACTTCTTGCCCGAGGGGAGGTCGGCGTGGAAGGTGAGGTGCGGCCGGCCGGAGAGGTCCACCACCGCCTCGGCCAGCGCCTCGTCGAGCGGCACCACGGCGAGCCCGTAGCGCGAGAGACCCCGCTTGTCGGCGAGCGCCTGCCGCAGCGCCTCGCCGAGGGCGATGCCCACGTCCTCCACCGTGTGGTGCGCGTCCACCGCGAGGTCGCCCCTGGCGCTCACCTCCAGCGTGAGGCCACCGTGCCGGGCGAGCTGCTCCAGCATGTGGTCGAAGAAGGGCACGCCGGTGGAGATGGAGGAGGCGCCGGGCGAGAGCGCGAGCGCGAGCTGGATGTCCGTCTCGCGGGTGGCGCGCGAGACCCTGCCCGAGCGGGCGCCGGGAGCCTCGCCCGCCTCCGAGGGCCCCGACGCCGGCCTGGATGGCTCCTTGCCCTTCACGCCAGCACCTCTCGCAGAGCGCTCACGCACGCGGCGTTCTCCTCTTCCGTTCCGGCGGTGATGCGCAGGCAGTTCGCGAGCGGCCCCGGCCGGGAGAGGTCGCGGACCAGCACCCCGCGCGCGAGCAGGCGCTCCCACACCGCGTGGGCGTCGGTCTCCGTGCGCACGAGGACGAAGTTGGCCTGGCTGGGAAAGACGTCGAGGCCGCCCTGCTCGCGGAGCGCCGCCTCGAGCTCCCGTCGGCGGGCGGCGGTGGCGCGGATGCGCGCCTCGAGCGCCGCGGGCCGGGCGAGCGCGGCCGCGGCCAGGGCCAGGGAGAGCGCGTTCACGTTGTAGGGGAGCCTCGCCTTGTCGAGCTCGGCGATGGCCTCGCGCGGCCCCACCAGCGCTCCCAGGCGAAGTCCGGCGAACCCCACCTTGGAGAGCGACCGCATGACGAACAGGCCGGGCACCTCACCCACCCTGCCGAGGAGCGTCTCGCCCTCGAAGTCGGCGTACGCCTCGTCGGCCACCAGCACCGCGTCCATGAGGCGGGCGAGCCGCTCCAGCACCCCGGGGTCGAAGCGGTTTCCGGTGGGGTTGTTCGGGGTGGCGAAGAAGGCGAGGGCGGGGCGGTGAGCCTTCACCGCGATCGCCAGCGCCTCCTCGTCGAGCGCGAAGCGCGCATCGAGCGGCACCGGGAGCGGCCGCGCGCCGTGGACCTGCGCCAGCGATTCGTACTCGCCGAAGGTGGGCACCGGGAAGAGCACCGTGGCCGGTGCGCCCGGGGTGCCGGCGCCGAAGGCGGTCACCAGCCGGTCGATGATCTCGTCCGAGCCATTCCCGAGCAGGAGCTGCTCGGGTGCAACGCCCCAGCGGCGCGCCAGCGCCTCGCGCAGGGGCCGCCCGCTCACCTCCGGGTAGCGGCGCGCGTCCACCCGCGCGAGCTCCGCCCGGAACGCCTCGACCTCCTCCGGCGCGAGCGGATAGGCCGCCTCGTTGGCGTCGAGCCGGATGAGGCCGGCCGGCGCCGAGGCGTAGTCGAACGGGCGGTAGACGCCGAGGCCGCCGAGCGACGGGCGGAGGTGGTCGCGCCAGCTCACCGGGAGGCGCTCCTCTTCGCAGGACGCGGGGTGGCGGCGCGGCGCCCGGCGCCAGCGGAGGCCGGCCGCCTCTCCAGCGCGGGGGGGGCGAGCCTGACGCGAACGGCGCGGGCGTGCGCCTCGAGGCCCTCGGCCGCGGCCAGGGCATAGACGGCCGGCGCCAGCGCGGCGAGCCCGCGCGGGGAGAGCTCGAGGACGCTCATGCGGCGCCGGAAGGTGGCCACCGAGAGCGGGGAGGCGAAGCGGGCGGTGCCGGCGGTGGGGAGCACGTGGCTCGGTCCCGCAACGTAGTCGCCCACCGCCTCCGGGGTGTGGCTTCCGACGAACACCGCGCCAGCGCGCGGAGATCTCCTTCACCCAGCGCCGAGCGTCCGGCAGGAGGAGCGCGAGGTGCTCGGGCGCGAAGTCGTCGGCGAGGCGCACCGCCTCGGCCACGTCGCGGGTGACGACCATCGCGCCGCGCTCCGCCAGGGCGCGCTCGGCGATGGCCCGGCGGGGGAGCGACGCGAGCTGCCGCGCCAGCTCCACCTCCACCGCCTCGGCCAGCCGGGGCGAGGGCGTGAGCAGCACGGGCACCGCGCGCGCATCGTGCTCGGCCTGGGCGAGGAGGTCGCTCGCCACCTCGGCGGGGTCGGCTCTGGGTCCGGCCACCACCACCACCTCCGTGGGGCCGGCGATCATGTCGATGTCGACGCGGCCGAAGACGAGCCGCTTGGCCGCGGCCACGTAGGCATTCCCCGGTCCGCAAATCTTGTCGACCGCCGGCACGGTGGCCGTCCCGTGCGCGAGCGCCGCGACGGCCTGCGCCCCACCGATCTTGAAGAGCTGGGCCACGCCGGCCACGTGGCAGGCCGCCAAGGTCCAGGCGTCGACCTCGCCCGAGCCCTTCACGGCGGGAGAACAGACGAAGATCTCCGGCACCCCCGCCACCCGGGCGGGGAGCGCGGTCATGAGGACGGTGGAGGGATAGCGGGCCGTGCCTCCCGGCGCATAGAGCCCGACCCTCCGCAGGGGCCGGGTGACCTGTCCCAGGCGTGAGCCTTCGGGGTCGGTGAAGGGCGGCACCTCCGCGTCGCGCTCGCGGCGGTGAAAGGCGACGATGCGCCGGGCCGCGGTTCGCAGCGCGCGGCGGGCGGCGGGCGGGAGCGCGGCGAAGGCCCTGGCAAAGGCCGGCGGCTCGACGACCAGCGCGTCAGCACCCTCGGGCGCCCACCCGTCGAACCGGGCGGTGAGGTCGAGGAGGGCGGCGTCGCCCCGGGCGCGCACGTCGGCGACGATGGCCGCGGCGGCGGCGCTCACGCCGCCCTCGTCCTCCTCGGACCCGCGGGCGCAGAGCTTCGCCCACGCGTCGTCGAAGGCGGGGTCGCGGGTGGAGAAGGTCTTCACGCGTTCTGGCTCCGGAAGGGCGTCTCTTATAGCTCGGGTCGAAGATGCTGGCGACGCCGGCGTGCGCGCGACCGGCGGCGGCGCGCGCGGCAGGGGCGCCTGATACAAGGAAGGCCATGGAACCTCGCACCGACCTCTGGCTGCAGAACCTGGCCGACGAGCGCGACGGCACCGCCCTCTACCTGGGCCTCGCCGAGCGCGAGGGCGACCCGCAGCGGGTGCAGCACTTCCGCGAGCTCGCCGAGGCCGAGCGCCGCCACGCTGCGGTGTGGGTGCGGAAGCTGGAAGCCGAGCGGGTCGCCATCCCACCGGACCGGCCTTCACCTCGCGTGAGGTCGCTCCTCTGGCTGGCGCGGCGCTTCGGGGTGGGCGCGGTGCTGGGCATGGTCGCCGACGGGGAGGCCTCGGACGCGGACAAGTACGACGCCCAGGGCGGCGAGGCGGTGGCCATCGCCGAGGAGGAGCGCGACCACCAGAAGCTGCTCCAGGCGCTGCGCAAGGGCGAGCCCACCGACCCGCGCTCGCTCATCGCCTCGCGCGAGCGGTGGCACCGCGGCGGCGGCCACGCCGGCTCGATCCGCGCCGCCATCTTCGGCATGAACGACGGGCTGCTCTCCAACCTCTCGCTCATCCTCGGGGTGGCGGGGGCAGGGGTGAGCGAGCACAACGTCCTCGTCACCGGCGTGGCGGGCCTGCTCGCCGGGGCCTTCTCCATGGCCGCCGGTGAGTACACCTCGGTGGCGAGCCAGCGCGACCTCCTCACGCGGCAGGTGGAGATGGAGCGGCGCGAGATCGCCGAGGCGCCCGAGGACGAGGCGGCCGAGCTGGCCCTCATCTTCGAGGGCAAGGGCCTCCCCCCCGAGCAGGCGCGCCACACGGCGGAGACGCTCCTCGAGAACCCGGAGGCGGCCCTCGACACCCTGGTGCGCGAGGAGCTCGGGCTCGACCCGGACGACCTGGGCTCGCCGCTCGCCGTCGCCGGTTCTTCCTTCGCCATGTTCGCGGTGGGCGCGGTGGTGCCCATCCTCCCCTTCCTGGCCCTCGAGGGCACGCCGGCCGTGGTGGCCTCGGCCGGGCTGGCGGGGCTGGTGATGACGAGCGTGGGGGGACTCGTCGGCTTCCTTTCCGGAACGTCGATCGCGCGCTCGGCAGGCCGCATGGTCGGCCTCGCAGCCCTGGCGGCCGGCGTCACCTACGCGGTGGGGCGGATGTTCGGTGCGGCGGTGAGCTAGCTCCGCCCGGACTTCGGATGCGGCTGCAGAGCGCTTCGCGCTACGAGGTCTGCGCAAAAAGAGTCTGCGCGAAAAAAAGAGGCCCCTCTCGGGGCCTCTTATCATGCTTTCAGCGGATGCACGGACGCATCGCGTCCGAGGCTAGGCTCCAAACGTCCGGAGCATCTATCCGGCCTGAGCCGGTGGAGACTGCGAATATGTCGGAAGGTATGAGATTTCCGCTATGTTCGGCCCCCTTTCGTCCTCTGCAGCTACCATCACGTTACGCCTTCTTTTGCCCGTTGCAAGGGGATGGCGCCAGAGCCCTCGCAAGAAACATTGAGCGCACATTGACGCAGGACGCCCCCGAGCCCAACCTGCCCCGTCCTCATCAGGGTTGGCCAGCGAGCTGGGCCTCGTAGGGGGCCAGGTAGCGCGTGAGGAGCCCCAGCCGCTCCCCGCGCCGACCCTCCTGGTAAACGCCCCCCCGATGGGTGCTGGCGATGCAGCCCGAGAGGCAGCCCACCCGGCACGCCTCGCCCAGACGGAGCGGCCCACCGCGCCCGAGCTGCTGGGCGACCGAGGCCACCACCCCCCCCACGAAGCAATCGCCACACCCGACGGTGTCACCCGTGGGAATCCGTCCTGCGGCCTGGTCGTCGAGCAGGGCGGACGGCAGAGGTAGCTCGCCCTCGCCGGGCAGGAAGCGGCGTCCCGAGGACCAGAAGGTGACCGGCTTCAGCCCGGCGGTGACGAGGAGCGCGCCCACCCCCACCTCCCGGAAGAAGCTCACGGCCCCTGGCAACGTGGACTCCCCCGAATGGACGAGCGCCTCCACCCGGTCCATCACCAGGAGCTCCACATGGCGGTAGGCCTCGTCCGAGTCGCCGAGCGGCCAGCGCGGGCCGCCCAGGCTGCGCGCAGGGTCGAAGGCCGTGCCCACCACGGTGAGGCTGCCCGCGCTGCGCGCCTCGGCGAGGAGGCGCGTGAGCGCCGCGTGGAGCGCCGGCTCCCACCAGATGGCCGAGTAGAGCGTGACCTCGCTCCCGAAGAACGAGGGGCCGAGCTCCTCGGGATGCAGCGCCAGCTCGGCGGGCATGCCCGCGGCTGCCACGAAGCTGCGCTCGCTGGGCCGGCCGGGGTGCCGCTCGTTGAGCACCAGCGTGGTGGGGTAGCGCGCCGCCCGCCGCCGCTCGCCCACGATCTCCACCGGGGAGCGGTCGACGGCGGCCTGCGCGAGCAGCCCCTCCTCGTCGGCGGAGAAGTGCCCGTGGAAGCGCACGCGGATGCCCTGCGCCTCGACGAGCTGCGCTGCGGCGACGAGGCTGGCGATGGCCACCCCCCCCAGGGTGCGGGTCGGTGGCGAGCCGCCGGCGATCTCGGCGGCGATGTCCTCCGCGCTGCGGCCGAACCGGAGCTCCAGCGCCTCGCACGTCACGGCGGCCCCGCGGGCGAGCCCGCCGTCACCCGGCCCCTGGGCGAGAAAGGCGTCCATCCTCGCGGAGCCCGCCTGGCCGGGCACCTCGTACAGCACATCGACCACCGAGCAGCCCACGCCCGCGACGCGCATGTTCACCCCTCGTCGTCTTCGTCGACCGCGTCCTCTTCGTGCCGCCCCGGTGTCCCCGCGCCCTCGCCGGCGCCTTCGCCGGCGCGCTCGACGGTGGAGCCCCCCCTGCGCTCGCGCCGGCGCGCATAGTAGCGGTGAAGCCCGGGGAGGTCGAAGCGGTTCATCGTCACCGAGTGGGTGACGAGCGCGTTCAACCGATCGAGATCGTCGAACCACATCGGGAGGTGCACCGGCCCCGCGCAGAGTCGCTCCTCCACAAGGTCGCGCACCAGCTCGGCCTCGTCGACGCTCATCTTGCCGGCCACGAAGGCGCGCACCACGTCGAGGTCGCGCCCCTCCAGCGCCGCGCGCAGGAAGTTGAACGTCCGGCAGTAGCCGCGCTGGTAGGCCACGTCCTTGGTGAAGGGCGCGCCCCCCTCCACCACCCCGCCGCGAAAGACGCGCTCGCTGAGCTGCGCCGCCCTCTCCGGCGGGAAGCGCGCCAGGAGGTAGCGGTACACCTCGAGGTAGTCGGCGCCGCGCGCCGCCATGTCGACGGCGATGGTGCGCTCGCCGAGCTCGATGTAGCGCTCGTCGGTCACGTGGCCCGAGAGGAACTCGGCCATGATGCCCCCGCCCTCCTGTGACTCGGTGCAGCGCGGGAGCCCCACGCCCAGCACGGTGAGCACCGGCTGAGCGAATCCGTTCATCGAGGTGAGCACGTGCCAGAGCCCCTCGTGGTGGGCGAGCGCCTGGACTTGCCGCGGTGTGAAGGTGGCCCCCTTGCGCAGCGCGATGCACGTCGAGCCGGCCGCCGCGTTGGCGGTGAGCCGGCTCCGCACCGCGACCTTCACCGCCCCCCCCAGCCTCGGCCGGCAGATCGCCTCCACCTGGCGCGCGGCCTCCTCCGCCGAGAGCGTCGCCTCCTCGTTGCGGGCGCGCGGCCTCGCCGCCCACAGCCGCGCGATGGCCAGGTTGTCGACCACGTCGTCCGGGAAGCGGTCGCGCGGGTCGCCGTAGATGCGCTGCGACAGCTCGTAGAAGCGGTGCGTCCCGCGCGCCGCCAGCATCCGCACGACGAGCACCAGCTCGTCGCACTTCTCTCGCAGGAGCCTCTCCAGCTCGTTGCGGCCGCGGAGCTGCCGCTTCAGCACCCGCAGCTCGCGGATCTTCTCCGGGGGGTCGAAGCCCAGGGGGGCGAGCTCGGGCCTTGGAAGCTCCCGCGCGCCCTGCCGCAGGAAGCGCTCGTTCACCGCAGGCTCCCAGTTCACCGCGCGCAGGATGCGGACGGGCCGCTGCACGCTCACCAGACGCTCCGAGAGCTGGCGCAGGCGGGCCGCGGCCGGCCCGAGCGGGCGCGGGCGCGCCGCCTCGGTCCGGGGAGAGAGGCTCTCCCCCCGAGCCCCACGTCGCGCGCGTTCGAGCGAGCCGGGAAGCGCCATCAGCACGAGCTCCAAGACATCGCGCCAACGTATCACCCGCCGCGCGCGCGACGAGGCGACCACCGCCGCCGCGCGCGAGAGGAGGCGACCACCGCGCGCACCGGCGTCCGCCGCGCGGCCGCCACCCGGGCCACGCACCACCCGACTCCGCAGCGCGCAGCGCCGGGCACGCGCCTTGCTGTGTCGGGCGGCGTCACGGAAAGGAAGGCTTTCATGGAACGCATCGGAACACTCCTCGTCGCGCCCACCGCGGAGCGCAAGACCGAGCCCGGCCGCTTCGACACCGCCCTGCGCGCAGCGGCGAGCGGCGCCGCCGATGGTCTCGCCGCCACGGTGTCGCTCGCCGCTCCCCTGGTTCCGGGAGGCATGGTGCTGGCCGGGGCCGTCCGAGGTTTGGCCGGAGCTGCTCGAGGCGGCGCCGCGCCCGCGCCGGCGGCGGGCCTCTCCGGTGCCGCGCTCTCCGGCGGCGACGGCGACCTCCTCGAGGCCACCCGCGCGCTGCAGCAGCAGTCGCAGTCGTGGAACCTCCAGTACCTCGAGCTGCAGGAGGCCATGCAGCGCGAGAGCCGCGAGTTCCAGGCCGTCTCCAACGTGATGAAGGTGAAGCACGACAGCGCCAAGGCGGCCATCAACAATGTGCACTGAGCCCGCTTCCCAGCTCGTCGACACACCCCCGGCCGGCGAGAGGCCCGCGTGCTAGCCCCGGTCGGCTCCCTCACCGCGAGTGTCGTTCGCGCGAGCGGCACCGGCTTCGCCGACGCCCTGCGCTCGGCGCGCTCCGGATCGCCCGCGGCCCTTCTCCCCGCGCGGGGCCAGAAGGCAAGCCTCCACGCCGCCCCCCGGAGCTCCGGCGCGGCCGAACCCCCCGGGCTGGAGGGGTTCGGGCGGGCGGCGGGGGCTGCGGGCGCCGCGCCCCACGCGCCGGCCGCCGCGGGCGAGGGCGCGGCCCAGCGCGCACGGCAGCTCTTGCAGGGCCTCGACGAGCAGAGCCGGCGGCTCGACGCCGCGCTGGCCTCGGCGCGCCGCGGCCGCACCTTCTCCGCCGCGGAGCTGCTCGCGCTGCAGGGACAGGCGCACCGGCTCGCCCAGACCGTGGAGGTGGCGGCGAAGGTGGTAGAGAGCGGCGCGCAGTCCATCCGGCAGGCGGTCCATGCCCAGGCTTGACCGATCTCCCGCGATCTTCCTCGCGTGCGCGCTGCTCGGCGCCGGTTGCGGGCGTGAGGAGCTCCTGCACGACCTGGCGGAGGGCGAGGCGAACCAGAATCCTGGTCGCGCTCGACGAGGCGGGACTCCCCGCGAGCCTCGCGCCCGCAGGGAACGAGGGGCGCTACACCTTGAGCGTCGAGGCGCGCGAGGCCGCGAGGGCGCGCCGCCTCCTGGCGGCCCGCGACCTGCCGCGTGCCGAGCCCCCCGGCTTCGCCGCGGTCTTCGGGAAGGGCGGCGTCATCCCTTCGGCCTCGGAAGAGCAGGCGCTCTACCTCCTCGCCCTCGCCGGCGAGCTGGAGCGCACCGCCAGGGTGGTCGACGGCGTGCTGGAGGCGCGTGTCCACGTCGCGATGGCCCCGCCCGACCCCCTCCGCGCCGGAGGCGCCCCCGCGAGCGCCTCCGTCCTGCTGAAGGTGCGGCCGGGCTCGTCGGGCCAGCTCGCCGCCTTCGCCCCGGAGCTCCGGAGGCTCGTCGCCGGCGCCCTGCCCGCCCTCCAGCCGGAGGCGGTCGCGCTGGTGGTGACCGAGGCGCGTGAAGCGGCCGAGCCACCTCCCCGCGAGGCGGCGCAGCGCCCCCGCGCCGTCCTCCTCGGCCTGCTCGCTGCCGCGCTGGCGGTCGCGACCTTGCTTCTCCCGCGCCGCGCGGCGCTCCGGCAGCTCCTCCAGCTCCGGCCTGCGGGGAGGCGGAGATGACCGTCCTGCACGCGAGCATGCCCGGCGATGGCGAGCCGGTGGCCGCGCTGGCCGCGCTCCTCCGCCCCGAGCGCGCGGAGGGGCTCCTCGCCCACCTGCCGCGGCCCGAAGGCCGGGAGGCCGCCGTCCGGGCGCGCTTCCTGGCGAGCCGTCCGGCGCGGGAGCGCCTCGCGGCCCTGGAGCTGGCCCTGGGCCCCGGAGAGCGCGACCAGGGCTCCTCGGCGGCCATACGGGCCGTGAGCCGCGCGCGGCGACGGTTCGAGCCAGGCGACGGTGCGAACCGCTCGCCACCGCCGCGCCTCCTGCCGTTCGAGCTTCCCCATGTCTCCTGCGGGCACGCCGCCCTCACGCGAGGCCTGCGCGCGCTCGGGTCGCGTCTCGCCGCGGAGGTGGGCTCGGCGCTCTCCGGCGCGCTTGGCGCACCGGTGGAGCTCGCGGGCCGCGCACTTCCCGCTCGCGCCCTGGCTGGCGCTGGGAGCGCTGCGGTGTCGATCGCGCTCGAGACGCTGGGCGCGCGCGCCACGCTGGAGGTGGAGGCAGGCTTCCTCTCGAGCCTCCTCGGGCTCCTCTCCGGCGGCGAGGGGGACGGTGCGGCCCCCGCCGCCCTCGTCCCATCCGAGGGGGAGCTGCTCCTCCTCCGGTTCCTCGCCCTGGTGGCGCTCGAGGCGGCCCACGCGGTCGGGCTTCGGTCGCTCGCCCCTCGTCTCCTGCTCGACCCACCGTGGGAAGGCACCCCGCGCCACGCGCTCTGCGTCGCGCTCGACTTCACGGCGGGTGATCGAGCCGGCCGCGGCCGCCTCTTCGTGCCCGCCGAGGTCCTGCGCGCCCTCGCCGTCGAGGAGGGTCCCGCCATGCTCGGGCCCTGGTCCGAGGTCGTCACCTCCGGCTCGGTGAGGAGCGCCTTCCTCTCGCTCACCGCCGAGGAGCTGGGCGCGCTGGCCCCGGGCGACGTCCTCCTGCTCGACCGGGCCAGTCCCGGCGAGCCGGCGTCCGCGGAGCTGGCGCTCCCCGGCGGTCTCACCTTCCGGGGAAGACTCGGGGGCGAGGGGCTCGTGGTGGAGGAAGTCGTCATGACCGAACCGAAGTCCAGCTATCCCATCGTGCTCGGCGTGGAGATCGCTCGCGTGACGCTCCGCCTCGGCGAGCTGGCGCAGCTCGAGCCCGGCTCGTCGCTTCCCCTCGGCGTGCCCGCGGGTGGCGCCGTGGTCCTTCGTGCGGGAGAGCACGCCGTGGCGCGCGGAGAGCTGGTCGACCTCGACGGCGCCCTCGGGGTGCGCATCGTGCGGATCGGCGAGGGGCTGTGATGGGGCTTCCCGGTTCGACCCTCGGCGATCGTCCGGCCGAACTGCTCCTCCTCCTCGGGCTGCTCGCGCTGGTGCCGGTCGCCCTCGTCACGCTCACCTGCTTCCTCAAGATGTCGGTGGTGCTCTCGCTGGTGCGCTCGGCCCTGGGCGCGCCGCAGGTGCCCCCCGCCGCGGCGGTGACCGGGTTCGCGCTCCTGCTCACGGTGGTGGTCATGGCGCCCGTGGCCGAGCAGGGCTGGGGGCGCGCGCAGGCCATCGATGCTCGCGATCTCCCTGGAGCGCTCCGTGCGGCCTCGGCCGCGGCGGAGCCGCTCCGCGCCTTCCTCTCGCGCTTCGCCGAGCCGGCCGACCAGCGCACCTTCCTCGAGCTCTCCGAGCGCGCGCGCCCGGCGGGTGCCGCGGGGCGCGCGGGGCCGGGCGATCTGGCAGTGCTCGCCCCCGCGTTCGTCGTCTCGGAGCTGCGGCGCGCCTTCACCATCGGCTTCGTCGTGTACCTGCCCTTCCTGGTGGTGGATCTGCTGGTCGCCAACGTGCTCCTCGCCCTCGGGCTCTCGCAGCTGTCACCCACCGCCGTCTCCTTGCCGTTCAAGCTCCTGCTCCTCGTCGCCGCCGACGGCTTCCGGCTGCTCGCCCGGAGCCTGGTGCTCGGTTACCTCGCCTGAAGGAGAGCGCGTGGACCCGGCCCTCGTCGCGCTGGGGAGGGAAGCCCTCCTCGTCACCCTGGCCATCTCCGCGCCCCCGCTGGCGGTCGCGCTGGCGGTGGGGCTCGCCGCTGGGCTCCTGCAGGCGGCAACGCAGGTGCAGGAGGCGACCGCCGCGGTGGTGCTTCGCCTCGCCGCCGTGCTCGGCACGCTGGCCCTCGCCGGCCCGTGGATGGGAGCGCAGGTGGTGCGCTTCGCCCGCGCCTGCCTCGCCCTCGCCGAGCAACTCCCCCCCGGAGCGCTTCGGTGAAGGGGCTCGTCGAGCTCGCGCCACACCTCGGCCCGCGCGCCATCGCCGCGGCGCTCCACGCCTGCCGCCTCCTGCCGGTGGCCCTCCTCTGCCCTTTCCTGGGCGGCCCGTTCGTCGCGCCCATGGTGCGGGTCCTGCTCGCCGCCGGCCTGGGGGTGAGCGCCTGGGCGAGCCTCGGCGGTTCGCCCTTCGCCGGCGCCCCGCTGGCGGCCGCCGCGAGCGCGGTGGCCGAGCTGGCACTCGGAACGAGCCTCGGGGTGCTGGCCCTCCTGCCCTTCGAGGCGGCGCGCGCGGGGGGGCGCCTGGTGGACACGCTGAGGGGATCCACCCTGGCCGAGCTGCACGTCGCGCCGCTGCGGCAGCGCGAGTCGGCCACCGGCGACCTCCTCTCCTGGACCCTCCTCGCCAGCGCCGCCAGCGGCGGCGGCGACCGGCTGGTGGTGGCGGCGCTCCTCGCCACCTTCAGGACCGCGCCGGTGGGAGCGGGCCTCGATCCCCACTTGCTCCTCTCCTCGGGTCTGTGGGGGCTGGGGGAGCTCCTCGCCTGCGCGCTGGCGGTCGGAGCCCCGGCGGCCGCGGGGCTCCTCGCCGCCGAGCTCGCGCTGGCCCTCGCCGCCCGCGCCAGCCCGGCCGTCGCCTCCGGGAACACGCAGCCGGCCCGGGCCGCCCTCGGGCTCGCGGCCGTCGCGCTTCCCGCCGCGGCGCTGGGCGGCCGGCTGGCACAGAGCCTGCTCCTGTCGGTGGGCGCCATCGCCGGGGCCGCCTCGCGCGCAGGGGGGCGCTCGCCGTGAGCGAGCGGCGCGAACCCCCGAGCGCGAGGAGGGTGCGCGAGGCGCGCCGGCGCGGCGAGGTGGCCATCTCCCGCGAGCTGTGCGCCGCCGCGGGCCTCTTCTCGGGGCTCGCCGCCCTGGCGCTCTCCACGCCCACCCTGGCCGGCGCGCTCCTGCAAGCGGTCCGGCAGGGGGCAGGGGCGGCGGCGCTCCTCGGCGCACCCTCCGCGGGCCCTCCGGACTTCGACCCCGCTGCCGTGCTGCAGAGGGCGCTCGCCCTGCTCGGGCGCACCGCCGGACCGCCCTGCGCCGCCGCCGCGCTGGGCACCCTGATCGCGGGCGTCGTCCAGACGCGCGGCCTCTTCGCGCTCGGGGCCGCCTCACCGCGATGGGAGCGGCTCCGGCCGGGCGCCGGGTTGCGCCGGCTGGTGGCGCGGGAGCGCCTCGTCGGCCTCGCCCTCTCCACCGCGCGCGCGGCGGTGCTCGTCGCGCTCGGTTGGCTGGGGGTGACGGGCGCCCTGCGGACCGGGCCGGCCCTCTCGCGCAGCGGAGCTGGACTGGCCTCCGCGCTGGCCGGGTCGGTGCTGCGACTGGCCTGGTTGCTCGGCGCGGTGGTGCTCACCTCCGGCTGCGCGGAGCTCCTGCTCGCGCGCGCGGGGCTCCGGCGCCGCCTCTCCACCACCCGGCCCGAGGCGCTGCGCGAGCGGCGGGAGGAGGAGGGGGACCCGCGCCTCGCCGCCGAGCGGCGGCGTCACCACCGCGCCCTCGCGGCCGCGGGGTCCCTGGCGCGCGCCACCTGCCTGGTGGTGAACCCCACCCACGTCGCGGTGGCGCTCCGCCACCGCCCCGGGGAGGACGACGCTCCGGTGGTGGTGGCGAAGGGCGTGGGGCGCGCGGCCGCCCGGCTCCGGGCCTCGGCCCGGCGGGCGGGCGTGCCGGTGGTGCACGACGTCGCCCTGGCGCGCGCCCTGCTGCGCCTCGCCGAGGTGGGCGACGCCATCCCCGAGGAGCTGTATGAGGCGGCCGCGGCCGTGCTGGTGCGCCTCGGCAGCCGCGCGGGCGAGGTGGGCGCTCCGTGAAGATCATCCCACCCGCCGGCCTCGCGACCGCGGCGAGGCTCCGCCTCGCGGATTCTGGCGCTGGCCGGGGCGGTCCTGTCAGCGGTGGCGCTGCTCGTCGCCCCCGTGCCGCCCTGGCTCCTCGACCTCGCCATCGCGGCGAACCTCGCCGGCGGCGCGGCCCTGCTCGTGGCCTCGCTCCTCGCCCCGGAGGTGCTCTCCTTCGCGTCGTTCCCCTCCCTGCTCCTCTTCACCACCCTCTTCCGGCTGGCGACGGCGGTGAGCGCCACCCGCCTCGTCCTCTCGCGCGGCGAGGCCGGCACCGTCATCCGGGCCTTCGGCGAGGTGGTGGTGGCCGGCTCCTACGTCACCGGCGCGGTGGTCTACGCGGTGATCACGCTGGCCCAGCTCCTCGTCGTGTCGAAGGGGTCGGAACGGGTGGCCGAGGTGGCCGCGCGCTTCACCCTCGACGCCCTTCCCGGCAAGCAGATGTCCATCGACGCGGAGCTCCGGGCGGGGACCCTCGACGCCGCCGAGGCGCACCGGCGGCGTCGCGCGCTGGAGCGCGAGGGCCAGCTCTACGGAGCCATGGACGGCGCGCTCAAGTTCGTGAAGGGCGACGCGGTGGCCAGCGTCGCCATCGTCCTCGTCAATGCGCTGGGCGGCCTCGCCGCGGGGGCATCGCGCGGTCTTTCGCTCGCGGTGGCGGCGAGGCGCTACGTGCTCCTCGCCATTGGCGACGGCCTCGCCGCGCAGGTGCCGGCGCTGCTCATCTCCATGGCCGCGGGCGTGGTGGTGACGCGCGTCGCGTCGGAGGAGGAGGGCGCGCCGCTCGCCAGGACCATCGCCCGGGAGCTCCTCCACGACCCCAGGGTCCCGGCGGCCGCGGCCGGCCTGTGCGGGCTGCTCTCCATCGTGCCGGGCCTCCCGGCCTGGCCCTTCCTCGCGGTGGGGCTCGGCGCCGCCCTCGCGACCTGGCGCGGTCGCCGGGGGCCCGACCCCGCCGCCGATAGAGCTCCCGCGACCCTCCAGCAGCGCCGGGCGGGCTCCACGCCGCTCGTGCTCGAGCTCTCCGAGGATCTCGCAGGGCTCGCCCTCCTGGGCGACCGGCTCCGGGCGGAGCTGTGGCCCTCCGCCCAGGAGAAGCTGGCGCGCGAGCTCGGCCTGCGCCTCCCCGACCTCGACCTCCGCGAGGCGCCCCTGCCGCCCGGCCGCTGGCAGCTCCTCCTCGACGACGTCCCAGCTGCGGGAGGGTGCATCCCGGTCGACGAGGCGCTGGCGCTCGTTCCTCCGGCCGAGCTGGAGCTGGTGGGCATCCCCGCACGCTCGGAGACGGACCCGCTGAGCGGTCGCGCCGTGGCCCGCATCGCCACCCTGGACGCTCCCCGCGCCGCGCTCCTCGCGCCGGTGCGCACCCCGCTGGAGCGCCTGCTCGCTGCGGTCGCCGCCTCACTTCGCGCTCACGCCCACCTCCTCGTGGGGGTGGAGGAGGTGCAGGGTCTCCTCGACGAGCTCGAGCTCACGCATCCGGCACTCGCGCGCGAATCGGCGCGGCAGCTCCCCGCGCCGCTCCTCGCCGAGGTGCTGAAGCGCCTCCTGGAGGAGGGCGTGCCGGTCCGCCCCTTGCGGCTCCTCCTCGAGGCGCTGCTCGCGGCCGGGCCGGCCAGGGGTCCGGAGGCGCTCGCCGAGGTGGGCCGGCGCGCCCTCCGCCGGCAGCTCGCGCACCTCCTCACCCTCCGCGGGAGCACCCTCGAGGCCATCCTCCTCGACCCATCCGCCGAGCTCACCCTGCGAGAAGCCCTCGGGCCGGGCGCGGCGGCTCCCCTTCCCCCGGAAGCGCTCGACCAGCTCTTCGAGCAGCTCGACCGGCAGCTCCAGCGCGAGAAGGAGGGACCCCTGGTGCTGCTCACCAGCGCCGACGTGCGGCGTCCGCTGCGCGACCTCGTGGCGAGCCGCTTCGAGATGCTGCCGGTGCTCGCCTTCGACGATCTTCCGCCGACGCAGGCAGTGCGGCCCGTGGGTCGGGTGAGGCTATGGGAAGCGCCTTCAGAAACCGGAGGAGCGGGGGCCGACGCTCTCTGAGAGCATCTCAGCCGGTCCCGCCGATGGCCACGGGTGGGGCGCTGCCACCCTCGTGCCCCGGGCTCTCCTCGGCGTCCTCGACCCGGTTCACCCGGTCGCGAAGCTCCTTGCCGGTGCGGAAGAGGATGCCCCGCTTAGGCTTCACCGGGATCACCTCACCCGTCTTGGGGTTGCGGCCTTGATAGCCCTCGTAGTGTTTCACGTGGAAGGCGCCGAGGCCGCGGATCTCGATGTTGGACCCGGTGCAGAGCGCGTCCTTCATGGCATCGAAGATGGTCTCGATGGTCTGCTCGGCCTGCTTCTGCGTGACGCCGCGCCGCTCGACCAGGATGTTGATGAGATCGGACTTCAGCATGCAGCGCTCCATCGCGATCGAGGGCCTCTCGTCCCTGGAGGGTTGCCGGGCTACGGCAACCCACGGTCGGGCGAGCCTAGCCCAGGCTGGCGAATTCTTCAAGATATCCGGTGGCATGGCGTGCGCCAAGCCCTCACCCCGTGCGCGCCGCGGCCGCCGGAGGGGCGGTGAGCGCGACGGCGCCGCAGATGTCGGCGTAGCTCCTGCCTGCGAGCGCCGCCGCCGCGCTCCCCTCGGCCTCGGCGAGGAGCGCAGCCACCAGCGCGTCGGCGGCGCTGGCCCCGCTCTCCACCGGCTCCCCCGAGACCGCGCGCCGAACGTCGGCCAGGGTGAGCTGCGCGAGCGGTCGCGCAGGGACGAGGCCGCCCCCGTTCACCTCGACGACGAGACCTTGGCGCCGGAGGAGCCCCAGGACCTCGCGGGTGGGCTCGACGAAGGTGGAGAGCCGGAGCGCCACCTCCGCCGGGTCGGGTGGCGCCCGCCGCTCATGGAAGGCGAGCGCCACCGCCAAGAGGGCGCGGGCGGCGAGGAGCTCGCGCCCGAGCGCCGTGTGCTCCCCCTCCGGCGCGTGGCCGCGGAGGAGGGCGCGCGCGTGCTGGTAGACGAACGCGATGCGGGCTCCGAGCAGCACGACCGACCACGAGACGTAGAGCCAGAGGAGGAAGATGGGCACGGCGGCGAGCGAGCCGTAGACGGCGTGGTAGCGGAAGAAGCGCCTTACCGCGTAGGTGTAGAGGGCCTTCGCCAGCTCGAAGGCGAGCGCGGCCGCCACCCCGCCGGCGAGGGCTGCCTTCGGCTCCACCCGGGTCGCCGGCACGAGCAGGTAGAGGAGCCCGAACAGCGCGCAGGAGAGCACCACCGCGGCCAGCCTGGCGAACAGCTTTCCCGCCAGGTCGCCGGCGAGATACCCGCCGATGAGGTCGCTCAGGGCGAGCGAGCCGGCGAGGAAGAAGGGGCCCAACGTGAGGCCCGCCCAGTAGGTGAGGGCGCGCTGGCCGAGGGGCCGCAGGCGCTTCACCGCCCACACCTCGTTCAGCGCGACCTCCACGCTCATGAAGAGCGTGACCGCCGAGTAGAGGAGCAGCGCGCCACCCACCAGGCCAGCGCTCGCCGTGTGCGCGTTGGAGACGAACCTGTCGAGGTACGGCTCGATCGAGCTGCGAGCCCCCACCGCCAGGTTGTCGAGCAGGAAACCGTGCACCGCGCGCCAGACCGCATCCATCCCGGTGAAGGCCTGCACCACCGAGAAGGCGACCACCAGCGCCGGGACGAGCGCGAAGAGCGACAGGTAGGTGAGCGCCATCGCCCGCGTTCGGAGCCGCTCCTGGCCGAGCGCCGCGAGGAAGGTCCCGGCAATCCTGCGATATCCCCTCCAAGCGGGGTCTGCTCGGGGGGAGCTCGCCATCTACCCCTTGGCGGCCGGTTCCTCGGCCTCGGGCGCTCCGGCCGCCGGCTGCCCTCCTCCCCCCCTCCCCTGGCCACGGCCCCTGCCCCGGCGGTCGTCGCGCTCGCGCTCCCCGCGCTCGCCCCGGTCGCTGCGGCCGTAGAGGTCGAACTGCTCGGGGTGGTAGCCGGACTGCGTCTTCACCTGGATCGTCTTGTTGAAGCGGTCCATCAGGTAGCGGAGCTCCTCACGCTCCTCGCCCTGGAGCAGGCGCGCCACCTCCGGGTGGCAACTGGCCACCAGGACGGGCTCGGAGATCGAGGGCGCCTGCCGGCGGATCTCCCGGAAGATCTCGTAGGCCACGGTCACCTTCGACTTCACGTGTCCGCGGCCGTCGCAGGTGGTGCACGGCTCGTGCATCATGCGCGTCACCGACTCGCGCACGCGCTTGCGGGTCATCTCCACCAGGCCCAGCTCGCTTATCTTGAGGACGTTGGTCTTGGCCTTGTCGCGCCCCAGCGCCTCCTGCAAGGCCTTGAAGACCTTGTCGCGGTTCTGGGGTTTGTCCATGTCGATGAAGTCGATGATGATGATGCCGCCGATGTTGCGCAGGCGGAGCTGGTAGACGATCTCCTTGGCCGCCTCGATGTTGATGCGGGTGATGGTCTCCTCGAGGTTCTTCTTCCCCACGTAGCGCCCGCTGTTCACGTCGATGGCGGTGAGCGCTTCGGCCTGGTCGATGATGATGTAGCCGCCGCTCTTCAGCCACACCTTGCGCTGGCTGGCGCGCTTCAGCTCCTGCTCGATCCCGTAGGCGTCGAAGATGGGCTCCTCGCCCTGGTACAGCTCGATCTGGGAGGCGAGGTGGGGCGCCTGCTCGCTGACGAAGCGCAGGATCCGCTCGTGCTCGTCGCGGTCGTCGATGACCATCTTCTGGACGTCGGCGGTGAAGAGATCGCGGGTGGCCCGGAGGATGAGGTCGAGGTCGGGGTGCAGAAGCGCGGGGGCGCCCACCTTGTCCTTGGCGCGGATGATCTCGTTCCACACCTGGATGAGGAAGCGGATGTCGGCCTCCAGCTTCGGGGCCTCCACGTTCTCGGCGACGGTCCGGACGATGAACCCCGTGCCCTCGGGGCGCATGCGGTCGACGATCTCGCGCAGCCGCCTGCGCTCGCCCTCCTTCTCGATCCGCCGGGAGATGCCGGTGTGGTCGACGGTGGGCATGAAGACGAGGTGCCGCCCCGGCAGCGAGATGTGGCTGGTGATGCGCGCACCCTTGGTGCCGATGGGGTCCTTCGCCACCTGCACCAGCACCTCCTGGCCCTCCTTCAGGAGGTCCTGGATGTTCTTCGCGTCCTTGGAGCGGCGCTCCTCGCCGCGCCCCTCGGAGCGGCCGTGGCCCCCGTGGCCGTTGCGCTCCTTCAGGTCGCCGCGGTCGCCTCGCCCCTCGCCCCGCTCGCCTCGCCCCTCCCCGCGGTCGCGGCCACGACCATCGCGCCGGCCGCGCTCGCGCGGCTCGCGCACCTCGCGCGGCGACCCCGGCGCCTTCACCGCCCGCTGACCGGACTGCGGCGGTGCGCCCGCGCCCGAGGGCTCGAGCGGCGGCGCAGCGGGCGGAGCCGCCTCCTCCGGCCGCGAGACCTCCGCCGGTGCCACGGCGCCCTCCGGGGTCGATGGTGCGGCGCTCCCCTCGTCGGGCGGACCGTCGGCCGGCACGAGCAGCGGTGGGATGGCTGGAGTGGGCTCGAGCCCGACCGCCTGGGTGAGCGGAATGGGGAGGAGCGGGCTCGGCTGGAGCGGGCTGGCCGCGCCAGCAGGAGCGACCGCGGGCTCCGGCGCCGGGGGTGCGTTCGCCGGCTCCGTCGGCGCCGCGTCGACCTGGGCCTCCGGAGCGGCGCCAGCCGTCACCGGGGTGGCGCCGTCGGCCAGCGCCAACGGCGGCGCGGCCTCGGGCGACGCGAAGGAGCGTGCCGGGGTGACCGCGTCGCCCGGCTCTCCGGGCGGCGCTGCCGCGGCCGCCGCGTCGGCGCCTGCGGCCACCGGAGGCGCCGCGGCGTCGAGCTCGCTCGCCGCGGAGGATGCCCCCTCCGCGCTCGGGTCCGCGCCCGCCGCCTGTCCGCTCGAAGGCGTGGCGGGCGGCACCGCGGAGCTCGCCTGCGGTCCAGCCTCCAGGGCGCGCGCCTCCTGCTCCTCGGCTTCCTGCTCGCTGGGGACCTCGTTCAGGGCCGGGGAGTGCTCGCCCTCGGTGAGCTCGAACTCCTCGGAGAAGTCGGGGTCGCCGTAGACGTCGCCCACGTAGAGAAAGGCGGCCTTCTCGAGGCCGATGTCCACGAAGGCCGCCTGCATCCCGGGCAGGACCCGCACCACCCGGCCCTTGTAGATGTTTCCGACGATGCCCTTCTCGCGCTTACGCTCCAGGTAGAATTCGTGGATGTTGTTGTTCTCGACCAACGCGACGCGCGTCTCAGCCCCCGCCGCGTTGATGACGAGGATGCTCGAACCGGCCATGTGGGACCTCGCAGGCCCGGCGTCCGGCGATGAAAAAACGCGGAGTGAAGCGCGCGCGAGGCTCGACCAATCTCCACCCCTCGGGGGCGGAGGCCGTCGGGCCGCTCGCGCACGTCGCGCTCATGTCCACGTCCTTCCAGGCCGGCGTCCACCGCACGAGGCGGCTCGCCTGGGCGTTTCTGGTTCAGGCGTCGAGGTACCGAGGGGCGCGGGGCTGTGGCGCCGTCTGGCGCAACGCCCAAGCCTTCTCGAAGCTCACGCCCTCCTTCAAGACCTTGACTCCCCTCGGAACCTCGCCGTCCCCGAACACGCTCGCCAGCACCTCGGCTGGCTTGGCGCTTCCGGACGGATCCGCCCTCAAGCTGAAAGCGACCCTGGTCCCGCCCTCTTCGAGGGCGAGGTGGGTCACGATGTCCTTAAGGTCTATCTCCCTTGGCTTGCCGAGCGCAATCTTCTCGCCGCGCCGCCGTACGCCCTGGGTGGGGCGTAGGGGGCGCCGCACCGTCACCTCGGCCGCCTCGTGGAAGGCCTCGATGCGCCGCGAGAGAGCGCCCTCGCTCCACTCGCCAGGAAACTCGGCCAGGTAGTGAACCGCGCGCTGAGCCGCGCTGATGGACGCCGCACGCGGGTCGAGCGCACGCGTCTCCGCGAGCTGCAGGCCGGGGGGCAGCGCCGCCCCGAGGCGCCTCCCCACCTCCTCCGCGTCGGCGAACCCGACGAGCTCGAGGTCGAGGTACTCGCAGCGGCTCTCCACCCCCACCGGCAGCGCCGGGCCGAAGGAGACGCGCGGCTTCGGGTGGTAGCCCTGGGAGTAGGCCATGGGGAGCCCGGCCCGCCGCACCGCCCTCAGGATGGCGTGCATGACCTCGAGGTGCGAGAGCGCGACCAGCCGGCCCACCTTGGCGTAGCGCACCCGGAGGTGCGTCCGCTCCGGGGGCTCGGGCGGCCGCGGCGGGCGCGGAGGCTCCGGCGCGTAGCTCGCGGGCTCGTGGATGCGGTTCTTCACGAGGTCGTAGTCGCACGCGCCGCAGACGGTGCAGGGGGCGAGCACGCAGTCCACCACCTCCGCGCCGTTACGCGCGGCCGCGAGCTGCTTCTGGAGGTAGGGCTTCGCCACCCCGCAGTCGATGCGGTCCCAGGGCAGCACCCCGTCGAGGCGCCGGCGCCGGTGGGCGAAGAAGTCGAGGCCCACCCCCTCCTCGCGCGCGAGCTCGTCGAAGGCCTCCGCCCAGCGCCGCTCCTCGAAGTGCTCCGACCAGCCGTCGAGCACGGCCCCGGCGCGCCAGGCGGCGAGGATGGCCCGGCCCACCCGCCGGTCGCCCAGCGCCAGCGCCCCCTCGATGGCGGCGGGCCGAGGGTCGTGCGGCTTGAAGTGGATGGCGCCCTGCCGCCCGCCCAGCTCAGCGGTGATGAGCGCCTGCCTGCGGCGCGTCTCCGCGAGCGAGATCATCGGCTCCCACTGGAAGGGGGTGAAGGGCTTCGGGACGAAGGTGCTGGCGCCGAGGTTGAGCTGCGCCGAGCCCTCGCCCTTCGGCAGCGCGCGCCGGGCGGCCGAGAGGCAGCGCTTCGCCAGGCGGGCGATGGCCACCACGTCCTCGTCGCGCTCCTCGGGCAGCCCGATCATGAAGTAGAGCTTGAGGAGCGACCAACCGTTCTGGAAGATCGACTCCACCGCGCGCAGGAGATCCTCCTCGCGGTTGCCCTTGTTGATCACCGCCCGCATGCGCTCGGTGGCCGCCTCGGGCGCCAGCGTGAAGCCGGTCTTGCGGATGCGGCCGATCTTCTTCGCCAGCGCGTCGCTCATGGTCTCGGTGCGCAGCGAGGGGAGCGACATGGCGATGCGCTCGCCCTCCCAGCGCTCCAGGAATTCGTCGAGGAGCGGGTTCAGGCAGGCGTAGTCGCCCGAGGAGAGCGAGAGCAGCCCCACCTCCTCGTAGCCGCTGGCCGCGAGCCCGGTCTCGGCGAGGTGCAGGACGCGCTTCGGGCTGCGCTGTCGGGTGGGCCGGGTGATCATCCCCACCTGGCAGAAGCGGCAACCCCGGGTGCAGCCGCGCTGCAGCTCGATGGGCAGGCGGTCGTGCACCGTCTGCATGAAGGGCACCACCGGCCGCTCGTAGGCGCTGGTGGAGAGGAGGTCGAGGTCGGGCATCACCCTGCGTGAAATGAGCTCGTACCCGGGGAGGAGGGGCTCCAGCGCCGCCAGGGCCCGGGTGGCCGGGTCGTAGCGCGGCCGGAAGAGCGACGGCACGTACACCCCCGGCACGCCCGCCAGCGCCCGCAGGAGCTCCGGCCGCGACCCGCCGCTCCCCTTCCAGGCCGCCACCACCTCGGCAATCTCGCCCACCACGTCCTCGCCTTCACCCACCGCGAAGGCATCGAAGAAGTCGGCCATGGGCTCGGGGTTCATGGCGCAGGGGCCGCCCCCCAGCACCACCGGGTCAGCGGGGGTGCGGTCGCGCGCGAGGAGCGGGATCCCGGCGAGGTCGAGCAGCTCCAGCACGCTGGTGGCGCACAGCTCGAACTGCAGCGTCACCCCCAGCACGTCGAAGTCGCGGACGGGGGCGCGCGACTCCAGCGAGAAGAGCGGGATGCGCTCCGACCTGAGCTGGCCCGCCATGTCGGGCCAGGGCAGGAAGACGCGCTCACAGGCCACCTCGGGCCGGTCGTTGAGCGCGTGGTAGAGGAGCCGGAAGCCCAGGTTCGACATCCCCACCTCGTAGGTGTCGGGGAAGGCGAGGGCGAAGGCGACGCGGGCGGAGCGGAGGTCCTTCCGCACCGCGCCGAGCTCGCAGCCGACGTAGCGGGAGGGCTTCTCGGCCCGCAGCACCAGCGGGTCGATGGCGGTGTCGGGGAGGGGGGTGAGGGCGCCCGTGCGGCGGCCGCTCGAGGAGTTCTCGTTCATGTCTCGCCGGGCGACGGGTTCGAGCCGTCTTTTACCCGCCGTATGAGGTGGCACCGGATCCCGCGAGGGCGAGCCGGCGAAAGGCGGAGAGCCTTAACAGAGGCTAGCCCCGGATGTCGAACCCGTGGAGGTCGCCGCCCGGCTGCTCCCACCTCACCCGCACCGCCTCGACCCGCGCGTGGCGCGGCCCCTTGCGACACCAGGACACGAACGCCTCGACCTCCTCGCGCGGTCCCTCGGCGGCGAGCTCCACCGACCCGTCGGTGAGGTTCTCTGCCCACCCCGAGAGGCCGAGGCGCACCGCCTCGCGCTGGGCGTAGGCCCGGAAGGCCACCCCTTGAACCCGACCCGTCACGCCGACCAGCGCCCTGGCGTTCACGCCGCGCCCTCCTCGAGCAGCCGGGCCAGCTCGCCCTCCCCCACCACCTTCACCCCCAGCGCCTGCGCCGTCGCCAGCTTGGAGCCCGCCTCCTCGCCCGCCACCACGAAGTCGGTCTTTCTCGACACCGAGCCCGCCACCTTGCCGCCGCGCCGCTCGATCTCCGCCTTCACCTCCTCGCGCGACCAGCGGGAGAGGCTGCCGGTGAGCACCACCGTCTTCCCGGTGAGCGCGCTGCGGGTGGTGGCCTCCTCCGGCGCCGGCTTCACCCCAGCGGCGAGGAGCCGCTCCACCACCCGGCGGTTCTGCGGCTCGCTGGTCCAGGCGCGGATCTGGCGGGCGGTCTCCTCCCCGATGTCGCGAACAGCGGCGAGCGCCGCCTCGTCGGCGTCGAGGAAGCGCGAGAGCTCTCCGAAGGCGCGCGCCAGGGTGGCGGCGGTGGCCTCGCCCACCTGCGGGATGCCCAGCGCCAGGAGGAAGCGGCGGAGCGTGGTCCTCCTTGCCCGCTCCAGGGTGGCCAGCATGTTCTCCGCGCTCTTCTCCGGGAGCTCCTGCTTCTTCGCCTTGCGTGGCCTCGCCCTCGCCCCGGCCTCCACCTCGTCAGCGGCCGCCTCTTCGTCGCCCGGTGCCGCTTTCACCTGGGGTGACACCTCCGCCCCTTCGGCCTCGCCCTCCTCGCGCTCCGCGCGGGCCCGGCTGAAGGCGCGCTGCCACTCCACGCGCGGCACCTCCCAGAGGTCGGCGAAGTCCTTCACCAGCCCCTTCCGCACGAGGTAGGCGGCGAGCTTGTCGCCGAGGCCGTCCACGTCCATGGCGCGGCGCCCACCGAAGTGAGTGAGGCGGCCGGCGAGCTGGGCCGGGCAGGCCGAGCCGGTGCAGCGGTAGACCTTCTCGCCCTCCTCCCGCACCACATGCGCGCCGCACACCGGGCAGGTGGGCGGGAAGACGAAGGGGCGCTCCTCGCCGGTGCGCCGCTCGGGGACCGATTTCACGACCTCGGGGATCACCTCGCCCGCCCGCCGGATGAAGACCCAGTCCCCGATGAGGAGGTCCTTCCGCCGCATCTCGTCCTCGTTGTGCAGGGTGGCGCGCGAGACGACGGCGCCCCCGAGGCGCACCGGCTCCACCTCCACCACCGGCGTGAGGATCCCGGTGCGGCCCACCGAGGGCCAGATGTCTCGCACCTTCGTCATCTCCTCCTGCGGCGGGTACTTGAAGGCGGCGGCCCAGCGCGGGAACTTGGTCGCGGCGCCCAGCCGGCGGCGCCAGTCGAGATCGTCCACCTTCACCACCACCCCGTCGGTGTCGTAGGGCAGCGCGAAGCGGCGCTCGGCCATGGCGTCGCGGTAGGCCTTCACCTCGGCCATCCCCGTGCAGCGGCGGTTCTCCGGGTTCGTCTCGAAGCCGAGCGCCTCGAGCACGAGGAGCTTCTCCCAGTGCGAGACCCACGGCTCGCCCCCGGGCACGAGCGCCTCGTAGGCGATGAAGGAGAGCGGGCGGGAGGCGGTGACGCGGGGGTCGAGCTGGCGGAGCAATCCCGCCGCGGCGTTGCGCGGGTTGGCGAAGGGCTCGCCCCCCTCGCGCCCGATACGCCGGTTCATCGCCTCGAAGTGCGCCTTCTGCAGGAGCACCTCGCCGCGCACCTCGAGCCGCGCGGGCGCCGCTCCGCCGAGCCGGGCCGGGATGCCGCGGTTCGCGCGCAGCCCGCCCACCGTGCGGAGGTTCGCGGTCACGTCCTCGCCGTTCACCCCGTCACCGCGGGTGGAGCCGGAGACGAGGCGGCCCTCCTCGTAGACCAGCTCGACCGCGAGGCCGTCGAGCTTGGGCTCGGCCACGTAGACCACCTGCTCCTCCGCGGGCAGGTCGAGCAGGCGGTGCACCCGCTCGTCCACCTCGTCGAGCTCGGCGTCGCTCTGCACGTTGCCGAGCGAGAGCATCGGCTCCCGGTGCACCAGCCTCGCGAAGCGCTCGGAAGGCGTCCCCCCCACCCGCTGGGTGGGCGAGTCGGCGGTGCGGAGCTCGGGGTGAACCTCCTCCAGCCCGACCAGCTCCTTCATCAGCCGGTCGTGGGCGGCGTCGGAGAGGACCGGCTGATCGAGGACGTAGTAGGCGTGATCGGCGGCGCGCAGCTCCTCGCGCAGCTCGGCCGCCCGCGCTGCCGGCGAGGCCTTGCTCATGCGCGAGACTCTGGTGGGGCTCCCGCCTTGGGGCAAGAGGAAAAGCACGCCCGTGGGCACCCCGGCCGCCCGCCACCTCTGCCAGCCGCGAGAGGCGCTCGCACGCCGTGTGGCGTCCTGGGGCCTGCTCCGCGAGAGGGTCGATGCGCCGGGCTCAGGCTGCCCGCAGGCGAGGAGCCGTCACAGCGTGTTGGGATCCTCGCGGGTCCAGTTCGCCTCCACCGGGTCGGGCTGCAGGTGCCAGCCCACGCCCACCAGCGAATCGACCCGGATGCTGTGAACCCCGTCCTGGTCGAGGTCGCCCTCGCCGGTGATCTTCACCGCCACGCCCTGGCCGTTGTGGAGCGGGTCCAGCGCCACGAAGCTGTAGGAGTAGTAGGTGTCGCCCTCCACCACGAGGGGCAGGAGCGTCCAGCCTCCCCTCGCAGGGTCGAAGTGGCGCTTGCTCGTCCCGGGGGTCCCCTGGGGGTTCTGCAGACCGGTCCACGTCCCGCCGGGAATGCCCTCCTTCGAGCCGATGGTCTCGCTGATGGCGCGCGCAAGTCCGTCCATGATGGTGGCCCGCTCGGCCGCACGCGCGCGGAGCAGCACGCGGTGGTACTCGGGCATGGCCACCGAGGAGAGGATCCCCACGATGGCCACGGCGATCATCGTCTCGATGAGGGTGAAACCGCGGTTCGGCCGCGCGGGGCGCTCCGTTATCCTCATGGCTTCCTCTCCTCGGCCTTCGGCCCCTGCGTCTCCACCCGGGGCTTCTCCACGCCTCGCGGCTGCGGCTCGACAATCCACACCCCGGGAGCGAGCTCGCGCACGGCATGGCCCTTCAGCGCCTCGGTCGACCTCCAGCGCTCCACCTCGGCCGGGTCGGTCTTCTCTCCCGCCAGGGCACTCACGATCTTCGTCGCATCCGGGCCATTCACGGCGTAGGTGCGGGCCGGAGCCCCGGCCAGGGTGGCCGGAGGCGTGGGCTGCGGCTGGGTGGCCAGCCTCCATCCGTGGTAGCCGAGCCCGAGGGCGAGCACCACCGCGAGCGCGATGAAGGGGCGTCGCCGCGGCGCCTCGGCCCGGGCGGCCTCGGCCGCGTTCTCGTTGGAGATGAGGCGCGCGGGTCCCGCGGCGGGCGCGGCGACCGGCGGAGACGGAAACGGGGCGACGGGGGCGAGCTCTCGCGTGGGCTCGGCGGCGCGGGCGAGCGCCTCGGTGAGCTGGATGGCCTCGGCCACCAGCGCGTTGCGGGTGGCCCCCAGCGCGCGCTGCAGCTCCGGCGGCGCACCCTCTCCCAGCCGCTTCAAGGCCATCAGGGCGTCGTCCAGGCGGGCCGGCAGCTCGCTGGCTGCACCGGCGTCGGGGATGCCCCCCGCGGCGCGGGCGTGCTGCAGCACCACCCCCACCCGGAAGCGGAGGGCTGCCGCCTCGCCGATGGCGGCGGGGTCCACGGCGAGTGCATCGCCCGACAGGGCCGCCCGCTCCAGCTCGGTGAGCTGGGCGGTGAAGCGCGAGAGCGCGCGACCCAGGGTGCCCTCGAGGGCGCCCTCTCTCCCCTCGAGCACGGCGCCGAGGCGCTGGACGAGGAGCAGGCCCTCGGGCAGCTCGGCGGGCGAGAGCGGCGCCTCCTCCGGCGCGGGCGAAGACGGAGAGGCGGGTCCCATCTGCACGGCCGGGGCATCCCCGGGCGGCGTCTCCTCGGACCCGAGCTCCAGCTCCTCGGTCGCCTCCTCCGCGCGAGCGGGCGCGGCCGGATCCGGTGCCGCGCGGTTCATCACCGGGGTGATCCGGGCCCGCGCCGCCAGCACTCGGTCGATCGCCCACAGCACCGGGTCCATGCGAGAGCACCACTCCACCGCCTCGTCGACGCCCGCGCTGCGCAGGGCGGCGACGTCGCTCATGCGCGCCCCCGGCACCGCCGCCACGATGGCCAGCGGCCGGTCCCCACGGACGATGCGCACGTCCTTCACCGCCTCCAGCCACGCGTCGCCGGTGTACTCGAGCACCACCAGCCCGTCGGCGGCGGCGCCGGAGGCGATGAGCGCGGTGGGGTCGCTCGCCACCTGGGGCGATGCCCCGAGCCGCAGCTTCAGCGGCGCCGCGAGGGCGTCGGCGAAGCTCCTGGAGCCAGCAATCACGGCGCTCGACATGCGTCCTCGGCGGAGCTCTGGGCGGCGGCGTGCCGCGCGTCGATTGTACCCGGCGCGCTTTCCTTGCCGGGCCTGGCGCATGGCCCGTGTTCATGGCACTGAGAGTCCTCCCCACATGTCGCTCGCGGTGCGTCCCGGTGAGCGCGCCGCTCCGCTCCCGCGAGCCGGCCCGGGATTCGCAGCGGCGTTGACTTCGCCGTCGGAGCGGCTTCTTATGGTGACTCCCGCCGGAGAAAGCCCTTTCGCAGCCCGCACTTGCGCATCGCCCGGATCGCGCCGCGCGTCCCCCGCGCCACCCCAGGAAGAGCCCATGCCCGCCGCCGACCCCCCGTCTCCCACCTCGTCTCCCAGTCTCACGGAGCTGAAGCACCTCAAGGTGGCGCAGCTCACCGTGCTCGCCGACGAGCTGAAGATCGAGGCCGCCGGGACGCTGAAGAAGCAGGACCTCATCTTCGCCATCCTGCAGGCCCAGTCGAAGGCGGCCGAGGCCAAGAAGGAAGAGATGGAGGTGGCGGGCGAGGGCACGCTGGAGGTGCTGCCCGACGGCTTCGGCTTCCTCCGCAGCCCCGACTTCAGCTACCTGCCCGGCCCCGACGACATCTACGTCTCGCCCTCGCAGATTCGCCGCTTCAACCTGCGCACGGGCGACAGCATCCGCGGCACCGTCCGTCAACCCAAGGAGGGCGAGCGCTACTTCGCGCTGCTCAAGGTCGACGCCATCAACGGCGAGGAGCCCGAGAAGACGCAGACCAAGGCGCTCTTCGACAACCTCACCCCGCTCTACCCCACCCAGCGGCTGCGCCTCGAGCACGATCCGGCCGAGATGACCACGCGGGTCGTCGACCTCTTCGCCCCCATCGGCAAGGGGCAGCGGTGCCTCATCGTGTCCCCGCCCCGCGCCGGCAAGACGGTGCTCCTGCAGAACATGGCGCACGCCATCACCGCCAACCATCCCGAGGTGACCCTCATCGTCCTGCTCATCGACGAGCGGCCGGAGGAGGTCACCGACATGGAGCGCACGGTGAAGGGTGAGGTCGTCTCCTCCACCTTCGACGAGCCCGCCACCCGGCACGTGCAGGTGGCCGAGATGGTGATCGAGAAGGCGCGCCGCCTCGCCGAGCACACGGAGCGACGTGGTCATCCTCCTCGATTCCATCACCCGCCTCGCCCGCGCCTACAACGCGGTGGTGCCGCCCTCCGGCAAGATCCTCTCCGGCGGCGTCGACTCGAACGCGCTGCACAAGCCCAAGCGCTTCTTCGGCGCCGCCCGCAACATCGAGGAGGGGGGCTCGCTCACCATCATCGGGACCGCGCTCGTCGACACCGGCAGCCGCATGGACGAGGTGATCTTCGAGGAGTTCAAGGGCACCGGCAACTCCGAGATCGTGCTCGACCGCAAGCTGATGGAGAAGCGCATCTTCCCCTGCATGGACATCGGGAAGAGCGGCACCCGCAAGGAGGAGCTGCTCCTCCCCCCGACTGGCTCGAGCAAGATCTACATCCTGCGGCAGACCATCCTGAACGGGCTCGACAACGTCGAGTCGATGAAGTTCATGCTCGACAAGTTCAGCCGCGTGAAGAACCACGACGAGTTCTTCAAGATGATGATCGGCGGGGGGAAGTAGGGCGCCCGGCGGCTGGCGAGCGCCGCCCGCCTTGACGATCCCTGCCGTTCCGTCTAGATCCGCCCCTTCACGGTCCGGACCATGGCGGCGTTCGCCATGCAAGTGACCGGCTGGAAGGCTCCATGCGCGAAGGTATCCACCCCAAGTACAAGTCCGCCAAGGTCGTCTGCGCCTGCGGCAACGTCATCGAGACGCGCTCCACCCGCGGCGACTTCAGCATCGAGATCTGCGCGGCCTGCCACCCCTTCTTCACCGGCAAGCAGAAGATCATGGACACCGCTGGCCGCATCGAGCGCTTCAAGACGCGCTACGCCGCCACGCCCGCCAAGGCCGAGCACTCCAAGACCGAGAAGGCCAAGACCGAGAAGGCTGCGGCCCCGGCTCCCAGGGCCGAGGTGAAGAAGGCCAGCGACAACCGCGCCGCCAAGCGCGCCAAGGCGAACGCCGGCAAGCCCAGGGCGAATAGGCCCGCCGCGCCCGCCGAGGCCAGCGCGCCCGAGGGCGAGGCCGGCCCCGAAGCGAAGGCTTGACCGTCTCCCCCGCCGCGCCGTGGTTCGCGCACCGGTCCCGCGCCGCGCCCTGCTCCTCCTCGGCGCCGCGCTGGCCGCGCTGTCGGGCTGCCCCGAGGAGCGCCCGGAGGCGGAGAAGCTCATCCCCGCCGAGCGGGTGCCGCCCGCGGTGTCGATCGATCCGCCGCCCTCGCCGCGGCGCTCGCCCGCCTTTCATCCCTTCCCCCGCGCGAAGCCCGGGGCGAGCACCGCAGCGCCTCCCGCCGAGGACGCCGCCGCGCTGGCGGAGCACGCCGGGACATCGGCCCAGCCTGGTGCCTCGGCGGTCGAGGGCGGCGCTCCGCCCGCCGAGCTTCCCGGCGACGACGCAGGCCCGGACACCGGCGAACCGCGACCCTCGTCGCGGAAGAGCCAGCTCGCCCGGCCCTGAAGCGCACCCCCATCGCGCTATAACCTCTCGGGGAACCTCCGCGACCGTGGCGCTCACGCCGAGCGCCGTCCGGGAGGGGCACGAGGGCAGGTGGATCCGCTCATCCTCATCGCCGACGACGAGCCCTCGAACCTCGAGTCGCTCGCGCGCATCTTCGCCCGGGAGGGCTGGCCCACCCTCACCGCCGCCTCGGGCTCCGCGGCGCTCGACCTCCTCCGGCGCGAGCGCGTCTCGGTGCTCGTCACCGACCTCATGATGCCCGGCATGAACGGCGAGGCGCTCCTCAAGGCGGCGCGCACCGTCTCGCCGCACACCGAGGTGGTGCTGGTCACCGCCTACGGCACCGTGGAGGCGGCCGTCTCGGCGATGAAGGAGGGCGCCTACGACTTCATCGCCAAGCCGGTGAAGCGGCACGCCATCGTGAAGTCGGTGCGGCAGGCGCTGGAGAAGGGGCGGCTCCTCGAGGAGAACCGCACGCTCAAGGCGCAGCTCGCCGGACTGGTCCTCGCGCCGGGTGCCCTTCTCGGCAGCGCCCCCTCTTTCGCGCCACCGTCGACGCCCTGCGCCAGGCGGCGCCCACCACCGCCACCGTGCTCCTCACCGGCGAGAGCGGCACCGGCAAGGAGCTGGCGGCGCGCATGCTCCACGAGCTGTCGCCGCGCGCCGGCGCCCCCTTCGTCCCCATTCACTGCGCCGCCATCCCCGAGCCCATCCTCGAGTCCGAGCTCTTCGGCTACGAGCGCGGCGCCTTCACCGGAGCCGGCGCGCGCAAGGAAGGGCGCTTCGAGCGCGCCCACGGCGGCACGGTCTTCCTCGACGAGGTGGGGGAGATGTCACCCGCAGTGCAGGTGAAGCTCCTGCGCGTGCTGCAGGATGGCGTGGTGGAGCGCCTGGGTGGCACCCAGCCCCTGCGCGTGGACGTCCGGCTGGTGGCCGCCACCAACAAGGAGCTCGCCGCCGAGGTGCGCGCCGGCCGCTTCCGCGAGGACCTCTTCTACCGCCTCGACGTGGTGGCCATCCGGCTGCCGCCCCTGCGCGAGCGGCGCGAGGACGTCCCGCTCCTCGCCAGCGCCTTCTTGCGCCGCCTCTCGGAGAAGCACGCCAAGCCGGCGGAGGGCTTCACCCAGGGCGCCCTGGCGGCACTCGCCGGCTACGGCTGGCCAGGCAACGTGCGCGAGCTCGAGCACGCGGTGGAACGCGCGGTGGTGCTCTCGCGCGGCGGGCCCATCAAGGTGAGCGATCTACCCGAGGCGGTGCGCGCCGCCGCACCGGAGCCTGCGGCCAACGGTGGCAGGATGGCCGCCGCGGCCGCCATCGGCGAGCCGCTGGCGAGCCCCGGCTCGCTCACCATCCGCATCGGCACGCCCATGGAGGAGGTCGAGCGGCAGATGATCCGCGAGACGTTGCGCCACACCGGCGGCGACAAGTCGCTCACCGCCCAGCTCCTCGGCATCGCCCCCCGCACCATCTACCGCAAGCTCGATCGCGACGAGGAGGGCCGGCTCGTCGGCTCGCGCGCCTCCCAGCCCACCCCGCCGGAGGAGGCCGAGCCCCCGGGCCCCGCCGACTGACCTCCCCGGCCCCGTTGGCCGCGGCAGCTCGGCGCTCGGCGCGCGGCGCGCGCTCACCGCTCGGCAGCGCGCTCGGCGGGCGGCGGACGGCGGCGGAGCTCGGCCGCCTGCTGCCGCCGGCGGAGGTACCAGCGAGCGGCCAGGACGAGCAGCACCGCCCCCACCGCCATGAGGATGTAGTGGCCGAACTTCGCCGCGGTGCGCGCGGCGCTCTCGATGTCGCCGCCGAACCAGTAGCCGAGGCACACCCAGAGCGGCGCCGAGACGAGCGCCGCCAGGCCGTCGAAGAGCAAGAACTCCCAGTAGGGAAGCCGCGAGTGACCCACCGTGAAATAGGTCGGTGCGCGCAGCCCGGGGAGGTAGCGGGCGAAGACCACCATGATGTTCCCGCGCCGCCGCACCAGCCGCTCCACCTGCTGGAGCTTGGCGGGCGGGATGAGCCTTCGCAGGAGCCGGAACTCGGCCACCCGCGTCCCCAGCCGACGGCCGATGAAGTAGATGACCGAATCGCCGGCCAGGATGCCGGCGAGGCCCACCAGGATCATCTGGTGGAGGCGGGGATCGACCCAGAGCGCGCGCAGCGAGGGCTGCTCGAAGGTGGAGGCGTCCCAGGCCAGCACCCCGCCCGCCACCAGGATGATGTCCTCGGGGAGCGGCAGCCCGAATCCGCAGAGCAGGAGGGCCAGGAAGACGATGGCCCCGCCCGCCGCGAGCGAGCGATTCCCCAGGATGTCGATCAGGCGCTCCAGCATGGCCGGCGGGTCAGCGTCCCCGGCCCGGACCGGCTGCGCCGCCTCGAACCGCGCACCTCATCGCCCCGGCCACCCTTCGGCGAGGTACTCCTGAGCGTACTGCGCGTAGCGCGCGGCCGAGGCCCGGAGGTGGGCGATCTCGTCCGCGTTGAGCTCGCGCGCCACGCGGGCCGGCACCCCGGTGACCAGCGTGCGCGCCGGCACCACCATGCGCGGGGGGACGAGCGAGCCGGCGCCCACCATGCTGTCCTCCTCCAGCACGGCGCCATCCATCACCGCCGCGCCGATGCCCACCAGGCAGCGGTCGTGCACCGTGCAGCCGTGCAGCGTCACCCTGTGACCTACCGTCACGTCGTCGCCCACCACCGTGGGGTGGGTGCGGCTCGTCACGTGGACCACCGAGGCGTCCTGGATGTTGCTGCGCGCTCCGATGCGGATGGCATTCACGTCGCCGCGCAGGATGGCCCCGAACCAGATGGAGGAGCTCTCGCCTATCTCCACGTCGCCGATGACGAGCGCGCTCTCCACCAGGAAGGCGCTCTCGTGAATCCTGGGGCTCTTCCCGCGGAACGGGCGGATCGTCGCCAAGTCAGCTCCTCCTCGCGAGCCGGGCGATGCTAGCCCGCACCACCCCGAGCCGCAAGATGAACGAGAGCAGCGCCACCCCCGCCGCTGCACCCAGCGTGTCGGCCAGCCAGTCCGAGAGGTCGCAGCTCCGGGGCGGGACGAACGCCTGGTGCCACTCGTCGGAGACGCCGTAGAGGCTGGCGAGCAGCACGGCCAGCGCGGCGGCCTTCGCCGGGCCGAGGCCAGCGCTTCGGGCGGCGGCGAGGAGCAGGGCACCCAGGGCGGCGTAGGCGACGGCGTGCAGCGCCTTGTCCCACACGAGGTGGGTGAGGTCGGGGAGCGGGTCGGACTGCGACGAGAGGTAGAAGAGGAGCGCCATCCAGGCGAGGGCGGGAAGCCAGGTGAGCGCCCGCGCCGGCCGGCGCGGTGGTCGCTGCGGCGGCACCGGCCCGGGATCCCCCGAGCTCCCCGTCGCGCGCTTTCGGCTGGACCGGGAAGCACCATCGCCGTGGTCACGCGGCCACGACGAGCTCTCCAGTGAGGGAATTCACGTGGCTCCGGGTGATGCGGGCGCGGAGCAGCGCCCCGGCCGGCGCCTCGGCCTCGGTGGCCGAGAGGTGCACCACGCAGTTCTCGGGGGTGCGACCGAAGCGCCGCAGCGGGTCGCCGTCGAGCGGACCCTCCACGAGCACCTCCACCTCGCGGCCCACCTCGCGCGCCAGCGTCTCGGCCGAGATGCGGCGCTGGAGGGCCTGCAGCCGTTCGAGTCGCGCCACCGCCGCGGTCCTGGGCACCTCCTTCCAGGAAGGCGACGATCCCAGGTGCCGCGCCGCGCCGGTGTGGGGCCGCGGGCTGAAGACGAAGGAGAAGGAATTCTCGAAGCGGGCCCGCTCGAGCAGCTCCATGGAGGCCTCGAAGTCGCCCTCGGACTCCCCCGGAAAGCCGACGATGAAGTCGGTGGTGACCGCGACGCTGGGGCGCGCCGCCCGCAGCGCCGCGAGCCGGGCGAGGTAGTCCTCCACCGTGTAGTCGCGGCGCATGCGCGCGAGCACCGGATCGGAGCCCGACTGCACCGGCAGGTGAAAGTGCGGCATCACCTTGGGCTCGTCGCGAAAGGCCTCGACGAGCGCCTCGGAGAGGTCGTGAGGGTGGCTCGTGGTGAACCGGATGCGCGCCAGCTCCGGCAGGCCCGCCACCCTGCGCAGCAGGGAGGCGAAGTCGCAGCCGCCGGCGTAGGAGTTCACGTTCTGGCCGATGAGCGTCACCTCGCGCACGCCCACCGCGGTGAGCGCCCGGCACTCCTCCACCACCTCGCCGGCGGGCCGCGACACCTCGCGGCCGCGCGTGCGCGGCACCACGCAGAAGGAGCAGACGTTGTCGCACCCCTTCATGGCGGTGACGAAGGCGGTGGCGTGGCCGCGGGCGGCGCCGGGATCGGCGCGCGGGAAGACGTACTCCTCGGAGGGCATCCAGCCCGTCACGGCGAACCGCTCGCCGCGGGCCCGCTCCACCAGCTCGGGGAGGCGGCCGAGCTGGTCGGGCCCGAAGACGAAGTCGAGGTACGGTACCCTGCGCAGGAGCCGCTCCTTCTCCTGCTGGGCCACGCACCCCCCCACCGCGATGAGGGTCCCGCGGCGCGCCTTGTGCGGCCGGTAACGGCCGAGCGCCGAGAGGAGCTTCTGCTCCGCCTTCTCGCGGATGGAGCAGGTGTTGAGCAGGATGAGCTCGGCGTCGTCGGGGTGGGCTGCGGCGCGCCAGCCGCTCCTCCCCAGGAGCTCCACCATGCGCGCGCTGTCGGCCGCGTTCATCTGGCAGCCGAAGGTGTGGATGAAGACGCGCGGTGCGGAGGGAGACGAGGCGTGGGGCGAAGGCTCGGGGGTGGTCGCGGAGGCAGCCCCGAGGGTGACGAGGTCGTTCATGGAGGGGAAGAACCTAGAAGCCCGGGACCCGCGCCGTCAACGCGGCCAGGGTGTATTCCTCGTCCCACCCGATGCGAACCGTTGGAGGCCCTCGTCCGTGAACGCGCCCATCGTCGAGCTCCAAGGGGTGGAGATTCGCCTCGGCGGCCGCACCATCCTCTCCTCGGTCGACCTTCGCCTGGAGGAGGGAATCTCCTGGGCGCTCCTCGGGGCCAACGGCTCGGGAAAGTCGAGCCTGCTCCGCGTGCTCCGCGGCGAGCTGTGGATCGCCGCCGGCCTCCGCCGCTTTCACCTGGGCGGCGCCCCGGAGGAGAGCCCCATCGGCGCCCGCCAGGCGATCGGCCTCGTCTCGCCGGAGCTGCAGCAGGCTTATCTGCGCCGCGACTGGGGCCTGACCTGCGAGGCGGTGGTGCGGAGCGGCTTCACCGACGAGGTCTGGCCGCCGGAGGCCGCCACGCCGGAGCAGGCCGAGCGCATCTCGGAGGTGATGGCCGAGCTGGGCGTGCTGGCGCTGGCCCCGCGCTCGATCCTCGAGCTCTCCAGCGGCGAGGCGCGCAAGGTGCTCCTCGCGCGCGCCCTGGTGAACCGACCGCGCCTCCTCCTCCTCGACGAGCCGTGCCACGGCCTCGACGCTTCCGCGCGAAACGCCTTCCTGGGCCTCCTTTCCCGGGTGGCCGCGGGGGGGCTCCCGCTCGTGCTCGCCACCCACCGTCACGACGAGCTCATCCCCGAGATCCGCCGCGCCGCGGTGCTGCACGCCGGGAGGATCCTGGCGCAGGGCGGCCGGGACGAGGTGCTTCACGCCCACGCCGCGCGAGCCGCGGCGCGCGCCTCGGCGAGACCTCCTACCCCACGCGAGGCCGAGCTCCCGCCCCGCGCGCCGGGCGAGGTGCTCTTCAGCGCCTCCCACGCGGACGTCCTCGTGGCCGGTCGAGCAGTGCTCCGCGACCTCGACTGGACGGTTCGGGGGGGGGAGAGCTGGGCGGTGGTGGGACCGAACGGCGCGGGAAAGTCGACCCTGGTGCGGCTCATGGTGGGCGACGAGCAGGCGATGCCCGGCGGGAGGGTGCGCCGGCTCGACCTCGGCGAGCGCGCCGACGTGTGGGAGGTGAAGGCGCGGGTGGGGGTCGCCTCGCCGGAGATCCAGGCGCGCCACCGCGCCGACACCGCCGCCGAGGAGGTGGTGGCCTCGGGACTGTCGGCGAGCATCGGCCTCACCGAGCGGCCCACCCCCACCGAGCTCGAGCGGGCGCACCGCGCCATGGAGCGGCTGGGCGTGGCGCACCTCGCGGGCCGCGGCGTGCACGGCCTCTCCTACGGCGAGGTGCGGCGACTCGTCCTGGCGAGGGCGCTGGTGAACGACCCCGAGCTCGTCCTCCTCGACGAGCCGTGCGACGGGCTCGACGCGGCGAGCCGGGCGGCGCTCCTCTCCGATGTCGAGGCGCTCTGCCGCGCGGGCCACACGGTGGTGCTCGTCACCCACCACCTGGAGGACGTCGTGCCCTCCATCGAGAACGTGCTCGAGCTCCGCGCGGGGCGCGCCGTCTACGCCGGGCCACGGGCCGCCTGGCGGGGCGGCGCCGCGTAAATCCGCTCCACCTCGGCGGCCACCAGGCGCAGGACCTCGTCCCGCTTCAGCTTGAGCGAGGGCGTGAGCAGCCCGGGGTGATCTCCTGGCAGGCCGGGGATCACCACCAGCTCCTTCGGCTTCTCGTACTCCGAGAGGTGGGCGAGCGCGTCGCGGGCGAGCGCGAGCAGAGCGCGGCCCGGATCCCCCCCTCGGCGCGCAGGCGCTCCAGCTCGGGGCGGGGGACGAACACCGCCGCCGCCACGAACGGGCGGCCGTCGCCGATGAGCACCGCCGCGGCGAAGGGCGGGATCGCGGCGATCGCTCCCTCGATGGGCTCGGGCGAGAGCTTCTTACCGGTGGAGAGCACGAGGAGCGATTTCTTGCGGCCCACCACGGTGAGGGTGCCGTCCTCCTCCAGGATGGCGAGGTCGCCCGTGCGGAAGAAGCCATCGGCGGTGAAGGCGTCCTCCTCGTCCTCCGGGTCGAGGTAACCGGTCATGAGCGTGCCGCCGCGCACGCAGAGCTCGCCCTCGGAGCTTACCGCGAGCTCGAGGTCGGCGGAGGGGTGGCCCGCGGAGCCGAGGCGGCGCGGCCCGGCGAAGAGGTTCGACGAGATGAGGCCGGCCGTCTCGCTCATCCCGTAGAGCTCGACGTAGGGGATGCCCAGCGCCTCGTAGAAGGCCGCGAGACCGGGCGGCGTTGCCGCGCCCCCGGAGAAGAGCCCCTGCACCCGGCCGCCGAGGCGCCTTCGCAAGGGCCCGCCCACCAGCCGCCGCGCCAGCGCCGCCAGCGCGCGGTCGGCGATCCCTCGCCGCTCGCCCAGCACCTGCCGCTCGGCCGCCGCCAGGGCGGCGCTCGCGACGGCCCGCACGGGCGCCGGGCTTCTCGCGAGCTTCGCCCTCACCTCGTCGCGCATGCGCTCGTACACCAGCGGGACCGAGAAGAGGTAGGTGGGGCCGAGCGCCAGCGCGCGCGGGATGTCCTCGCGGCCCGCCACCATGAGCAGCCGATGGCCCTGGGCCAGGGCCAGCATGAAGTGGTCGTGCCCGGCGATGTGGCCGAAGGGCAGGAAGTGGAGCCCCTCGTCGCGCACCGTGCGCCCGGTGGAGGCCCACCCTCCCTCCAGCGCCCGGACGATGGCGCGCTGCGGGATGCGCACCCCCTTGGGTCGGCCGGTCGTACCGCTGGTGAAAACCATGAGGAAGGGGTCCTCGGCGCGGACCTCGCCGGCCAGCGCGTCGAGCGCGGCGGGGTCGAGCTCGGGGGCGCCCTCCGCCTCCAGCACCTCGGCGGTGGTGGCGGCGCGCACACCGGCGGGCACGCCCTCCGCTGGCAGCGGCTCGGCGGAGAGCAGCGCCGAGAGGCCAGCACCGGCCAGCGCGGTGGCCTCCGGCCGCAGCTTCTCCCACTGCGCGAGGGAAGAGACGAAGATCGCGCGCGGCCGGACGCGCAGCGCCATTTCCCGCACCGGCTCGGCCGCCAGGTGGGCGAAGAGCGCCGCCGGCTCGGCGCGCAGGAGCTGGGCGGCGAGCGACACCTCCTGCCACTCCGGGCTGTTCTCGGCGAGGAAGAGTACGCGGTCGCCCGCGGCGATGCCCGCCGCGCGGAGAAAAGCGGCGGCGCGGCGCACGCCTCGCTCGAAGTCGGCCCACCGCACGACGCGGAGGGGCCGGACGCCTTCGACGACGCGCAGGAAGACGCCCTCCGGCTCCCGGCGGGCGCTCTCCACGAGGAGCCGAGGCAGGGTGTCGTGGCCCGTTCGGTGGGTGCCAGGGATGGACATGAGCTTCGCGATTCTATCCCGCGTCGGGGCGGTTTGGCTCGGCGGAAACCGGTGCCTATCGGGTGAGCAGCGCCACCCCTTCCACGTGGTGCGTCTGCGGAAAGAGATCGATGGCCTGCGCCACCTCCACCCGGAACCCCGCCTCCACCGCGGCGCGGAGGTCGCGGGCGAGCGTGGCAGGGTCGCAGGAGACGTACACGAAGCGCCTCACCCCCAGCGCGTGGAGCGCCGCCGCCGCGCCTCGCGCGCCCTCCCTCGGTGGGTCGAGGAGCGCGCTCGCGAAGCCAGGGGGGGACGCGCGGTCGCGCGCGAGGCCGTGGGCCACCGCGAGCGCATCTCCGGCCACGAAGCGCACCTGCCCGCGCCCCTCCGCGGCGTCGGCCCGCGCCAGCTCCAGCGCCGGACCCTGCGCCTCCACCGCCACCACCGACCGGGCGCGGGCGGCGAGGGGGGCGGTGAAGTTCCCGGCGCCGCAGAAGAGCTCCAGCACCTCCTCGCCCTCCGGTGCCAGGAGGGAGAGCGCGCGCTCCACCAGGAGCGCGTTGGCCTCCCGGTTCGACTGCAGGAACACGTCGGGCCGGGACCGCTGGACCGAGCCGCCGTCGCGCTGCGGCACCCTGGCCTGCCGAAGGACCGGCTCGCCCACCACCACCGTGGGTGAACCATCGGCGGAGAGAACGAGGCCGGAGAGCTGTGGCACGGCGGCGAGGAAGGCCCCGGCCCGCTCGCGCATGGCCCGGCCGAGCGAGGCGAGCTGGAGGTGGGCCGCGCCCCTCCCCTGCCGGCGCGACCACTCCAGGGTCACCGCACGCGCCTCGAGGCGCGCGGCGACGAGCGCGGGGCCGGCCTCCTCGCGCAGGAGGTCGAGCTCGGGGAGGAGCAGGTGGCAGGTACGGAGCGGCACCGGGTCGTGGGAGCGGCGGCGAAAGAAGGCCAGCCTCCCGCTCCCGCGGTCGAGGTGGAACTTGGCGCGCGCCCGGTAGCGGAGCGGCGAGGGAGCGCCGAGAATGGGTAGCGAGGTGTACTGCCCCTCCTCGAGCCGGCCGATGCGCCGGAGGCTCTCCTGGAAGGCGCGCTCCTTGGCGCCGAGCTGCGCCGCGTACGCCACGTGAAGCCACTCGCAGCCGCCACAGCGCGCCGCCGGCGCCTGACCGAAGTGAGGGCAAGGGGGATCGACGCGGCTCGCGCCCGCCGAGAGCACCTCGACCAGCGCGCCGTGCGCGGCGCCCTCGCCGCTGGGGACCTCCGCCACCACGCGATCGCCGGGCGCGGTGTAGGGCACGAAGACGGAGCGGCCATCGAGGAGGGCCATCCCCTCGCCTCCGGCGGCGAGCCCGTGGATGTCGAGGGCGCAACGCAAGCTCCCGAGGATACTCCACGGCAGGCCCGGCGCAGCGAAGCCGGGCGCGCCCACACCAGGGGCCGAGCGCGGCACTCGAGGCGCCGCGTCACCTCCCCCGCGGCACCCCCAGGTCGTGCCGGATGCGCTCGACCACCTGCTCCAGGAGCTCGCGCTTGGCGCCGTCGAGAATCGATGAACTCGATGGCCATGCCCGGGGCCACGTTGGGGGCGTTGCCCCACTCCGCCACGCGCTTCACCCGGCCGGTCATGCTGAAGGGGGCGTCGGCGCCGGGGACCTGCAGCACCACCCGCAGCGTGGTGCCCACCGGGAGTGAACGGCGCGTGTTGATGAAGAGCCCGCCCCGGCTGATGTTGGTGGCCCAGTCGCTGAGGAAGCTGCCGGCGGTGCGGTAGGCCACCGGGAGCTCGTGGTGAAGGCGAGCGGCGCGCCGCCGGTTCTGTGGCTCGGCCTGCTTCATTCCGCTCACAGTGTACCAGCGCAACGCGGCGTGGCAAGGAGGCGGCCCGCGAGAGCCGCTCGCGGCGGGCCCACCGGTGGGAGGCGGTGTGGGGAGGTGGCACATGCGGGAGCCCGCCGGGCGGCGCCGCGGCCCCGCCTCGCCGGGCTTCACCCGAGGCAGCGGAGCGGTTCGGGGCGGCGCCAGCCCGGCTCACCCGTGCAGCTCCTGTAGCCCGGGGGCCACCGTGAGCGCGGCCTCGGTGAGCCGGAGCACCTCGCCCACGCTCACCCCCGGGGCGAGCTCGCGGAGGAGGAGCCCCCCCGGCGCCACCTCGATGAAGGCGCGATCGGTGCAGATGGCGCTCACGCAACGCGGTCCGGTGAGCGGCAGGGTGCAGCGCCTCACCAGCTTGGGGGCACCGTCTCGTGTCACGTGCTCCATCATCACGATGACCCGGCGGGCGCCGGCCACGAGGTCCATCCCGCCGCCCATGCCCTTCACCATGCGTCCCGGCACGGTCCAGTTGGCGAGGTCGCCGCGCTCCGAGACCTGCAGGGCGCCGAGGATGGCCAGGTCGACGTGGCCTCCGCGGATCATGGCGAAAGACTCGGCCGAGGAGAAGTAGGCGGTGCCCGGCAGCTCGGTGACCGTCTCCTTGCCGGCGTTGATGAGGTCCGGGTCCACCTCCTCCTCGCGCGGATAGGGGCCGATCCCCAGCATCCCGTTCTCCGACTGCAGGACCACCTCCACCGCTGGTGGGACGTGGTTCGCCACCAGGGTGGGCATGCCGATGCCGAGGTTCACGTAGAAGCCGTCGCGGAGCTCGCGCGCCACCCTGCGCGCCATGGCGTTTCAATCGAGCACCTGGTGCCTCCCCCTGCGGTGTCCCGGCTCACCCGGTGCGCAGGATGCGGCGCTCGATGGGCTTCACATAGCCCTGCCCCAGCACCACGCGCTGCACGTAGATCGACGGAACGTGAATGGCGTCGGGCGGGAGCTCTCCGGCCGGCACCACCACCTCCGCCTCGGCCACCGTCACCCGCGCCGCGCCGCACATCACCGCGTTGAAGTTGCGCGCCGTCTTTCTGAAGACGAGGTTGCCCCAGGTGTCGGCCTTCCAGGCCTTCACCAGCGCGAAGTCGGCGCGGAGCGGCCGCTCGAGGAGGTAGGTCCGCCCGTCGAAGTCGCGCGACTCCTTCCCCTCGGCCACCTCGGTGCCCACCCCGGTCGCGGTGTAGAAGCCGGCAATCCCGGCGGCACCGGCCCGGATGCGCTCGGCCAGCGTGCCCTGAGGGCAGAGCTCCACCTCCAGCTCGCCGGCGAGGAGCTGCCGCTCGAACTCCTTGTTCTCCCCCACGTAGGAGGAGACCATGCGGCGGATCTGCCGGGCGGCGAGGAGCACCCCCAACCCCTGGGTGGTCGTGCCGCAGTTGTTGGAGACGACCTCGAGGTCGCGCACGCCGCGGGCGGCGAGGGCGGCGATGAGGTTCTCCGGGTTTCCGCACAGGCCGAAGCCACCCACCATGACCGTGGCCCCGTGGGGGAGGTCGGCCACGGCGGCCGCGGCGGAGGCGGCCACCTTGTTCACGGCGCCCGCTCCCCGCGCTCGACGAGGAGCGCCACCGCCTCGCCGCCCCCGATGCAGAGGGTGGCGAGCCCGCGCCGGCGGTCGAGGTCGCGCATGGCGTAGAGCAGCGTGACGAGGATGCGCGCTCCGCTGGCGCCGATGGGGTGACCGAGCACCACCGCCCCCCCCCGCGCGTTCACCTTGCGCGGGTCGAGCCCGAGCAAGCGCATGTTGGCGAGCGCCACCACCGCGAAGGCCTCGTTGATCTCCCAGAGGTCGACCGACTCCGCGGTGAGGCCGGCGCGGTCCAGCACCAGGCGCACGGCGTCGGCCGGCGCGACCGTGAACTCCACCGGCTTCCGGGCCGTGCCGCCCCAGCCGGTGAGGCGCCCCAGCACCGGCCGCCGCTCCCGCCGGGCGCGCTCCGCGCTCATGAGCACCACCGCCGCCGCCCCGTCGTTGATGGAGGAGGCGTTGCCCGCGGTGACGGTGCCCTCCGGCTTGAAGGCCGGGCGCAGCCTGGGGATGCGCTCCACGCGCGCCGAGCGGGGGCCCTCGTCCTCGCTCACCACCGCCGGCTCTCCCTTGCCGCCGCCCACCTCCACCGGGGCGATCTCCGTCTGGAAATGGCCGGCCTCCTGGGCGGACACCGCGCGCCGGGTGGACTCCTGGGCGTAGGCGTCCTGCTCCTCGCGGGTGATGCGGTGATCCTCCGCGCACGCCTCGGCGCAGAGGCCCATGTGCATCTGGCCGTACGGGTCCCACAGGCCGTCGTCGGATCATGCCGTCGATGAGCTCCACGTGGCCCATGCGCGCGCCCTTGCGCGCGGAGCGGTCGTAGTAGGGCACGTTCGACATCGACTCCATGCCGCCCGCCACCACCACCTCGGCGTCGCCCAGCGCGACGGCCTGGGCCCCGGCGATCACCGCCTTGAGCCCCGAGCCGCACACCTTGTTGAGCGTCCAGCATGGGGTCGCCTCGGGGAGGCCTGCGTACAGCGCGGCCTGGCGCGCCGGGGCCTGCCCCTCGCCGGCCTGCAGCACGTTGCCGAGGATCACCTCGTCGACCTCCGAGGGCGAGACGCCCGCGCGGGCCAGCGCCTCGCGCACCGCCACCGCGCCGAGCCGCGTGGCGGGCACCGACGAGAGGGAGCCCAGGAAGGAGCCGACGGGGGTGCGCGCCGCGGCGACCACCACCACCTCGCGTCCGGTCATCGGGCTGACATAGGTGGCCCTCGCGCAGCACGTCAGCGAGGTCCCGCGGCGCTGTTGGGTCGGAACCCAGTGGGGTTCCCCCGTGTGCGGGGCAGTCGGGGCCTCTCAGCTCGCCGGCTCCTCCCCTGCCGGTCTCACCTTCTCCAGGAAGCGCGCCACCAGGTCGACCGGCATCGGGAACACGATGGTGCTGCTCTTCTCGGTGGAGATCTCCACCAGCGTCTGCATGTACCGGAGCTGGAGGGCGCCCGGCGACCGGGCGATCACGTCGGCGGCCTGGCCGAGCTTCTCGGCGGCCTGGAACTCGCCCTCGGCGCTGATGATCTTGGAGCGCCGCTCGCGCTCGGCCTCGGCCTGTCGCGCCATCGCGCGCCGCATCTCCTCGGGGAGGTCGACCTGCTTCACCTCCACCGCCGTGACCTTCACGCCCCACGGCTCGGTGTGGCGGTCGATGATCTCCTGGAGCTGGCGGTTGATCTTGTCGCGCTGGCTCAGCACGTCGTCGAGGTCGACCTGGCCGAGCACCGACCGCAGCGTGGTCTGGGCGAACTGGCTGGTGGCGAAGAGGAAGTCGGTGACCTGCAGGAAGGCGCGGTCCGCCTGCATCACGCGGAAGTAGATGACCGCGTTCACCTTCATGGAGACGTTGTCGCGGGTGATCACGTCCTGCGGCGGCACCTGCTCGGCGGTGATGCGCATGTCGATGACGATCATCCGGTCGACGAAGGGGATGATCCACTTCAGCCCGGCCGTCTTCATGCCCACGAAGCGGCCCAGCCGGAGCACCACCCCCTGCTCGTACTCGTTGATGATGCGCAGGCCCATGAAGACCCACAGCACCACCAGCAGCACCGGAATGAGGAGCCCCAACGATCCTGGCATGGAAATCCTTTCGCCGGCCGCTCCTGGAGCGTTCCGGCCGCGCGCAGCGTGAACGGTGTTCTACCGCTCTTCGGCAGCTTCGGCCACGACGGTGAGCACGAGCCCCTCCACCGCCACCACCCGCACCCTGGCGCCGCGGGCCACCAGCGCGTCGGAGCGGGCCCGCCAGTACTCACCGTGGACGAACACCTCGCCGCCCTGCGGCCCCACCTCCGACAGCGCCTCCCCCGTCTCCCGGAGCAGCCCCTGCGGGCCGAGCACCAGCCGCTCGCGCCGGGATGAGGCGACCTTCCACCCCACGAAGCCCAGCAGGGCGGCCATGGCGATGGGCGTGGGCCAGACGAGGAGCGGCGACAGCGTGAAGGCCGCTGGGTCGAAGCGGTACTCGGGCGAGCTGCGGTCGATGAACAGCAGGGTGCCCACCAGGATGCACACCGCTCCGGCCAGGCCAGCGATGCCGTGGGTGGTGACGTAGGCCTCGGCCACGAGCAGGCCCATGCCGCCGAGGAGGAGCAGCACGGCCCCGATGTTCACCGGGATGACCCTCATGGCCACGAAGGCGAGGAAGAGGCAGACGGCGCCGGCCACGCCCGGGAAGATCGACCCTGGGTGATAGAGCTCGAGGGCGATGCCCAGGGTGCCGATGAGCATGAGCAGCGCCGCCACGTTGGGGTTGGCGAGGAAGCCCAGGGTGCGCTGCCGGATGGTGGGCTCGAGCGGCTCGAGGCGCGCCTCCTTGCCCCGGAACGCCACCTTGCGGCCCGCCACCTCCACCGTGCGCCCGTCGGCCGCGGCGAGAAAGGCCGGGAGGCTGGGAGCCACGATATCGATGACGTGCAGCTTCAGCGCCTCCTCGGCGGTGATGGAGACGCTGTCGCGCACCGCCTTCTCCGCCCACTCCGCGTTGCGGCCGCGGGCGGAGGCCACCGACCGGGCGAAGGCGGCGGTGTCGTTCTCCACCTTCTTCGCCATGTCCTTGCCGGCTTCCTTCTCCACGTCGCCGCCACCGCTCGTCACCGGGTGCGCGGCGCCGATGTTGCTCGTCGGGTGCATGCCCGCCACGTGGGCGGCCAGCGTGAGGAAGACCCCAGCGGAGCCGGCGCGCGCGCCGGCCGGCCCCACCCAGACCGCGATGGGCACCTCGCTCGCCAGCATCTTCTGGACAATCTCGCGGGTGGCGTCGAGGTGGCCGCCGGGGGTGTCGAGGACGATGGCGAGCGCGTCGTACCCCTCGCTCTTCGCCCGCGCGATGCCAGACTCGACGTACTCGGCGGTCCCCGGGGTGATGACGTCGTTCAGGGTGAGCTCGAGAATGCGCGGTTCGCGAGCGGGCTCCGATGGGCCAGCGCCCGAGACCGGGCTCCACGGCGCGGCCGCCAGCGCCAGGAGGGCAGCGAGGACGAGGCGGGCGCGGAAGCCAGCAGGGCGTGACATGCTCATCTCCTATCCCGGGAGCGCCCGCCCGGCACGGAAGGCGGACGGAGCGCGGACCCCGCGCCGGGGCCGCTTCGGCCTCCCGGCAGGCGGAGCCGCCCCGCGGGTCGGGTGGACGGCTCGACGGTGCGTCACGGTGAGGAGTGCCGAGCCTCGAGCCCCAGCTCCCGCATCACCTTCTGGAGATCCTCCCACGCCTTCTTCTTCTCGGCGGGGTTGCGGAGCAGGTAGGCGGGGTGGAAGGTGGGCATGAGCTTCACGCCCTCGTAGGTGCGCCAGGCCCCGCGCAGCCGGGAGATGGGCGTCGCGTCGCGCAGCAGGGTCTGCACCGCCACCCGCCCCAGCCCGACGATCACCTTCGGTCGAATCGCAGCGATCTGCGCCTTGAGGAAGGGCTCGCAGGCCGCCACCTCGTCCACCTCGGGGTCGCGGTTTCCCGGCGGCCGGCACTTCACCACGTTGGCGATGTAGACCTGCTCCCGCGAGAGGCCCATGGCCACGATCATCCTGGTGAGGAGCTGACCCGCCCGGCCGACGAATGGCTCGCCTTGGGCGTCCTCGTCGGCGCCCGGCCCCTCGCCGACGAACATGAGCTCGGCCGAGGGGGCGCCCACTCCGAAGACGAGGTGCGTCCTGCCGCCGGCCAGCTTGCACCGGATGCAGTCGCCCAGCTCGGCGCGGACCTCGGCGAGGCCGCGCGGGGCCGGCGCCGCTGCGGCTGCGCTCGCGGCCCGAGCTGGCCGCTCGGCCGCCCGTGCGGGGGCGGTGGGCCTTGCATCCACCCGTTCCGGCGTCGACCGCGCAGGCCGCTCCACCTCCCTCACCCCGGCGTCCCGCAGCCACGCGAGGTGGCGCCGCGCCTCGAGCGCGATCCCGGCGAGCGCCTCTCCTCTTCCAATCTCCGAGCCCGGCTCGCCCCTGCCCTTGCTCGCCATGTGCGCCCTCTCCTCGCCTTTCACTTCATGCGTCCCGTTGTGGCCACCGCCCGGCGCGCTCTAGAGTGCGCCCCGTTTGGACCGCCCCTCCCGCCAGAGCCGCATCCTGCACCTCGCCGGTCTCGGCGCCCTCGCCCTCGCCGGCCTGGCCCTCCTGGCGTGGCCCAGCGCCGCGCTCGCCTGGGGCCCGCTCGCGCATCTCGGCTTCTCCGCACAGGCCCTGGAACAGCTCGCCAGCGTCTCCGCGCCCACCCGCTCGCTCCTCGTGGAGCACGCCCACGCCTTCCTCTACGGCTCGCTCGCCGCCGACATCGTGGTGGGAAAGAACCTCGCGCGCTGGGCCAACCATTGTCACAACTGGCGCGTCGGCTTCAACGTGCAACGGGCGGCGCGGGGCGGCGCCGAGCGCGGCTTCGCGCTGGGCTTCCTCGCCCACCTCGCCGCCGACACGGTGGCCCACAACTACTTCGTGCCGTACCAGACCGCCCTCTCCTTCGACCGCCCGAGCACCCGCCACGCCTACTGGGAGCTGCGCTACGACCAGCAGATGGACGGCGCCCTCTCGCGGGTGGCGCGGGCGGTGTGCGGGCGTGCCCAGCGAGGTCACGACGAGCTCCTCAGGCGCACGCTGCGCGGCGCCTCGGTGCTCCCGTTCTCCCTCTCGCGCCACCTCTTCGGCTCGCTGCTCGCCAGCGCCCGAGAACCTCGCTTCCAGCTCCTCTCGCGAAGCGTGCTGGCGCCGGACCGCTACCTGCCGCTCCCGGGCGACCTCCTCGCGGAGACGAACGCGCTCGCGGTGGAGGCCATCCTCGGGCTCCTGCGCGAAGGGGAGCGGTGCCAGGCCGTGCGGGCCGACGCCACCGGGTCGAGGAACCTCCGGGTCGCGTTCCGCCTTCGCAGAGCGCTGAGCCGCCGCCACCGCCACCTGCCGCTCGGCCTCGCCCGCGCGCTCTCGGTGGAGGCGCGCGAGAGCTTCCGGAGGGGCATCGACGGCCCGCTGCACCTGCCCCCCGCGCTCGCACAGCTGGCGGCGTAGGGCGCAGGGCCGACCCCTCCCAGCCTCTCGGCGGGGCCCCTCCCCGCGCACGACGAGGCGGCGCCCTCGTCCAGCTATCCCCCGGGCCTCCGGTCGTCGAGGACCGGGAGCACCCAGTCGAGGATGGCGTCGGCCACCTCGTCCTTCGTGCCCTCGAGGTGAACCCGCTCGCCGGGCCCCACCAGCGTCACCCGGTTTCGTTCGCCCGCGAAACCTTCGCCGGGCTTTCCCACCCTGTTCGCCACCACCAGGTCGCACCGCTTGGCGGCGAGCTTCTTGCGGGCGTTGGTCAGCACCGCGTCGGTCTCGGCGGCGAAGCCCACCAGCACCGGGGCACCTTCACGGCCAGCGAAGCGCTTCCCCAGCCCGGCCAGGATGTCGGGGGTGCGGGTGAGCGTCAGCTCCTCGTCCTCCTCGCCCTTCTTCCGCTTGGTGGCGAGCGGCGAGCGCGGCCGGAAGTCGGAGACCGCCGCGGCCCCCACGAAGAGGTCGAGGCCACCGTCTTCCACCTGGGCCTCCACCGCCGCCGCCATCTCCTCCGCGGTGGTGACGCGGATGACGCTCACGCCCGCGGGCTCCCGGAGCTCGACCGGGCCCGAGACCAGCACCACCTCGGCCCCCCGCCGCGCGGCGACCCGGGCCACCGCGTAGCCCATCTTTCCGGTGGAGGGGTTGGAGATGAAGCGGACCGGGTCGAGCGGCTCGCGGGTGGGACCGGCCGTCACCACCACCTTGCGCCCCTGGAGGTCGCGCGGCCCCAGGAGCCGCGAGATGGCCTCGGCGATCTCCTCCGGCTCCGCCATGCGGCCCTCGCCCGTCTCACCGTCGGCGAGGGGTCCGGAGGCGGGGCCGACCTGCTGCCACCCGCGGCGCTGCAGCTCGCGCACGTTCTCGCGGGTCGCGGGGTGGTGCCACATGCGCAGGTTCATGGCCGGCGCCATGAGGCAGGGGCCCTCGAAGGCCACGGCGGTGGTGGTGACCGCATCGTCGGCCATGCCCGCGCGCAGCCGCGCCAGCACGTCGGCGGTGGCCGGCGCCACCACCAGGAGGTCGGCGGCGCGCGCCAGGACGAGGTGGCCGTAGGAGCCCTGCTCTCCCTCGTCGAGGAGCTCGACGAGCGGCGGGGTGCCGGTGAGGGCCTGGAAGGTGAGCGGGCCCACGAAGCGGGTGGCCCCCCGGGTCATGGCCACGCGGACGGTGGCGCCGCCCTTCACCAGCAGGCGAGCGAGCTCGCACGCCTTGTAGGCGGCGATGCCGCCCGAGACACCCAGAATGACGCTCCGGCCGGAGAGCTCAATCATTTCCGTATTCTACGCTACGGCAAGCCCGGCGCAGTCGGGCGCGCTCGTGTCCCCGCTCACCGGGAAGGAAGAGCGACTATCCTCTGGCGGTGGACGAACCTCCGACCCCGCCTGCCGGGGCCTCGCCTCCGGAGCCGGAGCCGGCGCGCGCTCTGGCACCGCCTCCAGCCCCACCCCAGCCCGCGGTGGCCGGGTTCTTCGTCTCGGCGCTGGCCCTCTTCGCCACCCTGGGGGCGGCGGCGCAGCGGGCGAACCCGGCGCTGGGCCTCGCCTGGAGCGAGCTCTTCGCGCTGGCCCTGCCGGCGGCCATCGCGGCGGCGGGCGCCAACCTCCGCACGCTCCCGGCCCTCGGCCTCGCCCGCGCTCCGCCGAAGGCGCTCTGGCTCAGCCTCTCCATCGGGGCCGTTGGCTTCGCGGGCGCGGGCGCCCTCATGGCCCTCGTCTCCACGCTGCTCCCCGAGCGGTGGCTCATCACCTTCGACGTGACCCGCCTCTTCGGGCAGGGCTCCTCGGCCGAGCGGCTTGCGCTCCTGGGGGTGGCGGTGCTCCTCGCCCCCGTGTGCGAGGAGGTGGTCTTCCGCGGCTGGCTCCTCTCCGCGCTGCGCGCGCGCCTGCGCGACGCCTGGGCGGTGGCGCTCGCCGGGTTGCTCTTCGCCTGCATGCACCTCGACCCGGTCCGCTTCGCCGCCCTGTGGGCACTGGGCACGCTCTTCGCCTGGCTCGCGCTGCGCGCGGGCTCGGTGTGGCCGGCCGTGCTGGCCCACGCGGTGAACAACGGCCTCGGGCTCGCCCTGGCCGCGGCCGCCTCGCGCGCCGGGGGGGCTCCGCGCAGCCGGGCCGCGGCGCTCGCCGTCGCCCCCGCCAGCGCCTCGATGCTGGCGCTCGCCGCGCTGGCGCTGTGGGGGCTCGCCGCGCTCTACCGCAGGGCGACGCCGGCACCCCCTCTCCTCTCCCAGCGCCTCGTGCCGCGCGATGCCGCCGCGCCGGCAGGAGAGTTTCGCCCGGCCCTGGTGCCGCGCGCGCACCGGGCGGCTGCGGCGCTCGGCCTCGCCCTGCTGGCGATCCTCTACGCCACCCGGCGGTAGACCATGAGCTTCAGGTAGCGACCCTCGCGGAACTGCGGGCTCACCGGGTGGTCGGGCGGCTGCCGCCGCTCCTCGACGAGCTGCAGGTCGACCCGCGCCTTGAAGGCCGCCTCGCGCACCGCGTCCTGGAACTCCTCGGCCGAGACGCGGGCGCTGCAGCTCGCGGTGACGAGGAGCCCGCCCGGCGCGAGCACCGCCAGCGCCGCCCGGTTGAGCGAGGCGTAGCCGGCCAGCGCCGCCTCCACCGCCTTCTGGCTCTTGGCGAAGGCGGGCGGGTCGCACACCACGAGGTCGAAGCGCCGCCCCTCGCGCTTCATCCCTGAGAGGGCCTCGAAGACATCCCCCGCCTCGAACGTGTGGGCGGAAGGATCGAGGCCGTTGGCGGGGAAGGTCTCCTCGGCGAGGGCGAGCGCCTCGCGGTCCTGATCGACGCTCACCACCCGGCGCGCGCCGCCCAGCGCCGCCGCCACCGAGAAGCCGCCGGTGTAGGAGAAGAGGTTCAGAGCCTCGCCCCGGCCGCGGGCGAGCGACCTCACGAGGAGCCGGTTCTCGCGCTGGTCGAGGAAGGTGCCGGTCTTCTGGCCGCGCCGCACGTCCACGAGCAGCACCATCCCGTGCTCGTCGCAGGCGATGCGCTGCGGCGGCTCGGCGCCCCAGAGCACCCGCCCCAGCGGCGCCTCCTCGTCGACGTCGTCGCGCGGCACCTCGTCGCGTCCGTACACCCCGAGGAGCGGCTCGAACCCTTCCGCCGGAGCGCGCAGCGCCTCGACCAGCTGCCCGCGAAAGGGCAGGAGCCCGGCCGAGTAGAGCTTCAGCACCGCGAAGCGGTCGTAGCGGTCGGCCACCACCCCGGGGAGGCCGTCCGACTCGCCGTGAACGAGCCGCAGGGCGTTCGTGCCGTGGACGAGCTCGCGCCGCAGGGCCAGCGCGCGCGCCAGGCGGCGGCGCCAGAAGGCCGCGTCGATGGCCTCGCCCTCTTCCCGGGTGAGGATGCGCACGGCGATGGCGGAGTGCGGGTCGTGATAGCCGCGCGCGACGAAGCGCTCCCCCTCCACCACGTCGACGATGGCTCCGGCCGGCAGCGACCTCGGCGCGCGCTCGATGGCCTTGCGAAAGACCCAGGGGTGGCCGGCCCGCAGGTGCCTGGCGAGGTCCTTCCGCAGGCCGAGCCGCGCCACCACCTCGCCGCTCACGCGCCACCTCGCGTGCGCCGCTCCCGGGCCGTCCCGGCGGCGCTCGAGGTGGCCTCCTCGCGACCGGCGCCGGGAAGCGCGCGGCGCTCGCCGCGGGCGCGGGCGAAGTTGCCCACCACCAGCCCGGGCCGCGCAGAGCGAAGCCCCTCGACGAGCGCGCCCACCCCGAGGGCTCTGCCCCGCCCGCCGCGGCGGCGCGCCAGGTCCATGTACACGTCGGGGTCGATGGCGAGCGAGCGCGTCTGCACCTGGTCGACCCCCACCTCGGCCACCAGGCGCCACAGGCGCCCCGCCTCCTCTTCACGATCCGTCACACCGGGGAAGGTGAGGAGGTTCAGGGCCAGGTAGAGCCCGCGCTCCTTCGCCACGCTCATGGAACGCGCCACCTCGGCGAGGCCGAAGCCCTTCGGCCGGTAGTAGGCCGCGTACAGGTCGGGCGAGGCGCTGTTGAGCGAGATGCGGCAGGCATCCAACCCAGCGTCGCACAGCGCCGAGAGCGCCTCCGGCAGGGAGCCGTTGGTGTTCACGTTCACCGAGCCGCGGCGCGTGCGGGCGCGCGCCGCCCGGATGGCGGCGGCAATCTCGCGCCAGCGGAGAAGCGGCTCACCCTCGCACCCCTGCCCGAAGCTCACCACCACCCGGCCTCTCGCGCGCGAGAGGTGCTCGGCCGCCACCTCGGCCATGTCGCTCGCCGAGGGAGGGCGGGCGATGCGCTCGTGGGAGGAGGGCGGCATCCCCTCCTGCGCCTCGGAGAGGCAGCCCACGCACGAGGCGTTGCAGGCCGCCGACGAGGGGATGGCGCCCTCGTCGCGGGCGTAGAAGGTGTTCTGCGCGGTGAAGCAGCGCCACTCCAGCGCGCAGCGCGCGAGCTGCCGCCAGACCGGGTTCGCTCCGGCCTCCCCGGCCAGGCGCTCGGCCACCAGCTCCGGCAGCTCCTCGGTGGAGTGCAACTCGGGGCTCCAGTGGCGGCGGCAATCGGTGTGCAGGGCGAAGACCGCCGGCCCCCCCGGCCCGAGCCCGGCGGCCGTATAGGCCCACTGCGGCAGCACGCCCGCGCCATCGGGCGAAGGGAAGCTCGCCCTCGCCGCGGCGGGCAGCAGGGTGCGCGTATAACCGGGCGGCAGCGTGGCGCCCACCGCGTGGGGGGCGAAGGTGCGCCGCCCGACGCGCACCTCGGAGAGCGTCACGGTGCGGCCCGTCGCCGGGTCCACCCCGACCGGCCGCCGCCCTGGCAGCATGCACAGGCTGGCGCCCGGCGGCAGCGGCAGGGGGCGCTCGGCGGGTGAGAGGAGGTCGTCGCCCGACCGCACCGCGGCGAGGAGCTCGGGGTGGTCGTAGACGACGCCGCGGGCATCGGCGAAGAGGAGTCGAAGAGGCATCACCTGGGTACCGGGGCGCGGTATAACACCGCCGCCAGCCACGGCGAGAGGAACGGCGCTCGCCCGATGCATTCGCCCGGAAGAGAACAGGCCCCAGGAGGCACCGTGATCGTCGGCGTTCCCAAGGAGATCAAGACGCGTGAGTACCGCGTCGGGCTCGTGCCCGGCGGCGTGGACGCGCTGGCGCGCGCCGGCCACGAGGTGCTGGTCGAGATGGACGCCGGCCTGGGCGCCGGGGTGACCGACGCGGAGTACGAGGCGGCCGGCGCCGAGCTGGTGGCCACCGCCGAGGAGGTCTGGGAGCGCGCCGGGATGGTGGTGAAGGTGAAGGAGCCCATCGAGGCCGAGCTCGAGCGCATGAGGGAGGGGCAGATCCTCTACACCTACCTGCACCTCGCGGCCGCACCGGAGCTCACGGACGCGCTCATCCGCCGCAGGGTCTCGGCCGTGGCCTACGAGACCATCGAGCTCATGGACGGCTCGCTCCCCCTCCTCAGGCCGATGAGCGAGGTGGCGGGGCGCATGGCCATCCAGGTCGGCGCGGTGAGCCTGCAGAAGGAGAGCCAGGGCAAGGGGGTCCTGCTCGGCGGCGTCCCTGGCGTGCCGCACGGACGGGTGGTGATCCTCGGCGGCGGCACCGTCGGCCTCAACGCAGCGCGGATCGCCGTGGGCATGGGCGCCGATGTGACCATCCTCGACGTGAACCTCTCCCGCCTCGCCCACGTCGACGACCTCTTCGCCGGCCGGGTCTCCACCCTCTTCTCCGACCCCCACACCGTCGACCTGCAGCTCCGCGGCGCCGACCTCGTGGTGGGCGCCGTGCTCGTCGCCGGAGCGCGCGCGCCCAAGCTGGTGAGCGAGGAGATGATCCGCGGGATGAGCCCTGGTTCGGTGGTGGTGGACGTCGCGGTCGACCAGGGTGGGTGCTCCGAGACCACCCACCCCACCACGCACGACGACCCCACCTACGTGCTGCACGGGGTGGTGCACTACTGCGTCACCAACATGCCGGGAGCCGTGGCGCGGACGAGCACCTACGCCCTCACCAGCGCCACCATCCCGTACGCCCTCGCGCTCGCCAACCAGGGCCTGGAGGGCGCCTCGCGCGCCAACCCGGCGCTCGCCGCGGGCGTGAACGTCCTCGGCGGAGCCGTGACCCACCGCGCCGTGGCCGAGGCCGTGGGCCGTCCCCATGTGCCCCTGCTCGAGGCGCTGGGCGCCTGAGCCGCCCGACCCTGCCGCCGACGTCTTCAGGGGCCTCTCGCCCGCCCACTCCCCCGCCCGGCGGGCTTCCCTGCCGAGGGCGGGAATCGAGCCGCCTGCCAGCCCGTTTCACCCTTGCCTGACGCCGTTCGCCGCGGCAAACCAGGTGGGGCGCCCCACGCGCCCGGAAGGAATAGAGTCGAGACATGTTTGATCTGCGGAAGAGCGACCCGGTCCGGAACGAGTTCGAGCGGCTCGCCATGAGGCACGTCGACCCCCTCTACTCGGCGGCGCTCCGCCTCACCAAGAACGACCGCGACGCCGAGGACCTGGTGCAGGACACGTTCGTGCGCGCGTACCGCTTCTTCGACAAGTTCGAGCGGGGCACCAACATCAAGGCGTGGCTTTTCAAGATCCTCACCAACACCTTCATCAACCGCTACCGCCGCACGGTGAAGGAGCGCGCCCTGGTGGAAGGGTCGGAGCGCGAGGCGGTGCACGAGCGCTTCATCTCGCGCGAGGCGAGCGACCAGGCCTCGAACCCCGAGCAGGCGTTCTTCGACCACCTCCTGTCCGACGACGTCCTCGCGGCCATCGACGCCGTGCCGGTCGACTTCCGCATGGTGGTGATCCTCGCCGACCTCCAGGAGTTCTCCTACCGCGAGATCGCCGAGATCGTGGACGTGCCGGTGGGTACGGTGATGAGCCGGCTCTACCGCGGGCGGCGGCTCCTGCAGAAGGCGCTCGGAGCCTACGCGGCGGCCGCGGGCGTCGTGCGGCCCGCGAGCGGAGAGGGCGCGGCGGTGGACCTCGAGACCTTCCGCCGGCGCCACCGCAACACCGCCTAGCCGTCTTCCATGCTCCTCGACCCCACACAGGCGAGCGCCGCGATGGATTGCGCCGAGCTCCGGCGCTCGTTCGACGCCTACCTCGACCGCGAGCTGGCGCCCCCCGAGGAGGCCGAGGCCGCCCGCCACCTGGCGCAGTGCCCGGCCTGCCGGGGCGCGGCGGAGGAGGAGGCGCGCCTGCGAGCCTTGCTGCGCGCCCAGCTGCACGAGGCGGTGGAGGCGGCGCCGGGGGCGTCGCGGGCTCCGGAGGCCTTGCGGGGGCGCATCGAGGCCGCGCTCGACGGCGAGCGGCGGCCCTTCCCGAGGAGGCTCTTCTCCCCGTTCTCGCTCGCCGCCATCGCGGCATGCGCCGCGGCGCTGGCGGTGGTGGCCTTCACCGGCGACGGGGACGACCCCCTGGCCGAGGAGGCGGTCCGCCGCCACAGCCGCGACCTGCCGCTGGAGGTGAGCGCCACATCGTTGGGCGCCGACACGGTGGCGCGCTGGTTCACCGGCAAGCTCGACTTCAACCCTTCACCGCCGCAGTTCCCCGGGGTTGGCGCCCGCATGGTGGGAGCGCGGCTCACCTATCTGCACGACCGCCCGGCCGCCTACGTCCGCTACGACGTCCCCCGCGGCCACCTCGGCCACCTCGGCCTCTTCATCCTCGACGATCCATCACCCCACTTCTGGCAGGTGGGACATTCACTCCGGGCGGAGCCTTTGCAGGTGCGGGTGGTCAGCGCGCGCGGCTTCAACGTCGCCATCTGGCGGCGGAACGCGATAGTCTACTCGCTGGTCTCCGACCTCGGAGAGGCCGACCTGGTGAAGCTGGTTCAGGCCTCCCAGGCTCCCTCGATGCTCGAGCAGACCTCGGGAAGATCCAGCCATGAAGACCCTCCTCATCGAGAGTGACGCCTCCTTCGCCAGGGAGCTCGAGAGTGTCCTCGCCGCCCGCGGCGTCGAGGCGCGGATCACCGGCGATGGGCGCCAGGCGGTGGAGGTGGCCCGTGCGGAGCGGCCCGACGCCATCGTGCTCTGCGTGGAGCTCGCCGGCATGTCCGGCTACTCCGCCTGCAACCGGCTCCGCAAGGACGCCGAGCTGAAGTCGGTGCCCCTCGTCATCACCAGCGCCGAGGCCACCCCGGAGACCTTCGAGCAGCACAAGCGCCTCAAGACGCGCGCCGACGCCTACCTCATGAAGCCCTTTCAGCCCACCGAGCTCCTGGAGGTGCTGGGGGGCCTGACCGAGCTCCCGCCGCCGCCCCCGGGGTGGAGCGCGCCGGCCCCGTCGAACGATTCGCCCGGCGAGCTCGAGGGCGCGAACGACCCCCAGCTCGCCCCCGAGGACGACCTCCGGCTCATCGACGAGGCGTTCGAGCGGGTGGCGCCGCTGGAGCTCTCCGGCGAGCACGCCCTCTCGCCCGAGCCCGAGGGAGACCTCGAGCTCGTGCCGGAGCTGGAGGTGGAGGTCAATCCGTTCGAGACCTCGCCGGGCGAGGCGGGCGCCCTCGAGCACCTCGAGCGGATGGGGGCCGAGGCCGACGAGGCGCTCGACGCGCTCGGTGCGGGTGACGGAGGCTCGCCCCGGACCTCGACCTCGCCGCGGCGGCGGCCCTGATCGACGAGGTGGAGCCCCACGCCCGAGGTGAAGCCGCCGAGGCGCGCGTCCGCTCCCTCGAGGAGCGCCTCCGCGCCAGCGAGGAGCGTGTCCGCATGCTCGAGAAGAGCCTGCGCGGCGCCGAGGAGCGTGCCCGGACGGTCGAGGAGAGCCTCCGCGCCGCCGAGGACCGGGTGGTGCGCGCCTCCCAGCGGCTCAAGGGCGACGAGCTCGTCCGCGAGAAGACGCGGAAGGCGCTCACCATCGCGATGAAGCTCCTGGAGCCTCCGGGGTAAAGGGAAGCACAGCTCCCGGCTCGAGGTCGGGCCTTTCCGGCCCTCGTTGCAAGCGCCGGAGTCGCTCGCACGATCAAGCTGCCCGGCCTTCCCACGGGGTCAACGGGCCGGCACGATCACCGGGTCCTCGCCCGCGCCCGCGGCCGCAGCCGGCGCCGCGCTCCGCGCATTCCGGGCCTGCGCCGCGCGCAGGGCGCTCACGGCGGCGGCGAGCGCCACCAGGTTGGTGGGGGTGAGGGCCGTGCGGCCGGCCGCCTTGAGCACCGGCTTCAGAACGGGCCAGAGTCCTCCACCGAGGATGAAGCCCGCCCCGGCCGCCACGCCGAGCACGAGCCAGGGGCTCTCGTCCATTCTGCGGTCGAGCTCGAGCCGCTGCCTCGCCTCCTCCACCGCGTCGACGACCTCGTCCTTCAGCGCGGAAAGCGCATCGACCATGGCGGTCGGGTCCACCGCGCTCGTGTCTGCTTGCATGTGATCTCCAGGGTTCGTGTGCTGTGGGGGTCGACGGGGTCTGCCGGGCGCTCGCTCACCAGCGCGAGAGGATGCGCCCCGCGAGGAAGCCCACGCCCGCGGCGCAGGCGATGGCGAGGAGCGGGCGCTCGTGGGCGAAGATGCGGACGTTCTCGTCCGCGGTGGAGGCATAGCCCCTCACCTCCTCGGCGCGCTCGGCCACCCGGGAACGGAGATTGCCCACGGCCTCGCGGGCCTCGCTCGCCACGTCGCTGTCCATCTCCATGAAGTGCCTCCGGAGGCGCGGTACGGCGCAGGAGGCGCCGCTCCAGCGCGCCGCGCCAAACCTATCCCCGGCGCGGGCGGGATGAGATGCCCCTGGCGGGGTCGATCACTGTTTTGGTGGACGGCGCCGGCTACCTGCGAAGCGCCGCCGGGCGCTCGCGATGAGCGCGTCGCCCTCCATCACGCCCAGGCGATGGGCGAGGACGAGGTACACCGTCCCTCCGAGGAGCACCGGCGCGAGCGCCAGGGCGAGCTGGCGCGAGAGCCCGCCCGGCCCCGGCCAGAGCGAGGCTAGCCCCCGCCAGCCGAACCAGGCGGCGCCCCCCATCACCGCGGAGGCGAGGAGGACCCTCGCGAGGTGCGCCCACTGGCTCGGCGCGGGAGGCCCCCCGCACCGCCGCCAGCCGAGGCGCAGGAGCGCGGCCTGCAAGATGGCAGCGAGCGAGGCGGCGAGCGCGATCCCCTGGAAGCCGAGCCACGGCTGGAGGAGCGCCGCCAGCGCGAGGTGCGCGAGGATCGCCGCGAGGCTCGTCAGGGCAGGCCAGCGGGCACCGTGGAAGGCGTAGAACGCCGGGGCGAGGAGCCGCGCGGCGCCCAGCGCGTAGAGCCCGAGGGCGTAGGCCGAGAGGGCGCGCGCGGTGGCGATGACGTCACCCCTCGTGAAGGCGCCGCGCTGGTAGAGCAGGCTGGCGATGGGCTCCGCCAGCACCGCCAGCCCCACCGCCGCCGGCACGCCGAAATAGGCGACGAGCCGGCGCGCCTCGGCGAGCGTGCGCGAGGCGCCCTCCACGTCGCTGACGGCGGCGCTCCGCGCGAGGCCGGCCCCTGCGGTGCTCGCCACCGCCAGGCCGAACACGCCGAGGGGGAGCTGGATCAGGGGGAAGGCGTAGCCGAGCCAGCTCACCGCGCCGGGCTGGCGGGAGGCGAAGGCGTTCCCCACGAGGAGGTTCACCTGCACCGCCGCCAGCCCCACCGCCGCCGGGATGGTGGCCCTCGCCATGCGGCCGAGCCCCGGCGGGAGACGGGCGGCGGCCCGGCCACTCACCAGAGGTGAATGACCTCCCGCCTCCTCGACCTGGGCGGCGGCGATGCGGAGCTCGGGGCCTCCACCCGGGGGCGCGCTCAGCACCGGTTCGGGATCCGCCGCGCCGATCCCCGCCCGCCGCCCCCGCGCGCCCCACAGCGGCGGGAGCTGCACACCGAGCTGGAGCGCGCCGCCGAGCAGCGTCCCGAGCGCCCACCCCAGGGCCGCCTGGCGAGGCGTCGCCCCCGAGGCCCAGAGCCCGAGCCCCACCGCCAGGAGGCCCACGTTGAAGAGCGCCGGCGAGAGCGCGGGGAGCACGAGGCGGCCGCGAGCCTGGAGCGCGCCCATGGCCACCGCCGAGAGCGCCACCAGGACGAGCAAGGGCAGCATGGCGCGGGCGAGCGCGGTGGAGAGGATCGACACCTCGGGTGAAAAGGCGGGCGCGAGGAGCCGCGTCACCCGGGGGGCCAGGAGCGCGAGCGCCGCCGCGACCGCGCCGGAGAGGGCGAGCGCGGCGAGCACCGCCCAGGTGAGGAGCCGGCGCGAGGCCGCGCGACCGCGCCGCAGCTCCTCCTCGGCGAAGGCGGGCACCAGCCCGGCGGAGAGCGCGCCCTCGGCGAAGAGGTCGCGCGCCGCGCTGGGGATTCGGAAGGCGGTGACGAAGGCGTCGGTGACCGGGCCCGCCCCCAGCAGCGCGGCGAAGAGGATCTCGCGCAGGAGCCCGAGCAGGCGCGACAGGGCGGTGACCAGGGCGACCCCTGCGGCCGGGCGCCACCCCCCGGCGGTCGCGCTCACCCCTTGCCGCCCACCGGCCCCTTCGCCGCCGCATCCCTCTTCATCGCCCAGGCCTTGGCCTGCGCCTGGATGGTGTGCGGCACGTTGCGGTCGCGCGCCAGCTCGCGGATGTCCTTCTCCTGCAGCGTCACGAGGAGCTTCAGCGCGGTGGGGAGCGGCACCTTGGGGTTCTTCACCAGGCTGGTCTTGATGGCGTAGACCTTGAGGTACTCGCGGCTGGAGTAGACGTAGCGGAGCACGTCGGCCGAGGCGGTGCGCGAGCTGGCGAGCGTCAGGATCTCGCCGTCGGTGATCCGCGGGCTGGTGGCGGCGGCCATGCACACCAGCTTGTTGGTGTCGCGCAAGAGGAGCGTGCGCGCCTCCTTGTTGCCCAGGGTGGCGAGCTTGATCTTCTCGCTCACCGACATCCGCCCCACCCGCTGGGTCATGTTGAGCTTCTTCTCGGTCTCCTCCAGCGTCTCGGCCCTGAGCGGCGCCGCCAGCCCCTCGCCGGCCAGCTCGGCGACGTAGTCCGCCATGAGCTTCTCGGCGGTGTCCTGCGGGGGCTGGGCCGCCGGGTCGACGCCGTGGACGCGCCGGTGCGCGGCCACGAGCTGCGGCACGTCGAGCAGGGTGAGGCCGTTGCGGACGCACAGCTCGCACGCGCCGTCGACGGTGGAGGCGAGCGCGCGCGGGTTGTCGCAAAGCGCCCGGACGATGGCGTCGTGCCGGAGGAGCCGGAGCTCGTTCTGGCGCACCAGCTCGGCCTGGCGCTCCGAGGCGGTGGCGGCGAGCCGCGCCACGGTGGCGTCGGGGGTGGACGGGTTGAGGAGCAGGAGCTCCACCGCCGGCTCCACCTCGGCGAAGAGCCCGGCGAACCAGTCGAGCACCTCGCCGGGCATCCCCTCGTCGCGCAGCGCCACGCCGTGGAGCTTCTCGGGCAGGCCGGCGGCGGTCCTGGCGGCGGTGGCGCGCACCGCCTCGTCGGCGTCGGAGGCGAGAAGGTAGAGCAGGGTGGCGAGGTCGGACGGCGCCGTGGCGGGGACGAGCCCCTTCGCCCCCATCATCCGCAGGGGCAGAGGCGCGGCTGGGTCCGCGTGCTTCTGGAGGGGCCTCGGCAGCGCCTCCCGCGTGAGCCGGTCGCCTTCCATGCGTCAGCCCTGGGGCTCGCTCCAGCCGGCCACCTCCTCGGGGAGGAGGCCCAGCGTCATGGGCGTGCACGGAGGCCCGGTGCGCCTGCGCGAGAGCCGGTGGCGCAGCTTGCCCAGCCAGCGGTTCACCGGGTTCGAGCGCGAGAGGAAGCCGAGGACGGGGCGTCGCCGCCAGCCCATGGCCTCCTTGGCCCGCTCCAGCGAGGGCTCGCGGGGGAAGAGGGCGAGCCCCTTGCCGATGGCCTTCACCGCGTGCTCGCGCTGCCCCAGCTCGAGGTGGGCGCGCGCCTTGTTGAGGATGAGCTCGGGCTCGGGCCCGGCCGGGCGGAGCGCCTGGTCACACAGCGACACCCCCAGGTTGGAGTTCCGCTCCACCAGCACCAGCGTGAGGCCGTACCAGGACATGAGCCGCGGCTCGGAGGGCGAGCGGCGGTAGGCGCGCTCGAAGTGCGCGTGGGCTCCCGGAGCGTCGCCCTCGGCGAAGCGCGCCAGGCCCTCGGCGAAGGCGGCCTGCACCTCGTCGGGCGGTGGCCAGCTCTCGCTCATCGGTTGCGCTCGTGGACCAGGCGGAGGCCGTCGAGGGTGAGGTGCTCGTCGACCTCGGTGATCGAGCGGGAGATCCCCGCCACCAGGGGCGCCAGCCCACCGGTGGCCACCACCTTGGGCTCGAAGCCGAGCTCGGCGGACATCCGCGCGCACAGGCCGTCGACCATCCCCACGTACCCGTAGACGAGGCCGCTCTGGATGGAGGCCACGGTGTTGCGGCCGATCACCGAGGGCGGGCGGGCGAACTCCACCATGGGCAGGCGCGAGGCGTGGCGGAACAGCGCCTGCATGGAGATGGCTACCCCCGGACAGATCGCGCCGCCCACGTACTCGCCCCGCTGCGACACCGCGTCGAGGGTGGTGGCGGTGCCGAAGTCGACCACCAAGAGGCCGCAGTGCCACTTCTCCCAGGCCGCCACCGCGTTCACCACGCGGTCGGCACCCACCTCGCGCGGGTCCTCGTAGAGGATGGGCATGCCGGTCTTGACGCCCGGTCCCACGAAGAGCGGCGAGACCCCGAACCAGCGCTCGCCCATGCGCGCGAGGGTGTTGGCGAGCGGAGGCACCACGCTCGAGACCACCACCGCCTTCACCTGCGCAGGGTCGAGGCCGTCGAGCGCGAAGAGCTGGCGGAGCTGGCTGCCGTACTCGTCGGCGGTGCGGGTGTGGCTCGTCTCCACCCGCCAGTGCTGGCGCAGGGTCTTCCCCTGGAAGACCCCCAGCACGGTGTTGGTGTTTCCCACGTCGACGGCGAGCAGCACGGCCGAGAAGGTAAGCCGCCCCGCCGGGCGGGGTCAACGCGGGCGCAGGAGCTCCACGTCGCCCGCCAGCACCCGCTCCAGGCCGTGGGCGGTGCGCACCAGGAGCGCTCCGCCGGCGTCGACGTCCTCGGCCACGCCCGTGAGCTCGCGCCCCGGCGCCACCACCCGGACCCTCCGCCCGAGCGTGGAGGACATGGAGCGCCAGGCCTCGCGCACCGGCTCGAAGCCCAGGGCGGCGTGGCGATCGAGCCACTCCTCCAGCCTGGAGAGCAGCGCCGCGGTGAAGAGGACCCGCGGCACCTGCTCGCGGCGCTCGGTGGCGAGGCTGGTGGCGATGGCGCGCAGCTCCTCCGGGAAGTCGGTCGCCTCGGCATTCACGTTGACGCCGATGCCCAGCACCACCCACTGCACGCGGTCGGGGTCGGCCGCCAGCTCGGTGAGGATGCCCGCCAGCTTCCGGTCCTCCACGAGCACGTCGTTGGGCCACTTGATGACGGCCGCGACCCCCGCCCCGCGGATGGCCTCGCACACCGCCACCGCGGCGAGCAGCGTGAGCTCGGGCGCCCGCGCGGGCGGCAGCTCGGGGCGCAGCACCACCGAGAGGTAGACGTTCACCCCCGAGGGCGAGGACCAGCTCCGGCCGCGTCGCCCCCGCCCGCCGGTCTGCGACTCGGCCAGCACCACCTCCCCGTGCGCCGCGCCCTCGTCGGCGAGCTTCCGCGCCACGTCGTTGGTGGAGCCCACCTCCGAGAGCCAGTGCAAGGCGTGGCCGATCTCGCGGGTGTTGAGCAGCGGCCGGAGCTCGAGCTCGCCCAGGCGGTCGGGGATCTCCACCAGCCGGTAGCCGCGGGCGGGGATGGCGTCGATGCGGTAGCCCTGCGAGCGCAGCGCGTTCACGTGCTTCCACACCGCCGCCCGCGACAGCCCGAGCTTGTCGCTGATGGTCTCGCCCGAGACGAAGTCGTCGCCCGCCTCGGCCAGGAAGCCCAGCACTTGCTCCTCGCTGCCGGCGCGACCCGACTCCACCATGTCGGGAATTGTGATCCCGCCGGCGGGGGGTGTCAACAATCGATCACTGGGGGTGGATCGAGCTCGAAGGAGAGGTCGACCGCGCGCGCACCGTGGGTGAGGGCACCCATCGAGACGAGATCGACGCCGGTGGCGGCCACCCGCGGCAGGCGCTCCAGGGTCATGTTCCCGCTCGCCTCCAGCAGCGCGCGCCCCGCAGTGCGGCGCACCGCCTCGGCCATGGTGGCGTCGTCCATGTTGTCGAGCAGGACCAGCTCGGCCCCGGCGTCGAGCGCCTCCGAGAGCCCCGCGAGGTCCACCACCTCGACCTCGATCCGCAGCATGGCGCTGGCTCGCGACCGGGCTCGCCGCACCGCCTCCCCCACCCCGCCGCACGCCGCCACGTGGTTGTCCTTGATGAGGATCCCGTCGCCCAGCGCGAAGCGGTGGTTCCTCCCGCCGCCGGCCCGCACCGCCTGCTTCTCCAGCAGTCGCCAGCCGGGGGTGGTCTTGCGCGTGTCGAGGAGCCGCGCGCGGCCCCCGCCGCGGGCCAGCGCTTCCACGCAGCGCCGGGTGCCGGTGGCGATGCCCGAGAGCCGCTGCAGGAAGTTGAGCGCCGTGCGCTCGGCGGCGAGCAGCGCGGTGAAGGGCCCCTCGGCGGTGCCGACGAGGTCGCCCGGCCGGGCGGCATCGCCGTCGACCCGGGTGAAGACGCAGCGCGCCCCCAGCCGCTCGAAGACGCGAGCGGCCACCGCGGTGCCGGCGAGCACCAGCTCCTCCTTCACCAGGAAGCGCCCCGACCCGGCTGCCGCTGGATCGAGGGTGGCCTCGCTGGTGGCGTCGCCCAGCCCGAGGTCCTCCTCCAGCGCCAGGTCGAGCAGGCGCTCCACGGAGGGCGCGAGCGTCACGGGCGCCCCCCCGCGCCGGCCGAGGCGGCCTCGGCCAGCACGGCGCGGTGGCTCTCCAGCCGCGTCCGCATGCCGCGCAGCTCCTCGGCGCGGGCCCGGTCCTTCGCCACCACCTCGGCGGGAGCCCTGGCCACGAAGCCCGGATTGTCGAGCCGCTTCGCGAGGCCCGCGAGCTCGCCCTCCACCTTCCCCAGCTCCTTCTCGATGCGGGCGCCCTCGGCGGCCATGTCGACCACGCCGGCGAGCGGCACGCGCACCTCGAAGCCGCTGCCCACCGCGACGGCGCTGCCGGGCACCTTCCGGGTGGGCCCGGAGTCGAGCGAGAGCCCATCGACGTGCGCCATGCGGACGATGCGGGCGGCCTCGGCCCGCACGGTGGCGAGCGCCTCGGCGGGCAGCGCGCCCACCTGCACCTCGCGGAGCGCCACCTTGAAGGGCACGTTCATCTCGCCGCGGAGGTTGCGGAGGGCGTCGATGACGCCGAGGACCGGTCCGAAGGCGCGCTCGGCCGCCTCGTCGACCGCGCCGGGGCGGGGATAGGGCGCCAGCATGATCGACTCGCCCCAGGGCGCCTGCACCTCGGCCTTCAGCGTCTGCCACAGCTCCTCGGTGATGAAGGGCATGAGCGGGTGCAGGAGCCGCAGCGCCACGTCGAGGCAGTGGGTGAGCACCGCCTGGGCGGCGCGCCGCCGGCCATCGTCACCGCCCGTGAACGCCTCCTTGGCCAGCTCGATGTACCAGTCGCACAGCTCGTGCCAGATGAAGGCGTAGAGCGCGTTGGCCGCGTCGTTGAAGTGGAAGCCCTCCAGCGCCGCCACCGTCTCGTTCACCGCCCGCTGCAGCCGGGCCAGGATCCAGCGGTCGGCGGCCGAGAGCGCCTCGGCCTCCGGGTCCGCGCCGCCCGCCCGGAAACCGGCGAGGTTCAAGAGCGCGAAGCGGGTGGCGTTCCAGAGCTTGTTGGCAAAAGCGCGGTAGCCCTCGATGCGCTCGCGGGCGAGCTTGATGTCGCGGCCCTGGGCGGTGAGCGCGGCGAGGGTGAAGCGCAGCGCGTCGGCGCCGAACTCCTCGGTGATGACCAGCGGGTCGATGACGTTTCCCTTCGTCTTCGACATCTTCTGGCCCTTCTCGTCGCGCACCATGGGGTGCAGGTAGACGACGCGGAAGGGCACCTCGCCCATGAAGTGGAGGCCCATCATCATCATCCGGGCCACCCAGAAGAAGATGATGTCGTGCCCGGTCTCCATCACGGAGGTGGGGTAGAAGCGCGCGAGCGTGGCGGTCTTCTCCGGCCAGCCCAGGGTGGAGAAGGGCCACAGCCCGGAGCTGAACCAGGTGTCGAGGACGTCCTCGTCCTGGCGGAGCTCGACGTCCCCGCACACCCGGCAGGCAGCGGGCGTCTCGCGCGCCACGGTGACGTGGCCGTCGGGGCAGTACCAGGCCGGGATCCGGTGGCCCCACCAGAGCTGCCGGCTGATGCACCAGTCGTGGATGTTGCGCATCCACGCCATGTAGGTGTTGGTCCACGCCTCGGGGATGAAGCGGGTGCGCCCCTCCTCCACCGCGGCGATGGCCGGCTTCGCCAGCGGCTCGATCCGCACGAACCACTGGAGCGAGAGCAGCGGCTCCAGCACGGTGTCGCTGCGCTGGCACCGGCCGAGCGGCAGCTGGTGGGGCTCTGCACCGCGGTCGAGCCCCTTCTCCGCGAGCAGCTCCTTCACTCGCTTTCGGGCCTCGAAGCGGTCGAGCCCGGCCACCGGACCGGCCTCCGCGGTCATCTTGCCGTCCGGCCCGATGACCGAGGCGAGCGGGAGGCCGTGGCGCTGCCCCACCGCGAAGTCGTTGAAGTCGTGCGCCGGGGTCACCTTGACGGCGCCGGTGCCGAAGGCGGGGTCGACCAGGATGGCGTCGGCGACGATGGGGATGTCGACGCCCGGTGATGGGGTGCACCACCGCCTTGCCCACCACCGCCCGGTAGCGCTCGTCGTCGGGGTGCACCGCCACCGCGGTGTCGCCAAGCATGGTCTCCGGGCGGGTGGTGGCGACCACGACCTCCGCCCGCCCAGCGGTGGGCTCGGCCAGGGGATACGCGAAGCTCCACAGCTCGCCCTTCTCGCCGCCCTCCCGGTAGACCACCTCGAGGTCGGAGAGGGCGGTGTGGCAGTCGGGGCACCAGTTGATGAGCTTCCGGTCGCGGTAGACGAGCCCCTCCTCGTGGAGGCGCACGAAGACCTCGCGGACGGCGCGCGAGAGCCCCTCGTCCATGGTGAAGCGTTCGCGCTCCCAGTCGAGGGAGGCGCCGAGCGCCTCGTGCTGCTCGCCGATGCGCGAGCCGGAGCGCTCCTTCCACGCCCAGACCCGCCTGAGGAACTCGGCACGGCCGAGGTCGTGGCGGCTCTTGCCCTCCGTCCGCTGGAGCTCGCGCTCGACGATCATCTGGGTGGCGATGCCGGCGTGGTCGGTGCCGGGGAGCCAGAGCGCGTTGAAGCCGCTCATGCGCTTCCAGCGGATGAGCACGTCTTGCAAGGTGGCGGTGAGGGCGTGGCCGAGGTGCAGCGAGCCGGTCACGTTGGGCGGCGGCAGCACGATGGAGAACGGAGGCCGGCTCTCGTCGCGCTCGTCGGCGTGGAAGAAGCCGCGCTCCTTCCAGTGGCGGTACCACCGCTGCTCCACCTCGCGGTGCTGGTAGCCCTTGGGGAGCGCGCCGGGGCGCGCGGGGGAGGCGTCTGGCGTCGACTGCTCGTTCATGTCCATCCTTGTCGAAGATGAGCGCATTGCGCGCCTGCGGGCGTGGCGGCCACCCCGGCACCGTGGGGTATGCGGGGAGCACCTCCCTCACCCCCCGGCCCCCTCTCCCTCCGGGAGAGGGCGAGCGTCAGCGGTCGCGCGCCTTCACCAGGCGTTCGACGTGCTCGCGCAGGATGACCTCGGCGAGCTGCGGCACGACCTCCCAGGCGATCCGCTCGATCACCTCGCGGGAGGCGCGGGAGAGCGCCTCGCGGAGCTGCGCCTCGCCACCGTCGGCCGCGGGCGCGGCGGGTGGCGACGCGGGGGGGCGGGCGGCGATGGGGGCCGAGGTGGCGCCCGAAGCGCGCAGCTCGCGCGGCGCTGGGGCGTCCTTCACCGCGAAGGGCGGCCGCTCCGGAGCGGCGGGCTCCTCCGGCTCCTCCTCGAGGTCGGTGAGGTCGATGATGGGGAGGTCGATGATCTCCAGGTCGTCGTCGTCCGCCAGGGGCGCCTCCTCCTCCAGCTCGAGCGGCGCGCGGGGCGGCTCGGCGAAGGCGGAGGGCTCTCCGAAGTCGATCGAATCGAGCGTGGCCGGCACGGCACCCTCGACGCGGGGCGGCGCCGCCGCCTCGGGCGCAGCCGCCTGCGGCGATCGCTGCGGCTGGCTCGGTTCGTCGAGGTCGCTCCAGTCGAGCTCCAGCGAGGCGGGCATGGGCGTGAGCGGCTCGGCCGGCGCGCCGGGCATCTTCGCCGGAGCCTCGGCGGGGGCGGGCGGCACGGGGAAGCTCACCGGCGCGCGAGGGCGGGACGGAATGGGCGCAGGGGTGGGCGGCGGCAGCGGCAGCGTGGACCACACCTCGCGCGGCGGTGGGGGACGGGCTGGCGCTGGTACAGGCGCCGGTACTGCAGCCGGCCGCTGCTGGACCGGCGCCGGCACCGCAGCCCGCCGCTGCTGGACCGGCACCCTGGTCGGAGCGGCCTCCGGGCGAGGTCCCTCGGGCTCCAGCAGCGCCTTCACCCGGCTGACGAGCGCCTTGCTCTCGAAGGGCTTGGCGAGGTGGGCGTCGGCCTGGGCGGCGCGGGCGCGGTCCGGGTCGAAGGCCTCGAAGGAGCCGGTGAGGAGCAGGACCGGCACGCCGCGCAGGGCGGGGTCCCCCTTCAGCGCCTCGCACACCTCGTAGCCGTTCATCCGCGGCATGGCCACGTCGGCCAGCACGCCGTCGGGCGCGCGCTGGCGGGCGTGCTCGAGGAGCTCCTCGCCGTTGTCGAAGGAGGTGATCTCGAAGCCCTCGCCCGCGAACGCCAGCTCCACCGCCTTTCGGATGGTGATGGAATCGTCCGCGAGCAGGAGGTGCTTGAGCATGGTCGTTTCCCCGGGCCGCGTCGCCCGCAGAAGTAGCGCGCGGGTTCGATGAGTGTCAAGGAATGCAAGGACTTCGCTCTGGCCCGCCATGGTATACAACGGCCATGGTGCCCGCCGTGCTCCTCGTCGACGACGAGCGCTTCGCGCGTACCATCTACTCGGACTACCTCCGCGCAGCCGGCTACGAGGTGCAGGTCGCCGACAGCGCGGACGGTGCGCTGGCGCTCTTGCGGCGGGCGCGCTTCGACCTTCTCATCACCGACGTCATCCTGCCCGGGGCCGATGGCCTCGAGCTCCTCTCCTCGGCGAAACGGCTCGACCCCAACCTGGGCGCCCTCGTCATCACCGCGCTCGACCGGGTCGACCCCGCGGTGCGCGCCATGAAGTCGGGGGCGAGCGACTACCTCGTGAAGCCGGTCTCTCCGGAGGCGCTGCAGGTGGCGGTGCAGAAGTGCCTCGCCACGCGGGCGCTGCTTGCCGAGAACCAATCGCTTCGCTCGCACCTGCGCCTCTTCGAGACCTGCCAGCGCATCACCAGCTCCCTCGACCAGGGCGAGGCGGTGGCCCTGGCGCTGGGGGCGCTGGCGGGCGAGCTGCGCGCGCCCTCGGCCCTCTTCCTCGAGCGCGACCGGGAAGGGCGCCATGCGCTGGGGGGCCAGGTGGGCCTCGACGAGGGGCAGGCCAGGGCCATCGCCGCCCTCCAGGATCTCGGAGCGCTGGAGCGCGACGACTGGCCGCCCGCCGCGCCCGGCATCGAGGTCTCGTGGCCCGCGCGCTCCGGCGAGGAGGGGGAGTGCCGCGGCCTCCTCCTGCGGGTGTCGGAGCGCGACGGCCCGCTGGGCGCGGTGCTGGCGTTGGCGCCCGAGCAGCTCAGTGCGGCGGCCCTGGACAGCGCCGAGTTCGTCTGCAGCCACCTCGCCCTGGCTCTCCACACCCTCGGCCACCTGAAGAAGGTGGAGCACCTCGCCTACCTCGACGACCTCACCCACCTTTACAACACACGCTTCCTCGACCTGGTGCTCGACCGGGAGCTGGCAGCCGGGCGCGCTTTCTCCGTGCTGTTCCTCGACCTCGACCGCTTCAAGACGGTGAACGACGAGCACGGCCACCTGGTCGGCTCGAAGCTGCTCGTCGAGGTCGGCCGGGTGGTGAAGAGCTGCGTGCGCGACGAGGACGTGGTGGTGCGCTACGGGGGCGACGAGTACGTGGCGGTGCTCATCGGCATCGACTCCGGGGGAGCGCTCAAGGTGGCCGAACGCATCCGGCGCATCACCGAGAGCCACACCTTCATGGCGCGCGAAGGCCCCAGCATCCGGGTGACCGTCTCCATCGGGCTGGCGAGCTGCCCCGAGCACACCTCCGTCAAGGCCGAGATGCTCGACCTCGCCGACCGGGCCATGTACCGGGGCAAGCGCTCCACCCGCAACGTGACCTACATCGCGTCGAGGGACCTACCGCCCGTTCCCGAGCGGTAGGGTGGACGCAGGAAATCGAAGGTGAGCTCGCGGTCTCAGTAATCCATGTCGTCCATGTCGTCGCCGCCGGCCATCCCGCCGCCGCCCCCGCCGCCGCCCGAACCCTTCTTCTTGGGCTTCGGCTTCTCCGACACCGTGACCTCGGTGGTGAGGAGGAGGCCGGCCACCGACGCAGCGTTCTGGAGCGCCATGCGCTCCACCTTGGTGGGGTCGATGACCCCCGCCTTCACCAGGTCCTCGAAGACCTCGGTCTGGGCGTTGAAGCCGTACGCCCCCTCGCCGTCGCGGATCTTCTGGAGCACCACCGGGCCGTCCCAGCCGGCGTTGGTGGCGATGCGGCGCGCCGGCTGCTCGAGCGCCTTGCGCACCACCTCGGCGCCGAACCGCTCGTCACCCTGGGTGAGGTCGAGGCGGGCGACGGCCGGGAGGCAGCGCAGGTACGCCACGCCGCCTCCGGGGACGATGCCCTCCTCCACCGCCGCGCGGGTGGCGTGGAGCGCGTCCTCCACCCTCGCCTTCTTCTCCTTCATCTCGGTCTCGGTGGCCGCGCCCACCTGGATGACGGCCACCCCGCCCACCAGCTTGGCGAGCCGCTCCTGGAGCTTCTCGCGGTCGTAGTCGCTGGTGGTGTCCTCGATCTGGTTGCGGATGAGCTTGATGCGCGCCTCGATGTCGCCGCGCTTGCCGGCGCCGTCCACCAGGGTGGTGTTGTCCTTGTCGACGGTGACCCGCTTCGCCGAGCCGAGGTCGGCGAGGGTCACCTCCTCCAGCTTCACTCCGAGCTCGTCGGAGAGCGCCCTCGCGCCGGTGAGCGTGGCGACGTCCTTCAGCATCTCCTTGCGGCGATCGCCGAAGCCGGGCGCCTTCACCGCGCAGACCTTGAGGGTGCCGCGCAGCTTGTTCACCACCAGCGTGGCGAGCGCCTCGCCCTCCACGTCCTCCGCGATGAGGAGGAGGGGCTTGTTCGACTGCGCCACCTTCTCGAGGAGCGGGACGAGGTCGGCGAGGGCACTCACCTTCTTCTCGGTCACCAGGATGTACGGGTCCTCGAGCACCACCTCCATGCGGTCGGGGTTGGTGACGAAGTAGGGCGAGACGTAGCCGCGGTCGAACTGCATGCCCTCCACCACCTCCAGGGTGGTCTCGAGCCCCTTCGCCTCCTCGACGGTGATGACGCCCTCCTTGCCCACCTTCTCCATCGCCTCGGCGATGGTGTCGCCGATGGTGGCGTCGCCATTGGCGCTGATGGTGCCCACCTGGACGATGTCGGCCTTGCCGGCGCTCGGCTTGGACAGCTTCGCCAGCTCGGCCACCACCGCCTCCACGGCCTTGTCGATCCCGCGCTTCAGGTCCATGGGGTTGTGGCCGGAGGCGACGAGCCGCAGCCCCTCCTCGTAGATGGCGCGCGCCAGCACCGTGGCGGTGGTGGTGCCGTCGCCCGCCTTGTCGGAGGTCTTGGAGGCCACCTCGCGCACCATCTGCGCGCCCATGTTGTCGAGGCGGCTCTCGAGCTCGATCTCCTTGGCCACCGTCACGCCGTCCTTGGTCACGGTGGGCGAGCCCCAGCTCTTCTCGATGACCACGTTGCGGCCCTTCGGCCCCAGGGTGACGGACACCACCTCGGCCAGGGTCTGGACGCCCCTCAGGATGGCCTGGCGCGCCTCCTGGTGAAAGACGATCTGCTTGGCGGGCATCGTGCGCTCCTCTCGAGAACGGGTTGGAAATCGATGTGTCGTAGCGCCCTGGGCCAAGAAGGTCCCCGGAGGGCGGGCGTAACATAAGGGCGCGGCCGCCGCGGTCAAGCGCGGGGTCGGTCGCCCCGAAAGGAAGGTCGGTGAGGTCGCGCCGCGGTAGGAGGGGAGGCATGGACAGGCAGCGAGGCGGCCGGAGAGAAGGGGACATCGGGGAGGCGCGGGCGCGCGAGGCGCAGGCCGAGGTGGAGGCGCTCCTCTGGCCCGAGGGCGGGGAGGACCCCGGGCCCGAGGCGCTCGAGCAGGCGGTCGAGCTGACTCGTCGTGCCGCGGGCTGGGCCAGGGCCGCGGACAACGCCGACGCCGAAGGAGAGCTCGAGTACCTGGCGGGCATCGCGCTCGCCCAGCTCGGCGACCCCGAGGCGGCGCTCCACCACCTCGACGCCGCCCGGCGCGCCATCCCCGACGCAGCCGACGTCGATCTCGAGCGCGGCCAGATCCTCCTCGACCTGCGGCGCTACGCCGAGGCGAAGGAGGCCCTCACCGCCGCGCTCTCGCTGGAGCCCGAGCTCTCCGGCCGCGCCGCGCCAGCGGGCAGGCCGGCGCGCAGCGGCGAGCCGCAGGCTGGGGAGGACGGGCTGGAGGCGGAGGGTGACGCGGTAGCGCTCGTCGCATCTGCGCACCACGCCCTCGGCCTCCTCGCGGAGCGGACGGGCGAGCTCGCCGCGGCCGAGCGCCACCTCGCCCGCGCACGCGCGCTCGACCCCGAGGGCTTTCCGGCTCCGGTCCGCCTCTCCCCGGCCGAGGCCGAGGCGGTGCTGGAGGAGGCGCTCACCGAGCTGCCGGAGCCGGTGCGCGCCTGGCTGGCCAACGTGGTCATCACGCTCGAAGACCTCCCCTCCGACGAGGACCTCGCCGGCAGCGACCCTCCCCTCCCGCCCACGATCCTGGGCCTGTTCCGGGGTTCCTCCCTGGGCGACAAGGCGTCGATGGACCCGTGGAGCCACTTCCCCTCCAGCATCGCCATCTACCAGCGGAACCTGGAGCGCGCCGCCCGCGACCGCGAGGAGCTGGTGGAGGAGCTGCGCGTCACCCTGCTCCACGAGGTGGGCCACTTCCTCGGCCTGGACGAGGAGGGGCTCGCCGCGCGGGGGCTCGAGTAGCCACGCCGCGCTCAGAGCGTGAAGTCGGGCAGGTACATCCGGTCGCCGCGCTTCATGGATTGGGATGAACTCCGGTCCGAGCTCCAGCCCCACGATGGCGATCCTGATCTGGCTGTCATTGTTCACGCGCGCTCCCTCCCGAGAGGTTCTCGAGTGCGGAGAACATTGCGAGAGGCCCCGCCGTCTTGGCCCGAAGCCGTGAAGGTTGTACGGAAGCGACGCACCCAGACCCCGACGTTCCTCCGGCTGGTGGGGCGCCGGTAACCCCTGGGTCGCACTGAGCGCGAAGCTCATCGGGCCGGATCGCGGCCGCTCCCGTCGCCCAGATCGCCCTCGCGCCGCGCAGGATACGGACTTTGCGTGCGGGTCATCGGAAACCGGACGCGCCCAGCTCCGCGAGCGCCCCGGGGCTGGAATGCCAGGGATTCGAGCATCCCGGCCCCTGGCCCGGCTCTTGCTCTCCTCCCCCGCAGGGGGATCACCGTGAACGCCTTCCGCCAAGTCACCCGCGCCGCGCTTCGAGCCGTGCTCCTGGCTCCGGCGACCATCCCACGCCTCCTCACCTCCGCCCTCCGGTTGAAGACCGGGCCAAAGGTGATCGCCGGCTTCTGCGTCGGCCTCCTCTTCACCGCCCTGGTGGGCGCGGCCGGGCTTCGCGCCAACGCGCAGTCGCAGGCCCACCTCGCCACCGTCGCCTCGGAGCTCCCCAGCGTGCAGGCGCTGGGCGCCATCCGCGCCGCGCAGGCCGACGCGGGGCGCGCGACCACCGCCCTCCTCCTCAGCCGGGCCAGCGCGGCAGAGCACGTCGTCTCGCGGGAGGAGGTGACGGCCGCCTTCAAGCGGGTGGACGAGGCGTGGCAGCGCTACGAGTCCTTGCCCCACGGCGGGAAGGTGCTGCGGAAGTGGCTCGCCTTCAGCGCGCCCTTCGGCGCGTGGAAGCGCGCAATCGAGAACCTCGTCTACCAGGTGGAGGAGCGCGACCAGCGCCTCCAGGAGGGAACGGCCGACGCGGTGAAGCTGGAGGCCCTGGAGAAGGAGAGCTGGTCGGCCTATCTCGAGGCGAGCCGCGCCTTCGGCCCGGCCGACGAGGCGATGGCGGCCGTGGTGGCGCAGATCAACGAGGACGTGGAAGCGGACCTCGCCCTCGGCCACCGCGACGGCGCCCTCGCTGGCAAGGTGGTGACGGGCAGCATCGCGCTGGCCGCGCTCCTCATGCTCGCCCTCGGCGTGCTCCTCGCGCGCGGCATCTCCCGCACGCTCTCGCGCCTCGTCGCCGAGGCGGGCAAGCTCACCAGCGCGGTCGAGGCGGGAGAGCTCTCCGTGCGCGGCGATCCCTCGGTGGTCACCCACGAGTTCCGGCCGGTCATCTCGGGCTTGAACCTCACCATGGAGGCCTTCGCCCGCCCCATCGCCGTCACCGCCTCGTACGCCCAGCGCATCGCCAGGGGCGACCTCCCGCCCCCCATCGACGAAGCCTACCGCGGCGACTTCAACGTCATCAAGTCGAGCCTGAACGGCTGCATCGGGGCGATCCGCGCCATGGTGGACGACGTGGCCAGGCTCTCCGAGGCGGCGGTGCAGGGCAAGCTCGAGGTGCGCGCCGAAGCGGCCAGGCACGAGGGCGACTTCCGGCGGATTGTGCAGGGCGTGAACGAGACCCTCGACGCGGTGCTCGGGCCCGTGGACGAGGCGACCGCGGTGCTGGAGAGGCTGGCCCGGCGCGATCTCCGCGCGCGCATGGAGGGCGACTACCAGGGCGACCACGCCCGGATCAAGGAAGCGCTGAACCAGACGGCCGGATCGCTGCACGACGCGCTGGCGCAGGTGGCGCGCACCGTGTCGGAGGTCTCGGCCGCCTCCTCCCAGATTGCCGGCTCGAGCCAAGCGGTGGCGGCGGGCGCCTCCGAGCAGGCCGCCTCGCTGGAGGAGACGAGCTCGTCGCTCGAGTCGATGGCGAGCATGACGAGGAGCTCCACCGAGCGTGCGGCGCACGCCAGCGCGCTCGCGGAGAAGGCCAAATCGGCCGCCGCCCAGGGCGGCGTGGCCGTGGAGCAGATGGGCAGCGCCATGGTGAAGATCAAGGCGTCGGCCGAGGGGACCTCGCAGATCATCAAGGACATCAACGAGATCGCCTTCCAGACGAACCTCCTCGCCCTCAACGCGGCGGTGGAGGCGGCCCGGGCCGGCGAGGCCGGCCGCGGCTTCGCGGTGGTGGCGGAGGAGGTGCGCTCGCTCGCCATGCGCTCCAAGGAGGCGGCCAGCAAGACGGAGTCGCTCATCCTCGAGGCGGTGAAGCAGGCGACGGCGGGCGAGCGCACGGCCGCCCAGGTGAAGGGAAGGCTCGCCGAGATCGCCGGGGGCATCGCCTCGGTCTCGGGCGTGGTGGCCGAGCTCGCCGGCTCGGCCAGGGAGCAGCAGGCGGGCATCGAGCAGGTGAACCGGGCGGTGGGCGAGATGGACAAGGTCACCCAGCAGAACGCGGCCAGCTCCGAGGAGTCCTCCTCGACGGCGGCCGAGCTGTCCGGGCAGTCGGAGCAGCTCGCTGCCCTGGTGCAGTCGTTCCAGCTCGACGACTCGACTTCGCCCGCCACACCGCAAATGGGAGCGGCGGCCGGACTTCCGCCCTGGCAGGCCATGGGCCTCCATGGCCATAGAGAGAACGTCCCGCAGCCGGTCCGGTGATGAGCGCGCGAGGGTGAAGCAGGCGAGGAGGCGCCCCGAGGGCGATTCTCTCGAACCGGGGAGCCAGTCACCGGGGGTGGACGAGCCCCAGGAGGACAGGAGCCCCCCCTACCTCCCCATCGGCGACTACGCGCTCATCGGCGACTGCCACTCCGCCGCCCTGGTGTCGTGCCGGGGGGCCATCGACTGGGCCTGCCTGGCGCGCTTCGACGACGCCAGCACCTTCGGCCGCCTGCTCGACGCGGAGCGGGGCGGCACGTTCGCCCTCACCGCCGCCGAGCTCACGAGCCACGCGCGGCGCTACCTCCCCGACACCAACGTGCTCGAGACCACCCTCACCACCCCCACCGGCGTGGCGCGGATCCTCGACTGCTTCACCATGCGGACCGGCGGCAGCAAGAGGCCCTACCGTCAGCTCCTGCGGGTGGCGGAGGGGGTTCGCGGCGAGGTCACCTTCGACGTGCGGGTGGAGCCGCGCTTCGATTACGGCACCCTGCACCCGTGGCTGCGCGAGCTGAAGAAGGGCGTCTTCACCGCGGTGGGGGGCGACGACGCGCTGCTCCTCTCCACCGACGCCGGCCTCGCCATCGCGCGCGAGGAGAGCGCGCTCGGCGGACGCTTCACCATCGCGGAGGGCGAGCGGCGCCGCTTCTCGCTCATCGCCTACTGGCCGCACGAGGACGTCCCCAGGGCCCCCACCGTGCGCGAGCTCGACCGGCGCCTCGACCAGACCATCGCCTGGTGGCGGGGCTGGGTGAGGAAGGGGCACTACGGCGAGGTGAGCCGCGACGCGGTGGTGCGCTCCGCGCTCGTCCTGAAGCTCCTCACCTGCGCGCCCACCGGCGCCATCATCGCCGCGCCGACCACCTCGCTGCCGGAGGAGGTGGGGGGCTCCCGCAACTGGGACTACCGCTACTGCTGGGTGCGCGACGCCACCTTCACCATGAGCGCGCTCCTCGACACCGGGCACGACGACGTGGCGCGCGGTCTGAGGCTGTTCCTCGAGCGCGCCACCGCGGGCCACGCCGAGGACATCCAGATCATGTACGGCTGCTACGGCGAGCGGCGGCTGCCCGAGCAGGAGCTCACCCACCTCGCTGGCTACCGCGGCTCGCGGCCGGTGCGCGTCGGCAACGCCGCCGCCAAGCAGACCCAGCTCGACGTGTACGGCGAGCTGGTGCAGGCGAGCCACCTCTGGCGGCGCGAGGGGAAGCGCCTCGACGACGACGAGTGGCGCTTCCTCAGGAGCCTGGTCGACGCCTCCTGCGATCGCTGGCGCGAGCCGGACCGCGGCCTCTGGGAGGTGCGGGGAGAGCCGCGCCACTTCGTGCACAGCAAGGTGATGTGCTGGGTGGCCCTGCAGCGCGGCATCGAGGCAGCCGAGGAGGAGAAGCTGCCCTGCGACCTCCAGCGGTGGAAGCGGGAGCGCGACGAGCTGCGCTCGGCCATCGAGAAGGAGGGCGTGGACCCGAAGCGCGATTGCTTCGTGCAGTCCTTCGGCGCCACCGAGCTCGACGCCAGCCTCCTCCTGCTGCCCATGGTGGGTTTCGTGGACGCCCGCGAGGCGCGCATGCGCCGCACCACGGCGGCCATCGAGGAGGACCTCTCGCGCGACGGCCTCATCCTCCGTTACCGGAGCCAGTCGAAGGACGGGGTCGAGGGGGAGGAGGGCACCTTCCTCATGGCCTCGTTCTGGATGGTGGAGGTGCTCGCCATGCAGGGGGCGCTGGGCAAGGCGAAGAAGCTCTTCCAGCGGCTCCTCGGGCTCTCGAACGAAGTGGGGCTCTACGCCGAGGAGTACGACCCGGAGAAGAAGGAGCAGCTCGGCAACTTCCCGCAGGCCTTCACCCACATGGCGCTGGTGGGCGCCGCCATGAAGCTCGAGCACACCATGCGCGGGGAGAAGGGCGGACCGGCGGCCGAGCGCCCTCAGCCGCGCAGCTTGTAGCCGCGCCGGAGCATGGCGTGCGCCGCCAGCAGCGAGGCCGCGGCGAGGGCGAGCACGAAGAGGAAGCCGGTGAGCGGCGCGGCGTCGGAGAGGCCGAGCATGGCGAAGCGCACGCCATCCACCACGTAGAAGATGGGGTTCATGAGCGTGAGGTGGAGGAGCCCCGCGGGGAGCATCTTCGCGGAGTAGAAGACGCCCCCGAGGAAGGTGAGCGGGGTGATGATGAAGGTGGGGAAGAAGTTCACCTGCTCGAAGGAGCTGGCCCACACGGCGGTCATGAAGCCCAGGGTGGCAAAGGCGATGGCCACCAGCGCGAGCATCAACAGCGCGAAGAGCGGGTGGGCGAGGCCGAATCCGGTGAAGAGCGCCGCCACCAGCCAGGTGACGAGCCCCACCAGGAGGCCGCGCAGGGCCGCGGCGCCCACGAAGCCGGCCAGGATCTCGGCGTGCCCGAGCGGCGCGAGGAGGAGGTCCACCACCGTGCCCTGCAATTTCATGACGAAGAGCGACGACGCGGCGTTGAGGAAGGCGTTGGAGACGACACCCAGCGTGATGAGACCGGGCACGATGAAGCGCGCGTAGGGCACGCCCTCGATCTCCCGGAGCCGGCTGCCCAGCGAGACGCCGAACACCACGAAGTAGAGCGAGGTGGTGACGATGGGCGAGAGCAAGGTCTGGCCCGGCACCCGCAGGAAGCGCCGGATCTCCTTCTCCAGCAAGGTCCGCAGGCCGAGGCCCATCACGGCGCGCGCTCCGGCGAGAGCGCGCCGGGCGCGAGGCCCGCCCCTCCCGGCTGGCCGTGGAGGCCCGCGAGGTCTCGGTCCTCGTGCAGGAGCCGCACGAACACGTCTTCCAGGGTCATGCGCGTGGTCTCCACGTCCTGCACCCGCAGCCCCTCCGCGACGAGCGCCGCCAGCACGGGGCCGAACGACTCTCCCGGCCCGGCGTCGAGCGCCACCGCCTGCCCGCCCGGCTCGAGGCGCGCCCCCAGCGCGGCGAGCGAGGCCGGGAGCGAGCCGATGGGACGCTCCAGGCAAGCCCGTAGCGTCTTGCTGGCGTGGCGCCGGAGGAGCGCGGTCTTGTCGTCCACCACCAGGAGCCGCCCCCGGTCGATGACCCCCACCCGGTCGGCCAGCTCCTCGGCCTCGTCGAGGTAGTGGGTGGTGAGCACGATGGTGGTGCCGCGCTCGCGGAGCAGCCGGACGTAGCGCCAGAGCGACTGGCGAAGCTCCACGTCGACGCCGGCGGTGGGCTCGTCGAGGAACAGCACCTTGGGCTCGTGAACCAGCGCCTTGCCGATGAGCAGGCGCCGCTTCATGCCGCCGGAGAGCGCCCGGGTGTTGGCCTTGCGCTTCGCGGAGAGGTCGAGCGCCTCCAGGATCTCCACCATCCGCGCCTCGCTGAGCCGCACGCCGAAGTAGCCGGCCTGGAGCCGCAGCGCCTCCTCCACCGTGAAGAAGGGGTCGAAGTTGATCTCCTGGGGCACCACCCCGAGGGCCGTCCGCGCCGCGCGGTGGTCGCGCACCACGTCGTGGCCCAGCACGGTGACCTCGCCGGAGGTGGCGCGCGCCAGCCCGGCCACGATGGAGATGAGGGTGGTCTTGCCGGCGCCGTTGGGGCCGAGGAGCGCGAAGATCTCCCCGGCACGGATGTCGAGGTCGACGCCGGCGAGCGCCTCGAAGCTGCCGTAGCGCTTCACCAGGCGGCGAATGGAGACGACGGAGGGGGTCACGGAGCGGAGAACTTAACCCGCCCGGTCCCGGGAGACACGCGGTGCTTCGCCGCCACGAGTCCGCCTTTCGAAGCGAGGGAGGCGAGGGTGGAGCGCCGGGCTTCGGGCGATACTGCGCGGATGGGTCGCCGCACGGTGCGCCTGGAGGAGGAAGGGCGCTGGGTGTTCAACCGGCTCGCCGCGCACTACAGGGCGCGGCCGCCCTACCCCCCCGCCCTCGTCGACCGTCTGGCGGCGCTGGCGAGAGAGGCCGTCAGCCGCACGGCCGCGCGACCAGCCGGCGCCCTGCCGGCGGTGGCCGAGCTGGGGGCGGGCGCCGGCCACCTCGCCCTGCCGCTCGCCTCGCGCGGGCTCCGCGTCGCCGCGGTCGAGCCGGCGCGCGCCATGCTCGGGATGCTGGCGGAGGCGCGCTCCGAGACGAGCGCGCCGGCCGCGGACGGGCTCGGCCAGGTGGGTGAGGTCGCGCCAGTGCACGCCACCGCCGAGGCGACCGGCCTCCCCGGAGCGGCCTTCGACCTGGTGGTGTTGGCCGATGTCGCCCAGTGGGTCAATCCCGAGCGAACCGGGATCGAGGCCGCGCGCCTCCTCGCCCCTGGGGGCGCGCTGGCGCTGGTGGAGGCCACCTTCGCGGAGACCCCCTTCATGACGGGGCTGGCGGCGCTCCTCGCCGGGGCGAACCCGCGCTCGCGCGGGAGCCCTCCCGGCGCCGCGCGCCAGCTCCTCGCGCTCGGCACCGGGGGCGCGCCAGTCCGGGAGGAGCGGTTCCGCCAGGAGGCCGCGCTGGGCGAGCGCGAGCTCGGGGCGGTGGTCCGCTCCTTCTCCTACGCCGGCCCTGCGCTGGCGCCCGAAGCGCTCGAGGCGCTGATCGCCTGCGCCTGGGCGCTGGCGCGCCCGCTCGGCGCGGCGCCCTTCGAGAGGGAGCTCACGCTGCGGTGGAGCATCGCGCGGGGGAGCGTCACCCGAGCCCCCTCAGCCCGGAGATGAGCAGCGCCGCGGTGGTGAGGCTGGCCGCGAGGAGCGACCACCCCACGGTCGGCAGGCGGCGCGCCGTCACCGGGGCGAGGCAGGCCCACGCCGCGACGAGCGCCGGCGCGACGAGTGAGGCTGCCCACGGCCAGGGGAGCGCGAGGCGGGGGGCCACGAGGAGGGCCACGACCGGCACCGCCAGCGCGGCGAGCGCCCGGAGGGGAAATGCCGCGCGACCGGCGCGACCGCGCGCGGACACCGCGCGCGCCGCGAGCTCGGCCAGGCCGAAGGCGAGCGTGAAGCTCACCCAGGCTGCCAGCGCCGCGGTGAAGGAAGCGCCGCCGGCCACCGCCACGGGCACGCCGGGCGAGGCGAGCGCGGCGCCGACCGCGAGCTGACCGCCCACGGTGCGCTCGCGGTGGGTGAGCGCCAGGAATGCGGCCAGGACCCCCAGGCCGAGCGGCACCGCCAGCGACAGCCGGGCCTCTCGAGGCGCCCGCGCCACGCCCGACAGGCCGAGCAGCACCGCGCCGACGGCGAGCGCGGCCAGCCAGCGCCGGGCGCGCGTCCCCTCCTCCGTGCGCACCCGGGGCCCGCGCGCGCCGAGCAGCACCTGGAGCGGCTCGTGGGCGACGAAGGCGAACAGAGCCGCGAGTGCCAGCGCATCGGAGGCGAGGCGCGGACGGCCCAGCGCCAGGGCCACGGCGAGCGGGAAGAGGAGCTGCCCCCAGGCGCCGTGCTCGCGCGGCAGGAGCGAGCGGCGCGCGGGCCGGGCGGCCGCGGCTGGCGGTGAAGCGGGGGCCGGCGGCACACCGGGGCGGCGCTTCACCGTCCGAGAACCCCGCGCAGCACGTCGGGCCGGTCGCTCATGACGCCGTCGACGCCCGCCGCGAGGAGCGCGCGCATGTCGGCCTCGTCGTCCACCGTCCAGACGAAGACGGCCATCCCGTGGGCGTGGAGGTGCTCCACCGTGCGGCGATCGACGACGGGCTCCTGCAGCCCTTCCATGCGGTAGGGAAGGTCGGCCACGTCCCAGCCCTCGGGGCAGCCGCTGGCGCCCTCGACCCGCGCGGCCATCACGTGACAGGTGGCCGCCCCCGCCGGCAGGAAGTGGCACGCCTCGGGCACGAGCGCGCGGAGGCGTTCACCCTGCGCGTCGTCCTCGGCGCCCAGGCAAACGCGCTCCGTCGCTCCGGCGGCGCGCACCACCGCCACCAGCGCCTCGGCCAGCGCCGGATCGGGCCGCTTCGCCTCGATGTTCATGCGGTGGGGGAAGCGCGAGAAGAGCTCCCTCAGCGCGGGCGGTGCGAGCCCGCGGCCCCGGAAGGGAAACGTGCGCCCGCCATCCGCGGTGAAGGTGAAGCCGGCGTCGAGCCGCCGCACCTCGGCGAGCGTGCGCCCCTCGAGGGCGCCCGGCTCCCCGGTGACTCGCAGCGTGTCGTCGTCGTGGAAGACCACCACCTCGCCATCGGCGGTGAGGTGCACGTCGAGCTCGAAGGCGTCGGCTCCGAGGCGGGCCGCCTCCTCGAAGGCGGCCAGGGTGTTCTCCGGCGCCAGGGCGGCGCCACCGCGGTGCGCGACGAGCCACGGGCGGCGGAGCGCGAGGTAGGGCTTCATGGGGGGACGTTGTAATCGCGGAGGGGAGTGGGGCGCAGGGATGGGGCTCTCTGCAAGTCCCGACCGCCATCTGTGGACGCGACGCGAGGCTCTCGGTCCCCTTCGGCCTGGCCGCCCGGACGGGCCCGGCTGCGAGGCGCCGGGCGCGTCGTCAACGGCCTTGCCGATTAGCGCAGCTCGCTCGCGAGTCCGTTCACCACCCGCGCGCGCTCGGAGAGCAGCCAGTCGTCGGTGTCGACGAGCAGCGCGTCCCACTTCACGCCTGGCACCCACAAGCCGCTCAGGTGGGCTGCGGCAACTCGCGCTCCTCTGGTGGCGCCCATCCCGGTCGACCCCTATCCATCCCTGGATGCCCTCACCCCTCCACCTCCGCGTCCTCGACGCTGTGTCCGAGGTTTCGAGTACCTCCTGGGACGCCCTCTTCGAGCACGAGCCTGCCGTGGCCTCGCCCTTCGTCCGCCACGGCTTCCTGGCGGCGCTCGAGGACTCGGGCTGCGCCTCGGAGCGGACCGGCTGGCGGCCCCGCCACCTGACGCTCTGGCGTGGGCCGCGGCTGGTGGCGGCGGCGCCGGCCTACGCCTGCAGCGGCTCGGACGGCGACTTCTCGCGCGACTGGTCCTGGGCGGCGGCGGCTCGCGACGCGGGGATCCCGTACTACCCCAAGCTCTCCCTCACCGTCCCCTTCACCCCGGCCACCGGTCGCCGGCTCCTCGTCGCCGCGGGTGAGGAGCGCGCAGCGGCCTCGCGAGCCCTCCTGGGGGCCGCGCGCGAGCTCGCTACCGGGGAGCGCCTGCAATCGGTCCACGCGCTCTTTCACGCCGAGGACGAGACCGAGGCGCTCGCCAGCGCCGGCTTCGCCGCCCGCCTCGACTTCCAGTATCACTGGATGAACCGCGGCTACACCGCCCCGGAGGAGTTTCTCGCGCGGTTCCGCTCCAGGCGCCGCAACGTCATCCGCCGGGAGCGGGCGGCGCCGGCAGAGCAGGGGGTGACCATCCGCACGGTGCGCGGCGCCGAGCTCGCCGCCGCGCCGGAGAGCTGGGGCGCGGAGATGTACGCGCTTCACCGCGGGGCGGTGGAGCGCATGGAGTGGGGCATGTGCTGGGTCGACCGCGGGTTCTACGCGCGTGCCCTCGCCGCCATGCCCGACGCCCTGGAGATCGTCGAGGCGCGCCGGGGCAAGGAGCTCATCGCCGCCGCCTTCAACGCCGCCTCGTCCCGAAGGCTGTACGGCCGCTACTGGGGGGTGCGCGAGGCGCTCCCCTTCCTGCACTTCAACGTCTGCCTGTACCACTCGATCGACGACTGCATCGCCCGGGGGCTCGAGGCGTTCGAGGGGGGCGCCGGCGGCGAGCACAAGCTCGCGCGGGGCTTCGAGCCGTCCTTCACCCGCTCGGCGCACCTCTTCCTCAATCGCCGGCTCGACGTGCCCCTGCGGCGGTACCTCGAGGGCGAGGTGCGGGCGCGGCGCGAGGCGCTCGAGCGCTGGACCTCCGAGGCGAGCGTGCTCAAGAGCGAGGGGGCGTGAGGCCAGGCGGTCCCGCCTTCGCGGGCGCAGCTCCTCACCCGCCGTCCTCCGCCGCTTCCGGGCGGGAGGGGTCCCCGCGCTTTCCTTCTCCCTCCGCCGCATGGTGCTAGATTCCGGCGGTGCGCATCCTTCTCTCGAACGACGACGGCATCCACGCGCCCGGCCTGGCCGCGCTCTCCGCGGCCTTCCCCGGCGACGAGGTCTGGGTGGTGGCCCCCGACCGCGAACAGTCCGCCTCCAGCCACTCCATCTCGCTGCACCGTCCCTTGCGCGTCATCGAGGTGGCGCCTCGGCGCTACACCGTCGACGGCACCCCCACCGACGCCGTGTACATGGGCATGAACCTCGTCCTGCGCGACCGCCGCCCCGATGTGGTCGTCTCCGGCGTGAATCACGGGCCCAACCTCGCCTCCGACGTGCTCTACTCGGGCACGGTGGCGGCGGCCATGGAGGGCGCGATCCTGGGGTGCCCGGCGGTGGCGGTCTCGCTCGCTGCGCCGCCCCCCCACGCGCCGGAGGACTTCGCCACCGCCGCCGCCTTCGCGGCCGCCGTGGCGCGCGAGGTGGTGCGGCGCCAGCCGCCGGCGCCCGTCTTGCTCAACGTGAACGTCCCGGCCGGCCCCCTCCGCGGCTACCGCTTCGCCAGCCTGGGGCGGCGCTCCTACTCGAACGAGGTGTCGGAGAACCACGATCCGCGCGGGCGAGCCTACTACTGGATCGGTGGCATGGGCGCGGTGAACGAGGACGTGCCCCACTCCGACTGCAACTGCATCTTCAAGGACGGCCTCGCCTCGGTGACCCCGCTCCACCTCGACTGGACGCATCCGGCGCAGCTCGACCTCATGCGGAACTGGACGGTGGAGGGCTACCGCAAGGAACCGTCGATCTGATGGGGGTAGCCGGCTCCCGCCCAGCCGACCTGGCCGCTCTGGGGGCGGCGCTCGCCCTCGGCTGCGTCCACCACGCCATTCCCCCTGGAAGAGGGGCGTACCCTCCGCCGGCCTCGCCGGGCGATTCGCAGCCCGCACCACCGGTGCCGCTCCCGGGGCCCGAGGGCCACCTCGAGCCCGACGTGGCGGGCACCTTCCACGAGGTGAGGAAGGGCGAGACGCTGTACCGCATCGCCCGCGCCTTCGGCATCCCGCTCCGGGAGCTCATGGAGGTGAACGACATCCGGGATCCGCGGCAGCTCGCGGCGGGCACGAGGATCTTCATCCCCAGCGCCACCCGCGACCTGGAGGTCCCGCCGCTCACGGCCGGTGCGGCTCCGAACCCGGACGAGGAGGCCGCCACCGCCGAGGTCGAGGCGGAGGCGAGCTCGCGCAAGGACGCCGCCCTCCGCTGGCCACTGAAGGGTGTCCTCTACAGCCGCTTCGGCGTGCGCCAGGGGCGGCGGCACGACGGCATCGACATCTCGGCGCCCGAAGGCACGCCGGTGGGCGCCGCCGCCAGCGGGACGGTGGTCTACACCGGCGAGCAGCCGGGCTACGGCTTCATCGTCCTCGTCCGGCACGATCGCCCGGACCTCCTCACCCTCTACGCGCACAACAGCGCCATCCTGGTGAAGAGCGGCGAGCGGGTGGCCGCGGGCCAGCCCATCGCCAGGGTGGGCCAGACCGGCCGCACCACCGGGCCGCACCTCCACTTCGAGGTGCGGGAGGGCACGCGGCCGCGCAATCCACTCATGTACCTCCCGTGAGCGGCACGGATCGTCTACGCTCTCTTCCATGATCGACGCCCTCCGCGCCGCCATCCGCGACATCCCCGACTTCCCCCGCCCCGGCATCGTCTTCAAGGACATCACCCCGGTGCTGGCCGATGCCCAGCTCTTCGGGCGCGTCATCGATGGCCTGGGCGCGCCATTTCGAGGCGCGGGGATCACCAAGGTGGTGGGCATCGAGTCGCGCGGCTTCCTCTTCGCCGCGCCGCTCGCCCTGGCGCTCGGCGCCGGCCTCGCCATCGTCCGCAAGCCGGGCAAGCTCCCCTGGCAGACGGTGCGCGAGACCTACGCCCTGGAGTACGGCACCGACTGCCTGGAGATGCACGTCGATGCCCTCTCCGCCGGCGACCGGGTGCTGGTGGTGGACGACGTGCTCGCCACCGGCGGCACCGCCGCTGCCACCGGCCGGCTCGTCACCCGCCAGGGCGCGGAGCTCATCGGCTACGCTTTCGTGCTCGAGCTCGCCTTCCTCCATGGCTCGGAGCGGCTCGCGGGACGGGCGGTGCACGCCCTGGTGCGTTACTGAACCCCCCGTGACCCTCGCCTCCGTCCCGTATACCTCCGCCCGCGTGCTCGAGGCCTGGGACGAGACGGAGGGCCTGCGCGCGGTGAGGCTGCTCCTGCCACCGCCCTTTGCCGCGGCGCACGAGCTGCCCGGACAGGTGGTGAAGGCGCGCACCCCGCCTGGGGAGGCCTTCTTCGCCCTCGCCTCCGCGCCCTCCTCCTCGGGCCGGGTGGAGCTGCTGGTGAAGCGGGGGGGCCGGGTGGCCGACGCCATGCTCGAGGCCGCGGTGCCGGGAAGCGACCTCGAGATCACCGCCCCCTTCGGAAAGGGCTTCGCGCTGGAGGGGGCGCAGGGGCGCGACGTGCTGCTCTTCGCGGCCGGCTCCGGCATCGCTCCCATCCGCGCCCTGGTGCAGCACCTCGTCGCCCACCGGGGGCGCTTCGAGCGCGCCACGCTCTTTTACGGACAGCGAAGGGGCGACGACTTCGCCTATCGCGGCGAGCACCTCGACTGGGAGCGGGGCGGCGTGAGGGTCGTCCTCTGTCCCTCGGCCGAGGACGAGGCCTGGCCCGGGGTTCGCGGCCGGGTGCAGGAGGTGGCGCGCTCGCTCGCCTTCGGCGGGTCGCCGCCGGAGCGCACCACCGCCTTCGTCTGCGGAATGACGGCCATGGTCGACGACGTGAAGCGCACGCTCGGTCAAGCAGGCGTCCCGCCCGAGCGCGTGCATCTCAACTTCTGAAGACGCATTCTCCAGGCACATGGTCCCCACCAGCACCGCGCACGGCGCCCTCCTCATCCTCGTCCTCCTGGCGCTGGCGCTCGCATCGATGGTGGTGCGCCCCTTCGCCACGGCTCTCTTCCTGGCGGCGGTGGTGGCCGGCACCCTCCACCCACTGATGAACAGGCTCTCCCGCTGGCTCAGGGGGCGGCGGCGGCTGGCGGCGCTCCTCCTCACGGTGGCCGTGCTCCTCGCCATCCTGGGGCCGCTCTCCGGCCTGGGCGCCGCCCTCATCCCGCAGATCGAGAACGGCGTCCGCTGGCTGCGCGAGGCGGTCCAGAACGACACGTTCACCCGGTGGGTGGCCAAGGTGCCGGAGGCGGTGCGCCCCTGGGCCGAGCGCGCGCTCGAGACGATCCCCAGCAGCCTGGCCCGCTTGCAGGAGATGGCCGCAACCCAGGGCTCGAAGGCGCTGCCGGTCTTCGCCAACGTGCTGTCGGCCACCGGCACCTTCCTCTTCCAGAGCGTGATGGTGCTCATCGCGCTGTACTTCCTCCTGCTCGACGGGCCGCGCTTCGCCGCCTGGCTGGTGGACGCCATGCCGCTCAAGCGCGGGCAGACCGCCGAGTTCCTGCGCGAGTTCCGGCGGGTGACGGCGGCGGTGCTCATCTCGACCCTCGTCACGGGCGGCATCCAGGCGCTGCTCGCCTTCGGGGCCTACCTGGTGACGAGCGTGCCGAACGCCCTCTTCTTCGCCTTCGTCACCTTCATCTTCGCGCTCATTCCGGCGCTGGGGGCGGCGGTGGTGGTGGTGGCGATCGGCGTGGTGGTGCTCGTCACCGGCAGCCTGGTGAAGGGCATCTTCCTCATCGCCTTCGGGGTGGGGGTGGTGGGCCTCGTCGACAACGTGGTGAAGCCATTGCTGATCAAGGGCGACATCGCCATCCACGGGGCGGTGATCTTCTTCGCCCTGCTGGGTGGTCTCTCGGTCTTCGGCCCCATCGGGATCCTCATCGGGCCGCTCACCATCACCTTCCTGGTGGTGGTGCTGAGGATGTATCGCAGGGATTATGGGTCGTAGGAGGCCGAATTCATGAAGGCTGCGTTCGTGCTGGTCCGGTGCGATCAGGGCAAGCTGAAGCAGGTGGCGAACGCCCTGATGGAGCTGGAGGGCGTCTCCGAGGTCCACTCCATCACCGGCCCGTGGGACCTCATCGTGAAGCTCTACGCCGAGGATTACGATGCATTCGGCGAGCTCATCCCCGACCAGCTTCAGCGGGTGCCAGGTGTCCGGGATACGGAGACCCTCCTGGCGTTCAAGGCGTTCGTGCCGGCGTCATGAGGGCGTCCCCCTCTCCCTGGAAGGGAGAGGGCCGGGGTGAGGGTGTCAAAACCAATCCGCCGTCACCTCCAGCCAGAGCGCCAGCCCGGCGAACCTTCCGTAGGGGGCATACCAGCGGCGGATGGTGGCGTCGGAGGGCAGGGTCTTCCGGCGGCGAAGGCGCGCGAGCTTGGGTCGCACCCAGGAGTCGAGCGCCAGGTGGTCGTGGTGCCCGAGGAGCCGCAAGAGGTGCTCGGTGGCGTAGGGGCCGAAGCCGGGCAGCGCCCGGATGCGAAGCGAGAGCTCCTCGGTCGAGAGCGCGGGGTCGCGCCACTCCTCCACCCGCAGGAGCCCCGAGGCCACCTGCCCGGCGATGGCGCGGATGGCGCCGGCGCGGTAGCCGGCCCGGATCGACTCGCGGTAGAAGGCCTCCGGCCTGGAGGCCATCGCAACCGGGGTGGGGAACGTCTTCGCGCCCCCCGGGGAATCCTCCCCGAGCAGCTCCACCAGGTTCCTGGTCATCACCCTGGTGAGCGCCCAGGTGCAGTTGGTGGTGCAGAGGGTCTTCACCAGGTCCTCGAACACCGTCGGCGAGCGGAGCAGCCGTCCGGCGCCGCGCTCCGCGGCCCACAGCAGGTGGGGCGTGCCGGCGCGGGGCGGAGCGGCCGCGAGCTCCCTAATCCGGGCGTGAAAGGGCGCAAGGTCCTCGTCGAGGGCGAGGCAGGTGCGGAGCTGGGCTCGCGCCTCGGCCGCCTCCCTCGCCGAGAGGCGCCGCGGCGCGGCGAGCCGCAGGGCGAGGCCACCGCCTCTTTCGTCGCGCTCGGTCACCTGCGCGTCGACGACGAGCGGGCCGGATTCGCCCCGCGTGAGCCTCAGCGGCCGAGCGAGGCGCCGTGACGCCGGATCATACACCCACGGCGAGAGGTCGTAGAAGCCGTGGCCGCGGACGGTGAGGTCGAGGGAGAAGGGTCGCGGGGTGCGCATGGGGCGGGGGTGAGGGCCTGAGCGCGGGCTTGATTCTACTGCGCGAGGCGGCGAGTCCCCTGCTGCCGCGTCACCTGGGCGCGCCCGGCTTCACAGCGCCGGGCTTGCCGTTTGACCGTGACATTTCTTGTACTTCTTGCCCGAGCCGCAGGGGCAGGGATCGTTCCGGCCCACCCGCGGCCCGCCCCGGACCACCGTCTCCTGTTTGCGCGGCGGCGCCGCGCCGTCCTCCCCGCCCCCGCCGTGGCTCTCCTGCACGCGCAGCCGGCGCGCCAGGGCGAGGCGCTTCGCCTCGATCTCGGCCGCGCTCTCCTGGCGGACGAGCTGCAGCCGGAGCAGGTTGCCGACGACCGCGCTCTTCACGCGCCAGGTCATCTGCACGAACATCTCGTAGCCTTCCTTCTTGTACTCCTGCTTGGGGTCCTTCTGGCCGTAGCCGCGCAGGCCGATCCCCTCGCGCAGGTGGTCCATGGCGAGGAGGTGGTCCTTCCAGAGCTGGTCGATCGACTGGAGGTAGAGGTACTGCTCCCAGCGGCGAAGCACCGGCACGCCGTCCTGGTCGAGGCCCAGCTCCGCCTCCTTGGCGCGGTAGGCCTTCTCCACCACGTTGTAGACCTGCTCCTCGATGGCGGCGCGCGCCTCGCCGCCCCGCCCCGCGGGCGGGCCGGAGAACTTCACCTCCAGGCCGAACTGGTCGCGCACCAGGGCCGAGAGCGAGTCGACGTCCCACTTCGCAGGGGAGGCGTTCGGGGGGCAGGTGTTCGACACCATGTCGACCACCAGATCCTCCACGAGGTCGAGCACGTGCTCGCGCTCGTCGGTCCAGCTCCAGACCTTCTCCACCCGCGTCTTGAGCTTGGTCTTGGGGTCCTCGTCGAACTCGACCACCGGCACCCCGGCGCCGAAGCCCAGCACCATGCGGCGCAGCCGGTAGATCGACTTGCGCTGCTGGTTCATCACGTCGTCGTACTCGAGCAGGTTCTTGCGGATGTCGAAGTTGTGCGCCTCGACCTTCTTCTGGGCGTTCTCGATGGCCTTGGAGAGCCATCGGTGCTCGATCTGCTCGCCCTCCTTCATCCCCAAGGTCTCCATCATCCGGGAGATGCGCTCCGACCCGAAGATCCGCATCAGGTCGTCTTCGAGCGAGAGGTAGAAGATGGAGGAGCCCGGGTCACCCTGCCGCCCGCCGCGGCCCCGGAGCTGGTTGTCGATGCGGCGCGATTCGTGGCGCTCGGTGCCGAGGATGTGGAGGCCGCCCAGCGCCACCACCTCGTCGTGCTCGGCCGCGGTCTGCGCCTTCATGCGCGCCCTCGCCTCCTCGAGGCGCTCGGCCCAGGCGGCGTGGCGCGCCTCGAAGTCGGCCTGCTCCTCGCCGTCCATGGGGGCGTCGGGCTCCTGGCCCACCTCGTGCGCAGCCATCATCTCGGGGTTGCCGCCCAGGATGATGTCGGTGCCGCGGCCCGCCATGTTGGTGGAGATGGTGACGGCGGCCTTGCGCCCGGCCTGCGCCACGATCTCCGCCTCGCGCTGGTGGTGCTTGGCGTTGAGGACGTTGTGCCTCACGCCGCGCCGCTTCAGCAGCGTCGAGACGATCTCGCTCTTGGCCACCGACACCGTGCCCACCAGGATGGGCTGGCCCTTGCGGCTCCGCTCCTCGATCTCCTCGCAGAGCGCGTTGAACTTCTCGCGCTCGGTCTTGTAGACCAGGTCCTCGGAATCCTTGCGGATGTTCTTGCGGTTGGTGGGGACCACCACCACGTCGCGGTTGTAGGTCTTGGCGAACTCCTCCGCCTCGGTGTCGGCCGTGCCGGTCATGCCGGCCAGCTTCGAGTACATGCGGAAGTAGTTCTGGAAGGAGATGGTGGCGAGCGTCTGGTTCTCGTTCTCGATCTTGACGCCCTCCTTCGCCTCCACCGCCTGGTGCAGGCCGTCGGACCAGCGCCGGCCCGGCATGATGCGGCCGGTGAACTCGTCGACGATGACCACCTCGCCGTCCTTCACCACGTAGTCCACCTCGTTGCGGTAGAGGTGGTGGGCGCGCAGGGCCTGCTCCACGTGGTGGAGCAGCTCGATCTGGTCGGGGTCGTAGAGGTTCGCCACCCCCAGCTTCGACTCCATCTTGGCGATGCCGGAGTCGGTCATCACCACCGTCTTGGTCTTCTCGTCGACCGTGAAGTCCTGGTCGCGGATCATCGAGGGGATGACCTTGTTCACCACGTAGTACTTGTCGGTGGCCTCATCGGAGGGGCCGCTGATGATGAGCGGGGTGCGCGCCTCGTCGACGAGGATGGAGTCGACCTCGTCGACGATGGCGTAGTGGAGCTCGCGCTGCACGTAATCCTGCAGCCGGAACTTCATGTTGTCGCGCAGGTAGTCGAAGCCGAACTCGTTGTTCTGGCCGTAGGTGATGTCGCAGCCATAGTTCTGCTGCCGCTCCTGGTCGGTGAGCCCGTGGACGATGACCCCCACCGAGAGCCCGAGGAAGTGATGGAGGCGCCCCATCCACTCGGCGTCGCGCCGCGCCAGGTAGTCGTTCACCGTGACCACGTGCACCCCTCGGCCGGCCAGCGCCTCCAGGGCGCAGGGGAGCGTCGCCACCAGGGTCTTCCCCTCGCCGGTCTTCATCTCGGCGATCTTCCCGGAGTGGAGCACCGCCCCGCCGACGAGCTGCACGTCGAAGTGGCGCATGCCGAGCGTGCGCACGCTCGCCTCGCGCACGGCAGCGAAGACTTCCGGCGAGAGCTCGGCGAGCGGCCGGCCCTTCGCCTGCACCTCCTCCTTCCAGCCGGCGAAGAGCCGGGGGAAGTCGGCGTCGGCGAGCGCCTTCATGCGCGGCTCGAGCTCGTTCACGCGCGCCACCATCGGGCGGAGCTTCTTCAGCTCGCGCTCGTTCTTGGTGCCGACGATCGTCTTCAGGGCATGGTTCAGCATCGCTGGGGTCTCACCTCTCCCACTTCATAATGCAGCTGGAGGCGCCCTCGCCTGATTGGCTCGGCGGCGCCGGAGCGTCCCGGGCGCGGGGTCAGCCCCCGGCCTCGGCGTCGACGAGCGCCCGCGCCCTCGAGGCGACCTCGCCCAGCGGCACCAGCTCGACCGCCTTCGTGCCACGCCGCTTCCACTCGGCCTTGCCCTCGGCGAGGCCCTTCTTGCCCACCGCCACGCGCAGCGGGATGCCGAGCAGGTCGGCGTCCTTGAACTTCACCCCGGCGCGCTCGTCGCGGTCGTCGAGGAGCACGTCGACCCCGGCCGAGGCCAGCGACGCGGCTACCGACTCGGCCGCGGCGAGGAGCTCGGGCTCCTTCCCCAGCGGCAGCACGGTGGCCTGGTAGGGCGCGATGGCGAGCGGCCAGACGATGCCGTCGTCGTCGTGGTGCAGCTCGATGGCGGCGGCCATGATGCGCTCCACCCCGATGCCGTAGCTGCCCATCACGATGGGCACCTCGCTGCCATCGGCCCGGAGGACGGTGGCGCCCATCGACGCCGAGTACTTGGTGCCGAGCTTGAAGATGTGGCCCACCTCCAGCGCCTTGAAGACCTCCAGCGTGCCGTCGCAGCGCGGGCAACGCTCGCCGCTCCGCACCGTGCGTAGGTCGGCCAGCTTGGCGTTCGGCCCCGAGAGGAGGTCGCGCCCCACCTCCACCCCGCGCAAGTGGAAGCCGTCGTCGTTCGCCCCGGTGACCATGCCGGATCGCCCCTCCAGCGAGGTGTCCACGTACACCCGCGCGCCGGTGAAGCGCACCGCCCCCAGCGATCCAGCGTGCGCGCCCATGAGCGGCGGGATCTCCTCGGGACGGGCCGGACGCACCGCCGACGCGCCGGTCGCCGTCTGGAGCTTCGCCTCGTTCAGCTCCTGGTCCCCCCGCACGACCGCCACCACCGGCCGCTCGTCGGCCAGGTAGACGAGCGTCTTCAGCTGCCGGTCGGCCGGCACCCCGTGGGGCGGCGCGGCGAGCGCCTCGATGGTCAGGACGCCCGGAGTGGCGAAGCGCTCGATCGCCGGCAGCGCGACGTCTGGCACGGCGGGAGGCGGGAGCCGCGAGGCAGCCGTCTCGGTGTTGGCCGCGTAGCGGCAGGCGGGGCAGGCGGCGACCAGGTCCTCGCCGGCGTCGGTCCTCACCATGAACTCCTGAGAGCCCGAGCCGCCCATGGCGCCGGAGTGCGCCTGTACCGTCACGAAGTCGAGCCCGCAGCGAGTGAAGATGCGCTCGTAGGCCTGCCGCTCGAGCTCGTAGCTCCGGTCGAGCCCCGCCGCGTCCACGTCGAAGGAGTAGGCGTCCTTCATGGTGAACTGGCGCACCCTGAGCAGCCCCGACTTGGGCCGCGGCTCGTCCCGGAACTTGGTCTGGATCTGGTACCAGGTCTGGGGGAGCTGCCGGTAGGAGCGCAGCTCCGAGCGGGCGATGTCGGTGAAGATCTCCTCGTGCGTCATCCCCAGCGCGTAGTCGGCGCCCTTGCGGTCCTTCAAGCGAAACATGTTGTCGCCCATCACCTCCCAGCGCCCCGACTCCTTCCAGATCTCGGCCGGGTGGAGCGCGGGCAGGTGGAACTCCTGACCGCCGATGGCGTCCATCTCCTCGCGCACGACGGCCTCGATGCGGGCGAGGGTGCGGCGCGCCAGCGGGAGGTGGTCGTAGAGGCCCGCACCGAGCTGGCGAATGAAACCAGCCCGCACGAGCAGCTTGTGGGAGGCCACCTGGGCGTCGGCCGGGGCCTCCTTCAAGGTGGGGATGAAGAGCTTGCTGTAGCGGGCGACGGTCGTCATGGCGGGGCTTCATACCGCACCCGCCGGCAAGTCGCACCCTCGGGCGCGCGGCGCGGAGGTGACCCGGCGGCGCCTCGAATTCCTGGGCCATCGAACGGGCGGCCGCGATGATCCCCTCGCGGGACGGTGGGTGGGTAGCGGCAGGGGGCCACCTCGGAGCCGTCCCGCCCCTCGCGCAGGGCGGTGGGTAGCGGGCGACTCCGGGGTAGCGGCACACCGCCTCCGCGATGGAGGCGCTTCCTGCCGACGGGCCGGCATTCACGGCGCATTTTTGCTTTCGGGAGAGGGAGCCTTCGAGGCACCCGAATTGCTTGATGCGATCGGGTTCCTCGTCCGGCACGGGAAAGCACCTCTCCGCCGGAACCGCGCCCCGCAACGCCCTCGAACCGGGAAGGCAACCGGATGCTCAGACTGACGCTCTCGATGAAGGTGCTCGCCCTCGGGCTCCTGGCGCTCACTGCCACCCTGGTGGTGGGGGCGGTGGGATACCTCGGCGCCTCCCAGCTCGGCCAGCAGGTCGAGAGCGTGGCGGGCGAGCGGCTGGTGGCGACCCAGGCGCTGGGTGCCCTGGCGGGAGCCCAGGACCGGGTGATGCGCGGCGTGAACAACCTCCTCGTCTTCCGGCGGCCCCCGTCCGAGGAGGGCAAGGGCCGCACGGGCTACCTGCGCATCGGCCAGGGCATGGGCCAGCTCGACGACGCCACCTGGGCCTGGAAGACGGTGCCGCCGGGTCCCGACCAGAAGATCATCTTCGACCACTGGGAGAGCCTCGTGGGCGATTGGAAGAAGGCCGTCTCGAGCCTGGTGGCCACGTCGCGCGCCCGCGACGCGCTGGTGGAGGGTGGGAAGCCGGAGGACGACCAGGAGGTGACGACCGCGGAGACGCTCCTGCTCATGGCCTGGGAGGAGGTGCGCACCGTCTCCGCCCCGCTGGAGCAGGATCTCAAGCAGCTCCTCGCGCTGGAGGCCGACGCGGTGACGAGCGCCCGCCAGAGCGGACGCGAGGTGACGAGCAAGGTGACTCGCACGCTCGCCATCGGCGCCGTGGCCAGCGCCGTAACCGTCCTGCTGCTCGTCGCGCTCATCACCTTCTCGGTGAGGCGAACCCTCTCCACGCTGAGCGCCGAGGCGAGGCGGCTCACCACCGGGGTCTCGCGCGGCGAGCTCACCGTGCGCGCCGACCTGGCGAGGGTGGCGAAGGAGTTCCGCCCGGTGCTGGAAGGCATGAACGCCACCATGGAGGCGTTCGCCGGTCCCCTCGAGGTGACGGTGGAGAGCCTGGAGCGCATCGGCCGCGGCGACCTCCCGCCGCCGATCGCCGAGCGGTACCAGGGCGACTTCGCCCGCATCGCCGCCAGCCTGAACGGCTGCATCGCCAACCTGAAGCTGCTGGTGGAGGACGCCCAGGGACTCGCCCGCGCCGCGGTGGCGGGGGAGCTCGAGACGCGCGCGGACGGCGAGCGCCATCAGGGTGAGTACCGGGCGGTGGTGGAGGGGGTGAACGCCGCCCTCGACGCCCTCCTCGGCCCGGTGAACGAGGCGGCCGGAGCGCTGGAGGGCCTCGCCGCCCGCGACCTCACCGTTCGGGTGCATGGGGAGCACCGCGGCGGCCACGCCCGGCTCGAGCAAGCGGTGAACGCCACCGCCGAGGCGCTGCAGGAGGCGCTCCTGCAGGTGGCCGGCGCGGTCGAGCAGGTGACCTCCTCCTCCGAGCAGATCGCCGCCTCCAGCCAGTCGGTGGCGAGCGGCGCCTCCGAGCAGGCGAGCGCGCTCGAGGAGACGGGCGGCTCGCTCGAGTCGATGGCGGCGCGCATGCGGCAGGCGGCGGAGGAGTCGCAGCAGGCGAGCGGGCTCGCCCAGGAGGCGCGGCTCGCCGCCAGCGAGGGGAGCGCTTCCATCGAGGAGATGATGGCGGCCATGGCCAAGATCCGCGCCGCCGCCCAGGGCACCTCGCAGATCATCAAGGACATGAGCGAGATAGCCTTCCAGACGAACCTGCTCGCCCTCAACGCGGCGGTGGAGGCGGCCCGGGCCGGCGAGGCCGGGCGCGGCTTCGCGGTGGTGGCCGAGGAGGTGCGCTCCCTGGCGCTCCGCTCCAAGGAGGCGGCGAGCCGCACCGAGCAGCTCATTTCCGAGTCGGTGAAGGAGACCGTGGCGGGCGAGAAGACCGCGCGCGAGGTGAGCGAGAAGCTGTCGGAGATCGCGCGAGGGGTGGACAAGGTGACGGGCCTCGTGGGCGAGATCGCCACCTCGGCCGACGCCCAGAACCAGGGGCTCCTCGAGGTGAACCGGGCCATGGCGCAGATGAACGCCGTCACCCAGCAGAACGCCGCCAGCTCCGAGGAGTCGTCCTCCTCCGCCGCCGAGCTGGCGGGAAGAGCCCAGGAGCTCGCCGCCCTCGTCGCCTCGTTCAGGCTCGACGGGAGCGGGGACGCCCTGCCCACCTCCCCCGGCGCGGACGACGAGGCGCTGGCTCAGGCCGGCTACCTCGCCGAGGCGCAGGTCGAGGCGGCGACGGCGAGGGCGTGAGCCGGGTCCGGAGCACCGCGAGCCCGGCCGCCATGGCCGAAGCTCTCACCCCTTCGCGGAGCGTCCTTCCGCGATCCTGGTCGCCTCGGCCACCAGCGCCTCCTCCAGCTCCTCCGCCTTCATCCGCTTCACGATCTTGCCGCTCTTGAAGAGGAGCCCCACGCCGTTGTGGCCGTAAGCCACCCCGACGTCGGCCGCGCTCGCCTCCCCCGGCCCGTTCACCTCGCACCCCATCACGGCGACGTTCACCTCGCCCTTCAAGACCGAGAGGCGCTGCTCCACCCGCTCGGCGATGGGGATCATCCCCACCGAGCAGCGTCCGCAGGTGGGGCAGGCCGTCAGGGTCGCCCCGCCGAACTTGAGGCCCAGCGACTTCAGCAGGGTGCGGGCGACCTTCACCTCCTCCATCGGGTCGGCCGCCAGGGAGACGCGGACGGTGTCGCCCAGGCCCTGCGCCAGCATGATACCCAGCCCCACCGCGCTCTTCACCGCGCCCGCGAGGAGCGTGCCCGCCTCGGTGATGCCGAGGTGCAGAGGGTAGGGAAAGCGCTCCGCGAAGAGGCGGTTGGCCGCGACCGTCATCGCCACGTCGTGCGCCTTCAAGGACACCTTGATCTCCTGGTACCCCTCGTCCTCCAGCCAGGCGATGTGGCGCGCCGCGCTCTCCACCATGCCCTCGGCGGTGGGCCAGCCGTGCTTCGCCACGATGTCGTCCTCGAGCGAGCCCGCGTTGACGCCGATGCGGATGGGCACGTTTCGCTCGCGCGCCGCCTTCACCACCTCCCGCACCCGCTCGCGCGCCCCGATGTTGCCCGGGTTGAGCCGGATGCAGTGGATGCCCGCCGCGAGCGCCGACAGCGCCAGCCGGTAGTCGAAGTGGATGTCGGCGACGAGCGGCACGTGAGCGCCGCGCACGATCTCCGGCAGCGCGGCCGCCGCCGCCGCGTCGGGCACCGCCACCCGCACGATGTCCGCTCCAGCCTGGGCCAGCGCCGCGATCTGCGCCAGGGTGGCCGCCGGGTCGCGGGTGTCGGTGGTGGTCATCGACTGCACCGAGATGGGCGCGCCGCCCCCCACCTGCACCCCGCCAACCCTCACCGGCCGCGTTCGGCGCCGCTCGGCGATGGCGGCGATACCCTGGTGGTCGTAAGCGCCCATGCACCTCTCCCGACAGAAAAAGGCCCGCCCTCCATCGGGCGGGCCCTCTATGTAACGTGGAGCGGAGGGGCCGCTACCGTCGCCCCAACCGGCGCTCCTCGCCCAGCGCTGGGTGAGCCAGACGCGCTACTTCGCCGCCAGCTCGGCGTCGATGAGGCTCTTGAACTCGCTGAAGGGCTGCGCCCCCGAGATCATGTAGCCGTTGATGAAGAAGGACGGGGTGCCGGTGACGCCCGCCTTCTCGCCCGCCTTGCGGTTCGCCTCCACCAGCTCCTTCTTCTCCCCCTTCTCCAGACAAGTAGCGAACTTCGCCTCGTCGAGGCCGAGCTCCTTCGCGTACCCCTTCAGCGCCTCGGGCTCCAGCGCCTTCTGGTTGGCGAAGAGCTTCGCGTGCATCGGCCAGTACTTGTCCTGGTCTCCGGCGCAGTGCGCCGCCTCGGCAGCCTTCTCGGCGTTCGGGTGCATGGGCAGCGGGAAGTCGCGGTAGACGAGCCGCACCTTGCCGTCGTAGGCCTTCATCACCTCGTTCACCGACTCCTCGGCCTTGGAGCAGTAGGGGCACTCGAAGTCCGAGAACTCGACGATGGTCACCTTCGCGCCCGCCGGCCCCTTCGACGGCCCCTCGGCCGCCACCTCCACCTTCGGCGGGCGGAGCGCGATGTTCACCTGGTACTCGGCCTTCAGCTTCTCGACGAAGGCCTGCTGCGCCTGCTGGAGCTGCGGGCGCACCATGTACTGGGAGATCTGCTCCTTCACCTGCTCGAAGGGCGGGAGCTGCTGCTGCTTCGACTGCTCGCCGTAGAAGGCCTTCATCTCCTCCTCGGAGGGCGGCTTCACCTTCTCCTGCACCTCGCGCTTGAAGAGCGCCTCCTCGCTCACCTTCTCGTCCTTCGCCTTCTGCTCGACGAGCCGCTTCACGACGAGCTGGTCGAGGGCCTGCTTGCGCTGCTCGTACATCTGCGCGTCGAGCTCGGCGGCGGTGACGCTGCCTCCCTTCCAGGTGGCGACCGGCGTGCCGGAAGAGGCCTGGCTGGTGGTGGTCTTCTGGCAGGCTGCGGCGGTGAGGCCGAGGGTGAGGAGGGCCAGGGTGAGGCGCGGCATGGTGCTCCTTGGCTTTGAGGAACGGCGCTTCGCGCGCTCACGCGCGTCGACATCCACTAAACGGCGCGCGTCTCATAGCATTCCCCGCACCGGATGACACGGGGGCGCGGCGCGGCTAAACCAGAGGCGGCGACCGGAGCCTGGAGAGGATCGCGGTCGCACCCACGAGGCGGGCCCGGTCCGTCCGCTCACCGACCGCGAGGAACCATGGCCCAGCACGAGAAGCTCATCCTCATCGGATCCGGCCCCGCCGGCTACACCGCGGCCCTCTACGCCGCGCGCGCTTGCCTCATGCCCCTCATGTTCGAGGGCCTGCAGCCGGGCGGTCAGCTCACCGGCACCAGCGAGGTGGAGAACTACCCCGGCTTTCCCGACGGCATCCTCGGCCCCGAGCTCATGGAGAAGATGAAGGCGCAGGCCGAGCGCTTCGGCACCCGCTACGTGCTCGGCGACGTCACCCGGGTCGACCTCTCCGAGCGGCCGTTCCGCGTGTGGCAGGACGATCAGCTCTACACCGCCGAGGCCCTCATCGTGGCCACCGGGGCCTCGGCCAAGTGGCTCGGGCTCGAGAGCGAGAAGAAGTACCGCGGCAAGGGCGTCACCGCCTGCGCCACCTGCGACGGCTTCTTCTTCCGGGGCATGGAGGTGGCGGTGGTGGGCGGGGGCGACACCGCGGTGGAGGAGGCCACCTTCCTCACCCGCTACGCCACCAAGGTCTACCTCATCCACCGGCGCGACGCCCTGCGCGCCTCGAAGATCATGGACCAGAAGTCGCGCTCGAACCCGAAGATCGAGCTGGTGTGGAACAGCGTCGTCGAGGAGGTGCTGGGGGATGGCAAGTCGGTCACCGGCCTCACCCTGCGGAGCACCGTCGACGACTCGAAGCGGCTCCTCCCGGTGCAGGGGCTCTTCATGGGCATCGGCCACGAGCCCAACACCGCCCTCTTCAAGGGACAGCTGGAGATGAACCCGGTGGGTTATCTCATCGTGAAGCCACCCTCCACCGCCACCAGCGTGCCGGGCGTCTTCGCGGCGGGCGACGTGTCCGACCCGAGCTACCGCCAGGCGGTGAGCGCCGCCGGCTCGGGCTGCATCGCCTCCATCGACGCCGAGCGCTTCCTGGAGAGCGCGGGCTGAGACTCATTCCGGCCGCGGGGCCGCGGGCGCCTGCTCCACACGGCCGAGCGGCGCGGCAGGGGCCGACCCCTGAAGGGGCCGAGCTCTCCTCCCGGTCGGGACCCGGTCAGCCGCGGGCCTCCTCCCGCCGCTCCTCTCGTCCGAGGAGCCGGAGCGCGTTCTGACCGCAGACGCGGCGCACGACGGCTGGCGAGAGGCCCGCCTTGGCGAGCCGTCCGGCGGCGCGCGGCAGGGCGAGGAGGTCGCCCGGGCCCTCGCCCGCGCCGCTGCCGAGGACGAGCCCCTCCGGGCCGAGGGAGCGCACCAGCGCCACCGCCTCGCCCAGCCCGTCCTCGCCGAAGCCTGCGGAGAGCGAGAGCCCGGCCGCGAAGCCGCAGGCGCGGATCATGCGCACCGTCCGCCGGTCGGCGCGCGCCACCAGCACCCGGTCTGGCTCCAGCCCGGCCGCGCGAAGGAGCGCCAGCACCCTGCGGGTGACCCGCTCCTTCTCCCTCCACGGCGTGTGAACTATCACCGGCAGTCGCAGATCGCGGGCCAGGGCGAGCTGCCGGTTCAGCACCTCCTCCTCGCGCTCGCCGCCCGCCTCCAGCCCCACCGCGCCGAGCGCCACCACGCGCGGCCGGCCGAGGAAGCGGGGCAGCTCTGCGAGGAGCGCCTCCAGCCCTCGCACCGGGATGCAGCTCGGATGGATGCCGACCGCCATGAGACCGGTGAGTCCGGCGCGCCGGAGGTGGGCGAGCGCGCCCGTCTGCGCCTCCCAGCTCCGCTGCACGCCCTCTCGCGTCGACGCCCCGCGCGCGGCGTCGCCCGAGGAGAGGAGCGCCCCCGCCACCCCGAACCAGCGCAGGTCGGCGAGGTCGCCCGGCCGGAGGGCGACGGCGTGCAGCTCCGCGTCGAAGGTCCGGACCATCGTGGCGCCCGTTCACCCCGCGCTCATGGCGCCCCGGCGCGCCCCTCGTAACGGGGATTGGCAGCCGCCTCGAAGAGCCCCGACGCCGCCACCCCCACCGCCTGGGCGTTCGGCCAGCGCGAGCGGGCGAAGGAGAGGTGGTGGCCGCGCGCCTCGAGCGCCTGCGCCGTCGCCGCCTCGAGCCCGTTCTCCTCGACCTGGGTCACGTCCGGCAGGTGCTGATGGTGAAGCCTCGGCGCGCCCAGCGCCTCGTCGAGCTGCATGCCGTCGTCCACCACGTGGATGATGGCCTGCGCCACCGCGGTTGGGATGCGGGCGCCGCCCGCCGCGCCCACCGCCAGCACCAGCCGGCCGAAGGGGTCGAACACCAGGGTGGGCGCCATCGAGGAGAGCGGGACCTTGCCGGGCGCCACGGCGTTCGGACCGCGGCCCACCAGCCCGTAAGCGTTCTCCTCCCCCGGGGCGCGGTCGAAGTCGTCCATCTCGTCGTTGAGGAGGAGCCCGGTGCCGGGTACCGTGACGCAGGCGCCGAAGTAGTAGTTCACGGTGGTGGTGAGGACCACCGCGTTGCCCTGGGCGTCGATGACCGAGACGTGGCTCGTCTCGCCCTTCTCGGCGCCCGTGGCCGGGGAGCTCGCCTCGCCCTGCCCGGTCGCCCCGGCGGCGGGGCTCGCCTCGCCCTCGCCGGCCGCCGGCCCCGCGGGTCGAGCCGGACCTGGTTCGCCGGGCAGCGTGCCGTCAATCTCCCCCGCGGGCGTGGCGCGCTCGCCGATGCTGGCGCGGAGCTTCTCGGCGAAGGCCGGAGAGGCCATCTCCTCGGCCGCGGCGCGCGCGCCCCGCACCTGCGCCGGGTCGCCGAGCCGCACCGCACGGCGCGCGTAGAGGCGCTTCATCGCCTCAATCATCACGTGGAGGAAGCGCTCGGGCCGGTAGCCCCCAGCCCGCGGCTCCTCGGGCTCGAGCGCCCCGAGGAGGCCGAGGACGATGGCGCCACCGGCCGAGGGCGGCGGCATGGTGAGGATGCGGCGGCCGCGGTAGCGGCCCTCGAGCGGGGTGAGCTCCCGCACCCGGTAGCGGTAGAGGTCACCCTCGGTGAGCACTCCACCGCGCGCGCGGACCGCCTCGGCGATGCGCCGCGCCAGCGAGCCCCGGTAGAAAGCCTCGGGCTCCTTGCCGAGCAGCCGCAGGGTCTGCGCCAGCTCTCGCCGCACCAGGGTGGCCCCCACCGGCGGCACGGTGGGTCCGCCGTCCTCGCCCTTGCGCGGGAGCAGCTTGGGGTTGCGCGGCGGCTTCTCCGAGGGGAGCAGGAGCTCCCGCGCGGAGGCCTCGTCGGAGCGCAGGCAGCCGAGCCGCTCGGTGGCGCGATCGACGAACGCCGGCCCCAACCGGAAGCCATTCTCGGCGAGCTGGGCGGCCGGCTCCACCAGCCGCGAGAGCGGCCGGGTGCCGAAGCGCCGCGCCAGCTCGGCGTACCCCTTGGCCGCTCCCGGCACCGCCACCGCCAGGCCGCCGTCGAGCGAGGCACGCAGCGGGACATCGGGCCGGGTGAAGAGGTCCGCGCTGGCCGCCGCGGGAGCCACCTCGCGGAAGTCGAGCACCGTCGCCTTCCTCTCGCGCTCCGACCAGACGAGAGCGAACCCGCCGCCGCCGAGCCCCGAGCTCTGCGGCTCCACCACCGAGAGCGCAAACGCCGCCGCCACGGCTGCATCCGCGGCGTTGCCCCCCTCGCGCAACACCTCCACGGCGGCGGCGGTGGCGAGCGGGTGAGCGGTGGCCACGGCGCCGCCCGGGCCGGTGGCCACGGTGGCGATCGCGAGCGAGAGGAGGAGCGCGGGCATGGGCGAAGGGCTTAGCCCACGCGAGGCGGCTTCGCTCGCGGGTCGGGCGGCTCCGGCCTCACGGCGGCGGCTTGACCGGCGGCGCACCCCCGCCATAGCGTCCGCGCCATGCCCAGCCCTCGCGTGAAGACGCCCCTCGCCGCCATCGTCCTCGCCGCCGGCAAGGGCACGCGGATGAAGACCTCACGGGCCAAGGTCCTTCACGAGGTGTGTGGGCGCCCACTGGCGTGGTACCCGGTCCGGCGCGCTCTCGACATCGGCGCCGACCCGGTGGTGGTGGTGGTGGGACACCAGGCGAGCGAGGTGGAGCTGGCGCTGAGGCGGCACCTCCCCGGCGCTCCCCTTCGCTTCGCCCTGCAGAAGGAGCAGCTCGGCACCGCCCACGCGGTGCGCTCGGCGCGCGGCGCGCTGCGCGGATTCGAGGGTGAGGTGGTCATCCTCTCGGGCGACGCCCCCCTCCTGCGCGCGGAGACGCTCCGCGCGGTGGCCGACCGGCGCGGCGAGGCGGGGCTGGCCTTCGCGACCATGGTGCTCGACAACCCCCGCGGCTACGGCCGCGTGGTGCACGCCCCGGACGGTGGTCCGGCCCTCGTCGTGGAGGAGAAGGACGCCACCGCCGCGGAGCGCACCATCCAGGAGGTGAACGCCGGCCTCTACTGCGCCGATGCGCGCTTCCTCTGGAAGACGCTGGGCCGGTTGGGCTCGCGAAACGCCCAGCGCGAGTTCTACTTCACCGACCTCGTGGCGCTGGCCGCGAAAGGGCCAGGGGCGGTGGCGGTGAAGGTCCCCCCGGTCGAGGCGGCCGGCGTGAACGACCAGGAGGAGCTCTCGCTGGCGGCGCGAGCCATGACCCGCCACCTCGCTCAGGCGCTCATGCGGGCGGGGGTCACCATCGAGGACCCCGAGCGCTTCGACTGCGACGAGGGCGTGGAGGTGGGGCCCGACACGGTGATCGAGCCATCGGTGCGGCTGCGCGGCCGCACGCGCATCGGTTCCGGCTGCCGGGTTGGGCAGGGCTCCATCCTCACCGACCTCCAGGTGGCCGACGGCGTCGCCATCCACCCCTACTGCGTGCTGGAGAGCTCGACCGTGGCGGAGCGCGCCGTCCTGGGGCCCTTCGCACGGCTCCGCCCCGGCTCGTCTGTGGGAGAGGGCGCTCACCTCGGCAACTTCGTCGAGCTGAAGAAGACCAGCCTCGGCAAGGGCTCGAAGGCGAACCACCTCACCTACCTGGGCGATGCCACCATCGGCGCCGGGGTGAACGTGGGGTGCGGCACCGTCACCTGCAACTACGATGGGACGTTCAAGCACCCCACGGTGGTGGGCGACGGCACCTTCCTCGGCTCCGACTCCATCCTGGTGGCGCCCCTCACCGTGGGTGCAGGGGCCTACGTGGCGGCCGGCTCCACCCTCACCGAGGACGTGCCGCCCGGTGCGCTGGCGCTCGGCCGTTCACGTCAGGTGAACAAGGAGGGCTGGGCGGACGCGCGCCGGACCGAGGCCGCAGCGCGCGCCGCGGCGACGGAGGACGGAGTGGTACGCAGGGTCAGCCCTGCGCCCTCGCGACGCGCGCGGCCACGAAGGCGCGCAGCTCGGCCGGATCGAACGGCTTCTCGAGGAGAGGGTTCGAAACGCGCGCCACGAAGGCGGACGCCGCCTCCGTGAAGGCCCCGCCGCTCAGGAACACCAGGTGGCTCAACGCGTCCGGTGCCCGGAGCGAGAGCGCCTCGTGCAGCTCGATGCCGGTCATGTCGGGCATCATGAGGTCGCAGAGGATCACGTCATAGCGCTCGCCCGCGGCGAGCCGCTCCAGGGCCTGGCGGGCGGAGGTGAGAAGCTCGACCTCGTGCGCGCGCAGCACCCGCGCCACCGTGGCGCCGATGGTGCGGTCGTCATCGACGACGAGGACGCGTCCGCGCTTCTCTCTGGCCGGACCGGCGGTCTGGTGCGAGCCCACCCCGAAGGTGACCCTCGCCACCGTCCCCGGGCCGCCCTCGCTCAGGAGCTCCAGGGACGCACCCATGGACGCGGTGATGGTCCGGCAGGCGTGGAGCCCGAGGCCGGTACCCGTCCCGGGCGGCTTGGTGGTGGTGTCGGGGTCGAAGACCCGCTCGCCGAGGTGCTCGGGCAGACCCGAGCCCGAATCGCGGATCTCCACCACCACGCCCCCCTGCGCGTCGAGGCGCGAGACGACCCGGAAGCTGTTCGCCCCGGCGGCGTTCGGAGGGACAGCCTGGGCCGCGTTGAGCAGCAGCCCCAGGAAGAGCTGCCCCAGCGCGCCCTCCTCCGCCTCGACCTCCGGCAAGCCGGGCGCGAGCCAGAGCTCGAGTCGTCCGCGCAGGCGAAGGTCGTAGGCGGCGACGCGCACGGCCCGCTCCAGCACCCGGTTCGGATTGACCAGCGCGCGTGGCAGGTCGGTGGCGAGGCCGTGCAGGTCGCGCACGATGGCCCGCACGCGGTCGGCTCCGTTGCGCACGTCACCCACCGCCTCCACCAGCTCCTGGAGGCGTTCGCGGTCGAAGGTCTCACCCGAGGCGAGCTCGGCCAGGCTCTCGGCCACGAAGTTCAGGTTGGTGAGTACGGTGGTGAGGGGGTTGTTGATCTCGTGTACCACCCCTCGCGTCACCGCTCCGAGGGCGGCGAGCCGATCGGTCGCGACGAGGTGCGCCGGGGTCACATGATCGTCCATGGCGCCGTTCACCTCCCGGGCAGGAAGCGCGAGCGACTGGCGCATCAAGGACGCCATTCCTTCCTCCCGACCCGCGAGCAGCTCATGGGAATGAACCTTGCCACGCCCGTGCCAGACGGCTTTGCGCAAAAAGCGAAGGCACCCGGGCCACTTGGGCGCGATCGCCGCCCTGACCTGCGTGGGTCGGTGACAACCCGGGTCGTTTCGACCGAGGCGCTTGCCACGCGGAAAGGACATATTGACAGTTGCTCGTATGTTCAGTAATCTAGCCGCAGAAGGTAGTGATTCGCGGCTCTTGGCGCCTCGATTTTGAGGTTCCTTTCGCTCCGTGGCGAAGAGGTTCGGCACGGTAGGCCGCCAAAAGAAGACCTCGCCTCGAGCTGGAGCTCCTGGCACCGGTCGATCTTACCGACTCCCCAGGAGCGCGGCCGAGCATGCCGCGACGACGAAGGCCGCCACCCTGCTCGGATGTCAGGGGCGCTTGCTAGCTTCCCCCAAACACGCAGAGAACGGCGCGGGTTCGCGCCGCCTCGAGGAGAAAACAGATGCCCGTGGGCGCAGAGAAGGAAAAGGCGATCGAGCTGGCCGTCTCCTCCATCGAGAAGGCCTTCGGCAAAGGCTCCATCATGCGCCTCGGAAACGAGGAAGCGCTGGTGAAGGACGTCCAGGCCATTTCCACCGGCTCCATCTCCCTCGACATCGCGCTCGGGGTGGGCGGCTTGCCGCGGGGTCGGGTCGTCGAGATCTTCGGGCCCGAGTCCTCGGGCAAGACCACCCTCGCCCTCCACGCCATCGCCGAGGCGCAGCGAGCGGGCGGCATCTGCGCCTTCATCGACGCCGAGCATGCCCTCGACGTGGGCTATGCCCGGAAGCTCGGCGTGCGCACCGACGACCTGCTCATCTCCCAGCCCGACACCGGCGAGCAGGCGCTGGAGATCGCCGAGACCCTGGTGCGCTCGGGCGCCGTCGACGTGCTGGTCATCGACTCGGTGGCAGCGCTGGTGCCGCGCGCGGAGCTCGAGGGCGAGATGGGCGACGCCCACATGGGCGTGCAGGCGCGCCTCATGAGCCAGGCTCTGCGCAAGCTCACCGGCACCATCTCCAAGTCGGCCACCATCGTCATCTTCATCAACCAGATCCGCATGAAGATCGGCGTCATGTTCGGCAACCCCGAGACCACCACCGGCGGCAACGCGCTCAAGTTCTACGCCTCGCAGCGCCTCGACATCCGCCGCATCGGCGCCATCAAGGATGGCGACCAGGTGATCGGCAACCGCACCCGCGTGAAGGTGGTGAAGAACAAGGTGGCCCCTCCCTTCAAGGAGGTGGAGTTCGACATCATGTACGGCCAGGGCATCAGCCGAGAGGGCGACGTCCTCGACCTCGCCTCGGCCGAGAACGTGGTGGAGAAGAGCGGCGCCTGGTTCAGCTACGGGGGTGAGCGCATCGGACAGGGGCGCGAGCAGGCGAAGGCGTTTCTCCGCGAGCACCCCCAGACCCTCTCGCAGGTCGAGGCCAAGCTCTTCGAGCGCTTCGGGGTGAAGAAGGTGCCGCTCGCCGCTCTTCCCGAACCGTCCGCGGAGCAGCCCGAGTCCGAGAAGCGCGCTCGCGTCAAGGCGGTGAAGTAGGCCGCAACTGGCGTAGAGTCCCGGTCGTGCTCCAGGAAAGCGCCATCGATCTCGCCAGCCCCACCTGGCTGGCCGGCCTCGTCGATCGTGCCCTGGCGGCCTACGACCCGGCCGCGGCGCTCCTGCGCCTGCCGCCGGAGGTTCGGGGCACCGACGCCGATGGCCCGGGGCTCGAGGCGCGCGCCCGCATGCTCCTCGTCCGGTCGCTCCGGCGGCGCCTCTTCCGCGCCCCCTCCTCCGGAGCCCCGGGAGAGGGCGCGGCGGCACCACCATGGCGTCGGCCTCCTTCCCCCTGCACCAGGCGCCCGAGGGACCGACGGAGACCCTGCCCGGCCCGCAGCCCGCGCAGGAGGATGCATTCCTCGGGTCCTTCGAGGGGCATGTCGGGCTCCTCCTCGACATCGCCCTCGTCCACGGGCTTCCCTTCGAGCCCGACCGGCGGCGCGCCGAGCTCGCCACGCTGTTCGCGGCGCTCACCGGCCGGTTCGAGGCCGTGCGCGCGCTCGACCCGGCCATTCCCGCGGGCGGAGCGCCCGAGGCCATCGCCAAGGCTTTCACCCAGGTGGGTCTCGAGCTCCTCGCACGCGGCCATCCGGCCATCGATCCGCCGGGCGGACTGCCGCTTCGCGTGGGCCTCCTCTGCATCCAGCGCCGGCACCTGGCCCGGCTGGCCATCGCCTACCACGCCCAGGGAGCCCTCGACATGGCAGCCGCGCGGCGGCTCCACGAGCAGTCCACCTCCGACACAGTCTTGCTCATCGAGGCGCTCGCCGCCCTCGCCTCGGCTTTCGCTCCGCTCGATCCGCGGCGCTTGCGCGTGTGCCTCGGTCAGGTGACGAAGCTTCAGCTCCCGCGCGACCTCGCGCGCCGGGCGCGCGAGGCCGTGCGCTCGCCCCGCTCGGCCGCCGCGCTGGCGAAGGCCGCCCCTCTCCGCCTGCGCGGCTTTCTCCTCGAGCAGCTCCTCCTCGCCGAGCAGGTGAGCGGCTCCTCCCCGTCCGGCTGCGAGCTCCTGAAGGTCTTCGCCGAGGAGGCGCAGATCCCTCCCGACCAGGTGGCCGCGCTCGCGGCGGATGCGGCCGAGCTCCACGCCGACCAGCGTCCGTGGCTCGCGCCGGGCGGCAGCGCCGGCTTCGCGGGCGAGACGCCTGCCGGGCCCCAGGGTGAGGCTTGGGAGCTCTTCACCGAGCAGGTGATGGACCGCGTGGCCACCGCCGTCACCGAAAACCTCGAGGCCATCGTCACGGAAATGAAGGAGACGGGCGAGCTGGGCCAGCTCCTCGCCAAGGCCGCCGCGGGGCGCCAGCTCACCCGCGAGGAGCGGTCCAAGGTAAAGGCCCAGCTCCTCGACCTCGCCAAGGCGGTGCCGGCCCTGGCCATCTTCGCCGCCCCGGGCGGCGCTCTCCTCTTGCCCCTGCTCGCGAAGCTCCTGCCCTTCAACGTGCTGCCCTCCGCCTGGGGTCACTTGACGCGGAAGAAGCCGGCCGAGCGCGGGGTGCCGCGCCCGCGCAAGCTGGGGGCTCCCGGGTGAGGACGCGCCCCTCGAGGATCGCCTTCCTCGGCACGCCACCCTTCGCCGTGGCCACCCTCGACGCGGTGGCGAAGGCCGGACACACCGTCTGCTGCGTGGTGGCCCAGCCCGACCGCCCGGCCGGACGCGGCCAGCTCCTGCGCCCACCGGCCACCAAGACGTGGGCCGAGCGGCACGGGGTTCCGGTGCTCCAGCCGGAGCGGGTGCGCGACGGTGCGCTGGCGCGCCAGCTCCTCGCGCTCGGGCCGGACGTCCTCCTCGTGGTGGCCTATGGCCGCATCCTGGGCGACGACCTCCTCGGCCTCGCCCCCCACGGTGCGGTGAACGTCCACGCCTCCTTGCTCCCGCGCTGGCGCGGCGCGGCGCCCATCCAGTGGGCCATCGCGGCCGGCGACCGAGAGACGGGCGTCACCCTGATGCGGGTCGAGGCGGGGCTCGACAGCGGCCCCATCCTCATGCAGCGCGCCGTGGCCATTCACCCGGATGCAACCGCCGCCTCCCTGCACGACGAGCTCGCTGCCGCAGGGTCCGAGCTGGCCGTGGCGGGGCTCCCCCTGCTCGCGGAGGGTCGGCTCACCCCCGTCGCGCAGGACGCGGCGCTGGTGACCGTCGCCCGAGTCCTGGAGAAGGAGGACGGTCGCCTCGACTTCGCCCTTTCAGCGCTGGAGCTCGAGGCGCGGATTCGCGCCTTCCAGCCCTGGCCCGGCGCCTTCACGCTCCTCCGCGGCCGCCGCTTGAAGGTCTTCTCCGCTCGACCCGCCGGCCCGGCCTGCCTGGCGCCCGGGGAGGTACGCACCGCGCCTGAGGGGCTCGTCGTGGGGTGTGGGCCAGCGCTCGAGCCCGGCGCCCTCACGGCGGAGGGGGCCCATCGTCCGTTCTACCGACCGAACAGGGGAGGGGGCGGCGCGACCACACCGAGTCCGTTCGACGCGCTCCTCCTCGACGAGGTGCAGCTCGAGGGCGGCCGCCGCGTCACAGCGGCAGAGCTCGCGCGCGGCCATGCGCTCGGCGGCGGCACGGTGCTCGGAGCATGAGCGCGGCCGCGGTCCCGCCCTCGCCACCGCGGGGCTGCGGGCGCGCCATCGCCTTCGCGGTCCTCCGCCGGGTCGAGGAGGGAGGCGCCTACGCCTCGCGGGCGCTCGACGCGGCGCTCGCCAGCGCTGGCGCCCTCGACCCCCGCGAGGCGGGTCTCGCCACCGAGCTCGTCTACGGAACGCTTCGCCGTGCGCTCGCCCTCGACGCCGCGCTCGCCCGCCACGCCCGGCGCCCCCTCGCCGAGGTGGACCCGGCGGCCCGGGTCGCCCTGCGGCTCGGCGCCTACGAGCTCTTCCACATGCGCACCCCAGCCCACGCGGCGGTGAGCGAGGCGGTCGCGCTCGCCCGTTCGGTGAACCACGGCCGCGCCGCCGGCTTCGTGAACGCCGTGCTCCGGGCCCTCGCCTCGCGGGGCAATGCGCCTCCGGCGCCCTCCGGCGACCCGGTGGGCGACCTCGCCCTCTCCGAGGCGCTACCGCGCTGGCTCGCCGAGGAGTGGGTCGCCTGGTTCGGGGCCGAAGAGGCGCGGGCGCTCGCCGCCGCCATGAACACACCCGCCCCGCTCACCTTGCGCGCGGCCGGAGATCGCGCGGAGCTCCTGTCCCGGCTCGGGCGTGCCGGCCTCGCCGCCCAGCCCACCCTCCGCGCGCCCGCGGGCGTGCGGGTGAGCGGCGCGCCGGTGGGCGCGGTGGCGCGCGCAGCCTCTCCCCTTCCCTTCTCCGTCCAGGACGAGGCGGCTCAGCTCGTCTCGCTGTTCGCCGCGGGCTCCCTCGCCGGCTCGGGCGGGCGGGTCCTCGACGCCTGCGCCGCGCCCGGCGGCAAGACCTTTCACCTCGCCGACCTCCTCGGCGCGGGCGGCGAGGTGGTGGCCGTCGAGGCGCACCCGCGCAAGGCGGAGGAGCTGCGGCGCGCCGCCGAGGCCCGCGCCGGCGAGCGCCGCTCGAGCGCAGCGGTGCGGGTGGTGTGCGCCGATGCCACGCGGCCGGTTCCCGGCCTCGCGGCGGCGAGCTTCGACGCGGTCCTGGTGGATGCGCCCTGCACCGGGCTCGGCACGCTCCGGCGCCACCCTGAGCTGAAGCTGCGCCGGACCGCCTCCGACCCCGCCCGGATGGCCGAGACCCAGCGCGCCCTCCTCGAGAGCTGCGCCGCCCTGGTGCGGCCCGGCGGCTCAGTCACCTACTCGGTCTGCTCGCTCACCCGCGCCGAGGGGCCCGAGGTCGTCGCGGCGGTGCTCGCCGGCCGATGGAGCCCGGAGCTGTCGCGGGCGCGGCTGGTCTCATCGATGTCCCCTGACCTGTTCACCCCGGAGGGTGACCTCCTCACCCTCCCGAGCCGCCACGGGTGCGATGGCTTCTACGCGGCGCGGCTCTCGAGGTGCAGCGCGCCTACAATGGCGGGATGACTCCCCCCGTCAAGATCTCGCCCTCCATTCTCGCCGCCGACTTCGGGCGCCTCGCCGAGGAGGTCCGCGCCGCCGAGGCGGCGGGCGCCGACTACATCCACGTCGACGTGATGGACGGGCGCTTCGTGCCGAACATCAGCGTGGGGCTGCCGGTGGTCGAGGCGGTGAGGCGCGTCACGAAGCTGCCCGTCGACGTGCACCTCATGATCGTCGAGCCGGAGCGTTACGTGGCCGACTTCGCCCGTGCCGGGGCGAACCTCATCTCGGTGCACGCCGAGGTGTCACCGCACCTCCACCGGACGCTCCAGCTCATCCGCAACGCGGGGGCGCGCCCCGCCGTGGCGCTCAACCCCGCCACCTCCCTCTCCTCGCTGGAGTGGGTGCTCGGCGACTGCGAGCTGGTGTTGTGCATGACGGTGAACCCCGGCTTCGGGGGCCAGAGCTATGTGGAGGCGGTGACGGGCAAGGTCCGCGAGCTGCGCCGCATGGCCGAGGAGCGCGGCCAGGCGCTCGACATCGAGGTCGACGGCGGCATCAAGCCGAGCACCGTCGCGCACGTGGCTCGGGCTGGCGCCAATGTGTTCGTGGCGGGCACCGCCATCTTCGGTGCGAAGGATTACGCCGCGGAGATCCGGGCGCTCAGGGAGAACGCCCAGCTGGCGTGATGCGGCCAGAGCTCGTCGGGGAGGGACACCGCCCCCACCGGCCTTTCGCTCACCCCCTTGGGAAGTGCCGCGCCGGGCGGGAGCCCCGCGCGGTGAACTGCGCTTCGCGGAGCTTGCGAATTGACGCACCGTCCCCACCTTGGGTCCATGAGTCCCAGGGTGGTCATCATCGGGGGAGGGTTCGCGGGGCTTCAGTGCGCGCGCGCGCTCGAGCGCGTGCCGGTCGAGGTGACCCTCGTCGATCGCCACAACCACCACCTCTTCCAGCCGCTCCTCTACCAGGTGGCCACGGCCGGCCTGAACCCCGCCGACATCGCCGTTCCCATCCGCGGCTTCGTGCGGAGCCAGAAGAACCTCGACGTGCTGCTCGCCGAGGTGTCGAGCCTCGACCTCGCCGCCCGGCGGGCGTTCTTTGCCGATGGCGGCACCATCGGCTACGACCACCTCGTCCTCGCCACGGGCGCCACCCACTCCTACTTCGGCCACCCCGAGTGGGCGCGCTTCGCCCCTGGCCTCAAGACCATCGAGGACGCGCTGGAGATCCGGAGGCGCGTGCTCACCGCCTTCGAGGAGGCCGACCGCGAGGAAGACCCCGCCCGCCGCGAGGCGCTCCTCACCTTCGTGGTGGTGGGAGGCGGGCCCACCGGCGTCGAGCTGGCGGGGGCGCTGTCCGAGATCGCTCGCCACACCCTCACCTCCGAGTTCCGCCGCATCGACCCCCGCGGCGCGCGCATCCTCCTCCTGGAGGGCCTCGAACGGGTCCTCCCCCCGTACCCGGAGGACCTCTCGGCGGCCGCCAGGCGGCAGCTCGTCGAACTGGGCGTGGAGGTGAGGACCGGCACCATGGTGACCGCCATCGACGCGGAAGGGGTGGAGGTGGGCGACACCCGCATCGCCGCGCGCACTGTCCTCTGGGGCGCCGGCGTGGCCGCCTCCCCGCTCGCCCGCGCGCTCGGCGCGCCCCTCGACAAGGCGGGCCGGGTGAAGGTGCAGCCCGATCTCTCCGTACCAGGCCAGGCCCAGGTCTGGGTGGCGGGCGACCTCGCGGCGGTGGAGTCGGACGGAAAGCCGGTGCCGGGGGTGGCGCAGGGGGCCATCCAGGGCGGCCGCCACGTCGCCCGCCAGATTCGCACGTTCACTCCGAGGCGAGGCCACCAAGCCCTTTCACTACACCGACAAGGGCCTCCTCTCCACCATCGGCCGCGCCCGCGCGGTGGGGCGGGTGGGCCGCTTCCACGTGACGGGCTTCCTCGCCTGGTTCACCTGGCTCTTCGTTCACTTGCTCTTCCTGGTGGGCTTCCGCAACCGGCTGGCGGTGGTGATGCAGTGGGCCTGGCACTACCTCACCTACGGGCGCGGTGCGCGGCTCATCGTCGACACGGCGCAGCAGTGGCAGCTCGTCGCCACCGAGACCGAGCGTGAAGTGGAGCCGGGGCTCGACGGGGGAGAGCGGACCGAGGAGCTGGAGGCGCTCCGCAGGAAGCTGCCGCCGACCTCCCCCGCCTCACCGGGTGCCGAGGCCGCGCGCCACTGATCGGCTCAGCCCGCTCTCCCGGGCGCTCCTCGGTGGGGCTTCCTGCTCCTCTCCCCGCCCCGTCCCGCGCGAAGCGACCGGGAGCACCTCGTGACTCGCGTCGGCCTCGCGGCGGATCTCCTCTGCCGCGCCGCCCGGGCGAGCGCGAGCGCGCCCAGGGGGAGCGAGGGCCGGTCACACCCGCCAGCTCCGGGCGACCTCGCGCTCGCAGGCGGGCCGCGGGGTCAGCTCGCGATCGCCCGGGCGATGCGCTCCCGCACCTCGTCGCGCAGCGCGCCGGCCTCCTCGGGCGAACGCCCGGCGGTGGGCACCGGCTCGAGGATGCGCAGCGTCAGGCGGGACGGCCGCACCCACGGGCTTCCCTTGGGCATCCCCTGAGCCGTCCCGGAGACCGCCAGCGGGAGCACCGGCACGCCGGCCTCCATGGCGAGCTTGAAGGCGCCGAGCTTGAAGGGGAGCATCGAACCATCGCGGCTGCGCGTGCCCTCGGGGAAGAAGAAGACGCTCATGCCCCGGTCGAGATAGGCCCGCGCCGTGGTCATCACCCTGGCGGCGCTCCTTGCGTCGCCGCGCTTCACCGGGATGTCGCCCACCAGGTAGAAGAACCAGCCAATCCAGGGGATGTTGAAGAGCTCGCGCTTCGCCACCCACTTCATCTCGCGAGGCAGGTTGGAGATGAGGAACACGTCGAGGACCGACTGGTGGTTCGAGACCACCACGTGAGCTCCCCCGCCCGCCGGCAGCTCGCCCTCGATGCGGATGCGCCAGAAGAGGAAGCTCCGCGAGATGAAGGCCGCCAGCATGCGGAGCATGCGCCCCGCCACGGCCCGGTCGCGGTCGAACGGCCAGGTGACGGCGAGCACGACCCCGATGACCGCCGGCCAGAGCGCCAGGGCGACGAGGGAGACGAGATAGCAGCCGGCCGCGGCGAGGATGGTGAGGAGGTGCACCGGCGCAGTGTAGTGCTTTTCCACGACACGGCGAGGTGAAGCGAGCATCGAGCCCGGCGCGAGACGGCGCCTACCCCGAGCGCGCTCCTCATGGAGGGCACCGGGGCGCGCGGGGGAAGGGGGAGGCCTGGAGGCGCCCGCGGAGGTAGAGTTGCGGCATGGCGTCCTCGAACGACCCGGTGGCCGCACTCCGCGAAAAGGCGCGCGTTCTCTACGAGGGGAAGGAGGTGCGCCATCGGAGCTGCGGTATCGCGCTGGCCGAGACCTTCGGTGTGCCCTCGCGCCCCTACCAGGCGCTGCGCAAGGGCGGACTCACCGGCGAGGGACCCTGCGGCGCGGTGCAGGCCGGGCGGCTCGTGCTGGGAGAGCTCCTGGGCGACCCCGACCCGGCGGGTCCGGTGACGCCGGCCCTGCGCGAGGCCATGGCGCGCTACGAGGCGCGCCTCGCCGCACGCCTCCCCGCGGCGGCGCGAGCGCCGTGCAACGCGCTCACCGCGCCATTCGAAAGCTTCGCCTCCCCGGAGCGCGCCGCCTTCTGCACGGTCCTCGCGGCGGCCGTGGCCGAGGCGGTGGCCGAGACGCTGGCCGAGGCCGGCCTCGAGCTCCCCTCCGGCGAGCTGCCGCTTCGCTGAAGCAGGATTGAGCGGCGCCTCTTCACTGGAGGGAAATGAAAGGGCGGTGGCGCACGGCGTTTCCGGGGGGCGACTCCTCGTCAAAGAGGCTGGCGCATCGCCGGCGAGCGCCACAGATCAAGCGCGCAGTCGAACCTCGAGGAGACCGCATGCCCGAAAAGAAGACCATGCAGCGCGTCCGCGCCGACAAGCGCCAGGGGAAGTCCGCCTCCACGCAGGCCGGTGAGCTCGTCCGGGAGGAGATGGACCACGCCAAGGAAGGGAAGCACCCGGTGAAGAGCCGGAAGCAGGCGGTGGCCATCGGCCTCAGCAAGGCGCGGCGTGCCGGCATCAAGGTGAAGCCGAACCCCAGCAAGTCGAGCAAGCGCGGCGGCGCTGCGAAGACGTCGAGCAGCAGGTCCTCCGGCACCAGGAAGACCAGCGCGAGGAAGCCAGCCGCGCGCAAGCCCGCCTCGCGCACCGCCCCGGCGAAGAGGCCGGCCAGCAGCCGCAGGGCGAAGAGCCCCCCCGCACGCCGCGCGGGTTCGGGGCGCGCTCGCCGCACCTCGTAGCCTCCATCACAAGCTCACCCGGAGCGCGATCCCGGCGTCGGCCACGGGCGCCCCGAGCTTCACCGCCGGGGTGGCCAGCCCGCCCAGGTTGGCGGGCAGGTCGAGCCCGAGCCTGAGCTCTCCTCCAGCGCGGCCGAGGTGTGCCTGGGCGAACGCCTCGAGCTGCAGGTAGGTGAGGAGCGTCACCGCCCAGTCGAGCCGGACCAGCGCCGACCGGTCGGACAGGTTGGCGATGGCCGAGAGGGTGAAGGTGTGGAGGTCCCAGGCCCCGGGCCTCGGCAGGACGAGGTAGGCGCCCGCGTAGTGGCGGCCGAGGTAGAACGGCGTGAAGGCGCCGGCCGCGAGGAGCAGCGGGTAGAGCTCCGGCCCTCCGTAGCCGTTCGCTTGGTAGAAGTACTCGGCACCCACCGTGAAGGTGTCTTCGTCGCTGTACTTGTGGGACCACTCGCCGCCCAGGACCAGGGAGGGCCTCACCCCCTCTGGCTCGTACCGTTCGAAGGCGGGCAGGCCGCCCGCGGTGAGCTGGCCGCGGTAGAGCGGGACGTCGCTGCCGGCGCGCAGCGCGAGCTCGGCGTGGGCATCGACGTCGCCGAGCGGGCCCGAGACGTCCACGCCGAAGCGCGGGTCGAGGCCGCGCTGGACGACGGCGTCGAGCCCGACGGCGAAGGGGCCGAGGAGGAGGTCGGCTCGCCCCCCGGCGCCCACCTCGCCGAGCTCGTTGCCGGCCGCGGCCGCTACGGCCGCGCCTCCCACCTGCCCCACCCCGCCCGAGCCGGAGGAGGCGAAGGGCGAGGAGGCCTGGACGAGCAGCGGCTCCAGGATGGCGACGCCCTGGAAGCTCCAGCCGAGCCGCTCCCAGGGCAGCTCCACGCGGGCCAGGAAGGTGCCGGTGCGGTCGTCGAAGGGGGCGAGCGGGTCGCGCCGCACGGCGTGCAGGTAGTCGGTGGGGTTCCAAAAGCGCCCCACCCCCCACTTCACGTGCTGTCGGCCCACGGTGAAGAAGGCCCGGCGCCCGGCGTCGAAGCGCAGCCAGAGCTGGTCGAGGAGCACCCTCGGGTTCGCCGGCGCGGCCCCGCTCGCCCCGGGGAGCGCGACGCCCGGGACGAGGCTCCCGGCCGACCCCTGCAGCGGGTCGAAGAGCATGCGCCCGAGCACGAAGGCGCGCACCCGCTCCGAGGGCCTGGCGTCGAGGTAGAGGTCGGTGAGGCTCGGCGCGCTGAACGACCAGCGCGAGGGCGGCACCCCCTCCCGCGCCGAGGCGCTGCTGCGGAGGTAGAGGAGGCCGCCCAGCTGCAGCGGGTCGCCGGCGCGGACGAGCGCGGCGAGAAGCCGCCGCTCGGCCCCCGGCTCGGGTTCCAGGGCGGACGGTGCCTCGGGCTCGGCCGCGGTGGGCGGAAGCCCCGGGGCGCCGAACAGCGCACCCTCGCTGGGCCGCTCCTGCGCCGCCGCGCTGCTGGAGGGGGCCACGGCGGCGAGCCCCGAGAGGAGCAGCGCACCGGCGAGGAGGCGCGAGCGCGGGTGGCGGGGGGCAGTCCTCATCGGCTCTTCGTCTCCAGCCAGGCCTTGGTGAAGATGTTGGCGGAGAGCGGCCGCAGGTCGACCGCCCGGATGAGGATGAGCGTGGAGTTCGCCTTCTCCACCTCGTCGAAGAAGCGCATCTCCTCCGGGTACCAGACGTCCTCCTTCTTCGACTCGGAGTAGACCTTCTTCCACCTCGGGTAGTAGGTCGTGCGCATGAGCCGGCCGGAGAGCGCCAACTCCTGGCGCTTCAGCACGTTCCCGGTGGCGGCGTCGACCCAGAGCCTGATCAGGGGGAAGGCCACGTCGATGCCCGGCTTCACCGTGAGGAGGAGCCGGTGGGTGTCGAAGCGGCCGAGCTTCTCGTCGGCCTCCCACACGGCCGTGAACTCCTCGCTGAGGCGCGACTCGTCGAAGTCTCCCCGGCGGGTGTCGGTGCCGCCGATGCGCTCGCGCTCGGTGCGCCGCTCCCACTTGCCGGTGGAGGGGTCGTAGAGCCAGAGGTTCTTGTCGAGCCGGAGGTAGCCCTTGCCGGCCTCGCTCTTCGGCTTGGTGAAGAGGATGAGCAGCCGCTCGTCCTCCGTCCGCCGGTAGTAGACGAGCTCGTAGACGACGTCGGTCTTGTCCTTCTCCTTCGACTCCATGTAGCAGCTGGCGGCCCAGTCGCCGTTGTTGCGCTGGCGGTCGTCGACGACCTTCACGAGCGCGTCGGTCTCGGCCTGGCGTGAGCGCCACCGCGGGGACCGCCCGCGAGAGGAGCGAGCAGTGCGACGGCGGCGAGGGTGGCACGGCGGAGCGTGCGTCATGGCGTCATCCGATGTGGTGCATGGCGGTGACCGGCCGGAGCCGCGCCGCCCTCAGGGCCGGGGACAGCGCGGCCAGCGCGGTGACGAGGAAGATGAAGCCGGCGCGGCTCACCACCGGTCCCGGCGCGACGCGCAGGGTGAGGTGCTGCTGCATGAGGAAGAGCTGCATCGCCTCCGGCACCGCGAGGTGCAGGGCGTTGACCCGCCAGGCGACAGGCCCACCCCCACCAGCGCACCTCCCACCACGCCGGCCAGGCCGAGCAGCGCCGATTCGAGCAGGAAGAGGCGCAGCACCGCGCGGCGCTGCATCCCGATGGCGCGCAGGGTGCCGATCTCCCGCGTGCGCTCGCGGATGGCGATGGCCAGCGTGTTCATGATGCCGATCACCACGATGACGAGGAGGATGAAGAGCAGCACCCCGGTGATGGCGTGGATGGCCGACAGGATCCAGGTGATGAAGCTCAGCTCGTCCTTCCAGGTGGTGACGTCGAGCTTCTGCCCCGTCCAGTCCTCGCGCGTTCACCTTGGAGAAGAGCTTCATCCAGAAGGGCTTGGGGTCGGCCTCCATCACCCGGTAGCCGGCGCTGGCGAGCGCCCCGCGGAGCCGCGCCGCGACCTGCGCGGCCTGGGCCGGGTCCTTCAGGTAGAGGTGGAGCGCCCCGGTGGTGCTCGGATTCATGCTGGTACAGCGCGCGCAGCGTGCCGGCGGGCACGAAGGCGCTGAAGGAGCTGAGGAGGCCCAGGTTCCGCGCCACGGCCACCACCCGCACGTCGATGGTGTTGTTCACCCCGCGCGAGGTGGGCGCGGAGAGCGTGACCGCGTCGCCCACCTTCACCTCGAGCCGCTTCGCCTGATCCTCGAAGAGGAGCACGGTCCCGGGGCTGGAGAGCGCCTCCACGCTGCCCTCGCGCACCTGCACGTTCCGGCGGAAGCTGGGCTCGGCCGCCACGTCGATGCCGGCCAGCACGAGATCCATGGAGGAGCGCTCGGAGACGGCCTTGGCCCAGCCGCGCACCGCGCGCAGTCGCGAGCTCCAGCTCGGGCACCCGGCTGCCGCACCTCCTCGAGCACCTTCGGGTAGTCGGAGACGAGCGGCGCCGAGGAACCGGAGGTGAACTTGAAGAAGCCGCCGACGTTCACGTGGCCGGTCATGAGGGTGGTCGCCGACTCCAGCATGGCGCCGCGGATACCGGCGGTGAAGGCGCCCAGCACCACCAGGAGCGCGGTCACCGCGGCGACGGCGGTGCCGAGGAAGAGGTTGCGCTTCGTGTGCTGCAGGAGGTTGCGCAGCGCGATGAGGAAATCGATGCGAAGAGCCTGGAACATGTCAGTCGTCCGCCTGCATGGCTTCGCACCGGCGCCACCCGGGTGGCCACGATGGCCGGGTAGAGGCCGGAGGCGAGGCTCACCACCGCCACGATGAGGAGCGCGGCGGCGAGGCTGCCCGCGCCGAGTCGAGGCAGGAGGCTCGGCCCGGCGAAGAAGAAGTAGACTGGTCGTTCATGGCCGGGATGCCCCCGGCCAGGCGGATCACCCACACGGCGATCGCGCCGAGGAGCGCCCCCACCGCGCCGAAGGCGAGGCCCACTGCGCCCGTCTCGAGGAGCACCATGCCGAGGACGAAGCGGCGCTGCGCCCCGATGGCGCGCAGGGTGCCGATCTCCTTCACGCGCTGCAGCGTGGCCATCACCATGGCGTTGTTGATGATGACGAGCGCCACCCCGAAGATGAAGAAGACGGCGGTGTAGAGGATCATGCGCGCGAGCGAGATGAACTGGCCGAGGAGCCCGGCCGCCTCCTGCCAGCCCACCACCTTCATGCGCAGGCCAGCGGCGTCGAGCGCCCCCTTCACCGCGCGCATCCCTTCGTCCACCCGTCTCGGGTCTCGCAGGAGCACCGCGGCGTTGAGGGCCACGCCGTGGTCGAGCTCCGCCTGGCCGTACACGCGGGAGGCGAGGCCGGCCTCCAGCTCCCGGCGCGCGGCCCCCTCCACGCCGGGTGACGAGAGGTCCGTCACCGGCGCGGCCCGGGTGGCCGGCCTGGAGGGCGCGGCCTCTGCCGCCGGCTCGTCGCCCGGCGCTCCGAAGAGCGCCGCTTCGGCCCCCTCGCGCGTGATGTCCCGAGCGCCGGAGGCGGCCTTCAGCGCGCGGATCTCGGCCGCCTTCTCCGGGGTCATGAAGCCGTAGAGGTCGCGCCAGGAGACGAGGTCCATGAGCGACAGGTAGCCGGCGGCGGTGGACTTCTCGAGGCCCCGGAACTCCACGAAGCCGTAGACCTTCAGGTTCACCGAGGTCATGTAGCCGGAACGTGTGGCGGCCTTGACGGTGATGGTGTCGCCCACCCGCACCAGGTAGAGGTGCAGGAGCGGGGCCAGCTCGCGGTAGAAGACGTCGTAGTGGTGGTCGAAGTTCCGATCGTCGAGGGTGAAGAGCTGCACCAGGAGCTCTTTCAGCTCGATCGCCCGCGAGGGGAGCGCCCGCCGCAGGCGCGCCGCGGCCTCCTCCGCCTGCTGCGGGTCGAGCTGGAGCAGGATCTCGCGCGTCTGACCCTGGACCTCCTTGGCCCAGCGGGCGAGCTCCTCGTCGTTGGCGATCTTCCGGCCGTGCGCCTCGCGCGACTCCTTCATCCTGTCGAGCGTGCGGGCGGCCTTCAGCTTGAGCCAGTCCTCGGCGTAGAGCTTGCCGAGGAGGATGCCGCGCTGGCCTCGGGCACGGGGCTCCCTTCCACGACCCGCATGCGGTCGAAGGCCCGCGCGTAGGCGGCGAGGTCGGTGCCCACGTAGCGGATGAAGATGAAGCCGTTCGACATCGCCTGCGGGGCGATGCGGTTCTCCAGGAACTCGAGGTTCGCGAGCGGGTCGCCGTCGAACCGCTCCCAGAAGGCCGGGGAGGCCGCGGTCTCGAGGTCGCGTCGGTCGCCGGCGCGCTCGGCCTTGAGCGCGTCGTCGGCGATGGACCAGGCCTGCTCCAGCTCGTCGTGCAGCACCTCGGTCATCCGTCGCACGTGCGCCTTGTGCGCGGCGTAGCGGGCGGCGAGCGCCGGGTCGATCCCGGCGGCCGCGCCGCCCTCCCCGGGCGCGGCCGGGGTGCCCTGGTTGGCGCGGCGCCTGCTCGCACGTCGGCGCGCAGCTTCTCCAGCGCGAGGTCGAGGTCGTTTCCGGTGGCCACCATGGCCTGGTCGATGCCCATCGGCACCACTTCCTGCACCTCCGGCACCGCCTGCAGCACCTCCTTCAGGCGCGCGAAGTCCTCGATGGGCTCGAGCCGCGACTCGCCGGTCATCCCGCCGTAGAGCGCGAGGTCGTCCTTCGACCGCGCGTCGTAGAGCTGGAGCTGGCCGGCGAGGCTTCCCTGCACGCTGCCGCGCATGCCGGCGTCGATGGTGTCGACGAGCGAGCCGCCCACCACCACCAGGGCCGCCCCCACCAGCACGATGCCGCCCACGATGAAGGAGCGCGCCCGGCTGGCGAAGAGGTTGCGGAAGGCGATCTGGAGGAGCACGCCCAGGGCGCGCAGGCGCGAGCGCACGTCAGTTCCCTCCGGCCGCCGCGGCGGCCTCCTGGGCTGCGATCCGCCCGTCCTCGATGCGCACCAGCGTGGTGGCGTGCGACATCACCCTCGGGTCGTGGGTGGAGAAGACGAAGGTGGTGCCGTGCCGGAGGTTCATCTCCTTCATGAGGTCGATGACCTGCCCGCCCGTCTGCGAGTCGAGGTTGGCGGTCGGCTCGTCGGCGAGCACGAGCGGGGCGGCCCACCAGCGCGCGCGCCACCGCCACCCGCTGCCGCTGCCCGCCGGAGAGCTCGCTCGGCCGGTGGCGAGCGTGGGCGCCGAGGCCCACCGCCTCGAGCAGCTCGTTCACCCGCGCCTCGCGCTCCCTCCGGCGGAGGCCCGCCCTGCAGGAGCAGCGGGAACTCCACGTTCTGGAAGACCGAGAGCACCGGCACCAGGTTGAAGGTCTGGAAGACGAAGCCGATGTGGTGCAGCCGCAGCTCGGTGAGCGCGCGATCGGAGAGGCCGCGCGTGTCGCGGCCGTCCACCTTCACCGTCCCGGAGGTGGGAGGTCGACGCAGCCGATGAGGTTGAGGAGGGTGGTCTTGCCGCTGCCGGACGGGCCGGCGATGGAGAGGAACTCGCCCCGCTCCACCGTGAGTGATACCGAGCGGAGGGCGGGCACCTCGGTCTTCCCGAGGTGGTAGATGCGGCTCGCCTCCTCGACGCTGATGATGGGCTCGCTCATCGGCTGCTCCTGGCGCCCCGCCCCGCCGTGCGGCGAGAGCTGCGCGGTGAAGAGGCTGGAACGGGTGCGTGCGCCCGGGCGGAGGCGTGCTCGACGTCGGCGAGCCACTCGAGGGCGAGGCGCATGAAGCGCATCCCGAAGTCGAGGGTGAGCCGCGGATAGGGGCCGCCGCGCGATGACTCGGGGAGCGCGTCGAGCTGCCTCGCGATCGCCTCCAGCGCCTCGAGCTGCGCTCGCGCCACGCCGGCCAGCCCCGCAAGGTTGCCGAGGAGCACCTCGCGCCCCACGAACGCGCCGAAGAACACCTTCAGGAGCACCTCGCTCCGCATGGGGTCGAGCGCTGGCGGCAGGGCCAGCCAGGCGCAGAGGGCCTCGCGGCCGGCGGGGGTGATGGCGTAGGTGGCACCGGCCCGGCCGCTCCGCGCGGCCTGCTCGCCATCGGGCCGCCCGGCCGGCGGCGGGGGCTGCGCCCGCTCCTCGCGGATGAGGCCCTCCCCGGCGAGGGTGCGCAGCGTGGGATAGAGCTGGCCGAAGCTCTCTTGCCAGAAGTGGCCCACGCTCCCGGCGATGGCCTTGCGGAGCGCGTAGCCGTTCATCGGGCAAGAGGTGAGCATCCCCAGCACCACGTAGCGGGTGCGGTTCTCGCGGCGGCGGGGCGCTGGGGTCACGGCCATGTTGCTGCCAGATACATCTGGCAGAGAGGTCGCGTCAAGCCCCCTTCCGAAGCGGGCGGTCGGTATCACGGAGGGTCAGTCGTCGAGCCGCGCCAGCCCCACAGCGTAGCCCCCCGGCTCCTCCTCCACCGCGTGCACGGTCCAGGGCTGGCAGCAGACCGGGCAGTCCTCCACGTAGGTCTGGTGGGAGCCGCCGCCGGGGTCGACGAAGATCGTCACCCACTCGCCGCAGTAGGGGCACTGCACCTCGGTGTCCACGCCTCCTCCTCGCGGCGCCCGGCCGGCCTCCGGGGCCGCGCCCCCCGGCGCCGATCTCGGCGCGCCCGCCGCCCGGCCGGGGAGCGCCGCCGCCGGCGCGTTATAGTCTGCGGGTGACGAAGCGGCAGGAGAGGGAGAGGTTCCACGCGCCGTTCGCCGGCCTGAAGCGGCGCCTCGCGCCGCAGGAGCCACCGCGGCCACCACCGGCGGCCACGCCCCCTCCCCCGCCTCCGCCGCCCCGTGACCCCTCCGATCAGGAGCTCTGGGCGCAGGCGCTCTCCGGTGTCGAGCCGCTGGCCCATGGCAAGGCGCTGGCCGAGCCCGCCGCCCCCGCGCCCCGCAACGAGAAGTTCTGGCACGCCGACCTCGACGCGCTCATGCAGCTCGAGGCGCTGGTCTCGGGAGAGGCCCCGTTCGACCTCGCCGACACGGACGAGTTCATCGAGGGCAAGGTCCCGGGGCTCGACCCGGCCATCATGCGGCGGCTGCGCCGCGGCGATTACGCCGTGCAGGGCCACATCGATCTGCACGGGCTCACCCGGGAGGAGGCCAAGGGGGCCGTCGATGCCTTCCTGAAGCGCTCCCGGCAGGCCGGCAAGCGGTGCGTGCTCCTGGTGCACGGGCGCGGCATCCACTCGCGGGAGCAGGTTCCGGTCTTGAAGGAGGCGCTGCGCACCTGGCTCGCCACCGCCCGCTTCGGGCGCCACGTGCTCGCCTTCGCCACCGCCAGGCCCGTCGACGGCGGGGGGGGCGCGGTCTACGTCCTCCTGCGGCGGTCTGGACGCTGAAGGGGGCAGGGTGCCCGACGACATCGCCTCCAGCCCCTCCCGGCCGAACTCGGGCACCGTCGCCCCCCGCCCGCAACGGCCGGGCCGCCCCCCGCCCCTCGCCGCGCCTCGAGACCGCGGCGCGCTCCGGGCGCTCGCCGAGAGCGCCCTCTCCCGCGCCGCCGGTGGGCCCGTCACCACCGGCAACGGCGTGCGGGTGCTCCGCAACGCCAGCGAGAACTACCCGGCGTGGCTCGCAGCGATCGCCGCGGCCCGCGATCGGGTGCTCTTCGAGAACTACCTCTTCGCCGACGACGCCACCGGGCGCAGCTTCGCGCGAGCGCTCATGGACGCGGCCCGGCGCGGCGTCCGGGTGCTGCTGCTCCGCGACTGGCTCGGCTGCCTGGGGGTGGCGGGGCGCGCGCTCTGGCGCGAGCTCGCCGCGGCGGGCGTGGAGGTGCGCGTCTTCAACCCACCGCGGGTGGACCTCCCGCTCGGCTGGCTCACCCGCGATCATCGCAAGTCCATCGTGGTGGACGGCGAGGTCGCCTTCGTCTCCGGGCTGTGCGTCTCCGACCGCTGGGTCGGCGACCCGCAGCGCGGACGGCCGGAGTGGCGCGACACCGGGGTGGAGCTCCGCGGGCCGGCGGTGGCCGACGTGGAGGAGGCGTTCGCGGCGGCGTGGGCCGCGAGCGGGGGGCGGTTGCGTGACCGCGCCCTCGCCCAGCCGGCGAGTGACGGACCTGCGCCCGGCAGCGTGGCGGTGCGGGTGGTGGCCACCGCGCCCAGCGAGGCGGGGATCTTCCGGCTCGACCTGCTCATCGCCGCGGTGGCGCGCCAGACCCTCTGGCTCACCGACGCCTACTTCGTGGCCTATTCACCCTACGTGGAGGCGCTGCGCGCCGCCTCGCGCGACGGGGTGGACGTGCGTCTCCTCGTTCCGGGTGAGAGCGACCTGCCGCTGCTCTCTCCCCTCTCGCGGGCCGGCTACCGCCCGCTGCTCGAGGCCGGAGTGCGGGTCTACGAGTGGGGCGGTCCGATGCTCCACGCCAAGACCGCGGTGGCCGATGGCCACTGGGCGCGGGTGGGCTCCTCCAACCTCAACCTGGCGAGCTGGATGGGCAACTACGAGCTCGACGTCACGCTGGAGGACGACAGCGTGGCGGGTGAGCTCGAGCGCTCCTTCCGCGAAGATCTGGAGACCTCCACCGAGGTGGTGCTGCGCGCCCGCCGCCCCACCCCCGTGCGCGGCGCGCGGCGGCGGGGACCGCCGAGCGGGAGCGCCGCTCCGGCCGCCGCGGGTGCGCTCCGTGTGGGCCGTGCGGTCGGTGCCGCGCTCACCGCTCAGCGCAAGCTCGGCCCCGCCGAGGCCCAGCCCACTGCCCTCGCCGGAGTCGCCATGCTGGCGTTCGCCTCGGTGGCGGCCCTGTGGCCCCGCGTGTTCGCCTTCCCGCTGGCCGCTCTGGCCCTGTGGCTCGGCGCGTCGCTCCTCCTTCGCGCCTGGCGCCTCACCGGTACCCGCCGCGCTCGCACGCTGGCTCGCGGGCGTCACCGGCGGCGCCGCCGGCGCGCCGAACGCAGGGCCGGACGCAAGGCCCGCACGGTGCAGCGAACCACGCGGGAGCCCGGCCCGAAGGAGACCTGACCCGAGCTGGGAGCTCGAGCGCCGGATGAACCCTTCACGCGCCGGATGCGAGCCCCAGCGCCCTTCGCTCGTCCATGAGCGCCTGCACCGCCGACAACAGCGCCTGACTGGAGTACGGCTTCGCGAGGAAGGCCGTGGCGGGGGTGCCGAGGTCGAGCTCCTCGCCATCGCGAACCCAGCCGGAGACGTAGAGCACGGCGACCCCCTCGCCCTTCGCCCGGAGCTCGGCCACCATCTGAGGACCGCTCCGCCCCGGCATGACCACGTCGGTCACCACCACCTGGAAGGGGCCGTCGCGCGCGGCGGCGGCGAGCCCCTCGTCCGCCTCGCTCGCCTCGGCCACCCGGTACCCCGCGCTCACCAGCGCCCGCCGGGCGCCGCGGCGCAGGGCCTCGTCGTCCTCCACCAGGAGGATCGACGCGACGCCTGAGGGGGTCGCGCGCGCCGCCGGCCGCTCGGGCTCGGACGGCGCCGGCTGCGGGGCGGGCCCGAGCGGCAGCACGAGCGTGAAGGTGGTGCCCTTGCCCGGCGCGCTCTCCACGTCGACCGCGCCGCCGAGCTTCGTCGCGTGGGCAAGGACCGTCGCCAGCCCCAGGCCAGTGCCCTTGCCGGAGACCTTGGTGGTGAAGAACGGCTCGAAGATCCGGGCGAGCGTCTCGTCATCCATCCCCACGCCCTCGTCGGTCACCACCACCGTGGCGTACGCCCCGGGCGCGAGCGAGAACGGGTTCTTCCCGGAGAGGTGCCGGCGCTCCACCGACAGGCCGAGGCGACCGCCCCGGGGCATGGCATCGCGCGCGTTGGCGGTCAGGTTCAGCAGGATCTGCTCGATCTGCGAGGGATCGGCCTCGACCACGATCGGACCCGCCGGCAAGGAGAGCTCGAGCTTCACCTGCTCTCCGAGCAGGCGCCGCAGCATGGGCATGAGCCGGTTCACGAGCTGCACCAGGTCGAGGGGCATGGTCCTGAGCGGCGTGGCCCGGCTGAAGTCGAGGAGCTGCCGGGTGAGCCGCGCGGCGCGCTCCGACGCGGCGAGGATCTCGTCCGCGTCGGCGGTGTCGGCGCCCTTCGCCCGCAGATCGTCCCGGAGGAGGCCGGCGAAGCTAGAGATGACGGTGAGGAAGTTGTTGAAGTCGTGCGCGACCCCGCCGGCCAATCGCCCCACCGCCTCCATCTTCCGGAGCTGGCCCACCGCGCGCTCCGCGTCCGCCAGTGCAGCCTGCGCCCGCTCCTTCTCGGCCAGCTCCGCGCGCAGGACGTGCGTCTGCCTCGCCACTTGGCGCCGCAGGGAGCGGTTCCAGAAGACGAAGAGGAGCACCGCCAGGAGGGCGACGCCGAGCGCCAGGGCCGCGGCTCGCTCCGCCCGCGCCGAGCGGTCCGGCCGGATGGCCGCCGCGTGGAGACGGTCGTACTCGCCGCTCGCCTTCAGCGTGGCGACGCCCTCGTTCAGGAGCTCGATGAGCTCCCAGCGCCCCTTCCGCGTCGCGAAGCCGTATTCGGCGAAGAGCACCGGCGGGCCGGAGACCTCCAGCGCCGAGGCGATCGCAGCACGCTCGCGGTAGGGGCGCCCCACCGCCTGCGAGACGACCGCGGCGTCCCCCTCGCCACGAGCCAGGCCGCGCAGCGCCTCCGGCTCGCTCGCCACCTCGACCAGCCGCACCCCGGCGAGGGATCGCAGGGCCTCGGCCGAGAGCGCGCCCCCCTCCACGATCACCCGCCTCCCTGCCAGGTCGGCGAGGGAGCGAAGCGGAGGCGCGCCCCGGGGAATGAACATCTCGTGGTAGGTGAGCTCGTGCGGGATGCCGAAGTCCACCTCCTGCGCGCGCTGCGCCGAACGGTACATGCTCGCCACGTCGATGGCCCCGCTGGCGAGGGCCGCGCGCACCTCCGGCCAGGGCATGAGCCTTACCCGGACGGTGCGGCCGGCGTGCCGGGCCACCGCCCGGATGAGCTCCACGTTGAGCCCCGCCGGCCTCCCCTCGGCGTCGAGGTACTCGTAGGGTGGAAAGCTCGCGTCCCCTCCGTAGACGAGCTCGTCCGGCGGGCGGCGGCTCGTCGCGGAGACGGTCGCGACGAGGAGGCATGCGCCCAGGAGGCCGGCACGGGCCATCCATCCGAGGAGAGGTGCACATCGCTCCACCGGGCGGGAGTCTACCTCGCCTGGGCCAGGCCCTGCGCTTGCTACGGCAAGCCCGCCGGGCGCGCCCCGGCGAGGGGGCTGGATGGAGGTTCCAGCCTTCCACCGCCAACGGGCTCAGCGGATGGAGAGAGCGAGCTCCTCGGCGGCGCGGCCCGGGTCGGCCGCCTCGCGCAGCGGCCGCCCGACCACCAGCACGTCGGCGCCGTTGCGGATCGCCTCGGCGGGGGTCGCCACCCGCGCCTGGTCCCCCCGCGCCGCGCCCGAGGGGCGGACGCCCGGAATCACCAGCAGTGGACCCGGACCCACCGCGGCACGCACCGCCGCCACCTCCAGCGGCGAGCAGACGATCCCCCCCGCGCCCGCCGAGATCGCCAGCCGCGCCAGGCGCACCACCGAGGCCTCCGGCCCTCCGAGGAGCCCCACCTGCGACAGCGCCTCCGCGTTCAGGCTGGTGAGCACGGTCACGGCGAGCACGCGCAGCCCCGGGCCCGCTCCGCGGACCGCCGCGCGAACCATCTCCGCGCCCCCGCTGGCGTGCACGGTGAGGAGCGACGCTCCGCTCCGCGCCGCCGAGCGCGCCGCCCCCTCCACCGTGGTGGGGATGTCGTGCAGCTTCAGGTCGAGGAAGACCGGCCGCCCGAGCGCGCTCGCCGCCCGGACCACCGAGGGCCCCTCCGCGGTGAAGAGCTCCAGCCCCACCTTCAGCATCCCCACCGCCGGCGCCACCGCCCGCGCGAACGGCTCGGCCTCCGCCCAGGTCGGGAAGTCGAGCGCGGCGCAGAGTCGTTCGCGGGGGGGCATGGCGGTGTATTACATCACCGTGACGCCGGGAAGGGTGTCGAGAAAAGCGAACTCCCTTCGCACCTTCGCAGGAAGGGGCCGACGGGCCTACCCAGGGGCAACACCCGCTCCGGGCGCGAGCGCCCAGTTGTGCGCGGTCACAGCCGCCGGGCTTGCCGTAGGGCCGACTAATCCAGGATGAACGTCCGCGGGTTCTCCGCGACGTCGTTCACCCGCACCTCGTAGTGGAGGTGCGGTCCCGTCGAGCGCCCCGTGCTCCCCACCGCCCCGATGCGCTCCCCGCGCCGGACGCGCTCGCCCTGCTTCACGAACAGGCGAGACAGGTGGCCGTAGCGCGTCTCCAGTCCGAAGCCATGGTCGAGGATGATGACCTTGCCGTAGCCGTTCGCCTTGCCCGCGAAGGTCACCGTGCCGTCGGACGGGGCGAAGACCGTCTGGCCGTTCGGCGCCACGATGTCGAGCCCCCGGTGCATCACCCGGTCGGCCGTGTAGGGGTCGAGCCGCGCCCCGAAGTCGGAGGTGACGAGGCCGCGCAGCGGCCACTCGTTGGGGGTTCTCGCCAGCTCGGTCCGCTGCGTCTCGAAGTAGCGGGCCATGTGGGTCAGCTCCTCCTCCTGCCGGCTCGCCAAGGAATCGAGCCTCGCCAGCGCGTCACCCGCCGGGCTGGCACCCACCAGGAAGCCCTCCTCGACCGGGGCCGTCGCCGCTGCGCCTGCCGGCGGTGGATCGCGCCGGACCCTGGAGCTCCCCACCGGGACCGCCGCCTTCTCCACGCCGCCGGAGCCGTTGCGCCCCGTCCCCTTCACCGGCTCACGCACCGTGCGGGTCGACGCAGCCCCCTCCTTGGCGGTGCCACGCGGGTCAGACCTGGCGTCGTCCGAGGGCGGCACCGCGCCGGAGGGCGTGAGCTCCATCCCGTTCAAGGCATTGCGCAGCTCGGCGTCGCGCTTCTCCACGCGTGACAGGGTGGAGGCCACGTGATCCACCCTCTCCTCCACCGAGCGCAGCTGCGCCGAAAGCCCCGCGTTCTCGACGGTGAGCACCAGGTTTCGGGAGGAGACCCCCTCGAACGCCTCCGCGAGGTCACGGTAGCGCTGGTCCCCCGCGCGAAGCCCCACCAGCGCGGCGAGCACCACGAGGGCGACCAGCGCCATGCCTCGGAGCCACATCTTCCAGGCGGACGGCGGGGCCAGAGAAGGGTGCCCGGCCGGCGCCCCCGGCTTCATCTTCGCTTCGGCCGCCCGGAGGGCCTCCTCGGAGAGCTGCAGCCGCCGGACGATTTTCCCCTGGTCCCCCCTCACGAGGACCGTGAAGAGGCCGAGGCCGGGAGCCTGCGCACCCCCCTCACCGCCCTTCGCTGCCTGGCTCATTTCCCGAACCTATAGCGCGTGAACCGCCGGGAAACGTCTCGGATAGGGGCACCCTGACCGTGCGGGTCAATCGCATCTTGCTCCGTATCCCCCTCGGCCTCCAGCCGGGCCGCGCGCGCGGGCCACCCCGGACTGACCGCCTGCTCAGGAGTTGCGGGCGGCGTCAGGCGTCGAGGCTCACCACGACGACGGTGATGTTGTCGTCCCCGCCGCGCTCGTTGGCGAGCGCGATGAGCTGCCGGGGCGCCTCGTCGAGCGCCACCCGGTCGAGCACCTCCAGGATCTCGGCATCGTCGAGCTGGTTGGTGAGGCCGTCGCTGCAGACCACCAGCCGGTCGCCCTTCTCCAGCTCGAGCCCCATGAGGTCGACGAGCACGTCGGCCTCGAACCCGACGGAGCGCGTGATGATGTTCTTGAAGCGGCTGTTCCGCGCCTCTTCGAGGGTGATGGCGCCCGCCTTGAGCTGCTCGTTCACCAGCGAGTGATCCTCGGAGATCTGGTACATCGCGCCGCGCCGGGCGAGGTAACACCGGCTGTCGCCCACGTGCGCCACGAAGACCTGACCCCCGCTCACCAGGGCCGAGGTGACGGTGGTGCCCATCCCCGCCAGGGAGGGGTCGGTCTGACCGGTCTGGAAGATGGCCTCACAGGCGCTCTCCACCGCCTCGCGCAGCACCTCGCGCAGCGGGTTCTCCTCGAGCGGGGCGCCCGAGGCGAAGAGGTCCGGGTCGACCTCGTGCGCCACCCGCATCCGCTCCTGGATGGTCAGCACCGCGAGGCTGGAGGCGGTGCCGCCACCCGCGTGTCCTCCCATGCCATCGGCCACCACGAAGAGCCCGAGCTCGCCATCGACGAGGAAGGAATCCTCGTTGTGGTCGCGCTTGCGACCCACGTCGGTTTGGCCTCGGGCGGTGACGTGCATGGAAACGGCCGCAGGCTCACGGGGAAGCAGCGGCGCGTCGCGCGAGCGTATCAACGGCGCGCTCGAGGGGTCAACGCGAAATGAAGCTCTTCAAGAGGCGAGAACCACGTGGCTCTGGGTCTCGGAGGAGCGCACACCGTCCCTGCCCGCGGCCGCCCGCCGGGCCACCTTCGCTCGCGGCGCTTCGCCTCGCCTCGGGCTCCCGCTCCGCCGGGCCGAATCGATGAGCTCTCGAGCGTGGTCGCGCGCCACGCCGGTCACCTTCGCACCGGCGAGCATGCGCGCCACCTCGCCTTCCCTCTCCTCCGCTCCGAGTGGTCGGACGGAGGCCACGGTGCGTCCGTTCTCCACCCGCTTTTCCACCTTGAGGTGGCGATCGGCGTGCGAGGCGACCTGCGGAAGGTGCGTCACGCACACCACTTGCCGGTCGCGAGCCACCTCCTGCAGGAGCCTTCCCACCGCCTCGGCCACCGCTCCGCCGAGCCCCGAGTCGACCTCGTCGAAGACGTAGGAGCCGCACCGGTCGGTGCCGGCGAGGGCGCGCTTGGCGGCGAGGAGCACCCGCGACAGCTCTCCGCCGGAGGCGATTCGCGCCAGCGGGCGCGCCGGCTCGCCCGGGTTCGGGGCGAGGAGGATCTGGGCGCGCTCCGAGCCGCAGGCGCCGAGCGCCACCCCTGCGTGGACGACGCTCTGTTCGGGCGGCAGAAAGGCGACCTCCACGCGGCATCGAGCCATGGCCAGGGCCACGAGCTCCATTCCAACCGCCCGCGCGAAGGCCTGGGCCGCCCGGACCCTTGCCGCCGAGAGCTCCCGGGCCAGCGCCACCGCCCGCGCCCCCCAGCGGGCGACCTCTCCCTCGAGCTCCCTCGACTTCGAGTCACCCCCCTCGACCTCGGCGAGCTCCGCACGCATGGACTCGGTCCGCGCCAGCGCCGATCCGAGGGTGCCGCCGTGCTTGCGGGCCAGGGCGCGAAGCGCCTCCAGGCGCTCCTCCACCGCAAACAACCGTTCGGGATCGCCCGCGAGGCTATCCGCATAGTGCGCGAGCCCCCTCCCCGCCTCCTCGGCCTCGGCGAGGGCCGAGCGCAGGAGCGCGACCACGGGCTCGAGGCGGGCGTCGACGGCCGCCGCCTCCGAGAGGCTCCGCACGGCGCGGCCCAGCCCCTCGGCGCTGCTCCCCTCCTCGCCGTAGACGAGCGCCTCGGCCGCCCGCGCCGCCTCGCGCAGGCGCTCCGCGGAGGCCAGGACCTGCCGTTCGCGCTCGAGCGCCTCGTCCTCACCCGGCTCGGGCCTCACCGCCTCGAGCTCTCGGAGCTGGAAGGCGAGGTAGTCGGCTCGCCGGGCGCGCTCCTCGCGGGCGGCGAAGAGCTCCTCCTGAGCGCGGAGCGCCTGGAGGAGCGCGCCGTGCGCGGCCCGGTAGCGGTGAACGAGCGAAGGGCTCGCCGCGGGCTCACGCAGGTCGGTTCCAGGTGCGGGCGTGCCATTGGCCACGCCCGCGAAGGCGTCGAGCAGCTCCACATGGGTGCTCTCGTCGAGGAGGGCCACGTGCTCGTGCTGTCCCGTGACGTCCACCAGGCCGGCGAGGCAACGCTCCAGGAGCCCGATGGTGCAGAGGGCGCCGTTCACGAAGGCGCGACCGCGCCCCGAGCGCGAGGCGGTCCGCCGGACGAGCAGCTCCTGCATGCTCTCGCCGGCGGGAGGCCGTGGCTCCTCGCCGGAAGCTCCTCGCCGTGCCGGCTCCTGCGGAGGGCTGGCGAGCCCGGCCGCGGCCAGGCGCGCGAGGACGGGGTGATCGAAGGGGAGCTCGAACAGCGCCTCGACCACGGCCTCTTCGGCCCCCTCGCGCAGGACGTCGGCCGCCATGCGGCCCCCGAGCACCAGGTGGAGCGCCTCGAGGAGGATGGACTTTCCGGCCCCCGTCTCACCTGTGAGGACGTTCAGCCCAGGGCCGAAGGCGACCTCGACCTTGTCGACGATGGCCAGGCCGGAGATACGCAGCATCGTGAGCATGAGGCCACTATGCCCCACCGCTCTGACACTGTACAAGAATTTAGCCCTGCTTGTCTGTCCCGCTCGCGCGGCGGCAAGGCCCCGCACCGCCGGTGGAGCCGGGCTGCGTCGATTCAGCTCCCCCAGCGCAGCTTGGCCCGGAGCAAGCCGAAGTAGTCGATGCGGGGATTTCGCACGAGCAGCACCCGGTTGCTCGACTGCTTGATCTCCACCCGGTCGCGGCGCTTGAGCCGAAGGCCGGTCTGCCCGTCGAGGGTGACGTACACCTCGCTGTCGGAGAGGAGTCGGAGGTCGATCTTCTGATCGTCGGGCACGACCACCGGGCGCTGCGTGAGGGTGTGGGGACAGATGGGGGCCAGCACGACGGCGCTCAGCGCCGGGTGGACGATGGGCCCGTTCGCCGAGAGCGCGTAGGCGGTGGAGCCGGTGGGGGTGGCCACGATGACCCCGTCGGCCTTGTAGGTGGCCAGTTCGAAGCCCGCCGCGGTGACCTGGATCTCGGCGATGCGCGACAGCGCCGCCTTGGAGATGACCACGTCGTTCAGCACCTCGGTGTCGACCAGCCGGGCGTCGTTCTCCGGCTCGCGGTGCACGTGCACCCGCAGCTTCATCCGCTCGGAGACCTCGGCCTTGCCGGAGAGCACGTGATCGATGGCGGGGTAGAGCTCGCTCCGCGGCACCTCGGTGAGGAAGCCCAGGCTGCCCATGTTCACGCCGAGGATGGGCGCGGCGCGGCCCTCCAGAAGGCGCGCGGCGTGGATGAGCGTGCCATCGCCCCCGAGCACGATGACGAGGTCGGCCGAGCGCGCCAGCTCGGCATCGTCGCGCAGCACCTCGAGCCCGAGCGCCGCCAGGTGCCGCTCGGCCTCGTCGGCGCACGCCGCCGCCTCCGCCGAGCTCCGCTTCGGGACGATGCCGACGCGCCGCGGGACGGGACAGAGCTGGGTGGCCATCGAATCGCCCATTATCGGAGAACCATGGAGCCCGATCTCTTCGACAAGGCGGCCGAGGCCGACGACGCGTCGAAGCCGCTCGCGGAGCGGCTGCGCCCCCGCACGCTCGACGAGTTCGTGGGGCAGGAGCACGTCCTCGGCGCCGGGCAGCGCGCTCCGCCGCGCCATCGAGGCCGACCAGGTGCCCTCGCTCATCTTCTGGGGTCCGCCGGGCACGGGCAAGACCACGCTGGCGCGCATCGTGGCGGCCCGCACCGGCGCCTGGTTCGAGCCGTTCAGCGCGGTGCTCGGCGGGGTGAAGGAGATCCGCGAGATCGTGGCGGCGGCGCAGGGACCGGCGCAGGCTGCACCGCAAGCGAACCATCCTCTTCGTCGACGAGATCCACCGCTTCACCCGAGCCCAGCAGGACGCCTTCCTGCCCCACGTCGAGGCCGGCATCGTGACGCTCATCGGCGCCACCACCGAGAACCCCTCCTTCGAGGTCAACGCCGCCCTCCTCTCGCGCTGCCGGGTCGTCACCCTGCGCGCGCTCACCGAGGAGGAGCTGGAGGCGCTGCTGGAGCGGGCGGCGCGCTCTCCTCGCGGCCTGGGCGGCGACCTGACCCTGCTCGCCGAGGCGCGCGCGCTCTTCGCCCGCTTCGCCTATGGCGACGCACGGCGCGCCCTCAACGCCCTGGAGGTGGCGGCCGCCGCGGCCAGGCTGGCCGGCCGGCGCGAGATCCTCCCCGCCGACGCGGAGGAGGCCATGCAGCACAAGGCGCTCCTCTACGACAAGGCGGGCGAGGAGCACTACAACGTCGTCTCCGCCTTCATCAAGTCGCTGCGCGGCAGCGATCCCGACGCCGCCGTCTACTGGCTGACGCGCATGCTGGAGGCCGGCGAGGAGCCGCGCTTCCTCCTCCGCCGCATGGTCATCTTCGCCAGCGAGGACGTGGGCAACGCCGACCCGCGCGCGCTCTCGGTGGCGGTGGACGCGCTGCAGGCGTTCGAGCTGGTGGGCCTGCCGGAGGGCGTGCTCCCCATGAGCCAGGCGGCCATCTACCTGGCCCTCGCCCCCAAGTCGAACGCGGCGCTCACCGCCTACGCCGCCGCGCGAAAGCTGGTGCGCGAGCGCGGCCCCCTCCCCGTCCCGCTCCGGCTCCGCAACGCGCCCACCGCGCTCATGGAGGGGCTGGGCTACGGCGGCGGCTATCGCTATCCTCACGACTTCGACGGCCACTACGTCCCCGAGCGCTACCTCCCCGAGGCGGTGGCGGGCGCCGAGCTGGTGCGGCTCTCGGAGAGCGGCCTCGAGCGCGAGCTCTCGACCCGGCTGGCGGCGCTGCGGGACGAGGCCCGGAAGAAGGAGAGCTGACGTGATCCTCTACTTGCACGGCTTCGCCTCGGGGCCCTCCTCTCACAAGGGCACCGCGCTGGAGCAGCGCTTCGCCGCCCTGGGCGTTGGCTTCGTCCGGGCCGACCTCACCCCGGGTGACGATGGCTTCGAGCGCGCCACCCCGCTCACCATGCTCTCCGAGGTGGAGCGGCTCGCCACCGCCCACCGGCCGCGCTTTCTCATGGGAAGCTCGCTCGGCGGCTGGCTCGCCGCGGTGGCCGCCTCGCGCGACCCCGCCGTCGAGCGCCTGGTGCTGCTCGCCCCTGCCTTCCGGCTTCACGAGCGGTGGATGGCCAGCCTCTCCCCCGAGGAGGAGCGACGCTGGCGGAGGGAGGGCCTCCCCGTGCAGCACCACGCCACCGGCCGCGAGCGACGGGTCCCCTGGGCCTTCATGGAGGACGCGGCGAAGCTGCCCGCCTTCCCCGAGGTGCGGGTGCCCACCCTCTGCATCGCCGGCTCGCGGGACACCACGGTGCCGCTCGAGGACGTGGCCGAGTTCGTGGAGCGCACGCCGCGCGCGCGCCTCGTCACCCTCGACGACGGGCACGAGCTGGCGGCCTCCGTCGATCGGATCTTCGAGGAGGCGCGAGACTTCCTCACGTGAGCGGGCGCTCCGCTCCTGCAGCGCAGCCTCGGCGAAGGCGCGACCCCAGACCTACCCGCTCGCCACGTCGAGGTCGAGCTCGTCGCCATCGGGCTCGAGGTCGCTGCGGTACTTGCGCAGCACGCGCTTGAAGTTGGAGCGGTCCATCCCGGCCTTGCGCGCCGCGGCCGAGATGTTGTTGTCGCAGCCGCGCATCAGCGCTTCCACATAGGCCTTCTCGAAGCGGCGCAGGGCCTGCTCCTTGGCGGCGGCGTAGCTCGTGGCGAGCCAGGCGGCGTCGTCGCCGGTCACCGGCGCCTCGCGGACCAGCGGCGCGGTGCGGCCGGCGACCGCCGGCGGGAGGTCGGCCGGCGTGATCGACTCGCCGCGGCACAGCACCACCGCCCGCTCGACCGCGTTCTCCAGCTCGCGCACGTTGCCGGGCCAGCGGTAGCCGCAGAGGAGCTCCACCGCCTCGGGCGAGAGCGCCCGCACCCGCTTGCTCAGCCGGTCGGAGTAACGGCGCAGGAAGTGGTGGGCGAGCAGCGGCACGTCCTCGATGCGGTCGCGCAGGGGCGGCAGCGGGATGGCGATGACGTTCAGCCGGTAGAACAGGTCCTCGCGGAAGCGGCCGCTCTTCACCAGCTTGGGGAGGTCGCGGTGGGTGGCGGCGATGACCCGGACGTCCACCTTCACCGCCTCGGTGGAGCCCACCCGCTTGAGCTCCCCCTCCTGCAGGACGCGCAGGAGGCGCACCTGGGTGGCCGGGCGGGATGTCGCCGATCTCGTCGAGGAAGATGGTGCCGCCGTCGGCCGCCTCGAAGAGGCCCTTCTGGTCGCGCTGGGCGCCGGTGAAGGAGCCCTTCACGTGGCCGAACAGCTCGGACTCCAGCAGGGTCTCGGTGAGCGCGCCGCAGTTGAGGGCGACGAAGGGCTGGGCGCGCCGCGGGCTCTTCGCGTGGAGGGCGCGCGCCACCAGCTCCTTGCCGGTGCCGCTCTCGCCCTGCACCAGCACGGTGGCGGTGCTGTAGGCGACCGCCTCGACCATGCGGATGACCTCGCGCATGGGCCCGGAGCTGCCGACCATCCCCTCCTGGACCAGCCCCCCCTCCTTCACCCGCAGCGCGTTCTCCAGCTCGCGATTGCGGTCGAAGAGCTGCTTCCGCTCGGCGGCCTTGGCCACCGCGCGCGCCACCAGCTCGACGTCGTCGAAGGGCTTGGTGAGGTAGTCGTAGGCGCCGGCCCTCACCGCGGCGAGGGCCGTCTCCACGGTGGCGTGGCCCGTCATCATGATGACCTCGATCTCCGGCCGGCGGTGCTTCACCGCGGTGAGCAGCTCGATGCCGGAGAGGTCGGGCATCTTCACGTCGAGCAGCGCGACGTCGAAGTCCTCGGCGGCCAGCCGCTGGGTGGCGGCGATGGGCGAGTCGAGCGCCACCACCTCGTGGCCGCGGCGGGCGAGCAGCGTCTCCAGCGCCCGGAGCAGCACCGGCTCGTCGTCGACGATCAGCACGCGCGCGGGCTTCTCGATGCCATTCTCCATGGTTCTACCTCTTCAGGCTCTGACGGCGGTTGCTGGGAAAGGGGCGGGGGCGGCCGGGAGCTCCACCACGAAGGTCGCCCCGCCCCCCGGGGTGGGCTCGTGACGGATGGTGCCGCCGTGCTCCTCGGCGATTCGGTAGCAGATGGAGAGCCCGAGGCCGGTGCCCTGGCCCTCCGGCTTGGTGGTGAAGAACGGCTCGAAGATGCGAGCCGCCAGCCCGGGCGGCACCCCGGGGCCGTCGTCGATCACCGCGATGCGCGCCACGCCCGCACCGGCGAGGCCGGTCGCGAGGCGGATGCGCCCCTTGACCCCCACCGCCTGCAGCGCGTTCACGAGCAGGTTCACCAGCACCTGCTGGATCTGGTTCCCGTTGCCCATGACGGCGGCGGGCCCGAGCTCGCGCACCACCTCGACCCGCCCCTCCTTGAACCGCGCCTGGAGCAGGAAGAGGGCGTCCTCGGCCAGCCGGGAGAGCTCCACCTCGCCTCGCTCGGCCTGCTGGGGCCTCCGCGAGAAGCGGAGGAGCGACTCGACGATCCGCTTGGCGCGGACCGCCGCGTCCTGGATGAGCCGGAGCGACTCGCGGTCGCCCTCCGGCCGCTCGTCCTGGAGCATGAGCTGCGCGAAGGCGAGGATGCCGCCGAGCGGGTTGTTGATCTCGTGGGCGACGCCGCCGGCGAGCTGCCCCACGGCGGCCATCTTCTCGGCCTGGCGCAGCCGGCGCGTCACCTCGTGCTCCTCGGTGACGTCCTTCCAGAGCACCACCGAGCCTCCCTCGGCGAAGGGATAGGTGCGCAGGAGCCAGGTGCGATCGCCCTTCGCGAGCTCCTGGCTGTCCCGCCCCTCTCCCGAGGCCGGCGCCACGTCGGGGCTGAAGGGGAGCTCGCCGAAGCCGTCGATGCAGCGCAGGCCGCGCAGCTCCTGCGGAGACACCCCCGCGCGGCGGGCGAAGGCGGTGTTGGCGCGCGCCACCTCCCCGCCGTCGCGGAGGATGGCCAGAGGGTCGGCGATGGCGTCGAAGCAGGCGCGCCATTCCTCGGCGGCGCGGGTGAGCGCGGCCGAGCGCTGCTCCACCTTCTGCTCCAGCTCGCTGTTCGCGAGCTCGAGCTCCACGTTCCGCTGCGTGAGGAGCTCCGAGAGGCGCCCGTTCTCCTCCACCAGCCAGTACTGATCCACCGCGCTCTGCAGGGTGAGGAGGAGGTGCCCGTCGTCCCAGGGCTTCCAGATGAACCGGAAGATCTCGGAGCTGTTCACCGCCTCCTCGATGGCCGAGGTGTCGGCCTGGCCGGTGAGGAGGACGCGCTGCACGCGCGGCCACCGCTCCTTCACCTGGCGGAGGAGCTCCACCCCGTTCATCCCCGGCATGCGGTAGTCGGAGACCACCACATGCACGGGCTCGCGGGAAAGGACGGCCAGGGCGCCGTCGCCGTCGGCCGCCTCGTGGAGCAGGCAGCCCGAGCGCTTCAGCACCCGCCGGAGCGCGCGCCGGACGTGCTCGTCGTCGTCCACGACGAGGACGGAGGCCTCGCGCTTCGCGGCGCCGGGAGCTGCATCGGTGGGGGCCTGCGACGTCATGCGCGTCATCTCGGATTGCATGGCTCGGACCTGGGCTCGGGTTACCCGGCTAGCCGTGATCTCAAGGGGTTGGACGAAGCAGGCGACGGGTCGTATGCAACCCTCGGGTGCCATCAAACCCTTCACCCGCCATCCGGGTCAAGGTGCGAGGAGCGGAGTGTATGTGACCCATGCCCATTCGGGCCGTGCTCTTTTTTGCGTACCACGCCGCCCCGGGGCAGCTCGACGGGTCGACCGCTGCCCCCGCGAGGGCGGGCCTTCGCTTGCCAGCTCAGGCTCCGGCGCGGGGCTCGTGCACGCAGAAGCGGTCGCGACCCTCGTGCTTCGCCCGGTAGAGCGCCTCGTCGGCGCGGCGGAGCAGCTCCTCCCACGAGGCGACGCCCTCGGAGGGATGCGAGGCGACCCCCGCGGAGGCGGTGACCACCAGCTGGAGCACTGCGCCGCCCTCCTGAGGCGCGACCTCATAGCGGTGCTCGCGCATCTTCATGAGAAAGCGCTCGGCCACCGCGATGGCGCCGGTCGCCGGCGTGCGGGGGAGGATCACCGCCAGCTCCTCGCCGCCATAGCGGGTGCAGAGGTCGACGTCGCGCGTGCTCTTGCGGAGGATCTCGGCCGTGCCGCGCAGCACCTCGTCGCCGAAAGGGTGGCCATACCCGTCGTTGACCCGCTTGAAGTGGTCGAGGTCGAGGAGCATGAGCGAGAGCGCGTCGCCGTACCGCTGCGCCCGGCCGAACTCCTCCTTGAGCCGCTCCTGGAAGAAGCGCCGGTTGAAGAGCCCGGTGAGCCCGTCGGTCACCGAGAGGCGCTCCAGCTCGCTCTTGGTGGCGCGCAGCTCGTCCTGGAGCCGCTTGATGCGCAGCATGGCCGCCGCGCGCGCCTGCACCTCGGCCTCGGCGAAGGGCTTGGCGAGGAAGTCGTCGGCGCCGATGCGCAGCCCCTTCACCCGCGAGTCGAGGTCGGCCTTCACCGAGATGAGGATCACCGGGACGAAGTCGCCGTCGGGCCGCACCTTGAGGATGCGCAGGACCTGCAGCCCGTCCATGTCCGGCAGGATCATGTCGAGCAGCACGAGGTCGGGAGGCGAGGCGCGGACGCGGCGGATGGCCTCCCGGCCGTCGCCGGCCAGCTCGACCTCGTAACCCTCGCGCTCGAGCACCTCGCGCACCCACTTCGCCTGGGCCGGCGAGTCTTCCACCACGAGTACGCGCGCCCTGTCCACCCGGGGAATCTACCACGCCGCCCCTCCGCGGCGGGGCGCCGGCGCGCCGGTTTCACCGCTGTGCGAGCGCGGCGCACACCTCCTCCGGCAGCACCGCGGCCAGCCCGCCGCCGCCGAGGACATTCACTATGGGTGACGACGCGGCGCGCACCACGCACCCGTCGGGGCTGCCGGCGCCGAGCCCGGCGTAGGTGGAGACGTCGCGGTAGAGCGGGGCCGCCGAGGTCCCTTCGGGCGTCACCCGGGTGGCCATCGAGGGCTGCGACACGACCCGCTCCTGGGCCACCCACCCGCCGGCCCGCTCGTCGGTGAGCGCCTCCTCCACCGCGCGCCGCCAGCCTGCCTCGTCCGAGGTGAAGCCGAGCCGCACGCTCTTGCCGCCGTAATCCCAGCTCCGCTTCAGCACCCAGCGCTCTCGCTCGGCGAGGAGGCGCGGTGCGAGCGCCGCGTCGAGCCTCCGGGTGAGGGGGAGCCGCCGCGCAGCCGCGAGCTCCTCGGGCCCGAGCCCCGCCAGACGGGTCAGGTCTCCATCCTCGGCGCACTCCGAGAGGCGGGCGAAGAGCGCCTTCGCCTCGAGGAGGCCGTTCACCGGATTGGCCAGCGCGAAGCGCTCCGGCGCGAGGAGCGCGCGAGCGAAGGGGCTTCCGGGTGGTGTGTTGTGCGCCCAGACGTGTCGGTAGAGGACGTCCCAGCGCTCCGGCACGCACTCCTCCGGGGTGAGGTTCTCCGCCTCGTGGCCCATGCGCCGGAAGTGGGCGGCCATGTGCCGCAGCTCGCCTATCTGCGCGTCGCCGGGCCGGGCCACCAGGGCGATGGAGGGGCGCGCGCGGGTGCCGCCGCGCGCCTCGTACCAGCGCACGAGCGCCGCGCGCAGCTTCTCCACGTTGGAGCCGCACAGCGCCACCAGCTCCTCCGCGCGGCGGGGCGGCAGCCCGCGGGAGCGCGCCGCGGCGCGGATGAAGGCGTGCGCGGCGAGGTCGGCGTAGCCGCTCATGGCCGGGATGGTGGCGTTGAGCTCGAGCGCCCGCGGCGGCCCGCCCTCCGCGGACGGCAGGAAGTCGACGCGCGCCATCATCGCCGGCGAGGGTGCGGTGTCGAAGAGGCGGGACATGGCCTCGGCCTCCAGCCCCTCGAAGGGGCCGAGCAGCGCCTCGCGGTCGCGCGCGTCGCCGTGGGCGAGGAGCGCCTTCGCCAGCTTGACGGCGCCCGAGAGGATGACCCGCGCCTCGGCGGCCAGCGCCCCGAACGCCTCGCGCGAGAAGATCGCCGGCTGGGCGATGAGGGGGATGGGGACCACCGCGCCGCCGGGCCGGAGCACCGTCAGGCCGCGCTCCCAGGCCGAGCGCGCCGCCTCCGTGGCCAGGGCCGTCAGCTCGGCCGGCTCGAAGCCGCAGGCACCTTCCGGCGCCGAGGGCTCCGGCGGAGGGTCGCCGTCCTCGCGAGGTCCCCCGGGATGGCCGTCGATGGAGTTCACCATGGGTCATCTCCCGGCGCAGCGTTGCGGCGGGAGAGGGGCGGGTGTTAGCTCGGCGGACGATGAAAATCTACACGAAGACCGGCGACGGCGGGGAGACGGGGCTCTTCGGCGGGCCGCGCGTGGGGAAGGACGACGGCCGGGTCTCCGCCTACGGCGAGGTGGACGAGCTCAACGCCGCCGTGGGCGCGGCGCGCGCCTGCGGCGCACCGCCGGAGCTCGAGGTCCTGCTCGCGGCGGTCCAGGATCGCCTCTTCTCGCTGGGCGCGGAGCTCGCCACTCCGGCCGGGGCGAGGACGCGCGCGCGGCTGCCGGCCATCGATGCGAGCTGGGCGGGTGAGCTCGAGGAGGCCATGGACCGCTTCGACGGCGAGCTGCCGCCGCTCCGGCACTTCATCCTGCCCGGCGGCTCGCCGCTCGCCGCGGCCCTCCACCTCGCCCGCGCGGTCTGCCGGCGCGCCGAGCGGCAGGTGGTGGCCCTGCACCGGCGCGAGCAGGTGGCGCCGGAGGTGCTCGCCTACCTCAACCGCCTCTCCGATTTCCTCTTCGTCACGGCGCGGCTGGCGAACCACCGTGCCGGGGTCCGGGAGCAGAGGTGGCTCCCGGGAAGGCCATGAGCCCGGCGAGGCGCGCGGAGGGAATGAAGGCCGCGCCGGTGGCGCTGGTCACGGGGGCCGGCGTTCGCGTGGGGCTCACCATCGCGCAGGATCTCGTGGCGCACGGCTACCGGGTGGCGGGGCACTACCACGGCCACCGCCCCCCACCGCCGCTCGTTCCGCTGCGCGCCGACCTCGCTCGCCCGGACGTCGGCAAGACCCTGGCCAGCGCCTTCCGGCGGCGGTTCGAGCGGCTCGACCTGCTCGTCTGCTCGGCGAGCGCGTGGGAGGGTCGACCCCTCGCCGAGACCGACGCCCGCGCCTTCGATTCGCAGATGGACGTGAACGCCCGCGCACCGCTCCTCCTCGCCCGCGCCTTCGAGGGGCTCCTCTCGGAGAGCGGCGGCTCCATCGTGAACATCGCCGACCTGGGGGGCGGCCTCGTGCCGTGGAAGGGCTACGCCGCCTACTGCGCCTCGAAGGCTGCGCTGGTGCGGCTCACCGAGTGCCTGGCGCTGGAGCTGGCGCCGCGGGTGCGGGTGAACGCCATCGCCCCCGGGACGGTGCTCTGGCCGGAGGGCTACAGCGACGCGCGCAAGCGGGAGCTCGCCCGGCGCGTCCCCCTCGGCCACGTCGGCACGCCCTCGGACGTGGCGGATGCGGTGCGCTACCTCGCAGGCGCTCCCTTCGTGACCGGGGTCGTGCTACCGCTCGATGGAGGCCGCCACCTCTCGGGTCGCGGAGAATCCCTGACGGACGGCGCGGACGCCCTCCGGCGCGGCCCGCAGCGCAGGGAGCGCAGGGCGTTCACGAAAGGGCCGAAGCGCTCGGCACGGGAGAGCACATGGCGGTCAGGATCGGGCTCATCGGCGCGGGGGTGATGGGGGCGGACCACGCGGAGATCCTCGGCACCGCGGTGGCCGGCGCGGAGCTGGCAGCCGTCTCCGATGCCGATGCGGCCAGGATGGAGCGCCTGGCGCGGGCCCACGGCGCCAGGGTCGTCGCCAATCCCGGGGAGCTCATTCGCGACGACGGCGTCGACGCGGTGATCGTCGCCTCGCCCGACGAGACGCACGCACCCCTCACCCTCGCCTGCCTCGCCGTGGGCAAGCCGGTGCTGTGCGAGAAGCCGCTCGCGCCCTCCGCGGCCGAGTGCCTGCGGGTGGTGGAGGCCGAGGCTTCGCTGCAGCGGCGGCTGGTGACGGTGGGCTACATGCGCCGTTTCGACCCTGGGTACGTCGAGCTGAAGCGCCGACTCGACTCGGGGACGTTGGGGGCGGCGCTCGTCCTGCACTGCATCCACCGCAACGCCGTCGCCCCCTCCTACACCACCTCGCAGGCACTCATCACCAACTCCGCGGTGCACGAGAATCGACGCCGCCCGCTTCCTCCTGGGCCGCGAGGTGCGGCGCATCACCGTGGTGACGCCGCGCTCGACCCGGCTGGCGGGACTCCGCGACCCGCAGCTCGTCCTGCTGGAGATGGAGGGCGGCGCGCTGGTGGACGCCGAGATCTTCATGAACGCCCAGTACGGCTACGACGTGCGCGCCGAGCTGGTGTGCGAGGAGGGCACCGCCGCGCTCGTGCCGCCGCACGAGGTGACCCTCAGGCACAGGTCGCAGGAGGGTTTCGGCTTCCCCTCCGACTGGCGCGCCCGCTTCATGCCCGCCTACCGCGAGGAGCTCCGCGCCTGGGTGGGGTCGCTCCGCGGTGGGCCACCCGCCGGTGCCACCGCCTGGGATGGCTACGCCGCCACCGCGGTGGCCGAGGCCGGGCTCCGGTCGCTCGCGAGCGGCGAGCCCGCCCTGGTGGAGCTGGCGCCGAGGCCCGGCGGCACACCCGCCACCTGACCCGGCCTGCGCCGCCGCCGCGGCGCGCCAGGCTCGCTCTCGTCGGTCTCCGGCCGAGGTCTACAGCCCGACGATGAGCATCCCCAGCCGGATCCAGAGCGGGATGGAGAGGAGCGCCAGCACGTTGGTGCCCACCGAGATGGAGACCGCCAGACCCACATCGCCCCGGTGGTGCTTGGTGAGCACGATGGGCAGCACCGCCGCTGGCATGGCCGCCTGCACCACCATCACCTGGCGCAGCTCCTCGGAGAGCGGCAGCTCGCGCGTGGCGAGGAGGAGGAGCAGGGGGAGCACCCCCAGGCGCACGAGGTGACCGACGACCACCGGCAACCCCCGCACCCTCGCGCGCTCGCGAGCGGCCGGAGAAGGATCCTGGCCAGGCCGGAGCCCCGCGCCTGCGCCGGCGCGACGTCGTGTGGCGCCGGGTGCCGGGACCTCCTCCAGATTGGCCGGCACGACCGGCGCGCGCGCCAGCTCCTCGAAGATGGTGCCCCCGATGAGGAGGAGGGCGAGCGGCACCGCGCAGCCACCCAGCATGTGGATGCCGGTGAGGAGGGCCATCGGTACCGCGGGTGCGAGCCCCAGGAGGCCGATGGCCAGGCCCAGGAAGATGGCGAGCACGGTGGGGCTGAGCGCCTTTCGCCAGAGCCCGGCGCCGCTCGCGCCGCTCACGATGGCGATGCCGGCGGTCCAGAGAGTGAGCTCCACCCCCAGCGAGAAGACGAAGAGGACGCCCAGCGCCCCGGGGAAGAGCGCCTGCACGATGGGGATGGGCACGTAGCCGTAGTTCTGGATGCCGACGACGAAGGTGAACGTCCGCCGCTCCGGGCCCCGCCGCAGCCGGATGAGTCGCCCCACCCCCCAGGCCACCGCGAAGCCCGCCATCAGGGAGGCCACGCCCGCCGCCGGCGCCGTGATCAGATTCTGCGGCGAGCGCGCCGCCTCGTTGCCCACCACCGAGCCGAAGACGAGGCAGGGGTACAGCAGGTTCACCACCAGGCGGAGCAGGCTCGCCTCGGCCTCGCTCGTGAGCCAGCGCAGGCGCCGCACCGCGAAGCCCACGGCCATGAGGCCCAGCACGGGTGAGCTGCGGGCGAGCAGGCCCCAGAAGCTCATCGGATTCCCGCGCCCATCATCCGTGGGTGAAGCCACCCGCCGAGGCTCATCCCCTGGCTGTAAAAGCAGGCGGGCCCTCGTGCCGCTCGCCGTTCATCGAGCGGTCTCGTCCATACCCGCCAGGCTCTTGACCACCGGCCCCTGCCGGCGTAGAAGACGCGTCCCATCACATGACGCGGGGTGGAGCAGCCAGGTAGCTCGTCGGGCTCATAACCCGAAGGTCCCGGGTTCAAATCCCGGCCCCGCAACTCAATGAGGACGCCGACTTAGCTCGCTGCTAGGTCGGCGTTCGTGTTTCTAAGGGGCCACTCAGGGGGCCATTCACTCGCCCCGTGGCCGCCGAAAGGCCCGAAGGCCGTTCCCTGCGGCGCTTGCACGCCTTGCCCGGTCTACGAGGCGGAGCGATGCGACCAGCGAAACCGTTCCAGGCCGAGGGCAAGTGGTGGATCCGGGTCAGCAACGAGTTCGGCAAGCGGAAGAAGAAGAGCTTCGGCTCCTACGCGGACGCGATGAAGGCGCTCATCGCCGAGCAGGCGAGGGTTGGGGAGGTAAAGGACGGCCGTCGCTCGCCGACGCCTCCCGATCGTACCTTCGACCAGCTCGCCGACTACTGGCTCGCCAACCGCGTCCCACAGAAGCGGAGCCCCAAGGACCACACCAGCATCATCAGGTGCCACCTCCGACCCTGCTTCGGTCCGATGAAGCTGCGCGAGATCGGGGTAGCCGACACCGACCACCTCCAGGTGGAGCGGCTTCACCTGGACAAGAAGACCGTCGCGAACATCCTCACGCTCTTCATCACGACGATGAACCCTTGCGGTGGACCTCGGCTGGCTCATCAAGGCGCCCAAGGTGAAGAAGCCCAAGGTACGTGTCTTCGAGAAGGACTTCGCGTACCTCCGCACCGAGGAGGAGATCCGGCGCTTCCTGGTGGCAGCCGAAGCCGAAGGTGAGCTCGTCTACATGCTCTACGCGACCGCGCTTTACACGGGAAGCAGTGGCGCCTGCGCTGCCCGGGGAAGCTCCTCTTCCCGAACCAGAGGGGCGGCATGCAGTGCCCATCGGCGAGGATCTTCCAGGAGGTCCTCCACCGCGTGCTCGACAAGGCGGAGTTCCCGAAGTGCGAAAGAGGCGGTCGGACTCGGCGTTACATCACGTTCCACGGGACCAGGCACACCTTCGCCTCTCAGTGGATGTACTACGAACTCGCCGAAGCAGTCACCGGCCTGAGGCGGGGTACCCTCCTGTCGAAGGTGAGCCGCCGGGAGATCCCGCACTTCCGGCTAGGCAAGCGCCTGGTCGTATTCTCCAGGCGTGAACTACTCGCCTGGATGGAGCAGCGCCGGGTAGCGGGGCAGTAGCGCGCATCCCATTCCGGCGGCGGGGGCCGATGCCTTGCGTGGGTCGCGGCATCGTAAGCCATGCCGCCGGGGGGTGGGGTTGGCGAGCGAGTCCCGAAGCGAGTCCCGGTCCGGCCGCGGGCGCCCGAGGAGGTCTGGCTCTGCCTGACCGTGGGCGCTCAGGCGGAGCCAGGCTCCGGTGCCTCGGGGAAGCGCTCCTCGAGGCACCCGGCGCAGACGCCGTGCGTGAAGCCGGCCTCGGGAGCCTTGCGCACGTATCTCTCGACGGCCTGCCAGTAGCCCTTGTCGTCCCGAATCTTCTTGCAGTACATGCAGATGGGGATGAGACCCTCCAGCACGGTGACGCTGTCGGTCGCGGCCTTCAGGTCTGTGATGGTCCGCTGCAGCTTCCCGTACGCCCGTGCGTTGGCGATGGCCAGGCCGACGACGCGCCCGACGGTGAGTGCCAAGTCCAAGTAGTGGTCCCGGTGCTCGGGGAACCGGACACCGTCCACCAGGATCGCGCCCGCGGTCGCGTCGAGGTGAGCGAGTCGGACCTGGAATCCGCTGCTGCCAACCGTCTGGCGTTCCTCCCCTGAAGTGCTGAACCGGCGCAGCCCTTCGAGGTCGCAGATCGCCGTCGACGGCTCCACTTTCGCCTTCCCCGCAACCCCGTCCACGACGTCTAGAAACGCGAGGACCGACGGGGCGAACAGCACGGTGAAGAGGCTCATCACCTTCTCGATCGCCTCTCGCTCCTCTGAGACCCCGGTCAGGGTGGATACCAGGTCGAAGACCATCAGCAGATCGGCCGCCTGACGGTGGGCCCGGGCGAGCCGCGCCGTTTCTTCAGATTCGCGGGCAGCCGCTCGGCGCTGGTCCACGAGGCGGCCCACGAAGAGACGCAGGTGATCGAGCCCGACGGGGATTCTCCGGAACGGGAGCGCCAGGTACTGGGCCATCTCCTGCAGCATCGACCCGGCGCCGGGGAGGACCCCGCTGTCGAAGAGGACGAGCAACTGCGTCGTCTCAGCAAAGAAGGCCCGTGCGCCGGAGGCGTCGAAGCCCCACAGGGCGAGATGGTCCCGCCAGTGCTCGAGCCAGCCCGGCGTGAGGAGGTAGGCCTCCTCCTGCAGGCAGCTCTCCACCAGCGTGGTCCCCGCGACCAGCGCCTGACAGTGCGCTTGCGCGTAGATGCTCCAGTTCTGCCGGGGGGCAGGGCCCAGTTGTCGAAGGCACCCGCCGCCGAGGATGCAGATCTCCTGATCCACCGATTCCCCCAGCACGCATTCCAGCGTCGGCCAATCGAGCATCGGCCGGCTGCACCTTGCGGGGAAGGTGACGAGGTCCACGAGCCCTGGCGAATCAGCGAGGATCGCCTCCATCTCGCGGCGGAAGTTCTCGCACACGGCCAGGCGAAGGGGCTCAGACATGTCACCCTCTCGCGAGCGGATACCGGCCCCACCGCTCGACCGCCGCCGAGAGGGCGAGCAGCGTCTCTTCCAGGACCTGATAGGGGATCTCGCCGTGATTGTCGGCCAGGATGAAGCCTCCTCCGCGGCCAGCCTGGGCGATGGCTCGTCGGACCCTCTCCTCCGCCTCTTGCGGCGTCCACCGGCGCATCTCGATGCCGTTGAGGTTGCCCAACAGGGTCACCTTCCCCCGAGCGGCGGCCTTCAGCTCGGCCAGGTCCTCGAGTGCGCTCACCCCGACCGCAGCCGTGCCGGTGGCCGCGAGGTCGGCGAGGATCGGCAGGGCTCGACCCGAGGCCAGGTGTGTGGCGGTCGGGCCCTTGATCCTCGGCAGCGTTCGCCGAGCGACTTCGTGGCCGGTCCGTAGGGACAGTTCCCGTGGAACCATGGTAGGCGAGGACATCGGGTCGAAGTAGCAGATCGCGGTGGCGCCGGCCGCGAGCTGGGCGTTGGCCCACTCCACGCAAAACTCTTCGTTGATGGCCATGAGCGTGGCCCAGAGATCGGGGCGATCCTGCAACAGCTCCAGGTACCGCTCGAGGCCCAGTTGCATCACCGGGAGCGAGAACGGCGACATCGCCACACCGATGATTGGCGCCTCGTCGCCGACGCGGAACTTCAGCTCTCGAATCGTCTGCAGGACCCTCGCCAGCACGGGGGAGGTGGCAGGGGAGGGCCACTTCAGCCGGGGAATCGTCTCCACGTCCGCGATGAGCGGTGCGCCGGCGTTGGGTGGACCGTCGTCGAAGTACCGCACCTCGCCGCCCATCGCTTCGGTCTCGATGGCGGCGTAAAAGAACGGGTACAAGCAGTCGCCGCCGTACTTGGCGCGCAGCCGTAGCTGTCCCTCGACGACGGACTCCGCGTGCGAGAAGTAGTCCTTGATGGAGCAGCGCAGCTCCTTCGCCCCGTGCAGGGTCAGCAGCAGGAAGAGCGGAACGCGATCGGGCTCCCTGTGGCCCAGGGTCGTGAGCACGCGCTGCAGGGACGTCATGGCGGTCACGGTGCGCTCTCCGAAAGACGATGGACGAGCGACACGGCATCCGCGGCGTACCGGCCCATCGCGTCCGCACCGACCTCCTGCCAGAGCTGCTCATCGAACAGGAACGGCGCGCCGCCGACCAACACCCGCACTGGAAGCTTCTCGAGCCGGATCCGGCGCGTGAGCTCCTTCACCCTGAGCGCCGAAGAGAGCATCAGGGTCGAGAGCAGCAGCAGCTGGATGCCGTCGGCGCGGACTCTCGCGAGCGCGTCGTCGACCGTCACGCCCTGGCCGTAGTCCTTGAGCTCGTAGCCCGAGGCGCGCAGGCATGAATAGACCATCCGCTTGCCGAGGGCGTGGTGGTCCTCGAGGACGGCTACGGCAATGCGCGGCTGGCTCTTCCGGTTCGGGTCGCTCGCCGGGAGCACTGCGTCGACGAGCTCTTCGCAAATCCGGCCGCTCATGTAGACTTGGGAGAGGGCTACGTCCCCGCGCTCCCAGCTCGCCCCAATGCGCTCCAGACTCGAGGAGACCACCTGCTCCACCGCACGCAGGCGGTCCGGCCCCGTCCAGGCGCGCCGGAGGACGTCTTCGGCGGCGGTCCGGTCCAGGCGAAGGAGCGCCTTCTCGAAGTCTAGCGCGAACTCGGCCATCCTTTTCTCCCTCCAATCGTCAGCGGGTACTCACGAACGATTGGGGAGGACGGCCGTGCGCCAGATCGTCGTGCCACTTCAATCCATCGGGGTGCGAAGGTGAGGCCGAGCATAGTCTTGATCACGTTGGAGACTAACGTAGCGAGGCCAAGCTGTCTGGAGGTCGAGGAGCCTTCATGTCTGTGCGGATCCGCTCGATGAGTTACGATCATTGTGCTCTGTCCCAGACGACAGGCTCTACGATCTCGCAACAGCTGCCACGGCGTCTTTGAGTTCCTGGTTCTTGAAAGGCTTCCCGACGAAACCACACTTCGTCCGTTCCAGGAAGTCCGTGAGCTTCGGAGACGGCGCGGCGCCCGTGACGTACACGAACCGTCTAGCCAGCTCCGAGTCCAGCTTCGCGACCTCGGCGTGGAACTGCATGCCGCTCATGCCCGGCATGTGGACATCGCACACGATGGCCGCAAAGCGGCCGCCGGCTCCGACGCGGCCCAATGCACCGGCCGGGCTCTGCACGAACAGCACCTTGAGAGGCGACAGGATCCGCTCCACGACCTTACCGACGCTCGCCTCGTCGTCCACGACCAGAACACGGACTCTCGGCTGCTCGCCCGGCTCCTGGCCAGGGGCCGGCGAATCGACGCCCTCAGCTTCGTCAGGTCGAACCCGCGCCTCTGGCGCGACCTCCCGTTCGACGATCCATGTCGCGATGGCCTTGTCCGAAGTTGCAATATGGTCAAAGAACCAAGTGCAAACGAGGGCATTCACCTTGACGATGAGTGAGAGCGTCACCCCTTGCCCGATGAAATGGTCGTGTAGCAAATGAACACGTCCAGTAAACACGGCGTGCTCTTGGACATGCTGTTCATACCTTGGGTAACCGCGCTCACGCATGAGCGCTTCTTCCGCCGCGAAGTGGGTCCGGACGCACCCCCTCAGGTAACCGAAGAGATCTCCGACCTCACTCGCACCGCGATGCGCTCGCATCGCGGCGATGACTGCGCTGGCACGGTCCACCAGTTCGCGGTGCTGGCGATCCAGCACGGGGACATGGAGCGTGAGGCTGTCCTTCCATTCGATGGCCATGCCCCCCCCGACACGCCTTGCGCGCCACAGCTCCGGCGTCTGTCCGGAGCCGTGGCGTGGCAAGGTGCTAGAAATTCCTTGAGCGTCGTGTTCCCTTCGAGCGGGATGATCTCCTCGGGCCGAAGGACGATGCCGGTCTGGCCGTTCCGCTTGGCCGGTGCGCTTGGGTGCAAGCGCCATTCCGCGGCCCTGTGCCATTCCTCACAGCCTGGTGCCGCATCCGGCACCCGAGTCGAGGGGTCGTGCGATACTCGCGGGTGGCGGGCGACTCGTGGGAGCAACGTCCCGTTCCAACCCCCGTCGCGCCATAGGGTATCCGAGGCGCGAGCAGAGAAGTCGACGTTGCACTGGGCGCCAGCTCGGGCGTGATGGGCCCATCCCCACGAGCGGGGATGCCCAGCATGGCCTGCGCCTGGCAAACGAGAGCCAGGCGTCAGCCTCCGACACCCACAGGAAGCGGGGTCTGCTCCTGATTGATGGTGACGGACCTCCATGTGCGCGGACGGGCCGACCTCATGCTCTTCGACCACGAGACCGCTGCACTGGACTGGCTGGCCAGCCGCTGATGGCGAGCCTCCCTCGTGAGGTCGCAGATGGCCTCGTAGGCCGGCCGGCCCTTGGCCGTGGTGATCTCCTTCACGGTGACCGTTTTGTGCGTCCTCCAGCCGTCCACCCCGACCACCTCGTTGAGCCTGTTGCAGATGAACTGGTAGCCGATGCCAGCGGTGTCGTAGCCGCGACCCGTGATGCGACCCTCCGTGCGCTGTATGGCGTTCTCGGGGAAGGGCACGGCCAGCGTGGCGTACAGCTTCCTTCTCTCGTCCTGCGTCGTGGCTGTATCCTTTAGCAGTATGGAAAGAGCCCTACCGCGGCAGCGGAAGAGCCCGAACTCGACCTCACTGTCCTTATGCCGGTTCACTCACAGGAAATGCAGTTCTATTGCCTCCATGAACGCACATGGCAGGCATTGTCAGATCACGGAGGGAAGGTAGGGGGTTGTCGCCGAGTCTCTACGACCCCGCCACTAGGCGTGCGTCAACGAGATGCTGGACAAACCCGTCAGCCGCAGCATCAACTGACAGTGCCAAGAAGCCGTGTGGCCATATCAGGACCAACGTCGAACGGAGGACCAATGAGTGCGTCGCGTGTCATCGCAGCAGGGCTATTTGTCGTCGTGCTTGGGGCAGGTGGGTGCGGCGGCACGAGCACCGGAAGTGCGGGCGGGTCTACCAAGGACATCACGATCTCGGGCACGCTCAGCACGGGCACTACCAATCTTCTGATGGCTTCCTCTTCCGCGTTGCACACCTATCGGTCTTCCGAGGCGCTGACCGCGCTCGGCGACTACCGGCTGTACTGCGTGACGTTCAGCACTCCTCCGGTGTCCGGCACCGCTAACGCTGATGCCTCCGGGACGGTCAGCCTCACCTTGGCGGCCAAGGACGTACCTTTCGGTTGCTTCATTCTGGACGCCCAGGGCAAGGGTGTCGCGACGCTAATGTTCGGCTCCCAGAACGCTCAGACGGTTTCCTTGAGCGCCAGTGCGGACCTTGGGACGATCACCGTGGATGCGACCTCTGGGGTCGCACAGGCCGGAGTTCCGTCCGCAGGTACGGTGGTCACCTCGACGCCTACCAGCGTGCCCTGTCCGCTGGGAACCTGGGGCTACGTGTCGGGCAACGGCAGCGGCACGACATGGATCGCCCAGGACGCTGCCGGGCTGTATGTGGTTAGCGTCAGTGGGTCTGACTCCAACGGTACTACGAGCTTCACGAACCTGCCGGCCACGTACAGCAACGGAACGTTCACGGTTGGGCCGTACAATCCCGAGGTTAACAATCCCAGCAACCAGTGCTACGGCACGAAGACCGAGACATTAACCTTTACGGCCAACAGTTCGTGTACCGAGATGACTGGGACAGGCGTGAAGTCTGGGTGCACGGGGCAGTGTGGCTGCGAACCCGACACGATTACGGTGACCAAGATGTAGACTGACGGGGGCGCGCACCAGCACAGGCTACGCGCCCCCCTCGGCTACCGCTTGTCCTTGGGCTTTGTTGCGAGTACGGCCGCGAACTCGGCGAGCAACGCGACCCCGATCTGCTTCGCTGCCTTCGACGACAAGATCCGCACCAACCCCCTCTCTGCCAACATGCGTGAGACAGTGACCCCCCTGGAGTTTAGTGTAGAGGGGCGAGCTTGGACTTCACCGTGAGCAGAGCAGAGATCGGGTTGGTTGGGCAGGAGACCGAAGTGTCCGCGAAGGCGCGTCGTCGCCGCTTCACAGCCGAGTACAAGCGCAAGGTCCTGGCGGAAGTCGACGCCTGCACGAAGCCGGGCGAGATCGGTGCCCTGCTCCGGCGGGAAGGGCTGTACTCGTCGAGCCTTGGAGAGTGGAAGCGCGCACGAGACCGTGGCGCGTTGGCGGCGCTGACGCCCAAGAAGCGGGGGCCTTCACCAACAGTCCCTCACCCGCTCGAACGGAGGGTTGCCGAACTCGAGCGCGACAACGTCCGCCTGCAGCGGCGGGCCGATCGCGCCGAAGGTCTCGTTGAGCTCCAAAAAAAAGTGTCGGAGCTGCTGGGGATCCAGCTCCCGACGCCCGACGAGGAGCCGTGATGCAGGCCGTCACCGATCTGGGCCCGCGCCTCGGCCTCGCGGCGGCCTGCGACGCGCTGGGCCTCCCCAAGGCCACGTACTACCGCCGTCTCAAGCCGCCGCCGCCACGGACGAAGAGGACGTCCCACCGCGCCCTCGGCGCTGACGAGCGGCGCGGCGTGCCCGGCCGAGACGGTGCGGGCGAGCTCGGTGTGGATGGCGATGATCTCGTCGTTCGCATCCTGGATGACCACCGTGGCGCGACGACCCGCGCCCTTGGCGAGCTGACCGAGCTTCTTCTGCTGCTGTTGGAACTGCTCAAGCGCCTGGGCGGCCTGGGCGATGTACGCCTTGCGGTCACCGGACTGGAGCCCGGCCACCTTGGCGGCGGTCTCCCGAGCGGCGTCGAGGATCTCGGCAGCCTGGGCGCCGACGGGGTCGGCGAGGCGCCCAACGAGACGGGCGACCTTGGGCCGGTCCTTCGGCTCCCGCCAGAGGGAGTCGGTGAGGATGGTCAGGTCCTCGGGGGTGGTGCTCTTCTCCCCGGCCATGAACGCCGCAGCCTGGGTGAGCTTGAGGCTCTTCTTCCAGCGGCGGTCGGAGGCGATGATCCCCTCGGCCTTGCAGGCATCTCGGAGGTGATGAGGGCGTCGATGGTCTCGGGGCTGACCTTCAACCCGGGCCACCTCGGCCTGCGCCCTCCTGAGGTCGGTCATGGTCATGGTCGTTGTGGCCACGGGGTCGGGCGAGGTCAGGACCAGGCGCAGGCTGGAGGGCCGGAGCAGGTAACCCACCTCGAACCGGAGCAGGAACCGATCGAAGAGGGCCTCCAGGTCCTTGCCCTCGGGCAGCTCGTTCGAGGCGCCGAACATCGTGATCAGGGGACACGAGATCGGCTGGCCGTCGTTGTGGAAGACACGCTCGTTCACGAGCGTTAGGAGACTGTTCAGGATGGCGCTGTTGCTCTTGAAGATCTCGTCGATGAACGCGAACTCGGCCTCGGGCAGCTTCCCGGTGACGACCCTAGCGAAGCGGTCCTGCTCCAGCGTCTTGAGCGCCGAAGAGCTCCTCGGGCGTCGAGAACTTCGTGAGGAGCCGCCCGAAGAAGACGCCGCCGAAGGCCTGTGCGATGGCTCGGCAGAGGCTCGACTTCGCGGTCCCAGGAAGGCCGAGGAGCAGGATGTGCTCGCTCGCGAGGACGGCCGTCAGGGCACCGTCGATGAGTCCTTGCGCTCGGGGAATCGGGTGGTGAGATCGATGCGGAGCTGCTGGATGGGGTCTTGCAACAGAGGGTGGGACATGGGGCCTCTATCCGTGCCAGCGACGGCACGGGACGAACTGGTGGTGGGAGTCGGTGCGGACCGTGGCGCCGCTGAAGGCAATCGCCCGGTGAAGAGTCCGATAAGAACCCCTACAAGCTCCTTATCCCGTGGAATGCCTGATACTTGCTCGACTTGCTCTGCGTCATGCGGCTCCGACGGCAGCGCTCACGCTCAGAAGGCGCCGAGAGGTTCGAGGCCGGCAGCAAAGCGTGTTCGACCTCCTGCCGCGAGACTCACGGACAGGAACCCGAGTCGAGGGGCATGAACGCGAAAAGCATGCACGAACTTCTGTTCGAGATGTCGAGCGACGGCATCTTGCTTCATGAGTTCACCACTACGAACACCAGTGGCAACTTCCTGGCGGCGAACGCCGTCGTGTGCCGGCTGCTCGGCTACACGGCGGACGAGATGAGTCGCCTTACTTCTTTCGACATCATGTCGCCGGAGGATATGCAGCAGGTCTCAAGAGACGCGGAAGAGGTGCGAGGGAAAGGCACCCCGATCCAGATACATCTTCTTGCGAAGAACGGCCAGTTGATCCAGGTCGAGATGAGTTCGCGCTTGTTCGAGGACGAGGGCCGAACGCTTGCCCTCTCCGTCATCCGCGACATCACCGAGCGCAAGCGCGCCGAGGAGACTCTTTGCGAGAGTGAGGAGCGCTTCCGGGTCGTCTTTCAGACGAGCCCAGACTGGATCACCGTCACACGGGTCGAAGACGGAGCGTACGTAGCCGTCAACGATGCCTTCGTGAAGACCGCGGGCTGGAGCGAGGCAGAGATCATCGGCCGCTCCTCCCTCGACATCAATCTTTGGGTGGACCTGGCGGAACGCGCTCGTCTGGTGGACACGCTGAAGGGGAACGGCTACGCCGAGAACATGGAGGTGCGACTCCGCGCCAAGGATGGTCGGGTCCTGCCATGCCTCCTGTCGGCCCGCGTCATTGTTCTGAACGGTGAGTCGGTGCTCCTCTGCATCACCAGGAACATCAGTGACTGGCGGCGCGCGCAGGACGAGATCCGGCAGAGCGAGGCGCGCCTCCGCGCCTTCGTGGAGTCCGATGTCGTCGGCATCCTCTTCGGCGACGTGGACGGACGTGTTTACGACTGCAACCAGGAGTTGACGCGCATCATCGGACGCAGCCGCGACGATGTCCTGGCCGGGAGAGTCAGCTGGGTCGACATCACGCCTACCGAGGACCTACCGCTCGACGAGGCGGCACTGGTGGAGGCAGCCGAGACCGGCCGCTGCAAGCCATACGAGAAGCGCTACCTTCGACCTGAGGGCACGGCGGTCCCGGTGCAAGTCGGCTACGTCCTACTGGAGCCAGAACGTCGAAAGTCGGTAGCCTTCATCCTCGACATCACCGAGCGAAGGCGGGTTGAGGAGGCGCTACGTGAGAGCGAGGAACGGTTCCGAATCATGGCGGACGGTTCGCCCGTCATCCTGTGGGTCACGGATGCCGACGGTAGCAACCAGTTCGTCAATCGGACGTATCGTGAGTACTTCGGAATCGCATTCGACGAAGTCGAAGGAGTTAAGTGGCAGCCACTCTTCCATCCGGAGGACTCAGCGAAATACGTGGAAGCCTTCGTGCGCGCCGTGCAGGAGCGTAAGCCTTTCAGGGGCGAGGCGCGTGTCAGGCGCAAGGACGGTGAGTGGCGCTGGGTGAGTACCCACGGAGAACCACGATACTCGGCCGCGGGTGACTTCCTTGGACACGTTGGCATCACGCTCGACATCAACGACCAGCGGCAGCTGGAGGAGCAGTTCCGGCAGGCCCAGAAGCTCGAGAGCATTGGGAGGCTTGCCGGAGGCGTCGCCCACGACTTCAATAACCTGCTGACAGTCATCTTGAGTTGCGCAGACTCCTTGAACGACGACGTTGGAGCGGGCGTCCCGGCGAACCTCGAGGAGATCCAGGAGATCCGCGCGGCGGGAAAGCGCGCCGCCGAGCTGACACGCCAGTTGCTCGCGTTTGCTCGCAAGCAGGTCATCGCCCCGGTACCCCTCGACCTGAACGATTTGGTCCGCGGAAGCGAGAAGTTGTTGCGACGAGTTCTGGGCGAGGATGTTGAGCTCGTTACGACTTTGCAGCCAGCACTCTGGACGGCACGATGCGACCCCGGACAGATCGAGCAGGTTATCTTGAACCTCGCTGTCAACGCCCGAGACGCAATGCCCAGCGGCGGCAGACTCACCATCGAGACTACGAACGCGCAGGTCGATGAGCGCTTCGGTGCTTCCCACCCGCTCATGCGCGTCGGCCCCTACGTCTGCCTGGCGATCAGCGACACGGGCGTGGGAATGACGCCCGACGTGCAGGCCCACGTGTTCGAGCCGTTCTTCACGACCAAGCCCCAGGGGAAGGGGACCGGGCTCGGCCTCGCCACCGTCTTCGGCATCGTGAAGCAGAGCGAAGGGTACATCCTCGTGGAGAGCGATGTGGGCCGGGGCACGACCCTGGAGCTGTACTTCCCGCGCACCGCCGAGGCGACGGTGACAGCACCGGCGACCCTGACCACGACGAGGCGCGGCACGGAGACCATCCTCGTCGTCGAGGATGACCCGCAGGTGCGCAGGATCGCGCTCCGGTCGCTGCTAGCGGGGGGCTATCGGGTGATCGAGGCCAGCAGCGGACGCGAGGCGCTCGAAGTTGCGGCGCGAGAGGAAGGCGTGGTCGACCTGCTCCTCACCGACGTCATCATGCCCGGGCTCAACGGACGCGAGCTCGCCGACCAGCTGCGCGGCCGGCGACCCGGCCTGCGCGTGATCTTCATCTCGGGCTACACGCACGACGTCCTCTCCCATGCCGGGGTCCTCGACTCCGGGATCGAGTTCCTCACCAAGCCCTTCACGGCGGCGACGCTCCAGGAGCGAGTGAGGAAGGTGCTCGACGCTGGGTGGACCGAGGCGCTGTCTACCGGGATAGACGAGATCGACTACCAGCATCGAGAACTGCTGACCAATGTCGCTGCCCTCGAAGAGGCTGCCCTTGGCGGCAACCTCAACCGAGCGTTGGACACGCTGAAGTTCCTGGCGGGGTACGTGTCTGACCACTTCACGGCCGAGGAAGAGTACATGCGATTTCGGGGTTACCCGCGGCTGGCCGAGCACCAGGCTATCCACGAGGCCTTCGTCAGCGAGTACGTTCGCCGCAAGACGGACTTCGAGGCCAACGGGTCGCTGGTTACGCTCCTCACAGGGCTGTCCGAGTGGCTAAACGCCTGGCTACACGAGCACATCCGCGGGGTCGACACTCAGATGGCCGAGTACCTTCGCTCGACTCCCCGTCAGGACGGTAAGCCGTGATTGGGCTTCGTATCGGGTGGGGCTACTTGAGGCCGGGGAGGTACGGACCAACGGGCCACCCAGCGGGCGGCCGCTGTCGCCCCTCGCCGATCCTCGTACCTGCCCTCGTTGATCACGTCCTCCTCGGCGTACCCTTGCGGGTGAGCTGGAGCCCGAGGGCCTGAGCTGCCTCCTCGGCGCCGCAGGTTCCGAAGGGGATGACGATGCGCAGTCGGAACGTGGTGGGGGATGGAGGCGGCGCCGCTGTGCCCCTTCGCCGGCTCCTCCTCGAAGATGCGCGACCTCAGAATGTCGCCCAGCTCCCCCTGACGGCCGGAGGCGCCCTGATGGCCTTCGGGCCGGTCCTCTCCCCCCGAAGCCAGGTAGCCTTCCACATGGCTTGGGCCTCGACGGTGCAGGCGGCCACCCGCTGGAGCACCCGGAACACGTAGAAGACGAGCCGGTTGTCCCCAGGCCTGACCTCGTATGCGAGCTGGCGGGCGAGGTCGACCATCTCAGGCGCGAGCCCGGCATAGTAGAACTCTTCCCGGTAGCGGTTGACGCCGCTGGCTCCATCCGGTAACGCTTCAGCCAGGCATGAGCGAGGGTAACCGCCCGGTGACGGGTGAGTGGCGAGGTTGATCCCGGGAGGCGACCCTCCGTGAAGTACGGAGGTGTTCGCCATGGAAGACGAAAGCAGAGCCATCTGGCCTCGCCCGGGATCTTCAGGGACTTTCGAGCAGTTGCCCCTTGCAGCGGTGTGCGCCCGTTGTCACCACGGCGCGGATCTCCATGATCCCGACGATCCGCTGATGTGCGCGTACTGCGGGCTCGGACCGATCCCGCACACCGTCGGCCTCGCCTGCACGGACTACTCACTCTGGGTGGGGCCTCGGCGGGGGGCAAGCTGCATGATGCGAGGCTGTGCCTGCGGGGATTCCGGTGGCTATGCCCCAGCCCCTGAGCGGGGCGGGTGATGTTCTCAGGAGGTGTTGGAGGGTGCTGGCGCCCAGCGGTGAGGCAGGAGCTCGTCGATCTGCGAGGCTGGGTGGGTCTGCAGCCGGACGAGCACGTCGGTGAAGTACGCGGCGGGGTTGACGCCGTTCGCCTCGCAGGTCGCGACGAGGGAGTAGAGGCCGGCGAGGTGCTCCCCGCCCTCGTCGTGCCCGACGAACAGGAAGTTCCGGCGCCCGAGCGCCGCGGCCCGGAGAGCAGACTCGGAGGCGTTGTTGTCCACTGGTACGCGTGCATCGTCGAGGAAGGCGATGAGGGTCTTCCACTGGTTCAAGGCATACCCGATGGCCTCGCCCATCGGCCCCTTGGGCAGGTGCCGGGCCTTCTCCTGCTCGAGCCAGGCGCGGAAGGCCTCCATCACCGGCTGGCTGCGCTCACGCCGCAGTTGGAGGTGCTCTGCGCTCCCGGCGATCCTTCGCGTCTTCGCCTCGGCCTCGACCTTGTAGATCTCGAGGATGAAGTCGAGCGCCTTCCTGGCCGCGTCCTCGGCCTGGGGAAGCGCATCGAAGAACTTCCGGCGGCAGTGGGCGATGCATCCACAGCGAACGCGCCCGGCCGGGGTCGTCACCTTGTTGTAGCCGCTGTACGCGTCCACCACGATCTTGCCCGGGCTCCCGCCGAGGACGTGGACGGGCGTCTCTCCCGAGCGAGAAGGGCTGAACTGGTAGGCGATGATCTCCCTGCCAGATCCCTCCTTCCCGAGGAAGGTCCAGAGGTAGGCCGTCCGTGTCTTGCGCTTCGCGAGGACGCGCATCGTCGTCTCGTCCGCCTGCGCGATCTCGAGGGTCGGGACGAGTTGCAGGAGCCGGCGCCAGAGGGGGCTCGTCTCTTCAGCCGTCCGGTGGAAGAGGTCGATGAGCGTCGAGCGGTTGAGGGGGATGCCGGTGCGCCGGTACTGCTTCGCGAGCCGGGTGAGCGGGATCGAGTCCGAACACTTGGAAACCACCACGTGCGCCAGGAAGCCCGGGCCGTAGCCGGCCTTCTCGAACACCTTGGGTGGCCCCTCGGCCGTGAGGATGGTGTCCCCGCACTGGCAGCGCGCGACCTCCTGCGTGTGCACCTGGCGCTCGAAAGTGGGCGGGACGTGCTCGTAGATTGTCGTCTTCCTCCCTGGGCCGAGCGGCTTGAAGATCCCCCCGCACCTCGGGCAGTGCTTCTTGTCTTCAGGAATCCGGTGCAGGGTCTCGCGAGCAGGGAGTGCCTTCTTCTTCTCCGCGTTCTCGCGTCGCCTGGCGAGGGCAGCTTCGGGGTCTGCGACGGCCCCGCCCTTGCGGCGCAACTCCTCCGCCACCGGCGGCATCTTCTCGGACCTCTGGCCGAAGACCTTCCGCTGCAGCTTGTCCACCACGGACTGGAGCTGAGCAAGCTGCTCCTGGAGCGTGGCGATGGTCGCGCGTGCGACGGCGAGCTCAGCGGTCGTCGCGGCGAGAGTACTCTCGAGCGCCTCGGCCCGGTCTCTCCACTCACAGCGATGATCGTTGCCATCCACTCACAGTCGTAGATCACGCCGGATCCCCTTTTGCAATGGGACGATCCATCTGGGGCGGGGTCCAATGCGGTGGACGCCGGACGCGCGAGTAGTCGATGCCGTCGAGCAGCATGGAGAGCTGCGTCCCGTCGATCTCCACCGCCATGGTGCTGGGATTCATGTGCGGCAACCGGAACATGCCCTTCTCGAGGCGCTTGTAGTAGAGGACGAACCCGCCCTTGTCGAAGGTCAGGATCTTCACCCTGTCGCAGCGGCGCGAGACGAAGACGAACAGGTGGCCGGAGTAGACGTCGCCCTCGATCTCTTGCTCGACGATGGCCAGGAGGCCATCGATCGAGCGGCGCATGTCGGTCGGGGCCGACGCGATGAAGATGCGGACGGCCCTCGGCAGCGTCAGCACGGGTCGAGCGCCGCTGCGAGCTGCGCCAGGTAGGTGAGGTCGGTGCCGGCGGGAAACCGCAACAGCGCGCCCGAGGGGAGCGCCAGCTCCACGAGGCCGGTCGGCCCTTCCTGCCGCGCCTTCGGCGCGGGCGAGGCTACCACACGCACCGGCACCATGCGTGGCGTCGCACTGGCGGCTGTTTCTTCAGGCTGCCCGACCTTCGAACCGTCGCCCTCGGTGGCGAGCGGGCGCGACGAGTTTCGGAGCGTGTAGATCCAGTACCGAAGCCTGCTCAGGTCGATCTTCTGCTCCTCGGCGAACACCCGCTGCGTCTGTCCGCTGAGCTCGAAATTCGCCACCACCTTCGTCCACAATGCTCGCTTCGCGTCGTCCATGGCGATCCCTCCGGAAGAACGCGGAGAATCGCCCCCGACAATCACGACCGCCAGACGTCAATCGCCGGGCGGTTACCCGCTGGAGCACCGGAACACGTAGAAGACGAGCCGGTTGTCCCCAGGCCTGACCTCGTATGCGAGCTGGCGGGCGAGGTCGACCATCTCAGGCGCGAGCCCGGCATAGCCGCCTTGCTCGACGAGACGGGCAAAGGCGGTGGTCCTTGTCCTGGCCCAGCATGCGGTTCACCACGTCCAGATGGCGCTGTAGTCCGCCGCTCGCGATGACCCACTGGCGGATGACGTCCTCGCGCAGGCAGGGGAACTTGTCGGGTGGGAGCCTCTTGCGGCGGCGCAGGTAGGCGTCCTCTTCCAGCAGCACCGCCACCTCCTCCTCGACTGTCTCCAGGCTCCTGCTGCCGGTGAGGATGAGCTTCACGGAACGCGGGATGCCCTGTGGCTCCCGGGCGTGCCAACGGGCCACGCACTGCTCCCAGATGATCATGAGCGCGCTCTCGGCGTCGAGCCCGGGGCCCTCCCGCCGGAACTCCAAGAGCACCTCATCGGAGAGCTTGGCGTGGCCCCCCCTCTTGCGGCGCGCTTCGAGGGCGAGGAGGTAGAACTCTTCCCGGTAGCGGTTGACGCCGCTGGCTCCATCCCGGTAACGCTTCAGCCAGGCCATGAGCTCTTCGCCCTTGACCATGCCGGCGACCACACGGTCGATGACGGCTATGTCCGACGGGAGCAGCTTGGTGACGAGGGCGTAGCTGGCAAGGCGCATGCCCCGGTGCGGCGGCTTCCAGATGATGAAGTATCTCGGGAGCGCCACGAACACCCTCCGGTTCGACGCTACCCGAGCCGGCCGATCTCGGGGTCGCTCGACCTCCACCAGGCCGCTCCGGCGATGACGGCGACCTTGGGGGCAACGGTCTCAACCTCCACCACGCTCGCCCGGCGCGATGGCTAACGTCGATGCGATTCCTTCATGGGGAGTGGGTGTGGCAGGCGCGACGCGGACCTGGAGTCAACTGTTCCCGGAAGAGGATGGGTCCGTCGATGAGGCCTCTCGTCGTCGTCGGAGTCGACGCGCGTGCAGGGGAGCCCGCACCGCTCTAGTTCTCACCGATGCCTCCAGCCAGACCGCACGGGCCCAAGCGACACAAGCCTCCGGCCGACCGCCGTGAGACGGACCGGAGTCTTCAGGACGAGCGCAAGAAGACCGACGAGGAGCTCGACCGTCGCCACGCGGCCATCGAAGAGGGGTCGGATGCCGCCGTCCAGCAGGCCCGCGGACAATCCGACGAGGTGTTGGCAGGCGCGCGAGAGCAGGCGGACAGCACCTCGGAGCGCGAGGGCTCCTCAGCTAGGGAGCGCCAGGAGCTCCGCCTGGAGCGGGCAGAGGAGGATGCCACCCTTCGGGAGGAGCGGTTCACGGCTGACGAGAAGGAGGTCGGGGAGCGTCGGAGGCGTATCCGTGCGCTGGCTAGCATCCTGCAACTCGAACGCGGGCAGACGGACGAACGGCTGCTCGTCGAGCGCGCTCGCGGGGATGCCGCCCTGGCCGCCCGGGACGACTTCATGGGGTTGGTCAGCCACGACCTGCGGACGCTGCTCGGTAACATCTCCCTCAGCGCGGAGCTCCTCGCCAAGGAAGCCGCCGGAGATGAGGCGGGACAGCGCACACTCGCCAGGGCCAAGAAGATCCAGCAGTTCACGAAGCACATGACCCGGCTCCTCGGCGACCTGGTCGACGTTGCAAGCATCGAGGCAGGCCGTTTCGGGGTCGCGCCGGACACGAGCGACGCCAAGGCGCTGATCCGGGACACCCTGGAGGCGTTCCGGCCAGCAGCCTCCGCCAAGGGCATCTCGCTGACCATGGCGGCGGCCGATGGCGTGCTGCTGGCGAAGTACGACCAGGATCGGATCCTCCAGGTCCTGGCCAACCTCCTCAGCAACGCCATCAAGTTCACGGGAGGCGGGGGGAACATCTCGGTCCACGTCGAGTCGGTGGGGATCGAGGTTCGGTTCTCCGTGGCCGACACGGGTGCAGGCGTCGAGCCCGACCACCTGGAGTCCATCTTCGAGCGGTTCTGGCAGGTCACCCGGGGTGATCGTCGAGGGCTTGGGCTCGGGCTCTTCATCTCCAAGTGCATCGTGGAGGCGCACGGTGGGCGAATCTGGGCCGAGAGCACGCTCGGACAGGGCAGCACCTTCTACTTCACCCTGCCCGGCGCGGCACGCCCGGTGCCCCCCTCGGACGCGGTGCCGTCGCCCTGATGCCGCGTGCGAGGCCGACAGTCCCTGGTGACCGAGCAGGACAGCTCGCTGACGGGGATGTGACGCCCTTTTGGTACGATGTAAGCTTCGGTCTGGTAGCTGCGCTCAGCACCACGCCTGGAATGCTCCTGACGGGGCCTCGCCCGGCGCTCTGCATGGCCTTACAGGCTGGGTCGCTGCAGTGGAATAGCGTCTGGGGAAGGACTCGACGATGCCCTTCATGACGCACGCATTCATTCGAGATCGTCGCGATGACATCATGCGTGAGTGGGAGAAGCGCGTGGCGAGCGAGGCGCGAGAGATCAAGCTCGCCGACTCGGCCCTGCGCGACCACCTCCCAGAGTTCCTGGACGAACTTGCGGCTTGGCTCGAACAGGGCGAGGCGCCAGGCACGTCAAGGATGCGCGCTGCCGCAGCTCGGCACTCCGCACAGAGACTGGACCACTCCTTTCAGCTCACACAGCTCGTCCACGAGTACAGGTTGCTGCGGGCGACCCTCTTACTCCTCCTGCTAGGCGTCGAGGCTGCGGATCAGAAAGGGGTCAAGACCGACGGCATGGCAGAGCGCGTTGTCGAGCTTGCTCGTCTGAACGCTGGTCTGGACTTCGCGATCACGGATGCTGTCGAAAGCTTCGTCGAAGAGCGGGAGCGCCGCTTTGGAGAGGTAAGGGACCAGGCGACGATGTTGCGCGAGCTGGACCGGCGGAAGAGCGAGTTCCTTGCCGTCCTCTCACACGAGCTCCGGAACCCCCTCACCCCCATACGCAACAGCCTGTTCCTTCTCGACCGCGCGGCGCCGGGAAGCGAACAGTCAAACCGGGCCAAGAGAGATGGGGGGAGAGGAACGCCCCCCTCCCTAGGGCGTCACCTGACCGCACGGCGTGTCATCGCTAGAACGATCGCCGGGAGAAAGAGGCTATGGCCAGCAGCACGGAGCGGAACAAGCAGGCCGTCATGGCGTTCTACGATCTCATGTTCAACGCGTGCAGACCGGAGGAAGCAGTCGAGAAGTACGTGGGCGACACGTACACTCAGCACAACCCCACGGTCGCAGACGGGAAGGCAGCGTTCATCGACTACTTCACCATCATGGCGCGCGACTACCCCGGCAAGCGCGTCGAGTTCAGGCGCGTGATCGCCGAAGGGAACTACGTTGTGCTGCACTGCTACCAGCAGTGGCCGGGCGACCGAGACTGGGCGGGCATGGACATCTTCCGTCTCGACGCTCAGGGCAAGATCGTGGAGCACTGGGACGTGCTCCAGCCCATCCCAGAGACCGCCGCGAACACGAACACGATGTTCTGAACGTGTCAGGTCGGGACGTTCTCCCTCCGGACGGCGCACGCGCCATCGGAGCAGGAGCTCGCGCTGTTCACCTCGGACGAGCTCCTGGCCATGATGCGCGGCGAGGTCGAGGCCGACCTCTGCGAGCGTTTCCTCGCCCGGGCGGCCCGGGCGCGGGGCTCCCTCGACGTGGCGCTGGCCGAAGGGCTCCACGCGCTCCGTCAGGGCGACCGCCTGGCGCGGCTCGGCTGCCACCTCGACGACTACGCCCGGGAGGTGCTCGATCTCGAGCGGCGAGCCGCCGAGGAGCTCGCCCGCCTCGGGCGCGAGCTCCGCGCCCGGCCGCTCCTGCGCGAGGCGCTGCGCTAACGGAGGTCCGCCCGTGAACCGCGAGCGAGCGTTCGCGGCGCAGTGATCGTCCTCCGCCGGCGACCGGGACACCGCGCGCCGGATGCAGGTCTGCGCGTGCTTGGAACCCCTTAGGGTCTCCCCCAGGCATTGACGCGATGAAGCGAGAATTCGAGGATGGGGCTCGCCGTCTTGCGCCCTCGGTCAGCGAAGCCGGCCCACCCGTGCCGTCACGCCGTTTATCGCCGTTCTCGCCGTTTCACGCCACCCGTCACGCCACCGGAGGAGCCACCATGAGCATCTCGAGGTCACTCGCCGCAGCGGTCGCCGCCCTCGGCCTCACCGCCATGCCGTTCGCCCACGCCGGGGCGAAGGAGCTCACCATCGGCGTCGCCACCAACGGGCTCAGCTTCCCGTTCGGGTCGGCCATCGCCAAGGGCTTCGAGGACGCCGCCACCAAGGTGGGCGCCAAGGTCATCATCCTCGACTCCAAGGGGACGGTACAGAAGCAGGCCAACGACATCGACGACCTCATCGCCCAGAAGGTCGACGGCCTCTCCATCCAGCCGCTCGACTCCACCGTGGCCCAGGGCTGGGTCGACCGCGCGAGCGCCGCCGGCATCCCGGTCATCGCGGTTTCCTCGCAGGTCGGCGACCCCACCAAGCGGTCGATCAAGGACGTCTATCCGAAGCTCGTCGCCCTCATCACCCAGGACGAGGTGGCCGCTGGCGAGCGCGCCGGCGAGCTCGCCGCGAAGCTCCTCCCCAAGGGCAAGAAGGCCAAGGTGGCGGTCATCGAGGGAGCGGCCGGCTACGCCGAGGTGCTCCAGCGTCTGGAAGGCTTCAAGGAGGGGATGAAGAAGGCGAACGCCAACTACGAGATTGTCGCCTCCCAGCCCGGCGACTGGAGCGCGGAAAAGGGCGAGGCGGCCTGCCAGAACATCCTCGCCGCCAACCCCGACATCGACCTCTTCTTCAACGAGGCCGACGACATGGTGGTGGGGTGCGCCCGGGCGGTGCGCTCGGCCGGCTCCAAGGCGAAGCTCATCGGTATGGGCGGCTCCAAGCTCGCCATCGCCGCGCTCAGGGCGGGCGACATCGACGGGACCGTCTGCTACAAGCCCTACGAATCTCGGAGCTCTCTCCTTCAACACGCTCCACGCCGCCATCACGAAGAAGAAGGCGATGAAGGCCGAGTTCGTCACCTACGACACGCCGGCCATCTCCAAGGCCGACGTCTCGAAGTGCGACCCGCAGTGGTAGGGCTTCTCTAACCCGACTTCCGACCCGAGGAACAGAGTCCCGTGGCCGCGCCCCTCCTGCGCCTCGAGCGCGTCGAGAAGACCTTCCCGAACGGCACCGTCGCCCTGAGGGGAGTCGATCTCGACGTGGAGGCGGGGCGCGTCCACGGCCTCCTCGGGGCGAACGGTGCCGGGAAGTCCACCCTCATCAAGAATCCTCTCGGGCGCCCTCCCCGCCACCCGCGGGCGCATCTTCTGGCGCGGCGAGCCGGTGGAGTGGCGCACCCCGAGAGAGGCGAACGACGCCGGGGTGGCCACCATCCACCAGCATATCCCGCTGGTGCCCACGCTCTCCGTCCTGGAGAACGTCTTCCTCGGCCACGGCGGCGCCTGGCGCCACGCCGCCTCCAACCGCGACCGCTTCGACGAGCTGGTGCGGAAGGTGGGCTACCGCGTCGATCCTGATGCGCTGGTGAGCGAGCTCCCCATCGGCGCCCGGCAGATGGTGGCCATCTTGCAGGCGCTGGGGAGCGGCGCCGACCTCATCGTCATGGACGAGCCCACCGCCTCCCTCGCCACCGAGGAGCGCGAGATCGTCTACTCCACGGTGCGCCGGCTGAGCCGGGTCGAGGGTCACGCCATCCTATTCGTCTCCCACTTCCTCGACGAGGTGGTGGCGCTCACCGACCAGGTGACGGTCCTGCGCGACGGGGTGGCCGCGATGAGGGCGGAGACCTGCGACGTCGACGAGGCGCTCATCGCCGAGGCCATCGCCGGGCGCGCCATCGCCGGGGTGAGGCGCCTCGTCGCGGAGCGCACGCCCGGGAGCGCGCCGGCGGTGCTGGAGGTGAAGGCGCTCGCCTCGCCGGGCCGGCTCCTGCCGGCGAGCTTCACCGTGCGCGCCGGCGAGGTGGTGGGCGTGGCCGGCTTCCTCGGCTCGGGCCGCAGCGAGCTGCTCCACGCCATCTTCGGCGCCGACCCGGAGGCCACCGGCGAGGTGCGCGTGGACGGCCAGCTGGTGGGGCGCTCGACCCGGGCGGCGGTGGCCGCCGGCCTCGCGCTCGTGCCCGAGGATCGCCTGAAGCAAGGGCTCGTCCCGGCCTTCGAGATCTGGCGAAACGTGACCCTCCCCGACCTGGAGGGCGTGGCCTGGCGGCGCCTCTTGCCGGTGCGCGCCGCCGAGGTGACCCGGGCCGAGGAGGGCATTCGCAAGCTCTCCATCAAGGCCGACTCGTCCGAGGTGCTCGTCTCCGAGCTCTCGGGCGGAAACGCGCAGAAGGTGACCATCGCCAAGTGGCTCTTCGGCGAGGCCAAGGTCTTCCTGCTCGACGAGCCGACCGCCGGCATCGACGTGGGCGCCAAGGCCGACATCCTGACCATGGTTCGCAAGCTGGCGGCCTCCGGCAAGGCGGTGCTCCTCGTCTCGTCGGAGTTCGAGGAGCTCCTGGCGGTGAGCGAGCGCATCCTCGTCATGCGCGATGGCGCCGTGGTGGGCGAGCTCGCGGCCGAGGAGACGAGCGAGCACGCCCTCATCCTGCGCGCCGGCGGGAACCAGCCGGTCGAGGCGGGGGCGGCTTCTTAGCGCGACTGGATTGCGAACGGAGACACGAGCGTGCCCGACCTGACCAGCCCCGCCTCCTCACGCCCCGCGATCGCGGGAGGCGCCCCCGGCGCTCCGCTGTCCACCCCTCCGGTGGCCGGCGCTCCGGCCACGCGCCCGACGTGGAGGAGGATGTTCGGGCTCCGCGAGATGGGCGTCTACTACGCCCTCATCCTCCTCTTCGCGATCCTGGCGGTGGTGACCGCGGCCACTGGCCGGCCCAACTACCTCAGCGCCACCAACCTCACCAACATCCTGTACCAGTCGTCGCTCGTCGCCACCATGGCGATGGCCATGACGGTGGTGCTCATCACCGGCAGCTTCGACCTCTCGGTGGCCTCGGTGGCCGCGCTCTCCGCCGCCGTGCTCATCAGCCTCTCCGACCGGATCGGCTTCTGGCCGGCCGCGTTGCTGGCGCTCCTCACGGCGGCGGCGGTCGGGCTCCTCAACGGCTCCATCGTCCAGTACCTCGGCATCAACGCCTTCATCGTCACCCTCGGAACGCTCACCGCCATCCGAGGGCTCGTCCTCATCGTCACCAACGGCCGCTCGCTCTCGGTGGAGACGGTGGACGCCATCGTGCAGATGCGCCGCTTCGAGTCGGGCCGCATCCCCATCCAGGCCGCCCTGCTCTTGCTGGGGACGCTCATGCTCGCCGCCGGCGCCTGGATGTACTCCCGAGCCCGCAGGAGGAACGGGGCGCTGCCGGTGCAGGCCCTGGGCACCGCCGTGGGGGGGTTGGCGGTGATCGCCGTCGCCCTGCTCGGGGGAACCTCCCTCTCGGTCGCGAAGCCGGTCATCTACATGGCCAGCATCACGCTCGTCATCTGGTTCGTGCTCCGCTTCACCACCGTCGGGCGGCGCGTTTACGCGGTGGGGGGCAATGCCGAGGCGGCGCGCCTCTCCGGCATCGACGTGAAGCGCTACAAGCTCGCGGCGTTCGTGCTCTGCAGCGCGGCCGCCGGCTTCGGCGGCATTCTCTTCGGCAGCCGGCTCGGCGCCATCAACCCCACCGCGCTCCAGGGGGCCGAGCTCACCGTCATCGCCTCGGCCATCCTCGGCGGCACCTCGCTCAACGGCGGCGCCGGCAGCGTGGTGAAGACGCTGGTGGGCGCCCTGCTCCTCTTCACGCTGACGAACGGCTTCAACATCCTGAACCTGGGCGCGAACTACCAGGGGGTCATCGAGGGCACGGTGGTGGTCACCGCGGCGGCCATCTACACGGTAGGTGGAGGGCGCCGGACGTGAGCGCCACCCTCCGCATGGCCGTGCGCGCCTTCGGTCCCTTCGAGAGCGCCCTCGCCCGGCAGGCCGCCGACTTCGCGCGCACGAGCGGCGAGGAGGTGCGCCTGGAGCTCGTCCCCATGGAGGTGAACCCGCTCCACGCCGCGCTCCTCGAACGCAAGGAGCTGGCGAGCGGCTCGTGGGACCTCGCGCTCCTCTTCACCGACTGGCTGGGGGAGTCTCAATCGCAGGGGCTCCTGGAAGACCTGCAACCCCATCAGCAGCGCGACCCGCTCCCCGGCTTCCCGGAGGCGTGGAGCCCTTCGCTCACCGGCCTCCAGCGCTTTTCCGGTGGCTTCTGGGGCATGCCGTACCACGACGGCCCGGAGTGCCTCGTCTACCGAACGGATCTTCTGGCGCGAGCCGGCTTGCCGGTGCCCACCACCTGGGAAGGCTTTCACCAGGCCGCGCGCCGGCTGCACGCGCCCGCCGAGGGTGTGTCCGGCACCGTCCTCGCGCTCTTCCCCGACGGGCACAACACCTTCTACGACTTCTGCATCCACGTCTGGACGCGGGGCGGAGAGCCGTTTCTCGGCGATCGGCCGAACTTCGCCACCCCCGAGGCGTGCGCCGCGCTCGACTTCCTGCGCGCCCTGGCCGCCGACGAGGGCGCCATGGTGCCGGAGCCGCGCACGCTCGACAGCGTGAAGAGCGGCCTCCTCTTCTGCGAGGGGAAGGTGGCCCTCATGGCGAACTGGTTCGGGTTCGCCGCGCTGGCCGAGAGCTGGAAGGGGAGCCACGTGAGGGGGCGGGTGGGCATCTCGCCCCTGCCCGCCCGGGCCGGCGGCCAAGGCGTCTCGCTCAACGTCTACTGGCTTCTCTGCGTGGCGAGCGGCTCCACGCAGAAGGAGCTCGCCTGGCGCTTCATCCGCCACTGTGCCAGCGCTCCCATGGACAAGCTCACCACGTTGGAGGGCGCCATCGGTACCCGCCTCTCCACCTGGCGTGACCCCGAGGTGAACAGGACGGTGCCGTTCTACCACCGGCTCGAGGAGCTCCACGCGCGGGCGCGGGAGCTGCCGCGCCACCCGCGGCTGGCGCAGGTCGCCCACGTCGTCGATGAGCTCATGACCGCGGCCGTCACGAGCCGCGTGCCCAGCGAGGAGCTCCTCGGCCGGGCCCAGGCGAGCGCCGAGGCGCTGGCAGGTTGACCGGCCTCGAGCGGCGAGCGCCTGGGAGGCCACGGCGCCTCATCGGGGAAGGCGAGCGCCTGCACATCGAGCTCGAGCAGCGCAAAGCAAGGCAGGGAGCCCCGGAGGAGATCGCCGGGCGAGAGAAAGGCGGCCAGCCATGGACCACCGTGAACGCTTCGAGGCCACCATCCACCACCAGCCGGTCGACCGCCCGGCGGCGTGGCTGGGGTTGCCGGTTCCCGCGGCGGAGCCGGCGCTCCTCCGCCACTTCGGCGTCGGCTCGATGGACGCCCTGCGAGAGCGGCTCGACGACGACCTCCACCCGATAGAGGTGCCTTACAACTACCCGCCGTCGAACCACATCGCCTGTGCCTTCAAGTTCGCCAAGGTGAGCCACCTCGACAAGCCCGACGAGCGCACCCTCACCGCCCCGGGCTTCTTCGAGGATTACTCGAGCCCGGCCGACGTCGAGCGCTTCCCCTGGCCCGACCCGGCGAAGTACCTGGACCGGGAGGAGGCGCGCCGCAGGGCGCGGGAGGCGCCGAGCGACCGCGTGCGGATGGGGATCCTCTGGAGCGCGCACTTCCAGGACGTCTGCTCGGCGTTCGGCATGGAGGAGGCGCTCGCGGTGATGCTCACGAACGCCGAGTACTTCCGGGCGGTGATCGACCGCATCACCGAGTTCTACCTGCAGGCGAACGAGATCTTCTACGAGGCCACCAGGGGCGAGCTCGACGCCGTGCTCATCGGCAACGACTTCGGCAGCCAGACGGGGCTCATGCTCGACCCGGGCAGCATCCGCGAGCACGTCTTCCCGGGCACCCGCAAGCTCGTCGAGCAGGCGAAGAGCTACGGCCTCACGGTGGTGCACCACTCGTGTGGCTCCATCTTCCCCATCATCGAGGATCTGGCCAACCTGGGCGCCGACGTGATCCACCCCATCCAGGCGCTCGCGGCCGACATGGGGGCGAAGAACCTGGCGCAGCACTTCGCCGGCAAGGTCGCCTTCTGCGGCGGGGTCGATGCGCAGAAGCTCCTCGTCCAGGGCGAGGCGAAGGAGGTCTTCCGGAAGGTCCAGGAACTGAAGTCGCTCTTCCCGACCGGGCTCGTCATCTCGCCGAGCCACGAGGCGATCCTGCCGGACATCCCGCCCGCCAACATCGAGGCACTGTTCGAGGGTGTGAAGGCCTGAGCGACAGCGCCAGCGTGGCCAGCGCGGCGACCGCGAACGACGTCAGCGAGGCGGACAGCCAGACCGGCGGCGCGAAGCCGAGGGCGGCCTGGGCCCGGGTCCAGAGCGAGGACCAGCCGGGGACTGTGCCCGGGTTGAGGAGCTGGTAGGCCACGAAGCCCGCCGCCCAGGGGAGCAGCATGAGCGGGCGCGCGGGAGCGAGCGGGCCCGTGTCCCAGCGCCCGCGCCGGACGAGGAAGTAGTCCACGAGGAGCGTGGCGAAGAGCGGGATGAACACCGAGCCGATGAGGAAGAGGAAATTCTCGTACTGCGTGATGTCGGTGGCCCAGGCGAGCGCCGTCGCCACGGCCCCGACGGCGACCACCACGGCGCGCCGGTCGAGCGCGGGGCGCAGGTTCTGGGCGGAGAGGGCGGTCGAGTAGAGGTTCGCGAACGCCTCGTCAATCTCGTCGAGGACCAGGATGGCGACGGCGAGCGCGCCGGCCGGCAGGGCGAGGAGCGCCCCGACGGGATCGCTCCCGGCCTGCGGCATGGCGGTGACCGCGAGCACGCCCAGGAGGAAGTAAGCCATGGAGGCCGGGGCGAAGCCGAGGAGGGCGCCGCCGAAGGCGTCCCGCGCGCGGCGCGAGTGGCGCGCGTAATCGGCCGCGAGTGGCGCCCAGGAGATGGGCAGCGCCACCACCACGTCGACCGCGAGCCAGAAGGGAAGCCAGGAGCCGCCGGGCGGCGGGTGGACGCCGCGACGCAGCACCTCGAGGAACAGATAGGCGGTGGCGGCGAGCACGAGCCACACCGCATACCGGCGCAGCTCGCGCACGAAGCCGAGGGGCCGGAGCGCCAGGGCGGTCGCGAGCACGCCGGCGCCGGCCACGAACAGGCCGCGCGGCACCGCCGGAAAGAGCTTCGATGCACCTGCGGCGATGACCAGGATCTCCACCGCCGCCCAGCCCACGCACTGCGCGATGTTGAGCACGGTCGGCGCCCACGAGCCGCGCCAGCCGAGCAGGCCGCGGAGCAGCACCATCGCGGGCGCGCCCGTCTCGGCCCCCGGCACGGCGGCAAGCGCGAGCACGAGCGTCCCGAGCACCGACCCCACGGCCACGGCCACCACGGCCGCGGCGAGCGTGAGCGGCGGCAGGCCAGCGCTCGGCCGGAGCACGAACGCGGCGGCGACCGGGATGGTGAGGGTGATCCCGAGATTGCCCCAGAGTGAAGCCTGGTCGGCGAGCCCCAGCGGGCGCGCCGGCGCCCGCTCCAGCGTGAGCGGCGCCTCCGCGCCGTTTGCCGCGACCGCTTCCGAGCTCGGCGCCATGCCCCGCCTCCCTACGCCGGCATTACCCGGACAGGTTCGTGCGGTCGGCGGCGCACAGCCGTCCTCTCAGCCCGGTGTTCCCCCCGAGCTCCCGCGTCTGGTGAAGATCGTATGTAGCACACGAGCCGCCCGCGCGCGCCAGGCTTCACTGCGCTGGGCTTGCCGTAGGCTCAGCTTCGCTGAGCTAGCCTCACAGTATCTGCTGCAGCTTCATGGCGAGGCCCATGTCGCCCTGCAGCTTGAGCTTGCCGGTCATGAAGGCCATGGGCGGCGCCGAGCTTCCCCTGCACGATGCCGAGGAAGTCGGCGCCGGAGCAGGTGACGGTGCAGTCGGCCCGCTCGCTCTTACCCTCGGCGACGGCGCCGCCGGGAACGGTGCAGTCCACCGACCAGCTCCCGCCCCCCGGCCCCGAGATGTCGAACTGGTACCGAGCGTTGATCTTGACCACCAGGTCCGGCTTTGCCGCCAGCCGCTCCGGCATGTGCCGCTCGAACACCTCCCGCACGCTCGTCGCCTCACCCGGCATCCAAACGCTCCCTGGCCCTGTCCGGCCGTTCACTCCACATAGAATGCGTCGAGCACCGCCTTGTACTTCTGGGTACAGTGCTTGCGCTTCACCTTGAGCGTCGGCGTGAGCTCGCCCGACTCCTGGGTGAAGTCGTGATCGAGGATGGCGAACTTCTTGATGGTGGAGTAGCCCGCCTGCTTGGCATTGAGCGCGTCGATGGCCGCCTGCACCCGGGCCCTCACCTTCGGATCCTGGTGCGGCGCGGCGCCGAGCGAGACGCCGCTCTCCTTCGCCCAGGCGCGGACGTTCTCCTCGTTGAGCGTGACGAGCGCGGAGAGGAACTTCCGCTTGTCGCCGTGCACCATCACCTGGGAGATGACGGGGTCGGTCTTGAGCTCGTTCTCGAGATTCTGCGGCGCCACGTTCTTTCCACCGGCGGTGACGATGATGTCCTTCTTGCGGTCGGTGATCTTGAGGTAGCCATCGGTGTCGACCTCGCCGATGTCGCCGGTGCAGAACCAGCCGTCCTTCATCGCCTCGGCCGTGGCCCCGGAGTTCTTGTAGTAGCCCTGCATGACGCCCGGGCCGCGCACCAGGATCTCGCCGTCCTCGGCGATGCGCACCTCGGTCCCGGGCACGGGGGGCCCCACCGTGCCGATCCTGGCCTTCCCCGGGCGATTGACGAAGGTCCCGGCCGCGGTCTCGGTGAGCCCGTAGCCCTCCAGGATCTCCAGGCCGAGCAGGCTGAAGAACCAGGCGATCTTGGGAGAGAGCGGGGCGCCCCCGGAGACGAAGAGCCGCATGCGACCACCGAAGCGCCCCTTCAAGGCAGCGCTCACCTTGGGGAGCACGAGGCGCTTGCCGATGGCGAAGGTCAGGGCCGACGCACCGCCCGGTGGCGGCTTCCCCGCCTCGCGCGCGTCGAGCCACGCCTCGAGCCCCTCGATGGTCCACCTGAAGAGGTGCCCCTTGAGGCCCGGCGTGGCGAGGCCCTTGGAGAGCACCGCGTTGTAAGCCTTCTCGAAGATGCGCGGCACCGAGGGGATCACCGTGGGCCGCACCTCCCCGGCGTTGTCCACGAGCTTCTCGATCGATTCGACGAAGGCGACGGTGGCGCCGCAGCGAAACCAGACCGCCTCGATGACCTTGGCGAACGAGTGGGCCATCGGCAGGAACATGAGCACCAGATCCTCGGCCCGGACGAGGTCGATCTCCCCCACCGCGTCGGCCTCGTACACCCAGTTGCCATGGGTGAGCACCACGCCCTTGGGGTTGCCGGTGGTGCCGGAGGTGTAGAGGAAGGTGGCCGGTTCCTCGAGCGAGAGGCTCGAGCACCGCTCCTCGTGCGCGGTCGGGTTGGTGGCGCGCCAGGCCGCCCCCACCCGCTCGAGCTCGGCCAGGGTCCGCTCGTCCGAGCTGGCGGGGGCGCCGGTGAACCGGATGACGCCCTGGAGCTCGGGGAGCTTCTCGCGGACCAATCGGATCTTCGCCGCCTGCGCCTCGCCATCGACGAAGATGAAACGCGCTCCCGCGTTGGCCAGGATGAACTGGATCTCGTGGGGAAGGTTCGACTGGTAGATGGGGACGCTCACGGCGGCGGCGCCCATCACCCCCAGGTCGGCCAGGATCCACTCGGTGGTCGATTCGCCCAGGATGGCCACCCGGTCGCCCTTCTCCACGCCGAGGGAGGCGAGCCCGTCGGAGATGTCTCGCGCGCGTCGGGCCAGCTCGGCCCAGCTCATGTCGACCCAGACCCCCTCGCGCTTCTGCCGCGTGGCAGCCTTGTCCTTGAGGCGGGCCGCCGCCGTCTCGAAGACCTCCACCAGGCTCCGCGTGGTGACGGGCCCCCGCTTCAGCTCCTCGCGCGCGATCATGCTGCCTCCCTGTCGATCGATCGAATTAGCGCTTCATCGAAGTCAGCCTCTGCTGCACGAGCGCCAGCGCGCGCCGTTCCTCGGGTGCGTCGTAGGAGCCGCTCCCGCCGGGCTCGTGGGCGGCTGCCTCCTCGAGGATCCGCCGCGCCTCCTTCGAGTCACCTTCCTTCTCGTATAGCTCCGCGAGGAAGAGGCGTGCCCTCACATTCTCGGGGTTCACCGTGAGGGCCATCCGCAGCGCCGCCTCGCTCTTCTTCGGGTCGTACTTGGGCCAGGGGAGCTTGAAGAAGAAGCGCCCCCAGGCCACGTACACCCCACCCGCGAAGAAGCGCCGGTCGGCCCGCTCGGCGCGAGTGAGCCGTTCCTTGAACTTTCCCTCCACGCCCTGTGCGAGCGCCTTTACGATACCGAGGCCCAGCGCGTAGTTGCCGACGCCGCCGGCCGCGAAGAACCACCCCTCGGGGCGCGCCGGGTTGGCCGCCGCGGCGCGGTCGGCGAGCTCCCAGGCGAGCTTGCCCACCCTGCTCTTCTCCACGTCGGGAAGTGCGGGATCGTCGCTCACCCAGAAGTGGAGCTGCGCGAGCCGCCACAGTACGCCGAAGTCGTCCGGAGCGAGCGCCTGCGCCGCCTCCAGGTCGCGGCGCACGGACTCCAGCCGGCCCGGCTGGTCGCGCACCTTCCACGCCTGGTCCACGCCGGCGAGAAGTGCCGGAAGATCGCGCCCTGGCGCAGCGCGCTCGGCCATGTCTTCCTCCGAGACCGCCCGAAAGGGGAGCGCCGCGGTCGCAACCAGCGCGACCGCGGCAAACGATGGAAGGGCGAGGTCCACTCACGCCGACGGTAGGTGAAACCGGAACGAAGTGCCACCCCGAGCGAAGGGGGCACCCTCCCGAGCCAATCTTCCGCCGCATCAGCGGCCCGGTCCGGTCCGGGGCGGCAGGGCGAGGACCGCGCCCAGACGGCAATCTGGGTCGGGCCCTGCTCGTAGTGGTGGCGGAGCGCCTCCCCGTAGTCCTCGCGCTCGTCGCCGAAGAGCGCTCGGCACGGCTCGAGCCAGGCCGAACCGCTCACCAGCCGGAGCCAGGAGTAGTGGCCCGCCTCGTGGCGGAAGTGGCCGAGTAAGCTCGAGCTGGCGAATCAGGGCGTGCCTGGAGAGGCGCAGATGCACGTTCCGACCGTGTCGGTGCCGGCGATGAGGCACTGCCAGTCGGCGTCTTTCCCCCCGAGCGCGGAGGTGCAATCCGACGCCGCCCGGCAGCCCCCGGCCGGCACCCGGCCGAGGTACTGCGCGATGTAGGTCTCGCCCGTGTTCGCCTCGCACTTGCCCGTGTCGTGGTTGATGACGAGGCAGAGGGTGGCGGTCTTGCCCTCCGCGCCACTCGGGGCGCCCGTCGTGCAGTCGATGAAGTGCCAGTCGGCGGCGGTGCCGGGGCCGCTGCAGTAGCGCGCCGTCTTGCCGTCGGTGCTCTCGATGCGGAGGACGGTCACCTCGCTGGTGGCGGGCGGGGTCGGCAGGGTGAGGCCGGGCGGCGGCTTCACGAGCTGTGCGATGTGCCCGAGGGTGTTCGACCAGTTGGCCTCGCACACCGAGGCCTCGTAGGTGGTGGAGCCGGCACTCCGCAGCGCCGCGGAGAGCAGCGAGAGGCGCGAGCCCACCGCCGTACCGTCGTTCCGGGTGATGAAGGGCACCTTTCCCGAGCAGTCGGGCGGAATCCGGCAGTCGCCCTGGAAAGCGGCGCTGGTGCCGCAGCCCCCGGCACAGGAGGCGGGGCACTGGCAGTCACAGGTCCCCGGGCGGCACACCACGTTGCCGCTGGCGTCGGGCGCGCAGCTCGCCGGGTCGGCCGAGTAGACGAAGGCGGCACTGAACGGGCGCCCCTGGCTGGTGAAGTAGGCGGCGTACTCCTCCACCGGGAAGAGCTTCTGGCCGGTCGTCTTCTGGGCATCCTTCACGCACACGTCGGCGCCGGGGGCGCTGTCGCCGAAGGCGAGGGCTCGGGTGGGGGCGTTCGGGCTGGAGCAGTCGTCCTCGTCGCCCACCCACACCACCACCAGCTTCGACCCGGGGTGCGGCCACTCGCTGCTGGCGACCCCGTTCTGCGAGAGCCCCTCCTGCCGCAGCGCCTTCTTCACCGCCAGGCGTCCGCCCTCCAGGGGCTGCTCCATGCCCGAGCCGCAGGTTCCGACGTTGATGTTCTGCTTGAACTGCTCGGCGAGCGCGGTGAGCGCCGGATCCTGGTTCGCGGTGCCCCAGCTCGCCCAGCCGAGCTCCTTCCCGAAGTGGAGCACGCGCGGGTTGCCCGAGGCGGCGACGAAGTCGCCCGCGGGGAGCGGGGCGCCCGAGACGCCGACGCCCGTGTTGCCACAGAACTGCGCCGCCTGCTCCGGGTCGGCCGGGAAGAAGTAGTTGCGGACCACGTCCTCGCAGGCGGCGCCGACCTGGTCCGTCGCGCAGGCGAGCTCGCTCACCGCGTTCGAGTAGTGCGAGGCGGGGATGCGGCAGGTGGGATTCGCCGTCCCGCTGCAGAGCGGCACCGGGGGCGTCGCCGACCACGCCTCGAAGACCGAGGAGGTGGTGATGGCCACGTGGAACTCGAACGGCTCCTGACCGTTGAGCGCCCGCGCCCGCTGCTCGTCGGCCAGCACCTGGATGAAGGCGCCGAAGTTCGAGGCGAGCCGCGCCTGCTCCGCCTGCATCGAGCCGGAGTCGTCGACCACGAAGAGGATGTCGGCCACCGTGGTGCCGGCCACGGTGAGGCGCTTCGAGCCAGCCTGGATGATGCACTGGCCCACCGGGTTGAAGTTGTAGCTCTGGCACCCCGCCCCCGCGGCGAGCAGGGCGGCGAGCGCGGCCATTCCAAGTCCACTGGTCGAGTGACGAAGCATCGGACCTCCGCGCGCGAATATACCTTGAACAAGGGAGATCGGGAGGGGCCCCGAGGCGAATTTCCCCTGCAATCGTGGGCGCTTATGTGCCGAAGCGGGTGCGGCTGTCGGCAGAGGTGGGCAGCCGCGCCGCTACTCCCACTCATGATCAATACCCGAGGGAGCGCCCGCACGCCCCAGGCCGGCTCGGCCTCGATGACTTCGCGGATCGCCGCGAGCGCGACGTCGCTCGAGGCGTGCCGTGGCGCTCTCGGCAACGCGACAACCTTGGCCGCCGGGTGCGGCTTCTTCGCGGCTTCGACTTCGAGACCGAGCCCATCATGCCTCGCCCCCTCTACCCCCCGCGTCCGGTGGTCTCGCTGACGGGAGCTCCAGCGCCCGAGACGCGACGGTTGATTTCTTTCCATTCTCGGGCCAGGAATGGCAGTACTGCCGCGAGCCAGGCGTCTGGCTTGTCCTCGTGAACGATGTGGGATGCGCCGGCGATGCTTTCGCTTCGAGCATGAGGGACCAGTCGCGCCAGCCGGTCGATGAGGCGATGGAACAGCTGCGGACTGTTCTGCCCGCGCAGCAGCAGTGTCGGCATGCAGAGCGCGCGCAAGCGAGCATCGTCGAGGGGAGCGAATCCCGTTCCCAGAAGCTCGGCGGCAATGGTATTGGCGCGAACCTGCCCAAGTCGCTCGGTCGAGAGCCGGGCAAAGGCCTTGCGGCCGAGGACGGCGGGGCCGAACTTCCTAATCGCTGCATCCGGGTCGCCCCGCCTGAACGCCGCGATAGCCGGCGCCATCCCCGTAGCGCCGAATTTCGCAATGGCGAACGCTGTCCGGGGCCGGGTCAGGAAGAGCTTGACCATCTCGGCAGGGGTCGGTGTGCTGCTGGTGAACAGCGTGATGGCCGGTGGCTCGGCAAGCACGAGCGAGCGCACGGGTCGCGGACTGCGCATGGCGACCAGCAGGCAGACAAGCGCCCCATAGGAGTGGCCGACGAGATGCGCCGGCCCCAGGCCGAGCGCATTGATGAGCTCCTCGAGGTCGAGCACATGTTGGTGCATCGAGTAGTCGACCCCCGCGGCGATCGGCTCGTTCGGCCAGTGCCAGCGTCGGCTGTACGCGACGACGGTGAAGCGCTGCGCGAGCGAGTTGGCGACAGGGGTCCAAGTGCGGTAGTCGCTGTTGGAGCCGTGGACGAGGATCAGTGGTGCGCCGCGCCCGTGCAGCGTGTAGGCCAGGCGTACGTCATGAAGCTGGATCGCGTTCATCGCGGTGCCCTCGTGCTTGTTTGGTGGCGATTGCCTCGACTCCTCCTATCCTTGGCCAGCTTGCATGTCCTTGGCCAGATCGCCGCGATTCTTTGCCGTTCTGCCGCAGCGGGAACAGGCATCGGTGCATGATCGGGCGATGGACGCACTCTCGCAGGCGCTCGGCGCCGTCCACATGACCGGCGCGTTCTTCTTTCAGGTCGAATGCACGGCGCCGTGGGGGTTCACGGTGCCCGAGTTTTCTCAGGCGGCGGGGGTCCTGTCGCCCGGTACCGAGCGCATGGTGAACTTCCATGTCGTGACCGAGGGCGAGGCGCTGGTACGCGTGGGCGGCGAGCGCGACGTGCCGGCGCGGGCCGGCGACATCGTCGTGCTGCCGCACGGTCACGCGCACGCGGTCTCGCGGGGATCGCCCGAACGTTTCGTCGATGCCGGCGCGGGCCTTGATCGCGCGGTGCGCGGACCGGCGCGCACTGTCCGAATCGGCGGCGGGGGCGCGCTGACCCGCATCTCCTGCGGCTTCTTCGGCTGCGACCGCCACGCCGATTCCTCGTTCCTCGCCGGACTTCCGCCGGTGTTCAAGCTCAACCTGCGCAGCGATCCCACAGGAGCATGGCTCGAGCGCACGGTGCAGCTGCTGACGAGCGAAGCCGAATCGACTCGCCCCGGGACCGGCGCACTGCTCTCGAAGATGGCCGAAGCGATGTTTGTCGAGGCGCTGCGCCGGTACGCGCGAGACCTTCCCGATGGAGAGAGCGGCTGGCTCGCCGGTGCCCGCGATCCGGTCGTCGGCGGTGCTCTCGCGCTGCTGCATGGCGATGCCGCGAGGTCCTGGTCGCTGGACGAGCTCGCGAGCGAAATCGGCACGTCGCGCTCGGTGCTCGGCGAGCGCTTCGCGCGTTTTCTCGGCACGCCGCCGATGACTTATCTGAAGCGCTGGCGCATGCAGCTCGCAGCACGGGCGCTCGAGACGACGCCGCGCACGGTGCAGCAGGTCGCAACCGAGGTGGGCTATGGGTCCGGAGCGGCATTCAACCGCGCATTCCGCCGCGCCTTCGGCGTTCCACCGGCGACGTACCGAAGAGCGTGCCGCGCGTCTGCGTCGTCGGCGGCGCGTTTGCAGGCATGAGCGGCATCGGGGGTCATTGCCTCCCGGGGCCGTGACCTGCCCGGGCGATGGCGGCGTGGCGTCAGCCGCGGCGTGTCACGCATGGGCGACCGGCGAATCGGATAGGTTGGCGATCGCGGCTCGGCGCAGCAAAGCCCGTCTCAGGTCAGGCGCAGTCCCGTCGCGGCGGGACTGCGCCATCGCCCGCGATCCTCGGCGTCGGACGCACGGGACTCGCGCGGTTGGGCGGCGCGGCGGGTCACTCCCGGGTGAGCGTCACCCCCACTTTGACCGGCTTCGTCACGGTGTCGAAGATTGGCGAGAGCGACTGTGCTGCCTCCGATATTTCCTGCAGCATCTTCGGGTAAACGCGAGACAGTCCAATTGGATCAGCACTTCGTCAGAGATGCCGCAGTCGGCAATGAAGCGCCAGTGACGGGACGGTACGAGGGTCACTGGGCAACTCGTGTGGCGACAGTACCGTCGCGAATACCGTCAAAGCAGATTCGCACCCAGCGGTAGAGGGCGCGCAAAGTCCATGTGAATCAACGAGCCCGGACTCGTTCACGGACTCGTTCAGGACAACTTCCAAAACATTGACGAGCTTCGCAAGTCATTGATCAAAGAGATTCCCTTATCACCCCTACTCCCACTCGATGGTGGCCGGCGGCTTCGACGAGATGTCGTAGACCACCCGGTTGACGCCGCGGACCTCGTTGATGATGCGCGAGGACATGCGGGCCAGCAGCTCGTAAGGGAAGCGCACCCAGTCGCCGGTCATGCCGTCGGTCGACTCCACCGCGCGGATGGCGCAGGTGGCCTCGTAGGTGCGCTCGTCGCCCATGACGCCCACGCTCTGCACCGGCAGGAGCACGGCGAAGGCCTGCCAGATCCGGTCGTAGAAGCCCGGCCAGCTTCACCTCCTCCTGCACGATGGCGTCGGCCCTGCGCAGCAGGGCGAGCCGCTCCTCGGTCACCTCGCCCAGCACCCGGATGGCGAGGCCCGGCCCGGGGAAGGGCTGGCGGTTCACCGAGGCCTCGGGCAGCCCGAGCTCGCGCCCGAGCCGCCGCACCTCGTCCTTGAAGAGCTCGCGCAACGGCTCCACGAGCCCGAGCTTCATCACCTCCGGAAGCCCGCCCACGTTGTGGTGGCTCTTGATGGTGGCGCTCGGCCCCTTGAAGGAGACCGACTCGATGACGTCGGGGTAGAGGGTGCCCTGCACCAGGAACCGGCGCGCTCCCCGCTCGCGGCGAGGCGCTCCACCTCCTCCTCGAAGACGGCGATGAACTCGCGGCCGATGATCGCTTGCGCTTCGTCTCCGGGTCGGTCACGCCGGCGAGCCGCGCGAGGAAGCGCGCCCGCGCGTCGACGGTGACGAGCGGGAGGTGGAACATGCGGCCGAAGACCTCCTCCACCTGTTCGCGCTCGCCCTGCCGGAGCACGCCGTTGTCCACGAAGATGCAGCGCAGCCGGTCGCCGATGGCGCGGTGGACGAGCAGGGCGGCCACGGCCGAGTCGACGCCGCCGGAGAGGGCGCAGATGACGTGGCCGTCCTTCACCTGGGCGCGGATGCCCTCCACCGCCACCTCGGCGTAGGCGCGCATCGACCAGGTGCCAGGGCAGGCCGCACACCCCGAGCGCGAAGTTCCCGAGCACCTCGCGGCCGCGCGGCGTGTGCACCACCTCGGGGTGGAACTGCACCGCGAAGAAGCGCTTCGCGCGGTTCTCCATGGCGGCGAACGGGGCGGACGGGGTCGAGGCCACCGGCTCGAAGCCGGGAGGCAGCGACTCGACGCGGTCGCCGTGGCTCATCCACACGTCGAGCTCCGCGGGGAGCCCCTGGAAGAGCGGCGAGGCCGCGTTCACCGCCACCTTGGCCGGGCCGTACTCTCGGTGGTGCGGCTGCTCCACCCGGCCGCCCAGCTCGTGCGCCATGAGCTGCAGCCCGTAGCAGATGCCGAGCACCGGCACGGCGAGCTCGAAGACGGCAGGGTCGGCAGCGCGGGCTGCCCGGCGTGAGCACCGATGGCCGGGCCGCCGGAGAGCACGACGCCGCGCGGGGCGAAGGCGCGGATGTCCTCGGCACTCATGGTGCAGGGATGGATCTCGCAGTAGACGCCCAGCTCGCGCAGCCGCCGGGCGATGAGCTGCGTGTACTGCGACGCCGAAGTCGAGGATGAGGAGCTTCTCTGCGTGGAGGTCCAAGGGTGTGTCCTGGGTGAGCGGTGTTTCGAGAGCCAGCATGTCGACCCGGCCGCCGGCCTGCTCGCCCGGTGGCCGGGAGGCGGCGCCGCGCTTCACGCACCGTGACGAACCGGCGACGGCGATCAATCCACCCGGTAGTTGGGCGCTTCCTTCTCGATGATGACGTCGTGCACGTGGCTCTCGCGCAGGCCCGCGCCGCTGATGCGGATGAACCGCGCCTTCTCGCGCAGCTCGGCGATGGTGTGGGCAGCCCACGTAGCCCATGCCGCTGCGCAGCCCGCCCACCAGCTGGAAGAGGTTCATCGTGGACGCTGCCCTTGTACGGCACCCGCCCCTCGATCCCCTCCGGCACCAGCTTGTCGGCCTCGGCGACGTCGCCCTGGAAGTAGCGGTCGCTGCGAGCCCTCCTTCATGGCGCCGATCGAGCCCATGCCGCGGTAGCTCTTGTAGCTGCGGCCCTGGTACAGGATCACGTCGCCCGGGGCCTCCTCGGTGCCGGCGAGGAGCGAGCCGATCATCACGCTGGCGGCCCCCGCGGCGAGCGCCTTGGCGACGTCGCCCGAGAACTTGACGCCGCCGTCGGCGATGACGGGGACGCCGTGCCTGTCGGCGGCCCGCGCGCAGTCGTCGATGGCGGTGATCTGCGGCACGCCGACGCCGGCCACCACGCGGGTGGTGCAGATGGAGCCCGGGCCGATGCCCACCTTCACCGCGTCGACCCCCGCCCGGCACAGCGCGTCGGCGGCCTCGGCGGTGGCCACGTTGCCGGCCACCAGCTCGACGTTCTTGAAGTCGGCCTTGGTGGCGCGCACCGCGTCGATCACGCCCTTCGAGTGGCCGTGCGCCGTGTCGATGACGATGACGTCGACGCCCGCCTTGAGCAGCGCCGCGACCCGCGCCTCGCGGTCCGGGCCGACGCCCACCGCCGCGCCGCAGAGCAGGCGGCCGAGCCCGTCCTTGGCGGCGTGGGGGTGCTGCTGGATCTTCTCGATGTCCTTGATGGTGATGAGCCCGCGCAGCTCGTAGGCCTCGTTCACCACCAGGAGCTTCTCGATGCGGTGGCGGTGCAGGAGCTCCTTCGCCTCCTCGATGGTGACGCCTTCGCGGGCCGTGACGAGCTTCTTCGTCATCACGTCCTCGACGCGCTGGTCGAGGTTCTTCTCGAAGCGGAGGTCGCGGTTGGTGAGGATGCCCACCAGCCGGCCCCGCTGCGTCACCGGCATGCCGCTGATGCCGTGCTCGCGCATGAGCGCCAGCGCCTGCGCCGAGCTTCGCCTCCGGCTCGATGGTGACCGGCTCGGCCACCACCGCCGACTCGTAGCGCTTCACCTTGGCCACCTCGGCCGCCTGCGCCTCGACGGAGAGGTTCTTGTGGATGAAGCCGAGGCCGCCCGCCGCCGCCATGGCGATGGCCATGCGCGCCTCGGTGACGGTGTCCATGGCGGCCGAGACGATGGGGATGTTGAGCTGGATGTTGCGGGTGAGGCGGGTGGCCGTCTCCGCGGCCTTGGGGACCACGTCGCTCTCTCCGGGGAGGAGGAGAACGTCGTCGAAGGTGAGCGCCTCTCGCAGCTCAGCGGGGTCGAGCATGCGCACATTTAGCGTCCGGGCCAGGAGGGGTCAACAGGCCGGTCCCCGCCCCCTCGCGCCGCGCGGGAGCGCCCTCCGCGCCGCTGGCACCCGGAGGACAGGTCGCGCTTGTCGAAGCGATAGGCCCCCGTCGATACTGGGGGGGTGAACGACGAGCCGGGGGGCGGCGGAGGGGCCGCGGATTCGCCGCCGCCGGCGGGGCGCTCGCCCGCCCAGGCCAGGCTCGACGCGCCCCACGCGCTGCCCACGGTCGCGCGGGGAGCTCAGCCCTTCGAGCTGGGGCTGCCCGCGGTCGCCATCCCGCCGGCCCCCCCCTCGAAGCAGATCCTCGGCATCGACCTCGGCACCACCAACTCCTGCGCGGCGCTGGTGAAGGACGGCAAGCCCTACGTCATCCCCTCGCGCGGAGGCTACAACACCGTGCCCTCGGTGGTGGGGCTCAATTCCCGCCGCAAGCTGGTGGTGGGCCACCTGGCGCGCGCCCAGCTCCTCTCCTCGCCGGTGGAGACCGTGTACGGCGCGAAGAGGCTGGTGGGCCGCAGGTTCGACTCGCGGAGGGTGCAGGAGCTGCGCGGCGCCTTCCCCTACCCCATCGTCGAGGGGCCCGACGCCATGGCGGCGGTGGAGCTCCAGGGGCAGGTGGTCTCGCTGGAGCAGGTGTCGGCGCTCGTCCTGCGCGAGGTGAAGGGGGTGGCGCAGGAGCACCTCGGCGAGGAGGTGAACCGCGCCGTCATCACCGTCCCGGCCTACTACAACGAGCGGCAGCGCGAGGCGGTGCGGCGGGCCGGCGCGCTGGCCGGGCTGGTGGTGGAGCGCATCCTCAACGAGCCCACCGCGGCCGCGCTCGCCTACGCCTACGGGCGGCACGTGCGCCAGCGGGTGCTGGTGTACGACCTGGGCGGCGGCACCTTCGACGCCTCGGTGCTCGAGCTGCAGGACGCGGTCTACGAGGTGGTCTCCACCGGCGGTGACACCTTCCTCGGCGGCGTCGACTTCGACCAGCGCATCGTGGCGCGCCTGCTCGAGCGGTACGAGGAGCAGGTGGGGCGCCCGTTCGACGGCGACCGGGTGGCCTACTCGCGACTGGTCGACGCCGCCGAGCGCGCCAAGTGCGCCCTCTCCGAGCGGCAGGATCAGCGTATCCAGCTCCCCTTCCTGGCGCTCGTCGGCGGCCAGCCGGTGGCGCTCGACACCACCCTCACCCGCGACGAGGTGGAGGACCTGGTGCGGCCGCTGGTGGCGCGGACGGTGGAGGTGTGCCGGCAGGTGCTGGAGGCGAAGGGGCTCACCCCCGCCGACCTCGACGAGCTCCTGCTCGTCGGCGGGCAGTCGCGCATGCCTCTCGTGCAGCGCGAGCTTCAGGCCTTCCTCGGGCGGGCGCCCTCGCGCGCCGTCCACCCGGACGAGGCGGTGGCCATCGGCGCGGCGCTCCTCGCCCACACGCTCAGCACGTCCGAGGGCGTGGTGCTCATCGACGTCCTCCCCATGGCCATCGGTGTGGCCATGCCCGACGGGCGAGTGCGGACCGTCTTCGCGCGCAACACCGCCCTCCCCTCGCGCAAGGCGTACGCGCTCGCCACCGCGCGCGATGGCCAGACCTCGTTCGAGCTCACCGTGGTGCAGGGCGACGGCGAACGCGCCGAGGCGTGCGAACTGCTCGGCGAGGTGCAGCTCACCGGGCTGCCCGCGGCGCCGAAGGGCGCCGTGCGGGTGGGCGTCACCTTCGAGCTCGGCGCGGAGTGCCTGCTGGAGGTGACGGCGCGCGACCTCGGCTCGGGCCGCGCCGTGCGCTCGACCTTCTCGGCCGGCGCGCCGCGCAGCGAGCGGGCCCCGGGCCTGGGCGCGCAGGCGGATGAAGGGGAGGCGGCCGCGCGGGCGCTGGTGACCGCCGGGCACGAGCTGCCCGAGCCCTCGCCAGGCCTCGCGCGGCACGCCCCGCCCGCGGCACCGTCCCTGCCGGCCGCCCCGGACCCCTCCCCACCGACCGCGCCGCCGACGGCTGCATCCGCTGCGGCCGGCGGATTCTTCGCGTGGCTCCGGCGCCTGCTCGGCATGAGCCGCGGGTGACGACCTCCGGGACGGGCAGCACCCCCATCAGCTGAACGGCGGCGGAATCGGGGGGATGAGCCCCTTCGCGGCCGCCTCCCCCAGGAAGAGCTCCACCGCGCGCCTTCCATCGGCGCCGAGGTCGCGCGTCCACGCGTTCACGTACATGCCCACGAAGGTATCGGCGCGCGAGCGTTCCAGCCCACGGGCGTAGGTCATGGCGTGGTCGAGCGCCTCCTCCCGGTGGTCGAGCCCGTAGGCGACGCTCTCGGCGAGTACCCGCGACAGCGTGGCCTTGAGCTCGGGCGGCAGGTCGCGCCGCATTGCGTTCATCCCGAGGGGCAGTGGCAGCCCGGTACGCGCTTTCCAGCTCGCGCCGAGGTCCTCGATCACCCGCAGGCCCTCTTCACCGGCGGTGAGCTGCCCCTCGTGGATGACCAGGCCGGCGGCCACCTCGCCCCGCTTCGCCGCCTCGCCCACGGCCTTGAAGTCCATCACCACCGGCCGGTGCTCCGGGAGCCTGAGCGCGAGCGCCAGGGCCGCGCTGGTCCACTTGCCGGGGATGGCGATGCGCTCGCCGGAGAGCTCCTCGAGGCGCCGGACCTTCGATGCCTCGGCCACCACCACCGTGGGCCCGTAGCCGTCGCCCATGGAGGCCCCGGCGCTCATGAGCTCATACTTTTCGTGAAGGTAGGCGAAGGCGTGCACCGACAGGGCGGTGAGCTCGTAGCGCCCCTCCAGCGCCGCCTGGTTGAGCGTCTCGATGTCGTGCAGCTCGTGGACGAAGGCGAGGCCCTCGGCCCGCACCGCGCCCGAGGCGAGGCCGTAGAACATGAAGGCGTCGTCCGAGTCGGGAGAGTGCGCGATGCGGATGGTCCGGGTCGCGGCGGGCGGGGAGGAGGGCATGTCCGAGGTTCGTATCATTTCAACGATCGTTGAAACAAGCGGCGCGGGGGAGTAGAGGAGCGCCATGGCCTACCGGTCGCTGCGCGGCTTCCTGGAGCGGCTCCTCGGGGCGGGCGAGCTCTTGCGCGTCGCGGAGCCGGTGGCCCTCGAGCTGGAGATGGCGGCCCTGGCCGACCGCGCGGCGAAGCAGGAGGGGCCGGCCCTTCTCTTCGAGCGGCCGCGCGCCGGCGCCGAGGGGCGCGCGCCCGCGCTGCCGGTGGCCATGAACCTCTTCGGCACCCGGCGCCGCACCGCCTGGGCGCTCTCCTGCGACGACCTCGAGGAGCCGGCCACCCGCCTGCGCGAGCTGCTCCACCTCGCGCCGCCCACCGGGCTCTGGGAGCGGCTGAAGATGCTCCCACGACTCGGCCAGCTCGCCGCCTTCCTGCCGAAGCACGTGAAGGACGGCCCGGTGCGGGAGGTGGTGGAGGAGACGCCCGACCTCGGCGCCCTCCCGGTGCTCACCACCTGGCCCCACGACGGGGGGCCCTTCATCACGCTGCCGCAGGTGATCACCCGCGACCCGGAGACGGGGCTCCGCAACGTGGGAATCTACCGGCTGCAGGTGCTCGGACCGCGGCGGCTCGCCATGCACTGGCAGCTCCACAAGACGGCCACCGCCCACTACCGCGCCTGGAAGAGGCGCGGCGAGCGCATGCCGGTGGCCATCGCGCTGGGCGGCGATCCTGCGCTCACCTACGCCGCCTCCGCGCCGCTTCCACCCGGCGTGGACGAGTACCTCTTCGCCGGCTTCCTCCGGCGCGAGGGCGTCCCGCTGGTGAAGTGCCTGGACAGCGACCTCGAGGTGCCGGCCGAGGCCGACCTCGTCCTCGAGGGCTTCGTCGACCCGGCCGCGCCGCTCGTGCGGGAAGGCCCCTTCGGCGACCACACCGGCTACTACTCGCTCGCCGACGACTACCCGGCGCTCACCGTGACCCGCATCACCCGCCGCGGCGACGCCGTCTACCCGGCCACCGTGGTCGGCCCGCCGCCCATGGAGGATCTGTGGCTGGGCAAGGCCACCGAGCGGCTCTTCCTGCCCATGCTGCAGATGATCTTCCCCGAGGTGGTGGACATGTCCTTCCCCGCCGAGGGCGTCTTCCACAACCTGTGCCTCCTCTCCATCCGCAAGGAGTACCCGGGGCAGGCGAAGAAGCTCATGCACGGGCTGTGGGGCTCGGGCCAGATGTCGAGCACCAAGACGCTGGTGGTCTTCGACGATGACGTCGACGTGCAGGACCACGCGCAGTGCGCCTGGCGCGCGCTCGCCAACGTCGACGCGAAGCGCGACCTGGTGGTGGTCGACGGCCCGGTCGACGTCCTCGACCACGCGGCGCAGTTCTTCGCGCTGGGCGGCAAGATCGGCGTCGACGCCACCCGCAAGTGGGCCGAGGAGGGTGGTCGCGAGTGGCCCGAACCGTGCGTTCACCCCGAGGCGCTCCTCCAGCGCATGGACGCGCTCTACGAGACGCTCGTGCCCGGGGCGCCTCCCCCGAGGCGCCCGCGCATCGCGGCGCCGCCCGCGGCCAGCGTTCCCCCGCGGAAGGGGGGCGGATGAGCGCGCCCGTTCCCTTGCCGGGAGAGGTGGGACGCGGGCGCGCGGTGCGGGCCATGTTCGACCGCATCGCCCCCGGCTACGACCTCCTCAACCGCGTCATGACCCTGCGGGTCGACGGGCGCTGGCGGCGCAGCCTGGTGGCCGGCCTCGCGCTCGGCCCGGGCGAGCGGCTCCTCGACCTCTGCGCCGGCACCATGGACGTGGCCGCCGAGGCGCACCGGCAGGTGCCGCGCCTCCGGGTGGTGGGGGTCGACTTCGCGCGCGAGATGCTGGCTCGGGGCGCGGCCAAGACCGGGCTTCCGGCTGCCCAGGGCGACGCGCTCGCCCTCCCCTTCTCCGAGGCCACCTTCGACGCCGCCGCGGTAGCCTTCGGGGTGCGGAACCTCGAGTCGCTCCCGGCGGGCCTCGCCGAGCTCCGCCGGGTGCTCCGCCCCGGCGGCCGCCTCGGCGTCCTGGAGCTCTTCCGCTCCACCTCGCCGGCCTCCCGTGCCGTTCATGGCGCGTACAACCGGGTGGCGCTGCCCCTCCTCGGCCGCGCCCTCTCGCCCGACCCCGAGGCCTACCGCTACCTCGTCGCCTCGATGGAGCGCTTCGTCTCGCGGCCCGAGTTCGAGGAGGCGTGCCGCAGGGCGGGATTCACCGCCGTGCGCGGGGCCACCCTCTTCCCCGGCGTCTGCGGGCTGGTGCTCGCCCGCCGCGACGAGGTGGCCGGCGAGGCGGCCCTCCACGCATCACCCGCCGCACCCGACGACGAGCCCCGCGGCGGCCCAGCCCGGACGACCTGACATGCCCACGCTCTCCCCCCTCGCCCACCGCGCCCTGGAGAAGGCCCACCTCGGCGACATCCGCGACCGGGTGCTGGCGCGCGAGCGGCTCACCGAGGAGGAGGCGCTCCGGCTGCTCCGCTCGGAGGACCTCGCCGCGCTGGGCGCGCTCGCCAACTTCGTCCGCGAGGAGCGGCACGGCGACCAGACCTTCTACAACCGCAACGTCCACCTCAACTTCACCAACGTGTGCGTCGCCTCGTGCAAGTTCTGCTCGTTCGCCCGCCCCGACGACCGCCCGGCCAGCGAGGGGTACACCATGAGCGTCGCGCAGGCGGTGGAGCAGGTGCTCTCGCGGCGCCACCTCGGCATCACCGAGGTGCACATCGTGAACGGCCTCCACCCCGACCTTCCGTGGGAGTTCTACCTGGAGGTGCCAAGGCGCCTGCGCGCCGCCTGGCCGGAGCTCTGCATCAAGGGGTACACCGCGGTGGAGATCCACTTCTTCGCCCGGAAGTTCGGGATGAGCTACGAGGAGGTGCTGCGAGCGCTCCTCGACGCAGGCGTGGAGACCCTGCCCGGCGGCGGCGCCGAGATCTTCGCGCCGCGGGTGCGCCGGAAGATCTGCGACGACAAGGCGACCGCCGATGAGTGGCTGGAGGTGCACCGCACCGCGCACCGGCTGGGCATGAAGACCAACGCCACCATGCTGTACGGGCACATCGAGCGGCTGGAGGAGCGGGTCGACCACATGGCGCGCCTGCGCGCGCTGCAGGACGAGACGGGAGGCTTCCAGGTGTTCATCCCGCTCGCCTTCCACCCGGAGCACAACATGATGGGCAAGGCCTTCCCCAAGCCCACCGGCATCGACGGCCTTCGCACCTTCGCCACCGCCCGCCTCTTCCTCGACAACTTCGATCACCTCAAGGCCTACTGGGTGATGCTGGGCGAGCGCCTCGCCCAGACCGCCCTCTCCTTCGGCGTGGACGACCTCGACGGCACGGTGGTGGAGGAGCGCATCTACCACATGGCCGGCGCGGCGACGCCCCAGGCACTCACCGAGGGCGAGCTGCACCGGCTCATCCGCGAGGCGCGGCGGGTGCCGGTGGAGCGCGACAGCCTCTACCGCGTGCTGCGCGTCCACTCCACCCCGGTGGCCGCCTGAGCGCGCTCTCGAGGAACGCCATGCCGAAGCTCCGCGCCGCCGCCGTCTCCTTCCTGAACGCCCGCCCCCTCACCGCCGCCCTGGAGGGCTCGGAACGCATCGAGCTCGTGCTCGCCGAGCCCTCGCGCTGCGCCACCTTGCTGGAGCAGGGCGAGGTGGAGCTGGCGCTCCTGCCGGTGGGCGCCCTCCTGGGCAAGGCCTACGAGATCGTTCCCGGCGTCGCCATCGGCTCCGACGGGCCGGTCTCGACGGTGGTCCTGCTCGGGGAGCAGTCGCCGGCCGTCTGGGACGAGGTCTTCCTCGACACCGCCTCGCGCACCTCGCAGCTCCTCGCCCGGCTGGTGCTGGCCGAGCGCGGGTTCCACCCCAGGTTCACGCAGATGCCGGCCTCTGACGGCGTCGCCGGGGCGAAGGGGCACAAGGGGGCGCTCGTCATCGGCGACCGCGCCTTCGACGTCGCGGCGAACCACGTGCTCGACCTGGGGCGGGAGTGGACCCACCTCTCGGGCCTGCCCATGGTGTACGCGCTCTGGGCGGCGCGGCCGGGCGTGCTCACGCCCGGGGACGTGGCCGAGGTGACGCGCGCCGCCCGCGAGGGGCTGGGGCGGCGCACCGAGCTGGCGCAGGCCTTCGCCCGCGAGCGCGGCGGCGAGCCGGAGCGGTACCGCCGCTACCTCACCCAGCGCATCCGCTACGGCCTCGGCCCCTACGAGCTCCAGGGCCTGGAGGCCTTCCTCGCCAGGGTGGCGGAGCACGGGCTCGGCCCCTCCACCTCGCTCCGCTTCGTCGATTCCCCCCACCCCCCTGCCCCCTCCCCCCAGGGGGAGGGGGAGCGCGCTCCTCCGGCCTGGCGGGGCCGCTCGCTGGATTCGGCGCTGCAGAAGGGCGCCGACGGCGAGCGCCTCGACGCCGCCGAGCTCGAGCTGCTCGACCGGGAGGCTCCGCTCCTCGAGCTGGGCCTCGCCGCCGACGCGCGCCGTCGCGCCCTGCACCCCGACGGCGTGGTGAGCTACATCGTTTCACGAAACGTGAACTACACCAACGTCTGCACCACTGCCTGCCACTTCTGCGCCTTCTACCGCCCGCGCGGTCACCGGGAGGCCTACGTCCTCTCTCGCGACGAGATGGCCGCCAAGATCGACGAGACGGTGGCGCTGGGCGGGGTGGAGCTGCTCCTGCAGGGCGGCCTCCACCCGGACCTTGGGGTGGAGTGGTACGAGGAGCTCTTCCGATGGGTGAAGAGCGGCTGGCCCTCCATCAACCTGCACGCCCTCTCCCCCGAGGAGATCTGGCACATCGCCCGCACGAGCGAGCTCTCCCTGGAGACCACCCTGCGCCGGCTCATCGAGGCCGGGCTAGACTCCATCCCGGGCGGCGGCGCCGAGGTGCTCGACGACGAGGTGCGGCGCCGCATCGCCCCCCTCAAGTGCTCCACCGACGAGTGGCTGGCGGTGATGCGCGCCGCCCATCGCGCGGGGCTCCGCTCCACCGGCACGCTCATGTTCGGGGTGGGCGAGGAGCCGCGCCACCGGGTGGCCCACCTCCTCCGGCTGCGCGAGCTGCAGGACGAGACGGGCGGCTTCACGGCGTTCATCTGCTGGACCTTCCAGCCCGAGAACACGCGGCTCACGCCGGGTGAGAACGGCGCCCACGCCTATCTCAGGGTGAATGCCCTCTCGCGCCTCGCCCTCGACAACGTGGCGAACCTCCAGGCCTCATGGGTCACCATGGGCGGAGGGGTGGCGCAGGCCGCCCTGCACATGGGGTGCAACGACTTCGGCTCGGTGATGATCGAGGAGAACGTGGTCTCGGCGGCGGGCACCACCTTCAGCATGGACTCGGCCGAGGTGGAGCGGCACATCCGCGACGCCGGCTTCAAGGCGGTGCGGCGCAACATGCGGTACGACCGGCTGGGGGAGGTGGCGTAGTGTCCTCGCGGAGGCCTTCCGCCTGCCGCGGGCGCCGAACCGCTCGGAGGGCCCGACGCGCTCGCGCGGCCACCGGCAGGTCGGGGAGATGACCGCGGCGGTCCGGGTGGTGAGCGCGCCCCACGTCTTCGTGGGGAGAGCCCGCGGCGGAGGGGAGGCGCGCGCCATCCCCGACGGTGCCATCGCCCTGCAGGGTGACCTCCTGCTGGCGGTGGGCCAGCGGGCGGAGGTGGAGGCTCACTACGGCGAGGGCGAGCGGCTCGACGCCGTGCTCCTGCCCGCGCTGGTGAACGCCCACACCCACCTCGAGCTGTCGCACCTCGCCGGCGCGGTCCCGGGCGGCGAGGGCCTCGTACCCTGGATCGAGCGGCTCGTCGCCGAGCGCGCCCGGCGGCCCGAACCGGGCGAAGCGCTCTCGGCGGCGGTGGAGACGCTCGAGGGTGCGGGCGTGGCGGCGGTGGGCGAGGTGACGAACACGCTCGTGGCCCTGCCCCTCCTCGGAGCGCGGGGGTTCTCCGGCACGCTGTTCCTGGAGGTCTTCGGCCGCTCGGCGGAGCGCATCGCGACGGCCCTCTCCCGGGCCGAGCGCCTCGTGAAGCTCGCCCGGCCGGCCGGCGGCCTCGCCATCGCGCTCTCCCCCCACGCGGTCTACTCGACGCGCCCATCGGTGCTCGCCACGCTGCTCCGCGCCGGGCCAGCCTCGGTGCACCTCGCCGAGGACCCCGGCGAGCGCGCCTTCTGCGCGGCGGCGTCAGGACCTTTCGCCGAGCTGGCGAGGTCGCTCGGCCCCCCGCTCGACGCGCCCCTGGGGCGCTCGGCGGTGGCGGTGGCGGCGCCGTACCTCTCGCCGCGCACCCTGGTGGTGCACGCGGTCGATCTGGACGAGGCCGACCGGGAGGAGCTCTCGCGCTCGGGCGCCACGGTGGTGCTCTGCCCGCGCTCCAACCTGCACCTGGGCGGACGGCTCCCCGACCTCCCCGCCCTGCTGAAGGCTCGCATCCCCCTCGCCGTGGGGACCGACTCGCTCGCCTCCTCCCCTTCGCTCTCCCCGCTCGCCGAGCTGGCCGTGCTCCGCTCCGCCTTCCCGGAGGTCGCAGCGGCCGCGCTGCTCCCGCTCGCCTGGAACGGGCCTGCGGTGGGAGCACCGGCGGTGGGCCGCCTCGCCCCGAGGAGCGCACCCGGCGTGTTGGCGGTCGACCTCCACGGCGAACGGCCCGGCGACGTCGCCGGCTGGCTCCTCGACGCCTGCGGCGAGCGGGGCGCGCCGCTCCGCTGGGTCGCCCGGCACCGGCCCGATGCGCCCCAGCCTCGCGCTCCATCCGCGGCGCGCGCAACGGACCACCCCGCCCCCCCGGCCCTCGAGGAGCGCCGCGAATGAGCACCCCTCCTGGCCTCGGCACTGCAGAGCGCGCCCGAGATCGCCCCGCGTCGACCGCCGCGGCTCTCTCGCGGCTGGTGAAGCTCGAGCACGCGCTCTTCGCGCTGCCCTTCGCCGTGAGCGCGGCGGTGCTGGTGGCCCCGGGCATCGACCTCGCCGCCGGCCATCTCCTTTCCCGACTGGCGCTGGTCCTCCTGGCGGTGGTGGCGGCTCGCACCGCGGCCATGGCCATGAACCGGCTCGCCGACCGCGCCTTCGACGCCTCGAATCCGCGCACCGCCCGGCGCGAGCTCGTCACCGGCGAGGTCTCGCCCCGCGCGGCCTGGGCGCTCCTCGCCGGCAGCGCCGCCGCTTTCGTGGCGAGCGCGTGGCTCCTCTCGCCCACTCTGTGGGCTCCTCGCGCTTCCGGTGCTGGGCGTGCTCCTCGGGTACTCCTACGCCAAGCGCTTCACCTGGGCGGTCCACCTCTGGCTCGGGCTGGCCCAGGCGCTCGGACCCATCGGCGTGGCGCTCGCGCTCACCGGGCGCCTGCCGCTCGCGGCGGTGGTGCTCGGCCTCGGGGTGGGCGCCTGGGTGGCCGGCTTCGACGTTCTCTATAGCCTGCAGGACCTCGCCTTCGACCGGGGGGCCCGGCTGCGCTCCATCCCCGCACGCTTCGGTGTAGGCGGTGCTCTCGTCTGGGCCCGCGCGCTCCACGCGCTCTCGGCCGCCGCGCTGGTGTCGGCCGGAGCGCTCGGCGGGCGCGGCCCGGGCTGGCTCGCCGCGGCCATCCTTCTCGGACTCGTGCTCGCCACCGAGCACGCTTACGTGGCACCACGGGGAAGGCTCCGCCCGGGGCGCATCGGCGCTGCCTTCTTCACCTTCAACGCCTTCGCCTCGGTGGGCTTCGCCGCCCTGGCGCTTCTCGACCTCGCCCTCTCCTCCTGAACTCACCGTGAACGAGCCCACCCGCTCCCCTGCTCGATTTCCCGCTCACTCGCTCCGCGGCGCCGAGCTGGCGGTGGCCGACGCCATGGGCGAGCTCATGGAGCTGTGGGGCTTCCGCCGGCAGCTCGGCCGCATCTGGGCGGTGCTCTTCCTCTCCGAGCGGCCGCTCGCCGCACCCGAGCTGTGCGACCGCCTGGAGATCTCCACCGGCCTCCTCTCCATGAGCCTCGCCGAGCTGCGCGGCTGGGGGGTGGTGCTGAGCGTCGAGGTGCCCGGCGACCGCAAGGAGCACTTCCGGGCCGAGACGAACCTCTGGTCGCTCATCCGCCGGGTGCTGGCCGAGCGCGAGCGCAAGGCAGTCGAGGTCGGCCCTGGCGGTGGTGGAGGGCGCGCTCGTCGAGGTGAAGGGTGCGCTCCACCACGCCGATCCGGCGGTACGCGCCGCCGCGCGCTTCCAGCGCGGCCGCCTGGAACAGCTCGCCCAGTTCTGCCGCGCCGGCCTGAACCTCCTGCGGGTGCTGCTCGACAGCGCCCGCGTCGACCTCGCCCCGCTGAAGCTCTTGTCGGAGGCGCTGGGCTCCCGCAGCAGGGGTCCCGTACACTCCAGGCCCGATGACGGCTGACGTCCCGTCCGCGAGACCGGACCGGCACGCTCCGCCGCACCCTGGCGGTCGCGGCGCACCGGTGATCGCTCCCAAAGCGGCACCTGGCATGGGTCGGCCCCGACGTGGCGCTTGCCTCCTCCATGCCGTCGCGCGCTGCTGGAGACGCCGCATCAGGCGGCCCGGAGGTTCACATGCCGAACAGCGTCTACAAGGTGGTCGAGCTCGTCGGGTCGAGCCCCGATTCCTGGGAGCGTGCCGCCGCCAGCGCCGTGGAGCTGGCCGCGAAGACCCTCCGCGACCTGCGCGTCGCCGAGGTGGTCTCGCTCGACATGCACATCGAGAATCGGGAAGGTCGCCGCCTACCGGGCGAAGCTGAAGGTGTCGTTCAAGTTCGAGGGGAGCTGAGCGTCGGCGGCGGACCGCGTTCAGGCGGCCGGCATCCGCATCCGGATGGCGCCGGGGAGCACGGTAAAGGTGGCGGGCAGCCGGCCCGGCTGCTCGCCGTCGACGTCGAGCAAGACCGGCTCCTCCTCCAGCGGCTCGGCCTCCAGCACCCGTGCGCGGTAGGTGCGGGTGATGGAGAGGCGCACATGCGAGCCGTCGTAGAGCGTGGGGCGCTTCAGGGCGAGGAGCCCGAGCCCCACGCCCTTCCAGACGGTGATCTCGAGGACGCCGTCGTCCATGCGCGCCTCGGGGGCCACCATCATGCCGCCGCCGAAGTAGCGGCCGTTGCACACCGAGATGGCGGTGACGCGCTCCTCGCGCCAGGGGCCACCGTCGATGCGCCAGCGCACCGGCCGGTCGCGCCAGGTGGCGAGCGCCCTCGCCGCCGCCACCATGAAGGTGAGCTTGCCACCCAGCACCCGCCGCAGCGCGTCGGCCTGCTTCACCACCTCGCCCGAGACGCCGAAGCCGGCCACGTTGGCGAAGTGGCGCGTCTGCCGGGCGCCGTCGTGGCCGGTGATCTCGGCGCGGCCCAGGTCGACCCGCCAGTCGGTGGTGCCGGCGAGGAGCCCCGCCGCGCCGGCCACGTCCTCCGGAACGCCGAGGGTGCGCCGGAGGTCGCTGCCGGTGCCGCGCGGGATGAAGCCGAAGACCGGGCTCGGTCGAGGTCGGGCGCCCCGTGCGAGAGGAGCCCGTCCACCACCTCGCTGGCGGTGCCGTCGCCGCCCACCGCCACCACCAGCTCGGCGCCGCCGAGCGCCACCTCCCGGGCGAGCGTTGCCCCGTCGCCCCGGGCCCGGGTGAACGAGCAGTGGAAGTCGCCCACCGCCGCCCGCACTGCCCTGGAGATGGCGTCGAAGTGGCGCCCGGTGCGGCCGGAGGCGCTGGCCGGATTCACGATGAGGTGGGGCATTCCGCTCGCCAACACTGACGCTCCCGTCCGGGGACGGCGGGGAATATAGCCCGAACGCCCGGGGGAAGCCGCCGCCACGCCTGGCCAGGGCGCAACGTGCCCGAAGCGCTCAGGCGACCGCGAGACCCTTCACCACCTCGATCATGTGCAGCACGGTGTCGGGGGTGACGTCGGCCTGGAGGATGTGGGCGGGGGCCATGAGGTAGCCGCTCCTTGCGCCGAGGATGCGGGCCCGGCGGGTGAGCTCGGTCTTGATGGCCGCGCGGTCGCCGCCAGGGAGGAGTGCCTGCTGGTCGATCCCGCCGAAGAAGTGGATGCGGCCGCCGTACTTCGCCGCCAGCTCGTCGGGATCCGAGCCCGGCACGTTGGGCTGAACAGGGTTGTAGATGTCGACGCCCAGCTCGATGAAGTCGTCGAGGAGCGGCGCCACCGCCCCGTCGGAGTGCATGATGATCATCACCTCCGGGTTCACCGCCCGTACCGCCTCGAACATCCGCCGGTGGCGCGGCTTGTAGCGCTCGCGCCACTGGTCGGGCGAGATGAGGGTGGAGGTCTGGCTCCCCAGGTCCTCCCCGAACCACAGCGCGTCGACCCCGGCCCGCGCGAGCTCCGTGGCGAGCCCGGTGGTGAAATGCTCCACCCGCTGGTCGAGGGCGTCGACCCACGCCTCCCCCATGGCCATGGCCATGAGGTACTTCTCCATTCCGGTGAGGTGCCAGGCGAGCTCGAAGAGCGAGAGCTCCACGTCGCCGATGACGAAGAAGTCTTGGCCGAACCGGTCGATATCGCGCCGCGCGGCGTCGAAGCGCCCCGGGGCGAGCGCGTCGGGAAAGGGATAGGCCTCGATGTCGGCCGCCGACTCGGCCCCGTCGAGCGGGCAGCGCACCACCTCCACGTAGAGCGGGGTCGGCTTCATGTGCATGCCGAACTCGTTCCTGGTGACTTCGCCCTCCACCCGCTCCGGCACGAAGCCCTTCCGCACGGCGCCCCCCACCACCGCGCAGTCGCTGCCGAGCCGGGTGCGGATCTCGTTCGCCGAGATACGGTAGGTGAGGTCCTCGTAGTAGGAGGGCACGTACTCCGGGGTGAGCCCGAGCCGCGCGCCGAAAGTCTCGGTGAGGCTCCGGCAGAGGTCGAACTGCAGCGGCATGCGGTCGGGCCGGCCGGGGAGCCGCCCGAAGGCGCGGAGGACGCGTTCTCTGGAGGTCACGGGCTGCTCCAATCCGGGTGGCCCTGGCGGCCGCCCCTCTGGTTCACTCGAGGTGGAAGACCTCGGGCAGGGGCGTGCTCACCGGCGAGCCGTCCGCGTTCGTCACCATGAGCTCGGCCATGTAGGCCCACCAGCGCTGCACGACCGGGTTCGCGCCCAGATCCTGCGAGGAGGTGGCGCCCGACTGCTTCTGCACGGCGAAGAGCGTGTCGGTCTCGGCGTCGAAGAAGATCGAGTAGTCGCTGACCCCGCTCTCCTCGAGCAGGGTGCGCAGCTCGGGCCAGAGCGCGCCGTGGCGACGCTGGTACTCCTCGACGACGCCGGGCCTGAGCTTCATCTTGAAGGCTATTCGCTTCATGCTCCGCTCCCTTCCCGCCCTCGGGCCGTCGGCCCCAGGGGCCGCTCAGCTCGAGACCACCTCCGGCCGCGGCGCGCTCCCGCGTGCCACCAGGCTCCGCTGCCGGGAGCCGGACAGCTTCTTCCGCTCCTCCAGCGCAGCGAAGACGACCAGCGCCACCACCAGGAGGAGCCCCAGCGTGAAGTTGAAGATGTTCCCGCTCAGGTTGATGAGCGTGAACCCCTTGCGCAGGATGCCGATGATGAGCACCCCGATGAAGGTGCCGGTGACGCTCCCCACCCCTCCCATGATCGAGGTGCCGCCCAGGACCACGGCGGTGATCACCTGGAGGTTGAGGTCGTTGCCCATGCTGGTCTTGGCCGCCGAGAGCCGGCCCAGGTAGACGAGCGCGGCGAGCGCCGACATGAGCCCACTCAGCGTGTAGATGAGCATCAGCGTCCGCCGCGTGTCGATTCCTGAGAAGACGAGCACCTTCTCGTTGAAGCCGATGCCGCGAAGGTTCCGCCCGAGGATGCCGCGGGTGAAGAGGACGTTGAACACCGCGAAGAGGGCGAGGAGGTAGAGGAACTGGATGGGCACCACCCCGAAGACGAGGGTGGTGGAGAACTTCTTGAAGCCGTCGGGGAAGTTCGCGTAGGAGCTGGTCCCGGCGATGATGAAGGAGAGCCCGCGGTAGAGGCTCAGGGTGGCGAGCGTCGTCACCAGCGGGGGGATCCGGGCCCAGGCGATCATCACCCCGTTGAAGAGGCCGCAGGCGGCGCCGGTGGCCATGGCCGCCCCCACGGCGAGCGGGAGGCTGCCGGTCCCCTGCAGCACCGCGCCGAAGACGATGGCGGCGAGCTGCAGGATGTAGCCCACCGACAGGTCGATCCCACCGGTGGTGATGACGAAGGTCATGGCGAGGGCCATGATCCCCACCTCGCCCACGATGGCGGTCACGTCGAAGAGCACGTCCGGGTAGAAGAAGACCGGCTCCATGATCCCGAACATCACGATGAGCGCGACCATGAGCAGGCCGAGCGCGGCCTGGTAGGTGAAGCGGCCCCGGAGGGCGGCGCGGAGGCGTCCGGAGGTGGCCATGGTCACGCCTCTCACACCGCGGCGCGCCGCGCGAAGGTGACGGCGAGCCGCCTGCGGAGCGCGCCGAAGTCGGTGACGGTGATGAACACCGCGACCAGGATGATCACCCCCTGCAGCGCGAACTGATAGTAGTCCTGGAAGCCGAGGTAGATCATGGTGATGGAGAGCATGTAGACGAGCACCGCGCCGAAGACCGCGCCGAGGAGCCGGCCGCTGCCCCCCATGATGTTCACCCCGCCCACCACCGCCGCGGCGATGAAGATCATCTCCCGGCCCTGGAACACCGAGGGCATGAGGCGGTTGGCGGTGGTGGCCTTGAGGATGCCCGCCACGCCGAGCAGGAGCCCCTCCAGGAGGAACACCTTCACCACCGTCCGGTCGGGGTCGATGCCGGCGTAGATGGCCGCCTGGCGATTGCCGCCGACGGCGTAGAGCGCCTTGCCGAAGCGGGTGTACCTCGACACCCAGATCATGGCCGCGCTCACCAGCACCGCCGCGACGAAGATGTAGGGGACGAGGCCGAAGAAGCGCCCCTGGCCCAGCCAGGTGAAGGAGCGGCTCAGGTTCAGGACCCAGCCGGCGTTGGGCAGGAAGGTGACGTAGAAGCCGATGTGCACCATGTTCATCGCCAGCGTGACGACGATGGAGGGCACGCGGAACGTCACCACGATCCAGCCGTTCAGCCCGGCCAGGGCGACGCCCACCAGGAGCCCGGCGCCGATGAAGAGCGCCGGCGGCCAGCCCGCCTTGGCGAGCGAGGCGGCGGTGAAGCCGACGAAGCCGAGGATGGTCCCGGCCGAGATGTCGATGTTGCCGGTGAAGATGAGCAGGGAGAGGGCGATGGCCCCCACCATGGTGGGGCTCACGTCGAGCATGAGGCTGTAGAGCCCGCTCACGCTCCCGAAGTTGGTGAAGAGGGCGAGGAAGAGCATGAAGGCGGCGACGAGGCCTCCCAGCAGCGTCTCCCGCGTGATGGCGCGCTTTCTTTTCACCGCGTGGCCTCTCGTCACAACGCCATGTGGAGGATGCCTTCCTGCGTCAGCCCGCCCCGCAGGAGCTCACCCTGCTTGGCGCCGTTCTTCATCACCATCACCCGGTCGCTCATGCCGAGGAGCTCGGGCAGGTCGCTGGAGATCATCGATGATCGACTTCCCCTCCCGGGCGAGGTCGCTGATGATCCGGTGGATCTCGCTCTTCGCGCCCACATCGACCCCGCGGGTGGGCTCGTCGAGGACGAGGATGCGCGGCTCGGTGGCGAGCGCCTTCGCCACCGACACCTTCTGCTGGTTCCCCCCGGAGAGGTTGTCCACGCGGAAGTCGGTGGTGGGCGTCTTGATGGAGAGGTCGCGTACGTAGCCTTGCGTGAGCTCCTGCTCCTTGCGGGCGTCGATGAGCCCGAGCCCGTTCGCGATGCGCCGGAGCAGCGGGAAGGTGATGTTCTCGGCCACGCTCATGGCGATGACGAGGCCGTACTTCTGGCGATCCTCCGAGACGTAGACGATGCCGCGCTCCATGGCGGCGCGGTAGCTGCGGATGCTCTCCCGCTTCCCATCGATGAAGATCTCGCCGCCGTCGCGGCGGGCGAGGCCGCACAGCGCCAGCGCGAGCTCGGTGCGGCCCGCTCCGGCCAGGCCGGAGATGCCCAGGATCTCGCCCCGGCGAAGGGTGAGGTCGATGCCCGAGAGCACGCCCTCCTGCCTGAGGCCGCGCGCCTCGAGCACCACCTCGCCCAGCGGCACGTCGCTCTTGGGATAGAGGTTGTCGAGCGGGCGCCCCACCATCCAGGAGACCAGCATGCCGCGGTCGACCCGACCCACCTCCTCCGTCTCCACGTAGGCGCCGTCGCGGATCACCGTCACCCGGTCGGCGATCTGGAAGATCTCGTCGAGCCGGTGGCTGATGTAGAGCATCGAGACGCCGTGCGCCTGCAGGCGGCGGATGGTCTCGAAGAGCGTGTCCACCTCCTTGCTGGTGAGCGCGGCGGTGGGCTCGTCGAGGATGAGGATCTGCGAGTCGAAGGAGAGCGCCTTGGCGATCTCCACCATCTGCTTCGTCGCCACGCTGAGCTCCGAGACCCGGGCCTCGAGGTCCACCTCCAGGCCGAGCCTCCCGAAGATCTCGGCGGCCTTCTCGCGCATGGCGCCATAGTCGAGGCGCGTCGCCCACCGCGCCCAGCCGAGCAGGGGACGGGTCGGCTCGTGCCCCATGAAGATGTTCTCGAGGACGGTGAGGTCGGGAAAGAGGCTCGTCTCCTGGAAGATGATGGCGATGCCCTTCTCGTAGGCCTCGCTGGGATTGCGGACGCGGAGCGGCTCGCCCCGGAGCGTCATCACCCCGGAATCGGGCTGGTAGACCCCGGTGATGAGCTTCATCAGGGTGGACTTGCCGGCGCCGTTCTCGCCGCAGACCGCGTGAACCTCGCCGCGTCTGAGATCGAGGGTCATGTTCGCGAGCGCCTGCACGCCGGGGAAGGCCTTGTGGATGCCCTCCAGCCGGAGCACGACGTCGCCCGGCGCGGCGCTCTTCGCCTCTACCATGCTGACCTCGGCTGGGCGGCCGTCGGCGTGGAGCGCCCGTCGGCCCTCGAGTCTGTCGTCCGGAGTAAAGCTCCGAAGTGAAGCTCGGAGCCGAAGCGCGCGGTGGCTCCAGCGCGGGCCGCGCGCAGGGCCGCGGGGAGGGGGCCTCGTCACGGGGTCGAGGCGCCCTCCCCGCCCACCCCTACTGGTTGAACTCCTTCATGCCGCTCGACTCCTCCGGATAGCCGCGGAACCGGGAGATGTTCTTCAGGTTCCAGACGATGGGCTCGCCGAGGATGATCACGTGGTCCTTCAGGATCTTGTGCCCCTCGGCCGGGTAGCTCACCACCGTCTTCCCGTCCATGAAGCTCACCGTCATGTTCTTCCCGCTGAGCGGAGACTTGAAGCGGTCGCCGCTCGGCGGCTTGCCCTCCAGGACGGCCTTCGTGACGTAGAGGGTGAGGTAGCCGAGGTCGAACGGCTGCCAGAGCACCACCGCCGACATCTTGTTCTGCTCCATGTCCTTGCGGGAGGACTCGGGGACGCTCACCCCCACGATCTTGATGGCGTCGCTGATGCCGAGCTGCTCGCGCGCGGCGGAGACGGCGGGCACGGTCAGCGAGGAGAGCGCGATGATGCCCTTCAGCTCCTTGTTGGCGCTGAGCAGCGACTTGATCTTCTCCTCGGCCGCGCCCTGGTCGTTGCCGGCGTAGACGATCTGATCCTGGCCGACGAGCAGGTCGATGTGCTTGTACTCGGCCGACTTCTTGGCGTTGTACTCGTCGATGATGGCCTTCAGCCAGGCGTTCTGGTTGGGCGAGTCGTTGGTGGTGGAGACGAGCGCCACCGTCGCCTTCTTGTCGGCGGTGTAACTGGAGAGGTCGCCAGCCAGGCCCTTGAGGAGCTGGATGGCGATCTGGTCGCCCTCGGCCTGGTTCACGAACCAGTCGCGCGCCGCGGGGTTCACGTCGGCGTCCCAGGTGATGACCTTGATGCCCTTCTTGCGCGCCTCCTGGAGCGTGTCGGCGTAGCTCTCCGGGTCGAGCGCCGAGACCAGGATGGCGTCGAACCGCTTGTCGATGAAGGCCTGGATGTAGTTCTTCTGGTTGGCCGCCGAGGTCTGCGACATGGTGTCGCCGATCCACTCGACCTTGATGTTGCCGATCTCCTTCTCCGCCGTGCGGAAGCCGCGCTCGCAGGCGATGAAGTAGTCCTCGGCGATGAACTTCGGGATGACCCCGACCTTGTAGGTCTTGGCCGCGGCGTGGGTGGGGGCGAGCGCTGCGAACATCAGCGGACGCCATGGCGAGGCACAGCCTTTTCATGTCATCCTCCTCGGTGCAGATGCGGTTTCAGCGGGGCATTCCGCCCGCCGGCTCGGCGGTCGTCTGATTCCCTTCGCGGCGTCGGAACTCGGGAGGAGCGTACCTCCGTTCAGGCGAGGCGCACCTTCGGAATCGCGCCAGAGCGCGCAGCACCCCGTCGCTAAAGCAAAGCCGCCAGCGTCGGAGCTACTGCGTCAGGGAGAGCGCGCGCCGGAGATAGCCCTCGATGGGGCGACCCTGCATGACGCGCTGCCCTGCGGCGGCGAGCCAATCGCGCTCGGCGGGGTCGGCGAGCAGCGCCAGGCACCGCTCGACCAGCTCGCCGTAGCTGGCGAAGGCCACTCCCTCCTCGAAGGGCGCCTCCTCGACAGGGTTGCAGCCGCGCTCCGAGACCACCGCCCGCCGGTTGGCGAGGAGGTAGGAGACGCGCACCACCTCGAAGACTTTGGCCTGGTAGTAGTGGAGGTTCAGCACGAGCTTCGAGCGGGCGATGAGCGCGTCGCGCTCGGCCCCGTAGACGCGGTGCGCCCAGTGCACGCTCGCGCCGCGCCCGGCGAGGGCCCGGAGCACCGCCTCGCGCCGCTCGTTCAGCTCACCGTAGAAGAGGACGTCGATATCCTCGACGTCGGCCGGGGCGATGCGTGTGAGCGAGGGGGCGTAGCCGATGGGCACCACCGCCGGGCGGGGGAGCCCCAGCGCCACCAGGGCGTCGGCGTTGGCCTCGCTGTAGTCCCAGAGCGGGAATCGGCGGTACAGGTCGAGCAGCTCGCGCGTGATCCAGGGTGAGCCCTCCTGGATCTGCTCCAGGTTGTAGAGGATGCTTCCGTCGGCGAGCTTCGTCTTCGTGGGAGGGACCAGGTTCGTCCCGAGCACCAGGTGGCGGCGGCCGGGGAGCCCTGGATCGGTGGAGAGGACAGCGTCGTCACCCAGCGCACGGAGCCCGTGGACGAGCGTCTCGGCCACCTCTGCGAAGGCGGCGCTGAAGCCGTAGCCGGGAGGCGAGACGACCGTGACCGCCCAGCGCCTCGGCTCGTGCACCAGCGCGGCGGCCGGGTGGTCGCCCGTGCGTCCAGCTCGCCCCGCCTCGGCCCTGGCCCTCCACACCGCGCTCACCCACGGCTGGGGAGAGCCGAGCGCCTGGGCGAGGAAACCCTCGGCGTCGGCGCTCGCCCCGAGCGCGGCAGCGGCGGCGCTGGCGAGTGCCCAGGCGTCGGCCATCTCGCCCACGAGATCGCCAGCCCCCGCGAGCGCCCCGGCCGCGTCGCCCTGCGCGAGCAGCACCTCCACCCGGCCCAGGCGCGCCTCGGCGAAGGTGGGCTGGGTGGACAGGGCCTGCTCGAAGCTGCGGCCGGCCTCGGCCGGCTTCCCCTGCAGGAGCTGCACCGCGCCGAGCCGCGCCCACCCCATCCACTGCGTCGCGCCCACCACGCACGACTCGGTGAGCGCCCGCCCCTGCAGGGCCAACGCCGCGCGGAGGCTCGCCTCGGCCTCCTCGAGGGTCGCCGCACGCCTCGCCGAACCGAGGTCCAGGGCGGCTGCCCGGAGCTCGAGGGCCCAGCCGCGGAGGAGGTGAAGATCGGCGCAGGCGCCATCGTGCCGCTCGGCGATGAGAACGGCCTCCAGGGCCAGGGCGGGCTCTCCGCGAACGAGGGCGAGCAGTGCGCGCGCAACGGCGAGGCGCTGGTAGCGGCGCCACCAGGGCTGGCTTGGAAGAAGCGACCAGCCGCGCTCGGCCACCGCCCAGCCTTCCTCCGGCTCGCCCCGCTGGGCGAGCTCGAGCGCCAGGTAGCCGAAGGGGGTGATGCTCTCCGCCTCGACCCTGCACCGCTCGCGCAGGAGGCCGATGTTCCGCTGCGCCTTGCCGCGCTGCTGCCGGAGCTCGGCCACCTCGCCGAGGTGCAGCACGTCGGCCTCCAGCCTGGCGGCCTTGAACTTCCGGGTGGCAAACCATCCATCCACGCTCTCGTGGACCACCCCTTCGTAGCGGAGGTCCGGCGTTCGCTTCAGGAGGCGAGGGAGCCAGAGCGGGTCGCCCAGCCTCGCCCGCCCCGAGAGCACCTCCGCCGCAGGCGAATCAAGCGCGCGCGCGTTGTGGAGCCTTAGGAAGCCGAGCGGCGCGCTGTTCTTGCCAGCGTGCGCGCGCAGCGCCCGGCCCGCGCCCGGCAGGAGCCGCTCGTCGGCGTCGAGCACCAGGACCCAACCACCGGTGGCGAGCTCCAGCGCGGCGTTGCGGGCGTCGGCGAAGCCGGTCCAGGGGCGGCTCGCCACCACCGCGCCAGCGGCCCGAGCCAGCTCCACGGTGCGGTCGGTGCTCCCGGTATCGACGACCACCACCTCGTCGACCACGCCCTTCACCGAGGCGAGGCAGGCGGGGAGCATCTGCTCCTCGTCGCGGGTGATGAGGCAGAGCGAGATCTTGGGCATGGCGAGTGGGGAAGGCGGCGGCGCCTCGCGGCCTCTACCCTGGTCCTCTTGAAGGCGATAGCTGCGAGCTGCCCCCGCGCGCGGCCAGGGCCCTCGCTCGCCAGGCGGGGCTCACCCAGCTCTTTGGGGAGGCGAAGGCCTGCTCGAGAAAGCCCTTCGCGTCGTCGCGCGCGCCCAGGGCCGATGCGGCGAAGCTCGCCACCACCCAGGCGTCGGGGGCCTCCTCCACCAGCGCCACCGCCCGGTTCAGGGCGGCGCTCGGGTCTCCCCGGACGAGATCGATCTCGGCCCGCCCCAGCGCTGCCTCTGGAAACGAGGGGTCATAGCCGAGCGCACGGTCGAAGCTCGCGCCGGCCTCGTCGACGCCTCCCCCGAGAAGCTGCACCATGCCCATTCTGGTCCATCCCACCCACTGGCTCGCCCCCTGGATGCACGCGTCTGCGACCGCCTGTCCGTCGAGGGCGAGCAACGCCCGGCAGGAGGAGGCGGCCTCCGCGAGCAACCTCGAGCGCACGGGGGAGCCGGGATCGGCGGCGAGCGCCTGCCGCTCCTTGGCCCAGGCCCGCAGGAGGTGCAGGTCGGCGCTGGCGCCGCTCCGCCCTTCGCCGCGCTCCGCGCTCTCCAGGGCCACCAGCAGGTCGCCCCGGGCCAGGGCCAGGAGGCCGCGCGCGGCGGCGAGGCGCTGCACGCTGCGCCAGGCCGGCTGACGGTCGATGAGCGCCCACCCTCGCTCGGCCACCTCCCGCCCTTCGTCCGCTCGCCCCTCATGGAAGAGCGCCTGCGCGAGGTAGCCGAAGGGCGTCACGCTGTCGCGCTCCTCACGGCAGCGCTCCCGGAGGAGCCGCGTGTTGCGCTCGTCCTTGCCGCGCTGCTGCCGGAGCTCGGCCACCTCGCCGAGGTGCAGCACGTCGGCCTCCAGCCTGGCGGCCTTGAACTTCCGGGTGGCAAACCATCCATCCACGCTCTCGTGGACCACGCCTTCGTAGCGGAGGTCCGGCGTTCGCTTCAGGAGGCGAGGGAGCCAGAGCGGGTCGCCCAGCCTCGCCCGCCCCGAGAGCACCTCCGCCGCAGGCGAATCAAGCGCGCGCGCGTTGTGGAGCCTAAGGAAGCCGAGCGGCGCGCTGTTCTTGCCAGCGTGCGCGCGCAGCGCCCGGCCCGCGCCCGGCAGGAGCCGCTCGTCGGCGTCGAGCACCAGGACCCAACCACCGGCGGCGAGCTCCAGCGCGGCGTTGCGGGCGTCGGCGAAGCCGGTCCAGGGGCGGCTCGCCACCACCGCGCCAGCGGCCCGAGCCAGCTCCACGGTGCGGTCGGTGCTCCCGGTATCGACGACCACCACCTCGTCGACCACGCCCTTCACCGAGGCGAGGCAGGCGGGGAGCATCTGCTCCTCGTCGCGGGTGATGAGGCAGAGCGAGATCTTGGCCACCCGAGGGCCATGAGCAAGAAGGGCGCCACCGCACCAGCCGGAGGGGCCTCAGGCGCGGACCAGCCAGATGACTGCTTTCGGCATGAGAGCACGGCTTCCCTACCTGAACGTCGGTGCGGACGTCACAGGGTTGGCGTCACGGGGCCGTCGTCACCCCGGGTACCGTGCCACCCACCCAACGTCCGCCGGGGACAGCAGCGGAGGCGGGGGGCCTACCTGGGCTCGTGAGTGCTCTTCACGTACACGTCGCGGAGCTGCCGCGCGTCGACGTCGCCCGGGGCACCGGTCATGAGGTCGGTGCCCTTCTGCGTCTTCGGGAAGGCGATCACGTCGCGCAGCGACTCGGCCCCGGTGAGGAGCATCGCCAGCCGGTCCATGCCGATGGCGATGCCGCCGTGGGGCGGCGCGCCGCAGCTGCAGCGCCTCGAGCAGGAAGCCGAACTTGGCCTGCGCCTCCTCGTCGCCGATGCCCAGGGCCTTGAAGACGCGCGCCTGCACGGCCGGGTCGTGGAGGCGGATGGAGCCGCCGCCGATCTCGAAGCCGTTCAGCACGAGGTCGTAGCGGTAGCAGTTCACCTGCCCCGGGTCGCTCTCGAGGTATTGCACGTCCTCGTCGTGCGGCCGGGTGAAGGCGTGGTGCGCGGCGGCCCAGGTCTTCGACTCCTCGTCGTACTCGAAGAGCGGGGGGTCCACGACCCAGAGGAAGTTCCAGGCGCCGCCGCGAGCCGAGCTCGGGGATGAGCCCCAGCTTCTTGGCAAGGTGCACGCGCAGGTTTGCCAGCACGGTGTGCACGGTGCTCGCCTGCCCGAACTGGAAGAGGAGGAGGTCGCCGGGCTCGGCCGCGCAGGCGGCGTTCATCGCCTGGCGCAGCTCCGGGGTGATGGTCTTCGCGAGCGGCGACTGGGTCCACTCGCCGCCCTCGGCCACCTTGGCGCGGGCGAGCCCCTTCGCGCCCATGCCCTTCACGTACTCCTCGAGCTTGTCGAGCTCGGCGCGGGAGAAGGCCATGGAGGCGGGCACGCGCAGGCGCCTTCACGATCGCCGCCGGCGGCCGACCGCGCTCCTTCAGCATGGGCACCCCGCCCCCGTCCTCGGCCTTCACGAGGCCGGTGAGGTCGGTGTGCGGCCAGCTCGAAGCGCAGGTCGGGCTTGTCGTTGCCGTAGCGGGCCATCGACTCCTCGAAGGGCATGCGCGGGAAGGGGCGCGGGACAGCTCGACCCCGAGCAGCCTCCTTCCAGAGGCGTGCAGACGAGCCCCTCGATCACCTCGAAGACGTCGTCCTGGGTGACGAAGCTCATCTCGACGTCGATCTGGGTGAACTCCGGCTGACGGTCGAGCCGGAGGTCCTCGTCGCGGAAGCAGCGCACGATCTGGAAGTACCGGTCGAAGCCGGCGACCATGTAGAGCTGCTTGAAGAGCTGCGGGCTCTCGGCCAGCGCGTAGAACTTTCCGGGGTTGAGGCGGCTCGGGACGAGGAAGTTGCGCGCGCCGCCCGGGCGTGTACTTCACCATGAAGGGCGTCTCGAGCTCGAGGAAGCGCCTGCTCGGTGAAGTAGTTGCGGGTGAGGTGGTTCGCCCTCGCCCGGGTGATGAGCGCCTTCTGCAGGGGCGCCCGCCGCAGGTCGAGGTAGCGGTGCGGCGAGCCGCTTCTCCTCGCCGGTGTCGATGTGGTCCTCGATGGGGAAGGGCGCGGGCTCGGAGCGGTTGAAGATCTCCAGGTCGGTGGCGTGCACCTCGATCTCGCCGGTGGCGAGCCGGGGGTTCACGTTGGTGCCGCGCGAGACCACCTTGCCCCGCACTCCGACGCAGTACTCGAGCCGCAGCTCACCGGCCAGCGCGTGCACCTCGGGCCGGACATCGGCCTCGAAGACCACCTGGGTGAGCCCCTCGCGGTCGCGCAGGTCGATGAACACCGCGCCCCCGTGGTCCCGGCGGTTCTGGACCCACCCGAAGAGCACCACCTCGCGGCCGAGCTCGGCGCGGGTGAGCTCACCACAAGTATGGGTTCGGTCGAGCTCGGCGATGAAGCGGGGCAAGCGGCGTCTCCTGTGCCGGGGCGGCGAGGCCACCGCCGGAGCCGGCCCTGTCTCGGGTCGGGTCTGGGAAGCGCGCAGCTAACACTCGCTCGCCTGGCGCGTCAAGGCTCGTCCCGCGGGCCCTCCAGCCGCTCCGAGAGCTGGCGCGCCTTGCGCCGCAGCCGCGCCACCTGCTTGCGGAGCGCCTCGTAGTCGGGGCGCGCGGCGAGCCCGGCCGCGTGCAGCACCCGCTCCTGCGCCGAGGTGAACATGCGCAGCCCGCTCTGTGCGAGCCCCACCGCGCGCGCCAGCGCCTCCTGGCCCCGCTCGTCGGCGAGCACGGCGCCCGCCACCTTGCCCACGGCGCGCGAACCGCCCTCCACCAGCCGCTCGGCCAGCCCCTTCTTCATGCTGCCCCTCCCCGCCCGCGGAGCTCGTCGGCAAACTCCGTGACGAGCTCGCCGAGCACCGCGTCGACCAGGTATCGGTAGCTCGAGCGCCGCACCAGCGCCGCCAGATCGCCCTCGAAGCGCACGCGGCCGGCGAGCGCCGCCTGCAGCGGGTCTTCGCCCTGGATGAGCGACTTCCAGACGCGGTAGGGGGCCCTCACGACATAGGCGGGCTCGAGCTCCCAGATCTCCTCCGGGTCGGGGAGCACGCGCACGCGGGTGAACCGGCCCCCCTCCTGGCGTCCGTAGGCGGCGAAGTCGCGGGAGAGGAAGGGCGGGTCCTTCTCCACCACGCCGGCGAGGTCGCGCCCCAGGCCCTCGATGGCGCGGGAGAGGTCGGGCTGGCGGTTGGCGATGGCCACCGCCTCGACGAGCCACCCGGAGGACGGGAAGATCACGAGGACCGCCGGAGCCAGCCGAAGAGCCCGCCGCCGCGCCGGACCGGGGCGCCCGGTCCCGACTGCGACTCCGCGTGCTCGGAGAGGCTCCGCCGCAGCGCTTCGGGCGTATCGCGGGTGGCGAAGTCGACCTCGCGCGGGCCGGCCTCCGGGTCGTCGAAGTGCACCTTCAGCAGGCACTCCTCGTCGAGCTTGAAGTCGACGCGACGTCCGGTGGCCGCGGCCGGGAGCCGGATGGACCCGAGGAAATCGGCCTCGACCACGCTCTCCGTCTCGCCCTGGTAGATGTCGATCTCGATGGGCATGCCTGGCTCCCTCGGCGGCGGCAGCCGGAAGGAGCGCTCGCAGGGGATGGTCACGTTCTTGTCGAGCACCCGCCGGAAGCGGCCCTGCGGGGTGGCGACACCGATGGGCATGGACAGCACGTCCACCAGCGTCACCGCATCGATCTCCCCGAGCGAGTCGCCGAGCAGCGCCGCCCCGAGCGCCACGCACTCGTCGGGGTGGACGCCCTTGCGCGCCGGGCGCCCGAAGTGTTCCCGGATCTTCTTCTGCACGAGCGGCATGCGCGACTGCCCGCCCACCAGGATCACCTCGCTCACCTCGCTCGGCGCGATGTGCTTCTCGGCCAGCACGGCATCGCAGATGGAGAAGGTGCGGTCGACGAGGTCGACGGTGAGCTCGTCGAGCTGCGCGCGCGCGAGGGGGAGCCGGAGGTCGAGCGGCCTCCCTCGCCGCTCATCCAGGAAGGGCAGCTCGATGGAGACGTTGGGCAGGAGCGTGAGGTCGATCTTGGCGTTCTCGGCCGCGCTCTTGATGCGCTGCAGGGCGATGGGCGAGCTGGCGAGGTCGATCTTGTGCTCGCGCCAGAACGCCTCCAGCGCGAAGTCGATGATGCGGTTGTCGAAGTCGACGCCGCCCAGGAAGGGGTCGCCCCCGGTGGCGAGCACCTCGAAGAGGTTGCCCTGGAGCTGCAGGACGGAGACGTCGAAGGTGCCTCCACCCAGGTCGTAGACCAGGATCTTCTGGTCGAGCCCGCGGTTGAAGGCGTAGGCCAGCGCGGCGGCGGTGGGCTCGTTGACGATGCGCTTCACCTCGAACCCGGCCAACCGGCCCGCCTGCTTCACCGCCTGCCGCTGGCGGTCGTTGTAGTAGGCCGGAACCGAGATGACCGCCTCGCCCATGGTGCGTCCGAGGAACGCCTCGGCGATGGTCTTCACGTGCGAGAGGACGAGCCCGCTCACCTCGGGAAGCGTGCGCACCTGGCCCCCCAGGCGGACCGCGGCCTCCCCGTCCGGACCCTCGACGATGTCGTAGGAGTAGTAGTCGCGCAGCCCCTGCACCACCTGCGAGTGAAACTTGCGGCCGATGAGCCGCTTCGCCCCGTAGATGGTGTTTCGGGGGTTCGTGACCATCTGGTCCTTGGCCACGTTTCCGACGAGGACGTCGCCCTTCTCCGAGATGGCCACCACCGTGGGCAGGATGAGGTTTCCGCGATCGGTGGGCACCACCCGCGGGATGCGGTTTCGGACGTGCGCCACGCAGGTGTTGGTGGTGCCGAGGTCGATCCCCAGGATGGGCTTCTCGCGCGCGGCCGAGCCTGCCATGGGCTCGTTTGTAGCATGCCGGGCACCGCACATCCCAGCCGGAGCAGAGCCGCGCCGTCAGAACGGCAGGTCGTCTTCCTCGCCCGCACCCTCCGCTTCCATCTGCGTTTCCGGCGCTGGCCGGGCAAAGGGCAGCGGGGTGACGGTGGCGAGGGGGCGGTCGCCGAAGAGCGACGGCATTGCGAGCGCCGCCGCGGGGGCCGGCGCCGGGCCGAGCCTCGGCGCCTCGCCGTCCGCCGGCGGGAGGGTGAGCCCCGCCCCGGGCGACTCGAGCTGCCACTTCTCGTAGAGCGCCGGCTCGCCGGGGAGCTCCTCCACGAAGCGCGAGGCCTTCATCACCACCCGCTCGCGGTCGCGGGGCGCGGCCATGAGCGGGAAGCAGAGGTAGAGCTCGTCCTTCGCCCGGGTGCAGGCGACGTAGAAGAGGCGCCGCTCCTCCTCCTCGCCGTCGCGGTCGCGCAGCGCCTGGGCGCTGGGGAAGCGGCCGTCGGCGAGCCAGACCAGGAAGACGGCGCGCCACTCCAGCCCCTTCGCCTGGTGCACCGAGGAGAGGACCATCTTCTCGTCCGGCTCGCCCCCCTCGGAGACCGTCTCGGCCGAGAGGTCGCTGAGGAGCGACACCTCGGCGAGGAAGGCCTCGGTGTCCTCGTAACCCCGGGCGTACTCGGCGAGCTGGCGCAGGTCTTCGAGCCGCGAGTCGGCGTTGTCGAACTCGGCCTCGAGGTAGTCCTCGTACCCCTCCGCGAGCACCAGCTCGATCGATTCGCCGGGGAGGTCGGCGGTGGGGGGCCGAGAGAGGTTGCGGAGGAGCTTCGCCAGCCTCGAGAAGCCGGGCCGTCCCTTGGGTGGCACGTGCGAGGCCACGTCGGGCGCCGAGAGCTCGTCGACGCCACCGGAGCCGCCCCGGCGCCGCGCGGCGAGCGCGTTCCAGACGGCGTCGGCGGTGGAGCTGCCCACCCCGGGGACGAGGCGCAGCGCCCGCTTCAAAGCCAGCTCGTCGCCGGGGTTGCGGGCGAAGCGGAGGTGGGCGAGCACGTCCTTCACGTGGGCCGCCTCGAAGAAGCGCACGCCGGAGCGGACCACGAAGGGGATCCCCCGCCGCGCCAGCTCGAACTGGATCTCCATGCCGTGGTGGTGGGCGCGGTAGAGGACGGCGATCTCGGTGAGGGGGAGGCCTTCGTCGCGCAGCTCGAGCACGCGCTGTGCCACGAACTGCGCCTGCTGCTGCACGTCGCGGCAGGGCACCGCAGCCGGGAGCGGCCCGTCGGCGCGTACGCTCGCCAGCTCCTTCTCGAACCCCTTCACGTTGCAGGCGATGGAGGCGTTGGCGAGCCCCAGGATCTGCGGGGTCGAGCGGTAGTTCACGGTGAGGTGAAAGCGTCGCGCCCCGGGGTAGCGCGCCTCGAAGTCGAGGATGTTGGCGAAGTGGGCGCCGCGGAAGCCGTAGATGCACTGCGCGTCGTCGCCCACCACGCACAGGTTCCGGTGGCCGGCCGCCAGGAGGTCGACCACGTCGCCCTGCAGGCGGTTCGTGTCCTGGTACTCGTCGACGAGCACGTGCCGGAAGCGCTCGCCGAGGGCGCGCCGCACCGCCTCGTGCTCGACGAGGAGCGCCTTCCAGTTGAGGAGGAGGTCGTCGAAGTCCATGGCGTTCATGGCGTGCTTGCGCTCGGTGAAGCGGCGCGCCACCCGCAAGAGCTCGTCGGTCTGCTGGACGAACTGCGGCCTCCGCGTGGCCACCACGTCGGCGAGCGGCGTCTGGGTGTTCACCGCCATGGAGACGAGGTCGACCACCACGTCGGCCTTGGGAAAGCGGCGCGCCCCCACCGCCAGCCCGCACTCGGCGATGGCCGCCGCCATCACGTCGCTCGTGTCCTCGCGGTCGAGGATGGAGTAGCCCTTGGCGTAGCCCAGGGCTGGGGCGTGCTCGCGCAGCACCCGGTGCGCCACGTGGTGGAAGGTGCCGCCCCAGAGCTCCCGCGTGTCGATCCTCGCCACCTCCTCCACCCGGCGCAGCATCTCCTTGGCCGCCTTGTTGGTGAAGGTGAGGAGGAGGATCGACTCGGGGCTCACACCCTCGTGGAGGAGGCGGGCCACGCGCCAGGTGAGGGTGCGCGTCTTCCCCGAGCCGGCGCCGGCGATGACGAGGAGCGGCCCCTCCCCGGCCTCGACCACCTCCTGCTGCTCGTCGTTGAGCAGGCCGGCGTAGTTGAGGGCGCCGCGGGAGCGGGCCAGGGACTCGAGCTGGTAGCGGCGTGACATGACCTTCCAGTCTGAGCTTGCCTGGCGGGTCTGACATTTCACAAATCGTCAACTGGTGCCCGCGTGGGCCCCGACGGCTCCGCCGGCGGGGAGGGGCGGCACGCCCGTGGTGCTGGTCCGCCGAAAACTGGACGCGGGCGCCGCCCTGCGTAGCATCGCGCCATGACGGCCCTCCGCCTCGGTCTCGCTGCCGCGGCAGGGCTCTCGCTGTGCTGCGCCCGCACCCTCGAGGCACGCCGCCACACCATGCCCCCGCCCGCCCGCGCGGTCCGGGCCGGCGCTTCCCCACGGAGCGCCGGCCCGGCCTCTGCGGTGGGCGCCTCTCTGGCCGCGCGCGAGGGACAGGGCGCGGGCGGGCCCGAGGTGGCCTCTGGCGCTAGCCTCGCGGAGGCGCTCGATGCGCTCTCTTCCCTGGTGGGCCACCGCGAGGTGGTGCTCTCTGGCGTCGACCACGGAGCCGGCTGCCTGGCGCTGGCTCGCGCCGCCTTCGCCGCCCGCGGCCGCCCGCTCGAGCGCGAGGTGCGCGACGTTCCAGCGCTGCGCACCCGCGCCGTGGGCGAGGACGGGTTCGCCCGCTCGCGACGGCCCGCAGTGGGCGACCTCGTCTTTCTCGCCGACCAGCCCGGGGGGGCGGCCGAGCACGTGGGGGTGGTCGACCGCGTGGACTCGGACGACACCGCCTTCGTGCTTCAGCGGGGCGCCCGGGGCGTGCTCCGCTTCCGCATGAACCTCGCCTATCCGACGCGCGCCAACGACCCCTCCACCGGCCGGCACATCAACGACCTGCTCCTGGTCGGCGCGAGGCCCCAGCCCGCCGGCAGCCTGGTGGTGGGGCTCTCCGACCTCCTGCGGCGGTGAGGTCCCGTCGTGCGGTGAGGACCCATCGCTGCTGCGCCCGGATCCTCTGGAGACTCTCCGCCGCAGCGGGCGTCGCGCCAACGCGCCCGCGGTGTGCCCTCAGGCGGCGTACACGACCTCGCCTGCCACCACCGTGGCGAGCACCGGGAGGTCCGGCAGCGCGTCGTCCTCCACGGCGAGGAGGTCCTCGCCGAGGAGCGTGAGGTCGGCGTCCAGGCCCTCGCGCAGCACTCCCCGGCGCGCCTCCGCGAACGAGGCCCAGGCCGCGCCCTGCGTGAAGCCGCGCAGCGCCTCCTCCCGGGTGAGGCGCTCGGCCGGCTGCCAGGCCTCGGCGGCGCCGGCAGGCCTCCGCGTCACCGCCGCGTGGAGCCCGAGCCGCGGGTCGGCGCTCTCCACCGGGAAGTCCGACCCGAGCGCGAGCGGCAACCCGGCGTCGACGGCCTGTCGCCAAGCGTAGGCGCCGCGGAGCGCGGGAGAGTGCTCGCCCAGGCGTGAGGCGACCCAGGCGGCGTCGTTCACCGCGTGGATCGGTTGCATGGAGGCCACCGCCCCGGTGCCGGCGAGGAGCGACAGGTCGCCGGGGCGCACGATTTGGAGGTGCTCGAGCCGCGGCCGGAGCGCGGCGATCGGCAGCTCGCGGGCGAGGGCGGCGAGCGCGGTCATCACCGCCCGGCAGGCGGCGTCGCCGATGGCGTGCACCGCCGGCTGGAACCCGGCATGGGCGATGGCGCGGAGGCGGCCCAGGAGCTCCTCGGGAGGGATGAGGAAGAGCCCGCGCTCCGACGGTGCGTCGGCGTAGGGCTCGAGCAGTGCGGCACCGCGGCTCCCCAGCGCGCCGTCGGCGAAGAGCTTCACCGCGCGCACGGTGAGGCGACCCACCTCGGGCTCGGCCGACCAGCGCGCCAGCTCGGCAGCGAGCGGACCTTCCTTCTGGCTCCCCTCGACCATGGCGTAGACGCGCAGCGGCAGCTCGCCGGCCGCCGCGAGGCGAGCGTAGGCGCGCAGCACCGACGAGGTGCAGCCGGCGTCGTGCACCGAGGTGAGGCCGAGCCGGGCCAGGTCGGCCAGGCCCGCCGCGATGAGCCGCGTGAGCTCGGCGACGGACGGAGCGGCGAGCCGCTCGCGCACCGCCTCCTGGGCGGCATCGATGAGGACGCCGGTGAGCTCGCCGCCGGCGCGCCTCACCATCCGGCCACCCGGCGGGTCCGCCGAGCCCGGGCCGAGGCCTGCCTCGGCCAGCGCCGCCGTGTTCACCCACAGGGCGTGTCCATCGCGCCGGTCGAGTGCCACCGGATGCGCGGGCGCCGCCGCGTCGAGGACGGTCTTCTCCGGTAGCGCCGCACCTGACCAGCCGCTCTCGTCCCAGCCACGGCCACGGATCCAGCTCCCCGGCGGCGCAGTGAGAGCGCGCGCGGCGACGCTCGCGGCGACCTCCTCCGCGCTGCGGGCTCCCCGGCAGTCGACCTCCGTGAGCGCCCGCGCGTGCCACACCACGTGCCCATGGGCGTCGGCGAGGCCGGGGAGCGCGCAGCCGCGGCCCGTCTCCAGCACGCGCGCTCCGGCCCGCGCCTCGGCGCGGCAAGTGGCGGCGCTTCCGAGCTTCACCACGCGTCCATCGCGCGCGAGGAGCGCCTCGGCGCGGGGGCGGGCGGGGTCGAGGGTGTGGAGGATCCCCACGACCAGCAGGTCGCGAGCGCGGCTCATGCCGTCCTATCGCGACTCCGTCGCGGCAGGTGGCTCGGCCGGCGCAGCTTCGGGCGGTGGAGCCCGGCGGCCGAGGAGCGCCCAGCCGAGTGCGAGGAGCACGATGACCACCGCCGCCGCCAGCACGTAGGCCCAGAGCGGCCGCTGCAGAACCGGCGTCATCTTCACGTTCCCGGCCGGCGACGCTCCCTGGGGCGCCTTGCCCTGCGGTGGCCGCACCGCCACCGGCGCGGTGGGCTCCTCGGCCGGGAACACCACCTTGCGTATGGGGCGGCCATCGGGCGTGAAGCGCGGCGCCGGTGGACGGGGAGCAGCCTGCGGCGCCGCGGCCCGGCCGGGACGCGCTGCCGGGCCAGAGGCAGCGGCCACCGGAGCGCTGCGCGGCTGGGGCTCCGCCGAGCGCGGCTCCTCCTGCGGTTCGGCGGGCGGCGGGTCCTCCACCGTGGAGCGCGATTCGGAGTCCGGCTCGACGGGCGGCGCCTCGGCGGGTTCCGGCTCCGGCGGCGGGGCCGAGGAGATCACCTCCGGGGCGTCGACCGGGACCGGCGGGGCGCTCGCCGTGCGCTGGCGGGCGACCCGGGGCGGGTGAGCGGTGAACACGTACTGGCACGTGCTGCACTGGACCGGCGCCCCCTGGGGGGGGAGCAGGGTCTCGTCCAGCTCGTACACCGTCGAGCACTTGTCGCAGCGGATCCGCACGCGTCCTCCAGCCTCAGGCGGCGGAGGATAGATCGATCCGGGCGCGGCGACCACGCTTCTCTCGCGGCCTGCGGCTCCTTTTTCGGGACGGGCGGGCGGCGCCGGGCCAGGCGCGCCGCCGTCCGAGGGAGAGGCGCCGGGCGGCACACCTCCACGGGACGCCGCCGCGAGGTGGGGCCTCGCCTGCGCGAGGCGGGCCGGCCCAATCCCACGGACGCGCCGCAGCTCGTCGATGGAGCGAAAAGGACCGCGCGCCAGGCGGTCGGCCACGATGGCCAAGGCGAGCCGCGGTGAGAGCCCGGGCACGGTGGCGAGGTCGTCGGCCGTGGCGTCCTCGAGCGGCACCGGCCACCCCAGCGCGAGCCGCTCTCGCCCCGAGAGCGGCCTCCCCACGCCCGCGTCCGAGGCGCAGCCAATCCAGTGCCGCGGGGCCGCGCCGCGGCCCTCGGGAAAGCACGTGCGCGGCCGGGCAGGCCGGGCGGCGAGCGCGCGCCAGCCGGCCGGGAGCAGCAGGAGCGCGAGGAGGAGGGCACGAGCGAGGCGCTGGGGCACGCGGTCGTCCCCAGCAAATGGCGCGCCGCGAGCTACCCCCCTGCGCTCTCAGCACCCAGGGCCGCCACCGCCAGCCGCGCCGCCCGGCGGAGCCCGGCGAAGGGCAGGAGCTCCATCGCTTCGGAGAGCACGCACCAGCGGTGGGCGTCGTGCTCGTCGCCCAGGCGGGGCTCGAAGTCGTCCGCGACGCGCGCGGCGAAGGCGGTCTCCTCGGCCAGCACCGGGAAGGAGCCCGCCGGCTGGCCGCTGTGCTCCGGCTCGCGCGCGAAGCCGTGGCGGTAGCGAAGGAGCGCCACCGGCACCTCGGCGCCCGTCTCCTCCCGGAGCTCGCGCGAGGCGGCCTCGAGGTGCACCTCGCCCGGCTCGATGCGCCCGGTGACCGGCTGCCAGAAGCCGCCGCGGGCGGCGGTCCGCCGGAGGAGGAGCACCCGCCCATCGCCGCGCACCGGCACCACCGTCACCGTCCGCAGGTCGACGGGGCGCTCCTCCGGCTCCCGCTCCAGCTCCTCGGCCAGGTGGCGGGCCAGCACCGGCTCCACCTCGGCGAGGCCGGGCGCGCCCCGCTTCCGCGCCTGGAGCTCCAGGGCGAGGGTGGTCACCCCCAGCGAAGGGTCGGCGATGCCGCACGGCACGATCATCTGGAAGTGAAGCAGGTCGGGCGAGACGTTGAAGGCGAGGCCGTGGGAGGTGATCCAGCGCGAGAGGTGCACCCCCACCGCGCCGATCTTCTTCCGCCCCACCCAGGCGCCGCGGTGCTGGCGGTGACGCCCCGCCTCCACTCCGTGATCGGCGCAGGTGCGGATCATCGCCTCCTCCAGCGCCGCCACGTAGCGGTGGACGTCGGGGCGGTCCGAGAGGTCGACGACGGGATAGGCCACGAGCTGCCCGGGGCCATGGTAGGTGACGTCGCCGCCGCGGTCGGTCTCGTGCACGCCGAAGCCCTGCTGCTCGAGGTACTGCGGCGAGGCGAGCAGGTGCCGCCGGTCGGCGGCGCGCCCCATGGTCACGGTGGGTGGATGCTCCAGCAGGAAGAGGTGGTCGGTGCCGGGCGGGTCGCCCGCGCGCACCGCCGCCCCGGCCAGCGCCATGAGGCGCAGGCCGTCCTCGTACTCGACCCGGCCCAGCCGGTGGACGGCGAGCTTCCTCACGCCGGCGCGGGAGCGCCGCTCGCGGCCTTCATCGGCCGCTCGGGCTTGTTGAGGGCGTGGATGGCCTCGCCCAGGGCCGCCTTGCAGGCCTCCATGAACGCCTCCGGCAAGGTGGGGTGGGCGTGCACGGTGAGCGCGACGTCCTCCACGGTGGCGCCCATCTCCAGGGCGAGCGCCGCCTCGGCGATGAGGTCGGAGGCCTCGGGCCCCACGATGGTGGCGCCGAGCAGGAGCTTCGAGGCGCGGTCCGCGACCACCTTCACGAAGCCGTCTGTGTGGGCGATGGCGATCGCCCGGCCCAGCGCCGCAAAGCCGAACTTGCCGGTGATGGGGTCGAAGCCCTGGGCTTTGGCCTGCTCCTCCGACAGTCCCACCGTCGCGACCTCGGGGTCGGTGAAGATGGCGGCGGGCATGGCCACCCAGTCGCGGGCCGACTTCTTGCCCGCGATCACCTCGGCGGCAATCTCGCCCTCCTTGGAGGCCTTGTGGGCGAGAAGGGGTGGCCCGGCCAGGTCGCCGATGCACCACACCGACGGCGCGCTGGTGGCCATGCGCTCGTCCACGGTGACGAAGCCGCGCGGCCCCACCTGCACCCCAGCGCCCTCCAGCCCGAGCCCCGAGGTGTCGGGCTTGAAGCCGACCGAGACGAGGACCTTGTCGCAGGGAATGACGCGCTCCTCGCCGCCCACCTCGATGGTGACGGCGAGCGCGCCGTCCTTGCGGGCGAGTCCCTTGGCCTTGGCCGAGACGTGCACCTCGGCGCCGCGCCTCTCGAGCCCTTTGCGGACGAGCCGCACCGCCTCCGGATCGACCCCGGCGAGCAGGGTGGGCAGCGCCTCGACCACGATGATCTTCGAGCCGAGCTTCGCGTAGACGGTGCCGAGCTCGAGCCCGATGACGCCACCGCCGATCACCACCAGCCGCTCCGGCAGCTCGGGCAGATCGACCGCCTCGCGCGCGCTCCACACGTCCTTGCCGTCGAAGGTGAAGCCCGGGATCTGCACCGGCCGTGCGCCGGTGGCGAGCACGAAGGCCGGCGCCTCGAGGCGGAGCGGCTCGCCCTGGCCCGTCACCTCCACCGCGTTCGGCCCGGCGAAGACGGCCGTGCCCTTCACCACCTCCACGCCGTTTCCCTTCTCCAGCAGGCCCACGCCGCCCACCAGCTTCTTCACCACCTCGTCCTTGAAGGCGCGCAGCTTCCCGAGGTCCACCTTCGGCTCGGCGGTGATGCCTCGCGCCCCGGCGTGGCGCAGCTCGTCGACCAGATTGGCGGCGGCGATGAGCGCCTTGGAGGGGATGCACCCCCAGTTGAGGCAGACCCCGCCCAGCGCCTCGCGGTCGACCAGCGCCACCCTCTTGCCGAGCTGCGCCAGCCGGATGGCCGCCACATAGCCGCCTGGGCCCGCCCCGATCACCACCGCGTCGAAGGTCTTCGTCGCCATGCGCGCTCCCCGTCCAGGAGGTGAATTTTCGGGGACCGGTATAACGCCGCCACCGGGCGGGAGGGAGCGAAAAGGAGGGCGCCGGGCTCGAGGGCCCTCACACCAGCTCCATGAAGAGCAGGCTCGGGTCCTCCAGGTAGCCGATGACGGCATAGGCGAAGGCGGCCCCCACCTGGCCGTCGATCACCCGGTGGTCGAAGGAGAGCGAGAGGTGCATCACGTCGCGCGCGACAATCTCCCCTCCCCTCACCACCGGCGTGGGGCGGATGCGGTGCACGCCCAGGATCGCCACCTCCGGGTGGTTGATGATGGGGGTGGCGAAGAGGCCGCCGCGCGCGCCCAGGCTGCTGATGGTGAAGGTCGAGCCGCCCATGTCCTCGGGGCGGGCCTGGCCGGCCCGGGCGGCGCCGGCGAGGCGCTCGATCTCGCGCGCCAGCTCCAGGATCGACCGCTGCCCGGCGTCGCGCACCACCGGCACCACCAGCCCGGCCGGCGTGGCGGCGGCGATGCCGATGTGGAAGCTCTGCCTGAGCCGCAGCTCGCCCCGCGCCTCGTCGAAGGTGGCGTTGAGGAGCGGGTGGCGCCGGAGCGCCGCCACCACCGCCTTCACCAGGAAGGGCATGAAGGTGACCCTCACCCCCTCCGGCTCGGCCGCCTTCGCCACCCGCTCCTTCACCCGGGAGAGCTCCGTCACGTCCACCTGCTCCACGAAGGTGAAGTGGGCAGCGGTGCGCTTCGACTGCGCCATCCGCTCGGCCATGCGGCGCCGCACCCCGCGCAGGGGGATGACCTCGTCGCCGTGCGCGGGCGCCGCCGCCCGCTGGGCGGCCGGGGGCTCGAGGTCGCCCGCCGGCGCTCCCGCTGCGGAAGGCGTTCGCCCGCTCGAAGCGGCGTGCGCGGCCTCCACGTCACCGCGGGTGACGCGCCCCTCCGGGCCGGAGCCGCGCACGGCTCCCAGCTCCAGCCCGAGCTGCCGCGCCAGCGCGCGGACGGCGGGGGTGGCGAGCGCCGCCTTCGCCCGCGGCGGAACTTCCCGCCCGGAGTCGGGCCCTTCGCGCGATGGCTCGTCCGGGGCGGCCGCACCTCTTCCCTCGCCCTCGCCCTCGCCCTCGCCCTCGCCGGCGAGCGGCAGCGCGGGCGACTCCGCCGGGCGCTCCTCGCCATCGGCCTGCAGCGCGAGGAGCAGCAGCGGATCGTGAACCCGCGCCATCGCCCCCTCGGGCAGGTGAAGCTTCACCACCCGCCCGCGCCGGGGCGAGGGGATGGTGACGGTGGCCTTGTCGGTCATCACCTCGACGAGCGGCTGGTCCTCCTCCACCAGGTCGCAGGGCTGCACGTGCCACCTCTGGATCTCGGCCTCCACCACGCCCTCGCCGATGTCGGGCAGGATGAGCTCGAAAAACATGGTTCTCCTCGTCCAGGCGGCACGGTCAGTAGGCGAGCACCTCGCGCACCGCCCGCACGATGCGCGGCGCCCGCGGCAGGTACTCGTTCTCCAGCGTGTAGGGGAACGGGGTGTCGAAGCCGGTGACGCGCGCCACCGGCGCCTCCAGCGAGAGGAAGCACCGCTCCTGGATGAGCGCGGTGAGCTCCGCGCCGAAACCGCAGGTGCGCGGCGCCTCGTGCACCACCACCGCGCGTCCCGTCTTGGTGACGGAGGCCACGATGGCGTCGAGGTCGAGCGGCTCCAGCGAGCGCAGGTCGAGCACCTCGCAGTCGATGCCCTCCTCCTCGGCCTCGCGCGCCGCGGCATCGGCCTCGTGCCACATGGCGCCCCAGGCGATGAGCGTCACCTGGTGCCCGGCCCTGGTCACCCTGGCCTTCCCGAGCGGCACCAGCGTGCTCCCCCTCCGGCACCTCGCCCCTGGCCGCCCGGTAGACGCGCTTCGGCTCGAAGAAGAGCACCGGGTCGGGGTCGCGGATGGCGCTCGCCAGCAGGCCCTTCGCGTCCTCGGGCGTGGCCGGGATCACCACCTTCAGCCCGGGGGTGTGGAGGAAGAGCGCCTCCGGTGACTGCGAGTGATAGTGCCCGCCGCGGATGCCCCCGCCGTAGGGCGCCCGGATCACCATGGGGCAGGCGTACTGGTTGCCGGAGCGGTACCGGTACTTCGCCACCTCGCTCACGATCTGGTCGAAGGCCGGGTAGATGAAGTCGGCGAACTGGATCTCCGGCACCGGCCGGAGGCCATACAGCGCCATGCCCAGCGCCGCCCCGACGATGCCGTTCTCGGAGAGGGGCGCGTCGATCACCCGCTCCGCCCCGAACTCCTCCTGCAGGCCCTGGGTGGCGCGGAAGACGCCCCCGAAGTGCCCCACGTCCTCCCCCAACACCACCACGTCGCGATCGCGGCGCATCTCGATGCGGAGCGCGTCGTTCACCGCCTGGATGATGTTGAGGTTCGCCATCGCCGGCTCAGGCGCGCCGCGGTGCGCGGGGGTCGGCCACCCGCGGGTCGCCGGCGAGCGCGCGCCGCAGCTCCTCGAGCTGCTCGCGCTGTGCGCGCGAAGGCTCGGCGTAGACGCCCTCGAAGAGCGTCTCGGGCGGCGGCCGGGCTGGCTGCGCCTCGGCCTCGCGCACCGCCGCCATGACGCGCGCCCTCGCCTCGGCCTCCTCGCGCGCACCTTCCACCTCGGTGAGGAGCCCCCGCCGAACGAGGTGCGCGCGCAGCCGGAGGATGGGGTCCTTCTTCCGCCACGGCTCCACCAGCTCGGGCGCGCGGTAGGCGCGAGGGTCGTCGGAGGTGGAGTGGCCCTCGACGCGGTAGGTGACGAGGTCGAGCAGGGTGGGCCCCTCGCCCCGCGCCGCCCGGGCTCGGGCGCGGGCGGTCGCCTCGTGGACGGCCAGGAGGTCGTTGCCGTCCACCCGCTCGCCGTGAATTCCGTAGGCCTCGGCCTTCCGGGCGATGGAGGCGGAGGCGGTCTGCCGCTCGACGGGGAGGCTTATCGCCCAGCCGTTGTTGCGGCAGGCGAACACCACCGGCACCCGGTGGACGCCGGCCAGGTTGAGGCCGGCGTGGAAGTCGCTGCTGCTCGTCGCCCCCTCGCCGAAGTAGACCAGCGCGACCATGGCCTCGCCCCGGATGCGCGCCGCCCAGGCGGCCCCCACCGCCTGCGGGATCTGCGTGCCGATGGGAGAGCTCACCGAGCTGAAGAGGGCCGGACGCCACGCCTGGTGGCAGGGCATCTGGTGGCCCGAGCATGGCGTCGCCGGCGTTGCCGAGCAGCCCGCAGATGAAGGTCGAGAGCGGCAGGCCGCGCATGAGCGCCACGCCCTGCTCGCGGTAGCTGGGAAAGATCCAGTCGCTGGCGGCCATGGCGCTCGCTGCGCCGAAGACGGCGGCCTCCTCGCCCACCGACCCCACGTAGAAGCCGATGCGCCCCTGCCGCTGCAGCGCCACCATGCGCTCGTCGAGCGCGCGGTCGAGCACCATCCAGCGGTGGAGCTCGAGGAGCTCGCCGTCGCCGAGGAGCGAGGGGCGCAGGGCGGCGCCGTCGGCCGCCAGCCCCCGGAGGAGCGGGTAGCGCTCGTCGCCCGCCGCGTCGCTCGCGCTGGGCCCGGCCACGGGCGCCGCCGCGTCGCGGGGCTCGGCGCCGGGCGTCGCAGGCATCGGCGGAAGGCTCTCCGGCTGCGAGGGTGCCGGGGCGGCGCTGGACGTCTCGGGGCCGGAGGGCGCGCCTTCCACCCGCGCCCGCCGTGCCTCGCGGCGCGCGCTGCCGTTGGCCTCGGCCCGGACACGCGCCGCCGCCGGCCGCGGCTCGGGCGGGCTCATCCCCCGCTCATCGGGCATGAACGCCCTCGAGCCGTGCGGTGCGCACCTCGAGCTCGCCCTTCAGGAAGAGCTCGCCGGCCCGGTAGCTCGACCGCACCAGGGGTCCGCTCGCCACGTAGCGGAAGCCGTGCTCGGCCCCCAGCTTTTCGTAGCGCCGGAAGCGCTCCGGCGAGACCCACTCGACCACCGGGAGGTGCCACTCGGAGGGGCGAAGGTATTGACCCAGCGTGAGGATTTCGACCTTGGCGGCGCGCAGGTCGCGCATGGCCTCCTCGACCTCCGCCTCCTCCTCGCCGAGCCCCACCATGAGGGACGACTTCGTCGCCACCCCGGGGAACTCCTGGCCCATGCGCGAGAGCACCTCCAGCGTCTGGTCGTAGCCGGCCCGCGCGTCGCGCACGGCCGGGGTGAGACGGCGCACCGTCTCCAGGTTGTTGGCGAAGACGTCAGGACCGGCGCGCCCCACCGCCCGCACCGCCTCGGGGTCGCCGCGGAAGTCGGGCGTGAGGACCTCCACCAGGAGCCCCGGGATCTCCTTCAGGCACACGATGGCCTCGGCGAAGTGCCCGGCGCCGCCGTCGGGGAGGTCGTCGCGGTCGACGCTCGTCACCACCACGTAGTCGAGGCCGAGCGCGCGAATGGCGTCGGCGAGGTGGCGCGGCTCCTCGGGGTCGAGCGGGGGTGGCCGGGCGGCCGTCTTCACCTGGCAGAAGCGGCAGGCGCGGGTGCAGGTGTCGCCCATGAGCATCACGGTGGCGGTGCCGCCGCCCCAGCACTCGGCGACGTTGGGGCAGTGCGCCTCGGCGCAGACGGTGTGGAGCCGCAGGGTGCCGAGCGTCTCCTTCACCCGCGCGTACCGCTCGCCTCCGGCGACGCCCACCCTCAGCCAGGACGGTTTACGCGCAGTACGAGGCATGCCCGCAGCGCGCAGGCCCGCCAGCACCTCGGCGCGGCCGGCGGCGACAGGGGCGGCCACCGCGGGCACCACCGGAAGGCTTTTCTTCGGGATCTCGTCCATGCGCGCGACGTTTCGTATCGGCGCATCCAGAGCGGGTCAAGACGGAACGGCGCCCTCGAGCGCCCGCGGAACGGCGCGGCGCGCCAAGCATCCAGCGGGCGCCGGGCGCGCTCCGATGCGCGCCGCGACGCCCCAGGGTCTCGCGGCCTCCTGCGGAGGGAACGACGACTAGCGCAGCGCGCGGAAGGCGGCGCGGCCGGCGTAGCGGGCGCTCTTGCCGAGCTCCTCCTCGATGCGAAGGAGCTGGTTGTACTTGGCCACGCGGTCGGTGCGCGAAGCCGAGCCGGTCTTGATCTGCCCGCAGTCGCAGGCGACGGCCAGGTCGGCGATGGTGGTGTCCTCGGTCTCGCCGGAGCGGTGGCTCATCACCGTGGTGTAGTGCGCCTGGTGGCTCATCCGCACCGCGTCGAGCGTCTCGGTGAGCGAGCCAATCTGGTTCACCTTCACGAGCAGGGAGTTGGCCACGCCGTCGGAGATGCCGCGGGAGAGCCGCTCCACGTTGGTGACGAAGAGGTCGTCGCCCACGAGCTGCAGCTTGCCGCCCAGCTTGTCGGTGAGGAGCTTCCACCCCTCCCAGTCGTCCTCGGCACAGCCATCCTCGATGGAGACGATGGGGTAGCTGGAGGAGAGCTTCTCGTACCAGGCAACGAGCCCGGCGCGGTCGAGCTCGCGCCCCTCGCCCTTCAGCTTGTAGGTGCCGCTCTTCTTGTCGAAGAGCTCCGACGAGGCGACGTCCAGGGCGAAGGCCACCTGCTCGCCCAGCTTCAGCCCGGCCTTCTGGATGGCCTCGGAGATGACCTTCAGCGCCTCCTCGTTCGAGGGGAGGTTGGGGGCGTAGCCGCCCTCGTCGCCCACCCCGGTGGAGGCGCCGCGCGCCTTCAGCACCGACTTCAGGGCGTGGAAGACCTCGGCGCCGTAGCGCAGCGCCTCGGCAAAGGTCGGCGCCCCGAGCGGCACCACCATGAACTCCTGGATGTCGACGTTGGAGTCGGCGTGCGCCCCGCCGTTGAGGATGTTCATGAGCGGCACCGGCAGGGTGCGCGCGTTGACGCCACCGACGTACCGGTAGAGCGGGAGCTCGTGGGCCAGGGCCGCCGCCCGGGCCGCGGCGAGGGAGACGCCGAGGATGGCGTTCGCGCCGATCTTGCTCTTGGTGGGCGTGCCGTCGAGCTCGATCATGCGGGCGTCGAGGGTGGCCTGGTCGGAGGCGTCCATCCCGATGACGGCGGGGGCGAGCTGGTCGACCACGTTGGCGACCGCCTTCTTCACGCCCTTGCCCAGGTAGCGCCCCTTGTCGCCGTCGCGCAGCTCGAGCGCCTCGTGCTCGCCGGTGGAGGCGCCGGAGGGCACGGCGGCGCGGCCGACGTCGCCGGAGGCGATGGCCACCTCCACCTCGACGGTGGGGTTGCCGCGCGAGTCGAGGATCTCGCGCGCTGCGACGTTGATGATCTCGGTCATGGGTGAAGCTCCCTTTCTGCGGAGGGTCGTGGGTGGATGGCGCGGGACTCTGCTTGCACCTCGCCCCGGCCGTCAACGCTTTTCGCGTCGAGGACCGTGCCGGAGCAGACCTGGCCGTCAAGCAAACTCGATGATCACCACCCCGCGGTCCCGGCCCGGCTGGGGGGTGTCGTGATCATGGTGCGAGGGCTCGGGGGGCATGGGAAGGGGAAGCTCGATGACCGGCCGCTCCTCTGGCCGCTCGCTGCGCTCCCGGCGCTTGATCTCTTCGATGATGAAGAAGTCGAGCATGTTCGCCCCGTGTGAGCCCCTACGACCCCTACACCACGACAGACTAACCCAGGAGCGCGACATTCACTCGATCGGCGCCCCCTTGCGTCGCTGCACCTCTACCTCTACCGACGTGTACTGCAATGCTGCAAGGTTCGTTCCCGAGATTCGATGACTCATCGACTCCAGATTCGGCCTCCCCCGAGTGTAATGCTCCCGGACCGAGATGCACCTACCGCTTGCGCGGTGACTCGGTGCGAGCCTTGAAAGCGGCCAGGATCTTGGGCAGGCGGATGCGCGTGAGCTCGTCGCTCACCCGGTCGACCACCACCTGCGGCACGAGCGCCGGCTTCTTCACCTGCACCTCCACGGAATAGCGCGCCCGCGTCCCCGAGCCCTCGGCCTCGAGCGCCCACGAGCCGTTCGACACCTTCATCCAGTCGCTCTGGAGGAGCGACCACGTCACGCTCCGAGGGGGAGACTCCAGGTGGCGGTGGACGTACCGGATGGTCTTCACCCCCAGGTCCACGGTGAGCTCCACATCGACGTGGTCCCGGGTGCGCCCGGTCACGCGGCATCCCTTCACCCCGGGAACGAACTCGGGATAGCGCTCGTAGTCCGCCACCACCCGGTAGAGCTCATCCGGCGTGGCGGCGATGAAGATGTCCTCGGTGACGGTCTGGGCCATGGCCGGTTGCTTACGAGGCCGCGCCAGAGCGCGCCAGCGTTCAGGGCCGGCCGAGCGCCGCCAGCACCGGCTCGACGAGGGCGCGGCCGAGCCGCGCGTGGCCCTCGGCGTCGAGGTGGACGCCATCGAGCGGGCTCGCCGAGGTGACGGCCCCGACGTCGAAGAACGCGCACCCCACCACCTCGGCGGCCGTCTTCACGTGCGGCGCCAGCGCGCGCGACTTCACGTCGGCACCGGCGAATCCCCACAGGCTGGAACGGGCCTCGAACGGCCCCAGGTGCGGGGGCGACAGGAGGAGTACCCGGGGCGCGCTCTGGCCCGGGCCGGTCCTGCTCGCCATCACCGCGCGCGCCAGGGCGGCGCTGGCCCAGGCTACCTGCGGCGCCTCGCGGCGGTAGAAGCTCTTCAGGTCATTCGAGCCGAGCATGATCGCCACCAGGTCGACCGGCGCCTGCGACTCGAGACAGGGGCGCAGATAGGAGAGCCCGTTTCGGCCCGGCTCGAACGGGTCATCGAGATCGGTCGTGCGGCCGCAGAGCGCCTCCTCGATCACCTGGAAGTCCTGGGGAAGGAGCTTGCGGAGGACGCCCGGCCAGCGCACCTCCGGCGCGAGGCGCTCCATGGTGGCGGGGTCGTGACCCCAGGTGTTGGAGTCGCCGAAGCAGAGGATGGTCCTCACGTTCACCTCCAGACGTCGATGGTCCTTCCCTTGTAGCCCGCCTCGCGGAGCACGAGGCCTCCACCCTTCCAACGGCGCGCGGCCGCCGGCCCGACCCACCAGCCCTTGGGGTCGCTCCGGCGGAAGGACTTCCGCAGCCAGTCCTGCAGCTCCTCGTAGATGGCGCGCAGCCCGCGGTGCTTCCCCTCCCGGCTCACCGGGTCGTCGGTGATGTCGAGCTCGGCCCAGATCCCTCCGGCCACCAGCTCACCATTCTCCGCGGTGAGCGACCGCTCGAGGTGGAGCACCGGCGAGGGAATCTCCTCGATGGCGAGGAGCCCCTTGTCCGGGCCGCGCTTCACCGGGTGCACCACCACCGGTCCGAGCCGCTCGGCGGCGAGGTAGTAGGCTCCGGCCACGAGGGCGGGCGGCAGCGCCTCGCCGACTGGCGGCGCCCGATAACCAGGCGGCACCAGCTCCGGGTAGAGGGTGAGCGCCTGGTGCGAGAGCGCGCGAAAGAGCGCGACCTCGTCCTCGGGCAGCGCAAAGAATCGGAGCGAAGCCGCCATGTCACCTCTTCCTGCCCGCGCCGGGCTCGCGGGCCGGGGCGAGCGGGCGCAGGGTCCAGCGGACGAAGCGGACCTCGCCCACGTCCGATTGCATCTGCACGATCGTACCATCGGCGGCGAGCGCGAACTCGCGGAACTCGAAGCGCCTGTTGCCGGGGGGCACGCGCGCCGTGCCCATCACCTGGCCCTGCGCATCGATGGCGAGGAGCAGGACCTCGGCGCGGGCACCTTCGGCGCCCTCGATGCCGGGGTCGGCGGCCCCGTCGCGGCGGTCGAAGGCGAGCACCACCTCGCCGCGCCGCGAGACCCCGACGATGCGAACCTCCCCGATGGGCACCAGGGAGTGGAATTGCAGGCTACGCCGGGGCTGCCCGTCCAGGCCGAGGACGGTGAACCTCGCGCGCCAGCGGTCGAGGCGGTCGGCGCGCACGAAGAGGCTTCCCACCGGCAAGCCGGGGAGCGGCCCGTCGGCGCGCACGCCCCCCCAGGCGAGCTCCGCCCTCACCGCCTGGCCGTCGAGCATGAGGAAGACGGGCCGCTGGCGGCCGGCGAACAGGAGGTCCACGCCCTTGAAGGCCGGCGGCAGCGTGGCCGAGAGGAGGAGGCGGCCTCCCGGGTCGAGCTGCGAGAGCGTGGGGAGCTCGCCCTGCTGGAAGAGGTAGAGCTGCCCGTCGTCGTTCACCGCCAGATCGGCCTCAAAGGTCGGCTCCTCGCCGCTCCCGGCGCTCACAGCGCCCGCCGGCTGGCCGCGGGCGTCGAAGCGCTCGAGGCGCGCGTTCACCGGATCGAGCACCCAGAGAGATCCCTGGGGGCCGAGCGCGAAGGTGGGGGGCCCGAGCGCGTCCTCGTCGTCCCGGGCCGGGTTGCCCTGCAGCCCGAACTGCCCGGGACCCGCACCGGCGCCGCCGCGCACCCAGACCTGACCGGCCGAGGGGGGTTCCGGTTGGCAGACCTCCCCGGGCAGCTCGAAATCCGGAACCTCCGGCGAGGCCGGCGGCGGGAATGTCTGCGCGGCCTCCGGCGCGGGCGGCTCGCCTGGCGCGGGCTCGGCCGAGCCTCCGTGGAGCGCGGCCAGCAGGGCGAGGGCGAGGAGGCGGGCGAGCACGCGCGGCATGATAGTCGAAGGGGCTGCCGAGGTGCCGGTGTCGCGAAAGCGGAGGAGGGTGCCCGTGCCGCAGGGCGCGCCTCGGCGGCGACTCGCGGGCCGGTCCCGCCACGCAGCGGGCGCCGCCCGCCCGCGCTTCACGGAAGGTGATTGAGCTTCAGCCTCGGCCGGGCCGGGTGAGCCGCGCCGGGTCGAGCAGCCGGCGCGCCTCGGCCGCGTCCAGCCCGCCGCGCTCCCGCGCCACCTCGGCGATGGGGCGGCCCCCCTTCACCGCCTCCTTCACGATCTCGGCGGCGCGGGCGTAACCCAGGCGCGGGGCGAGCGCGGTGGCGAGGCTCACCGTGCGCTCGGCGTAGTGGCGGCAGCGGTCGGGGTCCGCCTCCAGTCCCCGCGCGCACCGCTCGTCGAAGGCGCTCACAGCCGCCGCCGCGATGCCGAGCGCGTGGCAGAGGTCGTGCGCCACGAGCGGCATCATCACGTTGAGCTCGAGCTGGCCTCCCGAGGTGGCGGCCGCCACGGCGGCGTCGAGCCCGATCACCTGGTAGCTCACCATGGCCAGCATCTCCGCCATGGAGGGGTTCACCTTGCCGGGCATGATGGAGGAGCCGGGCTGCACCGGTGGCAGTCGCAGCTCGCCGAGGCCGCTGGTGGGACCGGAGCCGAGCAGGCGAACGTCGCCGCCGATGCGGAGGAGCTCCAGCGCGGCGACGCGCAGCGCGCCCGAGAGCGCGGCGAAGGGCGCCAGCGACTGCATGGCGTAGAACGGGTTCGGCGCCGGCACGAGCGGGATGCCGGTGAGCCGCGACAGCTCGGTCACCACCAGCGGGCGGTAGCGCGGGTGGGCGTTCAGGCCCGTGCCCACCGCCGTGCCGCCGAGGCCCAGCGCCGAGAGCTCTGGCAGCGCGTCGAGCAGCCGGACCGCGGCGGCGCGCAGGGCGGCGGCCCAGCCCGACACCTCCTGGCCCAGGCGAATGGGGGTGGCGTCCATGAGGTGGGTGCGCCCCGCCTTCACCAGGCCCTCCCACGCCTCGGCCTTGGCGGCGAAGGTGGCCGCCAGCCGCTGCAGCGCCTCGGCCACCGGCGGCGCCAGCTCCAGCGCGGCGAGGCGCATGGCCGTGGGCATCACGTCGTTCGTCGACTGGCCCATGTTCACGTCGTCGTTGGGATCGACCACGCTGCGGTCGCCGCGGGCGGCACCGAGGAGCTCGCAGGCGCGGTTCGCCAGCACCTCGTTCACGTTCATGTGGTGCGAGGTGCCGGCGCCCGCCTGGTAGACGTCGACCACGAACTGGTCGCGCCAGCGGCCCGCCAGCACCTCCTCCGCGGCCCGGGCGATGGCCTCCGCCTTGGCGCGGGGGAGGAGCTTCAACCGCGCGTGAACACGCGCCGCCGCCAGCTTGATGCGCACCGTGGCGTCGACGAGCGCCGGGTGGGCGCGGAGCCCGGAGATGGGGAAGTTGGCGATCGCCCGCGCCGTCTGCGCCCCGTAGAGCGCCTCGGCCGGCACCGTCATCTCGCCCATGGTGTCGCGCTCGACGCGGGTCGCGCCCGCCGTCCCGCCCGCGCCGGGTGCGGCGCTGCGCGCGCCCGCCTTCACCCGCGGCGCGCGCCTCGCGGGCCGCCTCGCACCGCCACCCCTCGCCCCTCTCACCTTCGCGTCACCGCCCTTGGCCATGGCTGCCCTCCTCCGGCGAGCTCCCGCGTTCGACGCGGGCCTCGCCGGGCGCGCCCCCCGCCGACTCTACCTACCGTGAAATGATCACCTCTCGGGCGCTCCGCCGGAGCCGGTCAGACGGCCGGCCAGCCTCCGGAAGGCGACCTCGGTCTTGGCGTCCTGGATCTCTCCCGACTCGCAGGCCGCCACCGCCTCCGCCAGCATCCGCCAGCGCAGGAGGGCGCCCTCCTCCAGCGGCGAGCCATCGCCGCCCTCCGGGGCGTCGGAGGATGCCGGCCCCTCGCCGCGCGCCACCTCGGCGGCGAGGAGGTGAATCTTCTCGGAGGCGACGCCCGGCAACATGAAGAGGGGACCGCCCAGGAGCTCGAACCGCGCAGGCGGCACCTCGATCCCGGCCTCCTCGTGCACCTCGTCGGCGCTGCGCTGCTGCAGGGCCGCGAGGCCCCGCTCGCCCGGCTCGAGCACGCCGGCCACCACCTCCTCGAGGAGGAGATACTCCTCCTCGGGCAAGGCCGGCGTCTTCCCGCGGCGGAAGTAGGAGGCCGGCCGGAGGCCGCAGCGGGTGAGCACCTCCACCCCGCGCGGGCCCCGGGCCCAGATCGCCACCGCCACCGCGTCGAGGGTGGGCCGGTCGATGAGGTCGATGGGGTACTCGCGCGAGCGGCTGCCGTCCTCGCGGACGTTGCGCGCACGAAGTCGCTTCAGGCGCAGGAACCCTTCGTCGCAGCGGGAAGTGGCGGTGCGGTCCTCGACCACCTCGATGGAGCGGATACGCGGCATGGCGCCACGCATAATCCGGCCCCGGCCGCGGAGCCAGCGGACGGTTCCTTTCGCACGTGCCGGCTTGCGGAGACCGGGGGGGTCGAGCGGTCGGGACCAGTGGCCGTGGCCGTCAGGCCGGGGAGGGCTCCGGCGCGCTCCGCACGTCGACCGCGGTGTCGTAGAAGGTGGCGCCCTGTCCGGCGTCGGTGAGGCGCTGCGCGGTGAGAGCATTCACGGTGCGCGAACCGGGCGCGTCGTCGAGGCGGCGCACGCCCGGCGCCACCAGCACACCCGCCGGTACGTCGTCCGTCACCTCCAGCGAGAAGGCCACCGCGCCGAGCTCGTTCCACGCCTCCACCCGCTCGCCGGGCTGGAGTCCCCGCGCGCTCGCGTCGGCGGGAGACATGCGGAGCGCCATCGGCCCGGCCCGCCGCCGGAGGTCGTCGCGCTCCTGCAGGAAGCTCGAGTTGAGGCCGTGCAGGGACGGCGCGGTCATGAGCCGGAGCGGCAGCGGGGTGCCGCTCCGCTCCACGTGGGTGGGGAGCGCGCGCGGCAGCGGCAGGAGCTCGATCTTGCTCGAGGAGGTGGCGAACCTCGCCTTCGCGCCGGCCGGGATTCGCAGCGAGACCGCGCGGCCCTCATCCAGCGCCTTGCGGTCGAGCCCTTCACGGAGGGGAGAGGGAGCGTCGAGCAGCTCGTCGACCAGATCGTCCACCGATCGGGAGAAATGAGGGTCGGCGGGGCCCATGGCCCTCGCCAGCGCGGCGAAGACCTCCCAGTTCGAGCGCGCCTCGCCGACCGGCGGGATGGCGGCGCGGACGCGCTGCACCGCGTAGCTCCCGTAGGCGCGGTAGAGGTCGGGGTGCTCCAGCGAGGAGGTGGCGGGCAGGACCACGTCGGCGTAGCGGGCGGTGTCGGTGAGGAAGCGCTCGTGCACCACCGTGAAGAGGTCGTCCCGGGCAAGGCCGGCGAGCACCGCGTTCTGGTCCGGGGTCACCGCCGCGGGGTTGGAGTGATACACGTAGAGTGACATCACCCGAGGGTCCGAGAGCTCGGTGAGCGCGTGCCCCAGCCGGTTCATGTTGACGAGGCGGGTGGGGCCGGGCTGGAGGTCGGCACGGGTGACGGCGGAGAGGTCGAAGGCGAGGCCAGAAGAGGTGCTGCAGAGCGCCCCGCCGCCGGGCACCGCCCAGGCGCCGCGGGCGGCGGGCAGGGCCAGGATGGCCCGGATGTTGGCGCTGCCGTTCCCGTAGCGCGAGAGGCCGCTCCCCACCCGGAAGAAGGGAGCGCGTGCGCGGCCGATGGCGCCTGCCAGCGCCGACAGCTCGTCCAGCGAGAGGCCGGTGGCCTGCGCCGTGTGCTCCGGCGTCCACTCGGGGAGCACCTCCTTCTCCAGGGCGTCGAAGCCGAGGACGTGGGCTTCCACGAACGCGCGGTCGACCCGGCCGTCGCGAACGAGCAGGTGGAGGAGCCCCAGGGCCAGCGCCCCGTCGGAGCCGGGCCGGGTGACGAAGGTGCGGTCCACCACCCTCGACGTCGGCGTCCGGTAGGTGTCCACCAGGAGAACCTTCACGCCTCGTGCGCGCGCCGCCTTGAGCCGGGAGACGAGGTGCAGGTGGGTGGCGACGGCGTCGAGACCCCACACCACCACGAGGTCGCTCTCGGCGAGCTCCTCCGGGTCGGGGGCGATGGTGTCGCCCATCACCGAGGCCCAGGCCGCCTCCTTGGCCGGCGAGCAGATGGTGCGCTCCAGGCGCGAGGCGCCCATCGCGTGGAAGAAGGCGTGCCCGGCGTTCCGCTGCACGAGGCCCATGGTGCCGGCGTACGAGTACGGCAGGATGGCCTCGGCTCCGTGCGCGGCGATGATCGCCTTCCAGCGCGAGGCGATGAGCCGGATGGCCTCGTCCCAGGCGACCGGCCGGAAGCGCCCCTCGCCCTTCTGCCCGTCGCGCAGGAGCGGGGTCACGAGCCGGCTGGGCGCGTGCACCGTCCGCTCGTAGTCGTTCATCTTCGGGCAGAGCGTCCCCTTCGACCACGGGTGCTCCGGATCGCCGCGCACGCTCCTCGCCCTCCCCTCCTCCACCTCCACCAGGAGGCCGCAGGTGTCGGGGCAGTCGTAGGGACAGGCGGAGCGGTGCAGGGTGGGCATGGGCCGATCTAGCCCGCGCGCCGAGGTGGAGACAACCTTCCGGGGCAGCGACCCCGGCTCGAGTGCTGATTCAGATGGGTCCCCACGCTGCCTGGGAAAGGGAGCTCCCCTCCCCGCTCCGCGGACGCTCCACCTCGCCGCGACCCTCCTCCTCACCCTCACGCCGCCACATCCTGCGGAGCTGCTCGTCCTCCTGCTCCTGGGTGTGGGGCGCAATCCTCGGCATCCAGGTGCGGCCTTCGCTCTCCATCGTATAACCTCCCCCACGTCGGTGTGAGCGGCATCGTCGACCGTGCAAGGTCGTCCCTTCAAGACCCCATAGATAGCGTAAACGCCTATTTCGTCTTTCCGCCGCATTGCGTTAGCGCGGCGCATCGCAAGCAGGAGCGCAATGGCCCACGGCGTCGTCGACAGCGAGCGAGCCACCGCCCTCGTCACAGGGGCCGGGGGCTTCCTCGGCCGCACGCTCGTCAGGGCGCTCCTGGAGAGGGGCTACCGGGTGCGCGCCATGATCCGGCCGGGAGGCGACGCGGGCGCGCTCCGACCCGTGGAGGGCGAAGCACTCGAGATCTTCCGCGGGGACGCGACCGACGCGGCCGCCCTGGATCGCGCGGTGAAGGGGTGCGCGCTCGTCTATCACCTGGCCGGCGTGCGCCGCGGCGCCCGGCGGGAGGACTTCTTCGCGGTGAACGCCGGCTCCACTCGGCTCCTGCTCGAGGCCTGCGCCGCGGCCGGAGCCGGGGGGCAGCGGTTCGTGCTGGCCGGCTCGCTCGCCGCGGCGGGGCCCTCGCGCGATGGGCGGCGCGAGGAGGACCCGGGGGAGCCCGCCGAGTGGTACGGAGAGTCGAAGGCGGAGGCGGAGCGCCTCGCCCGCTCCTTCCGGGGTTCGCTGCCCGTGAGCATCGGGCGGCCGCCCCGCATCTTCGGCCCGGGCGACCGCGAGAACCTCCTCTTCTTCCGCCTCGCCGCGCGAGGGGTGGTGCTGCGCTTCCTCGGGCCGGAGCGGCCCCTCTCCTGGATCGACGTCGACGACTGCGCCCGCGGCTTCCTCGCGCTGGGAGAGCACCCGGCTGCAGCGGGAGAGGACTTCTTCCTCTCCTCGCCGGAGCGCACCAGCGTCACCGGCCTGCAGCGCGAGGTGGCGCGCGCGCTCCACGTGAAGACCTTCGACGTGCCGGTGCCGCCCGCGCTCCTCTCCGGGCTCTCCTGGGCGGCCGATGGGCTCTCGCGCCTCACGCACCGGAGGCTCCCGCTCAACCGCAAGCTGGCGCGGCAGATCCTCGCACCCGGGTGGACCTGCGATCCCGGCAAGGCGGAGCGCCTCCTCGGCTTCCGGACCGGGGTCGCGCTCGCCGAGTCCCTCGCCCGCTCGGCAGACTATTATCGCGGCGAAGGATGGTTGTAGGATTCGCCCCCCACACACCGATGCCAGGGCCACAGCCAAGAGAGCCGGACGTCACCCGCGCATGAGCGATCAGAAGCGAGCCGCGTTCTTCGACGTCGAGGGGACGCTGGTCCGGACCAACATCGTTCACGCCTTCGCCTTCTACGCGGTGAACGGGGGCGGCATCTTCGGCAGCGCCTGGCGCACCGCCCGCACGGTGATGGGGGTGCCGCTCTTCTGGGCGCTCGACAAGGTCGACCGGCGCACCTTCAACGAGCTGTTCTACCGCTCCTACCGCGGGCTCACCGAGGACCGGCTGCTGGCGCTCTCGCAGGAGCTCTTCGAGGAGGTGCTGCGCCCGGCGATCTTCCCTGGCACCCCGAAGCTGGTCGACGAGGCGCGCCGCGCTGGCTGCCGCATCGTGCTCGTCACCGGCGCCCTCGACTTCACCGCCCGGGAGCTGGCGCGCCACCTCGGCGCCGACGACCTCATCGCCAACCGCATGCACTTCGTGAAGGGCTTCGCCACCGGCCGGGTGGTCCCGCCCATCGTCGAGGGGGCTCACAAGGCGGTCATCGTGCGCGACTACTGCGTGCGCGAGGGGCTCGCCCTCGACCGCAGCCACGCCTACTCCGACTCGTTCTCCGACTACCCCATGCTGGCGGTGGTTGGCCATCCGGCGGCCGTGAACCCCGACCTCCGCCTGCGCAGCGTGGCCCGCTCCTACGACTGGCCCATCTTCGACACCACGGAGGGCTGACGTGCCCCCTCGCCCCGCGCCCCGACTTTCCCGCCTCTACGATCAGTCCGAGCCGGTGGTCACCATCGACCGCGACTCTGCGCCGCGCGTCATGTTCTCCGGGGAGGACCTCCTCCTGGAAGACCTGCCGATTGGGACCAGGGTCGTCTACCCGAAACCGCCGATCGCCGGGCTCCCCAACCCTCGGGCGGCGGTGCGCTGGGCCATCAACCACCCCGAGGGGTGCGACCCGCTCCACGCGCAGCTCCGGCCGGGGATGAGGGTCACCATCGCCATCGACGACATCTCGCTGCCGCTGCCGCCCATGCGGACGCCCGATGCGCGCAGCGGGTGCTGGAGGTGGTGCTGGAGCTCCTCGCCGACGCCGGGGTGGACGACATCCACCTGGTCATCGCGATCTGCCTGCACCGGCGGATGACCGACGCCGAGGTGAAGCGGATGGTGGGCCCCAACATCTTCGACGCCTACTACCCCGACCGGCTCTACAACCACGACGCCGAGGATCCCGACGGCCTCGTCACGCTGGGAACCACCGCCCACGGCGAGTCGGCGAGCTGAACCGGCGCGCTGCCGAGTCCGACCTCGTCATCTACGTCAACCTGAACCTCGTCCCCATGGACGGGGGCCACAAGTCGGTCGGCACCGGCCTGACCAATTACCGGGGCGTGAAGGCGCACCACACCCCGCACCACATTCGCAAGAGCGACTCCTACATGGATCCGGATCGCTCGGAGATGCACCGCTCGATCGACCGCATGGGCCAGCTCATCGACCGCGAGCTGAACGTGTTTCACATCGAGACCACCATCAACAACCGCATGTTCGACGGGCCGATGGAGTTCCTCATGCGGCGCGAGGAGGCCTGGACCGAGATGGACCGGCTGAAGCTCGCCGGCCTGCGCGCCGCGCTCGCGAGGATGCCGCGCGCTGCCCGCCGCAGGATCTTCCAGGCGGTCCCGGCGGCCTACGAGGTCATCGCGGTGCACGCCGGCCGCACCGAGGCCACCCACCGGAAGATCCTGGAGCGGAGCTGGGAGCAGTACGCCGTCGACGTCGACTTCCAGGCCGACATCGCCATCGTCGGCATCCCCTACATCTCGCCCTACAACGTGGACTCGATCTTGAACCCGCTGCTGGTGCAGGTGATGGCCTGCGGCTACCTCTTCAACCTCTACCGCGGCAAGCCCCTCATCAAGAAGGGCGGCACGCTCATCATCACGCACCCGTGCACCGACGAGTTCGACCCGGAGCAGCACCCGAGCTACATCGAGTTCTTCCACCGCCTGCTGCCCGAGACGCGCGACGCCGAGGTGCTGGAGCGGAAGTACGAGCTGGAGTTCGCCGAGAACCCGAGCTACGTGCACATGTACCGGACCGGCCACGCCTACCACGGCGCGCACCCCTTCTTCATGTGGTACTGGGGCGAGAACGGTCGCCAGCACGTCGGCCGCGATCATCGCGGTGGGCGCCGAGAACGAGCACGTGCCGCGCATGTTGGGCTGGGAGAGCGCCGAGCGCCTCTCCGACGCCATCGACATGGCCCGCGCCCGCCAGGGCCGCAGCGCGCAGGTGGCGATGTTCCACATCCGCCCCATCGCCCTGACCCAGAACCTCGGATGAGCTCTCGGTCCGACAGCCGGCCGGCGCCCGCGATGCCCGCGCCCCGAGCCGGGGCGAGCGAGCCCGGCGCAACCGTCCGGCCGCCGCTCGACGTCGCCGCCGCCCTGCGCGGAAGGAAGCTCCTCATCACCGGCGCCACCGGCTTCGTGGGCAAGGTGATGCTCTCGATGCTGCTCCACCGCTATCCCGGGGTGGGCCAGGTCTTCGTGCTGGTTCGGCCCGGCACCGGCGGCACCCCCGACGCTCGCTTCTTCGGCAAGGTGGCCGAAGGGCGTCCCTTCGACCCGGTGCGCGCCCAGCACGGCGAACGTTACGCTGCGTTCATGCGCGAGAAGTGCGTGCCGCTGGCCGGCGACGTCACCCACCCCATGCTCGGGCTCTCCGCCGCAGATCTAGCAGCGCCTGGAGGGGCTCGCCGCGGTGGTGAACTGCGCCGGCCTCGTCGACTTCAACCCCTCGCTCGAGCTGGCGCTCAACGTGAACGTGGCGGGCGCCGCCCACGGGGCCGAGCTGGCCAAGGCCGCCGGCTCCGTCCTCATCCACGTCTCCACCGCCTTCGTGGCCGGCAACCGAAGCGGCGTGGTCTTCGAGGACGAGCCCATCGAGGGCTACTTCCCCAGGCGCGGCGACGTGGAGGGCCGGCCCTCGCAGGACGACCGCGAGGCGCGCGACCCGCGCGACTTCGACCTCGACCGGGAGATCGCCGACTGCCAGCGCGCCATCGCCCGCGTGCGGCAGGAGGTGGACGACGCCGCCGTGGTGGCCGAGCTGCGCGCCCGGGCCCAGGAGCGGCTTCGAGGCGAGGGACGCGGCCGGGGCGACGAGAAGGCGGAGCGGCTCGCGCTGGGGCGGGAGAAGCGCCTGTGGATCTCGCAGCGGCTGGTGGCGCTGGGGATGGAGCGCGCCAGGGCCTGGGGCTGGCCCAACACCTACACCTACACGAAGAGCCTGGGCGAGCAGGCCATCGTGAGGAGCGGCGGGCGACACGTCCTGGTGCGCCCCTCCATCGTGGAGACGGCCCTGCGCTACCCCTTCCCCGGCTGGAACGAGGGGTTCACCACCAGCGCGCCGCTCGCCTTCCTGGGCCTGAAGGGCCACCGCGTCTACCCGATGGGCGAGCGGACCATCCTCGACATCGTTCCGGTCGACCTCATCGCCGCAGGCACCCTCGCCGTCATGGCCGAGGCCATCGGCGGAGCGCCCGAGCGCGTCTACCACCTCGCCTCGGGCGACGTGAACCCCTTCTACGCGCGGCGCACCGTGGAGCTCGTGGGCCTCCACCGCCGCCGCATCTTCCTCCGCCGCGAGTCGGGCCAGAAGCTCGTGAACCAGCTCCGCGCGCGGGTGGAGCCCTACTCGGTCTCGCGCGCCCACTACCGCGCGTTCAGCACGCCGGCGCTCACCCGCCTGGCGGGCGCCGCCGCCAGGTTCCTGCGCGAGGAGGGGCGGCAGTGGGGCGCGCCGCGCCTCTCCGCGCTGGCGAGCCGCGCCGCCGACGCCGCCGACGAGGTGGAGAGCAAGCTCGCCCAGACCGAGCTGCTCTTCGACCTCTTCATGCCCTTCATCTGGGACAACCGGTACCTCTTCCGCTGTGCCCACATGCGGGAGCTCTTCGGCCGGCTTTCCCCCGAGGACCAGGCCCGGCTCCCCTGGGATCCCCACGCCATCGACTGGCGCTCCTACTGGCTCGACGTCCACCTGCCGGGCATGGAGGAGTGGGTCTTCCCCGGGCTGGAGGAGGAGTCGAAGCGCAAGGTGCACGGCGTGCGGACCCACCGCGACCTCCTGGAGCTCTTCCAGGCCTCCTGCCAGACGCACCGGCAGCGGGTGGCGGTGCGGATGAGCGGCTCGCGCAAGGAGCGCTACACCTTTGGTGAGCTCCGCGCGGCCGCCGAGCGGATGGCGGGCAGTCTTGCCGCGGCCGGCGTGGCGAAGGGCGACCGGGTCCTGCTGGTGAGCGAGAACCGGCCCGAGTGGCCGGTGGCCTTCTTCGGCATCCTGATGGCCGGCGGGGTGGTGGTGCCCGTCGACGCGCAGGCCCCCGAACCGGAGGTCGAGAACCTGGCCCGCAGCTCGGGCGCGAAGGCGGCGCTCCTCTCCGACGAGGTCGAGCTGCGCCTCGAGGAGCTCGCCGCACGCTGGCAAGGTGGCGCCGGACCGCAGGTTCTCCCGCTCGCCGAGGCGCTGGCGGGAGACCCGGCGCGGGCACCCCGCGTCGCGCCCCCCGGGGCCGAGGAGGTGGCGGCGCTCCTCTACACCAGCGGCACCTCCTCGGCCCCCAAGGGCGTCCTCCTCACCCACCGCAACTTCACCAGCCTGGTGGCGAAGCTGGCGAGCCTCTTCGACGTGGGGCCGGGCGACGCCCTCCTCTCGGTGCTCCCGCTCCACCACACCTTCGAGCTCACCTGCGGCATGCTCGTGCCCTTCTCGCGCGGCGCCGAGGTGGAGTACCTCGACGAGATCACCGTCGACACGCTGGGTGATGCCCTGGAGAGCGGCCGCATCACCGCCATGATCGGGGTGCCGGCGCTCTGGTCGCTCCTGCACCGGCGCATCACGCAAGAGCTGGCGGCGCGGCCAGCCTGGGTGGAGGGTACGGCGAAAGCGCTCATGGGCGCCCACGGCAGCCTCCGCGAGCGGCTCGGCGTGAACCTCGGCAAGCTCCTCTTCTGGCCGGTTCACCGGCGGCTGGGCGGGCGGCTCAGGCTCCTCGTCTCCGGTGGCTCGGCGCTCGACCCCGCCGTGCAGAAGGCCTTCCACGAGCTGGGCCTCGATCTCCAGGAGGGGTACGGCCTCACCGAGGCGGCGCCGGTGCTCGCCGTCGCGAACCCGCGGGAGGACGGACTCGCGGCTGGGGTGGGCCACGCCATCCCCGGGGTCGAGCTGCGCATCGACGCGCCCGACGCGTCCGGCGTGGGCGAGGTGCTGGCCCGGGGGCCGAACGTGATGCTCGGCTACGCGCGCGCTGGCGCTTCTTCACCCGAGGTGGACGAGGCGCTCACCGGGGAGGTGCTCTCGGACGGCTGGCTCCGCACCGGCGACCTGGGGCGGCTCGACGCGGCCGGGCGGCTCGTCCTGTGCGGCCGCAAGAAGGACCTCATCCTCTCCGCCGACGGACACAACGTCTACCCCGACGACGTGGAGGAGCTGTACCGCTCCGAGGATCTCCTGAAGGAGCTCTCGGTGGTGGGCCTCCGCGAGGGCGGTCCCGGGGCGGGTGGCGAGGAGGCGGGCCTGCACGAGCGCGTGGCCATGCTGGCGGTGCCCGCCTGCCGGGGAAGGGAGCGCGCCGCGGTGCACCAGCTCATCGAGGCACACGTGAGGGAGGTCTCGGCGCGCCTGCCCTTCCACCAGCGGGTGAAGGTGTGGCACCTCACCGAGGTGGAGCTGCCCCGCACCGCCACGCGCAAGGTGAAGCGCGACTTCGTGGCCACCGAGCTGGCGCGCCTGGAAGCGCTGGCCCGGCGGCCGGAGCGACCCGAGGGCGCTCGCCCCGCGGGCGGCGACGCCTGGCTCCTCGACCTGGTGGCGGAGGTCTCCCGGCGCGCCCGCGATTCGGTCCGCCTCTCCTCGAAGCTCGGAGGCGACCTCGGCTTCGACTCGCTCATGCTCACCGAGCTCGCCGCCGCGCTGGAGCAGGCCGGGGCACCCGCGACCGTCACCGAGCACCTCCAGTCGTACGACACGGTGGCGGATCTCTCGCGGGCGGTGAGCGCCTCGATGCCCCAGGTGGCGGCCCGCCACGCGGTGCAGGTCACGGACCCCGCCTCGACCGGCGGCGCCGCCCGCGCTGGCGAGGAGCGGGCCGGAGAGCTCTTGGTCCCCGAGCCGGTCGCTGCGCTCGGGCGCCGGCTCCTGGGCCTGGGCCAGCGCATCCTCTACCGCGACGTCTACGCCACCACCGTGCGAGGCAAGGGATTCATCCCGCACGACCGCAACTTCCTGGTGGTGGCGAACCACCAGAGTCACCTCGACATGGGCCTGGTGAAGGTGGCGCTGGAGGAGGAGGGCTCGAAGCTGGTGGCGCTCGCCGCGGCCGACTACTTCTTCGACACGCCGCTCAAGCGCGCCTACTTCGAGAACTTCACCAACCTCATTCCCATGGATCGGGCGGGCTCGGTGCGCCGCAGCCTGCGCGCCGCCGTCGCCGCGCTCCGGCAGGGGCAGCACCTCCTCATCTTCCCCGAGGGCACCCGCTCGCGGGGCGTGGAGATGGCCTCCTTCAAGCCCACCGCCGGCTACCTCGCCCTGCACTGCGGGGTGGACACCCTGCCCGTCTTCCTCCGCGGCACGCACGAGGCGCTCCCGGCCGAGTCGCTCCTGCCGCGCTCGGCCAAGCTGGAGGTGATCATCGGGAGGCCCATCTCGGTCTCGGAGCTGCGCCGGCAGACGGCGGAGCTTCCCAGGGGCGAGGCGCACAAGGAGGCGACCCGCATCATGGAGGCCGCCGTGCGCGCCCTGGGCGGTCCGGCCGGCGGCACGGCCGGAGGACTCCCGTGAAGCTGCTCGTCACCGGTGGCACCGGCTTTCTCGGCTCCGCGCTGGTGCCCCTGCTCGTGCAGGCCGGGCACGCCGTGCGCGTCCTCGCCCGCGGCGACTCCGAGGAGGCGCGGGCCTCCGGCGTGGAGGTGGTGAGCGCCTCGCTGGAGGACCGCCCCGCCGTGCGCGCGGCGCTCCGGGGCGTGGAGGCGGTGTTCCACCTGGCGGGCCGGGTGGCCTTCGACGCCCGCGACCCGCAGGCCCTGTACCGGCTTCACGTGGAGTGCACGCGGACCCTCCTCGAGGACGCGCACGCCGCCGGGGTGGGCCGCATGGTGATGGCCTCCACCTCGGGGACCATCGGCATCTCGCGCGAGGAGAAGGTGCACGACGAGTCGGACCGCCACCCGATCCAGGTGGTGGCGCGCTGGCCCTACTACCTCTCCAAGATCTACCAGGAGAAGACCGCGCTCCGGTTCCACCGCGACACCGGCTTTCCGGTGGTGGCGCTGAACCCCTCGCTCCTGCTCGGACCCGGCGACGCGCGCCTCTCCTCCACCGACCTCGTCTTCAAGTTCCTGGAGCGGCGCATCCCGGCCATGCCCGGGGGCGGCCTCTCCTTCGTCGACGTGCGCGACACCGCGGCGGCCTTCGCCTCCGCGCTCACCCGGGGGCGCCCCGGCGAGCGCTACCTCCTCGGCGGCGCCAACATGACCTTCGCCGACTTCTTCACCCGCCTGTCACGCCTCTCCGGCGTGCGGGCGCCCGTGCTGCGCCTCCCCTCCGGGCTCAGCGTGGCCGGGGCCGGGCTCCTCGAGCGCTTCCACACCTGGCGCGGCACCGAGCCGCCGCTCTCGGTGGAGGAGGTCGACATGGGCGAGCACTGGTTCTACATCGACAGCGGCAAGGCGCGCCGGGAGCTCGGCTTCACCTCGCGTGACCCCGGCGAGACCTTGCACGAGACGGTGAGCTGGCTCGACCGCCACGTGCGGCAGGTGAGGAAGGACCGCTGAACGCGCTCGACCGGCCGTCGATGCGAAGGGCGACCTGGCTGGGACGGCGAACTACGACAGGAACGCGGCGTCGATCTCGGCCACCTGCGCGGCGTCGATGGGGACGAGCTTCCCCAGAGCGCGGGAGGCGAGGAGCGCCTTGGCGCTGTACTCGGCCACCTCCAGGCGGTCGAAAGCGTTGAGGAGCGAGCTGCCGGTGACGATGACGCAGTCGTTCTCCACCAGCGCGAGCGGCCGCTCCGCGGTGAAGGCGGCGGCGGTGCCCTGCGGATCCATGAAGGTGCAGCCGAAGGGCAGCTTCTCCACCTTCCGCAGCAGGATGTAGCTCTCGGGGATGGTGCGCGAGTCGAACGCCTCGCCGGTCACCGCGAAGGCCATGATGGCGGGCGGGTGGGCCACGATCACCGAGCGGACGTGCGGGTGGCGCGCGTAGATGGCCTCGTGCAGCACCACGGAGCGGCTCGGGAGCTTCCCCGCCTCGTGCGCGCCGCCCTCCACCCGGACGAGATCCTTCTCGGCGAGATAGCGGCGGTCGAAGCCGTAGGGCGTGATGATGAAGCCGCCTTCGGGGAGGCGCTGCGAGAAGGTGCCCTGGGTGCTGGTGAAGAGGAGCTGGTCGCAGGCGCGGCGGACGAGCTGGCACAGCTCGCGCCTGAGCGACCGCTCCTCGCTCGAGGCCGGGCGCGGCGGGAGCTCCGGCATCTGGACGTGCTGCTTGTGGCGTGAGAGGGCAATCTGCTCCTCGGAGAGGCCGCGCGGGGCGCCGATGCGCACCGCCCCGAGCTCCAGCCGGGCGCAGAAGTCGAGCGTCTCGAAGGCCATGAAGGCGCGGAAGAGGTCCTCGCCGCCCACCACCGCCCCGTGGTTCTCGAGCAGCACCGAGTCGCACCCCCGGGCGAAGACGGCGGCGATCTTGGCGCCCAGGTCGGCGCTGCCGGGGAGGCCATAGGGCGCGAGCCCCACCTCGCCGCAGACGATGCGGGCGTTGGGGACGAGCGAGGTGTCGGGGAGCCGCCGGACGATGCTGAAGGCCACCAGCGCCGGCGGGTGAGCGTGGACGATGGCGCGGAGCTCGGGCCGGGCGGCGTAGATCTGCTGGTGAAAGGGCAGCTCCACCGACGGCTTGTGGATGCCCTCCACCGCGCCCCCCGGCCGCACCCGCATGACGTCACGGGGGGTGAGCGAGCCCTTGTCGACGCCGCCGGGCGTGATCCACAGGTCGCCGTTCTCCTCCAGGATGGAGAGGTTCCCGCCCGAGGTGGTGGTCATGCCATAGGCGTAGATGCGCTCCATGATCATGACGAGCTGCTCGGCGGGGTGCAGAAGGTCGAAATCCATGGGCGCGGATCTAGGATCTCGCCTTCGCGGCCGCCCGCACTTCGAGAAGGCGGGCTACTTCCCCAGCGCGCGCACCAGCTCGTCGGTGACCCGCCGCACCAGCTCCTCCGCCTCGGGGTCGCGCCCGTCGGAGACGCGCCCGGCGGCCACCGTGACGCCCGGCCGCCAGGAGAGGTTGTCGCAGAGCTCGCACTCCTTCAGCCCTTGCCGCGGGTCGGGGATCCCCAGGCCCTGCTTGATCTTGAGGAGATCCTGCACCTGCTTCGGCGCGATGAAGTTCGGCTCCTTGCCGAGCTGCGCGGTGACGAGCACCGTGCGGCAGTAAGCCTCCACGATCTCCATCTTGAAGTAGGCGTCCTCCACGCCGAAGCCCCAGGCCACCACGCCGTGGTTCGCCATCAGGATGGTGTTGTGGCAGTCGGCGAGCTTCGCCACCTCGTCGCCCATGCCCTGGGTGCCGGGCGTGAGGTAGGGCGCGATGGGCACCACCCCGCACATGACCTCCATCTCCGGGATCATGCAGGAGGGTGGCTGCACCCCCGAGACGGCGAAGCCGGTGGCGTGGGGGGGGTGGGCGTGCACGCAGGCCTTGGCCCTGGGCTGCGCCTTGTAGATGGCGAGGTGCATGAGCAGCTCGCTGGTGCGCCGCCTTCCGGGCGTCTTCTGCACGCCTTCCAGGTCCACCAGGCAGAGGTCCTCGGGCTTCATGAAGCCCTTCGAGACCAGTGTGGGGCTGCACAGCACGAGATCCTCGGCCACCCGGATGGAGATGTTGCCGCCGTTGCCGTCGACGTAGGCGCGCTGCCAGAGGCGCCGTCCGATGTCGCAGATCTCCAGCTTGTGCGCCTCGATGGCCGGCGAGCGGAAGAAGCGCTCGATCTCGCTGGGCGCCACCCTGGGGAGGGCGGGCGTGGCCGCGCTCGCAGGGGCGGCGGGCGCAGCGGAGGCCGCGGGCTTCTCGTAGGCCCCCCCGGCCGCCGGAGCGCCCACGCCGTTCGCCCTGGCTGCGGGAGCCGCGTGCGAGGGCGACAGGACCATGGCCGCCCCGTTGCCGCGATCGCGCAGGAGGTCGCGCGCCGAGGGGGTGATGAGCGCGTCGGCGGGGATGGACTGGGCCAGGTCGGCCCCCTTGCGCAGCAGCTCTTCGACGTCGCGGGCGGAGATGACTCGTCTCATGATTTGGGCCTGTAGGTGACGTCGTCGACGATGGCCACGTCGATGGCGTCGATGGGGGTTTTCTGCGGGAAAGGCTGGGCCGCCTCGCGGCCCTCCACGAAGCCGATGGTGTCGCCCACGCCCGCGCCGAGGTCGTCGTAGACCACCAGCGAGGGCTCGCGGGAGAGGGGGGGCGGCTCCGCCCCCTGCTGCATGTGCTCGCGGTCGAATGGGCACACGAGGAAGAATCGGCCGCCGGTGAGGGCGGGCGAGGAGACGCTCAGGGTCACCCTCCCGACCACCTGCCCGAGCCTCACGGGAGGCCTCGCTCGGGCTCGTCGACCACGCCCACGATCATGAGCCTCACCGGGCTCTTCGGGTCCTTCACCACCAGGCGCGCCCCGAGTCCGTCGGTGGAGACGATGACGCGGGAGTGCATCCCGGCGCCGTGGGGATCGATGGCCACCACCGCCGGTCCGTTGGGCGTGCCCTCGCCGTCGATGGGCTGGCAGAGGAGGAGCTTCCACCCGTCGAAGCTGGGGTGCTTGCGGGTGGCCACCACCTGGCCCTCGACGCGCATGAGCTGCACGGTCAGTAGATCCGAAGGTTCTCGGACATCACGCATCGACGGATGCGGGTGAAGGTGGCCGGGTTGGTGATGCCCTCCCCGGTGGGCGTGGCGATGGTGTAGGAGAGGTACCCCTCCCCACCCATGCCGAGGCCGGCCACCGACGGTCCGTTCTTCACGAAGAGCGTGGTGTCGAGCGCCCGCGCCATGGCGGTCATGCGGCTCACGTCGTGCGAGTGGATGATGGCGGTGTGGCGGAAGCCGTGCTCGGCGCGGAGCGAGCAGGCGATGCCCTCCTCCACCGACTTCACCCGCACCACCGGGAGCACCGGCATCATCTGCTCCTCCATCACCCACAGGTCGTCGGCCGCCGTCTCGGCGAAGAGCACCTGCGTGTCGGCCGGCACCTGCGCGCCCGCCTCGCGGGCGAGGACGGTGGCGTCGCGGCCCACCAGGTCGCGGTTCACGCTGGCGTGGGAGCAGCCCGCCCCCTGCCCCTGCGGGAAGACGAAGGCGGAGCGGCTGAGCCGCTCGAGCTGCGAGGTGCCGAGTCGGAAGCCGCGCGCCCGCTCCATGGCCGCCATGAAGCGGTCGAACACCGGGGCGAGGACGAAGATCTCCTTCTCGCCGATGCAGAGCAGGTTGTTGTCGAAGGCGGCGCCCTGCACGATCTTGCGGGCCGCCGCCTCGAGGTCGACGGTCTCGTCGACCAGCACCGGCGGGTTGCCTGGTCCGCCGCAGATGGCCCGCTTCGAGGACTGCATGGCCGCCTTCACCACGCCGGGGCCGCCGGTGATGCAGAGGAGCTTCACGTGCTCGTTGGCGGTGAGCTCGGCAAAGCCCTCCAGGGTGGGCGCCTCGATGCAGCAGATGAGGTTCTCGATCCCCAGCTCGTGATGGATGGCCTCGTTGAAGGCGCGCACGGCCACGCTGGCGCAGCGCGCGGCGCCGGGGTGCGGGTTGAAGACGATGCCGTTCCCGCCCGCCACCATGCTCACCACGTTGCCGGCCAGCGTGGGGATGGAGTGGGTGGAGGGGGTGACCGCGCCGATGACGCCGAAGGGCGTGTGCTCCTCGAGGGTGATGCCGCCGTCGCCGGAGAGGCCGGTCGGGTGGAGGAACTCGACCCCGGGGACGTTCCGGACCACCTGCAGCTTCTCGATCTTGTGGTCGAGGCGGCCGATCTTCGTCTCCTCGAGCTCGAGGCGCCCCCACTCGGCGGCGTTGTCGTAGGTGATCTTCTTGACCAGCTCGATCACCCGCTGCCGGCCGGCGACGCCCTTCTCCCGGAGCTGCCGGAAGGCGGCGTCGGCCGCCTCGCACGCCTCGTCGACGTCGCCGAAGACGCCGTAGTGGCGCCCGCCGCTCGCCTTGGCGCACGTCCCGGCGTGCGAGCAGGTCCCGCTCGCCGCCGGCTGGGTTGGTGCCGGGGCGCGCGCGACGCCGTTCTGGCCCGCGCCGCGCCCGAGCTGACCCAGGATCTCCTGGACGATGTCTCGGACCAGGGTTTCGTCGATGGCTGTTCTCACGGTGCTCCTCGTGCGGAGTAGATGATCTTTCCGAGCACGTCGACCTCGTCGACGATGCCGATGATGACGGCGTCGACCGGGGCGCGGTCGAAGCCCGGCGCCAGGCGAGCCGAGCTCCCCTGGCAGAACAGCACCAGCTCACCCTCGCCGGCGCCCACGCTGTCGACCGCCACCACGGTGTTGGTCCCTGGGCGGAAGCGCGAAGGGTCGACGTCGTCGACGAGCTGCGGCCGCAGGAGCAGCAGCTTGCGGCCCGACATGGCGGGGTCTTTCTTGGTCGCCACCACCGACCCCAAGACGCGCGCCAGGAACATGGGGGCTACTTTCCCTTCGGCGAGGGGGCAGCGGGCGTCTCGGGCGGCGTGGCCGACCTGGGCAGCACCTGGCCCACGTCGTCGTGCGGGCGGGCAATGACGTGCACCGAGGCCACCTTGCCGCCCACCGCGCGCGCCGCCGCGGCGCCGGCATCGGTGGCGGCCTTCACCGCGGCCACGTCGCCCACCACCACCGCGGTCACGAGGCCGCTGCCCACGTGCATCATCGGACCGGCGAGCTGCACGTTGGCCGCCTTCAGCATGGCGTCCGTGCCCTCCACCAGGGCCACCAGGCCCACCGTCTCCAGCATCCCGATCGCTTGAATCGCCATGTGTTCTCCCAGGGTGAAAGCTTCACGCCGTCGAAAGAGTTCCGTCCTTCACGCGCCCCGCGGCCGCGCCGCGAGAAGGCGCGCCACCTCGCGCGCCACCACCAGCTCCTCGTTGGCCGGGATGACGAGCACCCGCGCCCGCGCCCCGGCGGCGGTGAGCTCCGCCTCCGCCCCGCGGGTCGCCGCGTTGGACGCCGGGTCGAGCGCGAGCCCCAGCCCTTCCAGGCCGGCGCACACCCCCGCCCGCACCGAGGCCGAGTTCTCGCCGATGCCCCCGGTGAAGACGAGGGCGTCGATCCCGCCGAGCTCGAGGAGGAAGGCCCCGGCCCACCGGCGCGCCTCGTGGACGAGCACGTCGAGCGCGAGCCTCGCCGGTGCCTCTCCGCGGAGGGCGGCCTCCTCCAGATCGCGCACGTCGTTCAGCCCGCCCGAGAGACCCTTCAGGCCCCCCTCGCGCGAGAGCGCCCGCTCCGCCTCGTCGAGCGAGAGCCCGAGGGTGCGCATGACGTAGGGCAGCGCCATCGGGTCGAGGTCGCCCACCCGGTCGTTCTGCGGCAGGCCCGACTGCGGGCTCATGCCCATGCTGGAGCCGATGGCCACGCCATCGCGCATCCCGGTGACCGAGGAGGAGCCGCCGAGGTGGCAGGAAACGACCCGCAGCGGCGGACCCGCGACGGGACTCCGGCCCCCATCCACGTAGAGCCTCCTCGCCCGCTCGGCCACGTCGGGCCGGCCGAGGAGCTCGGCCGCCCGCTCGGCCACGAACTTGTGGCTCGCGCCGTGGAAGCCCCAGCGCCGGACGCCGGCCTCTCGCCAGCGCTCCGGCACCGCGTAGCGCGTGGCCGCCTCCGGCACCCACTGGTAGAAGGCGGTCTCGAAGAGCGCCACCATGGGCGTGCCGGGAAGAGCACGGCCGAAGGCGCGGATGCCGCGGACGTAGGTCGGGTTGTGGACGGGCGCGATGCCGGCGTAGGCCTCCATCGCCGCGAGCACCGGCTCGTCGGCCAGCACGCAGCCCGAGATCCCCTTCGCCAGCACGGCCTTGAAGCCCACCGCGGAGAGCTCGGAGAGGTCGCGCAGCGCCCCCTTCTCCCGCAGCGCCGCCAGGCACGCCTCGATCGCCTCGCCGTGGTCGGCGAGCCGCTCGAAGCCGCCCTTGGCGAGCACCCGCTCCTCGCCGTCGCCGAGCTCGAAGAGCCGGTACTTGAGCGAGGTGGAGCCGAGGTTGGCGACCAGGATCTTCACGGTTGGGTGATCTCCCCGCGCGCTCAGGCCAGCCAGCGCCCGAGCCCGGACAGGTCCTCGTGCGGGCGTGGGATCACGTGCACGCTGACCACCTCGCCGATGCTGGCGCCGGCGGCCGCGCCGGCGTCGGTGGCGGCCTTCACCGCGGCCACGTCGCCGCGGAAGAAGGCGGTGACGAGGCCGCTGCCGATCTTCTCCCAGCCCACCAGGGTCACGTTGGCCGCCTTGAGGGCGGCGTCGGAGGCCTCGAGCAGCGCGCAGAGGCCCTTCGTCTCGATCATCCCGACCGCTTGCTGTGCCATTGTCGTCTATTCTCCGGCTACTTGAGGAAGGCGGCGAGGAGCTCGTTGTGAGGGCGGGCGATGACGTGGGAACTGACGAGCTCCCCCACCCGCTCGGCCGCGCGGGCGCCGGCGTCGACCGACGCCTTGACGCTGCCCACGTCGCCCTTCACGAGGACGGTGATGAACCCGCCGCCGATGGGGACGGTGCGCACCATGGCCACGTTGGCCGCCTTGAGCATCGCGTCACTCGCCTCGACGCTGCCCACGAAACCCTTCGTCTCGATCATCCCGAGCGCTTCGTTCATCTCCACTCTCCTCACTGGTTTGTCGTTCGGACCCGGGCTCTTCAGCGGAACAGCTCGCACGGCGTTCCCGGCACGAGGTTGCATGCGTTGGCCTCGTCGGTGTCGATGTGCACCTCCAGCTCGAAGCTGGGGTTCACCCGCACCAGCACCTTCTCCAGCACCGTGGGGCAGTCGCCCCCCACCCGCAGCTTGAGATTCCCGCCCTCGGCGACCCCGTAGAACGCGGCGTCGGCCGGGCTCATGTGGGCGTGGCGCAGGGCGCGGATGAGCCCCTGCTCCATCCTGAAGTAGCCCCTCGGGCCCATGAGCATGCACCCCGGCGTGCCGGCGATGTCGCTGGAGAGGCGCACCGGCAGCTCGAAGCCGAGCGCGATGCCGTCGGTGAAGGCCAGCTCGACCTGGTTGTAGTCGCGGCAGGGGCCGAGGATGCGCAGGCCGGAGATGATGCGGCTCCGGGGCCCGATGAGCGTCACCGTCTCCTCGGCGGCGAAGTGGCCGGACTGGGCCAGCGGCTTGGCCGGGGCGAGCTCGCGGCCGGGGCCGAAGAGCGCCTCCACCGCCTCGCGCGTGAGGTGGCAGTGGCGCGCGCTCACGTTCACCCGAAGCGGATTGGGGGCCGCGGCCAGGACGTGGGGTGCCTCGCGCCCCAGCCGGCCGTACACCGCCTGGCGAACCAGGGCCTCGATGGCGCTGCGCGAAGGGTGAAGGTCCATCGTCAGACGAGCTCCCTGTAGACGTCGGGGTGCGGTCTCGGGATCACCACGGCGGAGACGAGGACGCCCGCCGCGGACACCACCTGCCGGCCGGCGGCCATGGAGGCCTGCACCGCGCCCACGTCGCCCACCATGGTGACGAAGGCCTTGCCGCCGAGCGCCATCGCCACCCGCAGCTCGATGAGCTTCACGTCGGCCGCCTTGGCGGCTGCATCGGCGCCCTCGATGAGGGCCGCCACGTTGAACGACTCGAGGACGCCGAGCGCCCCGTTGGCTGCGGGCGGCGCGGCGGTGCGGCCCAGCGCGGCGAAGACGTCGGGGTGGAGGTTGGGAATGACGAGCTGCTGGATGAGGGTGCCGTTGGCCGACTCGGCGGCTGCCTCTACCGCCGCCTCGACCGCGGCCATCTCGCCGCCGACGAGGACGATGTACTTGCCCGAGCAGATGCTGCGCGAGAGGAGGAGCTCGACGTTGCCCGCCTTCAGCATGGTGTCGGCGGTGAGAAAGCCGCTCGCCACGCTGGTGAGCTCGACGAGGCCGATGGAGCGCTGTTTCATGGAGTCCTCGCCAGGGTGACCGCGGCGGCGTCGACCGCGCCGACGGTCGCGTCGAAGGGCGCGTGAACGATGGCGCCGAGCGCCCCCTGCGGAAGCTCGCCGAGAGGCTGCCCCCGGCGAACGCGATCGCCCGGCTTCACCAGGGGCTTGTTGGGCGCGCCAGCCCCCTGCTTGAGCGGCACCACGGCGCGGGCCGGGCTCAGCGAGACCTCGGAGAGCGGCGCCGGATGGGCGTACTGCTCGATGCGGAGCTTCTTCATGAGGCCGTTGATCGGCACCCGGCGGTCTCTGTGGAACGGGTGCGGCTTCTGGCTCTCCTTCTTCGGGAAGGGGAGCTTGGGGCCGGCCTTCCGGAGCTCGGCCTTGGAGTCGTCGCACGCCTCCTTGGGATAGAGCTCCTCGGGACAGGCGAAGATGGTGCAGAGGCCGCAGGCGCAGCAGAGCGTGGCGAGCTCGTCGAAGTAGGAGGCGCCCCGGGCGGCGAGGCCCAGGGTGCGCATCACCTGGTGCGGCTCGACCGCGTAGCCGAGCAGGTAGCGCGGGCAGAGCTCGGTGCAGTAGCGGCACTGGTCGCAGGCCGACTTGCCGATCTGCCGCATCTCGGGGCCGGTCTTGAGCTTGCGCTGCACGGCGTGGTGCTGGCGCGAGAGGACGATCACCCCACCCAGGGTCTTCGTCACCGGCGTGTCGAGGTCGGCGGTGGTGCTCCCCATCATCATGCCGCCGAGGCAGAGCACCGGGTCCGGGACCTTCGCGCCGCCGGCCGCGGCGATCACCTCGCGGAGCGGCGTGCCGAGCGGCGCCCAGAGCGTGGTGGGCTCGCCCACCGCGCCGGCCACGGTGAGGAGCTTCCGCGTCACCGCCTCGCCGCGGGCGGCCGCGGTGACGTTGGCGAGCGTCTCCACGTTCGCCACCACCACGCCGACGTCGAGCGGGATCCCGGCGGGCGGGATGAGCCGCCCGGTCACCTCGTGGACGAGGTCGTATTCGTCGCCGGCCGGGTAGTAGTCGCCGAGGAGCTTCACCCGCACCGGGCTCTTGGCGCACGCCTCGCGGACGGCCTCCACCGCGTGGGCGTTCTTGGCCTTCACCGCGACGAAGCCATCCTTCGCGCCCACCGCCTCCATGGCGAGGCGGACGCCCTCCACCACCTCGGCGGCCTGGTGCTCCATGCAGGCGGCGTCCTTGTGCAGGAGCGGCTCGCACTCGGCGCCGTTGGCGATGACGGTGTCGGCCCGGCCGGCGAGCTTCACGTGGGTGGGGAACCCCCCACCGCCCGCGCCCACCACGCCGGCGAGCCGCACCTTCTCCATGAGATTGGCCGCGCCCTGCATCTTCCGTCAAGCTCCTCTAGGACCTTCGCCCCCGCGCGGCGATCGATGGCGCATGATGGGGCAAGCCCCCTCCGGGATCAAGGGGCCCGCCGCGACCAATGTGCCTGGAATGGCTCACTATAACCTTTTAGCCGCACGGTCAGCGAAGTGGAGCGGCGCGCTGTTCGGCCACGGCCCGCTCGTGGGCGCGCACGCCCTCGAGCCAGCCCACGCCCACCGGCACGCCGCTCCGGGCGCAGTAGTGGTCCCACACCGCGGCCCAGGGAAGCGACTTCGCCTCCTCCAAGAGCGCCAGGCGCGCGGTGAGGTCGCCCTTCCGCTCGGCCTCGGCGAAGGTGGCCCCGGGCTCGAGCAGCGCGCGGAGGAGCGCGCGGCGCATGTTGCGGGTGCCGATGGCCCAGGCCGCCACGCGGTTGATGCTGGCGTCGAAGAAGTCGAGCCCGATGGACACGCGGTCGAGCACCTGGCCCCGCACCAGCTCGGTGGCGATGGCCTGCGTCTCGTCGTCGAGCAGCACCACGTGGTCGCTGTCCCAGCGCACCGGGCGGCTCACGTGGAGCAGGACCCGGTCGACGAAGCTCAAGATTGACGAGAGCTTGTCGGAGACCACCTCGGTGGGGTGGAAGTGGCCGGTGTCGAGGCAGAGCATCACCTTCCGGCTCACCGCGTACGCCAGGTAGAACTCGTTCGAGCCGGGCGTGTAGCTCTCGGCGCCGAGCCCGAAGAGCTTTCCCTCCACCGCGTCGCGGTGGTGCTCGGGCTCCATCGGCTCGGCGAGCGCCTCGTCGAGCGACTCGCGCAAGAGCCGCCGTGGACCCCAGCGGTCGTAGGGCACGTCCTTCGAGCCGTCGGGGATCCAGATGTCGAGGACGGCGGGCGTCCCCAGCTCGCGCCCGAACGAGCCGGCGATCTCGCGGCAGCGCTTGGTGTGCCTCACCCAGAAGGCGCGCACGCCGGGGTCGGGGTTCGTGAGCGTGCCGCCTTCGGAGAGCGGGTGCGAGAAGTAGGTGGCGTTGAAGTCGAGGCCGATCCCGCGCGCCTTCGCCCAGTCGACCCAGCGGGCGAAGTGCTCGGGCAGGATCTCGTCGCGCGCCACCGCGCGCTCAGCCTCGAGATAGGTGGTGTGCAGGTTGAAGCGCTTCGGCCCAGGAATCTGGGCCATCGCCACCTCGGCGTCGGTCCGCAGCTCGTCGGCGGTGCGCGCGCGCCCCGGGTAGTTCCCGGTGGCGGCGATGCCCCCGGTGAGCTCCGCGCGGGGATCCTCGAACCCCCGGACGTCGTCCCCCTGCCAGCAGTGCAGGGAGATGGGGATTCTGGTCGAGCCGCGCGAGCGCCGCCTCCACGTCGACGCCGACCTCGCCGTAAGCCTCGCGCGCCAGTCCGTAGGCGCGCTCGATGCGCGACTCTCCGCTCATTGCCACTCCCTTCGGGTCTTTCGGAAGCCCTGGTAGCGCCGCCAGACCTCGTCCGGCACCGGCGACCTGGGCACGAAGTCGTCGGGCGCGAAGGAGCGGCGCACCGCCGCCCGCGCCTCGGCCAGCGAGCCGAAGGCCCCCAGCGCGCGGAGCTGCATGCAGGCGTTGCCGAGCGCCGAGGTCTCGGCCGGCCCGGCGCCCACCGGCAGCCCGCAGGCATCGGCGCAGAGCTGGTTGAGGAGCCGGTTCTGACTGCCGCCGCCCACGATGCGGACGTGGGTGATCTTCTTCTGGCGCAGCGCCTCGATGTCGTCCCGCACGCGCCGGTAGGCGAGCGCCAGGCTCTCGAAGGCGCAGCGCGCCAGGCTGGCGGTGTCGGCGGGCTCGGGCTGGCCGGTCTCGGCGCAGAAGGAGCGGAAGGCGGCGCTCATCGACGGCGGGTCGTAGAAGCGCGGGTCCTCCACGTCGACCACCGAGCGCCAGGGCGCGGCTCCCTCGGCCGCCTCCACCAGCGCCGCGTGGCTGAGACCGGGCAGCTCGGCGCGCAAGCGCTGGGCGAGCCAGAGCCCGACCACGTTCTCCAGCACCCGGTAGCGCCGGTCGACCCCGCCCTCGTTGGTCACGTTGTGCTGGCGGGCGGCGTCGGTGGCGTAGGGGGTGAGGCTCTCGATGCCCACCAGGGACCAGGTGCCCGAGCTGATGAACATCTCGTCGTCGCCGGCGAGCGGGATGGCCGCCACCGCCGAGGCGGTGTCGTGGGTGGCGGGCGCGATCACCTTCACCTTGCGAGCTGCTCCCGAGGGCGCGGCGAGCTCGCCGAGGAGCGTGCCCGGCGCCACCGGTTTCACGAAGAGCTCCCGGCGGACGCCGGCCGCGGCGAGCACCTGCTCGTCCCACTCGTCGGCGGCGAGCGCGTAGACCTGGGTGGTGGTGGCGTTGGTGTACTCGTTCGCCTGGACGCCGCACAGCCGGTGGTGGAACCAGTCGGGCAGCATGAGGAAGCGGCGCGCTCGCTCGAGCCAGCCGGGCCGGTGGCGGGCGGTGGCGGCGAGCTGGTAGAGCGTGTTGAACACCTGGAACTGGATGCCGGTGCGCCGGTAGATCTCCTCGGGCGGCATCCGCCCGTAGACGGCCGCCATCTCCGGCACGGTGCGTTCGTCGCGGTAGCAGACCGCCTGGCCCACGCGCTCGCCTTCGCCGTCGACCAGGACGTAGTCCACACCCCAGGAGTCGACCCCCAAGCTGGCAAGCGGCGCCTCGCGATCGGCCGCGGCGAGGCCCTCCCGCACCTTGGCCTCGATGGCCTCGACGTCCCAGCACATCCAGCCGGAGTCGGGGTCCTTGAACTGCGGGGTGTCGAAGCGCACGCCCTCGCGCAGGGTGATGCGATCGCCATCGTAGGAGGCGCCTGCCACCCGGCAGCTCGCAGCGCCGAGGTCGACCGCCGCACAGTGAATGGTTTCCATCGTCATGACTCCGGAGGGTGAGAGGAGGTTGTCACGGGCGCTGCCGGGCTGCCTTGGGAACTCCGCCAATCTTCGCCCCGAGGCGCTCCGGAAATCGAAGGAAAAGCGCCGCCACGGAAGGGGTCTCGCCGCGCTGGAAAGGAGCGCGCTCCGGAGGTATCCTCGCTCTTTCCCGGCAGGTGCCCGATGAAGCTACCGGCAGGTGAGTACTTCCTCACGCCCACGCAGGCGGTGGCCGTCCAGCCGCGGGCGCCACAGGCGCGCTTCCCGCTCCACGACCACGAGTTCGACGAGCTGGTGATTGTCCGCTCCGGACACGGCTGGCACGTGCTCGACGAGGAGCCCCGCCTCATCACCTGCGGCGAGGTGCTCTACATGCGCGCCGAGGACCGCCACGCCTTCGAGGAGGTGCACGACCTCTATCTGACGAATGTGCTTTACCGCCCCACCGAGCGGCTCCTCAGGCCCGACCGCTTGCGGGCCTGCATGGACCCGGTGGACGGCACCTCGGGGGCGCGGCGCCACTGGCAGGTGTGCGAGGAGACCCTCGACCGGCTCACGCCGCTCCTTGGACGGCTGGCCAGCGAGGCCAGCCGCAACGACCCGCTCTCCGAGGTGATGGCCGAGAGCCTCTTCATGGAGGTGTGCGTCACCCTCGCCCGCGAGCGCTTCGCCCCCGACGGCGAGGGCGTGCCCTGCGACGCCCGGCTCACCCACGTCCTCGCCTACCTGCGGGCCCACTGCACGGGCGAGGTGGACCTCGACGACGCGGCGCGCCGCTTCGGCTACTCGACGCGCAACTTCGCCCGGGTCTTTCGCGAGGCCACCGCCACCACCCCGCACAACTACCTGGTGCAGCTCCGCCTCGGCCACGCCATGCGCGCGCTCCGCACCACGGAGAAGAGCGTCACCGAGATCGCCTTCGACTCCGGCTTCAACGACAGCTGCCACTTCTCCTCGTCCTTCAGCAAGATGACCGGCGTCTCACCGCGCGAGTACCGGCGGCGGGCGCGAGCTCCCGGCGCCACGGCCGCCGCGATGAGCTGACGCGCTCCTGCCGCTCCTCGAATAGAGGGCCGCGACATCGGGGTGTGGCGCGAGGTGGTGCCGAAGCCCGACCCCGACGCACTCGCCCGCTCCGGATGCGAGTTCACGAGGAAGCACCTCGCCTGACCGCCGGTCAGGACGCCGTGGAGACCCGGCCGTTCGGTCGCCGGCACCTCGAGACAGTGGGGAGGGATGGGGTACGAGGAACCCGGCACGGGCGGGAGCGGACGGCTCACGCGAGTAATCCAGTACTGGGAGAAGGCACCGCCCGGATTCGAACCGGGGAATGAGGGTTTTGCAGACCCTTGCCTTACCACTTGGCGACGGTGCCGAGAGCGTGCGTTCTACCCGGGCCGCCACGGGGCGTCAACGCGGCGGTCGGCCGGTGAGCCCGCCGGGGCCTGCAGGCGTAGCGCACTCTCCGTGCCCCCTTGCGCCACGAACTTCGGCCTCACGACCACCGCGGAGGCGAGCCTCACCCCCCGCCTCCGGAGCGACTCCACCAGCGCCGGAAGCTCGGAGAGCGCCGCCCGGTGGGTGGCCGCGGAGGGCAGGAGCTCGAGCTCCAGCCCCCGCCCCCCTTGTCGGAGGCGCACCGCCAGCTGGTGAGGGAACCGGAGGAGGAGCTCCGGCGTGCCCGAGGAGCGCTGCAGTGTGACGACGAGGCGTTCCACGGCCGCCGGCGAGAGGAGCGAGCCGCTCGAAGGTAGGGGGACCGCGCCGGAGGCGGGAGCGGAGACCTCGCCAGCGAGCGGCGTCCCGCCCTCCGTCCCTCTTCGCGGTTCCAGCTCCAGCTCGAGCTCAGCCTCCTCTCGACCCTCCTCGCGGCGCACGAGGAGCCGCTCCTGGATTTCCTGGTGATGGGTGCGGCGCGCGCCGAGGGTGAAGTCCCGGGCCCCCGCTCCCCGCACTCGCACGCTGATTCCCTTTTCGGCGGTCAGCCCTGCCGGCGGCGCTGGGCGTGCCCGGCGCGCGGGTGAGGCACTGGCGTCCACCCGCGCCGCGCCGGGCGCCGCGCGCTTCGGTGAGCCGCGTGCGCGAGCGAGCGCCTCGAGGAAGCTCCCTCTCCCGGCGGCGCGTGCATCTCCCGGTGCGCCCACTGCGCCGCGGCCGGCGGCGTTCACGGTCATGTCGCGCGCGCGTCGCGTCCGGGGGTGAGCAGCGAAGGTCTCGCGCGAGCGTGGGCGGTGATCACCCGCAGGCGAAGCGCCGCCACCGTCTCCTCGCCGAGGCCGAGTCTCGCCTCCAGCTCCCGCACCTCCTCCTCGCGGCCGCGCGCCTCCTCCAGGAGCGCCGGGCCTGCGCCGCTGCGGGATGCAAAGAGCACCTCGCCGCGAGCGCGGACGGCGGCGGCGGCCGCTTGCGCCCGTCCGTGCTGGTGGCACAGGCACGCGAGGGCACGCTCCGCCTCGTCGAGTTCGGCGGCGACGAGGTCGAGCCCCGAGGAGCCGGCGGTGAGCCGCCCCCAGTGCGCGCTCCGCGGAGACGAGAACCGAGGCGGGGGTGGCGAAGGGGTCGCGCGGGATCTCCCGGGAAAGCACCCCTCGCCGTCACCGAGAGCCGAGAGCCTGGCGCGGCTCGCGTCGTTCGACTCCAGCTCCGGACGTTCCATCTTGCACACCCTGCCTTCCATCGCTTCCCCTCCCGGTTTCGTCCTCGCCCCCACCCGGGGATTTGCACCGGAGGTGCCGGAGAGAGCAGGCGCGCGCGAAAAGACTGCCAAAGCGTGGCGGTGCGGAGGACTCGACCCGCCGCGGTGGTCCTCCGAGGGCGAAGCGGCCGGCCGAGGCGCGGACCAGCGGTTGCGTAGCGTCCCCCGTGCGGCGAGCGCAGAAGAGGTCCCTACTGCGGGGCGAGCGCCACTATTTTCCCCGCCATGAGCTACGAGAAGAGCTTCGAGGTGCGCTGGTCCGACGTGGACGCCAACGGACACGTGCGTCACACCGTCTATCCAACGCTGGGGGCCGAGGTGCGCCTGGCGTGGCTCGTGGAGGCTGGATTCGACTGGGATTGCTTCGTCGCGGAACGCATCGGCCCGGTGCTCCTCCGGGAGGAGATTGACTATCGCCGGGAGCTCACCCTGGGGGCGCGGGTGCAGGTCGACCTCGAGGTGGTGGGGCTCTCGCCAGACGGCGGCCGCTGGAAGCTACGACACACCGTCCGCCGCGAGGACGGGAAGACTGCGGCGCAGGTGATTGTTCTCGGCGGATGGATGGACCTCGACCGGCGGAAGCTCGTCCGGGCCACCGCCCCTCTGCTCGCCGCCCTGGAGTCCACGGGGAGGGCTGCCGACTTCGAGAGCTTGCCGCCCCTGCATTCGGTGCGCTGAGGAGCAGGCCACCCGGTCGCATCCCGGGGGGATCAGCCCAGGCCCGGGCAGGCGCGCCGCGCGCCGCGCCGCTCCACCCATCGGCTGTGACACTCAGCGTCATCATCGCACGGGTCGTGCACCCCTTTTGAAGGATGCCACCGGCGCGGGGCGTCTGCTATAGGTGAAGATCATGGACCTCCTGACCCGCTTCGCCGGCAACGTCAAGCGCCTCCGCGCCAAGAAGAAGCTTTCTCAGAAGGCGCTGGCCGACAAGGTCGGCATCTCCGTGTCCTACGTCTCCATGCTGGAGCGCGGGCAGCGCTCGCCGCCCCTCGAGACGATTGAGAAGATGGCCAAGGCGCTGGGGGTCGCTCCCGCGTTGCTGCTCGGCGGGAAGTAGCCAAGCGCCTCGTCGTCCGTCACGGGGGGGCGCTCCATGGAAGGGTCGCCGCCAGCCACGCCGCGAGAGCAACTCGACGCCTGCCTGACCAGGCTGCGCGACCGCGCCCCATCCTGGGCGGCCCAGCCCCTGGCGGGTCGCGTGCCCCTGGCGCGGAACATGCTCGCCGGGATCGAGCGCAACGCCGCTCGGATGGTGGCTGCGGCGTGCGCGGCCAAGGGGCTCACCCCTGGCACCGGCGAGGAGGGAGAGGAGTGGCTCTCGTCTCCGTACGCCATGGAGCGGATCCTCCGGCAGACGGCGCACTCGCTCACCCTGCTGGAACGCAACGGCAACACGCCGGTCGGCCCGACCTCCCTCACCGCCGACGGGCGGCTCGCGGTGAGGGTTTTCCCCGCCGACCGGATGGACCGTGTCCTCTTCCCCGGCCTCCGCGGCGACGTCCATCTCGAGGCCGGGGTAGGCGAGTCCGAGCTCCACGCCACCAGGGCGCGGTTCCACCGGGCGCCGTGGCACCGGGGCCGCGTGTGCCTGGTCCTCGGCGCGGGGAACGTGAACTCCATCCCCGCCGCCGACGTGGCCTTCAAGCTCTTCAACGAGGGGACGGTGTGCCTCCTCAAGATGAACCCCGTGAACGCCTACATGGGGCCCATCCTCGCGGACGCCTTCGCGGAGGTCATCGCCCAGGGCTGGCTCGCGATTGTGCAGGGCGGCCCCGAGGAGGGGAGCTACCTCGCGCGCCACCCTTCGGTAGACGAGGTGCACATCACCGGCTCCGACCGCACCCACGACCTCGTTGTCTGGGGTCCGCCCGGCCCGGAACGTGCGGCCCGGCAGGCGCGGGGAGAGCCGCTCCTCACCAAGGAGATCACGAGCGAGCTCGGCAACGTCACCCCGGTGATGGTGGTGCCCGGACCCTGGACCGAGCAGGAGCTCGCCTACCAGGCCGAGAACGTGGCGGGCATGGTCACCCAGAACGCCTCGTTCAACTGCATCGCCGGAAAGTTGCTCGTGCTCCCGCGCGGCTGGCGGCTTGCCGGCCGCTTCCTCGAGCTCTTGCAGAGCTACCTGGCGCTCGCGCCGGCGAGGAAGGCGTGGTATCCGGGGGCCGCCGAGCGGTACCGCGCCCTCACCGAGGGTCGCCACGACCTCCGCCGCATCGGCGGCAGCGCGGAGCCCGGGGCGCTCCCCTGGACCCTCATCGTCGGGCTCGACGCCGGCGACGCGGGGGAGCGCGCCTTTCACACCGAACCGTTCTGCGGCGTGCTCTCGACGACCGAGCTGGGCAGCGAGGACCCGCTCGACTTCCTGGCGGCGGCGGTCCACTTCGCGAACGAGCGGCTATGGGGCACGCTGGCGGCGGCGCTCCTCGTCAGCGGACGCACCTCGGCCGATCCCGTGACGGCGGCGGCCGTGGAGTCGGCCATCCGGGCGCTGCGCTACGGTTCCGTGAGCGTGAACCTGTTTCCCGGCCTGGCCTACGCCACCGGCGCGGGACCGTGGGGCGCCTTCCCCGGCTCGACCCTGCAGAACATCCAGAGCGGCCGCGGCTTCGTGCACAACACCCGCATGCTGGAGCGGGTGGAGAAGCTCGTGGTCCGCGGACCTGCCGCGAGCTTCCTCAAGCTTCCGTGGTTTCCGAGCCACCGCACGGCCCACCTCCTGGGCCCGCGGCTCGGCGCCCTGGAGGCGAGCCACCGCTGGGCGCGCCTTCCCGGCGTCGTCGCCGCGGCCGTGCGCGGCTGAGGGCGCGAGGGGTCTCGCCGAGACCTGCCACCCTGCACGGGCGCGGCGCGCGGGATATCGCCACCGGCCAGCGCGCCGCTCCAGCGGCCCCCCTACCAGACCTCGCACCGCTTCGCGCCCTCCCGCACCATCGGGCTCGCTGCCTTGCAGGCGAAGGCCTGCTGGAACTCGGAGAGGTTCGACAGCGGGCCATTCACCCGCCACACGGGCGGAGAGTGCGGGTCGGTCACGGCCCGGAGGCGCGCCTGCTCGGGCCGGGTGACGGTGCACCAGCTCTGGGCGTAGCCGAGGAAGAAAGCCTGCTCGGGGGTGAAGCCAGCCACCGGTGCCTCCGGCGGCTTGCCAGCACGCGACGCCTGGTAGGCCGCGAACGCAAGCTTCAGCCCCCCGAGATCCGCGATGTTCTCGCCCAGGGTGAGCCTGCCGTTCAGCTTCACGTCGTCCACCGCGACGTACTGGTCATACTGATCGACGACGCAGGCGGCCCGGCGGTCGAACTCCTGGCCCACCGCCGGGGTCCACCAGTCGCGGAGGTTGCCCGACGCGTCGAACTGGCGCCCCTGGTCGTCGAAGCCGTGGGTGAGCTCGTGCCCCACCACCATGCCGATGGCGCCGTAGTTCACCGCGTCGGGGGCGCCACGGGTGAAGAACGGCGGCTGGAGGATGCCAGCTGGGAAGACCATCTCGTTCATCGAGGGGTTGTAGTAGGCGTTCACCGTGGGTGGCGACATGTGCCACTCGGAGCGGTCGAGCGGCTCGCCGATCTTGCCGAGGTCGCGCGCCACCTCGAAGGCGTCGGCCTCGAGCAGCGAGCGGAGGAACGAGCGCCGGTCCACCTCCATCGCGTCGTACTTCCGCCAGGTGTCGGGGTAGCCCACCTTGTTCACCACGCGCGCGAGCTTCTGGTGGGCACGCTCTCGGGTGGCGGCGTCCATCCAGGCGAGCGCGTCGAGGTCGCGCCCCATGGCGTGCTCGATGCCGCCCACCATGCGAACGGTGTCGTCCTTCCCGCCGGCCCCGAACCAGCGCCGCACGTAGGCCTGGCCCAGCGCCTCGCCGAGCGCGGCGTCGGTGGCCGAGAGGCAGTGCTTCCAGCGAGGCTCCTGCTCCTTCGCGCCGGTGAAGTTCTTGCTCGTGAAGGCGAAGCGCTCGTCGACGAGCGCCTTCGGCACGGCCCGCGAGCCCGAGAGCTCGGAGAGCATCCGCCAGCGCAGGTAGCTCCTCCAGGTCTCGGCCGGCACCGAGCCGAGCAGCTCGTCCACGCGGGTGAGGAACTGCGGGGTGGTGGTGCTGAACGCGCGGAGGCCGGGCTCGCCCAGCGCGTGAAGGTAGCGCTCCCAGGGGAAGCGCGGCATCGCCCGCTCCAGGCCGGCGAGCTCGATGCGGTGGTAGGTCTTGTGCGGGTCGCGGAGCTCGACCCGCGTCCAGTGGGACTCGGCGAGGGCGCGCTCCAGGCGATAGATGGCCTCCACCTCGGCCGGGATGCCCGCGATGGGTCGCCCGGCGAGGGCGAGCATCCTCGCCATGTGCTCGCGATAGGCCTCCTGCAGCGCCACGCTCTTTCCATCGGTCCTGGTGTAGTAGTCGCGGTCTGGCAGCGTGAGCCCACCCTGCACCACCACCCCGATCACCTGGGTGGCGTCGAGCGCGTCCTGATCGCTTCCCACCGCGAAGAGGGCGAAGAGCCCGCGCCGGTGCATGCGGCCTAGCTCCTCGGCCAGCGAGGCGACGTCGGTCACGCCATCCACCTCGGACCAGAGCTGGTGGAGGTCTTCCATGCCGCGCGCCTCGACCCCCGCCTCGTCCATGCAGGCGGCCCAGAAGTCGCCCACCTTGCGGCCGTACCGATCCTCCGGGTCGAGCTTGCCCGCCGCGTCCGCCTCGGCCACGCTGCGCAGGAGCACCTGGTTCCGCTCACGGATGTCGGTGAAGCTGCGCGTCCAGGTGGACTTGTCGGGTGGCAGCTCGAACTTCGACAGCCAACCCCCGCACGCGTAGGCGTAGAAGTCGTCGCAGGGCTTCACGCTGGGGTCGATGATGGAGGGGTCGATGCCGGTCTCGGCCGGCGGCTTCGCCGCGACGGCACCGGCGCCGGGCGCCACCGCGCTCTTGCAGGCGGCAAGGAGCGCGACGCTGGAGAGGAGGAGGAGTCGATTCACTCGAGGTCTCCGCCGGTTCACCGCCCGGCATGGTGAGGGCGCGCTCATGGCGCGCGGTGGAGGTGATCACGCCCCAGGGCCGCGTCAGCGGCGAGCGCTCCCGGCCAGGTTCCCGAGCCGCTGTTCGCGCCTCCGCGCGGCGGCGCGGGCTCGCTCCTCGTCCTCGGGATCCTCGGCGGAGAGTGGGGGGGCCCTGGAAGGGCGACCCGACGGTCCGAGCGCCACGAAGGTGAGAAACGCCTCGCAGCAGTGGCGCCGGTCGCCCGACCGGGGGTCCTCAGCCATCACGTTCACCTCCACCTCCATGGAGCTCCCGAAGACGGCGTTCACGTGTGCGCGAAGCACGGCGAGCTCGCCCACCTTCATGGGGGCGAGGAAGCTGAGCTGGTCGATGGAGGCGGTGACCACGGTCATGCGGCTGTGGCGCATGGCCGCGATGCTGGCGGCGAGGTCGGTCCACTGCATCACCCTGCCCCCGAAGGCCGTCCCCAGCGCGTTCGCGTCGGGCGGCAGGATGAGCTCGGTCATCTCCACGCGGGAGGCCGAGGGGGGCTTGGCGGCGAGCTCGGGTGTCATGGGCGCCTCTCCAGGGCGCCTCTTTAACGCACGCCGGGCAGCCAATGCATCGTGCGACGGGTGCCCCGACCACCCGCATGGCCCCGACCCGGGGGCGAAGGCGACCCACCCGGGAACGCGCGATTCGGGCCCATTTCACCCCGCCTCTGGTGGCACGCGGATGGCTATTCGCGCGCCCATGCTCCGCTTCCTGGCCTCGGATGCTTCGGATGACGTCCCCGAGGCGGCCGACCTCACCCGCCGCCTCCGCACCGTCTTCGACGCCCCCGGTTACCGGCCGCCCATGCTCCCACAGGCGGCGCTCGAGCTCCTCCAGCTCTCGCAGAAGCCGAACGTGCAGTTCGACGACGTGATCCGCCTGCTGGAGCGCGACCCGGTCCTCGCCGGCAAGGTGCTGTCGCTGGCACAGTCGGCCTTCTACGCCAGCCGCTCCCCCATCCTCTCGCTCCGGCAGGCGGCCGTCCGGCTCGGCCTCGCCACCCTGCGCGACCTGGTGCTCGAGGCCTCGCTCCACCTGCGGGTCTTCCGGGTGCCGGGGTACGAGAAGACGATGGAGCGCCTCTCGCGCCACGCGACCGCCACCGCCCACGTCGTGCGCGTCGTGTGCGCCCGCACCCTGGTCGACGCCGAGTATGCGTTCCTGTGTGGGCTCCTCCACGACGTCGGCTTCGTGGCCTGCCTGCTCGCCCTCTCCGAGAATCGCGCGCTTCACGCCCTGCCGTTCGAGACCCTGGCGCCCGCGCTCAACGAGGCGCACCAGGAGGCCTCCGGGCTGCTCGCGCGGCTCTGGAAGCTGCCCGCCCCCATCCAGCGGGTGGTGGCCACCCACCACGAGGTGGTGGTCGACGGCGCACCTCAGCAGGTGAACGCCGCCCTGGTCATCGCCGAGCACCTCACCTGGGAGGCCGGGGCCGGCATCCTGGCGCCGCCCCCCGAGGCGAGGCCGCTCGGAACCGAGGTCCACGAGCCGCCGCTCGACGGCATCGACTCCAACTGGACGGGCGTGGTGGAGGAGGCTCGGGCGGCGCTCGAGATGGACGACCTCGGGTTCTGCGCCGCGCGCGCCGAGAGCTGGGAGGTGCTGGGGCGGCTCGGCCTGGCCTGAGCCGGGCGCCTCGCCCGGTTGGCGGCCACCCGCCGCGCGACCCTGCGTCGGGCGAGACGCTACCCCGCGGTCTGCAGCCCGGCGGCGATGCCGTTCACCGTGAGCGAGAGCGCGTCGCGCACGCGCGCGGCCTCGGCGCCCGAGGCGTGGGCGAGGCGCTCCATGAGCTCAATCTGCAGGTGCGAGAGCACGTCGATGTAGGGGTCGCGCCGCTCGGCGGCCCGAGCCAGCGTGGGCCACGGGTCGAGGAGGCCCTCGTCGCCGGTGAGGGCGAGGATCGCCTTCACCGTCCGTGAGTGCTCAGCGCGGATGAGCTCGAAGAGCCCGCGGTCCTCCGGCGCCGCCAGCGCCGCGTAGCAGGCGGCCACCTCCGGGTCGGCCTGGGTGAGGGCGAGCCGCGCGTTGTCGACGAGGCCCCGGAGGAGCGGCCACTCGGAGTAGGCCGCTCGCGCGGCCTCCGGCCCCAGCTCGCCGAGGAGCGCCTCGAGGGCGCTCCCCAGCCCGAACCACCCCGGAAGGCCGTGACGGCTCTGGTTCCAGGAGAACACCCAGGGGATGGCGCGGAGCGAGGCGAGGGTGAGCTGCCCGGTCCGGCTCGACGGGCGCGAGGCGAGCCGCAGCTCGGGCATGTGGGCGAGCGGCGTCGCGGCCAGGGCGTAGCGCGCCAGCCGGTCCGGATCGGCGGTGAGCTCGCGGTAGGCGCCGAGGGCCGCCTGCGCCGCGCGCGCCAGCGTCTCCTCCCGGGCGTGGGTGGCATCCTCCGCGGCGGTGGAGCCCACCCCGGCGGAGGCCACCAGGACCGCATTCACCATCTGTTCAAGATCGCGCCGGGCGATCTCCAGCCGCCCGTAGCGGGTGGCCACCGTCTCGCCCTGCTCGGTGACCCGGAAGCGCCCGCGCAGCGCGGCGCGCGGCTGCGCGCGGATGGCGCGGTTGGCCGGTCCCCCGCCGCGCCCGACCGCCCCACCGCGGCCGTGGAAGATGGTGAGCGTGACGCCCTCGGCCTCGGCCACCTGGGCGAGCGCGAGCTGCGCCTTGTGCAGCGCCACCTGGCTCGGCACGTAGCCCACCTGCTTGCCGCTGTCGGAGTAGCCGACCATCACCTCCAGCTCTCCCCGCAGGGCGGCGCGCAGCGGCGGCAGCGAGAGCGCCCGGCGCGCGAGCTCGCTCCCCGCCTCCAGATCCTGGAGCTGCTCGAGGAGCGGCACCGGCCGGATCTCGTCCGTGGCGAGACCCGCCGCGCGCGCGAGGAAGAGCACCTCGACGAGGTCGCTCGTCGCGCTGGTGAAGCTCACCACGTACCGCTCGCACGCCTCGGGTCCGATGTCGCGGCGCGCCCAGCCCACCACCCGCAAGGTCTCCAGCACCTCCCGCGTCTCGGGGGAGAGGCGCTGCCGGGCCGCCGCCGGGAGCGAGGGGCGCGAGAGCGCGTCCACCAGCCGCTCCACGCGCTCCCGCTCGGGCAAGGCTCCGTAGCCCGGGGACCCCCCTTGCGCCAGGATCTCGGCGACGGCGCGCTCGTGCACGGCCGAGTGCTGCCGCACGTCCAGCGAGGCGAGGTGGAAGCCGAAGACCTCCGCCCGCCTCCGCGCGTCCTCCAGCGCCCCCCGCGCCAGCCTCGACAGGCCGGCGGCGGTGAGGGTGCGCTGGAGCAGCTCGAGGTCGGCCCGGTAGGCTCCCGCCTCGGCGTAGCCGCCCTCGGCGCGCACCCGGGTGGCCTCGAGCCGCGCGCGCATGAAGCGGAGCTTCTCGCGCCACAGCTCGTCCGCCCTGAGTCCCGGGCGCGTGACCGGCTCGCGCACCCGCTCCCGGTCTGCCGCGATGGAGGCGACGAGCTCCTCCACCGCCGCGCCCCCCGCGCTCGCGGCCGAAAGCCCGTGCGACAGCTCGCCCACGTCGCGCGCGTGGCGGGCGAGGGCCACCGCCCGCTGCCGCTCGAGGGCGGCGCGGGTCACGTCGGCGGTGACGAAGGGGTTCCCGTCGCGGTCGCCGCCAATCCAGGAGCCGAAGCGCAGGAACGGGCCGACCTGGAATTGCGCCGCCGGCCAGCGGCTGGCGCAGGGCGCGCTCGAGCTCGCGGTAGACGGCCGGCACGGCGTCGAAGAGCGTGCGCTCGAAGTGAATGAGGCCCGCTCCCACCTCGTCGAGAGGGGTGGGGCGCTCGGTGCGCCCCTGCCTCGTGGCGGCGAGGGCGGTCACCAGCTCGCGCAGGCGCCCGGCCAGCCCCTCGCGCTCGCGGGCACCGGACCTCGGGTCGTCGAGGAGGTCGAGCACCGCGCCGATGCGGCCGAGGTGGTCGAGCACGGTGCGCCGCCGGGCCTCGGTGGGATGGGCGGTGAGCACCGGCATCACCAGCAGTCGATCGAGCAGCGCCTGGACCTCGCCGGGCGTGGCCCCGCGGGCGTGCAGTTCCTCCACCGCCGCCGAGAGCGAGCCCTCCACCGCCGCCTCCGGGCGATCGCGCGCCCGGAGCAGCCGGGTCCGGTGCGCCTCCTCCGCCGTGTTGAAGAGGTGGAAGAGGTCGGCGAAGGCCTCGGCCAGGAGCTCCAGCCGCTCAATCGGCTGGGCGTGCAGCGCCGCCGCGAAGGCCTGCCGCCCGCCGGGGAGCTCCCCCCGCCGCAGGGCGAGCGCCGACTGGCGCACCCCCTCGACGAGCGTGAGCGCGTCCTCGCCGTGCAGCTCTGCGACCGTCTCCCCCAGCACGCGCCCGAGCAGGCGCATGCGCTCGCGCAGCGCGGATTCGTCCTCACCGGAAGCCGCCACGGTCACTCCCCGATCGCCTTCAGCACGACGCGCTTCGTCCGCCGGCCATCGAACTCGTAGTAGAAGATCTGCTGCCAGGGGCCGAGGTCGAGCTCGCCTCCGGTGATGGGGATCACCACCTGGTGGCCGAGGATGAGATTCTTGAGGTGGGCGTCGCCGTTGTCCTCGCCCGAGGCGTTGTGGAGGTACTCCGGGCCGGGCGTCGAGTCGTCGGCGGCGGGCCCGGGGGCGAGCCGCTGAAGCCAGGTCTCCAGGTCGGCGTGCAGGCCCGGCTCGTCGTCGTTCACGAACACCGACGCGGTGATGTGCAGGCACGACACGAGCAGGATCCCCTCGGCGATGTGGCTCTCCCGGAGGAACGCCTTCACGTCCTCGGTGATGCGCACGAGCTCCCGCCGCTTCTGCGTGCGGAGCTCCAGGTAGTGCGTGTGGCTCTTCATGGCGGAGGTCCTTTTCGCGCGCTCGAGCCAGGCGCCGCGGCGTCCCGGAGCGGCGCACATCCCGCCTGGCCCGAAGGTTCACCTTCACCTCTAAAATGGAAGGCGCCCCGCGGCACGGGCGAAGTGCCCGCGCTATGCTGAAAGGCCGGGTCGGCTCCGCTCGGACCCACCCCTCCACCCCCAAGGCGAAGAGGCTCTCCGTGAACTACCGCAAGCTCGGCCGAAGCGACCTCACGGTCTCGGAGATTGCGCTCGGCTCCTGGCTCACCTATGCCGGCGGCGTCGAGCACGAGCGCGCCGCGGCCTGCGTACGCCGCGCCTTCGAGCTGGGCGTGAACTTCATCGACACGGCCAACGTCTACGCGGCGGGCGCCGCCGAGTCGTTCCTCGGCGAGGTGCTGGCGGAGGTTCCGCGCGACAGCTACGTGCTCGCCACCAAGGCCTACTTCCCCATGTCGCCCACCGACCGGGGACTCTCGGCGGCGCAGATCGAGAAGCAGCTCGAGCTCTCGCTCCGGCGGCTCCGCGTGGAGCACGTCGACCTGTACCAGTGCCACCGGTACGACGCGGCCACGCCGCTCGAGGAGACCATGGCGGCCCTCACGCGCGCGGTGGAGGCGGGCAAGGTGCGCCACATCGGCTTCTCGGAGTGGAACCCGGCCCAGATCCGCGCCGCGCTGCAGCTCCGAGGGGCGAGGTTCGTGTCGAGCCAGCCGCAGTACTCCATGCTCTGGCGTGGACCCGAGGCCGAGATCTTCCCGCTCTGCGCGAGTGAGGGCATCGGGCAGATCGTCTGGTCGCCGCTAGCGCAGGGCGTGCTCACCGGGAAATATCGCCCGGGTGAGCCCCCGCCGGGCGATTCGCGCGCTGCCAGCCCGGCGATGAGCGGCTTTCTCGGCCGGTTCCTCGACCAGCCCGGGCTCCTCGAGCGCGTGGCCGAGCTCCAGCCCATCGCCCGCGACCTGAGCCTCTCCATGGCGCAGCTCGCGCTCGCCTGGGTGCTCCGGCGGCCGGAGGTGACCTCGGCCATCGTCGGGGCTTCGCGCCCAGAGCAGCTCGAGGACAACTGCAAGGCATCGGGGGTGAAGCTCTCCGAGGAGGTCCTCGCGAGGATCGACGCCGCGCTCGCCTGAGAGCGCCCTGACCCGCCCCGCGAGGCTGGCCGCTCAGCGTCTGGAGCGCTCGGCGGCCAGCTCGGCTTCCACGTAGGCGCGGTCGTGGGTGGCGATGTGCGAGGCAAGGCCCGAGCGGAGGTCGAAGGCCATGGGGAGCGCGAGGCCCTCCTCCGCGTCGCGCAAGAGGTCTCGAATCTCGTCGATGTAGACGAGGAGCGACCGGTGCTCTCGCCGGTGCACCTCGAGCTCCGGGTAGGAAGCTGCCTCCATCAGGCACTCCTCGCCCTGGAAGTGGGTGGCGCTGTACCCGGCGAGCTGGTCGACGATGCGGCGTGCGAGCAGGGGATGATCACCCTCCAGCGCGTCGGTGAGCGCCCCCACCAGCGTGAGCTGCAGGTGGTGCTCGCGGTCGAGCTCCTCCATGCCGAGCGAGAGGGGACCCCAGGGATGCGGTAGCGGCATGGTGGAGAAGTGTCCCTGGCACGTGCGGTTGAACGCTGCGGCGCCTGGCTCCTCTGTGACGGAAGGGAGTCATCCGCAAGCACCGAGCGGGTGACGCAGCGATGCCACAGGGGGGAGGGAGGGGCCGAGGGTCGTTTTCGAGCCGAATCGCCTACGCCCCAATTTGTGCGCGATGACGCGACCCGCCAAGGGCATGACGCGAGTCGAAAAAAGTATCATTGATTCTGGAGTCGGTCGGCGGCGCGGCAGCGCTCGACCTCGCTTCCACCCGAACCGGAAGGGAACCACAGATGGCCCAGAGCACGCAGGACGAGCTTCAGCGGTCGCGTGAGGTGGCGGAGGCGGCGCGCGAATCGGAGTGGCAGGGCGCTGGCTTCCTCCGGGAGATGTTCCTCGGCAAGTTCCGGCTCGACCTCATTCACCCCTACCCGCTCGGCGACGCGGAGCGGCCGGAGTTCACGCGCTACTACCAGACCTTCGAGGCGTTCCTGCGCCGCGAGGTCGACCCCTGCGAGATCGACCGCAGTGGAGAGTATCCACCCTCGGTCATAGAGGGCCTCCGCACGCTCGGCGCCTTCGGGATGAAGGTGCCGGTGGAGTACGGCGGGCTCGGCTTCAACCAGGTAGAGTACGGCAAGGTGATGCAGCTCCTCGGCTCCTACGACGCCAACCTCACCGCGCTCCTCTCGGCACACCAGTCGATCGGCGTCCCGCAGCCGCTCAAGATCTTCGGGAGCCCCGAGCTGAAGATGAAGTACCTGCCCCGCTTGGCGGCGGGCGCCATCAGCGCCTTCGCCCTCACCGAGACGGTGGTGGGCTCCGATCCGGCCCGCCTCACCACCACCGCGGAGCCGAGCGAGGACGGCCAGCACTTCATCCTGAACGGCTCCAAGCTCTGGTGCACGAACGGCACGCTCGCCGAGCTCCTCGTGGTGATGGCGCGGAACCCGAAGACCGACGCCATCAGCGCCTTCGTGGTGGAGACCGGCTGGGAAGGGGTGGAGGTGACGCACCGCTGCCGCTTCATGGGCCTGCGCGCGCTCGCCAACGCCACCCTGCGCTTCACCAACGTGAAGGTGCCGCGCGAGAACCTGCTCGGAAAGGAAGGCCGAGGGCTCAAGATCGCGCTCACCACGCTCAACACCGGGCGGCTGTCGCTGCCGGCGGCGGTGGTGGGCGGCGCCAAGGTCGCCCTCGAGCTGTGCCGCAAGTGGTCCATGGCGCGCGTGCAGTGGGGCCAGGAGATCGGCAAGCACGAGGCCATCACCCACAAGATCACCGAGATGGCGGCCACCACCTTCGCCATGGAGTCGATCTCCGACCTGGCGCAGGCGCTCGCCGACAAGAAGGGCTACGACATCCGCCTGGAGGCGGCCGCCGCCAAGGAGTGGAACACCGTTCGAGCCTGGCGGGTGATGGACGAGACGATGCAGATCCGCGGGGGCCGCGGCTACGAGACGGCGCAGTCGGCCGAGGCGCGCGGCGAGGCGGGGGTGGCGGTGGAGCGGTGGATGCGCGACATGCGCATCAACATGATCTTCGAGGGCTCCTCGGAGGTGATGCACCTCTTCATGGCGCGCGAGGCGGTGGACAAGCACCTCCAGATGGCGGGCGCGATGATCGACCCCAAGGTGCCGGTGGGGAAGAAGCTGGCGGCGCTCCCGAAGCTCGGCGCCTTCTACGTGAAGTGGTATCTCGGCCTTTGGCTGCGCGGGCTCATTGCTCCTCGCTTCGGCAAGTTCGGGCGCCTCGCACCGCACCTCCGCTTCGTGGAGCGGAAGAGCCGCAAGCTGGCGCGGGAGATCTTCCATTCCATGCTGGTGTTCCGCGCCGCGGCCGAGCGTCGGCAGGCCTTCCTCTTCCGGCTGGTCGACATCGCCAACGAGCTGTTCGCCATGGCGGCCAGCGTCACCCGGGCCCAGGCTCTCCTCGCGGCGAACCGGCCGGAGGCCTCCTCCGCCGCCGCGCTCGCCGAGATGGTCTGCCTGCAGGAGCGCGAGCGGGTCGTCGCGCTCTTCCACGCCCTGTGGCACAACCACGACGTGGCCGCCTACGACGCCGGGCGGCGCGTTCTCGCCGGAGAGTGCAGCTGGCTCGAGCGCGGTGCGATGGGCCTCGGGATCACGGTGGAGGAACTGACCCCGCGCCTGCCGCCGGCCGCCAGCCCGGCCGCCCGCCTTGAGCCGGTCTCCCGCGCCAGCACCAGCGTGGGCGTGGTCTAGCGGGTTCCAGAAAGCTCGAAGCAATGCCGGGCGCTCTTCCGGGGGAGCGCCCTGTCTTTCAGGGGTCTCGTGCCGCGGGGCACCTCGGGCGTCCTCTCGGGGGGCGCCTTTTCCGCTACGCTTGGCGCGGAGGATCTCGACGCCATGCGCGAGCCGATGAGCAAGGTGGATGCGGCGTGGCACCGGATGGATCACCCGGAGAACGCAGCCGATGTCATCGGGCTCCTCCAGTTCCGGCAGCTCCCGCCTTTCGAGGTGGTCCGGCGCGTGGTCGAGGAGCGGCTCCTCCCCCTCCAGCGCTTCCGGCAGCGTGTCGTGCCCGACGGGTTCGGGTTCGCCTGGGAGGACGACCCCGGGTTCGAGCTCGACCGGCACCTCAGGCGCGACAAGCTGCGGGGCCAGGGCGAGAAGGCCCTCCAGGAGCTGGTGAGCGCCATCGCCAACGAGCCGCTCGACCCGGGCCGGCCGCTCTGGCGCATCCACCACATCCAGCGCCCTCGCGGCGGCGGCGGCGCCGTCGTGACGAAGCTCGCGCACTGCATGGCGGATGGCTTCGTCCACGTGGGGCTCCTCCTCTCGCTCTGCGACCATCACGAGCCGGTCGCCGCCCCTCGCCACGCACTCCCGGCCTCGCGGCTCCTCGCCCCCTGGCTGGACCCGCGCGCCGCCGCCAGCGGCGCGCTCCGCGACCCCTCGCAGCTCATCTCGCTGGGGCTCTCGGCGGTGAGCCTCGGCGCGGCGGTGGCACGCATCGCGCTCCTCTCCTCCGACCCGCCGACCCTTCTCTCCTCCCCGCTCGCAGGGCGGCGGAACACCGCCTGGTCGCGAGGCCTGCCGCTCGGGCCTGTCCGCGCCGCGGCCCGCGCGGGCGGGACCGGCGTGAACGCCTTCCTCATCGCCGCGGTGGCTGGCGCGGTGCGCGCGCTGGCGGGGCGGGACGGCACGCCAATGGACGGCGTCGACCTCAGGGCGCTGGTGCCGGTGAACCTCCGGCCGGGCCTGCCCGACCTGCGCGAGGGCATCCCCGGGAATCGCTTCGGCCTGGTCTTCCTCGATCTCCCCACCGGCACCAGCTCGGCGCCCGAGCGCCTCCAGCTCGTGCGCGAGCGGAGCGAGGTGGTCCGGGAGCGGCCCGACCCCGTCGCCACCTGGATGCTGCTCGCCGGCGTGGGAGCGATCCCGCGGGTGGAGGAGCCGGCCCTCCGCTTCTTCGCCCGCAAGGCTTCACTCGTCGTGACGAGCGTGCCCGGGCCTCGCCGCCACCTGACCATGGGCGGGTCGCGGCTCGACGAGGCCGCCTTCTTCGTCCCCCACCCTTCCACCCTGGGTCTCGGGGTGAGCATCCTCACCTACGGCGGCGAGGTGCGCATGGGCGTGCGGAGCGACGAGGCGGTGCTCGCGGCGCCCTCCAATCTCGTGGAGCTCCTGGAGGCGGAGCTGGCCCTGCTGGGTGTGCCCCTGCGCGCCCCGCGTCGACGGCCGCAATCCACCGCGCGCTGATCCTTATCTTGGGTGGATGGTCACCACTTCCCCTCGCGCTACCCCTGCGCGCGCGCGCCGCTGGCCTCGCCGCCTCCTCGTCGCCCTGGTCGTCCTCGTGGCGCTCGTCGCCGCGGGGGTCCTGCTCCTCGACCGCATCCTCCTCGACCGCGCGCGCGCCGAGGCGCAGAAGCTCTCGGCGCAGTGGGGGAGGCCGGTGGAGCTCACCGGCCTCTCCACCAAGCTCGTGCCCTGGCTCGGGGTGCGGGTGACCGGAGTCCGCATCGGGGCCGCGGCCGGCGAGCCGCGCCCCCTGCTCGAGCTGGAGCGGGCGGAGGTGAAGGTTGGCCTCCTCGGGGTGCTGCGCTCCCTCGGCAAGGAGGTGGTGGTCCGCGACCTCGAGCTCGACGGACTGCGGGTCACGGTGGTGCGGCTCCCCGATGGCACCACCAACGTGCAGCGCCTCGCCGAGGCGGCCTCGAAGGGCCCGGAGCCCAGCGGGCAGCAGGAGAAGCCGGCCTCCGACCTCTCCTTCCTGCACGTCGACCGCGCGGTGCTCTCCGGAGCCCGCATCGCCTTTCTCGACCTCTCGCGCAAGGGCGCCGAGGAGCTCGCCATCGACCACCTCGACGTCACGGTGAAGGACCTCGCCGCGGGCAAGCCGCTCGACGTGCTCCTCCGCGCAGCGGTCCTGGCCCCGGCACAGAACCTGGAGGTGAAGCTCCACGCGGCGCCGCTGCCGCCCACGCTGCGCCCGACCCCCGAGAAGCTCTCGGTGAAGCTCTCGCCGGTGGCGCTCGATCCCCTTGCGCCCTTCTTGCCGAAGAGCGCGGGCTTCCTGGCGGGCGAGCTCGCCGCGGACCTGGCGGCCGAGCTCGGCGCCGCGGTCCCCGGCGGAAACGGCGCCACCGCGGTGAAGGGCAAGGTGACAGCGCGCGGCCTGCGTTTCGCCGGGCAGGAGGGCGGCAAGGCGCTCGACGCGGTGCTCGAGGCTGACCTCACCGCCGACACCGGGAAGGGCGACGTGAAGATCGCGAGGCTCGACTTCACCGCGGGTCCGGTGGAGGTGCACGGGAAGGGCGGGGCCACCGGTCTCCTCGGGGACGCGCCGCGCATCGACGGCCTACAGGTCACCGGGAGCGGTCTCGACCCGCGCGCGCTCGCCGCCTTCTACCCGCCGCTCCGCGCGATGGTCGGCGGGAAGGCCTCCGGTCCGGCCACCTTCGACCTGCGCGCCGCGGGCGACGCGGGCGCTCCGGCGCTCGACCTGAAGGTGGACCTCGCCGCCATGAAGCTCGACCTCCCGGAACAGCTCGCCAAGGCCGCCGGGGCGCCGCTCGCCTTCACGGCGCGGGTCGCCTTCCCGGGGAGCGCGGCCAAGGGAACCGTCCGCCTCGACGCACGCCTCGACGCCACGGGGGTCGACCTCCGCCCGGGCGGCTCGCTCGCCAAGGCGCCCGGTGACCGGCTCGTGCTGAACGCCCAGGCCACCGCCACCCGCAAGGGCGAGCAGGGCTGGGACGTGGCCCTCGCCAAGCTCGAGCTGCTCCTCCCCGGCGACAGCCTCACCGCCAGCGGCACCGCCTCCGTGGCCGGCCAGGGCGCGGCCCGCAAGGTGCGCTTCGACCTCGCAGCGAGGAGCGCGCAGCTCGATCTCGACGAGCTCCTCCTCGAGAAGAAGAAGGCGGCGCCGAAGAAGAAGGAACCGCTCGACCCCGCCACCTTCGCCGGCCTCTCGGGGACGGTCGACGTGAAGCTCGGGGAGTTGCGCTGGTCGAAGGCCACCTTCAAGGACGTGGCGGTGCGGCTGCAGCTCGACGGCGACAACCTCCTCATCGAGCAGGCGAGGCTCACCGGGCTCGGCGGGACGCTCGATGCGAGCGGCACCCGGATGCAGCTCGCGCACCCCGACGCCCCGGTGCACGTGAAGGTGAAGCTCGAGGGGGTGGACGCCGGGCAGGCGCTGGCGCTCTACACGCCAAAGAAGCTCCTCGCCGGGCGCGTCTCGGCCGACCTCGACGTGGCCGCGGGCGGCTCGAGCGGGAAGGACGTCCTGGCCTCGCTCACCGGCTCGCTCGGCGGGAAGCTCTTCGACGGTGCCTTTCTCGGAAAGGACGTGGTGGCGGGCGTGGCCGAGCCGCTGGCGAAGGCGCTCCCCTTCGGCGCCGTGAAGAAGCTCGCCGGAGGAACCACCTCGCTCGGCAAGGAGCTGCCCTTCGGCGTGAAGTTCACCGGAGGTGCAGCCGAGATCACCAGGCCCCTCAGCGTGCAGGCCGCGGGTGCGGCGCTCTCCGTGGAGGGTGGCCAGGTGAAGCTCGACGGCACCCTCGACCTGCCCCTCACGGTGGCGCTCTCGCCGGAGATGATCGCCTCGATCACCGGCGGCAAGGCGAAGCCCTCCGAGCCCATCCCCGTCACCTTGCGGCTCACGGGCCCGGCGTGGAGCCCGAGCCTCTCCGACCTCTCCTTGAAATCGGCGGTGGCCGCCATCGTCCGCTCGGCGGGGTCGGCCGCCATCGGCAAGGTCCTCGGCATCGACGCCAAGGGCGCCGCCTCGGGCGAGGACGTGGCGGCGCAGGCGAAGGGGGCGGCCGGAAACGCCGCCGAGGATCTGCAGAAGAAGGCGGGCGACGAGGCGAAGAAGGCGCTGCAGGGCCTCTTCGGGAAGTGAGCCTGACGCCGCCGGGCCGACCGCCGCCCCACGAAGTGAGGCCGGTCTCGCCGGGAGCTGGCGTTCCGCCCTCGGCTATCGCAGGGGTGCGCTGGTGCTTCGCCGCACGATGAGCTTCGCTGGGACCACCTCGCGCTTCCACGCCCGATCCCGGCGCTCGATCTGCCGGAGGAGGAGCTTCAGGCACTTTCGCCCCACCGCGCCGAAGTCCTGGCGCACGGTGGTGAGCGGCGGCGTGAAGTAGGCCGCCTCCGGCACGTCGTCGAAGCCTACCACGCTCACGTCGCCTGGCACCTCCAGCCCCTCCTCGTGGAGGTGGCGCAGGAGGCCGAGCGCCATCTGGTCGTTCGCCACGAAGACGGCGGTGACGTGCTGGCCCTGAAGGAGCGCCCGCCCCATCTCGTACCCCGAGCGTGGGCTCCAGTCGCCCCGGAGGAGCGGGGGCGCCGGGGCCCCCGCGGCGGCGAGCGCGGCCCTCCATCCATCGACGCGTTGCTCGGCCTCGAGCCAGTCCTCCGGCCCGGCCAGGTGAGACACGGTGCGGTGGCCCAGCGAGAGGAGGTGGCGCGTGGCGGCAATGGCCCCGGCGCGCTGGTCCACCGCCACCACCGGCACGCTGTCGTCGGGGCCGGCCTCCACCGCCACCACCGGCACGTCGCGCGGCACCCGGAGCAGCGCCTCGACCGCGGCCTTCTGCGGCGCCACCACCACGATCCCGTCGACGCCCTGCCCGGCCATGCCCTCCACCGCGGCCACCACCGCGTCGCGCTCCAGCGAGCGGAGGCTGGCGATGCTCACCGCGTAGCCCGCGTCGTGCGCCGCCTCCTCCACCCCCAGCACGGTGGAGGCGGGGCCGTAGAGGGTGGTGTCGAACGAAACGACCCCCAGCGTCCGCGAGCGGCCGGTGACGAGGGCCTGCGCCACCGTGTTGGGCCGGTAGTCGAGGGCGCGGATGGCTGTGAGCACGCGCTCGCGCGTTTCGCCGCTCACGTGCGGGCTGTCGTGCATCACCCGCGAGACGGTCTGGTAGGAGACTCCCGCCAGGCGGGCCACGTCGGTCATCACCGCCGCCTTGCGCCCCGGCGCGGCTCGCCGGCCCCGGGGGCCGATCACGGCGGATCCCCACGCGTCGGGATGGACCGCGCGCAGGCGGAAGTCGATGGTTCGCCACGGCTTGACAAATCGATTGTGAACGCTCACACTCCCCGCTTCACCTTTGACCGAAAGTGGTGTTGCAGGGGCTCGCCCATACTGGCGCAGGTCGCACCGTCGTTCAAGGAGACTCCCACCATGATGAAGAAGCTTCTCGTCGCCGCCCTGGCCTCGACCCTCGCCATGGCCGCCCTTCCCTCCACCGCCGCCGCCGCATCGAAGAAGACCTTCGTCATGGTCCCGAAGGGCGTCCACCCGTACTACGAGCCCTGCTACGAGGGCTTCAAGGCCGCCGCCAAGAAGTACGGCGTGGAGGTGGAGAAGGTCGATCCGCAGAAGTTCGAGCTGCCGCTGCAGGTGAAGGTCATCGAGGACCTCATCGCCCAGCAGGTGGACGGCATCGCCATCTCCGCGCTCGACGACGCCGGCCTGGTGCCGGTCATCGCCGAGGCCACCAAGGCTGGCATCAAGGTGATCACCTTCGACGCCCCGGCGCCCTCCTCGGCGGCCCTCACCTACATCGGCACCGACAACCAGAGCGCCGGCTTCGCCGCCGGGAAGCGCCTGGCCGAGATCATGAAGGGCGAGGGCAAGGTGGTGGTGCTCCAGGGCGGACTCGGCGCCACCAACCTGAACCTCCGCACCCAGGGCTTCAAGGAGGCCCTCGCCAAGTACGGCCCCGGCATCAAGGTGCTCGAGGTGGTGGACGTGGCCGGCGACTTCTCGGTGGCCACCAACAAGACCGAGGCGCTCCTGCAGACCTACCCCGACCTGAACGCCATCTTCGCCGTCTCCGCCGAGGGCGCCCCCGCCGCCGCCTCCGTGCTGAAGCAGCAGAACAAGGCGGGCAAGATCATCGTCGCCGGCTTCGACGACCTGAAGGACACGCTCGAGGGAATTCGGGACGGCAGCGTGGCCTTCTGCCTCGTGCAGAAGACCTTCAAGATGGGCTGGCTCTCGGTGGAGGCGCTGAACGACGCCATCGCCGGCAAGGAGCTCCCCAAGGTGACCGACACCGGCGTCCTCTTCGTCACGAAGAGCAACGTCGACTCCTACATGGACGAGATGAAGAAGGAGTTCGCGGCGAAGTAGCGGCTGCGCATGCGGCGGCCGGCGCCGGCTCACCTCGGCCGCGGGTACGACCTCATCGTCGCGCCCGCGGGCAGGTGGGCGGCGCGTCACCCGTCCGGTCAGGCTCACTGCCCGGAGCGCGGCAGGGCGCCTCCGGCCTCCCCGGATCGCCGCGAGCGGCGCCTCGGACCCGAGGCGGTGGCTCCGCGCTCCAGCTCGAGCCAATCAGCGCACCGTGGCTTGCCGCCCTCATCACCACTTCGCCGCGCGGGAGCGCCCCATGGAAACGAGCGCAGCGCGAGGCAAGGCCGGCCGATTCCTCCTGTCGCTCGTCCGGAGCAAGGAATCGGCGATCCTCCTCGCCCTCCTCATCATCATGGCGGTCATCGGGCTCTACGAGCCCAAGGCGCGGAGCTTCAGCAACTTCTACCTCGTCTCGCGGCAGATCTCCTTCGTCGCCATCGTGGCCTTCGGCGAGCTCTTCGTCATCCTCACCGGCGGCATCGACCTGTCGGTCGGCTCGGTGATGGCGCTCGCCGGCATGGCCGCCGCCTGGGCCATGAGCGTGGGCGTCCCGCCGCCGCTGGCGGTGCTCTTCGGCGTCGCGGTCGGGATGTCGATGGGCGCCATCAACGGAGCGCTCATCGCCTGGGCGAGGATCGCCCCCTTCATCGTCACGCTGGCCATGCTCTCCTTCGCCTCCGGCCTCGTCCTCGGGCTCACCAGGGGATGGCCCATCACCGGCATCCCGGCCTCCTTCCTGCCCGTCGCCCAGGGCGACGACCCGGTCTTCGGCATGCCCATCCCGGTGTGGATCGCCATCGCGCTCGGGGTGGTGGCCCATATCACCCTGAGTTACACGGCTTTCGGCCGGCGCACCTACGCCATCGGCGGCAACGAGCAGGCCACCTACCTCTCCGGCATCAACGTCGACCGCATCAAGTTCGGGCTGTACGTGATCTCGGCCGCCGCCGCCTCCATCGCCGGCATCATCCTGGTGGCGCGCTTCAACTCCGCGCAGGCCGACACCGGCAAGGGGTGGGAGCTCGACGCCATCGCCGCTGCGGTCATCGGTGGCACCTCGCTCGCCGGAGGGGCCGGCAGCGTGCTCGGCGTCATCATCGGCGCGTGCATCATGGGGGTCATCCGCAACGGCCTCGTGCTCATGCGCGTCTCGTCCTACTGGCAGACCGCCATCATCGGCGTGATCATCGTCCTCGCCGCGGTGCTCGACCGGCTGAAGTCGCGGAGGGCGTGACGATGGCCGAGGCCGTCCTGCCCGCGGGCGAGGCCCCTCCCCTCCTGGAGATGCGCGGCATCTCCAAGGCATTCCCGGGCGTGAAGGCGCTCTCCGCCGTCGACTTCGGCGTGCGCGCGGGCGAGGTGGTGGGGCTCCTCGGCGAGAACGGCGCCGGCAAGTCCACGCTCATGAAGGTGCTGGCCGGCGTCTACCAGGCCGACGGCGGCGAGGTGCGGTGGCAGGGGAAGAAGGTGGCCTTCCGCTCCATCCGCGAGGCGCAGGAGGCGGGCGTCACCCTCATCTTCCAGGAGCTCAACAACTGCCCCAACTTGAAGCCGCTCGACAACCTCTTCCTGGGGCGCGAGCTCTACCGCGGGTTTGGGTTCCTCGACTACCGCGCCATGCGCAAGAAGGCGCTCGAGCTCTTCGCCTACCTGGGATTGTCGGTCGATCTCGACGTGGAGGTGGGGCGCTTCTCCACCGCCGTGCAGCAGATGATCGAGATCGCCAAGGCGCTCCTCACCAACGTGAGGCTGCTCATCATGGACGAGCCCACCTCGTCCCTCACCGAGAAGGAGACGAGGAAGCTCTTCGAGGTGATCCGCGAGCTCACCGGCCGCGGCGTGGCGGTGATCTTCATCTCCCACAAGCTGAAGGAGGTGTTCGAGATCACCGGCCGCATCGCCGTCCTGCGCGACGGCGAGAACGCCGGCGAGCTCGACGCGACGAAGGGCACGCTGGAGGAGCTGGTCGGCCTCATGGTGGGGCGCGAGCTCGGGTCGTTCGCCGCGCGCGAGGCGCGCAAGGTGCCTGGGGGCGAGCTCCTGCGGGTGGAGCACCTTTCCGGCCCGCCCCACGTGCGCGACGTGAGCTTCACCCTCCGCAAGGGCGAGATCCTGGGACTCGCCGGCCTCATCGGTGCCGGCCGCACCGAGACCGCGCGCCTCCTCATCGGCGCCGCCCGGCGAACGTCGGGCAAGGTGCTCATCGAGGGGAGGGAGACGCGCATCCGGAGCCCGCGCGACGCGGTGCGGGCCGGCCTCGGCTACGTGCCCGAGGACCGCAAGACCCAGGCGCTCGTGCTCCCCATGTCGGTGCGCGAGAACCTGACCATGGCCATCCACCGCACCCTCCTCCGGTTCGGGCTCTTCTTCAGTCGGAAGAGGGAGCTCGAGGTGACCAGCTCGTGGGTGGAGGCGCTCCGCATCAAGATCGCCTCGCCCGAGGGGGCGGTGAACAACCTCTCCGGCGGCAACCAGCAGAAGGTGGTGATAGCCAAGTGGCTCGCCACGAGGCCCCGCCTCCTCATCCTCGACGAGCCCACCCGCGGCATCGACGTGGCGGCCAAGGCCGAGGTGCACCGCATCGTGTCGCGGCTCGCCGAGGAGGGCGTCGCCATCCTGCTCATCTCCTCCGAGCTGCCGGAGATCCTGGCGCTCGCCGACCGGGTGGTGGTGATGCACGAGGGCCGGGTGAAGGCCACGCTCGATGCCGCCGACGCGAGTCAGGCGAGCATCATGAGCGCCGCGCTGAGGCCGCTCGAGGGCGAGGTGGGGGCGAGCTGAACCCGCAGCTCTCGGCCGAGACGGCCGGCCACGCTCTTCCGGCCGATCGCTCATCCAGCGAGGGGTCGCCGGAAGATGCCCTCGTGAGAGTCGCCTCCCCCTTGGTGAGGCGCGACCCGCCCCGAATCGGCTATGGCTCGACCATGCGCGCGATGCTGACCGTGCTCTGGCTCGCCGTCCTGGGCTGCCCGCTCGCAGCGGCTGCCGCACCAGGGCGACCCGGAGGGACGGGCTTCGCCGAGTACGAGCGGCGGCTGAAGGCCATCTACCAGCAGGGTCACCCCTGCCCGGTGAACGGCAAGCGGGTGGGTAACTGCCCCGGGTACGAGGTCGGCTACCGGAAGCATCCCCGGAACGGTGGCGCCGTGAGCCAGGACAACATGCGGTGGATGACGTCGGAGGAGTACGAGCGCACGGACCAGAAGCACGCTCCGGGGTGAGCCACCCCGGCGGCGAAGGCCGCTCCAACGGGATCCGAAGGGGTTGCCGCGGCAACCCAGCCAGGCACCGGACTCGTGGCTGCGCTCACGGAGCTCGTGGGAGCTCGACGACGAGGCCGGGGAGCTCGGCGAAGTCGCCGTCGCAGGTCACGAGCGGGGGTCGGCCGGCACGACCTGCCGGTGTCGCGGCGCAAGCCGACCTGCGCGGCCAGGGGACGGCGACCGCCTGCGGCCCGCGCGCGCGTCAGCGACCCCGCCTCCGCTTGCGCAGGATGTCCACGCAGACGGCGAGGATGATGATTGCGCCCTTCACCATGCGCTGAGGGCCCTGGGGGACGGTGAGCAGGTTGAGCCCGTTGTTCACCACCCCGATGATGAGCGCTCCGATCAGCGTGCCGGACAGCCTCCCCTCCCCGCCCAGCATGCTCGTGCCGCCGATCACCACCGCGGCGATGGCATCGAGCTCGTAGCCGTCGGCCGCCACCGGCACCGCCGAGTCGAGCTTCGAGGTGAGGAGCACCGCCGAGATGGCACAGGTGGCGCCGGAGAGCGTGTAAATGATCATCTTGTGCAGGCGGACGTCGATGCCGGACAGCACGGTGGCCGTCTCGTTCCCGCCGATGGCGAAGGTGTAGCGCCCGAGCCGGGTGTTCTTCAGCACCCAGCCGCCCACGAGGAAGATGGCGATCATCACGACCGCCGGGACGGGGATGGGTCCGAGGCGGCTGGAGATGGCGAGGAACGGATCGGGGAGGGAGTAGACGGGCGACCCTCCGCTCACCGTGAAGGCGGCGCCGCGCGCGATCGACATCATCCCCAGCGTGGCGATGAAGGGCGGCAGGCGCAGCCAGGCGATGAGGACGCCGTTCACCATCCCCATCAGGCTGCCGCAGACGAGGCCCGCCAGGATGGTGAGGCCCACCGGTAGCTCGAGCTCCTTCATGAGGAGGGCCATGACGAGGCCGGTGAAAGCGACGAGCGAGCCCACCGACAGATCGATGCCGCCCGAGATGATGACGAAGGTCATCCCCACCGCCACGACCGACACGATCGAGATCTGCTGGAGGATGTTGAGCAGGTTGGTGGTGCTGAGAAAGTGCGGCGAGAGGAGCGACACCACCACGCAGAGCAAGATGAGCCCGGTGAGCGCACCGAACTCGCCCACGGCCCGGCGCCAGCCGCGGCGCACCCGGCCATCGGGCGAAGCCCCCACGTCGGTGAGGTCCTCGTTCAGCACGGCGCCCCCAGGGTGGCGAGGGAGAGGAGCTTCTCCTGCGTCGCCGCCTCGCGAGACAGCTCGCCGGCCAGCGTGCCGCGCCGCATCACCACGATGCGGTCGCTCATGCCGAGCAGCTCGGGCAGCTCCGACGAGATGAGCAGGATCCCGGCACCCGCCTTCACCAGCTCGTTCATGAGATTGTAGACCTCGATCTTGGCCCCGACGTCGATCCCGCGGGTGGGCTCGTCGAAGAGGAAGATGCGCGAACGCGACAGCAGCCACTTCGCCAGCACCACCTTCTGCTGGTTGCCACCCGAGAGGTCGATCGCCTTCTGGTCGGCCGAGGTCACCCGGATGCGCAGCTTCCGGATGGAGTCCTGCACCGCCGCGCGCTCCCCGGCGAGGTCGATGCGGGGTCCGCGGGAGAACGCCCCCAGGCTGGCCAGGGTGATGTTCTGGCTCACCGGCAGCGAGAGCACCAGCCCCTGCCCCTTTCGGTCTTCGGTGACGAAGCCGATCCCTGCCTCGATGGCCGCTCGCGGAGAGGCGAGCTCGACCCGCTTCCCCTCCACGAAGATGTCGCCACCGTCGCGCAGGTCGAGGCCGAAGACGGCGCGCGCCACCTCGGTGCGCCCCGCCCCCATGAGCCCGGACATGCCCAGGATCTCCCCGGCGTGAAGGGTGAAGGAGACGTCCCGCAGGACTCCCCTGCGCCTGAGCCCCTCCACGCGCAGCAGCTCGCGGCCGCGCGGCACGTCCATCTTCGGGTAGTAGTCCTCGAGCGTGCGCCCCACCATGAGGCGGATCACCTCCTCCACGCGCATGCCTGCGACGTCGAGGGTGGCCACCGTCCGGCCGTCGCGCATCACCGTCACCCGGTCGCCCACCTCCGCGAACTCGTCCAGGCGGTGCGAGATGTAGATGATGGCCACGCCGCGCGCCTTCACGTCGCGGATGATGCGGAAGAGGTTGTCTATCTCCTGCCGGGTGAGCGAGGCGGTGGGCTCGTCCATGATGATGACGCGGGCCTGGATGGAGAGCGCCTTCGCCACCTCGACCATCTGCTGCTGGGCGATCCCCAGGTCGCGGACCATGGAGCGGGCGTCGATGTCGACCCTGAGCGTGGACAGGATCTCCTGCGCCTCGCGCTGGCGCCGCCGCAGGTCGACCAGCCCGGGGAGCCGGCGCGCCGGCTCTCGCCCGAGGAAGATGTTCTCGGCCACCGAGAGCGCAGGGACGAGGTTCAGCTCCTGATAGATGGTGCTGACGCCGAGCTTCTGGGCGCTGCGCGGGGTGAGGTCGCCCACCGGCTCCCCGCCGAGCAGCACCGTCCCGTCGTCGCGCGCGTAGGCGCCGGCCAGGATCTTCATCAGGGTTGACTTCCCGGCGCCGTTCTCGCCGGCCACGATGTGCACCTCCCCGGCGCGCACCTCGAGGTGGGCGCGATCGAGGGCCAGCACTCCGGGGAAGTGCTTCGTGATGTCCCGCATCTCCAGCAGCGGCGCGGGGCCATTGCGCATCGTCGAGCCTCGGCCTCCTGGTGAAACCACCCGCCCGCTCGCCGGCGGCACGCGCGCCTCCGCCCCGCCCTGGGCCGGCTACTTCTTGAACTTCTTGTAGTTCGACCTGTCGATGATGACCGTGTCGGTGACGACCTTCTTCGGGCTGGGCTGGCCCTTGATGGCCTTGTCGAGCGTCTCGATGGCCTTCGAGCCGATCAGGTCGGGGTTCACGCCCAAGGTGCCCGTGATGTCGCCCTTCGCCACCGCGTCGATGGCGTTGGGGTTGCCGTCGATGCCGATGATGGTGACGCCCTTCTTGCCCGCCGCCTTGCAGGCCTGCGCGGCGCCGAGGGCCATCTCGTCGGAGAGCCCGTAGAAGACGTCGATGTCCGGGTTCGACTGCAGCATGTTCTGCGCCACGTTCATCGACTTCTCGCGCTCCCAGTCGCCGGGCTGCGAGGCCACCACCTCGATGCCCGGGTACTTCGTGATCTCCTCCACGAAGCCGCCCTTGCGGTCGGTGGTGAAGGTGCTGGGCAGGCCCTCGATGATGGCCACCTTGGCCTTTCCGCCCTTCACCTTGTTGACGTAGTCGGCTACCTTGGCCCCGCCCGCGCGCTGGTCGTACCCGACGTAAGCGTAGACCTCGCCGCTCGGCAGGTCGACCAGGGAGTTGAAGATGACGACCGGGATCTTCGCCTCGTTGGCCTTCTTCACGGACGAGCCGACCGCCTCGATGTTGATGGCGCACATGGCGATGCCGGCCACCTTCTTCTGCACCATGTCCTCGACAATCTTCGCCTGGCCGGCGAAGTCGCTCTCGCGCTCCGGGGCTACCATGACGAAGTCGTAGCCCAGCTTCTTCGACTCGGGCTTGGCGCCCTTGATCACCCCCGCGTAGAACGGGCTGACCATGCCCGGAGGCACGAAGGCAATCTCGGGCTTCGCGCCGGCCACCCCGGGAAGCGCCAGCAGCGCAGCAGCGAGGGAGAGGCCGTACCGGATGCTCCTTCTCATGTCGTCCTCCTCCTACTATGGGTGAATACCGCGGCCCGCGACCGTTCCTCGACCGGACCCGCGTCATTGTGAACGCTCACAATGACCTGAGTCTGGACCTCGCTGGCGCGCTCCGTCAAGGCTCCGGAGCAGACCCTGGAGGGGCTTTGCCGGCGAGGAGCTGAGCAGCTTGACGGCGCTGGTGTGAACGCTCACAATGGACTCTTCGTCTGCACGTTTTCTGCTGCACGTTTTCTGCCCGAATTCCGCGCCGGGGGCGTGGAGCACTTCACAGCAGCCGCCCGAGGCGGCGAGGACGATGACACCATGAGCGCGACGAAGACCCAGGAGATTCGGTTCCTCACCGGTAGCCAGGACATGTACGGCGAGGAGACCCTGCGGCAGGTGACCGAGCACTCCCGCCGCATGGCCGCCTTCCTGGACGAGTCGGGCAAGCTGCCCGCGCGCCTCGTCTGGAAGCCCATCCTCACCCGCCCGGACGCGATCACCGAAGCGTGCCTCGCGGCGAACAGCGCACCGCAATGCGCGGGCGTCATCACCTGGATGCACACCTTCTCCCCGGCCAAGATGTGGATCGCCGGCCTCACCCGGCTCGACAAGCCGCTCCTCCACCTGCACACCCAGTTCAACCGCGAGCTGCCCTGGGCCGACATCGACATGGACTTCATGAACCTGAACCAGGCCGCCCACGGCGACCGGGAGTACGGGTTCATCGGCGCCCGCCTGCGCCTGCCGCGCAAGGTGGTGGTGGGCTTCTGGCAGGACGACGAGGTGCTCTCTTCCCTCGACGGCTGGGCCCGCTCGGCGCTCGCCTTCGCCGAGTCGCGGCGCCTCAAGATCGCGCGCTTCGGCGGCACCAACATGCGCGAGGTGGCGGTCACCGGCGGCGACCGGGTGGAGGCGCAGATCAAGCTCGGCTGGGCGGTGAACGGCCACGCGGTGGGCGACCTCGTGCGCCGGGTGCAGGCGGTGAGCGATGCCCAGGTGAAGGAGCTCACCGACGAGTACGAGGCCACCTACGCGGTCGTCCCCATGCTGCGCAAGGGCGGCGAGCGGCACGAGGAGCTGCGCCACGTGGCCCGGCAGGAGGCGGGCATGAAGGCGTTCCTCGAGGAGGGCGAGTTCGGCGCCTTCACCACCACCTTCGAGGATCTCCACGGCCTGCACGAGCTGCCCGGCTTCGCCAGCCAGCGCCTCATGGCGCAGGGTTACGGCTTCGCGGCCGAGGGCGACTGGAAGACGGCGGCGCTGGTGCGCCTCATGAAGGTCATGTCGGCCGGGCGGCCGGGCGGCGTCTCCTTCATGGAGGACTACACCTATCATCTGGAAAAGGGCTCGGAGCTGGTGCTGGGAGCTCACATGCTGGAGGTGTGCCCCTCGATCGCCGAGGGGAAGCCGAGCCTGGAGATCCACAAGCTCGGCATCGGCGGCAAGGCCGATCCCGTGCAGGCTCGTCTTCGAGGCCGGCGCCGGCCCGGCGGTGTGCACCTGCCTGGTGGACATGGGCGGCCGCATGCGGCTCATCGTGGCCGAGGTGGACGTGGTGAAGCCGCCCCACGCCCTGCCGAAGCTGCCGGTGGCGCGGGCGGTGTGGGTGCCGCGGCCCGACTTCAAGCGCGGAGCGACGGCCTGGATCCTGGCGGGCGGCGCCCACCACACGAGCTTCAGCCGCGCCGTCACCGCCGAGCAGCTCGAGGACCTCGCCACCATGGCCGGGCTGGAAGCGGTGCGCATCGATGCCAAGTCCGACCTCCGCGCGCTGCAGAACGAGCTGCGCTGGAACGACGTCACCTACAAGCTCGGGTGGTGAGGCGGCCTCGCCGCCAGCACGACTTCATCCCTGTCCTGTCGTCCCCACTCCTCTCCGCCTCCTTGCGGACTCGTGCGGGGCCCTCGTCGACCGGGCACACCTGGGCGCGCCCCGCTTCGAAGCGCGGGGCTTGCCGCGAGAGGAGCATGAATGAGCTCTCCGTACCGTGAGCTGAAGGAGCGCGCCTGGGCCGCCAACATGGAGATCCCCCGGCGCGGCCTCGCCATCTATACCTTCGGCAACGTCTCGGCCTTCTCGCGCGAGGCGGGTGTCTTCGCCATCAAGCCGAGCGGCGTCGCCTACGACGAACTGGTGGTCGACGACCTGGTGGTGATCGACCTCGAGGGCAAGGTGGTGGAGGGAAGGCTCAACCCCTCCTCGGACACCCGCACGCACGTGGTGCTCTACCGTGCCTTCCAGGGCCTGGGCGGCATCGTGCACACCCACTCCACCCACGCCAGCGGCTGGGCGCAGGCGCGGCTCGCCATCCCGATCTACGGCACCACCCACGCCGACCACCTCACCGAGGACGTGCCCTGCACCGAGGTGATGAGCGAGGAGGCGGTGGCCCGCGACTACGAGACCGAGACGGGCCACCAGATTCGTCAAGTGCTTCACCGGCCGCGATCCGCTGGAGACACCCATGGTGCTGGTGGCGGGGCACGGCCCCTTCACCTGGGGTGCCACCCCCGAGAAGGCGGTCTACCACGCCGCCGTGCTGGAGGAGCTCGCCCGCATGGCCTTCGTCACCCGCAGCCTCGACCCCGGCGCGGCGCGCCTGCCGGACCACGTGATCCGCAAGCACTACGAGCGGAAGCACGGGCCGAACGCCACCTACGGGAACACGCGCTCCTGAGCATCTCGGCGAGCTGAAACAAGGGGCTTACGTTCGCGACTCCCAGCGAAACCGCGCCCAGGCCAGCGCTCCGAACACGGCCGCGAAGCCGAGGAGCGCACCTACGGGCCCCAAGGCCTCCAGGAACCCCAGCCCGCGCCAAGTCGTCCCGTCCAGGCCGTCCATGGCCCAGCGCGTCGGGACCGCCAGCGTTGCCGTCTGCATCCAGGCGGGGAAGAGAAACGACGGTACCCAGGCGCCGCCCAGCATGGTCATCACCAGAGCCGCGAGGATAGCGAGCCCGCGGGCCGCCTCCGGAGTCCGGCCCAGCGCCGCCACCAGAAGGCCGAAGGAGGAGGCCATGGCGGCGGTTGCGACCATCACGAGCAGGAAGCCAAGGAAACTACCGCGGACCCGCACGCCGAAGGCGGTCATTCCCACGCCCAGAACCACGGTCAGCACCAGCAGGGCGAGCAGGAGGCCGGAGAGGGCCCGCCCCGCAAGCACCGTGCTCCGGGACACCGGCGCCGCCCGTACACGGTCCCAGAGCCCACGCCGGCGCTGCTCGAGGAGCGCCACGCCCGCATCGAGCGCCATGAAGAGTACGAACTGCACGCCCATGCCGCCGAAGGCGTGGGCCCAGCCGTCATAGGCGACGCCCCTCCCAGCCGTCACCTGATCCTCGGCAAGGGCGAAAGGCACGGTGAGCCCGCCCCGGCGAGGGGCCGCGCCCACCTCCGACTCGGCCGGCGTGCTGCCGTAGTAGTCGCGGACCCCCTCGAGAAGCTTCGTGAGGCCCGCTCGCTGGCCCGAGGGCATCCCCTGGGACTGGCCGACCTGCTCGAGGCTATCCTCGGCCCAGCGGCGTGCCGTCTGCGGCTCGAGAAGCCGGCTGCTCACCGCCTCCATGACGTGCTCTACGAGCAGGCCGCGCACGAGTCCGGCTTCGGCTCCCCGCGAGGGGTCGCGCAGCAGAGGCAACTCTGGCTTCTCGCCGGTGCCGAAGAAGGCGCGGCTGGCTCGCTCCCCGAAGCCTACCGGGACGACCACCGCCACCGCCGCCTTGCCGCGGCGCACCGCCTCCCGGGCCTCCTCGATCGTGGCCGGAAGCACCGCGAGCGCCGGATCGGAAGCCAGGGCGCGGACGAGGTCGCGTGAGACTTCGCTCCCATCCTGGTCGACGACGCGGACGTCGATCTTCGTCATCTCGCGGCTGCCTCCGCCGAAGATGGTGCCGAGGATGACGGCCAGGACGATGGGCACCGCCAGGTTCACGATGACTGAGCGGCGATCGGCGAAGAACAGCAGGAGGTCGCGGCGTACCAGCGCCAGTAGGGCGGTCATATATCGCGCAAGCTCCGTCCGGTCAGTGCGAGGAATACCGACTCCAGGCTCCGCCTCGCACCGCCCTCCCCCAGGCACAGCGCCTCCACACGATCCTCGGCCACGACGCGCCCTTGATCCACGATCACCACCCGGGCGCAGAGTCGCTCCACCTCCTCCATGTAGTGGGTGGTGTAGAGGACCGCCTTGCCGCGAGCCCGGAGCGCTTCCAGGTTGTCGAAGATGGCGTTGCGGCTCTGCGGATCTACACCCACGGTCGGTTCGTCGAGCAGGAGGACGTCGGGGTCGTGGAGGAGCCCGGCCGCAAGGTTGAGGCGACGCTTCATTCCGCCGGAGAAGGTGGCTACCCAATCCGCTCCCCGTCCGCCCAGCCCAACGAAGACCAGGGCCTCGTCGCACGCCGCGCGCAGGCGAGCACCGGAAAGTCCCTGGAGGCCGCCAAAGAGCTCCAGGTTTTGGCGCGCCGTGAGGGTCTCGTGCAGGGCCAAGTCCTGGGGCACCAGACCGAGTCGGCCCTTTCGAGGATCGTCGTCGCCTCCAATCGTCTCCCCGCCGACCCTCACCTCGCCGTCATCCGAATGGAGCAGGCCCGACACGATGGAGACAGTGGTGGTCTTGCCGGCTCCGTTCGGCCCGAGGAAGCCGAGGATTTCGCCGGCCTGCACGGCGAATGTGATGCCGTCCACGGCCCTATGCGCTCCGTACGCCTTCACCAGGCCACGCACCTCCAGCACCGGTTCACCCATGTCTGCCCTCCTCCGCGGCGTGCCGGATGCGGAGTCCAGATAAGTCGGATATCTTAGCTTGCCGCGCGTCTCGAACTGGCTCTTCTGTGCCTGCCCCTCCCGGGAGCGCACCGGCCTACCGGAACTCGCAGTCCTCGAGTTGGAAGCTGTCGTACCAGGCGGCGCGCCAGACGCCCGCGGAGCGTGAGTGTCTGCCCCTTCTCGAGCTTGGCGCCTGACCCATCGGAAGCGGCCGGCCCGTCATCCCGCTCGCGCGGTGGCCCCCTCCGACGGCTCGGGAGCGGGGGCCTTCAGCCGCCTCGGCCCGCTCGGCGAGCTGCGGTTCTTCGCGCTGCGCTCGAAGAGGCGCTGCAGCAGGCAGAATACGAGGAGCAGAAGACCGATGACGATCTTCGTCCACCAGGAGCTGAGCGTCCCCTGGAACATGATCAGCGTCTGGATGGTGCCGGTGATCATGCACGCCGAACAGCGTGCCCACCACGTAGCCGAACCCACCGGTGAGCAACGTGCCGCCCACCACCGCCGCGGCGATGGCGTCCATCTCCATGCCGATGGCGTGCAGCCCGTACCCCGAGAGCATGTAGAAGGTGAAGATGATGCCGGCCAGCGCCGAGCAGAAGCCGTTCAGCGTGTAAACGAGGACCTTGGTGCGGGCGACGGGCAGGCCCATGAGCAGGGCCGACTGCTCGCTCCCGCCGATGGCGTAGACGGTACGGCCGAAGCGCGTGTAGTGCGCGAGGTAGACGGCGAGGATGAGCACCACCGCGGCGATGATCACGTTCACGGTGATGGAGGTCTCGAACAGGAACGGGATGCGCAGCGTGGCGATGCGCGTGTACATCGGTCCATCGATGGTGATGGAGTTGATGCTGATGAGGTAGCAGAGGCCGCGCGCGAGGAAGAGCCCGGCCAGGGTGACGATGAAGGGCTGGAGGTTGAAGTACTGGATGATGAAGCCCATGGCGAAGCCGAGCGCCGACCCCAGGAGGAGAACGAGCGGGATCACCGTCCAGGCGCTCCAGCCGTGGTGCTGAACCAGCGCAGCCGACACCATGGTGGTGAGCGCGATGACCGCGCCCACCGAGAGGTCGATGCCACCGGAGATGATGACGAAGGTCATCCCGATGGCGGTCACCAGCAGGAAGGCGTTGTCGATGAAGAGGTTGAGGAACACCTGCAGCGAGAAGAAGGCGTCGAAGCTGAAGGAGCCCGCCCCGAACATCGCCACGAAGAGCGCCACCGTCACCGCGATGGGGAGGTAGCGCGGGTCGAAGCGAGGGCGAGCGTGGTGGAGCGCCTGCGCGCCCCCGGCGCCTGAAGTCCTGGAGGAGCTCATGTCGCCACCTGCTGGGCCTTGCCGAGCGAGCCGATGCGGCTGCGCACTCGCTCCGACTGGAGGATGCTCACCAGGAAGACCACCAGCGCCTTCACCACCATGGTGACCTCGGGCGGAACGCCGATGGCGTAGATGGTGGTGGTGAGGGTCTGGATGATGAGGGCGCCGATGAGGCTCCCGAGCAAGGAGAAGCGGCCGCCGTTCAGCGAGTTGCCACCCAGCACCACCGCCAGGATGGCGTCGAGCTCGAAGAGCAGGCCAGCGTTGTTGCCGTCGGCGCTCTTCACGTTGGAGCTGACGACGAGCCCAGCGATCCCGGCGCACAGCCCGCACACACCGTAGACCCAGAAGAGGATGGAGCGCGCCCGCACGCCGGCGAAGCGGGAGGCGATGGGGTTCACCCCGATCGACTCGACGAAGAGGCCGAGCGCGGTGCGCCGGGTGAGGAGCGCCAGCGCGAGCAGCACCGCCCCCACCATGTACAGCGAGAACGGTATGCCCAGGATGAAGCCGTTCCCGATGAAGTAGTAGGGGCTGTAGTAGATGGTGATGATCTGGCCGCCGGTGATGAGCTGCGCCACGCCCCGGCCGGCCACGAGGAGGATGAGCGTGGCGATGATCGGCTGCAGGCCGAAGAACGACACCAGGAGTCCGTTCCACATGCCGAAGGCGAGCGCCACCGCCAGGGCGCCCGCGATGGCGAGCGGCAGGCCGAAGCGCGCCACGTCTTGCATCCCGCCCTTGATCACCAGCTCGCCGCCGATGATCTGGGCGGCGACCGCGCCCGAGATGGCCACCACCGCGCCCACCGAGATGTCGATCCCGTGGGTGGCGATGACGAGGGTCAGGCCGAGCGCGATGATCATGAGCGGCGCGCCGCGGTTGAGGATGTCGATGAGGCTCCCGTAGAGGTGCCCGTCGATGAACGACACCTCGAAGAAGGCCGGATTGACCACCAGGCTGAAGAGGAGCATCAGCGCCAGGGTGGCGAGCGGCCAGAAGAGGCGCCGGCGGGTGAGCTGGCGAAGGCGGTCGGCGAAGCTTCGCGGCGGGGCGGGAGGCGACGGGCTCACGGTTGACCTCCGGCGATGATCTGGAAGATCTCCTGCTCGCTCGTGTCGCGGGCCGCCACCTCGCCCACCTTGCGCCGGTCGCGCATGACGGCCACCCGGTCGGCGTAGCGGATGACCTCGTCCATCTCCGAGGAGATGAACATCACCGCCATGCCCTGGTCGCACAGCTCCATCACCTGGTTCATGATCTCCAGCTTGGCGGCCACGTCGATGCCGCGGGTGGGCTCGTCGAGGATGAGCATGCGCGGCTCGGTGGCCATCCAGCGGGCGAGGAGCGCCTTCTGCTGGTTGCCTCCGGAGAGCTGCGCGATGGGCGTCTCGGCGTCGGGGGTCTTGATCCCCAGGGCGGCGATGTAGCGGCCGGCGATCTCGTCCTGCTTCTGCCGGCTCAGCGCCTTGAAGATGCCGCGCTTCGACTGCAGCGCCAGGATCACGTTCTCGCGAATGGAGAGCTCGGGGATGACCCCCTCGAGCTTGCGGTCTTCGGGACAGAAGCCGATGCCGTGGCGGATGGCGTCGAGGGGAGAGTCGAGGGCCACCTGCTGGCCCTCGATGGTGAGCGTCCCCTCATCGGGGTGGTCGATGCCGAAGAGGAGGCGCGCGATCTCGGTCCGGCCGGAGCCGAGCAGGCCACCGATGCCGAGCGCCTGTCCGCGCTGTACGGTCAGATCGACCTCGCGCACGGAGCCCCTGCGGCCCAGCCCCTCGGCGCGGAGGAAGACGGCCGCCTCCCGCTTCGTCCCCGCGCCTGGGCTCCCCGCGGCCGGACGCTCCCGGCCTCCGCCCTCCACGACCTCGCGCCCCACCATGCGGGTGACGAGGTCCATCCGGGTGAGGCTGGCGCTCATGAACTCGCCCACCAGCTCGCCGTTGCGCAGGATGGTGATGCGGTCGGAGATCTCGAAGGTCTGGTCGAGAAAGTGGGTGATGAAGATGATCGCCATCCCCTGCGCCTTGAGGCGCCGGACCACCGCGAAGAGCATCTTCACCTCGTCCTCGGAGAGGCTGGAGGTGGGCTCGTCGAGGATGAGGATCTTGGCCTGGGTGGCGAGCGCCCTGGCGATGGCGCACATCTGCTGCATGGCGATGGAGTAGGAGGAGAGCGGCGCGGTCACGTCGAGGTGGACGTTGAGGCTCGCGAGCAGCTCCTCGGCCTTGCGATTCAGCTCGCGCCAGCGGATGGACCAGGTGCCGGCGCCGGCCTGGTCGCCGCGGCCGAGGAAGACGTTCTCCGCCACCGAGAGGTTCGGGCAGAGGTTCACCTCCTGGTAGACGCAGCTGATCCCGAGGTGCTGCGCGTCGAGCGGGCTGGTGGGCCGAATGGGCCCCCCCTCGAGCAGGATCTCCCCTGCGTTGGCCGGGTGGACGCCCGTCAGCACCTTGATGAGCGTGCTCTTCCCGGCGCCGTTCTGCCCCATCACCGCGTGGACCTCGCCGGGGAAGAGGCGAAAATCCACCGAGGAGAGCGCCAGCACGCCGGGGAAGCGCTTGGAGATGCCCTTCATGGTGAGGATCGGCACGGCTGCTTCTGGCATCGCCTGCTCCAACGGTCACCAGGTCGAGTAGGCCTGCGGGGATGGGCTGGAGGCTTTCGAGCACCATCCGTCCCGCTGGCAGGAAAGAGCTTGCCTTGCCGGCAGTGAGCCGCCCGGAGCGCATGCGAGCACCCCGGACGGCAACCTCCGGTGAGCGACGGCTAGTACTTCCGGTTCGGGAACTCCTTCGCGGCCACCTCGGCCGGGAAGACGCCCTCCTCGGTCACGATGCGCTTCGGGATCTCCTTGCCGGCCACCAGGTCCTTCACGGCCTTCATGAGCTGCGGGCCGAGGAGCGGGCTGCACTCGACGGAGCAGTTGAGCTTGCCGGCCATCATGGCCTCGAAGGCGCCCTTCACGGCGTCGATGGAGACGATGATGATGTCCTTGCCCGGCTTGAGACCGGCCTCCTCGATGGCCTGGATGGCGCCGATGGCCATGTCGTCGTTGTGCGCGTAGAGCACCTGGATGTTCTTGTCGGCCTTGAGGAAGGCCTCCATCACTTCCTTGCCCTTGGCGCGGGTGAAGTCGCCGGTCTGCGAGCGGGTGATCTTGAACTTCGGGTTGGTCTTGATGACCTCCTCGAAGCCCTTCTTGCGGTCGATGGCCGGGGCGGAGCCGACGGTGCCCTGGAGCTCTACGATGTTCACGTCACCCTTGGCGGCGAGCTCCTTGGCCGGGCCGTAGTCGAGCAGCCACTTGGCGGCGCGGCGGCCCTCCTCCACGAAGTCGGAGCCCATGAAGGAGACCCACAGCGAGTCGTCCTTCACGTCGACGGCGCGGTCGGAGAGGATGACCGGGATCTTCGCGGCCTTCGCCTCGCGCAGCACCGGCTCCCACCCGGTCTCCACCACCGGCGAGAAGGCGATGACGTCCACCTTCTGCGCGATGAAGGAGCGGATGGCCTTGATCTGGTTCTCCTGCTTCTGCTGCGCATCGGAGAACTTGAGGTTGATGCCCGCCTCCTTGGCCGCGTCCTTGATGGACTGGCTGTTCGCGGTGCGCCACTCGCTCTCGGCCCCGATCTGCGAGAAGCCGAGGGTGATCTTCTTGTCCGCCGCGCGGGCGATGCCGCCCGCCAGCAACGCCGCCGAGGCGACGATGCAGAGGATCCTTCTCATGTGTTTCTCCTCACTCCGTGGCCTGGTCCCCTTCGAGGAGGCGGGCCGCGGGCGCCAGGCCGCCGCGGTCGCCTTTACGGACAGCTTCGAGCGCGTTCTTCGCGCGCCTGACGCACGACTCAGCAGCGAGGCGACTTCTTCAATCTCCCCGCGCTCGCCTCCACCAATTGCTGATGCCTCATCGTTGCCCCGCAAGCGAACGAAAGCAAGTGCATATTTTCGAAACCAGGATGGGTCTGCGTGGCAAGTCGTGGGTGTCGCTGTGAACGTTCACACGAACACCGTGAGACGTCAAGGGGAGAGGTTCTGGAATGACGGGTTCCTGGGCGCTGCCCCCCTCAGGGGGATCTCGGGCGCGCAGCGCACCGCTTTCCGCTCCACGTCTCGGTCGCAGCGATTGGAGGGCCCCCAGAGCCCGGCTTCCCGCCCCGCCCCGGGATGCCGTCAGCACGGCGTCGAGGTGGACGCAACGGACTCTCCCGCTGAAACGGGGACCGCACGACGGATTTGCTCGTCAGCTCGACCTCGCGAGCTCGTGAAGGTTGATTGTTGCTTGGTGATTGAGGTTCATTTAGTTTCGTTACGACGCAATCCATTCTGCCATCGCGAGCAGCCAGAGCCACGGCGCACTTGGGTCCAAGCCTCCCGCTCTCGCTTCTCCAGGAGGACCTCGATGAGCTCCCGCCGCACCGTCACGCTCCTCGTGGAGACCTCCGGCAGCTACGGGCGAGCCATCATGGGAGGGATCGCCCGATTCCTCCGCACGCGGGGAAAGCACTGGTCCATCCTCTTCGACGAGCGCGAGCTCGGCACGGCCGCGCCTCGCTGGCTCTCGCGCTGGAGCGGGGACGGCATCATCTGCCGCTCGATGACGCGTCCGCTCGCCGAGGCGCTGCGCCAGCGCGGCATCCCGGCCGTGGACCTCAACGACCAGCACCAGGGGCTGGGGCTCCCGCACATCTGGTCGGACATGCGCGAGAATCGGGCGCAGGGCGGCACAGCACCTGCTCGAGCGCGGCTTCCGCAATCTGGCCTTCTGCGGGTTCCGGAGCGAGACCTGGTCGGAGCTGCGCCGGGCGGGGTTCGAGGAGGAGCTCGGCAGGCACGGGCTCGCCGGCGGGGTGTACGCCTCCCCATGGCGCGGGCTCCGCTCACGCCCCTGGAACCAGGAGCACGACGCGCTCGAGCGCTGGCTGAAGAGTCTGCGGCGCCCGCTCGCCATCATGGCGTGCAACGACGTCCGCGCCCAGCACGTGCTCGACGCGGCGCGATCGCTCGGCATCGCGGTGCCCGAGGAGCTCGCCGTCGTCGGAGTGGACGACGACTACCCCCTCTGCGACCTCTGTGACCCTCCACTCTCCAGCGTCGTCCCCAACGCGCAGCGCATCGGATATGAGGCCGCTCACCTCCTCGATCGGCTGATGTCTGGCGAACGCTCCGAGCCCTCCGAGACGCTCATCGAGCCCCTGGGGGTCGTCACCCGCCAATCCACGGACGTCCTCGCCATCGACGACCCGGGCACCGCCGCCGCGCTCCGCCACATCCGGGAGCACGCCTGCGGGGGGCTGAAGATGCAGGAGCTCCTCCGGCACGTGGCGATCTCGCGGCCGGTCCTGGAGCGGCGGTTTCGAAAGTTCCTCGACCGCTCCCCCCAGGCCGAGATCAGGCGCGTCCAGATCGCGCGGTCGAAGCAGCTCCTCGCGGAGACCGAGCTCCCCCTCAAGGCCATCGCCGGAATGACCGGATTCAAGCACCCCGAATACCTGAACGTCATGTTCAAGCGCGAGACGGGCTCGTCCCGGCGAGTATCGCCGGAGCGTGACCCTGCCGGGGAGCCTGCAGCCCGACGGCGCCCTGACCTCGCTCGCTCGAGCCGCGGCCACCCTGGGCGGAGGAGGCGAGCCTCGACCTTGATGTGCCTCCCTTGTTGGGTGGGCTCCCGGAGTGGAGCCGATCACTCCACGTTGCGCCAGAGTGCCATACTGCGCTCGTCCCAGGGCAGAATTGCGCTAGGCGACCACAAAATTTCACAAGACATATCCGGCAAAGCTCATGGTCCGCCGGTTGTAAGGTGGCGAGCGCCGGTGCGACAATGGCTCCTTCGCAGGGATCCGGTCAGCGTCGTCCACCCGTACGCGAGGTTTCGCCCATGAGAATTCTCAAGGCACTGCTGCTCGTCCTCTCCCTCGGTCTCGCCCTCGACGCCTCGGCGGCCGGCAAGACCATTGCGTTCAGCCTCAAGACCATCACCAACGACGACTTCCAGAAGGCCATCGCCGATGCCATCCAGAAGGCCGTCGAGGAGTCGGGCAACAAGTTCCTCCTGGTCACGGCCGGCGAGCAGACGGCCGTCTCGACCCAGGTGAACCAGGTGGAGGACCTCATCGCCAAGAAGGTCGACGGCTTGGTGCTGAGCCCGATGGACGGCAAGGCGGTGGTACCCGTCCTCAAGAAGGCGCAGGCCGCCGGCATCCCCGTGGTGATCGTCGATTCACCCGTGGAGAAGGGCAACGAGAACCTCTACCTGTCGTTCGTGGGCACCGACAACTTCAACGCGGGCGCCCAGGCCGGCAAGCGCATGGTGTCGGAGCTCGGAAACGAGGGCAACGTGCTCATCGTCCGCGGGGCGAACGGTAGCCTGGCCGGCGACGACCGCGTCGACGGCTTCAAGAAGGGGCTCGAGGGCAGCAATCTGAAGATCGTCGGCGAGCAGCCGGGCAACTGGACGAACTCGGTGGCCATGCAGGTGACGGAGAACATGCTCCAGGCGAACAAGGACGTGCAGGGCCTCTTCACCGCCTCGGACGTGATGCTCGACGGCATTCTCCAGGCCCTCGAGGACGCCGGGGAGACGGGCGTCAAGATCCTCGCCGTGGACGGATCCAAGAAGGCCGTGGCTCTCGTCAAGGAAGGGAAGGTCGTCGGAACGATGGCGCAGTTCCCGGCCAAGATGGGCAAGGCCGCGGTGGAGACGCTCCTCTCGGTCATGGACGGCAAGAAGAAGGCGGACACCCTGCCGAAGGTCATCGACTCCGGCACGATGGTCTACGACAAGTCGAACCTCGACGAGGCCGCGAAGTGGGCGTTCTAGGGTTCTGCTGATCCGTGGCGGCGTCCGCAGGCACGCACCGGCCGCGGACGCCACTCCCGCCGGTGACGAGGACCGCTACCGTGAAGATGAACCCGATCGCGAGGACGGTCGCCACCCGCGCCCTGCCGGTGCTCGCCTTCCTCGTGGTCGGCTTAGCGATCCCTCACTTTCTCTCGCCCGCCAACCTCCTCAACGTCGTCCGGCAGAGCTCCATCATCGCCGTCTCCGCGGTGGGGATGACGCTGGTCATCATCATCAAGGGCATCGACCTCTCCATCTCGGGCCTCCTCGCCCTCTGCCCGATGGTGGCCGGATTGCTGATGCTGGCCGGAGCGCCGGTGCTCCTCGCGCTGGGCGCCGGAGTGCTCAGCGGCATCGCCATGGGGCTCTTCAGCGGTCTCATGGTGGCGCGGCTGGCGGTGCCGGCCTTCATCACCACCCTCGTCGTGGGCCAGGTGGGGCAAGGGCTGGCGCTGGTCATGAACGGCGGGCGCTCCATCGGCGGCTTCCCGGCGAGCTATGTGGCGCTCGGAAACGGCGCCTTCCTCGGCATCCCCATCTCTGACTACGTGATGGTGGCCTTCTTGCTCCTCGGCCTGGTCATCATGCGCGCCCTGCCCATCGGCACGCACATCCTGGCGCTCGGAGGCAACGAGCAGGTCCTCCGCCAGGAGGGCCTCAGCGTGGCGCGCCTGCAGCTCTTCGTCTTCGGCTTCTCGGGATTCTGCGCCGCCGCGGCCGGCCTGCTCCTCAGCGCCCAGCTCGACACCGTCCACCCAATCCAGGGAGAGGCCTACCAGCTCGACGCCATCGCCGCCTGCATCATCGGCGGCGTCGACCTGGCAGGCGGCCACGGCTCCGTCGCCACGGCCGTGGTGGGCGCCCTCGTCATCGGCTGCATCCGCAACGCGCTCAATCTGCTGGGCGTGCACCCGTTCATGCAGAACATCTTCGTGGGCGTCATCATCGTCGCCATCGTCTTCGCCTCCGGGCAGCTCCGCCGCCGCTCCGCGCTGGCGGTCCGGGGAGCACTGTGAGCGAGGCCACCGCGGCCGCCGGCCGCACGAGGCCCGTCAGCGACGCGCCGCCCTCTCCGGGTGCGCGCGCGGTCGGCTTCGTGCGCGACAACGGCAGCTTCATCATCCTCGCGGTCCTCGCCCTCGTGGCGGCCCTCACCGTCCCGCGCTTCGCCTCGAGCGCCAACGCCCTGCTCATCGTCAAGCAGTCGGCCATCCCCGCCATCGCCTGCGTGGGCATGACGCTCGTGCTCATGACCGGCGGAATCGATCTCTCGCTCGGCTTCGTGGTGGGTCTCTGCTCCATCGTCTCCGGGCTCCTGGCGAAGCCGCTCGGCTTCCACCCGCTGGTGGCGCTCCTCGCCACCCTGGCGACGGGCGCGCTGCTCGGTTTGGTGAACGGCTGCATCACCCAGTTCATGCGCGTGCCGGCCTTCATCACCACGCTCGGCACCGGCTACGCCATCTACGGCCTGGCCCAGATCGTCAGCCGGGGCTCGATCGTGAACCGCCTGCCCAGGGGCTTCCTGGCCATCGGCCGCACCGACCTCCTCGGGCTCCCCTCCAACGTCTTCATCTCCCTGGGCGTGCTCGCCGTGGCCTACGTCGCCGTCCACCGCTCCACCTTCGGGCGGCGCCTCCGCGCCTTCGGTCACAACGCGCGGGCCGCCGAGCTGAGCGGCGTCCCCACCGCCTTCATCAACGTGATCGTCTACGTCGTGAGCGGGGTGCTGGCCGGGCTGGCCGGCCTCCTCCTCACCATCCGGGTGAACGCGGCGCAGCCCAACATGGGCGGCGGCGTCTTCACCTTCGAGGTGGTGACCGCCGCCATCGTGGGCGGGACGAGCCTCTTTGGCGGCGTCGGGTCGGTGCTGGGGAGCCTCTTCGGCGTCCTCACGGTCAAGATTGTCGAGAACTGCATCAACCTGCTGGGCGTCTCCTACCACCTCTACCTCGCCGTTCAGGGCGCGGTGATCCTCGTCGCCATCGTCTTCGAGAACGTGAAGAACCGGTCGCTCTGAGAGGCGCGCATGAGTCCCCCCTCCTCGAGATGCGCTCCATCACCAAGTTCATCTACGGGAGCGACGGCCGGCCGGTCCGCAACACGGACGTGAAGAATCCTGGACGGGGTCGACTTCGATCTCCGGGCGGGGGAGGTGCATGTCCTCGTCGGCGAGAACGGCGCCGGCAAGAGCACGCTCATGAAGGTGCTCGGTGGGATCATCCCGGCCGACGGGGGCACGCTCCTCCTCGACGGACAACCGGTGAAGCTGGAGGGTCCCCGCGATGCGCGCGCTCGAGGGGTCGCCTTCATCCACCAGGAGCTCAACCTGTGCGCCAACCTCGACGTCGCCCACAACATCCACCTCGGCCGGGAGCCGCGCCGCCGCGGGCTGAAGGACACCCGCGCCATGTACGAGCAGAGCTCGGCCTTGCTCCGGTCGCTGGGTTTCGACATCGACCCGCGCACCGGGGTATCGCGCCTCTCCACCGCACAGCAGCAGGTGGTCGAGATCGCCAAGGCGCTCTCCTATTCGTCTCGCCTGGTCATCATGGACGAGCCGACGGCCAGCCTCACCAGCCGCGGAATCGACATCCTCTTCGAGCTCATCGGCAGGATGCGCGGAGACGGCCTCGGGGTCGTCTACATCTCCCACCGCTTCGAGGAGCTCCTCCGCATCGGCGACCGCCTGTCGGTGCTCCGCGACGGCCGATTGGTGGGGACGATGCCGATGTCGAGCTTCGACCACGACGCGGTGATCCAGCTCATGGTCGGCCGACAGCTGGGCGAGATGTACCCGCGGACCCACCGTGCGCGCAGCGAGCCCGTCCTGCAGCTCAGCGGCGTCCGCCTCACCGAGCGCACGCCGCCCATCGACCTCGTGGTCCGGCGCGGCGAGGTGGTGGGGCTGGGAGGGCTCGTCGGGGCCGGTCGCACCGAGCTCGCCAAGTCGGTGTTCGGGGTGCGCCCCCTCGCCGGCGGAGAGGTGCGCTACCTGGGCGCGTCCGTCTCCGGGCAGAAGCCCCGGCACCTCATCCGCCGCGGCATGGCCTACCTCTCCGAGGACAGGAAGGTGGAGGGGCTCGTCCTCGGGATGAACATCCGGGAGAACGTGACCCTCTCCTCCCTCGCGGCCGTCGCCCGATTCGGCCTGGTCTCGCCGCGCCGCGAGGGCGACGCCGCGAGACGGATCCTGCGCGAGCTCGACGTCGTGGCGCGCTCGCCCGAGCAGTCCATCGCCACCCTGAGCGGTGGCAACCAGCAGCGTTGCGTGCTCGGCAAGTGGCTCGCCACGAAGCCTCGGCTCCTCATGCTCGACGAGCCAACCCGCGGGATCGACGTGAACGCCAAGGCGCAGATCCACGGGCTCATCGACGAGATCGCCGGGCAGGGCGTGGCGGTGCTGATGATCAGCTCCGAGCTCCCCGAGCTCATCGGCATGAGCGACCGCATCTACGTGATGCGCGACGGCGGGGTGGCCGCCGAGCTGACCCGGTCCGAGGAGATGACCCAGGAGAAGGTCGTCGAGCACATGTGCGCCGTCACCCCTCGCGCCTCCCGCAGTTCACAAAAGGAGTATGCATGACCCCGCGCATCGAGAAGCTCCACCGGACCATCGCGGGCAAGGAGCACCACGTCCACCGCCGCGACCTCGACCTCGAGCTCGCCGGCGGCTTCGCCGCCGAGCACACGCCGCCGATGCGCCGCATGGCGAGGCGCCTCGCCGCGGTGATGGCCGAGGAGCGGCCCGTCTTCCTGGAGGGCGAGCGCATCGCGCTCCTCCGCACGGTGCGAAGGCTGCCCGCCCTCTTCACCGACGCCGAGTGGAACGGCATCCGGTCGCGCCACACCCTCCACGAGCTCGGCTTCGTCTGCAACATCTCTCCGAACTACGGCGAGACCATCGCCTGCGGGCTCGCGGCGCGCCGGGCGCAGGCCGCCTCGCGCCTCGCCGACTGCAGGGTCTCGGGCGATGCCGAGGGCGTCCTCTTCCTCGAGGTAGTGATCTCCGGCGTGGATGCAGCGCTCGATCTCGCCGAGCGCTACCGCCTGGAGGCGGAGCGGCAGGGGCGAGCGGAGCTCGCCGCGCTGCTCGCACGCGTGCCGCGCCTCGGCGCGACCACCTTCCACGAGGCGCTGCAGGCCCTTCGCTTCCTCCACTTCACCCTGTGGATCGAGGGCGAGTACCACAACACGCTGGGAAGGCTCGACCAGGTGCTCTACCCGTACCTCCAGGCCGACCTCGCCGCCGGCCGCCTCGACCTGGCCGAGGCCTTCGACCTCGTCGAGGAGTTCTTCCTCTCCTTCAACCGCGACAGTGACCTCTACCCGGTGTCCAGCAGGGGGACAACGGCCAGAGCGTGGTCCTCGGCGGCACCACGCCGGACGGGCGCGACGCCTTCAACCCGCTCTCCGAGCTCTGCCTCCGCGCCAGCAAGGAGCTGAAGGTCATCGATCCCAAGGTGAACCTGCGCGTCGGCAAGAGCACGCCGCCCGAGGTGTACGCGCTCGGCACCGAGCTCACCAAGGAGGGGCTCGGCTTCCCCCAGTACTCCAACGACGACGTGGTCATCCCCGGCCTCACCGCGCTCGGCTACGAGCCGCGCGACGCCGCGAACTACGTGGTGGCGGCCTGCTGGGAGTTCATCATCCCGGGCGTCGGGATGGACATCCCCAACATCGGCGCCCTCTCGTTCCCGGCCGTGATCGACACCTGCTTCCACCGCGACCTCGCCACCGCGCCCTCGTTCGAAGCCTTCCTGCTCGCGGTGGAGAAGGAGATTGCCGCCCGGTGCGCCGCGATGGCCGAGGCCACCCGGAACCTCTGGATGGTGCCGGCGCCGTTCATGTCGGTCCTCATGGACGGCTGCCTCGAGCGGGCGCGCGACATCTCGGCCGGCTCTCGGTACAACAACTACGGCTTCCACGGCACCGGCCTCTCCACCGCCGTCGACTCGCTCGCCGCCCTCCGCAAGTACGTGTTCGAGGAACGAAGCGTGACGCCCGCCGAGCTCGTCCGGGCGGTGGACGCCGACTTCGAGGGCGAGGAGCACCTCCTCTCGCGGCTCCGTTACGAAGCCCCGAAGATGGGGAACGGGGATGCCTCGGTCGACGCCCTCGCCACCGAGCTCCTCGACGCCTTCGCCGACGCGGTGAAGGACCTGCGCAACGAGCGGGGGGGCTGCTTCCGCGCTGGCACCGGTTCGGCCATGTACTACATCTGGCACTCGCGCGAGCTGGGCGCCTCGCCCGACGGCCGGCGCAAGGGAGAGTGGTTCGGCGCCAACTTCGCGCCCAGCCTCTTCGCGCCCGTCCGCGGTCCGCTCTCGGTGGTGAAGTCGTTCTCCACGCCGCACCTGCAACGGGTGATCAACGGCGGGCCGCTCACCATGGAGTTCCACAGCACGCTCTTCGGCGACCCCGAGAGTCAGCGGAAGGTGGCCGATTCCGTCCGTCTCTTCGTCTCGCTGGGCGGGCACCAGCTGCAGCTCAACGCCGTGAACCGCGACACGCTGCTCGAGGCGCAGCGGCACCGGGGCTCCACGGAAATCTCATCGTGCGGGTCTGGGGCTGGAGCGCCTACTTCGTCGAGCTGGACAAGGAGTACCAGGACCATGTCATCAAGCGTCAGGAGTACGTGGGGTGAAGGAAGCTGCCGCCAGCGCCGCGCGCGGCACCATCTTCGATGTCCGGGAGCTCACCGTCCACGACGGCCCGGGCATCCGGACCACCGTGTTCTTCAAGGGGTGCCCGCTGCGCTGCGCCTGGTGCCACAACCCCGAAGGCATGTCGGCGAGCTCCCAGCTCGTGGTGCGCACCTCCGGGTGCCAGGAGTGCGGCCTCTGCCGGCGACAGCCCTGCGAGCACGCCCAGTGCGAGGGGCTGGGACGCTGCACGCGCGTCTGCCCGCGGGGGCTCGTGCGGCGCTCGGGAGAGGTGGTCGACGCGGAGGCGCTAGCCGCGCGCCTGCTCACCCTCGGCTCCATGCTCGACGCGGTCGGAGGGGGGTTCACCCTCTCCGGCGGTGAGCCGCTCGCCCAGCCGGCGCTGCTGTTCGAGCTCGTCGAACGGCTTCGCCCCCACCATGTGGCGCTGGAGACCTCCGGCTACGCCCGGCCGGAGATCTTCGACCGGGCGGTGGCGGCCGTCGACCTCGTGCTGCTCGACCTCAAGCACATGGATCCGGCCGAGCACCATCGTGGGACCGGGGTGGGCAACCGGGTCATCCTCGAGAACCTCGACCGCCTCATCGCGACCGGCCGCTCTTTCGTGGCCAGGGTCCCGCTCATCCCCGGCTACAACGACGGCCCCGAGAACCTCGCGGCCGCCGCGGAGCGGCTGTCACCGGCGCGTGACCGCGTCACCGTCGAAGCTTTTGCCCTACAATCCGCTGGCAGGGGCAAAGTACGGCATGGTCGGCCGTGAGTTCCATCCTTTCTGCGACGAGAAGGCCCCGCCCCGACGCGATCTCTCCGCCTTCCAGGCGAGAGGGGTCCGCGCCTCGATCCTGAGCGGGCCGGCAATCCGCGCGTGATGAAGCGGTCGAGCGGGCCGCCTCCCCTGACCTCAGCCTGACCCCCGGCAGGTTCCGGAGCGGATTGCTCGCCTCCCCTCCTTGGGCCAATTCGTGAGGAGAAAGTGCAGGCCGGCGCACCCGAAGACTGGAAACGTCGTTGCCTATTGCTAACGGAATGAAAACCCGTTGCCATCTCTCGACGGCCCTGCTAGCGTCCCCCGCATCCACCGAAGAACTGGGTCAGGGGAGTCTCCGTGGAGCCCTGCGCATCGCCAGACACCGCGAACGAAGCGCGACGCCTCGACGTCGTGTGCCTCGGGCGCCTGGCGGTCGACCTCTACGCGCAGCAGCTCGGCGCGCGCCTGGAGGACGCCACCAGCTTCGCCAAGTACCTGGGCGGCTCCTCGGCCAACATCGCCTTCGGCTGTGCCCGGCTCGGGCTGCGGGCGGCGATGGCCTCGCGCGTCGGCGACGACCACATGGGCCGCTTCCTCACCGCGACGCTCGCCGCCGAGGGGTGCGACGTCTCTCACGTCTCGGTCGATCCGCAGCGGCTCACCGCCCTCGTCATGCTGGGCCTCCAGGACCGCGACACCTTCCCGCTCATCTTCTACCGTCAGGACTGCGCCGACATGGCGGTGGGCGAGCAGGACGTGGCCGAGGAGCTCATCGCCGCGGCCCGCGCGCTCGTCATCACCGGCACCCACTTCTCCACCGGTCACACCCACGCCGTCTCCTCGCTGGCGGTGGAGCGCGCCCGGCGGAACGGCGTCGCGACCGTGCTCGACATCGACTACCGGCCGGTGCTGTGGGGGCTCACCAAGCCCGAGGCGGGGGCGCAGCGCTTCGTGGCGAGCGATCGGGTCACCTCGCACCTCCAGGAGATCCTGCCGCGCTTCGACCTCGTGGTGGGCACCGAGGAGGAGTTTCGCATCGCCGGCGGGCGCGCGGAGCTCCTCGAGGCCCTGCGGGCGGTGCGCGAGGCCACTGCGGCCACGCTGGTCCTGAAGCTCGGCGTCAGGGGCTGCGCGGTCTTTCCGGACGGCATCCCTGCGCGCCTCGACGACTCCACGGTGGTGCCGGGCTTTCCGGTGAAGGTCATGAACGTGCTGGGGGCCGGCGACGCCTTCATGGCCGGGCTGCTCAAGGGCTGGCTCACCGGCCTCGACTGGCCCGGGGCGGCGCGGCTCGCCAACGCCTGCGGGGCGCTGGTGGTCTCGCGCCACGCCTGCTCGGCCTCGATGCCCACGCCGGAGGAGCTCGAGCACTTCCTGGCACACCCGACCGAGCGGCCCGGCGATGACGCGCTCCTCGCCCGCCTCCACCGCGTGACGCCTCGACGGCGTCGCTGGGGCGACCTGCACGTCTTCGCCTTCGACCACCGCACCCAGTTCCTCGACTGGGCCCAGGCGGCGGGGGCTCCTCCATCCCGCCTCCCGGGGCTGAAGAGCCTCCTCGTGCGCGCGGTGGCGGAGACCGAGAGCGCGCTCGGGCTCCAGGGCCGGGTGGGCGCCCTCGTCGACGACACCTACGGTGACGACGCGCTCCTGGAGGCGGGGAGCCGAGGCTGGTGGCTGGGGCGCCCGGTGGAGGTCCCCGGCTCGCGCCCGCTCGCCTTCGAGGGGGGCCGCTCCGTCGGGAGCAGGCTCATGAGCTGGCCCCGCGAGCAGGTGGTGAAGTGCCTCGTGCGCTACCACCCGGACGACCCGGCGGCGCTGCGCCTGGAGCAGGAGACCCAGCTCCTCGCGCTTCACCGCGCCGTGCAGGTGAGCGGCCACGAGCTGCTCCTCGAGGTCATTCCCCCCGGCCCTCCCGCGCGCGATGCCTCTCCCCTCCTCCGCGCGCTCACCCGCTTCTACGACCTGGGCCTTCACCCCGAGTGGTGGAAGCTGCCGCCGCTCCCCGCCGGCGGCTGGCAGGAGCTCGACCTGCTCATCGCCGCGCGCGACCCGTGGTGCCGCGGGGTCGTCCTGCTGGGAATGGGCGCCTCGCTGGCGGAGCTCGGCGAGGCCTTCCGCGCCGCCGCGCGCGCGCGCACCTGCCGCGGCTTCGTGGTGGGGCGCACGCTCTCGGAGGCGCCCTGCCGGGCATGGCTCGCCGGCGAGCTGGACGACGCCACCCTCGTCGCCCGCGTCCGGGAGAACTTCGAGACCCTCATCGGAGCCTGGCAGGAGGCGCGCGGCGCGTGCGAGGCTGGGAGCACCCCGAAGACCAGCCTGGCGGAACGCACACGCGTGGCACCATGAGCACGGGTCACCCCCGAGCACGAGGAGCGAGATGAGCACCACGATGCCCTTCCAGACCATCCGGATGACCGCGGCCGAGGCGCTGGTGCGCTTCCTCATCGCCCAGGAGGTGGAGCTCGAGGGCGGCAAGGTGCCGCTCTTCGGCGGGGTCTTCGCCATTTTCGGGCACGGCATCGTGGCCGGGCTGGGCGAGGCGCTCTACCGCCACCGCGAGGAGCTCCCCACCTACCGTGCCCACAACGAGCAGGGCATGGCTCACGTCGCCATCGGCTACGCCAAGGCGCACCTCCGCCGCCGCATGATGGCGGTGGCCTCGTCGATCGGGCCGGGCGCCACCAACATGGTGACGGCGGCGGCCACCGCCCACGTGAACCGCCTCCCCCTGCTCCTCCTCCCGGGAGACGTGTTCGCCTCGCGCGCTCCCGACCCGGTGCTGCAGCAGGTGGAGGACTTCGGCGACGGCACGGTGAGCGCGAGCGACTGCTTCAGGCCGGTGTCGCGCTACTTCGACCGCATCACGCGGCCGGAGCAGCTCGTGAAGGCGCTCCCCTCGGCGCTGCGCGTCCTCACCGACCCCGCGCTCTGCGGCCCGGCGACGCTCTCCCTGCCGCAGGACGTGCAGACCATGGCCTACGACTACCCGGCCGAGCTCTTCGAGCGGCGCACGGTGCACTTCCGCGCGCCGCCGCCCGACGCGCACGAGCTCGCCGAGGCCATCGCGCTCCTCCGCCGGGCGCGGCGGCCGCTCGTCATCTCCGGGGGCGGCGTGCTCTACGCCCGCGGCTGGGAGGCGCTCCGCACCTTCGCCGAGGCGCACGGCGTGCCGGTGGCCGAGACCATGGGCGGCAAGAGCGCGCTCGGCTGGGACCACCCGCTGCAGACCGGCACCATCGGCCACACCGGCGTGCCGGCGGCGAACGAGCTGGCGCGCGAGGCCGACCTCGTCCTGGCGGTGGGTACCCGCCTCAACGACTTCACCACCGGCTCCCACTCGCTCTTTCCGCAGGCGAAGCTCGTCGGCCTCAACGTGAACGGCTTCGATGCCGTGAAGTGGCACGCGCTGCCGCTGGTGGCCGATGCCCGGCTGGGCCTCGAGGCCCTGCACGCGGGGCTCGTCGGCTGGAGGGCGGACGAGGCCTGGAGCGCCCGCGCCCGGAAGCTCTGCGACGCCTGGCGCGAGACGGTGAGCGCCCTCACCGCGCCCCGCGAGGTGCCGCTCCCCTACGACGCGGACGTCATCGGGGCCGTGCAGCGCACCGCCGGGTCGCCCGCCGAGGACATCGTGGTGACGGCCGGAGGCACCATCCCCAACGAGCTGGAGAAGCTCTGGCGGGCGGCGGTGCCGGGTGGCTTCCACGTGGAGTACGGCTACTCCTGCATGGGGTACGAGATCGCCGCCGGAATCGGCGTGAAGATGGCGCACCCGGAGCGGGAGGCGGTGGTGCTCCTCGGCGACGGCGCCTACCTCATGTTGAACTCCGAGGTGGCGACCTCCATCCTGCTGGGGAAGAAGCTCGTCATCGTGGTGCTCGACAACCACGGGTTCGGCTGCATCAACCGCCTGCAGAAGCACACGGGTGGTGAAGCCTTCAACAACCTCTTCTCCGACTGCGTTCAAGGGCCTCATGGCGCGCCCTCCATCGACTTCGCCGCCCACGGCCGCGCGCTCGGGGCCCTGGGCGAGAACGTGAAGACGATCGCCGAGCTGGAGGCGGCCCTGCTGCGCGCCCGCGCCGCCGACCGCACCACGGTCATCTGCATCGAGACCGACCCCTCCCGCAGCACCACCGAGGGCGGGTGCTGGTGGGAGGTGGCGGTGCCCGAGGTCTCGGAGAGCGAGAGGGTGAAGCGGGCGCGGGAAGCCTATGAGAGCGCCAAGCGCGCGCAGAAGGTGTGAACATGAGCCTCGACGTGAAGATCGGCATCAACCCCATCTCCTGGATGAACGACAATCTGCCCTCGCTGGGCGGCGACACCCCCATCGAGACGGCCCTCTCCGAGGGGAGCCGCATCGGCTACCAGGGCTTCGAGCTCGGCAACAAGTTCCCCAAGGAGGCGAAGGCGCTCGCGGTCGTGCTCGCCCCCTACGGGCTCGCCTGCGTCTCGGGGTGGTACTCGGGGCGGCTCGCCGGACGCAGCGTGGAGGAGGAGGTGCGCGAGGTGGAGGCGCACCTTCAGCTCCTCACCGGGAACGGCGCCCAGGTGATGGTCTACGGCGAGGTGCAGGACGCCATCCAGGGAAACATCGCCGCGCCGCTCCGCGACCGGCCCCGCCTCACCTCCCCCGACGCCTGGAAGCGCTATGGCGAGCGCCTCACCGCCTTCGGCCGGCATCTTCTTTCGCGCGGCCTTCGCCTCGCCTACCACCACCACATGGGGGCCTACGTGCAGGCTCCGGAGGACATCGACAAGCTCATGTCGGTGACCGGCGAGGAGGTGGGGCTCCTCTTCGACACCGGGCACACCACCTTCGCCGGCGGCGACCCGGCGGCCATCCTCGCGAAGCACGTCGCCCGCGTGTGCCACGTGCACTGCAAGGACGTGCGGCCGGAGGTGATGAAGGCCGCGCAAGCCAACGCCTGGAGCTTCCTGCAATCGGTGCTGAACGGGGTCTTCACCGTGCCCGGCGACGGCTGCGTCGACTTCGCCGCGGTGCTCGCCGTCCTCGACCGGGCGGAGTACCGGGGCTGGCTGGTGGTGGAGGCCGAGCAAGACCCGGCGGTGGCGCCGCCCTACACCTACGCCAAGAAGGGCTTCGACACGCTCACCAGCCTGGTAGGCGCGCTGTCCCGGAAGGAGGACCGGCCGTGAAGCTTCTCGTGAAGGGCGCGCGCGAGGGTCGCGACATCGCTCGGGTGACGCCGGCGTCGGCTGGCTGGACGCACGTCGGCTTCTCGGCGCACCGCCTCGGGCCCGGCGAGACCCTGACGGTGCACGAGAAGGGGCGCGAGCTCTGCCTGGTGGTGCTCACCGGGCGGGTCGGCGTCCGCGCCGGACCCGAGCAATGGGAGAACCTGGGCGCGCGCCAGAGCGTGTTCGAGGACCGGCCTCCGGCGGCCCTCTACCTCCCCGGCACCGCGCCGGCGGAGGTCACTGCGGTGGACGCGGCCGAGGTGGCGGTGTGCAGCGCGCCGGGCTCGGGCCGCTATCCGGCGCGGCTCATCGCACCGGAGACCATGCGGCGCACCACCCGGGGTACCGGCCTGAACACCCGATATGTGACGGACATCCTCCCCGAGACCGAGCCCGCCGAGAGCCTGCTGGTGGTGGAGGTGAAGACGCCCACCGGCAACGCCTCCAGCTACCCTCCTCACAAGCACGACCGCTCGGCCGCGCCGGAGGAGACGGCCCTGGAGGAGACCTACTTCCACCGGGTCGATCCGCCGCAAGGGTTCGTTTTCCAGCGCGTCTACACCGACGAACGCGACCTCGACGAATCGATGGCGGTGGAGCACGACGACGTGGTGATGGTGCCGCGCGGCTACCACCCGGTGGTCGTACCCTGGGGCTATACCAGCTATTACCTCAACGTGATGGCCGGCCCCTCCCGCTCCTGGCACTTCAAGAACGACCCCGCCCACGAGTGGATCCTGGGGCTGAAGGCCACCTGAGCGGCAGGAGCTCTGGCGGCGGCAGCGCAGGATTCATTCACGCTCATCCGGGTGGAAGGGAGTCACATCATGGAGACGGACCATGAACGCTCGTGAGCTCCTGTGCCTGAACCGGGTGGCGAAGCCGCAGCTGCCGCTGCTCGACTTCCTCCGCTTCACCGCCAGTCTGGGGATGAAGCGCGCCGAGGTCCGCAACGACTTCACCGAGAAGGGCGTCCTCGACGGACTGTCCGACGAGGAGCTGCGCGGCGGCCTCGCATCGAGCGGCGTCCAGATCCTGTCGATCAACGCCCTCTACCCCTTCGAGTACGGCCCGAGGCTCGCCGAGAACTTCGAGCGGTTGCGAGACCTCGTCGCCGAAGCGCGCCGGATCGGCTGCCCGCACGTGGTGATGTGCCCCTACAACGAGGCGGGCGACCCGCGTCCGGGGCCAGTCCGCGCCAGCGACCTGGTCGCCGCGCTCGATGCCTACGGCCCGCTCCTCTCCGAGACCGGCGTCGTCGGCCTCCTCGAGCCCCTCGGTTTCGAGACGAGCGCGCTCCGCACCAAGCGGGCTGCGCTCGATGGCGTGGCACGCTGCACGCGCCCGGATTCCTTCCGCCTGCTCCACGACACGTTTCATCACTACCTCGGCGAGGAGCGGGAGCTCTTCCCCCGCGAGACCGGCCTCATCCACGTGTCGGGCGTGCTCGCCGGCAAGGCGAAGGCGGCCATCACCGATGACGACCGGGTCCTGGTCGACCACCGCGACGTGATGGGCAGCCGGGATCAGGTGAGGGCGCTCCTCGCTTCCGGCTGCAGGGCGCCCATCTCGTACGAGCCCTTCTCGCCCTCCGTCCGGGCCATGGCCTTGCCGGAGCTGAAGGAGGCCCTCCTGCGAAGCATCGACTACCTCCTCGCCTGAACGAGCCTCCACCCGGCGGCCCCGCGGCGGCGACCCACCACCCAACCCCTGCCACCAGCAGGGACCGGAAGGAACGACATGGCCAAGGTGACGGTAGGCATCATCGGAGGGGGACGGATTGGCAAGCTTCACGCGGAGAACATCCGCTACGCCATCCCCGAGGCGCGCATCAAGACCATCGCCGACGTCGCGCCGGAGAAGGTCGAGGGCTGGGCGAAGGACCTCGGGGTGGAGAAGGTCACGAGGGACCACCGCGAGGTGATGGACGACCGGGAGATCGGGGCGGTGCTGGTGTGCAGCTCCACCGACACCCACGCCGACATGGTGGTGGCCGCGGCCGAGAAGGGAAAGCACGTCTTCTGCGAGAAGCCGGTCGACCTGTCGGTCTCCAAGGTGAAGCGCGCGCTGGCCGCCGTGGAGAAGGCCGGCGTGAAGCTGCAGATCGGCTTCAACCGCCGGTTCGACCACAACTTCCGCCGCATCCGCGAGCTGGTCCAGTCGGGCGCGGTGGGCGTTCCGCACCTCATCCGGGTGACCTCGCGCGACCCCGCCCCGCCCCCGCCCGAGTACGTGAAGGGGTCGGGGGGCATCTTCATCGACATGATGATCCACGACTTCGACATGGTCCGGTACCTCTCCGGCAGCGAGGTGGTGGAGGTCTACGCGCAGGGCGCCGTGCTCATCGATCCGGCCATCGGCGAGGCGGGCGACGTCGACACCGCGCTCGTCACCCTCACCTTCGCGAACGGCGCGCTGGGGGTCATCGACAACTCGCGCAAGGCCACCTACGGCTACGACCAGCGCGCCGAGGTGTTCGGCTCCCTGGGCTCGGCCGCCTCGTCCAACGACACCTCCTCCACCGTCTTCCTCTCCGATGGCGACGGCGTCCGGGGCGACAAGCCGCTCTACTTCTTCCTCGAGCGTTACCGGCAGGCGTTCGTGGACGAGCTGAAGGAGTTCTTCGCCGCCCTGGTGGAAGATCGCCCGACCCTGGTGACGGGCGCCGACGGCCTGGCGCCCCTCCTCATCGGTATCGCGGCCACCCGGTCGCTCCGCGAGCACCGTCCGGTGAAGCTCGCGGAGGTCGAGGGGTGAGCGCCCGGCTCGATTCGCCCGCCGCGGCCGGCGCCGGCGCCGAGGCGCCGGAGCGCGCGGGGGTCATCCTGCGGCTGCGCGGCATCACCAAGCGCTTCCCGGGCGTGCTGGCGCTCGACGGCGTCGATCTCGACGTGCGCTACGCCGAGGTGCACGGCCTCCTCGGCGAGAACGGGGCCGGCAAGTCCACCCTCATCAAGATCCTCACCGGCGCCATCCATCCCGACGCGGGCGAGATCGAATTCGACGGGAAACCGCTCCGCCACCTCACCCCGCGCTCGGCCATGGACGCCGGCATCGCCTGCATCTACCAGGAGCTGAACCTCATCCCCCACCTCACGGTGGCCGAGAACATCTTTCTCGGGCGCGAGCTCCGGGCGGTGAAGGGGACCATCCTCACCCACCCCTCGGCCATGGTCGACGCGGCGCGCGAGCTGCTCGACGACCTGCAGCTCCACTTCGACCCACGGATGAAGGTGGGCCGGCTCGGCATCGGCCACCAGCAGATGGTGGAAATAGTGAAGGCGGTGAACGCCAGCGCCCGGCTCCTCATCATGGACGAGCCCACGGCGAGCCTCTCGGCCAGGGAGACCGACGACCTCTTTCGCATCGTGGCGAGGCTCAGGGCGAAGGGCGTCACCATGCTCTTCATCTCGCACCACCTCGACGAGGCGAAGCTCATCTGCGGCACCTCCACGGTGCTCCGCGACGGCCGCAAGGTGGCGGATCTCGAGATGGCCGCCGCCTCCATCGACGACATCATCCGGGAGATGGTGGGCCGGTCGATCGTCGACCAGTACCCGAAGGTGGAGGTGCCGCGCGGCGAGGTGGCGCTCTCGGTGGAGCACCTCTCGCGCGACGGCGTCCTGCGCGACATCTCCTTCGAGCTCCGGCGAGGCGAGGTGCTGGGCCTCGCCGGCCTGGTGGGATCGGGCCGCACGGAGCTGGCGCGGGCGGTGATGGCGCCGACCCCATCGACGCCGGCACGGTGAGGATCCTGGGCGAGGAGGTGAAGCTCCGCTCGCCTCGCGACGCCATCCGCCGCGGGATGGCGCTCCTCACCGAGGACCGCAAGGACCAGGGCCTCATCCTCATCCAGGACATCGCCTTCAACATCACCATGGTGCGGATGGAGCAGTACGCCCGGATGGGCGCGCTCGACCTCCGCCGGACGAAGGAGGTGGCGACCCGGCTCGCGAGGGACCTCTCCATCCGCCCGCCCGACATCCGCCGGCTGGTCGGCCAGCTCTCGGGCGGAAACCAGCAGAAGGTGGTCATCGCCAAGTGGCTCGCCTCCGGGGCGAAGATCTTCATCTTCGACGAGCCCACCCGGGGCATCGACGTGGGCGCCAAGGTGGAGGTTTACCACCTCATCAATCGCCTGGTGGCCGGCGGCGCGGCGGTCATGATCGATCTGCTCCGACCTGCCCGAGGTGCTCGGCATGGCCGACCGCATCCTGGTCATGCACGAGGGCCGTCTCTCCGGCGAGTTCCTGCGCGCCGAGGCCACCCAGGAGAAGGTCATGTACGCGTCGGTCGGCGCCGACCGTCCGGTCGAGGAGAGCGTGCGATGAGCGGATTGGGTGGCAGCGCGGCGAAGCTCGGCTGCGGGGTGGTGAGCCTGGGGCGCATGGGCCAGAAGCACGCCGAGAGCCTGGCGGCGCGGGTGCCGGGTGCGCGGCTGGTGGCGGTCTCCGACGTCGCGGAGGAGCGCATGGCCGAGGTGATGGACCGCTTCGCCGGGGTGAAGGGCTACCTCGACTGGCGGGAGCTCGTCGCCGCGCCGGAGGTGGAGGCGGTGGTCATCGCCGCCCCCACCACCCTGCACGCGGAGATGGTCACCGCGGCCGTCCGGGCCGCAAAGCCCATCTTCTGCGAGAAGCCGCTCACCCTCGACGAGGCCGAGGCGGCGGAGGTCGAGGCCGAGATCGGCCGGGCCGGCGCCTTCGTACACGTGGGCTTCATGCGCCGGTACGACCGCGGCTACGCGGCGGCGAAGCGCGCCATCGAGGCCGGCGAGGTGGGACGGCCGGTGTATGTCCACTGCGTGAGCCGCGACCCCGACGCCCCTCCCGCCGAGTTCATCCGCACCTCGGGCGGCCTCTTCATCGACATGTGCGTGCACGACTTCGACCTCTGCCGCTGGCTCATGGGCAGCGAGGTGACGAAGGTGTACGCGCAGGGCGCCGCGCTGGTGCACGAGCGCGTCCGCGCGGAGGGCGACGTGGATCAGGCCGACGCCCTCCTCACCTTCGCGAACGGCGGGATGGGCCACGTAGAGGGCAGCCGCAACGCCCGCTACGGGTACGACATCCGCACCGAGATCGTCTGCACCGAGGGGACGCTCTTCGTCGGCGAGCTCGACTGGACCCCTTGCCTCACCCTCACCCGGGCCGGCCAGCGCCGCGACGTGGTGCCCTGGTTCCGGGAGCGTTTCGACGAGGCCTACTTCGCCGAGATCGCCTCGTTCGTGGCCTGCGTGCGCGAGGGCCGCCCGCCCGACGCCACCGCCGCCGACTCGCGCCGCGCGGTCGCCCTGGCGGTGGCCGCCCGCGCTTCACTCACCTCCGGCGCGCCGGTTCGGCTCGGCGCCGGGCCCCAGGAATAGCCCATGGCCAACCTCCCCAAGCCCGTCGACCCGCAGCGCCTCGCCGGACCGACGCTCACGATGCGCCTCTACGACCTGGGGGCGCTCCTCGGTCTCTTCCTCATGTGCATCGTGCTCACCTTCTTGTCGCCGCGCTTCCTCTCGGTGGACAACCTCACCAACGTGATGGGCCAGGCGGCCATCAACGCCATCATCTCCATCGGGCTCCTCTTCGCCATCCTCACCGGCGGCATCGACCTCTCGGTGGGCTCGGTGCTGGCGCTCTCCACCATGGTGATGGCGGTGGCCGTGAAGAAGCTGGGGATCGATCCGTACCTGGGCATTCTCGTCTGCCTAGGCACCGGCGCCCTGCTCGGCCTGGTGAACGGCCTCCTCCTCACCCGGCTCAACCTGCCCCACCCGTTCATCAGCACGCTCGGCATGCTCAACATGGCACGCGGCCTGGCGCTGCTCATCACCGCCGCCGCCCCGGTGAGCATCTTCCCCGCGCCCATCCAGTTCATCGGCGCCCGATCGCTCGGACCCGTGCCGATCAGCATCGTCATGGTGGTCGTGCTCTACGTCGCCACGCACCTCTTCCTCACCCGCACCACCTGGGGGAAGTACGTCTACGCGGTGGGCGGCAACCGCGAGGCGAGCCGGCTCTCCGGCATCGACACCAAGTTCATCCTCACCATGGTCTACACCATCAGTGGAACCATGGCGGCGCTGGCCGGCCTGGTGCTGGTGGGCCGGGTGAACAGCGCCTACCCGCTGGCCGGTCAGGGCTACGAGCTCGACGCCATCGCCGCGGTGATCATCGGTGGCGCCAGCTTCTTCGGCGGGGTGGGCACGGTGGGCAAGACCCTCATCGGCGTCCTGCTCATCGCGGTGCTCCGCAACGGCCTCAACCTCCTCAACGTCTCGTCCTCGTTCCAGGTGTTCGCCATCGGCGCGGTGATCGTGGTCGCCGTCTACGTGGACGTGCTCCGCCAGCGCGTGCTCAGGTCGGCGTGATGCCGAGCTTTCTCGCAGCGCCCCTCGAGGGACGGTCCCTCGCGGGGGATTGAATGGAAACCGGCGGTGGGAGGTCCGGTCCCGTGTTACGGCTTCGCTCCCGCGGAGAGCGAGCCGGAGAAGGAGGGAGGAAGCTTCCGCGAGGTGCAGCACGGCGGCCGAGGGTGCCGGGAGGGCATCGCGGCCACGCCGGAAGTTCGACCCCGACGAAGGAGGTAGCACCATGAAGCGCTTCGCATTGGTAGTGGGCGCACTGGCGATCTGGGCCCTCGGTGGCCCGGCGGTCGCGGCGGACAAGCCCATCAAGGTGGCGTGCATCCTCAAGACGCTGAGCAGCCAGTACTGGAAGATCGTGGCCGCCGGCGCCAGGGACGCGGCCGAGAAGAACAACGTCGAGCTCACCCTGGCTGGTCCGCCGTCCGAGGACGACGTGGAGCAGCAGGTCAACATGATCCAGGACGCCCTCACCCAGAAGCCCGACGTCCTCCTCCTCGCGGCTTCCCAGCCGCCCACGGTGATCCCGGTGCTGGAGAAGGCGAAGTCGATGAACATCCCGGTGGTGCTCATCGACACCGACGTCGACTGGCCGTCGAAGGCCACCTTCATCGGCACCACCAACTTCACCGCTGGCAAGCAGGGCGGCGAGTACCTCACCAAGCACCTGAAGAAGGGCGACAAGGTCGTCCTCATCGACGGCGCCCCGGGGAACCCCTCCTGCAACGACCGCATCAAGGGAGCTGCCGAGGTGCTCGAGAAGGCCGGCTACCCCATCGCCGCCAACCAGCCCGGCTACAGCGACCGCGACAAGGCGCTCAACGTGATGCAGAACGTGCTGCAGGCGCAGCCCGACGTGAAGGCCGTCTTCGCCGCCAACGACGAGATGGCGCTCGGCGCGGCCCGCGCGCTGGAGCAGTCGGGCAAGAAGGTCACCATCATCGGCTTCGACGGCATCGCCGACGCCGCCAACGCCATTCTCAAGGGCGACATGTCCGCCACCGTGGCGCAGCAGCCCTACGACATGGGCCGCATCGCCGTGGAGTCGGCGGTGAAGCTCGCCAAGGGCGAGAAGGTGGAGAAGCGCATCGACTCCGGCACCAAGATGATCACCAAGGACAACGCCCAGAAGCAGCTCGATTTCCTGGCGAAGATTCAGTAACGCAAGCCCGCGCGCCCGGCGCTTCGCCGCCGGGCGCGCGGCACGGTGCGCTTCGTGGTGGAGGACCACGGCATCCGGGAGGTGAAGGACGCCATGAGCCGCGACATCCTCGCGGAGCTCGAGGCGGCCGGCATCGGCATCGCCTCGGCCACCTTCGAGGTGGTGGGACTGCCGGCCCTGCGCCTGGAGCGGGGCTCCGGGGCCGCCGTGCGCTCGCCCTGAGGCGCGCCGGCCCGCGTCAGTCGGGGTCCGGGACCACGACGTCGCGCACGAAGGCGTCGAGGTCGCAGCAGGCGGCGAGGAAGGTGCGCAGGGTGCGCGCGGTGGCGCCGTAGGTGTCGAACTCCTCCGGCGAGAGGCCGCCCTCGCTGGAGGCGCGCCGGTAGTCGTCGAGCCGCTCCAGCGAGGCCAGGATGTGCGGGTCGACCGGCGTCTCGATGCGCGGCACGGCCTCGATGCCGCTCGCCTCGAGCCGCTCGATCCAGGCATACGGCGGCGAGATCACCACGTCGCCGCCGATGAGCTCGCTCCAGTGCAGGTGGTTCCGGAAGGCGGCGGAGAGCAGGCGGAGGCGGTAGCCGCGCTGCCGGAAGAGCGCGTAGGTCTTCTTGAAGACCGCCACCCCGGCCCAGTCGAGGTGCCCGGGATCGATGGAGAGCTTCTGGCGCTCCGCCACCACCTTGAGCCAGTCGTCGAGCCGGCCCACCATGATGGTGCAGACCGGGCCCATGGTGTCGACGGGCCTTCCTTCCTTCTCGCGGCGGGCGAGGCCGCGCTCGACCGCCTCGGCCACCGCCACGCACTGGGGCAGGGTGAAGGAGACGGTCGCGTTGATGGAGACGCCGCGGTAGGTGGCCTCCTCGATGGCCCGGACGCCGGCCGCGGTCACCGGGATCTTCACAATCATGTTGGGCGCGAGCGCGCTGAAGCGCTCGGCCTGCTCGACGAGGGCCTTCGTGTTGCGCCAGTTGCGAGGGTCGGTCTGGATGGAGAGCCGGCCGTTCCTGCCCTTCTCGACCTCGAAGACGGGGAGGAGCAGCTTCGCGGCCCGCACCGAGAGCTCCTCCACCACCCGCCACCCGAGCTCGCCCTCGGTGGCAGTGGGCAGCTCCCGCGCGAGCGCCTCGATGCGAGGCTTCCAGGTGGTGAGCTCCTTCTTCAGCACCTGGAGCGCGATCACCGGGTTGCACGTCGCGCCGACGGCGCCGAGCTTCATGGCGGCGGTGAGCTCGTCCACCGCCGCGGAGTCGTTCCACAGGCGGGTGGGGGTGCTCCTCGTCATCTGCAGCATGGGGCTGGCGGTCGTGGCCATGGTTCCTCCTCGGCTCTCGTTATCAGAAACGGGAGCCGCATGCAATCCAGTTTCTAGACCCACCCAAAACACCGAAAGAGATTTTCATTCACTTTCGTCCCGGGGTCGCCTCCTTTACATTGAGTGCGTGCGCTACGAGTCCGTGGACAGCTTCCTCGCCGCCGTCTCCTCCCAGTACGACAAGCTGCCCCGTCAGCTCCGGGCGGTGGCAAAATACGTCGAGTCGAACCGCGGCAAGATGGTGGTGACCCGCATCACCGAGATCGCCGCCGCATGCAAGGTGCAGCCCTCGGCGGTGACGCGCTTCGGCCAGCGCTTCGGCTTCTCGGGCTACAGCGAGCTGCAGCGGCTCTTCCGCGACGCCTTCAGCGCCAGCGCGGCGCCGGCCGCCTCCTACGCCAGGCGCATCCGCGGGCTCATCGAGACGGGGCGATTGCAGACCGACCCGGGCGGCGTGGTGCGCCAGCTCCTCCTCGCCAACCAGGGCGCCATCGAGGAGTTCGCGCTGGGCCTCGACGACGAGGCGCTGACGGCGGCGGTGGCGCTCCTCCACGACGCCCAGACCCTCTACGTGGTGGGCGTGCGACGCTCGCTCCCGGCGGCCGCCTACCTCGTCTACCTGCTCCAGCACACCTCGCGGCGGGTGATCTTCGTCTCGGGGATCGGCGGCATGTCGGGCGGGGAGGTGCGCGCCATGGGCAAGGGCGACCTCCTCGTGGCCATCAGCTTCTCGCCCTACGGCAGGGAGACCCAGGCCGCGGTGCGCTTCGCCCGCTCGCGAGGCGCGAGCATCCTGGCGCTCACCGACAGCGGCATGAGCGCCATCGCCCGCGCCTCCACCCTGCACCTGCTGGTGAAGGAGGCGAGCGCGTTCTCGTTCCGCTCCCTCACCAACACCCTCTGCCTGTGCCAGGGGCTCTTCATCGCCCTCGCCTCGCGCCTCGAGCTCGACCTCGAGGCCGCCCCCCGCTCCGAGGAGGCCACCGACGCGGGCGAGGGGGCGTGAGCGCGCCCTCCCCGCGCCGCGCCGGGGCGGGTCCCCTCCCCCTTCCTCCCGTGTTAGAAGCGCCCCTTCGGCTCCTCTCCCCCGCGCGCGGCACTCGCGCCGGCGGCGTGGGGCGAGGAAGGCGCAGGCGTGACGGACGGCACCCTCGGAGAGAAGGCCCCCCAGCGCTCCGGCGCCCCCACGGTGCTCGTCGCGGGCAACGTCACCCTCGACCGGTACGGAGAGGCCTTCACTCCAGGTGGCACCGTCACCTACGCCACGCAGACCTATCTCGGGCTCGGCGCGAGGGTCCGCGTGGCGACGGTGGCCGGCCCCACCTTCCCGGTGGAGGCGCTCGCCGGGGCCGAGGCCGACGTCCACCGCCGCGAGCACACCACCACCTTCGTGAACCGTTACGGCCCGGACGGCAAGCGGACACAGCTCGTGGAGGCGGTGGCGCCCGCCGTCGACCCGTCGCGCGTGCCACCCGAGTGGCGGTCGGTCGACGTCCTCCACCTCGCCCCCATCCTCTCCGAGGTGGACATCCCGGCCTGGGTACGGACCGTGAAGGCGCGGTTCGTGGGCATCGGGGTGCAGGGGTGGGTGCGCGCCGTCGAGCCGGGCGGCCGGGTGGTGCAGCCCGCCTGGGAGCCCTCGGAGGACGATCTGCGCGGCGTCGACGCCGCCTCGGTGGGCGAGGACGACCTGGTGGGCCAGGGCGACCTCCTCGACCGGCTGGCCCGGTCGGTGCCCATCGTGGCCTTCACCCACAGCGAGCGCGGCTGCGAGCTCATCCTGCGCGGCCGCACGGTGCGCGTGGGCGCCTTCCGCACCCGCGAGGTCGACCCCACCGGCGCCGGCGACGTCTTCTCGGCCGGCTTCTTCCTGGGGCTCGCCGAGGGCGCCGACCCTGCCGACGCCGCGCGCCTCGGCGCCGCCGCCGCCTCCATCGTGGTGGAGGCGCGTGCGGGCGATGCGCTCCACCGCATCCCCGAGGCGCGCGACCGCGCCCCGAAGGTGTCGCTCCTCGCGTAGGGACGACCCCGGCTGGAAACAGCGTTGTCGCTGCCGACACCCCTGAAAACCACCTTGCAGCCCGCGCTTCAGCACTGTTACCGTCGTGGCATCACAGCTCTCGCAGGAGGAACCCCATGCCACGTCGCAGCTTCTACTCGCTCGCTGTCCTGGCCGCTCTCGCCGCAGGCCTCGCCCCCTCCACTCCCCAGGCTGCACCCGCCAGGCGCCTCAAGTTCACGGTCATCACCCACGCCACCGCGGTCCCGTTCTTCGTGCCGGTGCGGAAGGGCGCGGAGGACGCGGGCAAGGCGGTGGGCGCCGACGTCGTCTACACCGGCCCCTCCGGCTTCGACATCCAGAAGCAGGTGGAGTTCATGAAGTCGGCCATTGCCCAGAAGGTCGACGGCATCGCCTGCACGCTTCCCGACCCCACCGCTTTCAACGACGTGGTGGCCGAGGCGCAGTCGAAGGGCATCCCGGTCATCGCCATCAACGCCGACGCTCCACAGTCGGGCCGCCTCGCCTACATCGGGCAGGGCAACTTCGAGGCCGGCCGCTCCATGGGCCAGCAGATCGTGAAGCTTCTCCCCGGCGGCGGCGACGTGCTCCTCGCCATCCACACCGCCGGAGCCCAGAACCTGGAGGAGCGCATCAAGGGCGCGAAGGACGTCCTCGACGCCAAGGGCGGCTTCCAGTACCGGGTGGTGGCCACCGGCACCGATCTCGTGAAGGCCGAATCGCTCATCGGCGCCGCGCTCCAGGCGAACCCGCAGATCAAGGGCATGTTCGGCGTGGAGGACGTGACCGCCATCGCCATCGGCCACGTCATCGAGCGCCAGAAGCTGGCCGGCAAGGTCTTCGGCGGCGGCTTCGACCTCGTGCCCGAGGTGCTCGACGCCATCGAGGCCGGCGTCATGCAATTCACCATCGACCAGCAGCCTTACCTGCAGGGCTACCAGGGCGTCATCGAGCTCTTCCTCAAGGCCACCTACGCCATCGAGCCCGCCGACATCAACACCGGCATCGCCCCGGTGACGAAGGAGACGGTGAGGGCGGTGAAGGATCTGGCGGTCAAGGGTTACCGGTAGCTCAGCGCACGCCCATCATCCACGGGCCGGGCGCGTACCCACCGCAAATGGCGCCGGTCGAGCCTTTTCTCTCCGTCGAGGGCGTGTCGAAGAGCTTCGGCTCGACGCGCGCCCTCGACGACGTGTCGCTCGCCGTGCCCCGCGGGACGGTCCGCGGCCTCGCCGGGGAGAATGGCGCCGGCAAGTCCACCCTCATCAAGCTCCTCTGCGGCGTGCACCAGCCCGACGCCGGGCGGCTCCGCCTCGAGGGCCGCCCGCTCGCCCCGCGCAATCCGGCCGAGGCGGAGCGCGCGGGGGTGAGCGTCTTCCACCAGGAGATCCCCATCTGCCCCGACCTCTCGGTGGCGGCCAACGTCTTCCTCGGGCCCTCCATGCCGCGCCGCGGCCTCTCGCCCGACTGGCGCCTCATGGAGGAGCGGTGCGTGGAGCTCTACCGCGACCTGCTCGGCGAGGAGATCGAGCCGCGCCGGCTCATTCGCACCTGTAGCGCGGCCGAGAAGCAGCTCGCCCTGCTGGTGCGCGTGCTTTCGCGCGACGCCCGGCTGGTGGTGCTCGACGAGCCCACCACCGCCCTCACCCCGCCGGAGGTGAAGCGGCTCTTCGCCATCCTGCGGCGGCTCAGAGACCAGGGCCTCACCTTCCTCTTCGTGAGCCACATGCTGGAGGAGCTCACCCAGCTCTCCGATGCGATCTCGGTGCTGCGCGACGGGCGCAACGTGGGCGAGCTCTCGCGAGAGGAGTTCGACACGGCGCGCCTCTCGGCCCTCGTCGCCGGTCGCACGCTCTCGGCAAGCTCACGGCGGGGCGCAGCGCGAGCCGAGGCGCCGCGGCTGGAGGTCCGAGGGCTCGGCGTCCCTGGTGAGCTACGGGACGTTTCCTTCCAGCTCCACCCGGGTGAGATCCTCGGCGTGGCGGGTCTGCAGGGGTCGGGGCGCACCGCGCTCTTGCGGAGCCTCTTCGGCGCTCCGCCCGCCACCGAGGGCAGCGTGCTCCTCGACGGCCGCCCGCTTGCGCTCCGCACCCCGGGCGACGCCATGGCCGCCGGCATCGGCTACGTGCCGGAGGACCGCAAGACGCTGGGCCTCTTCGGCGCGCTCGACGTGAAGCTGAACCTGGGCATGGCGAGCCTCGCGGACCTCGGCCGGCGCGCGCTCCTCGACCGCCCCGCGCTGCGCCGGCTCGCCGAGCGGATGCGCGACGACCTGTCCATCAAGCTCGCCAGCGTCGACGCGCCCATCCGCAGCCTCTCCGGCGGCAACCAGCAGAAGGTGCTCATCGCGCGCTGGCTGGCGCTCGAGCCTCGGGTGCTCCTCCTCTCGGAGCCCACCCGCGGGGTCGACGTGGGCGCCAAGGGGGAGATCGTCGAGCTCCTCCTCGCCCTCGCCGCCAGGGGCTGCGCGGTGCTCGTCTCCTCCTCCGAGCTCGACGAGCTGTTGCAGCTCTCGAACCGGATCCTGGTGATGAACCGCGGCCGGGTGGCCGCCGAGCTCGACGCGGCCGAGGCCACCAAGGACCGCATCATCCTGGCCGCCACCACCTGACCCCAAGAGGACGAGGCCGACGAGATGGCGCACACCATGGACGGAGAGAAGCGGGCCGAGGGGCGCTGGGGCGGGGCGACGCGGCGCCTGCTCGGACAGCGCGACCTGGGGGTGCTCCTCGCCGCGCTGGTCATCGCCACCTTCTTCTCGGTGGTCACCCCCACCTTCCTCACCAGCTACAATCTCTTCAACGTGCTCCGCCAGACGGCGCAGCTCGGCATCATCGCCATGGCGATGACCGTGCTCATCGTGGCCGGCGAGTTCGACCTCTCGGTGGGGGCCATCTACGCGGTGACCGGCGTGGTCGCCGGCGTGCTGGCCACGCGACTCGGGGTGAACATCTGGCTCGCCGCCCTGGCCGGCATGGCCGCCGCCCTGCTGCTCGGCCTCGTGAACGCGGTGCTCATCGCGACCACCCGCATCAACTCCTTCATCGCCACCCTCTCCACCATGATGGTCTTCCGCGGAGTGGCCATGGTGCTCTCTCAGGGTCAGCCCATCTCCTTCCGGCTCTCCTTCTTCATGGATCTCTTCGGGCGGGCGGAGGTGGGCGGCTTCCTGCCGGTGCCGGTGATCTGGTTCGCGGGGTGGGGGCTCGTCGCCTTCTTCCTCCTGCACCGCACCACCTTCGGGGTGAAGGTCTTCGCCACCGGCGACAACCGCGAGGCGGCCAATCTCGCCGGCATCGCCACCGCCCGGGTGAAGTCGCTGGCCTTCCTCTACACCGCCTTCGCCTCCGGGCTGGCGGCGCTCATCTCGCTCTCCTTCCTCCGGACG
>CAVWSG010000008.1:0-59512 GCA_963757745.1 uncultured delta proteobacterium
GCTGGTGGAGCACCCGGTCCACGGCGACTTCCACGCCGAGGCGCTCTTCCGCCTGGCCTGGATGGAGAAGGCGGCGGGCCGCGCCGGGCCGGCGCTCGCCGCGCTCGACCGGGCGGCCGAGCTGTACCGCGACGACGCGTACGAGCGGGCGCGCGCAGTCTACTGGAGAGCGCGCTGGGTGGCGGAGCGGGGCGGCGAGGGCGACGAGGCGAACGCGTGTGCCCTCTGGCGAAAGCTGGCCGACGACGCCCCTGCCGACTACTACGGCCTCCTCGCCAGGGCGCGGCTGGAGGAGCACCTGGGGCCCGGGGCGGCGCCGTGGCCGCATCTCACCTCCGAGAAGGCGCCGGGATTGCGCTATGCCGCGGGGCCGCTCGCCGGGGACCGCCACTTCAGGGCGGGGGTGAAGCTCCTGCGCATGGGGCGCGGGCGGATCGCTGCGAGCGAGCTCCTGGCGGCGGAGCGCAAGGAGCTCGAGGTGGAGCCGGTGCTCCTCCTCGCCGAGCTGCTCGACCGGGCGGGCGATCACCGCAGCTCGCACAACCTGGTGCGCACGCTGGCGCGCAAGGTGCTGCGGGAGAAGCCCGAGGGCGCCGTCCTCCGGGCCTGGCGGGTCGCCTATCCGAGAGCCTACGAGGCCGAGGTGGAGGCGTGGGCTCCGGCTGCGGGGGTGAGGCCGAACCTGCTCCTCGCGCTCATGCGAGAGGAGAGCGGGCTCGACCCCACGGGTGATCTCCTTCGCCGGAGCCGTCGGGCTCACCCAGCTCATGCCCGCCACCGCCCAGGACGAGGCGCGGCGGCTCGGGCTCGGGCGGGTGACCCCGGCGGACCTCACGAATCCGCCCCTCGCCGTTCGCATTGGCGCGAGCTACCTGGGGAGGCTGCTGAAGCGCTTCGGCGGCTCGGAGGTGCTGGCGCTCGCGGCCTACAACGTGGGGGACCGGCCAGTAAAGAGGTGGATGGAGGCGCGCGGTGGCCTCCCGCTCGACGCCTTCGTGGAGGAGATCCCCGTGCGCGAGACGCGCGGCTACGTGAAGCGCGTCCTCCGATCCTACGCAGCGTACCGCTGGCTCTACCCGGCCCAGCGAGAACCGGTGTCGCTCGGCCAGGCGCTGCCCACCCTGGCGAGGCGCTGAGAGGGGGGGTCCGGCGGTGATCGGCTCCGAGCGGCGCGAGGGTTTTGCGAGGGCGAGGTTCCGCATTTCCCGGTGGGTCGAGTAGGATCGGTCGCCGTGCAGGATGTCCCTCCGCTGCGGCTGGTCGAGCCCGCGAGCCTCACCGACGATCCGGCGAGCACCGAGCGCCGGACGGCGCCCGGTGAAGGGTCCGGGCCGGCCAGGCTCCTCGCGGTGGGAGCCGGCAAGGGCGGCGTCGGCAAGACCTTCGTCGCGGTGAACCTCGCCATCGAGCTCGCCCGCCGGGGCGAGGAGGTGGTGGTGGTCGACGCCGACGGCGGCGGCGCCAACGTGCACACCGCCCTCGGCATCGACGCCCCGAAGCACACGCTGGCGGACGCCCTGTTGCGGCGCATCCCCAGCGTGGAGGATGCGCTCGCCCCGAGCGGCGTGCCCCGGCCTCTCGCTCCTCACCGGGGTGGCCGAGGTGCTGGCCGCCACCACCTCCTCGCCCGGACTCGCCGTCCGCCTGGCGCGGCAGCTCCGGGCGCTGCCCGCGCGCGACGTGGTCGTCGACCTGGGGGCAGGCCTCCACCCCGACGTGCTCGACCTCTTCCTCGCCGCGGACCACGGTCTGCTCGTGCTCGTCCCCGAGCCGGCGGCGGTGGAGAACGTGTACCGGTTCGTGAAGGCCGCCTTCTGGCGCCAGGTGCGCCACGTCGCCGCTGGCTCGCCCGGCATGGAGGACGCGCTGCGCGAGGTGCTCCAGGAGCGCGAGCGCCGCAGCCCGGCCGACGTGCTCACCGCGCTCCTCGCGCACCACCCGGAGGCCGGGGCCCTCCTCGAGCGGGAGCTCGCGCTCTTCCGTCCTCGCCTGGTGGTGAACCAGGCGCGCACGCCGCAGGACGCCGAGGTGGGTCAGGCCGTGGTGGCGGCCTGGCACAAGTTCTACGGGCTCATCATGGACGACCTCGGCCACATCGGCTGGGAGGAGGAGCTGTGGCGCAGCTCGCGCGCGCGCACGCCGCTGCTCGTCCACAGCCCGGCCGGCGAGGCCGCCCGGAGCTTCGCCCGCATCGCCGAGAACCTGGCGGCGCTCGACGCCGCGGTGGGGAACCCTTGAAGCCGCTCGCTCATCAGAATCTGTACGAGCTCCTCGAGGTCGCGCGCGATGCGCCCGAGGCCGCCATCATCCGCGCCTGGGAGCGTGCCGAGGCGCTCTACGGACCGGGCTCCCTCGCCACCTACACCCTTGTGTCGCCCGACGAGGCCGCGCTGCTCGGCCGCCGGCTGGAGGAGGCGCTCGCCGTGCTCCTCGACCCGGTGAAGCGGCGCGCCTACGACGCCAGCCTGGGCCTTCCGCCGGGCGGCCCGCCCCCTGTCGAGCCGCCTCGCGCGCCCACCGCGCCGAGCTGGTCCTCGGCCCGCGATAAAGCCGCCAGCCCTGCGCCTCCGCCTCGGCCGCCGGGGGCGCCGCAGGACCCTCTACGCTCCGCACCGGCAGGCGCGCCCATCCTGCTCACGCGGGTGGCTGGCGAGGAGACCGGCGCCTGGGAGGTCTCCAGCCAGCCGCTCTTCACGCCCGCGCCGCTCCCCCTGCCCCCGAGCTCCGCCCCGCCGCGACGGGTCGCGCTCGTCGACGAGAGCGGGCACTTTCACGGCGAGCAGCTTCGCCGCGCGCGGGAGGCCTGCGGTTTGTCGCTCGAGTCGATGTGCGCGCGCACCCGCATCCCGCGCCACCACCTCGAGAGCCTCGAGGCCGACCAGCGCGACCGCCTCCCCGCGCCCGTCTACCTGCGCGGCTACCTCAAGGCCATCGCCCGCGAGCTGCGCCTCGACGGCGAGAAGGTGGTGCGCAGCTATCTGGGGATGTGACCTCCACCAATTTGACCGTCCACCCGCCGAGCCCTACCATCGCCCCCCGATGGCCCAGATCGAGACCCCCGAGGCTGCGAACCGCCTCGCCCGAACCATCTGCTCCGACGTCTCCCTCTACAACGAGGCGAAGATCGTGAAGGGCATCCAGGAGGACACCTTCTTCGACCTCCTGCGCGACGAGCTGGAGGAAGGCCGTCAGCTCTACCGCTCGCGCGTGTCGCCGGAGCTGGCCGCGCGGACCCACTTCTACGACCGCGCCATCGTCGACGTCATCCTCCTCTCGAAGAAGCACGTCCGGTCGAAGATCTGGTAGCGCCCCGCACCGTCTCCTTTTGCGTCCCCCCGGAGGCGGCCGGCCGGCGGGTGGATCTCGCGCTCTCGCAGCTCTCCCCGGAACTCTCCCGAGCCCGCGTGCAGCGGCTCATCGAGGAGGGGCGTGTGACGCTCGACGGCCGCCCGGCGCGGGCCGCCGCCCGGCTGCGCGGCGGCGAGCGCGCGGAGCTCGTCGTGCCGGCGCCCGAGCCGTCTCAGCTCGTCGCCGAGGACCTCCCGCTCTCCGTCCTCCACCAGGACGCCGACCTCGTCGTCCTCGACAAGGTGGCCGGGATGGTGGTCCACCCCGCGCGGGGGAATCCCCAATCGACGGTGGTGAACGCGCTTCTCCACCGCTTCGCCGGCGCTGGGCCGGGAGGGGACCGGCTCGGCCTGGTGCACCGGCTCGACAAGGGCACCTCCGGCTGCCTGGTGGTGGCGCGCAGCGACGAGGCGCTCGCCGCGCTCCAGGCCTCCTTCCGGCGCCGCGAGGTGGAGAAGACGTACCTCGCCGTCTGCCACGGCCTCCCCGCCGCCGAGGCGAGGCTCGACACGCCCTACGGGCGGCACCCGCGCGACCGGACTCGCTTCACTTGTCGTGTAGAGACGGCGCGCCGGGCGGTGACCGCCTGGCGGGTGGTGGAGCGCTTCGGCCGGGAGGGCGCTCCGCGCGCCGCGCTCCTCGAGGTGGCGCTGCACACCGGGCGCACGCACCAAATCCGTGTCCACCTCTCCGAGGCCGGTCATCCGCTGCTCGCCGACGCCACCTACGGAGGCACCCGCCGCGAGGCGAGGCTGGCGGCGGAAGAGCCGGTGCGCCTCGCCGCCCTCGCGCTGGGACGGCAGGCGCTCCACGCCTGGCGCCTCGCCTTCCCCCACCCCAGGACCGGGGAGAGGCTGGCCCTCGAGGCCCCGCTGCCGGTCGACCTCCTGCGCGCGCTCGAGCTCCTCCGCGCGGCCTCTCCTCAATCGAGGTAGCCCGCGGCCTGGAGCCCGAAGAGCCGGGCGTAGCGCCCTCCGCGATCCAGCAGCTCCCGGTGCGTGCCCAGCTCCTCGACCCGGCCGGCGTGGAGCACGGCGATGCGATCGGCCATGGCGCGCACGGTGGAGAAGCGGTGCGAGATGACGAGGGCGGTGCGGCCGCGCGCGAGCGTCCGGAAGCGCTCGAAGAGCGCGTGCTCCGCCTCGGCGTCGATGGCCGCGGTGGGCTCGTCGAGGACGAGCAGCTCCACGTCCCCGGAGAGGTCGCGCATGAACGCCCTGGCCACCGCCAGCTTCTGCCACTGCCCGGCGGAGAGCTCTTGCCCCGCCTCGAACCAGCCGCCCAGCACCGTGTCGAGCCTGGCGGGCAGCGCCCCCACCACCTCCTCGGCCCCGCCGCGCCGCACCGCCTCCTCGATGCGCGGGCGGTCGTCGAGGTGGTCCGGGCTGCCCAGCCCCACGTTCTCGGCGGCGGTGAACTGGTAGCGGACGAAGTCCTGGAAGACGGCGCCCACCCGGGCGCGAAGGTCCTCCGGATCGAGGTCGCCGAGCTCCACGCCGCCCTACCGGATGGAGCCCTCGGTGGGCCGGTAGAGCCCGAGGAGGAGCTTCACCAGCGTGCTCTTGCCGGCGCCGTTCTCTCCGACCAGCCCGAGCTTCTCGCCCGGCTCCAGGGTGAGGGAGACGTCGCGCAGGGCCCACGCCCCGCGGCCCGGATAGCGAAAAGAGACGCGGTCGAGCTCCAGGCGCCCGAGCCTCGCGCGGCGCGGTGCTGCGGAGGCGCCGGGGTCGCGCCGCTCCCCCTCGCCGGCGGTGGGGATGGCGAGGAACGACGAAGAGGTTCGACATGTAGAGCGCGTCCTCGTAGAGGCCCGAGAGCGCGGTGAGGATGCCCTGCACCGCGCCCTGCCCCTGGCGGAAGACGGCCAGGTAGAGGGTGAGGTCACCCAGCGTGATGGCCCCCCGCGCCGCCCGGGCCGCCACCAGGGCGTACATCCCGTAGAGCGCCGAGAGCGAGACGAGCCCCAGGGCCACGCCCCAGGCCATCCGGCGCACCGCCAGCGCCCGGTCCTCGGCGTAGAAGCGGCCGAAGAGCGCCCGGTAGCGGCCGAGCACGAGCGGTCCCAGCCCGAACAGCTTCACCTCCTTCACGTGGCTGTCGCGGGTGAGGATCCACTCCAGGTAGTCGAGACGCCGGCCCTCCGGCGCGCGCCACGAGGAGAGGCGGAACCCGGCCGCGGCGAGGCGCGCCTCGGCCACGAAGGCGGGGATGGAGGAGGCCACCACCACCAGCACGCTCCAGGGCGAGAGCCGGAGGAGCAGCGCCGAGAGCGCCACCAGGGTGACCGCTCCCTGGGCGATGGCGAACCCCTGCATCACCAGCGAGAGCGGGCGCGCCGAGGCCTGCCGGCGCGCGTTCTGCATCTTGTCGTAGACCTCGGCGTCCTCGAAGTGGCGCAGCTCGAGCGAGAGCGCCTTCTCCAGGATGCGCTCGTTCACCGCGTGACCGAGCCGCGCGCGGAGCAGCTCGCGCTGGAGCGCCGTCAGCCGGCCGGCGGTCATGGAAAGGGCCATGAGCCCGAGCTCGAGGCCCACCAGTGCCACGGCGTGGCCGGGGTTCGCGCGGCCCGCGGCGGCCGCCACCACCGCGTCGACGATGAGCTTCCCGGTCCAGGCGATGGCGGCCGGGAGGAGCGCCTGCAGCGCGGCGAGGAGCCCCAGGACCGCGGCGCCCCTGGCGTCGGCGCGCCAGACGAGGTCGAAGGTGCCCGGCACCTGACGAAGCGCCTCGCGCAGCGCGCGCGCCCGCTCGGCCAGCGAGCGGCGGGCGGCCGCGGGCGGAAGAGGGTGCGGGGGGGCCGGCAAGCCGGCGCGGGATAACCGCGCGACGGTTCGGAGGCGACCTTTCTTTCTCGGGGAGGCGCGAGTAAAAGGCCGCGATGGCCACCCCCGAATCACGCTTTCCGGAGCCCAAGAGCGACGCCACCGCCGCCACGCCCGCCGCCGGCTGGTCGGTGGAGCGCGCCGCGCTCCACTACAACGTGGCCGGGTGGGGCGGCGGCTACTTCTCGGTGAGCGACAAGGGGCACCTGGTGGTGCACCCGCACGGCCAGCCCGGTCCGACCATCGACGTGATGGACGTGGTGGAGGACATCCAGGAGCGGGGGCTCGGCTTCCCCTGCGTGGTGCGCTTCCAGGACGTGCTGCGCGCCCGCGTGAGGGCGATCAACGAAGCGTTCGGCAAGGGCATCGCCGAGGCCGGGTACGGCGGCCGCTACTACGGCGTCTACCCCGTGAAGGTGAACCAGATGCGCGAGGTGGTCGAGGAGATCCTCGACGCCGGCGCGCCCTACCACTACGGCCTGGAGGCGGGCTCCAAGGGCGAGCTGCTCATCGTGCTCGGCTTCAACACCGACCCCGAGGCCATCACCGTCTGCAACGGCTACAAGGACGAGGAGTTCCTCCGGCTGGCCCTGCTCGGCCGCAAGCTCGGCCGCAAGGTCATCGTGGTCATCGAGAAGCTCTCCGAGCTGCCCCAGCTCCTCCGGCTGGCCGACGAGCTGGGCGTGGAGCCCATGATCGGGCTCCGCTCCAAGCTCACCACCCGGGGCACCGGGAAGTGGGAGGGCAGCTCCGGCGACTTCGCCAAGTTCGGCCTCACCATCCCCGAGCTCATCCAGGCCGTTCACATCCTGAGGGAGCGCGGCCGGGAGGGGTGTGTCCGGCTCCTCCACTTCCACGTCGGCTCCCAGCTCACCGACATCCGGGTGGTGAAGGACGCGGTGAACGAGGGCGCGCGCGTCTACGCCAAGCTGCGCAAGATGGGGCTCCCCATCGACTACTTCGACGTGGGGGGCGGCCTCGGCATCGACTACGTCGGCACCCACACCAACGACCAGTCTTCCTCTCTCAACTACACCCTCGACGAGTACGTGGGCGACGTCGTCTACAGCCTGCAGCGGGTGTGCGCGAGCGAGGAGGTGCCGGAGCCGCACATCGTCTCCGAGTCCGGGCGGGCGGTCACGGCCCACCACGCCTGCGTGGTGATGAACGTCTTCGGGCACATCGCGGTGGGGGCCGCCGACAGCTTCAGCGGCCACGCCTCCTCGGCCGGGGTGGAGGAGGCGAAGATGGTGCGCGAGATGCGCGAGAATCGTCGCCGGTCTCACCCCGCGCAACCGCATCGAGGCCTACCACGACGCGGTGGCGAAGAAGGAGGAGGCGCTGCAGATGTTCAAGCTGGGCCTGCTCGGCCTCGAGGAGCGCGCCGAGGTGGAGAGCCTCTTCTGGCGCCTCTGCCGCGGGCTGGTGGCCCTGAACCGCGGCCGCAAGCGCCTGCCGCGCGACACCCGCGATCTCGGCGACAAGATCGCCGACCAGTACATGGCCAACTTCTCGCTCTTCCAGAGCGCCCCGGACCACTGGGCCTTCGACCAGCTCTTCCCCATCGTGCCGCTGCACCGCATGGACGAGCCGCCCACGCGCGACTGCACCATCGTCGACATCACCTGCGACTCCGACGGAAAGATCGACCGCTTCATCGAGGGCGAGGGGGTGGACGAGACGCTCTCGCTCCACGCCCTCAGGCCGGGGCAGCCCTACTTCCTCGGCCTCATGCTCACCGGCGCCTACCAGGACGTGATGGGTGACATGCACAACCTCTTCGGCCGGGTGAACGAGGTCCACGTCTTCGTCGACGACGAGGACCCGGAGGACTTCTACATCGAGGAGGTCATCCCGGGCGACCGCATCGAGCAGGTGCTCGCGCGCATGCAGTACGTCCCCGACGACCTCGCCCGCAGGGTGAAGAGCGCCCTCAATCTCAAGGTGAAGGAGGGCGCCATCAGGCCGAAGGAGGGGGTGCAGCTCGCCGAGTTCTTCGAGAACGTGATGCGCGGCTACACCTACCTCGTGCTCTGAGCGAAGCCGCCCTGGGCTCCGTGAGCCGGTCCGTACGGGAGCCGGAAGCCCAGGTGGGTCGCGCGCGTCGCCCTGCGCGGCGGCGGAGCACCGGTCGCTTTACTCCGTCCGTTCACCTTCCACCTTCACAAGGAGAGCGCATGCCCGGGACGTACAAGAAGTTCGAGCTGGTGGGAACCTCTACCGTGAGCTTCGCCGAGGCGGTGAAGTCTGCCGTCGAGGAGGCCGGCAAGACCATCCGCCACATGAACTGGTTCGAGGTGGTGGAGGAGCGCGGCACCATCAAGGACGGCAAGGTCACCGAGTTCCAGGTGACCGTCCAGATCGGCTTCAAGCTCGAGGGGTAGAAGCGCGGCCGGGCCGGGCCCTTCGCCAGCCGCCGGAAGGTGGGTGCGACGGCGCTTCAGGGGAAGGCGGCGCGCTAGCCGGAGAAGCGCGCCTCGCGTCGGGGGCCGTCGCTCGCCGCCCGGAACCAGGCCGGCAAGAAAACGTGTGGACCGCCCACCCCCGCCACCCATGCCGCGCCGCGCCGTCGCGGTGCGTCGACCCGTCGTGAGGTGGCGCGGGCCCCTCGTCGCTTGAAGGCGCTGCGATCGAGGTGCTAGCTTCCGCCGCCACCGCTACGCAAATGACACCTCTGGGGCCTCGCCTCCGGGGGACTCACCGACCGGCGCGCCCCGGCGCGCCTGGGAGACTCGAATGGCCGTGCCTGCTGCTGAGCTGAAGGACGCCACCGGCGCCACCGAAACGCTGCGGACGCTCCCCGGCGACGACGTCCGGCACGTCATGTGGCGCTTCGGCGAGCGCTATGACCTGCAGATGCTGGTGCAGTCGGTGCGCCAGGTGGCGCGCGGCCCGGTGGCGAGGCTGGTGGCCGAGGGGGCGCGCAACACCCACGAGTGGACGCCGGAGAAGAACGCGCTCCTCGAGCACTACGACGCCGGGGGGGTGACCGGCCTCTTCATGGAGCCGCACCAGGGCGGCTTCATCGAGGGTCCGAAGAACATGGCCATGGCCCTCGCCGCCTTCGAGCTGGCGTGGGTGGACGCTGGTGCCGCCACCGGCGCGCTCGCCGGGCACCTCGCTCTCTCGCCGATCCACGAGCGCGGCACCCAGGAGCAGCAAGACCGCTACATGAGCCTCGCCGCCCCGGCGAGGCCGGGCGAGGACCGCAAGCCGTGGCGCGGCGCCTTCGCCCTCACCGAGCCCATCCCCTACGTCGGCGTCGACACCGGCATCCTCGGCGGCAAGGTGCGGGTCGCCGAGTGGAGGGAGGGCGAGGAGCCGATGCTCCTCGTCGAGAAGCGCGGCCGCTTCATCACCAACATGGGCTTCGCCAACTTCGTGACCGCGGCGGTGGAGTCGGCCGACGCGCGCCTCAAGGGCACCTGCATGATCATCCTGGAGGAGGGCGACCCGGGGAGCTTCGATCGCGGCACGCCCACCAAGAAGCTGGTGCACCAGCTCTCCTCCACCAACGACCCCATCTTCACCCTCACCGTGCCGGCCTCGCGCATCATCGGCGGGTACGCGGTGAAGAACGGCGTCATCGTGCCGCGCTGGTCGCACGACGAGATCATCGGCGCGGTGTTCAAGCATACCCGCGTGCCCGTGGGGCTCATGACCGCTGCCAAGCTGCTCTCGGCGGTGGAGCCGGTGATCCGCTACCAGCGCGGCCGCTTTCGCGGCGCCGAGCAGGCGAAGCCCGGCTCGCCCCGCTACGAGCTCGGGCTGCAGGTGCGAGAGGACGCGCTGCACCGCCTGGTCGACGTGTGGGCCACCGGCGAGGCAGGCGCCTCCATCGGCTTCCACTCCTCGCGCATGTTCGACGAGCTCGACCCGCTGGAGAAGGTGAAGTTCCAGGTCCTGGCGGAGAAGGGCATCACCGGCCGCGGCGAGCTGAGGTTCTTCAAGGAGGTGAACCAGCGCGCCATCGAGCTCGTGAAGCTGCGGTCGCTCCCCGAGGCCGAGCGCGACGCCGCGCGGGTGGCGGAGCTGGAGGCCGACCCGCTGGTGCGCTACGCCCTGCTCGACTCGGCCGGCAACGTGCTCTGCCCGGCCACCAAGCTGTGGGACACCGGCTACGGCGCCACCGTGATGCGCGAGGCGGTGAGCCTCATGGGCGGTTACGGCATCACCGAGGACTGCCCCGGCTTCCTCGGCCACAAGTGGATGGACGCCCAGCTCGAGGCCACCTACGAGGGGCCGGAGTCGGTGCAGCGGCGCCAGCTCAGCGTGTGCATGTCGAACGAGGTGTTCCTCGCCCAGTACGAGGCGTGGGTGAAGGAGCTCCGCCACCTCGCCTCGGCCCACCCCGACACCGGCGCCTGCGAGCTCGCCTCGGCCATGGTCCTCTGGCTCTACACCTACCGCCACCTGGTGGAGGCCACCGACGCCATGGGCCAGAAGCTCATGCAGGGGCCGCGGCAGGGCGTCACCTTCGCGCTGTCCGACGCCCTCGCCTGGCTGATGGCGGCGCGCTGCTTCATCCTCGACGTGGTCGAGCTCACCGAGAAGGGCGGCGAGAATCCGGTGGTGGCCGAGGGGCTCCCCGGCCTCTCGCGCTTCTACCAGGACCTCGCCCACGTGGCGGCGGCCCGCGCCTCCGGCGAGGTGGGCCGCATCTGCGCGGAGCTGGTCTACGGCTACAACGCGCACCCGGTGTGGAACGACGAGGCGCGGAAGACCTGTTACGAAGCTCGCGAGCTGGAGGAGCTGGAGGGGCTCATCCCCGGCATCGGGAGCTGCGCCACCGACGTGATCGGCGAGGACGGGAGCCACCCGGACAAGGCGGGCCCCTGCGCGCGCTGCGCCAGCGTCGCCGACTTCGCCGCGCTGCGCATGAAGGTGGACCAGTGCCTGACCGGAGCGCGGCTGGCGAAGGACCGCGCCGCCGAGGCCATCTCCAAGGTGATGATCCCCGAGGCGCTGGACTACCCGGTCTGATGCCGAACGTCGCTGGCTGAACTCGAGGGGGAGGGAGCCGTGTCCGAGCAGAACGAGAGCGCAGCGGAGACGCCGGCCGGTCCCGAGCGGTCGAGCATGGAGATCGACATCGCCTGCGTGGGCTTCGGCCCGGCCATGGGCGGCTTCCTCGCGACGCTGGCGAAGGAGCTCACCCACCCCGATGGCACGCCGGCGGTCGAGAGCGCGGTGGCGCCCGGCCTCCCGCCGCAGGTGATCTGCTACGAGCGCGCCGAGGGGCTCGGCTTCGGAGTCTCGGGAGCGGTCACGAAGGCGAGAGCCATCCGCGCCACCTTCCCCGGTCTCGACCCCAAGCAGATCCCGTTGGCCGCCGACGTGGGCGAGGAGCGGGTGCTCTACCTCCTCGACCCCATCGGGGCGAGCCGGCGCTCCGGCACCCTCCGAGCGGGCGACGCCGCCATCAAGGCGCTCCGCTTCGCCCTGCCCTTCGGGGACCACGCGCTCACGCTCCCCTTCACCCCCGACTTCCTGCACAAGAAGGGCGGCCTCATCCTCTCGCTGGGCCAGTTCAACCAGTGGGTGGGCGAGCAGCTCATGGCCGGCGGTCAGGTGCAGATTTGGCCCGGCACACCGGTCGCCGAGCCCCTCGTCGAGGGCTCGGCGGTGGTGGGGGTGCGCCTCGTCGATCAGGGCGTGAAGCGCGACGGGTCGCCGGACGCGGGCTACGCGCCGGGCATGGACGTGAAGGCGCGGCTCACGGTGGTGGCCGACGGCCCGGTGGGCGCGGTGGGGCGCGCCCTCGACGAGCGCTTCGGGATGCCGGAGGGTCACCACGCCCACGAGTGGGCGGTGGGCATGAAGATGGTGGTCGACCTCCCCGAGAGCTGCACGCTCGCCGAGGGGACGGTGCTCCACACCTTCGGCTACCCCGAGCCGGAGATCTTCGGCTTCCTCTACGTGCACCCGGGGCGGGTGGCCTCGGTGGGCATCTTCGTGCCCTCCTGGTTCGACAGCCCTGTGCGCACGAGCTACCTGCTCCTGCAGCACTACGTCCAGCACCCGGCCATCTGGAAGCACCTCCGCGGCGGCAAGATGCGCTCGTGGGGCGCGAAGTCCCTGCAGGAGTCGGGGCGACGCGGCGAGCCACACCTGGTGGGCGATGGCTTCGCCCGCATCGGCGAGGGCTCGGGCTCCACCAACGTGCTCACCGGCTCGGGGGTGGACGAGGCCTGGGCCACCGGCGCCCAGCTCGCCGGAGGGGTGCTGGAGCTGCTCCGCGAGGGGAAGCCCTTCACCCGCGATAACCTCCAGAAGGCCTACGTCGAGCGCCGCCGCGCGAGCTGGCTGGAGGAGGAGAGCAAGGTGGCCGAGCGGGCTCGCGACGGCTTCGGCCGCGGCGTGGTGACCGGGCTCGTCGGCATGGCCCTCTCCGGCCTCACCAAGGGCAAGGTCAACATCGGCCCCGAGCCCATTCCGCCGCACGAGCGGCTGGGCACCGTCGAGGAGTACTACGAGGGCGTCATCCCGGCGGACGAGGTCGCGCGCATCCGCGCCGAGTGCCAGGGGAGCGGCCAGAGCCTGGCCGGCGCCCTCCTGAAGCGCGCCGGCTGGCCCGACATTCCCTACGACGGCCAGCTCCTCGTGTCGCAGCAGGACGCGCTGCTCATGGGGGGAAAGGTGCAGGCGCCGGCCGGCTACGCCGACCACGTGGTCTTCCAGCAGCCCGCCGTCTGCGCCAGCTGCGGCTCGCGCACCTGCATCGAGATCTGCTCGGCCCAGGCCATCACCACCCCGGCCGAGGCGGCCGCCGCGCCCGAGTTCGACCGGGAGAAGTGCGTGCACTGCGGCGCCTGCATGTGGAACTGCACCCAGACCATCGACGGGGGCGAGCGGGTGAACCTCTCCTTCCGGGCCGGCGCCGGCGGCCTTCACTCAGCGGAGAATTGACCATGGGCGGATTCCAGAATCGTCGTCTGCGGCAGCCTCGTCCCCGATCCCCTGCAGACGCTGGAGCCGGTGAGCGGTCCCAGCGGGCCGGCCCTGAAGAACGAGCTCATGCTGCCCGCCGTGCTCGACCCCTGGGCGGCCCAGGCGCTCTACGAGGCGGCCCACCTCTCGGCGCGCGCGCCCGGCTCCAAGGTGTGGCTGGTCGCGCTCGGCCCCAAGGCGAAGCTCCAGCAGCTCATGATGGCGGTGGGCCAGAAGGTGCCCTTCGAGCTGGTGGCGCTCGACGGCCCCGCGGGCGGCTTCCTCGACGCGCACGAGACCGCGGCCGCCCTGGCCGGCGCGGTGAAGGCCATCCCCGGGCTGGACATGGCCCGGCTGCTCCTCTTCGGCGGCTGGGAGTCGGGCTCGCGCGGCGCCGGCGTCACCATGCAGCTCGTGGGCGAGGCGCTGGGCATCCACGACCAGTTCCAGGGGGTGGACGCCATCACGCCCCGGGCGGACGGCGCGCTGGAGATCCTGGAGCGGGTGGAGGGTGGCCGGCACCAGGTCTCGGTGGTGAAGGGGCCGCCGGCGGTGCTGGGCTGGGCCACCGGCGAGCTGCCCGAGCCGCGCAACAACCCGCAGGTGGGCATGACCAACATGCGCGGCATCATGCCCGCGCTCCAGAAGGCGAAGCCGGCTGCCGTCACCTTGGGTGACTTGAGGTACCACGGCGTCACCCTGCCCAAGGTGCGGCGCGATACGAAGGTGGTGAAGGACCTCACGCCCGACCAGGTCGCCGCCGAGCTCGTCGCCTGGATCACCGCCGGCTGACCTTCACACCGAGGACTCGAACCATGGCCACCTCCGAGACGATTCTCCTCCTCGCCCCCGCCGAGAGCGACGGGCGCCTGGGCAAGCCTGCCCTGGAGGCGCTCGGCGCGGCGCGCGCCCTCGCCACCTCGCTCGGGGCGTCGCTCGCCGTTGGGGTGTTCGGCGAGAGCACCGCCCCGGCCGCGGCCCAGCTCGCCGGGACCGGCGCCACCCGCGCCCTGGCGGTGACCGGAGCCGACTTCGCGCAGCCGCGCTACGCCAGCGACGCGGCCGCCTGCGAGGCGCTGGCGCGCGCCTCCGGGGCCACGCTGGTGCTGGCGCCTCACACCTCGCGCGTCGCGCGGGTGCTGGCGGGGGTGGCGCACCGCCTGGGGGGCCGCGTCGACACCCACGCCACCGCACTCTCGGCCGAGGGCGGCGCACCGTCCATCACCCGCTGGTTCTACCGGCAGCGCATGGAGGCCAACCTCCAGCGCGCGGGCCGTCCCTGGTTCGTCTCGCTCGACCCCGGGGGGCACGCGCCGTTCGAGCCTTCCGGGGAGGCGCCGGCGCTCGAGGCGGTGCAGGTGGCGCTCGACGATGCCGACCGCCGCACCCAGGTGTCCGGGCTCAAGACGCCGAAGAGCGATACCCAGACCATCCGGCCCGACGCCAAGGTGCTCCTCGTGGCCGGGGCCGGCTGGACGAAGAAGCAGGCCGACGGGAAGCCGCACGTCGACGTGGCGGAGAAGCTCATCCTCGGCTTCCTCGACAAGGCCCAGGCCTCACTCGGCTCCTCCAAGTCGCTCGTCGACCTCTCGGGCGAGGGGAACCAGGTGCTCGGCTTCATGAGCCACCTGAACCAGATCGGCCAGACTGGCGCGACCCCGCGCCACCAGAAAGGGCTCGCCACCTGCTGCCACGGCGAGGAGCCGCACGTGGTGGGCTGGCGCTTCGTGAACGAGCGACGGGCGGTGAACCTCGACCCGAACTGCGGGTGGGCGCGCGGAAAGGCCGACGTGGTCTACGTCGCGGACGCCTTCGCGGTGATGGAGAAGGTGAACGCGCTGCTCGGCAAGTCGTAGCGCCAGCCCGGCGCAGGGAGTCCGGCCGCGCTCAGGTGCGCAGCCACGGAGCATCCTGGCCGTGCGCAGCGAGGTCGCGGAAGCGCGCGACCCAGAAAGGCAAAGAGCGACCGAGCAACTCCCGTTGCCCTGGCCGCTCTTCATGGCCCGGTCGCCTGGACCGAGCCAGAGCCACTCTAGCGACTCGGTGCGGCTACAGCAAGTAGCCCGCTCCCCCCATCGAGGGGCTCGCCGAGACGACTCGCGGGTTCGGCTGCCCTCCGGCTCGGCGGCCTGGGAGCCGCACGGCGTCGGCTTGACTCGAGAGGCTTGCCACGAGGGGCGTGCCGTGAGGGGCTCCTCGCGGAGGCGTTTCCGGACGGTGACATACATGTGACAGCCCGCGGAGAGTGGGTGTTTTTGCCACCACCGGCGCTACACTCTCCCTTCCGTGACCGACGCCTCCGCAGTCGAGCCCTCGAACGACGACCCCGTCGCAGCGTCGACCCCGCGACTGAGGATGCCGGAGCGGCTCGAGGGCGTGCTCTTCGCCGACCCGGCCGAGGAGGGTGCGCGCGCGGCCGACGAGGCGGCGTCCAGGCCTTCCGCACCGCAGCCTCCCGCGGCCGACCCGCGGCTCTTCGTGAACCGCGAGCTCTCGCTCATGGCCTTTCAGAGGCGCGTCTTCGAGGAAGCGCGCGACCACGCCAACCCGCTGCTCGAGCGCGTGCGCTTCCTCTCGATCGTCGCCTCCAACCTCGACGAGATGTTCATGATCCGCGTGGCGGGTCTCCGGCAGCAGGTGGCGGCCGGCGTCTCCGACCGGTCGGCCGAGGGTCGCACCCCGTCCGAGCAGCTCGCCGAGGTGAGGCGGGAGGCGCACGAGCTCTCCCGGGCGATGAGCGACTGCCTCCGCCAGGAGCTGGTGCCGGCGCTCGCCGAGGCCGGGATCCAGGTGCTGCAGCACGCGCAGCTCAACGCGCGCCAGGCGCACCAGGCGGCGGCCTGGTTCGATGAAATGGCCTTCCCGGTGCTCACCCCGCTTGCCTTCGACCCGGGCCGGCCCTTTCCCCACATCTCCAACCTGAGCCTCAACCTGGCGGTGCTGGTGGAGGGGCAGGGCGGGGGCCCTCGCTTCGCCCGGGTGAAGGTGCCGGCCACGCTCCCCCGGCTGGTGCCGGTCCCGGCCGGCCGCGCCTCGAGCAAGAAGGAGAGGGAGAAGCCGGGTCCCGCAGCAGACCTACGTGTGGCTGGAGAGCCTCCTCGCCGCCCACGTGGACAAGCTCTTTCCCGGCGAGCGCGTGCTGGAGGCGCACCCCTTCCACGTCACCCGCGACGCCGAGATGGCCCTGCAGGAGATGGAGGCCGCCGACCTCCTCGAGACCATCGAGCTCGGCGTCCGGCAGCGCCGGTTCGGGTCGGTGGTGCGACTGGTGGTGACACCGGCCATGACCGCCCGCGTACGCGAGATCCTGGTGGACAACCTGGAGGTGAAGCCGGACGACGTCGACGCCCTCGAGGCGCCGCTGTCTCTCTCCGGTCTCGCCAGCCTGGTGTCGCAGATCGATCGGCCCGACCTCAAGTACCCCACCTTCGTGCCGCGCACGCCGCGGCGGCTGCAGCGCAAGGACGGGGACGACCTCTTCGCCGTCATCCGGCGCCACGACGTGCTGGTTCACCACCCGTTCGACTCCTTCTCGCCGGTGGTGGAGTTCCTCCAGCTCGCCGCCCGCGATCCCAACGTGCTGGCCATCAAGCAGACGCTCTACCGGGTGGGCCGCGATTCGCCCGTGGTGGAGGCGCTGCTGGAGGCCAGCGAGAACGGCAAGCAGGTGGCGGTGCTGGTGGAGCTGAAGGCGCGCTTCGACGAGGAGAGCAACATCGGTTGGGCGCGCGCGCTGGAGGCCGAGGGCGTCCACGTCATCTACGGCCTGCTCGGCTACAAGACCCACTCCAAGATCGCGCTGGTGGTGCGGCGCGAGGGCGACCATCTCACCCGCTACGTGCACCTCGCCACCGGCAACTACAACCCGGTGACGGCGGGCATCTACACCGACCTCGGGCTCTTCACCTGCGACCCCGACATCGGCGAGGACGTGACCCACCTCTTCAACTACCTCACCGGCTACTCGCGCCGGCGCGCCTACAAGAAGCTCCTGGTGGCGCCCATCAACCTGCGCGAGCGGCTCCTCGAGCTCATCGCCCGCGAGGTGGCCCACGCCGAGGCCGGCCGCGGGGGGCACCTCGTCCTCAAGATCAACGCGCTCGTCGATCGCGAGATGGTGCTGGCCCTCTCGGCCGCGTCGCGGGCCGGGGTGAAGGTGGAGCTCATCGTCCGGGGCGTGTGCACGCTGCAGCCCGGCCTGCCCGAGCTCTCCGAGCACATCACCGTGAAGAGCGTCGTGGGGCGCTTCCTCGAGCACAGCCGCATCTTCTGGTTCAGGAACGGCGGCGAGGAGGAGGTCTACCTGGGCAGCGCCGACCTCATGACCCGCAACCTGGATCGGCGGGTGGAGGTGCTCTTCCCGGTGGGCGACCCCGGGCTGGTCCGCCACCTGCGCCACGACGTGCTCGCCGTGTACCTCGCCGACAACGTCCGCGCGCGGCGCATGGTGGGGGGCGGTGCCTACGAGCGGCTCCGGCCCGCCGAGGGCGAGACCCCGGTGGACAGCCAGGCCACCCTGCTCGCCACCCCCGCGGAGAGCGCGCAGGGCTGAGCACATTCACATGTCGAGGATGATCCAGATCCGCAACGTGCCCGAGGCCGCTCAGTGCGCCACGCCGGTCCCGTGCTTCCAGGCGTGGAGCACGTGAGCCACCACCTCGTCCACGCCCACGTCGTGGGTCACCTGGGCGAAGACGAAGGGGCCGTCGCCGCGCATGCGGCGGGCGTCGCGCTCCATCACCCCGAGGTCGGCGCCGACCAGCGGCGCGAGGTCGGTCTTGTTGATCACCAGCAGGTCGGACTGGGTGATGCCCGGACCGCCCTTGCGCGGGATCTTGTCGCCGCCGGCGACGTCGATGACGTAGATGGTGTAGTCGGCGAGCTCGCGGCTGAACTGCGCCGCGAGGTTGTCGCCGCCGCTACTCGACGAAGCAGCAGGTCGGGCGTGGTGCTCCTCGTGCAGCGCCTCCAGCGCGAGCAGGTTCGCCGAGACGTCCTCGCGGATGGCGGCGTGGGGGCAGCCGCCGGTCTCCACGGCGCGGATGCGCTCGGCCGGCAGCGCCTCGTTGCGGGTCAGGAACTCGGCGTCCTCCCGGGTGAAGATGTCGTTCGTCACCACGGCCAGCGAGAGCGCATCGCGGAGCTTCCGGCAGAGGGCGAGCACCAGCGCCGTCTTGCCGCTGCCCACCGGCCCGCCGATGCCGACGGTGAAGGCGCGGCCCGTGGAGATCGCGCGGCCTGGACGGCTCGCGACCGGCGAAGTGTCCGGGAGAGGCGGCGTGCTCGTGGCCGCCGTGGAGCGAGAGGCCCGGCGGCGGGCCGGCGTGAAAGGGCGGGAGGTCGGTGAAGAGGGTCATGGCAGGTTCCGGAATCAGCTCTGGAAGAGCCTCGTGTAGAGGCGGTCCTGGTGGGACTGGGTGAGGTCGAGGAGCGGATTCGGCTGCGCCACCTCGTCGAGCGTTCGATGGGCGCAGGCGCGGGCGATGCGCTCGGCCTCGGTTGCGAGCCGGGCCTGGAGCGCCTGCGCCTCGAGGGGGCCGGTGAGGCCGAGCCGCACCGCCGCGGCCACGACGGCGCGGAGCGCGCCGAAGAGGAACAGGTCCTGCGCCTCCTCGCGGCTCGCGCCCGCCAGGGAGAGCACGGCGCCGTGCACCGGCGCGAGGTGGCCCGGGCTGCGGTCGCGCCGGACGCGGGCGGAGAGCGCTGCCGCCTCGCCGCCCAGCACCGCCGCCCCGGCGCGGAGCAGGGCCTGACCCTGCGCGCGGCTGGCCCGGTTCGCCACCGGCCCCGGGGTGGAGGCGTCGCACCGCAGGTCGAGCGCCAGGAAGGCCTCCGGCGCGTCGAAGGCGGCGGAGACGAACGGCAAGCCGAAAGTCCCCGCGGCGAGGAGCGCCTCGGCGGCGAAGGCCCGGAGCCCGCCGGCGTCCTCCACGAGCCCGAGGGCGCGCGCCGCCTCGAGGCCGCCCGAGTGCGCGAAGCCGCCGGTGGGGAAGGCCGAGTCGGCGAGCTGGAGGAGGAGGAAGCGATTCACCGGAAGACGGCTCAGAACAGGAAATAGCGCTGCGCGAGGGGGAGCTTCACCGCCGGCTCGCAGGCGAGCACCACGCCGTCGGCGGTGACCTCGTAGGTCTCCGGGTCGACGGCGATGCGCGGCAGCGCGTCGTTGAGCTGCATGTCGCGCTTGCCGATTCCCCGGCAGCCGCGCACCGCCTCCACGCGCTTCGTGAGCCCGTAGCGGATCCGCCACCCCCAGGGCAGCAGCGGCCTGCGAGACGAAGGCGAGGCTGGTCGCCCCCGCGGCGCGGCCGAAGGCGCCGAACATCGGGCGCATCATCGACCGGCTGCGGGGTGGGGATGCAGGCGTTGGCGTCGCCCATCTGCGCCCAGGCGATGAAGCCGCCCTTGACCACCAGCTCCGGCTTGGCGCCGAAGAAGGCCGGCTTCCACAGCACGAGGTCGGCGAGCTTGCCGACCTCGACCGAGCCGACTCGGTGGCGCGATGCCGTGGGCGATGGCGGGGTTGATGGTGTACTTCGCGACGTAGCGGCGGATGCGCAGGTTGTCGTTCTCGCCCGCCTCGGCGGCGAGCCGCCCGCGCTGCGCCTTCATCTTGTGGGCGGTCTGCCAGGTGCGGGTGATGACCTCGCCGACCCGGCCCATGGCCTGGCAGTCGGTCGACATCATGCTGATGGCGCCCAGGTCGTGCAGCACGTCCTCGGCGGCGATGGTCTCGCCGCGGATGCGGCTCTCGGCGAAGGCCACGTCCTCGGGGATGTCGGGGTCGAGGTGGTGACACACCATGAGCATGTCGAGGTGCTCGTCGAGCGTGTTCACCGTGTAGGGCCGGGTGGGGTTGGTGGAGCTGGGGAGCACGTTCGGCTCGCCGCACACCCGGATGATGTCCGGCGCGTGGCCGCCGCCCGCGCCCTCGGTGTGGTAGGTGTGGATGGTGCGCCCCTTGAACGCGGCGATGCGTGTCGCTCGACGTAGCCGGACTCGTTGAGCGTGTCGGTGTGGATCGTGACCTGCACGTCGTGGCGATCGGCCACCTCCAGGCAGCAGTCGATGGCGGCCGGGGTCGTGCCCCAGTCCTCGTGCAGCTTGAGGCCGAAGGCGCCCGCCGCGATCTGCTCGGCGAGCCCCTCGGGCCTGCGAGCGTGTTGCCCTTGCCGAGGAGGCCGAAGTTCATGGGCAGCGCGTCGAGCGCCTGCAGCATGAGCTCGATGTTGCGTGCACCCGGGGTGCAGGTGGTGGCGTTGGTGCCGGTGGCCGGGCCGGTGCCGCCGCCGACGAAGGTGGTGACGCCGCTCGCCAGCGCCTCGTAGGCCTGCTGCGGGCAGATGAAGTGGATGTGGCTGTCGATGCCGCCGGCGGTGAGGAGGCTGCCCTCGCCGGCGATCGCCTCGGTGGTCGGGCCGACGACCATGCCCGGGGTGACGCCGGCCATCACGTCGGGGTTGCCGGCCTTGCCGATGCCGGCGATGCGCCCGCCCTTGATGCCGACGTCGGCCTTGTAGATGCCGCCGTGGTCCACGATGAGCGCGTTGGTGATGACGAGGTCGAGGGCGTCGGCGTCGGCCACGCCGGCGGCCTGGCCCATGCCGTCGCGCAGCACCTTGCCGCCGCCGAACTTGCACTCGTCGCCGTAGCTCGTGAGGTCGCGCTCGACCTCGACGACGAGGCCGGTGTCGCCCAGCCGCACCCGGTCGCCCGTCGTCGGTCCGTAGATGTCGGCGTAGTGCCGCCGCCCGAGCTTCCTCGCCATGTCAGCGCTCCTCCTGGTGGCCAAAGCCCAGCTGCACCGCGCGCTCGACCGCCCGGGCGCGCCCCTCGTCCGACACCGGCCCCTCGGCGAGGCCGCTCCCGCCGCGGATGACCCTGCTCGCCGGCGATGGCCACGAGCTGCACCGTCTGGGTCTCGCCCGGCTCGAAGCGCGACCGCCGTGCCGGCCGGGATGTCGAGCCGCATCCCGTAGGCGCGGCCCCGGTCGAAATCGAGGTACGGGTTCGTCTCCACGAAGTGGATAGTGGCTGCCCACCTGGATCGGCCGGTCGCCGAGGTTCGTCACCTGCAAGCTCACGGTGGCGCGGCCGGCGTTGAGCTCGATCTCGCCCTCGCCGGTGATCACCTCGCCCGGTTCACCGCACGGCTCGGCCGTCGGCCCGGCGTCGAAGCGCGAGAGCTCGGGCACGCGGCAGGAAGCTGCCGTGCAGCGCCAGGGCGAGGTCGCCGTGCTCGCTGGCGATGGGGTGGTGCACGGTGACGAGCTTGGTGCCGTCGGGGAAGGTGCCCTCCACCTGGACCTCGTGGATGAGCTCGGGCACCCCCTCCATCACCTGGCGCCGGCCCAGCATGCGCCGGCCGAGGTCCATCAGCTCGGCCACCCGGCGGCCGTCGCGGATGAGCTCGAGGAGCTGGGTGGCGATGAGCGCCACCGCCTCCGGGTGGTTGAGCCGCAGGCCGCGGGCGAGGCGCTTCTGCGCGAGGAAGCCCGCCTGGTGCAGCACGAGCTTGTCGAGCTCCCTGGGGGTGAGGTGCATGCGGGCGTTCTCCGGTTCAGTTCACCAGCGGTGAAGAAAGGGCGAGGTCCCCAGCGCGGAGAGGGCGGGAGCCAGGAGCTCGTGGAGGAAGGTGGTGAGCCGCTCGGCGGTGCTGGCGGCACACCGCAGGAGGAGACCGTCGCACAGCGGGCTCGCCGCCGCCAGCAGCGGGGCCTCGCGCAGGACGGGCTCCGCGGAGAGCCGCGCCGCGAGCGCGCGCGCGGCCGCGGCGAAGGTGGGGCCGAGGAGCACCACCGTGGCGAAGGCCTCGAAGCGGCCGAGCCGCGAGGCGAGGCTCGCCGCCAGGGGGCCCGCGTCCGGCGAGGCGGCCCGGGGCTCGAGCTCCAGCGCGTCGGCGAGGACGAGCCGCTCGCCCAGCCAGACCTCGGTGGCGCTGCGGTGGCGCGCGAAGGCCCACCGCTCGCCTCGCGCGCTCCGCCCCGCGACCAGCGCGTCCACGGAGAGGAGGCTCGCCCCTTCCTCCAGGCGAAAGCGCTGGCGGCCGTCGTAGCGGGCGCCGGCGAAGGGCGAGACGGGGTCGGGGAAGAGCGCCAGCGCCGCTCCGGAGGCGATGCGGGCGTCGAGCTGCTGTCGGGCCGTCGCGCCATCCGCCGAGCGGTAGACCTTCGTCTCCGCCTGGGTGGTGACGAGCGCGGCGGCGCCCGCTTCCAGCTCCAGCTCCAGCGACACCTCGTCTCCGGCGAGGAGCCCTCCGCCGTGGCCCACCAGCACCGCCCAGGCGCAAGGGGCTCGCGGGCGCGGAGCGAGGAGCTGCAGCGGCGAGGTGGCCTCGGAGCGGACGATCGAGGTGGCCCCCGCCACCCGCTGGAAGGCGAGGCGGCCTTGACCGGAGCGGCCGCCGGCGGCGAGCCCGGCCCGCCAGGAAGTGCCCGAGAGCTCGCGTCCGAGGCCGGTCGCGCGCCACGCCGCCGGCTGGTCCGCGACCACGTCCGGCGCTTCGAGCTCTCGCCACGCGATCACACCGCCACCAGCTCCTTCACCCCGTCGCGCTCCATGTCCTCCCCAGCGCCCTGGCGTACCACCTCGCCGCGCTGGAGCACGAGGTAGCGATTCGCCAGGCTGCGGGCGAAGTCGTAATACTGCTCCACGAGGAGGATGGCGAGGCGCGCCTCGGTGGCGAGGGTGCGGATGGCGCGCTCGATGTCCTTGATGATGGAGGGCTGGATCCCCTCGGTGGGCTCGTCGAGGATGACCACCGACGGCTTCATCACCAGCGCGCGGGCGATGGCGAGCTGCTGCTGCTGGCCGCCCGAGAGGTCGCCACCGCGTCGGGAGGCGAGGCTTCGCAGCGCCGGGAAGAGCTCGAAGATCCGGTCCGGTACCTCCGCGCCGCGCTCTCTCACGGCGAGGCCCATGAGCAGGTTCTCGCGCACGGTGAGGCGCGGGAAGATCTCGCGCCCCTGCGGCACGTAGCCGATCCCGGCGCGGGCGCGGCGGTAGGGAGCGGCGCGGGTGAGCTCCTTTCCCGAGAGGTGGACGCGCCCGGAGGTGGCCGGGACGAGCCCCATGATCGCCTTGAGGAGCGTGGTCTTCCCCACGCCGTTGCGGCCGAGCACCGCGGTCACCTCGCCCGGCCGCACCTCGAGCGACACGCCCCGCAGGATGTGGCTCCCGCCGTAGTGCTGGTGCAGCGCTTCGACCGTCAGCATGTGCGCCTGCCTTCCATCGAGAGACTTCACGGCTCTCCGCCGAGGGGGCGGCGAGGCCATCCCTTCCATGCTCCTTGCGGCCGGAAGCGCCCGGAGCGGCCGGGCGCCGGCACAGCTCGTCAGCGCCCCAGGTACACCTCGATCACCCGGGGATCGCTCTGCACCGCGTCGAGCTTTCCCTCGGCGATCACCGCCCCCTCGTGCAGCACCGTCACCTTGCTTCGCAGGCGCTCCACGAAGGCCATGTCGTGCTCCACCACCATGAGCGAGTGGCGGCCGGCGAGCGAGAGGACGAGCTCGGCCGTGCGCTCGGTCTCCTCGTCGGTCATCCCGGCCACCGGCTCGTCGAGGAGGAGCAGCTTCGGGTCCTGGGCGAGGAGCATGCCGATCTCCAGCCACTGCTTCTGCCCGTGCGAGAGGAGCCCCGCCGGGCGGCTCGCCGCCTGCGACAGCCCCACCACCCGCAGGGTGTCGGCGATGCGGTCCTTCGCCTCGCCGTCGAGCCGGGCGAACAGGGTCCTCCGGGCGCGGCGGTCGGCCGCCAGTGCCAGCTCGAGGTTCTCGAAGACGGTGTGCTTCTCGAAGACGGTCGGCTTCTGGAACTTTCGGCCGATGCCGGCGAGCGCGATCTCCGCCTCGCTCATGCGGGTGAGGTCCACCGTCTGCCCGAAGAAGGCGGTGCCCGCGGTGGGGCGCGTCTTCCCGGTGATGACGTCCATCATGGTGGTCTTGCCCGCGCCGTTCGGGCCGATGACGCACCGGAGCTCACCCACGTCGAGGTACAGGGTGAGCGCGTTCAGGGCCCGGAAGCCGTCGAAGCTCACCGTCACCCCTTCCAGGTAGAGGATGACGCGATGTGAAGCGTCGAGGCCCGGGTGGGCGGCGTGGATGGCGCCCACCGCCTCGAAGTCGGGGGGAAGCGGCCGGGTGTCGAGCGTCAAGGAGTGACCCCCTTCCGCGCCGCCAGGCGCCGCCACAGGCCGACCACGCCGTCCGGGATCCAGAGCGTCACCGCGATGAAGAGGAGCCCCAGGAAGAAGGGCCAGACCCGCGGCAGGGCCACCGTGAACCAGCTCTTGGCGAGGTTCACGAGGAGTGCCCCCACCACCGGGCCCACCAGCGTGCCGCGGCCGCCCACCGCCACCCAGATGGCGATCTCGATGGAGGCGGCCGGGCTCATCTCCGAGGGGTTGATGATGCCCACCTGCGGCACGTAGAGCGCCCCGGCCACGCCGCACAGCACCGCCGAGAGCGTCCAGGCGAGGAGCTTGTAGGGGAGCGGATCGTAGCCGAGGAAGCGGACCCGCGACTCTCCGTCGCGCACGGCGGTGAGCACGCGCCCGAAGCGCGAGCCCACCAGCCACCTGCAGAGGACGATGGCGCCGCCCAGCGCCGCCGCGCTGAGCATGAAGAGGGCCACCCGCGTCCCCGGGGCGGCGATGGGCAGGCCCGCCAGGCGCTTGAAGTCGGTGAAGCCGTTGTTGCCGCCGAAGCCCGTCTCGTTGCGGAAGAAGAGCAGCATGGCGGCGTAGGTGAGCGCCTGGGTGATGATGGAGAAGTAGACGCCCTTGATGCGCGAGCGGAAGGCGAAGAGCCCGAAGACGGCCGCCACCAGCGCCGGCGCCAGCACCACCAGGAGGAGCGACCAGCCGAGGTGCTCCGAGCCGCGCCAGTACCAGGGCAACGACCTCCAGTCGAGGAAGACCATGAAGTCGGGCAGGTCCGAGCCGTACACACCGTCGCGGCCAATCTCGCGCATGAGGTGCATGCCGAGCGCGTAGCCGCCCAGCGCGAAGAAGAGCCCGTGCCCCAGGGAGAGGATGCCGGCGTAGCCCCACACCAGGTCGAGCGCCACCGCCACCAGGGCGTAGCACATCACCTTTCCACCCACGGTGACGACGAGGCCGGAGAGGTGGAGCGCGCTGTCCTGGGGCGCGAGGAGGTGGAGGGCCGGCACCACCACCAGGGTGGCGAGGCCGAAGAGCCCGAGCGGCCACCAGCGCAGGTGCGGGAGGCGCAGGAGGCCGGGAGGGCGGGGAAGGGAGCGGGCTGCGTCCATCTCAATCCTCGGCGAAGCGGCCCTTCAGGGCGAAGAGGCCCTGTGGGCGGCGCTGGATGAAGGCGATGACGAGGACGAGCACCAGGATCTTGGCGATGACCGCGCCCGACCATCCCTCCAGGAACTTCGACACCACGCCGAGCCCCAGCGCCGCGCTCACCGCGCCGGCGAGCTGCCCCACGCCGCCCATCACCACCACCATGAAGGCGTCGACGATGTAGGCCTGGCCCATGTCCGGGCCGACGTTGGCGATCTGCGAGAGCGCCACCCCGCCCAGCCCGGCGATGCCGGAGCCGAGCGCGAAGGCGGCGGTGTCGAGCCGGTCGGTGGGGACACCCATGCAGGCGGCCATGCCGCGATTCTGGGTGACGGCGCGCACGTACATGCCGAGGCGGGTGCGGTTCATGAGGAGCCACACCAGGGTGAGCACGCCAAGGGCGAAGGCGACGATGACGATGCGGTTGTAGGGCAGCACCGCGCCGCCGACAATGGTGACCCCGCCCGACATCCAGGGGGGATTTGCCACCTGCACGTTCTGCGCCCCGAAGGTGACGCGCGCCGCCTGGATGACCACCAGGGAGAGGCCCCAGGTGGCGAGCAGCGTCTCCAGCGGGCGGCCGTAGAGGCGCCGGATCACCGTGCGCTCCATCACCGCGCCGACGAGCGCCGCCGCGGCGAAGGCCACCGGCAGCGCCAGGAGCGGATACCAGGCGAGGGCGTCCGGCGCGTGGCGCACCATGAAGGTCTGCACCGTGTAGGCCGAGTAGGCGCCCACCATGAGCAGCTCGCCGTGGGCCATGTTGATGACGCCCATGACCCCGTAGGTGATGGCGAGGCCCAGCGCGGCCAGGAGAAGCACGCTGCCCAGCGAGAGCCCGGAGAAGAGCTGCGCCAGGAGCTCGCCCAGGCCCACCCGCATCTCGACCTTGCGCAGCGAGGCCGCGGCCGCCGTGCGCACAGCAGGGTCGGGGTCGCCGTCCGGAGCGGAGAGGCGCTCGAGGAGGGCCTTCACGGCGGGCCTTCCGCTCGCGGCGAGCGCCTCGACGCCCGCGAGGCGCCGCCCCGGGTCGGCGTCCTTCACCGCGAGCTGCGCCTGCGCCAGGGCGAGGAGCTGCTTCACCTCCGGGTCTTTCTCTCGCGCGAGCGCCTGCGCGATGAGCGGCGCCGCCTCGGGCCGGGGCGAGGCGGTGAGCGCCCGCGCCGCCGCGAGCCTCACGTTCACGTCGGGGTGCACCAGCTCCAGCCCGGCGAGCGCGCCCTGTAGCACCCTCCGCACGCGGTTGTTGACGACCATCTCTTCCAGGCCCTCGGGCGCTGGCTTCACCGGCGCATCCGACAAGGCCTCGCGCAGCTCTCCGGTGGCCGCGTCCCTCACCAGCACGCGGGCGCCCGCCACCCGCACGCGGCCGTCGGCCAGCGCCTGCAACAGCTCCGCCGCGGCCGGCTCGCCCGAGCTCGCGAGCGCCTTGATGGCCGCGATCTTCTCCCCCGAATCCTCCGCCGCCAGCCCCGCCGCCGCCGAGGCCTCCAGCGCCACCCCCACCCCCGGTGCGCTCGCCAGGAGCAGCGCACCGATTGCCAGCATGCGGGGCCTGAGAACAGACGTTTTAGGGCTCACATGGTCCTCTCGTGCGCGTCGCCCGTCGTCCCCCTCTCCCGGAGGGAGAGGGGAAGGGGGGTGAGGGGGCGCTCCCCTCCCGCAAGGGAGAGGGGCAGGGGGTGAGGGCGACCCCTCACATGTTCTGCTTCCCCTCGTTCCCGGCCACGAACGGGCTCCACGGCTGGGCGCGGATGGGCTCCTTGGTCTTCCACACCACGTTGAACTGACCGTCCGAGCGGATCTCGCCGATGAACACCGGCTTGTGGAGGTGGTGGTTGGTGGCGTCCATCTCCAGCGTGAAGCCCGACGGGGCCTTCACCTTCTGCCCGCCCACCGCGGCGATGACCTTCTCCGGGTCGGTGCTCTTCGCCTTCTCCACCGCCTGCTTCCACATGTGGATGCCGACGTAGGTGGCCTCCATGGGGTCGTTCGTCACCACCGTGTCGGCGTGGGCGAGCCCCTCCTTCTTGGCGTAGGCGCGGTACTTCTTCACGAAGGCGTCGTTGGTGGGGTTCTCCAGCGACATGAAGTAGTTCCAGGCGGCGAGGTGGCCCACCAGCGGCTTCGCGTCGATGCCGCGCAGCTCCTCTTCACCCACCGAGAAGGCCACCACCGGCACGTCGGTGGCCTTGAGGCCGGCGTTCCCCAGCTCCTTGTAGAACGGCACGTTGGAGTCGCCGTTGATGGTGGAGACCACCGCGGTGCGCCCGCCGATGGCGAACTTCTTGATGTCGGCGACGATGGTCTGGTAGTCGGAGTGGCCGAACGGCGTGTACACCTCGGCGATGTCCTCGTCCTTCACCCCCTTCGAGTGGAGGAAGGCGCGCAGGATCTTGTTGGTGGTGCGCGGGTAGACGTAGTCGGTGCCGAGCAGGAAGAAGCGCTTGGCACCGCCGCCGTCCTCGCTCATGAGGTACTCGACCGCCGGGATGGCCTGCTGGTTCGGTGCGGCGCCGGTGTAGAAGACGTTGTGCTCGAGCTCCTCGCCCTCGTACTGCACCGGGTAGAAGAGGATCCCATCGAGCTCCTTGAACACGGGCAGCACAGACTTCCGGGAGACCGACGTCCAGCAGCCGAAGACCGCGGCCACCTTCTCCTGGGTGAGGAGCTGCCGCGCCTTCTCGGCGAAGAGCGGCCAGTTCGACGCCGGGTCGACCACCACCGGCTCGAGCTTCATGCCCATCACGCCCCCCTGGGCGTTGATCTCCTCGATGGTCATGAGCGCCACGTCCTTCAGCGCCGTCTCGGAGATGGCCATCGTTCCGGACAGTGAATGCAGGATGCCGACCTTGATGGTCTTCGCCTCGGCCTTGGCCGGAGCGGGCGCCGCGAGGGTGACTGCGGTGAGCGCCGCCGCGACCGCGGTGAGCGCACGAATGAACGTTCTCCTCATGAGGGGCCTTTCTCCAGCGAGGGTCTGCTGCGTAGCCGAGCGGGAGAGCGAGAAGCGTGCCACGGCTACCGAGCGCTTTCCGCGCGCGATCCGTGCCTCTCCTCGCCGGCCGCGCGAAGATCTGACCGCCCGGCGAGCACGCCATGCCTGCTGTGCCGTCACCCGAGCCGGCGGGCCCTCGTGACGCAGGGAGGTCAGACCCGTCAAGCCGCAGAACTCGCGCGCCTGCTCCACTACGGCAGTCGCCCATGGAAAAGAAAATCATCGCGGTGGTGGGAGCGACCGGCGCGCAGGGTGGAGGGCTCGTGCGTGCCATCCTCGACGATCCCGGCGGCGGCTTCGCAGCGCGGGCCCTGACGCGAGACGTCGGGAGCGAGAAGGCGAAGGAGCTGAGGAGGAGGGGAGCGGAGGTGGTCGCGGCCGACGTCGACGACCCAGAGAGCCTGAAGAGCGCGTTCGCCGGCGCCTACGGAGCCTACTGCGTCACCTTCTTCTGGGACCACTTCTCGCCCGAGCGGGAGAAGACCCAGGCGCGCCACATGGCCGAGGCGGCGAAGGACGACCGCCTGAAGCACGTCATCTGGTCCACCTTCGAGGACACGCGCGAGTCGGTGCCGCTCGACGACGACCGCATGCCGACCCTGCAGGGGAAGTACAAGGTGCCCCACTTCGACGCGAAGGCCGAGGCGAACGCTCACTTCACCGAGCTGGGCGTGCCGACCACCTTCCTCCTCACCTCGTTCTACTGGGACAACCTGGTCGGCATGGGGATGGGCCCGAAGCGCGGCGCGGACGGCAAGCTGGCCTTCGTGCTCCCGATGGGCGACAAGAAGCTACCGGGGATCGCCGCCGCCGATATCGGCGCGTGCGCCTACGGCATCTTCAAGCGCGGGCCCGAGCTGGTGGGGAAGACCATCGGCATCGCCGGCGAGCACCTGACCGGCGAGCAGATGGCCGCGGCGCTCTCGCGCGCCCTGGGTGAGGAGGTCGTCTACTCGGCCGTTCCGCCCGAGATCTACCGTGGGTTCGGCTTCCCGGGCGCCGACGACATCGGCAACATGTTCCAGTTCAAGGCCGACTTCGAGGCGCTCTACTGCGGACACCGCGACGTCGCGGCGAGCCGCTCGCTCCACCCGAGGCTCCAGACCTTCGACCGATGGCTCGAGTTGCACAAGGCGCAGATCCCCATCACCTGATCGCCGGATGACCGGGCGCCGTGACCCGCCCGGTGCCGCCGAGTTGCCCCGGCAGGGTCGCCTTCAGGCGCCCTTCTTCTCCTCCAGCGTGGTCCGCGGCTCGGCGAGGTACTCCACGCTCACCTCGGCGTCGGGGTCGGCGAACGCCTCGAGGAGCTTCAGGTGCGCCTCCACCAGGGTGCGGAGCCCGGCGGCGAACTGCACCCGCTGGCGCTTCGCCTCGTGGACGTCCTCCATGAGCTTCACGTAGCGGCGGTGCGCGCCCTGCACGATGCGCTCGGCCTTGAGCTGCGCCTCCGCGACCACCAGAATCGGCCTCGCGCCGCGCGCCGTCGCGGAGCTGCTCGCACGCCTGCTGGGCGGTGGTGAGCGTGTCCTGGAGGAGCTGCTCGCGAGCCCGCAGCTCGGCGAGCTGGTCGTCCTTGCGCGAAGAGGCGTCGCGCGCCTCCTGGAGCTCTCTGCTCTGCGACTCCAGCTCGCCCGCCACCTGCTGGAGGAAGGCGTCGACCTCCCTGCGGTCGTACCCGCGGAAGGAGCGGCCGAAGCTCTTCTGGGAGAGGTCGAGGGCGGTGATCTTCATGGCGGAGTGCTCCCGCGCCGCAGCCAGAGGCGAGCCGCCTCCGGCACCGCGCACCCGGCAGCGTACCGCGCCCCGGTAGGGGCGTACAGTGGACGCGGTGCGAGGGAAACGCACCGCCCGTCGCAGTAGACTCGTGGCATCCCCCATGGAGCTCGTCCCGGCCACGCCCCTGCGGCGGCTCGCCTTTGCCCTCGGCCTCGCGCTGGGGGTCATGGGCGCGCTGTCTTTCGCGGGATGGCTCCTCGTCGAGGGGATGGTGGCGGCGCTGGCCATGGCCCTCTCCCTCGCCCCGCTGGAGGCGGCGGCCCTCCTCCTGTGCGGGGTGGCGGTGGCGCTCCGGGCGAGCGAGGAGGCGCCTCGCGCGTCCGCCTGGGTCAGCCGGGCGTGCGCGGCGGCAGCCACCTCCTTCGCAGCCGTGGCGCTGGTGGGCGAGCTCATGGGGCTCGACCTCCTCGCCCGGACCTTCCCGGCGCTGCGCGTGGCGCCGTCCACCAGCCCGCTCACCGCCGCGGCGCTCCTCCTCCTCGGGCTGGCGGCGCTCACCCTCGATGCGCGTCCCTGGAGCGCGTTCCGGCCCGCGCAGGTGCTGGCCCTCCTCGCGTCGCTGGTGCCCCTCCAGGAGGCGGTCTCGTTTCTCTACGGCATCCCGCCAAGCGCGGACCTCTTCCTCGCGCCGCACATCACCATGGCCGGCTGCGTGGGCCTGGCGGGGCTGGCCGCGGCGGTGGTGCTCGCTCGCCCCGAGCACGGGGTGGTGGAGCTCCTCGCGTCACCCGGGCCGGCTGGCTTCACCTCGCGCCGCCTGCTCGGGGCCATCGCGCTCCTGCCGCTGGTGCTCGGTTGGCTCTTCGTGCTGGTCGGGCTGCGCTCCGGGCATCAGGAGGCGCTCGCCGGGTCGACGCTGGTGGTGGTGGCGGCGGTGGCCGCGGGCGCGGTGGTGGTGTGGTGGAACGCCCGGGCCATCCAGCGGGTGGACGAGGACCGCACGGGGGTGGAGGAGACGCTGCGGGCGCAGCGCGAGTGGTTCCGCACCACGCTCGCCTCCATCGGCGACGCGGTGATCGCCGCCGACGAGCGGGGCCGTGTGGTCGACCTCAACGCGGTGGCGCAGGCGCTCACCGGCTGCCGGACCGAGGCCGCGCTGGGCCGGCCCCTGGGAGAGGTGTTCAAGATCCACGGCGCCAACTGGCGCGAGCTGGAGAGCCCCTTCGACCGCGTGCTCCGGGAGCGGCGGGTGGTGACGCTCCCTCGCGAGGCCGTCCTCACCGGCCGGGGAGGGGATGAACTGGCGGTGGAGGGCTCGGCGGCGCCCATCCGCGACCGCCGCGGCCGGCCGCGCGGGGTGGTGCTGGTCTTCCGCGACATGCGCGAGCGGCGGCGGGTGGAGGAGGAGCGCGCCAGCCTGCTCGAGCGTGAGCGCGCCGCGCGCGCCGAGGCGGAGGCCACCAGCCGGGCCAAGGACGAGTTCATCGCCATGCTCTCCCACGAGCTCCGGACGCCCCTCAACGCGGTGCTGGGCTGGGCGCGGCTGCTCCGCTCCGGCAAGCTCGACCCCGGGAGCGCCCAGCGCGCCATCGACGCCATCGAGCGGGGCGCCCACACGCAGGCCCAGATCGTGGACGACCTCCTCGACACCGCTCGCATCGTGCGCGGTCAGCTCCGGCTGAACGTGCTGCCCATCGAGCTCAGCCCCGTGGTGGAGGCCGCCGCCGAGATCGTCCGCCCCGCCGCGGCGGCGCGCGAGATCAGCCTCGTCACCAAGCTCGACGCGAATGCAGGGCTCGTCCCCGCCGACCCGGCCCGGCTCCAGCAGGTGGTCTGGAACCTCCTCGCCAACGCCGTGAAGTTCACGCCGGCCGGTGGCCGCATCGAGGTGCGGCTCGAGAGCCGCGGGGAGCAGGTGGTGCTCACCGTCGCCGACACCGGCAGCGGCATCGCCCCCACCTTCCTGCCGCACGTCTTCGAGCGCTTCCGGCAGGCCGACTCCTCGGCCACGCGGGCGCACGGCGGGCTCGGGCTCGGGCTCGCCATCGTCCGCCATCTGGTCGAGGCGCACGGAGGCACGGTGGAGGCCGACAGCCCCGGCCCCGGCCTCGGCTCCACCTTCACCGTTTCGCTGCCGCTGGTGCGGGCGCCGGCGGTGAAGGAGGCGGGCGCGGTGACGGATGTTCCGACGTGAGCGCCGAGATAGCGCCGTGGCTGACGCGCGGCGGAGGCGAAGGGCCGAGCCCGGAGCCCCGCGACCGGCCGCCCACCCTCGACCTGGACTGACCGCTCCACCGAGCGGGCCGTGCGCAGGGCCCCGCTTCACGGCGCGGGCTTTGCGACATATTCTCCGCCCCCTGCATGCCCTTCTCGGAGCTCACAGGTCAGGACCGGGCCGTGGCCACCCTGCGCTCGGCGCTCGCCCGCGGGGCGATGCACCACGCCTGGCTCCTGTGCGGCCCCGAGGGCGTCGGCAAGGCCACCGCCGCGCGGCTCGTCGCACAGGCCGTGAACTGCACCGGCCCCGCGGCCACCGGGGGCGACCCCTGCGGCGCCTGCCCCTCCTGCCGCAAGATCGCCCGCGGCCTGCACCCCGACGTCACCGTGCTCAGCCGAGGAGCGGGTGATGGCCAAGGCCGGGCGATGGGAGCCCAGGGGCGGGCGCACCCCGTCGCGCGACATCGTGGTCGACCAGGTGCGCGACCTCACCGACCACCGCCTCGCCCGCAAGCGCTTCGAGGGGCGGGGCAGGGTGGTGGTCATCGACCCCGCCGACGCCATGAACCCCTCGGCCCAGAACGCGCTCCTGAAGACGCTGGAGGAGCCGCCCGACGACACCACGCTCGTGCTCGTCTCGGCCGCGCCCGACCGGCTTCTCCCCACCGTGCGCTCGCGCTGCGCCCGCGTCGCCTTCGGGCCCCTGCCCGAGGCGTTCCTGGTGGAGCGGCTCTTGGCCGCCGGGCGCACCTCGGAGGAGGCGCGCCTCGCCGCGTCGCTCGCCGGTGGCTCGCTGGGCCGTGCCCTCGCTCTCGACGCGCGCGCGCTCCGCGAGCGCGAGGAAGCGGTGGCCTCGCTCGCCGCCCTCGACCCCGACGACGCCTCCACCTGGATAGCCTTCGCGCGTGACGCAGGGCGAGGACCGTGAGGCGGCGCGCGAGACTGTGCGAGCTCGCCGAGCTGTGGCTGCGCGACGTCCTCGCCGTGCAGGCGGCTGGCGAGGCCGCGCCGCTGGCGCTCCCCGACCTCTCGCCCCACGCCCGGCGGGCCGCAGGCCTCGCTCCTCCCGGCCGAGGCGCTGCGCCGGGCGGCGAGCGCGCGCGACACCGCCACAGCGCTCCGGCAGAACGCCGCTCCAGCCCTGGCGCTGGAGGGATGCTCATCGGGTGGTTCCATGGCGAGCCCGACCGGAGAGGCGGCTGAGGGGTGGCGCTGGCGGCGGTGCGGCGCGCTCCGGCGCGGCCACCCTCGAGACCTGCCTCGCCGAGGCGAGGAGCGGAGCGCCGGCCCCCGTCTACCTCCTCGACGGCGACGCGTTCCTGGCCCTCCGCGCCGCGCGGCGAGCTGGCGGCCAGGCGCTCGTCCCCGAGGCGTCAGCGCGCGCTCAACCTCGTCGAGCTCGACGCGGCGACCTCACCCGCCGAGGTGGCGGCGGAGGTCGCCACCGGCGGCCTCTTCGGAGCGCGTGCGCAAGGTGGTGCTGGTCGCAGGAGCCGCGCCTTCCTGGCCGCGTCGAAGGAGGACAGCGCCGAGCAGTTCGACGGCGCGGCCCGGGCCTGGCGGGAGGGGCGCCAGCGAGAGGCGGCGCGGCGCCTGCTCGCTTCTCGCCGGCAAGGTGGGCGCAGGCGCTCGAGCCATGACCCCTGGCCCGGATGGCAGCGGCTCGCCCCGCGCGAACGGCGTGGAAGCCTCGCGAGGCTGGGCGTCGCCCTCGGCGCCGGCGGCGAAGCGCTTCGTCGACGAGGCGGCGCGCTACGCGCAGCGAGCGCGGAGCTGAAGGTGGCGAAGGGCGGTGACGGCGGCGTGCTGGAGGCGCGCGCTCGCCCGCGGCTTGCCGCCGAGGGCCACGTGCTCATCCTGGCCGCCGGCAAGGTCGACGGGCGGCTGCCGCTCGTGAAGCGGCTCGCCAGCCGCGGGGAGGCGCGTCGCCTCAGGATCGAGACGGAAGGAGCCTGGGACGCGCAGCGGCTGGTGCTCGCGCCCGGTGCTGGAGGCGCTCCTCGCCGGCACCGGCAAGGGGTCGACCCGGCGGCGAGGCGCGGCTCGCGGAGCTCGTGGGCGACGACGCGCGCACGCTCGCCTGCGAGGTGGCGAAGCTGGTCGCCTACGCGGGCGAGCGGAAGAAGATCTCCGCGGCCGACGTGGACGAGGTGGTGGCGGGGTCGCCGCCGACCCCTTCTTCGCGCTCGGCAACGCGGTCGAGGCGCGCGACCTTCCGCTGGCCCTGGCGTGGTCGACCGGAGCCTCGCCGACGGGGCGAGCCCGTTCATGTTCTCGGATGGCTCGCCTCCACGGTGCGGCGGCTGGTGGTGGAGCGCGAGCGCGGCGCGGCGGGTGGCGGGCGGGCGGCGCATCTCCTCGTTCGGGGCGTGGCAGCGGCGCGTGCTCCCCACCGTCCCGCGCGAGGAGCTCGGCGCGAAGAAGCCCTACGGCTTCTGGATGAAGTACCAGGCCGCGCAGCGCTATTCGAGGGGCGCGCTCCTGGGCGCGCTCGCCGATCGGCCGACGCCGACCTGGCCATGAAGTCGGGGTCGGAAGGGCGGCCGCTGCTCGAGCGCGTCCTGATGGCGGCTCATGGGCGGCCGATTCTCGTAGACGCGGCCGCCTCCGCCTGGACGCAGTGCGGTGGGGCAAGGCCCCATCCGACAGGATATCCATGGCGGGATGTGGAGAGAGGACACAACCGTGAGTGAACGAATCCTGGTGACGAGCGCGCTGCCCTACGCCAACGGCAGCATCCACCTCGGCCACCTGGTCGAGTACATCCAGACCGACGTCTACGTGCGCTTCCGGCGCGCCTGCGGCGACGAGGTGACCTACGTCTGCGCCGCCGACTCGCACGGCACGCCCATCGAGGTGAACGCCGCCAAGGCCGGGGTGAGCCCCCGGGCCTTCGTCGAGAAGTACCGGCGGGAGCAGCACGACGACTTCCGCGCCTTCGGGGTCGAGTTCTCCACCTACTACACGACCGACTCCGCGGAGAACGGCGGTGGGCGCACCGCGTCTACAACGCCCTCAAGGCGAAGGGGCTCATCTACAAGCGGTCGGTGGAGCAGCTCTACTGCGAGCACGACCAGCGCTTCCTCCCCGACCGCTTCGTGAAGGGCACCTGCCCGAGCTGCGGCGCGCCGCGACCAGTACGGCGACGTCTGCGAGCGGTGCGGCACGACCTACGACCCGCGCGAGCTCACGGACCCGTCGCTGCGCCATCTGCCGGAGCGCGCCCGTGGTGCGGGTCTCCGACCACGCCTACGTGCGGCCTGCGAGCCAAGGTGAAGCCGGACATCGAGGCGCTGGGTGGAGCCCAGGGGCACCTCGAGCCGGCGTGTGCGCGAGCAGGTGAAGGGATGGCTCGCCGACCTTCAGGACTGGTGCCATCACCCGCGACGCGCCCTACTTCGGCTTCCCGGTGAACGACCCCGACTTCCCCGGCAAGTTCCTCTACGTGTGGGTGGACGCGCCCATCGGCTACCTCTCCTCGGCCGAGCACTACTTCGCGGCCGAGGCGCCCGCGGGAGGGCGGCTCGCGCCCGCCGACTTCGAGGCGCGCTACCTCGCCCAGGGCGCGCCCGCGCGGCTCGAGCACTTCATCGGCAAGGACATCCTGCGCTTCCACGCCGTCTTCTGGCCGGCCATGCTCTGGGCCGCCGGCCTGAAGACGCCGGACCGCATGGCCGTGCACGGCCACCTCACCGTGAACGGCGAGAAGATGTCGAAGTCGCGCGGCACGTTCATCACCGCGCAGACCTACCTCGACGCCGGCCTCGACCCCGAGCTGCTCCGCTACTTCTACGCCGCGAATCTCCGGCCCGGCGATCTCCGACCTCGACCTCTCCTGGAGGAGTTCCGGAACCGCATCAACGCCGATCTCGCGAACACATCGCGAACCTCGCCTCGCGCGCCTGCGCGCTGCTCGGTCGGCGAAGGGTCCGAGCCCCTCGAGCGGCCCCCGGTGGAGCTCGGCGTCGACCTGCGCGGCGCCACCGGGCGCGCCCCGCCTCGGCGCGCGGCCGCCTTCCTCTCGCTCGAGTACCGGAGCGCGGTGCGGCGCGCGAACGAGGTGGCCGAACCTGTGCAACCGGCGCTGCAGGAGGCGAAGCCGTGGGAGGCCCCGGCTCCGCGGCGTCGCGCGCGCTGCTCTTCGACCTGGCAAGGTGCTGCGCGCGCTGGCGGTCGTGCTCGCGACCGGTGATGCCGCGCTTCGCCGCCGAGCTGGCGGCGGCGTTCGGCCAGCCCGAGCCGCGCGCCTGGCCCGACGGACTTCACCCCTTCGGCGGCCGCCGGTGACCGTCGCCAGGCAAGCCGCCACAGGTCGCGCCGGCTCGACGCGAAGCAGGTGGCGAAGCTCATCGTGAAGGCGGGGGAGAGCTCGGCGGCCCGTTCCGCGCCGTTCGTCCTAGGCGGAGCGCAGCGGAGTCGCAGCGGCCAGCCCCGCCGGGACGGCTCGAGGGCCACTGCCCCCGTCGTCCTGAGCGGAGCCAGGAGGCGAAGGGCGAGGCGGGCGCCCCCGTGGGCGTCATCCAGTACGAGGACTTCGCCAGGGTGGAGCTGCGGGTGGGGCAGGTGCGCGCCGCCGAGCGGGTGCCCAAGGCCGACAAGCTCCTGAGGCTGTCGGTGGACGTCGGCGAGCCCGAGGCGCGCACCATCGTGGCCGGGATTGCCCAGGCCTACCCCGAGCCCGGGGCGCTGGTGCGGCAGGCGCATCGTGGTGGTGGCGAACCTCGCGCCGCGCGCCGCTGCGGGGCATCACCCGCCAGGGCATGCTGCTCGCGGCCGGGGAGCCGCCCTGCTTAAGGTGGTCACGGTCGGCGACGGCATCGCCCCCGGCACCCGGGTGAAGTGAGCGCTGGTTCAGGACTCATTCGAAGGCAATGCCGTGGCGGCGCGCCTCCCGAGCGAGGGCGCGGTCGAGGGTCCACAGCCGACCCCGAGAGAGCAGCGCCGAGGCGAGCAGGTGCACGTCAGTCCACCCGAGACCCAGGCCGGAAAGCCTGCGCTCCTCGAGGCACGCCAGCGCCTCCTCGGAGGTCGCCACGACGGCCAACGGGAGGCCGCGGAGCAGCCCCAGGATCTCGCTCCGGTTCCGAAGGTTTCCACAGGCCAGCTCTCCCAGGACGTGGGGGTGCCCCAGGATCTCGCCGGCGTCGAGCGCGCGGCCCAGCTCGCCCGTCCCACGCTGGCGGAGGTGCGCGATCCAGACGGAGGTGTCCGCGAGGATCACCCGCGGGCACCCGTTCGCCGCCGCCGCGGCGCCCGCAGCTGGGGCTCGCTTCCCCGGAGGGCGGCGAGGCGGCGGGCGGCCTCCCGCGCGATGAGCGCTTCCAGCCCGGCGTGGACGAGCGCGGTCTTCTCGGGAATGCCGGTGAGCTCGGCGGCCCGGCGCACGAGCTCTTCGCTCAGGTTGAGCGTCGTTCGCATGCATATTGATCTGCATGCTACGCTGGGTAGAGTCAACACCCCGCGCGCGCCGATCGCCTCGCTGCTGAGGGTGCTGCTGGACCGCTCGATGATCGACAGCCACGCCCACCTCGACGACGAGGACTTCGACGCCGACCGCGAGGAGGTGGTGGCGCGGGCGCGCGCGGTGGGCGTGGAGCGGATCGTGCTCATCGGGCTGTGGCGCGCGCCGGGCAGCTTCGGGCGGGCGCTGGAGCTCGCGGCCCAGGACCCCAAGCTGCTCGCGGCCACGGTGGGCGTGCACCCGCACGAGTGCGCCCGGGTGCCGGAGGAGGACTGGCTCGCGCTGGCGCGGCTGGCGGCCGACGCCCAGGTGGTGGGGGTGGGGGAGACCGGGCTCGACTTCCACTACGACCACTCGCCCCGAGCGGTGCAGGAGGCGTCGTTCCGCCGCTCGCTGGCCATCGCCCGGGCGGCGCACAAGCCGGTGGTGATCCACGTCCGCGAGGCCGACCAGGCGTGCGAGCGCGTGCTGCGGGAGGAGGGGGTGCCGCCCGCGGGCGGGCTCGTCCACTGCTTCACCGGCGACGCAGCGCAGGCGCGCCGCTGGCTCGATCTCGGGCTCTTCCTGGCGGTGGGCGGCGTCGTCACCTTCAAGGCGGCGGAAGGGCTCCGCGAGGCGGTGCGGGCGGTGCCGCGCGACCGGCTGCTGGTGGAGACGGACTGCCCGTACCTCGCGCCCGTCCCGCACCGCGGCCGGCGCAACGAGCCCGCCTTCGTGGCGCGCACGGTGGAGAAGGTGGCCGAGCTGTGGGGCGTCGCGCCCTCCGAGGCCGCGCGGCTCACCGGCGACAACGCCCGCCTCTTCTTCCGCATCTGAGGGCGCGCCGAGCGCGGGGAGTCGCCGCCGCGCGCGCCGAGCCCCCGCGCGGCCCGAGCCAGGCCGGGCGCGCGCTCGCCTTGCAAGCGGGGGCGGCTGGGGATTCGCTCAGCCGCCCTTCGAGTGGCGCGCCTCGATCGCCCGGATCTTCTCCACCCGGCGCAGGTGGCGCGGCACGCCGTCGAAGCGCGCGGCGAGGAAGGCGTCGGCAATCTCCAGCGCCGGCGCCTCTCCGAGGATGCGGGCGCCCAGGCAGAGCACGTTCATCTGGTCGTGCTCCACCCCCTGGTGCGCCGAGTAGTGGTCGTGGCAGAGCCCGGCGATGAGGCCCGGGAGCTTGTTCGCCGCCGCCGCCGCCCCCACCCCCGAGCCGCACACCAGCACCGCGCGCTCGGCCTCGCCCCTCGCCAGCGCCGCCCCCACCGCCTCGGCGTAGTCAGGGTAATCGCTCGGGCTCTCGTCGTGCGCACCGAGGTCGAGCACCTCGTGCCCGCCCTCGCGCAGGTGCGCCGCCACCGCCTGCTTCAGCACGAATCCCGCGTGATCCGACGCCACCGCGACCTTCATGGCTCACCTCTCCCTCACCAGACGGATTGCACCCCATCGAAGCTCTGGATCTGCGCATCCTTGGTGAGGATGGGCACTCCCAGGCGCAAGGCAGTCGCCACGATGACCCGGTCGGCCGGATCCCGATGCTCCCACGACAGGCTTGCCGAGCGCAGCCACGTCGAGCAATCGGTCGGCAGGAGCTCGACGACGGCGCTGCCGGCGACGCGCTCGACCAGCTCATCTACCGGTAGTCCGAGGTCGAGCTTGCCGCGCGCCACCTTGACGCTCAGCTCCCAGATGGAGATGCAGCTCGCGAATCCACCGTCGACCTCCATGCGCGAGCACCACCTGCGGGCCGTTCGCGAGAGCCGACCAGGGTCGAGGGCCCACCAGACGAGGGCGTGGGTGTCGAGCAGGATCATGTCTCGGGCCACTCGTCGGTGGTCGGGGTCATGATGTCCTCGTGATAGACGACGCGACCCCGCACATCGGCGAAGACCTCGGCGGCCGAGCGTCGCCGGCGAATGGGGACGACCTTCAACACGGGCCGGGAGTTGTCGGTGACCACGAGCTCCTCGCCCGTTCGTTCGACCTCGCGGAAATACTCCAGCATCTTCGCCTTGAGGGCGCCCTTGGAGACCTGTTTCATGGCCGGAGCATGACCAGGGGCGTGACCAGAGTCAACATCGCCAGGGAGACGGCCGAGATGTGAACCGGCCACACGCCGCGCTAAGCTCCTCGCTCACCCCGAGCTTCGCTGCCCCGGAGCCTCCCGTGACCTCATCACCTTCCGTCACCGTCGCCCGCAGCAGCGGTACCGCCCCGGTCGACCTCGAGCTCCTCGCCCGCATGGCGAACCGGCACGGCCTGGTGGCCGGCGCCACCGGCACCGGCAAGACGGTCACGCTGCGCGTGCTCGCCGAGGGGCTCTCGCGGCTCGGCGTGCCGGTCTTCCTGGCCGACGTGAAGGGCGACCTCTCCGGCCTGGCTCGCCCGGGCGGAGATGCCGCGTTCGTGGCGGCGCGCGCGAAGGAGCTGGGCCTCACCGACTTCGGGTACGAGCCTGCCCCGGTGGTCTTCTGGGACGTCTTCGGCCGCCAGGGGCACCCGGTGCGGGCCACCGTCTCCGAGCTGGGGCCTCTCCTCCTGGCGCGCGTGCTCGGCCTGAACGACGTGCAGGAGGGGCTCTTGCAGCTCGTCTTCCGGGTGGCGGACGACGCCGGCCTCCTGCTCCTCGACCTGAAGGACCTCAGGGCCATGCTGGAGAACGTGGCCGACCGCGCTGGCGAGCTGCGCGGCCGGTACGGCAACGTCGCCCCGGCCAGCGTGGGCGCCATCCAGCGGGGCCTCCTCGCCTTCGAGTCGCAGGGCGGCGACGCGCTCCTCGGTGAGCCGGCCCTCGACCTCCACGACCTGCTGCGGGTGGAGGGCGGCCGAGGGGTGGTGAACGTGCTCGCCGCCGACGAGCTCATCCGTTCGCCCAAGGTGTACGCCACCGTGCTCCTCTGGCTCCTCTCGGAGCTCTTCGAGCGCCTGCCCGAGGTGGGAGACCCCGAGCGCCCGCGGCTCGTCTTCTTCTTCGACGAGGCGCACCTCCTCTTCGACGACGCCCCCAGGGAGCTCCTCTCGCGGGTGGAGCAGGTGGTGCGGCTCATCCGCTCCAAGGGGGTGGGGGTCTTCTTCGTCACCCAGAACCCGCTCGACGTCCCCGACGCGGTGCTGGGCCAGCTCGGCAACCGGGTGCAGCACGCCCTGCGCGCTTACACCCCGCGCGACCAGAAGGCGGTGCGCGCCGCCGCCGAGACCTTCCGGCAGAACGCCGGGCTCGACGTGGAGCGGGTGATCACCGAGCTGGGGGTGGGCGAGGCGCTCGTCTCGCTCCTCGATCCGAAGGGCATCCCCACCCCGGTGGAGCGGGGCCGCGTGCTCCCGCCCCGGAGCCGGCTGGCGCCGCTCGACCCGGCCGAGCGCGCCGCCGTGCTGTCCGCCTCTCCGCTGCGCGGGCACTACGATGCGGCAGTAGACCGCGAGTCGGCCTACGAGCGGCTCCGCGCCCGTACCGAGGCGGTGCAGCCGCCCGGGGTCGAGCCGCCGGTCGGGTGGGGCGACGGGCGAGGAGAGTCACCGGCCGAGAGCTACCGGCGCGGGCGGGCGCGCACCTCGCGCGGCCGGGCGCCGGGCACCGCGGGCGAGGCCACCCTGGACATGGTGGGGGCGCTGGCGAAGAGCGCGGCGCGCGCGGCCGGCTCGCAGCTCGGGCGGGAGCTCATCCGCGGCGTGCTGGGCGGGCTCTTCGGCGGCGGGAGGAGGCGGTGAGCGTCGCCACCCAGGGTGAAGTCGCCGCGGCTCCGGCGAAGAGGGGCGCGCGCGGGAAGAGCCTCGCGGGAGAGGCGCCCGAGGGGCCGGCCGTGGAAGGGCGCGCCTGGACGGGTGACCGGCCCATCCTCGTGGGCATCTCCTCCTGTCTCCTCGGACAGAACGTCCGGTACGACGGCGGGCACAAGAAGAACGACTTCGTCACCGGGCAGCTCGCGCGCTTCGTCGAGCTCGTTCCCGTGTGCCCGGAGGTGGAGCTGGGGCTCGGCATCCCGCGCGAGACGATCAGGCTCGAGCGGCACGACGGGCTCGTCCACCTGGTGGCGCCGAAGAGCGGGCGCGACCTCACGCAGGAGATGCGCGCCTACGCCGAGACGCGGGTGGAGAAGCTCCGGCCGCTCGACCTCTCCGGCTACGTGCTGAAGAAGGACTCGCCCTCCTGCGGGATGGAGCGGGTGCGCGTGTACGGCGGGAAGGGACCAGCCACCCGCGACGGGCAGGGCGCCTTCGCGGCGGTGCTGCACGAGCGCATGCCGCTCTTGCCCCTCGAGGAGGAGGGGCGCCTCGACGACCTGCCCCTGCGCGAGAACTTCGTGGAACGCGTGTTCGCCTTCCGGCGCCTGCAGGACCTCTTCTGCAGCGCCTGGAGCCGCGGCGAGCTGGTGGCCTTCCACGCGGCCGAGAAGCTGCTCCTCCTCGCCCATGCGCCGGAGGCCTACACTGCGCTGGGCCGGCTGGTGGCGCGGGTGAAGACCCTCCCTCGCGAGGAGGTGGCCCGCAGGTACACCGAGGGCTTCCTCGGGGCCATGGCGAAGCTCGCCACCCGCGGCCGCCACGCCAACGTGCTGCAGCACATGGCGGGCTACTTCAAGGAGCTCGCCAGCGCGGACGAGCGGCAGGAGCTCTCGGAGGCGATCCTCGACTACCGCCGGGGCCTCCTGCCCCTCATCGTCCCGGTGACGTTGGTGAAGCACCACGTCCGCAAGCACGGGGTGGAGTACCTCGCCGGACAGCGCTACCTCCAGCCCCACCCCAAGGAGCTCATGCTGCGGAACCACGGCTGAGCGCGAGCAGCACGGGCGCGTCGCCTCGACCCAGACGCCCTGCAGCGAGCCGCGCCGGGTGAGGCCAGGCGCCCGGGCTCACAGCCCAGGCAACCTCGGCTCCCGGCCGTCGCCGAACCTTTCCAGATAGCGGCGGAGCTTCACCTTGCGGGCGGTGTTCTCCGAGCTCATGTACCGCACGGTGCCGAAGATGGGCCGCTCCGGCCCCCAGGGCCGGTCGTACCGGCCGAGGCACCAGAGAATTCCGCTGTAGGAGTTGGGGTCGCGGCCGTCCACCGCCCAGCGGTCGTTGAGCGCGATCATGGTGTCGAGCGCCTCCTCGGGCGAGGCCGACCACTCCAGGATCTTCTTGCCCCAGAGCATGCGCAGGTAGTTGTGCAGGCGCCCCTCCTCGCGGAGCTGTCGCTGGGCCGCGTTCCAGAGCGGATCGTGCGTCTCGGCGGCCTCGAAGGCGGGGCGGTCGTAGAGGTGGGGCCTGGGATCGGCGGCGTGCTTCGCCAGGGTGGCACGGGCCCAGGCCGGGAGCGAGCCGAAGGCCATGGCATCGTCGCGCTTCGAGCAGTAGTCGAGGCCGAGCTCGCGCCAGGTGACGAGCTGATCGAGGAAGGCCTCGGCGGCGGGGCTCATGTGCCAGAAGCCCTCGCGCTTCCCTCCCGCGCTGCCGGCGAGCCGGGCCGGCGTCCACCCCTCGAGGTCGGCCACCGCTCGGAAGACCTCGGCCGCCGAGAGGTGCCCGAAGTGGAGCCAAGGCGAGAGGCCGCTCGTCGCCTGGAGGTCGGGCGAATTGCGCTCGTCCACGTAGCGTGAGAGCCCGTCCGCGACGAAGCGGCCGAGCGCCGCCCGGCCGGCCTCGCTCCCGCCCTGGAAGAGCGCGGATGGTACCCGGTGGTCGATGGGGAGCGCCGCGAGCGCCGCCGGCTCGCCGGCCAGCAGCGCAGGTGAGGCGGCGGGCCAGCGGCGCAGCACCTCGGCCGGCAGGGTGGCGGTGGGCGCCCCGCGGTGGGCGTGGAGGGGATGCGGGGAGGGCAGGGCCTCGAGGTGCGCCGGCAGCGCCTTCTGCAGGAAGGCGCGGAAGGCGAAAGCCGTGGCGAAGACGCGCGGGGCCGCCCTCATGGGGAGGAGCCCGTTGCCGTCCACCGCCACGAGCTTCACGGAGAGGCGACGGCCGGCCGCGGCCACCATGCGCGGCAGAAAGAAGGCCGGAAAGTCGTCGGTGACCACCGCGCAGGCGCGCGAGGCGAGCGCCTCGAGGAGCCCCGAGCCGTCACCCGGGCGCGGCTCCACATAGGGATGGTAGGCCACCCCGGCGCGCCCGAAGGCGGCGGCGTTGTCCCTCATGCCCGAGAGGACGAAGCGGTGGAGCCGGTCGCTCGCCCAAGGATAGCCCACCCGCAGCGCCTCCAGCACCAGCAGCGGGCGGCGGTGGTGGCGCGAGAGCGCGAGCGCGTGGTCGAGCGCGTGGGAGGAGGTGCTGCGCCGGGCGGCCACCATCCAGTAGAGGATGTGGGCGCCGTCCGGCCGCTCGGGCGCGCCGTTCACCTCGCGGAGGCGCAGCTCGGAGACCTTCACGCCAGCGACCGGGCGCGGGCGGCGACGCGCCGGATCATGTGGCCGAAGATGGCGCCGTGGAACGGATAGAGCGAGTACCAGTAGAGCCGTCCCCAGAGGCCGCGCGGGGCGAAGTAGGCGGTCTGCACGAGCTGCACCGAGGAGCCTGGGCCGGGCAGCGCCTCGAACTGCAGCCAGGCGCGGCCCGGCACCCTCATCTCGGCGCGCAGCCGGAGGAGGCGCGGCTGCTCGACCGCCTCCACCCTCCAGAAGTCGAGCGCGTCGCCCGGCCGGAGGAGGTCGGGGTCGCGCCGCCCCCTCCGCAGGCCGACCCCTCCCACCAGCCGATCCATGAAGCCGCGGATGCGCCAGGCCCAGTTGGCGTAGAGCCAGCCGCGCCGCCCGCCGAGGCCGGTGAAGGCGCGGAAGACCTCGGATTGGGGCGCCTCCACGGTGAGCTGTCGGCGCTCCACGAGGAGCCCCTGCTCCTCGTGGAACACCACCGGCGGCGCGTCGCCCTGGCTGCCGGCGAGCGCGTCGCGCCACGATGATTCGAGGTCACCTCGCTGGAGGCGCTCCAGGGTGCGCGCCAGCGCCACCCGGTAGGGCGCGGGGCTGATCCCGGGGAAGAGCCGGCGCGCCTTGTCGTCGCGCACCACCACCTCGCTGCGCAGCCCCTCCACCAGGGCGCGCGCCAGCCCCGCCGAGGCGGGGGTGACGAGGTTCACCCAGTGTGAGGAGAGCCAGGGCGTGAGGAGCGGCACCGGCACGAGCAGCCGCCTGAGGCCCCGCTGCTCGGCGTAGGCCATCATCATCTCGCGGTAGGTCACCACGTCGGCCCCTCCGATCTCGATGATTTCCCCCGCGGCGGCCGGCTCGGTGAGCGCGGCGACGAGGTAGGCCAGCGCGTCGCGGATGCCGATGGGCTGCACCCGCTGTGATACCCAGCGCGGGATGATCATCACCGGGAGGCGTTCCACCAGGTTGCGGATCATCTCGAAGGAGATCGAGCCGGCGCCGACCACGATGGCCGCCCGCAGCTCGGTCACCGGCACCTGGCCCTGGCGGAGCCGCTCGCCGGTGGCCTGGCGCGAGGAGAGGTGCTCCGAGAGGCGCTTGCTCTCGTCGCCCAGCCCGCCGAGGTAGAGGATGCGCCGGAGGCCGGCCCTCGCGGCGGCCCCGGCGAAATTCCCCGCCGCCTGGAGGTCGCGCTCGTGAAAGGAGGAGGCCGTGCCCATGCTGTGGACGAGGTAGTAGGCCGCGTCGCAGCTGGTGAGGGCCGGAGGTAGCGTGGCGGCGTCGAGGAGGTCGCCCTTCACCACCTCGACCTGGGCCTCCCAGGGTCGGCCCCGGATGCGTCCGGGGTCGCGTACCAGCACGCGGACGCGGTGACCGGCAGCGAGGAGCGGGGGGACGATGGCCCCGCCGATGTATCCGGTGGCGCCGGTGACGAGGACGTGCACGCGGCGCAATTTAAGAATCTGAGCCGCGCCGCCGCCGTGGAGCGGCGCCGACCCGCACCAACTGGGTTCCGCGCGTGGCGGTGCTCGGTCGAGTTGGCTCGGGGCCGCTCCGCCCGGCCGCGAGCTGGCGCCCGGCGCCTGCGTCGCCTCGGCCCGGGGGAGAGATTGTCCCCTGGGCTCCCAACCGCGCGTCGAGCTCAAATGGGAAACGCCGTCACAAAGGGTTGCGTGGGAGGGGCTCAGCCGTCAGCTTGCCCCTGCATGTCTCCTCGCGCGTCCGACCTCGGCGACCCGGCCGCGTCCGGCGACCTCGCCGGCTGGCTCGCGTGCTTCGAGGGCGTGCGCGCTCACACCGCGTCGCTCTGCGAGGGGCTCTCCGCCGAGGACATGGTGGTGCAGTCGATGCCCGACGCCAGCCCGGCGAAGTGGCACCTCGCGCACACCACCTGGTTCTTCGAGACCTTCCTGCTCGCCGCCGAGGAGCCCGCCCACCGGCCCTTCCACCCGGCGTACAACTACCTCTTCAACTCGTATTACGACGCCGTCGGCGAGCGGCACGCTCGCCCCCTGCGGGGTCTCCTCACCCGCCCGCCGCTCACCGAGGTGTGGGCCTATCGCGCGCAGGTGGAGGAGCGGGTGAGGGCCTGCCTCGCGCGCGGCCTCTCCAGGAAGGCGTTGGAGGTGCTGGAACTGGGTCTCCACCACGAGCAGCAGCACCAGGAGCTCTTCCTCACCGACCTCCAGCACGCGCTCTCGGTGAACGCGCTCGACCCCGCCGCCTACCCCGAACCGCAGAGAGGCCTCTCCCCCGGAGGGGGAGAGGGCAGGGTGGTGGGGCAGCTCCAGAGCTTCGTGCGCCACCCGGGGGGCCTCGTCGAGATCGGCCACGGCGGCGAGGGCTTCGCCTTCGATAACGAGCGCCCCCGCCACCGCGTCTACCTCGAGCCCTTCGAGCTGGCGGCCGGCCTCGTCACCAACCGTGAGTGGCTCGCCTTCATGGAGGAGGGCGGCTACCGGCGCCCGGAGCTGTGGCTCTTCGAGGGCCTCGCCGCCGCGCGCTCCGGGGGCTGGGAGGCGCCGCTCTACTGGCGCCGCGACGAGGGCGGCTGGTCGCGCTTTGCCCTGAACGGCAGGCTTCCGCTCGAGCTCGACGCGCCGGTGGCGCACGTGAGCTTCTACGAGGCCGATGCTTACGCCCGCTGGGCGGGCGCGCGCTTGCCCACCGAGGAGGAGTGGGAGGTGGTGGCGTCGCCGGCGGGAGCGCCACCTCCGTCCCGCGGGCGGCCCTACCGCCCGCTGCCGTCACCCGGCCCATCAGGCGAGGCGAAGCCAGCGGCGCAGCCAGACGCGGCGCTGGCCCAGGCTCACGGCGAGGTGTGGCAGTGGACCCGCAGCGCCTACTCGCCCTATCCGGGCTTCCAGGCGGCGCGGGGCGCCCTCGGCGAGTACAACGGAAAGTTCATGTGCAACCAGATGGTCCTGCGCGGGAGCTCCTGCGCCACCCCGCCAGGCCACGCCCGCTCGACCTATCGCAACTTCTTCCACCCCGCCGACCGCTGGCAGTTCTCGGGCGTCCGGCTCGCCCGAGAGGCCTGAACGATGGAGCTGGCAGACCGCAAACAGGAGACGCGCGGGGTTCACCCGGGATCAGGGGAGCTCGAGCCCGCTGCCGAGCTGCGCGCCGCCTTCCTGGCCGACCTCACCGCCGGTCTCGCCAGGCCGCAGAAGGAGGTGCCGAGCAAGTGGCTCTACGACGCCCGCGGCTCCGCCCTCTTCGAGCGCATCTGCGCGGTGGAGGAGTACTACCCCACCCGCACCGAGCTCGGCATCATGGAGACCCACGTGCGCGAGATGGCCGAGCTGTGCGGCCCGGGCTGCGCGCTGGTGGAGTACGGCTCCGGGTCGAGCCTCAAGACCCGGCTGCTCCTCCAGCACCTGCGCGAGGTCGCCGCCTACGTCCCGCTCGACATCTCGGCTCCGGCGCTGGCCGACGCCACCGGGCGGCTCCGGCGCTGGAAGCCGGAGCTGGAGGTGCGCCCGCTCTGCGCCGACTTCACCGCGCCGCACGAGCTCCCGCTCTCCGGCCTCTCGCCGCGTCGCCGGGTGGTCTTCTTTCCCGGCTCCACCATCGGTAACTTCCACAAGCCCGAGGTGGTGGCCTTCCTCCGCCACGTGGCGCGCGAGGTGGGCCGGGGCGGCGGGCTCCTCATCGGGGTCGACCTCCTCAAGGAGCGCGAGGTGCTGGAGCGCGCCTACGACGACGCGCGCGGTGTCACCGCGGCCTTCGATCTCAACCTGCTCGCTCGCGCGAATCGAGAGCTGGGAGCCGACTTCGACCTCACGCGCTTCCGCCACGCGGCGCGCTTCGACGAACGGTACGGGCGGGTGGAGATGCACCTCGTCTCCCAGGCCCCCCAGAAGGTGAGGGTGGACGGGCGGTCCTTCGCCTTCGCCGAGGGTGAGAGCCTCTGGACCGAGTCGTCCTACAAGTACAGCCTGACCGAGCTCACCGCGCTGGCGGCTCTGGCTGGGTGGAGGAGCGAGCGGTGCTGGACCGACCCGCGCGCCTGGTTCAGCGTGCAGTACCTCACCGCCGCCTGACGCCGGGACGACCGTCCCGCCGCCCCCGTACGCGGGGCCGCTTCCGCGACGAGGGGCGAAGAAGAGGTGTCCCCCGGCGGGCGCCTCCATTACGCTGGCGTTGCGCCGGCTCTCGACGCCAACCTCCCTGGGGCTCACATGATCGACAGCAAGATTCAGGATGCGTTGAACGCCCACATCGACGCGGAGCTCGCCTCCGCCCAGCTCTACCTCGCCATGAGCGCCCACTGCGAGCAGAAGGCCTACAAGGGCTTCGGGCGCTGGCTCCGGGCGCAGCAGGCCGAGGAGACCATGCACGCGCACAAGTTCCTCGACTACCTCCTCGCGAGGAGCGGCGAGGTCGCCTTGGGCGCGCAGGCCGCGCCGCCGCGCGAGTTCGGCACGCTCACCCAGACCTTCGAGGCGGTGCTGGCGCACGAGCGCGAGGTGACAGCGCGCATCCACGCGCTCTACACCTTGGCCGGCGAGCTGAAGGACACCGCCACCCAGGTCTTCCTCCAGTGGTTCGTCACCGAGCAGGTGGAGGAGGAGGAGAACGCCAGCGAGATCGTCGACCGCCTGCACATGGTCGGCGAGCGGCCGGGCTCCGCGCTCTACCTCGACAAGGAGTACGGGAAGCGCAAGCCGGCCGCCTTCGCCGCGGGCACGTAGCAGGCTCGTCCGCGCGTCCCGCCACCCGTCACCGGAGCCCCCGTGAGCCACCCGACCGACTTCCGCGACTACCGGCTCCCCGTGAGCCCTCGTCCCACCCGCTACCGCGCCAGCCTGGCCATCGACCTCGCCGGGCGCAGCTTCACCGGGAAGGCCGAGCTCTCGCTCGAGCTGGCCGCTCCGGCGTCCGAGGTGGTGCTGCACGCGGCCGGACTCTCGGTGAACGGGGTCGCCGCGCGCGCGGGCGAGGGGACGCGCATCTCGGGGCGCGCCTTGCTGGCGCCGGTGAGCGAGACGGTGCGCCTCGTCTTCGAGGCGCCCCTCCCGGCCGGTGCGGTCGAGCTCGAGCTCGCCTGGACCGGCCACATGACCGACGGGCTCCGCGGCCTCTACCGCGCCGGCGAGGTGGCGGTGACGCAGTTCGAGGCGGCCGACGCCCGGCGGGTCTTCCCCTGCTTCGACGAGCCAGGCTTCAAGGCGCCCTGGCGGCTGACCGTCGAGGCGCCCGCCGGGGCGGTGCTCCTGTCCAACTCCCCGGTGGAGGAGCGCCTGGAGGAGGGAGGCCGGCAGTGCCTCGCCTTCGCCGAGACGCCGCCCCTGCCCGACCTACCTCGTGGCCCTCTGCTGCGGGAAGCTCGCCGGGACGCCCGAGGCGGTGGTGCGCGGCGTGCCGGTCCGCACCTGGGCGGTTCCGGAGAAGCTCGCCCTCACCGGCTTCGCGCAGGGCGTGGCGGTGGAGGTGCTGCCTCGCCTCGAGGATTACTTCGGGCTCCCCTACGCCTTCGGCAAGCTCGACCAGGTCGGGGTGCCGGAGTTCGAGGCCGGCGCCATGGAGAACGCCGGCCTCGTCACCTTCCGTGAAGCGGCGCTGCTCCTCGACCCGGCCACCGCCTCGCGCGCGGTGGAGAAGCGGGTGGCCGAGATCATCACCCACGAGCTGGCGCACCAGTGGTTCGGCAACTGGGTCACCATGGCCTGGTGGGACGACCTCTGGCTCAACGAGGCCTTCGCCACCTGGATGTCGTACGACATCGTCGACGGCTGGAAGCCCGACTGGCGGGTGTGGCTCGACTTCGACACCGGCAAGGCCGCGGCCATGGCGCTCGACGGCCTGCGCTCCACCCACCCCATCCGCGCCGAGGTGAAGAACCCGGAGGACATGGGGGAGAGCTTCGACCTCATCACCTACGAGAAGGGCGGCGCCGTCCTCCGCATGATCGAGGGCTTCACCGGGGCGGGGCCGTTCCGCGAGGGCATACGGCTCTACATGCGCCGCCACGCGAAGGGCAACGCGGTGGCCGACGACCTCTGGGCCGCGCTCGGCGAGGCGTCGGGGCAGCCGGTGCTGGGGCTCGCCAACGCCTGGATTCGCCAGCCGGGCTATCCGCTGGTGGGTGTCGTCCGCGAGGGACGGCGGGTGAAGCTCTCGCAGCGCCGCTTCTTCTCGGAGGCGGGTGCGAAGCCCTCCGAGGAGGGGTGGCCCGTGCCGCTCGTCCTCCGCTACGAGGATGCGGCGGGCGTCCACGAGCAGCGGCACCTCCTCGAGTCGGGGGAGGGCGCGCTCGAGCTCGAAGGCACCGGCGAGGTGCTCTGGCTCGTCGCCAACGGCGGCTCCACCGGCTTCTACCGCGTCGCCTACGACGACGACGGCCTCGCCGCGCTGGCGGCGCACCTCGGCCGGCTGGCGCCCGCCGAGAGGATCGGCCTCCTCGGCGACGGGTGGGCGCTCGTCCGGGCCGGAGAGAAGAGCATCGGCGCCTTCCTCGACCTGGTGAGCGCCTTCGGCGCGGAGACCGACCACGCGGTGCTCGACGAGCTGGTGGGGCGCCTCGCCGGCATCGAAGGGCGCCTGGTGGACGAGGAGGTACGCCGCCGCTTCCAGCGCTTCGTCGCCGGCCTGTTCGCCCCTGCGCTCTCGAAGGCGGGCTGGGAGCCGGGCGCGGACGAGCGCGACCGGGAGCGGCTGCACCGGGCGGCCCTCTTGCGGGCGGTGGGCGTGGTCGCGCGCGACCCGGCGGTGGTGAGCGAGGCCTCGGCGCGCCTCACCCGCTTCCTCGCCGGAGAGCAGGGCGCCCTGGAGCCGAATCTCCACGAGGCGGCGGTGGTGATGGCGGCCCGCTCCGGCGACGCCGCGCGCTTCGAGGCGCTGCAAGCGCGCTTCGCCGCCGAGGCCGATCCGGCCTTCCAGCGCCGCTATCTGGTGGCGCTGGCCCTCTTCGAGGAGCCGAAGCTCGCGGCGCGCGCCCTCGAGCTCGCCTTCGGCGGCGCCATCCCGCTGCAGGACGCCGCCTTCTTCGCCGGCGGGCTGCTCGGCAACCGCGTGGCGCGCGACCCCTTCTGGAAGGCCCTGCAGGCGCGCTGGCCCGAGGTGGAGCGGCGCCTCGGCGCCGCGCCCATGCTCCTCCGCCGCATCGTCGAGGGCGTGGGCCAGCTCCCCACGCGCCGGCACCTCGAGGAGGCCACGGCCTTCTTCGCCGAGCGCTCCATCCCGGCCGCGCGCCAGGCGGTGGAGCAGACGCTGGAGCGCATGCGCCAGGAGGTGGCGCTCTGGGAGCGGGCGGCCGGCGAGGTCGAAGCGTGGCTCGCGAGGGCGAGGTAGGGCCGGCCCGTTCACGAGCCGCGCGCCACCCGCCCGAGCCCCTCGATGAAGATGTACTTCAGCTCGGGGTGCGTCTGCCGCAGCTCCTCCTCGATGCGGCCGACCGACTCGGCCGACTCCGCGGCGGAGATGCCGAGCTTGAACCGGAGCTCGAGGTTCAGCACGACCGTGTCGGGCCCGAAGTGCACGGTGAGCGCTCGTCCGATGCTCTCCACGCCCGGGTCGCGCGAGGCGGCCGCCTTCACGTCGGCGAGCGTGCGCGGGTCAGCCGCCTCGCCGATGAGGAGGCCGCGCGACTCGCGCGCGAGCAGCACCGCGACGGCCATGAGCAAGAGCCCGATGAGGATGGAGGCGGCGCCGTCGAAGTAGGGTGAGCCGGTGAGGTGGCCGAGGAGGATGCCGCCCGCGGCGATGAGGATGCCGAGGAGCGCCGCGGAGTCCTCGAAGAGCACCACGAAAACGAGCGGGTCCTTGGTGACGCGGATCTCCTCCCAGATCGATCGGTCGCCCTGAACCTTCCGGAACTCTTTGTAGGCGGTGCCCCAGCTGATGCTCTCGAAGACGAAGGCGAAACCGAGCACGCCGTAGGACCACACCTCGTTCTGCGCCAGCGCCGGGTGGATGATGTGGAGGATCCCCTCGTAGGCCGACATCCCGCCCCCCACCGCGAAGATGAGGATTGAGACCACGGTGGTCCAGAAGTAGAGCTCCTTGCCGTGCCCGAAGGGATGCATGGCGTCGGCCGGCCGGCGGCTGCGGCGCATGCCCACCCAGAGGAGCAGGCCGTCGCCCGTGTCCACCACCGAGTGGATGGCCTCGGAGAGCATGGCCGAGCTGCCGGTGATGGCCGCCACCACGAACTTGGCGGCGGCGACGACCCCGTTGGCGAAGATGGCCGCGAGGACCGAGGCGTGACCCGAGGCGGCGGCCATCACCTCCCTCGCTGCGAGCGCTGCACCTGCGACTTCGGCTGGACGAACGGGTTCTTGGGCTTCCCGAGCTTCTGCTGCGGGTGATCGGGGTGCGCTTCGGGGTGACTCTCGGCCGAGGTGTCCTCGGCCCGGCTCGCCTGGCGCTGCACGGGCTTGCCGGCCTTCTTCCGCTTCTTGCTCACGGGCATGGCGACTCCTCCTCGCCCTTCCTCTGCATCGGGGGCGCGGGGTTGTCAACGGCGGGGCGCGTGCGCCGCTCTTCTACCCTCGGTTCGATGAGCGCCCGGCGCAGCATCCAGGCCCGCCTCATCGCGGCCGCGTGGAGCGCGTCGAGCGCGGCGCCGGCCTCCTCCTCGCCGAGCTGGTGGAGCGCGGCGGCCACCGCCTCCAGCGTCGAGAGCCCACCTCGCACCGTGGACTCGCGCATGGGCAGCGGATGGCCCTCCAGCCGGGGCCGGAGCGCGAGCCGCGGCATGATCCGCAGTGCCGGGAGCCGCTGGAGCATGCGCCGCGCCTGCGCCCAGGTGGCATCGAGCACCACCACCTGGTTTGGCGGGCCGGACCCTCCGGCGGAGGCTGGCTCGCCGGAGCGATCGGTCGCACGGGCAGCGCCGGGTGCCGTGGCGTGCGGTGATGGGAAGAGCACCGCGCTCCCCGGCGCTCCGAGCGCCGAGAGGTCGGGCGCGGGGCCCGGGAGCGCGTAGTCGATGACCCGCGCGCCCGGGAGGGCGAGCGCCGCCCAGCGCCCGGAGTTGGTGGGCCGGTGGAGCTCGCTCGCGTGGCGCAGGAGGAGGAAGCGGGTGCGCGTCGCCACCGGCCGGACCTCCACGCAGAGGCAGGCGGCAGGAGGAAAGCAGCAACCTGGACAGCGCCGGGAGAGGTCGGGTCGGCCGCGCACACCGAACGCTGTACCCGATGCGCTTCATCCTGGGTAGGGAGGCCGCGCTCCGGCCGCCCATCACGCAGCCGCCTCGGCGTTGTGCGCGTTCCCCCTCTCCCTGGGAGGGTCTGGGAGGGGAAGGGTGTGAGGGTGGCCACCCCATCTGGCCGCTGCCGGGGCGTTCACCCTCCGGCTAGGGAGTGGCACCTCGCGCGGCGCGCTGCGTCGATGGCCGGCCAGGCGCCGCCGGGGCCCAAGGGTGATTGATGCGCATCGGGGTGCCGGCGGAGGTCGCGCCGGGCGAGCGCCGGGTGGCGCTCGTCCCGGATACGGTGGGGCGGCTCGTCAAGGGTGGGCACACCCTGCTCGTGCAGCGCGGCGCCGGCGCTCGGGCCGGCTTCCCCGACGCGGGGTACGAGACGGCCGGGGCCGGGTTGGTCGAGGTCGGAGAGGCGCTCGCCGCCGAGCTGGTCCTGAAGGTGCAACGGCCCACGCCGGGGGAGGTGGCGCGGCTCTCCGAGGGGGCGCTGCTCGTCGCCCTGCTCGCGCCCGCCACCGCCGCCGAGCTCTTCGCGCTGCTCGCCGCCCGCCAGGTGACCGCGCTCGCCATGGAGCTCGTGCCGCGCATCACCCGCGCCCAGGCCATGGACGCACTCTCCTCCCAGGCCAACCTGGCCGGCTACAAGGCGGTGCTCATCGGCGCCGAGGCGCTCCCCCGCATCCTCCCCATGATGACCACCGCCGCCGGCACGCTCGCCCCGGCCAGGGTCTTCGTGATCGGCGCCGGGGTGGCCGGGCTCCAGGCCATCGCCACCGCCCGGCGCCTCGGCGCGGTGGTCTCCGCCTTCGACGTTCGACCGGTGGTGAAGGAGCAGGTGGCCTCGCTGGGCGCCACCTTCGTGGAGGCCGCCGGTGGCGGCCGAGGGGGCCGGCGGCTACGCCAAGGAGCTCGGCGACGAGCAGCAGCGCCGGGTGCTGGAGGCGGTGGGGAAGCACGTGGTCAGCCAGGACCTCGTCATCACCACCGCCCAGATCCCCGGCCGCCCCGCGCCGCGCCTCATCACCGCCGAGATGGTGGGGGCCATGAAGGCCGGCTCGGTCATCGTCGACCTTGCCGCCGAGTCGGGCGGCAACTGCGAGCTCACCCGGCCCGGCGAGGCGGTGGACGAGGGCGGCGTCACCGTGCTCGGGCCCGGTGAACGTGCCCTCCACCGTCGCCTTACACGCCAGCCAGATGTACAGCCGCAACCTGCAGGCGCTCCTCCAGCACCTCCTCGATGCGGAGGGCCGGCCGAAGCTGGACCTCGAGGACGCGATCACCGGAGCCATGGTGGTCACTCACGCCGGCGCGGTCCGGAGGAGATAGCGCGTGCACGCCACGTCCTTCATCGAGCTGTACGTCTTCGTGCTCGCCGGCTTCGTCGGCTTCCAGGTGATCACCAAGGTGCCGCCGCTCCTGCACACGCCGCTCATGTCGGCCACCAACGCCATCAGCGCCATCTCGCTGGTGGGCTCGCTGGTGGCGGCCGGCTCGGACCAGCACCGGGTCTCCACCTTGCTCGGCTTCATCGCCGTGACCGCCGCCACCATCAACGTGGTGGGCGGCTTCATCATCACCGACCGCATGCTGAAGATGTTCCAGGGTGGTGACCGCAAGAAGGGCGGCGGCCGATGACCGGCGCCGTCCTCTTCACCCAGGTGAGCTACCTCGCCGCCTCGGTGCTCTTCATCCTGGGGCTGCGCAGCCTCACCCGTCCGGACAGCGCCCGGCGCGGCATGCAGCAGGCCGCGCTCGGCATGCTGCTCGCCATCGTCGGCACCCTGACCAAGCACGAGATCGTCGACTACCGGTGGATCGCCGCCGGCCTGGTCCTGGGCAGCCTCATCGGCTACCCGCTCGGCATGTTCGTGCCCATGACGGCGATGCCGCAGCGGATCGCCATCTCGCACATGTTCGGCGCGCTCGCCGCCACCCTGGTGGGCGTGGCCGAGTACTACACGCTGGGAAACGGCGCGCAGGTGAGCCACGCCACCATGGCCGCGCTCGGCTTCGAGGTGATGTTCGGGGCGCTCACCATCACCGGCAGCTTCATGGCCTTCGGCAAGCTCCAGGAGCTCCTGCCCGGCACGCCCGTCACCTACAAGGGCCAGAACGCCGTGAACGGCGCTTCTCTTCGCCGTGGTGCTCGGCCTCTTCGTCTGGCTCGTCGTGACGCCCGCCACCCCGCTGGGCCTTCTACGCTGATGGTGGCGCTCGGCCTCCTGGTGGGCGTCTCGCTGGTGCTCCCCATCGGCGGGGCCGACATGCCGGTGGTGATCTCGCTCCTCAACTCCTACGCCGGCCTCGCCTCGGCGGCCACCGGCTTCGCCATCGGCAACGAGGTGCTCATCATCGCCGGCGCCCTCGACGGCGCCTCCGGCTTCATCCTCTCCATCATGATGTCGAAGGCGATGAACCGCTCGTTCGGCAACGTGCTCTTCGGCGCCTTCGGCAAACCCGTGGAGAAGAGCGCCCGCACCGCCGAGGGGCTCACCGCGCGCTCCATCACCGCCGAGGACGCGGCGCATCCAGCTCGCCTACGCCCGCAGCGTCATCGTGGTGCCGGGCTACGGCATGGCGGTGGCACAGGCGCAGCACGCGGTGCAGCGAGCTCGCCGACCTCATCGAGCAGGCCGGCGGCGAGGTGACGTACGCCATCCACCCGGTGGCCGGCCGCATGCCCGGCCACATGAACGTGCTCCTCGCCGAGGCCAACATCCCGTACGAGAAGCTGAAGGAGATGGACGAGATCAACGGCGAGTTCGTTAACGCCGACGTGGCGCTGGTCATCGGCGCGAACGACGTGGTGAACCCGGCGGCGCGCAACGACAAGTCGAGCCCCATCTACGGGATGCCCATCCTCAACGTCGACCAGGCGAAGAGCGTCATCGTGCTGAAGCGCTGCATGAACCCCGGCTTCGCCGGCATCGAGAACGAGCTCTTCTACGCCGAGCACACCGCGATGCTCTTCGGCGACGCCAAGAGCTCGCTGGCGAAGCTGGTGAGCGAGGTGAAGGCGAACGCGCAGAGCTGAGGAACGGGCCACGCGAAGGGACGCCGGCACCGCCCGCTGGCGAGCTGCGGCTCGGGCGTGCCCGCTACGGCAGGGCGAGCTTCGGCTCCTCGCCCTCCGGCACGTGCGCCAGGGAGAGCGAGTTCATGCAGTAGCGCAGGCCGGTGGGGGGAGGCCCGTCCGGGAAGACGTGGCCGAGGTGCCCGCCGCAGCGCGCGCACCGCACCTCCTCGCGCATCATACCGTGGGTGAGGTCGTGCACCGACTCCAGCGACTCGGGGCCGATCGGCTCGGTGAACGACGGCCAACCGGTGCCCGACTCGAACTTCTGGCCCGACCGGAAGAGTGGGTTTCCGCAGCCCGCGCAGGCGTAGGTGCCCGCCTCGTGGGTGCCCACGAAGCAGCCGCTCCAGGGCGGCTCGGTCCCCTGCTTTCGGAGGACGCGGTAGGCGTCCGGCGGCAGCCTGCGCTGCCACTCCTCGTCGCTGAGCACGAGCTTCTTCACCGTGGCGTCGGACATGGCGCAGGGCATAGTCCGCCTGCGCGGCCGGCGCAGCCTCCCAGGGCGGAGGCGAGCGCGGGAGCCCGCGGTCGGCGCGGTTCTCTCCTCGTGCCCACAAAAAAAAAGGAAAGCGCTCGCGCTCGCTCGAACCCGAACGGAGCCGCCCCGAAGAGGGCTCCAGAATGCTCGTCATCGCGGCAACGTGCTGGGATAACGTGCAGCTGGAAAGGAGGTGGGCGTGGCGGTGCGACCGTGGACGAAGAGTCTGCTCGCGCTCTCCCTCCTGCTGGGCATGCTGGCCGGCGCCGGGCTCTTCACCTTCGACTACGCGTCGGGCCTCTCCTACCTGAGCAACGACCCGGCCGCCTGCAACAACTGCCACATCATGAACGATCAGTACGACTCGTGGCGGAAGGGCCCGCACCACGCCGTGGCCACCTGCAACGACTGCCACGTGCCGCCGCAGTTCCCGATGAAGTACGTGGCGAAGGCCCAGAACGGCTACCACCACTCGGTCGGCTTCACCTTCCAGCCGTCGCGGCCCGATGCGGTGGGGGCCGACACGGTGTTCCAAGAGCCCATCCGCATCAAGAGGGCCAACAGCCAGGTCCTCCAGGACAACTGCCTGCGTTGCCACGGCGATCTGGTGCACGACATCGTCCGCGGGAGCACCTGGGCCGACGGTGCCATCCGCTGCGTGCACTGCCACGCCAGCGTCGGGCACGGGGCGAGGAGATAACGAGGAGAACCATGGAAAAGAGCCAGCGACGCACCCTCGTCGTCTACGCCCTGGTGGCGCTGGTGGCCGCGGCCGCCACCGCCGCCGTCATCGCCCTCGTGGTGAACATCTTCCAGCGCAAGCAGGAGGCGAGGAACCCCTTCGTGCGCCTGGTCGAGGTGACCGAGAACGACGTCGACCCGGCGAAGTGGGGGGTGAACTGGCCGCGCGAGTACGACGGCTACCTGCGAACCTCCGAGCCCACCCGCACCAAGTACGGGGGCGGCGCCCTGGCCGGCCCCGAGGGCACGCTCCCTCCCGAGAAGGCGCAGCGCGACCCCTGGCTCACCCGCATCTTCGCCGGCTACCTCTTTGCCGTCGATTACCGCGACCGGCGCGGTCACGCGCACATGCTGGAAGACCAGGAGGTGACGAAGCGCAACATCCCCACCGACGCGAAGCAGTCGGGGAACTGCATGCATTGCCACGCCTCGATCATGCCGCTCTACCGGAAGCTCGGGAAGGAGGCGCTGCCGAACGCCACCGAGGCCGAGCAGGTGCAGAAGGGGCTCGCGGTGGTGGCGGAGATGAACTACTGGGACGCCCACGACGCCCTGGCCAAGTTGACGAACGGCGCGCACCCGGTCTCGTGCGTGGACTGCCACGACCCGAAGTCGATGGAGCTGAGGGTGACGCGCCCCGGCTTCCTGTCCGGCATCCAGAGGCTCGCCGCCTCCGGCGCCGCGGTGCCGCACCTCCCCAGCGTCGAGCGGTGGCGCCGCGGCGACAGGAAGCGTCCCTACGATCCCAACGTCGACGGGACCCGACAGGAGATGCGCTCCTTCGTCTGCGGGCAGTGTCACGTGGAGTACTACTGCGGAAAGGGCATGACCCTCTTCTTCCCCTGGAACGAGGGGCTGAAGGTGGAGCAGATCGAGCACGTCTACGACACGACGGAGGTGAAGGGTCACCGCTTCGAGGACTGGACCCACGCCGAGACGGGCATGCCGGTCTTGAAGGCGCAGCACCCGGAGTTCGAGCTGTGGAGCCAGGGGATCCACTCGCGGAGCGGCGTCGCCTGCGCCGACTGCCACATGCCCTACAAGCGCGAGGGGGCGCTCAAGATCTCCGAGCACTGGGTGCGAAGCCCTCTCCTCATGGTGAACCGCTCCTGCGCCACCTGCCACCCCAGCGGCGACGAGGAGCTGAAGCAGCGGGTGGAGGGGATCCAGGACCGCCACTTCGCGCTGCTCTCGCGGGCGGGCCAGGCCGCCACCGCCATGCTCGACGCCATGGTGGCGGTGCGGAAGCCCTACGACGCCAGGAACCAGGAGGCCGCCGCCGCCGAGGCGAAGGAGGCGCTCGCCAAGGACGACGGCTTCTCCAAGCTCTCACCCGAGGAGCAGGAGAAGAAGACCCAGGCGGCCAGGAAGGCTGCGCTCCTCGCCCTCTGGAAGGAGGACGTGGTGAAGGACCGGAAGCTCGCCGAGCTCGGCGAGCTTCAGCGCGCCGCCCAGTGGCGCCTCGACTTCATCGCCGCCGAGAACTCGATGGGCTTCCACGCCCCGCAGGAGATGGCGCGCATCCTCGCCGAGTCGATCGACCTCTCGCGGCAGGCGGAGGTGAAGGCCGCGGTCTTTCTCGAGGGTGTTCCCCCGCCCAACCTGCCGCCGAATCCGGTGCCGGGCGCCAAGGAACGGCAGACGACGAGGTGAGCCCGCTCGCGGCGGCCCCCCTGCGATCGCCCGGGGCGCCCGCTCCGGAGGCGCCCTCAGCGCCTCCGCGCGCTGACCTTCACGTTCACGATCACCGCCAGCGCGATGACCAGGCCCACGAACGCCTCCTGCACGTAGGCGTCGGTGCCCATCAGCACGAGCCCCGTCCGCACCTCGGCCATGATGAACGTGCCGAGGAAGGTTCCGGCGATGCTCCCCACCCCGCCGGACATGGCCGTGCCGCCGATCACCGCCGCGGCGATGGCCTCCAGCTCGAGGCCGGTGCCCTGGGTGGGCGTGACC
>CAVWSG010000009.1:0-241389 GCA_963757745.1 uncultured delta proteobacterium
TTCCTCACGCTCACCGACGAGCAGGCCGTGCAGGCGGCCGCGCTCCTGCGGCTGCAGGCCCGCGGCTTCATCGAGCCGGTGCGGTTGCCCAGGCGCGCCTACCACGTGCTGGCCCACCAGCTCATTGCGCTGGCACTGCAGGAGGGCGGTCTTTCGGTCGGCGACGCCTGGGGCTGGATCGGCACCGCGGCCGGGTTCGGCGAGGTGTCCGAGGGAGAGCGTCAGGCGCTCCTCGCCCACATGCTGGCCGAGGAGATCCTGCACCAGGACGGTGGCCGCCTGTCGCTCGGACGCCGCGGCGAACGGCTCTACGGCTTCCGGCACTTCATGGAGCTGTATGCGGTCTTCTCCAGCCCGCGCGCCTTCACCGTTATGCACGGGGCGCGGGAATCGGCACCGTCGAGGCCTCCTTCATCCAGGCGGAGGACGTCTCGCGGCTGGCCTTCACCCTCGGTGCTCGCACCTGGCGGGCGGTGTCCCTCGACCCCGGCCGCGGGGTGCTGCGCGTGGAGCCCTCCCTGCACAGCCGCCACGCAAGGTGGAGCGGGCGGCCGGTGCTGCTCGGCCCGGAGCTGTGCGGGGCGGTGCGCGAGGTGCTGACGGGCTCCGGCGAGGACGCTGCGTGGACGCGCCGCGCCCGAGCGCGCATGACCCAGGCCAGGGCCGATCACGCCTTCCTCGACGAAGCCGGGGAGACGCTGGTTCAGGACTCCGGCGGCTTTCGGCTGTGGAACTTCGCCGGCGGACGCTACAACAACGTGCTCGCGAGCGTGCTCGAGGGCGCCCTCGGCGAGAACGTCACCAGCGGCAACCTGTCGATCGGCCTGCGCGAGGGCGCCGGCAAGAGCGAGGTGGCCATCCGCCAGGCCCTGGACCGCCTCCGCGAGGAGGGCCGCCCCGGCACCGCCGACGCGCTCGCCTACGCCGAGGGGCTCGACCGGGTGCGGCTCTCCAAGTTCCAGCCCTGCCTGCCGCGGGAGCTCGAGGTGCGGTACCTGGCGGAGGCGCTCACGTGACCGGCAGCGCCACTCCGCGGGCAAGGTCCCTCTCAATTGACGCGGCGGGGTCGCTGGTTCAATCCAGCGGCGCCCACCAAGAAGAACGCGAGGCTGGCGTGTTCGCCGGCCCCTTTTCTTGCCGGGCCGGGGCCGGGGTGACAACCGCGGGCCTGGTGGCTGCCCGTCACCGCACCCGCCCCCAAACCCTGCGCAGGCGCGGTTCACCGCTCCCCTCTCCGCGGACCTGTTCGGAGATCCCATGCCTCGACACCGCGCGCCTCCCCGTCCATGCAGCGGCCCCGAGTGCACGCGGCGCGCAACGGCCTCGGGCTTCTGCTTGGCTCACCTAGCGCAACAGAGAGGCGGCCGACCTCTTGCGCCGCTCCGGCTGCCAGGCGCGCGAGTCCCCATGGTGATGCTGGGGTTGCGCGTGCCGCCAGAGGTCCGAGAGGCCGTGCGGGCCGACCCCGAAGGTGCCCGGGCAGCACTGGCGGCCTGGGCGCGGCGCTGACCCGGGTCGTCTACCGCGGCGGTCGCAGGGGCGGAGCGTGACTGGCGGTGATGCGAGCAACGGCGGCGCGGAGCTCCTGTAAGAGCCGGCGCAGCTCTCCGTCCATGCACGCGGTGCAGCCGTACCCTCGCGCACCCGGCGGCCCGAGCCGGTCCAGCTCGACGATACGCCGTTCGATCCGGGCGATCACGCGCTGAAGTGTCAGCACGTGGAGAGGATCCGGCGCGGGCATATCTGAACGTATGCGCAGTCAAGGGGCCGGGTCAACCACCGTGGGCCTACGTTGACCGCTCTCTTCCCACGGGTGGGCGCGGCGCAACAGGAGGACCTTGTCGAGAATCGCCCGCAGCGCGGCGAGGGCCGCCATCGCTACGCGGATCTAAGATGTGAACGTCCTTCCGGTCATCGAGGAGGTGTGCGCGCATGGCGCCGTACCCCCGTCTGTCGCACGGTCCGGTCCACCTCCGTGACGAACGCCAGGACGGTGGCGACGCTGTCCAGCAAGGCCGAAGGAACGAGGCCAGACGTTCGACGCCGCCGCGGCCGTGCGTTCCCGTGTCTTCCAGGCATTTCCGGCCGAGTACCAGCCAGACCTCCGGTGTAGAAGGGGTCAAAAAACGGGTCCGGGCTCCCCGCACACGCGGGGATCCGCGGGAAGGGCATCAGGTTGGATCCCGCCGTATGCCACTGATGAGGACTTTCACCGTCGTATGGCTGCCGAGAGTACGCTTCTCGTCGAGTGCGCCACGCCGCTGGAATGCCAACCTGATCGCGTCCAGCTTCGAAAGCCACCGCACCTTCGTCGTACGGGCCGCCGATGGGCGGCCGTTGGCCGGACCTTCCAACCGCTCGACTACCTCAAAGCTTTGCAGCGCACAGCGTGTAGCCGCTGGCATCGCCGCGATGGCAAGCAGACGACCTTCGCCGTCGTACATCGAGGCGGGATCGAACAGCACGATGTCCTGGAGCTCCCTTTCGAGATGTTCGACTTTCAGGAGCTGCTTCTCCTCCAGTTCCTTGACTCGTTCGGCCAGAAACGCCGCAACCTTGGGAACCCTTAGCAGCTTCGAGGCTGTGACCTCAGCTCCCTTCGGCGAGTACCCCGCCCTGATGGCGGCCTGCTTTCCATTCAGATCGAGGAGGTATTCCAGGCAAAAGCGTCGCTGCCTTGGCATCAACCTTTCGTGTGGGAGGGCCATGATCGTCCCGTTCACGCTGCCTTCCGCGCGAGGCACTTGAGCTCGCCCATCCAGTAGTCCATCGACCCCGCACAGCCGACTGCCTTCACGAGCGTGTTCACCCACGCCGCGCCGTCCGGGTGGCGCCGCTGCGCCCGCCACCGTACGCGACGCCAGTGGATGCGCTGTCCGCGATCGCGGAGGTCGCAGACAACGCTAGCAATGACGCGCAGGGGGGACGTCTCGAAGTCTGTCGGGTCGAGCATGGCCAGGTGCCAGTCGTAGTCGTCGGGCCACTTCACGAGGGGCGCGAGGGTCCAGACCTCGTGCCAGCAACGGTCGGAGGCGGTCACGGGTCCACCACCGCCATGCGCTCGGGCACCCAGCGGAGCTTCACCGGGCCCTTGCGGCCGTCCTTGTTCTTGGCGAGGTTCAGCACGAGCTCGCCGGTGGGCGTCCCGTCCTCGTTCGCCGGCTGGGAGACGAAGGCCAGGACGCGGGCGGCCTGCTCAACCTGGCCCGAGCCGTCGAGGTCGCTCATGAGCGGCGTGTGGTCGGTGCGGCGCTCCACCTGGCGATTCATTTGGCTGCATAAGACAGGGACGGCGCGCAGCTCCTTGGCGGTGTCGCGGAAGATGCGCGCGGCAGCGCCCAGGGCGAGGTCGTGGCGATCGCCCCATCGGTCGGAGCGCTCGATCGCCATCTCGCCAAGGTGATCAGCGAAGAATACCCGGGTGCCGTGCTCACGGTGCATCCGACGCATCCGGGCCGCGATTTCGTTCACCGTGAGACCATGGGTGTCGTCGATGACGATCCGCTCCTGCTCGTCCATCGCCCGGGTGGCAACGTCGTTCATGCGCGCGAGGGCGACGGCGGGTGGGCCGCGAAGGTCGGCGCCGACGACGAAGTGGCGCGCCTGGTGGTAGCGGCGCACCGCGTCGCGCCAGTCGTCCTCGAGCCAGAAGGCGCCACAGGGAACGCCCGTGCGCGCCAGGTGCGCGAGGATGCTCACGACGAGCGCGGTCTTGCCCTGACTAGGCCGGGCCGCGATGACGAACAGCTCCCCCACCCGGAGGCCACCGGTATGCTTGTCGAGCACCCTGAAGCCCGTCTCGAAGGCGATGCCATCGCCCGGGTTCGCCAGTTGGCCGTGGAGCTCCTCGGTGTAAGCGGCGGTGAGCTCGAGCATGGACCGGCCGCGCTGGGTCGGCTTGGCCTGTAGGAGGGCCTGCGCCGCGGCCAATTCGCGGAGCGCGGCCTCCATGCCCTGCGCGGCGGCGATGCCGCCGATCCGCTCGCCGAGGGCAGCCATCTCCCGCCGGCCCCAGCACTCGCGGACGCGGGCGGCGAGCGGGGCGGCATCGGAGGGTGAGACAACGTTGCCGCGATTCCACCCTGGGACGGCGGACCCCGCCTGCCCTGACTCGGCCATCGCGGCCTGGACCGAGATAGCTGAGACGGGCGAGCCTGCGAGGGTGAGGGCCTGGACGACGCGGAAGATGCGGCCGGCAAGAGCGTCAGCGAACATGCCCGAGTCAATGAGGCCGGCAACGTGATCGTAGGTTTCGGGGTGACCTTGCCCCGAATCCAGTGGACACCGAAATTATGCCGCCGAGGCGCGTGAGCGCCAGTTGAACTCGGTCTCGTTGGGGCTGCAGTAGTCGTTCTTGGAGTGAAGCCTCCTCGCGTTGTAGTAGCTCTCGATGAAGGTGAACATCTCGTGCTCTGCGTCCGTCGCCTTCCGCCAGGCCGAGCCCGGGGCCATCTCGAACTCGAGCGTGGAGAAGAAGCTCTCGGACGGGGCGTTGTCCCAGCAGTTGCCCTTCCTGCTCATGCTCTGCACCGCCCCGGCCTGCGTGAGCAGCTGTCGGAAGCTCCTGGCCGCGAACTCAATCCCTCGGTCGGAGTGGAACAGCAGGCCGGGCGCAGGGCTGCGCCTGGCCAGGGCCTTCCGCAGCGCCTCCCCCGACAGCTCCGCGTCGAGGTTGTCCCCCAGCGACCAGCCGACGACCTTGCGCGAGAACAGGTCGAGGATGACCACCAGGTAGATGAACCCGCCGAGCACCGGCAGGTAGGTGGTGTCGGCGACCCACACCTTGTCAGGCGCCTCGGCCGTGAAGTCGCGGGCGAGGATGTTCGGCGCGACCGGCTCCCGGTGAGAGGAGTCCGTCGTGTTCTTCCAGCGGCGCCGCTGGCGTGCCTTCAGGCCCTGCTGTGCCAGGGAGCGGGCCACCCGCTTCCGGCTGGTCTTGGTGCCTCTCCGGCGCATTTCCTTCTCGACGCGAGGCGCCCCGTAGCGCCCCTCCTCCTCGGCGAAGATCGCCGCGGCGGCAACGTCGAGCTTCTGTTGCTCCAGCTCGCGCTTGGACGGGCCGCGGGTCTCGAAGGCATGGTGGCCGGAACGGGAGAGCCCGAGCGCCCTGCACATCAGCGCCTTCGGGAAGTTCGCCTTCTCCGCCTCAATGAGCTCGAAGCTCATCTTCCGCTCCTGGCGAAGAAGGCTGCAGCTTTTCGGAGGAAGTCCCGCTCCTGCGACACCGTCTTGAACTCGCGCCGCAGCCGGTTCAGCTCCGCGCGCTCCTCGCTCGTCAGCGGCCCCTGCGGGTCCCGCCTTCCGTCAATCCGGTGCTGCTTCACCCAGGCCCGCACCGCCGTCTCCGTCAGGTCCATCTCCCGCGCCACCTGGCCGATGCCCTTGCCGCTTTCCCGGACCAACCCCACCACCTCAGCCTTGTACTCGGCTGTGAACTTCCGCCGCTTTCGCTTCTCCATGGATCCAGTCTCCACCACATCGGAGGTGTCCACGAGATCGGGGCAGGCTCGGGGCGGGCGACAAGGGTCAGCGCCAGCGTGCGCTCTGCCTGGGGGTCGGTCGTCATGTGAGCACCTGCATGGCTGGGGTGGAGACGGCTGCGGGGCGGCCCTTGTCCTGCTCCCTGCTGAGCCAGCTCACGACGAACCTGGGCACGCCCTTCACGGTCTTGCGCATCCTCGGGTTGGCCTCGAGCCAGACAGCCATCTGTCGGACCTCACCCCGAACATCGACCCCAGGGAAGGCAGGTGCCCAGGCGGTGCAGCGGGCCTCGGTGACGGCGTACTCATGCGGCCCCTTCCCGACGCACGGGAAGACGGCCACGACGGGTGATGAGGGCTCGTCGGCGATGAGTCTCAGAGCCGGAGGCGTCGAGAGCGCAGCGCTCGGCGCAGAAGTAGTCTCTTCTCTCTTCTCTTCTTGTCTCCTCTCCCCTGGACCGTCGGGCGACGGTTGAACGATGGTCGCGCGACTCTCTTCCCGTGAATCCGCGCGCTTGAGCCTCATCCTCTGCCGATCCTGCGCCGCCTTCTCGATGTGTTGGCTCTGCCACTCGTCCCAACCCCACACGTGAATCCATCGACCTTTGCGTCGCAGAAGGTCGAGCTCCAGGAAGTGCCGCACGAGGGCACCCGGCTCGCCCGCCCACCGGGCTGCACTCTCCAGCGCGGAGAGGTTGTCCTCGGTGCCGAGAAGCCGGCCTGCGGGCGCGAAGCGGAGGAAGTGGATCCACACCAGGATCAGCCGCGCCCAGGCAAAGGGCTCGCCCAGGCGGCGACCAAGTGCCCCGGCTTCCGGGAGGTCGGGGAGGTTCTCCGGTAGCTTGAGCCATGCGCGGGAGTATCCGCTCACGGGGTGGCCCTCCGCGCCCGCATCGCGACGCTGGAGAGCCGCGCGAGCGCCGTGCTTGCGACCGCTAGAGCGTCCAGCCAGCCCGCCACCTCCTCACGTACGTCTGAGGATGGCGCGGTGATGTGGCCCGCAGCTTCCGCGGCCGTGGCGACGGCCTGGAGCGCGTCAATGAAGATGGAGGCCGGCCCGGCGGCGCTGTCAGCGGCAGTGCTGCAGCGCCCGCAGCAACCGGCGCCGCTCATCGGGCCACCTCGGTGGCGCCCTCGGGCTTCGGGCCAGGGCGGGCGTGCGCGCCCAGGTTGCAGGGTCGAGCCCCGGCGGCACGCGCCATCTCCGCCGCCTCCCAGCTCTCGATCTCGGAGAGGAACCAGTACCGGCGCGAGCCGAGGTAGTGGGGCGCCGGGAACCCCGCCTTGCAGCGTCGCCAGATTGTCGTCCGCTCGCACCCGAGCCGCAACTCCAGCTGCGCGATCCCGATCCGAACGTCCCGGGCGTCGGCCCGGCTGAGGTCCGGCCGGCTCACGGCAGGAGCTCCTCGGCGGAGACGCCCAGCATGGGCGCCAGCTTCTCGGCGGAGCCGGGGGTCATGGCCTCTGGGTTCCGTTCGAGGAACCCGACCCATCCGCGGGAGAGGCCCGACAGCGCGGCGACGCGCTCCTGGTTCAGCTTGCGCCGCAGCCGAATCGCGAGGAGCGGGTTCGTGGTCGGCTTGGTGGCGGCAGTGGTGGTTGGCATGCCGGCATAATTAGCGCCGGCAGGAAACTGGACAGGTGAGCTGTCCGTCGATTCCGTCTAGCTGCCAGCCATGACTCTTTTCAGCAGGTCGTTGAACTCAAGAAGGCGCCTCCTGATGGTTCGGACGTCGCAGCGAAACTCCTCGGCGAGGGCGAGTTCAGCCTCCTTCTTCGATTGACAGTGCTTCAGCTTCGCGACGTAAGCGCTATGCACGGTACCGAGCGATGGTGCGTTGTCGGATCGGCGAGACTTCAAACCCTTTTCTTCCGCAAGCTCATCGCGCAGCCGCTGGATCCTGGCGTCCTTCTCTGCGAGTTGGAGAGCGTACCGTTCCCGCTGCGCTTCGAGCTGTTCGAGCGCCCACCCCAGGTTCCGCACGGCGATCGCCTCCCACTCCGCGGCCTTGCGTTTCCAGTAGAGCGGATCGTCCGGATCAGAGCGAGTGAGCTGTGGCGGGGACTGCCCCATGTCCGCCTCCAGGTGGCGGCCAGGGCGGAGGGCGAGGACGGCGGAGGCGTGCGGCCCTGGAAGTCGCGCGGGCCCGTCGGCCCTGCCTCCGCTACCCGCAATCATGCCCCCTGGGTCTGACGCCCCGGCAGGAACGCAACGACCGATGACGCCGGGTTCACCAACCGCGCCAGGTAGGCGTCCCACTTCTCGAGGGCTTCGCGTCGCTCATCGAGGTAGTCGTTCTGATCGTAGATCTGGACGATCCGGCCGAGGCTGTGGTTGAGGGCCCTCTCGACCACGTGGAGCGGCACCCGGAGCTTGGCGAGGTGCGTGCGCGCGCTCCGCCGGAGGTCGTGAGGCGCCGCCAGGCCCCCGGGGAGGGTGAGGAGGGGCGGCTCGTTCGTGAAGAGCCGGCGCATGGCCCGGCCGAGCGACTTGTCGGTGAAGTGGCCGCCCTCCGCTTCGCTCGACATGACCCAGGGCGAGTCACCGGCCAGCGCCTTCAGCTCCTTGAAGAGCGCCAGCGCGGTAGAGGCGAGGGGCACCACCCAAGGCTTCGCGTGGCGGGCTTGCGCCAGCGTGCCCTTCTGGTCGCGCACCGGGACCGTCCAGAGGCCGGCCGCCAGATCGACGTTCTCCCACCGCGCCTTCAGCAGCTCGCCGGTGCGAACGGCGGTGAGGAGCAGGATCTTCAGCCCCACCCGCGCCTGCGGCGTCATGGCGGGGTGGCGCTGCACCTTCCCGATGGCGTCGGCGAAGGCATCGGTGTGGTCGCGCTCGAGCGCCGTCCAGAAGAGAGGGATCTCCTCCTCGGTGAGCCACCGCTGCCGGCTGCCGAGCACCACGCCGAGGTCGATGCCGCGCAGAGGCGAGGCGGGGTTGCGGTCGATGTACCCCCGCGACTCGGCGAACCGGAAGAGCTGCTTCAGAAGCCCCAGCACCTTTGCGGCCCGGCCGGCGGCGCCACGGTCCACCACCGCCTCGATGACGTGGGCGCACTCGGGCGTCCGCACCTCCGCGATGGGCCGAGGCCCGAGCCGCGGGAGGATGTCCCTGTCGAGGGTGGACCGCGCCTCCGCCGGATGCTTTCGGTGCGGGAGGAGCCGCCGCTCGTAGAACTCGCCGGCCACTCTGGCGACCGTGAGCACCGACTCGTCGGCCACCGCCACCGCGGCTCCGCGCGGGGGGTTCAGGTAGGCTTGGAGCTCCGCCTCCATGGCGTCGAGCATCCCGGCGGTGTAGGCGACCTTCAGCCGGTCGAGCCACTCGCGCGCCAGCTTGAGGGAGACGAAGCCAGGCGGCGGCTCCTCGGCGGGGTGGAACGGGCCAATGGTGACGACCCGGCCCAGGCTCGTGAGGTACCACCGGAAGATGCGCTTCCCGGTCGGCATGACACGGAGCACCAGACCGGGCGACCGCCGGTCCGGCACCTCGTAGCGGCGTGCCGGGTCGGGTTGCAGGGTCTCAATGAACCTCGTGGTGAGGCCGCGCGGGGGAGGAGTAGCATTGGATCCGGGCATGTGAGGCCTCTCGAAAGGTTCGCTGCCAAGGGCCTCGAAGCGGTTGCCGCCGCCCCGGGGCCCCTGCCTCGTTCACTCTGAGGCAACTTTGTCACCCCGGACCGTTCTCGGGGTGACAACGCCCGAGAAAACTCGTCCGGTAGCGTGTAGTTGCACCGGTCCGCTGATGCTCTGATTTTGGCTGGGGCCCAGCGGATTAGTGCTCACGGATGCAACTGTACGCTTCGGGTCTGACGACGTACAGTGAAGCGTTCACACGGCGGGGGTCGCTGGTTCGAAACCAGCGGCGCCCATCAAGAAAAACGAGGGGTTGGCGAGGTCCCGGCCCCTCTTTGCTCGGACGCACTTCAGGGGGCAGCCCGGGTGACACCCCGCCGGCCCTGGACGACGAAAGGCCGCCGGCGATGCGCCGACGGCCTCGAACCGGCAGCTCCTCAGCCGCGCGAGAGACGGCGCTGAAGGCCCTCGCCAGCGTCGTGCGCGTCGAACGCCATCGCCTTTGCCTGGCCGCGCCCGGAACCCGCCGTCGGGGGCGTGGAGGCTTGCTCGGCGGCGTCGTGGACCACCACCGGGAAGAGCCGGGAGATGGTGATGAAGACGGCCACGCCGATGGCGGCCATCCCGACGGTCACCGAGATCTCGCCCCACGACGGCCAGTAGTGCCACGATTCGCCGGCGTTGTAGGCGATGAGGAAGGCATCGACGCGCCACAGCGCCGCGGCGATCACCGACATGAGGGCGCCGGCGAAGCGGGCCACGCTGCTCTCCACGCGCGCGGTGAGGAACAGGAAGGCGGGGACGAGGAAGAGCACCATCTCCACGGCGAAGAACGCCGTGTAGAAGTCGGGCCGGGCGAGGAGCGGCAGCTTGCCATTCGCGGCCAGATCGACCACCCGGATGGCCGCGAAGAGCAGGAGGAGCCCGCCGTTCACCTTGGAGATCTCCACGAGGAGCTTGTGGTCGCTCCTCGCCTTCCATGCGTGCTTGAGCACGCTCGTCAGCACCACCACCGCGCCGAGGCCCATGGAGAGGCAGGAGACGAGGGCGAGGAGCGGGAGGAGGGGCGTGTGCCAGAGCGCGTGCAGCTTGGGCCCCGCGACGATCATCAGGCCGCCGAGGGAGCTCTGGTGCATGGTCGGCAGGAGCATGGCGAGTGCGATGACGTAGGGCATGACGCGCGCGAGTCGCGCCCCCCAGCGCCGGCCCCAGGCCGACTTGATCGACGAAGCGCTGGAGGCGGCGCCGTCGAGCACGGCGGGCAGCATCTCGATCCAGAGGACCGCCACGTAGGCGATGACGCAGACCGCCACCTCGAGCAGCACCGAGGAGAGGTTCCACATCGGCGGGAGCGCCAGCCAGAACATGTTCCAGGGCCGGCCGAGCGCGATGACGATCGAGGCGCCGCCCAGCGAGTAGGCGATCGCGGCGAGGAGGACGGCCGGTCGCACCAGTGGATGGTACTGGCCGCGGTTGAGGAGGTAACACAGGAGCCCGACCGAATAGGCCCCCGCGCCGATGCCGGTGAAGACGACCACGTTGATGGGCTCCCAGATGCCCCACGCATAGCCGTCGTTCATGTTGCTCACGGCGCCGATGCCCGCGACGAACCGGTACGAGATGAAGCCGAGGGCGACCCCGAACAGCCCCAGGAGAAAGAGCATGGGGCGGTCGAGGAGCGGCCCGCCCACCGGCCTCGCGTCGACGTGATGGCCGCTCACCGCTGCTCCTCCTTCTCGGGGGGGACACCCTCGGAAGGGGCACCGTCGTGAGGTTCGGCCTTACCCTTCCTCCGGTGGCGGCGCAGGATGAGCGCTGCACCCGCATAGAGGGCGATGGGCGTGATTCCGTGCAAGTACGGCCGGTGCATCACCGTCTCCGACAGGCTGGCCGGCGAGTAGGAGGGCATGTCCGGGAATCCGAGGTCCTTGAAGCTCACGCCGGCCGCCGCCAGGTAGAGCACCTGGGTGCCGCCCCCGTCCGTCTCGCCGAAAATCTTCGGGTTGTACTTGCCCGGCTCCTCGGCCTGGCGCCGCTTCGCCTCGGCGAGGAGGTCGGAGCGGTAGCCGAACGCCACGGCCTCGGCGGGACACACCTCGGCGCAGGTCGGGTTCGCCACGGCGTAGGGACCGCCCTTCGACGGGTCCGCGCGCCCGTGGCAGAGCTCACACTTCACGATGCGGGGCGAGGCCTCCTCCCACTGGAACTTGGGGATGGCGTAGGCGCAGGCGATCTGGCAGTAGCGGCAGCCGAGGCACAGGTCCTTGTCGTAGAGCACGACGCCGGAGCCCGGCTTCTCTCCAAGCTTCGCCCGCTTCTCCGTCCCCTCCTTGTGCATGGCGCCGAGCAGGCAGGCGGAGACGCACGAGGGGTCGATACAGTGCATGCACTGCCGCTTCACGAAGGCGGTGGTGCTGCCGTCGGCGAGCGGCTGGGAGAGGTTGCGGGTCTTCACCACGCTCTTCGTGTTGCTGTCGAGCTCCTTGGGGTCATCGGCCGGAGGCAGGCCGTTGGCTTCCTTGCACGCCGCCACACACGTGCCGCAACCCACGCAGCGCGTCGAATCGTAGAGCAGGCCGACCGCCTCGGGCTCGGGCTCGACCTTCTCGCGGGCCTTGGCCTTCTTGGGCGTCGCGGCTGCGACGCCACCCACCAGCGCTCCCTTGAGGAGCCATCGGCGAGAGATGTTCATGGTCACCGGCCTCCTTCCGCGGTGCGCATCGAGACGAGCATCCAGGCGCCCGCGAAGAGCACCAGCCACACTCCGAGGGCGGCCAGGAAGCCCGGCTGCCGGAGCGGAGGCGAGCCCGCGTGAAGCACCAGCGGGGTGGCCACCGGCAGAGCCAGGATGCCCGTGACGCAGATCTTCAGCACCAGGGAGGCCCACGGCGGCCGAGCGCGCAGGGCCGCTCTGGCTGTCGGGTGGACCCAAAGGGGATTCGTGAAGCTCATCTCTCTCCAGATACGCTCTTCTCGCCGGACGCCGAGCCGAGCATGCATGAATGCGTCCACCGCGTTCCTGCGGTTGGACCGTTACCTGGGAGGTATGCTTTCACGCGGCGCCTTGCATCGCAAGTGCCCGCTGTCCCTGGATAATCGACGAGTCGAGTCGACAATTGGCGATTGTGCGCTCGGCCCCGCCCTCAGCGTGAGGCGCCGGCGGAGCGGTTCGGCTGGGCCGAGGGCTCCTCGTCGCGGCCTTCGGCCGCCCTTGCCACCTTCACCCTGGTCTCGGCGAGCGCAGCCTGGACACGCAACAGCTCCCGGCGGGCCTGCGAGGTGAGCTCCTCGGCCGCATCAAGGCTCACCTGGAGCTTCTCGATCATCTCCAGGAATTGCGCGGCGAGGAGCGCGGCTCCAAGCCCGCCCTTGTCGCACTCGGCGCGAAGGTCGGTGATCTGTCGCTTGCTGAGACGCATCGCCGCAGCGTAGGGGGTCGTGCCTATCCCCGCCATGCCAGGACCGGGTGACGCTTGCGGCTGGGGAAGGCGCCCGGATGCGCGCCAGCGAACCCCCACCGTGCTAGATCGCCGTGATGCGTATCGCTTACCTGGGACCTCCGGGAACCTTCACCGAGGAGGCGCTCGGGCGATGTGACAGGGCGGCCGGGGCCGAGCTGCAAGACTATCCCACCATCCCCGAGACCTTCGAGGCGGTGGCGCGCGGGGAGGTGGACGCCGGACTGCTCCCCATCGAGAACTCGCTCGAGGGCAGCGTCACCGCCACCCTGGATCTCCTCGTCCACCGGCCGGGCCTGCGGATTTGCCGCGAGGTGCTGCTTCCCATTCACCAGAACCTCATGGCGCCGCCCGGCCTCGCCCTGCAGCAGGTGAAGCGGGTGGTCTCCATCCCCATCGCGCTCGCGCAGTGTCAGGCGTTCCTCCGAGCCCGTCTCGCCGGGGTGCAGCAGGAGCCCTCCCTCTCCACCGCCGACGCGGCGCGGCGTGCCGCGGAGCGGGATGACACGGCCGCAGTCGCTTCCCGCGCGGCGGCCCAGCGCTACGGACTCTCCCTCCTCGCCGAGGACATCGAGGATGCCGAGGGGAACACGACCCGCTTCGTCCTGGTGGCGCGGGAGGACGAGCGGCCGACCGGGCGCGACCGCACCAGCATCGCCTTCACCCTCGACCGCGATCGGCCGGGTGGGCTGTACGAGGTGCTCGGGGAGCTCGCTCGCAGAGGGATTAACCTTTCCAAGGTCGAGAGCCGGCCCAACCGGCAGGCGCTCGGCCACTATGTGTTCTTCGTCGACTTCGAGGGACACCGCTCGGAGCAGCGAGGCGCCGAGGCGCTGGCGGGGGTGCTGGAGCGCGTGCACGCGCTCCACCTGCTGGGTTCCTACCCGCGCGCTTGAGCCGCCGGCCGGCCGGCGCTTGAGCCGCCGCCCGGCCGGATTGAACACCCGGCTGAACGCAGGCGCTGGGCGCTCGGGGCGGAGAGTCTCGCCGGGCGGTCCCGCCCCGTTGGAGCTAGAATGTCCGGCCACGGTTCTCGCGGTCGTGGAGCTGGTCGGCGCCGGGCGCCGCCCGGGTCCTGGAGGCTTCATGCGGAGGAATATCCGGGTGGTGGGGGCGATGATCGAGCGCGACGGGAAGTACCTCATCACCCAGCGCCCCCCCCGCGCCACCCTTCCGCTGCTGTGGGAGTTTCCGGGAGGGAGGGTCGAGCCCGGCGAGACCGACGAGGAGGCGCTCGCGCGCGAGCTCGACGAGGAGATGGGCATCACCGTGGACGTCGGCGAGCGTGTCATCCACCTCGAGCACGCGTACGAAGGATACGACATCGACTTCTGCGTCTACCGTTGCACGTGGGAGCTGGAGCCGGTGCGCCACATCCGCGTGAACGATCACCGCTGGGTCCGGCCGGAGGAGCTCGACGACTACGAGTTCCCGGCCGCCGACGAGAAGACCATCGGCAGGCTCCTCGGCCTCTGAGCCAGGCGGGCTCGGCCGGTATCTTGCCCGACGGCGCGGTGGGGAACCCGTCCTATTCCCGATGCGGCTCCACTGAAAGGGGTGAGACCCCTCGGGGCCGGGTGCGGAAAGGGGCACCGCGAGCTCCACATGCACATGTTCCCGCGGAGGGGGGACGAACCCGACCGTGGCCGACCATGCGAACAGCGGCGAGAGCGACAAGTCGAGCTCCGCGGGCGTGCGTTCGCCGTTCTCGTCCCCCGCCGCTTGGCTGGTGCTGGTCGCGGAGCAGGCCTCCCACGCCTGGGGCCCAACCCGACCCCTTCCTGCGGGAGGTGGCACCGGAGACAGCCGGTGAAGGCGAGCGATACCCACCAGGCTCGCAAGGCGCTCTTCCGGCGCGGGATCCAGCAGGGGCAGCTGCAGCCGGAGGAGATCGAGGCCGCGCTGCCGCCGGGCACGATCTCCGACGCCGAGCGGTGGCTCCTCTACTACAGCCTGCACGCGGCGGGCGTGGAGGTCGAGGGGTTCGCGCCGACGAGGGACGCCCGCGAGGGGGAGGCGCGCTCCACGTAGCCGCGCGGGCGCGGACGCGGGGCTGGCTGCGCTGCGGGCTCACCCGCGCGGGTTTGACACGGCGCTCGCCCCGGTTACCTTGCCGCGACCGCGAGTCCCAACGATGTCGAGCGCGACCCGTCGCGAGGAGGAGCAATGTCGGAGGAACAGGGCGCCGGTGGCCGCCAGGATGATCCGGATTGCCTCGAGCCTCGAGTGAAGGTCCACGACCGTCGCCGCTTCACCGCGGAGGGGGAGCCCCTCACCGAGTGGGTGGACTCCCCGGCCGAGCCTCCGGCCTGGCCACCGGAGGTCAGCGACCCTCGCGAAGAGGAGGTCGCGCGCCAGGCCGCGCGCATCGACGAGCTCACGCGGGCGTACGCCGCGCTCCTCGACGAGGGGAAGGCCGCCCGAGCCCGCATGGAGCGCGAGAAGGCGAGGGTGCTCGAGGCGGAACGCTTCGGGCTGGCCCAGGTACTCCTCGCCGGGGTGGACGAGCTGGAGCGGGCGCTGGCGGCGGCCGGCGATGCCTCGGGGCCGCTCTTCGACGGTGTGAGCCTCACGCTCGCCTCCCTGCGCAAGAAGGTGACGGAGCTCGGCGCGGAGAAGCTCCCGGCGGTGGGCCAGCGCTTCGATCCGCGATTGCACGACGCGGTCGATCTGGTGCCGGTGGAGGACCCCGCCGACGACGAGCTCGTGGTGCAAGAGGTCCAGGCCGGCTACCGCGTCGGCGATCGCGTCCTTCGGCCAGCGCGGGTGCGAGTGGGCCGCCACATGCCCTCTTGACCGCTCGCGGCCGCGCGCCCGGCGCCCCACCGCGATAGATACCTCTGCGCCGCCCGCCGCCTGGCGAGCGCTGGAGAAACGACATGGGACGCATCATCAGACCGCTGTGCTGTGCCCTGGTGCTCGTGGCCGGCTGCGCCAACGGCCGCGCCGACGCGGCGCCCGGGGAGCCGATCCGAGCCCCTGCGGCCCTCGGCAACGATGCGCCCCACCTCTGGCGCGAGGCTGCGGCCAGCTCACCTGCGGTGGCCGTGCCCGGGCAGATCTCGCTCGCGGCCCTCCTGAAGCAGCTCAAGCCCGCGGTGGTGAACATCTCCAGCACCACCGTGGTGAAGAACCCGCACCGCAACCTCCCGCGCACGCCCGGGCAGGACGACGACGAGCAGCAGCTCTTCGAGCGCTTCTTCGGACAGCGCGAGGTGCCGGACGAGATGAAGGGCACGAGCCTCGGCTCGGGCTTCATCATCAACGCCGAGGGGCTGGTCCTCACCAACAACCACGTGGTGAAGGACGCCACCGACATCAAGGTGCGGCTCGCCGATGGCCGCGAGTTCGTGGCGAAGACACTGGGTCGGGACCCCGGCACCGACGTGGCGCTCCTTCAGCTCCAGAAGGTGGACGGCAGGCTCCCGACGGTTCCGCTCGGCGACTCCGACGCCCTCGAGCAGGGCGAGTTCGTGCTCGCCATCGGAAGTCCGCTCGGCTTCCGGGAGTCGGCCACCTTCGGCATCGTCTCCGCCAAGGACCGGCAGCTCACCGGGAGCCCGTTCGACGACTTCCTCCAGACCGACGCCGCCATCAACCAGGGCAACTCGGGCGGGCCGCTCTTCAACATGAGGGGCGAGGTGGTGGGGATCAACACGGCCATCATCTCGCCGCAGATCGGCTCGGGCATCGGCTTCGCCGTGCCCATCAACCTGGCCAAGGAGCTCCTCCCGCAGCTCGCCACCGGCAAGGTCTCGCGCGGCTTCCTCGGCGTCACCGTGAGTGAGCTCACCCCGGACCTGGCGCAGGGCTTCGGCATGAAGCCGGGCACCAAGGGAGCGCTGGTGCAGGCCGTCATGCCCAAGTCTCCGGCCGCGCAGGGCGGGCTCCAGCCCGGCGACGTGGTGGTGGCGGTGAACGGAAAGGCCGTGGAGAGCTCGGGTCAGCTCACCCGCACCATCGCCTCGGTGACCCCCGGCGGCAAGGCCTCCCTCACCGTCCTGCGCGGAAGCGATTGGAAGAACATCGAGGTGACGGTGGGTCAGCGGCCCGACGAGGAGGCGCTGGCGCGCGGCGAGGCGAATCCGGACGGCGACGACGACCAGGGCCAGCAGAAGTCGGCCAACGAGAAGCTTGGATTGCGGGTCGCGCCGCTCACCCCGCAGGCGGTGAAGGAGCTTGGGCTGGCGAGCGACGAGGGCGTGCTGGTGGTCCGCGTCACCCCGGACGGCCCCGCCGGCGCGGCAGGGCTCCGCCGGAACGACGTCATCCTGGAGGTGAACCGCCAGCAGATCACCAGCGTCGACCAGCTGCGGGGGCTCATCAGCAAGATGAAGCCCGGACAGGTCGCCGTGCTGCGCGTCGCCCGCGGGCAGCAGGCGCAGTACGTCGCGGTGAAGCTCGGGGGCGAGAAACCCTAGCGCGGGCTGGGATCAAAACACCCGGCTCGCCACCACCTCCCCGCTCCGCGATTCGACGAGCCTCACCGCGAGGAAGCGCGCCCGCACGCCTTCATAGAAGCCCCGCTCGCGCTTGCGCGGGAGCTTCCAGGCGGCTTCCGGCCGGAAGACCACCTCCAGCTCGAGGCGGCCGGTGCGGAGCGCGCTCTCCAGGGCGAGGTCGTCGAGGCCCGTCGGCGATCCCTCCAGCACGAGGAGCGGGATGAGCGGGTGACCGGCCGCATCCTCCTGGCGGGGCGCCCCGTGGGTGAGCGCCAGCCCGCCCCCGTCGATGAAGGGGGTGACGATGAAGCGGCGGCCGGCGCCGTGCCGCTCCACCCGCACCAGGTCGAGCGTCTGCTCTCCCACGCTCGCGAGGAAGGTCTCCCGCCCCATGTCGCGCCTCCGCGCGGCGAGCTTGCCCTCGCATTCGGCGTGCGTGCCGGGGTCGTCGCAGCCCCCGATGAAGCGTTCGAGGAACGGCCCCAGGCTGTCGAGCCGCTGGGCGCGCGAGGCCAGCGCGTCGAACGAGTCTGCGGCGGAGGCTCGCGGAGCAGCGAGGAAGAGGAGGACCAGGGCGGGCGCGAGCTCGACGAAGTTCATGCGACGGCATGATGCGCAGGTGCCCGCGCGCCGTCCACGCCTGCACCGGTGGCCGGGGTGGGGCGAGGTGGGAACGACCGGGCGGCGGAGGAGCGTGTACGCTGGGGAGCGTGAGCACGGAAGCCGCGCTGGCCATCGAGACGCACCGGCTCACCCGCCACTTCGACGGCGTGGCCGCGGTGCAGGACCTCGACCTCGCCGTGCCCGAGGGCGCCTTCTACGGCTTCCTGGGCGCCAACGGCGCCGGGAAGAGCACCACCCTCCGCCTGCTCACCGGCCTGCTCGCGCCAACCTCGGGTACGGCGCGCGTGCTCGGCCGCGATCTCGCCACCGACGGCCTGCGCGTGAAGGCGGAGGTGGGCGTGGTGCCGGACGGGCTCGACCTCTTCGAGCGCCTCACCGCCGCCGAGCAGCTCCGCATTCACGGCCAGCTCTACGGCCTCCCCCGAGGCGAGGCCGCCCGCCGGGCCGCGGAGCTCCTCGCGACGCTCGACCTCGGCCGCGAGGCCGGCAAGCTCGTGCAGGAGTGCAGCCACGGCACGCGCAAGCGGCTCGCCCTCGCCTGTGCGCTCATCCACGGACCCCGCCTGCTCTTCCTCGACGAGCCCTTCGAGGGCATCGACGCGGTGGCCGTCGCCGGGCTCCGGGCGCTGCTGCAGGAGCTTGTGGCCCGCGGCGCGGTGACCATCTTCCTCACCAGCCACGTGCTGGAGGTGGTGGAGCGGCTCGTCACCCACGTCGGGATCATCCACCGCGGCCGGCTGGTCGTGCAGGGCACCCTCGACGAGGTCCGCCGCAGCGGCACGCTGGAGGAGAGCTTCATCCGGGCGGTGGGCGAGGCGCCGGCGGTGGCGCCGGGCCTCTCCTGGCTGGGCGGGAGGGACTCGCCGTGAGCGTGACGCCGCGGCCGGCCGGCGAAGAGGGTGAGCCCCACGCGCGACGGCTGCTCGCCCCGGGCGCTCTTCCCGGGTCATCGTCCGATCGAGGCCGCCCCGGCCTGCGCGAGCTGCTCGCGCTGCGGCTCCTGCTGGCGCGCCGGACGCTGCGCACCCGCCGCGGCACGGCCGAGGGGATCGCCCAGCTCCTCCTCGTCGCCATGGCGGTGCCCGCCGGGCTCGCCATGGCGGGTCTGGTGGGGGTGAGCAGCCACCGGGCGGCGCGCGCCGGCACCGGGCTCGCCGCCAGCCTCGCCGCGGGCGCCACCTTCTTCGGCCTGTGGCAGGCCTGGACGGCGGTAGGACTCACCGTTCACGAGCGCGACGCGCTCGCCCTGCGCAGGCTCCTCGTCTATCCCCTCCCGCCGGGCAGGCTCTACGCCATGGGCCTCGTCGCAGCCCTGGTGGCCGACCCCTTCTCCATCTTCTGGCTGGTGGTGCTGGCCGGCGTTCCGGCTGGCGCGGCGCTGGCGCGGCCGGGGGCGTGGGCGCTGCTCCTCGGCCTGGTGGTGATCGCCTTCGGCGCCGCCACCGTCTCGCTGGTGGCGCTCCTCCAGGAGCTGGTGGGCCGCCTCGGCCGCGGCCGGCTCGGTCGCGAGCTGGCCGTGGGGGGGGCGGTGGTGGGATGGGTGGCGCTGGTGGCGGCCGGCTCCTCGGGTGGCCTCGCCGCGCACGGCGCGCTGCGTGCCCTGGCGCGGATTCGCTGGCTCCTCTATCCACCCGCGCTCGCCACCGAGGCGGCGCGGGCGCTCTACGCCGGGAGGTCGCTCGCCGCGTTGCCCTGGATCGCCGCGCTCTTCGCCGCCGCCCTCGCCACCGGGTGGCTCGCCTTCCAGCAGGGCCTCGCCACCGCGCGCTCCGGCGGCGAGGCCGCCCTGCGGCGGGCGGGCCCGCGGGCCGACGAGGTGGGCGCCTCGGCGCGGAGCCCGCTCGCCCGCCTGGGGCCGCTCCTCGAGAAGGAGCTGCGCTACCTCGCCCGGCACCCGGCAGCGCGCGTGTACCTCCTCGTGCTGCCGGCGCTGGCCGCGGTGGGGGCGTGGAAGGTGCCCATCCCGCGCGAGGGCGCGCTCGCGGAACTCTACGCCGCGCTGCCGCTCCTCGCCATCGCCGCCTATGCGCACCTCGTCCTCCAGACCTTCTGGTCGAACGCCCTCGGGCTGGAGCGCGGTGGGGCGCGGGCGATCTTCCTCGCCCCGGTGCGGCCGGAGCGGGTGCTCCTCGCCAAGAACGCGGCCCTCCTCGCCTGGACCCTGATGCTCTTCGCCGCGACGGCCAGCGCCTGGGTGGCGGTGGCCGGGCCGCCGCCCGGCTGGAGCTCGGCCGGGGCGCTGCTGCTCGTGGTGGGCCTCGCGCCCCTGCTCTACGGGTGCGGCAACGTGGCGAGCGCGGTGCTGCCCTGGGCGGCGCCCTTCGGCTTCCAGCGGGCGGGCACGTCCTCGGCGCTGTCGGCCCTCACCGCCACGGCCATCACCTCGGGTGCGCTCGGCGCCTTCGCCCTGCCGGTCCTGGCGGCGGTGACCCTCGACGCCCTGTGGGTCATCCCCTGGGCCTGGGCGGCGCTCAGCTTCGCCGCGCTCGCTGGCTGGTGGCTCACGCTGCCCGCGGCGGGGCGCATGCTCGTGCGGCGCCGCGAGGAGGTGATGAGAGCCGTGTGCAGCGACGAGCGGTGAGCCGCGCCTTCGGCCGCCGGGGGATCGATCGGCGAGGGCTCGAGCTCGCACGCGCCGTTGCGCCGGCGGCGTCCTCCCAGCGCGGCGCTCAGCCTCACTGGCTGAAGCCGACGAGCAGGTAGTAGGCCTCGATGCGCTTCAGGGCCAGCACCATGGCCGCGGTGCGGCTGTCGACCGGACGGCCCACGCAGTAGCGGCGCGAGTCGTGGAGCGCGGAGGCGCTGGGCCGGTCGCGGGCGATGTCGCGCACGATGGCGTAGTTCGACTTCATGGCGCGCTCCAGGCGGCCCAGCACGTCGGCCTCGAGCCAGTGCTCCATGCGCTGGTTCTGGAGCCACTCGTAGTATGACACGGTGACACCGCCGGCGTTGGCGAGCACGTCGGGGATGAGGTCGATTCCCCGGGCGGCGAGGACGTGGTCGCCCTCGGGGGTGGTGGGGCCGTTGGCCGCCTCCACCACCAGCTTCACGCGCAGCTTCTCGGCCACCGCGCCGTCGATTTCCGCTCCCAGAGCCGCGGGGATGGCGATGTCTGCGTCCAGAGACCAGAAGTCCTCCTGGGAGATGGGCGTGGCCTCGGGGAAGCCGAGCACAGTGTGGCGGAGGTTCTCGGGGTTCTCGTGCACCCAGCGCTGGAGGGCCAGGATGTCGAGGCCCTCCTCGCGGTGAACGGTTCCGTAGGCGTCGTTCACCGCGATGATCCGGGCGCCCAGCGCGGAGAGGATCTCGCCGGTGGCCGAGCCCACGTTGCCGAAGCCCTGGAGGATGACCCGGGCGCCCTTCAGGGCCATCCCGCGCTCGCGCGCCCACTCCTCGATGCAGAAGACCACCCCCTGCCCGGTGGCCTTCATCCGGCCCTCCGAGCCGCCGATGCGCACGTCCTTGCCGGTGACCACCCCGCGCAGCGCGTGGCGGAAGCGCTCACCGTCGGTGTACTGCCGCATCATCATCGCCATGATCTGCGGGTTGGTGTTGACGTCCGGCGCGGGGATGTCGACGAAGGGGCCCATCAGGTTCTTGAGCTTGTAGACGTAGCGCAGGGTGAGGGCCTCCATCTCCTCGCGCGAATAGGCCTGCGGGTCGATGCGGATACCGCCCTTGGCGCCGCCGAAGGGGATGTCCACGATGGCGGTCTTCCAGGTCATCTCGGCCGCCATCGCCTTGAAGAGGTCGAGCGAGACGTCCTTGTGGAAGCGGATGCCGCCCTTGAAGGGCCCCCGCACCTGGTTGTGCTGGATCCGGTAGGCCTTGAACTTGCGGGGCTGGCCCTTCACCATGTGGAAGAGCCCGCGCTCCCCGATGCGGATCACTCCCTCGCGCACCGTGATGTCGGCGGAGAGGAGCGCCTGGCGGTGCAGCACGAAATCGCCGTTGGCGAGCGGCTCCAGCGCGTCGGCCGCCTTGAGCGAGGAGGGGGGGAGGTCGTGGTAGCGCCGCGCGTCGGCGTGGCCGGCGGGGATGGGCACCAGCCGATCGCGCACGTCGAGCGTGACGTGGAAGATGTGCTCGAAATCGGGCTCCTCCAGCTCGAGCCGCACCCGGGGGTGCATGCCGATGAGATTGGCCGCCCTGTTGAAGGTCTCCATGGCGTCGGTGTAGACGGTGGAACGACGCGACGCGGATTCTCGCCGGCCTGCTCGCATGTGCCGCCTCCTGGTGCCGGACGGGTTTCGCCGTTCTCGACACCGGGGGTTTACCCCAGCCGCCTGCGGCGATCCATTTCGCGGGGTCGTCTGGCGGGACGAATCGGCCGGCCAGGGCGAGCCCAGCGCGTAGAGTGTGGTCCGGCTACGGCCTCCGCGGACAAGCGGGCGCGGGAGCAGGACGCCGGCGCGCTGGCCGGCTGCGCAGGGCGGCAGATGCGAAGGGGAGGGGACATGGGACCACCGCGGTTCGAGAGGGTGCTCATCACCGGTGCGTCGAGCGGGCTCGGGCGGGGGCTCGCCCTTCACTACGCGCGAGAGGGGTCGGTGGTGTATGCGCTGGCGCGCCGCGAGGCGGAGCTCGACGCGCTCGCCTCGGAGGCTGCGGCGGCCTCGGGCGTCGGTGGCCGGGTGGTGCCGGTGCCGCTCGACGCGACCGACGCCGAGGCGCTGGCGGGGGCCATCTCCCGGGCGGAGGCCGAGGCTGCCGGCGCACTCGACCTCGTCATCGCCAACGCCGGGACGGCGGCCACCACCCCGGCCCGCCGGGCCGACTGGCGCGAGGTGAAGCGCGTCCTCGACCTCAACGTCTCGGCCGCCTGCGTCACGGTGGCGGCGGCCCTGCCCGCCATGGTGGCCCGGGGAGCCGGGACGGTGGCGGCCGTCGCCTCGCTGGCCGCCTTCCGCGGCCTGCCCGGCCACGGCGCTTACTGCGCCAGCAAGGCTGCGCTGCACACGTTCATGGAGAGCGTCCGGGTGGACCTCGCCGGTACCGGCGTGCGCGCCGTCACCATCTACCCGGGCTTCGTGAAGACGCCCATGACCGAGAAGAACCGCTTCCCGATGCCCTTCCTGCAGGAGCTCGACGACGCCGTGCGCGTCATGGCCCGGGGGATTTCGCGGGGGCGGCCCACCGTCGTCTTTCCGCCCGGTCTCGCCGCCATCGCCCAGGCGCTGCGGCTCCTGCCGCGCGCGCTCTACGAGCCGGTGGCCGGTGCAGGCGGGCGGCGAAGGCGCAGGCCGCGCCCTGCGGGCTCCGCCGGGTGAGGAGGAGGACCCCCGACTCGCCCCCGAGGACCGCTGGAGGGGGCGTGGCCGGGCGCGCCGGTCACAGCAAGACGTCGAGGGTCAGCCCGGCGGTGGTGTCCCACGAGCCCTTGGGCGGCGGGGGCTCCGAGTCGACCTGTACGCCCAGGGTGAAGCCCACCGCCAGCGGGCCGACCATCCGCACGGTGAGCTTGGTGAGGGCGTTCACCAGCACGCGCGTCTCGCCCAGGGCCGGAAGCACTTCCAGGTCCTGCGTGAGCGCGAGCCCCTTCTGCGGCTGGCAGCGAAACGCGGCAGCGAAACGGGGAGCGGTCATGAGGTTGCCGCGCGGCTCCACCCGCGCCGCCACGGGGAAGTACTGGAAGCGCTGCTCCTCGGTGATGCGGAAGCCGAGGTCGGTGCGGAGGTGGAGCTGCCGGTCGCCCTCCTCCTGGTCGAGGAGGGCGTAGCTGAGGCCGAGCTCCTGGGAAAAGCGCGCCTCGATGCTCCTCACGTGGTCGGTCTCCAGGCCGGCGAGGGCGTAGGTGCCGAGGCGCGGGTTCAGCCGGAGCTCGAGGCGCAGGAAGAGCCCCGCGTTGGCGGCCCCCACCTCGGTGCGGTCGGCGCCCGCCGGCTGCGATTCGCCATACGCAGCCCAGGTCCGGCCGCTGGCGATCCAGCGAGTCCAGCGCCGCTCGGCAGTGGCGGCCAGGTTGACGCTGAAGCTGCTCGCATTGCCGCCCACCGCCTGGAGGCCCAGGCTGGCACTTCCGTTCCAGGGTTTCTCCGGCTGCGCCGCCGAGAGCGCCACTGTGGCGAGGAGAGCAGCGGCCGCGAGCATGACGCAAGGTAGTCTGAAGCCGCGGCGTCGCAACGCGGACGCGCGGCCACCGCGCCTCGGGGGTGGGACTGCCGCGACCCTGCCTCAGCGTGAACATCCGCCCGTGGCCCCTCACGCGAGCCCGAACCCCCCTTCGACCTCGCGGGACCCGGCGGCGGACGAACCTCACTTCTCGTCGCCGTCCTCCTCTTCTTTGCAATCCGGTGAGAGCCACCTGCCGGTGAAGTCGACCGTGGCCTGGCCCTTCCCGGCCACGATCGCGAATGTGCCCTTCACCCGCTCCGGCGAGAGCGCCTCGAAGCGCATGGTGCGCTTGCTCTTCGTCTCGCCGGTGCACTCCACCACCACCTCCTGCTTCGTGGCGCTGCTCGAGACGACCGTGTGCTTGCAGTCCTCCTCGTCCTCGTCCGGCAGGAACGCCCGCTCGAGCTCCTCCTTCGTCACGCAGGAGGCGTGCGTGCTCTTCCTATCGTGCTGCGACTTCATGGCCTCCTCGACCCGCGCCCGCTGCTCCGGGGTCATCTTCGCGAGCTGCCCCTCCGGGATGAGCACGCCCTTCATGTGGGTAACGGTGGTCGTCTCCCACCGGCCTGGCTTCACGTCGAACGGGGTGGCGCGCGCCGCCGAGGCGGCGAGGAGGAGGGTGAACGAGGCGGCGACGACGACGGTGCTCGGGAAGCTCATCGGATCTCCTGGGGCCCTGTGGGGCCGCTGTGCTTCGAGGGTGCAGGACGGGCCGGTGCGCCGGCCGGCAGCGGTCCGCGAGCACCTGCGCGTCACCCGAGACCCGCGGCCATGGATTAACCAGGGGCGTGGCGCGCTGCGCGACCCCCACGGGCTACGCCGTGCAAGGGCGCTGCGTGGCGGAGCTGGCGTCTGGCCGCGCCGTTCGCTTGAAAGACCCGCCTCGCGGTGCTAGAACGCCCCGCCTTCGCCGACATAGCTCAGCTGGTAGAGCAACTGATTCGTAATCAGTAGGTCCCCGGTTCAAGTCCGGGTGTCGGCTAACAAAATAAGGTGCTTAGTGAGCGGCCAGGTGACCCGAATAGGGCGTATGTGAGCGCTTCTGTTCGTTATCGCGGCACACCTAATGCATATTGTGCCATGTAAGCCTCCCTCGACACGTTCACGCAGCGCGATGTGGAGGGGTTCCTGACCGACCTCGTCCAGGGCAGGGTCACTTCGCGTATGGTGCGTGACCCGAAGACTGGCGCTCTCACACGCTAAGGTCACCTCCGTGCAGGCGAGCAAGAACCGGTACCTCGCCGCTCTGAAGTCCGCACCGCGCACGACGAGGAGCTTCGCCGCGCCTTCGATGGCCAGGCCGAGAAGTTCGAGCGTGCGCCGGTGCAAAGCGATCCGGCCCCCTTGCGCAGGCTGGTCGAGTTCGCCGCGCTTCCGCCAGGGTCGAGGGTCCTCGACGCGGGGTGTGGCCGGGGCCTGGTGGCCGAAGCGTTCCTGGAGGCGGGCCACGTCGTGCGGGCGATCAGAGCGCACCTCCGTCCCGGTGGTCCACTCGTGGTCTGCGACCACACGACCGACCCTGCATGCGCTGCCTGGCACCAGGAGGTGGAGCGTGCCCGCGACACGACCCACACCCGGAACCTGACTCCTGGCGAACTGGTGGACCTGCTCGCGGCCGAGGGGCTCCGGGAGATCGCCACCGCGGAGGAGGCGTTCAGTCTCGACCTCGACGAGTGGTTCGGCCGGGGTACGCCCTCCTGCGATCGCGAGGGACTGCTCAGGCTCCTCGCCGGCAGGGCGGCGCGAGGCTTCGAGCCCCGGCCCCGGGCCGACGGGGGGACCGACTGTGCGAGGGGTCCGGCCACGGTGAGCGGCGCACGGGTCACGCCAATCAAGGGCCGCGGGAGGACAGCAGGTCGGGACACCGCCCGCAGCGCCCCCTGAGGCGCCATGCTCGGTAGCGGAACCGAGGCGAGCTCAAGCCGCCCAGGCTAAGCCAGGCGGCGACATGGACACTGCGCGCCCCGAGCTCCCCCTCCGCCTCGACTTCCAGATCGCCCCGCTGGACGCCAGGGGGAGCTGGTTCAACCCTCCGCCCGAGGTCCGCCTCGCCGAGGGGCTTCACGTGCTCACCGGCGCCAGGACCGACTTCTGGCAGCGCACCCACTATGGCTTCCGCCGCGACGACGGCCACCTCTTCCGCCTGCCGATCGCGGGCGACTTCACCATCGAGACGCGCGCCCGCTGGACGCCGCGCGCGCAGTACGATCAGTGCGGCCTCATGGTCCGCGCCGGGCCGGAGCAGTGGCTCAAGTGCTCCGTCGAGTACGAGGACGAGCGCCACGGCCGGCTCGGCTCGGTGGTGACGAACCTGGGGTGGTCGGACTGGGCCACCCAGGACGTCGGCTCGGAGGTCCGCGCCATGTCCTACCGCGTCAGCCGCCGCGGTGACGACTTCCTCGTCGAGTGCGCTCCCGACGGCTCGCGCTGGCAGCAGCTCCGCGTCGCGCACCTGCACGGCTGCCCCGCCGAGCTCTCCGCCGGCGCCTACGCCTGCAGCCCCGTGGGCGAGCGGTTCGCCTGCACCTTCGAGTACCTCGAGCTCAGGCCGTGTGCGTGGGCTCCGCACGCGTGACCGCCGGCGTCGGGCTTCTGCGTTCCCGGCAACGGGGCCGCAGGTCGACCGCCTCCCGCGGGCCTCCACGGTCGGCCCGGCCCGTGGACGCAGGGGCCTGATAGGGGTGCCAGGCGCAAGCTCACCGGGGATCTGCGCCGCCCTCCCCACTGGAGCGCCGCCGGGAAGGGCGGCGTCGAGGCACAGCCGTAGCTCTCGCTGACGAACGTCGTCTCCTCCGCGCCGCGCCGCTTGCTGGCCGCCGCCACCACCGGCGTGACGAGCATGACGGCGAGGGCGGCGGCAGCGGCGCAGAGGGCGCGGGAATGCTGGTGGGCGCCAGAGATAGCAGCACAACGGCCACGAGGGGCGTACTTCTTCGAGGCGTCGTACCTCTCCGGCCTCGAGCAGCCCGACCCGATTCCTCAGTGGCCGGAGGAGCCCCACGTCTGCCGGGGGGGGGGCTGGTCAGGAGAGCGCCTCAGGGTAGGTCGAGTACGGCCCGCACCCGCGTGAGGAGCGACGACGGCGTGAAAGGCTTGTGCAGGAACTCGAAGCCGGGCCCGAGCACACTGCGTTCAGCGAGGGCGTCCTGGGTGTACCCCGAGACGTAGAGAACCCGCAGGTTCGAGCAACGCTGGACCAGTTGCTTCACCATCGAGGGCCCATCGAGCCCCGGCATGATGACGTCGGTGACGACAAGATGGACTTGCCTGAGTTCTCCAAGGTCCATGTGGAGCGCATCTCGCCCGCTTGCCGCGATGAGTACGCGGTATCCCGCGGCCCGAAGTGATCGGACCGTCACCTCGCGCACCCCAGGATCGTCTTCGACGACGAGGATTGACTCGGTTCCTCCCGTCGTAGTCGATGATGGCGACGGCACGCCCGCCACGACTGTGTCCAGCGTCCGAGGAAAGAAGATCTGGAAGACAGTGCCTTCGCCAAGTTCGCTGGTCAGATTGATGTGGCCACCGCTCTGCTTGACGATTCCGTAGACCGTCGCAAGGCCCAGCCCGGTCCCCGCTCCCTGCGGCTTCGTCGTGAAGAACGGCTCGAACGCATGCTCCTTCACTTCCGGCGACATCCCCGTGCCCGAGTCACGAAGGACCAGCATGACGAAGTCGCCCGGGTGCTCCACGGGGAACTGGGCGGCCTGGTCTGAGTCTGAGTCGACGTGGACATTGCTCGTCGCAATGACGAACCTGCCGCCTCCGGGCATCGCATCGCGAGCATTCACGGCCAGGTTCAGGATGACTTGCTCGACCTGGCCCGGATCACAGCGTACGTTCCAGAGAGCTCGTGCATCCACGAGGAGCTCCACATCCTCGCCCAGTACGCGGCGCAGGAGCCTCTCGGTCCCACGCACCACCGTGTTGAGGTCGAGGGTAACCGGCGCGATCTCCTGCTTGCGTGCGAATGCGAGCAACTGACGAGTCAACTCGGCGGCGCGCTTCCCTGCTGCGTGGATCTCGTCGATCAAGTCCCCTTGCGCCGGCAATCCAGCCGCAACATCGTCCTTCAATGACTCCGAGCAGCTCTGGATGATGGTGAGCAGGTTGTTGAAGTCGTGTGCGATCCCACCGGCGAGCCGCCCGACGCTCTCCAGCTTTTGCGACTGCTGGAACTGCTCCTCCGCGTGTCGCTGGTCGGTCACGTCTCGCCGATTGACAACCACGCCTCGCACGTTGGGATCATGGAACAGGTTACGCGCCATGGTGTCCAGGACGCGCCATGAACCATCTCTATGGCGATAGCGATAGGTAACCCGACCGATTCGGCCGGGCGCAGCGAAGACATCGGCCAGGGATGCGCGGACCCGATCAAGGTCACCGGGATGGACCCGTTCTGTCGCGGCTTGGCCAAGCAACTCCTGTTCCGTCCACCCGACGACCGAGCTCGAGCCGCTGCTCAAGTACTTATAGCGCCCCTCCGAGTCGAGGACGCTCCAGAAGTCGGTTGAGATCTGAAGGACGGAACGAAAGAACGCTTCACTCCGACGCAGCGCCTCCTCGGCCCACCGGCGCTCGCTGATGTCCCAGACGATGCCATCAAGTCTTAGTGGACGACCTGCGGGGTCTCGGGCTATCCCACCGCGCGCGCAGACGTAGTGGATGCTCCCATCCGGCCAGACCGTTCGGTACTCGGGGTCATAGGGCGCGCCTTCCTCAATCGCCCGGGCTGCGGCCTCGCGGAGCTTCTCACGGTCGTCTGGGTGTACAACTGCAAAGAACTCAGCAGCTGACCCGCTGAAGGTCGCGGGGCTCAACCCCAGCAGCCTGCACGATTGATCATCAAAACGGCGTCTGTCGGCCACCACGTCCCACTGCCACGTGCCCATCTGTGCTGAGCGTAACGCGAGATCGAGCGTCGCCTGGCTCTCCCTGAGCGCCTCCTCGACCCGCGTGCGATTGGTGATGTCGAGGATGAAGGCCACCGACTTGTGCCGATCGGGTTCCAGCAGGACGTAACCCACCTGCACCGGAACCAACGTGCTGTCTGGCCGGAGGTAGTGCTTCTCGTACGGTCGGCAACGGCCAGTCGCCGCTGCTTCCGCCAGCGCCGCCTCATCGATCGGCAGGTCCTCCGGGGGCGTGATGTCGACCCAACTGACTTTCCCGGCCAGGACGTCCTCATGGCTGCGGCCGATGATGCGCGCCAGTTCGCGATTGCAGTCGTACACGCGCCCGTCCACGTCGCCGAAGAGGATGCCGATGACGTCGGACTCTACGAAAGCGCGGAGGCGCGTCTCGCTTTCCCTGATCTCGTCCAGTGCGCGCTTCCAGTCACCCATGTCCCGGGTCATGGAGAGGAGCACCGACTCGCCATCGATCTGTATAGGGCGCGCCGACACGAGGCCAAGCACCAGCCGACCGTTCTTCGCGCGGAAGCGAACTTCCACGTTCTCGGCGTATCCTTGTCTCCCAACGGTCTCGACTATTCGGTCGCGAGAGGCCGGGTCGTCCCAGAGTTTGATGTCGAGTGATGACCGTCCGAGAACCTCAACTTCACTCCATCCGGTGGACTCTAGGAAGCCCTCGTTGACGGCGAGGTAGACACCGTCGTTGAAGCGGCTGATGTCGACCCAATCAGGGCTGGTCTGGAAGGCAATGCGGAAGCGCTCTTCACTCTCGCGCAGGGACTCGTCTGCGCGCTTTCGGTCCGTGATGTCGGTGATGACGCCGAGTAAGAGCCGCCCACCGTGCCCGTCCGTGTGCAAGGTCTTTCGCGTGATGATGGTGCGTACGCGCCCGGACGCGTCAGTGAAGTGTTCCTCATTCTCCTTGACGCCGGCCTCGGCGAAGACCTCATCGTCGGTGGCCCAGAAGGCCCGCGCCTCCTGGGGCGGGTAGAAGTCGAGGTCGGACTTTCCGATTAACTCGCCGCGCTCATACCCCATGAGGTCACAGAAAGCTGCGTTGAGAAGCACCCAGCGGTGTTTTTCGTCCTTCACGAAGGCGGGGTTCGGCAGCCCCTCCAGGAAGCTCTCGACGAGTCCCATCGTCGAAGAGGGATCACGCGACGCCCTCGGTTTCGCCAGTTCCTCGATGATCCCATCGAAGTGGTCGAACTCGCCCTCGCCGTCGAGGGCGAGCACGGGTAACAAGACTAGCCGCGCACGTCGCTCTTCTCCGGAGGGGATCCCGCCACTCGTGCTCGAAGGAGTAGGGGGCGACCGTCCCCTCAAACCTTCGCGCACGTGCCCCAACGACATCGAAGGGAGCCGGGCTTACCGCCGCGAGGACCGCTTCGGGGGTGTTGAAGCTTGCGATGTGCGCGGCTGCGTCGTCCACAGACACAAGCTCACCTTGCGGCGAGACACGGAACGACCCAATCCGCCCTGGCCGCGCCATTCAGGGCGTCCAGCCCGACCACCCCGCCGCACCTTCCGGCGCGGTGATGAGTACCCCGGCCCTGTAGTCGGGGAGGACGAGAAGAGGGTCGGGGTCGCGCAGGGCGGAGGCCATGCCACCCGAACCGAGGCAGAGGTCGGAGACACTCTCGCCAGGGGCCGCGTTGAACGAGAAGGCCGTCATGGCGCCGCCCCACGCCCGACTCCTCGACCAGCAGGTCCAAGAGCGGGCTTTGTCCAAGTCGCTCCACCCACCGCAAGCCCCCCCCGGGACCGAGTGCCGAGGTGCATCCTATCCGGTTCTGGTGGGAGCGTCTGCAAGGAGGAGACCCCGCGGCCCGGATGTGTGAATTGCTCCGCGATGGGCCGGACGAACGGACGACCGTTCGGGTGCGGTGTGATGCCCGTGTCAAGCGACAGGGACCTTTGACCCCTTTACGGCACCAAGACTGACCTCCCCGGCCCGGCCGAGAAGGGCGAGCGTTCGATACGCGCCCGCGAAGCGCACGCGTTCGGCTGCTGCTTTGGTCGAACAGGGCTGGCCCTGTCCAGCAGCACTGGGAACGGCTTCAAGACCTGCTTTTCTCGTGGCCATCGCCCTTCTCTCCCTGAAGTCAGCCACCGAAGACTCACGGAGTGGGGTCCTTGCGCGCCGCGGGACGTGGCGCTCACCCACTCCTGCCCCACCCGCGGGGCGCAAAACGCGAAGAGCCCGACCTCGAAGAGGCCGGGCTCCTGGTGTGCAACGATTCTGAAGGGCTAGACGGGGCGAACGTTCGCGGCCTGCAGGCCCTTCGGGCCCTTGGTCACGTCGAACTCCACCTTCTGACCCTCGGCGAGCGTGCGGAAGCCGTCCGCCTGAATGGCAGTGTGGTGGCAGAAGACGTCCTCGCCACCGCTGTCCTGCGTGATGAAGCCGAAGCCCTTCGCATCATTGAACCACTTCACGGTACCAGAAGCCATGTACGGTAGAACTCGTTTCTTCTCTGTTCGAGAGCGGTTGAATTAACCGCTCTGCCCCGCCAGGAGTTGGATTGGGAGGGCGTCTCGTACATGAACTCCGAACAGGAGTAAAGCATGCAACCCAAATTGGCTGGGGTGTGCTCTTCCGGCGAGGTCCGGAGCCCTTCCGAAGGACCTCGGCGAGGAGCCATGGGCGGGATCAGGAGCATGCCCCACGAGGAAGGGCGGCGCCCGACCCGGGCGCCGCCCCCGATCCTCACCCCCCGACGAGGAGGCGGAGGATCATGGGACCTCGCAGCTCATCGAGGTCGCGGCGACGCAGGTGGCGGTGGCCTGATCGCACGTCGAGCCGGGAGCGCAGGCGAGGAGGTCCGCTGGCCAGTTGCATTGCGCGCCGAGCGCCTTGTAGGCCAAGCACTTTCCCGTACCCGCCGCGTCGCAGTAGCTTCCGATGCAGGTGGGAATCGACGTGCAGTCCTCCCCGAGCTTGGGCCAGCTCACGCACTTCAGGGTGGTGGCGTCGCAGGTGTAGCCCAGCCCGCAGAGCTCGGAGCCCGCGGTGCAGTCGCCACCCAGGCCCACCAGCGCCTGGCAGGTGGACGGCGTGCCGGCGCAGACATGGCCGTAGGCACAGGCGCCACTGCCGGGCGTGCAGTCGCCGCTCGTCTGAGTGGCCCGGCACGTCCCGGGCGCACCGTTCGAGGTGTCGCACCAGAGGTTTCCGAGGCAAGGACACGCCCCGCCCGCGGCGGAGGGCGTCTTGCAGACGCTGCCGTCGCACTCCAGGCCAGCAGCGCAGGTCGCGCTCGCGCACGACTCGTTCACCTGGGCGAACGCCACGCATGTTCCAGGGCAGGCCGTGGACGAGGCGTCGCACCAGCCGGCCGCGCACTCGTCGTCCACGTAGCAGGCACCGCCATTGGCGACGGTCCCGACGAGGACCTGGTCACAGGCGGTGGGCAAGGCGCCGGCGGCGAGGTCGCTACAGCTCAGCGCGCCGTACGCGGACACGCAGGCCGAACCCTTGGCCGAATCGAAGGTGATGCGACCGGCGGTGATGTCCCGCTGCGTGCTGGTACAGTCCAGGAGGCCAGCGTCGCCGAACTGCGCGCCGAGCGAGCTGATGAGGTCGGGGTTCGCCTTGGCGCAGGTGGTGAGGAGGCCGGTGACGGTGGTGTTGGCCCCGCTGCAGAGCGCATCGAAGGTCGTCTGACCGCCGCTCGAGCCTATGGTGTAGGTGGCCGTGGCGATGTTGCTGTTGGTGCGCCCGGCAGAGGTGGCGATGGCCTTGATGGTGGTGGTGCTCGCCACGGTGATCGGCGTGGCGTAAAGCGCGGAGCTGGCGGTCGGCGTCGACCCATCGGTCGTGTAGAAGATGGAGGCGCCAGCCGTCGCGCACGAGAGGCTCACCGACTGTGCGGAGGTGTAGCTGCCGCCGGCCGGAGAGAAGGTGGGGGTGGCCGTCTTGGTAGCGCTCCCACCGTTGTCGTTGCTGCTTCCACAGCCCATGGCCACCATCGCCATCAGCACGAATGCCTTGCGCATCGCTCTTCCTCCTCGGCGGGTTTGGTCGAAACTGAGCGGCCGAATAATCGCTCCCCGGCGACGGCGACGGTTCCCGAGTGGGGGGGCTTCATACGGGTGGTGTAAAATCTCGATGACCTGCCAAGCACCTCGGTCAAGCGAGAAGGCCCCGGACCGAGCGAACGCGCGGCGCACGCGGCGGTCACCTTGCGCGCGCCCGACCCGGCCCTCGGCTTCGCCCCACCGGACCGTCCGAGCTTCACCCGCGCCTTTGCGCATCCGGTTCCCGCTCGCGCTTTGCGGTGGGTTTCGCTCGGCACCGGCCGGGCGGTCGGGGGCGTTCGGCCTGCCGGATGACACCATCCCGATCGCCTGCTATGTGTGCCGCAGGTGGGCGGTGTTCGTCCGTTGTGCCCGTGGGTGATGTTTGGCGCGGCGCGGCAGGGGCCGACCCTCCAGCCCATCCATGACGCCCGACCTCGATCCAGAACTCGACCCGCAAGACGACTCGCCGGCGTCGAAGGTCACCGCGACCACCCGGCGCCGCTGGCTGCCCAACCTCCTTCACGTGCCGGAGGGGCTGGCGCAGTTCTCGCCCACCGAGCGCCAGCGCCTCTTCGCCCTGACCCTGGTCATCGGTGCGGCGAGCGGACTCGCCGCGGTGGGCTTTCACCTGCTCATCAACGTCATCAGCAGTCTGGCCATCGACAGGGCGCTCGCTGCGCCGGGCCACAGCTGGATCGCGCTCACCATCCTCGTACCCACGCTGGGCGGTCTCCTCTCGGGCGCGGTGCTTCACTACTACGTCCCGAACGCGCGCGGCAGCGGCGTCCCCCAGGTGAAGGCGGCGTACGCGGGTCGGGGCGGTGCGCTCCGGCTGCGCGACTCCGTGGGGAAGTTCTTCATCTCGGCGCTGCAGATCGGCACCGGTTCGTCACTCGGGCGCGAGGGCCCCACCGTCCAGATCTGCGCCGGGGTGGCGAGCTTCATCGGGAGGATGGCGCGACTCGGGCCGGAGAGCCTCCGCCGGTTGCTGCCGGTGGGCGCCGCTGCGGGTATCGCTGCCGCCTTCAACGCGCCCATCGCGGCGGTCACCTTCACCATCGAGGAGGTGGTGGGCACCCTGGATCAGACGGTGCTGTCCGGCGTGGTGGTGGCGGCGGCGCTGGCCGCCATCGTCGAGCGGAGCGTGCTCGGCGCGCACCCCGTCTTCACGGTGAAGCACCAGTACGGGCTCGAGCACCTCTCGTCGCTCGTCATGTACGTCTTGCTGGGCCTGGTGGCCGCAGGGCTGGCGCTCGCCTTCACCGAGTCGCTGCTCAGGCTGCGCTCCTGGTTCAGGGGGACGCGGAAGGTCCCGCGCTGGGCGCAGCCGGGGGTGGGCGGCTTCGTCACCGGCGCGCTCGCCGTGCTGGCCTTCCTCGCCTGGAAGGCGCACGGCGTGACCGGCGGCGGCTACACCACCCTCGACGCGGCGCTCGCCGGGGAGATGGCGGTGAGCGTGCTCATCCCGCTCTCCCTGATGAAGCTCGCCTCCACGGTCTTCTCCTACTCGAGCGGCGGCGCCGGCGGCATCTTTGCCCCGGCCCTCTTCATCGGCGGCATGGCGGGCGGCGCCATCGGCGCGCTCGACTCGGCGGTACTCAGCCACTCGACCTACTCGATGGGCGCCTTCGCCTTGGTGGGCATGGGCGCGGTGTTCGCCGGCATCATCCGGGCGCCCATCACCTCGGTGCTCATCATCATCGAGATGACCGGCGAGTACTCGCTCATCCTCCCGCTCATGATCGCCAACACGCTGGCCTACGGCATCGCGCGCCACTTCCAGCCGACGCCCATCTACGAGGCGCTGCTGGAGCAGGACGGGGTGCGGCTGCACGAGCCGAAGCTCGCCGACGCGCTGGAGGGGGTCTCGGTGAAGGACGTGCCGCTCGACACCTCGCCCTACTCGAGCTTCGCGCCGGGCGCCAGCGCCACCGAGCTTCTCGGCGTGCTCTCCAACGAGCGCCGGCAGGAGGTCTTTCCGGTGGTGGCGGAGGGGAGGCTGGTCGGGATCATCACCCTCGAGGACCTCATCAGCCTCGCCTCCCAGCCCGAGCTGGCCGGGGTGGCGAACGCCTCGGACGTGATGCGCTCGCCAGTGGCACTCCGCCACGACGGCGATCTGCGAAAGGCATTCGAGACCATGCTGGCGCAGGGGGTGCGCGAGCTCCCGGCCATCGATGCCGAGGGACGCATCGTGGGCTTCGTGGACGAGACGTCGATCGCCCACGCCTGCATTTCGGCCCGCCAGCGCGGGATGTACGCGGCGAGCGGAATCTAGAGTTCAGAGCTGGGCGATGCGCTCGAGGGTGAAGGCCTCGAGGCTCTGGAGGCGGAGGTCGGCGAGGGAGAGCACCTCCTCCTTGAGCGGGTAGGGGCTCGGCACCACGATGACCTTCATTCCGGCCGCGCGCAGGGACATCACCCCGTGCGCCGAGTCCTCGACGCCCACGCAGGCCGCGGGCTCGACGCCGAGCTGGCGCGCCGCCTCGAGGTAGATGTCGGGGGCGGGCTTCCCTCGCGCGAGGTCGTCGCCCCGCACGACCACCTTCAGCACCTCCTCGAGGCCGGTGGCGCGGAGCACGTAGGAGATGAGCGCCGACATCGACCCGGAGGCGAGCGCCACGGGGTAGGCGCTCGACGCGAGCTTCACCGCCTCCACCGCTCCCGGGAGCACCGGCAGGTGCGCGTCGAAGTGGGCGATCATCCGCCGCCGCATCTCGTCGATGACCGCCTCGTCGGACATGGGCAGGGCCAGCCGCTCGCGCATCACCTTCGCCCAGTGGGCGGTGGAGCTGCCCATCACGCTGCGCTGGTCCTCCTCGCCCCACTGCTTGCCGTAGGCCGCGGAGAGCTCCACGCGGCAGGTGTTCCAGACGGGCTCGGACTCCACGATGACCCCGTCCATGTCGAAGATGATCGCCTCGATGGTCATGGTGCCCACGCTTCTATCATCCGACCGCGATCTTCCTCACCCCTCGCTTCGCCAGCAGCGCCCTCACCCGCTCCCGCTGGTCGCCCTGCAGCACCAGCGCCTCGCCCTCGACGACGCCTCCGCAGCCGAGCGCGCCCTTGAGCTCGGAGAGCCAGCGGGCGAGCTCCCGGGGCGGGAGCGCCAGCTTCTCCACCAGGGTCACCTCCTTGCCGCCGCGCCCCTTGCGCTCCAGGCGGACCACGGCGCGCGCGGGGGGTGGGTCCGCCTTCTCTGGAGTCGGCGGAGTCTCGGCGCTCGGAAGGGATGCGGGGTCGATTCCCAGCCGGTCGGCGAGGCCAGAGAACGGGGCGTGGAAGGGCGCCGAGGGGGTGCGGGGCTGCTCGCGTTTGGACATGAGGATGTCTCGTCGCTCGACGACGCAGGAGGGCCGCCGCCCTGCGGCCCGGCAGACCGGGCGCGCCCGCTGCACGCCGGACGTTTGGAGCCTAGCCTCGGACGCGATGCGTCCGTGCATCGCTGAAGGCTTGCCGTTCAGGATCTCGCCGTGGCCCAGGCCCCCCGGTGAACCTCCGCCGCCTCCCCCTCGAGGAGTGGCCCCACCACCTCCACCTTGCGCTGCCCGGCCTCGAAGACGGCGCGGCAGGGGAGGTCGAGGGTGGGGTTCTCTGGGTGGGCGCCGGTGAGCGCGAGCAGGCCCTTTTCGGAAAGGCCATACACCACGCGCCCCACCCCCGCCCAGTAGAGCGCGCCGGCGCACATGGCGCACGGCTCGGCCGAGCTGTACAGCGTGGCGCCGGCCAGCTTCGGCGCGTCGAAGGTCTTGCACGCGCGGGTGGCGAGGAGGCGCTCGGCGTGGCCGGTCATGTCGCGGTCGGGGAGAAAGCCATTCTCCTGCTCCAGCAGCACCTCGCCCTCGGCCGAGACGAGCAGGCAGCCGAAGGGGTGATTCCCGTGGGTGCGCGCGCGCCGCGCCACCTCGAAGCTCTGCCGCAGGAAGCGTTCATCACGGTCCGTCACACCCTCACCTCCCGGTCGAACGGCTTCCCCAGCGCGGCCGGGCCCAGCATGCGCGAGCGTCGCGCCAGCGCCAGCACCACGATGACGAGCACGTACGGCAGCATCACCGCCAGCTCGTAGGGGAACTGGATGCCCTGCACCTGGATGGAGAGCTGCAGCGTCTGGGCGAGGCTGAAGAGCAGCGCTCCGCCGGCGATGCCCCAGGGTGACCAGCGGCCGAAGTAGACGAGCGCCACCGCGATGAAGCCGCGCCCCGCCACCAGGTCGTCGGCGAACATCTTCGCCTGACAGAGCGAGAGGTAGGCGCCCCCCAGCCCGGCCATGGCGCCGCCCACCATGAGCGCCTGGAAGCGCACGCGCGCAACCGGGATGCCCATGGTGTCGGCGGCGCGGGGGTGGGTTCCGACCGCCCGCACCCGCAGGCCCCAGGGCGTCTTGAAGAGAAGCAGCCAGCTCGCCGGCACCGCCAGGTAGGCGAGGTAGACCACCGGGTTGTGGCTGAAGAGCACCTCCCCCAGGAAGGGGATGTGCGAGAGGCCGGGGATGGGCCAGGTGCTGACGCCTTCCACGCCGGTGACCCCGCCCACGAAGTGCCTGAAGAGCGTGCCCGCCACGCCCCAGCCCAGCATCTGCAGGCCGATGCCGGCGATGCCCTGCGGCGCGCGGAAGGTGACCGTCACCAGCGCGAAGAGGAGCCCGAAGAGGACGCCGACGGCCGCCGCGGCGACGAAGCCGAGGAGCGGCGCATAGCCGGCCAGAGCACTCTCGCGCAGGAGATGGGGCGGCACGAAGGCGAGGAAGGCGCCCATGCTCATGACGCCGTCGCACCCCAGGTTGAACACCCCGGCGCGCTGGTTGAACATCTCGCCCAGGGCGGCGATGAGCAGCGCCACCGAGAAGGGCACGCCCAGCGAGAGCACGTCGTCGATCATCGGCGCCACGCTCATGGTGTGCCCTCCGCGTCGGCCGGGGCGCGGCGCAGGCGCCCCAGCCACCGCAGGGCGCGCTCCTGTGCGTACGGGTTGTCGAGGAAGGTCTTCGCCGAGACGATGGCGAGGATGATGACGCCCTGGAGGACGAGGACCATGTTGGCCGGCACGCCGGCCGCGCGCTGGGTCATGTCGGCACCCACCAGGAGGAGGCCGAAGAAGACCGAGGCCGGGAGGATGCCGGCGGGGTGCAGGCCCCCGAAGAGCGCCACCACGATGCCGGCGAAGCCGTAACCGGAGGAGATGGCCTCGATGGCGCGGTGATGAACGCCGGTCACCTCCACCGCACCGGCCAGCCCGGCGAAGCCGCCCGCGAAGAGCATGGCGCCGAGGAGGGAGCGCTCCACGGGAATGCCTGCATACCGCGCGGCCTTCTGGCCCGCCCCGGCGGCCCGCATGCGGTAGCCGAGGGTGGTGCGCCACAGGAGCAGCCAGACCAGGAAGGCGGCCACGAGGGCGATGAGCAGCCCGGTGTGGAGACGGGTGCCGGGGACGAGGCGCGGGAGCCAGACGGCGCGCGGCAGGCGCATCGACTGGGGCGTTCCCGAGCCGGTCATCAGCTCGTCGGGGTCGATCATCGGGCCGCGCAGGAGGAAGGTGTAGAGCTGCGCGGCGATGTAGTTCAGCATCACCGTGCTCAGGATCTCGTTCACCTCGAGGCGTGCCCGGAGCCAGCCGGCGATGCCGCCCCACAGCGCGCCACCGAGCGCTCCGGCGGCGAGGGCCAGCGGGAGAGCCAGGGGCGCGGGGAGCCCGGGGAGCGCCAGGGAGGCCGCGGTGGCGGCGAGCACCCCCAGCATGAGCTGCCCCTCGGCGCCGATGTTGAGGATGCCGCTCCGGAAGGAGATGGCGATGCCGAGCGCCACCAGCGTGAGCGGTACGGCCCGCACCAGGATCTCGGTGAGGCCGAAGAGGTCTCGCAGGGGGCCGGTGAAGATGACGACGTAGGTGGCGAGGGGGCTCGCCCCGATGGCGAGGAGGACGAGGGCGCCCGCCACCACCGCGGCGAGCGCCGCCACGCCCACCACCGCAGCCACGTAGAGTGAACGCGCCCCCTGGCGCGTCGCCCCCTTCACGGCGCGACCCCCGCGCCCGCGGGGCGCTCGACGATGCCCGCCATGAGGAGGCCCAGCCGCTCGCGCGTGGCCGTGCGCGCCGGGAGGACGTCGAGGATCCGCCCCTTGAAGATGACCGCCACCCGGTCGGAGAGGTTCATCACCTCCTCGAGCTCCTCGGAGACGAGCAGCACGCCGGCGCCACCTCTCCGCAGCGTGAGGAGCTGGTCGTGGATGAACTGCTGGGCGCCCATGTCCACCCCGCGCGTGGGATAGACGGCCACCAGCGCCCTCGGACCGCGCGCCAGCTCCCGCGCCAGGATGACCTTCTGGATGTTGCCCCCGGAGAGCGATCCCGCGGCGACGCCGGTGGAGGAGCAGCGGATGTCGAAGCGCTCGCGGAGGGCGACGGCGTTCTCGTCGACGGCCCCGAGGCGCAGGAGGCCACCGCGGCTGAACTGCTTCGAGGCGAAGTCCTTGAGGACCATGTTCTCCTTCACCGAGAAGGAGGGGACGATGCCCTCGTGGTGCCGGTCCTCGGGGATGTACCCCATGCCGGCGTCGATGATCTCGCGGGGCGAAGCGCCGGCGATCTCCCGGCCGCCGAAGGCGATGCTGCCGCTCGCGACGTGGCGGAGCCCGGCCAGCGCGTCGGCGAGCTCGCGCTGGCCGTTGCCCGACACCCCGGCCAGACCGAGGATCTCGCCCTTGCGCAGCTCGAGGTCGAGGCCGTCGAGCGCCAGGTGCCCGCGGTCTCCGCGGACCCGAAGCCCCTTCACGGTGAGCACCGGCTCTCCGCCGGGGCCATCGCCCTCGTTGTGGGGCAGCCGCACCTCGCGCCCGGTCATGAGGGCCGCAAGCTCGGCGGTGCCGTGCTCGGCGGTGCTGCCGCTCCACACCACTGCCCCGTGGCGCAGGATGGCCACCCGATTGGAGAGCGCCTTCACCTCGGCGAGCTTGTGGCTGATGAAGATCACCGCCAGCTCCTCGGCCATGCGGCGGAGGCGCTCGAGGAGATCCTCCGTCTCCTGCGGGGTGAGGGCGGAGGTCGGCTCGTCGAGGATGAGGAGCTGGGCGCCGAGGCAGAGGACCTTCACCAGCTCGACCCGCTGCTGCTCGCCCACCGAGAGCTGCCAGACGGAGGCGTCGGGGGTCACCGGGAGGTCCCAGCGCTCCGAGACCTCGACCACGCGCCGGCGGGCCGCCGCGAGGTCGAGCAGGGGCCGGCGGTGCAGCTCGCGGAGGCCCAGGGCCACGTTCTCGGCCACCGTCATGCTGGGCACCAGCATGAAGTCCTGGTGCACCATCCCCACGCCCCGGTCGCGGGCCTCGGCGGGGGTACGAAAGCGCACCGGCTCGCCGTTCAGGAGCACGCGCCCCTCGTCCGGCTGGTAGAGGCCGGCGAGCACGTTCATGAGGGTGGATTTGCCGGCGCCGTTCTCGCCGACGAGCGCCAGCGCCTCACCCCGGCGCACGCCGAGCGAGACGCAATCGCAGGCCAGGATCCCGGGGAAGCGCTTGGTGACGGACTCCACCGCGAGGGTGCGGATGGGCGGGGGTGGATTCAAGCGGTCGCCGGGGCCTTCCGGAAGAGGGCAAGAGGCACGTCGGGAAAGGAGGGGCACGGGCGCCGGCATCCCCCGGCCGGCCGGTGCCCTTCACGTCGCTAGAACTTCACGCTCTTCCAGTCGAGGTCGAGCTTCCCGGCGGTGAGGGCCGCTTTTGCGTCCTCCACCTTGGCGCGGATCTCCTTGGTGAGCACCGGGCCCACGCGGTCGTTGAGCTCGTAGACGAAGCCGCCGTTGGCGAAGGTGAGGGGCAGGTTCTTGCCGCCGAGGACGCCCGCCTCGCGGCTGGCGAGGATGGCCTCCACCACCGCCGCGTAGTCGTAGCTCGCCGCCGCGATCACCCTCTTGCCCTCGGGGATGGCGAGCTGCGCCGTGTCCTGGCCCACCCACCAGACAGGCTTGTCCGTCACCGCGGCCACCGCGCGGAGAGGCGCCCAGCGCCTGCTGGGAGGAGCCGGTGAGCACGTCGGCCCCGGCCTTCATCTGCGTCTGCGCCAGCTCGCCGGCCTTCACGAAGTCGCCGAAGCTGCCGGTGTGGGCCACCTTCACCTCGGCCTTGGGGTTCACGGCCTTCACCCCGAGCACGAAGCCGCGGTCGTAACGGGCGGCATCGCCGCCGTCGACGGGGCCCACGAGGCCCACCACGTTGGCCTTGGTGACCTGCCCGGCGATGAGGCCGTTCAGGTAGCCGGTCTGCTCGCTCTCCGGCATGTAGGTGAAGACGTTCTTCGGGCCGACCTCGGCGCTCGTCCCGAAGGCGAAGCTCGTCTTCGGGAACTCCTCGGCCATCTCCATGACCAGGTTCTTGTACTGGGCACCGTGGGCGACGATGACGTCGAAGCCCTTCGAGGCGTACTGGCGAGCGGCAGACCCCGCGTCGACCGGCTTCATCTTCTCGCTGTAGCCGTACTCCACCAGGGAGGGGCCGTACTTCTTCTGCACCGAGGTGATGGCGTCGTGCATGGCCTGGCACCAGCCCTTGTCGTCGACCGTCGACTCGACGATGAGGGCGATGCGCACCTTGGCCTTGGGCGGGGCGGCTACGGTGGCGAACGAGGAGAGCAGGGCCACGGCGGCGAACAGCGTCTTGTGCATGAGGATCTCCGGGTGAGCCCGAACAGGTATGCAAGAAGCGCGACCTGCCGTCCAGCCCGGAGGTGAGGCGCTCGCCCGGCGCTCTGCGTCGCGCGCTGCTCGCCGAACGGGCTCCGGCCTGCACCGAATTCGCTCTGCGCGGGTGCTCCGCGGCATCGGCGATGCTAAGCAGGGGAGGGGAGGCGACTTGCGCATGCAGAGCAGTGGCGATCACGCACAGTGTCATGCTCACGGCCCTGGTCACGGGCACGGTCACGAGACGGGTCGCCGATCTCCGGCCGCCGACTCCGCCCGGAGCGTGCGGCGACTCGGCTTCTCCCTCGCCGTCACCGCCTTCATCATGCTGGCCGAGGCGGTGGGAGGGTGGCTCTCGGGGTCCCTGGCGCTGCTCTCCGACGCCGGGCACATGCTCACCGACGTCGCCGCGCTGGGGCTCTCGCTCCTGGCGGTGGTCTTCGGCGCGCGCAAGGCCGACGCGAAGCGCACCTTCGGCTTCCAGCGCCTGGAGGTGCTCGCCGCCCAGCTCAACGTGGGCGCCCTCTTCGTGCTCACCGGCTGGATCGCCTGGGAGGCGGTGAACCGGCTCCGCGAGCCGCAGCACCCCATCGCCCTCGGCTGGATGGCCGGAATCGCCGCGGTGGGCCTCGTCGCCAACGTGCTGGTGCTGGCGAGGCTGCACGGCGACGAGAACCTCAACACCCGCTCGGCCTTCCTGCACGTGCTGGGCGATGCCATCTCCTCGGTGGCGGTGCTGGCGGCGGCGGGCGCGATGTGGTTCTACCCTCAGGCGACCTGGCTCGACCCGACGCTCTCGCTCGGCATTGCCCTGCTCATCCTCTGGGGCGCGGTCCGGCTGGTGCGCGAGATCGCCGACGTCCTCATGGAAGCCGTGCCGCGCCACCTGGAGGTGGGCCAGATCGGCGAGGCCATGGAGGAGGCGCACGCGCGCGTGGTGGCCGTGCACGACCTCCACGTCTGGACCATCTCCAGCGGCCTCTACGCGCTCTCCGCGCACCTCGTGGTGGAGTGCGCGTCGCTCGGCTGCAACGACGAGATCCTGACCACCGTGAAGGCGCGCCTGCGCCAGCGCTTCGGGATCGACCACACCACCTTGCAGATCGAGACCGACGCCTACGACCACGCCGATGACCGCCTGGACCACTGACGCCCCGCGACCCGCTCCGCGCAGGGCCGCCGCGGCAGGAGGCCCGGACCCGAGGCCGGCCTGATGCGCATCGTGGCCGGGAGCGCCCGGGGGAGGCCGCTCGCCGCGCCGCGCGGCACGGCCACGCGGCCCACCAGCGAGAAGGTGCGGGCGGCCATCTTCAACCTGCTCGGCCAGCGCTTCGAGGGCGGCCAGGTGCTCGACCTCTACGCCGGGAGCGGTGCCCTGGCGCTGGAGGCGCTCTCGCGCGGCTGCGAGCGCGCGGTCTGCGTGGATGAGGATCGCCAGGCCGCGGAGCTCATCCGGCGCAACGCCGAGCGGTGCGGCTTCGCCGGAAGGGTGACCGTGCGCAGGGAGGACGTGGCGCTCTCGCTCGGGCGGCTCCCGAGGGCCGCCTTCACCTTCGCCTTCATCGACCCGCCGTACGCCCTGGGCCCCGGGCTCGCCCTGCAGGCGCTCGCGCCGCTCCTCCTCCCCGGCGCGCGGGTGGTGGCCGAGCACGGGGCGAAGGCGGCGCCCCCCGAGCGGGCGGCGGGGCTCGTCCTCCTGGACCGGCGCGCCTACGGCGACACCGGCATCTCGATTTACCGGCCGGAACCGGCCATAATCGGAGGGTGAACCCACCCATGGCCCGTCGCTGCATCTACCCCGGATCGTTCGACCCTCTCACCCAGGGTCACATGAGCCTCATCGCGCGCGGCTTGAGGCTCTTCGACGGGCTCATCGTGGCGGTGGCCAACAACCCGGACAAGGCGCCGCTCTTCAGCGCCGCCGAGCGGGTGGAGCTCATCCGCGGCGCGGTGGGCGAGGATCCGCGGGTGGAGATCGACCGCTTCGACGGCCTGCTCGTCGAATATGCCAAGCGCCGAGCGGTGCACACGGTGATGCGCGGGCTGCGCGCCGTCTCCGACTTCGAGTACGAGTTCCAGCTCGCCAACATGAACCGGCGGCTCGACCCGGCGTTCGACAGCGTCTTCGTCATGACGGGAGAGGACTACTTCTACGTCTCGGCGCGGCTGGTCCGCGAGGTGGCCCGCTTCGGCGGCGACGTCTCGGGGCTGGTCCCGGAGAACGTGCTGGCGGCGCTTTCCAGGAAGCGAGCCGAGGGCGCCTTCGACCGCTAAGATGACCCGGCCCGCCGTCCCACGAGACAGAGGAGCCCACGTGACGCCCGAGAGCCTGCACCCCCTCGCCGAGGCCGCCAACGCCGCGCTGGCGAAGGACTGCCCTGCCGTCCTCTCCATGCTCGCCGCGCGGGGCCGCCGCTTCTTCTTCCCGGCGAAGGGGATCCTGGCGCAGGGGGCCGAGGCGAAGGCGAAGGCGAAGGTGGCGAACGCCACCGTCGGCATCGCCACCGAGAACGGTGCGCCCATGCACCTCGCCTGCATCCACAAGCACTACCAGGGCCTCGCGCCCTCCGAGATCTACGACTACGCCCCCTCCTACGGGAAGCCCGACCTGCGCGCCGCCTGGGCGAAGAAGCAGCGCGAGGAGTGCCCCAGCCTCGCGGGCCGGATCATTTCCAACCCAGTGGTGACGAACGCGCTCACCCACGGGATCGGCCTCGCGGGCGACCTCTTCATCGACCCGGGCGACGACGTGCTCTCGGCCGACCTCCTCTGGGAGAACTACAACCTGGGCTGGGAGACGCGGCTCGAGGCCCGCTTCTCGTACTACCCGCTCTTCGACCCTGCGCTCGCCGCCTTCGACCAGGCCGGCTTCGCCTCCGCCCTGGCCCGCTTCAGGGGCGAGAAGCTGGTGGTGTCGCTCAACTTCCCCAACAACCCCTCCGGCTACACCCCCACCGCCGCCGAGGCCGACGCGATCGTCTCCGCGCTCACCGCCGAGGCCGAGGCCGGCACGCGCCTCGTGGTGGTGGTGGACGATGCCTACTACGGGATGTTCTTCGACGACGCCTGCGCCACCGAGTCGCTCTTCGCCCGGCTGGCCGGCGCCTCCGAGAACCTGCTCGCGGTGAAGGTCGATGGCGCCACCAAGGAGGAGTTCGTCTGGGGGCTCCGGGTGGGCTTCATCACCTTCGGGGTGAAGAACGGCACCGCCGCCGCCTACAAGGCGCTCGAGGACAAGACCGCCGGCCTCGTCCGCTCCTACATCTCCAACGTCTCCCACCCCAGCCAGTCGATCGTGCTGAAGGCGCTCGCCGACCCCGACTTCCGCCGGCAGCAGGCGGAGAAGGTGGCGACCCTGCGGGCGCGCGCGCTCGTCACCGCGGTCGCCTGCCGCCAGCCCGAGTACCGGGGGCTCTGGGAGGTCTACCCCTTCAACAGCGGCTACTTCATGTGCCTCAGGCTCGTCGGCGCGCACGCCGACCGCGTCCGGGTGCGCCTCCTCGACGAGCACGGCGTCGGCGTCATCGCCCTCGGCGACCGCCAGCTCAGGGTGGCCTTCTCCTGCCTCTCCGAGGCGCAGATCCCCGGCGTCTTCGAGGCCATCGCCAGGGTCGTCGGGTCCGAGCAGGGGGCTTAGCTTTCGCCTCTCGGCCCGGCTTGGCGCTCGCATGCCCCCGGCCGGATTCTCATGCTAGCTTCCGCCGGAAATGCCACGCCGCGACGACATCAAGAAGATCATGATCGTGGGCTCCGGCCCCATCGTCATCGGCCAGGCCTGCGAGTTCGACTACTCCGGCATGCAGGCCTGCAAGGCGCTGCGCGAGGAGGGGTACGAGGTCGTGCTCCTCAACTCCAACCCCGCCACCATCATGACCGACCCGGAGTTCGCCGACCGGACCTACGTCGAGCCGCTCACCCCGGAGGTGGCCGAGCAGATCCTGGCGCGCGAGAAGCCCGACGCGCTGCTGCCCACCCTGGGCGGCCAGACCGCGCTCAACCTGGCGGTGGCGCTGGCGAAGAATGGCGCGCTGGAGCGGCACGGGGTGCAGCTCATCGGCGCCTCGCTGGAGGCCATCGAGAAGGCCGAGGACCGGCTGCTCTTCAAGCAGGCCATGCAGCGGATGGGCGTGGAGATGCCCAGGTCGGGCTACGCCACCACCTTCGAGGAGGCGCAGCGCTTCGCCGAGGAGATCGGCTTCCCCATCATCCTGCGCCCCTCCTTCACCATGGGTGGAGAGGGCGGCGGCGTCGCCTACAACCGCGAGGAGTTCGAGGAGATGGCGCGGCGGGCGCTGCAGCTCTCCCCCACCCACACCCTCCTCGTCGAGGAGTCGATCGCTCGGCTGGAAGGAGTACGAGCTGGAGGTGATGCGCGACCGAAACGACAACGTGGTCATCATCTGCTCCATCGAGAACCTCGACCCGATGGGCGTGCACACCGGCGACTCCATCACCGTGGCGCCCATCCAGACCCTCACCGACAAGGAGTACCAGCGGATGCGCGACGCCAGCGTGCGCATCATCCGCGAGATCGGGGTCGACACCGGCGGCTCCAACATCCAGTTCGGCGTGCACCCGCAGACCGGCCGGCAGGTGGTCATCGAGATGAACCCGCGGGTGAGCCGCTCCTCGGCGCTCGCCTCCAAGGCCACCGGCTTCCCCATCGCCAAGATCGCCGCCAAGCTGGCGGTGGGCTACACGCTCGACGAGATCAAGAACGACATCACCCGCGAGACCCCGGCCAGCTTCGAGCCCACCATCGACTACGTGGTGACGAAGATCCCGCGCTTCGCCTTCGAGAAGTTCAAGGGCGCCGACGACACCCTCACCACCCAGATGAAGTCGGTGGGCGAGGTGATGGCCATCGGCCGCACCTTCCAGGAGAGCTTCCAGAAGGCGCTCCGGGGGCTGGAGATCGACGCCACCGGGCTCGACTCGCCGCTCCGCAAGGCGCCAGGCGACGCCTACCAGCCGGCCGAGCTCGAGCGCATCCGCGACGAGCTCAGGGTGCCGCGCGCCCGGCGCATCTTCTGGGTGGGCGAGGCGCTCAGGGCCGGGCTCGGGGTGGAGGAGGTGTGCGGGCTCACGGCCATCGACCCGTGGTTCCTGCGCGCGCTGGAGGACCTGGTGCGGGAGGAGGCCGCCCTGGCGGGCCGGCTGCCGGGCGACGCCCGCGAGTGGCGCCGCGTGAAGGCGAAGGGCTTCTCCGACCGCCGGCTGGCCGCGCTCGCCGGGGTGCTCGAGGAGGAGGCGCGAAGCGCCCGCCACGCGGCCGGGGTGCGGCCGGTCTTCAAGCGGGTCGACACCTGCGCCGCCGAGTTCGAGGCCTACACCCCCTACCTTTACTCGGCGTACGAGGAGGAGTGCGAGGCCGCGCCCACCTCGCGCCGCAAGATCGTGATCCTGGGCGGTGGGCCCAACCGCATCGGCCAGGGCATCGAGTTCGACTACTGCTGCGTGCACGCCTCGTTCGCGCTGCGCGAAGCAGGGTTCGAGACGATCATGGTGAACTGCAACCCGGAGACGGTCTCCACCGACTACGACACCTCCGACCGCCTCTACTTCGAGCCGCTCACCCTGGAGGACGTGCTGGAGATCGTCCACGTGGAGAAGCCGGAGGGGCTCATCGTGCAGTTCGGCGGCCAGACCCCGCTCAAGCTGGCGGTGCCGCTCGCCGAGCTCGGCGTGCCCATCCTCGGCACCTCGCCCGACGCCATCGACCGCGCCGAGGACCGCGAGCGCTTCGCCGAGCTCATCGTGAAGCTCGGGCTGCGCCAGCCGGAGAACGGCGTGGCGCGCAGTGCCGTGGAGGCGTTCGCGGTGGCGGCGCGCCTCGGCTACCCGCTCATGGTGCGCCCCTCCTACGTCCTGGGCGGACGTGCCATGGAGGTCGTGCGCGACGACGCCGACCTCGCCGCGTACCTCACCGAGGCGGTGCAGGCCTCCCACGAGCGGCCGGTGCTGCTCGATCGCTTCCTCTCCGACGCCGCCGAGGTGGACGTCGACGTGGTGTCCGACGGCCAGGCGGTGGTGGTGGGCGGGGTGATGGAGCACATCGAGGAGGCGGGCATCCACTCCGGCGACTCGGCCTGCGCCCTCCCGCCCTTCAGCCTCTCCGCCCCGGTGGTGGCCGAGATCGAGCGGCAGGCGGCGGTGCTCGCCGTCGAACTGGGGGTGAAGGGGCTCATGAACGTGCAGTTCGCGGTTCAGGGGCTCGAGGTCTACGTGCTGGAGGTGAACCCGCGCGCGAGCCGCACCGTGCCCTTCGTGGGGAAGGCCACCGGCGTGCCACTCGCCAAGGTGGCGGCGCTGGCCATGGCCGGGAAGAGCCTCGCCGAGCAGGGCGTCACCAGCGTACCCCGCCCCGCCCACGCCTCCGTGAAGGAGGCGGTCTTCCCCTTCGCCCGCTTCCGGGGGGTGGACACCGTGCTCGGCCCGGAGATGCGCTCCACCGGCGAGGTGATGGGCATCGCCAGCGACTTCCACGGCGCCTTCTGGAAGGCGCAGGCGGCCGCCGGCAACACGCTCCCGCGCGACGGCCGGGGGCTGCGCGCCTTCGTCTCGGTGCGCGACGCCGACAAGCGGGGAATGGTGGAGGTGTGCCGCCGCCTGCTCACGCTCGGCTTCGAGGTGCTGGCCACCGGCGGCACCGCGCGCTTCCTCGCCGAGCACGCCATCTCCACCACGCCCGTGCTGAAGGTGAAGGAGGGGAGGCCCTCCATCGTCGACCGCATCAAGGACGGCCAGGTGGGGCTCGTCTTCAACACCACCGATGGCAAGCGCGCCGTCTCCGACAGCTACTCCATCCGGCGCGAGACGCTCATGAAGGGCGTGCCGTACTTCACCACGCTGGAGGGGGCACGCGCCGCGGTGGGGGCGATGGAGGCGGCGCGAGCCGGCCGGGCCGAGCCGCGCTCGCTGCAGGAGTACCACCGGGCGCCTGCCCCCGCATCGGCCTCACGGAGCCGTTGACATCGCGCCCACCCTGGCGCAGCATTCTCCGACGGCCGCCCCTCGGGAGCGGCCGTATGCTTTGTGGGCTCGAAAGAGCGAGCTCACGTTTCACGGAAGGCAGGCCATGGCCGAAACCCGCATGCCCATCACGAAGAGCGGCCTCGATCGGCTGAAGGCCGAGCTGAAGCGCCTGAAGGCGGTGGAGCGGCCCAAGATCGTGAAGGAGATCGCCGAGGCGCGCTCGCACGGCGACCTCTCCGAGAACGCCGAGTACCACGCGGCGAAGGAGAAGCAGTCGCACCTCGAGGGGCGCATCCAGAAGGTCGACGACTGGATCGCGCGGGCCGAGGTGATCGACGTCTCGAAGCTCGGGGGCGAGCGGGTGGTGTTCGGCGCCACGGTGACCCTCGCCGACCCCGACTCCGGCGACGAGGTGCGCTACCAGATCGTGGGCGAGCTGGAGGCCGACCTCAAGGCTGGGCGGATCAGCGTCACCTCGCCCATCGCCCGGGCCCTCATCGGCAAGACCGAGGGAGACGTGGTGAAGGTGCGCTCCCCGGGAGGAGAGCGCGCGTACGAGGTGGTGGCGGTGGAGTTCGTGGAGGAGCTCGCCTCCGGCGAGGGGTGAGCCCGTGAGCGCGCCGGGGCCGGAAGAGCCGGCGGGCTCCGCCGCATCCGCGCCAGCGCCGGGGCTCGGCCCCGCCGAGGCGGCCCGCCAGCTCGAGACGCTCTTCGCCCCCCTGCGCTTTGCCACCCGCGCGAACTTCGCGGCGCTCGCCCGGGTGAGCGGGCTCTCCGAGGCGGTGGCCGGGGCGGTGGCGCGCGCGCGGGCGGCCGGCGCCCCGGACTCCGCCGCGCTGCGAGGCCTCGCGCTGGAGGGGGCTCGGCTCGCCTCCGGGGTCACCGAGGAGAAGCGGCGCGCGCTGCTCCTGATCGCCGGCCACCTCTCCACCCTCGTACCGGTCCCCGAGGACCTGCGCGCGCTCGCCGCCCGGGGCAGGGTGGGAGAGAGCGGCGAAGGTCACCGCACCGGCCCGGGCCCCGGCCCGAGCTCGGCTGGAACGGGTGCGCCGCCGCCGGAGCCCGACCGCAGTTCAGAGCCAGCCCCTCCGCCGGGAGGGGTGCCGGACCTCCCCGAGCCGCGCGACGCCTCCGAGCGCGAGGCGCGACGGGCGCGCCTGCGGACGCCCCTTGCCGACCTCCCCCGCGCCCACCCCGCCCCGCGCGCGCTCCTCGAGGAACGCGGCCACCTCACGGTGGAGCAGGCGCTCTCCTTCTGGCCCAAGGCCTACCAGGACCGCACCCGCACCCGCCGCATCGGCGAGCTCGCCCCGGGCGAGGAGGCGATGGTGCTCGCCACCGTCCGGGCGGTGAAGCCCGCCCGCATGAAGAGCGGCAAGCCGCTCCTCCACGTGGAGGTGGAGGACGGCTCGGGGCGCATGGGGCTCGTCTTCTTCAACCCGCCCGCCTGGCGCCTGCGGCAGTTCGCGCTGGGTGAAGAGCTGCTCCTCTCCGGCAAGGTGAGCGAGGGGTTCGGCGGGCGCCGGCAGATGCGGCAGCCGGAGGTGGAGAAGCTCGCCCCCGGCGACTCCGCCTCCTTCGGGCGGGTGGTGCCGTTCTACGCGGGGCCGGCCGACCACCAGCACCCGGCGCTCCGCAAGCTCATGAAGCGGCTCTGCGACGAGCTCGCGCCGCTCGCGGTGGACGCGCTCCCGCCCGCCGTGCGCGCGCGGCGCGCCCTCCTCCCCCTCGGCCGGGCGCTCCGCGAGGCGCACTTTCCACCCCCCGGCACCGCCCCCGAGCTGGCGGCGGCGCGCGCCACCCCGGCCTTCCGCAGGCTCGTCTTCGAGGAGCTGTTCTTCCTCCAGCTCGCGCTCGGCCTCCGCCGGCGCGGCGTGCGGCGCGAGCCGGGGATCGCCTTCGACGCCTCGCCGGAGCGGCTGAAGTCGGTCCTCGCGCTCCTGCCCTTCGCGCCAACGGGCGCGCAGGGGCGGGCGCTCCTGGCGATCGCCGGCGACATGGCCCGGCCCGAGCCGATGAACCGGCTCCTGCAGGGCGACGTGGGGAGCGGCAAGACGGCGGTGGCCTTCGCCGCCATGATGCTGGCGGTGCGCTCGGGCTGGCAGGCGGCGCTGATGGCGCCCACCGAGATCCTGGCCGAGCAGCACGCGCGTACCCTCGGCCGCTGGCTCGAGGGCACGGGCGTCGAGCTCGCGCTGGTGGGGGCGCAGACGCGGGGCCGCGCGCAGCGCGAGGCGCGCGAGGCCCTCGCCAGCGGCAGGGCGCGCCTCGCGGTGGGCACCCACGCGCTCCTCGAGGACGCCGTGGGGCTCGACCGGCTGGGCCTGGTGGTGGTGGACGAGCAGCACCGCTTCGGCGTGCTCCAGCGCGCCCGGCTCATCGCCAAGGGGCACCGCCCCGACGTGCTGGTGATGACCGCCACCCCCATCCCGCGCACCCTGGCGCTCGCCTTCCACGGCGACCTCGACCAGACGGCGATCGACGAGCTGCCCCCCGGGCGCACCCCGGTGGCGACCCGCGTCTTCGCCGACACGCAGCGCAAGAAGGCGCAGGCGGTGGTGCAGCGCGAGCTCGCGGCGGGCCACCAGGCCTACGTGGTCTACCCGCTCGTCGCCGAATCCGAGAAGAGCGACCTCGCCGACGCCACCGGCGCCGCGGCCGCGCTCGCCGCGACCTTCGCCCCGCACCCCGTGGCGCTTCTCCACGGCCAGATGAAGGCCGAGGAGAAGGAGCGGGTGATGGGCGAGTTCCGGGATGGCCGGGTGGCGGTGCTCGTCACCACCACGGTGATCGAGGTGGGCGTCGACGTGCCGAACGCCACCGTGCTGCTCGTCGAGCACGCCGAGCGCTTCGGCCTCTCCCAGCTCCACCAGCTCCGGGGGAGGGTGGGGCGCGGGGCGGCGCACGGCCACTGCCTGCTCGTGGCGCACTTCGACCGCACCAGCCGCGGGGCGCGCGAGCGGCTGAAGGTGATGGCCTCGACGCAGGACGGCTTCGAGCTCGCGCGGGAAGACCTGCGCATCAGGGGTCCCGGCGAGCTGGTCGGAACGCGCCAGTCGGGCCAGAAGCTCCTGGAGATCGCCGACCTGTACCGGGACGAGGCCATCCTGGAGGAGGCGCGCGCCGAGGCCTTCGCGCTGGTGGAGGACGACCCGGAGCTCGCGAGGCCCGAGCACGCAGCCGCCGCCGAGGCGCTGGCGGAGCGCTGGGCACAGCGGCTCTCCCTGGCTCAGGTGGGGTGAGCACCGGCAGCGGCGGGGAGCGCGTCCGTCGGCTGCTTATGATCTTCGGGTGAGCCACGCCCTGGCGAGGCAGCTCGGCGCCATGGGGATCCGCGACGAACGGGTACTGACCGCCGTCGCACGCCTGCCGCGCCAGCTCTTCGTGCCCCCGCCGCTCCGACGCGACGCCGAGGCCGACCGGCCCCTGCCCATCGGGCACGGACAGACCATCTCCCAGCCCTACATCGTGGCGTACATGACCGAGGCGCTCCGGCTCACCGGGAGCGAGCGCGTGCTGGAGGTGGGCACCGGCTCCGGCTACCAGACGGCGCTCCTCGCCCTGCTCGCCCGGGAGGTCCACTCCCTCGAGATCGCGCCGGAGCTGGCGGCGAGCGCCCGGGCGGTGCTCCTCGACCAGCTCGCCCTCGGCAACGTGTACCTCCACGTGGGCGATGGCCGAGGTGGGTGGCCGGCGGCCGCGCCTTTCGACCGCATCCTCGTCACCGCGGCCCCCGAGCGCCTCCCAGAGGAGCTCCTCGCCCAGCTCGCCCCCGGCGGCCGCCTCGTCGCGCCCGAGGGCGCGGAGGAGCAGGTGCTGCGCATCCACACCCGGGGCGACGATGGCACCTACACGGTGAAGGATCTCGCTCCCGGTTCGCTTCGTTCCGCTGCACGGCCCGTGAGCGAAGGGCGCGGGTGCGGCGACGGCCAGCGGCGAACCTGAGCACCGGCCCGACCAGCCCTCACCTTCCTTGGAGGGCTCCAGGAGGGGCTGTCCTTTGGTAGAGTAGCAGCCCATGCCCCTCTGCCCGGTCTGCGACCATCCCCTGGAGGGAGAGGCCGCCTGCCCCGTGTGCGGCCGGGCGAGCGGCATTCGCTCGGCAGATGGAGCTTCGGTCGCTCCGCTGGAGGGCCTCGAGGAGACGAGGCTCCCGCCGGCTCCGGACACGGGTGAGCGCCTGCCGGGGCTGGAGCCGTCGGGTGCGGCACCCGAGGGCGAGGTGCCGCTCGAGCCGCTCGCGGCGCAGCGCCCTGAGTGGCTGGAGGAGTCGCCGGCCACGCTCGCGCGCGCCCCCGGCGGGGCGTCCACCTTCGTTCCCTCGGCGTGCCGCTACTGCCGCGCGCCGGTCGTGCCGGGCGAGGCGTTCTGCGGGGGTTGCGGCCTTCGCGTGGCGCCGCTGCCGGCCCCCGCCTTCGAGGAGCGCGCGGCGGGATGCTGCCGCTTCTGCGGGGCTCCGGTCACCGCCGGTCGGTGCGCGGCCTGCGGTGCCCGGCTCCCCGAGGCCGCCGCCTGAGCCGCCGCCGAGACCAACCCGTTCCACCCCCGCTGCCCGTCGAACCGAGAGAGCTGTGGCGCCCATGAAGACCTTCTCCGACCCGGAAGCATTCGCCCGCGTGAAGCGCGTGCCGCCGCACGCCCGCGACCTCATCGAGCTCCTCCGGGAGGCGGCCCGCGCCACCGGTCCCGATGCCATCGACCTCGCCGGCACGCCCCAGCTCGCCCCGCCGGAGCCGGTGCTGGAGGCGGTGCGCGCCGCGGCCGCCGAGGCGCGCCCGCACCGGAGCCTCGACCCGCGAGGCACCGCCGAGCTGCGGCTCGCCGCGGCCTCCTGGCTCTCGCGGCGGAAGGGGGTGGAGCTCGATCCCGAGCGCGAGGTGGTGGCCACCCTCGGCGCCGAGGACGCCATCGGTCACGCGCTCCAGCTCGCCCTGCGCGAGGGCGAGGCCGTGCTCACGCCGACGCCCACCTGGCCGAGCCACGCCCACGCGCCGCTCCTGTGCGGCGGCGAGTCGATCCCGGTGGCCTGCGGCCCCGGCATCGACTTCATGTCCTCGCTCGTCGCCGCCACCGCGCGCTCGGAGCTGCGCCCGCGCGCGATCCTGGTGAGCTTCCCGTCCCACCCCACGGCCGCGGTGGCCACCCCTGCGCTCCTGCAGGAGATCGTGCGCTTCGCCGAGGCGCGCGACCTCTTCATCCTCTCCGACGCAGCCGCCTGCGACCTCGTCTATGACGGCGGCCCGGCGCCGCTCCTCCTGCAAATCGCCGGCGCACGCGAGCGCACCATCGAGCTCTTCTCGCTCGCGCAGAGCCACGGTATGGCGAGCTTCGGGGTGGGCCTCGCCGCCGGCAACGCAGGGCTGCTCGGTGCCCTCACCCGCGTGCGGAGCTACCTCGGCGGCGTGCCCATCGCCGCCAGCCAGGCTGCGGCGGCGGTGGCGCTCACCTCGTGCGACGGCGAGGCCGCGGAGGCCTTCGCCCTCTTCCGCCGGCGCCGCGATGCGCTCGTGCGTTGGTTCGGAGCGGCGGGCTGGCCGGTGCCCACCCCGGCGGCGACGGCCTACGCCTGGGCGCCCATCCCCGAGCCCCTGCGCTGGCTCGGCTCGCTGGAGCTCTGCCGCCGGTTGGCGAGCGAGGCCGGCGTGGCGCTGGCGCCGGGCGTCGCCTTCGGGCCGGAGGGCGAGGGGCACGTGCGCATCGCGCTCGCCGAGGACGAGCCCGCGCTCCGGCGGGCGGCCGAGCGCGCCGGGGCCTGGCTGGAGCGGGTCCAGGCCGGGCCCAGGCCGGCGCACACGCCCTTCACCCGCGCGCTCGAGCACGCGTGAAGCTTGGTCGCGGCACTCCGGGCTTGCCCCGGCGCCGCGCCTGAAGGAAAAGGTGCCCGCATGCGCGACGAACGCTTCCGGGCCCGGTTCCGCTGCTCCGAGGGCTGCGACTTCCACGCCGAGCTCTCGGAGATCGTCTACCGCTGTCCCGGCTGCGGGGGCCTGCTCGAGGTGGAGCACGACCTCGACGCTCTCGCCACGCGGCCTGCGCAGGCGTGGCGCGAGCTCTTCGACGCCCGCTTCCGGCTTGGTCCCTGGCCCTACGGCTCGGGCGTGTGGGGGAAGAAGGAGTGGGTCCACCCCCAACTCGCCGACGAGCACGTCGTCTCCATGTTCGAGGGCGGCAGCCCGCTCCTCAGGCTCGACCGGTACGCCGAGGAGCTCGGGCGCGCGCCCGGGTCGGTGTGGCTGAAGGAGTGCGGCGTCACCCACACCGGCTCGTTCAAGGACCTCGGGATGACCGTGCTCGTCTCGGCGGTGAACGCCATGAGGGCCTCCGGGCAGCGCATCGACGCGGTGGCCTGCGCCTCCACCGGCGACACCTCGGCGGCGCTGGCGGCCTATTGCGCGGCGGCCGGATTGCCCTGCGTGGTCTTGCTCCCCCGGGGCAAGATCTCCCTCGCCCAGCTCGCCCAGCCCATCGCCAACGGAGCGCTGGTGCTCGAGCTCGACGCCGACTTCGACGGCTGCATGCGGGTGGTGCAGGCGCTCTCGGAGGCGCCGGGAATCTACCTCGCCAACTCGATGAACTCGCTCCGCATCGAGGGGCAGAAGACGATGGCGGTGGAGGTGGCGCAGCAGCTCGGATGGGAGGTGCCCGACTGGCTCGTCATTCCCGGGGGCAACCTGGGCAATGCCAGCGCCGTGGGACGCGGCTTCGCCATGATGCGCGAGCTGGGCCTCGTGTCGCGGCTGCCGCGGCTGGTGGTGGCCCAAGCGGCGAAGGCCGACCCGCTCTACCGCGCCTTCGAGAAGGGAGGCCTCTCCGACCCCGGCGAGCCCGCGGAGGACCGGCGCCGCCGCATCGCTTCACTGGAGGTGGAACCGGTGACCGCCGGGAACACGCTCGCCTCGGCCATCCAAATCGGCGCGCCGGTGTCGGCCCGCCGCGCCCTGCGGGCTCTGGAGGCGCTCGACGGCCTGGTGGAGGAGGCGAGCGAGGCGGAGCTCTCCGACGCCGCGGCCCGGGCCGACCGCGCCGGCGCCTACGCCTGCCCCCACACCGGGGTGGCGCTGGCGGCGCTGGAGAAGCTGACCCAGCGCGGGGTCATCGGCCGCAACGAGCGGGTGGTGGTGGTCTCCACCGCCCACGGCCTCAAGTTCTCCGACTTCAAGGCCGGCTACCACGCCGGCGCGCTGCCGGGCATCACCCCACGCTGGGTGAATCCGTCGGTGCGGGTGGAGCCAGCGCTGGGACCGGTGCGCGAGGCCATCGCCGCGCGCTTCGGGGGCGGCGCGTGACGAGCGCGAGCCGGCGACCTCGCGCCCGGCGCGGCCGCTTCCTGGTGCTGGAGGGGCTCGACGGGGCGGGCACCACCACCCAGGCGGCGAGGCTGGCCGCGCTCCTACGCGGCGAGGGGAGGCGGGTCCACGTCACCGCGGAGCCCTCGGGGGGCCCGGTGGGCGCGCTGCTGCGCCAGGTCCTCTCCCGCCGCCTCTCCGGCTCCTCCGGCGGTGAGCCCTTCGACCCGGCGGCGCTGGCGCTCCTCTTCGCGGCCAATCGCCTCGACCACCTCGCCGCCGAGATCCTCCCGTTCCTCTGCGGCGGCGAGGACGTCGTCTGCGAATCGGTTCAACCTCTCCTCGCTCGCTTATCAGGCCGTCACCTGCGGCGACGGGGCGTGGGTGGAGGCGGTGAACGCGAAGGCGCGGGCGCCCGACGTGACCCTCTTTCTCTCGGTGAGACCGGCGGTGGCCATCGCCCGCCGCGCCGCCGCCTCGGGGGCGCGAGAGCTCTTCGAGGTTCCCGCCTTCCAGCGGAAGGTGGCGCGCGCCTACGAGGCCGCCATCGCCAGGCTGGAGGCGCTCGGGCAGCGGGTGGAGCGGGTGGACGGGGAGCGAGAGCCGGCCGAGGTGACGCGGGCGCTGGCGGCGGTGGTGGAGCGCCTACCGTGAGCCCCGGCGAAGGCGCCGGAACCGGCCGCACGCCCTCGGCGACGGTGCTGGTGGTGGGGAACGAGATCCTCTCGGCCAAGGTGCGCGACGAGAACGGCCCCTTCGCCGCGGAGCTGCTCCGCGACCGCGGCGTGCGCCTCGCCGCCCTCCTCACGCTCCCCGACCGCCTGGAGCTGGTCGCCGAGGCGGTGGCCAGAGAGCGGAGCCGGGTGGACTGGCTCATCACCTCCGGCGGCATCGGCCCCACCCACGACGACGTGACGCTGGCAGCGGTGGCGCGCGCGCTGGAACGGCCCCTCTTCCGCCACCCGGAGGTGGCCGAGGGCATCCGCGCCTGGCACCTACGCCACGGTGGCGAGCCCTCCGAGGCGGCGCTGCGCATGGCCGACGTACCCGAGGGGACGCGCCTCCAGGGCCGGGGGTTCCCGCGGGTCATGGTGGTGGAGAACGTGGCCGTGCTGCCCGGGCCGCCGCGCTTCTTCAGGGCGCACCTCGAGGCGCTCTTCGCGGAGGAGAGCGCCAGCCCCTACCGCATGGTCTCGCTCTACCTCGCCCTGGGCGAGGATGCGTTCGCGGTGGCGCTGGCCGGGGTGGCGAGCGCGCACCCCGAGGTGGACATCGGCAGCTACCCGCGCTTCGACGACGCGGACCACCGGGTGCTCGTCACCTTCGAGTCGAAGGACCTCGCGGCGGTGGAGCGGGCGGTGGCGGCCTTCACCGCGACCTTGCCGGAGGGCGCCCTGCAGCGGCGCCAGGGGCCTTAGGCTCGGGGGGGGGCAGCTTGCTCAGCGGTCCGGGTGCGGTGGGCGCGCGCCGAAGAGGGCCGTGCCCACCCGCACCAGGGTGGCGCCCTCTTCCACCGCCACCCGGTAGTCGCCGCTCATGCCCATGGAGAGGTCGGGCAGGGGGAGGGCGGGTGCGGCACCCCGGAGGTCGTCGCGCAGCGTCCGCAGGGCGGCGAACCAGGGCCTCGGATCGCCCTCCGCCGGCGGGATGCACATGAGCCCGCGCAGGTCCAGCCCCGGCAGGCGCGCGACCTCGGCGGCGAACCCGGCCACGGCCCCGGGGGCGCACCCTGACTTGCCGGGCTCCCCAGCCACGTTCACCTCGATGAGGACCCTCGCGCTCTCGCCACCGCCCGCCACCCGGCGCGAGAGCTCGCCGGCGAGCGAGACCCAATCCACGGTGTGCACCCAGGCGATGCGAGGCCCGGCCACGCGCGGAAGGAGGTACTTCACCTTGTTCGTCTGGAGCCCACCGATGAAGTGCCAGCAGAGGCCGGAAAGATCGGCGAGCTCCGCCGCCTTCTCGCGCCACTCCTGGGCGTAGTTCTCGCCGAAATCGCGCTGTCCGGCGGCGTACGCCTCACGGATGGCGCTCGCCGGCTGGGTCTTCGAGACGGCGACGAGCGTGACGTGGCCCGGGAGGCCCGAGCGCACCCCGGCGAGGCGCTCGGCCACGGAGCTGGAGCCTGAGCTCACCGGTCCTCCCAGGGCAGGGCGAAGCCGAGCTCACCGAGCAAGGTCAGCGCCTCGGCGAGCGGCAAGCCCACCACGTTGCTGATGCTGCCGCGCACCTCCTCGACGAAGGCACCCGCCAGCCCCTGCACGGCGTAGCCCCCGGCTTTGTCGAGCCCTTCCCCGGTGGCGACATACCAGCTCACCTCGGCCTCGCCGAGGGTGCGGAGCCGGACCTCGGTGGTGACCGCCACGGCGAGCTCGCGCCCGCTCCGCCGCACGCAGACGCCGCTCATGACCTGATGGGCGCGGCCGGCGAGGGCGCGCAGCATGCGCCGGGCATCGGCCTCGCCCGCCGGCTTGCCGAGGAGCGCGCCGTCGAGCGCGACCACGGTGTCGGCGCCGAGCACCGTCTCGCCCTCGACCGCCCGCGCCTTGGCGCGCGCCAGGCGCTCGACACACGCGGCCGGCGCCTCGCCGGGGAGCGGCGTCTCGTCGACGGCCGCTGGGCGGAGGCGAGCTCGAGGCCGAGCTGCCCGAGCAGCTCGCGCCGCCGAGGGCTCTGCGAGGCGAGGGTGAGGATCACGAGGTGGTGACGGACGAGACCGTCAGTCGTCGAGCTCGGCGGGCGCGCGCGCCGGACCGCCGGCGAGCAGCGCCTGATTGGTGGTGACCTGTGCCTTGGCGCGGAGGTTCTCCATCCAGACGCGCTCCAGCTCCGCCTCGCGGCGGTAGCGGAGCCTGTCCTCCACGTCGGCCTTCTGCGTGGCCCACTTCGCCTCGTCCGGGCGCTCGCGCTCCTTCACCTGGGCCACCACCGGCCCGCCGGCCGTCTCGTAGACCTTTCCCAGCACCTCGCCAGCCTTGGCCGCCATCGCGTCGGCGAAGAGCTCGGGGGCCGGCCCGAGGCGCGGCACGCTGGGGCTGCTCGCGGCGGTGAAGGGGCCGGTCTCCTCGGCCTTCACCGACTGTCCGGCCCGAGCCTTCTTGTCGCCCACGCGCCTCGGCGAAGCTCTTCCCGGCCTGGAGCTTCCTCAGGGTCTCCTCGGCGAGCTCCGCGGCGCGCTTCTTCGCGAGCTCCTCCTCCACCATCTCGCCGGGCAATCTCCGGGCGCGCCTGCTCGAGCGAGAGCTTCTCCGGCTCCTTCACCTCCAGGACCTGGATCACGTGCCAGCCGAAGGGGGTCTTCACCGGCGCGGAGATCTCGTTCGGCTTCAGTGCCAGCGCGGCCTCCTCGAACGGCTTCACCATGGAGCCCTCGCCGAAGAAGCCGAGGTCGCCCCCCTGCTCCTTGGAGCCGGGGTCGTCCGACACCTCCGCCGCCACCTTGCGCGAAGTCCTCGCCCTTCTTCAGGCGCTCCTCCACGCCGTCGATCTTCTTCTTCGCCGCCTCCTGCACGGCCGCGTCCGCGTCGGAGGCCACCTTCACCAGGATGTGGCGGGCGTGCACCTGCTTCTTGCGGTCGAAGCGGGCGGGGTTCTCCTTGTAGTACGCTCGACCTTGGCCCCGTTCTGCGACAGGAAGTCCTTCACCTGGGCGTCGGTGGCCTTCACCTCGGCGCGCGCCAGGCCGAGCGGAAGCGCGCGAGCTCGAGGTTCACCCGGTCGTTGTCGGTGCGCCAGGCCTCCTTCACCTCGTCCTCGGTGACGCGCGCCGCCGAGCGCACCAGCGCCAGCACCTTCTGGTCGTAGAGGTCGCGGCGCACCTGGTCCTCGAAGCGCTGCGGCGAGCCGTAGGCTCGCGGTGACGGCGCGCTTGTAGATGCTCGAGGTCGAAGCGCCCGTCGCTCTGGAATCCGGGCAGCGACTTGATGGCGGTGGAGACGTCGTCGTCGGTGACGACGATGCCCTGCCGGCGCGCATCCTGGCCGATGAGCTCGCGCTGGACCACCTGATCCATGGCGAGCTGCCGGAGCCGGGCCTGGATGGGGGCGTCGAGGTCGCGCAGGCCCTGCTGCTGGTAGAAGCGGAGGAGCTGCCCGTACTGCTGCTCGAGCGCGGCGAGGCCCACGGTCTCGCCGTTCACCTTGGCCGCCCAGGTGGCCGACGCGCCCCCGGCGCCGCAGCCCTTCGAGCCGGGCCCGAACGAGACGACGAAGACGAGGATGATGATGCCGAAGAGGACGTAGGTGAGGACGCTGCGGGAATTCGCCCGCAAGGTGTCGAGCATGGAACCGCGCTCCGGATTGTTGAACGCGGCAGGGCCCAGGAGCCTCACCGCTGGGAAAGGTTGAACACCCTAGCCAGGAAGAGCTAAAATGCAAGGGTTTTCGGTGTTTGCGGGGCGCTCAGGCCTCGGCTGGAGTCGGTGTGATCGGGTTGTTGAAGCGCTTTCGTGAGCTCATCCTCGTCGCCGTGCTGCTCGCTCTTCCGCTGGGCGTGTACTTCGCCCACGCGAAGCACCCGAGCGAGCGCTCGCGGACTCGATCGGGTGGTCATGAAGGTGACCGCGCCCATCGAGAAGGGCATCGCCTGGACCGTGGGTGGGGCTCTCGGTGGGTGGAATGGCTACGTGGCCCTACGTGGCGCACACCAACGCACCTTCAGGCTCGAGAAGGAGCTGGAGCAGCTCCGGCATGGAGCGGGCCGAGCTCGTCTCCGTGCGCGAGGAGAACGTGCGCCTCTCCGGTACTGCTCGGCTTCGCGAGGGAGCGGGCGAGCTGGAAGACGGTGGGGGGACGCGTCATCGGCGTGCGCCTCGACCCCAAGGGCCTGCAGCTCCTCACCATCGACCGCGGCACGGGCGAGGGTGTGCAACGCCTGATGCCGGTGGTGGTGGGCGAGGGGGTGGTCGGCCGCATCCACGCCGTGGCCAGCGGGAGCGCCGACGTGCTGGTGCTCACCGACCGCAACAGCTCCATCGCGGTGCGCGTCGACCGCACCCGCGCGCGCGCCAACGTGCGCGGCACCGGCGTGCCCGACGCCTGCCGCCTGGAGTACGCGCTTCGCTCGGACGAGATGCAGGAGGGCGACGTCCTCGTCACCTCCGGCACCGACGGCGTCTTTCCGCGCGGCCTTCCGGTGGGAAAGCTGGCGGGGGTGAAGCGCGGCGGCCAGGGCCTCTACCAGCGCGCCGAGGTCGAGCCCGCGGTCGACGTGACCAGCCTCGACGAGGTGCTGGTGCTCACCGACGTCGGCCACGATGCCGACGTGCCGCCCGAGGTGGCGGTGGAGGAGCCCGGGCGCCCGCTGCCGTCGATGAAGGCCGCGGCGCCTGCCGCCACGGCCGCGCGGCCCGCGCCTGCCGCGAGCGAGGTCCGGCACGCCGCGCCCTCCCCGGTGCCCGCGCCGAAGACGGCTCTCCAGCCGGCGAGCTCTCCCCGGGCCACGGCCGCCCCTCGGCCCAGGCCCGCCTCCGCCACGAGGCCGCCGCAGAGCGCCGCCCCCCCCAGCGCGCCGGCCACGGCGCCTCCGCCGCAGTGGCCCGCGGCGCCCCGGCCCTCTCCCGGCGTGAAGGCTTCCCCCGTGCCGGACGCGCCGCCACCCGGCGCCGAGGCGCGCGCCCCGCGCCGCCGCGAGGCTTCGCCATGAGGCCGATCATCGCCTTCTTCTTCGCGCTTCTGCTCGCCTCCGTGCAGGCGGGTCTTCTCCACTTCGCGGGCGGCGGCTCCTTCTCCGTCGCGCTGGCGCCTGCCCATCGTGGTCTACCTCGGCCTCCAGGCCGGCAACGTCGACGGCGCGGTCGGGTGCGGCCGCGGTTGGCTACGTGCTCGACCTCATGGCCGGGGGGCCGAAGGGGCTCATGACCTTGCTCGCCGTGGCGCTCTTCCTCGTGAGCCGGGGCGCGGGCGCGGCGCTCTCCATCCAGGGCCGGGCGAGCTTCGCGCTCCTCACCGCGGCGGGCACCTTCCTCGTGGGGCTCGGCGCGCTCGGGCTCATCCACCTCGTGTCGCCGGAGAGCTCCGAGCCCACGCTGCCGCTCGTCCGGCGGGTCGGGGTGGAGTCCTCTGCTCACCGGGGCGGTGGCGCCCTTCGTCCGCTGGGCCATGCGCAAGCTCGACGCGCTCTTCATCCGTGAGGAGCCGCACCATCTGGCTCGAGCCGGTGACGCGGTGATGAAGAGGAACATTCCAAAGCCGCCGGAGCGCGGGGTCGGGGTAGGGGTGGGGGTGGGCGTCGCCACCCCGGCCGCCGCCGCCGCCGCGCGCCGGGAGTTCCGGCCGCGCGCCTGGTGGATGGCGCTCGTGGTCTCCCTGGCCTTCGCCGTGCTGGCGGGCCGGCTCTACCAGCTCCAGATCCTGCGCGGCGACGAGTACAAGGAGCGGGCCGACGAGAACTTCGTGAAGGAGCTGCGGGTGCCCGCCGACCGCGGCTTCATCCTCGACCGCAGCGGCAGCATGCTCGTCGACTCCCGGCCCTCCTACGACGTCACGCTCACCCCGTACTTCTGCGGCAAGCGTGCCCCGACATCCTGAAGCAGCTCGCGGCGCTGCTCTACCTCGACGAGGACGAGCAGGCGCGCTCCCGGGAGCGCCTGGACGCCGCGCGCGGCCTCGACCGGTTCCGGCCGTTCACCGTCAAGGTCGACATCCCGCGGCAGGAGCTCGACGTGGTGGAGGCGAACCGGGTGCCCGGGCGCGCTGTCGGGCGTCGACGTCATCCCGGCGCCCGCACCGCAACTACCGGTACGGCGCCTCGGCCAGCCACCTCTTCGGCTACATGAACGAGGTCGGCGCCGAGGAGCTGAAGCGCGCCAACGAGGACATCGCGCGCGCGACGACGGCGAGCGGCCGTACCGCCTCGGCGACTACATCGGCCGGCGCGGGCTCGAGCGGCGCTTCGAGCAGCACCTGCGCGGCATCGACGGCGTGCGGCGGGTGGTCGTCGACGCCAAGGGCAACGCCAAGGGCGGGGACATGGAGGAGCCTCATCCCCGAGGAGGAGCGCTTCGAGCCCTCGCGCCCCGGCCGCAACCTGGTGCTCTCGCTCGACTGGCGGCTGCAGGAGCTCGCCGAGGAGACCTTCCCGGGGATCGCCGGAGCGGTGGTGGCGCTGGACGCCAAGACCGGCTTCCTGCTGGCGCTCGTCGACCGGCCCTCGCCCGACCCCAACAAGCTCTCCGGCCGCATCAGCCGCGACGAGCTCAGGGCCATCCACGACGACCCGCTGCGCCCGGAGCTCTTCCGCGCCATCCAGGAGCACTTTCACCCCGGGTCAACGTTCAAGGTGGTCACCTCGGTGGCCGCCCTGGAGGAGAAGCTCCTCAAGCCCGGGCGGGACGGTCTACTGTCCGGGCCACTTCACGCTGGGTGGACACCGCTGGCGCTGCGACAAGGAGCGCGGCCACGGGACGGTGGACCTCGACCACGCCCTGGGCGCCTCCTGCGACGTCTTCTACTACACGCTGGGTGAGCAGGCTCGGCACCGACCGCCTGGCCCGCTGGGGCGGGCTGCTCGGCCTCGGCCAGCCCACCGGCTTCGAGGTGGGGGGCGAGATCTCCGGCGTCATGCCCGACGAGGCGTGGCACGACAAGCACCTCGCCGGCGGCTATCAGCGCGGCATGTCGGTGAACATCTCCATCGGCCAGGGCGACGTGAACGTGACCCCCATGCAGCAGGTGGTCATGTTCGCCGCCCTCGGCACCGGCATCCTCTGGAAGCCGCAGGTGGTGAAGCGGGTGGAGAGCCCCGACGGCGGCGTGGTCATGGAAATGCCGCCCATCGAGCGGTCGCGCGTCCCGCTCTCGGCGGACACGCGCGCGCAGGTGCTGAAGGGTCTCAAGGCGGCGGTGAACGAGCCCTTTGGCACGGCCTACGGCTCGCGCCTCAAGGACGTCATGGGACCACGGCCAGCCGGTGGTGATGGCCGGCAAGACCGGCACCGCCCAGGTGGTGAAGCTCGGCGCGAAGCGGCTCAAGGCCTCGCAGATGGATTACTGGGAGCGGGACCACGCCTGGTTCGCCGCCTTCGCGCCGGCCGACGACCCGCAGAATCGTGGTGGTGGTGCTGAACGAGCACTCCGGCTTCGGCTCGGCCAACTCCGCCCCCACCGCCGCGGCCGTGGTGAAGAAGTACTTCGAGCTGAAGCGGCAGGACGAGGTGGCGAAGCTGAACCTCCCCGTCTACGGGCCTCCTCCGCCCCCGAACATGCCGGTGGCGGAGGAGGGTGCGACCCCCGCGCTCGCACCGCGGGTGGCGGCGCAGGGGAGGGCTCATGGCGCTTGAGCTCTCGCTGCCAAGGGGCGGGGGCCTCCCGTCGGAGGGGCGCCGTGCCTTCCGCCACTACCCCTGGCACATCGCCTTCCTCGTCCTCGCCATCTCGGCGCTCGGGGTGTGGAACCTCGCCTCCGCCTCGCGCAGCGCGCACGCCCCGGTCTGGATCTCCCAGCTCTCCTGGATGGGCAGCGGGGCGCTCGTGGCCATCGCCATCGCCTTCATCGACTACCGGCGCTTCATGCGGCTCGCCTATCCCTTCTACGGCTTCGTGCTGGCGCTGCTGGTGGCGGTGGCGGTGCACGGGCGGGTGGTGATGGGGGCGCGGCGCTGGCTCACCGTGGGGCCGGTGAACCTGCAGCCCTCGGAGCTCGCCAAGATCGCCGTGGTGCTGGCCCTCGCGCGCTGGTTTCACATGGACGCCGGCAAGCGGCGCGAGGGTTACAGCCTCGCCGCGCTGGCGGTTCCGGTGCTGCTCACCCTGGTGCCGGCGGTGCTCGTCCTGAAGCAGCCCGACCTCGGCACCGCCCTCATCGTGCTCTCCGTCGGCGCCACCATGATGCTCTTCGCGCGCGTGCGCTGGCAGGCGCTGGTGGCGGTGTTGGTGGTGGTGGTGGTGGGAGCGGTCTTCGCCTACCCGCACCTCAAGCCCTACCAGAGGAAGCGGGTGGAGACCTTCCTCGACCCCGAGGGCGACGTGCTCGGCGCCGGCTATCACGCCAGCCAGTCGATGATCGCCGTGGGCTCGGGACAGGCGCTGGGAAAGGGATGGGGCCAGGGCACCCAGACTTTGCTCTCCTTCCTGCCGGAACAGCACACCGACTTCATCTTCTCGGTGTGGGCGGAGGAGCACGGCTTCGTGGGCGGTCTCTTCCTCCTCGGCCTCTACTACGCACTGGTGGCGGCCGCGCTGGGGGTGGCGGGGGGAGCCCGCGACCGCTTCGGTCACTTCCTGGCGGTGGGGGTGACGGCCATGCTCTTCTGGCACGCCTTCATCAACATGGGCATGGTCACCGGCCTGCTCCCGGTGGTGGGGGTGACCCTGCCGCTCCTCAGTTACGGAGGTTCGTCGGTGGTGGCCGTCTATACCGGCATCGGCCTGCTCACCAACGTGGGGATGAGACGGTTCGTGAACTGAGGCGCGCCCCCTCGCCCGAAGGGAGAGGGGGCGGGGGGGGTGACGGAGAGCGCTACAGGTGCTTCGTCACCGCGGTGACGAGCGTGCTCTTCGGCACCGCCCCCACGATGGTGTCGACCACCCGGCCACCCTTGAAGACGAGGAGGGTGGGGATGGAGCGGATGCCGAACGACTGCGGGATGCGCTGATGCTGGTCGATGTCGAGCTTCGCCACCTTGAGCTTGCCCTTGTAGTCGCGCGCCAGTTCCTCGACCGCGGGAGCTATGGCCTTGCACGGGCCGCACCAGGCGGCCCAGAAATCTACGAGCACCGGGGTCTCGCTCTTCAGGACCTCGCTCTCGAAGGTCGCGTCCTCGAGGTGAATCACGTCGCTGGATGCCATGAGCCCTCACCTAACGCGCCCCACCCGTCCTGGCAAGCTGCGCGGCGGGCATGCTAACGTCTGGCGAACCTTGACCTTTCCACCTGCATGAGCGCCCTCGTCCTCAGGCTCGCCGCTGCGCTCTACGCGGTGGGCACCGGAGCCTACCTCCTCGCCTTCGCCCAGCCGCGCCGCGCCGCTGCGGTGCGGTTCGGAGCCTGGCTGGTGGGCGCCGGCTTCATCGCGCACACCGCCTCCATCGGCCTCGCCTGCAAGGAGCTCGGCGGCGCCGAGTTCTTCAACCTCCGCGGGAGCTTCGGCTTCCTCGGCTGGGCCGGCGCGGGCGCGTTCCTGCTCCTCCTCCGCCTGTGGAAGGTGCCCGCCATCGGTGCCTTCGTGATGCCGCTCGTGCTGGCGGCCATCCTCCCCGGGGTGGTGGGGCTCGGCCCGGAGCCGGGGAAGGTGCCGAGCGCGGTGAGGGCGCCCGCCCTGGCGCTCCACGTGTCGGCCGCGGTGGCCGGCATCGCCCTCTTCGGGATCGCCAGCTCGGCGGCGCTCATGTACCTCCTCCAGGAGCGCGAGCTGAAGGGGAAGCGCTTCGGCGCGCTCTTCGCGAGGCTCCCCTCGCTCGGCACCCTCGACCGGCTGAACCAGCGGCTGGTCCGCCTCGGCTTCGGCGTCTTCACCCTGGCGCTCGTCACCGGGGCCCTGGTGGCCAAGCACGCCTGGGGCACCTTCTGGAGCTGGGACCCGCAGCAGGTGAGCTCGTTCTTCATCTGGCTGCTCTACGGGGGGATGGTGCAGATGCGGCGAGCGGGCTTCCGGGGGCGAAGCTACGCACTCCTCACGGTGGCCGGGTTCGCGCTGGTGATCGCCTCGGTCATCACCCTCGACGCCATCCCCCACCTCACCCGCCACGGGGGCGACTTTCAGTGAATGACCTGCACCTCGTCGGGCTCTCCCACCACACCGCTCCGCTCATCGTGCGTGAACGAGTCGCCCTCTCGGGCGAGGCGGTGAAGGAGGCGCTGCGCTCCCTGCGCGGGCAGGACGGGGTGAGCGAGGCCATGCTCATCACCACCTGCAACCGCGTGGAGGCGCTGGTGGTGGCGGAGAGCGCCGAGCCGGCGCGGCGCTTCTTCCTCGATCGGGCTCCCGGCGCGGAAGGGCACCTCTACGCCCACCGGGGCGTCGAGGCGGTTCGCCACCTCTTCCGGGTGGCGGCGAGCCTCGACTCGATGGTGGTCGGCGAGCAGCAAATCCTGGGCCAGGTGAAGGAGGCCTACGGCACGGCCAGCGCGGTCCAGGCGGCCGGCCCCTCCATCTCCCGACTCTGCAACCGCGCCTTCGCGGCCGCCAAGCGGGTGCGCAGCGAGACGGAGATCGGCTGCGGTGCCTCCTCGGTCTCCCAGGTGGCGGTGGAGCTGGTGGGGAAGATCTTCGAGGACCTCGCCGGCCGCACCGTGCTCTTGGTGGGGGCCGGCCAGATGGGGGCGCTCTCCGCGCGGGCGCTCACTGCCCTGGGCGCGCCGCGCGTGCTCGTCGCGAACCGGTCGCTGGCCCGGGCGGTGGAGCTGGCGGCCTCGGTGGGCGGCCACGCCAGGGGCTGGGACGAGCTCCCCGGCCTCCTCGCCGAGGCCGACGTGGTGGTGGTCTCCACCGGCGCGCAGAGCCACGTGCTCACCGCCGAGGCGGTGGAGGCGGCCATGCGCGGCCGCAGGCACCGCTCGCTCTGCCTCATCAATCTCGCGGTGCCGCGCAACGTCGACCCGCGCTGCTCCGGGCTCTCGAGCGTCTACGCCTACGACCTCGACGACCTGCAGCGCATGGTGGAGACCACCCACGAGGCGCGGGCCGGCGAGGCGCAGCGGGGCGCCGCCATCGTCGAGTCCGAGGTGGAGGCCTTCTTCGCCGAGCGCCAGGTGCGCGCCGCCCTGCCGGTGCTCGCCGCGCTGCGGCGCCAGGCCGAGACCATCGCCGCCGCCGAGGCGGAGCGCACCCTGTCCTTGCTGGCGGGCAAGCTCGACGAGCGGGAGCGGCGCCGGGTGGAGGCCATGGCGCATGCCATCGTGAGCAAGCTCCTGCACCTCCCCACCGCGCGCTTGAAGCGCGCCGCCGTGGCAGGTGACGCCGCGCTGGCGGCGGCCGCCGCCGAGCTCTTCGGGCTGGAGGAGGGGGCGCCGCTCGCCCCGGCGCGCACCTCGCCCGAGGGCGAGTCGACCGAGATCCGGCCGGGCGCGGTCCTGCCCCTCACCGGGAAGCAGGCGTGAGCGGGGCCGTGCGCGTCGCGACGCGACGCAGCGCCCTCGCCCGCTGGCAGGCGCACCACGTGTCCAGCCTCCTGCGGGCGCGCGAGCCGGGGCTGGAGGTGGCGCTCCACGAGGTGGTCACCCGCGGGGACAAGCTCCTCGACGTGGCGCTGGCCCGGGTGGGCGGCAAGGGACTCTTCGTGAAGGAGATCGAGGAGGCGCTGCTCTCCGGGGAGGCCGACCTGGCGGTCCACTCGATGAAGGACCTCCCCGCCGTGCTGGCGCCCGGGCTCGGGCTCGCGGCCGTCCCGGCGCGCGCCGACCCGCGCGACGCGCTCTGCGCGCCGCGGTACCGCACGCTGGCGGCCCTCCCCGAGGGCGCGCGGGTGGGGACGAGCAGCCTGCGGCGATCGGCGCAGCTCCTGGCGGTGCGACCGGACCTGCGCCTGGAGCTGGTGCGCGGCAACGTGGAGACGCGGCTCCGCAAGGCGGAGGAGGAGGGCGGTCTCGACGCGGTGGTGCTCGCGCACGCCGGGCTCCTGCGCCTCGGGCTCGCCGCGCACGCCACCCACGTCTTCTCTCCCGAAGAGATGCTGCCAGCGGTGGGGCAGGGGGCACTGGCGCTCGAGGTGCGCGACGAGGACGGGGCGATGCTGGCACGGGTGGCGCCGCTCGACGACCCGAGCTCGCGTGCGTGCGTGCAGGCGGAGCGGGCGCTGCTCCGCCGGCTGGAGGGGGGTTGCCAGGTTCCCATCGCCGCCCACGCCACCCTCGACCGTGCGGGGCCGCGGCCCGAGGCCGGGGGGCGCCCTGCGGCGGAGGAGGCGGCCACCCTGGGCGGCGCCGAGCTCACCCTGCGGGCGCTGGTGGCCTCGCCCGACGGCCGCGCGGTGGTTCGAGGCGAGCGGCGCGGTCCGCCCGGCGAGGCCGTGGCCCTGGGTGAAGCGCTCGGCGACGAGCTCCTGGCGCGGGGTGCGGGAGAGCTCCTGGCGGCCCTGGGGGAGGCCGGGTCGTGAGGGGCGTCCCACTCGCGCCGGGTGAACCCGGCTCTTCGGTGAGCCGCCTCGCGCTCGCGGGGCGCCAGGTGGCGGTCACCCGGCCCAGGGGTGAACCCGGCGGGCTCGAATCTCGCAGAGGACGCCCTCACCGCGCAGCTCAGGGCGCTCGGCGCCGAGGTGCTCCTCGCACCGGCGATCTCCTTCCAGCCCCCACACGACCTCGCCCCGCTCGACGCGGCGCTGCGCGAGCTCTCGTCGACCTGGCTGGTGGCCTTCGCCAGTGCGCGAGCGGTCGAGCGGACGGTGGCGCGGATGGCCGAGCTCGGCCTCGCGCTCTGGAGGCTGCGCCGGCCGCTCCTGGCGGCGGTCGGCCCGGCGACCGCCGCCGGGTTGGCGCGCTGCCTTCGGCCGCCCGACCTCATGCCGGAGACGGCGACCGGCGCCGCGCTGGCGGCACTTCTCACCAGCGGAGCCGCGGGTGACCTCGCCGGCCGGCGGGTCCTTCTCCCTCGCCCGGAGGAGGCGAGGCCGGAGCTCCGGGAGGCGCTCGCCGCCGCCGGCGCGCTGGTCGCCGCGCCGGTGGCCTATCGCACCGTGCCCGCCAGCCGCGAGGAGCTGCAGCCGCTCCTCGTGGCCCTCCGCGCGCGGGCGCTCGACGCCATCACCTTCGCCTCGCCCTCGGCTGCGCGCGCCCTCCTCGAGGCGTTCGGCCCGGAGCGGGGGCTCCTCGGAGCGCTCGTGGTGGCGAGCATCGGGCCGACCACCTCGGCCGAGCTGCGGCGGCTCGGCCGGGCTCCGGACGTGGAGGCGGAGCCGCTCACCGGCCTCGCGCTGGCGGAGGCGGTGGCGCGCGCGCTCGCCGTCCGCGTACCCGTGCGTGAGCTCGGCCCCGAGCCAGGGTTTGCTGGCGCGATCCTTCGCGGCGGGGAATAGCGTGGCGAGCGCCCCAGAGAACGGCGAGAAGCGAAGCCCGCTGCGCTCCCGCGCCTGGCGGATCCTGGAGAGCGGCCTCGAGACCTCCCCGCTCCGGCGCTGGTCGGAGGCTGTGGTCATCGTCCTCCTCGCCGTCCTGACCGGGATGCTGCTCGCGGGCGAGCTCTCCGCCTATGCGGTGGTGGTGGCGCTCCTCGCCGCCGGACTGGCCGCCCTGCGGGCCGGCGAGCTGCCAGGCGCGGTGGTGCTGGTCGGCTGCGCGGTGGCGCGCGTCTCCTGGGCGCGGAGCGGCGCCGCCCAGCGCTGGTTCGAGCCGGGAGGTTCGCAGGGGCTGGTGCTCTTCCTCGCCCTGGGCGCGGTGGGGGTGTGGGGCGGCGGCGCGCTCCGCGAGCTCTACCGCGCCGCGCAGGCGGCCACCCGCGCGCGGGAGCAGGTGCTGGCGGTCGTCTCGCACGACCTCAAGACGCCGCTCGGGGCGCTCCTGGTGGGGGCGCGCATGGTGGAGCGCCTCGCCCCGGCCACGCCCGACGGCGACGATTTCTGCGCCGGGCGGCGCGGGTGGTACAGCGGACCGCCGAGCGGATGGTGCGGCTCGTCCACGATCTGGTGGACGTCGCCAGCATCGACGCCGGCCGACTCTCGCTCCGCCCCTCGCTCCACGATGCGGGCCAGGTGGTGCGCGAGGCGCTGGAGGCGGTGCGCGGCCTCGGGCGCGAGCGCGAGGTGGAGCTCGCCCTGGAGGTGGCGAGCCCGGTGCCGCTGCGCTGCGACCGCGACCGCCTCCACCAGGTGCTGGTGAATCTCCTCTCCAACGCCATTCACGTCACCCCGCCGGGCGGTCAGGTCACCGCGCGGGCCGCCGCCCTCGAGGCCGAGGCGCTCCTCACCGTGCGCGATCGCGGCCCCGGCATTCCCCCGGAGGAGCTCCCCCGCCTCTTCGAGCGCTGGTACCGGGGCCGCGCCAGGTATCCCGGCTCGGGCCTCGGCCTCGCCATCGCGCAGGCCATCGTCCAGGCTCACGGAGGGCGGATCTGGGCCGAGAGCGTGGAGGGCGAGGGGTGCACCTTCGCGGTGGCGCTTCCGCGCCAGCCCGATGGGCTCGACGCGGCGGCCTGAGCGGCTCAGCGCGAGCCGCGGGCCGCCTTCTTCGCGCGCTGCCGCGCCAGGAAGCCGCTCTTCTTCCGCTCCTCGTGGATCTCGTCCTGCGTCGGCCGCTGGCGGGGGGCGGGCTTGGCCCGAGGCTGGGGCGTGAGGGTCCACCAGAAGAGCCGCTTCACCACCAGCGTGGCATAGGCCCCGGGCGGCAGGGTGAAGGCCACGTTCACCCGGAGGCGACCCCGGTTGAGCTCGTCGGGCCCGGCGGCACCCAGGACGAGCTTGCCGGGATAGGCGAGCAGGGGCCGCTCCTCGGGGTCGAAGTGGATCTGGCCCGTGCCCGGCACCTTCAAGCTCTCGAGGGTCATCTCCTCGCGCCCCAGCACCGCGAGGGCCGCCTTCTCCACCACCGGGTCGTCGAAGACCGTGCCGGGTGCGAGCAGCGGGAAGGTGCTTATTTCGCAGGGTGCGAGCCACCGCAGCATCGAGCGCGCGCGGGAAGAGGAGCGTGCCGGCCTGGTACCTGATGGAGGCGAGCCGCTCGATGCCCACCACCGCCCGCAGGTAGGCCTTCACCCCCTCGTTCCACAGCCAGCTCTGGTAGGCGAAGACCTGGAGGCCCCGCCAGCGCGGCTCGGTGCGGAGGAAGGCTCCCAGGTGGTCGGTGGGGTGCAGCCGCAGCCAGCGCAGCACCGGCGCGTACCGCTCGGCGCCGGGGTAGGGGTTCTGCAGGTGCCACTCCCCCCAGTGCTCCTTCCAGAAGCGCTTCACCCGGGCATCGTCGGAGTGGTCGAGGTCGCTCGGTCGGGCGAGGTGGTTGCGGAGCGCCATCTCGGCGTCGCCGCGCATGAGGTCCTTCACCAGGAAGCCCTGGCCGTGCTTCAGGGCGCCGAAGCGCTGCGAGTCGAAGTAGTTCGTGACCCCCAGGCGCTGCACCTCGGCGGCCGAGGCGGAGAGCTTCGCCACGTCGTCCTCGCCGAGGTCGCGGACCGTGACGGCGAAGCGGTTGGAGGTGGTGTTGCGGGCCGACAGCGCCTCGGCGGTGCGCCCGAGGGGCTTGAGCCGGAGGTCCGGGTCCTGCAGCTCCACCGGCTTCCGCTTCACGGCCACGAGCTGCGTGGTGCGACCTTGCTTGTCCTTGAGGCCGCAGTACGAGACCTCCGAAAGCTGCACGCCGGCGCGGGCCGCGATGCGCTCCACCGCCTCGAAGGTGGAGAGCTTCTGCTTGTCCATGAGGTAGACGAACCATTCCCCGCGGCGGTCCTCGTCGAAGCGCCAGGACTCGGTGACGGAGAAGTCTTCGGGGCGCTGCTTCAGCTTCACGCGTGACCTCCATCATGGGGCGTGCCGCTCCTCCCCGCCGGCGGAGCCGTCGGGGCCCCACCCCTGCTTCGCGGGATCCTGCGCCGTGCTCGCCTCGCGGCCGGACGCACGCGCGTCGGGGTCAGGAGGGGCTCTTTCCGCGGTAGAAGAGCACGACAGCGAGGCAGTGGAACTCGTTGTCCGAGGATTGCGTCACCACCCGTTCCACCAGCTCGAGGTCGGCGTTGGCGCGCAGCCAGCGGGTGATGCTCTCGCCCAGCTCCTCGCGCTCCTTCGCCTTGGTGGCCGAGAACACCTTCACGCCGGTGATGCTGCCGCCCTCGTCGGAGCTGCTCACGCCGCCACCCCCAGGGTGAAGCTCCGAGAGTATGGCATGCGGTTTTTCGGGCTGTCAAAGAGGGAAAGGCGAGGAATGGTGCCGCCGCGGGGGCATGGCCTCCTCGAGCGCCGCGGAGCCCGGCGGCTTCATTTCGGCTGCGGGCCGTGCTATCCGCCACCCATGCTGATCGACCTCCACGTCCACAGCCACCACAGCCCCGGCTGCGCGCTCGCCCCCCGCGACCTCGTGCGAAGCGCCCGGGAGGCCGGGCTCGACGGCCTGGTGCTCACCGACACCAACACCCTCGACGGCCTCGAGGAGCTGCGCGAGGCGGGGCGCGCCGAGGGGGTGCTCGCCCTCTGCGGCGCCGAGCTGGTGACCGATCACGGTCACTACCTGTGTTACTTCCCTGCCCCGGAGAAGGTGCCGGCGCTGCCGCAGCTCCTCGGCCCGATGCCCTGGGCCGCGCGCGAGGCCATCGACGCGGTACGCGCGCAGGGGGGCGTGGTGGTCGCGGCCCACCCCTACGACAAGTCGATTGATCGGCCGAGCGGCGACTTCATCTTCTCGCTGGAGGGGATCTCCGCCATCGAGGCGCTGTGCGCCCGCAGGAAGGGGCCGGCGAGTGACCTCGCGGTGGAGGCGGCCGACCACATGAACCTGCCGTGCGTGGGAGGCTCCGGCGCCAAGGGGAGCCTCGACGAGGTGGGCGCGGCGGCCACCCTCTTCCGCGAGCCGGTGGCGAACGAGGCCGACCTCGTGCGACAGCTCGCCGGAGGACACGTCTTCTGCGTGGCCGTCGGCGCCACCCCGGCCGGCCCCGACCGCCACGGAAGGCGCGAGGAGCGCGGCCGCGAGAGCCACGGCGGCCGGCGAGAGGGCGGACGCGACGGCGGGCACGACGCGCGGCGCGGGGGCGGCGGGAGAAGGCCGCGCTGGTGACCGAGCGCCACGCCCGGAAACCGCGCTCTCCAGCAGCTGAGGCTCCCACGGTGACGCGCGCGCAGTGGCTCCTCGGCGCGCTCTGGGCCTGCGCCACCGTCAGGGCGCTGGCGGCAGCCGGTTCTCCCAGCGGGTGAGCCGGCCCCGCTCGAACCAGGCGCGGCGGCGCCCCTCCGGCCAGGTCCAGGTCTCGCTCTCCGCGGGTCGGTCGATCACCTTCCTCGCCGGGTAGCCCCAGGCCATCTCGGCGGCGGTGGCGCTCATCCCCCTTGCGAGCTCCTTCCGCGCGATGGCCGCCTGCTGCGTCTCCGGCAGGGCGCGGTACACCGAGGCGACGTCGCGCGCCCCGACGAGGCGCTCCAGCTCGGCGCGCGCCCCCTCCGCGGAGTCGATGAGCTGCGGCAGCACCACCAGCACCGGGCGCTCCTCGCCGGGGAGCGAGAGGTAAACCCAGGGGTGGTAGCGCGGGGAGCCGATCACCCGCGAGGCGATGGTCCAGCCTGTGGGGAACTCCACCTTCTGCACGGTGAGCGAGGTCCCGGGGACGAGCACGCGCTCCGGTGGCGGTGGCAGGGTGATGTCGCCCCCGGGCGTGCGCAGGAGGTCGAGCTCCTCGATGGGCTGGTCCGAGAGAAAGAACTTCGAGGCATCGTCGAAGAGCGGCACGAGATAGGCGGCCACCTTCAGCTGGACGCGGGCGCCGGTGAGCTCGCGGCTGGCGCGCTCGCGCTCGGCATCGGGGATGGCCACCGGCGGCGCGCAGGCCGCGAACGCGAGAGCGAGTAGGAGCGCCGAGGTGAACGAGCAGAGGCTTCGCCGTGACATGGGCCCACGCATACCATGACGGGCGGGCCGCCCAGGGACGAGCCGCCCGGGAGGAGCGCTGCAGGCTTCTGATGGCTGGCGGGCAACTCGAGGCTCGGGCACGCTCGTCGCCCCACCCGACGACGCCGGGCCGACGTCTACCCTCCGGGGGTCAGCCCTCGCCGAAGGGTCAGTGGAGCTGCGAGGGGTCGACGCTGCCGTCGGGCCGCCGCGGGAGGCGCGCTGCGCGAGCTACGGCGAGCTTTCCCTCGGCGATGAGCTCTTTCACCCTCTGGCCGCCCTTGTGGCCGAGCTCGGCATAACCCTCGCTCCCGAGCTGCTGCTTCCGGGCTGCGCCGCCGCGGCGTCCGGCCTCGCGCACCGTCATCTGACTCCGCTCCTTGACCTTTCGGACCATGCTCCGCTCCTCCAGTGGCCCACGGCGGTGGCCACGCCTCAACCTTGGTCCCGGTCCGCGGGGAAGCAAGGGCCTTTGGTCCGCACACCCGAGCGCCTCGGGCGGCGTGCAGCAGCGCTTCCACGCATTAAAGCAGGTCCCATGGGAGCGCTCAGCGAGAATGCCCGCGCCGTGCTGGAGCACCGTTACCTCCTGCGCGACCCCTCGGGCGGGCTCGCGGAATCGCCCGAGGGGCTCTGGCGGCGGGTGGCGATGGCGGTGGCGCAGGCGGAGGTGCCGGCTGAGCGGGGTCTCTGGGCCGAGCGCTTCGAGGCGCGCATGGCCGCGCTCGAGCTCCTGCCCAACTCGCCCACGCTGATGAATGCTGGCCGTGAGGGGGGCCAGCTCGCGGCCTGCTTCGTCCTTCCGGTGGAAGACGACCTGGCCTCGATCTTCGACGCGCTCAAATGGGCCGCCCTCATTCACCAGTCGGGGGGAGGCACCGGCTTCTCCTTCTCGCGCCTCCGCCCCGCCGGAGACCTGGTGCGCACCACCCACGGGGTGGCGAGCGGGCCGCTCTCCTTCATCCGGGTGTTCGACGCCGCGACCGAGACCATCAAGCAGGGAGGCGTGCGCCGGGGCGCCAACATGGCGGTGCTGCGGGCCGACCACCCGGACGTGCGCGCCTTCGTGGAAGCCAAGCGCGGTCCGGGGCTCTCGAACTTCAACGTGTCGGTGGCCGTGACGGGCGAGCTCATGAGCGCCGCGGCGCGCGGCGCACCCTTCACCCTGCGCCACCCGCACGACGGCAGCCCCGCCGGCGAGGTGGATGCCGGCGGGCTCCTCGAGGCCATCGCCAGCGCGGCCTGGGCCTCGGGAGAGCCGGGCCTCCTCTTCCTCGACCGGGTGGAGGCGGCGAACCCCACGCCCGACCTGGGCCACTTCGAGGCGGTGAACCCGTGCGGCGAGCAGCCGCTCCTCCCCTTCGAGGCCTGCACCCTCGCCTCCATCAACCTGGGCCTCTTCGCCCGGGGAGGGGAGCTCGACCGTGAGCGGCTCGGTGCCTGCGCGCGCGAGGGCGTCCGCTTCCTCGACGACGTCCTGTCGGTGAACGCCTGGCCCCTGCCGCCCATCGCCGAGGTCTCGCGCCGGAACCGCAAGGTGGGGCTCGGGGTGATGGGCTGGGCCGATCTCCTGGTGAAGCTCGGGATCCCCTACGACGCCCCCGCCGCGCTCGAGCTCGCCTCCGAGACGATGGCCCTCGTCGAGCGCGCGGCGCACGCAGAGAGCGAGCGGCTGGCGGAAGAGCGCGGACCCTTCCCCGGCTTTTCCACGAGCGCGCTCGCGCGAGCGGGGAAGCGGCCGCGCCGCAACGCGACGGTGACCACCATCGCGCCCACCGGCACGCTGTCGGTCATCGCCGGATGCTCCTCGGGCGTGGAGCCGCTCTTCGCCGCGGCCTACGTGCGGCGCGCCCTGAATGGCGTGCGGCTGGAGGAGGTGCACCCCGAGCTCCGGCGCACGCTGCGCGCGCTCGGCGCGGAGGGGGCGTTGCCCCGCATCCTGGCGAACGGGCGCGCCCGCGGGGTGCCGGGCGTGCCGGAGGCGGTCCAGCGGCTCTTCGCCACCGCGCACGACGTCTCGCCGGAGGCGCACGTGCGGATGCAGGCCGCCTTCCAGCGCCACGTCGACAACGGCGTCTCGAAGACCATCAACCTGCCGCGCGAGGCGACGGTGGCCGCGGTGCGCGACGCCTACCTGCTCGCCCACGAGCTCGGTTGCAAGGGGATCACCGTCTACCGCGACGGCTCGCGCGACGGGCAGGTGCTCACCCCCGGGATCCTCCAGGCGCGGACCGAGGCCTCCGCCGACGGCTGTCCCCAGTGCAGCGGGAAGCTCATCCGCAGCGGAGGGTGCGAGACCTGCACCTCCTGCGGCTACGCCACCTGCGAGACGGTGGAGTGAGCGCGCCCGGTGCGGCGATGCGCTCGGGTACAATCGCGCCGTGCTGCTCCGCGCCGTCGTCACCGACCTCGACAACACGCTCTACTCCTGGGTGGACTACGTCGTACCGAGCCTGGAGGCCATGGTGGGCTCGCTCGAGCTCACCACCGGGCTCCCCCGCATCCGCATCGTGCAGGCGCTGAAGGCCGTCTATGCCGCGCACGGCTCCAACGAGTACCCCTTCGCCCTCCAGGAGTCGGAGCTATTCCGACCCTACCGCAAGGACTTCGCCTCCTTCGAGGCGCTGGTCATCGAGCCCGCCCAGCGCGCCTTCCGCGAGGCGCGCCGGCGCTTCCTCCGGCCCTATCCCGGTGTGCGCGAGACGCTCACCGCGCTCCGCGTCCGCGGGGTGCCGGTGGTCGCCCTCACCGACGCGCCGCGGAACGCCATCGAGCTCCGGCTTCGCCTGCTTCAGCTCGACGGGCTCCTCGACGCGGCGTTCACGCTCCCGGGCTACGATCTCCCGGAGAACGTGCACCCCGAGATCCGCCGCCGCGACGCCGCCGGTCACTACCGCCTGGAGAAGACGCGCGTGGTGGAGCTCCCCCAGCGCGCCGAGAAGCCGAGCCCGCTCGGCCTCCGGCGCGCCCTCCGCTACCTGGGCCTCCCCGCCGGCGCGGTGATGTACGTGGGAGACAACCCGCGCAAGGACATGCCCCTCGCCTCGCAGTGCGGGGTGCTGGGGGTGTGGGCGGAGTACGGGACCTACGTCTCGCACGAGTACCGCGAGCGCCTGGCCATCCTCTCCGCGCCCGCCGTGACGCGCAAGCACGTGGCCGAGGAGGGAACCGGCCGCTGGCCGCTGGCCATCTCCAGCTTCACCCAGGTGCTGGAGGTGCTCGACGGCGCGCGCTGGAGCCGCCCGCCGTCTCCCTCGCGTTCGCCCCGGCGAGCCCGTGCCGGCGCCACGTGAGGCCGCCGGGGAGCCCCGCCGAGCCGGCCGCCGGCGAGACGCCGGCCAGAGGCGAGGCGCTCAGGCGTGGCCCCAGCGCCGGCGCAGCACCCACTCGGCGCCCAGTGAAGCCGCGAGCAGGAGGAGGAACCAGCCGCGGTCCCAGAGCGGGACGTCGCGACGGCGCCCCACCTCCACCACCTCCGGGTCGAGGAGGCGCAGCGCGGGGAGCCTCTCGCCCGGGGAGAAGGCTCCGCCCGTCGCCTCGGCCACCGCCTCGAGGAGCTCGGGCCGGGGGAGGGCGTCGAGGTCCTCCGGCGCCGAGGCGCGGACGGTGACGGCGCTGGTGGCCTGCTGCGACTCCGCGTCCGCCTTCGCCTGCGGCGCGCACGGTGGCCGAGGGCAGGCCGGCGCGGCGGAGGCGACCACCTTGTAGGCGCCGGGCGGTGGCGGGTCGAGCTGGAGGTGGGCCACCCCGTCCGCGCCGGAGGTGCCGGTGGCTCGCGCGATCTGCCGGCCGTCGGCGGCGAAGAGCTCGGCCACCACCGCGGCTCCAGCCGCAAGCCCGTAGCTCGAATCGCGCGCGGCGACGGAGAGCCCGACCGGCTCGCCCGGCTCGACCGTCGGCCGGTCGGGCTCCACCTGCACGGGGGTGAGCGAGGGGTCGCGCACCAGCCAGCGGAGCGCGCCGTTCCAGAAGCGCTGGTAGGCGCGGTCGGTGCCCCCTCCCTCGGCGGCGACGAAGCCCCAGAACCAGGAGGAGTCGGTGGCCACCGCCAGCGTCCGGCCGGAGCCCACCTGTCGCACCGCGACCACCGGCGCCGCCCGGCCAGCCACCCGCACGGTGGGCGCCTCGACCAGCACGGCCGCGCCCTCGCTGGCGCCGAGCCCGCGCGTGCGGTTGAGGAGCGGCAAGGGTGGCAGGTGCTCCCAGAGCGCCGCGTTCGCGGCCTCCTCCTCGGCGAGGCGCGTCACCGGATGGCGACGGCCCTCTTCGGTGAGGCGGGGGCGGAAGGGCTCGGTGACGAGGCCCGCGCCGTCCTCCACCGCCACCGGTAGCACCTCCGAGAGCGGGGTGCCGCCGTAGCGTCCCTCGCCGAAGCTTTGCTCCCCGCCGAGCATGGCGAAGGCCCCGCCTCCCTTCACGTAGTCGCGCAGCGCGGGCAGGAAGCGCTCGATGTCGAGCGCGCGGTAGGGGGCGTAGGCGAAGTCGAGGAAGATCACCGCGTCGAAGGTGCGGAGCTGATCGCCGAAGATGTCGGCCACCGGGAAGGGGATGAGCGAGAGCTCGTCCTGGGGGCCCGGCTCGTCGGTATTGGTGCGGAGGATGTAGAAGCTCACCAGGTCGACGTTGGGGTCGTGCTTCAGGAGCCCGCGCAAAAAACGCTCGTCCCAGCTCGGACGACCCGCCACCAGGAGCACGCGCATGCGGTCGCGGATGACCCGAAGGACGAAGGAGCGGGCGTTGTTCTCGGCCACCGCCTCGCCCGGGAAGAGCGGCACCGCCACCGTGAAGACGAACGTGCCGGTGGTATCGGGCGCGAAGGAGAGCGGGACGGTGTAGCGGCCCTGGCCGGGCTGGAGGCGCACCGTGGCCCGCGCCACCACGCTCCCCTCTCGGCGCAGCACGACCGGCACCTCCTCCCGGCCGAAGCCGCGGGCGCCAAGCGTCACCTCCACCGTGATGGTGTTGCGCACGAAGGCGAAGTCGTCGGCCGCCACGCGCTCCACCGCGAGGTCCTTCGGCGCATCGCGCCCCACCGCCACGGCGTTCACCGGCACCCCCAGGGCGCGGAGCCGCTCCCTCGCCGCCGGAGCGAGCCCGTCCGCCAGCGCCGCGTGGTCGGCGCCGTCGGAGACGACCAGCACGCCCGCCAGCTTCCGGCCGCCGCCGGCCGCCACCGCCTCCAGCGCGCCGAGGAGGTCGGTCTGGCCGCCGGTGGGGCGTACCTCGCGCGCGAGCGCCTCCGGGTCGGAGGGGTCGAGGCCGCGGGCGAAGGTGTGCCACTCCAGCGTGGCGCGCCCGGAGAGGCGCTCCAGCTCCGCGCGGTGCTCGCGGACGAGCCTCGCGGCCTCCTCCGCCCGGCTGGGCCCTCCAGGCGAGACCGCGAAGGCCATGGAGCGCGAGGCGTCGAGGAGCACGGCGAAGCGGTTCTTCACGCGCGCGGCCTGCGCGAACCGGAGCGCCGGCTCGAGGAGGAGGAAGAGCACGGCCAGGGCGGAGAGGGCGCGGAGGGCGAGGAGGAGCGCGCGCCGGCCGGGGCGCGGCTCGCCGCGGAGGGCGCGGAGCGAGAGGAAGAGGCCCAGGACGGCTCCGGCGGCGAGGAGCGCCAGCGCCCAGCGCGGCCAGGGCGCGAGCGACACCAGCCGCCAGGTGTCGAGGGCCTCCGGGGCCATCAGCTCCGCCGCCGGAGGATGAACGGCAGGTGAACGGCGTCGCCCTTGTAGTCGGTGCAGAGGGCGTACATGGCGAGGTTCACCCCCAGGCGAAAGGCCACCTCGCGCTGCGGCTCGCCACCGGGGACGCAGGCGTACTCCCAGTCGCCGAGGTCGCCCCGGGCCCAGGCGCCGCCCAGGTCGTTCTGCGTGTAGACCACGGCCAGGCGCCCGTCGAGCAGCTGCCCCTCCAGGTAGGACCTCACGAGCAGCCGGCCGCCCTGCCGGTCCACCAGGTAGAAGGTCTTGTAGAGGACGTGCTCGCGCGCGACGCGGCCGAGCGGCGAGGCCGGGAGGAGCCGCGCCAGCTCGCGGCGCACCGACGCGTCGAAGCCGCCGCCGCTCACCGCGTCGGCCGAGTCGACGAGGAGGAAGCCGCCGTACTGGAGGTGGCGCCGGAGGGCGGTGAGCTCGGCCTCGCCGAAGGGCGGCAGCGGCCCCTCGCCGGCGAGATAGAGCATGGGGGTGCGGTGCAGCCCCGGCCGGTCGAGCCGCACCGGCCTCGCCTCCGGGCCGGTCTCGATGCTGGTCCGGCGTGCCACCTCCCAGAGGAGCCTTCTCAGGGCGGTGGGGTGGGGGTTCCACCGGCCGCCGTGCTGCACCTGGCCGATGACCAGCGTGGAGGTGTCCGGGAGGGAGCGCGCGGGACGCGGGAGCGACGCCGCGGCGGCGCCGAGGAGGAGCTCGAGGAAGTGGCGGCGCAGCATGCGAGGCGGGTGCCCGGGGCCGGGCCTCGCCGCTCTCGTCGCGAAAGCAGGCCCGTGCGGAGGCATCCCGAGAAAGCTACCGGCGCCCGAGCCCGGCTGCTACATTCCCGGAGGATGCACCCTTGGTACATAGAGTCCGCGGGTCGCGCGTGAGCGGAGCCCTGGCGCTCGTCCGGGACTGGGCGGCGGGCGCCGAGGCGCTGGCGGGCCGCGTCCCCGAGCTCGCCCACCAGCTCGCGCCCGGCTCCTGGCCGCTCGCCGTGGCGGTGGGCGCCTGCGGCCTTCTCCTGCTCCTCGGCGGCCTGCGGCTCTCGCCCCTGGTGACGGCCGCCGGGGGCGCGCTCCTCGGCTGGGTGGCGGGAGGGTATGCGGCCCCGCTCTTCGCCGGGCGGATCCCTCCCGGCCTCACCGCCTGGGTGGGCGCCGCCGCGCTGGGGGTCGCCTCGCTCCTCACGCCCTACGCCTTCCCCGCCGCCGCCGGCGCGCTCCCTGGGGCGCTCCTCGGCGCGCGGCTCTTTCCGTGGGGGGCCCTCGCCGGCATCCTCCTGGGCGCGGCCCTGCTCGGGCTCCTCGCCATCGCCCTGCGGCGCCTGGTGGTGGCGCTCTTCGCGGCGGCGGCCGGGGCGGCGCTGGTGGCCGCCGCGCTCATCGCGCTCACCGTCCAGATGCCCGCCCTGGCGGTGGTGACGAGGCGCCCGACGCTGCTCGCCGCCCTGGCTGCGACGCTTGCGGTGGCCGGCGCGGCCTTCCAGCTCGGGCGCGCTCCGTCCCTGCGGCGCGCACGCGAATCGCGTCGCCCGCCGCCGGAGCCGCCTTCACCCCCGCGCGCCCCTTGACGCGCAGGCAGGCCGCCCTTGGATGGGGCCGCCCTTCACTCCTCGGGCGTCATGAGCTCGAAGTCGGGGATCTCCGCGCGGATGTGCTCGCGCAGCCGCTTCACCATCTTGGCCTCGATCTGCCGGGCGCGCTCCCGGGTGAAGCGAAAGCGGTTGCCCACCTCCTGGAGGGTGAGCGGCTCCTCGCCCTCCGCGGGGAGCAGGCGCTTCTCGAAGATGAAGCGCTCCTTCTCGTCGGTGAGGGTGGCCGCAAAGGCCTCCAGCTTCTCGCGGAACAGGCGCCGCAGTTGCTCATCGCCCAGCGCCTCGTCGGGAGCCGCCGCCCGGCCGTCGGCCATGCGGTCCATCCGGCTCTGCCGCGACCCCTCGTCCCCGCTGCCGGAGACCGGCGCATCGAGCGAGACGTCCTCGCCGCCCATGCGCGCGCTCATCTCCTCGACGTCGGCCACCTCCACCTGGAGGTTCTTCGCGAGGAGGCGTGGGGTGGGCTCGATGCCGCGGGCGAGCAGCTTGTCGCGCTCCTTCCCGAGGTTGAAGAAGAGCTTGCGCTGGGCGGTGGTGGTGCCGAGCTTCACCAGCCGCCAGTTGTCCATGATGAAGCGGATGATGTAGGCGCGGATCCACCAGGCGGCGTACGAGGAGAGCTTCACGCCCTTCAGCGGGTCGTACTTCTTCACCGCCTGCATGAGCCCCATGTTCCCCTCCTGGACGAGGTCGAGGAGGTGGAAGGCGCTGCGGCGGTACTCGTGGGCGATCTTCACGACCAGTCGCAGATTCGAGGCCACCAGCCGGTAGGCCGCGTCGACGTCCCCCGTCTCGGCGTAGCGCACGGCGAGCGCGTGCTCCTCGTCGCGGGAGAGCAGGGGGTGGCGCCCCACCTCGGCCATGTAGGCGCGCAGCGCGTCGTACTTGACGAGCCCGCCATCGGCCGACGGCCGGCTCGGAGGCAGCACGCGCCGGGGGGCGGACTGGAGGTCCGGCAGGGGCTCGCTGCCGAGGGGTTCTTCCGGAGGGTTGGCCATGCGCTCGGGCGGACGCGCCGACCCCCTCTCGAGCAGGGCGGCGCGCCATGTGCCAGTGTGATATAAGCCACCCGCTCTGCGATCAAGCAGGGCGACTCCCGGCGCATGGCGCTTCGTGAGCTGGCGCGGAACCCGTTCTCTCCGAACGGATCCCACGCGTTCGTACGAGGGGCCATGCGCCGCCGTTCGCGCCGTGCGCTCTTCGCCGCGGCGCCTGAAAGCGAGCGCTGACCGTGGAAACCCTCCCTCCCGAGACGGGCGTCGAAGCGCCCGTTTCCGACTACGTTGCCGAAGGCTCCTTCGACGACCTCCACCTCTCCGAGCCGGTGCGGCTGGGCGTCGCCGAGCTCGGCTACGTGCGCCCGACGCCGGTGCAGGTGGCCACCTACAAGCCCATCCTCGAGGGGCGCGACGTCATCGTCCGCTCCAAGACCGGCACCGGAAAGACCGCCGCCTTCGGCATCCCCATGCTGGAGCGCATCCCCGCCGGCCGCCGGCGCCCCTCGGCCCTGGTGATGTGCCCCACCCGCGAGCTGGCGCTGCAGGTGGCCGACGAGATCTCGGCGCTCGGCAAGCACAAGGACCTCTCGGTGGTGGCCATCTACGGCGGCGCCAGCATGGGCGAGCAGCTCGACAGGCTGAAAGCCGGCGCCGAGATCGTCGTCGGCACGCCAGGCCGCATCTACGACCACATCCGCCGGGGGACGCTCCAGCTCGGCGAGGTGATGGTGAGCTGCCTCGACGAGGCCGACGAGATGCTCAACATGGGCTTCTTCGAGGACGTGACGCGCATCCTCGGCCACCTGCCCGACGCCTGCCAGCAGCTCCTCTTCTCGGCCACCGTCCCGGCCGACATCGAGCAGCTCATCCACGACTACCTGACCGACCCCCAGACCATCCTGCTCTCGGGCGACGAGTTCAGGGTGGACAACATCCACAACGTCTTCTTCCACACCGTCGACGCCTACCCCAAGCCGCGGAACCTCCTCTACATGATCGAGCTGGAGGAGCCGGTGTCGGCCATCGTCTTCTGCAACACCCGCAGCGACACGAGCCTCGTCACCGCGGTCCTGAACCGCAACGGCTACGACGCCGAGTTCCTGAACGGCGACCTGCCCCAGAAGGACCGCGAGCGGGTGATGGGCAAGGTGAAGCGGGGCGAGCTGCGCTTCATGGTGGCGACCGACATCGCCGCCCGCGGCATCGACATCTCCGACCTCACCCACGTCATCAACTACTCGCTCCCCGAGGATCCGGCCATCTACCTTCACCGGGTGGGGCGCACCGGGCGCATCGGCAAGAAGGGCACGGCGGTGTCGCTGGTGTCGGGCTCGGAGATGATGACGCTGAAGGCGCTGCAGACGAAGTACGGCATCGTTTTCGAGGAGAAGGTGCTGCCCGCGCCCGAGGAGGCGCGGCGCGTCTGGACCGACCGCAAGGTGGCCGAGCTCAAGGAGGCGATGAGCTCCACCGTCTTCGAGGCGTACATCCCGCTCGCGCAGAGGCTCAAGGCGCGACCCGATGGCGAGTGGCTCCTCGCCTTTGCCCTCAAGTACTTCTTCTCGCACCACCACGCCGAGAAGGTGCAGATGCTGCACAAGGCGGAGCATAAGCGCGAGGAGCACGAGCGGCGCGAGAGCGCACCGCGCGCCGAGCGCCCCGCCCGCGCCGAGCGCGCGGAAGGGGTGGACGGGCCGGCGCGAGGCGGCGAGACGTCCGAGCGGAGCGCCGCGGGGCGGGGCTCGCTGTCGGAGGGTCGTGGCCGGCGCGGCGATCGGGCTCCACGAGGCGTGGAGGGGCGCGCGCCCCGCGGGGTCGAGGGGCGGGCGCCGAGGGGGGTGGAGGACCGTCCTCCCCGCCGCGAGCGCGCGCCGCGCGACGAGTCGCTCGATGCGCCCCGGGCGGAGACCCAGCGGTCCGAGGTCGAGCGCGCGGAGGAGCCCGCGGTGCGGGCGGGAGAGGTGCCCGCCGAGCGGGAGGTCAGCGCCGAGCGCGCGCCAGCCGAGGAGCAGGTCCCGCTGAGGACGAAGGTGTTCCTCTCCATCGGCGAGAAGGACGGCGCCGACGAGGCCAAGGTGCGCGCCACCGTCGCCTCGCTCGCCCCCGAGCTCGAGCTCCTGGCCGTGGAGCTGCACCCCAGCCACACCTACCTCGAGGTGAAGCCCGAGCAGCTCGACGCCGCCGTCGCCGCGCTGCACGGCAGGGAGGTGGACGGCAAGTCGCTCACCGCCGAGCGGGCCAGGCGGCGGAGGAGGTGAGGCCCCTCCGGGCGGATACCTGCCCGGCCCGCCTTCGCGGACCTTGTGACTTCACCCCCGCGGCGCATCCCCCGCGTCGCCCTGCGCCACCGGTTCCGCCTCGAGCTCCGCCCGCAGCGGTGTGGCGGCCCGCAGGAAGGCCTCGCGCTGGGCGCCCGTGAGCGGCGCCTCGCGCGGAACCTTGATGGAGGCCGGGTTCACGTAGGCCCCTCCGCGCCTCACCGCGTAGTGGAGGTGGGGGCCGGTGGCGAGGCCCGTCATGCCCACCAGGCCCACCACCTGCTTCTGTGAGACGCGGGCGCCGGGGCGCACCGACACCCTGGAGAGGTGGCAGTAGATGCTCTCCAGGCCGTTGCGGTGGGAGAGCACTACCGCCTTGCCGCAGCCGCCCAGCCAGCCCGCCTTCTTCACGGTGCCTTCGGCCACGGCCAGCACCGGCGTACCGGTGGCCGCGCCGTAGTCCACCCCTTGGTGCGCCTTCACGTAGCCGAGGATGGGGTGCACCCGGATGCCAAAGCCGGAGGTCATGTGCGCGTAGCGCAGCGGCGAGCGAAGGAAGCCGCGCCGCGCCGGGCGCCCGTCCGGGTCGTAGTAGCCGCTGAAGCCGCTCGAGTCGGTGAAGCGAAAGAGGCTCCGCTCGCCCGAGAGCTCGCCCTGATACGCGACCGCCAGGATATCGCCGTAGCGCAAGAGCTTTCCGTCGGCGAGCACCTTCTCCACCAGCAGGCACAGCCGATCTCCGGCGCGCACCTCCTGGTAGAAGTCGACGTCGAAGGCGAGCGCGTCGGCGGCCAGCACCGCCAGTGCCGGCTCCTCCCCGGCCCGCTCCAGGCTCTCCCACACCGAGCCGTGGATGGGCACCTCGACGCGCGCCAGCTGGGTGGTGAGCCGCACCGTGCGCTTCTCGCCCGTGGCCTCGCCGTCGGGGCCGAGGGTGACCGACCACTCGTCGGCTGCGCTCTGCCGGTAGGTGAAGCGCCGGATGTCGCTCTCTCCCTCGACGCGCTCGACCCGGAGCTGATCTCCCGGCCGCGCCTTGCGGAAGGGGAGCTTGCCAGCCAGCGCCGAGAGGATGGCCTGAGCCTGTCCCGGGCCCAGCGGGAGCCGCGCCAGGGCCTGGGTGAGCGTCTGGTTTCTGGCGAGGCGCACGGTGAGCACCGCCAGCCGGAGGGGGGCCGGCTCCGGCATCGACGGGGGCATCACCGCTGCGGCAAGGCGCCGCGGGGTGGAGAGCAGCTGCCGCGGCAGCTCCGCAGCGCGCGTGGCCGAACCGCCCGGCTCCAGCGAGGGTTCCGGCGCCGCGGCCGGCACGCCCCCGCGGCTCGCTTCGCCTACACCGTCGCCGCGCAGCGACACCACCTGCTCCTGGCCCGCGCCGGCGCGCGCCGCCACGCGCGAGCCCACCGCCCCTGCGGCGAGGCCGGCGACGAAGAGGAGGCGTGGGGCGAGGCCGAGGCGCATGACTGGGAGGCGATAGTACCATTCTCTTCCGAGAACGTACCGGGAACGGGGGACAGACCTGCACGGGAGGTGCGCGCTCCGGGCGGCTTCACTGCGCCGGGCTTGCCGTTCTTACAGTTCGTACTTCCTGTCGGAGTGGTCCCTCCCGTCGAAGCGGAAGAGCACTCCCCGCCCCTCCATCCGGGAGGCCAGGTTGACCGGCCGGCGCCAGATGGACTGGAGGTTCCGGAGCGTGTCGCGCGCGTAGTCGAGCTTGAGGTCCACCCCCTCGTGCTTGTGGCGCAAGCAGCAGCTCGCCGCGGTTCTCGTAGTTGCCGTCCTCCACCTCGATGACCGGCTGCCCGAAGTTGGTGAGCATGCTGCAAGCAGCTTCTCCTTCACCTTCCTGAAGTCGCGCTCCAGGATCTCCCAGCGCTGGTGCTTCTCGTTGTAGCCGAAGGTGAAGAGCTTCTGCTCCATGCAGAACTCCAGCGGTGAGGAACTCGTCGATGAAGGTGACGTCGTTGTAGTGCTTGCGCACCTCGAAGATCTTCTCGCGCCCGGCGCCCAGCCTGGTGTCCCAGCGCCGGCGCGCCTCGAAGGTCGTCGCACTCGTCCCACTCCTTGCCGAAGCGCCCCTTGTTCCACCGCTCCTCGATGTCGCGCCACAGCTCGATGCCCAGCTTGTAGGGGTTGAGCTGGCCCGGCTGCGTGGCCAGCGTGCCCGAGTGGTGGTCGGCGTAGTCGATGAGCTCGCTCGCGGTGAGCGCCTTCTGGGTCATGATGGTGGAGTGCCAGTAGGTGGCCCAGCCCTCGTTCATGATCTTGGTCTGGCCCTGCGGCGCGAAGTAGTAGGCCTCGTCGCGCACGATGGCGAGCACGTCGTGCTCCCAGCGGCTCGAGCGGCGCGTGCTCGAGCAGGAAGAGCAGCACGTCGCGCTCCGGGCGCTCCGGGAAGCCCTCTTCGGCTTCTGCAGCTCCTCCTCCAGCTTGCGCTGCTGCTCGCGCATGAAGTCGGGCGGGTTGATGTAGCCGCTCCATGTACTCGCGCTCGGCGCGGAAGCCCTTCACCACCGTTGGTCTGCTGCTGCCTCCTCGCAGCTTCGGGTCGCCGCGGCGGCGCGATGTAGGGTGAGTGGTAGTCGATGAGGTTCTCGATCGACAGGCAGCGGTCGATGAAGTCCTCCACCTTCTCCACGCCCAGCTCGTCCATGGTAGCGCCGCACGCGGGTGGCGTGGTTCGCCATCTGGTCCATCATCTTCCGGTTGGTGTGCCGGAACAAGAAGTTGTTCTTGAAGAAGTCGACGTGCCCGAACACGTGGGCCATGACCAGCTTCTGGTCCACGTCCATGTTCGACTCGAGCAGGTAGGCGTAGCGAAGGGTCGTTGTTGATGACCATCTCGTAGATCTTGGAGAGCCCGTACTCGTACCCCTTCGCCAGGCTGCTCGTACTCCATGCCCAACCGCCAGTGCGGGTAGCGGTTGGGGAAGCCGCCGTAGGCGGCGACCATGTTGATCTCGTCGTAAGCCGAGCACCTCGAAGACGGTGTCGAAGAAGTCGAGGCCGTACGCCGCGCGCGTAGCCCTCCGACCTGCTGGCGGATGTCAGCGCAGCCGGGCGGGGAGGTCGGTGCTCCGCTCGCTCATCTCACTTTCCCTTCCCGAGGAAGTGCTTGATGCTGGCGTAGATCGCCTCCTTGTCGGCGATCTCCGAGAGGGCGACGTTCTCCGCCGCGCCCACCGCCGTCCTGCAGGTCCTTGATGAACTGGCCCGAGCCGTAGGGGCTCTCCACCTGCCCGTAGCAGAACAGGTTCACCGCCGGGAGGATGGTGTCGCGCAGCAGCTCCACGCAGGCGCGGGTGTCGTCGGCGCTCCAGTTGTCGCCGTCGGAGAAGTGGAAGGGGTAGATGTTCCAGGCGGCGCGGCGCGTAGTCGGCCTCGATGATCTCCGCGGCACAGCTTGTAGGCCGAGGAGATCATCGTGCCGCCCGACTCGCGGGTGTGGAAGAAGGTGTCGCGGTCGACCTCGCGCGCCACCGCGTCGTGGATGATGTAGCGGGTCTCGAGGCCCTTGTAGTGCTTGCGCAGCCAGGTATCGATCCAGAAGGACTCGATGCGCACGATCTCCTTCTGCTCGTCGCCCATCGAGCCCGACACGTCCATCATGTAGATGACGACGGCGTTGGTCTCCGGCTGCGGCACCTGCTTCCAGGTGCGGTAGCGGCGGTCCTCCCGCATCGGCACGATCGACCGGCCGGCGCGGGTCGTAGATGCCGCTCGCGATCTGCCGCCGCAGGGCCTGCTTGTAGGTGCGCTTGAAGTGGCGCAGCGACTCGGGGCCGGAGGGCGCCGACGCCCGGTGTACTTGAGGCGGGTGGCCACGATGCGGTCCTTGCCGCGCGGCTCGATGCGCGGGAGCTGCAGCTCCTCGCCCAGGATGTCGGCCAGCTCCTCCAGCGAGACGTCGACCTCCAGGAGGTGCTGCCCCTCGCCCTGCCCGGCCTTGCCCGAGCCGTCGCCCTCCTGGCCGGGGCGAGAGCGGGTCGCCGGGGTCGCCCTGGCCCTGGCCGACGCCGCCCTGCTGCTTCTCCCCGAAGCGGAAGCGGGGGATGTCGATGGAGGGGATGGGGATGGTGATGAAGTCCTTCCCCTTCTTCCCGACGAGCTCCCCCTTCTGCACGTACTTGCGCAGGTTCTGCTTGATGCGGCCGCGGACGATGTCGCGGAAGCGCGCGTGGTCCTGCTTGATCTTGAGCGCATGCGGGGCCCCGGCGGAGGAAGCGAGTCGGTCAGTCCTTGGCGTCGCCGCGGGCGAAGATGGAGGCCACGAAGTTCAGCACGTCGGTGGAGCAGATCTCGCAGTAGCCGTAGTTCTTCATCAGCCGCTCCTTCACGACGTCGATCTTCTCCTGGGTCTCCCGGTCGACCACGCTGGCCACCAGGTTCTTCAGCTTGATCGTGTCCTTCTGATCCTCGAAGAGCTTCAGCTCGAGCGCCTTGTGCAGCCGCTCGTTGGTCCGGTAGTTGAACGTCTTTCCCTCGATGGCCAGGGCGCCGATGTAGTTCATGATCTCGCGGCGGAAGTCGTCCTTGCGGCTCTCGGCGATGTCGATCTTCTCCTCGATCGAGCGCATGAGGCGCTCGTCCGGCTCCTCGTACTGGCCGGTGTACTTGTTGCGGACCTTCTCCTTCTGCGTGTAGGCCTTGATGTTGTCGATGTAGTTGGCGCACAGCTTGGTGATGGCGTCCTCGTCGGCGCTGATGGCGCGCTGGACCTCGTTCTTCACGATGTCCTCGTACTCGCGCTTCACGTCGGCGAGCAGGTCGCGGAACTTCTTGCGCTGCTCCTCGGACGATGATGAGCGAGTGCTGGCGCAGGCCCGGCCTCCAGCTCGTTCAGCACCATGAACGGGTTCACGCAGCCGTCGCCCTTGTCGCGAGACGAGCGCGTTGGAGATCTTGTCCTGCACGTAGCGAGGGCTGATGCCGTCCATGCCCTCGCGGTGCGCCTCCTTGCGCAGCTCCTTGATGTTGTCCTCGGTGAAGGATGGGCAGCGTCTTGCCGTTGTAGAGCTTCAGCTTCTGCACCAGCGAGAGGTTGTGCTTCTTCGGCTCCTCCAGGCGGGTCAGCACCGCCCACATGGCCGCCATCTCCAGCGTGTGCGGGGCGATGTGCTTGCCCCTGATCTTGTGCGCGTTGTAGTCCGTCTCGTAGATCTTCACCTCCTCGGCCAGCCGGGAGATGTACGGGATGTCGATCTTCACCGTCCGGTCGCGCAGCGCCTCCATGAACTCGTTCGACTGGAGCTTCTGGTACTCCGGCTCGTTGGTGTGGCCGATGATGACCTCGTCGATGTCGGTCTGGGGGAACTTCTTCGGCTTGATCTTGTGCTCCTGAGTGGCGCCGAGGAGGTCGTAGAGGAAGGCCACGTCGAGCTTCAGGATCTCGACGAACTCGATGATGCCGCGGTTGGCGATGTTGAACTCGCCGTCGAAGTTGAAGGCGCGCGGGTCGGAGTCGCGAGCCGTACTCGGCGATCTTCCGGTAGTTGATGTCGCCGGTGAGCTCGGTGGAGTCCTGGTTCTTCTCGTCCTTGGGCTGGAAGGTGCCGATGCCGACCCGGTCCTTCTCGGAGAGGACGAGCCGATTGCACGCGGACGTGGCTCACCACCTTCTGCCAGTCGCCGCTGTACTCGGTCATGAGCTCCTTGTAGACGAAGCGGCAGGCCGGGCAGAGGTCGCCGCGTGTCGGGGATGGCGAAGCCGCTCTCCGGGGGCGAGAGCTCGGCGTACGACGCGAGGCGCGCCACTCCTGCGGGATGAGGTGCAGCGGCTCCTCGTTCATCGGGCAGGGCATCACCTCGCGCCGCCGCTGCCCCTCGGGGTTGGTGCGCTCGATGTCCCAGGCGAAGGTGTAGAGCGCGCCGTCGGGGGTCTTGCGAGTACGCCTCGAGCCCCTTCTTGAGGAGGCGGGCGATGGTGCGACTTCGAGGAGCCCACCGGCCCGTGCAGGAGGATGACGCGCTTCTCGGTGCCGTAGCTGCTGCGCCGCGCTCTTGAAGACGTTCACCAGCTTCATGAGCGGGATGTCGAGCCCGAAGATGGCGTCCCGCCCGCCGAAGTCGGGGTCGGAGAAGAAGTTGTAGCGGACGAGCTTCTTCTTGTTGTCGAGGTACTCGGTCTTGCCGTGCGAGAGGATCATGTCGTAGACGCGCTGGAAGGCGGTCCGCGTGACCTTGGGGTTCTTGCGCACGAGCTCGAGGTAGTCCTCGAACGACCCCTCCCAGTGCTGCTCGGCGTAGCCCTTCCGGTCCGATAGCCCGGCGATGCGCGCCACCCAGCTGCCGTTCGACATCGACTCGCGGACTTCTCGCATGGACTCCTCCGAGGGTCGGCTCCCCTGTATGGATAGTGACCGCCCGCCCGGCGTGCATCCAGGCGGGCCGGTGCCGCGTGAAAAGCCTGGGGAAACGGTGGCCGTCAGTGGCCTTCGGCTCCGGCCGGCTTGCTCGCGCCCGTGCGCGGATGCTTCCGGAAGAACTCCACTTGCCACGTTTGCACCGCGGCTGCGTGGCAGGCCAGGGTGGGGCAGAAGACGTGCGTCCCGTCGTTGCGCGACACGAAGTAGAGGTCGTCGCACTCGGCCGGGTGCAGCGCGGCGACGAGCGAAGCTTCGCCCGGGCTGGCGATGGGGCCCGGCGGCAACCCCGCGCTGGTGTACGTGTTGTAGGGGTGGGGCGCCGCCAGGTCGGCGCGCGAAATGTTCTGCGACCAGCGCCCGCCGTTTCGCAGCATGTTGGCGTACATGACGGTGGGGTCGGTCTGCAGCCGCATCCCCCGCCGGATTCGGTTGTGGAAGACGCAGGCGATGTGTGCCCGCTCCTCGGGCTGCCCCGTCTCCTTCTCCACGATCGACGCGAGGGTCACCGCCTGTCCTTCATCGAGCCCGATGCCGGGGGCGCGCTGCGCCTCGGCCGCGCTCCAGGCCTGCTTGAAGCGCCGGACCATGGCGCCGATCACCTCGCGCGGCTTCGGCCCCCTGGCGAAGGAGTAGGTGTCGGGAAAGAGGAAGCCCTCGAGATTCTGGAAGGGAAGGCCGAGCTCGCGGGCGAAGGTGGCGTCGCGCATGCTCGCGAGGAGCTCGCCGGCCTCGCCGAGGCCCGCCTCCTCCACCAGCGCGGCGATCTCCTCCATGCGAAGCCCCTCGGGAATGGTGACCTGGTGGAGGAGCACCTCCCCGCGGCGCAGCTTCTCCAGCACCTCGGCCGGCCGCAGTTCGCCCTCGAAGGCGTACTCGCCGGCGCGGAGCGGGCGAGGGTCGGGCGCGACGTAGCGGCTCCACAGCCAGGCCAGCCGCTCGTCCGAGAGCACCCCGGCGCGGGCGAGGAGCCGCAGCGCCTGCCGCTGACCCGTGCCCGGCGCCACCTCGAGCACCTTCTGCTCGGCCGAGCCGAACGGCGTCTCGCCGAAGCGAACGAGACGGCTCCAGAGGAGCACCCCGGCGCCGCCGGCGGCGAGGAGCCCCAGGACGAGCAGCCACAGGAACGTGCGCGCCGGCCGGCTCACGGCGCCGCGCCCGCCGGCCGCGCGTCGAGCCAGCCCTGGAGGATCACCGCCGCCGCCTCGGCGTCGATGAGCTCGCGCTGATCGCGCGCGGTGAATCCCTGCTCGCGAAGCCTCGCCGAGGCCTCGAAGGTGGAGAGCCGCTCGTCGAAGAGCGACACCGGCAGTCGCAGCTCGGCCTCGAGGAGGTGTGCAAACCTGCGCGCCAGCCGGGCCGAGGCACCCTCCTCGCCGCCCATGTGGAGCGGGAGGCCCAGCACCACCTGCGCGACCTCGTAGTCGTCGACCACCCGTCGGAGCGCGGCGAGGTCGCTCGCGGCCGAGCTCCGCCGCACCGTCCGCAGCGGGCGAGCGGTGGCGAGGAGGTCATCCGCGAGAGCCAGCCCGAGCGTGGCGCGCCCGAGGTCGATTCCCAGGTAGCGCATCGAGCTGGATAGTGCGGGCACCCGTCCCCGGCGTCAAACGGCCGCCGGATGACCCGATGGTCCGCGGGAGCGACCGGGACGGCGCCCACACGTTCCCTTCGCCGCGGTGACCGCCGTCTCGAGCGGCTCATCCGCACCGCGCGTTCCGAGCGCAACGAAGGGCAGCTCGAACAGGGGTGCCCCGAGCTCCGCGCGGTGGCACGCCGCGCGCAAAGCGTCGCCGCGGACAGCCAGCCCAGGAGGAGGATGGTCATGCGGAGCGCGTCGTCTGTCGATGTGGCCGGGAACCCGGCCCTGCTGCGGGATCTCGAAGGCGGAGCTGCCGAGGGCAGCGGGGCTCCGGCCTGGTCGTCGGCCGGCCTTGCCGCAGGGGTGAGCGCGGGCGCGAGGGCGAGCCGCGCCGGCCGGCCGGAGGGCTCGACCCTGGGGCCGTCCTCGTCTGGCGCCGCCGTGCCGCCTCGGGTTCCGACCTGCTGCTACGGGGCTGCCCCCGCCACCTACGGCTTCGACCTCGCCCCGGAGCGCGTGGCTGCCCCGGTCCGCGGGTACGCGGGCGGCGCCGGGGCCACGGCAAGCACCGCCAAGGCCACGGCAAGCAGCACCAAGGCCACGGCGAGCAGCACCAAGGCCACGGCGAGCAGCACCAAGGCCACGGCAAGCACCGCCAGCAAGGGCGAGCTGGCCTTCCTCGACGACCAGACCCTGAGCATCGAGGACAAGCTCTTCCAGTTCATGACCCTCATGACGAAGAAGCAGGACCAGGCCCTGGTCGACGCCATGAAGAGCTACTCGGAGCGGAAGGAGGCCGCGAAGAATGCGGCCGAGTCGGGAGGGGGAGGGGGACTCCTCGGGGCGGTGGCCGGTGTCGTGGGAGGGATTGGCGGGGCGGTGGCGAGCGTGGCGGAAGGGGCGCTGAAGAGCGTGGTGGGAGGGCCGGCGGCCGCGGTGGCCGAAGGCCTGGCAGGAGCGCTGGGCGACCTGGGCGGCTCGGTGGTGAAGGGTTTCGAGGCGCTCGCCAAGGACCTCGGGGGCCCGCTCCTCGCCGCCGCGGTGACGGCGCTGGGGATGCCGGCCCTGGCGCCGGTGGCGCTCTCCATCGGCGGCACGGTGGGAAAGGCGCTCGTCGACGGCATCGCCAGCGCGCTCAAACCCGCGACCGGTAACGTACCGAAGGGAGCCGGTGACGGCAGCAGCACGGTGAGGCCCGGCCTCACGAGCGGGGGTACGGGCGCGCCGATCACCTCGCCCAGCCAGGCGAGCGGCGCGGCCGGGAGCGCGAAGAGCCCTGCCGCGAAAGCGAGCAGCGCGGCCTCACCCACCGGGGTCGGCACGGCCAGCGCCGACGACTTCGACGAGAAGCTCGAGATGCTCGGCCTACAGCGCATGGTGGAGAAGGGCAACACCATGTTCGCCGCCCTCTCCAACGCCCTCAAGGCGATGCACGACACCCAGCTCAGCATCGTCTCCAACATCCGGTGAGACGCACCATGAGGGAAAGCAGCGCATCGATCCAGCAAGAGACGCCAGCGGAAGGGCTCGGCTTCACCTCGGAGCTGGCGAAGGTCGCGGCCCGGCTGGCCGGCGAGGAGCTGCGCCAGGGGCGCGCCCGCACCGCTCGCGAGATCGCGGAGGGCCTCGCCGTCATGAACCCGCATGACCCGGCGCCCTGGCTCCTCTTGGCCCAGCTCGAGCGTCGGCGAGGACACCTGCTCGCCGCCCGGGTGTGCGCGGAGGTGGCGTGGCGGCTCGCGCCGGCCGACCTCCAGACGAGGCTGGTGCGCGCCGAGCTCCTCCTCGCCGAGGAGGCGTCACGCCTCCGGGGTCGCGAGGAGCTCCAGCGCCTCGCCGCCGATCACGGTCCGGCAGGTGAGCGCGCGCGGACGCTCATCGCGGTCCTGGATTGGCGCTGACGGCGAGCTCGGCGCATCGCAACCGAGCGCTCCGTTTCGCAACTTCGCCCTCGGGCTCCGATGGAATGCGCTATCTTTTGCGCCTTGCGATCCTTCTTCCTCGTCTGCGCGGGTGGTGCGGTGGGAACTGGCGCGCGCTACCTCGTGGCCACGGGCATGGTCCGCTGGGTGGGCTCGGGGCTCCCCTGGGGAACGCTCACCGTCAACCTGGTGGGCTCCTTTCTCCTCGCCGCCATCCTGGAGGCGGGGCTTGGCTTCGGCCTGTTCTCGACCGAGCTCCGCCTCGCGCTCGCCACCGGGGTGTTGGGCGGCTTCACCACCTACTCGTCCTTCAACAGCGAGGCGCTCGGCTACCTCGGCCGCGGCGCCTTCGCCCAGGGGTTTGGCTACCTGGTGCTTACCCTTGCGGGGTGTCTCGCCGCCGGGGCGCTCGGGCTGGGCTTCGTGAGGTGGGCCATGGGGGGAGGAATCGCTTGACGGCCCGTCTCTCTCTCGGGATTATCCCCGCTCCCGATCCCGCAGGCCCAAGACGTGCGCCGCGCCTGGAAAGCGGCGGGACCGGAGCTTCCCTCCACCAACGGCCTCGCGTTGCGAGGCCGTTTGGTTTATCTAGTGCCGCGCCGCTGCACTCGGAGGCCGCGGGAGGGTGTCCATCCGAAAAGGGGAAAGATGAGCGAGAAGGAAGCCGGCATCGAGGTCCAGGGCAGCGTCGAGGAGGCGCTCGCCGGGGGCATGTACCGCGTGAAGGTCGACCAGGGCCCCACGGTGCTGGCCTACGCCTCGGGAAAGATGAAGAAGTTCCACATCCGCATCATCCCCGGCGACCGGGTGAAGCTCGAGCTCTCGCCCTACGATCTCACCCGCGGTAGGATCACCTACCGCGACAAGTAGGCCGCCTCTCGCGCCGGGCTCCGCTCAGGCGGGCGCGCCGCGCAACCCCGGGCTACCTTTCGCGGGATCGTGAAGCGGCGCGAAGAATGCCCTCCAGCTCTCTAGGCCCCGCCCTTCGCCGCAGGCGCTTTCGCGCCCATCCCCGCTGGCGCGCAGCGCTGGCAGTGGTGCTCTCTCTCGCCCTCAACCTGGCGCTCTTCCGGCTCGTCTCCCTCGAGGGGGTGGTCGGCGCCGTGCGCTCGCGGGAGGCGCGCCAAGACGTGGCCCTGGCTCCGCTCTCCCGAGAGGCGTGGGAGGCAAACCGGCGCATCGCACCCCCTCCAGGCCGCGAGCCCTCGCCCGTCGCCCCGCTGGCTTCCGCTCCAGTGGCCTCGTCGCCGCCGCCTGCTCCTCCCCCGCCCCCGCCTCCGCCGCCCCGCAAGGTCGAGGGGCAGGTGGTCGACGTGGCCCCGTCCAGGGACCGGACGCCCCCCAAGGAGAGTCGCTTCGTGTCCGAGGAGGACAACACGGTGGCGAAGGAGACCCGCTCCCGCCACCGAGCGCCGGGGTACGAGAACACCCTGCCGGTGCCCGGCCAGCCCTCGCCCGACTCGCGGCCGGCCGCCCCCGAGCCGCAGGGCCAGGAGGTGGCCGGGCAGCAGGGTGCGCAGGGTACCCCTCGAATCCCCAGCCCCGCTCCCGCCGTCACCACCAGGCCCCCCAGGCCAGCTCCGGCGGCCAAGGTGGCGCGCCCGAGGTCTGACCCCTCCGAGAAGCGCGCCCCGGACGCTTCCACCGGCGAGAAGCTGGCCCTCCTCCAGGAGCCGCGCGGGGAGCTGGGTCTCGGCAAGCCGGCGGAGCGGTCCCCGGGCCAGGAGCGGGAGAGCGCCGGAGCCAGTGAAGGGAACGAGCGCGAGCGCGCTCGGGCGGCGCTCGACCCTGCCGGACCGCTGGGGCTGCCCGGTGCTCCCGGGGGGGCGAAGGGGCCGGCGAGCCTCCAGCTCCGTCCCTCGGCCGCGGCCTACGCGCGGCTCGCGGGTGGCCCGTCCCCTGACAAGCTCGACGGGGTGGAGGAGGGTGAGGGCACCTTCCTCAACACCCGCGGCTGGAAGTACGCGAGCTACTTCAACCGCATCAAGCGCGCCCTGGCGAACGAGTGGGACCCGTCGACCGCGATGCGCGCCCGGGACCCCAGCGGCGCCCGCTTCGGCCAGCGCGACTGGATGACCGTGCTGTCGGTGAAGCTCGACGACCAGGGCGCCCTGAAGGACCTCTCGGTGGAGCGCTCGTCGGGGCTCGACTTCCTCGACGTGACGGCGCTGCAAGCCTTCCGCAAGGCGCAGCCCTTCGCCAACCCGCCGCGCGGGCTGGCCGACGAGCGCGGCGAGATCGCCTTCACGTTCAGCTTCACCTTCGAGGTGAGCCGGGGCCTCTCGGGCCTCTTCGGCCGCCCTCCGCCGGAGTGAGCCAGGCCGGGGCGCCTCGTCCGAGGCCCTCGCCCGCGCTCGCACCGGAGCTCAGCGCTCGCCATCCGGCCACCAGCGGAGCACCGGCTTCCGCGCCGCCCTCACCTCGTCGAGCCGGGCCCGCACCGGTTTCCGCGGCGAGGCCTTCACCCCGTCGGCGTCGCTCTTCGCCTGCTCGGCCACCGCGCGCATCGCCTCGGCGAAGCGGTCCAGCGTCTCCTTCGATTCGGTCTCGGTGGGCTCGATCATGAGCGCACCCTGCACCACGAGCGGGAAGTAGACGGTGGGAGGGTGGAACCCGTGGTCGATGAGCCTCTTGGCGATGTCCATGGTGGTGACGCCGGCCGCCTTCTGGTGACGGTCGGTGAAGACCACCTCGTGCAGCGACTCGGTGTCGTAGGGGAGGTGGTAGGCACCCTCGAGCTTCGCCCGGAGGTAGCGGGCGTTCAGCACCGCGAGCTGGCCGGCCCGGCGCAGCCCCTCCGGCCCGAGCTCGCGGATGAGCGCCAGCGCGCGGACGAACATCCCGAAGTTGCCGTGGAACTCGCGCACCCGCCCGATGCTCCGGGGCCGCTCGGCGGGCTCCTCGACGAGCCGGTACCGCTCGCCCTCGCGCGCCACCCTGGGCAAGGGGAGAAAGGGAGCGAGCGCCTCGGTGACCAGCACCGGGCCCGCCCCCGGGCCTCCCCCGCCGTGGGGCGTGGCGAAGGTCTTGTGCAGGTTCACGTGCATCACGTCGAAGCCCATGTCGCCGGGCCGGGCCACGCCGAGCAGGGCGTTCAGGTTGGCCCCGTCGCCGTAGAGGAGGCCGCCGCGGGCGTGCACGATCTCGGCGATCTCCGCGAGGTGCGACTCGAAGATGCCGAGCGTGTTGGGGTTCGTGAGCATGATCGCCGCGACGTCGTCGTCCATTGCGGCGCGCACCGCCTGGGGGTGCAGGCGCCCGTCGGGCCCGCTCGCGAGCTGCACCACCGCGTAGCCGTTCTGCGCGCAGGTGGCGGGGTTGGTGCCGTGGGCGGTGTCGGGCACCAGCACCTTGCGGCGCGGGTTCCCGCGGGCGGTGTGAAAGGCCCGGATCATCATGATGCCGACGAGCTCGCCCTGGGCGCCGGCGGCCGGGGTGAGGGAGGCGGCGTGGAACCCGGCAGATCTCGCAGAGCGCCCGCTCGAGCTCGTCCATGAGCTCGAGCGCCCCCTGCCTCATCGCGTCGGGCAGGAGCGGGTGGGCATCCGAGAAGCCGGCGAAGCGCGCGGCGGCCTCGGAGGACTTGCGGGTTGTACTTCATGGTGCAGGAGCCGAGCGGGTAGAACCCGGTGTCGATGCCGTGGTTCCAGGTGCTCATCCGCGTGAAGTGGCGCACCACCTCCAGCTCCCCGAGCGCCGGGAGCTCGGCGATCTCGCCGCGCAGGAGCGCCTCCGGCAGCTCGCGCCGCGGGTCGAGGTCGCCCGCAGGGGGCAGCGACACGCCCGAGCGGGCGCCGCGCGAGCCGCGCTCGAAGAGGAGCGGCTCCTCGTAGGCGAGGCCGCGGGTGGCGCCGCCGGCCCCGACCTCCAGCGGCTCCTCGGGCGCCGCCCGCCTGTGCCTCGGTACTCGGCCTCCAGCCGGTGGGGTTCGTCACGGTCGCACCTGGGACATGGCCGCCGCCACGCGCTCCGCGAGGCGCTCGATGAGGGCGGGCGGGTGGAGCTCGGTGGCGACGCTGAGGAGCGCGCCGCGCATGGACGGCGTCGTCCGGGTAGAGGCGAGCGAGCGGGAGGCCCGCCGCGAGACCCTCCTCGGCGAGCCGCGCCACCACCCGCTCCGAATCGCCCACGCGAAAGACGGTCTCGTTGAAGGTCGAGCCGGTGAAGCGAACCGCCGCCCCGGCCCGCACCATGGCTTCGCGGAGGCGCTTGCCGCGCGCGAGGTTCAGCGCGCGCCAGCTCGGCGAGCCCCACGCGGCCGAGGAGCGCCAGGTGGATGGTGGAGGCGAGCGCGCAGAGGCCGGTGTTGGTGCAGATGTTGGACGTCGCCTTCTCGCGCCGGATGTGCTGCTCGCGGGTGGAGAGGGTGAGCACGAAGCCGCGCCGGCCCCGCTTGTCGACGGTGGCGCCGCACAGCCTCCCCGGCATCTGGCGCACGTGCGCCTCGCGGGTGGCGAAGAAGCCGGGCGCCGGGCCGCCGAAGCCGAGCGGGTTGCCGAAGCTCTGGAAGGTGCCGATGGCGACGTCGGCGCCGAGCTCGCCGGGCCCGCGCAAGAGCCCGAGCGCCACCGCCTCGGTGGTGACCGCCACGGCGAGCGCCCCCGCCTCGCGGGCGGCGGCGAAGGGGGCGCGCAGGTCCTCGACCACGCCGAAGAAGTTCGGGTAGCCGAGGAGGAGCGCCGCGGTCTCGCCGTCGATCGCCGCGCGGAGCGCGGCCGAGGTCGGTGCCGGCCATCCTCGCCGTAGGGGAGGGTGACGAGGGCGGCGCCGGTGGAGGCGAGGTAGGTCCGGAGGACGGCGCGGTACCGTGGGTGGAGGGCGGCCGAGACCACCACCTTGCGGCGGCCGGTCACCCGCATCGCCATGAGCGCCCCCTCGGCGGTGGCGGATGCTCCGTCGTACATGGAGGCGTTCGACACCTCGAGCCCGGTGAGGAGCGCCACGAAGGTTTGCCACTCGAAGAGCGCCTGCAGCGTGCCCTGCGAGACCTCGGGCTGATAGGGCGTGTAGGAGGTGAAGAGCTCGCCCCGCAGCAGGAGCTGGTCGACGGCGGGCGGGACGTGGTGCGGGTAGGCGCCGGCGCCGATGAAGGGCGGGGGCTCGGTGCCGTTCCGCGAGGCGACCCGGCGGAGCTCGGCGAGGAGCGCGATCTCGTCGAGCGCGGGGGGGAGATCGAGCGGGCCGGTGGAGCAGCAGGGGCTCGGGGATGGAGCGGAAGAGCTCCGTCGAGGCTGCTCGCGCCGGCGGCCTGGAGCATCTCCTCGATCTCCTCCGGCGTGTGGGGGTGGTAGCGCAGGTGACCTCCGCCGGGCGTGGCGGCGCCCGCTCGTTCGATGGGTGGAGAAGCGCGGTCGGGCCCCTCTACGCTCAGTCCTCGCCCTCCTCGGCGAGGAAGGCGTCGTAGGCGGGCGCGTCGAGGAGCTCCGAGACCTCCCTGGCTCCGAGAGCTCCAGGCGGATGAGCCACCCCTCGCCGTAGGGGTCCTCGTTGATGGTCTCGGGGGCATCGGAGAGCGGGTCGTTCACCTCGAGCACCTTCCCCGACACCGGCGCAAAGAGCTCGGAGACGGCCTTCGTCGACTCCACCACCCCGAAGGCGTCGCCCTTCTTGACCTCGTCGCCCGCCTCCGGCAGCTCGACGAGGACGATGTCGCCGAGCTGCGCCTGGGCGTGGTCGGTGATGCCGACCAGGGCCCGGTCGCCCTCGATGCGGCACCACTCGTGCTCGCGGGTGTACTGGAGATCGTCGGGGATTTTCATGGTGCGTCTCTCCTGGGGCTCGCCTGCGGTGAGCAGCTTCCGCCGGCGTGGAAGGGGGTCTTCACCACCTTGGCCGCCACCGCCCGCCCCCGGATCTCAACCGCGAACGACGAGCCCTCGGCCGCGAGGCCGGGCGGGACGTAGGCGAGGCCGATCGAGGTGCCAGAGCGTGGGCGAGCGCGTGCCGCTCGTCACCGTTCCGACGCGGGTACCCTCCTGCAGCACCGGGTGGCCGTGGCGCGCGATCCCCTGCTCGAGGAGGGCGAAGCCGACCAGCTTGCGGGTGAGACCGGCCTCTCGCGCTGCGCGACGAGCGCCTCGCGCCCGGAGAAGTCGCCCTTGTCGAGCTTCACGGCCCAGGCGAGCCCCGCCTCGAGCGGTGTGGTGGTCTCGTCCATGTCGGCGCCGTAGAGGCGGTAGGCCATCTCCAGGCGCAGCGTGTCGCGCGCGCCGAGGCCGCAGGGCTGGAGCCCCTCCGGCGCGCCGGCCTCCAGCAGCGCCTCCCACAGCTGGACGGTGCGCTCGGCCGGGCAGAAGAGCTCGAAGCCGTCCTCGCCGGTGTAGCCGGTGCGGGCGATGAGGCAGGGCACGCCGGCGACGTCACCCTCCGCGAACCTGTACCGGCCCACGCCGCCGAGGCGGGTGGCGGTGAGCCGCTGCAGGATGGCGGGGGCGGCGGGGCCCTGCAGGGCGAGCTGTCCCCACGCGCCGGAGGCGTCCACCACCTCGGCCCCTGCGCCCGCGGCACGCTCGGCGAGCCAGGCGTGGTCCTTCTCCCGGTTGGCGGCGTTCACGCAGACGAGCAGCTCGCGAGGCGAGCGGCGGTAGACCACCACGTCGTCGAGGAGGCCGCCGTCGTCGCGGCAGAGGCCGCCATACTGCGCCTGGCCATCGGCGCAGCGGGCGAGGTCGTTCGTGAAGAGGCGCTGGAGCGAGGGGAGCGCGCCCTCGCCCGCGCACGAGCACCTCGCCCATGTGCGAGACGTCGAAGAGGCCGGCCCGCTCGCGCACCGCCGCGTGCTCGGCGAGGAGCCCGGCGTACTGGACGCGGCATGTCCCAGCCGGCGAACTCGACCATCCGCGCGCCAGCGCGGAGGTGGACCTCGTGAAGCGGCGTGTGCTTGCCCATGCCAGGTTCTCGTCGGCGCGATGATAACAGGGGAGCGCGGGGCGACGCCCCGGGGAATTGGCCTCGAGGGGCTACCGAACGGGTCAATCGGCCGCCCGCGCCAGCTCGAGCGTGTTCACGAGGAGCATGGCGCGCGTCATCGGGCCCACGCCGCCGGGGACCGGGGTGATGGCGCTCGCCCGCGCCGCGGCCGCGGCGTACTCGACGTCGCCCGTGAGCCTCCCGCCCGGCAGGCGGTTCATGCCCACGTCGATCACCACGGCGCCCTCCTTCACCCAGGCGCCCCGCACCAGCTCGGGCTTCCCGATGGCGGCCACCAGGATGTCGGCCCGGGCCACCTCCCCGGGGAGGTCCACCGTGCGTGAGTGGGCCACCGTCACCGTGGCGTGCGCCTCGAGCAGCATGAGCGCCATGGGCTTGCCGACCAGGTTGGAGCGCCCGATCACCAGCGCGCGCTTCCCGCGGGGGTCGCACCCGGCCGCGCGCAGGAGGCGCATGACGCCGGCCGGCGTGCAGGGGCGAGGTCCCGGGAGGCCCTGGCAGAGCGCGCCGGCGCTGGAGAAGTGCAGGCCGTCGGCATCCTTGCGCGGGTCGATGGCGGCCAGGGTGGCGCGCTCGTCGAGCCCCCGTGGCAGCGGGAGCTGGACCAGGATGCCGTGCACGGCCGGGTCTGCGTCGAGGCGCTCGACCTCGGCGAGGAGCTCGCGCTGGCTCACGGTGGCCGGCAGGTGGTGCTCCACCGAGTGGAAGCCCACCTCCTCGCTGTCCTTGCGCTTTCCGCGGACGTAGACGGCAGACGCCGGGTCGTCGCCCACGCGGACCACGGCGAGCCCAGGCGTGAGCCCCCTCGACCGCAGCTCCTTCACCGCGAGCGCGACCTCCGCGCGCACCTCCGCCGCCACCGCCTTGCCGTCGATCACCATCGCCATGGGCGGCGCAGTATAGCGGCTCGCCATGGCGCGGGCACCGGGAGGGGCCTCCTCGCGAACCGCCTCCGCGCCCACCCTTTCCGTCTACAATGCGGTCCCTGCCCGGAGGCACCATGGACATCCGCACCTGCGACACCTGTGACACCCCCCTCGACGAGGCTGGCGCCTGCGTCACCTGCAAGGCGGTCGGACACGGGCTGCGCCCATCTCGCGCTCGGGCTATGCGTCGATCCGCGAGATGATGGAGCTGCTCGAGGAGCAGGGCCTCTCGCCGGAGATCGACCAGGTGCCGGCGCGCCGCCCCGAGGAGCGCGCGCACGCGCTGTGGAACCTCTACGTCCCCGAGGCCGAGGTGAGCGCGGCCCAGGACTTCCTCAGGCGCGACTGGGCCGACCTCGTGGAGAACCCCGAGGCCGCTGCCGCCGCCGAGCGCGGACAGCAGGGTGTGGATCTCGACCGCGGCGGCGAGAATCGCCTGTCCTGCCTGTGGCCACCGCTTCGTCGCGAGCACGCGCCAGGCGGAGTGCCCCGACTGCGGCCTCGTGCTGGGGGCGCCGGCCGAGGCCTCGCCGGACGAGGGCGAGAACAAGCTGTGAGGTGAGGCGACGGCGGCCGAAGAGGTGCGACGGCGGGGCGACGGCCCCGCCTCAGCGCACGCCGTCTTCACCCTTCGCCGAAGCGGGCGCGACGAGGAGCGCGCCCGGGAGCAAGCCGGCGGGCGCGCGGCCCTCGCGCAGCGGCGCCAGCTCCTCGGCTGCGGCGCGCGCGATGCTGGTGAGGAGCGCCCCCGCCTCGCCCTCGCCGGCGAGGCCCGGATCGCCTGGGGCGGCGGGAGCGGGCTCCGGCGCGATGAGGTCCGCGAGGAGCTCCACCGCGGCCGAAAGCTCCTCCGCGGCCAGCGGATCGGGCCGGAACGCGCGGCCAAGCCGCTCGTTGGCGAGCGCGGTGAGGTAGAGGGCGGAGAGGCGCGGCGCGGCCGGCCCCTCGGTGCGGGCGGCGAGCCCGAGCTGGAGCGCCAGCGCCGCCAGCTCCTCCGACAGCCGGAGCGCCTCGGCGGTCCGCTCGAGGTCGGCTGCGCCGAGGAAGGGGCGCGCGGTGAAGGCGCCGGCCTCGGGCGAGCCCCAGCGCGCGCGCGGCGCCTCCAGGCCGGGGAAGTAGAGGGGCCTCCGGCGCGCCAGCGCCGAGAGCGCCTCGCCCAGGGGGGCGTCGAGGAAGGGGGCCTCGCGCCGGCCGGCGCCGCCTCCGGCGAAGAGCCGGCGGGCGCGCGCGGCGAGGTCCAGCGCGCGGCCGAAGCCGTGCTGGAAGAGGGTCTTCACGGCCGTGGTGGCGAGCACCTCCGCCGCGCGGGCGAGGTCGCTTCCCGCGAGCTCGGCGAGGCCGAGCTCCACCTGGGCGCGCGCCAGCTCCACCGCGGCGCGGACCGCCTCGGGCTCGCCGGGGTCGATTCCGTCGGCCACCATCACCGCGTTGGCGGCGGCGACGAGCTCGAGCTCGAGGTGCTCGCGCTCCTCCCCGGTGAGCGCGGCGGCGGCGCGCGCGAGCAAGGAGCCCGAGCCGAGCCGCGCGAGCCAGAAGCCCGGCGGCCGGTCGGGCAGCCCGGCGGGCGGGGCGGGCGTGGCGGGCGGGCGCGTGAACCATGAGAGCGCCTCCTCGCGGGTCGGGTGGCCGAGGTCGGCGAGGCGGCTCGTGCGCCACCGCAGGGCCGTCTCCTCGAGCTCGCTCGGCAGCTCCCAGCGGATGGCGGAGAGGAAGCGCGAGGCGTGGAAGGGGCTCTCGGCGTAAAGGTCGTCGACGAGGCCGCGCACCGCCAGGTAGTCGGTGCCCTCGGCCAGGAACTCGACCACGAAGCGCCCCTCGGGCGTGCGCAGGATGAGAATCCTTCTCGAACTCGGGGTCCTCGTCCTCCTCGAGGTCGTGAACGCGGAGCGCCTCCCTGAGGACGAGGATCACCACCTCCGGATCGAGGCGGGCGAGCTTGGCCCGCCAGCGCGCGGCCTCCGCGGGGCTGTCCTGCGCGCCGGCGCGGGCGGCGCGCAGCCAGGGAAGGGCCTTCGAGGGGTGGACGCGGTCGCCCGACCAGCAGGCGAGATCGAGGAAGGCCCGGAACTGGATCGGGCTCGCCAGCCGCACCAGCGGCGCGGCGTCGGCGAGGCCTATCTCGAGTATGGTGAGATAGACGTCCTCGGCCGGGAGCGCGCGCACCAGCGCCTCCGGACGGGGGTGGTCGAGGAAGAGGTCGAGGCGGCGACGGCCCTGCGCGGAGGCGAGCGCCGACCGCACCCCGGCGAGCGCGGCGGGGTCGAGGGGCTCGCGGTCGGACCGGGGGCTCAATCAGCTCTGGAGCGCCGGGCTGGCCTGGCCCCGCGCAGCCTTCACGATGCGCCCGCCCTTCAGGCAGCGGGTGCACACGCGCACGTGCTTCACCGAGCCATCCATGAGCGCGCGCACCGAGCGGAGGTTCGGGAGCGAGCGCGTCTTCGTCTTGTTGTTGGCGTGGGAGACGTTGTTGCCGACGAGCGGCCCCTTCCCACACAGTTCGCAGCGGCGTGCCATTGTTTGGAAACCCTCGAAAGAGCGGCGGATACTAGGCAAGGCGGGGGAAAATGCAAGGGGGGAGAGGCGCCGCGGGGTCGAAAGCGGCCCCTGCGGGCCTCCGCCCACCTCCCTGGCCAGCCGCTCACCGCAGCGTGTCCTTGCGGCCGAGGATCTCCTGCGCCGCGGCGGCGGCCTGCACGCCGGCGTGGAACTCCCCCTCCAGCCCCAGCCCGGGCACCACCTCGCGGCCGGCGAAGACGAGGTTGCGGTAGGGCGACCTGCAGGGGAGCCCGGTGATGCCGAGCGTCTGCTCGAGACCCACCTCGTAGAGCGGGTGGGGGAGGAGTCGGGAGCCGCGCCGGCCGGCCGCGGCCAGCACCGGCATCGACTCGCGGAGGAGGTGGCGCTCGAAGAAGGGCACGGCCTCGGAGACGGCCTGCCGGATGCTGGCCCCCAGCTCGGCGAGAAGGGCGTCGCCCCCGTCGCGGACGTCGGCCGGGACGAGCGCGGCGGCGCAGATGACCCGCTCGTCGTGGGCGAGCTCCGAGGCGCCCTTCCCGCGGTCGCGGCGGGCGGGGTGGATCTGGATGAGGACGGCGTTGTTCACCTCGTCCGGTCCGCCGGCGTCGCGCAGCGCCACCACGTTCTCCCCCATGGCTGGCGGGAGCGCGGTGGCCTTCACCACCAGGTTGAGCGAGAGGAGCTGCCGCCGCGGCCGCACCCCCTCGAGGAGCCCGCCGGCCTTGCCGGCTGCCTGCTCCGGTGGAAGGAGGCGCCGCAGCGCCGGCGCGTCGGTGGCCGCCACGAAGGCGCGGGCGACCCAGGCGTTCGGCGATCCGTGAAGGCGAACCGCCCCGATGCGCGTGCCGTCCACCTCCAGCCGCTCGACGATGGCCGGCCCCTCGTCGCCCAGGAGCTCGCCCCGCGACTCGGAGATCTTGCGCCGCACCAGCTCGCGCAGCCCCTGGTATCCGCCGGTCATGCGGTGGCTGCCGCGGAGCAGTCCCCCCAGGAGGCGCGCCAGGGCGAGCGGCGCCAGCGGGCCGTCGAGGTGGCCGAGGAATCGCGTGGCGGTGGTGAGGGCGAAGGAGAGCGGGTGCTCCTCCAGGCCGGCGAGCGGGCTCGTCTCCTCCAGGTCGGCGTGGGTCGAGCTGGCGGCGGAGGAGGCGAGGCGAAGGGCCCTGGAGACGGCGCGACGCTCGGTGAAGCCGCCCGCCGGCAGCGGGGGCAGGGCCGCGAAGAAGGGCGTGGCCGCCTCGAAGCGGCGACCCAGCTCGACGAAGGCGGCCTCCAGCTCAGCGGCCTCTCCGGGCCACTCGCGGCGGAGCTCGGCCAGCCGGTGCGAGGGGTCGTGGCCGAGGTCGATCCTGTGCCGGGGCAGGAGGAGCTGGAGGTCGGGCGCGCACGGCTCGAGAGCGCGCGCGGCGTCGGTGTTGAGGCCGAGCTCCCGCAGGGCCAGCTCGGCCGCCGGCAGCAGCCGGAGCGAGGGGAGCATGGACGGAGCGTAGGGCAGCAGGTAGCCGCCGTCCTCGTAGCCGGTCCCGAGGCCGTCGTGATCGACGTGCAGCACCCGGTAACCGCGCCGGGCCAGCAGGGCTCCGGCGAGGACGCCGCCGAGCTGCGAGCCGATCACGCACACGTCGTAGACGCGCTGGGCGGCGGGCGGCTTGAAGGTCTGGGCCATGGGCGCGTTCCTCGGGGGCGGGCGTCGGCGAGGCTGCTCTCGGTCTCTACTCCATCGAGGGGGAGCGCAGCACCGTGCCCTCGGGGGCGCGCGCGCCCTCCACGGTGACCCGACGGCCGGAGAGGGTGAGCCGCCCCTCGGCGAACCACGCCACGGCGCGAGGGTAGAGGCGGTGCTCCTCGGCCAGGATGCGCGTGGCCAGGCTCTCCTCCGAGTCGTCCGGGAGCACCGGGACCACCGCCTGGGCGATGATGGGCCCGGTGTCGGTGCCGCCGTCCACGAAGTGCACGGTGCAGCCCGAGAAGCGGGCGCCGTGCCTCAGCGCCTGCCGCTGGGCGTGAAGGCCTGGAAAGCCGGGCAGGAGGGCGGGGTGGATGTTCATCACGCGCGGGCAGCCGCGGCTCGCCTCGGTCGGACCGAACGCCTCGAGGAAGCGCGGGCCGAGGAGCCGCATGTAGCCGGCCAGGCAGACGAGGTCGACGCCGTGGTCCGCGAGGCGCGCGGTGAGCTCGACCTCGTGGGCCGCTCGATCAGGGAAGCTCGCGGGCAGAAGCGCCTCCGCCACCGCGCCCGCGCGGCGGCCCCGCTCCAGCGCGGGCGCCGAGGCGACGTCGGAGAGCACCAGCGCCACGCGGCCGTCGATGCGGCCATCCTCGCAGGCGGCGAGCAGGGCGCCCAGGTTCGTCCCGGCGCCGGAGGCCAGGACCGCGAGCCGGATCAAGCCACGACCTCGCAGGTGGCCTCGCCCGCGCCCTCCTCGATGGTGCCGACGGTCCAGCTCTCGAGCCCGTGGGTCGCGAGCACCTCCTGCGCGGTGGCCACCTCGCCCGGCGACAGGACGGCCACCAGCCCGAGCCCCATGTTGAAGGTGCGAAACATCTCGCTCCTGGCCACGTCGCCCTCGCGCTGGATGAGGTCGAAGAGGGCGGGCCTGGGCCACGCACTCTCCCGGAGGACGGCGCGGGTGCCGTCGGGCAGGTTGCGCGGGACGTTGCCGGGGAGTCCACCCCCGGTGACGTGCGCGAAGGCCCTCACCGGGACGCGCTGCAGCAGGGCGAGGATCTCGCGGGCGTAGATGCGGGTCGGGGTGAGCAGCGCCTCCGCCACCGTGGCGCCGCTCAGGGCCGCGGGTGCCCAGTCGAGCGGGTGGTGGTCGAGGAGCGCGCGGCGCGCCAGCGAGTAGCCGTTGGAGTGGAGGCCGGACGAGGCGACGCCCAGCACCGCGTCGCCTGGGCGGACGGACCGGCCGTCGACGATGCGCGAGCGCTCCACGCACCCCACCGCGAACCCGGCCAGGTCGTACTCTCCACGCGCGTAGAAGCCCGGCAGCTCGGCCGTCTCGCCGCCGATGAGGGCGCATCCAGCCTGCCGGCACCCCTCGGCGATGCCCTTCACCACCTCGGCCGCCTGGGCGGCATCGAGCCGGCCGGTGGCGAAGTAGTCGAGGAAGAAGAGCGGCTCGGCCCCCACCACCGCGACGTCGTTCACCGACATGGCCACCAGGTCGATCCCGATGGTGGCGTGGCGGCCGGCCGCGAAGGCCACCTTCAGCTTGGTGCCCACACCGTCGGTCCCGGCCACCAGCACCGGCTCGCGCCAGCGCGCGGGATCGAGGGCGAAGAGGCCGCCGAAGCCGCCGATGCCGGCCAGCACCTCGGGGCGGAGGGTGGGCCGGGCGAGCGGCTTGATGAGATCGACCAGCCGGTCGCCCTCGTCGATGTCGACGCCCGCTTCGCGGTAGGTGAGGGCCATGCGCCCCGCTTACCGCGCGGGGCGCATGGCCGCAAGCGAGGACGAGGTCAGCGGTAGCCGGCCAGCGAGGGTCTCGCCGGCGGCGCCGCGGTCGAGCCGGCGGCCGGGGCGGAGGGGCTGGTGCTCTCGGTGAGCGGAGGTCCCTCCAGGGTGAGTGCCCACAGGAGACCGGCGGCGAGGAGATAGGCGAGGACGCGCATCGAAACCTTTCACGATCACGATACACGAGGCCCGCGAGCGAGTGAAAATATCGGCCGCATTGACACCTCCGCGCACCATCCATTACCTGTCCCACACGCACGGTGACGCACCGCCACCGGCGAGCGCTTCGCGGCGGAGGCTTTTCGAGATGGCAGCGAGGGACGAGCTTCGCGCCCGCGACCCGGTCGCAGGCGAGGCGAACCGCTCGTGCGAGCCCTGGCGCGCGCGGCCGTGCGCGGCGGTGCGCGCATCCGGGCTCGCGGTGCGCCTCGCCGGAAGGGGGCGCTGAACCATGCGCCTCACGGCCCTCGGCTGTTCGGGCGGCGAGCTCGGCAGCCACCGCACCACCTCCTTCCTCCTGGGAGAACGGGTGGCCATCGATGCCGGCGCGCTCACGCGCTCCCTGCCGCTCGAGGCGCTCTCCAGGATCGAGCACGTGGTGCTCACCCACGCCCACCTCGACCATGTGCGCGACCTCCCGCTCCTCGCCGACCTGCTCATGGGGAGCGGCCATCGCCTCGAGGTCCACGCCTCCACGGGGTGCGCGGAGACGCTGCGGCGGCACCTCTTCAATGGCGAGCTGTGGCCCGACTTCACGCGACTGCCCTCGCCCCGGCGCCCCGCGCTGAAGCTCGTCCCGTTCGAGGCCGGCGCGGCCTTCTCGGCGGGTGGCTTTCGCTTTCGCTCGGTCGCCGTCCACCACCCGGTGGAGTCGGTGGGGCTCGTCGTCTCCGATGGAGAGCTCTCGTTCGCGCTCTCGGGCGACACCGGCCCCACCGAGGCGCTCTGGGCAGCGGTGAACGCGGCGAAGGGGCTCCGCGCGCTCCTCCTCGAGACGAGCTTCCCCTCCACCATGCAGAGGCTGGCCGACGTGTCGGGCCACCTCACCCCGGCGACGATGGCGCGCGAGCTCGCGAAGCTCGACCGGCCTTGCGACGTCTTCCTCTACCACCTCAAGCCGGCCCACCGGCGGGAGATCCTCCGCGAGGTGGCGGCGCTCCATCTCCCCAGGGTGAAGGTTCTTCGCGAGGGATGGCGCCTCGACCTCGGCGCCTCGCCGCCCGGCCGGCGCTCGCGCCGCGCCCCGTGACGGACGACCCGCACAGCTACCTCGCGTCCCAGCGACCGCTCACCATCCGCCTCGGCCTCGAGCGGATGGAGCGGGCGCTCGAGGCGCTGGGCCGGCCCGAGCGCCCATTGAAGGTGCTCCACGTGGCGGGCACGAACGGAAAGGGTAGCACCTGCGCCATGGCGGCCGAGGCGCTCCGCGAGGCCGGCCTGCGCGTGGGCCTCTACACCTCTCCCCACCTGGTGCGGTTCAACGAGCGGATCGCGGTGGACGGGGAGCCGATCGGCGACGGTGCGCTCTCGGCGCGCCTGGCGGAGCTCCGCCTCGCCTGCCCCTGGCAGGACGCCGGGCCGGAGGAGGAGCGGCTCACCTACTTCGAGCTCGCGACCCTCGTCGCGCTCCGCCACTTCGAGCTCCAGGGGGTGGAGGCGGCGGTGCTCGAGGTGGGGCTCGGCGGCCGCTTCGACGCGACCAACACCGTGCCACCGGCGGTCTGCGCGGTGACGAGGATCGGCATCGACCACGCCGAGCTCCTGGGCGGGACGCTCGCCGCCATCGCGCGCGAGAAGGCCGGCATCTTCAAGGCGGGGGTCCCGGCGGTGACCACGGCGGAACAGCCGGAGGAGGCACTCTTCGTCCTCCGCGAGGAGGCTGCGCGGCGGGGAACGACCCTGGTGGTCGCGCCGGCGACCTGGGCGGGGCCGCTGGCGCTGCGCGGCTCGCACCAGCGGGGCAACGCGGCGCTCGCGGCGGCGGCGCTCCGCCTGCTCCACCGCGCCGGCCTCGCCATCCCGGAGGAGGCCATCTCCCGTGGGCTCGCGCGCGCCCGCTGGCCGGGGCGGCTGGAAACGGTGGCTGGCGTGCTCCTCGATGGCGCGCACAATCCGGACGGTGCGGCGGCGCTGGCGCGGGCGCTCCCCGAGCTCCACCCTGGCCAGCCGGTGGAGCTCGTGCTGGGCGTCCTGGCCGACAAGGATCACGGGTCGATGCTCCGCGCCCTCGCGCCCGCGGTGCGCGGGCTTCACCTGGTGGCTCCCCCCTCACCCCGCGCCCGCGAGCCCTCCTCCTACGAGGCCGAGGCGAGGGCGCTCCTCGACCGGGTCGACGCGCACGCGGGGCTCGCCGAGGCCATCGATTGTGCCCGGCGAGCGGCCGCCCCGTCCGGCGGGGTGGTCTGCGTTGCGGGCTCGCTCTACCTGGTGGGCGAGGCGCGGCAGCTGCTGGCCGCGCCGTGAGCGGCGAGCCGTACCTGCTCGCACCTACACGGTGAGCGAATGTAGCCGCGGCCCCGCCGGGGCCGCGGGCGTCTCGCCCGTGATAACCTCGGGGCGAAGTCCTCTCGGAGCCGGAGCGCAACGATGCGAACTCTCCCGATCGTCCTCGCAGCCGTCCTGGCCGCGGCGCCCCAAGCCAGGGCCGCCGGGCCCGGGGACGAGGCCGCCCCACCGGCGCCGGCCCGGAACGCGATCTCCAAGGTCTCGGTGGGTGAGCGCGGCGACCGGGTGGTGGTCTCGATCGCCGGCAGCGCCGCCCCGAGCTTCACCACCTTCGCCCTCGAGGCGCCGCCCCGCTTCGTCGTGGACCTGGCGGATGCCACCCTGAAGGGCGTCCCGGCGAGGCGCGACCTCAGCGGGACGGTGGTGGAGGTGCAGGCGCTCGAGCTGAAGGAGCGGGTGCCGGTGGCTCGCATCATCCTCACCTTCGCCGTCGAGGTCGAACCTCCCGAGCTGGTGGCGGTGGGCAACGTGCTGGAGGTCCGGGTGCCGCGCCTGCCCGCCGAGGCGCTGGCGGCCGCCGAGCCTCCCCCCGCCCCGGCCGCGGAGGCCGAGCCACAGCTTCCGCGGATGCCCGCTCCCGCGCCGGTCGCCGAGCCAGCGCCCGCGGCGGCCGCGCCGAAGCTGGCCCTCCCGTCGAAGCCTGCGCTCCCGACGAGGCCGGCCGTGCGGCCCGCTCCCCCGCGCCCGGCGCCGGCGGCGGACCGGCTGGCGCTCGCGAAACCTTCACCAGAGGTGAAAAGTCCGCGCCCGATGGCGCCGCCCGGCGCGCGCGCCTCCCACGCCGTGCTGCTGCGGATCGAGGAGCTCGGCTTCCATTCGACCCCGGATGTGTCGACGGTGTTCGTCCGCACCTCGGCGGCCCCGCGCTTCTCCATCGCCTCCGAGGGCGAGCGCACCCTGCGGGTGGAGCTGCGCGACACCGTGCCCGGGAACCCGAACCAGACGCGCGCCCTCGACACGCGCTTCTTCCCCGGCGCGGTCGCCTCGGTGGTGCCCTCGCGCCACGGGCGCTCGACCGTCCTCGACATCGCGCTGAAGGAGCAGGTCGCTTACAGCCAGCGGGTGGAGGGCGACACCCTCTCCATCGACTTCGCGTCGCCGGGCACAGGCGCAGGGCCTGGAGCGGCGGACGTCGAGCCGGCGCCGAGCCCGGAGTCGCCGGCGGAGGCGACGCCGCCTGCTCCCACGCCCTGAGCGGAGATCTTCGAGCGGGCTTCCTCGAGCCGCGGCGGGGGCGATGCGACCGTCCGGGCGACGCGTGACCGGGAGGGCCGAGAGCCGAGGAGCGCGATTCCCGGCGCTCGCGGCGAGGAGGTCCCTGCGCGGAGGCCTGACCGGCTAAGGTAGGCGCGTGACCTCCGCGCTCCTCGCGCTCTTCCTCGCCGGTGCCACCGCCTCGCCCGCGCCGCCGGCGCAGCCGATCGAGATCCTGGAGGCGGCCGAGGTCGACTACGACGCCCCGAGCCAGCGGGTGAGCGTGAGGGGAGGGGTGGCCCTGCGGCGGGGTCTCGTCCTCTTGCGGGCGGAGAGCGCCGACTACGACGCGGTGACCGGCGAGGTGGACGCGCGCGGCGGCGTCCTGCTCACCGAGCCGGGGAGGGCGGTGGCGGCGGAGGCGCTGCATGCCGTCCTCGACGGCCCCTACCGCGCTCGCGACGTGGTGGCCTACCTCAAGGCGGGCCCGCTCGACCTCTCGATGTGCCGCACGGTGGGTGAGGCGCGAGCCAGGGGCCAGAACCGGCTCACCGTGGCCGGGCTGGAGGTGACGGGCGAGTCCGATGCGCCGGCGGTGGAGGTGGAGAGCGCGAGCGTCACCTTGTGTGACTGCGGCGCCGGCCCGCCCTCCTGGCAGCTCCGGGCGAAGAGCGCCACCGTGGTGCCGAACGACCACGTCTGGCTGCGCTGGCCCGTGCTCTACATCACGCCGCGCTTCCTCTTCTGGCACCGGCGCCTGCTCGGCCGGGACGACGTGCCGGCGCCCATCCCGGTGCTGCCGCTTCCCTTTCTCTACCTCCCCCTCACCGACCGTCAGACCGGGCTGCTCCTGCCGCAGTTCACCTACGGCGGGGTGGCCGGCACCTCGCTGGGGCTCCCCTTCTTCCTCACCCTGGGCCGGAGCTGGGACGCCACCCTCACCCCCGCGCGGTACTTCGGCTCGGATCGGGTGAAGGGGTGGGGCGAGGAGCTGGAACTGCGCTGGGCTCCCGCCGAGGGCGTGTCCGGGAGGGCGCGGCTCCACCTGGTGCACTCCACACTCGACTGGCCGGCCGGCGTGCCTCGCCCCCCAGGCGACATCCGCCTCGCGCTGTCAGTGCTCCACGACCAGCGGCTCTCCGCGGCCAGCTACCTGAAGGTGGACCTGGGCCTCGTGGGCGACCCGCTCTACACGAGCGACTTCAACGCCGACGCCCTGCTGCGGGTGCTGGACTACCGGCGCAGCGCGGTCGTCTTCACGCACCGGCGCGAGGACCTCGTCTTCGCCGCCGAGGCGGACTACCACCTGCCCCTCAGCGGTCTGAACGCCTGCCCTGGTGGAACCTGCCAGCCGGCGCCCTTCGGACCCTTCGGCGCGGACGTGCCGGTGTTTCACCGGCTGCCATCGGCCTCGCTCACGCTGCTCCCCGTCGGGCTCTCGGGTCCACTCCACCTCGGCGGAACCTTCACCCTCGCGCGCTTCGCGCCCATTCACGGCATCACCGGAGACGAGGGCTCGGACGGCTTCGGCCCGGGGGAGAGGAACTGGCCGGCGGTGGTGCCCGACCCCGGGGAGGGGGATGGGGTGTGGCAGCGGACCGAGCGGCTCGCCGCTGCGCGGGCCGTGGCTCGCGTGGAGCTCCGCGCTCCGCTCCTCGTGGAGAGGGCGCTCCTCGTCGAGCCGTGGGTCGCCGGCACCGCGGGGGCCTACGCCCTCTCGGCCGGCCAGGGGTCCCAGGGCGACGCGCGCGCCACGGCGGGACTCACCCTCTCCACCGAGCTCTCCCGCCGCTTCGGCGAGGGCGCAGGCATGGTCCGCCACCGGATCGAGCCGAGGCTGGCGCTGGTGACGGGCAGCGGCCAGGCCGGCCCGGCGCTGCCGAACTACGCCTACGACGAGCTCGACGTCTCGGCGCCGCTGGCCGCCGTCACCGAGGGTCAAAGGTACGTCAGGCTGCGCCGCAATCTCTCCGCCCTGCCCGGTGGCAGCTTCGAGCAGCTCCAGCTCTCCCTGCGGAGCCGGCTCTCGGCCCCTGCGGTGCCGCTCTCCCTCGACCTCGCGCTGGGGCAGGACCTCGACCTCGGGCAGGGCGCGCTCTCGGAGAGCTGGGCGCAAGCCGCGCTGCGCCTCGGGCTCCTCTCCTTCGACGCCCTGGCGAGGTTCTACGCCTTCGGGGCAGGTCCTCCCCTGGGTAGCGGTCCGGTCACCACCTCGCCGGAGCTCCCGCCCTCGTTCCTCGACGCCTTCACCTCGCTGCAGGGCGGCCTCACCCTCGCCGACCGGCGAGGCGACAACGTCCACGCCACCTTCCTCGCCGTGGGCAAGGGCGGCTCCCCCCGGCTGCTGGCCGGCCTGGAGCCCATCTTCGACCGGCGGCCGGTGGCCTTCGACGCCCTGGCGGTGGCCGGGGTGGGCGCGGCGGCGAGGCTCTCCGGGCTCGGCCTCAGCTACGAAGCCAGCGCCTACGCCCGCGAGCTGGGCGCACCGCCCTGTGCCGGGAAGTCGACGAGGCCGCACTTCTACCAGCAGGCGGTGGGGATGGTCTGGGACTCTCCGTGCAAGTGCTGGAGGGTAGGCGTCAGCGCCACCTTCAACGAGTGCATCGACAAGCCGCAGATCCAGCTCCTCGTCGATCTCTCTTCGCTCGCGGGCGGTGGCTTCGCGCGGTAGAGAGAGCCGGGCTCGCGCCGAGGTGAGGACGCCAAGCAGGGGGCGGATTGACCGCCTGCGTCGGCCTTGCTACCTCTTCGCGACCCCTTCCCCGTACGCTTCCGCTCGAGCTCCCGAGGCGAACCATGACCGCCACCGTGCTGGTGTCCGACGACCTCTCCGCCGACGGCGTCGCGCTCATGCGCGCCGCGGGCCTCACGGTGGACGTGAAGGTCGGCCTGAAGCCGGAGGCGCTGGAGGAGATCATCGGCGGGTACGACGCGCTGGCGGTGCGGAGCGCCACCAAGGTGAACGCCCGGCTGCTGGAACGCGCCACCCGGCTCAAGGTGATCGGCCGCGCCGGAGTGGGGGTCGACAACGTCGACCTCGCGGAGGCCACCAGGCGAGGCATCGTGGTGATGAACACGCCCGGCGGCTCCTCCACCACGGTGGCCGAGCTCACGCTCGCGCACATGCTCGCGCTCGCCCGGCACGTGCCACAGGCCACCGCCAGCGTGAAGTCCGGCAAGTGGGAGAAGAAGAAGTTCCAGGGGCACGAGCTCGCCGGCAAGACGCTGGGCGTGGTCGGCATCGGCAGCATCGGCTCGGTGGTGGTGGAGCGGTGCCGGGCCCTGAAGATGCGGGTGCTGGCCTACGACCCGTTCATCAGCGCCGACGCCGCGGCGAAGCTGGGGGTGGAGCAGGTGGCGCTGGAGCGGCTGTGGGCCGAGGCCGACGTGGTCTCGCTGCACATTCCGCTCACCGAGCAGACGCGCAACCTCGTCGACGCCAAGGTGCTCGCCCGGATGAAGAAGGGCGCGCTGCTGGTGAACTGCGCGCGCGGCGGCGTCATCGACGAGCGCGCCCTCGCCGAGGCCCTCGCCTCAGGGCACCTCGGGGGCGCCGCGCTCGACGTGTTCGAGAAGGAGCCGCCGCCGGCCGACCACCCGCTCTTCGCCCTCGACCGCTTCACCTGCACCCCGCACCTCGGCGCCTCCACCGAGGAGGCGCAGGCGGCGGTGGCGGTGGCCATCGCCGAGCAGCTCACCGCCTACCTCACCCGCGGCGAGGTGAAGAACGCCGTCAACCTGCCGAGCATCCCGCGCGAGGTGCTCGACACGCTCGCACCCTACCTCGCGCTGGCCGAGAAGCTCGGCTCGCTGGCGGCGCAGCTCGCGCCGGCCGCGGTGCGCGAGGTGCACCTCGAGCTGTCGGGCGAGCTCTCCACCGCCCCGCACCGCGCCCTCGCGGCGCAGGTGCTGAAGGGGCTCCTGCGGCACGTGCTCGACGCGCCGGTGAACGAGGTCTCGGCGCCCGCCATCGCCAAGGAGCGAGGGCTGGTCCTGCGCGAGGAGATGAACCCCTCGGCGCCCGACTACGCGGCCCAACTCCAGGTGACCCTGCGGGGCACGGAGGGCGAGACGGCGGTGGCGGGCACGGTCTTCGGCAAGCGCGACCTGCGCGTGGTGCGCGTGAACCAGTACCGCCTGGAGGCCGTACCCGCGGGCGACATCATCATGTGCGAGAACGACGACGCGCCCGGCGTGGTCGGGCACATCGGCACCGCGCTCGGCCGGGCCGGGGTCAACATCGCCCAGATCACCCTCTCGCGCGACGACGAGCGGCGCTCGGCGGTGTCGCTCATCAACGTCGACTCTCCCCCGGCGCTCGAGGTGCTGGACGAGCTCCGGAGGCTCGACCACGTGCGGCGCGTCACCCCCATCCGCCTGTAGCCGGACGCCATGCTCGACCTCTCGCTGCCGGCCGGTCTGCGCGACCTCCTCCCCGACCACTCGGCGCGGCTGGCCGAGCTCACCGGGCGGCTGCACGAGGTCTTCGCGTCGTTCGGCTACCGGCGCGTGCTCCTGCCCACCCTGGAGCGCCTGGAGGTGGTGGAGCGCGGCCTCTCGGCGGGTGCGGCCGAGGGGCTGCTCAAGTTCGTCGAGCCCGGCTCGGGCGACGTGGTGGCCATCCGGCCCGACATCACCCCGCAGATCGCGCGCCTCTTCGCCACGCGACCCGATGCCCTGCCGGCGCCGGCGCGGCTCTGCTACGACGGGCCCGTGCTGCGGGCGCGCGAGCGGCGCGCAGGACGGTCGCGGGAGGTCTATCAGGCCGGCGTGGAGCTCCTCGGCGAGGGCGGCCCAGCGGCCGACGCCGAGGCCCTCCTCCTGCTCCAGCGCGCCCTCGGCCGGGCTGGCCTCGCCGGTGCGGTGATCGAGGTGGGCCATGCCCGCTTTCCCCAGGAGGTGATCGACGCCGCCGGCCTCACCGGGGAGGCGCGTGGAGAGGCCTTCGAGGCGCTCCTGCGCAAGGACGAGGCGACGCTGGCGCGCCTCGCCCGCAGAGGCCGCAGCGCCCGCGGCCGCCCCGCGGCGAAGGTGCTCTCCACCCTGGCTGGCCTCTACGGCCGGCGCGCCCTGGAGAGAGCGCGAGAGGTCGCGGCCGCCGTCCCGGGCGCGGCCGCCGCCCTCGATGAGGTGGAGGCGGCGCTCCGGCGGGCGCGCCGCGGTGGCCTCGACCCCGCGCGCCTGGCGGTGGACCTCGGCGATGTCCGCGCGCTCGGCTACTACACCGGGCTCACCTTCGCCGCCTATGCGCCCGGCGCCGGCGGGGCCTTGGCGGCTGGCGGCCGATACGACGCGCTCCTCGCGCGCTTCGGCCGCCCCGGCCCCGCCATCGGCTTCGCCGTCGACCTGGAGTTCGCCACGCAGGCGCTGGAACGGCTCGGGACGCAGGAGGCCCCGGCGGGAAGAGCCCCTTCCCGGCGCCGGAAGAGCGGGCCGTAGAGCTCACGCGCGTGCGGCGCTGCGCCCCCCGGGTGGCGGCTCGCGCCGAGCCCCTGTTATCTTTTCGGGCTCGCCAGCCGGCGGCGATCTCACGGGTCGAGCAGCGGTCGGCGGTCACACCCGGACACGGAGCGGAAGGACAGCGATGCCCAACGTGGTGGTGGTCGGAGCGCAGTGGGGAGACGAGGGGAAGGGCAAGCTCGTCGATCTGTTCACCCAGGACGCCGACGTGGTGGTCCGCTTCCAGGGCGGAAACAACGCCGGCCACACGCTGGTGGTGGGTGGGCAGAAGACCGTGCTCCACCTCATCCCGTCCGGGATCCTCCACCCCGGCAAGACGTGTGTCATAGGCAACGGGGTGGTGGTCGACCCCGAGGTGCTGGTGGGCGAGATGGCCGAGCTGAGGAAGCGCGGGCTGCTCGCCGACGACGCGCAGCTCGTCCTCTCGCTCGACGCCCACGTGATCATGCCGTGGCACAAGGCCATCGACCTCGGCCGCGAGCGGAGCATGGGCGCGGGGAAGATCGGCACCACCGGGCGTGGCATCGGTCCCACCTACGAGGACAAGGTGGCCCGCCGCGGGCTGCGCGTGCGCGACCTCCTCGACGAGGCGCGCCTCGCGCGCAAGGTGAAGGAGCGGCTCGGGGCCGCTCGGGAGGAGCTCTCGCGCCTGGGGGCCTCGCTGGAGGAGGACGAGGCGGCGCTCACCAGGCGCTACGCGGCGCTGGGGCGCGCCCTCGCTCCGCACGCCCGCGACGCCGGGCTGTGGCTGCACGGCGCCATCAAGGCCGGCCGGTCGGTGCTCTTCGAGGGGGCGCAGGGCACGCTGCTCGACGTGGACCACGGCACCTACCCCTTCGTCACCTCCTCCAACACCGTGGCCGGCAACGCCGCCACCGGCTCGGGCATCGGGCCCACCGCCATCGACCGGGTGATCGGCATCACCAAGGCCTACTCCACGCGGGTGGGGAGCGGGCCGTATCCGAGCGAGCTCGAGGACGAGGTGGGGGAGCGGCTGCGTGCGACCGGCGACGAGTTCGGGGCCACCACCGGCAGGCCGCGGCGCACCGGCTGGCTCGACACGCTGGCGCTGCGTTACGCCGTGCGGGTGAACGGCATCGACGGCCTGGCGCTGACCAAGCTCGACGTGCTCACCGGCTTTCCCGAGCTGCGGATCGCCGTCGCCTACCGGATCGACGGCGAGACCTGGCAGGAGCTTCCGGGCGACCTCGAGCTCATGGAGAGGGCCGAGCCGGTCTACGAGACCCTGCCCGGCTGGCAGGAGCCGCTCGACGGCGCGCGCCGCTGGGAGGACCTGCCGGCGACGGCCCGCGCCTACGTGGAGCGGGTGGCCGCGCTCGCCGGGGTGAAGGTGGTGGCCGTCTCCGTCGGCGCGGACCGCGACGCGACCATCATCCTGGAGAATCCCTTCCGCGTTCCGCGCTCGAGCTGACGGCCAGCGCGCTCACGAGAGGAGCAGGAGCGTGAGCGCGCCGAGCGCCAGCAGCACGGCGAGCGCGTCGCGCAGTCGCGCGGGGCGGCGCGGAGGGCGGGGGACGGGCGGGCCGAGCGCTCCCGGTGAGACCTGCTCGTCGTCGAAGCGCAGCAAGAGCCGGCCCGCGGTGAGCTCGTCGCCCGCTCGCAGCGCCACCGGCCTCCGGCCCACCCGGCGGCCATTCACCCGCAGGCCGTTCTTCGCGCGGAGGCGGGCGACCGTCATTCCGCGCAGTGAAGCCCCGAAGAGCGCGTGCCGGCGGGAGAGCGCGGGCTCGTCGAGCGCGGGCTCGTCGAGCGAGAGCGAGGCCGAGCCGCCGCGGCCGAGGATGGCGCCGGCGCCGACCGGCAGACGCGTCCCCGCGGCGGGGCCGGCCATCACGGTGAGGCGGGGGCCCAGCAGAACCCTCTCGCCACGGAGGAGGGCCGCGGTGAGGCGGCGAGCTTCAGCAGGGTCGAGGTCCATGCCTCTGGCCTCTTCAGGAATCGGGCCAGCGCGCAGGTCGCTCAACCTGGTGTGTCGCTGATGAGCCAGCGGCTGTCGGCCACCGAACGCTCGGAGGGGTTGCCCTCGAAGCGGAGGTAACCGTGCCCCTCGAGCAGGTCGACGAGCTGCTCGGCCTCCATGTCCGAGCAGTGCAGCGCGTGCCCCAGCACGTCTCGGAAGTAGCCCCGGCCGCGGAGGTAGCCCACCGGCGGCTCGTTGGACGGGATGTGGCGGAGGAGCGTCCGCGCCACCTCGGAGAGGTCGGTGCCGTCGAGGTTCACGGCAAGAGAGCATAAGCGAGCGCTGGGCAGGCGAGCCCGGCCTTCCGGGGGAGTGCCGCGCCTCCTCGGGGCGGGAGCTCGGACGAAGCTCCTGGCCCTCCTCGCGGCCATCATTCGGCCCCTCCAGCCCGAGGCTCGCCCTCCCGCCAGAGGGTCAGAAGATCGAGCGCCGCATCCGCACGGGTGAGGCGGACCAGACGCCCATCGGAGAGGAAGCGCACCGCGCCTTCACCGGTGCGCAGCACCTCGGTGCCGGCACGGGCCCAGCGAGCCACGACCTCCTCCGCCGGGAAGCCGAAGCGGTTCGCATGGCCTACGGTCATGACGGCGAAGCGGGCGCCGGTGGCGGCGGCGAAGGCCGGCGTGGAGCTGGTGCGGCTGCCGTGATGCGGCGCCTTCACCACCGCCGCGCGGAGCGCCTCCGGGGGAAGCTTCTCGACGAGCGCAGCCTCACCTTCTGCCTCGATGTCGCCGGGCATGAGGAAGGAGACGGCGCCGTGGGTGACCCGCAGCACCAGCGAGGCATCGTTCTCGGACCAGGCATCGCTTCCCGGCGGCGGACCGAGCACCTCGAAGCGCACCCCCGCCCGCTCGAGCACCTGTCCGGGACCGAGCCGAACGGGCTCCGGCAGGGCCACCCAGGCCGGTGCCACGTCGGCGCCTCCCCGTCGCCCGTTCGAGAAGAGATGGTCGACCGGGAAGGCTGCCGCCACCGCCACCAGGCCGAGCAGGTGGTCGGGATGAGGGTGCGAGACGAACGCGGCAGCGATGCGCCGCACCCCGGCGTCGCGGAGGAACGGCACCACGTCGCGCGCCCCGGGGTCGTACCGTCCGCGCGCCTCGCCCCCGCCGTCCACCAGCACCGCCGAGCCGTCGGGCAAGAGGAAAGCGGTGGCATCGCCCTGCCCCACGCCGAGGAAGAGCACCTCCAGCCCACCCCGGCGCAAGGCCAGGGCGCGTCGCAACGGAGGGGCGGCGAGGAGCGCGAGGAGGGCCGCCAGGGCGGCGATGGTGCGCCACCTCCCGCGCAGTCGGCAGGCGATGACCAGGGCCGCCATCGAGGACACCGTGAGCACCAGCCCCGGCGAACCGACGGCCGGCGCCGCCCAGGAGGGCGAGGCCATGAGCCGGGCCACGCCCAGGAGTCCCCAGGCGAGCGGGCGGCAGGCGAGGAGGAGCGGCGTCGCCAGCGGAGGCGCCACCGCGTGCAGCAGGGTGGACGCTGCCGAGACCACGGTGAGCGCCATGCCCAGGGGAATCCCGGGGAGGTTGGAGAGGACGCCCACCAGCGAGATTCTCCGGAAGTGAAAGGCCACGATGGGCGCCGTGGCCACGGTCGCCACGGCGCTGGCGCAGAGCGCGCGGAGGAGGAGCTCCCTGACCCGCGCCAGGCCGCGCTCTCCGCGCGCGAAGGGTAGGGCACCCCGGAGAGGCGCGGCGAGGAGGGCGAGCGAGCCCACCGAGGCGAAGGAGAGCTGGAAGGAGACGTCGGAGAGCGCGCCCGGGTCGAACGCGAGGAGGCAGCCTCCCGCGGCGGCGAGCGCGCTCGAGGCGTCCGGCCGCCGGTCGATGGTGACCCCGAGGAAGGCCAGGGCGGCGGCGAGCGCCGAGCGGATCACCGGCACGCCCGCTCCCGTGGCGAGGGCGAAGAGGCCGGCCGCGGGCAGGGCGAGCGCGGCCGCCGCACGGCGTGGCTCCACCCGCAGCGCGAAGGCCTCCCAGCGAGCGAGCGCGGCGCGCGCGAGCCGGTAGGCCCCGAAGGCCACCACCGAGAGGTGGAGGCCGGAGACGGCGAGCAGGTGGGCGAGGCCACTCCTGGCGAAGGCCTCGGTGGTGGCCGGGTCGAGCGCGCTCCGGTCGCCGGCGCCCACGGCGCGCACCAGCGCCGCCTCGCGCTGCGGCAGGAGGGAGGAGGCGCGCTCCCCGAAACGGAGCCGCGCCAGCTCCAGCCTCGCGAGGAGAGAGGGCGGGGCGATTCGAACGGGCGCCGAGGCGGCGAGCGCCTCCACCGCGACACCGCGGGCGAGACCCTCGGCCCGGCGATCCCGACCTCCCGGGTTGCGCGGGCCAGCTGGCGTGCGGAGCCTCGCCTGCAGGCTCACGCGGTCCCAGAGCGCGAGCGGCCAGGGGAGATCGGAGGTGCTGACGAGGAGGAGGCGGCCGCCTGCCTCACGGAGGGTGAAGCGGGTCCGGCCTTCGTCCAGGCGCTCGGGAACGGAGACGACCCTCCCCTCGAGCGTCACCACCTCGGCATCTGGCTCGGGCACCGGTCTTCCACGCGCCGCGGACGCCACCGCCCAGCCGGCGGCGAAGAGGGCACCCGGCGCGAGGAGCGGCGAGAGGGCCAGCGGCGCCGCCGCCAGGGCCGCACCCAGGCCGATAGGCGGAGCCCCGAGCGTTGGGAGGGCGGCCCCGCAGGCGAACGCCAGCGCCAGAGGGAGGAGGGGGCGGTCGCTCACCGGTTCCGCGGTTCCGTGCGGGCTCCGCTGGCTCCGGGGCCGGCGGGGAGCTGGACGGCAGCGAGCCCGCACGAGGGAGCGAGGTGGTGGCCGCGGGGGCCGGTGGCCGGTCGATCCAGGCTGCCGGGGGCTCGCCTGCCCGCGACGAATCCACGCGATTTGACTGATGAATCAGGTCGTGCTATGGTGACCGGACTCGGTACCCTGCCCGTTTTTCGCGAGTTCGCGCGGAAAACGGGTTTCGCCCCTTCGGGCGTGGGCCGGAGGACCTGATGCCCGCAACGCAGACGAGTGCAGTTGGCCACAACTTCAAGGTCGGTGACAAGGCCGTCTACCCGGGACAGGGCGTCGGCGAGGTGCTGGGGATCGAGTACAAGGAGGTGGCCGGCCAGCGCCAGTCCTTCTACGTGCTGCGCATCCTCGACAACGGGATGAAGATCATGATCCCGATGAACAAGGTCGGCTCGGTCGGTCTGCGCGAGATCATCGGCGAGAAGGACGTCCGCCGCGTCTACACCATCCTCCGGGAGAAGGAGGTCTCGGTGGACAGCACCACCTGGAACCGCCGCTACCGCGAGTACATGGACAAGATCAAGACGGGCTCGGTCTTCGAGATCGCCGAGGTGCTGCGCGACCTCTACCTCCTGCGCTCCGACAAGGACCTCTCCTTCGGCGAGCGGAAGATGCTCGACACCGCGCGCTCGCTCCTCATCAAGGAACTGGCCATCGCCAAGGACTGCGACGAGGAGGACGTCGAGTCCGACCTGCGGAAGATCTTCAACATCAGCTGACGAGGCCCCCCGGCCGGCGGTCAGCGAGAAGCAGGTGCCGCCGCACGGACCAGCGTCCGCGCGGCGGTCGCGTGTCTGCGGGTGAAGGTCGCGCGGGGCAGGGCCGGCGTGGGTCATGGCCAAGAGGAAAGCAGGAGCGGTGCCAGGTGTCGGCCCGGGCGGATTGGTCCAGGCCCTGGAGTGGGGTTGGCCGGAGAGTGCGCGAGCTTCGGCCTGTGGCCGGGACACCTGCCCGCTTCACAGCGCGGGCGTTGCGACTCGGGGGGTGAGGGCATGTTCGAGGGGAAGCGGGTGGGAGCCCTGCTGGCCGCGGCGGGATCGGGCGTGCGCGCCGGCGTGGCGAAGCAGTGGCTCGTGCTGGGGGGTGAGACCGTGCTCTCGCGCGCGGCGCGCGCGCTCGCGGCGAGCGGCCTCCTCGACGAGCTGGTCGCGGTGGTGACCCCGGGGGAGGAGGGGCGCGCGCTGGCCGCGCTGCGACCGGCGCTGGGCGAGCTGCCGCTGAGGGTCGCGGCAGGGGGTGCGCGCCGCGCGGAGTCGGTGCGCCTCGGCCTCGAGGCGCTGGGCCCGTGCGAGCTCGTGGTGGTGCACGACGCCGCCCGGCCCTTCGCCTCGCCGGCGCTGGCGAGCGCGGTGATCGCCGCGGCCCACCGCACAGGGGCGGCGCTGGCCGCGGTGCTGGCGAGCGACACGGTGAAGCGGGCCGAGCCCGGGGGCGAGCGGCCGATCGTCGGCGCCACCCTCGACCGCCGCGCGATCTGGCTCGCCCAGACGCCGCAGGGCTTCGGCGCCGGCGTGCTGCGCCGCGCCTTCGGGGCGGCCGGCCCGGCCGCTGCCGAGGCCACCGACGAGTGCGCGCTGGTGGAGCGGCTCGGGCTGCCGGTGGAGCTCGTCCCGGGAGAGCCCGGAAACTTCAAGATCACCTCGCCGGGCGACGTGGCGCGGGCGCAGGCGCTCCTCGAGGCGCCGGTGGCGGTGGGGGTGGGTTACGACGTGCATCCGTTCGCCCCGGGGAGGAAGCTCGTGCTGGGGGGCGTCGACTTCGAGGGAGACGGGTTGCAGGGGCACTCCGACGCCGACATCTGCGCCCACGCGCTGTGCGACGCCATCCTGGGTGCGGCGGCGCTGGGTGACCTGGGCCGGCACTTCCCGGACACCGACCCCCGGTGGAAGGGCGTCTCCTCGCTCGAGCTCCTGCGGGCGGTGGCCGCCATGGCCTCCGGCGCCGGCTGGCGGGTGGGGAACTGCGACGTGACCCTGGCGGCGCGCCGGCCCCGCGTGGCGCCGCGCGCGGAGGAGATGCGCTCCCGGCTGGCGGAGGCGCTGGGCGTCGCCCCGGCCCAGGTGAACGTGAAGGCCACCACCGGCGAGCGGCTGGGCTTCGTGGGCCGCGGAGAGGGCATCGCCGCCCACGCGGTGGCGCTCCTCGTGCGAAGATAGAGGGTCCATGGCGATCCAGCTCTTCGACACCCTGGCCGGCGAGAAGCGCCCGTTCGTTCCCCTCGTGCCGGGCCAGGTGGGCCTCTACTGCTGCGGACCCACGGTCTACGACCTCGCGCACCTCGGCCACGCGCGCTGCTACGTGGTGTGGGACGTCGTCGTGCGCCACCTGCGCGCTCGCGGCCTCGCCGTGAAGTACGTCCGGAACTTCACCGACGTGGACGACAAGATCATCGCCCGCGCCCGCGAGCGGGGCGAGGATCCGGTGGCCATGGCCGGGCGCTTCGCCGGGAGCTTCCTCGAGGACATGGACGCGCTGGGGAACCTCCGGCCCGACGCCGAGCCCCGCGTGTCGGACCACGTGCCGCAGATCCTCGACCTGATGGCCAGGCTCGTGGAGCGAGGCTTCGCCTATGCCCCCGGCAACGGCGACGTCTACTACGCCGTCCGGCGCTTCCCGTCCTACGGCCTCCTGGGGAGGCGCGACCTCGACGAGCTCCGCTCGGGGGCGCGGGTGGAGCCGGGGGAGGCGAAGCGCGACCCGCTCGACTTCGCGCTCTGGAAGGCGGCCAAGCCGGGCGAGCCCGCCTGGGATTCACCCTGGGGAAAGGGGCGGCCCGGCTGGCACATCGAGTGCTCGGCCATGACGCTCGCCCACCTGGGCGCCCCCTTCGACATCCACGCCGGCGGCAAGGACCTCGTCTTCCCCCACCACACCAACGAGATCGCCCAGTCGGTGGCCGCCCTCGACGAGGGGCTGCGCGTGGAGAGCTTCGCGCGCCACTGGATGCACAACGGCTTCGTCGAGCTCGACCACGAGAAGATGTCGAAGTCGCTCGGCAACTTCTTCACCGTCCGCGACCTCCTCGCCCGCCACGACGGCGAGGCGCTGCGGCTGTCGCTCCTCGGTACGCACTACCGGCACCCCATCAACTTCTCCGACGGGCTGGTGGCTGACGCCGAGCGGCGGCTCGGCTACCTGTACGAGACCCTGCAGAAGGTCGACGCGTTGGCGCCCCTCCAGCCTTCGGAGGCTCCGGGAGAGCAGCCCTCGCTCTCCGAGGCGGTGAGCCTCGCCCTCGACGACGACTTCAACACCGCCGCCGCCCTGGGGATCCTCGCCGAGGCCTTCACCGCCGCCAACGCGCTGGCCGACCGGAAGGGCAAGAAGGCGCCGGAGGAGCGCGAGGCGCTCGCCCGATTCGCCAGCGAGGCGCGCGCCGCGGGTCGCGAGCTCGGCCTCCTGCAGCGCGGGCCCGGCGAGGCCCTGGACGCCCTCCGCGACCGCGCCGTCGCCCGCCGCGGGCTCGACCACGCCGTGGTCGAGGCGCGCCTCGCCGAGCGCGCCGAGGCGCGGAGGGTGAAGGACTTCGCCCGCTCGGACGCCCTGCGCGCCGAGCTCGCCGCCATGGGGGTGGTCGTGCTCGACGGGCCTCGGGGCACCGCCTGGAAGGTGGAGTGAGGTCCGGCTAAGAGAGGGGGTCGATGCCCTTCACCCTCCACAGCCCACACCAGCCCGCCGGCGACCAGCCGCGCGCCATCCGCGAGCTGGTGGAAGGCCTCCGGCGCGGCGACGCCCACCAGGTACTCCTGGGCGTGACCGGCTCGGGGAAGACCTTCACCGTCGCCAGCGTGGTGGCCGAGGTGCAGCGCCCCACCCTGGTCATCGCCCACAACAAGACGCTGGCGGCTCAGCTCTACGGGGAGCTCAAGGAGCTCTTCCCGGAGGCCGCCGTCCACTACTTCGTCAGCTACTACGACTACTATCAGCCGGAGGCGTACGTCCCCTCGACGGACACCTACATCGAGAAGGACTCGAGCATCAACGACGAGATCGACCGGATGCGTCACGCCGCCACCCACGCGCTCCTCACGCGGAACGACGTGCTCATCGTGGCTTCGGTCTCCTGCATCTACGGCCTGGGAACGGCGGAGGCTTACTACGGCCTCCTGCAGCAGGTGGAGCGCGGCCAGGAGTTCCTGCGCGACCGCTTCATCCGCTCGCTCATCGACATCCAGTACGAGCGGAACGATCTCGACTTCCACCGCGGGACCTTCCGGGTGCGCGGCGACACCATCGAGGTGTTCCCTCCGTACGAGGAGGAGCGGGCGGTTCGCATCGAGTTCTTCGGCGACGTGGTGGACCGGATCCACGAGTTCGACCCGCTGCGCGGGGTGACGCTCGCCGAGCTGGACAAGGTCGCCATCTTCCCGAACAGCCACTACGTGTCGGCCCCCGAGACGCGCAAGCGCGCCATCGACGGCATCCGGGAGGAGCTGCGGGGCAGGCTCGCCGAGCTGAAGGCCCAGGAGAAGCTGGTGGAGGCGCAGCGCCTCGAGCAGCGCACGATGTTCGACCTGGAGATGCTGGAACAGATGGGCTTCTGCTCCGGCATCGAGAACTACTCGCGCTGGCTCTCCGGCCGGAAGGCGGGGGAGGCGCCGCCCTGCCTCATCGACTACTTCCCCAAGGACTTCCTGCTCGTCCTCGACGAGTCGCACCAGACCGTCCCCCAGATCGGCGCCATGTACCGCGGCGACCGCTCGCGCAAGGAGACGCTGGTCTCGTTCGGCTTCCGGCTTCCTTCCGCGCTCGACAACCGGCCGCTGAAGTTCGAGGAGTTCGAGCGCATCTACCGCCAGGCGATCTACGCCTCGGCCACCCCCGCCCGCTACGAGCTCGACAAGGCCAGCGGCGTGGTGGTGGAGCAGATCATCCGCCCCACCGGGCTCGTCGATCCGGAGGTGGAGGTGCGCCCCGTCGGCACCCAGGTCGACGACCTGCTGGCCGAGGTCCGGGCGCGCGCCGAGGCCGGCGAGCGGGTGCTGGTGACCACCCTCACGAAGCGCATGGCCGAGGAGCTGACCGAGTACTACACCGACGTGGGCGTGCGCTGCCGCTACCTCCACGCCGACATCGAGACCCTGGAGAGGAGCGCGCTCATCCGCGACCTCCGCAAGGGCGAGTTCGACGTGCTCATCGGCATCAACCTCCTGCGCGAGGGGCTCGACATCCCCGAGGTCTCGCTGGTGGCCGTGCTCGACGCCGACAAGGAGGGCTTCCTGCGGTCGGAGGTCTCGCTCATCCAGACCATCGGCCGCGCGGCGCGGAACCTCAACGGCCGGGTGCTGCTGTACGCCGACCAGGTGACCGAGTCGATGCGCCGGGCCCTCGACGAGACGGAGCGCCGCCGCGAGATCCAGCGCCGGTACAACGCCGAGCACGGTATCACCCCCCAGTCGGTGAAGCGCACGATCACCGATCTGGGCATGGCCGCCTACCCGGACGGCGAGGTGGTGGTGCCGATGGCGGCGGAGGGCGCGGAGTACCTGCCCGAGCAGATCCCGAGGATGGTCGAGGAGCTGGAGCGGGAGATGAAGCGCGCCTCGCAGGCGCTGGAGTTCGAGAAGGCGGCGCAGCTCCGCGACCGCATCCTCATGCTGAAGGACCTGGCGCTCGGGGTGCAGCGCAAGACCACCGGCATGAAGGGCCTCCTGGGGAGCGCGGCGAACCTGGCCGCTGCGAGCTCGCTCGCGTCGATGAGAGGTCCCCGGCGGGCGCAGCAACCCATGCGGCGCCGCAGGCGGTAGGGCGGTGCCCCCCGTGGCGGGATGGCTTCCCGCGCGCGTCGCGGAGGTCGACCTCTGGTGGGTCGAGCTCGACCGCGACGACCCGTCGGCGCCGGGCTCCTGTCCGAAGGTGAGCTGGCGCGCGCGGCGCGCTTCGTCCACGATCGCGATCGTCGCCGCTTCGCCGCGGGGCGAGCGGCCGTGCGAAGGGTGCTGGCCGCCTACACCGGGCGTGAGCCGCCGAGCTCGATCTCTCCGCCGGGGAGCGCGGGAAGCCGTGGCTGCCGGGAGGGCCGCCGTTCAGCTTCTCCAACGCCGGTGGGCACGGCCTCCTCGCGGTGGGCGAGGAGCGCGAGGTGGGGGTCGACCTGGAGCCCCTCCGCGAGGTGCCCGACCTGGCCGGCGTGGCCGCCTGCGCCTTCAGGCCCGGCGAGCTCTCGGCTTTTCGCGCCGCGGGCGGCGACTCCCGCGCCTTCCTGCGCCTCTGGACCAGGAAGGAGGCACTCCTCAAGGCGCTCGGGATCGGGCTGGCCGGGCTCGATCTCCCGGGCCCCTTGCCTGGCGAGGAGCAGGTCGAGGTGGTGGACCTCGACGTCGGGCTCGAGCACGTGGCCGCGCTGGCGGTGGCCTCGGTGGCGTAGCCGTACCTCTGCATCAGGGCGCTCCATCCCCTACAATCGGGGCCGCTGCATGGACGCCGCCCTCCGCCAGAAGCTCGACCACCTCCCCGCCGAGCCGGGCTGCTACCTCATGAAGGACCGCGCCGGCGAGGTGGTCTACGTGGGGAAGGCCTCCAGCCTGCGCGCGCGGGTGCGGAGCTACTTCGACGCGGGGCGGGGCGACGCGCGCGCCTTCGTGGCGCTCCTCGACGGCCTCCTCGGCGACATCGACGTCATCGTCACCCGCTCCGAGAAGGAGGCGGTGCTCCTCGAGAACGAGCTCATCAAGAAGCACCACCCGCGCTTCAACATCCGGCTGCGCGACGACAAGGACTTCATCGTCCTGCGCCTCGACGAGCGGCACCCCTGGCCCCGCCTCGAGGTCCGCCGCGCCCGGCAGCGCAGCGACGACGGCGCCCGCTGGTTCGGCCCCTACTCCAGCGCCTCCTCCATCCGCGAGACGCTGCGGGTGGTGAACCGCTGGTTCCAGCTCCGCACCTGCTCCGACCACGTGCTGGAGCACCGGAAGCGCCCCTGCATCCTCCACCAGATCCACCGCTGCCCCGCACCCTGCGTGTACGAGCTCCCACCCGAGCTCTACCGGCAGGGGGTGGAGGACGCCATCGAGTTCCTGGAGGGGCGCGAGGGCGAGCTGGTGGAACGGCTGCGCGGGCGCATGCAGGATGCGGCCGAGGGCCTCCGTTTCGAGGAGGCGGCCCGGCTCCGCGACCAGCTCACCGCGGTGGAGCGCTCGCTGGAGAAGCAGCGGGTGTTCCTCGGCGACGAGGCCGATCGCGACGTCTTCGGTCTCTACCGCGAAGGGCCCGATCTCGTTCTGGCGGTGATGTCCATGCGCCGCGGCAAGCTCCAGGATGCCCGCACCTATCCCTTCGCCGGACAGGAGGCGCCCGACTCCGAGTCGCTCTCCTCCTTCCTCTCGCTCTTCTACCAGCAGAACGCCGTGCCCGAGGAGGTGCTCCTGCCGCTCGAGCTGGAGGAGGCGCCGGCGCTCGCCGAGGTGCTCTCCGACCTGCGCGGCCGCAGGGTGAAGCTCCTCACGCCCCGGCGCGGCGCCAAGGTCGACCTGCTGGAGGTGGCGGCGCGCAACGCGGCGCAGGGCTTCCGGAGCTGGCACGAGCGCGACGAGAAGCGCGACGAGGCGCTGGCCGCGCTCACCCGGGCGCTGCAGCTCGCCAGGGAGCCGCGCTGGATGGAGTGCTACGACATCTCCACCTTCCAGGGCGCGCTGGCGGTGGGCTCCGGCGTCTCGATGAAGGACGGGGAGGCCGACAAGGACAACTACCGACGGTACAAGGTGAAGGGCGTCACCGGCCAGGACGACTTCGCCATGCTGCACGAGGTGGTGACGCGCAGGCTGAAGCGCGCGATGGCCGAGGGCAGCTTCCCCGACCTCCTCGTCATCGACGGCGGCAAGGGTCAGCTCCAGGCCGCGCTCGCCGCGGCCCGCGACCTGGGCCTGCCGACGAAGCCCGTGCCCGGAAACGAGAGCTCACCGTTCGTGGAGATGGTGGGCCTCGCCAAGAGCCGGCTCCTCGACCTCGGCACCACACGCGTGGTCTCGGGACGGCGCAGGGCGTTCCGGCCGCCACCGGCCGCCGGCACCGCGGCGGCGGAGAGCCTGGCCGCTGCCGCCGAGGGCGCCGAGCGCGGCTTCGTGCTGGAGCTGGAGCGCACCCCCGAGCGCGTCTTCTTGCCCGGGCGCAAGGATCCGGTGGTGCTCCGCCAGAACTCGGCCGAGCTCTTCCTCCTCACCCGGCTGCGCGACGAGGCGCACCGCTTCGCCATCACGTTTCATCGCAAGCTCCGCCGCACGCGCAACCTGCGGTCGGTGCTGGAGGAGATCCCGGGCATCGGCGCCGGCCGGCGGCGCGCCCTCCTGCGCGGCCTGGGCTCCTTGCGGCGGGTGAAGGAGGCGAGTGTCGAGGAGCTCGCGGCGGTCGAGGCGTTCGGGCCCAGGGCCGCGCAGGCGGTGTGGGACTTCTTCCACGGGGCTGGAGCCCCGCACGAGCGGCCGGAGTCTGCGGCAGGGGAGGGGAAGGCCGTGGCGTCGTCGGCGGCCGAAACAGCTGCCTCGCCGCTCGCGGTCGCGCCCATCGGCGCGGCCGACGCGACCGAGGAGGAAATCGACTCGGCCCTGCGCGACGAGGAGGGGGTGAGCTGACGGCTGGTTGCCCCCGCGGCGTCCCTGGCCTATCCATGGTGCGAATTCCACGGGGAGGGTCGCGCTTGGTCGAGGGTCACGGAAAGTGCAAGGGAGACGCGTCGCTCGCGCGCGTGGTGAACGCGCTCTGCAGCGCCGCCTCGCGGCTCACGGGGGAGCGCAACGGAGCCGGCCGCATCGTGCTGCCCTCCCGGGAGGTGGTGCTCCGGTGCGTGGAGGGAATCCGGGCGGTCTTCTTTCCCGGCTACTTCGGCGAGACCGAGCTCTCCGACGAGCACCTCCACTACTATATCGGGGCGGAGCTCGACCGCGCCCTCCACGCGCTGGGCGAGCAGATCCGCCGCGGCGTGGCCTTCGCCGAGCGCCACGACTTCGAGACCTGCGCCCACTGCGCGGCGGCGGCGAGCCGCGCCATCGCCACCTTCGCCGAGCGGCTCCCCGAGATTCGGCGGCTCGCCGCCTCCGACGTGGATGCGGCCTACGACGGCGACCCGGCCTTGGCCATCAAGGACGAGGCCATCTTCAGCTACCCGGGGATCCTGGCGGTGACCAGCCAGCGCATCGCCCACGAGCTCTACGCGCTCGGCGTGCCGCTCATCCCGCGCATGATCACCGAGCACGCCCACGCCCTCACCGGCATCGACATCCACCCAGGGGCGCGCATCGGCGAGCGCTTCTTCATCGACCACGGTACCGGGGTGGTCATCGGCGAGACGGCGGTGATCGGCTCCCGCGTGCGCATCTACCAGGGCGTCACCCTGGGCGCAAAGAGCTTCCCCAAGGACGGGCAGGGCCGGCCGATCAAGGGCATCGACCGTCACCCCATCGTCGAGGACGACGTGGTCGTCTACTCCGGCGCCACCGTCCTGGGCCGGGTGACCATCGGGCGCGGCTCCTCCATCGGCGGAAACGTGTGGCTCACCCACGGTGTGCCCCCCGGCACCCGCGTCACCCAGGCCGAGCTCCTCACCCTCGGCTTCGAGGACGGCGGCGGCATCTGACGAGGGCCGGGTCCACCCGGCGCCGGGAAGACTTTTCACCCACAGCACAACAGACGAGGCCGAAGCGCATGCACCCCTGGCACGACGTCGAGCTCCCCCGCTACATGGAGGGCCCCATCCCCGCCATCATCGAGATCCCCACCGGCTCGAAGGTGAAGTACGAGCTCGACAAGTCGGCGGGGCTGCTCCGGGTGGACCGCATCCTCTTCTCGGCGGTGCACTACCCGGCCAACTACGGGTTCGTCCCGCGAACGTACTGCGACGACGGCGATCCGCTCGACATCCTCGTCTACTGCCAGGAGCAGATCCAGCCGCTCGCCATCATGCGCGCCAAGGTGATTGGCGTCATGCGGATGCAGGACGACAAGGGCGAGGACGACAAGATCATCGCCGTGCACGCCGACGACCCGGAGTACTGCGACTACGCCGACGTCACCGAGATGCCGACCCACCGCATGCGCGAGCTGAAGCGCTTCTTCGAGGACTACAAGGGCCTGGAGAACAAGAAGGTGCTCGTCTCGGAGCCGCAAGGGCGCAAGGAAGCCCTGCAAGCGCTGCGCGGTGCCATGAAGCTGTACCAGCAGGAGCTGCCCCGGCTGCGGGGGAACGCGCCCGAGCCAGCGCGGGAGCGCAAGGTGAAGACGAAGCGCTCCGCGGGAAGGGGGAAGGCGCGGGCGCGAGCCCGGTGAGGTGGAGGCCCTCGTCCTCTCTCGTCGAGGTCCGAGCCCGGGGGCTGCGGTGCGAGGACCTCCGCTTGGGCCGCCGGAGGGCACGGGATAGACTCCGGCGGTGGCGACGAGACCCCAGCGCGCGAGCGACCTCACCCTGGAGCACCTGGCGGGGCTCCTGGCCGAGCAGGGGATCATCTCCGAGGACGCCCGGCGAACGGCCGTCGCGCGCGAGGCTGCCCAGCGCGCCCGCCTTCTCCGCGAACAGGCGAACCGCCAGCACGGGCGCTCCCTGCGCCGGGCCGAGCTCTCCCCGGTGGAGCTCCTCGCGTCGTTCGACTTCGGCGCGTCAGGGGCAGGACGGCGAGAAGGTGGACGAGGACGTCGCCTCGCGGGCGCTCGCCCTCGCGGCCGGGGTCGCCTATCGCAAGATCGACCCGCTGAAGCTCGACGCCGCCCTCATCACCCGCACCCTCTCGCGCCCCTTCGCCCGGCGCCACGCCGTGTTGCCGCTGGAGCGACGCGACGGCCGGCTGGTCATCGCCACCGCCAACCCCTTCGACCGGGAGCTCTTCGAGAACCTGCGCGGCCTCACCGGCAGCGACATCGAGCCGGTGCTCGCCGTCGCCCTCCGACATCCACCGCGCCATCGCCGAGGTCTACGGCTTCCGCCAGCAGATCCGCGACGCCCAGAAGCAGCTTCAGGGCGGCACCGTGCCCGACGTCGGGCAACCTGGAGCAGTTCATCGAACCTCACCGGCCTCGAGGCGCTGGAGGCCTCCAGCCAGCCGGTGGTGGCCGCCGTCGAGTACCTGCTCCACTACGCCTTCGAGCAGCGCGCGAGCGACATCCACGTCGAGCCGAGGCGCGAGGAGTCGATCATCCGCATGCGCATCGACGGCGTGCTGCACGCCGTCTACCGGGTGCCGAAGGGGGTACACGGGGCCATCGCCAACCGCTTCAAGATCATGAGCCGCCTCGACATCGCGGCGCGCAGGCCCCAGGACGGGCGCATCCGCACAGCTCGCGGCGACGCGGAGATGGAGCTGCGCGTCTCCACCATCCCCACCGCCTTCGGCGACAAGATCGTCATCCGGGTGCTCGACCCCAGCGTGCTGGTGCGCGACCTCTCCGAGCTGGGCTTCCTGCAGGACGAGCGCGATGTCTTCGAGCGGTGGCTCGACCGGCCGCACGGGCTGGTGGTGGTGACCGGCCCCACCGGCAGCGGCAAGACCACCACCCTCTACTCGGCGCTGCAGGCGCTCGCCTCACCCGAGGTGAACGTGGTGACCATCGAGGACCCCATCGAGATGGTCCACGAGGACTTCAACCAGATCGCCGCCAACCCCAAGACCGGCACCGGCTTCGCCGAGGCGCTCCGCCACGTCCTGCGCCAGGACCCCGACGTGATCATGGTGGGCGAGGTGCGCGACGCGGAGACCGCCACCCAGGCAGTGCAGGCGGCGCTCACCGGCCACATGGTGCTCACCACCCTGCACACCAACGACACGGTCGGCGCGGTGGCGCGCCTGCGCGACCTCGGCGTTCCGAGCTTCCTCGTCGGCGCCACCCTCACCGGCGTCGTCTCCCAGCGCCTGGTGCGCCAGGTCTGCTCCGCCTGCGCCGAGGACGTGCTCCTCACCGCCGACGAGGTGGCGCAGCTCGGGGTGACCCACCCGGAGGACTGGGCCGGCGAGCTGCTGGCGCGGCGCGGGCAGGGGTGCGCCGAGCTGCCGCTACACCGGCTTCTACGGCCGGAGCGGCATCTTCGAGGTGCTGCCCCTCAACGCCCGGCTCCGCCACCTGGTGGCCGACGGCGCCACGCCCGAGGTGCTGCTGCGCACGGCGCGGCAAGACGGCCTCCGCACGCTGCGCGAGCACGCCGTGCGCAAGGTGGCGGCGGGGGTCACCTCCTTCGAGGAGGCGATGCGCAACACCGCCGACGCGGAGGGGCGATGAGCTTCGCCGAGGCGCTCTCTCAGCTCCACCGCACCGGCGCGCGGGTGATCTACGTGGTGACCGGCGAGGAGGAGCGAGCGATCGCGCTCTGCCGCGCCGCCCTGGAGCGCCGGCCGGGCCAGCCGGGCGGGGCCGCCCTGGCGGTCTGGTCGCGCACCCGCGGGCTCGAGCCGGGGGATCCCGCCGCCACCGGCGGGGTGGCGGCGCTCGACGCGCTCTTTCGCGGACCCGAAGGGCCCGCCGTCGGGCTCTTCCTCGACTTCCACCTGGAGCTGGAGGACCGCGCCGTGGCGCGGCGGCTGCGCGACCTCCTGCCGTCGTTCTACCCCCGGCGCCGGTGCGCGGTGATCATCGCGCCGCGGCTCCTCTTGCCCGAGGGGCTCGCCGGCGAGGCGAGCGTGCTCAGGCTTCCGCTGCCGAACGCCGAGGAGCTCCGGGCGGTCCTCCTCTCCAGGGTGCCCGCGAGCGCTCGCCCCGCCCCCGAGGCCGTGCACGCGGCGGTGAGCGCGGCGGCGGGGCTCACCTACACGCAGGCGCAGCGCGCCTTCAACCGCGCGCTCTACCTCGACGCCACCATCGGTCCGGTGGCGGTGGGGGTGGTGCTGGAGGAGAAGGGGCGGCTCCTCGCGCGGCGACCGGGGGCTGGAGCTCGTCGAGGCGCGGGAGCGGCCCGAGGATCTCGGGGGGCTGGAGAGCTTCAAGGGCTGGATCGGCGAGCGGGCGCTGGCCTTTGCCCCCGTCGCGCGACGAATTCGGGCTGCCGGCGCCGCGCGGGGTCATGCTCCTCGGCGTCCAGGGGTGCGGGAAGTCGCTTGGCCGCCAAGGCGGTGGCCGGGCTCCTCGGCGTGCCGCTCCTGCGGCTCGACCTGCCCCGGGTGCTCGGCAGCGGGGGAGGGGGCCGAGGAGGGGCTGGCGCGCGCACTGGAGTCGGCCGAGTCGATCGCCCCGGTGGCGCTCTGGGTGGACGAGATCGAGAAGGGCTTCGCCGGGAGCGCGCCGGGGCAAGGGGGCGACGCGCGCGCAGCGCGGCTCCTCGGCGCCTTCTCCACCTGGCTGCAGGAGCGGCGGGGCGCCGTCTTCGTGGTGGCCACCGCCAACGACGTGGCCCGGCTGCCGCCCGAGCTCCTGCGCCGCGGCCGCTTCGACGAGCTCTTCTTCGTGGACCTCCCCGACCGCGAGGCGCGGCAGGCCATCCTGGCGCTGCACCTCCGCAAGCGCGGCCGCGATCCGGCGCGCTTCGACCTCGCCGCGCTGGCCGACCACTGCGCCGACTACTCCGGCGCGGAGCTGGAGCAGGTGGTGGTGGGGGCCCTCCACCGCGCCTTCGCGCTCGGCCGCGAGGTGGAGACCCTCGACCTCCGCCGGCTGGCGCAGGAGCTGGTGCCGCTCTACCGGACCTACGAGGAGCAGATCAAGGCGCTGCGCGAGTGGGCGCGCGGCCGCGCCCGGGTGGCCGGTCGCGAGGCGGCGGTGGTGGACCTCTTTCGCCGCGCCGGGGCGCTGGCGCGAGGTTGACGCGCGGCTCGGGCAGGGTGTCCACCGAGAAGACCCTGCGCCCCCCGAGCGCCGCGGCGACCTGCCGCGGCTGCAGCCTCGCTACCGCGGCCGCGCGCGCATTCTGGTATCCAGCCCACGCGCCGCTCGCCGCGCCGCCCGCCGCCGGAAGAGCTCCCGCGCCACCACCCGCGCGAAGCCCGGGTCGTCCACCAGGTAGCGGCGCCACAGCCGGCGCGGCTCGCGCGAGAGCCTCCAGAGCCACTCCAGCCCGGCTCGCGAGACCCAGCGCGGCGCGCGCCGCACCCGGCCGGCCAGGAAGTCGAGGCTCGCCCCCACCCCGATCAGCACCGCCGGGGCGAGCTCCTCCTCACGCCGGTGCATCCACAGCTCCTGCTTCGGCGCGCCGAAGGCCACCAGCACGAGCTGGGGCCGGGCGGCGCGGAGGGCGGCCACCGCCGAGTCGCCCTCCGGGTCGGCCACCCCGGAATCGGCGGTGACGTAGGGTGATACCGTGGCCACCACCTCGACCCCCTCGCGCTCCCGGAGGCGCGCCGCCGCCAGCGCCGCCACCTCGGGCGCCGCGCCGCAAAGCGCGACGCGCCAGCCACGCCTGGCGGCCAGCGCCATGAGGGGCACGACGAGGTCGGATCCCGAGACCTTCTCCGGGAGCGGCGCGCCGAGGAGCCTCGAGGCCCACACCACCGGCTGTCCATCAGCGAGCGAGAGCGAGGCGGCGCCGTAGGCTTCGCGGAAGGCCGGGCGGCGCTCGGCGATCATGACGTGGTCGACGTTGGGCGTGACCACGAAGCCGCCGCGCCCTTCGCCCACCAGCCGCTCGACAGCCCCGAGCGCGCCGGTCAGCGTCACCGGATCGATGGCCAGCTCGCCCAGGCGAAACCGCCCCGCGGGATCCGCGGGCTGGCTCGGGTCGATGGCCTTGCTCTCCATGATCGCCGGCGCGCTGGCCCCTCGATACTAAATTAGAACGACGGCGGGGTGCAGGCGCTCACGATCTCGCACACCTCGCCGCCGGGGTTGCGGAAGCGGTGGGGGAGGCGGCTGTCGAAGTGGTAGGCGTCACCTGAGCCGAGGAGACGCGTCTCGGAGCCGACGGTGAGCTCCACCTGCCCGCGGATGACCACCCCGGCCTCCTCGGCCTCGTGGCGGAACGGCTCCGGGCCGGTGTCGGCGCCGGGCGCGAGCCGCTCGTGGAGGAGCTGCAGCGCGCTCTCGCGGAGGTTCGCGCCCACCTGCCGGTAGGAGACCTCTCCGCCGCCGATCTCCACCAGCTCGTCGGCGCGGAAGAAGATGCGCCGCGGCTCGGGCGCGTCGTCGGCGAAGAACTCGGAGAGCGACAGCGGAAAGCCGGAGAGGATCTTCTTCAGCGTGGCCACCGACGGGCTGCTGCGGTTCTTCTCGATGAGCGAGATGAGGCCGTTCGTCACCTCGGCCCGCGCCGCCAGGGCCCGCTGCGAGAGACCGTGGCGCTCCCGGAGCCGCCGCAGGCGTTCCCCGATGTCCGGGTCGGCGGGAGCTTGCGCCCCCCCTGCAGACGGAGCCGCACGGGCGATGGAGGAAGCCGCGGCGGGCGGCGAGGGGAGGGGGCGGAGTGGGGTGATGGGCATGGTGGCTGGGGGTCGGCGAGCAACATTATGGCCAGGCTGCGTAACATACCCGGTCTTGCATCCCAAGTCACTTCAATGGGTTGCAGTCAGCGGCCAGAACCCGTGGAAGGCGTTGCTTAATATATTCGACGCTGATAGGTTGCGCGCCGTCGCCGACCCGGCCCGTGCAGTCCCGGGGGGCGACGGACACCCACTCCTCGAAAGCACAGGTAAGAGCGATGACCGTCGGTCACATCTTCAACGGGAAGCCGGTTCCGGGACAGAGCGGCAGGTTCGGGGACATCACCGACCCGGCCACCGGCAAGGTGACGAAGCAGGTGGCCTTCGCGACCCGCGCGGAGGTGGACGAGGCGGTCGCCGCCGCGGCGGCGGCCTTCCCGGGATGGGCGGCCACCCCGCCGGTCCGCCGCGCCAAGGTGCTGTTCCGCTTCAAGAGGCTGCTCGAGGACCACGCCAAGGAGATCGCGGCGCTGCTCACCTCCGAGCACGGCAAGGTGCTGGCCGACGCCATGGGCGAGCTGGAGCGCGGCATCGAGAACGTGGAGTTCGCCTGCGGCATACCGCAGCTCCTCAAGGGCGAGTTCTCGGCCCTGGTCGGCACCGGCGTCGACAGCTACTCGCTGCGGCAGCCGCTCGGAGTCTGCGCCGGCATCACGCCCTTCAACTTCCCGGCCATGGTCCCGCTGTGGATGTACCCGCTCGCCATCGCCTGCGGGAACACCTTCGTCCTGAAGCCCTCCGAGAAGGACCCGTCGGCCGCCATGAAGGTGGCGGAGCTGGCCATGGAGGCGGGGCTGCCGGCTGGCGTCCTCAACGTGGTGAACGGCGACCGCGAAGCGGTGGACGCGCTGCTCGCCCACCCGACGGTGGCCGCGGTGAGCTTCGTCGGCTCGACCCCGGTCGCGGAGTACATCCACAAGACGGCGACCGCCCACGGCAAGCGCGTCCAGGCGCTGGGCGGAGCCAAGAACCACGCCGTCATCATGCCCGACGCCGACCTCGACCAGGCGGTGGACGCGCTGGTGGGAGCGGCCTACGGCGCCGCCGGCGAGCGGTGCATGGCCATCTCGGTGGCGGTGGCGGTGACCGACGCGGTGGCCGACCAGCTGGTGGCGCGCCTGAAGGACCGGGTGGCGAAGCTGGTGGTCCGGCCCGGCACCGACGCCAAGGCGGAGATGGGGCCGCTCGTCACGAAGGAGCACCTCGCCAAGGTGCGCGGCTACGTCGAGCAGGGCGTGAAGGAGGGCGCGGCGCTGGTGGTGGACGGGCGCGACCTCACGATCCCGGGCGGGGAGGGCGGCTTCTTCCTCGGCGGCTGCCTCTTCGACAAGGTCACCTCGGAGATGAAGATCTACCGCGAGGAGATCTTCGGGCCGGTGCTGGTGGTGGTGCGCGCGCCCTCCATCGAGAAGGCGCTCGAGCTCATCAACGACCACGAGTACGGGAACGGCGTGGCGGTGTTCACCCGCGACGGCGACGTGGCGCGCGAGTTCGCCGCCCGGGTCCAGGTGGGCATGGTGGGTATCAACGTCCCCATCCCGGTGCCGGTCGGCCACCACAGCTTCGGCGGCTGGAAGCGCTCCCTCTTCGGCGACCACAGCATCTACGGCCCCGAGGGCGTGCACTTCTACACCCACCTCAAGACCGTCACCGCCCGCTGGCCCAACGCCATCAAGAAGGGGCCGGAGTTCGCCTTCCCCACCATGAAGTGAGCCCCTCTCCGCGTTCACGAAAGAGAAGATCGACATGTCCGAGAAGACGAAGGCGATGACCGGCGACGAGCTCGTCGCCCTGACCAAGAAGCACACCCTCTACGAGTGGTCGGCGCAGTCGAAGGTCGACCCCATCCCGGTGGCGGGGGCGAAGGGCATCCACTTCTGGACCCCGGAGGGCAAGAAGTTCATCGACATGAACAGCCAGCTCATGTGCGTGAACATCGGCCACGGCGACGAGCGGGTGATCCGCGCCGTCCAGGAGCAGGTGGCGAAGCTCGCCTACGCCAACCCCTTCATGGCCACCGAGCCGCGCGCGCTGCTCGGCGCCAAGCTGGCCGAGCTGACGCCGGGCGACATCGACGTCTTCTTCTTCACCAACGCCGGCGCCGAGGCCAACGAGAACGCCATCAAGCTGGCGAAGCAGTTCACCGGACGTCACAAGGTCCTGGCCCGGTACCGCTCCTACCACGGCGCCACCGGCGGGGTGATCGCCTGCACCGGCGACCCGCGCCGCTGGGTCACCGAGCCCGGGCAGGCGGGCGTGGTGCACGTGCTCGACCCGTACCACGGAATCCAGCGCGGCTGGGACGACGCGGCCACCGCGCTCGCCTTGCTGGAGGAGACCATCCAGCTCGAGGGGCCCCACACCATCGCCGCCTTCATCCTGGAGACGGTCACCGGTACGAACGGCATCCTGGTGCCGCCCGACGGCTACCTGCAGGGCGTCCGCGAGCTCTGCACCAAGTACGGCATCATGATGATCTGCGACGAGGTGATGTCGGGCTTCGGGCGCACCGGCGAGTGGTTCGCGGTGAACCACTGGAACGTGGTGCCCGACCTCCTCACCATGGCAAAGGGGCTCAGCGCGGCCTACGTGCCCATCGGCGCGGTGGGCATGCGGCGGCAGATCGCCGAGCAGTTCAAGGACAAGGTCTTCTACGGCGGGCTCACCTACAACAGCCACCCGCTCGGCTGCGCCGCCGCGCTCGCCACCATCAAGGTGTACGAGGAGGACAAGCTCATCGAGAAGGCTCGGGAGACCGGTAAGGTGATGAAGTCGCTCCTCGAGGAGCTGGCGGCGAAGCACCCCTCGGTGGGGGCTGTGCGCTCCATCGGGCTCTTCGGCATCGTCGAGCTCATCCGCAACCGCAAGACGAAGGAGCCCATGGCGCCCTTCAACGGCCACTCCGACGAGACGGCGGCGCTCGGCCGCTTCTTCCGGCAGGAGGGGCTCTACACCATGGTGCGGTGGAACTCGTTCTACACGAACCCGCCGCTCATCATCACCGAGCAGGAGCTGCGCGGGGCGTTCGCCATCATCGACCGGGGGCTGGAGATCACCGACCGGGCGGTGGTGTAGCCCACTCGCCCGATTCCGAGTCTCGGGCTCTGGAGCCCCCGCGCGCCGTTCGTGCGCGCGGGGGCTTTCACGTTTCGTACGTCTGGCGAAGAATTTTCGCCCCCGCCCGGCCGCTCGGTCGGGTAGCCCCGCCTCCCCCGCTGCTCGCAGTGCGTGCAAGAGCCAGCGTTGCGCGTCAGGCACTTCGTGGCGCCTGCTCGAAACCCGAGCAGGCGGGGGCGCGGTTCCTGGCGCGCCGCGCCAGTTCCGCCAGCTGGGACCGGCGGTTATATCGGTAGACAACCCGTTCTCGTCTGTGTCACCGTTTCGGGGCCTTACCGACCCCTTGTAGGTGCCCCCCCGACGCCCGCCCCCGCGGTCGCCGAAACTCGCGCCCGCCCCCGCGGTCGCCGAAGGACGAGAAGCCATGGCCCAGCCGCAGAGCGCGGACCCGACCCTCTGGAACCCCGACCTCGCGCCCACCAGCGCGGCCCAGCGCACCTGGCGCTGGTACCACTTCGCCGCGCTCTGGGTGGGCATGGTGATGTGCATCCCGGCCTACACGCTGGCGGCGAGCCTCATCCAGGGCGGCATGTCGTGGAGCCAGGCGGTGTGGACGGTTTTCCTCGGCAACGCCATCGTGCTCGTGCCGATGCTCCTCATCGGCCACGCCGGCGCCAAGTACGGCATTCCCTACGCCGTGCTCTCGCGGGCCTCGTTCGGCACCTTCGGCGGGCGGCTCCCGGCCATCCTCCGCGCCCTGGTCGCCTGCGGCTGGTACGCCATCCAGTCGTGGTTCGGCGGCTACATGATCTACACCCTGATCGGCGTGCTCATCGGTCACCCGCTCGGCGGCGACAAGCTCCCCTTCCTCGGCATCAACCTCGCGCAGCTCATCTGCTTCCTCATCTTCTGGGGTCTCCAGTTCTACTTCGTGGTGCACGGCATCGACTCCATCCGCAAGCTCGAGACCTACACCGCGCCGGCCAAGATCGTGGTCGCCCTGGGCCTGCTCTGGTGGGTGCTCGACCGGGCGGGCGGCTTCGGCCCCATCCTCCACCAGCCGTCGCAGTTCGTGGAGGGCGGCGCCAAGGCTGGCCAGTTCTGGACCACCTTCTGGCCCTCCCTCACCGCCATGGTGGGCTTCTGGGCCACGCTTGCCCTGAACATCCCCGACTTCACCCGCTTCTCGAAGTCCCAGGGCGACCAGATCGCCGGGCAGAGCATCGGCCTGCCGGTGCCCATGGGCCTCCTCGCCATGCTGGCCGTCATCGTCACCTCCGGCACGGTGGTCATGTACGGCGAGGCCATCTGGGATCCCGTCGACCTGGCCAGCCGCATGAAGGGCGCGGGGGTGCTCATCGGCCTCATCATCCTGCTCGTCGACACGGTGAGCGTGAACCTGGCGGCGAACCTGGTCGGGCCGGCCTACGACTTCGCCGCCATCTGGCCGAAGCGCGTCACCTACAAGACGGGCGGCTACATCACCGCCGGCATCGCCATCGTGCTCATGCCCTGGAAGATCCTGGAGACCACGCAGGGCTACATCTTCACCTGGCTCATCGGCTACTCGGCGCTCCTCGGCCCGGTGGCCGGCATCCTCATCGTCGACTACTACTTCATCCGCCACACGCGTCTCGACGTGGATCAGCTCTACCTGGCGCAAGGGAAGTACTCCTACAACGCGGCCGGCTGGAACTGGTCCGCCGTCGTCGCCTTCGCGGCCGGGGTGGTGCTCAACATCCCGGGCTTCCTCCACACGGCGTTCCCCTCGGTGGTGGGGAACCCGGGCGCCTTCTTCCTCACCATCTACACCTACGCCTGGTTCGTCGGGCTGGCGGTAGCGGCCGTCGTCTACCGGGTGCTCATGATGGGGCGCGCCGAGCCGTCGCTGGCGCCGAGCCCCTCGCTGTAGGAACGCCCTCGCAGGCTCCGGCGGCGCCGCGACCCACGGCCGCGGCCCCGACCGGAAGCGAAAGGAGATGGACATGGCTTCGATCCTCGTTCGCGGTGGCACGGTGGTGAACGCAGACCAGGCGGTCCGCGCCGACGTCCTCTGCGCCGATGGCAAGATCCAGGCGGTCGGCAGGGAGCTCGCCGCCCCCGCCGGCGCCGAGGTGATCGACGCGGGCGGCCAGCTCGTGCTGCCGGGAGGCATCGACCCGCACACGCACATGCAGCTCCCGTTCATGGGCTCGGTGACCATGGACGACTTCTACGACGGCACGGTGGCGGGCCTGGCGGGTGGGACCACCAGCATCATCGACTTCGTCATCCCCAACCCGAAGCAGCCGCTCATGGAGGCGTACCGCACCTGGCGTGAATGGGCTCGGAAGTCGGCCGGCGACTACGCCCTCCACGTCGCCATCACCTGGTGGGACGAGAGCGTGCGCGAGGACATGGGGACGCTGGTGCGGGAGGAGGGGGTCACCAGCTTCAAGCACTTCATGGCCTACAAGAACGCCATCATGGCGGACGACGAGACGCTGGTGAACAGCTTCCTCCGCTCGCTGGAGCTCGGAGCCCTCCCCACCGTGCACGCCGAGAACGGCGAGCTCGTCTACCGCCTGCAGCGCGAGCTGGTGGCCCGCGGCATCACCGGCCCGGAGGGGCACCCCCTTTCCCGCCCGACCACGGTGGAGGGCGAAGCCACGAACCGCGCCATCGCCATCGCCAAGGTGCTCGACGTCCCGGTCTACATCGTCCACGTCTCCTGCCAGGAGTCGGTGGACGCCATCGCCCGGGCGCGCGCGAGCGGGCAGCGCGTGTACGGCGAGTGCATGGCCGGCCACCTGGCGGTCGACGACAGCGCCTACCAGCACCCCGACTTCAAGGTGGCAGCGGCCCATGTCATGAGCCCACCCTACCGCTCGAAGGAGCACCAGGAGGCGCTCTGGCGGGGGCTGCAGAGCGGCACCCTGCAGACCACCGGCACCGACCACTGCACCTTCTGCGCCGACCAGAAGGCCAACGGCCGCGACGACTTCACCAAAATCCCCAACGGCTGCGGAGGGGTCGAGGAGCGCATGGCGGTCATCTGGGAGCTCGGGGTGAACGGCGGCCGGCTCACGCCGAGCGAGTTCGTGGGCGTCACCTCCACGAATGCCGCCCGTATCTTCGGGCTCTACCCGAGGAAGGGGCTCGTCGCGGCCGGGTCCGACGCCGACCTCGTGCTGTGGGACCCGGCGGCGGCCAAGACGCTCTCGGTGAAGACGCAGCAGAGCAAGGGCGACTACAACGTCTTCGAGGGCATGGAGGTGCGCGGCGTCCCCACCCACACCGTGGCGGGCGGCAAGCTCGTGTATGCCCGCGGCGAGCTGCGGGCGGAGAAGGGGGCAGGGCGGTACCTGAAGCGCGCCCCGGGAGGCGACGCCGCCGAGGCCGTGCGCAAGGCCGCCGAGCGCCGCCGGCCGGTGGCCGTGAGCCGCTGACCCTGCGCACGACCTGGAGCGCGGGCGACACCGGGCCCGCCCGCGCCCGCTCCAGCTCCCACGGCCCGCTGGAAGGATGTCCCATGAGCGTCAAGGTGGAGGATCTTCGCGTCAACGGGCAGCGGCTCTGGGACTCGCTCATGGAGCTCGCCACCATCGGCGCGACGCCGAAGGGGGGCGTGAACCGGCTCACCCTCACCGAGACCGACGGCAAGGGCCGCGATCTCGTCGTCTCCTGGGCGAAGAGGGCCGGACTCACCGTGGAGGTCGACGCCATCGGGAACGTCTTCATGCGGCGGGCCGGCAAGGACCCGACGAAGGCGCCCATCCTGGCGGGGAGCCACATCGACACGCAGCCCACCGGGGGGAAGTTCGACGGCAACTTCGGCACGCTGGCGGCGCTGGAGGTGGTGCGGACCCTGAACGACCAGAAGGTCGAGACCGAGGCGCCGGTGGAGGTGGTCTTCTGGACCAACGAGGAGGGCTCGCGCTTCGTGCCGGTGATGATGGGCTCCGGAGTGGCCTGCGGGATCTTCACGCTCGAGCACGCGCTCGCCGCCACCGACGTGGCCGGCAAGAAGGTGGGCGACGAGCTCCAGAAGATCGGCTACGCAGGGAAGCTCACCCCGAGCCCGCGTGGGGCCGGCGCCTACTTCGAGGCGCACATCGAGCAGGGGCCGGTGCTCGAGGAGAAGGGCAAGGTCATCGGGGTGGTCGAGGCGGTGCTCGGCCTGCGCTGGTACGACTGCGTGGTGACGGGCCTGGAGTCACACGCCGGGTCGACGCCCATGGCGAGCCGCAAGGACGCGCTTCAAGTTTCCGCGGCCATCATCCAGGAAGTGGTGGCCATCGCCAACCGCTACCAACCCGACGGGCGTGGCACGGTGGGCTTCGTGCAGTGCCTTCCCAACAGCCGCAACGTCATCCCCGGCACCGTGAAGTTCTCGGTCGACCTCCGCAACTCCACGAAGGAGCTGCACGACCGGATGGACCGCGACCTGCGGAGCTTCATCGAGAAGCTCCACGCCGAGACGAAGCTGCCCATCGACCTCCAGGAGGTGTCGTACTACCCGCCGGTGCCGTTCGAGGCGAGCTGCGTGGCGGCGGTGCGCGGGGCCGCCGAGCGCATGGGTTACTCCAACATGGGCATCGTCTCGGGACCGGGGCACGATGCCATCTTCATGGCGCGCAAGGCTCCCACCGGGATGATCTTCATCCCGTGCAAGGACGGCATCAGCCACAACGAGATCGAGTACGCCGCGCCGGAGCACGTGGAGGCGGGGGCGAACGTGCTCCTCCACGCCGTGCTCGCCAAGGCGGGGGTGGTTGGCTGAGCTCGATGCGCTGAACACAGGCTGGCGCACCCACCGCCGCGCGGTGGCGGGTTCCTCCGGCGTGTTCCTCGAACGAACAGGAGCGCCGCCATGAAGGTCAATCTGTCCATCGAAGTGAACGGCATGAGGTTCGAGAACCCGTTTCTGCTCGGTTCGGGCCCGCCGGGCGCGAACGCGCGGGTCATCGCCAAGAGCTACGACCTCGGCTGGGGCGGGATGGTCTGCAAGACGCTCAGCCTGGACGCCAGCAAGGTGGTGAACACCTCGCCCCGCTACGGGAAGCTCGCCTCGCGCGAGAAGGGCGAGGTGGTGGGCTTCGAGAACATCGAGCTCATCACCGACCGGCCCTTCGACGTGTGGCTGAAGGAGCTCCGCCAGCTCAAGCAGGAGTATCCGAACAAGATCCTCATCGCCTCCATCATGGAGGAGTGCAACCGCGAGGCGTGGCACGAGATCGTCCGGGCGGTGCAGGAGACCGGCGTCGACGGCCTCGAGCTGAACCTCTCCTGCCCGCACGGCCTCCCCGAGCGGCGCATGGGCATGGCCATGGGCGAGGACCCGGAGCTGGTGCGGGAGGTGGTGGGCTGGGTGAAGGAGGTCTCGCGGATCCCGGTGTGGGCGAAGATGACGCCCAATGTGGGCGACGTGACGAAGTCGGCGGGCGCGGCGCTCGCGGCGGGGGCCGACGGCCTCTCGGCCATCAACACCATCCTTTGCATCATCGGGGTCGATCTCAAGACGCTCCGCCCGCTCCCGAGCGTGGAGGGGTACAGCGTGCCCGGCGGTTACTCCGGGCAGGCGGTCCGGCCCATCGCGCTCCGCCACTGCATGGAGATCGCCCGCGCCTTCCCGGGCTGCGCGCTCTCGGGGATGGGTGGCATCGAGACGGGGGCGAACGCGGTGGAGTTCATGCTGCTCGGCTCCTCCACTGCCCAGGTGTGCACGGGCGCCATGCTGCGCGGCTACGAGATGATCGACGAGCTCACCGAGGGGCTCGAGAAGTTCATGGTCGACGCCGGCTTCTCGCGGGTGCGGGAGTTCGTGGGCGCGAGCCTGCCCTTCCTCTCCACACACGCCGGGCTGGTGGAGCGACAGCGCGCCAGCCGCAGCGCCAAGGCCGCCCGCGTCTCGGCCGGGAATCAGGACGGCAAGGAGTGGCAGGGAAACATCGCTGCCGACACCGACGCGCTGGTCGACCGGGCCTGAACGAGTGACCACGGTTCGCGAAAGGGCGAGCCGAGCGATGGAGGGGAGCCCCAGGCGAAGCCAGGGGAGGGGGCGGCACGCTGCGGCAGGCCGGTGGCGATCACCGCTCAGGGCGGAAGAGCCCGTAGGCGGCCGAGCACGTGGTCGTGCAGGAGGCCATTCGTGGCCACCGCGTGGCCGGAGGTGACGACCGGCCGGCCCTGGAAATCGCTCCACTGCCCGCCGGCCTCCTCGAGGAGGAGCTGCATGGGCGCGAGGTCCCAGAGCTGAACGCCGGCCTCCACCCAGGCCTCTGCCCGGCCGGAGAGCACCATGGCGAAGCTGGCGAGGTCGCCCAGGCAGCGGGTGCGCGCGCAGGTGGCGGCGAGCTCACTCACCGCCGGGGCGAGCGGAGGGGCGAGGAGGATCCTCGGTTCACCGAGGGAGAAGGTGGCCTCGGCCCAGCTCGCCACGCCGGAGACGCGGAGCCGCGCCGGCTCGGCGCCGGCGAGCGTGGTCAGCCAGGCGCCGCGGCCGCGCGCGGCGAAGAAGACCTCCCCGGAGACGGGGAGGGCCATCGAATCCGGCCACCACCGCGCCCTCGTGCTCGAGCGCGACGAGCGGCCCCCAGCAGCTCTCGCCGCGCGTGAAGCCGCGCGTGCCGTCCAGCGGATCGATGATCCACCGGGTGGAGCCTTCTCCCTGGGCACCCCCCTCCTCGCCGAGGAAGCCGTGGGAGGGGAACGCCTCGCGGACGGCCTCGATGGCGGCCAGCTCCGCCTCCCGGTCGGCCACCGTCACCGGTGAGCGGTCGGCCTTGAGCTCCACCCGCACGCCGCGCCGGAAATGGGCCAGCGCGGCGCGCGAGGCGGCCTCGGCGGCCAGGCGTGCGGTGGCGAGCGCGAGGTCGAGGTCGGGCGGGGGCACTAGCGAAGCATGCTCCCCGTCCTCAGGTAGCGGGTGTGGAAGGAGAAGGCCTCCTCCAGCATGTGCGGGCTCTGGCGCCCCTGGTTCGCGTCGTAGGCGCGCCGGTAGTAGTCCCAGAGGAGCGGCCGGAACTCCGGCGCGGCGCACTTCTCGATGATCACCTTGGCCCGCTGCTTGGGGCTCTTCCCGCGCAGGTCGGCGAAGCCGTGCTCCGTGACGAGGCAGGAGACGTCGTGCTCGGTGTGGTCGATGTGGGTGGCGAAGGGGACGATGCAGGAGATGCGCCCGTCCTTGGCGGTGGAGGGCGTCATGAAGATGGAGAGGGCTGCGTTGCGGGTGAAGTCACCGGATCCCCCGATGCCGTTCTCGATCCCCTTGCCCACGATGTGGGTGGAGTTCACGTGCCCGTAGATGTCCACCTCGACGAGGCCGTTCATGCCGATGACGCCCAGCCGCCGGATGACCTCGGGGTGGTTGGAGATCTCCTGGGGGCGCAGGATGATCTGCTTGCGGTACCGGTCGATGTTCTCGGTGAAGCGCTTCTGCCCCTCCGGGGAGACGGAGAAGGCGGTGGCCGAGGCGGCGAGGAGCTTCCCGGAGTCGAGCAGGTCGAGCATGCCGTCCTGCACCACCTCGGTGTAGGCCAGCATGTCGCGGAAGGGTCCCTGGTCGAGGCCGGTGAGCACCGCGTTGGCGATATTGCCGACGCCCGACTGGAGGGGCCTGAGGTTTCGAGGGAGCCGCCCCTTCTTCACCTCGTCCTCGAAGAACTCGAGGAGGTGGCGGGCGATGGCGAGGTGCACCGGCGCGGGCGCCTTGAAGGCCGAGTTGCGGTCCGGGTTGTTCGTCTCCACCACCGCCACCACCTTCGAGAGGTCGATGGTCTGGTAGGGGGAGCCGCAGCGGCCGTCGGCGGCGGAGAGCGGAATGGGCTTGCGGTCGCCGTAGGGGCCGGTGACCGAGTAGATGTCGTGCATCCCCTCCAGGCGCTCGTCCTGCCAGCCGTTCACCTCGAGGATGATCTTGTCGGCCATCTCCAGGTAAAGGTCGTTCGCCCCCACCGAGGAGGAGTAGACCAGCGAGCCGTCCTCGCGAACCTGCGACACCTCTACCAGCGCGAAGTCGACCTTGCCGTAGAAGCCGTTCCGGATGTGCGTCCCGGCGTGCGACAGGTGCATGTCCTGATACTCGATGATGCCGGCGTTGATCTTGTCGCGCATCACCGGGTCGCCCTGGTAGGGAAACCGGAAGCTGATGGCCTCGGTGAGCGCCATCACCGCGTCGAGCTCAGGGCCGGTGGAGGCGCCGGTCAGCACGCCGAGGCGAAACTTGTGGCCCTTGAGGCGCTCGTCGACGGCGCGCTTGGCGAGGGCCGGGGGGACGGCTTTGGGATAGCCGGCTCCCGTGAAACCGCTCATGCCCACGGTGACGCCACTCGGGATGAGCGCGGCCGCCCCCTCGGCAGACATGACCTTGGCGGCGATCGCGCTGTTGCGGATCCGGGGGTTGGCGGACATCGAGAAGGGTCTCCTGGGGGGGGCGCGGCAGTGCCGGGGCGAGATTGCCGCGCACCTTACCGGAAGGGGCCCCGCTCGGGAAGCTTCACGCGAGCGCGGCGTCGATGACCCTGATGAGCTCGGGGAGCCCGTCCTCACGCCAGGCGAGGTCGAGGGCGCTGCCGCCCTGTGAGGAGCTCACGAGCGCCCCGGCCTGAACCATCCACTCCGCCGCGTTCTGCAGGGTGGCCTGGGAGACCGACTCGCGCACGGCGACCCGGCCGGCGGCGTAGCTCGCGCGGCCGTGGTCGAGCGCCGCCTTCACCACCGACCTTCGGTCGATGGCTGTGCCCGGGGGCGCGGTGAGCAGCACCTCGGCCGCGAGCCGGTAGGCCTCCAGGTAGGGGCGGAGGAGCTCGGCCAGGAAGCCGAAGCCCTCCGGCCTGCCCACCGCGAGCTCCGCAGCCCCGGCGAGGAGCCCGCGATCGCGGAGCCGCTCCACCTGCGTCTCGAAGAGCCCGGAGAACGGCACGCCCGCGCGGTACATGAACTCCAGCTTGAAGAGGCGCGAGAGCCAGAGGGCGCGCGCCTCCGCCTCGGCTCGCGCGGCGCGCCCCCCCAGCGACCGCAGCGCGGAGGCCACCAGCGCGAGCGGGACGAACCGGTGGAGCACCGCGTTCTTGTGGTAGTCGAGTTGGGCTCTCCGCTCCTCCACTGCCCCGTAGACGGTCTGCCCTGCGCCGCTCTCCACGCGCACCAGGCCCTCCTCGAGGAGCCGCTCCAGCGCGCTCGCCACCGGACCCGGCGCCTGGGGGTCGGGAGTCGCCCTGTCGAGGCCGGCGGAGAAGCGCGCCCCCTCCTCGGCGGCGAACGACTGGAGAAGGGCGATGCGCTGGGAGAGCTCCTCGGCGTGAAGCCCACGGCGGAGGTGCGAGAGGAGGGCGGCCGCGATGAAGCCTGCCGGCGTCATGGTGATGGCGCGGTTGATCCCGTAGGCCACGCGGTGGGCCAGCACCTGCACCAGCTCGCGCTTCTCGATGGAGGCGGCCGCCTCCCCCGGCGCTCCGTCCGCGCCCGGGTCGCGCGCCGGCCGGGCACCGGCGGGGAGGTCGGGGGAGGGCATCACCTCGTCGAGGGCGAGCTCCTTCGCGCGGGAGCCCAGGCGCTCCGCGGCCAGCGCGCGCAGCGAGACCGGCTCCTCGAACTGGAGCGTGAGCCGGCCGTAGCGGTGGCGAAGCACCTTGCGGGCGCGGACCAGCCCGCCGAAGGTCTCCTTGTCCTTGGCCCCGCCGGAGAGCTCGCGCGCGTAGCTCCGGCCCTCCAGCACGCGCTCGTAGTCGATGGCCACCGGGACGAAGAGGACGTCGGGCGCCGCGCCCTCCAGCCAGGCGTCCACCTCCATGGAGAAGAGACCCATCTTCGGGAAGAGGAGCTTCCCGGTGCGCGTCCGGCCGCCCTCCAGGTAGAGCTCCTGGGGGAAGCGGTCGCGCTGGAGCTGTTTCACGTAGGCGCGGAGGGTGGCGGTGTACACGCGGTCGCCCTTGAGGGCGCGGCGGATGAAGAAGGCACCGCCGTGGCGGGCGATGGTGCCGAAGGGCCAGAAGGCGAGGTTGATCCCCGCCGCGACGTGCGGCGGCGTGAGGCCGTGCTGATAGAAGAGCCACGACAGCACGAGGAAATCGACGTAGCTCTTGTGGCTGGGGCAGAGCACGATGGGCGTCTCGCCCGCCGCCCGCTTCACGCGCGCGAGCCCCTCGGCGTCGACGTCGATGCCATCGAAGAGCTTGCGGAAGAGCCACGAGAGCACCGGCCGCGCCAGCTCGATGAAGGCGGGCGAGTAGCGGCTGGCGATCTCGCGCAGGTCGCGCTCGGCCTCGGCCTGCAAGCTCTCCCGGGTCCGGCCGGTGGTGAGCGCCTCCCGGTCGAGCACGCGGCGGAGGCTCCGGTCGCGCAGCACCTGTTCCCGTAACCGGGCCGGCGACTTGAGCGGCGGCCCGACGACGGCCCGCACCTGTCCCGCCAGGTGGTAGTGGAGCGCGCCGCGCGCCAGGCGGCCCAGGACGGCGTCGCCCTCCGCGGGCCGCTCGGCGACGAAGGCAGCGAGGTCGGAGGCGCTCCCCGAGCCGGAGCACGGCTCGCCGGCGGTTGAGGAGGAAGCCCGCGGCGTTGGCGAAGCGGCTCGGCGCGTCGGGCGTTCCGAACAGGATCTCGCCCAGGGAGCGCTTCAGCTTCTGGGGCCGGCGCGTCCACACCAGGAGCGCCGGGACGAGGAAGACCGGCCGGTCGAGCCGCCGCTGGAGCTCGACCAGGAGGGGGAAGGGGTCGGGGCCACTCGCGCGCTCGAGGAAGACCACCGCGGCCGCATCGCGGCGGAGGGCGTCCTCCAGGGCGGCGGAGCTGGCCCGGGCCCGGGCGAGGCGCGGAACGAGGCCGGTGAGCCCGAGCGCCGCGCGCAGCCGCGGGAGGCCCAGGAGCCGCAGGAGCCAGCGGAGGAAGAGAAAGTTGAGGACGCCCGCCGAGCGCATCACGAAGACGATGCAGCCCCGCCGGGCGAGCTCGGCGAGGTCGTGCGGCACCTCAGGCGGAACGCTCACCGACCGGAACCAGCGGTCGAGGAGGCTGGGCCGCACCGCGGCCGGATGGAGCGTCGCCTGGGGGGAGGGCTCGGACATCAGCCCCGGAGTGTAACGCGCGGCGAGCCCGGCGCCGGGGACGCTCGGCCGCGGCCTCAGGACGCCGTGTTCGACGTCGAGAAAACCCCGCAGGTGGTGGTGACGGTGGCGGTGAACTGGACGGTCTCGCCGGCCTTCACGGCCGGCGAAGGGGGGTTCACCGCGACGCCCAGGACCTTGGTGGTCACGGTGATGGCCGCGACGGCCGTGCGCGAGGGGTCGGCAGCGCTGGTCGCTGTCACGTGATAGGTGCCGGGCACCACCGGCGCGGTGTAGACGCCGGTCGCGGAGACGGCGCCACCCGCCGCTCCCTCCTCGATGCTCCAGGTGACCTCCTTGTTCGGCGAGTTGCCGACCTGGGCCGAGAGCGCCAGCGATTGACAGCCGTAGACGGCACCGGCCCCGGGGGTGATCGCCACCGCCACCGGCAGGGTGGGTGCGTCGGCGGCCACCGTCAGGGTAGCGGTGGCGCTCTTCGTCGCGTCGGCGCGCGCGACAGCCACCACGTGATAGGTGCCGGGCACGGCCGGCGCCGTGTAGAGGCCGCTCACGTCGACCGTCCCCCCCGCATGGCCTTCCACGACCTCCCAGACCACGAACTCGTCGGCGTTGCCGGTGACGCCGGCCGCGAGACTGAGCTGCGCCCCGGGTGGGAGGATCGCCTCCTTCGGATCCACCGAGACGGAGACCTGCTGGGCGAAGGAGCCGCCGGCCGCCGGCTCAGGGGCGCTGCCGCTGCACGCGAGCGCGGCGAGGAGGACAAGAGGGAACAGCCGCTCGCTTCGCTCGAACATCGTCGCGCTCCCGGGCCGGGGGAAGAGAGTTGTCCCCGGCTTCAACGACATCAGGCCACGAGAGAGGGGCCCCAAGAAAGACCCTTTGGAGGCGAGGTATTTTCAATATTAGTCGGTGATTGCGAGAACTTGGCTACGATCAGGGGCCTGCTCGCACGAGCGCCCTCTTCTGCCTCCATGGCAGGAACCTGCACGGGGTGTAAAGCGACCCCGGGTCGCGGGCGAGGGAGGGGCCGGCGCCGCCCGGGTCCCCGGATGAAACGGCTGGTCGGCGGGGGTGGTAACTTCACCCCCGCCGGAGGGGAGCGGGCTCGCTCCGGTTCTCGAATCTCCAGCCCGACCGCGCACCACCCGAGGGGCGGGACGCGACCGCACGCGGAGGCGCCTTGAAGATCGCCGTGGTGGGAACGGGCTATGTGGGCCTGGTCACCGGAACCTGCCTCGCCGAGTCCGGGAACGAGGTGACGTGCGTCGACTCCGACGCCGACAAGATCGCCACCCTTCGCGGGGGCGGGCTGCCCATCTACGAGCCTGGCCTGGAGGAGCTCGTCGCCCGCAACGTGCGCGAGCGGCGGCTCGCCTTCACCACCGAGATCGGCGAGGCGGCACGGGAGACCGAGGTGGCCTTCATTGCGGTGGGCACCCCCACGGGCGAGAACGGCGACGCCGACCTCGCCCACGTGCTGGCGGCGGCGCAAGCCCTGGGGGGCAGCTTGCGCCGCTACACCGTGGTGGTGAACAAGAGCACCGTGCCGGTGGGGAGCGCCGAGCGCGTGGCCGGGGTGATCGCCGGCGTGACCGCAGCACCCTTCGACGTCGTCTCCAACCCCGAATTCCTGAAGGAAGGCTCCGCCGTCGACGACTTCATGCGGCCCGACCGCGTGGTGGTGGGCGTCGCCTCCGAGCGGGCCCGGGCGGTGATGGCCGAGCTCTACGCTCCGTTCGTCCGCACCGAGCAGCCCATCCTCTTCATGGACCGCCGCTCGGCCGAGCTCACCAAGTACGCCGCGAATGCCATGCTGGCCACCCGCATCTCCTTCATGAACGACGTGGCGGCGCTCTGCGACCGGCTCGGCTGCGACGTGGATCAGGTGCGGAGGGGTATGGGCTCGGACCGCCGCATCGGTCACCCCTTCCTCTTCCCCGGCATCGGCTTCGGAGGGAGCTGCTTCCCCAAGGACGTCCGAGCGGTGCTCTCGATGGCGCGGCGCGAGGGGCTCGACTTCGACCTCCTGCGGGCGGTGGAGCGGGTGAACGAGCGCCAGAAGCGGCTCCTCTTCGATCGGGCCGTGCGCCACTTCGGCTCCCTCGGCGGGAAGCGCGCCGGGGTGTGGGGGCTCGCATTCAAGCCCAAGACCGACGACGTGCGGGAATCGCCGGCGCTCGCGCTCATCCAGCTGCTGGTCGGCGCTGGCGCGGAGGTGACGGCGCACGACCCGGTGGCGGCGGAGACGGCGCGGCGGCACCTCGCGCCCCAGGTGAAGCTCGCCGCCGAGCCCTACGGCGCCGCGGAGGGGGCCGACGCACTCTTCCTCACCACCGAGTGGAGCGCGTTTCGCTCGCCCGACTGGGAGCGGCTGCGCGGCCTGATGCGGCTGCCGGTGCTCTTCGACGGCCGCAACGTGTGGGACGCGGCCCGGGCGCGCGCAGCTGGTTTCACCTACTACGGGGTGGGGCGGCCGGGCCTGGAGCGCTGAGCGACCTCATCCGCGCCGGCCGAGCTTCCCCTCGCGGTCGAGGTGCCAGGGGTCGGCGAGGAGCGCCTCCACCCGGGGGCGATAGCCCTTCACGTCGGCGCCCAGGGTGAAGAGCGCCTGCAAGACCTCACCGCGGACGCGGGCGTTGTCGACGTCGCGCAGGAGCAGCTCGATGAGCGCCACGCGCGCGCCCTCGTGAGGGGGCTGCAGCGCGAGGAGCCGGGTGGTGGCGATGCGCACGTCGTCGCTGAAGTCCTCGAGGAGCGGCAACAGGACGTCGTCGAGGCTCTCGCCCTCCGTCGCACCGGCCGCACCTTCCCCGGGGGCGGGCGGGCCGGAGGCCGGGTAGGACGAGAGGCCCGTGAGGTCGCCGTGGTGCTCCGAGAGCCAGCCCAGCAGCACCAGCTTCTTCTCCGGATCGCGCGTGTACTCGCGCCCGAGCTTGCGCAGGAGCGCGAGGGCGGTGGCCACCACCTCATGCGGCGGCCGGAGCTCGGAGAGAACCCGCAGCCCCCAGGAGACGCCGCTCTCCTGCGCGGCGAGGAACACCTTCACCGGCCCCACCGCGAGGTCGCCGGCCTCTCCCAGGATGCGCCGGACCTCCTCCTTCTCCTCGTCGTCGGTGATTCCCGGGTCCGAGCGGATGGTGAAGCGAAGGCAGAGCACCGCGAGCGCCTCCGGCGTCCCCTGCTCGGCGAGCTGGGCGATCGTCTTCTGGCGGTTCTCGGGCGGGCCGTACTTCTCGGTCACGCGCTGCGCCTGCTTGCGCATGGCCGCCTTGCTGTCCTTCGGTCCCAGGAAATCGAGGAAGCCCACGCGTTCTCCTTCGGGCCGCCGGCGGCGGCCCGGCTCACAGCGAAAGGTGTGCCCGCGGGTCGGTCTTGTAGTGCTCGGCCAGCGATCGGGCGAGCTTCTCCAGGCCGGCCGCCCGCTCGGGGAGCACCAGGCGGACCACGGCGTAGAGGTCGCCCCGCTCGCTGCCGCGGAGGTCGGGGAGCCCCTTCCCTCGCAGGCGCAGCTTCTTTCCGCCCTGCGTGTGCGGCGGGATGCGCAGCTCGACCGGCCCCTCGAAGGTGGGCAGGGTGACCGGCCCGCCGAGGATGGCCTCTGGCACGGTGACCGGGAGCTCCAGGGTGAGGTCCTTGCCGTTCCGCCGGAAGAGCGGGTGCTCGCGGAGCTTGATCTCGAGGTAGAGATCGCCGGCGGCGCCGCCGTGCGAGCCTCCCGCCCCCTGGCCGTGCAACCGGATGCGGGAGCCGTCGGTGACCCCGGCCGGAATTTTCACGCGGAGTGTCTTGTCACCCACCCGTACGTCCCGCTCGGCGCCGAGCACGGCGTCGGCGAGGTCGACCGAGAGCTCGGCCTCGGCGTGGGCGCCCTGAGCCGGGCGCCTGGTCCGCGCAGCGGGGCGCTCGCCGAAGAGGTCGCCGAAGATGCTGGCGAAGTCGAAGGAGCCGAAGTCTCCGACGTTCACCTCCTGGAAGCCGCCGAGGTCGGGGCGGCCGCCGCGCGGCGCGCCCTGGCGTCGCCACTGTCGGTAAACCTCGGCCTTGGAGGCGTCGAAGCCGCTGCGCAGGGAGTCGGCACCGAACTCGTCGTAGAGCGCGCGGCGCTTCGGGTCGGTGAGCACCTCGGACGCGGCCGTGACCTCCTTGAACTTCTCCTCGGCGGCCTTGTTCCCGGGGTTCACGTCGGGGTGGTGCTTGCGCGCCAGGCGGCGATAGGCCTTCTTGATCTCGTCGGCGGTGGCGCCGCGGGAGACGCCCAGGATTTCGTAGAGATCGCGCTCGGGCACCCGGTCAACCTAACGCAGCGCGACGGCGCGTCAATGCCGGCGTCCTCCGGCCCCGACCCCGCGCAGCCCGCTCGCGGCGAAGGGGTGGCGCGGATAAGATGTGCCTCCCATGTTCGCGCACCGCCGGACGCGAGGCGCCACGGTGCCGGTCGCGCTCTCCGCCGCCCTCGCCTGCGCCGCCTTCGCGTGGCCGCACCAGGGCCGTGCCGCACCCGAGCGAAGCGCCGTGGCGGAGCGCGAGCTCGACCGCGTGGTCGCGGTGGTGGGCTCTCCGGTCGCGGCCGGGGCTCGCGTCATCACCCTGAGCGAGGTGGAAGGGGCGGCCCGGGTCGCCCTCGCGCTGCAGGGGGCGCAACGCGAGTCCGGGGAAGCGCTCGACCTCCCCACGCTGCGCGCCGGGTTCGCCTGGTACGTCGACCAGCTCCTCCTCGACGGCGACGCCGCGCGGCTCCAGGTGTTCGCGCTCGACCCCGCGGAGGAGCAGGCGGAGCTCGAGCGGTTCCGTGCGCGCTTCACCTCCGGGAGGAGCTTCGAGAGCTTCCTCGCGCGGACGCCGTGGTCGGAGGGCGACCTCGGCGAGCTCCTCGTCCGCCGGCAGCGGGTCGAGCGCTACCTCGAGAGCCGCCTCGCCACCCGGCGCGGAGGCGGGGGCGCGCCAGGCCCTGGAGACACGGCGTCGCGGGCCAGCGCCGGAGCGCCGGCGCAGCGCCGCGCGGCCGACGAGCTCGACCTCCTCCTCGGCGAGCTCCGCGGGCGGGCCGACCTCCGCGTGCTCGACGCGCGCTTCCTGCCGGCGGAGCCCGGCCGGGAGGGTCCGTGAGGCGGCCGCCGGAGCCGCGGCCCTCTCCGCCAGGGCCGGCGCTCTCCTTCCGCACGATGGTAGCCGGGGACCTCGACCGCGTGGTGCAGATCGAGCTCCAGGGGTTCGCCCACCCCTGGTCGGCCGAGCTCATCCGGCGCGAGCTGGAGCACGACTGGTCCACCATCCTGCTCGCCACCACCCTGCGCTCCGGACCCGGTTCGACCGCGGCGCTGGGAGCGCGCGTGGAGCACCTGCCGGGTCACCGCCTCGCCTTCGAGTTCATCGCCGGGTTCGTCGTCTACTGGCTCGTCCACGACGAGGTCCACATCCTGAACCTCGTCGTCGCGGCCGAGGAGCGCCGGCGCGGGGTCGGCCGGGCGCTCATGGCCGAGGCCTCGGCGCGCGCCCGTGCGGCCGGCGCGGTGCTGGGGACGCTGGAGGTGCGGCGCTCCAACGGGCCCGCGCTGGCGCTGTACCGCGAGCTCGGTTGGCGGCAGGTGGGCGTGCGAGCCCACTACTACGTCGACGAGCACGAGGACGCGATCGTGATGGCGATCGACCTCTGAGCCCGCCGTCGTGTAGCTTGCGGCGCCATGGTCTGGCGCGCCCTCCGCTGGCTCCTCTTCCGGCTCGAGCCGGAGCGCGCTCACGCGCTCGCGCTGGCTGGGCTGAAGGCGCTCTGCGCCACACCCCGGCGGCGGCTCACGCAGGGCTGGGCGACCCGGCGTCCGGCGGGGAGGCGGGCCGGCGCCGCGGAGGTCGCGCTCGAGGTGGAGACGCTGGGCCTGCGCTTCGCGCACCCCCTCGGGCTCGCCGCAGGCTTCGACAAGGGCGAGGTGGTGGCCCCGGCGCTCCTCGCGCTCGGCTTCTCCCACGTCGAGGTGGGGACGGTCACGCCGCGCGCGCAGCCGGGCAACGCCCCGCCGCGCCTCTTCCGCCTTCCCGAGCACCGCGCGCTGGTGAACCGCATGGGGTTCAACAACCCCGGGGCCGAGACCTGCGCGACCCGGCTCGCCGCGCTCGGCGCGGCTCCGCGCGGTGGTGTGCTGGGCCTCAACGTCGGGCGGAACAAGGACACCCCCAACGACCGGGCGGTAGACGACTACCTCGCCTGCATCGATCGACTTCACCCGTGGGCGGATTATCTCGTGGTGAACATCTCCTCCCCCAACACGCCCGGCCTGCGGGAGCTCCAGCGCCGCGGCGCCCTGGAGCGGCTGCTCGGCCTGTGCTGCGACCGAGCCCGCGGCCTGCCGGTGCCGCGTCCTCTCCTCGTCAAGCTGGCGCCGGACCTCGACAGCGAGGCGCTGGACGAGGCGGTGGACGTGGCCATCGCCGCCGGGGTGGCCGGCGTCGTGGCGACCAACACCACGGTGGCGCGGCCGGACCGCACCGCGTACCACCCGCTCGCCGGCGAGGTGGGTGGGCTCTCCGGGGAACCACTCGCGCCGCTCGCCCTGCAGGCGCTCCGGCGCATCCACCGCCGCGCGCGAGGGCGGGTGCCGATCATCGGGGTGGGTGGGGTGATGTCTGCCGAGGACGCCTACCAGCGCCTCCTGGCCGGGGCGACGCTGGTCCAGGCCTACACCGGCTTCGTCTACGGTGGCCCCTTCTTCGCCAGGGCGCTCGTGCGCGACCTCTCGCGGCTGCTCGCCCGCGACGGTTTCCGCGACGTGCGCGAGGCGGTGGGGGTCGACGCCGTGTGAGCCGTGTGAGCCATGAAAGGACTCCACGGCCTTCCAAGCCCCGGCAGACGGCGGGGCGCCCGACCTTCCGTGTCCCAAGGGATGGGTACAGGGGGTGGCATTGCGGCGACCCGTTGCCTTCTTCCGTGTCATGGACGAACAATCAGAGAAGCTCCCCACCCCGTAGGGAATGCACGAAAGGGGGAGGAGGATCACATGAAAGAGGTGGCTCGCTCCGGTGGAAAGGACGATTTCGCTTGACGTGTTCTGACGCAATGCGTTAGCTTACCGGCCACCACTGGCTCGAACCGGGCGAGTCGGGGAGAAGAACCTTCCGGGTAACGAATCGAGTCCTCGATGGCCGAAGCGAAGAACAGCAAGAAGATCCCCGAATTCTTGAAGGAGCCGCTGGAGGCGGTGCAGGTCCGCCTCGTGGAGTTCGAGGAAGAAGCGCAGCGCGTCTTCAAGGAGCTGATGCAGAAGGGGAAGGAGAGCCGGAAGGACCTCGCCGAGCTCCTCCAGAACCTGTCGAAGCAGGATTGGAAGATGCGCGACCGCGTGGTGACCCTCCGGGAGCAGGGAATGGAGCGCGCGAACGAGCTGAAGGGGAGGGTGGAGAGGTTCCGGGCCGAGGCGATGGAGAAGCTCGAGGAGGTGCAGGCCAAGGCGGTGGAGTTTCTCGGCGCGGCCTCGCGCGAGCAGGTGGCCGCGCTCTCGAAGGACCTGGAGCGCCTGGCCCGCCGGCTCGACCGGGCCGAGAAGATGCGCAAGCAGACACAAAAGCCCGCCAGGCGGCCCGCAGCGGAGGGATGAGCGATGCCCGACGTCCGTGAAACGTTCAAGGAGGCGTGGTCGCAGGCGCTGGTCGGCCTCAACGCGGCCGAGCAAGAGGCCGAGAAGGTGATCGGCCGGATCGCCGACGCCGCCGGCTTCACGCCGGAGGACGTGCGCCGCCACGCCCGCGAGTTCGCCGAACGGCTGCGCGAGCAGCGCGTCGAGGTGGAGAAGACCATCGACGAGGCGGTGAAGCGCGCCACCAGCCGCTTCAAGCTGCCCACCCGAGAGGACATCGAGGCGCTCCGGCAGCGGGTCGACTCTCTGTCCCTGCGCGTCGATGCCCTGTCGGTGGAGCGGGCGAGCGCGGCGGCCCCGGTGGCCGGGGCCGAGGCGGGAGACGTCCAGGCGTGAGGCGGCCGACGGCCAGGGGGCTGGCGGGGGCGACCGCGGCGGTCGGGCTGGTGGCGACCGCCCTCCTCGTCCCCCGCACGCTGGGTGATCTTCCCGCGGCCGTCCCGATCCTCGCTCCCCAGATGCCCCAGGTCGAGTCGTTCATCTCGCGCGCCTGCGGTGGGGCGAATCCTTGCCCTGCGCCAGCGGTCGAGCGCAGGCCGTGGGACCGTCCACGCTGGCTGGTGGAGCTTCAGAAGACGCTGGCCGAGCGCATGCCGCGGGTCTCCGCGCGCGATCGCGCGCGGCTCGCCACGGTGATCTACGACGAGGCGCGCGCGGCCTCGCTCGACCCTCTGTTCGTGCTCGCCGTCATCGCCGTCGAGTCGGGCTTCGACCACGGGGCGGAGAGCGGCGCGGGCGCGCGGGGGCTCATGCAGCTGGCGCCGGCCACCCTCCAGCACGAGGCCGAGCGCTCGAACCTCGGCGACGACCTCGACGACCCGACGGTCAACGTGCGCGCCGGCATCCGCTACTACCAGCGCCTGGTGCAGGCCTTCGGCTCGCGCGACCTCGCGCTCATGGCCTACAACGCCGGCCCCAACCGCATCCTGCGCTACCTGGAGGACGGGCACATCCCCGAGCGATTCCTCGTCTACCCGCGCCGGATCCAGCAGGAGCTGGGGCGCTTCCAGCGGCGCCACCGGCCCCCGCCCACCGCCGTGGCGCGGCCCGAACGCCCACGCGAGGCCAACCCAGCCGCGCCCGAGCAAGCCGCGCCCCCACCAGCCGCCAGCCCAGCCGGTGCAGGCGCTGGGAGCGAGCCGGACGTGGTCTCCTCGCGCGAACGGTGAGCCTCGCCCGAGGTCCGAACGCGCGCCCGTCTCGGGCTGCGGAAGAACCGGCTTTGCGCTCTCCGGCGGCTTGACGCGCGCCGCCGGGCGGAAGTAGCACGGTGGCTTGCGCACCCGACCGCACCTCGTGCCCGCCGTCCCGCCAGCCCTCCTCCGCCGCGCCGCGCGCGCTCTCTTCCTCGCCTCCGCGTGCGCCGCGCTCGCGAGCGGGGCGGCCTGCGCCCACGGCCCCTCGCAGAAGGAGCGCGACGCCGCGGAGATCCACTACCAGCTCGGGGCCGAGGCCCTGCGGAACGGCCGCCGGGACGAGGCGATGCGCGAGTTCGAGGAGGCGGCCCGGCTGAACCCGGCCCACGCACCCTCCCAGCTCGGGCGCGGCATCGTGCTCCAGTTCTTCGACCGGACCGCCGAGGCCGAGCAGGCGTACCGCAAGGCCATCGCGCTCGACCCCAAGCTCCCTGACGCCCACAACGCGCTCGGGCAGCTCCTCGCCCAGACGAACCGCCAGGAGGCCTCGCTCGCCGAGTTCGACAAGGCGCTCGAGGAGGTGACCTACCCTCAGGCCTTCCTCGCCCACTGCAACAAAGGGCAGGCGCTGGCGAGCCTCGGGCGGGCGGGCGAGGGTCTGGCCGAGCTCCGCACCTGCCTCTCCCAGGCGCCGCGCTACTGCCGCGGCCACCGCGAGCTGGGCCGGCTCGAGATGGCCCTGGGGCACACCCGCGAGGCCCTGGGCGTCCTGCAGCGCTACACCGAGCTCTGCGGGCAGGAGCCGGAGAGCTGGTTCGAGCTCGGCCTCGCGCAGCTCAAGGCGAACGACCTCCAGCGCGCCCGCGAGGCGTTCGAGCGGTGCGCCGCGCTCCCCGAGGCGCCGCTGGTGCAGGAGTGCCGCGACAAGGCCGAGGCGCTCAGGTGACGGTGAAGGCCGCGTGCCGAGCGCGCTGAAGCTCACCGGCGTCGTCGTCCGGACGGTCGACTACGGCGAGGCCGACCGCATGGTGACGCTCTTCACCAGGGAGCGGGGGGTGGTGTCCGCGGCCGCCCCGCGCGCCCGCACGTCGCGGAGGCGCTTCGGCGGGGCGCTGGAGCCCTTCACGCTGCTCTCCGCCGAGGCGCGCGAGCGGGGGGCCGATCGCCTCGTCCTGGAGAGCGTGAGCGTGATCCGCGGTTTCGGCACCCTCCGCACCGATCTCGCTCGCATCGCCTGCGCCAGCTACGCCGCCGAGCTGGCGCGGGCTCTGGTGCGCGAGGCCGAGCCGCACCCCGCCCTCCTCGAGCTCCTCCTCGATTACCTGGGGCGGCTCGACGAGGGGCCCGCCCGGCCCACGGCGCTGCGCGCCTTCGAGCTCGGCGCCCTCTCCGCGGCTGGCCTCCAGCCGCGCCTCGCCGACTGCGCCCGGTGCGGCGGGGAGCTGGGAGGCGAAACTTCCCTCCGGCTCGACCCGGCGGAGGGCGGCGTGCTCTGCCCCTCGTGCGCGCTCGCCGCGTCGCCGGGCTCGCCGGTCCTCGCCGCCTCCACCGCGGCGGAGCTGTCGCGCCTTCAGCAGAGCGGGCTCGCGGGGGCGGAGGCGGCGCCGCTCTCGCACGGCGCGGGTCGCGAGGCGCGGCACGCGCTCTCGACGTTCATCGAGCACCAGCTCGGGCGGCGGCTGCGAAGCCGCGCCTTTCTCGACGAGGTGGGGCCCATGCTCGGAGACGCCGGGGCGCCCTCGCCGGAGGTGAGGCGCTCCAGCGTTTTGACAAGCGGAGAGACCGCCCCTACCGTGCCCGGTCCGGGCGCGCCAGGCAGGCGCTCCCGGGGAGGCGGTTCGTGACCTTTCAAGACCTCATCCTGAAGCTCCAGAGCTACTGGTCCGCGCGCGGTTGCATCCTCGCCCAGGGCTACGACCAGGAGGTGGGCGCCGGCACCATGAACCCGGCCACCTTCCTGCGCGTGCTCGGCCCGGAGCCGTGGAAGGTGGCCTACGTGGAGCCCTCCCGTCGCCCGGCCGACGGCCGCTTCGGCGAGAACCCCAACCGTCTGTTCCAGCACCACCAGTTCCAGGTGGTCCTGAAGCCGCACCCGCCCGACGTGCAGGAGATCTACCTCGGCTCGCTGAAGGCGATCGGCATCGACCCGCTGGAGCACGACATCCGCTTCGTGGAGGACGACTGGGAGAGCCCCACGCTGGGAGCCTGGGGCCTCGGCTGGGAGGTGTGGTGCGACGGGATGGAGATCACCCAGTACACCTACTTCCAGCAGGCGGGGGGCTTCGAGGTGAAGCCGGTGGCCTGCGAGCTCACCTACGGGCTCGAGCGCATCGCCATGTACCTGCAGGACGTCGAGAACGTGTACGACGTCGAGTACGTCAAGGGCGTGAAGTACCGCGAGGTGTTCCACCGCAACGAGGTAGGAGCAGAGCGCCTACAGCTTCCGCGCCAGCGCGCCCGGAGATGCTCTTCGGCCTCTTCTCCACCTACGAGGCCGAGTGCAGGCGGCTCCTCGGGGAGAAGCTGCCCCTGCCGGCCTACGACTACTGCCTGAAGTGCTCCCACACCTTCAACCTCCTCGACGCGCGGGGCGCCATCAGCGTGACCGAGCGCGCGGCCTACATCGGCCGGGTGCGGGCGCTCGCCCGCGGCTGCGCCGAGGGTTACCTGGCGGTGCGCGAGGAGCTGGGCTTCCCGCTGCTCGCGCGCTCCGCGGCCGCCGCGACGGCGGAAGGGGAGGGAGCCCTCCATGGCTGACCTCCTCTTCGAGATTGGGAGCGAGGAGCTCCCGGCCGGCTTCGTCCCGCCCGCCCTTCGCCAGCTCGAGGAGGACCTGGCGAAGGCCCTCGACGGGGCGCGCCTCGCCCACGGCGAGGTGAAGGCGGTGGGCACGCCGCGCCGGCTGTGCGTCTGGGCGCGAGAGGTGGCCGATAGTCAGGCCGACGCGCAGGCCGAGGCGCTCGGCCCGCCGGTGGCGCAGGCCTTCGACGCCGCGGGGCAGCCGACGGCGGCTGCGCTCGGCTTCGCAAAGAGCCAGGGCGTGCCGGTGGAGAAGCTCGGGCGGGCCTCGACGCCCAGGGGCGAGCGCCTGGCGGTGCGCCGGTGCGTGAAGGGAGAGCGCGCCTCGGCCGTGCTGCCCGCGCTCCTCGAGCGGCTCGTCGCCGCGCTCGCGCTTCCGGAAGGCGATGCGCTGGGGCGACGAGACGGTCACCTTCGCCCGGCCCATTCGCTGGATGACCGCGCTCCTCGGCGGGAGGCGGCTCGCAGTGCGCTACGGCGACATCGCCTCCGGCCGCGTCACCTATGGTCACCGCTTCAAGGCGCCGAAGGCACTCCCGCTCGAGGGCACGCCCGAGGACTACCTCTCGAAGCTCCGCGGGCGCGTTCGTGCTCGCCGATCCCGACGAGCGGCGGCGCGCGGTCGAGGCGGAGCTCCTGCGGGCGGCCGGCGAGGTGGGCGGGAAGGTGCGCGACGATCGCGGATGCTCGTCGAGCAGGTCACCTTCCTCGTCGAGCACCCCACCGCCGTCGCCGGTGCGTTCGAGGCGAGCCACCTCGAGCTCCCGGCCGAGGTGGTACTCTCCGAGCAGCGGAACCACCAGCGCTACTTCGCGCTGCTCGACGGCGGCGGCCGGCTCTCGAACCGCTTCGTGGCCATCTCCGGCACGCCGGTCGAGGACCCCGCGGTGTGCCGCAGGGGGTACGAGCGGGTGCTCAGGGCCCGGCTCGCCGACGCCCGCTTCTTCTTCGAGGAGGACAAGAAGCGGCCCCTCGGCGAGCGGGTGGAAGAGCTTTCCAGGCGCACCTACCAGGCGAAGCTCGGGTCGGAGCGGGAGCGGGTGGAGCGCATGGCCGCCATCGCCGCTGCGCTGGCCCGCGCCATCGGCCGCGGCGAGCTGGCCGAGGAGGCAGCGCAGGCCGCCCGCCTCTCGAAGGCCGACCTCGGCACCGGCATGGTGGGCGAGTTCCCCGAGCTGCAGGGGACGATGGGCGGACACTACGCGCGCCTGCAAGGGCTCCCCGCCGCCATCGCCGACGCCATCGAGGACCACTACAAGCCGCTCGGGGCCTCCCAGGAGATGCCGCGTGGAGAGCTCGGCGCCCTGGTGGGCGTGGCCGACCGGCTCCACCAGCTCGCCGGCATCCTCGGGGTGGGGGAGCGGGCCACCGGCGCCGCCGATCCCTTCGGCCTGCGGCGGGCCGCCATCGGCATCCTGCGGCTCGTGCAGGAGCGCGGCTGGTCGCTCTCGCTCTCCGCCGCCGTCGAGTCGGCGCTCGAGGCGCTCGGACCCGCCGTGAAGGGCGAACGGGCGGAGGTCGGCCGCCAGGTGGAGGAGTTCCTGCGAGGCCGCCTGAAGGCGCTCTGGTCCGAGGCCTTCGACGCGGATCTCGGTGGAGGCGGTCCTCGCCGCCGGCTTCGACGACGTGGTCGATGCGCGCCGCCGGCTCGAGGCGCTCGCGGAAGCGAGGCAGCGCCCCGACTTCGCGGCGCTGGCCACCACCTTCAAGAGGGTGGCGAACATCACCGAGAGGGCGGCGGCCGAGTCGGGCCAGGGCGGAGGCGCCGAGGCCGAAGCCGCGGAGGGCGAGGAGGCGGAGCGGCACCTCGCGAGCGAGCTCGGGCGGGTGGCGGGGGCGGCGGCGGAGCTGCGAGAGCGGCGCGACTACCCGGGCGTCCTGCGGGCGGTGGCGGAGCTGAAACCCGCCGTCGATCGCCTCTTCGACGAGGTGTTGGTCATGGCCGAGGAACCGGCCCTGCGCGCGCGGCGGCTCGGCCTGGTGCGGCGGGTGGCGAGCCTCTTCGCTGGCGTGGCCGACTTCCGGAGGATCCAGGTCGACCAGCGCGTCGAAGCGGGCGCCACGGCGTGACCAGCGCAAGGGCGACGGGGCGGGCCGGGCGCCTTCGCGCTTGACCGGCTCTCCACGCCGCGGATACGTTTCGCGCCCTTGGCCACCATCGAGCTCCGACGCCTCGCGGTCGCGTTGATCGCGCTCGGCATCGCCGCCTGCGGCGAGAAGACCCAGTACGGCGCCGCGCCGCTCAACCGGTTTCTCTACCCCACCGCGCTGGCGCTGCGGCACGTGGTGCCGGGCACCGGCCTCCCCTGCGCGCCCGAGGTGGTCGGCATGCCTTCGCTCTGCCAGACCCAGCTCCTCGTCGCCTCCTCCAACGGCGACCTCCGCTACGACCCGGCCACCGGCGGGAGCGTGCTGGCGCTCGACGTGGCGGCCGCGCTCGACGGGTACGCGCCCGCTTCCGATCCGCCCCAGCCTCCCGATGACACCACCCCGATGAAGGGACAGCTCGGAGGCGCGCGCGTGGCGAGCTTCACCGGCGACCTGGCGGTGGTCGATGCCACCACCTGCCCGGGCTGGGCCGGTGCACCCCAGGTGCTGGTGCCGTCGCGCTCCGACGACGCCCTCTACCGGCTGGAGCTCGGCCCGGACGGCGCGCCCCTGCCCTGGAGCGCGTCGGCCGGGAGCTGCGAGCACGGTTGCCGCGTTCCACTCCACGGCCCGACCGATCCCACGAGCCCTTCCACGGTGGTGCTCCAGGCGCAGTACCCCTATGGCGTGGCGGTGGTCTGCGGCGCGCTCCCCGATGTCAGCGGGACGCTCGCCCAGAGGGCGCTCGCCTTCGTGAGCTACCTCGAGGTCGAGCTCTCGGAAGGTGGGGTGAGCCAGCTCGACCTGACCGACCCGAGCCCGCCCGGTTCCCTGCCGCTCGTGTGGAAGGACCTCGGCATCAGCCCGGTGCGGAGCTTCTCCTACGACCCGGTGAGCACGCGCCTCTTCACCGGCTCCGCCTTCGGCATCTACGGCCTGGCGCCGGTGCGGTGGCTCACCCTGGCCACACCCTCGGCGCCCTATCGCTCGCTGAACCTCGACCCCATCGTGCGCGGGGTGGAGCCGCGCTCCGTCGCGCTCTCCTCAGACGGCACCCGCCTCTACGTCGCCCTTCGCATCTTCGACACCTCGGCCTCCTCCACCGCCTCGGTCCGCCCCATCGACGACATCGCCGGCGCCCTCGTGGTCCTCGACCTCGTGCCCTCGCTCGACGGGCAGGTGGGGCTCGAGACGCGGCAGGTGGTTCCGCTCGCCCGCGGCGCCACCGAGGTGCGCGCCATCGCGCGCTCGCTCCCGGACGGCACGCCGCTCCCCGACCTGGTGGCGGTGGCGAGCGAGGCCGATGGCCGGCTCGCGCTCTTCGACGACGCGGCGGGGAGCGTGGCCTACTCGTTCGGCCTCTGCCCCGATGCCCAGGGCCAGCCTGCCACGCCCGGCGGTTTCGTGCCCCCGGCCCCGTGCCGCCCCGGGCGGCCGGCGCTCGGCTTGCAGCCCGGTGGCCTCGCCGTGGAGACCCTGGCGCGCGCCGCCGATGCGTCCCAGCGGCAGCTCGTCCGGCTCTTCGTCGCCTCGTTCGACCAGAGCTGGGTGAACGTCATCACCTTCGACGCACTTCACCCCGAGCGAGGCCCCACCCAGCTTTCGCCGGCCGCTTCGCCGGCACGGCCACCGCCGGCCTGGGCTCGGCTCGGTCCGGAGCGCCAGTGGTGAGCGCCGCGCGGTCGCGAGGGAAGGCTCGGGGCGTGCTGGCTTTCCCGGCGGTCTCGGCGATGGTGGCCGTGGCGATGGCCGTGGCGGCGGGGTGCTCGAGCGGACCTCCGGCGGTGGGGGCGCGCTTCGCCGGTCCCGCGGCCATGGTGCCCTTCTCCGGCGTGACCTCCAAGCGCGCCGGGGTCAGCCCCTACTTCGCGGTGGCCTCGGCTCGCGGCGACGAGCTGCGCCTCATCGATCAGTACGACCTCATCGTGGTGGTGGGGCCGGGGCTGGTCTTCCCTCTGGCGGTGCCCACGGCCGAGCACCCGGTGCTCCTCGCGTCGGCTGCGCTGGGCGACGGCGGCGCCGACGTCCTCTGCGCGGTGAGCACCGGCTTCAAGTCGCTCCAGGTGGTGGACACCTGGAGCGGGGCGGGCCGCATCGCCTACCAGGTGCCGCTCGAAGGCGTGCTCGCACCCGATGGCCAGGTGGTGGCGATGGTGGGGATTCCGGCGCGCGCGGCCGCCGGACCGCTCGCCGCGGTCCCGGCCCGCATCGTCCTCGCCGTGAACGACACCGACCTCGCGGCCGGTCTCCTCGGTCCCTCCACCGGCAAGCTGGTGGTGGTGGAGCTCGACCGCGCCTCCGACGGTTCCGGGGGAGTCACCGCGCGAGCCGTCGACCCGGCGGCGAACGTGAAGGCGCTCGGATTCCGCGCGGCCGACCTCGCCCTGGAGCCGCCGGGCCTCCCCGCCGCGGATGGGACGCGCGTCCCGGGTACCCACCTCTACATCGCCTCGAAGGACCCGATCCTCGCCACCGGCGGCGCCGCCGCGCTGGGCGTGGGCTCCGTCGACGTCTCCGCGTCGCAGCCCTCCCTCTGGACCGTGGCCGCCCTCGACGCCCGGGCGCCCACCCTGGCGGTGGCGGCCGGCTGGGTGGACGAGCGGCTGGTCGAGGCCGGGAACTTCTGCAGCCCGCACCGCTTCCAGGGCGCTCCGCGGCTCCAGATCGTGGCGGCCCTCGACCCAGCGGGCTGCGGCCCGACCGAGGGCATCGCCTGCGGGCTCGCCACCCTCGACCCGGCTACCGGTGCGCTCGCCGCGGATCCCGCCGCGAGGGTGGTGCTGCCGCCCGACCCCGTCCCGGGCGACGCCATCGAGGTGCCGGTCCAACCGTTCCGCCAGCCGATGCCAATCCCCGGCGTGCCGAGCCACGTGACCATCCTCGCCGCCCCGGCCACCGGCTCGCCCCCGCAGCGCCTGCTCACCGAGACCGACGGTTCGGTCCCCAGCACCGACTGCCCCACGGTGGGCACCGGCGTCTACCCGCTCTTCCGCATCTATCCCGGCTCCGGCCCGCGCTACACCAGCGCCCTCGCCGTCGTGACCTCCACCGACGGGCGGAGCTACTGGTACGACCTCGCCCGCTGGGCGCCCGCGAGCGACGTGCAGACCGTGGTGAACGGCAGCACCCGCGTCCAGGTGACCGCCGCCTCGGCCTCGGGCAGCTCGCGCCTGGGCGTCTGGTCCGACCAGGCCGCCGGCCCCAACGTGGTGAGCGACACCACCGACACCACCACCTTCCTCGCCTCCATCCAGGTCTGGCCCGGCTTCACCGACAGCGACGCCTGGAGCGTGGTGTTCCAGGGGGCGCTGCCGCAGCTCGCCCTCCGCCCGGCCACCCTCGCGACGGCGGGGGGCGCCATCTACGCAGCGGCCCAGCGCGACGCCGGAAACGCCTTCCCGCTCACCGACGCCCGCCGCTGGGCGGTGCCGGTGCGGGTGGCCGATCCGGCGCTGGGCGTGCGCCCCGGCGACACCGTCGAGCTCCTCGACGGCTCCGGCGCGATCGCCTGCGCCACCTCCGTGGCCGCCGTCCTCTCCCCGGCGGAGGCGAGCCTCGCCTCGAGCCTCGCCATGCCGGGGGGCGCGCTGCAGCTCGCCGCCGGCCCCGGCGACGTGCCTGCCGGCTGCGCCGCCGCGTTGGCGGGTGGCACCCCGAACCAGAGCCTCCGCTTCACCGTGCGCGCGCCGGGCTTCGTGCTCTCCTCGAGCAAGCTCGGCTACCTCGGTCGGCCCGAGCTCTCCGATTCGCCCGACCCGGCCGACAAGCGGTTCGCCGTGGCCTGGGCCGACGAGGCGGTGCTCTCTCAGGACACCTCCCGCGCGGGGCAGGAGGCGCTCGCGCTGGCGCGCAAGGCGCGGCGACTCTTCTACCCGGTGCAGGGCCCTTGCCCGCCCGTGAACCCCGCCTTCGACCAGACGAGCAGCCGGGTGGGGTGTTACTACGGCTATCCCCGCCTCGCCGATCCGCTCCAGCCCGGGCCCATCATCCGCTTCCGGCTGGGCCTGCTGGCCGGCTCGCCCGCGCCCGTCCGCGGCGACGCCATCGTCTTCACCACCCAGCGCGGCTTCGTCCACACCTGGCGCGCGCCCATCGTCGGCGGGGCGGTGCCGGCCGAGGTGCTCCCGTTCGACTGGGGCGCGGTCAACCGAGCCGACCACGGGGACGACCCAATCCGCTACCTCGTGCCCTACCTCGACGACCAGGTGGTCGGCTACGGCCCCGGCGGGAACGTGCGCGACTTCTACATTCGGTAGCATCGCGGCGCGCGAGCCGAGGCCTCCGCTCCGGAGAGGCGGGCTGAGCGGGCCGCGCCGTGACAGAATGGCGGCGATGCCCACGCTCACGCTCATCGACGGGTCGGGGTTCGTCTTTCGCGCCTACCACGCGCTCCCGCCGCTCACCACGACGCAGGGCGTGCCCACCCACGCCGTCTACGGCTTCACCACCATGCTGCTCAAGGCGCTGCGCGAGCGCGACCCCACCCACGTGGCCCTGGTGCTCGACGCCAGCCGGGAGAGCTTCCGCACCACCCTCGACGCCGAGTACAAGGCCAACCGGCCGTCCGCTCCGGACGACCTCGCGCGCCAGTTCCCGCTGGTGCGCGAGGTGGCGAGGGCGCTGCGCGTGCCGCTCCTCGAGGAGCCCGGGGTGGAGGCCGACGACGTCATCGCCACCCTGGCCTGCCGGGCGCGCGAGGCGGGCTGGGAGGTGGTGATCGTCACCGGCGACAAGGACTTCGCCCAGCTCGTCGACGAGCGCGTCTCGCTCTACGACCCCATGGCCGAGGCCAGCGGCCGCGGTGGCTTCACCGGTCCGGCCGAGGTGGAGAAGAAGTTCGGCGTGCCGGCCGGTCGAGCCGTCGAGTACCAGGCCATTCTCGGCGACAAGATCGACAACGTGCCCGGCCTGCCCGGCGTGGGCGAGGTCACCGCCGCCGCCCTGGTACAGAAGTTCGGCACGGTGGAGGAGATGCTCCAGCGCGCCGAGGAGATCCCGTCCGCGGTGGCCAGGGGAGGGGCGAAGCTGAAGGAGAAGATCCTGGCCGGCGCCGAGCGGCTCCGCCTGAACCGCCAGCTCGTCGCCCTGCGCTGCGACATGCAGCTCCCGGTGAAGCCGGAGGACCTCACCCGCCAGCCGGTCGACACCGAGGCGGCGCGCGCCCTCTTCTCCGAGCTGGAGTTCTCCCGCCTCCTGAAGGACCTGCCGGCGCCCCCTCCCACCACGCGCAGCGAACGCCCGGAGCTCCTCCTCGACCCGGCCGCGCTGCGCGAGGCGGTGGCGGCGGTGCGCGCCGCCGGGGAGGTGGGGCCTCGTCCTCCTCACGGAGGGCGCGCACCCGCGCAAGGACCCGCCCCACGGCCTCGCCTTCGCGGGGGCGGGTCGCGCCTTCTATCTGCCGCTCGGCCACCGCTACCTCGGGGCGCCCGCACAGGTGAGCCTCGAGGAGGCGCGGGAGGCGCTGCGCCCGCTCGTCGAGGGCGACGTGCAGGTCCACGCCCACGACCTCAAGGCCACCGCCCACGCGCTCGCCTTTCTCGGCCTGCGGCTCCTGGCCCCGGGGGTGGACACCGAGCTCGCGAGCCGCCTCCTCCTGCCCACCCGCCGCGAGCACGCGCTCGTCGACGTGGCGCGGGAGCGGCTCTCCTGCGACCTCCCGCGCCCGCCGGAGGGGGAGGGGAAGCGCGGCTCGGCGCCGCCCTGGGAGCGCCCGGTGGAGGAGGTCGCTGCGCTCGCCGCGCCGTGCGCGGCGGTGCTGCCCGAGCTCTCCGCCGCGCTGGCGCGGGCGCTCGCCGACGAGGGGCTGGAGCGCCTGTACCTCGAGATCGAGCGGCCGCTGGTGCCCATCCTGGCGGCCATGGAGCGCACCGGCATCCTGGTCGACACAGGGGCCATGGACGCCATGAGCGCGGAGTTCGGGGAGGCCATGACCGGCCTCGAGGCGCGCATCGACGCCGCCGCCGGGCACCCCCTGCGCGTCGCGTCGAACCGCGACCTCGCGCAGGTGCTCTTCGAGGAGCTCCGGCTGCCGGTGCAGAAGAGGCTCAAGACCGGCCCCTCGACCGACTCCGAGGTGCTGGAGAAGCTCTCCGAGCTCCACCCCCTGCCGGCGCTGGTGCTGGAGCACCGCGCCCTCGCCAAGCTCAAGGGCACCTACGTCGACGCGCTGCCCCGGCTGGTGGAGAAGGACGGCCGCATCCACACCACCTTCCACCAGGGTGGCGCCGCCACCGGCCGGCTCAGCTCCTCCGACCCCAACCTCCAGAACATCCCGGTGCGGACCGAGCTGTCGCGCCGCATCCGCGCGGCCTTCGTGGCGCCCCCGGGGAGGCTCCTCCTCTCGGCCGACTACTCGCAGATCGAGCTGCGCATCCTCGCCCACTACGCGAGCGATCCGGCGCTCATCGAGGCGTTCCGGCGGCGCGAGGACGTCCACGCCGCCACCGCCGCCGAGACCTTCGGCGTTGCGCGCGAAGCGGTGACGAGCGACCAGCGGCGCATCGCCAAGGTGCTGAACTTCGGCATCGCCTACGGCCTCTCGGCCTTCGGGCTGTCGCAGCGGCTCGACCTGCCGCCGCGCCAGGCGCAAGAGATCATCGACCGCTACTTCGCCCGCTACGCGGCGGTGAAGCGCTGGCTCGACGGGACCATCGTCGCGGCGAGGAGCTCGGGTGAGGTGCGCACGCTGTTCGGCAGGAAGCGCGCCCTCCCCGAGCTCATGAGCCGCAACGGCGCCCTGCGCTCCGGCGCCGAGCGGATGGCGGTGAACACGCCCATCCAGGGCACCGCGGCCGACCTGGTGAAGATCGCCATGATCCGGCTCGACAGCGCCCTCGCGCGCTCTGGCCTCGACGCGGTGCTGCTCCTCCAGGTGCACGACGAGTTGGTGCTGGAGGTGGCCGAGCGCGACGCGGCGCCGCTCACCGAGCTGGTGCGGCGCGAGATGTGCGCCGCGGCCGAGCTGGCCGTGCCGCTGGAGGTGGAGGTGGGGCAGGGGAAGAGCTGGGCCGAGGCGCACTGAAGGGCGGGCGCGGCGGTGGCGGCAGAGCAAGGGAATCGAACCCTCCTGGAACGCCGGCCGGCGCCCCACATCGGCTTTGAAGGCGGGGCCCGGCACCAGCCTGGGACGCTCTGCCGACCGTGATGCAGGGAGGCGGAGGCCAGCGGTCAAGCGGGCGGGGCGGCGTCCTCGTTCCGGCTCTTCGCCGCCTTCGAGGGCCGCGCGCCCGCGGCCGGCATGGCGTGCTCGTCGCCGTAGGGCGCCATGCGCCCGGAGAGCCGCTCGTGCGGCATGGCGGCCCGCAGCGCGCGGAAGTACTGCATGGGCGAGTACGAGAGGAAGTTCGAGACGCGGCTCGTGTAGAGGCAGGCGTAGTCCTCGATCTGCTCTCCGAACCGCGAGTTCTCGTGCCCCTCCTTGAAGGTGAGGCCCCAGTACCGGTTGAAGCCGAGCTCGATCTCCGACTCCAGGGCCGCCACCCGTGCGTTGGCCTCGCGGCTCGCCCGGCGGAGGAGCTCCAGCTCCTGCTTCTGGCCGCGCCGCTCCTCCTCGAGCCGCGCGCGCTCCGCCTCGCCGGCAGCGTGGCCCAGGCGGCGGCCGGAGCCGTTGAGGGACGCCTTGTGCACCGCCACCGCGTCGTCGAGCCGCGTCCGCAGCTCCTCCAGGCGGCCCAGCTCCTCCAGGGCTGGCGCGCACCGCTCCAGCCAGGCGAGCTCCGCCTCCAGCTCGCCCACGATCATGCACGTCCTCCACAGCGAGCTCTTCCGCGAGCGGAGGATGTCGCCATAGATGTGGTCGCCCACGTAGAGCACCCGGTCGCCGCCGATGCCGACGAGCGCCTCCATGGCGTGCAGGCTCCCGCCCTGGTAGAGCCGCCCGCGCCCCAGGCTCCTCGCCTCGCCGGCGACGGCGCCGTCCTCCGCGAGCTCGAGGATGGGCCGCCGCTCGGAGAACCAGGAAGGCTTGGCAGCGCCGGTGATCATGAAGTCGAAGTAGTTCCGCCAGCTCGGGTACTCCGGCAGGGCGCCGTCGAGCACGTGGCGCATCACCGCGTCGGTGTAGGCGTGGAAGGAGTTGGTGAGGAGGAAGAGCTTCTTCCCGCTGGAGCGCAGCTTGTGGAGGGCGGGGCCGAGCTCCGGGTCCCTCACCACGAAGCGCCCCAGGTCGGCCCGCACCACGTCCTTCAGCGAGTCGTCGCGGTGCACCGTGTCGATCGACTCGCGGATGTCGTCGTAGAGCTTCGCGTAGTCGAGCGCTCGCCCCGGCTCCTCCAGGTGCTCGATCACCTCGGCGAAGAGGCATGCCTCGGGCAGGGCGAAGAGGGTGTCGATCCAGGCGAAGCGCGGCAGCGAGAGGTGGATCTTCTCGTCGCGGTACTGGCGCCTCACCTCCTCGGCGGCGAGCGGGCGCCGCCCGTGGTAGGCCCGGCCGCAGTGGTTGTGCCGGTCCATCTTGAAGATGTTGCCCGCGGCTCGGTCCACCACCAGCCCGCGGATCACGAACTCGGGGTCGTAGCGGAGCTGGCGGAGCCCGGCCGGGTAGCCGAGGTGCTCCACCATCCGCGCCGCGGTCATCCGGAAGGCGAGCTCCTCCAGCTCGCGCAGGCGGTAGATCGCCAGCGTGTAGTCCATGTCGAAGCCGACGAGGTCGACCTTGTCGAGCCGCAGGTTGCGGTTCACGAAGACCTGGCGCGCCGGTGGGACGTCGCGCTGCGGCGCGTCGGGGCGGCCGAGCACCTCCAGCACCGCAGGGCTCGCATAGAAGGGATCCGCGGCGGGGGACGCACGCCGATCGAGCTGCCGGGGCTGCTGCATCGCTGCCGTGATAACCGGGCCTCGCGCCGCCGACAAGGCAGGGCGCCGCCAGGAGGGGCGCGGGCCGGTGCGCGGGGGTCCGCGCACCGCCGGGGCCGGCCTACTCCACGATCTCTCGCGGCGAGATGCCCAGGGCGTCGGCGATGGCGACCACCGTGGTGAAGGGCGGGTTGCGCCCGCCGCGCTCGATGAGGCTCACGTAGGCGACCGAGAGCTGGAGCGATTCGGCGAGGTCCTCCTGCGTGTAGCCGCGCTCGTGCCGGTAGCTGCGAACCCGCTCGCCGAGCTTGCGGAGCACCTCGCGGCGCGGGTCGACCTTCTGGCGGGACTTCGACTTCCGTGATGCGCCGGCGCTTGGCATGTGCTCTTCCCGCCCGGCCGCCGCGGACGGCCTCGAAGGACGCGCCGGGCACCGGACCTGTAGATGAAACAACTGAGGGTTGATTAGCGTTCCCCCGCCCGCTGGGCCACCCACCCAGAGTACATCTTGGGGCGATCGGTCGACGATCGCGTCGGTTCGGGTACTCCGTCACGCGGAGCCTGAAGGCGAGGCACCACGTGGGCGGGGGCCAACGCGTGCGGCGCCGCCGCGGCGCCCGAGGTAAGAAAAGTGCGTGCCGCGCCTCCGGAAGAGCCGAGTGAACGCCACCACCCGTGAAGTTGCCGCCGTCGGCCTGGATCGGGTGGTCGAGGCGGAGCTCCCGAACGGGCTGCGCGTCCGGCTCCTCCCGGACGCGAGCACCCCCACGGTGAGCTACTTCACCTTCTTCGGGGTGGGCTCCCGCAACGAGCGGCTCGGCCAGACCGGCATCAGCCACCTCTTCGAGCACATGATGTTCAACGGCGCGGCGCGTTACGGACCGAAGGAGTTCGACCGGGTCCTGGAGTCGCGCGGCGGCAGCTCCAACGCCTACACCTCCAACGACGTCACCGCCTACTACGAGGACTTCGCCTCCGAGGCGCTCGCCACGGTTATCGACCTGGAGTCCGACCGCATGCGCTCGCTCTCCCTCACCCCCGAGACGCTCGAGCAGGAGCGGCAAGTGGTGAAGGAGGAGCGCCGGCTCCGCACCGAGAACTCGGTCTTCGGGCTCATGGAGGAGCAGCTCGAGGCGCTGGCCTTCGTGGCCCACCCCTACCGGTGGCCGGTCATCGGCTGGATGGACGACATCGAGCGCATCACCCGCGAGGACTGCCTGGCGTTCTTCCAGACGTACTACAGCCCCAGCAACGCCGCCCTCTACGCGGTGGGCGACCTCGACCCGGACGAGGCCCTGGCCGCCCTGGAGGGCGCCTACGGCGACATCCCCCGCGGCCCTGCGCCCGCCCCGGTGGCCCAGAGCGAGCCGCCGCAGCGGGGAGAGCGGCGCGCGGTCATTCACTATCCGGCCCAGGCGCCGGCGCTGCTCTGCGGCTTCAAGGCGCCCGCTGCGAAGGATCCGGACGCGGTCGCGCTCGACGTGCTCCAGGCGGTGCTCTCGGCGGGCGAGTCGTCGCGCCTCAGGCGGCGGCTGGTCGAGGAGGAGGAGCTGGCGGTCTCGGCCCACGTCTCCTGGGGCTGGCGCATCGACCCGGGCCTCTTCATCGTCTCGGCCGAGCTGGCGCCCGGCGTCCGCCCGGAGCGCGCGGAGGCCGTCCTCTGGCAGGAGCTCGCGGAGCTCGCCGGCCGCAGGGTCCGCCCCGCGGAGCTTCGCCGGGCGCAGCGGCTGCTCCGGAGCGCGGTGCTGCACGAGCTCGCCACCCACAACGGCCTCGCGCACGCGCTCGGCCAGGCGGAGAGCCTTCTAGGGGACTGGCGCGAGGCAGGTCGCACCCTGGAGCAGTACCAGGCGGTGACGCCGGAGGACCTCCGGCGGGTGGCGGCCGAGTGGCTCCAGCCCTCGCGCCGCTCGGTGGTGACCCTCGCCCCAGAGGCGCCGTGAGGAGCGCCACGGCCTCGCCACTGCGACTCCCGCCGCTCGCGGAGGCGCGGCTCTCAAACGGGTTGCGGGTGATGGTGGCTTGCCGCCCAGGGGTGCCGCTGGTGGCCGTCCGCCTGGTGGTGGCGGCCGGTGCGGCCCTCGACCCGCCCGGCGGTCACGGGCTATCGCACATGGTGGTCCAGGTCGCGCGCCGGGGAACCGCCCGCCGCTCGGGCCGCGCCATCGACGAGCTGGTCGAGTCGCTGGGGAGCGAGCTCGGCGCCGGCTCCGACGAGGACGCCTCCTCCTTCGGGCTGTCCGCGCCCTCGGAGTTCTTCCCTCAGCTCCTCGACGTGGTGGTCGACGTGGCCACCGCCCCCGCCTTCCCCCGGGCCGAGTGGGAGCGCATCCGGCGCCGCGAGGTGGCGAGCCTCGCCCACCTCCTCGACGAGCCGGGCGCGGTGGCCGACCGGGCCATGGTCGACCACGCCTACCGAGGCCATCCTTACGGTCACGCTCCCGACGGCCGGCTCCGCCACCTCACCGCGCTGCGCCGTGGTGATGCGCTGGCGTTTCACCGACGGTGGTACGCGCCCGCCTCGGCCACCCTGGTGGTGGTGGGCGCGCTCGAACCGGAGGCCGCGCTCGCCCTGGCGCGGCGCAAGCTCTCCCGCTGGAAGGCCACCGCGGAGGAGGCGCCCCGGCTCCCCGCTCCCGGCGCCATCTCCCGCGCGGTGCTGGTGCTCGACAAGCCCGATCAGACGCAGGTGCAGGTCCGCATCGCCACCCCCGGACTCGCCCGCGCCGCGCCCGGCTACTTCGCCGCCGTGGTCGCCAACACGGTCTTCGGGGGCGGCTTCACCTCGAGGCTCATGGAGGCGGTGCGGGTGAACCGCGGGCTCTCCTACGGCGTCCGCAGCCGCTTCGCCATGAGCCGCTTCGCGGGTCTCTTCTACCTGTCGTCCTTCACCAAGGTGGAGAGCGCCGCCGAGCTGGTGCAGGTGCTGCTCGACGAATCGCGGCGCTTCTGCGAGGAGGGGCCCTCGGAGGCCGAGCTGTCGCGCGCGAAGGGTTACCTGACGGGGCTTCACCCCCTCTCGCTCGAGACGCACGATCAGGTGGCCGACAAGCTCGCCGACTCGGCGCTCTACGGCTTCCCGCTCACCCAGGTGACCGCCTACCGTGAGGAGGTGCTGGCGGTCTCCGCGGAGGCTTGCCGCGAGCTGGCCCGAATGCACCTCCCGGGGGAGGACGGGCTCATCGTGGCGGTGGGGCCGGCGAAGCAGGTAGCTCCGGCGCTGGAGCGCTTCGGCGCGGTGAAGGTGCTCCCCGCGCGCCGGGTGCTGTGAGCGCGGCGGCTAATTCACCATTGGTGCTGCTCGAGGGGCGCGTGCTCCACGAGGACCGCGACATCCTGGCCCTCGACAAGCCGCCTGGCACGCTGGTCATCCCCGGCCGGATCCCCGCCTCGGCCTCGCTGCAGGAGGCGGCGCAGCGGCGCTTCGGCCGGCTGTGGGTGGTGCACCGGCTCGACCGCGGCACGAGCGGCGTCGTCGTCTTCGCCCGCACCGCCGAGGCGCACCGCGCCCTCTGCCGCGCCTTCGAGGAGCGGCGCGTCGAGAAGCAGTACCTCGCCCTGGTGCGCGGGACGCCGCCCGAGGAGGCGCGCCTCGACCTGCCGATCATGCCCGGCCGCCGCGGCCGGATGAGGCCCGCGCCCCCGGGCGATGCGCGCGGCAAGGAGGCCGCGACGCGGGTCCAGCGCCTGGAGCTCCTCGGCGAGCGGGGCACCTTGCCGGCCGCGGCGCTCGTCCTCGCCCTCCCGGAGACCGGGCGCACCCACCAGATCCGCGTGCACCTGGCGTTCACCGGGACGCCCCTGCTCTTCGACCCCGACTACGGCCGGGGCGGGCGAGGCGACGAGCCGCTCGTGCGCGCGGACGGTGAAGTCCTGCTCGACCGCACGCCCCTCCACGCCGCCAGGCTCGTTATTCACCATCCGTCGACGGACGAGCGGCTCACCCTGGAGGCTCCCCTTCCGCACGACCTCCAGCGGACGGTGGAGGCCTACCGCGGGTGACTACGCCTTCCCCTGAACCAGCACCTTCACGTCGGAGCGGAAGGTCACCTCGACCTTGCCGGGGTCGCGCACCGCCGAGACCCAGCCCATCCCGAAGGTGGGGTGCTCGATCACCTGGTCGAGCTGGAAGGTGGCGCGGGGCGAGTAGCGCTGGGCCATGGCCAGGTTCTTCGAGCGGAGCACCTCGTCGAAGGAGAGGGTGGTGGGCCGCTCGCGGGGAGCGCGAGCCCTTCCGGCCGCGGCGGACGATGCGCGGCGCGCGCCGGCGGACGAGGCGGGGAGCTCTCCGCGAAAGCGGTGCACCGCGTGGCAGGTGTTGCACTGCACCTTCACCGGTCGTCCCTCCACCACCGCGATCACCACGTGCGCGAGCTCCATGTTGCACTTGGTGCAGAAGCTGTCCACCTCGCCGCCGACCTTGATCATGGGCCGCGCAGTATAGCGATCCCGGGGGCGAGGCGCTTGAACCCGCCGGGCGATCCTGCCAAAGGTCTCGCCCATGCCCTACCGCCCCACCGTGGCCGAGGTCGACCTCGGCGCCATCGCCCACAACCACCGGCTCGCCACCGCGCTGGGCGGGCGGCCGGCCCTGGGGGTGGTGAAGGCCGACGCTTACGGGCACGGGGCGGTGCCGGTGGCGCGGTCGCTCACCCGCGCCGGCGCGCCCATGCTGGCGGTGGCGCTGGTGGAGGAGGGGCTCGAGCTGCGCGAGGCCGGGGTCGAGGTGCCGATCCTGGTGCTGGGAGGCGCTTACGAGGGCGCCTGGGAGGTGATGGCGCGGAGGGGCCTCACCCCGCTCGTCTTCACCCCGGTGCACGTGCGCCAGCTCGCCGCGGCGGCGCGGGCGACCGGCGCGAAGGCGAGGCTCCACCTGAAGCTCGACACCGGCATGGGGCGCATCGGGGTGCTCCCGCAGGGCCTGCCGGAGGTCATCGAGGCGCTCCGCGCCCATCCCGAGGTGGAGCTCGAAGGGCTTTGCACCCACTTCGCCAGCGCCGACCTCGAGCCGCGCTCCACCACCGAGCGGCAGGTGGCGCGCTTCGGCGAGGCGGCAGCGGCGCTCGCGGCGGCGGGACTCCACCCGCGCTTTCGCCACCTCGCGAACTCCGCCGGCACCCTCGACTACCCGGACGCTCGGCAGGACCTCACCCGCCCCGGGATCATGCTCTACGGCTACCTGCCCTTCGACCCGAGCCTCCCCGCGCCGGAGGCCGCCCGGCGGGCGGCCGAGCTGCTCCGGCCGGCGCTCACCTGGCGAACCGCCATCACCCACCTGAAGGAGGTTCCGGCCGGGACCGCCATCTCCTACGGCGGGAAGTGGGTGGCGGAGCGCCCCTCGCGCATCGCCACCCTGCCGCTCGGCTACGCCGACGGCTACCCCCGGCGTCTTTCGGGCCGCCCTGGCATGGGCTGCGCCGAGGTGCTGGTGGGCGGGAAGCGCTGTCCGGTGGCGGGCACCGTCTGCATGGACATGATGATGGCCGACGTGACCGAGGTACCCGGCGTCTCGCCAGGCGCGGAGGTGGTGCTCCTCGGCACCCAGGGTGACGAGCGCATCGGGGCCGACGAGCTGGCGGCGAAGGCCGGCACCATCCCCTACGAGATCCTGTGCGGCGTGGGGAAGCGCGTGCCGCGGGTCTGGCGCGCCGACGTGGTCTGACGGGCGCGATCCCAAGGGCGCCACCACGCGTGCCGGAGCGCCCACGCCGGCCGCCCTTCCTGCGCTGCCCCCGCGTGCGGGGCGCACGTGCACGGGCTTGCCCGCCCGCCGTGGGATAAGATGGCCCGACATGCTCGGTCGGCTTCACGATTGGTTCGAGGACTTCGGCCAGATGATCCTCTTCGCCGGCGAGGCGGTCGGCTGGGCCTTCCGCCCCCCCTTCCGGCTGGAGCTGCTCATCGCCCAGATGGCGGCCATCGGGGTGGGCTCCACCTTCATCATCGTCACCACCGGTTTCTTCACCGGCGTGGTCTTCTGCCTGCAGACCAACTACGCCATGGCCACGCTGGGTGCGCAGGGGTACGTGGGCGGGTCGACCGCCATCGCGCTCGCCCGCGAGCTGGGCCCGGTGCTCACCGCCCTCTTCGTGGTGGGGCGCTCGGGCAGCGCCATCTCCACCGAGCTCGGCACCATGCGGGTGACCGAGCAGATCGACGCCATGGAGACGATGGCGGTGAACCCGGTGCAGTACCTGGTGGTGCCGCGGATCATCGCCTCGGTGCTCATGTTCCCGGTGCTCACCATGCTCTTCGACGCGGTGGGGTACGCCGGCGCCTACCTCATGGGCATCTTCGTTGCCGACATTCCCGCCGGTCCCTTCATCGAGCACACCCGCACCCTGCTCGTCCCCGCGGACGTGCTTCACGGATTGTTCAAGTCGCTCATCTTCGGTTACGCGGTGGCCCTCATCACCTGCTGGCGCGGCTACGCGGCCGCCGGCGGCTCGCGCGGCGTGGGGGAGAGCACCACCCGGGCGGTGGTGATGAGCTCCATCGCCGTGCTCCTCGTCGACTCGGCCTTCGTGCTGGTGACGGTCGGCGGCGGAAGGTGAGGGCGCGGCCGTGATCGAGATCGTCGACCTGTGGAAGTCGTTCGGGGGGCGGGACGTCCTGAAGGGCGTCTCCATCGAGGTCCCGGAGGGCAGCACCTTCGTGGTCCTCGGCGGGTCGGGCTCCGGCAAGACGGTGCTCATGAAGCACGTCATCGGGCTGCTCAAGCCCGACCGGGGCACGGTGCGGGTGGGAGGCATCGAGATCCCGAAGCTCGAGGGTCGCGAGCTCACCGAGGCGCGCCGCATGTTCGGGATGGTCTTCCAGCAATCGGCGCTCTTCGATTCCATGACCGTGCTGGAGAACGTGGCCTTCCCGCTGCACGAGCGGCAGCGGGGCATTCCGGCCCGGGAGCTGCGCGAGCGGGTGATCGAGAAGCTGCGGGTGGTCGACCTCGGCGAGGAGGTCCTGCCGCGCTTCCCCTCCGAGCTCTCCGGAGGCATGCGCAAGCGCGTGGCTCTGGCGCGCGCGCTCATCCACGAGCCGCGGGTGGTGCTCTACGACGAGCCCACCACCGGCCTCGACCCCATCACCACCGACTACGTGGACGACATGATCGTGAGCGCCAAGGAGCGACTCAAGGTGACGAGCATGGTGATCAGCCACGACATCGCCAGCTCCTTCAAGGTGGCCGACCGCCTGGCCGTCCTGTACGATGGCCACCTCGCCGCGCAGGGCACCCCGGAAGAGGTCCGCAGGAGCGATCACCCCCACGTGAAGAAGTTCCTCTCCCTCTGGTTTGACAAGCAGTGAACAGCCCCCATGGCTAGACCGGTCTTCAGCAAGGCTTTTGCCGTCGGGGTGCTGGTGGCGGTGGCCGGCGTCGCCTTCCTGGTGGCCTTCACCTTCTTCCGCAAGGGCGGCTACTCCGACAGCGACAGCTACCGGGTCTTCGCCAACTTCGAGGACGCCACCGGCCTCACCTGGAAGAGCCGGGTGCAAATCGCCGGCATCCAGGTGGGGGAGGTCGACAAGATCATCCTCGAGGGGCACCACGCCCGGCTCGAGCTGCGCATCCTCAAGAACATCGACGTGCGGCGCGACGCCTGCCTCACGAAGCGCTTCCCCTCCACGCTCCTCCCCGACGCCCTGCTCGACCTCGCCCCCGGTTCGGCCAAGGCCCCGTCGCTGCAGACGTTCCCCATGGAGGATCGCGGAATCGTCTGCGTGAACGAGGGCACCTCCATCCAGAAGCTGCTCGACGCGATGTCGCAGATCGCGGTCGACGTGCAGGGGGTGACCCGGAACCTCTCCGGCATCGTCTCCGGCTCGGAGGGCTCCATCCAGCAGATCATCACCAACCTCGAGCGCACGAGCCGCGCCATCAACGAGGGGGTGGATCAGGGCCAGCTGAAGGTGCAGCAGATCCTCGACAACACCCGCGCGCTCACCGGCACGCTCGCCGACGTGGTCGGGAAGGACCGCGAGAGCTACCACGCCATCGCCGCCAACGTGGCCTCGGCCACCGAGCGGCTCGACACCATCCTGAAGGGCGTGCAGGCCATGATGGGTGACGAGGCCTCGGGGGGCCTCAAGGCGTCGCTCGCCGACGCGCGCCAGTCGCTGAAGAAGCTCAACGACACCATGGGCGAGGTGCAGAAGATCGCCACCAAGGTCGGGGAGGGGAAGAGCATCGCCGGCAAGCTCCTCACCGACGAGCGGCTCGGCCAGAAGCTCGGCGACACGGTGGAGTCGCTCACCGACTACGTCGACCGCCTCTCCAAGCTGAAGGTGCAGGTCCGCCTGCGCTCGGAGTGGCTCTACAACCAGAAGGGCGCCAAGACCTACGCCGGCTTCGCGCTCATCCCCCGGCCCGACCAGTACTACCTGTTCCAGATCGTGAACGATCCCCGGGGCGTGGCCTCGCAGTCGGTGCAGGAGCTGTACACCGAGACGCCCACCGGCGCGGTGAAGACCACCACCACCACCGTCGGGACGGACCAGCGGGTGAGCTTCACCGCCGAGCTCGCCAAGCGCTACGGGTCGGCCACCTTCCGGGTGGGGCTCATCGAGAACACTGGCGGGGCCGGCGCCGACCTCCACCTGCTCGACGACGCGCTCACCATCTCGCTCGACCTCTACCAGTTTTGGCGCCCCGGGCCCGACGCGCCCAACCTGCCGCGGGCCAAGCTCTGGGTCGACTACAACTTCCTCAAGTATTTCTACGTCACCGCCGGAACCGACGACTTCCTCGTCCCCTGGCGGGTGGTGCGGCTCCCCGGGGGAGCCAAGTACACGGTGGGGCAAGACGTCTTCTTCGGCGGCGGCATCACCTTCACCGACGACGACCTGAAGTCCATCTTCTCCTCGGCCGGGAGCGCGGTCTCGGCCGGCGGCGGCGGCGCGGGCCGCTGAGCCGGCGAGCGATGGCGCCATGGGGGGGATCATGAAGCCGGCAGCGCGAACATGGCTCGTCATCCTGGTGGCCGCCCTGGTGGCGGCTGGAGGCTACCTCTTCGCCCGCGAGCGCCGGCCTCCGACCGAGGAGCCGCTGCTCGCCCCCGACATCAGCCTGCCGTCGCTCGATGGCAAGGAGACGACGCTCGCGTCGCTGCGCGGCCGGGTGGTGGCGGTGAACTTCTGGGCGAGCTGGTGCGGCCCCTGCCTGCAGGAGCTGCCCGAGCTGGTGCGCATCCGCGAGGCCTACCGCGAGCGGTGCTTCGAGATCCTGGCCGTCACCGAGGCGTCGGCCTGGGACGACGCGCAGGCCGTGGTGCAGCGCTTTCGCATGAGCTACCCCATCGTCATGGACGACGCCGGGGAGGTGGGCCACGCCTACGGCGTCACCGGCTATCCGCGTACCTACCTCGTCGATGCGAAGGGCTTCCTCCGCGACGTCTTCGTCGGGGCCATCGATGGAGGTCAGCTCGAGCGCGCCATCGAGCCGCTCCTGCCGCCCGACGGCAAGAGCTGTCCGGGCGTCTGAATGCGGTCGCTCTTCGCTGCGGCGGGGAAGGCGTGGCCGCCGGGGGGAGCGGAGGTCGCGCGGCCGAGTTGAGATCTTCCGTGCCCCTCTCGTGTCCCATCTGCAAGAACGCGGTCGGCCTACCCCCCCGGAACGCCGCCTTCCCGTTCTGCTCGAAGCGCTGCAAGCTCCTCGACCTGGGGGCGTGGCTCACGGAGTCGTACCGGGTGCCGGGGGAGCGAGCGGGCGATGGAGACCCGAAACTCTCCCAGCCAGCGGCGGGGGAGGGTGAAGGGGAGTGAGGGTGCTTGCCCCGGAGGACCCGCCGTAGGACAAAGCGCCCGCGATGAAGCGGCTCCTCCAGACGCTCGCCGGGCTCGCCGTCTCTGGCGTCGCCCTGGCGCTCACCCTCCGCGGCAAGGATCTGGGCCTCATGGCCGCGCAGGTGCGCGAAGCGGACTACCGCTGGCTGTGGCCCTTTCTCGCCATCCTGCTCGCCGTCCACCTGGTGAGGACCGTGCGCTGGGGCCTCCTCCTGGAGCCGGTGGCGAAGGTGCGCTTTGCCCGGCTCAACGCCGTGTCGGCCGTCGGCATCATGGGCCTCGTCCTCCTGCCCTTCCGGCTCGGCGAATTTGCGCGGCCCTACCTCATCGCCGAGCGCCCCCGGCTGCGCGTCTCGGCGGCGCTCTCCTCGGTGGTGGTGGAGCGGGTGGCCGACGGCCTCTTCACCGCCGTGCTGCTCATGCTGACCTTGTTGGCGGTGCCGGAGGGAACGCGCGGCCTGCACGCCTTCCGTGTCGCAGGCGCGGTCGTCTTCCTGGTGTTCGGCCTCCTCCTCGCCTTCATCGTGCTCGCCTACCTGAACCGCCCGCGCGCCGTGCGGCTCTCCCACCGGCTGCTCGACCCCTTCTCACCCCGGCTCGCCGGCCGCGTGAGCGGGATGATGGACGCCTTCATCCACGGCCTGCGCCTCGTACCCTCTCGGCGGAAGATCGCGCTCTTCTTCGTTCTCACCGGCGCGTACTGGGCGATGAACGGTCTGGGCGTGCAGCTCTTCGCCCGAGCCTTCGACATCAGGCTCGGCCTGGTCGGCGCCTTCACCGTGCTCGGGGCGATGGTGGTGGGCGTCATGATCCCAGCCGGGCCCGGCTCGGTCGGCACCTATCAGGCTGCGGTCCTGGCCGGGCTCTCCCTCTTCATGCCGGTGGGCGAGCGCGAGCTCGCCTTCGCCAACGTGATGTGGCTCGTGCAGTTCGGGCAGCAGGTGCTGGTCGGCCTCGTCTTCCTCCCCAGCCGGCACATCCACCTCGGGCACCTTCGCGCCTTGGAGGAGGGGCCGGAGGAAGAGGAACCGACCCGGGGCTAGCCGAAGGCGAGGGCGCTGCCGGCGGGGGCGGGAGAGCGGTGCGGGTGCGGGTGAGGCTCTTCGGCCCTGGCCCGGCTGGCGCGCTCGAGCGACGGGCGAACCTCGGCCATGAACCAGATGTCGAGGATGGCATCGAGCTCCCGCACCAGCTCCTCGAGCTCGCGGTCGTCGCCCAGCCTCTCGCCCCCCAGTTCCACCCCCACCGCCTTTGCCATGGCCATGGCCGCCTCCCGAAACCGATATCGGCTCCGGTGTACCACTCGCACCCGACAAGGCAAGAAAGTGGATCGGCGACGAGCAGGTACGGCAGGAGTCGGGCGGGACCGGTCGCCGGTCCCCGAGAGGAGGTGTCACCGCACGAGGAGCAGGAGCCCGCCCAGGCAGAGCGCCATCCCGGCAAGCCGCGCCACGGAGAAGGGCTCCCTGAAGACGATGAGCGCCACCGGCACCAGGGCGAGCGCGGCGGCGGTGTTCACCGCCACCCCGGACCACTGGAGCGAGCCGCCCGTGCGGTAGGCGAGGAGAAAGCCCACCTCGATGAGGAAGACGCCGGCCCCGAGGAGGAGCACCGGTCCCGAGAACATCTGCCCGGTCCACGAGTACCCCGACACCGAGCCGAAAAATGGAGCTGCGACGGCCGCGGCGGCAAAGGCGATGATGTAAGCGCCCATCAGCGCGAGCATGGGGTTCGCGCCGGCAGGGACGCTCCTCTGGGCGAGGTGGTACACGGCGCTGCCGACGCTCGCCACGCCGAGAAAGAGGAAGAGCATCCGGGGCATGGAGGCGGTTGGTAGCTCGATTCCCGGGGGGCGACAAGGGGCGCGGAGCCAGCCAATCGTTCACCTGGCGCGGGTAATACTGGTGCAGTATTACCGCGTCATGAAAATCACCCAGAAAGGCCAAGTCACCATTCCCCAGGCGCTGCGGGAGCGGGCGGGCCTGTTTCCCGATACCGAGGTCGAGTTCACCATGGTTGGCGACGACGTGGTCATTCGGCGGGTCACGGAGCCTGCCGCCGCGTCGAGGGGGCGCCGCATGGTGGCGAGGCTCAGGGTCTCCCCGGAGACAGGAGCCTCACCACCGAGGACATCATGCGTATGACCAGGGGATGGGACGAGTGAGTCCCGCGTTCGTGGACAGCAACGTCATCCTGGACATCGCGACGCGAAGTCCGTGGTCGACCTGGGCCGCCGATGCGCTGGCGCGCGCCGGAGATGAGGCCCCCGTGTACATCAACGCGGTCATCTACGCGGAGGTATCGGTCTACGCCACGTCGATGGAGGATCTCGACGAGCGCCTGGACGAGCTCCAGTTCGTACCGATGCCGCGTGAGGCAGCTTTCCTCGCGGGCAAGGCGCACGGCCGCTACGCGGCGCGGGGCGGCACCTGGAAGAGCCCCCTCCCCGACCTCCTCATCGGCGCGCACGCGCAGGTGCTGGGGTGCCGCGTGCTCACGAGGGACCCGCGGCGGTTTCGCACCTACTTTCCACGCCTGGTGATCGTCTCCCCACCTTCGACGCTGGGTGGATGACCGGCCTCGACCTCCGCGGCCCTCAGCCGGCTGGGAGGTCGAGCTCGGGGTAGTGCCGGAAGATGCCATCCTCGTTGAACGGAATGCGGCGGGGCGAGGCGAGGTAGGCCGCGATGCGGGGCCGCGCGGCCACCGCATCGTGCAGCGCGGCGAGCCGTGGAAACGCGCGGAGGTGCGCGCGCATCGCGCTCGGGAAGGCGTAGGAGAGCCCGGCCACCACCTGGAAGGTGGAGAGGTCGGCGTAGCTCACGGCGCCACCGACGAGGTGGCGCCCCTCGCCCACCGGATTCGAATCGAGCGCCCGGTCGAGGTAGGTGAAGAACTTCGCGATGCGCTCGCGCAGGAAGACCTGGGTCCGGCGCAGCGACTCCGGCTTCTGGTCCGCGTAGTAGAGCGAGACCCCCACCGGGTGGTGCGTGTCGTGCGCCTCCGCAACCAGGTCCGCGAGGGTGAGCTGGAGCTGGTGGGCGCGCAGACGGCTCGCTTCGTCCTCCGGGACGAGGCCGAGGCGCGGCCCGAGGTACTGGAGAATCGCCGCGGTCTGCGCGATGACCACCTCGCCGTGGCGGAGCGCGGGTGGGCCGAAGGGGGTGAGCCAGGGCCCCGGCTCCTCGAGGAGCTTCATCACCGCGGGCGTGCCGCCACCGTCCTCTTCGGGAACCTTCGCCAGGTCGCGATAAGGGGTGCCGGCTTCCTCGAAGGCGAGCCGGATGAGCTCCCCGCGCCCCTGCAGGCCGGGCCAGTAGACGAGCTCGTAAGGCGAGGAGGCGGCTGTGGTGGGCATGCCGAGGGGTGCTCGAACGGCGGAGGTCGCGCAGCGCCCGGAGGGGGCGGGTCGACCACCCCCCCGTGGTGGTTCGCGGGGTACCTGCAACGGGTGCCTGATGGGGCGAGTGGTGAGGGGGAGAATCGAACTCCCGACCTAGGGATTATGAGACCCTCGCTCTAGCCGTCTGAGCTACCTCACCGAGCGGCGCGTTCGTAGCGCGACCAGCGGGGAGGTGTCAACGAATCACGGCGGAGACCGGGGGAGAGCGTGGCGCGAGAAGCCGAGCACGAGCGCGCGGGAGCCTACGACGCCGGGGCGCTGGAGCGGGTGCTGGCGGAGCGTGAGCGGTGGACGCGGGAGGAGCTGGCGGAGGCGCTCGCGCGGGTTCCGCGCAGACGAGCGGCCTTTACCACCGACTCGGGCATCCCCATCCCCGACGTGCTCGACCCGGCCAGCGCCCGCGCCGGGGGCGACCGCTTCCTGCGCGACATGGGCTACCCCGGCGCCGTTTCCCTTCACCCGCGGTCCGCAGCCCACCATGTACCGCGGGCGGCTCTGGACCATGCGGCAGTTCGCTGGATTCGGCTCGCCGGAGGACACCAACGAGCGCTTCAAGTACCTGCTCTCGCAAGGCGTGAACGGCCTCTCGACCGCCTTCGACATGCCGGCGCTCATGGGCTACGACCCGGACCACCCGATGAGCCAGGGCGAGGTGGGGAAGGAGGGCGTCTCGGTCGCCACGCTGCGCGACTTCGAGGTGCTCTTCGACGGCATCCCGCTCGACCGGGTCACCACCTCCATGACCATCAACGCGAGCGCCATGGTGGCGCTCGCCATGTACGTGGCGGTGGGGGAGAAGCAGGGGGTCTCCCGTGAGAAGCTGGGCGGGACGCTCCAGGCCGACATGCTGAAGGAGTACATCGCGCAGAAGGAGTGGATCGTCCCGCCGCGGCCGGCGGTGAAGATCGTCTGCGACCTCATCGAGTTCTGCGCGGCGGAGATGCCGCGCTGGAACCCGGTGTCGGTCAGCGGCTACCACATCCGCGAGGCGGGGGCGACGGCTGTGCAGGAGCTGGCCTTCACGCTCGCCGACGGCTTCGCCTACGTGGAGGCCGTGCGTGGAGCGCGGCCTTTACGGTGGACGACTTCGCGCCGCGGCTCTCCTTCTTCTGGGACGTGCACAACGACTTCTTCGAGGAGGTGGCCAAGTTCCGCGCCGCCCGGCGCATCTGGGCGCGCACCCTGAAGGAGCGGTTCGGCGCCACGAGGCGCGAGGCGCTCTTGCTGCGCACCCACGCCCAGACGGCGGGCGTCTCGCTCACCGCGCAGCAGCCGTACAACAACGTGGTGCGCACCTCGCTGCAGGCGCTGGCGGCGGTGCTGGGCGGCACGCAGTCGCTGCACACGAACTCGCTCGACGAGACCTACGCCCTGCCCACCGAGGAGGCCGTCACGCTCGCGCTCCGCACGCAGCAGATCATCGCGCACGAGTCGGGCGCCGACCGCGTCGTCGACCCGCTCGCCGGCAGCTACTACGTCGAGTACCTCACCGACGAGCTGGAGCGGCGGGCGCTCGCCTACATCGAGCGCATCGACGCGATGGGCGGGATGCTCCGGGCGGTGGAGGAGGGCTACCCGCAGCGCGAGATCGCCGAGAGCGCCTACCGCTGGCAGCGCGAGGTGGAGAGCGGCGAGCGTCAGGTGGTGGGGGTGAACGCCTTCGCGACCGGCCCGGGGCCGGCCATCGCGACCCTCAAGGTGGACGAGGCGGTGGCGAGGGCCCAGGTGGGGCGCCTCCAGTCCGTGCGGATCGAGCGCGACGCCGTGCGCGTGAAGGCTGCGCTGCAGTCGCTGGAGCGGGCGGCGCGGGACGGCGCGAACCTGGTGCCCCCGGCCATCGACGCGGCGAGAGCCTACGCCAGCCTGGGCGAGATCTGCGACGTGCTGCGCGAGGTGTTCGGCATCTACCGGGAGGACGGTGGGGCGTGGTGACCCCTCGCCGCCGAGGAGCACGAAGGGTCACGAAGGGCGTTCACGCCCGTTCGAGCGTGCCGCGCTGCACTCCGCAGAAGGCATGACAGGGAGCCGCCATGATCGCACAGGGCAGGAGGCGCCGTATCCTGGTCGCCAAGCCGGGCCTCGACGGCCACGACCGGGGGGCGAAGATCATCGCCCGCGCGCTTCGCGACGCAGGGTTCGAGGTCATCTACACCGGCCTGCACCAGACCCCCGACATGATCGCCTCGGCCGCCGTGCAGGAGGACGTCGACGCGGTGGGCCTGTCCATCATGTCCGGCGCGCACATGACGCTCTTCCCGGCGGTCATCGAGAGCCTGAGGAGCAAGGGCGCTGCGGACATCGTCGTCTTCGGCGGCGGCATCATTCCGCAGGAGGACGTGCCCGGGTTGAAGGAGCATGGGCGTGGCCGAGATCTTCCCGCCCGGCACCGCTACGCAGGTCGCCATCGACTGGTTGAGGAGTCACCTCGAGCCGGGCGCACCGGCATAGGGGCCTCCACTCGAGCGAACCCCGCCGCGCGAGCTCCACACCAGCGAGGACCGCCACAATCGGGACGCGCGGCGGCGGTGGAGGTCGTGTAAGCAGGGCGCATGTCCCCGCGGCGCGTCACCGTCCACGAGGTCGGCCTGCGCGACGGGCTCCAGAACGAGGCGCAGCACGTCGCCACCGCGGACAAGCTTCGCCTCCTGCGCATCCTCGCGGACGCCGGCTTCCCCGCCATCGAGCGACGAGCTTCGTCTCGCCGCGCTGGGTCCCTGCGCTGGCCGACGCGGCCGAGGTGGTGGCCGAGGCGCCCTCGCGCCCGGGGCTCCGCTACGTAGTGCTGGTCCCGAATGCGACCGGGCTCGAGCGCTTCCTCGAGGCGCTGGAGCGGCGCGCGATGCCGGCGGCGAACGAGACCCCCTTCGAGGCGGCGATGGTGGTGTCGGCCTCCGAGTCGCACAACCGGAAGAACCTGAATCGGCCGGTGGACGAGACGCTGGCCGAGCTCGCCGAGCTGGTGCCGACCATGCGCGAGAAGGGGCTGGCGGTGCGCGGCTACGTCTCCACCGCCTTCGGCTGCCCCTACGAGGGAGCGGTCGACCCAGGGCGAGTGGCGGCCATCGCGCTCCGGTTGCTCGAGCTCGGATGCGAGCAGGTCGCGCTCGGCGACACCATCGGGGTCGCGACGCCCGGCCAGGTGAGGGCCCTCGTCGAGAAAGCTCCTCCGCGACGCCCCCGCCGAGGCGTTCGCCCTTCACATGCACGACACGCGCGGCACCGCGCTCGCCAACGTGCTCGCCGGGCTCGACGACGGGCCTCTCCACCTTCGACGCAGCGGTCGGGGGCCTGGGGGGGTGCCCGTACGCGCCGGGCGCCTCGGGCAACCTCGCCACCGAGGACCTCGTCTACATGCTGCACGGGATGGGGCTCGAGACCGGCATCGACTGGCCGCTGCTCGTGGCCGCGGGAGAGCTGGCGGAGCGCCTGGTGGGGCACCCGCTGCCGGGGAAGGCGCTCAAGGCCGAGGTGGCCTCTCGGGCCCGGCTGGCCGGCTCCTGAGGCGCCGGCCTCGTCCTGGAGCCCGGCTCGGCCGAACCCTCCCCGGACCGGCTTCGAGAGCGCGAACATCGCGACCGCGACCGCGCCCCATTTTCCGGACACGGGCTCCCACCGTCCACCTGGCCGCGCCGCGCCTCCGCCGTTACGCTCCGTACCAGCCGAGCAGCCGGAGCCCGTGGGTCGCGAGAGGCGTGGGCCATGGAATGGATCATCGAGCAGCCGAAGATCGAGCGCGGCGCCGATGTCGACGGCGCGGTGGAGCTGTGGGTCATCGACGGCGACGCGCGCCGGAACAGCCTCACCCGCGCCATGATCTCCGGGCTCGAGGCGGAGCTCCTGCGCGCCTCGGCCCAACGCGGCCTGCGCTGCGTGGTGCTCACCGGCGCCGGCTCGCGCGCCTTCTGCGCGGGCGCCGACCTGAAGGAGCGCGCGCGCATGAAGCCGGCGGAGGTGCAGGGCTTTCACCGCGACTTGCGGGCCGCTCTGCGCGGCATCGAGACCGCGCCGCAGGTGTTCGTGGCGGCCGTGAACGGCTTCGCGCTGGGTGGAGGTCTCGAGCTGGCGCTCGCCTGCGACCTGCGCGTGCTCGCCGCCACGGCCGAGCTGGGCCTCCCCGAGGTGAGCCTCGGCATCATCCCCGGCGGCGGCGGCACTCAGCGGCTTCCCCGGGCGGTGGGCCTCGCCCGCGCGCGCGACCTCGTCCTCACCGGCAGGCGGCTCGGCGCCGAGGAGGCGCTGCGCTGGGGGCTCGCCAGCCGGGTGGTGCCGCTTGCCCGCCTCCACGAGGAGGCGCTGGCGCTGGCGGCGCAGATCGCGCGCAATGCGCCGGTGGCCCTGCGCCAGGCGAAGCGCGCCCTCGACCTGGGGCAGCACCTGCCGCTCGAGGAGGGGCTCGACCTCGAGCACCGGCTCTACCAGGCGTGCCTCGGCACCCGCGACCGGGAGGAGGCACTGCAAGCCTTCGCCGAGAAGCGCAGGCCGGTCTACAAGGGGGAGTGAATGGCCGAGAGCGATCCGAAGGCCGGGTCAGGCACCGCGCCCGAGCGTCCGGAGGAGCGCATCGCCCGGGAGCTCTCGCGGGTGCGGCGCGGGGGGGCCGAGCGCTACCACCGGAAGAACGCCGAGGCGCGCAAGCTCTTCGCGCGCGACCGGCTGGCCCTCCTCCTCGACGCGGGCTCCTTCGTGGAGGACGGCGCGCTGGCGAACGCGCTCGACCCGGAGCTGCCGGCCGACGGGGTGGTCACCGGTCTCGGAACGGTGGACGGCCGGCCGGTGACGGTGATGGCCAACGACTCGACGGTGAAGGCGGGGAGCTGGGGGAGGCGCACGGTGGAGAAGATCCTGCGCCTCCAGGAGACCGCCGCGGCCCATCGCCTGCCGGTCTTCTACCTGGTCGACTCGGCCGGCGCGCGCATCACCGACCAGATCGAGATGTTCCCCGGCCGCCGGGGCGCCGGCCGCATCTTCTGGAACGAGGTACACCTCTCCGGCGTGGTGCCGCAGAATCTGCCTCCTCTTCGGTCCCTCGGCGGCGGGCGGCGCCTACATCCCGGCCTTCTGCGACGTGGTCTTCATGGTGGAGGGGAACGCCAGCATGTACCTCGGCTCGCCCCGCATGGCCGAGATGGTCATCGGCGAGAAGGTGACGCTGGAGGAGATGGGCGGCGCCCGCATGCACTGCTCCGTCTCGGGCTGTGGCGACTTCCTGTGCGCCTCCGAGGAGGAGGCCATCGCGCTCGCCCGCCGCTGGTTCGGCTACATGCCCGGGAGCTGCCGCGAGCTCCCCGCACCGGCGCCCTCCAGGCCTCCGCGCGCCGGCCCCTCCATCGAAGAGGTGGTGCCGCTCGACCAGAACCGGCCCTTCGACATGATGGCGGTGGTGGAGGCGCTGGTCGACGAGGGCTCCTTCCTGGAGGTGAAGAAGCTCTGGGCGGGAGAGCTCGTGACCGGCCTCGCCCGCCTTTCCGGCCGCGCCATCGGCGTGGTCGCCAATCAACCCAAGGTAAAGGGTGGGGTGCTCTTCGTCGACTCGGCCGACAAGGCGGCGCGCTTCATCTGGCTGTGCGACGCCTTCCACCTGCCGCTCCTCTTCCTCGCCGACGTGCCCGGCTTCATGATCGGCACCCGGGTGGAGCGGGCGGGCATCATCCGCGCAGGGGCCAAGATGGTGAGCGCGGTGTCGGAGGCCACCGTGCCGCGCATCTCGGTGGTGGTGCGCAAGGCCTACGGTGCCGGCCTCTACGCCATGGACGGTCCGGGCTTCTCGCCGTCGGCCTCGCTCGCCCTGCCGCACGCCATGATCGCCGTGATGGGGCCCGAGGCGGCGGTGAACGCGGTCTACTTCAACAAGATCCAGGAGCGGCCGGAGCCGGAGCGCCCGGCCTACCTGCGCGAGCTGCGCGAGGCCTACGAGCGCGACATCGACATGGAGAAGCTGGCGAGCGAGCTCGTGATCGACGCGGTGGTGCCAGGGCGCGAGCTGCGCGAGGAGCTCTCGAAGCGCTTCGCCTGCTACGCGAGCGGCTACCGTCCCTCCGAGCAGCGCAAGCGGGGGGTGGTGCCGGTGTGAGGGTGCCGGGTGCGCCGCGCAAGGTGAACGGAGCGAGGGGGAGCCGATGGACTTCGACCTGCCAGAGGAGTGCCTGCACGTCCGGCGGCTGGTGCGCGACCTGTGCCAGGAGCAGGTGGTGCCCCACGCCCGTGGCTGGGACGAGCGCGAGGAGTTCCCGGCGGAGACGGTGCGGGCGCTGGGCGAGCTGGGCCTCCTCGGCATGAGCGTCCCCGAGGAGCACGGCGGCGCCCACCTCGGTGCGCTCGCCGCGGCGGTGGTGGTGGAGGAGGTGGCGCGCCACGACGGCTGGCTCGCACTCACCGTGTCGAGCCACAACGGCCTCGGCACCGGCCACCTCGTGCGCTTCGGCTCCGAGGAGCTTCACCGGCGCTTCCTACCCGACCTGGCCCACGGGCGGAAGCTCGCCGCGTGGGCGCTCACCGAGCCGGGCTCGGGCTCCGACGCGGCCGGGCTCGCCACCAGGGCCGTGCGGAGAGGCGCGGACTGGGTACTCTCCGGCTCGAAGACCTTCATCACCCAGGGCACGGTGGGCGACGTCTTCATCGTCCTCGCCTCCACCGAGCCCGGACGCCGGCAGAAGGGCATCACCGCCTTCCTGGTCGAGAAGGGCGCGGCAGGTTTCACCCAGAGCGCCATCCACGGGAAGCTCGGCATGCGCTCGTCCGACACCGCCACCCTCCACCTCGAGGAGGTGGTGGTGCCCGACGCGCAGCGGCTGGGCGAGGTGAACGCGGGCTTCACCGACACGGTGCAGGTGCTCGACCGCGGGCGCATCTCCATCGGTGCGCTGGCGGTGGGGCTGGGCCGCGCCGCGCTGGAGGATGCGCGCGCCTACGCCAGGGAGCGCCGCGCCTTCGGCAAGCCCATCGCCGACTACCAGGCCATCGCCTTCATGCTGGCCGACATGGCGACGGAGATCGACGCCGCGCGGCTGCTGGTGCACCGCGCGGCCGCCCTCGCCGACGCGGGCCAGCCCTTCCACCGGCAGGCCTCGATGGCCAAGCTCTTCGCCAGCGAGGCGGCCATGCGCGCCACCTCCCGAGCCATCCAGATCCACGGGGGCTACGGCTACACCCGCGACTTCCCGGTGGAGCGCTACTTCCGCGACGCCAAGCTGTGCGAGATCGGTGAGGGGACGAGCGAGGTGCAGCGGATGGTCATAGCTCGCGACCTGTTGAAGGGCTGATCGGGGTCGAGCAGGCCGGGCGCAGGCTTGCCGGCGCTCGGTGCGTCTCTGGTCCCATGAGCGGCCAGGCGCGCGCCGCGCTGGGCGAATACATACCGTGCGACCGGTGCCATGAAGGGGCACCGCGCGCGCGCAGAGAAATGAACAGTTTGGCCGCTCAGAAAGCCGCGAAGTTACAGGGGCGTCGTGGGTTCGCCGCCTCCGCTATTCACGGCTTGTGATTGGGCTGCAGTCGCTTCGCGGCGGCGGGGGTGGGCGCTCGTTGACACCATCCGCATCGCGCGGCGGTGCCGGCGCATCATCCTGCAGAACTTCGGCGGGACGCTCACAGTGGACGGGCTCGGGATCCTGCTCGCGGCGTTCGGGTTCCTGAACCCGCTCCTCGCTGCGTTCATCCACGTCGCGTCGGAGCTCGTGTTCATCCTGAACTCGACGCGGCTCCTGCCGCGCGGCCCCCGGCCCGTGACCGCCACCCGGCGGCTCGCTGGCGGTACGGCTACGGGGACGCTCCGGGCGGCTTGAGGTCGCGGGTGGCGGAGTCGCCCCGCGCCGCCCTTGCCGGCGCCGGGGAGGAGCCGCGACGCTGCGTCCCGGCCTCCTGTAGGTTGGGCCTCCCGGGCCCTCCTGAAGTAAGGTGTGGGTCCCCGGCGGATCGGCAGCGACGGGTACGAAGGCGCTTCAGGGGAGGAGCGGGTGCAGACCATCGCGGAGCGGGTGGCGGCGGGGGAGGTGCGGGCGGCGGCGCGGCTCATGCGCGACCTCGACGACGACCTGCCCGGCGCGCGCGACACCCTGCGGCAGCTCTTTCTCGCTGGCCGCCACGCGCACGTGGTGGGGCTCACCGGGGCGCCCGGCACCGGCAAGTCGTCGCTCACCGGCCGGCTCATCGCCCGCTGGCGCGCCGCCGGCAAGTCGGTGGGCGTGGTGGCCGTCGACCCGAGCAGCACTTTCACCGGGGGTGCGATCCTGGGCGACCGCATCCGCATGCAGGAGCACGCCGGCGACCCCGGCGTCTTCATCCGCTCGATGGCCACCCGCGGCAACCTGGGGGGGCTCTCCCGCGCCACCGCCGACGTGGTGGCGGTGATGGAAGCCATGGGGAAGGACATCGTCATCGTCGAGACGGTGGGGGTGGGGCAGGACGAGAATCGACGTCGCCGGGCTGGCCCACACCGTGGTGGTGGTGACCGTGCCCGGGCTCGGCGACGACGTGCAGGCCATCAAGGCCGGTGTGCTGGAGATCGCCGACGTCTTCGCGGTGAACAAGGCCGACCGCGAGGGCGTGGAGCGCGCCGTGCGCGACCTCCAGATGATGCTGGAGCTCCGGCGCGAGGCGGCGGGGCGGCCGGAGCGGGTCTTCGAGCACGGCGCGGCCCACCGTACTCTCGCCGCCTCGCCCCACGGTGCATCGCAGGGCGCGAAGGCGGGCTCCCATGGCGCGCCTGCAGGGTCCGGCGGCGAGCCGGCGCTCTGGGAACCACCCATCGTGAAGACGGTGGCGGTTCGCGACGCCGGGGTGGGCGACCTCGTCGAGGCGGTGGAGCGCCACCTCGCCCACCTCGACGCGAGCGGCGAGCGCCCGGCGCGGGAGCGCGCCCGCGCCCGCGCATACTTCCTCGCCATGCTCCGCGAGCGCCTCATGGCCGGTGCGCTCGCCCGGCTCACCGCCGAGGAGGGCCGGCTCGACGAGCTCGCCGCCCGCATCGCCGCCCGCGAGTGCGACCCCTTTGCGCTGGTCGACGAGCTGGCCGCCCTTCTCCGGACTTGACCCCATGGAAAGACCCGAACTCGCCGCACCCGCGCCGGCCCCGGAGCCGCGCGAGCTGGTCCGGAGCCCGCTGGTGGTGGTGCTGGAAGAGCGCCTCGGCCTCGCCTTCGCGGTGCCCGAGCTCGCCCTCTCGGCCCTCACCCACAAGTCGTTCGTGAACGAGCACAAGGCCGACGTCCTCATCGACAACGAGCGGCTGGAGTTCCTGGGCGACGCGGTGATCGACCTCGCCGTCTCGCACCGGCTGATGGAGCGCTTCCCGTCGGCGTCGGAGGGTGAGCTCTCGAAGCTCCGCGCCGCACTGGTGGACGAGGCCGCGCTCTCCGGCCTGGCGCGGGTGGTGGGCGTGGGCGAGCTCCTCCGGCTCGGGCGGGGCGAGGAGCTGACCGGCGGGCGCGAGAAGCCCTCGCTCCTCGCGGACGCCATGGAGGCGGTGGTGGCCGCGCTCTACCTCGGCGGAGGGCTCCAGCCCGTGCTCACCCTGGTCGACCGCTTCATGGGCGACGCGATCTCGCGCGCGGCGCTCGGCTCCTTCAATCGCGACCACAAGACCCAGCTCCAGGAGCTCACCCAGAGCAGGCACCGCGCCTCCCCTCGCTACCGGGTCGCCGCCGAGCGAGGGCCCGACCACGAGAAGGTCTTCGAGGTGGAGCTCGAGCTCCGGGGCGAGGTGCTGGGCCGAGGCGTGGGGCGATCGAAGAAGGACGCCGAGCAGGCTGCCGCCCGGATGGCGCTCGTCCGCCTGGGCGTCATCGAGCCCGGCCCGGACGACCCGGCGCCCGGAGCGGAGGGCGAGCTTTTCGTTGCCCCCAGCGGGCCTGGCGGCTAGCTTGCGCGCATGGTGCGTCGCGCCGCTGCTGCTCTCCTCCTCGTGGCCGCCGTGGCCGCCGAGCCCGTCCTCGCCGCCGAGGCTCCGGCCAGGCCGGCGACCGCGGCGAAGCCGGCCGCCACCCCCCGGCCCGCCGGAGCCCCCAAGGGGAAGGCGCCGGCGCCGCTCCCCGCCGAGCTCTATGCACTGTTCGTGACGAGCCAGGGGAAGATCGGGGTGAAGCTCACCCCGGCCGAGAAGCCGGGCTCGGTGAAGAACTTCGTCGAGCTGGCCCAGGGCACGAAGGAGTGGACCGACCCGAGGAGCGGGAAGAAGACGAAGAGGCCCCTCTACGACGGCACCATCTTCCACCGCGTCATCCCGGGCTTCATGATCCAGGGGGGCGATCCGCTGGGCATGGGGGTGGGCGGCCCGGGTTACCAGATTCCCGACGAGATCGACCCGGGCGAGCACTTCTACGACGAGCCTTGCCAGCTCGCCTACGCCAACTCCGGTCCCGACACCAACGGCTCGCAGTTCTTCATCACCGAGGCGCCGGCGAAGCACCTCAATCCGCAGAAGTGCAAGAAGGTGATCGACGGCGCGCCGGTGGAGGGCACCTGTGGCTACGTCCGCATCGGCGAGGGCGTGTGCGGGTGCGATCTGGTGGGCAAGATCGCCAAGCTGGGAAACGGCAAGACCAAGCTGGAGAAGGTGCTCATCTCCCGGTCGAAGCCGAGCTGTCAGTGAGACCACCCACGGCTTGAGCGGCGTCCGGCGAGGATTCGCCGCCGCGCCCGGCTCAGGCCTCACCGTCCGCGTCAGGCGGGCCCTGGAGGCAGGATGGCTGAAGAGATCTATGCGACCTTCGCGACGTCGGCCGGCGACATCGTGGTGAAGCTCATGCCGGAGAAGGCGCCCGCCACCGTGGAGAACTTCGTCGGCCTCGCCGAGGGCACGAAGGCCTGGTCCGACCCGAAGACCCGCCAGCAGGTGAAGCGCCCGCTCTACGATGGCACGGTGTTCCACCGCGTCATCCCCGACTTCATGATCCAGGGCGGCGATCCCCTGGGGACCGGCACCGGCGGCCCGGGGTACGAGTTCGCCGACGAGATCGGCCCGGCGAACCGCTTCGAGCGGCCGGGGCTGCTCGCCATGGCCAATGCCGGGCCGAACACCAACGGCTCGCAGTTCTTCATCACCGAGGTGGAGACGCGCCACCTCGACCGAGGCCACACCATCTTCGGCGAGGTGGTGAAGGGGCTCGAGCTCGTGGCCAAGATCGCCAGGGGCGGAAACGCGAAGACCGCCCTCGACAAGGTGACCATCACCCGCGGCGCCCAGCCGTGAGCGTGCGCGCCGGCTTCGTCGCCATCGTCGGGCGGCCGAACGTCGGCAAGTCGACCCTGCTGAACCGCGTCCTGGGCGAGAAGATCGCCATCGTCTCGCCCAGGCCGCAGACCACCCGCACCCGGATCCTCGGGGTGTGGAACGGCGCCGTGGATGGCGAGGAGGCGCAGCTCGCCTTCTTCGACACCCCCGGCCTGCACCGCGCCAAAGGCGAGCTCAACCGGCGCATGGTGGAGGTGGGCCTCTCGACCCTCTCCGAGGTCGACCTGGCGCTCCTGCTCGTCGAGTCCGGCACCGGACCCGGCGGCCGGGTCGAGGTGGGAGAGGCCACGCGCTGGGTCATCGAGGCGGTGGCGAGGAGCCGGAAGCCCGCCGTGCTCGGCGTGAGCAAGCTCGACCGGGCGCCTCGCGAGGCGCTCCTGCCGGTCATCGGAGCGTACAAGGATCTTCACCCTTGGGCGGCGGTGGTGCCCTTCTCCGCGCTCACCGGCGAGAACGTGGACGACCTCCTCCACACGCTCGCCCGGCACATGCCCACCTCCGAGGCGGCGCTCTTCCCGCCCGACGTGCTCACCGATCAGGCCGAGCGTCAGCTCGCCGCGGAGTACGTGCGCGAGGCGGTGATGATCCGCACCCGCGAGGAGGTGCCGTACGCGGTGGCGGTGTCGGTGGACCTCTTCGACGAGGCGGAGCGGTCGAAGGGACCGCGCGGCCTGGTGCGCATCGCCGCCACGCTGCACGTCGCGCGCGAGAGCCAGAAGGGCATCGTCATCGGCAAGGGCGGCGCCATGCTGAAGAGCATCGGTCAGAGCGCGCGCGAGGGGCTGGAGCGCCTTCTCGGGTGCAAGGTGTGGCTAGAGCTTCACGTGCGGGTGGACGAGCGCTGGAGCGAGCGGCCGGAGGGGCTGCGCAAGCACGGGCTGTGACCGCGGTGCCCCCCGGAAGCTCCCGGGGTCGGATTCGCCGGCGTGTTAAGAAGGGCGCGTGATCCGCCCGCTCATCGCCCTCGTCGGCCGGCCCAACGTGGGCAAGTCGACCCTGTTCAACCGCATTGCCGGCCGGCGCCTCGCCATCGTCGAGGACGTGCCCGGCGTCACCCGCGACCGCCACTACGCCGACGTCGACTGGGACGGCCGCGCCTTCGCAGTGGTGGACACGGGCGGGTTCGACCCTGCGGCGCGCGATGCGCTCCTCGAGCAAGTCCGCGGGCAGGCGCAGCTCGCCATCGAGGAGGCCGCGGCCGTGGTGCTGGTGCTCGACGGCCGCGAGGGCCTGACCGCGATCGACCAGGCGGTGGCGGAGCCGCTGCGCCGCTCCGGTAAGCCTCTCTTCCTCGCGGTGAACAAGAATCGACGCCGCCAGCGTGGAGGGCCACGCGCCGCTCGCCGAGTTCCACGCGCTGGGGCTCGGCGAGGTCTTCGCCGTTTCGGCCGAGCATGGCCGGGGCGTGGCCGACCTGTTCGACGCGGTCCTCGCCGCCGTCGAGGCGCCCCCTGCGCCTGCGTCGCCGGAAGAGGCACCCCCGCTGCCCGAGGAGGCGCTCTCGGAGCTGCCGGAGGACAATCCCGCTCCTGGGAGCCGCGCCGGGCGAAGGAAGATTCAGCCCCGCCGCGGCAATCGCAGTCGCGACGAGCCCGGGGCGGACCTCGACGCGGCCAGCGACGTTGGCGCGCCGCCCGTCCCCGCAGTGGCGGAGCCGCTGCGCCCCGTCCGCATCGCCATCGTCGGCCGCCCGAACGTGGGGAAGAGCACCCTCGTGAACGCCCTCCTCGGCGAGGAGCGCTTCGTCGTCTCCGAGGTGCCCGGCACCACCCGCGACGCCATCGACAGCGTGCTGGAGCGCGACGGCCGGCGCTTCGTGGTGACCGACACCGCCGGCATCCGGCGCAAGAGCACCATCGCCGAGCGGGTGGAGGCCTGGTCGGTGGTGCGCGCCATGCGCTCCATCGAGAGCGCCGAGGTGGTGGCTTTCCTCCTCGACGCCGGCGAGGCCGGGGTGGAGCAGGACGCGCGCCTCCTGGGCCTCGTGGCGGACAGGGGGCGGGCTCTCGTCCTGGTGGTGAACAAGTGGGACCTCGCCGAGCGCGAGGGCGCGACCCAGGAGTGGTACCGCACCGAGCTCCGCAAGCGGCTGCCGTTCGTGGCCTGGGCTCCCATGGTCTTCACCTCGGGCAAGACCGGCAAGAACGTGGAGAAGGTGCTCGCCACCGCGGCGCGCATGGTGGAGCAGCACCGCGCCCGCTTCCCCACCCACGCCCTGAACGACCTGCTCGCGCGCGCCCAGGAGGCGCATCCGGCGCCGCTCGCGAAGGGGCGCCCGGTGAAGCTCTACTACGTCGCACAGGTGGCCTTCGCTCCGCCCACCTTCGTCATCCAGTGCAACCGACCGGACGCCATCGGGGAGGGTTACCGGCGCTACGTCGAGAACCGTTTCCGGGAGGCCTTCGGCCTGGAGGTACCGGTGCGCATCGTCTACAAGGAGCGGCAGCGCCGCGAGCGGCCGCCGGGCCGCCGGCGCTGAGCTCTTGGCGCTTGACCGACATCCTCCGCGCCGCCTAATGTGACCCACTTTTTGCCGGCGCGGCGCGCAACCCTGCGAGATTCCGAGGATCAGAGACCCCATGGAGAAGACCGCCCACGAGCTCACCCGCAAGGAGATGAAGGCACCCGACCGCTTCCAGGTCGCGGCGTCGAAGGTCACCTCCTGGATGGCGGCGCGCAAGAAGCAACTCGCCATCGTGGCCGTGCTGGTGCTCGCGGTCCTGGTGTTCGCGCTGGCCGTGCTCACCTTCCTCGATGCCCGCCGCGCCAAGGCCGGTGCCCTCCTCTCGGCTGCGCTCACCACCGCGGGCGGCGAGGTCTCGGCCACCGCCACCTCCCTCCCCGGGAAGCCCGTCTTCAAGAGCGGGGAGGAGAAGGCGCGCGCCACGCTGGAGGCCGCGCGGAAGGTGCGCGAGCAGGCGAGCGGCTCGAGCGCCGCCACCACCGCCGCGCTGCTGGAGGGCGAGGCCCAGCTCGCCCTGGGCGCCAGCGACGAGGCGGCGAGGGCTTTTCGAGCGTACCTCGACGCTGCACCGAAGGACGACGCGCTTCGCTTCGCCGGCTACGACGGCCTGGCCCGCGCCCTGGAGGGGAAGGGTGACCTCGCCGGGGCAGCAAAGACGTGGGACGAGGCTGCCGGGGTGAGCGCCTTCAAGGACAGGGCTCACATCGAGCAGGCGCGCGTGCTCGCCAAGGACGGCAAGGCCGACGAGGCGCGCAAGCTCCTCTCGGCGGTGCCGCAGGACTCGCCGCTGCAGTCCGAGGCGCAGGAGAAGCTGGCGCGCCTGGGCGCGAAGTGAGCGGCTCGGGGACCTTCGGAGAGAATCCGCGGTGAGCTCTCCTCACCGAAGCGCCGGGTGCAGGCAGCGGCTGGCCCTTGCGGCCGTGGCGCTCGGAGCTCTGCTCGCCGCTGCGGGCGCCTCGGCGGCAGGAGGTGGGCGGCGTGGCCACCCGGCTCCCGCCCGCGCCCGCGCAGCTCTGGAAGGTGGCCTGGCGCGAGCCGCTGGTGAAGGCCGAGCTCCTGGAGTGGAAGCCCCAGGAGACTGGCGGGCCGGTGGTGGACCCCGTCACCGGGCTGGTGGTGGTGGGCACCCGCGACGGCTTCGTCCACGCGCGCGACGCGGCGGGGCGCTGGGTCTGGGATTTCGAGGCGGGCGGAAGCGTCGAAGCGCCGGTGCGCATCCAGGGGGAGACGGTCTACGTCGGCTCGGCCGCGGGCAAGCTCCACGCCCTCCAGCTCGGCTCCGGCAGGGAGAAGTGGGCCTACGATGCCCACGAGGAGGTGGGCACCACCCCGGCGGTGGGCGAGGGCGTGGTGGTGGCCATGACGCTCCAGGACACCCTGGTGGCGGTCGACGCCGAGAGCGGCGCCTGGAGGTGGCACCACCGGCGCGAGCTGCGCGAGAGCTTCACCATCCGCGGAGCCGCCTCTCCCCAGGTGGCGGGCGACCTCGTGGTGGCGGCCTACTCGGATGGCACGGTGGCGGCGCTGGAGCTCTCCACCGGGGCCACCCGCTGGGAGCGGCGAATCTCCACCGCCAGCGACTTTCCCGACGTCGACGCGCTGGCGGTGGAGGGCGGCCGGGTCTACGCAGCGTCCTACGCCGGGGGCGTGCACGCCCTCGAGCTCGCCACCGGCAAGGAGCTCTGGAGGGCCGACGCCGACGGCGCGTGCCGCCTGGCGCTGGCGCCCGGCCTGCTCCTCGCCGTGGGCACCCGCAAGATCTTCGCGCTGAACCCGCGCGACGGCTCCGCGCGCTGGAGCACGCCCATGGAGGCCGCGGTGGGTGGCGGGCCGGTGATCCTCCGCGAGCAGATCGTGGTGCCGAACCGCGAAGGGCTCCTCTTCATCGACCGCGAAGGGGGGCGCTCGCTCGCTGCGCTCGACCCAGGGACCGGGGTGGCCACCACGCCGGCTCTCGCCTCTCGCCGGCTCTACGTGCTCTCGAACGGCGGCGTCCTCTACGCGCTCGACCTCCCGTGAAGCCTGGCCCGCGCGCCGCAGCCACCAGCGAGAGCCGACCTCGCCCGCGTCCGAGCGGCGGCGGAGCTCGCGGGGTCCCGGCGTGACCGAGCGCATCGTCCGCGTGGTGGCAGCGGTCGTGGTGCGGCAGGGAGAGGTGCTCATCACCCGCCGCCTCGCGGACGCCGAGCGCGGGGGCCTGTGGGAGTTCCCGGGAGGCAAGGTGGAGGAGGGCGAGACGGAGCCCGAGGCGCTCGGCCGCGAGCTCGAGGAGGAGCTCGACTGCGCGGTCGAGGTGGGGCCGCTCCTCCTGCGCCACCGGCACCGGTATCCCGACCTCGCGGTCGAGCTGGCGTTCTACCGGTGTGAGCTGAAGGTGAATGCGGCACCGCGAGCGCTGGGGGTGGCGGCCCTGGCGTGGGTCCCGCGCCAGGCCCTCGGCTCGTTTCCGTTCTGCGAGGCCGATGTGCCGGTGCTAGGGGAGCTCGTGCGCCTCGCCGGGGAGGCCATCCGCTGACGGCGGAGCGCCACCCGTCAGCGGCGTCGCTTCCCCTTGCGCGCGGCCGGCGCGGGAGGCGCCGCCGGTACCGAGGTCCGGAGCTCCACGGCCAGCGGGGCGTAGGCCTTTCCGCCCGCATCGTGCGGCTCGCGGGTCTCCGCGCCGTCGAGGTGGAGCGTGTAGGCCGCCCCGGGGCGCAGCGGCGCGGCCGGGGTGAGGTGGTAGCGGCTCGTGCGGCGCCCGAGGGCGACCGTGCCCTCCGAGGCCACCATGGCATCGCGCTCGTCGAGGAGCGACAGCCGGCCATCCTCGAGGCGCACCGCCACCTCGACCTCGAACGAGGCCGCCGGGTCGACCACACCGCTTCCGTCGCGGGGGAGATCCCGCACCACGTCCCCCTCCACGGCGCTCAAGGCGACGACCGGAACCGCGTCGTGCGGCGATCGAGCGCCGGGAGCGGCTGCGAGGAGGAGGGAAAGGCAGGAGAAGAGGAAGCGAGACGGCCGGAACACCGGTGAAACGTAGCACGGCTCCGGGTACCGAGCGCAGACGGCGGGCTACGCCTCGGTCCCTCCGTAACTGCAGCGCCGGGCCTCGTCTGCGTATGCTGCGAGGAGCGCGTGGTCTGCCTCGAAGAAGTGGTCCGAAGGGCTGAGGATGAAGCCGCCACCGCCGCCTGCCGCCTCGAAGCAACGCCTCACCTCGGCGCGCGTCTCCCCGGGCGTGCACCCCACGAAAAAGTGAAACTGATCGAACCCCCCGATCATGCAGATCTTGTCCCCCACCCGCCGCTTTGCCGCGGCGAGGTCCACGTCGGCGCCCATGCCACAGGGGGTGAAGGTCTCCATGGCGTCGGGACCCATGGCCACGAGGCCCTCCAGGAGCGGCATCATCCCGCCGCAGGTGTGGTAGACGACCTTCTGTCCGGCGGCATGGAAGGCGTCGATGAGCACCCGGTCGTAGGGTGCCACGAACTCCTCGAACAGCGCGGGCGAGATGACGGTGGAAGAGGCTGCCCCGCCTCCGAGCTCTATGACATCGTAGGTTGCCCCATCGAGGGTAACGGCGTAGGCCAGTTTCCGCCGCTGCAGGACGCCGAGCAGCGCATGGACCCAGGACGGGTCGTCGAAGCAGGCCAGGATGAGCTCCTGGATGTCCACCAGGCAGGCCGCATCCTGCCAGCAGCCCGGTTGCCCGAAGACGTCGAAGCAGCAGCCGAAGCCGCGCACGAGCCCTCGCTCGCCGAAGGCCTCCGAGACGCGATTCACCTCGGCCACGTCGCAGCTCGGAGCAGGCATGTACTGGCCGAGCAGATCGACGTCGCGTTTGTGCTTCAAGAGGTGCTCGACCACCCAGCTCGTGTGCTCGTTCGATTGCAGCACCATGGAGAGCGTCCCGCCGGGCGTCTCGAAGGTGTACCGCACGGTCGAGACCTCATGGCCCGGCAGCGCCTCCTCGCGAATTCGCCAGTGCTCGGTGACCACCCTGCGCGCCTCGAGGAAGCCGAGCGAGCCCTGCTCCGGATCCAGGTACTCGCCGCGCGATGCCTCGGCGCGCACGGGATTTGGCCAGATGATGGGGTCGAGACCAAACCGATCAAAGAAGTCCTGGTCGGTCGCCCCGCCCAGCGCCGAGGCGAGATAGGAGGGCAACACGTGGTGCGTGGTCACGGGCAGCCGGTCGGGTATCTCGCAGGCCAGCGCGGTGCGCATTCGTTTCCGGGCGCTCATGGTCATGGGCGCCCCCCGTCACGCGTGGCGCGCGGTGCACCGCCCTGGGACGACGGCACCGCGAAGCCGACCAGCCGCTGGAAGTCGGCCTGGTCCGCGATCATGCGAATCCCGAAGGTGAGCCTGTCCCCGCGGCCCACCGAGCGGGTGAGCTCGATGGGCGTGCCGTCGGAGAGGCAGCTCACGCGGCGGATGGCGAAGGCTGCGTGAGGCCCGGCACCGGTGCAGCCCAGCAGCTTCGCCTCCGCCCTCTTCATCACCATGGCCTCGTGCGTCTCCTCCGCCTCCGAGGGGTGGAGGCCGTAGCGCCGCGCCAGGATGTCGTAGAGTGATCCCCTCTCCAGATCTTCGCCCGCGAGGCCGGGGCACAGGTACTCGGGGATGAGCGCCGTCTCCACCAGCACCGGGGCTCCGTCCGCGTTCCTCACGCGGCGTATGCGCGTCACCAGCTGGTGGTCGCCTGGCAGACGCAAGAGCTCGGCAGCGTCCGGGTCGGCCTCCACCACCTCGAGCTCGAGGACCCGCGAGTCGGGCCGGAGCCCCAGCCGCAGCATGTCGTCGCTGAAGCTGTAGACCTTGGCCGCATCCCGCCTGAGCTTGGGGGGCAGGACGAAGGTGCCCTTACCCTGCTTCCGCTGGAGCAGGTTCTCCTGGACCAGGCGGTTCACCGCTTCACGCACCGTGATGCGGCTCACCCCGTGCTCGCTCCCCAGCGCGTCTTCGGTGGGGATGGATGCGCCCGCGGCGTACTCCCCCGAGGCGACCTTCTCCCGCAGGGTACGCGCGAGCTGGACGTACTTGGGCACGCCCTCGTTCTCGCGGCTGTCCTGTAGCGTCGTTGCGAGGGCCTGCCGCCCGTGGCCGCCCTCTGGCCCCACCTTCACCCTGCCTCGCCCCTGCATCACGTCCTCGCGATCTCCGGGATGGATGCCACGAACCACGCCCCCGCTCAACCCGTGCTCCTTCCTCAAGAAACCGGGGTGGCCGGCTCGGTCTGCGCCTCCAGCCGCGTGGCCGGGGGTGCCACCCCGGACGTGAGCCCCGTCTTGGCGGTGGGGATGCGCTTCTTGGCATCTCGCGTGCTGATGTCGAACCAGACGGCGGCCAGCAGGATGAGCCCCTTCACCATGAGCTGCGTGGAGACGCTGAGATCGATGAGGCTCATGCCATTGTCGAGGCTGGCCATCACCAGCGCACCGACGATGGCGCCCGGGACGGTCCCGATGCCGCCGCTCACGCTGGTGCCGCCGATGAACGCCGCGGCGATGGCGTCGAGCTCCATGCCACCGCCGGCGAGCGTGCTCGCACCGCCGAGCCGCGCCGTGTAGACGAAGGCGGCCACTGCCACCAGCCCCCCCATGATCACGTAGAGGATGAAGATGGTGCGCCGGATGTCGATGCCGGAGAGTCGCGCCGCCTCGGCGTTGCCACCGATGGCGTAGATTCGGCGCCCGAACACGGTGTTGCGGGTGATGAAGGTGAAGGTGAACCCGAGTCCGAGAACGATGAGGATGGCGTAGGAGATGCCGAGGTACGAGAGCATGACCCCCGCACCGAGCGCGATGGCCAGGCAGACGCCGGCGATTCGGGCTGCGTGGAGGCCTGCCCGCTGGACGGCGTAGCCGTTGCGGATGCGCCAGTAGCGCTTCCTGACCTGAAGCCCCACGTAGGTCGCCAGGATGGCGACGGTGAGGAAGAGCGTGGTGTCGTTCTTGAAGAGCCCGGCCTGCTTCAGGTAGCCCTGGCCGATGACGAGGAAGCTCTCCCGGAGCGGTGTCTGGGTCTGGCCCCGGGTCACCCAGAGCATCGCGCCGCGGAGGACGAGCTGGCTCGCCAAGGTGACGATGAAGGCGGGGATGCGACGGTAGGCGATCCAGTAGCCGTGCCAGCACCCCACGCCGAGCGCGATGGCCATGGCGATGCCCATCGACGAGAGCGTGCCCATGTGGCCGCGCACCTGGAGCGCCCCCACCACGCCGCCGATGAAGGCGAGGAAGTAGCCCAGCGAGAGGTCGATCTGGCCCGACACCAGGATGAGGACGGTCCCGGTGGTGAGGATGGCCACCGTGGCCGTCTGCACGTAGAGGTTGGAGAGGTTCCGGGGCGAGATGAAGATGCCCTCGGTGAGCACCGTGAAGACCGCCCAGATGCCGACCAGGGCGATGAACATGGCGTAGTTTCGGATGCTCCAGCGCGGCCGTATGTCGGCCTCGGCCTTCGTCGTCTCGCTCATGATCGCAGTCCAATCGAGGCCGCCAGGATCCGCTCCTGGCTGGCCTCGCGCCAGGGAAGCTCGGCCCTGATCTCGCCTCCGCCCATGACCAGGATCCGGTCGGCCATGCCGAGGATCTCCTGATGCTCGGAGGAGATCAGGATGACGCACACCCCATCATCGACGAGGCCATTGATGATCTCGTAGATCTCCACCTTGGCGCCCACGTCCACACCGCGGGTGGGCTCGTCGAGGATGAGCACCTTGGGGCGGGTCATGAGCCACTTGGCGAAGCAGACCTTCTGCTGGTTGCCGCCGGAGAGGTTCCCCACCCGCTGGTCGATCGAGGAGCACTTGATGCGCAGGGCGCCGACGCAGCCCCGCGCTTCCCGCGCGACCTTGTCGTGGTCGATGAGACCGTGCGTGGAGATGCGCCCGGGCGAGGCGGCGAGGACGTTCTCCTTCACGTCCATGCCGAGCACCAGCCCCTGCTCCTTGCGGTTCTCGGAGAGGCAGCTCAGCCCGGCGCGGATGGCGTCGCGCGGCGACCGCACCGTCACCTCTCGCCCTTCCAGCTTCACGCGCCCGGAGGTCCGCTCCCCCCACGCGCCGACGAGGTTCATGGCCAGCTCGGTGCGCCCGGAGCCGATGAGCCCGGCGATTCCGAGAACTTCGCCGCGCCGTGCGGTGAAGCTCACGTCGCGTACCACCGGGCGGTCGGTGCGGTCGGGACCGTAGACGGTGAGGCCCTCCACCTCGAGCACCGGGGCGCCGGCGCTCCGGGCCTTGCGCGGGTACATCTGGGTGAGGTCGCGCCCCACCATCATCGACACCAGCTCGGGCTTGCAGAGCGCCCCGATGGGCTTCGTTCCCACGATCCGGCCGTCGCGGAGGACGGTGACCCGGTCTACCAGGGGGAAGAGCTCGTCGAGCCGGTGAGAGATGTAGATGCAGGTCACCCCGCGCTCGCGGAGGCCGCGCAGGATGCCGAAGAGCGTGTTGCTCTCGGTCTCGGAGAGCGAGGCGGTGGGCTCGTCGAGGATGAGGAGGCGCGCCTTCTTGTGAAGGGCGCGCGCGATCTCGACGAGCTGTTGCTGCCCCACCCCGAGCTCCTTGATCTTCCGGTGAGGGTTCACGCCGCTCATGGCCACCATGGCCAGCGCCTGGCGGCACAGCTTCAGCTCCTCGTCCCAGTCGATGAGGCCGCGCCGCGCGACCTCCTGGCCCATGAAGAAGTTCTCGCAGATGGAGAGCTCCTTCACGTTGGCCAGCTCCTGGTGGATGATGGCCACCCCGTCGCGCTCGCTGTCGGCGATGGAGCGGAAGGTGCGCAGGCGGCCGTCGATGGCGATCTCACCGGTATAGGAGCCGGCGGCGTAGGCGCCCGACAAGATCTTCATCATCGTCGACTTCCCGGCGCCGTTCTCCCCCACCAGCCCGTGGATGTCGCCGCGGCGGACGACGAACGACACCTCGTCGAGCGCCCGGACGCCCGGGAAATCCATGGTGAGGCCACGCATCTCCAGGATGTGGTCGTCGGGCATGAGGACCTCACTGCGAGTGGATTGGCCGGTCCCCTCCGAGGCGGACCGGCCGGGCTCGGATTCACTTCGCGAAGATGTCCTCGCGGGTCATGTAGCCAGCGTCGACCAGCACGTCGAGGTTGTCCTTGGTGATGGTCTTGGCCTCGCCCCACACCACCGGCACCTGCTTCTTGCCGTTGTCGACGGTGCCCTTGGTGTACTGGAGGAAGGGCTGCTTCTTGGCCAGGGCCACCGCGATCTTGATGGCGGCCTTGGCGAGCGACGATTGATCGCGAAAGACCGTCATCGACTGCGTCCCCGCCGCGATGCGCTTCGCTGCGTCGAGACCGGCGTCGCCGCCGGAGACCGGCACCTTGCCCGCCAGGCCCTGGGCGGTGAGCGCCTGGATGGCTCCACCGGCGAGCCCGTCGTTCGGGCTCAGCACCGCCTGCACGTCGTTGTCGTTGGCGGTGAGCGCGTTCTCCACGATCTTGAGCGCGTTCTCCGGCTTCCATTCGGCAGCGTGCTGGTCCATGACGATCTTGATGTCGCCGCGGTCGATGGCCGGCTGGAGGGCCTTCATGGCGCCGGAGTGGAAGAAGAACCAGTTGTAGTCCTCCTTGGCGCCGCGCAGGACCACGTACTTCCCCTTGGGCGCCTTCGAGAGCAGGTACTCACCCTGCAGCTCGCCAGTGTGGACGAAGTCGTCCGAGACGTGGGCATCGAGATCGGCGTTGAGGATGAGGCGAGCGTATCCAACCACCGGTATCCCCGCCCGCTTGGCCGCTGCCACCGCTGTGGCGCAGGCATCCGCGTCGTGCGGCGAGATGATGAGAACGTCGATGCCCTTCGCGATGAGGTTCTCGACCTGGGCGTTCTGCTTGGCCGGGTCGTTGTTGGCGATCTGCATGAGGACCTCGGCGCCAGCCGCCTGACCCTCCTTGATGAGGTTGTTCTTGTCGCGGACCCAGCGCTCCACCTCCTGGGTCGGCAGGGAGACGCCGATCTTGAGGGCGGCGGCCTGTGCTGTCGGCGTCGCGAAGAGTGAACCCGCCCACAACGCCAGGAGTGCTGCTGCCTTGCGAACCATGCGCTGCCTCCTTCTTTGGTTTCGGAACGCTGCTGCCCGACTGCTCCCGTGAACGTTTCATCCGCCTGCGTGAAGCTCGGCTGGACTCGCCGGAGGTCTGTCGCCGGAGCTCAGGCGCTCTCCCTGCGCTTCGCCTCCGCGAGGATGGCCTCGGTGGCGGTGGCGCCGAACCGCGTGCAGCCGAGCTCTCGCACCTCCAGGGCACGGTCGAGATCTCGCACCCCCCCGGCGGCCTTCACCTGCACCTTGGCCGACACGCTGGCGCGCATGAGGATGAGGTCCTCGGTGGTGGCGCCTCCCTTGCCGAAACCCGTGGAGGTCTTCACCCAGTCTGCCCCCGCCTCCTCGCAGAGCTTGCAACCAACCCGCTTCTGGTCATTCGTGAGGTAGCAGTTCTCGAGGATCACCTTGACGCGCGCCCTTCCGCGGTGGGCCTCGTCGCAGACCGCCTTCACGTCGGCCCGCACGTAGTCGTGATCGCCGCCGATGAGGCGACCAATGTGCAGGACCATGTCGAGCTCGTCCGCCCCGTCCGCGATGGCCTGTCTGGCCTCGTACACCTTGGTGGCGGTGGTGCTGTAGCCGTGGGGGAAGCCGACCACGGCCGCCACCTTCACCTCGCTCCCGGCGAGCTGCTCCTTGCAGAAGGCCACATCGGTGGGGACGCAGCAGACCGAGGCCACGTCGTACTCGCGGGCGACCGCGCAGCCCTTCTTCACGTCCGCCCGGGTGAGCTCGGGGCGGAGCAGCGAGTGGTCAATCATCTTGGCGATGTCTTTCGGGCTCCAGTTCATCGTTATCCTCGGCCATGTGAAGCGGAGCGGGGGGACAGCGCAGTCGCTCGAGCGCGAGCCACCCGATCCGCAAATCATACTGTCATCATGATGACATGATCATAACGACATGATGAATGCAGCTTGTCAAGGGCGCGCCCACCCGGTACGTCCGCTATTCCGGATCGAGCCGAGCGGCTCGGCGCCGGACACACCGGCGAGTCCTCAAGCCGCGGCGGGCTCGCCGCCGAGGAGCAAGGTGGCCTCGGAGACGCTCTCCTGCGTCCCGGCGAGCGCCAGGAGGTCGCCCTCCCGCAGGACCTCGCCCGCGTCCGGGATGGTGACCGGAGCGCCCTCCCTGCCGATGGCGAGCACCGTGGCGCCGGTGCGCCCGCGCACGCCCAGCTCCGAGAGCGTCTTGCCAGCGGCGGCGCTCCCGGCGACGAGCCGCACCAGCCTCGGCTCGCCGAGGCCGGGGAAGAGGGCGCGGAAGCTCGCGAGGACGTCGGCTTCGGCCATGGGCGCCGAGGTGGCCCCTGTGCCGGGAGCGTGACCCGAGGGGGCGACCGAGGCCTTCGACCCGGCCTGCCGCGCCAGCACCTCGACAATCACCTGCGCCCCGGCGCGAACATGGCCTTGCAGATCGACGGCGCTGCGCCGGAGCGCGAGCCCGAGCACCACGATGGCGATGGCGAGGAGCGCGGCCGCGGGCACGCCGGGGAGGAACGGCTGGGTGATGGCGGCGATGGGGAGGAGCACGAGCAGGGTAGCGGCGAGCTGCAGCAGCACGAGGAGCGCGCGGCGCGGGGCGGCGGCGAGATCGGGCCGGCCGGGTCGTGCCGGGGGCAGGGCGGCCATGGCAAGGGCGATGCCCAGCCGCCGCGCGTTTTGCACGAGACCCCAGCCGAAGGGGAGAGCAATGACGACGCAGAAGAGCAGCGCGAGCCCGCGCGCCGATTCCCAGGAGAGACCGAGGTGTGCCTGCAGGGGGGCCGCGAGGCGGGGGTAGAAGAGGGCGGTTCCGATGATGACCGCGATGACCAGCGCCATGTCGACGAGCGCCGCGCGGAGCAGCCGCCGCACGTGGGCGCCCAGCGTGCGTCGGCGCGGCGAGCTGCGGATCTGCTCGATCCAGCTCCCGTAGAGCGAGAGCACCGTCTGGGCCGAGGCCGGCAGCCTGCGGTCGAGCTGGTCGGCCACCGCGCCCGACCTCTCGATGAGCCAGGGGGTGGTGAGGGTGGTCGCCGCGGCCGTGGCCACCGCCACCGGGTAGAGGAAGTCGCGCGTGGCTCCGAGCGAGGTGCTGAGCGCCGCAAGGATGAACGAGAACTCGCCGATCTGGGCGAGGCTCAGCGCCGCCCGCACGGTGACCCGCAGGCTGTTGCCGGTGAGCAGGCCCCGCAGCACCACCGAGAGCGACTTGCCGGCCACCACCAGCGCGATGAAGGCGAGGACGGCCCCCCAGTGTCGCGCCACCAGCACCGGATCGATGAGCATGCCCACCGAGACGAAGAAGATGGCGGCGAAGAGGTCGCGCACTGGCCGGACGACCCCCTCCACCGCGTGCGCCTCACCCGATTCGGACACGAGCGAGCCGGCGATGAAGGCGCCGAGCGCCACCGAGTAACCAGCCTGCAGCGCCAGCCAGGCCACCACGAAGCAGATGGCAAGGCTCACGACGAGGAGCGTCTCCGGCCGGCCCAGCCGGCGGACGGCGCGCACCGCCCTCGGCACGGTGAGGAGACCCACGGCGAGGAGCAGGGCGAGGAAGGCACCCAGCTTGCCGAGCGTGATGCCCAGCGCGAGAGGCGAGAGCCCGGCGCCGGTGGCGAGCGCGGTGAGCAGCGCCATGAAGAGCACCGCGAGGAGGTCCTGCACGAGGAGGACGCCCACCACGAGATCGCGCAGCTGGCCGCGCACCCGCTGCTCGTCGAAGACCTTGGCCACGATGGTGGTGCTCGAGATGGCCACGATGAAGCCGGCGACCACGCCCTCCAGCGGCGTCCAGCCGAAGGCGCGGCCCGTGAGGAATCCCAGCCAGACCATGATGCTCGACTGCACGAGCGCGGTGCCGCCCGCCACCGGACCCACCTGTGCGAGCTTGCGCAGGCTGAACTCCAGGCCAAGGCCGAACATGAGCAGCATCACGCCCAGCTCGGAGAGCGTCTGGACGATGGCGCGGTCGGCCACCAGCGGCACGGGGACGTGCGGGCCGACGATGAAGCCGGCCAGGATGTAGCCGAGGATGACCGGCTGGCGGAGCCGCTGGAAGAGCACGGTGGTGACGCCCGCCACGGCGAGCACCACCGCCAGGACCTGCAGGAAGTGATGAGCGGCGCTCACCTCGGCACGGTAGCAGAGGTGGAGCCCGGGTCTGCTCGAGCACACCTGCGCGGTCCCGATGGGGTGCGTCCGGACCGAGGGAGCGAGAGGGCGGGGCACCTTGCCCCTCGCGGAACCGGCGATCGAGCTCCCTCCACCGCCTGGCGCGCCCCGCGGCCCGAGGCGAAGACAGGAACGCGCCTGGACTGATTCGGCTCGCGATACGCAAGATTTCGCCCGTTCCGCGCCCCTTGCGGTGGAAGAGCGCGACCCGCACGGGTTATGCTTTCCTCATGCTGGTGGAATTGCGATACGGTCGTGGCTCACTTTCGGTGAACCTTCGAGACGGCTTGCAGGTCGAGGTCATCCGCAAGCCTTTCATGCCGGTGCTCCCTGGCACCGCCGAGACCATCCAGACGGCGCTCTCGACCCCGGTGGCGGCTCGAACGCTGCGCGAGGAGGCCAGGGGCTGCCGGAGTGCGTGCATCCTCGTCTGCGACATCACCCGCCCGGTGCCGAACGGCCTCCTCCTCGGCCCGCTGGTGCGCGAGCTCCTCGCCGCCGGGGTGCCGGCCGGCGGCATCACGGTGCTCGTCGCCACCGGCCTCCACCGCCCCAACCTGGGCGACGAGCTGGCCGAGCTGGTGGGCGATCCGTGGGTGCTGTCCACGGTGAGGGTGGAGAACCACGACGCGCGCGACGACGCGGCTCACGCTGACCTCGGCCCCACGCCCTCGGGGACGCCGGTCAAGATCGACCGGCGCTTCGCCGGAGCCGAGCTGAAGCTCGTCACCGGGCTCGTCGAGCCGCACTTCATGGCCGGTTACTCCGGCGGGCGGAAGGTCATCGCGCCCGGGGTGGCCCACCGCGACACCATCACCACCTTCCACAGCGCCCGCTTCATGGCCCACCCGTGCGCCGACAGCTGCGTGCTGGAGGGAAACCCCCTCCACCAGGAGCAGCTCGTCATCGTCGGGAAGCTGGGCCGCGTGCTGGCGGTGAACACGGTCATCGACGAGGAGCGGCGCCTCTCCTTCGTGAACTACGGCGAGGTGCTGGCGAGCCACGCCGAGGCGGTCGCCTTCGTGGCGCGCTACGCGCGGGTGGAGGTGCCGCGGCGCTTCCGCACGGTGGTGACGAGCGCCGCCGGTTACCCACTCGACAAGACCTACTACCAGACGGTGAAGGGCATGGTGGCCCCCATCGAGATCCTGGAGCCCGGCGCCCAGCTCGTCATCGCCTCGGAGTGCTCGGAGGGGATGGGCTCGTGCGAGTACGTGGAGGCGCAGCGGCGGCTCCTCTCGCTGGGAGGGCAGGGCTTCCTCGACGACATCGGCCGCAAGCAGTTCGCCGACGTGGACGAGTGGCAGACCCAGATGCAGCTCCGGCCCATGGCGAAGGCCGAGGTGCACCTCTACACGCAGGGGCTCTCGCCCGAGGAGCGCGTCCTCACCGGCGTCGCGCAGGCGAGCTCGGTGGAGGCGGCGGTGGAGGCCAGCGTCCGCGCCAGCGGCGACCCGGCCGTGGCGGTGATCCCCGAGGGGCCCTACGTGGTGCCGGTCGTCGCTGCGTAGGGGGCGCTGGATGACGGGTGGTGAGCGCGAGGGCCAGCGAATCTTGCTCGTCTCCCTCCCGGAGCTCCTCGGGCGCGAGCCCGAGCGGAGGCGGGCGGAGGTGGGCCGTCGCTCACGCGGCCGATTTCTCACATTTCGTCACCACGCCGCCCAGCTTGCGGGCGACCCCGCGCCGGGCGAACCGGGGCAAGAGGAAGCGCGCCGGCGCCAGGGGCGAGCCGCTCAGCCGGGCGTCGAGCCACTCGACCTCGAGGTGCGTGCACCGCTCGAAGTGGCGCTCGAACTCGGACGCGATCTGCGACTGCGCGCGATAGTGGGTCCACCGGTCCAGCCACCCGCAGGTGACCCTGCTCCACTCGCGCGAGCTCAGCCCCTTCCGCGCGGATCCCACCCCAAGTGCGCGGAGGATCGCGGCGTAAGGCTCTCGGACCGCGCTCTCTTTCGGGAACCAGTGGAGGAACGGTATGCGGCTGTGGCTTTCCAGCCAGACACCCTTGTCGGGGTAGAGGCTCAGCACCTTCCCCCCGCGCTTCAGCACCCTGTGCATCTCACGCAGCGCCAGACCGAGGTCGATCACGTGCTCCAGCACCTGGTTGTCGAGGATCAGGTCGAAGGACGCGTCCTCGAAGGGGATGGTGTGGCAGTCCATCCTGCGGATGATCGAGCCGCGGAGCTCCGGCGGTAGGCGCTCGTAGGGCGACGCCGCGCCATAGAAGATGTCGCATCCGAACGCGGCGAGGCCTCGCTCCAGCAAGGCCCGGACGAGTCTTCCCGAACCACACCCATAGTCGAGGACGCGCGTCGAGGGACGTGCCTTCAGCTCATCGAGAGCAAACTGGACGCAGTATTCGTAGTTGTCCATGGCCTTGCGGCGCGCCTGGCAGGCCGCAGCCGCTCCGTGGGAGCGCTCAGATGTCCTGACCCTGCGGCAGCATCACCACGTCGCGGATGGTGATGTGCCTGGGCAGGGAGAGGACGTGGACCACCTCGTCCGCCACGTCCCCGGAGCGGAGCCCCTCGTGGCGCGCCACCTTCTCGGCGATGAGCTCGGGCGGAAGCGGCCCCATGTGCGCCTCCCACAGCTCGTTGAGGACGATGCCGGGCGAGATCTCGCCCACCCTGAGGCCCTGCGTCGCCACCTGGCGGCGCAGGCCGTGCACGAAGGCCTGGATGGCGTGCTTGGTGGCGCTGTAGACCGGCTCCCAGTGCAGCGCCTGGTGGCCGGAGATGGAGCTCGTCACCAGGATGTCGCCCTGCCTGCGGGCGATCATGTGCGGCAGCACCGCCCGCACGCAGCGCAGGACGCCGTTCAGGTTCACGTCGATCATGCGGGCCCACGCCTCCGGGTCGCCCTCCACTACCGGCCCCGGCACGTAGAGTCCGGCGTTGGCGAAGAGGATGTCGATCCGCCCGAACCTCTCGGCCGTCGCGTCGATGAGCCGCGTCACGTCGGCCGCGCGGGTGACATCGGTGGGGATGGCCAGGACGCCCTCCCCCAGCTCCCCCGCCAGCGCGGCGAGCTTCTCCCCGGAACGCGCCGCCAGCGCCACCCGCGTGCCGCATCGCGCGAGGGCGCGGGCGGTGGCGGCGCCGATGCCGGAGCTGGCCCCGGTGACGATGGCGACCTTGTCGGCGAGCGGATGGGTCATGGGGTGTCTCCTCGAGCGCGGCTCAATCGACGGGTGAGGCCGGCGCCGGCTGGCAGCGCGGGCAGTGGTAGGTGAGCCGGGCCCCCAGCCCCTGGCGGGAGAGGACGATGGCCGTACCGCAGCGGCGACAGGGTACACCGGCCCGGCCGTAGACGAAGAGGGCCTCGCGCGGATTCATGGAGCGCGTGGTGCGCCGCTGCCCGGCGTAGCCCCAGCGCGCCCCCAGCACCGGCACGTTGGCCCGGAGCTGCCGCTCCGCGAGCCGGAGCAGCTCGGCGAGCTCGGCATCGGTGAGCGAGCCCACCCTGCGCTCCGGGTGAACACCCGCCTCGAACAGGATCTCCGACTCGAAGACGTTGCCGATGCCGGCGAGCGCGCGCTGATCGAGGAGCGCCTCGCCCACGGCGCGCTCCGGCCGCTCCCGCAGGCGGCGCGCCGCCTCGCCCGCGTCGAACCAGGCGCCGAGGAGGTCCGGCCCCAGCAGGCGCACCGGCCCGCGCCGCTCGAGCGCGGCGCGCGTCACGAGCTCGGCCACTGGCACGTCGAAGCCCACGGCGCTGAACGGCTCGGTGTGGAGCACCACCCGCATGGCGGCGCGGGGACGCCGCCACCGCTCGCTGGGGCGGTAGAGGTGCCAGCTCCCGCTCATGCGCATGTGGGTGCGCAGCACGAGGTCGCCCGAGAGGGAGATGAGAAGGTGCTTGCCGCGCGCCTCCACCGACTCGACGGTGCGCCCGGCCACCGGTGCGTCGCGGTCCACCTCTGCGAGCTGGGCCAGCGCGGTCTCGAAGCGGGCGACGCGCTGGCCGGCCAGGGCGAGCTGCAGCACCTGGGCGGTGCGGTGGATGGTGTCACCCTCGGGCACGGAGCGCGCCCGGAGGGGCGTCCTCTCCCGCGCCCCGCGCGAGCTGGAGGCCATCGCCCGAGGGCAGGAATCCCGCCGCACGGAGGTAACCGGCGAGCGGGTGCGCCGGGGCGGGCTGGCCGTCGATCTCCTCCACCCGGGTCGGCTCGCGGCGTGCCCGGGCGGCGCGGGCCAGGGCCGCCACCGCGCCGGCGATCGCTTCACCCGTCGTGGATCTCTCCGGCTCTGCCTCGGGGAGCCAGGCGGCGAGCTGCCGGCCGCCGCGGGCGAACCAGGCGGCGAGGTCGCCGTTCACCAGCACCACCCTCGCGCCCACCGCGCGGGCGGGACGGCGGAGCGCCGGCGGCTCGGCGATGGGCGCGCCAGGGGTGGCCTCGCCCGGGCCGCGCGCTGGGCGGCCGGCGCTGGCCTCACCCGGCGCTGCGGTGGGCCAGGGCAGGAGCGCGCCGTAGGGGTTCGCCGGGTCGGTGGCGGCGAGGGTCACCACCTCCGCCTCCTCGGGCGGCTCGCGCAGCGAGCGGAGGAGGTCGAGCGCCCCGGGCTGGGCGAACTGCATGGCGCCGACCCCGCCCACGAAGTAGCCGCGCCGGATGCGACCGCCCTCCTCGAGGTGGCGGAAGACCTCGTAGACCGCGCCGAAGCCACCGGGGAGACCCTCCGCCGCGGCCACACCGCGGGTGACGAGCCCGTAGCGGGTGAGGAGCTGCTGGGCGGTGGCGGCGCTCCAGGCGGTGGCCGTCGGGGCCGCGCCGCCGGCCTGGGCCCGGCGCCCCTCGGTGAGCGACCAGCGCCCGCCGGCGCCTGCAGGAACGGCGAGCCGCGAGCGGAAGGCCCGGCCCCGCAGGTGCACCCGCCGCCGCTCGCGGGCGGGGGCCGAACCCATGGTGTAGGCGCGCAGCGCCTGGAAGGTGTCGCTGGTGACGGCGCCGCGCCAGACGAGCTCCCACAGCGCGTCGACCGTGTGCTCCTCGTAGCCGCCGCCCAGCGCCGCGTGCAGCTCGCCGAAGAACGAAGCCCCTCGCCGGGAGAGCTCCTCGAGCAGGGCCGCGGCGCGCGCGCTGGGGGGCTCGCCACCGGTCCGGGCGGGGGGCGCCAGGCGGGGGAAGGCGTCGGTGAGGTAGAGCGCCACCCGCCCGTCGCGCTCGCCGAGTGGCTCGAGGCCCACCCACAGCACCTCGCCCGCCGCGGCCAGCGCGTCGAGGTCGCCACGCAGGTACCCCTCCACCCGCGCTGGCAGGATCTCGCTCTCGAGCAGCGAGGCCGGGAGCGGCGCCCCCTGCAGCTTCTCCACCGCGTCGAGCACGGCGTCGAGGCCCGAGCTCCGCGGCGAGAGGCCCTGCCACCGCGCCAGGGCGCGCGCGAAGACCGCCGGCTCCACCGGCTCGATCTCCTCGCGGAGCCGGGCGAGGGAGCGGCGCCGGAGCGACCGCAGCACCTCCGGATCGCACCACTCGCGCTCGGTGCCGTGCGGCCGGAAAGCCCCCTCCAGCAGCCGGCCCCGCGCGAGGAGGAGGTCGAGCGCGGCCTCGGCGGCCCCGCGCGAGAGGCCGAAGCGCGTGCCAAGTTCACCAGTAGTGAATGGAACGTGGCGGCGGGCGTGACGCGCCACGAGTCCGGGGAGCGCATCGTCCACCCTCCCCAGGAGCGACCCGGGCAGGCCGGGCGGGAGCGGCGTGCCGAGCGCGTCGCGGTAGCGCGCCACGTCCTCCACCGCCACGAAGCGCTCCTCGCCGGCGATGCGCAGCGGCACCGCGCGGCGGAACCTCACCAGGGCGTCCAGACTCGCCGCCACCTCCGGCGTGGCCGAGCGCGCGGCGATCTCGGAGCGCGACAGGTCGCCCAGGCGCAGCAGGAGGTCGGCGAGGCCGTCGGCGCTGCGGGCGCGCGCGCCCGGGGTGAGGTGCTGCAGGCGCGCCTCCAGCTCCACCAGCGCCTCCGGGTCGAGGATGGCGCGGAGCTCGGCCTCGCCCAGGAGCTCCCGCAGCTGCCCCTGGTCGATGGTGAGCGCCTGCGCCCGCCTCTCGGCGAGGGGAGCGTCGCCCTCGTAGATGAAGCTCGCCACGTAGCCGAAGAGGAGCGACGCGGCGAAGGGGGAGGGGACCTGCGTGTCGGCCACCACCACCCGCACCCGCCGCGCGCGCACGTCCTCCAGCGTCTCCACCAGGGCGGGGAGGTCGAAGACGTCGCGCAGGCACTCGCGGTACGCCTCGAGCGTCATCGGGAAGGAGGGGAAGCGCGAGGCCACCGCCAGGAGGTCGGAGGCGCGCTTGCGCTGCTCCCAGAGCGGGGCGCGGCCGCCCGGCCGGCGCCGCGGGAGGAGCAGGGCGCGCGCCGAGGCCTCGCGGAAGCGCGCCGCGAAGAGGGCGGTGGCGCCGAGCTGGCGCACCACCAGCTCCTCCACCTCCTCCGGTGATGGCAGGAGGAAGTCGATGTCGGGAGGCGCGTCGGTCTCGGGCAGCCGCACCGCGAAACCGTCGTTGGTCCAGAGGGTCTCCACGTCGGCGCCGAGCCGCTCCTTCGCCCGCGCGCCGGCCGCCATGGCCCAGGGCGCCAGCACCCGGCCGCCGAAGGAGGAGAGCACGCACAGGCGCCAGTCGCCCAGCTCGTCGCGGCTCCGCTCGATGACGAGCGTCCGGTCGTCGGGGACGGCGCCGCCCGTGGCCGCGGCCTGGTCGTCGAGGAAGCGGAGCAGGTTCTCGGCGGCGAGCGCGTCGAGGTCGTGCTGCCGGCGCAGCCGGTCGAGGGCCGCCGCGCGCGGCACCTCCCGCAGCTCCCGCATGAGCCGACCGATGCGGCGTCCCAGCTCGAGCGGCCGGGTGGCGTGGTCGCCCTTCCAGAAGGGCATCTTCCCCGGCTCGCCGGGGGCCGGCGAGACGAGCACCCGGTCGTGGGTGATCTCCTCGATGCGCCACGACGAGGCGCCGAGGAGGAAGGTCTCGCCCGCGCGCGACTCGTACACCATCTCCTCGTCGAGCTCGCCCACCCGCGCCTGGGGGCCGGAGGCGCCGGCGAGGAAGACCCCGTAGAGGCCGCGGTCGGGGATGGTGCCGCCGTTCACGACCGCCACCCTCCGCGAGCCCTCGCGCGCGTTCAGCTTCCCGGCGAGCCGGTCCCAGGTGATGCGGGGTCTCAGCTCCGCGAACTCGTCCGACGGGTAGTGGCCGGAGAGGAGGTCGAGCACGCCCTCGAACGGAGCGCGGGTGAGCTCGGCGAAGGGCGCCGCCTGCCGCACGATGGCGTGGAGCGCCTCGACGTCGTGCGGGTCGAGCGACACCATGGCGACGATGTGCTGGGCCAGCACGTCGAGCGGGTTCCGGGGGTAGCGCGTCTCCTCCACCTCCCCGGCGCGCATGGCGGCGGTGAGGCCGGCGCAGGCCACGAGGTCGGAGCGGAACTTGGGGAAGAGGATGCCGCGGCTCGGCTCGCCGATGCGGTGGCCGGCCCGCCCGATGCGCTGGAGGCCGCTCGCCACCGAGGGCGGCGCCTCGATCTGCACCACGAGATCGATGGAGCCCATGTCGATGCCGAGCTCGAGCGAGGAGGTGGCGACGAGGCCCCGCAGGCGGCCCGCCTTGAGGTTGTCCTCGATGGCGATGCGCTGGGGCCGGGCGACGGACCCGTGGTGCGCCTGCACCAGAAGCTCGCCGGCGAGCTCGTTCAGGGCGGCGGCGAGCCGCTCGGCCACGCGCCGGCTGTTCACGAAGAGGAGCGTGGTGCGGTGGGCGCGGATGAGCTCGAGGAGGCGCGGGTGGATGGCGGTCCAGATGGAGGCGCGCACCAGCCCCTGCGAGGCGGCGCCGCTCGGCAGCTCCACCGGCTCTCCGAGGCGCGCCATGTCCTCCACCGGCACCTCGACCGAGAGCTCCAGCGCCTTCTTGTGGCCCGCGTCGACCACCGTCACCTTGCGCCAGCGCGGCCCGAGGCCGGCCTCGTCCCGCTGCGCCTCGGCGCCGCCCAGGAAGCGGGCCACCTCCTCCAGCGGGCGCTGGGTGGCGGAGAGCCCGATGCGCTGCAGGGGCCTGTGCGCCAAGGCCTCCAGCCGCTCCAGCGAGAGGGCCAGGTGGGCGCCGCGCTTGGTCGGCACGAGCGCGTGGATCTCGTCGACGATCACCGTCTCCACGCTCCGCAGCGCCTCGCGGGCGCTGGAGGTGAGGAGGAGGTAGAGCGACTCCGGGGTGGTGATGAGAATGTCGGCCGGCGCCCGGTTGAAGCGCGCCCGCTCGCGCGGCGGCGTGTCTCCGGTGCGCACCGCCACCTCGGGGATCCGGTGCGCCTCGCCGCGCCCGGAGGCCACCTGGGCGATGCCGGCGAGCGGCGCGCGGAGGTTCCGCTCCACGTCGACGGCCAGCGCCTTGAGCGGGGAGACGTAGACCACCCGCAGCCGCCCGAGCTTCGGCGGCTCGGGCGAGAAGGCGAGCCGGTCGAGGCAGGAGAGAAACGCCGCCAGCGTCTTGCCGCTGCCGGTAGGGGCGAGGAGGAGCGTGCTCTCTCCGGCCTGGATGGGCGGCCAGCCCTGCTCCTGCGCGGGGGTGGGCGCGGCGAAGGAACGCTCGAACCAGTCGCGCACCGCCGGGTGGAAGCGGGCTAGGGGCGGGGCGGCGGCGGGCATCCCCAGGTATTAGCGCCAGAGCCCGTCTCCGCCCCTGTCTGGCGACCTTCCGTTACCCGGGCCCCGCCGCTCGACGCGGTAGCTTCCAGGAGCTGCTTTTCGCCCATGCGCTCTGTAGGCCTCAAGGTCCTCGAGAACAAGCTCAGCGAGTACCTGCTGAGCCTGCTCCGCCGAGAGGCGTTCAAGCGCGGGCGATGAGCCCGGAGCGATGCGCCCGCGGCTGCAGCGAGCGGCTCCAGCGGAACCTCGAGCGATCCGCGAGCTCTCAGACGGCTGCCATGGCCAGGTGCGTCGCGCCACGCGGGCGGAAAAGGTCGTGCGCGCGATGCGCCTCCTCCCAGATCGCCACCCCGTCCTCGATCTCGGAGACGAGCTCCTGCGCCGACTGCAGCTCGGCGAGACCCTGCTCCGGGATCCTGGTGACGCTCTGCCCCGAGTAGAAGAGGCCGAGTGTCCTGTCGCCCAGCTTCACCGCACGAAGGAGCGCGTCCTGGATGCAGAAGCTCTCGCGGAACTCGCTCGCCTGGCACTTGCAAATGCCCTGCGCCAGGCACTCGATGCAGGCCTTCCGGCGGCCGCGATACCCCCCCGGCCCGAAGAACCAGGCCTTCGAGCGCGGGGGGAAGCGCTCCCCGGCGGCCAGCGCGTCGGTGAAGGCGTTTCGCACGGCGCGCGCCTTCATGCCCTTCACACAGCTCGTGATGACCACCACGTCGGCGTCGTCCTTGCCGAGGTGCATCTCCTTGAACGCGGGGTGCGCGTCGCCGTCGCTGCAGGCGATGAAGCGGGTGGCGAGCTGCACGCCGGCGACCCCCATCGCCAGGTGCGCGGCCACCTCGGTGCCGTCGATGCCCCCGGCCGCGATCACCGGCAGCGAGGTGTGGGCGAGCACCTCCTCGACGAGCGAGGGGAGGGGAAGCTCGATGTCGCCGATGTGCCCGCCGGCCTCCGCCCCCTCGGCGACCAGGAGCTCGGCGCCCCATCGCTCGTACATGGCGGCGAGCCGCCCGGATGAGACGATGCCGGCGAAGGGCGTCCCGGCCTCGCGGCACCAGCGGACGATCTCGCGCGAGATTCCGGCGCCCTGCACGATGAAGCTGACGCGCTCCTCGATGGCCACCCGGGCCAGGTCGGTGAAGTCCTGATGGTTGATGGCCGCCATCAGGTTCACGCCGACGAAGCCGCCCGGCGCCTCGTGCCGGGCCCGTCGGAGCTCGGCGCGGAGCATCTCGGGCGTCTTGCCGACGCCGGAGACGGTGCCGGCGCAGGCGAAGCGGGCGCTGCGGGCCGCGGCCACCTTGCCGGCCAGGCCGTCGGAGGAGTGGAGACCCATCGCGCCCTGCACGAGAAGATGCTTCCCCGACTCGAGGAGGTGCGCGATCGCCGTGCGATCGAGACTCGCAAAGGTGGCTGCTGACATGGTGGTGCCCTCTCACCGTAACGGTGCGCCGGGGCGTGTCACGGAAACAACACGGACCCGGTGTAAGAAGGGTTGACCCGTTCTGGCGCTGCGGTGAAGCGGCGGCGGCAGCGAGCAGCCTTCGCCGTCCACGCATACGTCGGTGGCGGGAGCCGCCGAACTGAGCTCGGCCGGCCTGCCTCCGGGCTCTCGCCAGCTCGGTGCCGGGTCCGATTCCGGCCAGACGGCGTCGGACGATCCTGGTAGAGAGTCGGAGGTGGAGCTCGACCCCGACACCTGCTTTCACGCGCTCTCGGCGCGCGATCGCCGCTTCGATGGGCGCTTCTTCGCGGGCGTGCGGTCGACCGGCATCTACTGCCGGCCCATCTGCCCCGCCCGCACCCCGCGCCGCGACGGCGTGACGTTCTTTGCCCGCGCCGCGGAGGCCGAGCGGGAAGGGTACCGTGCTTGCTTCCGGTGCCGGCCCGAGCTCGCCCCGGGTGAGGGCCCGGTCGACGCCGTGTCGCGCCTGGTGGCGGCGGCCGCGGCGCGCATCGAGGCAGGCTTCCTCAACGAGGGCTCGGTCGGAGGGCTGTCCTCGCTACTCGGGGTCACCAGCCGCCACCTGCGCCGCGCCGTCCAGGCGGAGCTCGGCGCCTCGCCGCTCGAGCTCGCGCAGTCGCGCCGCCTCGGCCTCGCCCGGCAGCTCCTCCGCGACACCACGCTCCCTGTGACCGAGGTGGCCCACGGTGCCGGCTTCACCAGCCTCCGCCGCTTCAACGCAGCGTTCCGGTCGAGCTCGGGGCAGACGCCCTCGGGGTTCCGCCGGGCGCACGGAGAGGGCGCCGCGGGGTCGCTCACACTCCGGCTCGCCTACCGGCCGCCGTTCGACTGGCAGACCCAGCTCCGCTTCCTCGCCGGCCGCTGTACCGCCCGGGTGGAGCAGGTCGAGGGCGACGCCTATCGCCGAACGGTCCACCTCGGGGCAAACCAGGGCTGGGTGTCGGTCACCGCCAATCAGGAGCGGCCCGCCCTGAAGGTCGAGGTGGCGCCTTCGCTCGCAGGCGTGCTCATGCCCCTCGTGGCCCGGCTGCGCGCGCTCTTCGACCTCGACGCCCGGCCCGATGCCGTCGCCGCGGTGCTCGGGTGCGACCCTCGGCTCGCAGCCTCTCTTCGAGCTCACCCCGGGCTGCGCGTCTCCGGAGCGTTCGACGGCTTCGAGGCGGCGGTGAGGGTGGTCACCGGACAGCAGGTGAGCGTGGCTGCCGCGACCACCATCGCGGGCCGACTGGCGGCGGCGCTGGGCGGCGCCATCGAGACGCCGTTCCCCGGTCTCGACCTCCTCTCCGCGGCGCCCGAAGCGGTGTCGGAGGCCGGCGAGGATCGCATCGCCAGGCTCGGCATGCCGGGCGCGCGAGCGCGCTGCATCCTCGCCCTCGCCGACGCTCATCTGACCGGCCGGCTGTCCTTTCACCGGGAGGCCAATCCGGTGGCGGCCCGCGCCGTGCTGCTGGAGATCCCAGGGATCGGGCCGTGGGCGGCCGAGCTCATCGCGATGCGCTCGCTGGGCGACCCCGACGCCTTCCCGGCCGGCGACCTCGGCGTGCTGCGCGCCCTTGGTGTCTCGTCGCGTCGCGAGGCGGAGGCGCTCGGCGAACAGTGGCGACCGTGGCGAGCCTACGCGGTCATGCACCTGTGGAACGGCTTCATGAGGGGAGGCGCGCATGGCGGTGCATGAGCGGTGGGTGGAGAGCCCCATCGGGCGGCTGCGCCTGGTCGCAGAGGATGGCGCGCTCATGGGTGTCTTCATGGAGGAGCACACCCACGCGCCAACCCCAGCGGTGTCGGGTGAAGGAGAGGGGGAGGGGCCCGACCCGCTGCTCGCCGAGGCGGCGCGGCAGCTCCGCGGCTGGTTCGCCGGCGAGCGCACCGCGTTCGAGCTGCCGCTCGCGCCGAGGGGCACGCCCTTCCAGCGCGAGGTGTGGGCGGCGCTCCAGGAGATTCCATTCGGAGAGACGCGCAGCTACGCCGAGGTGGCGGCGCGCCTCGGCCGGCCCCGCGCGGTTCGGGCGGTCGGGGGCGCCAACGGGCGGAACCCGCTCTCCATCGTCATCCCGTGTCACCGCGTGATCGGCGCAGCCGGCGCGCTCACCGGCTACGGCGGCGGCATGGAGCGCAAGCGATGGCTGCTCGACCACGAGCGGCAGGTGCTCGGGCGACAGCGAGAGCTGTTCGACTCCACGCCCTGCGAGCGTCGAGGTGCGGAGTCGCCCGGCCTCCTCTCGCGGTCGGGTGCTGACGCGTGGCCGAGGACATTGGAGACAACCCTTGAGGCTCTGCCGACGAGCCCGACCCCTGTTTCCCGTGACCAAGAGGCCACCAGTGAGGCGAGCCCGCCGGCAGTCCCCTTGCCGGCGCCGGCGTCTACATCCCCTTCACCTTCTCCTTCATGTGATCGATCACCTTCGTGTGCTCGCGCTGCGGGCTGAACATGATGAGCTCGGCGTCGGCGGTGACCTTCACGTTGTGCCCGGCAGGCCAGTAGAAGAGGTCGTTCTCCCTGACGGTCTCGTGCCGGCCGGCCGCGTCGGTCGTGGTGAGCTCCCCCTGCAGGACGTACCCCCAGTGCGGGCACTGGCACAGGTTCCCCTCCAGGCCCTGGAACAGGGGTGTGGTGTCCACCCCCGCGGACAGGGAGAAGTACTCACCGCTGATGGGGCCCAGCCCCGCCGCGTCGCCGAGATCCATCCTCTGGCGAATGACGGCCCCCGGGATCTGCATCCTCACCTCGACGTCGTTCTTGGCTACACGCATGTTGGTTCCCTCCTGCGGGTGGTTGGCGCTCCCCTGTGGCTCGATCCATTTCCTCGCCCTCGTGCGGCCCGACCGCGCTGAGGAAGAGCGCTGTGTGGCTCCCGGTACGATGGGGCTGCGGGGCCTACCCGGCGATCCAGTGACCGCCGTCCTGTGCAGTTCTCGCAAGGAACGGTTAGGTCCACATCGCCGGTCCGGGAATCCGTCCCGGCCCGTGGCCCGCCAGGGTGCTCCATGATCGAACGGTCGGTCCGCAGCGAAGGAGTACCGGATGCGGCCGCGCCGAATGCGGCCACGCTGCCCCGCGACGTGGTGCGGGTCATGAAGTGGGCGCTCGCCAACCCCGGCAAGCCGGTCTCGCTTTCCACGCTCGCCCAGATCGCCGGCGTGCCGCCGCGCACGCTCGAGAGCCACTTCAGGCGCTTCCTCGGTGCGACACCGCTGGGTTGGTTGCGAAAGGCCCGCCTGGCCCACTCCCGCCGCACCCTCGTCGCGAGCGACGGTCGCGCGTCCGTCTCCGGGGTGGCCATGGACAGCGGCTTCAGCCAGCTCGGCCGCTTCGCCGCGGAGTATTGCCGGGCTTTCGGGGAGCTGCCGTCGGAGACGCTGCGGCGCATCCGGCAATCGAGGCCCGACGCCTTCGAGGATGTCGAGGACGAGGCCACCCGACTCGCCTGGCGCGCCTTGCCCGCCGCCTTCGCGGTGGCGCCTGGTCCGTGCCGCCGGGCGCTCGAGCACATGGAGCAGGCGCAGGAGCTCGCCCCGAGCTACGGCCTGCCGAAGGCACTCGCGGCCTGGTGCTTTGGTCAGCGCGCGGCGCAGCACTTCGGCTCGACCCCGGCCGACGACACGGCCCGCGCCGTGCGGCTCGCCGGGGAGGCCTGCCAGCTTGCACCGTCGGATTCGTTGACCCTGACCTTGGCCAGCGGCGCGTTGACCCTCGCGCACCGCCTCGGCGAGGCCGACCGCGTCCTCGGTAGCGCGCTGGCCCTCGACCCTGGCTCACCCTGGGCCTGGGCTCGCCGTGCCTGGGCCTCCGCCTACGCCGGAGACGCGGCCACCGCCTTGCGGCAGTTCACCACAACGCTCCACCTCATGCCATTCGAGCCCATTCGCCACCTCGCCTTCATCGGCATCGGCTGCGCGCACTTCATCGCCGGCCGGTACGGGCCGGCGGCGCGCTGGGCGGAGGCGGGCCTGGAGGCGAACCCGGACTCTTTCTGGGGAGCGCGCGTCGTCGCCGCCGCGGCGGCGCACGCCGGCGCGCGGGACGAGGCGCGCAGGACCGTCCGCGGGCTGCTGCTCAAGGACTCCAGCTTGACCGTGAGCGTGGCGCGCCGGGCGTGGCCTTTCCCGTCCCCGGTGATGGAGCGTCTGGCGGACGGGCTCGCCGTCGCGGGCTTGCCCCGGGATTGAGCCGGCGACGAGAGCACGCTCGAGCTGTCGCCGAGGCGCGGCGGCGCGTCGCCACGGGCGGGACGGAGGTCTCCGAGGGCGGCCGTGCAATCACTCCAGGAGACGGCACGCCGGCCTGGCCGTGAGTCTGATAATGTACATTATGTCAACTCGACGGGGGCGCGGGTCCAGCGGACTCGTCGAAAACTGGTGCCGCACTCTGACGAAGCCAGGTGCGCGGGAGCTCGGCGAATAGGCGTTGGACCTCGTCAGTCCGTCACCGCTCGAGCGCTGGGGGCCGCTCGGGCTCGTTCCCCTCGCCGGCCGCGGAACGCGCGCCCGCCGCCAGGAACGCCCTCGACACCACCCTGGAGATGCGGGAGTCGCCGAGCGCGTCGGACGCGGCACAGGCGCAGCTGTGGACGTCTCCGCTGGCGAGGCCGAGACGAGCCCGGACGACGGCCAGCACCTCCGAGAACTCGCGCTTCATCCGGTGGAGGCGCTCGATGCGCCGCTCGGTGTGCTCGAGGTGGACAGCCAGGACCTCGGCGAGCCGCGACGAGAGCTCGAGCTCGCTCGCACACGCGCAGCCGAGCTCGAGCATCGCCCGGACCTCGCAGAGCGACAGCCCGAGCTCCCGCAGGTCGGCGATGAGGTGCAGCTTGTCGAGGTCGTCGGCGGTGTAGCGGCGGTGTCCGCCCTCGCTCAGGGAGGCCGGCCGGAGCAGCCCCTGCTCCTCGTAGAAGCGGATGGCCCGGACCGTCTGGCCGGTCGCCCTGGCGAGGTCGCCCGAGGAGTACTCCGCGCAGCTCACAATGGGGCCCCGTCACGACGAGCGAGCGTCGCGTAGCCATTCGCCCACGGCCACGAGCGTCCGACCGAATGGAACGCGCGCTCATCCCCCGCTCTCGGCATCCCTGCGACCTAACGAGTCCATTTTTCGTTTTCAACGCACCGGCGCCCAGGGAACCGGCCGCTCGTCCAGGTGGCTCCGAGCGACGCCTCCGGTTATGTGGAGCGGGAGCGCGAGCTCGAGACGCCGGCCCGCGCAGCGTGGGCCGGCGCGACGCGCCCCCTCCAGGCGCAGGGCTCGACAACGTCGCCGGACGCCACAGCAAATCCTAGACGGGCTGCCGTGCGCTGGCCGGGGGGCCCAGCGGCCAGCTCGGCGGCCGAGACGATCAGTGTGGCGCATGCTCATGCAAGGCTAGGCAGGGACCCGCCCGTGGAGGGAAGGTCATGAAGTCCAGCACGAAGGATCGGACCGAGGACGAGGACGGGCATGCTGGGGAGGACGACCGCCCGGATACTCAGCCTAGCAGCGATTTTGATATGACGAGGCGCTGCACCTCGCTCGTGCCCTCGTAGATGGTCTGCACCCGGGCGTCGCGGAAGAGTCGCGCCACCGGGTAGGCGTCGATGTAGCCGTACCCGCCGTGGAGCTGCACGGCCCGGGAGACGGCCCGCTGGGCGGCCTCGCTGGCAAAGAGCTTGGCCATGGCTGCCTCGCGGCCGAAAGGGTGCCCGGCCTCCTTCAGCGCCGCGGCGCGAAGGGTGAGGAGCCGCGCGACGTCGCGGTCGGTGGCGAGGTCGGCCAGCATGAAGCGGATGGCCTGGTGCTCGGAGAGCGGCTTCCCGAAGGTCTGCCGCTCGCGCGCGTAGGCGAGGCTCGCCTCCAGGGCCGCGGTCATCGTGCCGGTGGCCTGGGCGCCGATGCCGATGCGGCCTCCGTCGAGGGCGGCGAGCGCGATGGTGAGCCCCTCCCCCGGCGCGCCCAGCACGGCGCTCTCCGGCAGCGCGCAGCCATCGAAGGAGATCGACACGGTGGGCGAGGCGCGGATACCCATCTTCTGCTCGTGGCGGCCCACCGCGAGCCCCGGAGTGCCAGCCTCCACCAGGAAGGCGGTGATGCCTCGCCGCCCGGCGCCGGGGTCGCTCCTCGCCCACACGATGTAGACGCCGGCCCGATCACCGCTGGTGATCCACTGCTTCTCCCCGGTGAGTACCCAGCGGTCTCCGCGGCGCTCGGCACGGGTGGAGAGCGACGCGGGGTCGCTGCCGGCTTGCGGCTCCGACAGCGCGAAGGCGCCGGCGATCCACTCGGCGGAGGCGAGCCGGGGGCAGCACCGTGCCACCTGTCCCGGCTTGCCCCAGCGCGCGATGGTCTCGCCCACCATGTTGGTGACGCCCACCGTGACCGCCACCGCGGGGTCGGAGGCCGCGAGCTCCATCATCACCAGGGCGTAGGCCACCGGCCCGGCGCCGGACCCGCCCGCGCGCTCGGGGACGTTCACCGCCAGGAATCCGAGCTCGCCGAGCTGGCGGATGACCTCGGTGGGGAACTGCGCTGCGCGGTCGCGCGCGGCGGCCCCCGGCGCCAGCACCTCGCGCGCGAAGGCGCGGGCGGCGGCGGCCACCTGCTCCTGCTCGGGGGTGGGATCGAGGTCCAGGGGTCACCCCTTGAGGAGCGCGCTGGAGATCACCATGCGTTGAATCTCGCTGGTGCCCTCGTAGATCTCGGTGATGCGGCTGTCGCGCCAGTGGCGCTCGGCGTCGCACTCCTTCATGTAGCCGAGCCCCCCGTGCATCTGGATGCCGCGCGAGGTGACCCGCTCGGCCATCTCCGAGGCGAAGAGCTTGGCCATGGCCGCCTCGGCGCTGTGGCGCACCCCCTTGTCCTTGAGCGCCGCCGCGCGCCAGACGAGGAGCCGGGCCGCGTCGATCTCGGTGGCCATGTCGGCGAGCATGAACTGGATGGCCTGGAACGACGACGATGGTCTTGCCGAAGGCCTTGCGCTCCTTGGCGTAGGCCAGGGCCTCCTCGTGGGCGGCGCGGGCGATCCCCAGCGCCTGCGCAGCGATGCCGATGCGCCCGCCGTCGAGGGTGGACATGGCCACCTTGAACCCCTCCCCTTCCCCTCCCAGCCGCTGGCGACGCGGCACCATGCACTCCTCGAAGTAGATGGTGCAGGAGCCGGAGGCTCGGATGCCCACCTTGTCGTCGGGCTTGCTGCGCGTGAGGCCGGGCGCATCGGTGGGCACGAGGAAGGCGGAGATGCCCCGGTGGCCCTTCGCCGGGTCGGTCATGGCGAAGACCAGCACCACGTCGGCCTGCGGGCCGTTGGTGATGTAGTTCTTCGAGCCGGAGAGGACGTAGTCGTCTCCACGAAGCGCGGCGGTGGTACGCATCTCAGCGGCGTCCGACCCGCTCATCGGCTCGGTGAGCGCGAAGCAGCCCAGGCGCTCCCCCCGCGCGAAGGGCGCGAGGTAGGTCTGCCGCTGCTCGTCGGTGCCGTACTTCAGCACCGGGTCGCAGTAGAGCGAGTTGTTGACGCTCATGATCACCGCCGTGCCGGCGCAGCCGCGGGCGATCTCCTCCATGGCGATGGCGTAGCTCACCGCGTCCATGCCGGCGCCGCCCCACTCGGACGGCACCGCCACCCCCAGGAGCCCCATCTCCGCCAGCTTCGTCACCGCCTCGCGGGGGAAGTGGTGCTCCTCGTCCCAGCGCCGCGCGTTGGGGATGAGCTCCGCCGCCGCAAACTCGCGGCAAAGGTCGCGCACCTGGCGCTGCTCTTCGGTGAGGTCGACGTGCATGGGTGCCTCTCGGGCGGCGGACCAAGCCTTCCGGAAGGTCAGCGGCCGGTGAAGGCCGGCGGCCGCTTCTCCAGGAAAGCCCCGGTCCCCTCGCCGGCGTCGTGGGTGGAGAAGAGGAGCGCGAAGGCCTCGGCCTCGAGCGCGCATCCCAGGGAGAGGTGGAGCGTGGCACCCGCCTCCATCACGCGCTTCGCCGCGGCCACCGCCGCCGGACCGCGCGCGGCGATCTTGCGCGCCTGGGCCAGGGCGTGCGGGAGGAGGGCGTCGGGGGGGAGCACCTCGAGCACGAGGCCGATGACGCGCGCGCGGGCGGCGTCGATCGCCTCGCCGGTGAAGGTGAGCTCCTTGGCGCGCATGAGGCCCACCCGCCGGGCCAGCCGCTGGGTTCCGCCGAAGCCGGGGATGAGCCCCAGCGTCACCTCCGGCAAGCCGAAGCGCGCGCGCTCGCTGGCGTAGACGAGGTCGCAGGCGAGGGCGAGCTCGAGCCCGCCCCCCAGGGCGAAGCCGTTCACCGCCGCCACGGTGGGGATGGGCAGCGCCTCCAGCGCGGCGAAGGTGCGCTGCCCGAAGGCCGACAGCTCGCGCGCCTCGGCGGGCGAGAGCCGGGCCAGCTCCGCAACGTCGGCCCCGGCCACGAAGGCCTTCTCGCCGGCGCCGGTGACCACCAGAGCCCGCAGGCTCGGGTCCCCGCGCGCCGCGCCGAGCGCCTCGGACAGCTCGGCCATGGTGGCGCGGTCGATGGCGTTCAGCGCGCGGGGCCGCTCGACGGTGAGGACGGCGACGCCCTCCTCCACGCGCCATCCGATGCTCCGCGGTTCCGTCACGTGAGCCCCCAGCCGGCGCCCGCCGGTTCACATCAGGTGTAGGTGTGGAAGCCCCGGCCGCTCTTGCGCCCCAGCCAGCCCGCCGCCACGTACTGCCGGAGGATGGGCGCGGGGCGGTACTTGTCGTCACCCAGCTCCCGGTGGAGCACCTCGGCGATGGAGAGCACGGTGTCGAGCCCGATGAAGTCGGCGAGGGTGAGGGGGCCCATGGGGTGGTTCAGGCCCAGCCGCACGCCGGTGTCGATGTCCTCCGCGCTCGCCAGCCCCTCCTCCAGGGCGAAGCACGCCTCGTTGAGGAGCGGGACGAGGATGCGATTCACCACGAAGCCGGGGCGGTCGCGCGAGGTGACGGTGGTCTTGCCGAAGCGGCGGGCGAGGTCGAGGACCGTGCGGTAGGTGACCTCGCTGGTCTGCAGCCCGCGGATCACCTCGACGAGCTCCATCACCGGCGGCGGGTTCATGAAGTGCATGCCGATGGTGCGCTCCGGCCTGCGCGTGGCCGCGGCGAGCGCGGTGATGGAGATGGAGCTGGTGTTGGAGGCGAGGATGGCCTCGGGCGGGAGCACCGCGTCGGCGCGGCGAAAGAGCTCCTTCTTCACGCCCTCGTCCTCCACCACCGCCTCGACGAGGAGCTGCGCGCGGCCACAATCCTCGAGCCGCTCGGCCGGCTTCACCCGGGCGAGGAGCGCGGTGCGGTCGCCGGCCGTCATCTTCCCCTTCTCGACCAGCTTGGCGAGAATCGCGCCGACGCGCTCGACCCCCGCGCGGGCCAGCTCCGGCGTGGCGTCGACCAGGGCGACCTCGATGCCGGCCTGTGCCGCGAGCTGGGCGATGCCGGCCCCCATCTGGCCCGCGCCCACCACCGCCATCCGCTCGACCACCATGCCGCCTCCCCTTTTGCACGGTCCTTAAGAGCCGGGTCGACGCCTTGTCAACGCGTCGCCCAAGTGGAACGATCGCCCGCCATGGGGGAGCGCGCGAGCGGCCAGATGGGTCCGCGCGCCAAGGGGCGGGCGCGCGGCGGGATCCGGCCCTGGCCGGGCGCCGGGGCGCGCCTCCGGCGAGGGGCGCGAGGTGACGGCTCGGCGCCTCCGCGAGCTCGAGGCGCGGCGGCAGAGGAGCGCGCGCGAGGCCCTCCGCGCCCGGCGCGAGCTCGAGGCCGCCACCCGGGCCGGGGAGTCGATGTCGGCCCTGCAGGCGGCCGGCGCGCAGCTCATGTTCGAGACCGACGTTTACGCCCTGTTCGACCTCCTCTGTCGCGAGCTGGCCAGGCTCGGCCTCCACGCGGCGGTGCTCACCCGGAGCGGCCTCTCCCGGCCTCAGCCCTTCCGCTACCAGTCGACGAGCTTCGCGCCCCCCCTGCAGCGCGTGGTCGAGCGCGCGCTGGGTCACCCCCTCTCGGAGATCGAGCTCCAGCCCCGCCCTTCCTCGCTCCTCGAGCGGGCGCTGCGCCGCGGCCGGGCGGTGAAGGCTTCGGGGCCGCAGCAGGCCGCTCGCCAGCTCCTCGGGGCGAGCGACCCGGCGGCCCGGCGAATCGTGAAGCTGCTCGGGCTCCGCCAGGTGGTGGTGGCTCCCCTGCGCTGGGGCGAGGCGATCGCCGGCGCCCTGGTGGTGGTCGCCCCCGGACACCTCCAGAGCCCGATCGAGGCGCTCGAAGCCTTCGCCAACCAGGCTTCCATCGCCCTCGATCGCGCGAGGCTCCTCGCCGAGCTGCACGCGGAGCGCGCCCGGCTCTCCTCCGAGGTGGCCCGGCGCACCGGCGAGCTCCGGCGCGCGGTGGAGGCCCTGCGCGAGATCGACCGGCGCAAGGACAACTTCCTCGCCAACGTGTCGCACGAGCTCCGGACGCCGCTCGTCACCGTGCTCGGCTACACCGACCTCCTCCTCGGCGGGAAGCTCGGCGAGCTCGACCCCCGACAGCGCACCTGCCTGGAGATCGTGGCCGGGAGCGGCCAGCGCCTGCGCTCCTTCATCGAGGAGCTGCTCGACTTCTCGAGGCACGAGCTCACGCGAGACCAGCTGAACCTCGAGGCTGTCGACGTCGGCGCCCTCGTGGGCGAGGCGCTCGAGAGCCTCCGGCCGCGTTTCCAGGAGCGCGGGGTGCGCGCGCGCCTGCGCGTGGCCAGGGCCACCCCGCCAGCCTGGGGAGATCGCCGGAAGCTCGTCCAGGTGCTGACGAACCTGCTCGTCAACGCGGAGCGCCACGGGCGTCCCTCGGGCCGGGTGCGGGTCGCCGTCGCCCCGGGCGCCGGGGGCGGGGTGCGCTTCGGCGTCCGCGACGATGGAGAGGGCATTCCCCCCGCGCACCTCGAGCACCTGTTCGACCGGCTCTACCAGGTGGGCGACGCCGCCACCCCGCGAGGTCCGGAGGCAGGGCTCGGCCTCGGCCTCTCCATCGCGCGGGGCATCGTGCACGCCCACGGGGGACGGATCGAGGTCCGCTCGCGGGTCGGACGGGGCACGCGCTTCGCGGTGAGCCTGCCCGGCCTCCCGGCCGCTCCTCGTGCGCCTCCCCCTCCTCCTACGCCTCCCCCTCCTCCGGCGACGGCGTAGCTGGAGCGGGGCCTGGCGGCGTCGCGGCCTCCTGAGGGTGGCGCGAGCGGCGCAACTTCGGCTTCACGCTGTGCACCTTCACCTGCGGATTCGACCGAGCGGCCCCCCTGGGCCGGCTTCAGGGAGAGCTCGGCGCGGATCTCGATGGACATGGAGCCGAGCATCCGGAGCACCTCGCGGCGCAGCGCCGGCGACTCGAAGAACTTGCGGACCTCGTCGGTGACCACGCGGAGGATCTCGTCGCGCGCGCCGCCCACCTGCGTCGCCGCGTAGGCGACGATCTCCTTCGGCAGCTTCCACTCCCGGGCGAGTCGCCTGGCGTTCTCCTCGGTGAGGAACACCGCCCCGAGCCCGGTGAGAAGTGCCTTGCGCACCGTGTCGGCCACCACCGAGCCGGCGCTGGGCCTTCCCGCTCCGGGCTCCGGTTGCGCACTCTCGTGTGCCGTCCCTGCCGGCTCGTCCTCGGCCACGGCGCCCTCCTCCACGGTGCCCCTCGGCTACCCAATCACCGGCAGCTTGGGCGCCTTCATGTTCTGGGTGGAGACCGCCCCCGCCACCTGCCGGGCGGCCTCGGTGAAGGCCCGCGCCTGCGGGCCATCGGGCAGTCCCGCCACAATCGGAACCCCTCGGTCTCCGCCCTCACGGACCGCGAGGTCGAGCGGGATCTCCCCGAGGAAGCGGATGCCCATCTTCTCGGCGGCGAGGCGGACGCCCCCGTGGTCGAAGACGTTCGTCGCCTGGCCGCAGTGGGGGCAGAGGAACGACGACATGTTCTCCACGATGCCGAGCACGGGGATGGAGACCTTGTCGAACATGAGCTTCGCCCGGATGACGTCGGCGAGCGCCACGTCCTGCGGCGTGGAGACGAGCACCACCCCGGCCGCCTTCACGTTCTGGGCGAGGGTGAGCGGCACGTCGCCGGTGCCGGGGGGCAGGTCGAGGATGAGGTAGTCGAGCTCGCCCCAGTTCACGTCGCGCAGGAGCTGGAGCAGGGCCCCGGTGACCATGGGGCCGCGCCAGATGAGCGCCTGATCCTCCTCGACCAGGAACCCGATGGACATGGCCTTGAGGCCCAGCACCTCGATCGGCTCGAGCTTCTTGCCGTCCAGCGAGCGCGGCCGCTCGCTGGTGCCGGCCATCACCGGAAGTGAAGGCCCGTAGATGTCGGCGTCGAGCAGCCCCACCCGTGCGCCGAGCCGGTTCAGCGCCACGGCCAGGTTGATGGCAACGGTGCTCTTGCCGACGCCTCCCTTGCCAGCGCCGACGAGGACGATGTTCTTCACCCCGGGGGTGAGCCCGCCCTCCGCCACGCCCGGCGCCGACCGCACCTGCGCGCTCCATCGGATGTGCACGGCCGAGGCGCCAGCCGCGCGCAGCGCGGTCTCCACATCCTTGCCGATGGTCTCGCGGAGCGGGCAGGCGGGGGTGGTGAGCTCGACCGTGAGCGAGGCCGCCCCCTCCACGCGGAAATCCTTCACCATGCCAAGGGTCACCAGGTCGCGGTGCAGCTCGGGGTCCATCACCTTCTTCAGCGCGGAGAGCGCGCGATCGGTGTCGAAAGTCATCGGGCGCTACCTATAGCCGCGGCCGCCGCAGGCCACAACGCGCAAGGCCTCACTCGAGCGCGTCGACCCGCCAGGCCCCCTGCTCGCGCCGGAGCCGCGCCGCGCGCCCCTCCCCCACGGCGAGGAGCGCCTCGTCTCCACGGACCTCGGGCGCGTCCCCGGCGTCGAGGAGGGCGCGCAGCCGCTCGAGCGAGGCGCGCCCCACCTCGCCCGAGGCCGCGAGGTCGGCCCCGAGCCGGCGCGGGGTCGAGGCGGCGCGCCAGCGGGCGGTGAGGAGCGGGTAGGCCGCCCCGAACCGGCCCGCCTGGAGCGCGCTCACGAGCTCCTCGAGCACGGCGCGGGGGGCGCTTCCGGAGGGTGGCGCGCTGGGCGGCGGGTGCACCGCGCAGGCCGTCGCGGCGAGGAGCGCTGCTGCGAGCAACGCGCTCCACCGCGGTCGACCGGAGGTGCGATGATGGACGCGCTGTTTCTCGCCGGCCCCGGCTCGCCCGCCTCGGGCCGGATCGGGCGCCGGGATTGGCCGAGGGAGGGGCGGATGGCCAGGGTGGTGCGGCTGGAGGGTGGGGAGGCCCGCCTCGCGGGCGTGGAGGGGCTCGCCCCCGGGGTGCCGCTCTTCGCCGATCTCGCGCCGGAGCCGGCGCTCCTCGAGCTCCTCGGCGAGAGGTTCGGCTTCCACCCGCTCGCCCTGGAGGATTGCGCGCAAGAGGGCCAGCGTACCAAGCTCGACGCCTACCCGGGCACGCTCTTCCTCGTGCTCCACCGCATCGGCCCCACGCCGGAGGACGACGGCCTGCAGCTCCGCGAGCTGCACATCTTCCTCACGCACGAGGCGCTCGTCACCGTGCACACCGCCGGGCTCGGTGAGGTCGACGCCGTCTTCGAGCGGTGCGCGAGGAACCCCGACCTCCTGGCGCGCGGCCCGGACCACGTCCTCTACCTCCTGCTCGACGCGCTCACCGACGCCCACCTGGCGCTCGCCGACGCCCTCGCCGACGACCTCGAGGACCTGGTGGAAGAGGTGGTGGGGGGCGACGGGCGCGACACCGGGGTGATGCCGCGCCTCCTCGATGCACGGCGGACGCACGCGCTCCTCCGCCGCTCCCTCGCCCCGCAGCGCGATCTCCTCGCCTCGCTGCAGCGCCCGGCCGAGGGGCTGGTCCGCCCCGCCACCTCGCCCTACTTCCGCGACGTGCTCGACCACCTGCTCCACGTGAACGAGGAGATCGACGTCGGCCGCGACCTCCTCGCCTCGGCCATGGACGTGCAGCTCAACCTGGCGAACAACCGCCTGAACCTGGTCATGGCCCGGCTCACCGTGGTGACGGTGATCTTCCTCCCGCTGAACTTCCTGGTGGGCTGGTTCGGCATGAACCTGGAGATCCTGCCGGCCGCCCTGGCCCGGCCGCTGGTGGTGGTCTCCTCCCTCCTCTTCCCACCGGCGCTGTGGTGGTGGTTCCGGCTGAAGCGCCTGCTCTGAGCCCTCCACCTTCACGCGCCGAGTCAACGCTCAGGCCGGGAGCGGCGCGACCTCGACGCCCGCGCCCGGCGGCTGGACGCGCACCTCGCCCTCCTGGCCTTCCCGGCCCACCACGGACACCTCGACCGAGAGGAAGCGGCGCGCCACCTCGGCCACCGCCAAGAGGCCGCGCGACAGGGCGGCGGCGGTGAAGCGCACCGACGGGACGACGCCCTCCGGCGGCGGCACGCGCCCGGCGGCGAGGAGAGCCGCGGGCAGGAGGAGCTGCTCGCCGGTGAAGGCGTCGAGGGCCGCGCCTCCTTCGAGGAAGGTCCGGCACGCCTCCACGGCGCTCTCGGCGCAGGCCTCCGGCGCCTCGCCGCGCCCCCCCAGCGCGCCGAAGCCCACCCGCACCCGGTCGAAGGTGGCGACGAGCAGGAGGTGGCAGCCTCTCGAGCCGCGGGTGGGGAGCGGCAGTCGCGTCGTCTGGGAGGCCACGCCGATGCCCCGCAGCCGGCGCGCCGCGCCCTCCGCCAGCCGCTCGGCCGCCGCGTACGGCAAGCCCCCCACGCTCGCCACCACCTCGACCTCGGAGAGGGTTCCTCGGTGGCGCAGGTCGAGGGGCGGCATGGCGCGGGCGGGAGCGATCCGCGCGGTGAGCTCGCCCCCGGGCTCGCCCTCGAAGGCGGCCGCCTGGAGCTCCAGGTCGAACCTGAAGCCAAGGCGGGCCACGGCCGGCGCCCACACCAGGGCGAGGTCGTGAAAGGTGGGTGCGTGGGACGCATGGGTCGCGCCGCGCACCGTGAGCTGCGCGGGTGCACCCGCGAGCGCGAGCGGCCAGCACAGCGTCTGCAGGAGCAGGGTGGCCGACCCCCCCTCGCCCGCGTCGAAGGCGTGCTCGCCTCCCACCGGCCGCTCGGTGGGTGCGAAGGTGAGCCGGGCGGAGCCGGCCTCGTTTCCGCTCACCTCGGCCCGGCAGAGCTGGGCCGCGGCGAGGACGGCCGCGCGCTGCTGCGGGCGAAGCTGCGCAGGGAGGCGCTCCCCGCCCCCGTGGAGCACGAAGGCTCGGCCGGTGGCGGCAGACAGGGCGAGCGCCGCGCGCAACACCTCGCCGGCCGCGCCGAGGCTCTCGTCGAGGACGATGACATCACCCATGTGGCCCCGGCTTTACACCCTCTGCGCCGCGTGAAGTGGAGACAGACCCTTTTGGAGGAAAGAGAGCCGTGCACAACTTCTGGCTCCCCTCAGCCCTAGCCCCCTCGCCCGCCGGAAGAGGCGGGCTTACGGAGCGTCGCGCCCGGAGCAGGGGGGCCATGGCCGTGGCGGCGGGCGGCCTTGGGCAGGGGCCGGTCGCTCCGCGGCCGGGGCGGGCCGTCGCCTCCGGCGGCGCGCAGGGTGGCCACCTCATCGGGGCCGAGCTGGCGGTAGCGGCCGGGCCGGAGCCCCTGCACCGACACGCCGCCGAACTCGGGGCGGAAGAGGCGCAGGACCTGGAGCCCCACCGCCTCGCAGAGGCGCTTCACCATGTGGAAACGCCCCTCCCCCACCACGAGACGGATCCAGGTGTTCTTCTCGGCCCTCTCGTGGAGGGTCACCTCCAGCGCCCTCGCCGGCCCGTCCTCCAGCCGCACCCCCTCGCGCATCCGGGCGAGCTGGGCCGTCTCCGGGTCACCCTTCACCTTCACGAGGTAGGTGCGCTCATGGCCGTAGCGGGGATGTGAGAGGCGCTGGGCGAGGTCGCCGTCGGTGGTGAAGAGCACCGCCCCCTCGGCGTCATAATCGAGCCGGCCCACCGGGAAGAGCCGCTCACGTATGTCGCGCAGGTAGTCGGCGGCGGTGGGGCGCCCCTCGGGGTCGGAGAGCGTCGTCACGCAGCCGGCCGGCTTGTAGAGGAGGAGGTAGCGCTCCTCCTCGCGCGCCGAGACGAGCTTGGCGTCGACGGTCACCAAATCGCGGCCCGGTTCGACCCTGCTGCCGAGCTCGGTGATCTTCTCGCCGTTCACCGTCACCCGGCCGGCGGAGATGAGCTCCTCGGCCTTGCGGCGAGAGGCCACGCCGGCCGAGGCGAGGAACTTCTGCAGCCGCTCGCCCTGCCTCGCGGGAGGGCCGGCGGAGCTCTCCGCGGGCGCGCGGCGCGAGGGAGCCGTTCCCGCCGCGGTTCGGCGGGTGGCGCTCTGCTTCCCCGCGCCTCGGGCGCGGGGGCGTCTTTCACGCATGGTCATCTCCAGGGGCGGTTCCGGAATCCGCGCCGGCCGCCGGGGAGCTCCCCTCCCCCGCGGGCGGAGCAGCAGGGTCGGGGCGCGGCTCCAGCACCGCCGCCGCCGCGCGGCCCTTCGACTCGGCCGTCTCCATGGCGGCCTCCAGCTCCTCGAGCGCCTTGTCGCCCTCGGCGCTCCGCGTGGCCATGGCCGCGCGCAAGGCCGGGTCGGAGAGCTCGGCGACGAGCCCGTCGAGGCGCGGAGCGGGGTCCGGCGGCGCCTCCTTCTCCACGATGTCGCGGTGCTCCTCGGAGAGCTCGTGGAACTCGCGCAGGGTTGGCAGCGAGGCCAGGTCCTTCAGGGCGAAGAACTCCAGGAACTCGCGGCTGGTGCCGTAGAGGATGGGGCGGCCCGGCTCCTCCTTCTTGCCGAGGATCTTGATGAGCCTCCGCTCGAGGAGCGCCTTCACCACCGCGCCCGAGTCGACCCCGCGGATGTCCTCGATCTCGGGGCGGGTGACGGGCTGGCGGTAGGCCACCAGCGCCAGGGTCTCCAGTGCCGCCCGGGTGAGCCGCTGTGGCTTCACGCGCAGGAATCGGCGGGCGAAGGCGCTCGCCTCCGGCGCCGAGCGGAGCTGCCAGCCGCCGGCCACCTCGTGCAACACGATCCCCGACGCCCCCTCGCGGTGCTTGCCGGAGAGCTCGTCGAGCCCCTTGCGCACCCGCGCCGGCTCGAGCCCGGTGACGGCGCAAAGCTCGTCCACGCCGAGTGGCTTCTCCGCCAGGAAGAGGAGCGCCTCCAGCACGTTGCGAACCGCGGCCGGGCCGAGCCGCTTCGCCTGCGCCGCCAGCTTCTCGAAGGGCTCCTCCCTCTCGCCCTCGGCCACCTCGATGGCGGCCGGCGCGATCTCGTCGAGCTCGGGGTCACCCTTGGCGTCCTCCGCCGCCTGGAGCGCGGCCAGCTCGGCGGGCGAGACGCCCTCCGCCACCTGCGCTCCGGCCTCCGCACCCGGCAGCTCACCCGCCTCCGGCGGTCCACCCGCGCCCCGCGGCTCGGTGGGCGTCGACGCGGCGTCGGAAACCCTCTCGCCCTCGACCTGCTCGAGGCGCTCCAGGCCCTCGGCGCCCTCTCGCTCTTCATTCACCGGTAGTCCTCCATGGCCACGGGGGCGCCCTCCCCCAGCGAGGGCCTCGGCTCCACCCGGATCTCGCCCTCGCCGGCGCCATCGTGGGCGGCCTGCGAGACGCGGACGAGCTTCAGCTTCGCCATCTCCAGGATGGCGAGAAAGGTCGCCACCACCGAGGCGCGGGTGGCCTCTCCGTCCGGGGCGGTGGCGATCAGAAGCTCCTCGAAATCCATGGCGCCGCGCGCTCGCAAGAGCTCGGCCACCCGGCCGATGGCGTCGGTGATGGAGAGCCGGTCGGTGAAGACCTCGCGGTCGACCTCCGGCCGGGCGTGGGCGAGCGCCCGGTCGAGCGCCTCGATGAGCTTGAACACCGAGACGTCGGCCAGCCCCTCCGGACCCTCCGGCAGCGGCATGGCCGGCGTCCGCACGCGGCGGGCGAAGACGTCGCGGTCGAGCAGGTCGTGGCTCCCCAGCTCCTCGGCCACCGCCTTGTACTTCTGGTACTCGAGGAGGCGCCGCACCAGCTCGGCGCGAGGGTCCGGGCCGGTGACCTCCTCGCCCGGCGCATCCTCCGCGAGCTCGGTGCGCGGCAGGAGGAGCTTGCTCTTCATGAGCACGAGCTGCGCGGCCATGTGCAAGAACTCGCCGGCCACGTCGATGTCGAGCTCGCGGAGCGCCTGCAGCGCGGCGAGGTAGCCCTCGGTCACCCTGGCGATGGGGATGT